>KZ478063.1:0-66483 GCA_002837195.1 Enterobacterales bacterium CwR94
AAGCGGGAATAGCTCAGTTGGTAGAGCACGACCTTGCCAAGGTCGGGGTCGCGAGTTCGAGTCTCGTTTCCCGCTCCAAAATTTGTTTAGCAGTACGTACCTCCTATGCGGGAATAGCTCAGTTGGTAGAGCACGACCTTGCCAAGGTCGGGGTCGCGAGTTCGAGTCTCGTTTCCCGCTCCAAATCGTCTTCCAGTTTCCAAACGTTATGCACAGCTTCCGGCTACGGAAATCGCTGTAATTTGCCGATCTCTTACAAAGCTGTAAACAGACTTATCCACAGGTTAAGACTCTCAATAGCGTCCTTCTGCAATGAGCAATATTTGACATATCAATTTTAACTTATTGATTTTTCTCGTTATGAGAAGTGTTAAAATTGTTATCTGGATCACTTGTTCTTTTTGTGTCATTTGAATGACAACACTTTTTTATTTTTATTCACAAGGTGTGGATAATGAGGTGGCCGTCTCAGGCATCGCGCGGTAAACCTTTTTCTACTGCGCGGATCAGGCGCTTTTGCTGCGCTTGCTGGACTTCAATCGCCGAATCGCTCCTGCGCTGTTGCTGTTGCGCAATCGCCCAGTGAATATGTTCATCCAGAAGTGGGTGCTCACCTAATCGACGATGCAACGCCTCAAAGATCGTGCTGTCCCACGGCGCATTGCCCATCGCCACCGCAATGTTACGCAGCCAACGTAAATGACCAATCCGCCGAATGGCCGAACCTTCCGTTACCTTCAGAAAGCGGGCTTCATCCCAGCTAAACAGTTCAGTCAGCTCTGGCGCATGTAAAACACGCCGTGGCGAGAAGTCGTCCTCATCGCTCAACTGACTGTAGCGATTCCACGGGCAAATCAGTTGGCAGTCATCGCAGCCATAAATGCGATTGCCGATTAAAGGCCGCAGCGCTTCGGGGATGGCTCCCTCCAGTTCAATGGTCAGATAGGAGATGCAGCGGCGAGCGTCGACCACATACGGCTCGACAATGGCACCTGTTGGGCAGATGGTCAGGCAGGCGACACAGCGCCCGCATTGTTCTTCCTGCGGTGTATCAACCGGCAGGGGCAGGTCAATAAGCAGTTCCCCCAGAAAGAACCAGGAGCCAGCGTCACGATTAAGAATCAGCGAGTGTTTCCCTGTCCATCCCAACCCGGCTTTCTGCGCCAGAGGCCGCTCCAGCAACGGTGCGGAATCAACAAAGGGACGGTAATTGAGGGCACCGCAGTGATCGCGGATGCGATCGCCAAGCTGTTTTAACCGGTTGCGCAAAACTTTGTGATAATCACGTCCCAGCGCATAGCGACTAACATATCCAAGGCGAGCATTTTTCAGCGTGCTGGCAAAGGCGGCTTTTGCTGGCAGATAGTTCATGCGGACGCTGATCACCCGCAGTGTGCCGGGCAGCAGCTCATGAGGGCGGGCGCGCATCATGCCATGACGCGCCATCCAGTCCATTTCACCGTGGTACTGTTTATCAAGCCAGGCCTGAAGTTTGGGCTCTTCCAGTGACAAATCGGTATCGCAAATCCCGACTTGCTGGAAGCCCAGTTCCTGCCCCCATTGTTTAATTTGGGTGGCCAGTGAGATGAGATCGAGAGGGTGTGACATGAATAACCTGAGTGCGCAAGAAAACACGCCTAGTTTACCACAATCTGTCTGGCCTGCGGATCAGATGTCCCTGTTGGAGCGTCAGGCGGCAGACGCACACGGACTGAGCCTGTATGCGTTGATGGAGCGAGCGGGAGAAGCGGTATGGCAAATAGCTTCAAGACGCTTTCCCGCGGCTCAACACTGGCTCATCTTGTGCGGCCCCGGTAACAATGGGGGAGACGGCTATGTGATTGCCCGACTGGCGTTGATGGCGGGCAAGCAGGTCACGGTGCTGGCCAGTGAAGACCAGCAGGCTCTGCCGGAAGAAGCCCAGCAGGCCCGACAGGCGTGGCGCGCGGTAGGCGATGTACAGTCAATTGATACGGCCTGGCCGACAACCTACGACATCGTTATTGATGCGCTGTTGGGAAATGGCCTCAACCGTGCACCTTCGGTGGCGCTGGCGGCGGCAATTGAACAGGCGAATCAGTCACCCGCGCCGGTGGTGGCGGTGGATGTGCCGTCCGGGCTTTCTGCAGCAAACGGCGCAATACCGGGGGCCTGTATTCAGGCCGCACTGACCGTCAGCCTGATCGCCTTAAGGCCGGGTTTACTGACGGGAAAGGCGCGGGATGTGGTGGGCACATTGCAGGTGGCGACGCTGGGCTTACACGCCTGGCTGGAAAAGCGCACTGCGCCCTGGCAGCGTATCGATGCCGCGCAACTGATCAACTGGTTACCGGCGCGACGGGCGACATCACACAAAGGCGATCACGGCAAATTGTTACTGGTTGGCGGCGCGGCAGGCACGGCGGGAGCCATTCGCCTGGCGGGCGAAGCCGCATTACGCAGTGGTGCGGGTCTGGTGCGAGTACTCACTCACTCTTCTAATGTGGCGCCCATGCTGACGGCGCGGCCTGAATTGATGGTCGATGAACTCGGTCGCGATCGCCTGGAGCAGGCGCTGGCATGGGCCGATATTGTGGTGGTCGGCCCTGGGCTTGGGCAGGAAAAAGAAGCCCAACAGGCGCTGGAACAAATAGAAAACACACAAAAACCCATGCTCTGGGATGCCGATGCACTAAACCTGCTGGCATTCAGGCCGCAGAAACGTCAAAATCGTGTTATTACGCCGCATCCAGGCGAAGCCGCCCGATTACTCAATCTCAAGGTGAGCGACATTGAAAGTGATCGCTTACATGCTGCTCAGCTATTGGCCCGGCGCTACGGTGGTGTTGTGGTGCTGAAAGGCGCAGGCACGTTGATCGTCAGCGAAGCCGGTGAACAGGCCATCGCCGACGTAGGCAATGCAGGCATGGCCTCGGGCGGCATGGGGGATGTTTTATCAGGCATTATTGGGAGCCTGATGGCGCAAGGATTGGCGCTTTTTACCGCCGCCAGTGCAGGCTGCGTGGTTCACGGTGCCGCAGCCGACCAACTTGCCCGCCATCACGGTATGCGCGGGATGCTGGCCAGCGATTTATTCAGTGAAATCCGTCAATTAGTAAACCCTGGAATCACATTAAAAGAATGACTATCCGAGTAGAAACATTACCTGATGAAGCCGCCACACTGGCACTGGGCGGGAAGCTGGCCGCCTTGTGTACAGGCGCGGTGGTCATCCACCTGATCGGCGATTTAGGCGCGGGTAAAACCACCTTCAGTCGCGGATTTTTGCAAGGGCTGGGCCATCAAGGCAACGTGAAAAGCCCAACTTATACGTTGGTTGAGCCTTATAGCCTGAACGGTAAAAACATTTATCACTTCGACCTCTATCGCCTCGCCGATCCCGAAGAGTTGGAGTTTATGGGCATTCGTGACTATTTCAGTGAGGATGCGATTTGCCTGGTGGAATGGCCACAGCAAGGCGCGGGTGTCTTGCCCGCTCCCGATTTGGCGTTGCACCTGCGCTATCTTGATGCGGGGCGTGAAGCGCAGCTTGAGGCGTTGTCAGCAAAAGGCGAAGCCATGCTGGCGGGATTTGAGGTGCGCTCATGATGCGCGCCGTCTTCTTGCTGTTGGCCTTGTTGAGTTTTCCTGTCTTTGCCGCCAATTTGGCCGATATCAATGTTTCCAACGGCGACAGCAAAGCGACCGTGACGCTGCGCTTTAGCGGCCAGCCGGTATACGCTTTTTTCCCCTTGAGTAATCCCCATCGCGTGGTGCTGGATATCCGCCAAAGCGGTGCGATCCAGGGGCTGCCGTTGACGTTTAGCGGTGAGAACATTGTTAAGCGAATCCGCACCAGCCAGCCGAAAGACAATCAAAGTATTCGTCTGGTGTTTGAACTGACCAAAGCCGGCAAAACGCGCGCGGTCACCCAGCAGGTCGGTGGCCAATATCAGGTTGTGTTTACGATAACGGGGAAAGCGAGTGCGACGGCACCGTCTTCTTCTGCGCCGGTCTCAACGGCACGCAATACGTCATCCAATGACAATGTGCCTGCCCGCAATCCGTTTGATGCCAATAAAGTCACGGCGGTGACCAGCGGCAATACGCGCGCGGTGCCAGGACGCCGCACCTCGGCGGCTAACGACACCATTGTGGTGGCGATTGATGCCGGACACGGTGGACAAGATCCAGGAGCGATTGGGCCCGGCGGCACGAAAGAGAAGAATGTCACCATTGCGATTGCGCGGAAGTTAAAGGCATTACTGAGCGCAGATCCGATGTTTAAAGGCGTGCTGACGCGTGATGGGGATTATTTTGTGTCCGTTATGGGCCGTTCTGAGGTTGCGCGCAAGCAAAACGCCAGCTTACTGGTCTCTATCCACGCGGATGCTGCACCGAACCGCAGTGCGAAAGGGGCGTCCGTCTGGGTGCTGTCGAATCGTCGCGCCAACAGTGAAATGGCAAACTGGTTGGAGCAACACGAGAAACAGTCCGAGCTGCTGGGTGGCGCGGGAGATTTACTCGCCAATAGCCAGGCCGATCCCTATCTCAGCCAGGCGGTACTGGATTTGCAATTTGGCCACTCGCAGCGCGTAGGCTACGACGTGGCAGTGAAAGTGATCGCCCAAATGCAGCGCGTAGGCACCTTGCATAAACGTCGCCCGGAGCACGCCAGTTTAGGCGTGCTGCGATCGCCAGATATCCCGTCACTGCTCGTCGAAACGGGTTTTATCAGTAATCCTTCAGAGGAGCGGCTGCTGGCAAGCAGTGCGTACCAGCAGAAGATTGCCGAGTCGATTCACAAAGGCTTGCGTGATTACTTCCTGGCGCACCCGTTGCAATCCGTCCCAAAGGCGGAAAACCGACCGCTGGCGTCCGCAGCGGCGGTTGATACACCAGAGACACCGGCGCAAACGGCTACCGCATACAGCGGAGCAACCCAGCGGCATGTTGTTAAGCGCGGGGAAACCCTGTCAGGCATTGCGGCACATTATGGTGTCAGTACCGCTACGCTGACGGCGATGAACAAGTTGAAAAAGCCCGGCGTTTGGGTTGGGCAACGCTTACTGGTTCCTGCACGCGCGAAAGCCGCTGCGCAGGTGCGCCGCCATAAAGTCACGCGCGGTGACTCTCTGACCGCGATTGCGGCGCACTATGGCGTGAGTTCAAAAGCGATCATGCAGGCGAACAAGATGAAAAGCAGCAACGTGATGCTGGGGCAAACGCTGACCATTCCGGCATCTTGATAAGCGATAGGACAGGACGCACTATGCCGATTCAGATACTCACACCGCAACTGGCTAACCAGATTGCCGCTGGCGAAGTGGTGGAACGTCCCGCTTCGGTGGTAAAAGAGCTGGTGGAAAACAGCCTGGATGCGGGTGCAACACGTATCGATATTGATATCGAGAAGGGTGGCGCAAAACTGATTCGCATTCGTGATGATGGCCAGGGCATCGGCAAAGACGAATTATCGCTGGCGCTAGCGCGTCACGCGACCAGCAAAATCAGCTCGCTGGATGACCTGGAAGCGATCTTAAGCCTGGGTTTTCGCGGTGAGGCGCTAGCCAGTATCAGTGCGGTCTCTCGCCTGACGCTAACCTCGCGCACGGCGTCGCAGACCGAAGCCTGGCAAGCCTACGCCGAAGGGCGTGATATGGCGGTGACGCTCAAACCTGCTGCACACCCGGTTGGCACCACGCTTGAAGTGTTAGATCTGTTTTACAACACGCCTGCACGCCGCAAGTTTATGCGCACAGAAAAAACGGAATTTACCCATATTGATGAAGTGGTGCGCCGCATTGCGCTGGCCCGCTTTGATGTGGCGATAACCTTAACCCACAACGGCAAGCTCGTGCGGCAGTACCGCGCGGCGCGTGATGTTACGCAGAATGCGCGTCGGCTGGGCACCCTGTGCGGCACGACGTTCGTTACCCATGCGCTGAGCATTGAGTGGCAACACGGTGACCTCAAATTGCACGGTTGGGTGGCCGATCCTGCAGGTTCCCGGCAACTGTCAGAATTGCAATATTGCTATGTGAATGGCCGCGTGATGCGCGATCGCCTGATTAACCATGCTATCCGCCAGGCCTATCAGGACAAGCTGGGTGACGATCATCAACCGGCTTACGTGCTCTATCTGACGCTGGATCCCCATCAGGTGGATGTGAATGTGCACCCTGCGAAGCATGAGGTGCGTTTTCATCAGTCGCGATTAGTCCATGATTTCATCTATCAAGGCGTGGTCAGCGTGCTGCAAGAAAGCGCCGCGCCGACCTTGCCTGCTATCGCACAGCCGGAAGAGCCCAAAGTGCGTTGGCAGCCCGAGAACCGACAGGCGGCGGGAGAGAATCAGTTCACGCTTGAGCCTCAGGTGCCTCGGCCAGCGCCGGAAAGCAAAAGTGCGGGACGCAGCACCGGTGGCGGCCAGTCCTCTGCGCCAGCAGCCTGGCCGCAGCAGCAGCCAGGCTACAGTCAGCGTGAGGGCAAAGTGTATCAAACACTGATGCAAACGCCGGTTGCGGCGGCGGCTGAGCCCACACCCTCCGTACGGCAGCCACTGTTTCCTGCACGTCCTGCGTCGGTGACAGCAGAACGACCCGCAGAAGCCCCTCTGGGGGCACACGGTCAAAGTTTTGGCCGCGTACTGACCGTCATTGATGACTGTGCCGTGGTTGAACAACATCAGCGGTTGGCTCTGATTTCGTTGACGGTCGGGGAGCGTTGGCTCCGTCAGGCACAACTGACGCCAGGTGAGGCAGGATTGAAGCCGCAACCGTTACTGATTCCTGTGCGCTTGAAGTTGGAAAAAACAGAGCGCGTGGTTATTGGGCAAAAACAGGATTTGTTGGCCCTGTTTGGTATTGATTTACAGCAGGAAGCGCAGCATGTGACGCTGCGCGCGGTGCCTTTACCATTGCGCCAACAAAATTTACAAATCTTGATTCCTGAACTGTTAGGCTACTTGGCCCGACAGCAAGATGTTCAGCCAGACCAGGTCACACAATGGCTGGCGCGTCACGCAGTGACGGAACATTCAGCGTGGAATCACTCACAGGCGATTACGCTATTAACAGAAGTTGAGCGGCTTTGCCCGCAGTTGGTAAAAGTGCCACCTTCTGGTTTATTCCAGCCAATCGCATTGGAGACGGCGTTTAACGCCTTGAAGCATGAGTGACAGAAGCACGGCTGGCCGGCCAAAGGCGATTTTTTTGATGGGGCCAACGGCCTCCGGTAAAACAGCGTTAGCCATTCGGTTACGTCAACATTTACCGGTAGAGCTGATTAGCGTGGATTCTGCGCTGATTTATCGCGGCATGGATGTGGGCACTGCAAAGCCCACACCTGAAGAACGCGCGCAGGCACCCCATCGTTTATTGGATATTCGCGACCCGTCAGAAGCCTATTCTGCCGCAGAGTTTCGTCGTGATGCCCTCGCCGAGATGGCTGAGATCACCGCAGCAGGCAGAATACCTGTGCTGGTGGGCGGGACGATGCTCTACTTTAAAGCGCTGTTAGAAGGGTTATCGCCGTTGCCCCCGGCAGATCCAGACGTGCGCCAGCGAATTGAGCAACAGGCAAGCGAACAAGGTTGGGACGTTTTACATCGTCAGTTATGTGAGATCGATCCCGTTGCAGGCAGTCGTATTCATCCGAATGATCCGCAGCGCCTTTCGCGAGCACTGGAAGTTTTTTTTATTTCAGGTAAAACTTTAACCGAACTGACAAAAACAGCGGGCGATGCCTTGCCGTATGAGGTTTACCAGTTTGCTATCGCTCCGGCGAATCGCGAATTACTTCACCTTCGTATTGCAGAGCGCTATCACACCATGTTGGCGTCAGGTTTTGAGGCGGAAACGCGCGCGCTTTTCGCACGCGGAGATTTGCATACGGACTTGCCTTCCATCCGTTGCGTTGGTTATCGCCAGATGTGGTCGTATCTTTCTGGTGAAACTGATTTTGATGAGATGGTTTATCGGGGAATTTGTGCCACGAGACAGCTTGCGAAACGTCAAATGACATGGTTACGCGGCTGGGAGGGGGTTCACTGGTTAGACAGTGAGCAACCTGAAGACGCATTCCGGCAGGTGCTACAGGTAGTTGGTGCAGCCCCGGCGTGAATGTGTAAAATTGATGCGTTATCGTGCGCAAATTTTTTCGCAGTTTTTTTCAGAACCATTAGGTTCTTAAATGATAAACAACAAGCATATAAGGAAAAGATAGAATGGCTAAGGGGCAATCTTTACAAGACCCGTTTCTGAACGCACTGCGTCGTGAACGTGTTCCGGTTTCTATTTACTTGGTTAACGGCATCAAACTGCAGGGTCAGATCGAGTCGTTTGATCAATTTGTTATTTTGTTGAAAAACACGGTTAGCCAGATGGTGTATAAGCACGCGATCTCTACCGTCGTTCCGTCCCGTCCGGTTTCCCACCACAGTAATAATACCAGTGGTGGCGGTAGCAACTATCACCACGGCGGAAGCAACCAGGCTGCAGCACCATCCCAGCCACAACAGGACAGCGACGACGCTGAATAAGCGGACGTTCACTGTGATCCACGGCGGGGAACCTGTAGGCTCCCCGTCATGGGATTGAATAAAGAGAGGTTGACGCTTGTTTGACCGTTATGATGCCGGTGAGCAGGCCGTACTGGTACACATCTATTTCTCGCAAGACAAAGATATCGAAGATCTCCAGGAGTTCGAAACCCTGGTCTCTTCTGCGGGTGTTGAAGCGCTGCGGGTGATTACCGGCAGTCGAAAGTCCCCCCATCCTAAATATTTTGTCGGTGAAGGAAAGGCAGTCGAAATTGCCGATGCGGTAAAATCCAGCGGTGCATCGGTGGTGTTATTTGATCACGCCTTAACCCCGGCTCAAGAGCGAAATCTTGAGCGGTTGTGCGAATGTCGCGTGATCGACCGCACCGGCTTAATCCTAGATATTTTCGCCCAACGCGCCCGCACCCATGAAGGGAAATTGCAGGTCGAGTTGGCTCAACTTCGCCATTTGGCTACCCGTTTGGTTCGCGGCTGGACGCACCTTGAACGCCAGAAAGGCGGAATCGGCTTACGTGGGCCGGGTGAAACGCAGTTGGAAACCGACCGTCGCTTATTGCGTAATCGTATTGGCCAGATTTTGTCTCGCCTGCAACGCGTTGAGAAGCAGCGCGATCAGGGACGACAAGCGCGTGCCAAAGCGGACGTCCCAACGGTTTCTCTGGTCGGGTACACCAACGCGGGCAAATCCACGTTGTTTAATGCCATCACGTCGGCGGAAGTGTATGTCGCTGACCAGTTGTTTGCGACGCTCGATCCTACATTGCGCCGTATTGACGTCGACGATGTCGGCGAGGTGGTGCTGGCAGACACGGTAGGGTTTATCCGCCACTTACCGCATGACCTGGTCGCGGCGTTTAAAGCCACGCTGCAGGAAACGCGGCAGGCCAGCATGCTACTGCACGTGATTGATGCTGCTGATGTCCGTCTGGACGAGAACATTGAGGCGGTAAACCTGGTACTGGAAGAGATTGAAGCGCATGAAATTCCGGTACTGCAGGTGATGAACAAAATCGATATGCTGGAGGATTTTCAGCCGCGTATTGATCGAGACGACGAAAACCGCCCGGTTCGGGTGTGGTTGTCGGCGCAAAGCGGTGAAGGCGTACCGCTGCTGTTCCAGGCGTTAACCGAACGTTTGGCTGGCGAAATTGCGCAATACGATCTTCGTTTGCCCCCGGAAGCAGGAAGGCTGAGAAGCCGTTTCTACCAGTTGCAGGCGATTGAACGTGAATGGAATGAAGAGGATGGTTGCATGGGGCTTCATGTGCGCATGCCCATCGTCGATTGGCGTCGCCTGTGTAAACAGGAACCGACGCTAACGCACTATATTGTTTGATTGATTTTGCCTGAGACTTGTATACCCCGTCTCAGGCGCGGCGTTAACGTATTTTACAGCGATGCCGTGCCTGTCACGCAGGGTATCCACCGCACACATAATGAATGGAGCATAACATGGCGTGGAATCAGCCCGGTAACAACGGACAGGACCGCGACCCGTGGGGAAGCAGCAATAATCAAGGCGGCAACTCTGGGGGCAATAAAGGGGGACGTGAACAGGGGCCACCTGATCTCGACGATATCTTCCGTAAGCTGAGCAAGAAGCTCGGTGGACTGGGCGGTGGTAACAAAGGCGGTGGCGATAGTAATGGCGGGAATAAATCCGGCCAGCACTACGGCGGACGCCTTGTGGGTATCGCTGCTGTCGCTGCCGTGGTGATTTGGGCCGCCAGCGGTTTCTACACCATCAAAGAAGCAGAACGTGGCGTTGTGACCCGTTTTGGTCAATTCAGCCATTTGGTTGAGCCAGGTCTGAACTGGAAACCGACCTTTATCGATCAGGTTCGCGCCGTCAACGTGGAGTCAGTGCGTGAACTGGCTGCTTCCGGTGTGATGCTGACCTCTGATGAAAACGTGGTGCGCGTTGAAATGAACGTGCAGTACCGCGTGACCAACCCAGAGCGTTATCTGTTTGCCACGACCAGTGCGGATAACAGCCTGCGCCAGGCAACGGACAGTGCACTGCGTGGCGTCATTGGCCGTGCCACCATGGACCGCATTCTGACCGAAGGCCGTACCGTTATTCGTAGCGATACGCAGCGCGAGCTGGAAGAGACCATTCGTCCTTACGATATGGGGATCACCCTGCTTGACGTTAACTTCCAGGCTGCACGTCCGCCGGAAGAGGTAAAAGCGTCGTTTGATGATGCCATCGCCGCCCGTGAAAACCGCGAGCAGTATGTGCGTGAAGCCGAAGCCTATTCCAATGAAGTTCAGCCACGGGCAAATGGCCGTGCGCAACGTATTCTGGAAGAGGCCCGTGCTTATAAATCCCGTGTCGTACTGGAAGCAGAAGGTGAAGTTCAACGCTTCGCGAAACTGCTGCCAGAATACAAATCTGCCCCGGAAATTACCCGTGAGCGTTTGTATATCGAAACCATGGAACGCGTGCTCAGTAATACCCGTAAAGTGCTGGTCAATGACAAAGGCAATAACCTGATGGTGCTGCCGTTGGATCAACTGATGCGCGGCCAGAGCGGTAACGGGGCTTCCCGCAGCCAGGACAGTAGCAGCAACAGCCTGTTACGTGTACCACCGGCCAGCAACGGCGAACGTCCGGCTGCCAGTTCATCAGCAAGCCCGGAAAACATCATGGATCAGCGCCGTGCGAACGCGCAGCGTAGTGATAGCCAGCGCGAAGGGAGAGAGTAACCAATGCGTAAGCCAATAATCGTCGTTTTAATTATCGTGCTGGTGGCGCTCTACGCATCACTGTTTGTGGTGCAGGAGGGCAACCGGGGCATCGTGTTGCGCTTTGGCAAAGTTCTGCGCGATGACGAAAACAAGCCACTGGTCTATGCACCAGGTCTGCATTTCAAGATCCCTTTCATCGAATCGGTGAAAACCCTTGATGCACGTATGCAAACCATGGACAACCAGGCTGACCGCTTTGTGACCAAAGAGAAGAAAGACCTGATCGTCGACTCTTACATCAAATGGCGTATCAGTGATTTCAGCCGCTACTACCTGGCGACAGGCGGCGGTGACGTCTCACAGGCCGAAGTGCTGCTGAAACGTAAGTTCAGTGACCGTTTGCGTTCTGAAATTGGTCGTCTGGATGTGAAAGAGATCGTGACGGACTCGCGTGGGCGTTTGACCACCGATGTGCGTGATGCACTGAATACCGGTACGTCGAGCGATGACGGTACCGCGACGGCGGCTGCCGATGATGCTATCGCCTCTGCGGCAGCGCGTGTAGAGCGTGAAACCAGCAGCAGCGAGCCTGCACCGAATCCGAACAGTATGGCGGCGTTAGGTATTCAGGTCGTGGATGTGCGTATCAAGCAAATCAACCTGCCGACAGAAGTGTCTGATGCTATCTACAACCGTATGCGCGCCGAGCGTGAAGCGGTTGCCCGTAGCCAGCGTTCACAAGGTCAGGAAGAGGCAGAGAAATTGCGTGCCCAGGCTGACTATCAGGTGACCCGCACGCTAGCGGAAGCCGAACGTACGGCACTGATTACGCGCGGTGAAGGTGATGCACAAGCAGCGAAATTGTTTGCTGATGCCTTTAGTCAGGATCCTGATTTCTATGCCTTTATCCGTAGCCTGCGCGCATACGATAAGAGCTTTGACAGCAATAATCAGGATGTCATGGTGCTGAGCCCAGACAGCGACTTCTTCCGATATATGAAGACGCCAACTCACGCCACACGCTAATTTCTGATATAACCTGAGCGGGCCGGAGATTCCTCCGGCCCGTTTTTTATTTCAGGATGGAAAAATCATGAGTACAACCTTGTGGCTGGCATTGGCGTTGGTGCTGATTATTGAAGGGCTCGGTCCCATGCTGTTACCGCGTATCTGGCGGCGTATGATCCTGGCGATGGCCCAACAACCGGATCATCTGTTACGACGCTTTGGCGGTGGTTTAGTGGTGGCAGGGATTGTTATCTACTATATGTTGCGTACTCACGGCGATCTCTGACACAAGCGCTGCCAGCCGTAGGTTGAGGAAAATGTCAGCGGCTAAAAAAACTGCGCAATCGTATACTAAAAGTGCTGAAAGCTGAAAATGACGATGGTAGAATCCATTTTTAAGCAACCGGTGGTTTTAGGAAATGGGTAAGAACGTCGTCGTACTGGGCACCCAATGGGGTGACGAAGGTAAAGGTAAGATTGTAGACCTTTTAACCGAACGCGCGAAATACGTTGTGCGCTATCAAGGTGGTCATAATGCAGGCCACACTCTTGTTATCAACGGTGAAAAAACCGTCCTCCACTTGATCCCTTCTGGCATTCTGCGTGAAAACGTCACCAGCATCATTGGTAATGGTGTTGTGTTGTCGCCTGCCGCGCTGATGAAAGAGATGAAACAGTTGGAAGACCGCGGCGTACCAGTACGTGATCGTCTGCTGATTTCTGAAGCCTGTCCGTTGATCCTCGACTATCACGTCAAAATGGACTTAGCGCGCGAAAAAGCGCGTGGTGCGAAAGCTATCGGTACGACCGGTCGCGGCATCGGTCCGGCTTACGAAGATAAAGTGGCCCGTCGCGGCTTGCGCGTGAGCGATCTGTTCAACAAAGAGACGTTCCCGGCTAAGTTGAAAGAGATCGTTGAGTTCTACAACTTCCAGTTGGTGAACTACTACAAAGAAGACGCTGTTGACTTTGACACTGTGCTGAGTGATGTGATGGCGGTAGCTGACATTCTGACCAGCATGGTGGTGGATGTGTCTGAACTGTTGGATACGGCGCGTAAAAACGGCGATCTGATCATGTTCGAAGGCGCGCAAGGTACGCTGTTAGACATCGACCACGGTACCTATCCGTACGTGACGTCCTCTAACACCACCGCAGGTGGCGTGGCGACCGGTTCCGGTATTGGCCCACGTTATGTGGATTACGTGCTGGGTATCGTGAAAGCCTACTCTACGCGTGTGGGTGCGGGTCCGTTCCCGACGGAACTGTTTGATGACATCGGTGAGTTCCTGTGCAAGCAAGGCAATGAGTTTGGTGCAACCACTGGCCGTCGCCGTCGTACCGGTTGGTTGGATGCCGTTGCGGTGCGTCGTGCGGTACAGATCAACTCCTTGTCGGGATTCTGCATGACCAAACTGGACGTGCTGGATGGCCTGAAAGAAGTGAAAATTTGTGTGGGTTACCGCATGCCAGATGGCCGCGAAGTGACCACCACTCCACTGGCAGCAGAAGGTTGGGAAGGCATTGAGCCTATCTATGAAACTCTGCCAGGTTGGAGCGAGACGACCTTTGGTGTGAAAACCGTGGAAGGCCTGCCACAGGCTGCACGCGATTACATCAAACGTGTAGAAGAAGTCACCGGCGTGCCGGTTGACATCATCTCTACCGGCCCCGATCGCAGTGAAACGATGATTCTGCGTGACCCGTTTGACGCCTAATTATCGTGATGGCCGGGACAGCGTTCCCGGCCTTTATTTGTCTGCTTCTCTTTCCGCTCCATTCTGTCAATTTCTCCTTTCTTGCCATGAAGGTAGCCGTTTTTTCTCTGGCTGGTTTATCATCATAAGTAAAGCCAATTATGGGATCAGTGCATTTTGCTGGGCCAAGCAGAGTCCGAGGTTTCTGTGCAGTTAACAAGTTTCACCGATTTCGGCCTGCGGGCACTGATTTATATGGCCACTTTGCCCAATGACAAAATGACCAGTATCAGTGAAGTGACGGACATCTACGGCGTGTCACGTAACCACATGGTCAAAATAATCAATCAGTTAAGTCGTCACGGTTACGTTGCTGCGGTACGTGGAAAAAACGGTGGTATTCGGCTCGGCAAACCCGCAAGCGAGATTGTTGTGGGTGAAGTAGTGCGTTCACTGGAACCCCTGCAATTAGTGAACTGCGATGATTGCTATATCACCAGTGCTTGCCGACTAAAAAAAGCGCTCTATGAAGCGACGCAAGCCTTCCTGCGAGAATTGGATGGCTACACTTTGGCGGAATTACTCGACGAAAACGTCCCGCTATACAAATTATTGCTCAGTGAACGTCCTTCACTGAGCCACGGATGACAACGGAGGAACCGCATGTCACACGATCCTTTCCAGGAAAGAGAAGCAGAGAAGTACGATAACCCCATTCCCAGTCGCGAATTTATTCTGGCCCACTTAGACAAACGAGAAAAACCGGCCAGCCGCGAAGAATTAGCCCAGGAGCTGGGCCTGAGCAGTGAAGAACATTTAGAAGCCCTGCGCCGTCGCCTGCGGGCAATGGAACGAGACGGACAGTTGGTGTTTACCCGCCGTCAGTGTTACGCCCTCCCGGAACGTTTGGATTTATCCCGAGGAAAAGTCATTGGTCATCGCGATGGCTATGGCTTCCTGCGCGCTGAAGGCCGCAAAGACGATCTGTATCTGTCGGCTGAGCAGATGAAACTCTGTATGCACGGCGATGAAATTCTGGCCCAGGCGCTGGGTGCCGATCGTAAAGGCCGCCGTGAAGCGCGTGTGGTACGCGTTGTCGAGCCGCGCAATCCGCAAATTGTGGGGCGTTACTTCACCGATGCCGGGCTGGGTTTTGTCGTCCCCGATGACAGCCGCCTGAGTTTTGATATTTTGATCCCGGCGGAAGATACGCTGGGCTCGCGGATGGGCACCGTTGTGGTGGTCGAGCTCACCCAGCGCCCAACGCGCCGTACCAAGGCCGTGGGTAAAGTGGTTGAAGTCTTGGGCGACAATATGGGCACCGGCATGGCCGTTGATATGGCGCTGCGCACCCATGATATTCCACACGTGTGGCCTGAGGCGGTCGAAAAAGAGATCGCCCGTCTACGTGAAGAAGTGCCTGAAGCGGCCAAACAAGGGCGCGTTGACCTGCGCCAACTCCCGTTGGTAACCATCGACGGTGAAGACGCGCGCGATTTCGATGATGCCGTGTACTGTGAGAAGAAGCGCGGCGGTGGCTGGCGCTTGTGGGTCGCCATCGCGGATGTCAGCTATTACGTGCGTCCGGGCAAACCGCTGGATGTCGAAGCACACAACCGCAGCACCTCCGTTTACTTCCCTTCGCAAGTTGTTCCGATGCTGCCGGAAGTGCTGTCGAACGGTCTGTGCTCGCTGAACCCGCAAGTGGATCGCCTGTGTATGGTCTGTGAAATGACCATATCCGCCAGCGGCAAACTGACGGGTTACAAGCATTATGAAGCGGTGATGAACTCCCATGCACGTCTGACCTATAACAAGGTCTGGCATATCCTGCAGGGCGATGTTGAGCTGCGTGAGCAATATCAGCCGCTGGTCAAACACCTGCAAGAGCTGCATAACCTGTATCAGGCGCTCGATACGGCGCGTGCTGAACGTGGCGGCATTGCGTTTGAGACCGAAGAAGCGAAGTTTATTTTTAATGCCGAGCGGCGCATTGAGCGCGTGGAAGCCACCACCCGTAATGATGCGCATAAGCTGATTGAAGAGTGCATGATCCTCGCCAACATCGCCTCCGCACGCTTTGTTGAGAAACGCCTGGAGCCTGCGCTGTTCCGCGTGCATGACCGTCCGAGCGAGGACAGCATCACCAGCTTCCGTTCCGTTCTGGCCGAGTTGGGCCTGTCGCTGCCGGGTGCCGGTAAGCCGCAGCCAAAGGATTACGCTGAGTTACTGGCGTTGATTGCCGATCGTCCCGATCACGAAATGCTGCAAACCATGCTGCTGCGCTCAATGAAGCAGGCAGTGTATGACCCGGAAAACCGTGGCCACTTTGGTTTGGCGCTGACTTCCTATGCGCACTTTACATCGCCGATTCGCCGCTACCCAGATCTGCTGCTGCACCGGGCGATCAAATACCTGCTGGCACAGGACGCAGGTACGCTGGAAGGCAATGGCACGGTCAACGGCGGCTACCACTACAGCATGGAGCAAATGTTGCAGTTAGGGCAGCACTGTTCGATGGCTGAGCGCCGTGCCGATGAAGCCACGCGTGATGTGGCGGACTGGCTGAAGTGCGACTTTATGCAAGATCACGTGGGGGAAACCTTTAAAGGGATTATCTCCAGCGTGACCGGTTTTGGTTTCTTTGTGCGTCTGGAAGAGCTGTTTATTGATGGCCTGGTGCACGTTTCTACGTTGGATAACGATTACTACCGCTTTGACCAGGTAGGCCAGCGTCTGATTGGTGAATCTGGCGGTCATACGTATCGTCTTGGCGACACGGTGGAAGTGCGCGTGGAAGCCGTGCATATGGACGAGCGTAAAATCGACTTTGCTTTGATCTCCAGCTCACGCAAGCCGCGGGGCGATGGCAAAACCGCGCGCGATCGCGTGAAGAAGGGCGGAGCGGAAGGCAACGGCCAGAAGCGTCGTCAAATGCGTAAAGGCGTTAACTTTGAGCCGGACGCGGCTTTCCGGGCGGCGAAAAAAGGCAAGCCAAAAGCCAGAGGCAAAGCCAAAACCGAGGTTGCGGAAAAACCCAAGAAAGAGAAAAAAGCGAAACCGGTGTCGGAGAAAACCCGTAAAATAGCCGCCGCGACCAAAGCAAAACGCGCAGCGAAGAAAACCAGTCCATAAAATGCGTCTATGACCTTCCCTGCGGGGAGGGTCGCTACATAACCAAGAGTTAACAATGAGTGAAATAATTTTCGGTATCCACGCCGTACAGGCACTGGTTGAAAGTGCCCCCCAGCGTTTTCAGCAGGTCTGGATCCTCAAGGGCCGTGACGATCGTCGTCTGCAGCCGGTGATCGCCGCGTTAGAAGCGCAAGGCGTGGTGGTCCAACTCGCGAACCGCCAGTGGCTGGATGAGAAAACAGAGGGCGCGGTGCATCAGGGCATCGTTGCGATGGTAAAACCGGGTCGTCAGTATCAGGAAAATGATCTTCCCGATCTGCTGGCCTCGCTGGATCAGCCGTTCTTGCTGATCCTCGATGGTGTCACCGATCCCCATAATCTGGGGGCATGCTTGCGCAGCGCCGACGCTGCGGGTGTGGATGCGGTGATCGTTCCGCGTGACCGCTCCGCGCAACTGAATGCTACGGCGAAAAAAGTCGCCTGCGGTGCCGCCGAAAGCGTGCCACTGATCCGCGTGACCAACCTGGCGCGCACCATGCGTCAGTTGCAGGAAGCCAATGTCTGGTTAGTGGGCACGGCGGGCGAAGCCGATCACACGCTGTATCAGAGCAAAATGACCGGGCCAATGGCGCTGGTGATGGGTGCCGAAGGCGAAGGTATGCGCCGTTTAACCCGCGAGCACTGTGATGAACTGATCAGCATCCCAATGGCAGGCAGCGTTTCCTCGCTGAACGTGTCTGTGGCCACCGGTATTTGTCTGTTTGAAGCCGTGCGTCAGCGCAGCAAATAAGATCGCCGGGGCGTGATCAACGCCCCGATTTTTCCTCTCCAGCAGGCATAATCCGCCGCCCGTTTCCATACTCAACATGATGCCGCATGGAGGTCATGATGAATTGGACAACGCACACCGTTTTTAACCAACCAGGCCCACTGAGCCAAAGCAACCTGTTTCTGTCTGACACCCCCCTCCGCGAAGCCCTGGTGCGGGAAGGCGCAGGCTGGGATGCTGAGCGTTTGGCGTCGGTCGGTGCCCAGTTGGGCAGCAGTGAATCCCTTGAACTGGGGCGGCTGGCAAATGCCCATCCCCCTGAGCTGGTACGCTACGCGCCCACGGGCGATCGTGTCGATGACATTCGTTTTCACCCGGCATGGCATATGCTGATGCAGGGATTGTGCGCGAACCGCTTACATAACCTTCCCTGGGAACAACCGGCAACGCCTGGCGGATTTGTTGCCCGCGCCGCGCGCTTCATGCTGCATGCGCAGGTAGAAGCGGGCAGTTTGTGTCCGGTCACCATGACCTTTGGTGCCATTCCGCTGCTGCAGGCACAGATGCCGAAATCCTTTCATGATTGGCTGCCGGGGCTGATGTCGGACAGCTACGATCCGCACAGTCGACCTGCGCCGCAGAAGCGTGGCCTGCTGATCGGCATGGGCATGACGGAAAAACAGGGTGGCACTGACGTGTTAAGCAACACCACGCGCGCTGAGCCTCTGGCACAGCGTGGGCCGGGTGAAGCCTATCGTCTGATTGGGCACAAATGGTTTTTCTCGGTGCCACAAAGTGATGCGCATTTGGTGTTGGCGCAGACGCAGAGTGGGCTGTCGTGCTTTTTTGTACCGCGTTTACTGCCGGATGGCATGCGCAACGCCATCCGACTGGAACGCCTGAAAGACAAGCTGGGTAATCGCGCCAACGCCAGTGCCGAAGTGGAGTTTCAAAACGCACACGGCTGGCTGCTGGGAGAAGAGGGCGAAGGTGTGCGTCATATCCTGAAGATGGGCGGTTACACGCGCTTTGACTGCGCGCTGGGCAGTCACGGCCAGATGCGACGCGCATTGTCGGTTGCACTGTGGCATGCGCATCAGCGGCAGGTGATGGGGAAAAATTTGGCGGATCAGCCGTTAATGCGTCAGGTATTAAGCCAGCAAGCACTGTGGTTGGAAGGGCAAACAGCATTGCTGATGCGGCTGGCCCGCGCCTGGCAAAGCGATGACGCCAGCGAACGACTGCTGAGCCGCTTACTGACGCCAGCGGCGAAATACGTTGTTTGTCAGCACGGTATCGCGTTTGTGGCCGAAGCGATGGAAGTGCTTGGCGGAAACGGCTACTGCGAAGAGAGCGAATTGCCGCGTCTCTACCGTGAAATGCCGGTGAACAGCATTTGGGAAGGCTCCGGCAATGTGATGTGTCTGGACGTGCTTCGTGTGCTGCGTAAGCAATCTGATGTGCGTGAACGACTGGAACAGGAATATGAGGCGGTGAAAGGGTGTAACCGCCATCTGGACCGACACTGGCGACAACTGCGACGCCAGTTGGACAAACCGCAGGAAGCTCATGCGCGGCATCTCACCCAGCAACTGTATGCGTTTGCGACCGCCAGCCAAATGTTACAGGTGTTAGAGCCAGGACTGGCGGATGGCTGGTGCCATCAGTGGCTGGACACACGCGGCCCTGCCACCTTATCGGCAGCCCAGTGCGACCGCTTATTGTTGCGCGCCACCGGCGGTTAACGGGACATACAGATTGGCTTGTGCCCGCCACAGGCCGCTGAACAGTTGATCGTCGAGCATCAGGACCTGGTAGTAGGGCACGCCGGCCGCGTTGGCCCTCGCCGCAATGGCGCGGACGGCGTCATCCGGCGAGCCGCGTACCGTAACGCTCACGCTACCGACTTTTTTTAAGCTCAGACTTTGTGCCCGGTTCACTTCCTGCGCCTGCGCCTGCGCGGTGGGCGCAGGCGCGGGTTGTGGCGTGACAGAAAAAACACTGCAACCGGCTAATAGCACGGTAATGAACAGAAGATATACGCGGCGCATCGGATCATCCTCACGCGGAATTTTCTTCAGTGTACCCTGGCGGGCTTATCCCTTCAGTTGGAAGATGCTCACCAGTTGCGTTAAATGATGCCCTTTGTGACTCAGCGCTTGCGCGGTCTGCGTTGACTGCTGTACCAAATCGCTGTTTTGCTGCGTGGCCGCACCAATCTGCTGCATTGCTTCATTGACCTGCGCGATACCCAGTGACTGCTCGCGTGAGGCGACATTCACCTCATCCATCAGGGTTTTCACCTGGGCAATTTCGCTAACGATATTTTCCATTGCCGACTGTGTTTGTGTTGATAAATCATGTCCTTCTAACACCTGCGACAGTGAATGGCTGATCAACGCCTCAATCTCTTTTGCAGCCTGTGCGCTGCGCTGTGCCAGAGCGCGCACTTCCGAGGCCACGACGGCAAAGCCTTTGCCATGTTCACCGGCGCGGGCCGCTTCGACTGCCGCATTCAGCGCCAGAATATTGGTCTGAAAGGCAATGCTTTCGATCATCTGTGTGATATCAGCGATGCTTTGCGACGTTTTACGGATAGCGTCCATCGTGGCTGCAGAGCGGGCAACCGTATGACCGCCTTCTTCTACCCGCTGCGCTGCCGAGGCCACCAACGCCAGAGTTTGCGTGACGTTATCGGCGTTACGCTCAACGGTGGTGCTCAATTGGCTCATGCTGGCCGAGGTTTGCTCGACGCTGCTGGCCTGGCGGCCGATCTGCTCACTGATGTTATCGGAGCCTTGTGCAATGCTGTCGGTCCCGTGGCTGATTTCGCTGGCGGCATCACGCACCTGGGCCACAATGCGCTGTAATCCAGCGGCGATTCCGTTGATCGCGGTAATTAACTGGCCCACTTCATCCTGACGACGAGTTGCCAGGCTGGCATGCAGTTTGCCGGCCGCGTAGTCGTTGGCCAGAGTCACCACCTCGCGCAGCGGCTGGCTGATGGCCCGGCGGCTGTATAACAGAAAAACCACCGCAAACAGCACAGTGAGCGCGCCGCCGGTCAGTAAAAACAGATTGCGTGACTGTACAATCGGGGCCAGCAGCGCTTGTCGGCTGACATCGGCAGTGATCACCCATTCCCAGCCGGGAACGCGTTGCCAGACGACCAGGTGTGCGCCATCATCCAATGTCATCTCCAGTTCGCCAGCGGGCTGCTGCAAAACCTCTGCGGGCAAGCCAGCGGCCTGCTGCTCTTGCTTACGATGAAACAACCACTCGCCTTGCCCATTACCGCGGTGGCCATTGAGTACGCTGATGTAACCGCCACCGGGCAAGTTGCCGTCGAGGATTTTCTCGCGCATCAACGCGTACTGCTTGCCAATATCAATGCCGACAAACAGCAAGCCAATCACCGCGCCTGCGTCATCTTTTATCGGCAGGTATTCGGTCATGTAGCGTTTGCCATACAACGCGGTGATGCCGCGAAAGATCTCGCCCTGGCTCACGGGCTGCCAGGCGGGGCTGTTGTTATCTAACTGAGTGCCCACCGCCCGGGTGCCATCCTCTTTTTTCAGGGAAGTGGACACCCGCACGAATTGGTCGCCGCTGCGGACAAAAATAGTGGCAATCGCGCCTGTGCGCTCCAGAAAGCCATCGACGGTGACCTGATCGAGGTTCAACGTTTTTAATCCCGCGCGCAGGGTGGGAACGTCAACACCGTTCACGTTAACCGGGGCGTTCTCATCCACGGTAAAGCGCTTGGGCAAGAAACTTTGAAACAACGCGGTGTAATTGGTGACTTCAGAAGACAGTGTGGCATAAAACATATCCGCCATATCGCCCACGCCTGCCACCTGTGCAGCCATGCTGGCACGGGTTTGCGCCTCTAACTGACGCGAGGACTGCAGGCTTAACGCCAGCGTTAACGCCGTAAAACACAGCGCCACTCCGAGGGAAGTCATCACTGACAATCTTACGCTTAGACTCCATCCGCGCGGTGAGAATGTTTTCATAGAGGGCCTTAAAGAGACGGGGATACCATTACGATCAACGGCAGCGCTACGCATTTTTTTAGCTTTTTATTGTCAGGATTTGTCAGAGCAGAAAATAAGCAGCCGCAGTACACTGAATGCCGTGACTTTAGGGGGAGACGGCATGATAGAAATCAGCGAAACGTCGTTGGCGGGGATTGCCTGTTTGCATGCAACGCCGGCAGGAATGCAGCACAAAGCGTTACCGGTGGTGGCCTTTTGGCATGGCTTTACCTCTTCGAAAGAGGTGTATGCCTATTTTGCCGTGGCGCTGGCGCAGCGGGGTTTTCGGGTGGTGATGCCCGATGCTTTGCACCATGGTGCGCGCTACAACGGCGACAGTGAAACGCGGTTGACGCAGTTCTGGGAGATCCTGAGTAGCAATATCGACGAGGTTGCCTGTATTCGCCAGGCATTAGAAAAGCAGGGACTCATTGCTGATGGGCGCTTTGCCGTTGGCGGCGCATCGCAGGGAGGGATGACGGCGTTAGGCGCGATGGCGCGTTATCCTGATATACGCAGTGTGGCCTGCCTGATGGGCTCCGGCTACTTTTCGACGTTAGCGAAACAGCTGTTTCCGCCTTTTGTCGCGCACTCCGCAGAAGCGCAGGCGCATTTAGACACGCGTTTGGCCCCGCTCGCCGAATGGGATGTGACGCACCATCTGGCTGCCCTCGCAGAACGCCCGCTGCTGATTTGGCACGGCGACGCCGATGAAGTGGTTCCCGTCGCGGAAAGTGTCCGTCTGGTGGACGCCTTGCGGGCACAGGGCTATGACCAGCACCTGACGACAATCATCGAAACCCACGTAGGACACCGGGTGACACCGGCGGCGCTGCAGGCAACCGTCGCCTTTTTTGCCTCTTCACTGTGAACCCGCTGCTGGCGAAGATTTATTTTCTTCGCCAGCTTGAGTTATCGCGGGTCTGCCAGTATGATTACGCGTCAATTTTTCAGCTGCATTCACAGACTGTTTTAATCAACGGTCTATTAACGTTCCTTGCTTCCATGGGCCGCAGCTGACCCTGACAGGAGGCTGAATAATCCGTAAGGAGCAAATCGATGCGTCATTACGAAATCGTATTTATGGTCCATCCTGACCAGAGCGAGCAGGTTCCGGGCATGATCGAGCGTTACACGGGTGCTATCACCGGTGCACAGGGCACGATCCACCGTCTGGAAGACTGGGGCCGCCGTCAGCTGGCTTATCCGATCAACAAACTGCACAAAGCACACTACGTTCTGCTGAACGTGGAAGCGCCGCAGGAAGCGATCGATGAGCTGGAAACTAACTTCCGCTTCAACGACGCCGTTATCCGTAGCATGGTTATGCGCGTTAAGCACGCGGTAACTGAAGCATCTCCGATGGTTAAAGCAAAAGATGAGCGTCGTGATCGTCGCGAAGATTTTGCAAACGAAACCGCAGATGATGCAGATGCTGGGGATTCTGAAGAGTAATTTCTGTGACGGCTAATCGACTCACCCTCACTGGCAGCGTCCTTAAGACCCCGGTTCGGAAAGTCAGCCCGTCAGGAATTCCACATTGCCAGTTGGTGCTTGAGCACCGTTCTATGCAAGTGGAAGCCGGTTTCAACCGGCAAGCTTGGTGTCGAATGCCTGTCGTGATAAGCGGCAGCGCGCATCAGGCGCTTACTCACAGTATAACGGTCGGCACGCAACTCACCGTTTCAGGCTTTATCAGCACCCATCAGGGTCGCAATGGTTTGAATAAATTGGTGTTGCATGCCGAGCAGATTGAATTGATAGATTCTGGAGACTAGCCAAATGGCACGTTATTTCCGTCGTCGCAAGTTCTGCCGTTTCACAGCGGAAGGCGTTCAAGAGATCGATTATAAAGATATCGCAACGCTGAAAAACTACATCACCGAGAGCGGTAAAATTGTACCGAGCCGTATCACCGGTACTCGCGCTAAATACCAGCGTCAGCTGGCTCGTGCTATCAAGCGCGCGCGTTACCTGTCTCTGCTGCCATATACTGATCGTCATCAGTAATTGGCCGCTGTCCATCAACGACTTTAAGAGGATAAGGTAATGCAAGTTATTCTGCTTGATAAAGTAGCAAACCTGGGCAGCCTGGGTGATCAGGTAAATGTTAAAGCGGGCTACGCTCGTAACTTCCTGGTTCCACAGGGCAAAGCTGTTCCTGCCACTAAGAAAAACGTTGAGTTTTTCGAAGCACGTCGCGCTGAGCTGGAAGCCAAACTGGCTGAAACTCTGGCAGCAGCTGAAGCACGCGCAGAGAAAATCAACGGTCTGGGCACTGTTACCCTGAGCTCCAAAGCGGGCGATGAAGGTAAACTGTTCGGTTCTATCGGTACTCGCGACATCGCTGACGCTGTAACTGCAGCAGGCGTTGAAGTGGCTAAGAGCGAAGTTCGTTTACCGAACGGCGTTCTGCGTACCACTGGTGAGCACGAAGTGGACTTCCAGGTTCACAGCGAAGTGTTCGCTAAACTGATCGTTAACGTGGTTGCTGATAAAGCATAAGCGTTGATTGCTCAGAAAGAGACGCCGGCCTTGTGCCGGCGTTTTTTTTGCCTTTTCCGACTACACTGGGAAAAGAGCAACAGGAGAATGTGATGCAGGGAACATGTCATCTACAGCGCGTATACGCGTATCAAGGCACAGAAGAAGGGGACTACTGGCTGGTGGACAGACTCTGGCCGCGTGGCATCAGTCGGCAGCGGTTGCAGCATGTCGTCTGGCTGAAAGCCGTTGCACCTTCCTCCGCACTTCGCCAGTGGTATCACCAGCATCTGGATGCCTGGCCTCAGTTTTGTCAGCACTACACCCAGGAATTGCAGGCAACGGATGCGTGGCAGCCGTTGGTAGACGCGTTGCAAAAGGGTGAGATTACGTTGCTGTATGGCAGTAAAGACAGCGAGCACAACCATGCGATTGTGCTGCGTGATTTTTTGCTGGCGCGCTAGCGAGCGCGCAGATAGCTGCCGTCTTGCTGACGGGTGAACAGCACTGGGCCATTGCTGCCGTCAACGGTCAACGCGGTGATGGTGCCCTGCGCGTTAAAGCGCACTTTTACCGTTTGCCCGGCACTCAGCGTACTGAGCGGCTTATCGCTGCCCTCTTCTCGTGCCATAGCAAACACTTCATTGACGGGCAGATTGTTGTCTCTGAACAGTTGTGCCAGCGTTTGACCGGCGGCGATTTGGTAGCTGCGCCATTGCTGGCCCTGATTATCTTGTTGCGTCTGGTCGGTGGCACCGTTATCGATGATCTCTGCCTGCAACGGTACGCTGTTTTCCGTGGTGGCGGGCGGAGGTGTCACCGACGTGCGAGACGCAGGCCACAGAAAGGCCAGCAGCACGACAGCCGCAGCCAGGATTATGCCACGGCGATGCTGCGGCGGTAGGGGATCCATCCAGCGTTGATGGTCACTCCAGTGCCACAAGCGCTGGAAAACAGATTGGTGCGATTCCTTCGACATCATTCTCTCCTGTGAACGCGACATGCGTTGTAACAACGCGTTCAGCACTTTCTTCACCCGTAACAAAGGAAGAAACGCAGGCTGACGTGTTTTGCGCCGCCGGGGGGCAATTTGACCCATTGATTCTCTCTTAACTGTAGCAAATCATTTTCTTATGCGGAGTATGGCGCGGCGAAAGTCCATTTGCCGGGGTCCGTGTTCCTGCTGTGCTATTGTTTCTTTTTATTAACAAAAAGTCATCTCCCAGGCGTAGGATTTTACGCCCGGCGCTGGCACTGTTATGCTGCGCAGAACATTTAAATGATGAAAGGAAAAGTAATGACGACCCCTTCTTTTGACAGCGTTGAAGCACAAGCAAGTTACGGTATTGGTTTACAAGTTGGTCAGCAGTTGCAGGACTCCGGTCTGCAAGGTCTGCAACCTGAAGCTCTGCTGGCTGGTCTGCGTGATGCGCTGGAAGGCAATGCGCCAGCGGTACCCGTAGATGTTGTGCACCGTGCGCTGCGTGAAGTTCACGAACGCGCTGATGCGGTACGTCGTGAAAAGCAGCAAGAGATGGCGGCGGAAGGTCAGCAATTCCTGCAAGACTATGCCCAGCGTGAGGGCGTTAGCACCACCGAATCCGGTCTGCAATTCAGCGTGATCAATCAGGGTGCAGGCGCAATTCCTGCACGTACTGACCGTGTGCGTGTGCACTACACCGGCAAACTGATTGACGGTACCGTGTTTGACAGCTCCGTTGCACGTGGCGAGCCCGCAGAATTCCCGGTTAGCGGTGTGATTGCCGGCTGGATTGAGGCGCTGACCTTAATGCCAGTGGGCTCCAAATGGGAACTGGTGATTCCTCATAACCTGGCCTACGGCGAGCGCGGTGCCGGTGCGTCCATTCCACCGTACAGCACGTTGATTTTTGAAGTCGAGCTGTTGGAAATTCTGTAATACCTCTCGCCTCCTGTTTAGGGGGCGAAATTTTATGCGCCTGAAAACCGCAATCCCGCCTTCGTCGTCGTTGCTGTGCGAACTGCTATGCTTTTTACATCGTCATCTATGCAGTCAGGACGCAACGCCTATCTGATGAGGTCACTCATGTTAGAAGATATTTGCCAGTTAGCCCGTCAAGCCGGGGCGGCCATCATGACGGTTTATGACGGTGCCGCACCCATGGATGTTGAGCAAAAAGCCGATGATTCTCCGGTGACTGCAGCTGATATTGCTGCCCACCGCGTCATTTTAGACGGTCTGCAACGTTTAACGCCTGACATTCCGGTGCTTTCTGAAGAAGATCCCCCCGGTTGGGAACACCGCCAACACTGGCAACGTTACTGGCTGGTTGATCCGTTAGACGGCACCAAAGAGTTCATTAAGCGCAACGGTGAGTTTACCGTCAATATTGCCTTAATCGAGTACGGGAAAGCCGTGCTGGGCGTGGTCTATGCCCCGGTACTGGACGTGATGTACAGCGCGGCTGAAGGGAAAGCCTGGAAGGAAGAGCAGGGCAGTAAAAAAACCATCGCTGTGTGCGATGCGCGCCCACCTTTGGTGGTGGTTAGCCGTTCACATGCGGATGCTGAACTGCAAGAGTATTTGCACAGTCTGGGCGAGCATCAAACGGTTGCTACCGGCTCTTCGCTCAAATTCTGTTTGGTTGCCGAAGGGAAAGCGCAGCTTTATCCCCGCTTTGGGCCAACCTGCATTTGGGATACTGCGGCAGGCCATGCTGTTGCCGTGGCGGCAGGTGCGCATGTGCATGACTGGCAGGGTAAAGATCTGGATTACACCCCGCGTGAATCCTTTCTCAACCCCGGTTTTCGCGTCAGCCTGTTTTAAACGGTGCCCCTCCCCGGCTGGGAGGGGCAGTGTCGGCGGGTTACTGCAATAATTCTTTCAGCAGTGCAATCACCTGCTGAACCTCTTGTGCGCTCAGCGCGCCCTCTTTAGCGAAACGGACTTCACCCTGTTTATCCAGCACTACAATCGCTGAGCTTTTGGCGGCTAAGTCCCAGGCTTTGCGCACATTGCCGTCGCTATCCACGATAAATTGCGACCAGGGAAACAGCTTTTTGTTACCCTCAATGCTGTTGCGAACAAACAGTGCCGTGCCGGGAATCGCATCGTCGGTGTTCACGATAGTTGTCGTTTGGTAGCGGTCGTGGGGAAACTGTGCGGCTTTAATGGCCTCAACCAGGCTGGCATTCATCTCTTTAGCCGAAGAGCGCCCCGCGATGTGCTGCACCACGCGCACCTTTCCCGGCAGCTTAGCGCTGTTCCACGCTTGGTAGCTGAAAGCCTCTTTATCCAGTATCAGCTCGCCTTTATCTGGCACGCCCACCGCGGGTACGCGCTGTCCATTGTGAAGATTGCTAGCCAGCGCACTGCCAAAGGAAAAAATCACCGCTATACTGAGAAGAATCCGAGTTATTTTCATAAGTTCTGTTTCCTGATAGTCATCCGACCAGATCGTCATGTGTCTGTAATGATAGGCAGGGATGATGCGCCTGTCTCAATGTTGATGCGCTTTTGCTAGGCGGCGCACATAACCCTGGATTTTGAAGGTTTATCGGGTCAGTCGATACTTATGCCGAACCATGTTCTGTCATCAAGTGTAAAGTCGGTAAAAAAATTCAATTTTCGGAACAAGCTGACCGCAAGCTGGTCTATAGTGACGTGGTCAATTTTTCGCTTCATGGTTGGCCTCCCATTTTGGAGGCAGAGAAGCGTTATTCTCGTTAAGGAGTAGAATTAAAATGAAAATCTTCCAGCGTTACAATCCACTACAGGTAGCGAAATACGTTAAGACGCTGTTTAAAGGAAGGTTGTATATCAAGGATGTTGGCGCGTTTGAATTTGATCAGGGTAAGATCCTGTTACCGCGCGTAAAAGATAAGCAGCACTATTCAGTTATGTCAGAAGTTAACCGCCAGGTTTTACGACTCCAGACTGAATTCAACTGATGAAAAAAGGGCGCTGAGAGCGCCCTTTCTGTTGTCAGGTATGAGGTTCTTCGTCCGGGGTTTTGGTTTTCGGTAATATCACGGTCGGTTTGTCTTCCACCCGCGTCACCAGCAGTTGATCGATACGGTAGTTATCGATATCCACCACTTCGAATTTATAGCCAGAGAACTTCACAAAGTCGGTACGCTTGGGAATTTTGCGCAGCGAATACATCATAAAGCCGCCAATGGTTTCGTAGTTGCCGGACTGCGGGAAGTCATCAATGTCCAACACACGCATCACATCATCAATCGGCGTTCCGCCTTCTACTAACCAGGAGTTGGCATCACGGGCAACAATCTGCTCTTCCATGCCCTGACCGACCAAATCGCCCATCAGCGTGGTCATCACATCGTTCAGCGTGATAATGCCCACCACCAAAGCATACTCATTCATGATCACCGCAAAGTCGTCACCGGCGGCTTTAAAGCTCTCTAACGCTTCTGACAGCGTCAGCGTGTCCGGCACGATCAACGCATTACGGATTTGCACGCCGCTGCTTAGCGTCAGGCTTTGGTGGCCCAGCACGCGATTAAGCAGTTCTTTGGAATCCACGTAGCCAATAATGTGGTCAATATCGCCATTACACACCAGGAATTTAGAGTGTGGATGATGGGCGATTTTCTCTTTCAGGCTGTTTTCATCTTCGTGCAGATCAAACCACACGATATTTTCACGCGAGGTCATGGAGGAGGGAACGGTACGTGACTCCAGCTCAAACACGTTCTCAATCAGCTCATGCTCTTGTTTACGCAGTACGCCCGCTAAGGCACCGGCCTCGACAACCGCGTAGATATCATCAGAGGTGATATCGTCTTTACGGACCATCGGGATTTTAAACAGGCGGAAAATGTTGTTGGCCATGCCATTAAAAAACCACACCAGAGGGCGGCACACCATCAGGCAAAAACGCATCGGATTAATGATTTTCAGCGCAATGGCTTCTGGCGCAATCATGCCAATACGTTTTGGTGTCAGGTCGGCAAACAAGATAAAGAAGCTGGTCACCAGCGTAAAGGAGCAGATAAAGCTCAGTTGCTCCGCCAGTTCTGGTTGCATAAAGCGCAGGAATAAGTCGCGAAAGGCAGGGGAAAACGCCGCGTCGCCGACAATACCGCCGAGGATCGCCACGGCATTCAACCCAATTTGCACCACCGTAAAGAAGTGACCGGGGGTTTCCTGCATTTTTAACACGTGTTGGGCGTTGATATTGCCTTCATCGGCCAGCAGTTTGAGCTTTATTTTGCGGGAGGCCGCCAGCGAAATCTCCGATAACGAGAAAAACGCACTCACGGTAATTAAAAATAATATGACAAGTAAACTATCTAACATTCTGGTTCCTATTTGTGAAAACTTGTCATTTTTGGCCTGGGCAGCGCAACAGAGGTTATTGCAGCATGCTGGTTAACGGGCTATCCGTGCCAAAAATGTCTGCCGTTGAAGCCCGATTGAGTTTGAAAAGCAAAAAGGGGTGGCAGAGTCATGGAAAGGGCATAATTTGTTCGCCCGGCAGGAGTATAGCAGCAGGCGAGAGCCTGCTGCCAGTGGTTACGCTTCGGGAGGAAGGCAGATGCCAATGCCGCCGAGCGCGCAATAGCCGTTGGGATTTTTGTACAGATACTGCTGATGGTAATCTTCGGCAAAATAGAACGGCGTAGCTTCTGCCACTTCGGTAGTGATTTCTTCGCGGTTGCCTGCCGCTAACATGGCGTTTTTAAAGCGATTCAGGCTCGCTTCGGCGTGTTCCCGCTGCACTTCGTCTTGCCAGTAAATCGCTGAACGATACTGACTGCCAATATCATTACCCTGGCGCAGACCTTGCGAAGGGTTATGGTTATCCCAAAACAGGCTGAGTAACTGCGTATAGCTAATGCGTGCCGGATCAAACACCACGCGTACCACTTCGGTATGCCCGGTACGCCCCGAGCAGACTTCATCATAAGTAGGGTTTGGCGTGTAGCCGCCGCTGTAACCCGCCGCCGTGCTCCAGACGCCCTCTGCTTTCCAGAACAGACGTTCAACGCCCCAAAAACAGCCCATTCCAAACACTGCCACTTGCATACCGGCGGGGACTTCCGTCAAAGCGTGTCCATTCACTGCATGCTTATCCGTCAACGGCAGCGAGGTTTCACGGCCGTCTAGTTCGCGATCCCACTTAACGACATAAGATTTTTCTAATTTTGCAACCACGAGGCACTCCTGTTGGTTTGTTAAGCCATTGCGTGTTGTACTGCTGCGGGACTTTGCACACAATAGACACTTGCTGCTAATTTTAGCGAAAAATGTGAACGTTCGTGATGCACAGGTGCCAATTGAATCCATAATTGACGCCTGAAGACGAGCATCGTCGGGTCAATGGTGTGCAAAAACCATCAGGATTGAGACCCGACCAGTAAACAGGAGTGAGCGTGGCGAAAATCCGTTTATTTTTTGGCATCGGCAGTCTGATGCTCATTGCTACTGCCAGTGATGCGGCGAGTGTGCGCCTGCAACTGGAAGGGCTTTCCGGGGACTTACAAAAGAATGCCAGGGCGCGACTCTCCACTATCAGTACGGATGAGGTCACCGCCGATGGGCGCTTTCGCGCGCGCGTAGCGGATGCCATTAAAGAAGGGCTGCGTGCCCTGGGGTATTACGACCCCGAAATTGAATTTGAATCGCGCCCCGCGCCCGCACAAGGCGGACGTCCGGTGCTGATTGCCCGCGTCAAAGCCGGTGAGCCGGTGAAGATTGCGGGCACATCGGTGATTCTGCGCGGCGGTGCGCGCACCGATGATGATTACCTGAAACTCATCAAAACCGAGGTGCCTGCGAAAGGCACACAACTCAATCACGGCACCTACGAAAAATTCAAAGGTTCGCTGAGCAGTGTCTCACTGCGCAAAGGCTATTTTGACGCCGATTTTGTTAAGAGCCAGCTCGGCGTTGCGGCGGAATTGCGCCAGGCGTTCTGGGATATTGATTACGACAGCGGACAGCGCTATCGCTTTGGCGACGTCACCTTCGAAGGTTCTCAAATTCGCGATGACTACCTGCAAAACCTGGTGCCCTTCAAACAGGGGGATTACTACAGTTCACGCGATCTGGCAGAGCTGAATCGCCGTTTATCGGCCACCGGCTGGTTTAATTCTGTGGTGGTCGCGCCTGAGTTTGATAAAGCGCGGCAAAGTAAAATCCTGCCGCTGCACGGCGTGGTCTCTCCGCGTACGGAAAACACGGTGGAAACCGGCGTGGGTTATTCGACCGATGTGGGGCCGCGGGTTAAGGCAACGTGGAAAAAGCCGTGGGTGAACTCGCGTGGGCACAGCTTTACCACCAGCACCAGCTTATCGGCCCCAGAGCAAACCCTCGATTTCAGCTATAAAATGCCGCTGTTAAAAAGCCCGCTTGAGCAGTACTACCTGCTGGCAGGCGGTTATAAGCGCACTGACCTCAATGACACCAAATCAGACTCCACCACGCTTGCGGCCTCGCGCTACTGGGACTCCTCCAGTGGCTGGCAACGCGCCGTTAACCTGCGCTGGAGCCTTGATCACTTTACCCAGGGCAGCGTCAGCAATAACACCATGCTGATTTACCCCGGCGTCAGCGTTAACCGTACCCGTTCGCGCGGCGGGTTGATGCCAGACTGGGGAGACACCCAACGCTACTCGGTGGATGTGTCCGATACGCTGTGGGGATCGGATATCGATTTCGTCGTGCTGCAGGCCCAAAACGTCTGGATCCGCACGCTGGCGGACAAGCATCGCTTTGTCGCCCGTGGCAATCTCGGTTGGATAGAAACCAACGACTTTGACAAAGTGCCGCCGGATTTGCGTTTCTTCGCCGGGGGTGACCGCAGTATTCGCGGCTATAAATACAAAGGGATTTCCCCGCGCGATAGCGAGGGCAAACTCACGGGGGCGTCCAAACTCGCCACTGGCTCACTGGAGTATCAATACAACGTGACCGGCAAATGGTGGGGAGCGGTGTTTGTTGATTCCGGTGAAGCGGTTAACGATATCAAACAGAGCAATTTCAAAACCGGTGCCGGTGTCGGTGTGCGCTGGCAATCCCCGGTGGGGCCGATCAAATTCGACCTTGCCGCACCGGTGGGTGATAAAGAACAACACGGCGTACAGTTTTACATTGGATTGGGGCCAGAATTATGAGTCGTTGGAAGAAGGTCCTGATTGGGTTACTGATTTTTATCGTGGTGTTAGTGGGTGGCGTGGCGTTTTTAGTGGGCACCACCACCGGGCTGCATTTGGTGCTCAACGGTGCCGCGCGTTGGGTGCCAGGGTTGGATATTGCCGAGGTGAAAGGTGGCTGGCGTGACCTGACGCTAAAAGGCGTGAAGTACAACATGCCCGGCGTGGATGTTGATGCCGGGGAAGTGCATCTGGCGCTGAATTTAGGCTGCCTGAAAAACAGCGCATTTTGCATCAATGACCTGTCGCTGCGTGATGTCTACGTCACGGTCGACAGCAAGCAGATGGCGCCTGCCCAACCGGTAGAGGAAGAGGAGAGCAGTGTCGGTGAGCTGTCGACACCCTATCCGCTGACGCTGACCAAACTGGCACTGCACAATATCAACATCAAAATGGATGACACGGCGATTTCCCTGCGGGATTTCACCACCGGCATGCATTGGGAATCCCGGGCGCTCACCCTGACGCCAACGCGGATTGAAAGTTTGCTGGTCGCGCTGCCAAAGGCGGCGCAGGTGGCGCAGGAAGAGGTCATTCAGCCCAAGGTGCAACAGCCTGAGGCGGACGAAAAGCCGCTGGGAGAGACCTTGCAGGCGATGTTCGCCAAACCGCTGCTGCCGGAACTGCCGGATTTCCAACTGCCGTTAGATATTGAGATTAAGGACATCACCGGTGAGCAACTGCGCTTAACGGGTGACACCGATATCCTGATCAACCGGATGCAGGTGAAAGCGACTACCCGCGATCGCCATCTGCAATTGCAAACCTTTGATATTGATTCACCGCAGGGCCAGGTCAACGCCACGGGTAACGTGCAACTGGCAGAAAACTGGCCGGTGGATTTTACGTTGAATGCCGCGCTGAATATCGACCCGATTAAGGGCGAAAAAGTAAAAATGACCGTCGGCGGCGGATTACGTGACACGCTCAATCTGGCGGTGAATTTATCCGGTCCGCTACGCATGACGCTGGATGCCGACACGCGCCTGGGGGAAGCGGGCTTACCGCTGAATATGCATCTGCAAAGTCCCCAGCTACGCTGGCCACTCAGCGGACAAATTCAGTATCAGGCGGATAATCTCGATTACCGTTTCAACGGCAAAGCCACTGACTATGTGATGTCGTTGAAAACGGCGGTGAAAGGGGAAGGCGTGCCCCCGGCAACGATTGCGTTAGACGGCAAAGGCAATGTCGAGCAATTCACCCTGGATAAGCTGGTGCTGAACGCTCTACAGGGCGCCGCCGAGTTGAGTGGCGTGGTGGACTGGAGTAAAGCGATTAGCTGGCGCAGTGAACTGGCGCTGAAAGGCATTAATACCGCCAAACAGTATCCAGATTGGCCCGCAAAACTGGACGGCATGATAAAAACCAACGGCAGCCTGTATGGCGGCAGTTGGCAGGTGCGGGTGCCTGAGCTAAAACTCAGCGGCAACGTGAAGCAAAATGCGGTATCTGCCAATGGCTCACTGTATGGCAACAGCTATAACCAGTGGGACATTCCCGGCATCAAGCTGATCCTCGGGCGTAATAATGTCGACCTGAAAGGCAAGCTGGGCGATACGCTGGCGCTGGATGCCGATATCGATGCACAGCATCTGGACAACGCGCTGCCGGGATTAGGCGGCAGTGTGAAAGGTACGCTGAAAGCGCGTGGCGACCTGAAAGCGCCGCAACTGCTGGCAGATTTGAATGCCAGCAACCTGCGGTGGCAAGCGCTACAGATTGGGCGAGTCAAAATTGAGGGGGATGTAAAATCCGCCGAGCAAATCTCAGGTAAGCTGGCCGTGCGCGTTGAGCGCGTGAAACAGGAGGCGCTGGAGTACCCGCTAATCACCCTCAATGCGGACGGGACGGAAAAACAGCATCAGCTAAAACTGGCGATTCAGGGCGAGCCGGTCGCCGGGCAGTTGCAGCTTAGCGGCGGTTTTGACCGTGCGCAGCAACGCTGGCAGGGTAATCTCAACAATACGCGTTTTGATACGCCGGTTGGTGAGTGGCGGCTGACGCGGGCCATTGCGCTGGACTACCTCAACGCCAAACAAACCGTCAGCGTCGGGCCGCACTGCTGGCGTAACCCCAACGCCGAGTTATGTGTGCCGAAAACCATTGAGGCCGGGCCAAGTGGCGCAGCCAGCGTGGTGCTCAACCGCTTTGATCTCGCGATGATCAAACCCTTTATGCCGGAAGGTACCCAGCTCACTGGCGTGTTTACCGGTAATGCGGATGTGCGCTGGAAAGCCGAAGGTGGATTACCGGAAGGCAACGTGACGCTGCGGGGCAATGGCGTAAAAGTGGTGCAAGACGTACAAGGTAACGACTTGCCGATTGCTTTCGATACCCTGAACCTGAATGCAGGTATGCGCAACAACCGTGCAGAGTTGGGCTGGTTACTGCGTATTGCCAACAACGGGCAACTGGATGGCAAAGTGCAAATCGCCGATCCGCAAGGGCGTCGCGCGCTGTCTGGCAACATCGGCATTGCCAATCTCTCGCTGGATATGCTTAACCCGGCGATGATGCAGGGGGAGAAAATTACCGGCGTGCTCAACAGCCAATTACGGCTGGCTGGCGATTTACAGCGTCCGCAGGTGTTTGGTCAGTTGGGACTGCGTAATGTGGATGTTGACGGTACCTTTATGCCTGTCGACCTCACGGCAGCCAACCTGAACATGATATTCAATGGCATGAGTTCGACACTGGAAGGTCTGATTCAAACCTCTCAGGGGCAGATCTCGCTGACGGGCGATGCTGACTGGGCGCAACTGGATGCCTGGCGTGCGCGTATCGCGGCGAAAGGCGATAAAGTCCGTGTTACCGTGCCGCCGATGGTGCGCATGGATGTCTCACCGGATCTGGTGTTTGAAGCGACGCCGCAACTCTTCAACCTGGACGGCCGGGTCGAGATCCCTTGGGCGCGCATCAACGTACAGGAAGTGCCAGAGAGTGCCACCGGGGTCTCCTCCGACGAAGTGATGTTGGATAACCAGCTACAACCCATCGCGCCGAAATCCACGGCCATTCCGATCAACAGTAATCTGGTGATTCGCGTTGGTAATGACGTGCGACTGGATGCGTTTGGCCTGAAAGCCCGCCTGAATGGCGACCTAAAACTGGTACAGGACAAACGCGGATTGGGGCTGAACGGGCAGATCAATATCCCATCCGGCCGCTTCCACGCTTACGGCCAGGATTTACTGGTGCGTAAAGGGGAGTTGCAGTTTGCTGGCCCACCGGATCAACCTTATCTGAACCTCGAAGCGATCCGTAATCCAGAAGCCACCGAGGATGATGTCACCGCCGGTATCCGCGTGACGGGCCTGGCCGATGAGCCGAAAGTGGAGATTTTCTCCGACCCGGCGCTGTCGCAACAAGAGGCACTTTCCTATCTGCTGCGCGGTCAGGGATTGGGCAGCGATGGCGACAGTAATGCATTAACCTCAGCTTTAGTTGGGTTAGGGGTTGCACAAAGTGGTCAGGTTGTGGGTAAAATCGGCGAGACCTTTGGGGTACGTAATTTAGCGCTGGATACCGCAGGTGTGGGTGACAGCCAGCAGGTGCAGGTCAGTGGCTATGTACTGCCCGGTCTACAGGTGAAATACGGTGTAGGCATCTTTGATTCTCTGGCAACGCTCACGCTGCGTTATCGCCTGATGCCGAAGCTCTATTTAGAAGCGGTGTCTGGTCTCGACCAGGCACTCGATTTGCTCTATCAGTTTGAGTTCTAGCAATGCGAATAATTGTGTATGGCAGTTTGCGTCGCAAGCAGGGAAACAGCCACTGGATGACCAACGCCCAGTGGCTGGGTGATCACCATATCGATGGCTATGAGCTGTACGATTTGGGGCACTATCCCGGTGTGATAGAGGGAGAAGGCAGCGTCGTGTGCGAAGTGTATCGCATCGACTCCACAACGCTGGGCGAGCTGGACGCGTTGCGCACCAAAGGGGGGGAATACAAGCGCCATCTGGTGCAAACCCCGTATGGCAGCGCATGGCTCTATCTCTATCAGCGATCGGTCACCGGGCGCACGCGGATACGCAGTGGCGATTGGATTGATCGCGACGGAGACTGACAAACAAAAACGCCTGCCACGTGGCAGGCGTTTTTTCAGGTCTTCAGCGAGAACTTATTTCTTCTGAGCGCGCTCGAAAGAAGAGATAATTTCGGCTTTCGCCGCTTCTGCGTTATCCCAGCCGTCCACTTTCACCCATTTGCCTTTTTCCAGCGCTTTATATTGCTCGAAGAAGTGAGTGATCTGTGCACGCAGCAGTTCTGGCAGGTCGTTCACATCTTTAATGTGATCGTACTCTTTGGTCAGCTTGCTGTGCGGTACCGCAACCAGTTTCGCATCTTCACCGGATTCGTCGGTCATTTTCAGCACGCCCACCGGACGGCAGCGGATCACAGAACCGGGTACCAGCGGGTACTGCGTGGGTACCAGTACGTCAACCGGGTCACCATCCAGAGACAGCGTGTTGTTGATGTAGCCGTAGTTGCACGGATAGAACATCGCGGTTGCCATAAAACGGTCAACGAACAGTGCGCCGGAATCTTTATCCACTTCATATTTGATCGGATCGGCGTTGGCCGGGATTTCAATAATTACGTAGATATCTTCTGGCAGCTCTTTGCCCGCCGGAACGTTGTTCAAACCCATGATGAATTCCTTCAATCGTCGTCAATGTGCAAGTGGCGGTCATTATAGCCACTTGCCTCGCGCGCTGTCCTGCCCTTTTTCGGCTTTCAGACTGCTCCGCATTCTTATTCGAACGACTAACCGCAATCTGCCGGATTAGCACAGTCACCTTGCACTAAAGAACGCAGCATCAAGGTCTGATTCTTGTTCAGTTCGACGGCTTGCGCACCGACTTGTATGCCCGCCATCGTGCCCTGATTAAAGGTGGCTTTGCTGGTGGCTAACCAACTGTCGCGGTACTTAATCCAGTTACGCTGCGCATCACGTAATTTGGCTTTTTGATCATTGTTCATTGAGGTGAGTGCTTTTTGATACGCCTTGTTCAGCGCCGTATCCCATGCTTTAACCGCGGTGCTGTAGCAGGTGTTCATCTGGAGCGTGTTATTCGCGCCATTCAAACATTGCGCTAACGCTTTATCTTCCGGTGCATCGCTGGCTACCGCCATCATTGGCAGTGAGAGCGCGATAAGCAGTGCAATTTTCTTCATTGGTAAAACGTCCTTTTATGAATAAACGCCTTAAGCGTGATTGATGGGAACGAGGGCGTCAATCGGATTTCACGCGTTAATTGATAAAGAAAACAGAAGTCGAAGCCGATATTTGCAGCGAAACGTTTTGTTTCCACACAGCACTCTTCATGACAGGGAAAAATTATGCTTAATCGGGTATCCATACGTTTAGGACTTCTGATGTTGTTGGCAATGATGACGTTGATGCTTCTGGCCGTCAGCGTGATGGGGATTTCTGCCATTAAAAAAGGCAATGAGGCACTGGATGTGGTGAATCGCATTCAGGGCATTGAATTAAACAGCTTGTTTCAAAGCAACAGTGCGCTGTTACGTACACGCGCCACTGCGGCGCTGGTGATACGTAAAATGGAAATCGGTTTGCCAGATGAAGCCAAAACCCATGCCGAACGGGCGCGCAGCTATGTGGTGCTCTCCACGCAAGAGTTAACACGTTTTGTCGACGCAGGCACCGTCACCGCCCACGGTAAAACGCTGGCTGACGCGGTGGTCTTAACCTTCAACACCTATCTCCAGCAGGGCATCACGCCGATGCTCGCTGCGCTGGATAAACAGGACGCCGATGCTTATTACACGTTACTGGAAGGTGACATAAGCCGCTTAGCGGCGGATTACGCCAATGCAGTTGCTGCATTTGGCACTTATGCCGATCAGGTCACTGAAACGCGGATGGCGCAGGCGATCAGCAATCAGGAAAAACTGACCTGGCTAATTACCGGCTGCGGCCTGCTGACGCTGGGGCTTATCGTCCTCGCCTGGCAATTGCTACGCGTGATGTTGTTACGTCCTTTGCAAGGTGCGATCGGCCATCTGGAAGCCGTAGCGGCAGGGGATTTGAGCCAGCAGGTGCCTCGGGGCGGCAAAAATGAATTTGGGCGCCTGCATCATGCGCTGGCCAATATGCAGGAGGGCGTGCGGCGCTCCGTGAGTCGGGTACGCGATGCCAGCCTGCAAATTGACACCGGCAGCCGTGAACTGGCATCCGGCAACCTGCATCTGTCACAACGTACCGAGGAGTCGGCGGCCTCGCTGGAGCAAACCGCCGCCAGTATGGAACAACTGACGGCCACGGTGCGGCGCAATGCTGACAACGCACAGCAGGCGCACCAACTGGCGCGCAGCGTGTCGGACACGGCCGATCGCGGCAGTGAAGTGGTGTGCTACGTGATGGAGAAGATGCAGGAAATCACCGCCAGCGCACGACGCATCGCCGATATTTTGGGCGTGATTGATAGCATCGCTTTTCAAACCAATATTCTGGCGCTAAATGCGTCAGTGGAAGCGGCGCGGGCCGGTGAACAAGGGCGAGGATTTGCGGTTGTCGCCAGTGAGGTGCGCAATTTGGCGCAGCGTAGCGCAACGGCGGCGAAAGAGATCCGCGCCTTAATTGGCGAATCGCAGGGGCGCGTCACCGAAGGCAGTGAAATGGCGGTGAAAGCCGGGGAAACCATGGATGAGATCTCAGAAGAGGTGATGCGCGTGACAACATTGATGCGAGAGATTTCTGAGGCATCACAGGAGCAAAGCCGCGGTATTGAACAGGTGAATCAGGCGGTGACGCAGATGGATGAAGTGGCGCAGCAAAACGCGGCATTGGTGGAACAGGCCACGGCGGCCACGCAGTCGCTGGAAGCGCAATCGCATGTGTTGGTAGAGAGTATGGCGAGTTTTAGATTGGCGTGATGTAGAAGGTGTGGTCTGTTTTAAACGGCGCTGTCTGTCCCCCTCCCAACCCTCCCCCGTATACGAGGGAGGGCTCAAGAATATCCTTCGTAAAGGATGGAGGGCTCAAGTATGTCCTCCGCAAGCGGGAGGGGTTCCTTTTTCTTGATCCCCCTCCCGCTTGCGGGAGGGGGTAGGGGGAGGGGCAGACAGCGCTAACCTAAAAATACCACGCAAAACTCAACACTATTGATCCGGGAACTCGCGCAGGAAGCGCTCAACGTCGTTCACCATATCTTCATTGCCGACAAACAATGGGCAACGTTCGTGCAGCGCCGAAGGCTCTAAATCTAAAATACGGTGAGTCCCGTCAGTGGCTTTGCCGCCCGCTTGTTCCGCGAGGAACGCCATCGGGTTGCACTCATACAGCAAACGCAGCTTGCCTTTCGGGTGGCTGGCGGTGCTGGGATAAAGATAGATCCCGCCTTTTAACAAGTTGCGGTGAAAATCCGCCACCAGTGAACCGATGTAGCGCGTGGTGTAAGGGCGGTGCGTGGCCGCATCTTCTTCCTGACAGAATTTCAGGTATTTTTTCACACCCAGCGGGAAGCGGATGTAGTTACCTTCGTTAATGGAATAGGTATAGCCCTTGGCCGGAAAACGCATTTGTTCCTGGCTCAGACAGAACACACCAAGAGACGGATCGTAGGTGAAGGCATGCACGCCACAGCCGGTGGTATACACCAACATGGTGGAGGAGCCGTACACCACATAACCGGCGGCGACCTGACGGTTGCCAGGCTGCAAGAAATCTTCTTCGGTCACCGGCGTACCCGCAGGGGTTACACGGCGATAGATGGAGAAAATGGTCCCAACGGAAACGTTGACGTCGATATTGGAAGAGCCGTCCAGCGGGTCCATCAACACCACATACTTACCGTTTTCGACGCCTTCAAAAATGACAATCTCATCTTCTTCTTCAGACGCGATACCTGCCACCAGACCGCGCGCTTTCAACGCTGCTTTGAGTTTTTCGTTAGCGAACAGGTCGAGCTTCATCTGTTGCTCGCCCTGCACATTTTCAGCACCGCTGGCGCCTAAAATGTCCACCAATCCGGCTTTGTTGATATCGCGGTGAATGATTTTTGCGCCGAGTTTGATGGCTGACAGCAGAGACGTCAGCTCGCCCGTGGCGTGTGGAAAGTCGTGTTGCTTCTCGACGATAAATTCGCCCAATGTTTTCATAACACAATCCCAAAATCTGCGGTGAAGGTAGGTACGTTTTCTTTACAAATTTGACATCTGTGGTGCAGTTTAGCGAATTGAACCACAAAGACCATAGGTTAAATCCGTTTCTTCCCATTCTGCTCAGCGGTACACTGTGCGCCGATTCTTCGTTAAATGGAAAGATTATGCGTATTCACATCCTTGGCATCTGTGGCACCTTTATGGGCGGTCTGGCCATGCTGGCACGCTCGCTGGGGCATGAGGTGACAGGCTCTGATGCCAATGTTTACCCGCCGATGAGCACGCTGCTGGAAAAGCAAGGTATCGATCTGATTCAGGGTTTTGATGCTTCACAGCTCGATCCCGCTCCCGATCTGGTGATTATTGGTAATGCGATGACGCGCGGTAATCCCTGTGTGGAAGCCGTGCTGGAACGCAATATTCCCTTCATGTCTGGCCCACAGTGGCTGCATGATTTTGTCCTGCGCGATCGCTGGGTGATTGCCGTGGCAGGCACCCACGGAAAAACCACGACGGCGGGCATGGCGACGTGGATTTTAGAAGCCTGTGGCTATGAACCCGGCTTTGTTATTGGTGGCGTGCCGGGCAATTTCGACGTCTCTGCGCGTCTGGGCAACAGTCCGTTTTTTGTGATTGAAGCCGATGAATATGATTGCGCCTTCTTTGATAAACGCTCCAAATTTGTGCACTACTGCCCACGCACGTTGATTCTCAATAATCTGGAATTTGATCACGCCGATATCTTTGATGACCTGCGTGCCGTTCAGCGTCAGTTCCATCATCTGGTGCGCATTGTGCCAGGCCAGGGGCGCATTGTGCTGCCTGAGCAAGATGCCAATCTGAAACAAGTGATGGCGATGGGCTGTTGGAGTGAGCAGGAAAACACCGGTGAAAACGGCAAATGGCACGCGAAGAAATTAACGCCGGATGCGTCCCACTGGGAAGTGTTCCTTGAGGGCGAGCGCGTTGCAGAAGTGAACTGGGCGCTGGTCGGTGAACACAACATGCACAACGGACTGATGGCGATTGCCGCCGCGCGTCACGTCGGTGTGAAACCCGAAGACGCAGGCCGTGCCCTCAACGACTTTATTAACGCCCGTCGTCGTCTGGAGCTGCGTGGCGAGGTGAACGGCATCCATGTATATGATGATTTCGCCCACCATCCCACCGCGATTCTGGCCACGCTGCAAGCGCTGCGCGGCAAGGTAGGCGGTACGGCGCGGATCCTGGCGGTGCTGGAACCCCGTTCAAACACCATGAAAATGGGCGTGAGCAAAGACGATTTGGCGCCGTCGCTGGGACGTGCGGATGAAGTGTTCTTGTTCCAGCCGCACCATATTCCGTGGCAGGTAGCGGAAGTGGCGGATGCCTGTATTCAACCCGCGCACTGGAGTGCGGATATCGACACGCTGGTCGAGATGATCGGCAAAGCCGCTCAGCCAGGAGATTCGATTCTGGTGATGAGCAATGGCGGTTTTGGCGGCATCCACCAGAAACTGTTGGATCGTCTGGCAAAATAATCGTCATACTGCAGAGGCCGACACTGCTCGGCCTCTGTTGCTCTGCTGCTACTACTGCTCTTCGGCCAGTTCGCGCAAGTATTGGAAAATCTGACGCGATGCTTTTGGCGTTTTGTTCCCGGCTTTCTCTTTCTGCGCATTACGGATCATCGCGCGCAATTGCTGACGATCGGCCTGCGGGTAAAGTGCCAGGATATCCGGCAGCGCATCATCACCTTGCTCAATCAAACGATCGCGCAGTTGCTCCAGTTTGTGGAACAGCGCCACTTGCTGGTTATGGCGATTTTTCAGTTTATCCAACGCCTGGCGGATAGGATCAACGTCGCGTTGACGCAACATTTTACCGATCAACTGGACCTGGCGACGGCGACCTTCTTTCTTGATCTTCTGCGCCAGCTCAATGGCGGCACGTAACTCTTCATCCAGCGGCAGGCGATCGAGTGAGTTTTTACCCAGTTCGATCATCTCTGTGCCGAGGCGTTTTAGCTCTTCAGCATCACGCTTAATTTCACTTTTACTGACCCAGATAATCTCTTCATCTTCTTCTTCCTGATTATCGGGTACATCATCGAGCCACTCGTCGGGCTGTTTAGTCATGGCGGGCTCCTCAAAAAAGAGGCTAATCCTATCAGGTTACGGGCGACGACGAAATTGTTCGCAGATCCTGTTAGACTCAAAATATCACTTTCCCTCTAACAGTATGGCAAATGAATGAAAGTACTCTCTCCGATTTCAGAGCAGCGTAATGTGCTGACCGAGGCTGTTGCCCTGGCCCTCGACGTCGCAAAAGCCCAAGGCCATGAAGCCGAAGTGGCGGTCAGCAAAACCACTGGACTCAGCGTCAGCACGCGCTACGGTGAAGTTGAGAATGTTGAATTCAATAGCGATGGTGCGTTAGGCATCACCGTGTATCACCAGCAGCGTAAAGGCAGCGCCTCGTCCACTGATCTCAGCCCCGAAGCGATTAAACGCACTGTACAGGCGGCGATGGACATTGCGCGCTATACCTCACCCGATCCCTACGCCGGTGTGGCCGATCGCGATCTGCTGGCGTTTGAAGCCCCGGATCTGGATCTGTTTCATCCGGCGGATATCGATGCCGATCAAGGGATCGCCCTGGCCGCGCGCGCAGAACAGGCGGCACTAAATCAGGATAAGCGCATTACTAATACCGAAGGGGGCAGCTTTAACAGCCATGTCGGTATCAAAGTGTTTGGCAACAGCCACGGCATGCTACAAAGCTACTGTTCCAGCCGCCACTCGCTTTCCAGTTGCGTGATTGCCGAAGCCGATGGTGACATGGAACGCGATTACGCCTATACCATTGGCCGGGCCATCGGTGATTTAAACTCGCCGGAAGCGGTGGGCGAAGAGTGTGCTCGCCGTACGTTATCGCGTTTATCACCGCGTAAATTACCGACCATGAAAGCCCCGGTGCTGTTTGCACCCGAAGTGGCCACTGGTCTGTTTGGCCATTTGGTGGGAGCGATCAGCGGCAGCAGCGTTTATCGTAAATCGACGTTCCTGCTGGATGCGTTGGGGCAGGAGATTTTCCCCTCGTGGCTGACCATTTCTGAAAAACCCCATTTGCTAAAAGGGCTGGCATCAACGCCGTTTGACAGCGAAGGCGTGCGCACCAGCGCGCGCGACATCATCAAAGATGGCGTGCTGCAAAGTTGGCTGTTAACCAGTTACAGCGCGCGCAAGTTGGGCTTGCAGAGCACGGGCCACGCGGGCGGCATCCACAACTGGCGCATCGATGGCCAGGGTGAAAACTTTGCGCAACTGCTCAAGCGGATGGGCAAAGGGCTGGTGGTCACGGAATTGATGGGGCAGGGCGTCAGCGGCATGACCGGTGACTATTCACGCGGCGCAGCCGGATTCTGGGTAGAAAATGGCGAGATCCAATACCCGGTCAGTGAGATAACCATTGCAGGTAACTTAAAAGACATGTGGCGTAATATCATTACAGTGGGTAATGATATTGAAACGCGCAGTAATATACAGTGTGGTTCAGTGTTGTTACCTGAAATGCACATTGCAGGACAATAAAAACTCTTCTGGGCGGCCTTAACCGCCTATTTTCTGTGAGCCGTCAAAAAGGAAGTCGATCATGCGTAAATCTTTACTCTCCTTGTTAGCCATTGCCGTACTGTCTACCAGCGCTGTTGCCACTGCAGCGACACTGGGCGGCGATATGAAAGATATCGCTGGTATCTACAAGTCACTCGACAAAGCGGAAAGCGGCGACGAGATGAGCAAAATGCTGACCGATATGCGTGCCAAAGTGGAAGATGCTAAAACGCACACACCTGAGAAAGCACAGCAGGATGTCGCGGGTTATCATGCTCAAATGGATAAACTGATTGGCCAGATCGACAGCGCCAAGACGTTAGCGGACGCAGGCAAGCTGAAGGATGCCAAAAAAGTGGCAAAAGAAATGGCCACGACCCGCAATGAAGGTCATAGCAAATACAAATAATCTGCGCTATCTGAAACACTTATGACCCGCCTAAACCCTGCATAATGCAGGGTTTTTTATTATCTCACTGAAATAAAACTGCTTTTTCTGCTCACGCCCGGGCCTGCGCTTTTGTGGGCTGGATCACCCTCTGTCATGCCATTTCCACTTCGAAGTGGAAAAAGTCGTTCTCCACACTTCCGCTGACTCCCGTTACTTTAGATCCAGACACAAATAGCCCGAACGCGTAACAGGAACCGAAGCATGAACCAGGGTAATGGAGCCGTCGCAATGACCGCGGCAGAGGATGCACCAATCCAGGCGCTGGCAGAACGCGTCATGACGCAAATTGCAGCGCTGTTCGCGGCGCATGGCATTCAGCCTAACGCCGTACAGCAGCAAATGTTGGCATCACACGTCAAAGCGATGGCGCTGCGTTCACTGACTGGCGAAGCCTTGCCAGAGGTGGAAGAAGAGCTGTTCGAAGATATCTCAGACGCTTCCATGCTGTTAGCGCAGCAGGTCGTGGATCTGTTTGGCAACCTGCCGCGTGAAGAGGCCTGGTTGCTCTCCGTCCACTTTGAAGTGGCTAAGAACGACTAATTAACCCAAGAAGGAAACACAACATGGTAACCGTAGTCATTGGTGATCGTTTAGGTAAAGGCCAGAAAGTGGCCGCAGGTATTGAGAAAGCAGGCGGCCGTGCCGTAGTAGTGCCGGGTGTGGCGGCTGACATGAAGCTGGGCGATGTGATGAAAGCAGAAAACGCCGATTTTGGTATCTCCTTCTGCGGGAGCGGCGGTGCCGGTGCCATCACTGCGCAAAACAAGTATGGCTACAAGGCGAAGCACGGCATGCGTTCTATCGATGAAGGCGTGACTGCCATCAACGAAGGTGCAACGGTGCTCGGCTTTGGCTTTATGGATAAAGAAGAACTCGGTGAGCGTTTGGTGCAAGCCTGGAACAAGAAACACGGCGGTTAATTCATGAAAGAGACCTTCTCCACCACAGTCACGGTCAGCGGCAAAGGCGACAGCAAAGCAAAAGCCTTTGCCGACGCGCTGAGCCGGGTGCAACACACGGTGTTACGCAACACCAACAAGATCCTGCTGCGCATTGAACCGCAGGATGTGAAGGTGCTGCGCGCACAGGAGCAGGTCAGAACCGAAAAATTTCTTTTCTTCTTCCTGGCGCGCGAGCGCAAAAACTATCAGGTCGAACTCGAGGTGACCGTTAACGTCACCAGCTTCGACGGCGACAAAATAGATTTTACCCGCGCGTAACTTCTCCTCAGACAATGCATATAAGGAAAGAGGGATGTTTTTAATCATTTTGCTCAAGTCGTTAGTCATCGGCGGCCTGGTGGGTGTCGGTGTGGGAGCGGGGGCAGCCCGTATGTTCCATGCACCGACCACACAAGGCATGGGCGCATTTCGTACACTGGGTGAACTTAACTCCTGTGAAGGCGATCCGGCTTCACACTTCTCGTTTGGTCTTGGCTTCTTCTTTAACGCCTGGGCTTCTTCGGTGGCTGCCGGGGCATTCACGCAAGACGTGGATCACCGCATCCTGCCTAACTGGGGTGCCGCTGCGTTGATGGTGAAAAACCGCAACGTCGCAGAAACCCTGCACAACCCGAAGAAGATGGCGATTGCCTGCGGCATCATCGGCATGATCGTGGTGGCGTTTCTGAACTCCACGGCGTCGGCGGTTCCTGCGGCACTGCAGGTCACGGCCGTGAAAGTGCTGGTACCGGCCGCTAACCTGCTGGTGAACACGGTAATGCCCGTGATTTTCTGGCTGGCAGCCATTGATGCCGGTAAGAAGTCGGGTTTCTGGGCCACGATTTTCGGCGGTCTGGCACAACTGATCATGGGCAACGCCGTACCGGGACTGGTACTGGGTATCCTGATCGGTAAAGGCGTTGAAGAGAGCGGCTGGAACAAAGTCACCAAAGTCATGATGACGGCGATTGTGGCGCTGTTCGTGCTGAGTGCTTTCTTCCGCGGTTTCGACATGAAACTGCTGGAATCTTTCCACCTTGGCGTGCCGGGTTGGCTCGACATGATCCATAACAGCCTGAGCGGCAAGTAACGGGGCATTCACAATGGAAGAAAACAAAGGTTTTTGGTACGCCGACTGGTCTTTCCCAATTTTTGTGGGCCTGCTCAGTTCTGGCGTGTTTGCCGGGACGCACATGTACTACCTGTACGGCATTGGTGCGTTTAACGAAGTGGCGTTTGTTTCTATGCTGCGCGCTGGCATGGATACCGGTGTGTACGGCGCGGTAGCGGCGTTTGGTGCCAGCTTCCTGTTTGCACGCATCATTGAAGGTTCGCTGGTCGGGATATTGGATATCGGCGGTGCCATTCAGACCGGCGTCGGACTGGGTGTGCCAGCCTTGCTGCTGGGCGCGGGCTTTGTGTTTCCAGTGGCCAATTTTGCGGCGTCACTGGTCACCGGTTTAGTGATTGGCCTGGCCATTGGCTATCTGATTATCCTGGCGCGTAAATTCACCATCAATCAGAGCGACAGCACCTACGGTGCCGACGTCATGATGGGTGCGGGTAACTCGTCTGGCCGTTTCCTCGGGCCGCTGATTATTCTGTCTGCGATGACCGCCTCGATTCCGATTGGTATCGGCTCACTGCTGGGATCGCTGGCGTTTTATCTGTGGGGCAAGCCGATCACCGGTGGCGCTATCCTCGGTGCGATGATCCTCGGCGCTATTTTCCCGGTTGCCATTAGCTAAGTTGTTTACCGCTCTGCACGCCCGTGCAGAGCGTTTAAGGAGTTCACCATGTTTGATGTGATCTTGCGCCAGGCGCGTTTGCCGGATGACACGACCATCGATATCGCGATCACCGACGGTAAAATTGTTGCTGTGGGTGAGATAAGCGGTGAGGCGAAACGCGTGCTGACGCTCGCCACAGATTGCTACCTCAGTGCGGGCTGGATTGATTCTCACGTCCACTGCTACCCCAAATCCCCGATTTATCACGATGAAGCCGACCGCATTGGCGTAGACACCGGCGTGACCTGCGTAGTGGATGCGGGAAGCACTGGTGCCAATGACATTGACGATTTCCGTGAACTGACGCGCGACGCGGCCACCGAAGTCTACGCGTTGTTGAATATTGCCCGTACGGGGATTGTTACCCAAAACGAGCTGGCGGACATGACGCAAATTGACCGCGTAGGAATTGCCGATGCGGTACAGCGCCATCCCGGCTTTATCGTGGGTATCAAAGCGCGTATGAGCAGCAGCGTCGTCGGGCAAAACGGCATTCAGCCGTTGGTGCTGGCCAAGCAGATTCAGCAGGATATCGGTGGGCTGCCGCTGATGGTGCACATTGGCAACAATCCTCCCAATTTAGATGAAATTGCTGACTTGCTGACCACCGGTGACATCATTACGCACTGCTACAACGGCAAGCCGAATCGCATTCTGACGCCAGAAGGCACCTTGCGTGCTGCGGTTAAAAATGCGCTGGATCGCGGTGTGCGCCTCGATGTTGGGCACGGCAGCGCCAGTTTCAGTTTTGAAGTGGCCCGCGCGGCCATCGCGCAGGGCATTCTGCCTGACAGCATCAGTTCGGATATTTACTGCCGCAACCGCCTGAATGGCCCGGTGTATACGCTGGCGCACGTGATGTCGAAGTTCTTTAACGTTGGCATGACGCTGCCGCAAATTATTGACTGCGTAACGCATAAAGCGGCGGACGGTCTGCGTCTGCAGCGTAAAGGGCGCATTGCGCCGGGATACGACGCCGATTTTACCGTCTTTACATTGCGTCACGAGGCGCTGCCGATGGCTGATTCTGAAGGCCTGACCGAGCAGGGCGATTGCCATCTTATTCCGCTGGCGGCGATTGTCGCGGGCGAGTGTTGCCTGACCGAAGAAGGGAAAAAACACCATGTCTTCTCTGTATGAAAAATATGACCTCAAGCAGGTCATCAATGCCTCTGGCCGCATGACGGTCTTGGGTGTCTCCACGCCAACCGCAGATGTGATTGAAACCGTCGGCTACGGCCTGAATCACTATTTCGAAGTGAAAGATCTGGTGGTCAAAACCGGTGCCTACATTGCCAAACTGCTGAATGCGGAAGATGCGGTGGTGGTTTCTTGCGCCTCTGCGGGCATTGCGCAATCTGTGGCGGCGGTGATCGTCAAAGACGATGCCTGGCTGCTGGAAAATCTGCACGCCGCGCCGCTGAGCGTACCGCACGATATCGTGGTGCCTAAAGGCCATAATGTGAACTTTGGTGCGCCGGTCGGCACGATGGTGCAGCTGGGCGGCGGACGCCTGGTGGAAGCGGGTTATGCCAACGAATGTTCGGCTGATCAACTGGCGGCGGCGGTCACCGCACAAACCGCTGCCATTCTGTATATCAAATCGCACCACTGCGTACAGAAAAGCCATCTCAGCGTTGCCGAAGCCGCGCAGGTGGCAAAAGCCAAAGGTGTCCCGCTGATTGTTGATGCGGCGGCGGAAGAAGATTTGCAGTGCTACTACGCGGCGGGCGCCGATCTGGTTATCTACAGTGGCGCGAAAGCCATTGAAGGGCCGACCAGCGGTCTGGTGATCGGTAAGCAGCAGTATGTGGCCTGGGTACGCCAGCAAAGCAACGGCATTGGCCGCGCCATGAAAGTGGGGAAAGAGGGCATTCTGGGCCTGACGCACGCCATCGAAAACTACCTGCTGAAAGACAAAGTCAGCGGTGCGCAGATGGTGGAGAACATGACGCCGTTTATCGACAACCTGAACCAGTTAACGGGCGTAAGCGCCCGCGTGGTGTGGGATGCGGCAGGGCGTGACATTGCCCGCGCGGAAATCAAATTTGATGAGAAAGTCACCCACTGGCCAACCGGCGATCTGGTGCAGGCGCTGAAAACCGGTGACTACGCGATTTACTTCCGTGGCTACAAAGCTAACGAAGGCATCATCGAAGCGGATGTGCGCAGCGTTACCCCTGAACAACTCGACATTATTTATCGCAGCATTCGCACGCTACTGGAGAAAAAAGCATGACGCTGAGCCCAAAATTTTATCGTGACCGCGTCTGCCTGAATGTGCTGGCAGGCTCGAAAGAGAATGCGCGTGAAATCTGGCAGGCGGCTGATGGCCATGTGCTGGTCGGTGTGCTGTCGAAAAACTACAGCAGCGTGGAAAGCGCAGTGGCTGATATGCGTGAATACGCGGCACTGATTGACAATGCGCTGTCGGTTGGGCTGGGTGCAGGCGATCCCAATCAATCAGCCATGGTGAGTGCCATTTCTGCGCAGGTACAGCCGCAGCACGTCAACCAGGTGTTCACCGGCGTTGCCACCAGTCGTGCGCTGTTGGGCCAGTCACAAACCGTGGTAAATGGTTTGATCTCGCCTACCGGCAAAGTGGGTTACGTTAACATTGCCACCGGTCCGTTAAGCTGCAAGCAACCGCAGGGCATCGTGCCGGTTGAAACCGCTGTGGCGCTGCTAAAAGACCTGGGCGGCAGTTCCGTCAAATACTTCCCAATGGGCGGTTTAAAAGCGATTGAAGAGTTCAAAGCGGTCGCGAAAGCCTGTGCCGAACAAGACTTCTGGCTGGAACCCACCGGCGGTATTGACCTCGACAACTACGAAGCGATTATGCAGGTGGCACTGGATGCGGGTGTTAGCAAAGTGATTCCGCACATCTACAGCTCAATCATTGACAGTGCGACAGGCAACACGCGTCCACAAGATGTGGCGGCGCTGATGACCATGACACGTAAATTGCTCGACTAAGCATGACGCCTGCCCTTCCGTGCTCTGACAGGGAAGGGTAGGATGGCAACACCCTCGACCGTTCCTCAGGAGTCCCCGTGCGATTTCCCAACCAGCGATTAGCCCAACTGTTTAGCGCCCTGCAAAATGAAACGCTGCCGCAGGATGAGTTGGCGCGCCGTTTCGATGTCTCGACGCGCACCGTGCGTACCGATATCAGTGCGCTGAACGAGTTGCTGGAAACCTACGGCGTGCAACTGGTATTGAATCGCGGCGCGGGTTATCAGTTGAAAATTGAAGATGCCCAGCGCTATCAGCAACTGCTTGCGCAGTCGCCTGCGCATCTGCGTGTGCCCCGCACCGCCACCGAGCGCGTGTGGTATTTATTGACCCGTTTTCTGACTTCTGCTTTTTCACTGAAACTGGAGGACCTGGCCGATGAGTGGTTTATCAGCCGCGCGACCCTAACCAGTGATATGGCGGAAGTCAGAGAATGGTTGAACCGCTATCACCTGTCGATAGAGACCAAGCCGCGCTATGGCATGAAACTTTTCGGCAGTGAAATGGCGATCCGCACCTGTTTGACCGATCTGCTGTGCCAGATTATGCATCAGGAGCCGGAGCATCCGCTGCTGCACATCGAAGCGCTGGAAAGCGGCATTCTCAGCCAGTTGCAGCCAATGCTGGAGAAAACCCTGAATAGCCACCTGATTCGCGTCAGTGATGAAAGTGAGCTCTATCTGCGGTTATACCTTGCGGTTGCCGTGAGGCGCATCGGCGAGGGCTATCCGCTGTCGGATTTTGCGGCTGAGGATATGGCTGACGATGTGCAGCGTGCTGCGCTGGAGCTGATGACGCAGTTGCAACCGCGGGTTGCCAAAACCCTCTCTCCGGCTGAGACGGCGTATCTGGGCGTCAATATTGCGGCGCGCCGGATTGAAGATATTGATCCCAGCGCGATTAATGCGGACGACGGTGAATCGCTGGTGAACTACATCCTCAGCTATGTGAACCATCACTATAACTACAACTTACTCAATGATGCGGCCTTGCGTGCCGACCTGCTGACGCACGTGAAAACCATGATTACCCGCGTGCGCTATCAAATTACGCTGCCAAATCCGCTGCTCGCCAATATCAAACAGCACTACCCGATGGCGTATGACATGACGCTGGCGGCGGTGTCCAGTTGGAGCAAATACACGCCCTGGGTGATCAGCGAAAGCGAAGTGGGTTTTCTGGTGCTGCACATCGGTGTTGGGCTGGAGCGTCACTACAACGTGGGCTATCAGCGCAATCCACGCGTGTTGTTGGTGTGTGACACCGGCACCTCTACCGTGCGCATGATTCAGGCCATGCTGCTGCGCAAGTATCCGCAACTGGAAGTCACGGCCATCCTCTCGCTGCGCGACTACGAAGAGCGTGCCACCATTGATGAAGACTTTGTGATCACCACCGTACGCATCAGCGAGAAGTCGCGGCCCGTAGTCGTGATGTCGCCGTTTCCCACCGATTACCAGTTAGAACAAATTGGCAAGTTGGTGCTGGTGGATCGCACCCGTCCCTACATGTTGGAAAAGTTTTTTGACGCGCGCCATTTCAAGGTGGTGAATCAGCCGATGACGCAGTCCGAACTGTTTCAAACGCTTTGCGCGCAGTTGCAGCAGGAGGGCTATGTCGATGATGCTTTTTATCCCTCGGTGGAAGAGCGTGAAGCGATTGTCAGCACTCTGCTCGGCGAAGGCATTGCTTTGCCGCACGCCCTCGGGTTGCTGGCCAGGCGCACGGTGGTTTACACCGTTCTGGCACCGCAAGGGATCCGCTGGGGCGAAGAAACGGCGTACGTGATCTTTCTGCTGGCGATCAGCAAAGAGGATTATGAAGAGGCCATGGCGATTTACGATCTGTTTGTGACCTTCCTGCGCGAACGCGCGATGCCGCAACTGCGTGATTGCACGGATTTTAGTCACTTCAAGGATGTGGCGATTAGCTGCTTACAGCGGATGTAAAACGCCCCACGCGAGAAGGCATGGGGCGGCAGGAGAGCGAACTTACTTCACCATGGTAAAGGCGGTGGTCACGTGCTTGACACCGCTGACGCGGCTGGCGATATCCGCCGCTGCACGGCCTTCAGCATCGGTAACCAGACCCATCAAAAACACTTCGCCGTTTTCAGTGGTGACCTTCACGCTGGAGGACTTCACCTGATCGCTGCCCAACAATTGCGAGCGCACTTTGGTGGTGATCCAGGCATCGGAAGAGGTGGTACCAAAGCTCGGTTTCGCGGCCTGGCGGATTTCGTTATACACCTCGGTGGCACCGTCGACACCCACGGTGATTTGCTTGGCACGTTCTGCCAGCTCACTGGAAGGGGCTTGCCCGGTCAACAAGACTTTGCCCTGATAAGCGGTCGCCACAATGTGGGCTTCTTCTTTGATCTGCTTATCTTTCGCCAACGCGTTGCTCACGCGCAGTTCCAGCGTGCCGTCGTCCACTTGTGTGCCAACGGTACGCGGATCGGTGGCGGTCTTGGTCGCAACGGCAGCACTGCCTACCACTGCGGCTACACAACCCTGTAATAACAGTGCCGCGCTCAGTACGGCAATTGCAGGTAAGCCTTTCATGAATACTCCTTTAATCATCCTGGTGAGGAAACAGTGTGTTATCGATCAAGTCGCAGAGACAGTTCACGGTCAGCATATGCATTTCCTGAATTCTGGCGCTGCGGTGTGAGGGAATACGAATTTCCACATCGTGTGGGCCTAACAAGCCCGCAATTTCACCGCCATCATGGCCGGTTAACGCAATGATATTCATATCACGGGTGACGGCCGCTTCAACGGCCTTAATAATTTCACGGCTGTTGCCGCGCGTGGAAATCGCCAGCAGCACGTCCCCGGTCTGCGCAAGCGCACGCACTTGTTTGGCATAAATTTCATCATGCAGGCGATCGTTGCCGATCGCAGTCAGCAGCACGGTGTCGGCGTTGAGCGCGATAGCCGGCAGGCTCGGACGCTCGGCTTCAAAGCGGTTGATCATACTGGCCGCGAAATGCTGTGCATTGGCAGCCGATGTACCGTTACCACAGCACAGCACTTTATTGCCGTTGAGCAGGGATTGCACCATCGTCATGGCGGCGCGGGAAATGGCATCTGGCAGCGCCTCGGCGGCGGCAATTTGCGTCTGGATGCTTTCGGTAAAACACTCTTTAATTCTTTCCAGCACGGTAAACTCGCTTAAGCTCCTGCATTAAAGGCATCGGGGATCCAGTCAAGCTGGTCTCCGGTTATCGCCACCACATCAAACCGACATCTCTCTTGATGGAGCATGCGTTTCTGCTGGATCAACCAGCAGGTGGCGGCGTTAATCACCCGCCGCTGTTTGCTGCGGGTGACACTGGCTTGCGCACTGCCAAAATCAGCGTTTCGTCGATAGCGCACTTCAACAAACACCCAACTTTGCGCATCGCGCATCACTAAATCAATCTCGCCGCCTTTGAACTGAACATTGGCGGCGATAAATTGCAATCCCTGCTGTTCGAGCCAGTGACGGGCGCGTGCTTCATACAACGCACCCGTCGCTCGCCGATTTAGTTGGCCGGTACGATTTGTCCCTGGCGGTACTGATTCCATGACAACTTCCTGTTGATCACGCAGTTTTCATCAGTGGTCAGTTGGCCGGTATTGCCTTGTAACTGATAGCCTGGCAATTGGCGCATCTCACTGAAGTGGCTGGCAAGCTGCCAGGCATCGACACCCATCGCATACAACCGTACCAGCGAATAATCGTTGTTAAACTTGCTGGCGGCTTGTTGCATCAGCGCAGGATTATTGCCGCTCAGCAGCGGGATATCACTGAACTGCAAGCCTTCCATCTCCAGACGGAAATCAGGTCCTGCACCGGCTTGCGCACTGCGCGAACTGGCATACATGGCGATATTGCTCCGGCTACTGGTGCGCATGGCAATCATCGGTTTAATCAACGCCAGTTCCGATTGTGTCGAAACAATATACACACCATCCACGCCGCCGCTGGTACGGCTTTCGCTGGCGGCCGCTGTGTTCTGCGGTGCCGGGATGCTTAAGCCTGCAATGCTAATGGCTTGTGGCGCCGGAGCGGCAACGGGCGTGCCGGTTAAGCTAATGCCAGCCCCGCTGTTGATGCCTTGCTTCAGGTCGCCGGTTGAGCCAAAGCGCTGTTCCAGGACGGTACTGCCGCCCACTTTGCTCCATTCCGCTGCAAAGGCCGCCGCAACGCGATTGCCAAGCTCACTGCGTGGCAGCAGCAGCAGCGGACTGCGTTTGCCCTGGTTCCACATATGGTGCGCGGCATCGCGTGCTTCGTCTTCAGGAGAAAGCGCAAAGTAGCACAAATTCGGACGGTTCTGGACGCGGCCCGGTTCGTTTAACGCCAGCACATTCAACGCGGTTTGGCTGTTTGCCAGCGCTTCCACATTGTTTTTAATCAACGGGCCTACCACCAGGGTTGCACCCTCTTGCTGAGCCTGATTTAACAGTTGCTCGACAGGTTGTGTGCTGGTGTCGTAGACGCGCACCTCAGCCCGGCTGACTGCGCCTGGCGCAGGGGCCGCGGCGGGTTGCGCTGGGATGCTGTCAACGGGCTGCTCTGGCGATGTTTCAGTGGTGGCCGCAGAAGGGCTTACCACGGCATTCGGATCGTCCTGGGTCGCCGGAGCGGTTTCTGCAGGTTGCGGTGCAGAGGGAGCCACGCTAATCGCACCATTTTTAGCGTCGTTAAACCCTTGCTGGATCGCTTGGGCAAACACCTGTGCTGCGCCACTCATCGGTAACAGCAGGGCGATACGTTGCGTGGAGGCCGGTTGGAAATTTTGTACCTGGCTCAACGCCGTCGGTAAGGATTGTGCCGCCGGGTTCTGGGGATAACGTTTTTGCCAGTCACTGATGCCGGCTTTCAGCATGTCAGGATCGTTGCGATTGGTCTGGTAGACATTCAGCAGGTCCAGCCAGCCGCGCAGCGTATTCTCATCGGCATTAATCACCAGGCTGCGCATCTGCTGCTCTGTCATTTGCGTCAGCGTTTGCCAGGTGGCATCGAGGTTTTTCTGACGATCGCTGCCTTTCAGTAGCGGTTCTTGCGCAATAAAGGCGCGCAGCAGATCGAGGGAAGGACGGCCCTGGCTGGTGGCGATCACCAACTGGTAATAACGGGCTTTCTGCGCATCGGAAAGGCTGCGCACATCGATATTTCTTAACTGGGTGCTGGCGTTGGCGACATCTTTCTGCGTCAGCAGCCACTGTGCGTTTAGCAGATCGCGCTCTGTCACTTGCGTGGCATTGAGATTGGCGGGCAGTTGATCCAACTGCGCTTTGGCCGCTGGCGTTTTGCCTTCATTTAACAGTGCACGAATGGCGAGTAATTGCCAGTCAGCCTTGTTATCATTTGCGCTTTGCTGCACTTGTTGCAAGTAATAGTCGGAAGTGCCTGTGGCCGCGCCCTGAATATCCACGCTTTGGGAAGGGGGGCCCTGTACACTACAACCGGCGAAGATTAAGGCTGCCAGCAGCAGAGGCACACTGCGTCCTGCTTTGGTACGAAAAACTGTTGAAGGAAGCATACTGTATCCAGTGATGTTTTTTTCAAGATGCTCAATATTAAATCGGCAATTCGGATGAGACAATGAAACAACTCGATCGGGCGGATATTTCTGCCAGTACGCTCTATATCGTTCCTACACCGATTGGCAACCTGGGGGATATCACCCAGCGGGCACTTGCGGTGCTGGCGAGCGTCGATCTGATCGCTGCGGAAGATACACGTCATACCGGGCTGTTGCTACAACATTTCGCCATCAATGCGCGGCTCTTCGCACTCCACGACCATAATGAACAGCAAAAAGCGGACGTGCTAATCGCTAAGTTGCAAGAGGGGCAAAGTATTGCCCTCGTCTCTGATGCCGGTACGCCGTTAATCAACGATCCGGGCTATCACCTGGTGCGCCGTTGCCGCGAAATGGGCATCCGCGTGGTGCCTTTACCGGGGCCCTGTGCCGCTATTGCCGCACTCAGCGCCGCTGGACTGCCTTCTGACCGCTTTTGTTACGAAGGGTTCCTGCCCGCCAAGAGCAAAGGACGTTGTGACGCGCTGCGCGCGCTGGAAAACGAACCCCGCACGCTGATTTTCTATGAATCGACCCACCGTCTTCTCGACAGCCTGGGCGATATGGTGGCCACGCTCGGCCCTGCGCGCTATGTGGTGCTGGCGCGTGAGATCACCAAAACCTGGGAAACCATTCACGGCGCACCGGTGGCGGAATTACTGGCGTGGGTGCTGGAAGATGAAAATCGCCGGAAGGGTGAAATGGTGCTGATTGTGGAAGGGGCGAAGCAGGAAGAGCAGGCGTTGCCGCCGGAAGCGCTGCGCACGCTGGCACTGCTGCAGGCCGAGCTGCCGTTAAAACGGGCTGCCGCATTAGCCGCTGAAATTCATGGCGTTAAGAAAAACGCGTTATATAAGTTCGCACTTGAGCAGGCCAACGCGTGACAAATGCGGTGAAATCCCCTATTATCCCGCGCCGAAGCTGACTAGACAGTCGCCGCTTTGTCGTCGTCCCCACTTGTGGGGAGACAGGCAGAGGGGAGGAAAGTCCGGGCTCCACAGGGCAGGGTGCCAGGTAACGCCTGGGGGGTGCAAACCTACGACCAGTGCAACAGAGAGCAAACCGCCGATGGCCCGCAAGGGATCAGGTAAGGGTGAAAGGGTGCGGTAAGAGCGCACCGCGCGGCTGGCAACAGTTCGTGGCACGGTAAACTCCACCCGGAGCAAGGCCAAATAGGGGTTCATCAGGTACGGCCCGTACTGAACCCGGGTAGGCTGCTTGAGCCAGTGAGCGATTGCTGGCCTAGATGAATGATTGTCCACGACAGAACCCGGCTTACCGGTCAGCTTCGACTTTCATTGTGAAAACCCCGCAGAATCTTTTCTGCGGGGTTTTTGCTTTTTAGCGCTAAGGAAGGCGGAGGCAGAGAGGCAGAGATGAATGATTGTCCACTCCACTCTCTACAAAAGGACGCGGCTTACCGGTCAGCGTCGACTTTTATTGTGAAAACCCCGCAGAATCTTTTCTGAGGGGTTTTTGCTATCTGGGATATGGCAAAAGATGAATGATTGTCCACTCCACTCTCTACAAAGGACGCGGCTTACCGGTCAGCGTCGATTTTCATTGTGAAAACCCCGCAGAAGACATTCTGCGGGGTTTTTGCTTTTTAGCGCTTGGGGGGGGGCGGAGGCAGAGAGGCAGAGATGAATGATTGTCCACTCTACTCTCTATAAAGGACGCGGCTTACCGGTCAGCGTCGACTTTCATCACGAGCCCGCAGACTGATGGCCGCTGGGAGCGCGATTGGTGAAACTGTCGAGATACTGCGGGTGGAAACGCGGGGTAATCAGCAGACGGCCCAGCAGTTGTTTACTGCCTTCGATACCGCCTTTATCACGCCAGTCACCTTTGCAACCGTTGGTCCAGTCAAAGGTCACACGGTTTAGGTATTCCGTCTCTTTACACCAGGTGCCACCCACTTCGGAGACGGCATACACCGTTGGCCAGATATTCACGGGAGACGTGTGGCATGTTTTGCAGGCGACTTGTAACAGGTAAGGGGAAACGCTTCGAAAGCGGTAGCCTTTATACAGCGGGATATAGGCTTTGAGGACGCGGTTTTTAAATGTCGCGCCTTTGACATCCACGAACAGCGACCTTCCCTCATCGGCATAATGTACGGTGTAATCAATCTGGTCAGCGGTGACATTTAATAGCGGTTTCGCTTTACTAAAATCAAACTGAATAAAGCCATAACCTGGCTGAGATTGTGCATCATGGTAGTCAAGAGTTTTATTCGACACCCCAGAGCACCCGGTTAACAGGAGCGCTATCACCACTGCATAAACTATTTTCACCGTATCCTTCCTTTGTGAATATGATATCCAGTGTGAATATGATATCCAGCGTATGATAAACCCATTTATCAGGAGCGATAAGGCGAAATGTTGTTACTGCGGCAGAAAAATGTTCCCTGCACGTTGCTGGTTCAGAATCTTATTTGAGGTGATGTATTCTCTCAGCGTGAGAAGAACGCTTGAATATCCTCTTCGATACGGCACTTTTCTTTGGCATAGCGCAGCCATTTAATGCGTAGTGCATTTTGTATTTCAACTAACTGACTTTGCTGATGGCAGGCGTCATCAATACGGTTCTTTTGCTGTGTGATAGCTGTGACCAGGCGTGCCAGTGAGCGCGTGTCCGTCATGGTACGCATGTTGGCGATATGATTATAAACGGTCTTTATACTGCGATCTAAACACCTGGCAATATCATGGACGCCTCTGCCTGCTGCGATCATCTCCGCAATTCTTAATTCCATAGGCGTCATGATCAATGCCCGGCAATGGCGGTGCAGCACAATCGCGAAGGGAAGCGAAGTGGTATATTGGGTATGCACTTGGGCGACGTGTTGAGCGATTTCAGAAAGCGGCTTTTCAATATTAATAATATAGTTTTTCATGGGCGCGAGGGCGAGTAACGCGGCGCACCGGGTAATCAGTGCGACGCGAACGGGCCGCTGTCCAAAGTGCAGCGTTACGCGTGATAACAACGCCGGTAAGAGATAAAAATCGGTGAGGTGATGAATTTCGATATAGAGCGTTGGCGTCACAGATAAAGGCGTGCTCTTAATACTGTCGGCAATTAAATGATCAATACCCTCTCTGAGAAATCCATTTTCAGTGATAATCATATTCTTTCCTGTAGATATAAAATAATGGGTGTGAATTGCATTGGTTAACGCGAACCAATGCAAGGTGATATTTTTAAATAATCATTTATTTAACGCTGTATTTATGACGATGAGTCGAAAGTGTAATAATGTCTTATTCCCTTGCTCCCCAAAATGACAATAGCGTTAAAATGCCTGCAAAAAAGCAAAGAGGGAGATCGCGATAAATGCCGCCAGCAATCCTGCTGCTATCACCACACCTTTTACCCAGCGGGAGATCTGTTGGGTAAAGGTGAGAAAAAGCGCATAACAGGCACTCAACGCAGCGGCAATAAGCGCGCTTTTCCCGAAAATTAAGACTGTTTCGACGGTGTTGATGCAGTCGGTACCGCATCCGCTCCCGCTCACACCGGCACCCACTATCATCAAACCAAAAGTGCCGATCACTAGCCCGATGAGATTGAGGATGATGGCGATAACTAACCAGGCGATGGCATTGTTTTTCACGTTTATTCTTCCTTTAATGAATCATGAAATGGCGTTAACGGGGGGTCTAACCGCGTATCGCGCTAAGATACATTGCGTCGTGGCCCAGGTCATTCCAATATGAACCGGTGTGGCAGGCATCGCCGCTAGAATCCAATACGCAGTCCCAGGTGAGCGGCAATCGGAGATTCGCTATGTTCACCTTTCCGGTATCCCGCTTCTGCCCACACAGACGCGGCAGGTGTCACCGCAACATTCAATCCTGCGTTAAGGCGTCCTGTGGTACCGCGACTCTCATTATCAAAATCCCATTGCTGATTAATACGCACCGCGCCGCTGCGTGACAGTTCCTGTTCAAGGGCGAAATCCGCATAAGGCGTGAAGACCCAATCTGCGGCGGGCAAAGAGGCAGACAGGCGTGTGCCAACATCGGCACGCATTGAACGTGCGTTGCCGAGATTAGCCTGCATGCTGTTACTCAAGCGGATATTTTTCGCCTGGTTTTGGTAACCATTCAGCGCAACATAGGGCGTCATTGTCAGATGTTCTGTGACTGATAAATGGCGTCCTCCTTCCAGCGATACACCACCGCCCCATGTCTCCCAGCGTCCCCGCACTGCGCCGCCGTCGGTCATCACCGCTGACAGGGTGTTATCAAAACGATTAATTTTTGCCGTTGCATCGGCGTACCAACCCGTTTGCGATTGCAGCGAGGCATAGAGCCCGCCGCCCCAGGCTTCAACATGGCTGGTTCCGCCACGGGCATGCTGGACGTTACCGGATGACTGACTCATTACCATTCCCGTTATCAGCGTGCCTGCCGCCGTCTCGCGTTGACCATCAATGCCCAGCAACATGCCGTTTTGTCGCAGGCTGTAAGCAGAATGCCACGCCCCCTGCACATCATTTCGCTGGTGGAGAAAAGTACCCCAGGCACCCGCTGCGTGATCGTTTGCTTGCTGCGTGCGACCGCGCAATGCGCCTTGTTCGCTGTAATACAGCACTCTGGCGACACTGGCCATATTCAGTAGCGCATCGGTTGAGGCAGAGGTGGAACGCACCGGGCGCGGCAGCGGATAAGGATCGGGTTCAGGGGCCGGGTCGGGTATTGGTTTTGGCAGCGGATAAGGATCGGGTTCAGGGGCTGGGTCGGGTATTGGCTCTGGCAGTGGATAAGGATCGTCGATGTCACTGCCGCTTTGCACCAGTTCCCACTGATTGCCTTTTCTGATCAGTGTGTATTGCCAGGCGCCAATATCCACCGCGCCGTCTTTCAGTGAAAAATCGGCACTGCCACCACCTGTGCGCACCAGCCGTAATCCTTCGTCAGAAGCGACTGGCTCAGCGCCGGTATTGGCAACGTGCAGCAGATAGCGCCCTTCCGCATGCCCAGTCACATCTAAAAAGTCGCTGCGCTGGCCTGCAACATCGGTGTTCATCGCAAAACTGCCGCCGCCAGTGAGTGTGCCCAGCGTGAGAGTGTGGAAGCCGCCCACCGATGATGAGCGGAAATTCACGCTACCACCGCCCAGCGACAGCGTGTTGATATCGGAATTTCTAGTCAGGGTGACTTGCGAGGTGTCATCCAGCGTGAGCGAAGAAACGCCGCGCAGGCCACCGGTCAGGCTGCTATTGCCCGCCAGCGTAATATCGACCTGGCTGCTGGCGTCAGCGGTAACATCACCTTCGCCGCGGCTGTGATCGCTTAGCGAAAACGCTGTGTTGGCACCGTTACGGGCGATCAGCAGGTCGGTGGCAACAAATCTGGAATAGTAATCCGCGCTAATACGGTGCGGATCGGTGGTCAGATTTCCCAGGTTATCCACCAAAAAGGCGGTCGCGGCGCGGATGCCGACAGTATTGAGATTAACTTCTGAGTGGGATTGCCCTGCCTTAGCGCCCATTGTAACGCCAACGTCAGCTTCTATTGTGGTGCGCTCGACAGTTGCTGTTGAACCCAACATCTCCAATGCTGTGCCGCGAGTGAACATCTGTGAATCAGCCATACGTACCTGGCTGTCAGTCAAATGCAGTGCTTTCGCGCCAACAAATTCCAGCCGGATATCCTTTGCCGCATTCGCAGTGAGCTGTCCTTCGAGGGTTGAGTGCCTGAACTGCCCGCGACTGTCCTTACCGGTAATAGTAATATCATCGCGAAAACGTGTTTCTGTAAAATAAGCCTGACCTTTATCATTAATGGTGAGTTTGCCATTAACGATATTTTCCCTGTTTGGGGGCGAGAGATAGCCGGGATTAAAATTTAACAGTGCCCAACCGATACCATCGCCGACGGTGAGGTCACCCGTTGTAATGCCATATCCACTTAATTGCCCACCGCCGACAACGTGATAATGATCACCGCCCCCTTCGTCATCATGCAAAATAACCTGTTTGTCGATAATTCTTACCGGTTGAGCAAAGCCAAGCTGCAAACCCGCGATGGAGAATAAGGCAGCACAGGCCACTCCCTTTATGCTGACTGATTTGATGAGGACGAGTACTTTATTCATGGTTTTCCTGGTATTGAAAATGAATAAATTTTTATGGCGTAGTGTTTTTATTTTTCGCCATGGCAAACCTCTTTTTCATGGCTGATTATTTTGCCTATCAGAAATAACCATTGGCACTGTACTGGCTTAAGTACATCCCTTTCGGCTTAACAAGCTCTTTATGGGCCATTAATGCCGTGGAAGCCCTCCGCGCTAAAAATACAGCATGGAGTAAAACCGCTATCTGATAGTGAACAGGTTGTACTCTACCTTGCACAAAGGGAGAAGGAACGTTAAAGCGTTGCTGTGATAAAAGTTTAACAATAAAAATGTGAAAGCGGTGATATATCAATTGTTTGGATGGATTTCATTCACATTTAATGTCAGCGTAATAACCGTTATACATCCGTGTTATTGCCCGCTTACCACAGTGATGGCAGCGGCTAGCGGCCATGGCTCAGCGCGTGATCGGTTCTGAGGGGAGGAACAGCGAGTGATCTGTTTTCGCAGCGCAGCCGAGGACGGTTTACTATTCCACTTAATAGTGTGCCGCCGGGGGTAATAAACAGGATTGCTGCACTGTCGTTAATGCCCGCAAGCGAAGGCGCGATATATTTTGAGATATACTCGATGCCTTGATCGTGATGTATCAGGCTAGTACTTTCACTCATGCTGTAGTGTACGTACTCTCCACTGACTCTGCTTTTAATATGAAAAAAACGGCTCACGCTATTTTTTTCACGCAACGCTCCCTGAGGAGAGTAGTGATAAACAGAGCCAAAATAGAAACCAATGCCGTTGCCGGGGATATTATCAATCCACCACTCACCGTCTGCGATAACAGTCTGTGCCTTCTCTCGCGTGATGTTAATGCTATGAAAGGCGCATTGCCCCGTGTAAAAAACGGTAAACAGTGTGCTTTTCATCGGTAGCAGCAGCAGTAAAACAAAGATCAGCGCCATCATAATCCGCTTCATTATTTCGACCTGTCTGTGAGTTGCAGAGACACGCAATCGGACTGTTTATCATCAAGCGGCTGTTGACAGAAAAAAGCAGCGGCGATGTTTTCATCACGAGAGTAATTGAGATACACGTAGCGATAGCTTGCCACGTTAAAAAAGGCCAGTTGTGCCTCATCGTTAATAACACTCAGCGCAAAGGCAGAAGGCGGTAACCCGGCTTGTATCCAGATTGTGCGATGACGAGTTTCTTGATAAAGCACATAACTGACGGGCTGGAAATTGCGATACACCAGCAGGAAGTAGAGTAAGCACAGAATGGTGCTTACCAATACCGCTGTTGCACCCCAGTGGCGGACTTTTCGCCAGCTTATGCTTTGGCTTTTGCGCTGAGGGCGGTGCGGAGCAGGCGCAGAGAGAGTGTCGACGGGGGGAGCCGCATGCTCTTTGATTATCACGCCAGGACTTAACATATAACCCTGTTTTGGCAGTGTCCGTACGGCATCGCCCGCGACACCCAGCGAGGCGAGGACCTTTCTCAGTTGGGTAATCAGTTGGCGCACCGAGGCTTCAGTAACCACCACGCCCTGGCTTCCCCAACAGGTCTCCATAATTTGTTCGCGACTGACGATCTGCCCCTGTTGGCTATAGAAAAGTGCAAGGCACCTGACCAGGGTGGCGCTTAGCTCCACGCGTGCTTCACCATTGCTTAAATATCGCCCATCTTCGCTGAAGATAATATTGGTACTGATGTGGTTCATTATTTCCTCATACACCGCTAAAACACACATCGCCAATATTGCCAACATTGGCTCTGGTAATGGATGATCCTTAAATTTTAGTCATCGCTGATTGGCCGGCGAATAAAATAGCGTTAATGCAGTGGTGGATGATAGCGATTGGCGGAATAAAATCCGTGAAAGTGATGTTGTTTTCTCTACTTCACATTTTACAATGAAGTAACAGACTTTCCAATCATCCGTGTGATGGGGGCTAACATTATCATTTTTATAAATTAATCTTTCTGGAGTGTTTCCGTGAGTGAGGGATGATGTTTAATTGGTCCTGGATACGGATGTTACTGGTTAATATGATAAGGAATTTTCCTGGCTTTCGAGGCCGATGATATTAACAGTAATGCTTGGGATTCCTGGAAGAAAGGTGAGGGCGGTAATTTCATTTTCTTTGATTAAGATCAACTCTGCCGCAGAATCGCTGCGTCTGTGCAGGAAGTGTGTATTAACTTTCTGTCGTGCCACTCTTTACGGTGAGAATGCTGGAAACGCATGCCTGTCGACAGATAACGCTGTATCTCTTTTTATTTTTTAGCTGCTATGTTTATACAACAGACCTTTGATACATTTTTATATCAATCAGGGTGTGCTTTTCATCTCATTGATAAAGTTGGTTTTTTACGTTTTTTCACAACCTGTAATGTGAGGGTGTGGTTTTTCACAAGTCTTAAAGCCCTCTTTACGATAGAGTGCCGGCCTAAAATTTATCTGTTTGACGCGCTATCAATGTACGCACCTTAACTGTAGGGCGTTTATTGGTATAGGTAAAAACGGTTTTGTTATTTTAATACCAACCATAATCTCACCCGCCGGGGAGGGAGGTTGCTGACTTTTTTATTAGCCAGGGGAAATAATTGAAAATCTATACCAGTAAAAAAACATCGCCAGATCGCCGCCTATCCGTTCTTAACGCTGCTATTAAAGGAACGCTGTTATCGGCAACTTTTATTCTGGCAGCGCCTGTGAGTGCACTGACTGAAATTATCACCGATACCGAAATCGGACCGGGTGCGCCTGCGGATGAAGAATACTCCATTAAAAAAGGGGCAACATTAATCGGAAAGGGATCGGTGTCTGCCGGGATTGAGGTCGGTACTAATGGCTTGCGGGATGGGAATGGGCATTTGCGGCTTTCTGATAATGCCATTGTAAACGGTGATATCCATGGATATAACACCACCACTATCAATATTGATGGCTCGGTGGTTAATGGCAATATCACCGCGTTTGACCGCTCAGAATTGCATCTCTCAAACTCAACCATCAATGGCTCTATTGTTTTAACCGCTGGAAGTAACGGATCTGCCAGCAATGTGACGGCCGGATATATCACTGCGCGGGAATCAGGTTGGCAGGTTACTAACAGTCGATTCGATAATACGGCTGGCGCAGCAAGAGGTGCTGGAGCGGAATTGGCTCGCAGCTCGATGACTTTTACGGGCAGTCATATCCGTGGCGTGATGGGGGCTTTAATGTTTAATGGTGTACTGTCTGTTTCCCCAATCAGACATGCGCTTTCGCTGGACTCCACGCTGATTGAATCCACTACTGGTGCAGTGTTTCAGGTCGGCGGCTTTCACAGTGGTACAGATGTATACGGTAACTTTGATATCAGCATGACCAATAACAGTTATGCCCGCTCCGACAGCGGCGTGCTGATGAACGTTGAATACCACAGCGATGCCACACTAAGCCTGGATGCCAGCCATGCAGAGGGTAATATCCTGGTTGATGATACCAGTAAGGCTAACATTGCGCTGAATAATGGCAGTTCGCTGCAGGGCGATATCACTGCAGAGAGCGGCGGTAGTGCGACAGTTACACTGGCAAATGGCAGTTCGCTGCAGGGCGATATCACCGCAGAGAGCGGCGGCAGCGCGGCGTTGAGTCTGACAAAGGGCAGCACGTTAAGGGGGAAGTTAACCAACGTTGAAAGCCTTTCATTATCCAGTAAATCGCAGTATGAAATGACCCAGGATGCATCGATTGCATCGCTGGTGATGTCCAACAGCAGCGTCAGTTTTGGTGCACCCATGTCTGGTGCTTTCCGCACACTGACGCTGGGTGAGCTCGACGGTTACGGTGATTTCTTTATGCGCGCCGATATTGCCGGTCAGGCAGGAGATTTCCTGAATGTGACGGGAGATGCCAACGGCTACTATGTTCTGCACGTGGCCAACACCGGCGGTGAACCCACGCTGACCGATAATGTATTAGGCCTGGTGCGTACGGGTGGCGGGGCCGCAAACTTTATGCTTAATGGCGGCAAAGTCGATATCGGCGCCTGGCAGTATTTGCTGGTTAAAAATGGCAACGAGTGGGGACTGGGGCAGACGGGTATTCCCATCGATCCAATCGACCCAATCGATCCGATTGACCCAATTGATCCGGTTAACCCTCCAACACCTTCCACTTCCGCTTCCACCGATGCATTGCTAAATATGGCCTCGGCCAACAAGTTTATGTTCTTTGCCGAGCTGGACAGCATTGGTGGACGTCTGAATGCGGATACCCACGCGCACAGCAGTGGCGTGTGGGGCAATTACCTGCATAACAATCAGCGTGTGCAGGGGAGCTGGAATTCGGCGTACGAGCTGCAGCAGAACGGCTTTATTGTCG
>KZ478063.1:66583-429216 GCA_002837195.1 Enterobacterales bacterium CwR94
GTGCAGGGGAGCTGGAATTCGGCGTACGAGCTGCAGCAGAACGGCTTTATTGTCGGCGGCGACCGTCAGACGGACGTCGGGCAGCATACGCTGGTGACTGGGGCCTTTGTCACCCAGTCAGACGGCAAAATTAAAAACGCCCGCGGCGGCAAGAGCCGGGTGGAGAGCTGGGGCGGCGGGCTGTATGCCAGCCTGGGCCTGAACGACGGCTGGTACACCGATGCCACGCTGAAAATCAACCGCTTCAGCAACGACCTGTCGGCCAGCATGAGCGATGGTGCAGGTGTATCCGGTAGCTGGACCAGCTACGGCTGGGGCGCGGCGCTGGAAGGCGGCCGCCGCATTGCACTGTCGGCGGCACCGGTCAGCCTGACGCCGTACGTCAGCCTGAGTGGCTACCAGAACCAGAACCGCGAAGTGCGCCTGAGCAACGGCATGCAGGCGCACACCGGCGACGGTGCTTCGCTGCGTCTTGAAGCGGGTCTGCGCACGGCCTGGGCAACGGAAGTGGCGGGCAAAGCGGTAACGCCTTACCTGAACCTGGCGGCGCAGCAGGAGCTGGTAGCCAGCCGTTCGGTGAACATCAACGACAAATGGGATTTCAGCAACGATTTCACCGGCACCCGCGCCCGCGTGGGCGGCGGGGTTAACGTGGCGGTCACCGACAGCGCTAACGTCTGGGCCGAAATGGCCTATGCCAACGGTAAACACACGGAAACGCCGGTCAATGCCAACGTGGGCGTCAGAGTCAGCTTCTGATTAGCGAGCAAAAGTCAGCACTGTGCGGCCGCTGGGCCGCATTGTGCTGTTCTGTTAATACAGTCTGTTTCAGCGTTAACGCCTTTTTATAACCGCAGAAACCGGTGAGCCTGGGCGCTACATTGACACAGCACATCGGTTATTAATGTTTTATATGCAGCGGCTTATATTTTCGTTGATAGTTAACCTACGGGTTATTGCGTTTTTCAGTGACCCGTATTGTATTCAAAAAAATATTTATAAGTGCTGTTGATAATTAATGGCACTAAAAAATCACGCTATTCCAGGAGAAAACAGAATGCAGTCAGCGCAATTTACCCAAATGGGGAATGTTTTTAAGGTCATGCCTCTGCGCCAGGCTGTTCGTCTGGCACTGCTATCCGCCACGGTACTCTTTTCTGTTCCCGCACTGGCGCTGACTGAAATTATTACCGATACCGAAATTGGGCCGGGTGCGCCCGAGGATGAAGAATACACGATTAAAAATGGGGCAACATTAACCGGAAAGGGGTCGGTGTCTGCCGGGATTGTGGTCGGTACCAATGGCTCGACCAATAATGGGCATTTGCGGCTCTCTGATAATGCCATTGTAAACGGTGATATCCGAGGATATAGCACCACCACTATCAATATTGATGGCTCGGTGGTTAATGGCAATGTCTCCGCGCTTAACCGTTCAGAATTACATCTCTCTAATTCTACCATCAGTGGCTTTATTGGCTCTTACTTTGACAGTAATGCTACTGCCAGCAATGTTACAGCTGGTTATATTGTGGCACAGGATTCAGGCTGGCAGGTCAATAACAGTCGATTCGATAATACAGCAGGTATAGGAAAAGGCGCGGGTGCAAATTTGAATCGCAGCTCGATGACTTTTACAGGTAGTCATATCCGTGGTGTTGAGGGGGCTTTTATGTTTAATGGTGTGCTGTCTGTTCGACCCATTAGATATGCTCTTTCGCTGGGCTCCACGGTGATTGAATCCACTACTGGTGCAGTGTTTCAGGTCGGCGGCTTTTATAGTGGTTCAGATTTATACGGCAATTATGATATCAGCATGGCCAATAACAGTTATGCCCGCTCGGACAGCGGCGTGCTGATGAACGTTGAATACCACAGCGATGCCACACTCAGCCTGGATGCCAGCCGTGCAGAAGGAGACATTATTGTTGATGCTACCAGTCGTGCCACCGTTGCGCTGGCCAACGGCAGCACCCTGAAAGGTAATCTGGTTAATGTGGAGAGCCTGTCGCTCGCCAGCCAGTCGCAGTATGAAATGACCCAGGACACAGCGATTGCAGCGCTGGCCATGTCTGACGGCAGCGTGAGCTTTGGCTCTGCGACGTCTGGTGCTTTCCGCACGCTGACGCTGGGTGAGCTCAGCGGCAACGGTGATTTCTATATGCGTGCCGATATTGCCGGTCAGGCGGGGGATTTTCTCGACGTCACCGGCAACGCCGACGGCCGTTATATGCTGCACGTGGCCAACACCGGCGGTGAACCCACGCTGACCGATGATGTATTAGGTCTGGTGCGCACCGGCGGCGGCAGTGCTGATTTCAGCCTGTATGGCGGCAAAGTCGATATCGGTGCCTGGCAGTATTCGCTGGTTAAAAATGGCAACGAGTGGGGACTGGGGCAGACCGGCCGACCGGTTGATCCGGTTATTCCTCCTGAGCCCGAGCCTTCCACTTCAGCTTCCACCGATGCGCTGCTGAATATGGCCTCGGCCAATAAATTTATGTTCTTTGCCGAGCTGGACAGCATTGGCGCACGCCTGAATGCGGATACTCACGCGCACAGCAGTGGCGTATGGGGCAATTACCTGCACAACAATCAGCGCGTGCAGGGGAGCTGGAATTCGGCGTACGAGCTGCAGCAGAACGGCTTTATTGTCGGCGGCGACCGTCAGACGGACGTCGGGCAGTACTCACTGGTGACGGGGGCCTTTGTCACCCAGTCAGACGGCAGGATTAAAAACGCCCGCGGTGGCAAGAGCCGGGTGGAGAGCTGGGGCGGCGGGCTGTATGCCAGCCTGGGCCTGAACGACGGCTGGTACACCGATGCCACACTGAAAATCAACCGCTTCAGCAACGACCTGTCGGCCACCATGAGCGATGGCGCGGGCGTATCCGGTAGCTGGACCAGCTACGGCTGGGGCGCGGCGCTGGAAGGCGGCCGCCGCATTGCGCTGACTGCGGCACCGGTCAGCCTGACGCCGTACGTCAGCCTGAGTGGCTATCAGAACCAGAACCGCGAAGTGCGCCTGAGCAACGGCATGCAGGCGCACACCGGCGACGGTGCTTCGCTGCGTCTTGAAGCGGGTCTGCGCACGGCCTGGGCGACGGAAGTGGCGGGCAAAGCGGTGACGCCGTACCTGAATCTGGCGGCGCAGCAGGAGCTGGTAGCCAGCCGTTCGGTGAACATCAACGACAAATGGGATTTCAGCAACGATTTCACCGGCACCCGCGCCCGCGTGGGCGGCGGAGTTAACGTGGCGGTCACCGACAGCGCTAACGTCTGGGCCGAAATGGCCTATGCCAACGGTAAACACACGGAAACGCCGGTCAACGCCAACGTGGGCGTCAGAGTCAGTTTCTGATTAGCGAACAAAAGTCAGCACAATGCGGCCCCCGGGCCGCATTGTGCTTTTTAGGCGGCAGAAGAAAGATGCCGACCCAGAAAGGGCAAAGAGTGCTTTAGCAGGAACAGTTGCTGCTCGTCATAAGATAGAACAGAAGCGACGAAAAAAAATTATTGTCGCGATGGAATAAAAAGACGCGGGCGGCATCTTACGACGAGTCATAATGAACCACCCAACGAGCATACTGTATGCCACCAAATGACGCTGAAAATACTCTGTTGCAAGAGCTGATACCCGGGCTGCGTCGTTTCGCACTTTGGTTGATTCGTGACATTCATGAAGCCGACGATCTCGTTCAGACGACGCTTGAGCGTGCGCTGGATAAATGGACAACACGACGGCCAGACGCGTCGTTAAAAAGCTGGTTATTCACCATCCTTTACCGAGAGTTCCTGATTGAAAAACGTCGCACAAAGCGTTACCTGGGATTACTCAGCAGAATGAAAAGTAATGACACTCCTTCCTGGCCGTCAGCCGAGCAGGAGATTGCGACGCAAAGTATGCTGGAAGCCTTTGGGCGTTTGACAGAAGAACAGCGCAGTCTGTTGATACTCATTACCATTGAGGGGCTGAGTTATCAGGAGGTTGCCGATGTGATGGATATTCCCCTTGGTACCGTGATGTCCCGGCTCTCCCGGGCTCGCCAGGCGCTGCGCCGCCTGGGGGAAGGGCAGCTTCCACAGCCGACACTGAGATTGATGAAATGAAAATACCGCCTGACGAACATGATTTGCATGCCTATGTCGACGATAAACTGGATGAACGTGAGCGCATGATTATCGAACGCTATCTGGTACAACAGCCGCACATTGCGCGACAGGTGCAGGGCTGGAAGGAAGATGCACATCGTCTGCGTGCCATGTTGGCTGGGCTGCCGCTGCCTGACGTCACCACCACATTAGATCCCGCCGCGATACGTATCCAACAGGTGAGTCGTGCCCGCAGCCGTTTGCGTCTGGCTGCCTCTTTTGTTCTGTGTGTCGCACTGGGTTCGCTAGGCGGGTGGCAGGCTCGAGGCTGGCAGAATGGCACCAGTGCGCCGATGGGAGATGCTATCAGCGCTTATAAAATGATGGTGGTCGAAAAGACGATGGACGCTGATTTTACGCCGGAAGGGCCAACAGCACTGACCACATGGCTTACACAGCACATTGGAATGGGCGCGCATATGCCCGATTTGCACCAGGCTGGATTTACGCCCGTGAGTGGCCGCTTATTTGTTACTGAACAAGGAGCGGCCGCAATGGTGCTCTACCAGGATAATGCTGGTCATACCCTTAGCTTTTATATTCGCCCTCCAGATACCCGCCAGCCCCCCCTTCCGACCGGGCAGCGATCTGCTGGTGGTCTTATTGCGCTTTATGGCTCATCTCAAGGGTTGAACTACGCTGTCGTCGGTCCAGCAGATATGGTTAGCAACCCTGCTATTTCCCGTGAGCTGGGTAAACGGAGCTGATGACGATGTCTCCTGTTGTGGAAATAAACATTTTCTGTGATGGGTGGGAATAAACAGCGCGCTAAAGCATCTCTTACAGGTCTGCATGAAGCAGACTTTGATCAATAAGGATTGAGAGATGAGAAAAAGAACGTTAGTCACGCACGGCTTTTTCATGGCGTCGCTACTGCTGGCCGGTGCTGCGTTTCCCGTTACCGCGGGCATGACGCAAGTGACGCAAGCGGGAAAACAACATTTCGATGGTGAAATTCAGAACAACACCTTAGCGATAAGCCCGGATGAAAAGCAGGCCGTGGTTGCCCGCAGTGGGAAGCCTGAAGTGATTGTGTACGATCTTACGACCGGAAAAGTCAGTGCAGTGCTAAAGCACTTTAACACGCCGCGAAATGTTGTTTTTGCACCGGACGGTAAGAGCTTCTATGTGTCGGACAGCAGTCTGGGCCTGGTCGAAAGAGTGGATGCCGTCACCTTCAACACACGTGGATACGCTGCCGCAGGTCCTGGCGCCTTTGGTACAGTGTTGAGTAAAGATGGCAAGGTGCTTTACATCAATAATCAGGCCAGCAATACGGTCACCAGTATGAATACTGAGACCAATATTGCGAATGCTGTGATAACGGGTTTTTCGCAACCTCGTCAGGGCGTGCGGCTCAGCCCGGATGGCAAGGTGCTGTATGTCACCAACTTCGTCAGCGACAAAATCACTCTGGTTGATACTCAGACGCACAAAATTACCGGTGAAATCAGCGGATTTAATAAGATCCGCGCCATCTCTGTAACCGCAGACGGGAAAACGCTGTTTGCTGCCAATAGCGGCAATAACACGATTGCCGTGGTCGACACCACGACGCAAAAGGTGACGGATACCATTCCCGTTGGTCAGCAACCCTATGGCGCCGCGCTGTCACCGGATGGCAAATTCATTTACAGCGGAAATCTGGGCGATAACAGCGTTTCTATTATTGATGTACCGACACATAAGGTTATCGCCACAGTCACCGGCTTTAATGAGCCTCGCCAGGCCATCGTCTTTACCCGCGATAATCGTAAAGTTTACGTGCTTAATAAGGATTTGAGCATTTCCGTCATTGATCGTGAAACGCAACGTATCGTCTCTGCTATCAAACCCTGAATATCTGAAAATAATGCAAGGATATGGTCATGAAAAAACACACACATAACGTCTTGCTTGCGGCTTTGCTGGCGCTGGTATCTGTTCCAGGTTTTGCAGCGGTGAAGGAGGATGCACTGGCCCATTTCAAAGCGATCGCCGATGGGAAAACCGACATGCTCAAACAACAGTATGCCCAAAATTCGCGTCTGGAGTGGGTAGGAGGACCGCTGGATGGTACTTATACCACCACGGATGCCATTGACGAGGTCTGGCGCAAATTCACCGCAGCCCAGGGGAAACTGAAACATAACGTTGACGCACTGCGTGAAACCACAAATCCGCAAGGGAGCACCGTCATGGCAAACGTTCAATTTGCCGGTAAAACCACGATCAACGTCTTCTATGTCCTGACCTATCGCGAAGGCAAAATAGTCAACGAAACGTGGCAGATTGCACCTGCTGCGCGCTAACGTCCATGTTTTCCTCTGGAAACGTGATTAGGCTACGTGCGCGAAAGTAAGCACTGTGCGGTCACTGGGCCGCATAGTGCTGTTAACCATTCCTCTCTTCAAATCAACCGGCATTCGCCGACAGTTCCCATCCTTGCGGCCCGGCGGTGAGCCAGTGGGTAAGATGAATATTGTGCAGAAAGACCTCATCGTGTGACACCACCATCAGGGTTCCCTGATACTGATTCAGAAAAGACTCTAACGCCGTCAGCGAGGGCAGATCCAGGTGGTTGCTGGGTTCATCAAGCAGTAAAAAAGAGGCGGGTGAATCTGCGTAAATCACGGTAGCCAGCGCGGCTTTCAGTTGCTCACCGCCGCTCAGGCTGCCACAAGGCAGAGAGACGCGCCGGGCATCTAATCCCAGTTGGGCAAGTTGCATACGCAATTGCGCTTCGCCGGCCTGCGTGTTGACCGCCAGAAGCTGTTCGAGCACCGTTTTCTGGGGATCTAACAGCGTAAGCTGTTGATCAAGATAGGCGGCGTGAACGCCACGCGCAATGTGGCCTGAGATCGGCGCGTACTGGCCTGCCAGTACTTTTAACAACGTCGATTTGCCGCAGCCATTGGCACCGATGACCCCAATGCGCTGGCCCCCGTGCACCGTCAGCGTGACAGGTGTGAAGGGAGCGGATACATACGGCAAGCCAGCATCCGTCAACGTCACCACGTTATGCGCGATGTTGTTGAAGGCACCGCTGTGCAGGATCACCTGCTGCGCAGCGTCAATGTTTTGCGCGGCCTCACGCACTTGCTGGCTGAGCTGCGCCCGCTTCAGACTGTGTTGCTGGGCCAGTTTGCCCGCAGAGGCCTCGCTACGCGCTTTCTGACGACCCAGTAAGATCTTGGCCTGATTTGCCTCTTTGCCCTGACGCTGGCCACGCGACTGGCGTTTTTCCTGACGTTCGCGCTGTGCACGTTGCGCCTGCTCTTCCCGCTTGCGGTCGGTTTTCAGGCGCTCCAGATGTTGGGACGCGGCAGCCGTTTCCTGCGCTTTCTGTTGCTGATAAAACGCGTAGTTGCCACCGTAACTGCGGATGCCTAAGGGTGACAGCTCGACAATGCGCTCCATCTGTTGCAACAGTGCGCGGTCATGGCTAATCACCAGCAAACCGCGTGGCCAACGCAGGAGCTGCTGTATCAAGGCCGTTCGGCTGGCGACATCCAGATGGTTGGTCGGTTCATCGAGGATCAGAAAATCGGCGTCAGATAACAGGGCACCGCTTAGCGCGACACGCATCGCCTCGCCACCGCTCAGTGAATGGGCAGCGGATTCCGGTGTGAGATGACCCAGCCCACAGGCTGCAAGCTGGGTCTGTAAGCGTTGGCGTAGATCCCAGTCGTCACCCAGTACATCAAAATCGGCGGCATCAATACTGCCGGCTTCGATACGCTTGAGCGCCGCTAATTGATCGCCAACACCGGCCAGTGCTGCGACGGTATCACCGGGCTGCGGGGATAAATGCTGTGCCAGATACTGGACGCGGCCTGATCGCTGCAACTGACCGGTGCTCGGGGTCAGCAGGCCCGCGAGCATCTTCGCCAGCAGGCTTTTACCCACGCCGTTGCGCCCGACCAGGGCCGTGCGTCGCGCATCAAATTGTTCAGTGAGTTCAGAAAAAAGTGCTGTGCCATCCGGCAAGCGATAAGAAACGCGTTCCAGCGTGAGAGACGTATTCGTCATGCGAAAATCCTTACATTAATGCACCCAAACAACTCCCTGGCGGGCGTTGCGAAGAAAGCCGTCAACGATGACGGTGGGCATTAATTGCGCATTGGACGAAATCCTCTCGTGAAAGGGTGAAAACGCAGCAAGTATAAAATTGCCGCGTTCCTGGGGTCAAGTTGCGTTTAACGGCAGCGATAAATGCGGCAGAGGCACGCAGATTGGAGTGATAATGGGCCTGGTGAAATCCGCATCAAATATCGCTACACTCTGGGGCCATAACGTCAGGAAAGAGAGGACATTTGCGATGTTAACCCGTCTGAATCATATCACCCTTGCCGTCAGCGATGTGGATGTCAGTTTCGCGTTTTATGTCGATGTGTTGGGATTTACCCCACAGGCAAAATGGCAATCTGGCGCATATTTATCACTGGGTTCGCTTTGGTTTTGCTTATCGGTTGATCGTGTGGCATCCAGACACGATTACACCCATTACGCATTCTCGCTTGCAGCAGAGAATTTCCCGGCTTTTAGACAGAAATTGCGGGACGTTGGCGTGACGGAATGGAAACAAAATCATAGCGAGGGAGAGTCTATTTATTTTTTAGATCCCGACGGACACCAACTTGAAGCCCATTGCGGCGATATGGCATCCAGGCTGCAAGCATGCCAGCAGCAGCCTTATGCTGATATGGTTTTTTATACCTCGCCTGACGTCATCTCTCCAGGGGACTGACAGAACGCGCCCGGCATAATACCGGGCGCAAGGAACTAGCCGTCTTTCAGAACGGCGCCCCGGGTGGCGATGACGTCCTGATACCAGTAAAAACTTTTCTTACGGCTGCGTGCCAGGCTGCCTTTACCGCTATCATCGCGATCGACATAGATAAAACCGTAGCGTTTAGCGAGTTCGGCTTTGGAGGCGCTGACCAGATCGATAGGCCCCCAACTGGTGTAGCCCATCACCTCAACGCCGTCATCGATCGCTTCACGGACCTGCACAAGATGATCGTTGAGATAACGGATGCGGTAATCATCTTGCACCACGCCGTCAGCATCGGGCTCATCTTTTGCCCCCAGTCCATTTTCAACAATAAACAGCGGTTTCTGATAACGATCCCACAGCACGTTAAGCAGCGTGCGCAGGCCAACGGGATCAATCTGCCAGCCCCACTCAGAGCTTGCCAGATGCGGGTTGGGTACCATGTTCAGGATATTTCCGCGGGCTTGCTGATTCAGTGCTTCATCTGCGGTGACGCAGCCGGTCATGTAATAGCTAAAAGAGACAAAATCGATCGAGGCGTTTAAGGCTTCGCGATCGCTGTCGGTGATGGTCAACTCAATGCCGTTATCGCGGAAGAAGCGCAGCATATAGCCCGGATACGCACCGCGACACTGTACATCGCCAAAGAACTGCCAGGCGCGGTTCTCCTGCAAGGCTGCCAGCACATCTTCTGGCTTACAGGAGAGCGGATACATCAGCCCACCGAGCAGCATATTGCCGATTTTGGCATCCGGGATCAGCGCATGGCAGGCTTTTACCGCCAGCGCACTGGCGACCAACTGATGATGAATTGCCTGATAAACCTCGGTCGGACTGGCCGTCTCGGGCAGCCCCACGCCGGTCATGGGCGCATGTAAAGACATATTGATTTCGTTGAACGTCAGCCACAATTTGACCTTGTGTTGGTAGCGGGTAAACACCGTGCGGGCGTAACGTTCAAAAAAGCCAATCACTTCACGGTTGCCCCAACCGCCATACTGCTGCACCAGACCCCACGGCATTTCATAGTGGGAGAGCGTGACCATCGGGGTAATGTGGTGGGCGGCAAGTTCGTCAAACAGTCGGTCATAAAACGCCAGGCCCGCTTCATTGGGCGTCTGTTCATCACCGTGGGGAAAAATACGCGTCCAGGCAATCGACACGCGCAGGCAGGTGAAGCCCATTTCTGCGAACAGTGTGATGTCCTCGGGATAGCGATGGTAAAAATCAATCGCCACATCTTTAATGCTGTGGTCACCTGCAACCCGCTCCACAACCGGGCCAAAGACGCCTTGCGGCATAACATCCGATGTCGACAGCCCCTTGCCATCCGCAAGATAGGCCCCTTCAACCTGATTAGCGGCAATGGCGCCGCCCCATAAGAATGTATCTGGAAATGTTTTCATTCTGTTCTCCTGCTATTGATGGTGAAGGTTGAGCAGTGGCATACCGCGGGTCACGGACGATGACGCCGCGATCGCTACCTCTTTGTATATCTCGCTGTTACTGATAATGATCGGGGTGGCCAGATCGTATCCGGCATCAAGAATGGCCTGGCGATCGAACTCCAGCAGCAGATCGCCGGGCTGGATAAGATCACCGACTTTCACGTGGGCGGTGAACGGCTTGCCCTCCAGTTTCACGGTGTCAATGCCAACGTGGATCAGCACTTCGATACCGGAATGGCTTAACAGGCCGATGGCGTGTTTGGTTTGAAACAGCGAGGCCACTTCGCCCGCGAAGGGAGCGATCACTTTGCCGTCGGCGGGAATAATGGCGACGCCCTGGCCCAGCAAGCCGCTGGCAAATGTGGTGTCAGGCACTTGATCCAGCGCCAGCACGCTCCCTGTCATTGGCGCCAGCACGGTATTTTCATCGGCGACCGCTACCGTCGCCGTCTCTTTTGCCAGACCGGGCAAGGCCACCACCAGTGTCAGGACACAGCTCAACACCAGAGCCACCAGGCTGCCGATAATGCCGCCAATCAGGGTGGCATCGACGCCGGTCGGTGGGATCATCTGCGCAATGGTAAAGACATTGGCAAAGCCAAAGGAGTACACATGGGTGCCGCTAAAGCCGACGATAGCGCCGCCGATGGCTCCGGCGATACAGCCAAAAATAAAGGGGCGGCGCAGCGGCAGGTTCACGCCATAGACGGCCGGTTCGGTGATGCCGAACATGCCCGCCATCACGGATGACCCGGCTAACATTTTTTGTCGTGCGTCACGGGTGCGCAGGAAGATCCCGAAGGCTGCACCCACCTGACCAAATACCGCAGGTAACAGCATGGGCAGCATTGAGTCGTGACCCAGCACGGTCAAATTGTTAATCATCAGCGGCACCAGGCCCCAGTGCAGACCGAATATCACGCAGACCTGCCACAGTGCGCCGATGGCTGCGCCCGCCAGCCACGGTGCCCAGATATAAATCCACTGGTAGCCGTTGGCCAGTAAGTGGCTTAGCCAGGTGGCGAGGGGGCCAATCACCAGAAACGTCAGCGGTACGGTGATAGCCAGGCAGATTACCGGGCTAAAGAAGTTCTTCATTGAGGCGGGCAGTAAACGCGTACTCTGCTTTTCCAGCCAGCAACTGACCCAGGCCGCCAGAATAATCGGGATCACTGACGCGCTGTAATTGAACCAGGTCACGGGAATCCCCAGAAACGCCTCGGTTACCGCGCCGGATTGCTGGCTGGCGTTAAAGGCCTCGATCATCAGTGGATGAATCAGCGCCCCGCCAATCACCATGGTGATAAAGGGATTGCCGCCAAATTGCTTGCCTGCGGTGTAACCGATGACCATCGGAAAGAAGAAAAACAGCGCGTCGCTGGCGGCGAACCAGATTTTATAGGTGCCGCTGTCTGTGCTGAGCCAGCCACATACCACGGCCAGCGCCAACACGCCTTTGAGTATCCCGGTGGCGGCGAGAATGCCGATAAATGGCGTAAAAATACCGGAAACCAAATCGATAACCTTTCCCAGCACGCCGCTTTTGTCGCCCGTCTGGGTGACGGGCATATCGTCAGTAATCCCCGCCTCACTGCGCACCGCTTTCCAGACGTCGTGGACGTGATTGCCAATCACAACCTGAAACTGGCCACCGCTTTCCACCACCATGATCACGTCGGGATTCTGCTTGAGTCCCTCGGCATCGGCTTGCTGATGCGCTTTGAGTTTGAAGCGCAGTCGGGTGGCGCAATGCACCAGGCTGACGATGTTCTCTTTGCCGCCAACGTGGCGGAGAATATCCTGTGCCAACGCTTGATATTCCATCTCTTTTTCCTTACATCCGTTGCCCGCAGGCCCGGTTGACTGAGTATAAAAATAAAAAAACCTGAGAACGGCTTCCGGCAGGAAGTCGCGCTCAGGTTTTGCCTGCGTAATGCAGTAACAATCCTATTGATGGAGGCTTAACGTGCCTCTTTTCTGACTCGCTCAATATGAATGGCGAGGAACATAATTTCTTCCGTGTTTAACGCACGTTGATAGCTTTTTTGCAGATGCTGGGCGATTTTCTCCGCGCATTTCCAGGCGATCGCATAGTTTTCTTTCACCGCCGTGTGCAGAGAGACATCATCATCCTCAACCACCGTGCGGGTGAGCATACGCTGGGCGAAAAATTTCAGGTGCGTGACGAAGCGTTGATAGCTCAGAGACTCTTCGTCGTACTCCAGTTGCAACTGATACTTCACCAGATGCAAGATCTCTTGCATCACACGGGTCACGTGCATCACTTCTGGCATGGCGCTGTGCAGTTGCGCGGTGACCAAATGCAGCGCAATAAACCCCGCTTCATCCTCTGCCAGCTCAACGGCTAAGCGGCTGGCGATGATCGCCCGCGCTTGTTGCCCCAGTGCAAACTCTTTGGGATACAGGCGTTTGATATCCCACAGCAGCACATTCTTGATCGCCAACCCTTTTTTCTGCCGCTCAATCGCGAAGTGACAGTGATCGGTCAGGGTGATGTACAGGCTCTCTTGTAACTTGCCCAATCCTTGCGTGGCTAATCCAATAATCTGGTCACAGGTGGTCATGACCTCCAGCGGAATTTGGCGGAGCAATTCGCCCAGGCGCATAACCAGTTCATCACTTTGTAACGCAAAGATTTTTTCTATCTTCTGGCTATCCAGTGTTTCACCTACGCGTTTCTGGAATGCTAACCCTCGCCCCATGACAACCTGTTCGCGATCGCACGCATCCCGCACTATCACCACATTATTGTTAAGTACTTTGGCGATTTTCATCCTGGCCCCAAAAACACAAAAACCCGATCTCCGACAAGCGCCAGATGATCAGGTTTTGCCTGCCGCAGCAGTAACAATCCAATCCCGGCACTTTATCAGTTTCATTGACTGCCTCAAGGTGCCACCGAGTAAAACGTGACTCAGATCGGCACTGCGGCGTATTTATCAGAACGTCACCACGGTTTTTAACTCAGTGACCCAGGCGTCTTGCGTATTCGCGATGCCGCCAGGGCGGTGCCAGTACTGAATACCCGGTTGTAATTCCAGCCATTTCACGGGACGAAAGCGGTAATACAGCTCGCCGTTAAGTGAGTGGCCCGGCACAGGACGGTAGGCAGGATGGGTGTAATCGGTGATGCCAGACTGGCGATTCAGGTCGCGCTGATGCTTAGCGTACTGATCACTCATATCAATCCAGGTCATGCCAAACCCCAACGTATCCTGAGGGCGGGCGTCAAACAGACCGCGGTAGCGCAGTGAGGCGGCGTAAACGGCGTGCATATAGTTGCTGCGCTGGTCGGCAAGGCTCATGCTGAAGGAGGTGCTCAGTCCCCGCAGAGGATCGTCTGCGTGTTGCGTCAGTTGTTGGTTAAGGCCTGCGTACATAAACCAGGTGTTGTTATGCTGCCTGAAACCGTCAGGATCGGCGCTGCCTGGCCCGCCTGATTTTCCCTCGTAGAGATCGTTCTGCGGTGCATTAGTAAAGACCACGCCGAGGTTATAGGCACCGGGCAGACCGTTAATATGGGGACGCGTTTCAATCTCCAGCGGCAGCAGCACCCCTTTACTGCCTTTGGTCGACCAACTCCAGGCGTGGCTACGACTGGCGGCGGTGCTGTTTTGCTCCATCACACCGCCTTTTAGCGTCACCGTCGGCGTAATTTTATAGGCCAGCGTGGTGCCCCAGGTATGCACGTTCCAGTTATTCCAGGTCAGCGCATTGCCTGATTTACCGCCGCATTGCGAAAGCATCTGGAAATCACAGGGAATAATTTGATCGAAGGTTTGCACCTTGTTCATCATGCCGATGCGCCAGGTGAGGCGGCGTTGGTCAAAACTGCGCGCAAAGGTCAGCCAGCCCAAGCGGGTGATGGATTGCCCGCCCCAACTTTCCTGAGTCAGCTCATTAAAATTGACGCGCGGGTCCTGGATCCGTTTGGTGGTGAGGTCGTCATTATGATTGCGGTTAACGATATTCCCTTCAATGCGCGCATCGGGTATGCCGGTCCACTGCTCCAGATCCTGATTAAAGGTCAGGGCAAACTGATCGATATAGGCCACATGGGAATCATGGTTGTAGCCGCCTCCGCCATTCCAGGCGATTTCATTCAGATAACCGAAATTATAGGTGAAGCCGTTATCCGTCAGGATATTACGGATGCCCAGCATATCCCCAAGAATAGGGTCTGGCGGTGCTTCAAACCCCAGCACGGTGCCGTCCCAGTCTTGTGCCTGTGACAGCGGTGAAAACATCAGTAAGCTGAGCGCGCACAGCGTAGAGTACGTTTTTTTATAAGCCATAATCAGACCTGCTGTTCATTATTAAGTGCGTGATCGTTGACGGCATTAACGTTAATGCCAGAGGTGATAATGCTTTTTTTCGTCAACGGGATTCCCTGGCGTTAACGCCATTAAAAATAAAAATAGAAATACAAAAGCGTGTTAAGTGTGTGTCGTGGCGTTCTCCGTCAATTCAATCAATTTGATCAATAATGACAGGCAAAAAAAAACCTAAGCATTCCACGGCAATGGGAGCCATGAAACGCTTAGGTTTTGCCTGCTGAACAGTAACAATCCTGCGTGGCTGCAATTTTTAACACACTCAGAACGAAATGCATTGTGGGTTTTTTAGAAATTGTGAGTCAGTTAACAAACAATAATGTTTTGTTATTTTTAATTTAATTTTTGAAAAGTGATGGAATTGGGGTAATTAAAACAGGCGGCAATTAGGCTACTGAAAAATGTATAATCGTTGTTAAAGAGAATTATCTCAGTATGAATAATTCTTTAGTTTCGGTATCTCCCGTTTCAATATCAGAGGCGTTGCCTTCTGACATTGAAACGGGATATGTCATATTACGGGATAAAAGGGCTATAAGTGCCAAGGAATTCCTCAGGACTCATCTTTTTACCGTTTAAAGTGATGGCATTATCGGTGTACTGAAAATGACTGGAGATAACCTCATCTTTCACGGTCGACAGTTGTAATTGCGATCCCATATGGGCCACCGCGTCAGCGCTCATTTTGGCGGCGTCTTGAGCGTCGCTGGCAGCGATACCCTCCAACGCTGCCATTTGCACTAACACTTCGGTCAGCATGGGTAAGGGCAGATCAACGTTCATCTCGATATTTTTTAACGCACCGGCAAAGTACTGATCCTCATTACCTGCAAACGTTTCACTGGCGGGTTTTTGAAGATCGATATTCAGCGAAACAGTGCCTTCGCCTTTGCTGTTCTGCCAGCGTAACGGGCCGATGTGGAAACGTGGGCTGCTGGCTAACAATGCAGGAACATGGGTGTCGGCAAACTCAGTGAGCTTTTGCTCATCATAGTCACTCTTAAGTAGCATTTGCTTAATCAGTTGATCATAGCTGTCATACAGCTTTTTAAACGCCGCCGCGTCCAGTTGATCGACTTTAATCGCCAGCGCGCCTGAGCCAAAATCGACATCTTTGATTTTTACGCCTGCAACCCGGTAATCCTGTTGACCCACGAGCACGCCATCTTTTTCATCAAACTGACTGACCAGTGAGAAATCCTCAACCGAACCCGACTTCCCTGATTCAGTATTCAGGGTGAATTGCTTTAGACCGAACTTCTGTGTCCCCACTCTGATTTGTGCAGGGCTGAGGTGAGTCACGTTGTCAATCGTGAAGCCGTTAAACGTCATTTTGCCCTTATCTGACGTGGCAGCACTGGCATCCAGCGCAAAGGAATCAATGTTGGCGCTGACTTTAACATCAGCCAAGGCTTTATCTGCGGACAACGTCATCACGGCACCGCTAAAGTCGACTTTCACTCCTTCTTTATCGAAATGTACCGGGATAATGTTCATGGCAGAGTGGATATCGCCGTTATAGGCGATACGGGTGTCGGCAGTGAGCAGGGATTTGCCCTGCGTGAAGGCAAAGAGCGGTTTTACCGCGGCATTTTCTTCCAACTCGCTGTGCAGAGAGGCAAGCAGCGGTTTGAGCGTGAACCGCTTAAGCTGAGCCAGTGGGAAGGGGCCGTGATGAATCGTCTGGAGAATCACCACTTCATGGGCGTAATCGGTGATCTCGCCTGGCTCGACCTTTTCCTCTGTCGCGTTAGTGATCACCATGCGCATTTGACTGGAGAAGATACCGCGCTGGTAATCGCGGTAAGACAGATTTAACAGCGGGGTTGGCGTTAACGATTGCAGTTTATTATGTGCCAGCTGCATCGCCTCTGCCATTTCACCTTCAATCATTTTTCCCGTGTACCAGGAAGCCCCAGTCCAACCTGCAGCCAAGACGGCAATAAGCGCAATGGCACCCGTTACTTTTTTCATAATCATCCTAATTATCATTCGTTATAGTTATTCACTTTTAAATAAAGTGATATTTCAATTTTTTTGGCGAGCGTGTGTTATTTAAAAGGTTTTTCCTAAAGCTGATTTAAATAACGCACAGTAAAGTGTTTACTGCTAATTAATGACCCTGGTGTTGCTGTATCACCGGCGAAGCATCACTGCGCAGTGAGCATAAAATGCGTTGTTCTAATATCTTGTTATAAAAAATCAGATATTGTATGCACAGCCAAGATAGTAATTCTCATCAGCGCTGTCCGCACTTACGGCACGTACCACGCCAATCCCTTCTGCACGCTGATAATCAACATACCCTTGGCTATCCAGGACCATTTTTAATTTCAGCTCTTGCGCAATGGCTGAGAGATCCTCTCTGGGCTTGTTAGAGAGATACAGCAGATAAAATTCAGCGCGCGAATTCATAACGAAGGTGGTGGAACCTTCACCGTTAATCGCAATTTCCTGTGGCAGATGCCAGGCTTTGCCACCCCAAATACTTAATTCCGTATTGGGTTGTAAGGACACACTGTCATTATCCACCAGACTGTTCATTTCAGCGATATCCCGTGGGCTGGCCTGACAATGTAGCAGACGTTCGATTAATGGCAGTTGCGTTTCTGCTGCAAATGCACTGCTTGCGGAGAATAACATTAAGCACAGTGCGGCTTTTCTCACGGATTGATTAAAGAATTGCAACGTTATTATCTCTGTTTCGTTGGTTTGAAAAATATCACTCTTCCTGAAGAGTAAGTCGTGTGGTGTAAATATATTGTCTGGATAATACGTAGGGTGTTAATAATATTTTTGTTTATTGTTCTTATACAGGGAGGAATGAGATCGCATAGCCAATAAAAAGGATTTCATTTCCCGTTTTTTTATCAAGCTCTGGAATGTACTACAGGGAGGTTTTAGGGACAAGCGTTCTAGCCGATGATTAAGGCGCGGTTGTGTCGCCTTTTTTACGTATACCAATATCCACAGATAAACGGTATTGCTGTGCGGTGGGGGGAAGGCGCTCTGTATACCCCATAAGCGAGCGCTTATGGGGAAGACCACAGATAGCATGGCCGCGTGTGGGCGCTATTTCGGGGTCCAGTTGTTTTTTAGAAAGTTCTGCGCATCCTGGAAGCGGGATGAGCGAATATCAGTAATGTCGCTGTCCCAGAGCGTGTTTAAGGGCACGTAATAACCGCTGTTTTTTGCCTCCTGGACCAGCGCTTTCAGTTCATTCACGTCATGGATCACGCAAACATCATTAAATTTTCCGAGGGCCTTCGGCAGGGTAAAGGTGGCAGGGAAATTGGCTGCCATATCCGTTGCAGGGCTGCCTGTATCCGTATTGTGATGCACCACTGGCTCACCTTCGCCCACCAGTCTTTGATTGATCTCTGTAATCATGGCGCGGATACGCGGTGACGCATTGCCAATCTCCGTATCCTCCCGCTGATAGAAGGCTGCGGGGCTGGTATAGGCTTCTCGTAACGGTTCTGCCAGGTTTTTAGGGCGTGCTTCGTTACGCTGTTCAGGCTGCACAGCCTGATAGGCATCGATCCTTTTTTTGAAAACCGATTGCGCAATATCATGCACCGGAAGCATGTCTTGCTCGCCAAACTCCTCAATGGGTGGGGCAACCATAAAAAGGTCATAATCAGCTGTCATCGCTTTTGCGTTGTCACCGGGCGGTGAAAGGACTTCTAACGGCGTGCCCTGGTGGGTGATGGCGAACGTCCCTGGTTTTTCCTCGGCGTGGGTAACGCCAAATGTGTGTTTCACTCCTTTCGGCGTACTGGCTTGCAATTCAGTCGGGAGGCGCTGGTCATTGAATTTTGTGATTTCCACAATGCCATTTTCAACCAGAATATCGAGTCGGGCTTTGGTTATTTCCAAAGGAATTTTCTGAGCATGACCCTCTTTAAGACAGGATGTGACTTGTTGATTAAATTTTCCCAGCTTTTCCGGATTATCAGCCAGCTTACTGAACTCTTGTTTTACGCAAATAAAGGCGGTTTGTGGCCCCCAATTAGCGCTTTTCCCCTTGATATGGAAACCTTTCGTCGGATGCCCATTCTCAATCAGGTCGGTGGCCATTGCGTCAACGGGGCGAATACCAATAATGTAATTTTTCTCCTGGGATAAGGTTTGCAGCTTAAGCAGATGCTCAGGCACTATTCCCACGCCATTTTCCCGGCAGAGATTTTGTATTTCATTCAGTTTTTTATCGGAAGAGAGTGCCTGTGATGCATTTTTAGTCACAGCGTCAGCGGTCGGTGTATTGATGAAATGATGTTGAGAATTCACTGCAATTAATGTCATTTGTTTTTTACCTGGTTAAAAAGCAATTGTTCCTTTTCCAGGTTGTGCTGGCTTTTACTTTTAGGTTCTTTTTTGTTTTTTCTTTATTAATAAGGTGAATCATGGAGAAGGGTATTTTTAGTCTGTGAAATTGTAGCGCTCACAATAGGGTATTTTCCTGAGAAGGTTCTATTATTTCTCTGTAATAAATGAATTATCCTATTTCAATAATGTGTTTTCTTGATTTTAAAATCTAATTCAACAGCAAGCGGCAGCGTAAACAGGATGGCGGGGTTGCCGCGCCATCCGTAAAAAACATCGCCAGAATTTTTGGGTTAGACGGGGAGATCAATCACTAATGCACGCAGCGGTGTGGCGGCTTGCAGCGTAACGCGGGCTTCTTCATGGATAAATGCCCCGTCACCACACTCTAAATCCGTTTGCTGCTCACTGTAGGTGGAGGCATGCGCGCCACCGTGAATAGACTGTAAATAGGCACGCGAGCCTTTCAGGGAAATCGACAAACTTTCACCGGCGGCAAGATTTACATGGTAAATCCACACCGACTGACGTAGCTGTAAACTGCCCTCAGCGCCGTCAGGTGAGGCAAGCAGCGAAAGCGGCGCCAGCGTTGACAGGCGCATCTTCTGCAGCAAGGCATTTTCACGGTTGGGACAGGCATCCAGCCAGAGTTGCATGCGCGTTAGCGATGTCTCTTTACTGGCATTGTGTTCGCTATAGCTGACGCCAGGCTGTGCGGCAATCAGTAAGGCTTCACCCGCCCGCGCAGTGCTGTGGTTACCATCGCTGTCTCGGTATTCTGCTTCACCTTGTAAAATCAGGTTCAGCACGTCGACCTTAGGCCAGGTGCGAGGTTGTAAGGAAGCCCCTGGTGCCAGCACTTCCTGATTCAATACCCGTAAAGATGCGTATCCCAATAATTTGGGATCAAAATAGTGTCCAAATGAGAAGCTATAACGTGCCTGTAACCAGCCAAAATCGGCATGGCCACATGATTTGACTGCTCTTGATGTAATCATTATTCGCCTCCCCAGAACGTGCTGCCGTTAACCGGTCTATGCATAGCAACTATGGTAAGGCGCTGGACGCGAGATTGTTAGCCAGTTAATCTGCAGGGCATATTCAAAATTCCTGAAGGAGTCGCTCGACGATGGCCAAAGATCGTGCCTTGACGCTGGAAGCCCTGCGCGTAATGGATGCCATTGATCGGCGCGGGAGTTTTGCCGCCGCCGCCGATGAGCTGGGGCGTGTCCCCTCGGCGCTTAGCTATACCATGCAAAAGTTGGAAGAAGAGCTGGATGTGGTGCTGTTTGATCGCTCCGGCCATCGCACGAAGTTTACCAATGTCGGGCGAATGCTACTGGAGCGTGGACGCGTATTACTGGAAGCCGCAGATAAACTCACGACGGATGCAGAAGCACTGGCGCGCGGTTGGGAAACTCACTTGACCATCGTGACAGAAGCGCTGGTGCCTACCGAATTGCTGTTTCCGCTGGTTGACCGATTGGCGGACAAAGCCAATACGCAGATTTCGCTGGTGACTGAAGTGTTGGCAGGAGCCTGGGAACGGCTGGAACAGGGGCGGGCAGATATTGTGATCGCTCCAGATATGCATTTTCGCGCCTCGTCAGAAATCAACACGCGTAAACTCTACAGTCAGGTCAGTGTCTATGTGGCAGCGGCCAATCATCCCATTCACCAGGAACCTGAACCCTTCGCGGAGAATACGCGGGTGAAATACCGTGGTATTGCGGTGGCCGATACCGCCCGTGAGCGTCCCGTGCTAACCGTGCAACTGCTGGATAAGCAGCAGCGCCTGACGGTAAGCTCGATGGATGATAAACGGCGCGCACTGCTGGCAGGGCTGGGTGTTGCCACCATGCCACTGCCTTTAGTGCAAAAGGATATCGAAGAAGGGCGCTTACGCGTTGTTAGCCCGGAGTACACGCGTGAAGTGGAGATTATTATGGCCTGGCGACGTGACAGCATGGGCGAAGCCAAGGCCTGGTGCTTGCGTGAAATCCCTAAACTACTGGCTAAACAGCGCCAGTAAGCCCGCTGCCAAACTGCTGATCGCGCCCGTGCGGCTCGTCCCAATTCAGGTGTGGGCCGACTGAAATAATACCGTGCGGGTTAATCTGCTGATGGCTACAGAAATAGTGGTGGCGGATATGCGCCAGATTCACCGTTTCGGCAATCCCCGGTATCTGATAGATATCGCGTAAAAAGCCGCTGAGGTTTAAATAGTCACTGATGCGGCGACGGTCACACTTAAAATGTGTCACATAGACCGGATCGAAACGCACCAGGGTGGTCCACAGGCGTAAATCGGCCTCGGTCAATTGGTTGCCCGTCAGCCAGCGATGTTGCCCCAGCAACGTATCGAGTCTATCGAGAGAGACAAACAAGGCATCAACCGCTTCATCATAGGCGGCCTGCGAAGTGGCAAACCCCGCCTTGTACACGCCGTTATTCACGGTCTCATACACCCAGCTATTCACTTCATCGATATTCGCGCGTAAGGCTTGCGGATAGTAATCTCCCGCTTTTGCTCCCACGGCGTCGAAGGCGCTGTTGAGCATGCGCATAATATCTGCTGACTCATTGCTCACCAGGGTGTGTTGCTGCTTGTCCCACAGGACAGGGACAGTCACGCGGCCACTGTATTGCGGGTCTGCATGCAAATAGAGCTGATACAGGAATTCATTTTGATACAGGCTATCGCCGGTGGCAGCAGGGAATTCATCGTCAAAGGTCCAGCCGTTTTCCAGCATCAGCGGATGCACCACCGAGACCGAGATATGATCTTGCAGACCTTTTAATTGCCGCATCAGCAGCGTGCGATGCGCCCACGGGCAGGCGAGGGAAACATACAGATGATAGCGATCTTTCTCCGCTTTAAATCCCGGATTGCCACTGGGGCCCGCCTCGCCATCTTGCGTGACCCAGTTGCGCCACTGTGCCGTGGTGCGTTTAAAGCGGCCGCCTGTTGATTTGGTATCGTACCAGGTGTCATGCCAGACACCGTCAATCAGCTGTCCCATTACGCCTCCTTAAAAAGCAAAAGGGCGGAGAAGATCTCCGCCCTGAAAGTATAGCGACTGTTTATTACCACTTTTTGCCGATAGCGCGGTCAATACTGAAAGCGCCAGGGCCTGTGATACCCAGCAGCAGGTAGCCACCGGCGATGCTCAGGTTTTTCATGAACATCGTTAAGTTAGGATCGACCGCGAAGTTGTTGTGGAACAGAAACGCGGTCAGCAGGGTAAAGCCAGCGGTAAAGAACGCCGTGGTACGCGTCAGGAAACCAAACAAAATCGCCAGGCCGCCGCCAAATTCAAGCAAAATTGTCAGGGGTAAAAAGAAACCTGGAACACCCATGGCTTCCATGTACTGCTGTGTGCCTGCGTAACCGGTGATTTTTCCCCAGCCTGCCACAATAAACAGCACCGGCATCAGAATACGCGCTACCAGAAAACCTACATCTTCGAATTTTTTCATTATCAACTCCAGCCCCAAAATGAGTACTTTTAACTTTTAAAATAGACACAGTTGCAAGGAGGATGCGTGATGAAGCGCTCTGCTCTTGACTGGTTGAGATAATAAAGGGAGCGGAGGGAAGTTGTAAGCGAGATAAACTGTCGATGTCTTTCGAAAAAATTGAAAGGGACGGGCGGTGGCCCATCCCTGTTAACGCTTAAGCTGATTACGCACCAGGCGCCAGGTGCTCCACGCTCCAAACCCACGGCGTGCCCAGCGCATCATGCCGCGCGGGTGGCGCACAGACCACAGCGCCATGACACCACTGCCGACCGCAGCCCAGCGACGCAGGCTGATGAGCGTTAGCCAGCCGCGGTCGTAGCGCTCAGTGACCTGAAACCAATCGCGACGCGCCGCACTCAGATCCAGGCGTTGTTGCTGCACCTGAACTAATAACGCGGCTTTGCGCTCTTCACGCTCACGCTTGCTCATCGGTCGTCTTCCAGCAGCTTGCGATCCGTCTCCAGCTCTTTACGCGTGGCGCGCAGCAGCGAAGACTGACGACTCTTGCGCAGTGTCCACAGACCAAAAAACAGCGCCAGTGCAAACAAAGCACCGGTGGTGATGGCAATGGCCATCAGGCGATATTGGGCATCGACAGCCCAAATAATCAGCACCATCAGGCTCATCAAGCCAAAAGCGGTGAACAGCATGGTCAAACCCACCATCATTAGCATTTGAAGAAGGTTGGCTTTCTCTTCTTCCAATTCCACGACGGCCAGTCTGACGCGCGTTTCCACCAGATTGACTAAGGTGGTGAGTACGCGTTGCCCAATTTGAATGACCCCTTTAGCGGGGCCATGTTGTTGCTCTGAAGTTGGCATAAATTAGCGACGTGTCAGCAGGACACCCAGTACCACACCCACAGCGGCGCCAATGCCTACGCCGGTCCACGGATTCTCACGCACATACTCATCGGCACGGCCCGCAGCTTCACGGGTTTGCTGTGCCAGACGCTCACCGGAATCCCCCAGGCGTGCACGTGTGTCACTGAGCGTGCTCTGCGCTTTAGCACGCAGTTTCTCCAGTTCGGTTTTGGATTTGTCAGTTGAGCTGCTCAGCACTTCTTCCAGTGTGTCTGCCAGAGTTTTCAATTCAGCGCGCAGATTTTCAGTTGTCGAATCTTTTGACATGAGGTCTTCCTTTATCAATGTGTGAACAGTTGAACTTAATAAGGTTGCTGTTGAAGGGTGCTCAATTCTTCACGCTCTTCATCCAGCTTTTTCTGACGCTTGGCAATATCATCCCGATCGCCCTTGGTCTGGGCTTCTTTCAAATCCTGTTGGCGCTCTGCCACTTCCTTCTGCTTCTCACGAATGTTTTCTGCGTGGGCTTGCTGCAACGCCGCATCGGTGCAGGATCCTTGCACCTGGCTCAGGGCACGTTCTAATCCGTTAACTTTGCGGTCATTGTTATGCGCTTTGGCTTCTTTGAGCTGCTGCTGAATATCATCGACTTTTTGCTGGCAAAGCGGATTATCAGCCAGAGCATAGCCACTGGCGCTGAACAGAATAACGGTGAGAAGTGAACGAAGTGTCATGCATTATCCTTACTGATGGCACAAGAAATGAAAACAGGATGCGTTGCGTACGCATCCCATTAATCATAGTCAGGAAATGAGAAAATCACAAAAAGAGGAGCGGCAGCAGGGGCTTATTACTGGGGAGAAACTACCCCAGACGTAACTTTCCCTCTGGTTTACCTGCAAGTTTCGCGACCGACTTACCCTCCATTTTTGCGATAGTAAAGCCGGGGGGAAGCACACGATACAATGCCTGAATAGCCTCGGCATCTTGCTCCTGAGATTCCAGCGTCACCACCAGGGCATCGCTGGCGGGCGTAATACTTTTGATGCGAATGCCTTCCGCGCTAAGACGTTGATACACATAAAAGCCATCAGGCAGCGTCATGCCTTGACGCGATGCGCGAATTTGCAGTGCTGTTTCAGTGCGAAACAACGCAGGCAGCAGCGTGGCAGCCGCAATAGCCAGTACCGCCAGCATCGCCCAGGGAATCATTCGGGAGAGGCTGACGCGTTTTTCTTTTACCATCACGAATTCCCTTTTCCATCAACCGCACTGCGCTTCTTGCGCCATAACACATACAGTGAGCCAAACAAGCCAATCACTAACAGCACCAGCGGGAGCATCATCAGGCCAAACATCAGTTCATCTTCGTAGCGACGAAAAATCGGTGTTTTAGCCAGCGCAAAGCCCATCACCGTGAGGATCAATACCCACAGGAATCCGCTCATCCAGTTAAAGAATTGGAAGCGGGCATTGTTTAGCCCGGACAGGCCCGCAATGGTTGGCAGAAGAGTGCGCACAAAGGCGAGAAAGCGGCCGACCAGCAACGCCGATAAACCATGGCGGTGGAACAGTTGATGTGCGCGTTGGTGATATTGCGCGGGAAGGTGCGATAGCCAGTTTTGTACCGTGGCGGTGTTGCCCAGCCATTTACCCTGGATGTAACTCACCCAGGCACCCAAACTGGCTGCGGTGGTCAAGATTAACAAGGTCAACGGGAAATTCATGGTGCCTTTGGCAATCAATACGCCCACTAAAATCAACAGGCTATCACCGGGCAGGAAGGCGGCTGGAAGCAGGCCGTTTTCCAGAAACAGAATCATAAACAGTACAAAATAAATGGCCCAGACCAGAGAGGGATCGGCCAACATTTCAAAATCCTGATGCCAAAGTGCATGCACCAGCTCTTTTAAGATATCCATTATGTCATCCTAACAGCTGCAAAAATCGCGCCTTATCAGGGACGCGCGGAAGGCAACGGTGGCAACGTTTCGTTATTGGCTATTATGGTCGCTACCATTACCCACGAATGTCAGGGTGTCCCCTGTGAGCATAAAAGCAGCACTGCTTTCACACACGGTTCTAAGGGTAAAAAAGGGGAAACAACTGTAACAAAAATCACCGTAATGAGACAGGGAAATAGTGGTGATGCCGGGCTGTTTTACCCTGGTGTGGACCTGGGGAAAAGACGTTTTACACAGTCTGACATAAATTTTGAACGGCGGGGATTTTTACGCCCTCTTCCGGTACTGAAGAGGGCGTGGCAAGCATCAGGCGTTTTGCGTTGCTCTGTCTTCTTCTGCCATGCAAGCGGCGGCAGTAAACAGAATATCCGTTGAGGAGTTCAGCGCGGTTTCGGCGGAATCTTGCAGCACACCAATGATAAAGCCCACTGCGACGACCTGCATCGCCACTTCATTGGGTATACCAAACATGTTGCACGCTACCGGAATCAGCAGCAAAGAGCCGCCTGCAACACCGGATGCACCGCAGGCGCACAGCGTGGCGACCAGGCTTAATAAAATCGCCGTGGGGATATCCACTGAGATCCCCAGCGTATTCACCGCCGCCAGAGTCAGTACCGTGATGGTGGTTGAAGCCCCCGCCATACTGATGGTGGCGCCCAGCGGAATCGAGACGGAGTAAGTGTCTTCATCCAAATTCATGCGCTTCGCCAGCGCCATATTCACCGGAATATTGGCCGCCGAGCTGCGGGTGAAAAAGGCGGTAACGCCGCTTTCACGCAGGCAGGTAAACACCAGGGGATACGGGTTGCGGCGGATTTTCCACCACACCAGCAGGGGATTGGCGACCAGCGCCATAAACAGCATGCACCCGAGCAGCAGTGTCAGCAAATGGGCGTAGCTCCACAGGGCACCAAAACCGGTGGTGGCCAAAATCGAGGCCACTAAACCAAAAATACCCAGTGGCGCGCAGCGAATCACTAAACGCACCATCCAGGTCACGGCCTCGGAAGCATCGTTCAGGAACTGGCGTGTGGTGTCGCTGCTGTGCCGAAAGGCCAGCCCAAGTCCAATCGCCCACACTAGAATGCCGATATAGTTGGCGTTCATCAGCGCATCAATCGGGTTCGCCACCATGCTTAGCATCAGACTTTGCAAGACTTCCATAATGCCGGAAGGCGGTGTGATATCGGTCTGTGTTGCACTGAGGGCCAAGGTTTGCGGATAAAGATGGCTGCCCACCACCGCGACCGCAGCCGCAAAGAAGGTACTAAACAGGTAGAGAAAAATGATCGGACGAATATTGGTCTTTTGTCCCTGACGATGATTGGCAATAGACGCAATCACCAGCACCAGTACCAACAGGGGGGCCACGGCTTTCAGCGCACTGACAAACAGGGAACCCAATAATCCCACGGCTTCTGCCGCCGGTTTTGAAAGGGCGGCCAGAGCGATACCGGCGAGCAGCCCAATCAGAATTTGCTTTACCAGGCTGCCTTGCATCAAACGATGCAACAGGCCTGAACCTTTTGATTCCATAGCGAATACCTGCAATTTTAAGTTTAAAGCGTGGCAGTGCTGATTTCGCTTCTTAATGAGCGAAAAATAGCCTGCGATTGCGTTTGCAGCGAGGAGTATAAGGAATTGCACGGGTGGGGGAAGAGATAATTCTGGAAAATCCTGACTTGATCAAATTTTATCACTATTTAACAACATTTAATTAACTTCGCGGGGCGCTGCGCCCCGCGAATAATCTTATGACTGTGCTTTATCGTTCTTGTAGTTAACCCAACTGTTGATCAGCAAGGTGACCGCGAGGATGCCGCCCACAATGCCTAATGAAATAGCTACCGGAATGTGGAAGAAGTCCACAATCAGCATCTTGATACCGATAAACACCAGAATGACTGACAAACCGTATTTCAGCATCGAGAAGCGCTCTGCGACATTCGCCAACAAGAAGTACATCGCGCGCAGACCCAGAATGGCGAACAGGTTAGAGGTCAACACAATAAAGGGATCGGTGGTGACCGCGAAGATGGCTGGAATACTGTCGACGGCAAAAATCACGTCGCTGATTTCCACCATAATCAGCACCAGCAACAGCGGCGTGGCATACAGCAAGCCGCCTTTGCGCACAAAGAAGTGCTCACTTTCAATGGTATCGGTCATGCGCATTTTGCTTTTTAGCCAGCGCACCAAGGGTTTATCGCCAATCGCGCTGTCATCCTCTTTTGCCAACGCCATCTTGATACCGGTAAACAGCAGGAACGCACCGAACAGATACAGGACCCAGCTAAATTGGGTTACCAACCAACTGCCAGCGAAAATCATAATGGTACGCAGCACGATGGCACCGAGTACGCCATACACCAGCACGCGGCGTTGCAAGGCGGCCGGGACGGCAAAGTAGCTAAACAGCATTAACCAGACAAAGACGTTATCGACCGCCAGCGCTTTTTCAATTAAGTAACCGGTTAAGAAAGCCAGCGCCTGGGTATGCGCGACTTCCGGGCCAACGGTATCGTTGAGGTACCACCAAAGGGCACCATTAAACAGCAGCGCAAGCGATACCCACAGCAGTGACCAGGCGGCAGCCTGTTTCATGGACATCGCATGACTGCCACGGCGGCCCTGCAAAAAAAGATCTATGGCGAGCATAATTAGCACGACAACGGCAAACCCGCCCCACAACAACGGTGTTCCGACAGTGTTCATCTTGTTTTCCTGTAAGCAAAAAAAAACGGCCAACATCAGAAGACGTTAGCCGCTTAATGGGGATCAGCAAACCTCGCCTTCCGGCAAGGTCTCACTTACAACCGAAGTTGCTCAGGAACCGGGCGGTCGCGCAGACTGCCGTAATGACGATTCACTGACGAAAAGTTACTCCCCTTTGCAAAGCGTAAGGTAGTTGAGCGCCAGCCAGTAATCAAGCGCGGCGCAGAAATAATTAGAAATATTTACACTGCCGCAGAGTGACTGATGTCATCGGCGGGGAAAACCACGCCCGTCTGGCGGCGAATTTCGGTGAGCAGTTTAGCGGTCACGCGTGAGGTGTTCAGCCCTGGATGATTGATTTCATGGGTCTCTACCAGACGAGCAAAGGTTTCTGCTTCATACAGCATGGTGTTGATGTGCTGAGGTTGCGACAAATCCTGTGGCTTACCACCGCGTGGGACAAAGGCGACTTTTTGCACTTCAGAAATCTGCTCAATCACCAGAGCGCCCTCTTCACCCTGAATTTCGCTGGGGATCGCCGTATGACTCACTTTCGAGTGCAGCACGGTGACATCAAAATCGCCGTAGTCCATCACCACCACACCGTGTGCATCGACGCCGCTTGCAAGCAACGTTGCCTGGGCTTGTACGCCGTGGGGTTCACCCCATAAGGCAACAGCAGAGGCCAGACAGTAGTAGCCGATATCCATAATGGAACCGTTAGACCATGCGGGATTAAAGGTATTCGGGTTTTCACCATCCAGATAACGTTGGTAGCGTGAAGAGTACTGGCAGTAATTCAGCACGGCCTTGCGGATTTTGCCGACGCGCCCCAGTGACTGCTGAAGCAGCAAGAAATTGGGCAGGCTGGCGGTTTTAAAGGCTTCAAACAGCACGACCTGATTTTCGCGTGCGCAGTTAATCATCTCTTCAACTTCACGCAGGTTGGAGGCCAGCGGCTTCTCACAGATGACGTGTTTCTTGTGGCGCATAAACAGCATTGCCTGTTCGGCATGCAGCGCATTGGGGCTGGCGATATACACCGCATCAATCGCATCAGACTGCGCCATTTTTTCCAGCGAAACATACAGATGTTCAACGGGATAATCTTTGCTGAATGACTGAGCCTGGTCCAGCGTGCGCGAGTAAAGCGCGGTGAGCTTCATTTTACCGGTTTCGTGGGCGGCATCCACGAACTGACGGGTAATCCAGTTGGTGCCGATAATGGCGAAGCGAATCATCAGGGAAGGAACTCCAGTGACAGGATGAAAGGTCAGAGTAACATGCAACAGGGGGAGGGCAAGGGGAGAGGGCCGGTGAAGCACAGGTTTTGCTAACCACTACGCAGAAAGCGCCTGTCCTGACGCAAACTGTTGCAATTCCCCGCAACCTCTTTCAGGATTATCCGCAGATTCACTGACTTGCATCACGGAGAGCGCCATGCGCGTCGGCAGTAAACATGCTCTGAACTGGACCAGTATTCTGGTGGCGATCCCGGTAGGGATCATTGCGTCACTGGTCACACTGGGTTTCCGTGAGCTGATTGAACTGCTTAACCTGATGATTTTCGGCACGGAATTGGATGTCACCCAGTCGATGGCGGTCTATCCCTGGTGGCTGTGGCCAGTGATCGTCGGCCTTGGCGGAGTGATTGCCGGATGCTTCCTTAATTACGCCACCTCACTGGAGCGCAACAGTCCGGTAAAGACGGACTATCTGGAAGTGATCAACGCCCGCCTCGACGCGGTACCCACCCGCACCTCGCTGCTCCGCGCGCTCTCGTCCATTGCTAGTATCACCAGCGGTGCCTCGATTGGTAAAGAGGGGCCGATGGTACAACTGTCAGCATTGGCGGGCAGTTTGATGGGGCGTTTATGTTTTCGCACCTTGCCGCTCAAAAACAGTGATATCGTCGCGATGGCCGCAGCGGCAGGGCTTTCCTCGGTTTACCATGCACCGCTGGCCTCGGCGATTTTCGTCGCAGAAATTGCATTTGGCATCTCTGCGCTTCAGCGTCTGATTCCTTTGATCATTGCGTCAGGCGTGGCTGTGCTCACCATGTGGGTGCTGGGCTTTCGCTCTGCCATCTATCCGTTCGCGGCTACCCAGTTCGATATTGCGCCAGCCTCGATGATCATGTCAGTGGTGATTGGTCTGGCGGCAGGGTTAGTGGGTTGGTTAATGATTTGGCTGATTGCGCGCAGCAAACGCGTGTTTGGGCAGATTACCTCGTTGCCGCTGCGGTTGGGGCTGGGCGGGGTGCTGGTGGGGATCATGGCGATTGCCAGTACCGATATCCTGGGCAACGGCTACGAAGTGATTATCGAAATTATGGCCGGACGCTTCCTGATCCCCACCTTATTACTGCTGCTGGTGTTAAAAATGGCGGCGACGGCGGTATCGGTGGGTTCCAACGCGGTCGGCGGGCTATTCACGCCAGCCCTGTTGATTGGCGCATTGCTCGGTGTGTTATTAGCCAGTGCGGCGTTGGCGCTTGGGGTGCCGGTAGGAGATGCCTTGTTGTATGCCGCAATCGGTATGAGCGCCGTATTAGCCGCGGTCAGCCAGGCGCCGCTGATGGCGATGCTGATGGTGCTTGAAATGACGCTGAACAGCAGTTTGCTGTTTCCCATTATGATTGCCAGCGCATTGGCTGCCATGACGGTGTACCGTCTGCAATCGTCCAGCACTTATCCGGTGGTGTCCGATCATTTCAGCCGCTCAGATGCGAAATTTGATTTTGATAACGGCGTGGTTGCGCAGTTCATTGTGTCTGGCGCAGCGTTGCTGCCCAAGGAGACGGTGGGCAAAGCCTTGGCGGTGAGTTCATTAAAACGGGAACGGTTCGTGTACGTGATTGACGAGCTGGGGACGTTTTTGGGGGCCGTTTCGATCCATGAGATCTCGCGAAAAATCCTCGATAAACAGATTACTCTGGATTCCCCGGTCTCTGAGGTAATGGACAGCGAATTTCCCTGTGTGTATGAGCAGCAAACCATCCGCGAAGGGTGGAATGCCTTTGCCATGGTGACTCTGGAACGCTTGCCGGTGCTGAATAATCCGCATCAGCGTAAATATCTGGGCGCGTTGACGAAAACCAGCCTGATTCAACAGGCGAAAGCCTTTATTTAAGCCCCTTACTCTGCGCTCTTACCTTCTTGCGCGCGCTGGGTAAGCCACAAACGGGTATCAAATTCCAGTTGGTGATACTGCGGCTCCATGTGACAACACAACTGATAAAAGGCTTTGTTGTGGTCTTTTTCTTTTAAGTGCGCCAATTCGTGTACCACAATCATGCGCAAGAACGCCTCAGGTGCCTGTTTAAACAGCGTCGCGACGCGAATTTCGGCTTTGGCTTTGAGTTTGCCGCCCTGCACGCGTGAAATGGCGGTGTGTAGGCCAAGCGCATGTTTCATCACCTTGATCTTACTGTCATAAGCGACTTTATTAATTTGAGGGGCGTTGCGCAGCCAGCGGTTTTTCATCTCGCTCACATAGTCATACAGTGCGCTGTCGCTGGTGATACTGTGTTGTTCGGGATAGCGGCGGGACAGCACCTCTGCCAGTTTCTGCTGCGCAATTAAGTCGCGCACCTGTTGCAGCAGTGTCTCAGGATAACCCTGAAGATAGATTAGCGATGACATCAGGACTCCGGTGACAAAAGCGGGTATACTGCGCCCCCATTTTGGGCGCGCCCACATCCTATCATGCCGGAGATCCCATGAGCCAATTTGAACTGAGTAACCGGAGCCTGACGTTACACCGGTTTCCCCGTTTCGAAAACGACAACAATCCGTTGCAGGCGTGGGATGCCGCCGATGAACTTTTGTTGCAGCAAACTTTGCCAGAAAGCGGCCCGATCCTGATTTTTAACGACAGCTTTGGCGCTTTGGCGTGTGCATTAGCACCGCGCGAGGTGATAAGCGTAAGCGACTCATGGATCAGCCAACAGGCTACGCGGCAAAACCTCCATTTGAATGGGCTGGATGAAGATGCGGTAACGCTGATCGACAGCCTGTCAGCACTGCCTGTTAAACCATCTTGCGTGCTGATTAAATTGCCAAAAACCATCGCGTTACTGGAAACCCAACTGCGCGCTTTACGCGATGTGGTCACGCCAGAAACGGTGATTATTGCCGGTGCGAAGGCGCGGGATATCCATACCTCGACGTTGCAAGTGTTCGAACGTATTTTGGGCGAAACGAAGACATCGCTGGCAAAGAAAAAAGCCCGTTTGATTTATACCACTGCGTCACTGCCGCCGCTAAAACCGCAGGCTGACACGCTGCAGTGGCCGCTTGAGGGCACGCCGTGGATTATCCACAACCATGCGAATGTTTTTTCTCGCACCGGGTTGGACGTGGGCGCGCGCTTTTTCCTGCAGCATCTGCCCGATGGCATTGAAGGCGACATCATTGATCTCGGCTGTGGGAATGGTGTGATTGGCATGCAGGCGTTGGCACAAAACCCGCTGGCAGACGTGCACTTTTTCGATGAGTCTTATATGGCCGTGGCGTCGAGTGAGCGGAATGTGGAAACCAATTTGCCACAGGACAGCGACCGGGTGCATTTTCAGGTGAATAACGGATTAGCCGGTTATCCCGCCGATCGCGCACATGCGGTGTTGTGTAATCCGCCATTCCATCAGCAGAATGCGGTCACCGGGCACATTGCCTGGTTGATGTTTAAAGATGCTAAACGCTGCTTGCAGTACGGTGGCGAGCTGCGCATCGTGGCGAACCGGCATCTGGACTATTATCGCCAAATGAAGATTCTCTTCGGCAACTGCACTACCGTTGCGTCCAACACGAAGTTTATGGTGCTACGCTCCGTCAAACTGCGCTAATGCCCGGTCGGGCGAGATGCCTCGCCCGACACGTGTTTACAGCGCTAGTGCGAGCTGTGTTCCCTGTTTAATGGCTCTGCGTGCATCCAGCTCCAGCGCGACATCAGCCCCGCCAATCACATGCACCGTTTTGCCCGCGTCGCGCAGCGGTGCCAGCAATTCGCGGCGTGATTCTTGTCCTGCGCAAATCACGACGTTATCCACCGCCAGCGTAATGGCTTCGCCCTCGCGCAACAGATGCAATCCCTGGTCATCAATGCCCAGATATTCAATGCCGCCCCATAATGTTACGCCGCGCATTTGCAGGCTGGCGCGGTGGATCCAGCCCGTGGTTTTACCAAGATTAGCGCCTGGCTTGCCCGCCTTACGTTGCAGCAGCCACAGTTGGCGTTCGCGATGGGGAGGAACCGGCTGTGTCAGGCCACCGCGCTGTTGCAGGGTGGGATCGATGCCCCATTCAGCACAAAATGCAGCGATATCCAGGCTCGGAGAGGGGCCTGCCTGGCTGAGAAATTCTGCGGTATCAAAGCCAATGCCGCCTGCACCGATAATCGCGACGCGCTGGCCGACGGCTTTCCCCTCCTTCAGGACATCCAGGTAGCTCAGGACGCAGGGGTGATCGATACCGGGAATGTCGGGTTGGCGAGGCGTGATGCCGGTTGCCAACACCACTTCATCAAAGGCCAGCAGATCCTCAGGTGTCACGCTACGCTGGTAGTCGGTTTTCACCTGATGCAGTGCTAACTGGCGCGTGTAATAACGCAGGGTTTCATAAAACTCCTCTTTCCCCGGAATGCGCTTGGCAACATTAAATTGCCCGCCTGGCTCGCTGTTAGCATCGAACAGTGTGACAGCATGACCGCGTTGGGCGGCGGTGACGGCGCACGCTAATCCCGCCGGGCCCGCTCCCACGACGGCTATGCGCTTAATCTGGGCCGCAGGGGTTATCGGCATCAGTGTTTCATGGCAGGCGCGCGGATTGACTAAGCAGGACGTCACCTTGCCAGCGAAAATCTGATCGAGGCAGGCCTGATTACACCCAATGCAGGTATTGATTTCATCGGTGCGACCCGTTTGCGCTTTGCGGACAAATTCGGCATCGGCCAGGAAGGGGCGGGCCATGGAAACCATATCGGCACAGCCTTCATCCAGCAGCGTTTGGGCAACATCAGGATGATTAATGCGGTTGGTGGTGATCAGGGGAATGCGCAGGTGTTGCTTGAGGGCTTTGGTGACCCACCCAAAGGCTGCACGAGGCACGGAGGTGGCAATGGTCGGCACACGTGCTTCATGCCAGCCGATACCGGTATTGATTAACGTTGCGCCCGCGGCTTCTATTTCATGCGCCAGCGTCAGGGTTTCATTCAACGTGTTGCCATCTTCCACCAAGTCTAGCATCGACAGACGATAGATGATGATAAATTTTTCGCCCACCGCCGCGCGGACGGCGCGCACAATGTGGATGGCAAATTGCATACGGCGGGTAAAATCACCGCCCCAGCGATCTTCTCGCTGATTGGTGCGTGCGGTGAGAAATTGATTAATTAAGTAGCCCTCTGAGCCCATGATCTCGACACCATCATAGCCAGCTTGCTGCGCCAGTGCGGCACACTGCGCGAAATCCGCAATCAGTGAAAGAATCTCCTCATCACTGAGCGCGCGAGGGGTAAAAGGGTTGATGGGCGCTTGCAACGCGGAGGGGGCAACCAAATCGGGTTGATAGCTGTAGCGTCCGGCATGCAAGATCTGCAGCGCGATTTTTCCCCCGGCGGCATGGACGGCATCGGTGACCTGCCGATGCGGGGCAAGCTGGCTAACATCGTCTAAAACGGACGCGCCGGCCATCACCACGCCTGCGGGATGGGGAGCAATGCCTCCGGTGACAATCAGTGCGACACCCGCTTGCGCGCGCTCCGCATAGAATGCGGCCAGCCGTGCAGCCCCGTCAGGATGCTCCTCCAAACCGGTATGCATTGATCCCATCAAAAAACGATTTTTGAGTTGGGTAAACCCCAAATCTAGCGGTGAAAAAAGCGACGTGCTCTCGGCCATAGTAACCCGATAAAGTAAGTGGTCGGATGAGATGACTCTAGCCTGCCACGCGTAAATACGAAAGCGAGATACACAACGCTGTGACGTACTTCTCTTTTAAGCAGAAATGACACTGCACCATCACGGTGCGTCGTTTGAGATTTTCTAATTACAGTGAGCTTTAAGGATTAGTTTTTATAATCCGATAGGTGAAAAGTATAAGAAAGGATCCTCAGCGGTGTACGCCCTTTATGACCTGATCTCTGCACTTTTTTGCAATTAGGTTAATTTTATGTGGTCATCACCGCAGTTTATTAGCAAAAAATCCTGCACTCTACGGGCCAGTTTTCTCCGCACCAAAAAAGTTCGCCCCTGTACAGCTTATGGTTAATCCATGAGGTTAATGGTAAGTTTGGGCCAATGGTAACGTTTGCGTCGGCCCATTTCGCAGCTTTTATGCGGTCGACTCCCTGCTTGAGAGGAACCCGATGACGCAACACACTCCCCTGTTTGAACAGCATCAGGCATGTGGCGCTCGCATGGTTGATTTTCACGGTTGGATGATGCCCGTGAACTATGGCTCACAAATTGATGAGCACCATGCCGTGCGTAACGATGCTGGCATGTTTGATGTTTCCCACATGACTATTGTTGATCTGCATGGCGTGCGGACACGTGAATTCCTACGCTATCTGCTGGCTAATGATGTCGCCAAACTGACACAGCCGGGTAAAGCGCTGTACACCGGGATGTTAAATGCGTCCGGTGGCGTCATTGACGATCTGATTGTTTACTTTATGAGCGAAGATTTTTTCCGCCTGGTGGTGAATTCCGCCACGCGTGAAAAAGATCTGGCCTGGATTGGCCAGCATGCCGCCGAGTGGAATGTGGAATTAACACCGCGTGACGACCTGGCGCTGATTGCGGTGCAGGGGCCTAACGCACAGGAAAAGGCGCAGCAACTCCTGAGCGCAGAGCAGCAGGCGGCGGTTGCTGGCATGAAGCCGTTCTTCGGCGTGCAAGCGGGAGATCTGTTTATTGCGACGACCGGTTACACCGGGGAAGCGGGCTATGAAATCGCACTACCCGCAGAGCAGGCGGTGACCTTTTGGCAGCAACTGCTGGCCGCAGGCGTTAAGCCGGCGGGACTGGGCGCACGGGATACGCTGCGTTTGGAATCCGGCATGAATTTATACGGCCAGGATATGGATGAGCAAGTCTCACCGCTGGCGGCCAACATGGGCTGGACGATAGCCTGGTCCCCAGAAGATCGTGACTTTATCGGCCGTGAAGCACTGGTGCGCCAGCGTGAAAAAGGAACGGACAAGCTGGTAGGGTTGATCATGACGGAGAAGGGCGTGCTACGCAGTGGCCTGCCCGTGCATTTCACCGATCAGCAGGGCGCACAGCAACAAGGCGTTATTACCAGCGGCACCTTTTCACCGACGCTGGGTGTCAGTATTGCTCTGGCTCGCGTGCCTGCAAGCATTGGCGAAAACGCCATTGTACTGATGCGTAATAAAGAGGTGCCGGTTAGCGTCACCAAACCTATTTTTGTTCGCGCCGGAAAACCGGTTGCTTAATAACACGAATTCTTTTGCTGGAGAGCAGACTTATGAGCAATGTGCCAGATGCGTTGAAATATTCCGAAGAACACGAGTGGGTGCGTGAGGAAAGTGAAGGGGTGTATGTGGTGGGGATCACCGATCACGCACAAGCGTTGTTGGGCGATGTGGTGTTTGTTGATTTGCCGGAGATGAACGCCGTATTTGCTAAGGGTAAAGAAGTCGGTGTGATTGAATCGGTAAAAGCGGCATCCGATATCTATACGCCAATTTCTGGCGAGGTGATTGAGATTAACGACGCACTCGGTGACTCACCGGAGATTGTCAACAGCGATCCTTACCACGCAGGCTGGATCTTCAAAATTAAAGCCAGCGACGTCAGTGAGTTGGACAACTTGCTCAACGCAGACGACTATCGTGCGTTAATCAAAGAGTAACGTTATCGCTGACGGAAGGCCTGGTGCCTTCCGTTGCTTTTTATACCGTCACACCCCTCCGTTCAGGATGTATGCTCATGACCCAGACACTCAGTCAGCTTGAAAACAGCGGCGCTTTCATTGCGCGCCATATCGGACCTTGCAGCACAGAACAGCAACAGATGCTGGACGCAGTCGGAGCCCCTTCTCTGGCCAGCCTCATTAGCCAGATTGTGCCTGCCGATATCCAGTTGCCCGCGCCGCCAGCGATCGGAGAAGCCTGCACGGAGCACCAGGCGCTTGCCGAGTTGAAAGCGATTGCCGGTCAAAATCAGCGCTACAAATCCTGGATTGGCATGGGCTACAGCGCAGTACTGACCCCGCCGGTTATTTTACGCAACATGCTGGAAAATCCGGGCTGGTACACGGCTTACACGCCGTATCAGCCAGAGGTTTCACAAGGAAGACTGGAAGCCTTACTGAATTTCCAGCAATTGACGCTGGATCTGACCGGGCTCGATATTGCATCGGCCTCACTGTTGGATGAAGCCACCGCTGGCGCGGAAGCCATGGCCATGGCCAGGCGCATCAGCAAGCTAAAAACCGCCAATAAATTCTTTGTGGCCGCCGATGTGCATCCGCAAACGCTGGATGTGGTGCGTACGCGTGCAGAGACCTTTGGCTTCGACATCATTGTTGATGATGCGGAAAAAGTACTGGATCACCAGGATGTGTTTGGGGTGTTAGTGCAACAGGTTGGCACCGGCGGTCAGGTCCATGACTACCGTGACCTGTTTGCGGAGCTGAAAAATCGCCAAGTGATTGTGAGTGTCGCGGCTGATCTAATGGCGCTGGTGAAACTGGAAGCGCCAGGTAAACAGGGAGCGGATATCGTCTTTGGTTCGGCGCAGCGCTTTGGTGTGCCCATGGGTTATGGCGGCCCTCATGCCGCCTTTTTTGCCAGCCGTGATGAGCATAAACGTTCGATGCCAGGCCGTATTATTGGAGTATCACGGGATGCCGCGGGCAATACCGCATACCGTATGGCCATGCAAACGCGTGAGCAGCACATCCGCCGTGAGAAAGCGAATTCAAACATTTGTACATCACAGGTTCTGCTGGCCAACATTGCCAGCCTGTATGCCGTGTGGCATGGACCGAAAGGTCTGCAGCGCATCGCTGATCGTATCCATCGTTTAACCTCTATTTTGGCAACCGGTCTGCAACAGCAGGGCGTGACTCTGCGCTTTAACAGTTGGTTTGATACGCTCACTGTGGAAGTGGCTGATAAAGCAGCGGTGATTGCGCGTGCGCAGAGCTTCGGCGTAAACCTGCGTACTGATGTCCTGAATGGCGTGGGCATTACGCTGGATGAAACCACGCAGCGTGATGACGTTGAGGCATTATTCGCCATCTTGTTAGGTGATAACCACGGTCTGGATGTGGATGTGCTGGATGCTCGATCGGCCAAAGGGGAAGCGATTCCTGCTGGTGTACAGCGCCACTCCGCGTTCCTGACGCACCCGGTGTTTAATCGCTACCACAGCGAAACCGAGATGATGCGCTACATGCACAGTCTTGAGAAAAAGGATCTGGCGCTGAATCAGGCGATGATTCCGCTGGGTTCCTGCACCATGAAACTGAATGCTGCCGCAGAGATGATCCCCATTACCTGGCCTGAATTTGCCGAACTGCATCCGTTCTGTCCGGCAGAACAGGCCAGTGGCTATTTGCAAATGATTGGTCAACTGTCGCAGTGGTTAGTGCAGCTCACTGGTTATGATGCGCTCTGTATGCAGCCAAACTCCGGCGCACAGGGCGAGTATGCGGGTTTGCTGGCGATTCGTCGCTATCATGAGAGCCGTAACGAGGGTGTGCGCCATATTTGCTTAATCCCAAGCTCTGCTCACGGTACCAACCCCGCCTCGGCGCAAATGGCCGGGATGAGTGTGGTGGTGGTGGCCTGTGATAAACAAGGCAACATTGATTTGCATGATCTGCGCATCAAGGCGGAGCAAGCGGGCAACGCGCTGTCATGCATCATGGTGACCTACCCGTCTACCCACGGCGTGTATGAAGAAACTATCCGTGAAGTGTGCCAAATCGTGCATCAGTTCGGTGGTCAGGTGTATCTGGACGGTGCCAACATGAATGCGCAGGTGGGGATCACCACCCCAGGCTACATTGGCGCCGATGTTTCGCACCTGAATTTGCACAAGACATTCTGCATTCCGCACGGTGGCGGCGGCCCGGGTATGGGGCCCATCGGCGTGAAAGCACATCTTGCGCCCTTCGTACCGGGGCACAGTGTGGTACAAATTGATGGCATGCTCACGCAGCAGGGCGCGGTTTCTGCCGCTCCCTTTGGCAGTGCCTCTATCCTGCCGATTAGTTGGATGTATATCCGTATGATGGGGGCCGAGGGGCTGAAGCAGGCCAGTTCGGTCGCGATCCTCAACGCTAACTATATTGCGAAGCGCCTCGGATCGGCTTATCCCATTTTGTATGCGGGTCGCGATGGGCGTGTGGCGCACGAATGTATTCTGGATATTCGTCCGTTGAAAGAGAGCACCGGGATCAGTGAACTGGATATTGCTAAACGCCTGATCGATTATGGTTTCCATGCGCCGACGATGTCGTTCCCGGTGGCCGGAACCTTAATGGTGGAGCCGACAGAATCAGAAAGCAAAGTGGAGCTGGATCGCTTTATTGATGCGATGTTAGCTATCCGGATGGAGATTGATCGGGTGAGCGCCGGTGAGTGGCCGTTGCAGGATAATCCGCTGGTCAATGCGCCGCATACTCAGCAAGAGATGATGGGGGAGTGGACGCATCCCTATAGCCGTGAACTTGCGGCTTTCCCGGCAGGCTATGGCAATAAATATTGGCCGACGGTGAAGCGACTTGATGACGTGTATGGCGATCGTAATTTGTTCTGTTCCTGTGTACCGATGAGTGAATACGCGTAATTTTTCACTTTGAGAATCAGGGGCTGGGCAGCGATGCCTGGCCCTTTTTTATGGTTGAGGAGTGTGTCATGAACACCGTATTGGTTACTGGCGGCAGTCGAGGCATTGGCCGCGCCACCTCTCTGCTTTTGGCCCGTCAGGGCTGGCAGGTTGCCGTTAATTATCGTTCACGCATTGATGAAGCAGAAAGCGTGGTCAATGCAATTGAGCGAGAGGGCGGTAGCGCCTTTGCCGTTCAGGCCGATATTGCAGATGAGCAACAAGTCATGGCGATGTTCGCACACATTGATGCTGAACAGGGTTACCTGGCCGGACTCGTCAATAACGCCGGGATTTTGTTTCAGCAGGCCAGAGTGAGCCAGCTCTCGGCTGAGCGTATTCAACGTGTCTTTGCCACCAACGTACTGGGCAGCTTTTTATGCTGCCGGGAAGCCGTGAAACGCATGGCGCATCCGCAGGGACGGGGGGGAGCGATCGTTAATGTGTCTTCAGCCGCTGCACGCACGGGCGCGCCCGGAGAATATGTTGATTACGCGGCATCTAAAGCCGCGATGGATGCGCTAACCACCGGGCTGTCTCTTGAGGTTGCTGCGCAAGGGATTCGAGTGAATGGCGTGCGGCCTGGCTTTATCTACACCGATATGCATGCTGATGGCGGGGAGCCGGGACGTGTTGATCGTCTGGCTCCTTTGGTGCCCATGCAGCGCGGCGGGCAGCCAGCGGAGATCGCAGAAACCATTGCCTGGCTACTGAGCGACGCTGCTTCTTATGTAACAGGTGCATTTATCGATGCCGCGGGTGGGCGGTAACCGCCGACCACAAAGAGCCCCAATCAGTATTCTTCTTCAGGGCCGTCAGGCCCTGTCATTTTTTTGCCATTATTCCCCGTCATGATGCCGTCCGTGCCCACTGTGCGGCTGTTGAGATGATTGATGAGATTAATTTCTGAATGTCATCTCAAAATTGGCTTAATTTTGCCTTAACAGTGCTTTGTTGTGCTTATTAACGATTGAATGTGAAATTTAATTAATAATTCCCATCTGGCTATTGATTTATCTACGCGCGTAGATACAATGTATTCAGGATGAAAATTCACCGTTATGAGCGCGATGTGGATGAATGGTCAGGTTGTCTTGCAGCAAAAATGATCGGCATTAAGCCGACGAGCGCAAGGCGATATCAGATTCCAACACCAGGGAATCTCTCACCTTCTTGAGCACGACCACAGCGCGTCCCAACTGACAATTTTCCTCCTTTGAGGAGATTGCCCAGGGAAGGGCGCAAAATAAAAACACTATTTTGCAGGGATTTCTATGACTTCTCATCTCTCTGAGGCATCTGCACCGCAGGCATCATCGTCTGCGGCAGATGAACGCTTTGCCACCCCTGAAGGTCGCAAAGATTTTTGGCGTGCCACTTTTTCCTGTTGGCTGGGAACGGCAATGGAATATGCGGACTTTGCGCTGTATGGATTGGCCGCCGGTATTATCTTTGGTGATGTTTTCTTCCCCGATGCCACCCCAACCATGGCATTGCTCTCCAGTTTTGCAACCTGGTCGGTGGGTTTTATCGCCCGCCCGATTGGCGCACTGTTCTTTGGCTGGCTCGGCGACCGCAAGGGCCGCAAAGTCGTCATGATCACCACCATCATTCTGATGGGGGCCTCCACCACCCTGATTGGCTTAATCCCTGGCTACGCCGCTATTGGCGTGTGGGCACCGGTGTGTCTGGTGATTCTTCGGTTTACGCAGGGATTTGGTGCCGGTGCTGAATTGTCCGGTGGTACGGTGATGTTAGGGGAGTACGCACCCGCTGAACGGCGTGGGTTGGTTTCCTCTGTCATTGCGCTGGGATCGAACAGCGGCACGCTGTTGGCATCACTGGTTTGGCTGGCGGTGGTGCAGATGGATCAAGAAACGCTACTCGACTGGGGATGGCGTATTCCCTTCCTGAGTAGCGTTCTGATTGCGCTGGTGGCCTTATGGTTGCGTCGTCATTTACGTGAAACACCGGTATTTGAATTACAGAAGGCCGAACTGCAAGCCGAACGCAATGCGGTGCTGCACGAAGTGAGCCCGCCCGATACCCGCAGCTTCTGGCGTCGCACTCGCGCATTTTGGACAATGGTCGGTTTGCGTATTGGCGAGAACGGCCCTTCATATCTGGCGCAGGGTTTTATCATTGGTTATGTCGCTAAAGTCTTGATGGTGGATAAGTCTGTGCCCACCACCGCCGTATTTATCGCCTCATTGCTGGGCTTCGCCATTATTCCTTTGGCAGGTTGGTTATCCGATCGTTTTGGTCGCCGCGTCACCTATCGCTGTTTCTGTTTCTTGCTGATGCTGTATGCCTTCCCTGCTTTTATGCTGCTGGACTCTCGCGATCCCGCGATCGTTATCTCAGTCATCGTGGTGGGAATGGGACTGGCATCGCTGGGAATTTTTGGCGTGCAGGCCGCCTGGGGCGTTGAAATGTTCGGTGTAAAGCGTCGCTATACCAAGATGGCTTTCGCCAAAGAGCTGGGTTCGATCTTATCCGGGGGAACGGCACCGTTAGTCGCAGCAGCACTCCTGACTTGGTCAGGGCACTGGTGGCCGATCGCGCTCTACTTTGTCGTGATGGCAAGCATTGGGTTCTTTACCACCTTTGTGGCACCAGAAACACGTGGACGTAACTTGAACCTCCCGGAGGATGCTATTTAGAGGCAGCTATAAAGTTACGACTACACTCTACCTATTCTTGCGGGTCGCTTCTTTTCTGACCCGCTTTTTCCATTTATCAGGGTCAAACGTCAGGAGCCATTTTGGCGAAACCAATTTTGCAACGTGTTACACGTGCAGATGTCGCAAAAGCCGCCGGGACGTCAGTGGCGGTCGTCAGCTACGTGGTCAACAATGGGCCACGCCCGGTCGCTGAGGCGACCCGGTTGCGCGTATTAGAGGCGATTAAACAAACGGGTTACCGCCCTAATGGTGTGGCGCGTGCCTTGGCATCAGGCCGGACGAAAACGTATGGGTTGGTGGTGCCAAATATCTCTAATCCCTTTGTGGCATCTGTTGCCCATGCTCTTCAGCAAGAGGCTTTGAATAACGGGCTCATCATGCTGCTGGGAGATGCAGGAGACAGCCGCCAGCGTGAAAAAGAACTGCTGCAAAACTTACTGGCTCACCCGGTTGATGGGCTGTTTTATACCAGCGTTGATCGGCATCCCTATATTGAAATGATTCAGGCCAGCGGGACGCCCTTTGTCATGTTAGATCGCGTAGATCCGGGACTGGCGGTGAGCATCTTACGGGTCGATGAACGGGCCGCTGCGCGTCAGGTCACAGAGCATCTGTTGAGCCACGGTTATCAGGACGTTGGTATGATTACCGGGCCGCGTGACATGTTGAATGCGCAAGACCGTCTGGATGGTTGGCTTGATGCGATGCAACATCGCGGCTTAACGGTAAACGATGCATGGATTGTGCCTGCCCGTTATAACCGTGAAGGGGGCTATGAGGCAGGAAAACACCTGCTCACACTCTCTTCTCTCCCTCGCGCGTTGTTTTGCAGCAATGAAGGGCAGGCGATTGGCGTTATTCGTGCCTTTGCAGAGCAGGGATTACAGGTACCGAAAGATGTCGCGCTGGTCTGTTTTAACGGCACCGATCATGCTGCCTACCACGTTCCCACACTGACGACCGTTCGACAGCCGATCAGAGAAATGGCGAAAACGGCAATTGGCATGCTGCGTGCCTGGACCGGCGATGCGATGCTTCATGAAGTGGAGCACGAATTGCAATTGGGAGAGTCCTGCGGCTGCCTCACCTCTTCAAGAGAATAATAACAACAATGAAAAGAATCATTATTGACTGCGACCCCGGTAATGGGATTGCGGGAGCCAACACCGATGATGGACTGGCGATTGCTCTGGCACTGGCTTCGCCGGATATTTCGCTCGAATTGATCACCACCGTGGCGGGCAATACGCCCAGTGAGGTGGGCTATGCCGTGGCACAAGACCTGATGAACCAGTTGAATCTGCGGATCCCAGTGATTCGTGGCGCGTCTTCTGCTTTGGTCGAACCCGCAGAGCCCTGGCGTGAAGCATTTGATAACCGAGTAAAAGAGGTCGGGCTGCTTGACCTGTGGAAAGGCATAACACCGCCAATCGTGGCTGATGATATCGCGCCCGTAGCGGCTCATGCGATGGGAGAACTGATTTGCCAGCACCCGGGCGAAATCACGCTGGTGGCGATTGGGCCACTGACGAATGTGGCGCAAGCGATGCAGTTGTATCCACAAATGGCGGAGCAAGTAAAAGAGATCGTGATCATGGGCGGTGTATTCGCCCTCGATAACTATCTCAAAGACACCAATTTTGGGGTTGATCCTGAGGCAGCACATAAAGTGTTAACCAGTGGTGCAAACCTCACTCTGGTTCCTATGGATGTCACCACGCAGACCATGATGACACACCAGGATCTGGACGATATTGCGGCCATCAACACACCGTTGACGCTGTGGCTGACGAAAACGATGCGTCCGTGGATGGATTATTCGATGCAAACGCGCCAACTACCTGGATGCTGGATACACGATGTGCTGGTGGTCGCGTGGATTATCAATCAGCACGTGGCGACGGCGGCAGATTACCTGGTCGGCATTGAATTGTCCGGGCCGACGCGTGGACGATCATGGCGCTATCGGCACCCTTTACGGCTGGATATTAATATGAGTGATTTGCCGCAGCGTCCGGTTCAGGTTCTACAGCAGGTGGACAATGCCCATCTGCTTGCACTGCTAAAAGAGGCGTTACGCCCCTGATAAAGCAACGAAAGCCCTTCAGGGCTTTCGTTGTGTTGGTCACTCTGGTGGTCTGTCCGTTTCCATTTTCAGCGTGATTTTACCGTCGGGAGTAATAAAAATTTTTTCTCCCAGTCCTCTCTTCTCGGCCTGAAAGATGGCCTCCATTATCGCATTGCGTCGCTCTATATAGCGCTTAGCGTACTTAGCGGTGTCCACCTGCAATAAAGGTTGCTGCATGCACACGTGGCAATCCATAGGCTGATAAAAGTTCGAAACGCTTCATCTTTTCCAATCCTGCCGTTTTTTCCTGATATTATCCTGCCCATCTGGAAGCTGCTGGCGTTTTGATCAACGCCTGAAGGCTTCACGCACGATAATGAAACAGGATGAAAACGATATGGATTTAGTCTGGCTGCTGCTGGCCATTGCTTTGGCAACACTGTTTATTCATCGCACAACCGCCGTATCGTTAGCGGGTATAGCGATAGTCATGGCATGGTGGCAGGGCATTGTGACATTAGAGGGCGTTGTCATTCTGATGGCGGCGGGCGCGCTGGCAAAAGGGCGTCATCTACTGCGCGGACGCCGTTATTGGCAGCGGGCGGCAGAGGGGATTATGGTACTCATCTGTATCGCGCTGTTCTTGCATCTGCTGCCCGGTTTCAATAATCCTAAGGTTGTCGACAGTGTTCAGGTTGGCCCGCAAAGTGCGGCCTGGAGTATGTACTTTAATTTCGATAAAGCAATGGTGCCATTTTTGTTGGCAGGTATCCTGCCATCGGTACTTTCTGTGCAACGCGCGCCGCAGAGATGGCCCTATTGGCTACTCTTATCCTTAGCCATCCCGGCTTTGCTGCTGCTGGCGGTGGCATTAGGTGGGCTTCGTCTGGAGCCGCACTTTCCCGTGTGGTTGCCACAGTTTATGTTGGCAAATCTGTTTTTTGTTTCGCTGGCAGAAGAAGCGCTGTTCCGTGGCTGGTTACAACAACGCTTACAGCAGAAACTGGGCAATGTGCCCGCATTATTGTTGGCCTCGCTTGTTTTCGGGTTAGCGCACGTGGCAGGGGGCCCCTTGCTGGTTGCCTTTGCGGCACTGGCGGGTGTGATTTATGGACTTGCCTGGTGGTGGAGTGGGCGGCTGTGGGTCGCCACACTGTTTCACTTTGCCCTAAATCTGACCCATTTACTGTTTTTCACCTATCCCATGTGGCGCCCGGTATAACCGATGTTTGCTGCTGTAGGATTGTTTCTGACCGTTGGATCGGCGAAATATTATGTCTATATGATTAATCAAGAGGGTAGTCTTTGGCGTAATTTTTAAGAACTGTTGCATTAGGGTTCAAAGAAAAATACGCAATATGAGAAGGGTTTAATTATCACCTGTTATTCATATATTATTGGAAATAAGTGCGGATTATACCCGCACTTCGTTCATTTTTTTCTTATATGCGAATTTTTTCTCAATAAATTCATAACTTAAAACGGCCAAGATAAAATTCAATATAAAAATGACAATCCAAGACTCGAAATTTGATAATTCACTAAAATAATCCTTATACTGTTTTACATACATTATCAAAGGTATGTACATGAGATAAAATGAGTAACTTATTTTACCTAAATATATAAACGGACTAGTTAATGCATTCTTACTTATGTTAAGCGACGCTAGGCAGAAAATGATCATTCCCGTAGTTGGGACAGTCATATAATTATTTAACATGTAACTGCGGTTTAATACTGTGACATATGTAGAAAGAAAATATGCACTTATAAAAATAAAAAGTAAAGAAAGTGTTTTTCTCTTAACTTTAATTCCGTTTGAAAATATAAAGCCTAATGACATGCCAAATATGAATTCTGGTATTCTATGCATTGGTCCCATATAATAACTCGGCATCATATCCTTGCCGTCTAATGCCAAAGATATCGGTATTATTGAACTGGTTGCTATGTATGAGAGAAATAGAGAAACTAGAGGGTGTTTTTTTATTATATCATAAATAAATGGGAAAACAGCATAGAAAAAAATTTCTGTTGATACAGACCACGAGCCTGTGAAATTCCATATAGAAAAGGCCTGCGAATACCATGACTGCGTCCCTGTTAAAAATAATCCCAATACTGACAGTAGTTTACCGGGGTTAAATCCATTGAGAAATGGTATTGTAAGTACACCCATGGCCAAATACGCTGGGTAAATTCTTAAAAATCTTTTCTTAAAATAATTATCTCCAACTTCAAATCTATGGGCCCATGACATTACAAATCCCGACAAGACAAAGAAAAATGTCATGCCTATAGCCCCATTACGCAAAACCATATAAGCCCACAGCGGGATTTCCTCATAAACATTGAAATGAATATTACAATGGAAAATGAAGACATAAAATGCTGATACAAAACGGAATATTGTTAGTCCATGTATCTGTTTTTGATCTTGTTTCATAATGTTAAATTAATAATGTAATTTCCCTTAGGGGATAATATCATGCATTTACTTCCTGTTCTACTTCCGTTTGTTCGTGATTCAGGGTTTCAGATATAGAGGCAAGGCTACCGAGGGTTTGGATGCTATATCCATAGCCTGTAGAGAGGGTTACGCTCAGACACCTGCCTCAGGAACTCTGATTGTTAGCAGCTTACTCCGGGAGCATCATTCGGAAGAGGACTCGGTAACGGATGCTTCTGTTGTATCGCTATGGCAGTAATATACGTAATAACATGCGGTCAGACCTCAATTCTAGCATCAAGGTAGCTGCTACATTTTTCGTTAATGAACCAAAGTTGGATCTTTAATGAGCGCTCTGCCTTGTGCCTTCAACGATTCAATTACTTAAGGATATCAGACTGATGCCCTAAAGAATCAATAGTGATGATAGATATCATGTTTAACCTATTAGCTAATATTTAAATCTCTAGATATCGCGTTAAAATAAGATGTACCAGCAACCTTCCTATTATCTATAGCCCAGACATCCGCTAAAGAAGTAAAAGGCACATCTATTGGAGGTGATGGGAGTAAATATACCCTCTCAAATAACATAAAAAATACTTTTACTGGCAAAGTTTTAGAAAGCGAATAAAAATATTTAATTAATTTATTTTATTACGCTGAGATATGAAATTTTTATAACTCTATGGAGTTACATATCATGGTAATGGAAGGGGGATGAGGGGATTGTAATTAAAATAACCAAAGTGATTGAATTATGTTAAGGGGCTATTGGAATGGGATGATTTAAATAGTAGTGCAAGAACGGGGCTTTATGCCCCGAAAACTATTCTACGCGGATTCCATTAGGAAGGAAACGATGATATTTTTTCATTGAATTTAATATTGAGGTTTTTGTTATTTCATAGAAGACATCAAGGTCATTCTCTTTTATCATTATTGCCCCAAAACGCTCATGAAATCGTCTGACAGATAAATTTTCCTTTCTTACATCGAAGTGAGCTCGATTAAAACCTAATTTTAGGGCGTATGTATAGAGCATCATTGCTGATTCAATCGCAGTTTGCGGTGGGGCGCCATCTTTTATAACCCACGATCCCCAGCAGAAAGAATCTTCATTTTGATCATACATTCTTATGGTGCCAAGCTTATTACTGAACTTATCTTCAATGATAAAATATGCTTGACCAGATCCAGTGAGATACGAATCTATCCATTTTATCTGTGCACTGATATCACTTGATGTAGCACTGATAAAACGACCTTTTTGACCTTCTGTTCGAAGAGAAATGATAAATTCGGCATCCTCAGTGGACACGTTTCTTAAACTAATGTTATTTCCAATAATTTTATTTTCCTGAACTATAGCAGGATGCAAAGGATATCCGTTCATTCTAAGTGCCTCGATTGCATAAACAGACTTCATGTTAAATCATTTTAATGATAGAAATTGATATGATTGCATATAAATTACAAATGCTCTATCTATTTGATCTTCTTACCTCTAAGTAGCTTAGGGGGCCCATGGTTGGTTTCATGTGGGCTGGACTACCTAAAAATTCAACCAATGATTCTTACGCGCGGTTCATCGCTTCCTCATACCTTAAAACAGTTGCAATTATAATGTATAAAAATGCCAGAAAAATCTCATTTGAACGCTTTTTCAACGTCGCCAGTTTTCATGTAGCAGTCTACAGTAAGAAAAAACGGGACGGGATGGAGTTGATGAATTGGCTTAAGGTGTTGATTTAAATTGTTTTCATTATCTGTTTGCGCAATTTTCACCCATTAAGAAATAATGCACTACCTACCGTCAGGTTAGCATTAATCATAAAATATCGGCAGTATTTACAAAAGGTTATGCTGAAATTCCTAAATTTAGTTTACTCATAAAATGTGCATTCCACTCTCTTAATCAACTTGTGATAGCACTGTGAGAAAATTATGTATGTAAACGCAGATGGTGACAGTATGGTTTCCATTACCGATAAAAGACCACGAAGAATCAAAGGTTAATGCTGGGCGTTTTGCCTTATATGGCCCAGAAGAAACAGATTCTGGTAGCCAATTATGGCTACGACATCACTATTCTTATTACCGCAAAACGTTGGATGGCGATGAGTATATCGTGAGGTTGAAAGGCAAAATCGATTGATGAACGTCTATACGCGGAAGAAGGTCACATCCTCACTAAACCGAACTGTGACGTGAGTGTCTTGAGTGGTTAGCTATCGGCTGCGTCAGCATCGTATGAGTCTCGATAGCACTACCCATTCTAAAGAGTGCGCGTTTGTAAATTGCTTACCCATTTATAGCAGAGCACTTGCTATGATCAATGGTTATCGACGTGTACAATCCACGGCATAAAATTTAGTTTGTACATAATTTGGAATTAAGCGATGACTAACCCCATTTTTGCCGCAGAAGTCGGGCGTCGAAGAACCTTTGCAATCATTTCTCACCCCGATGCCGGTAAAACCACCATCACCGAAAAAGTGCTGCTGTTCGGACAGGCGATTCAAACTGCCGGGACGGTAAAAGGACGCGGTTCCAATCAGCACGCGAAGTCTGACTGGATGGAGATGGAGAAACAACGTGGTATTTCGATCACCACCTCGGTCATGCAGTTTCCCTATCGTGACAGCCTGGTAAACTTGCTGGATACACCGGGACACGAAGACTTCTCGGAAGATACTTACCGCACGTTGACGGCGGTGGACTGCTGCTTAATGGTGATTGATGCGGCGAAAGGGGTTGAAGATCGTACCCGTAAGTTGATGGAAGTTACGCGCCTGCGTGACACGCCGATCATCACATTTATGAACAAACTCGACCGTGACATTCGCGATCCTATGGAATTGCTGGATGAAGTGGAGAGCGAGCTGAAAATCGCCTGTGCGCCTATTACCTGGCCCATTGGTTGCGGCAAGTTGTTTAAAGGGGTTTACCACCTCTACAACGATGAAACCATTCTGTATCAAACCGGTAAGGGTCACACCATTCAGGATGTCCGCGTGGTGAAAGGGTTAGATAACCCGGAGCTGGATGCCGCCGTCGGGGAAGATCTGGCGCAGCAACTGCGTGATGAGCTTGAGTTAGTACAAGGCGCTTCGCACGAATTTGATCAAGAGCTGTTCCTGGCGGGCGAGATCACCCCGGTGTTCTTTGGTACCGCCTTGGGTAACTTTGGTGTGGATCATATGCTGGACGGCCTGGTTTCCTGGGCTCCCGCACCGATGCCACGTAAGTCTGATACCCGTGAAGTGGTTGCCAAAGAAGAAAAATTCTCAGGCTTCGTGTTTAAAATTCAGGCCAATATGGACCCGAAACACCGCGACCGCGTTGCCTTTATGCGTGTGGTGTCCGGTAAATATGAGAAAGGCATGAAACTGCGTCAGGTGCGCACCAATAAAGATGTGGTGATTTCCGATGCCTTGACCTTTATGGCGGGGGATCGCTCACACGTTGAGGAAGCCTATCCAGGTGACATCATTGGTTTGCACAACCACGGTACCATCCAGATTGGCGACACCTTTACGCAAGGTGAAATGATGAAGTTCACCGGTATCCCTAACTTTGCGCCTGAATTGTTCCGCCGTATCCGTTTACGCGATCCGTTGAAACAGAAGCAGCTTTTGAAAGGTTTGGTGCAACTGTCCGAAGAGGGTGCGGTACAGGTGTTCCGCCCAGTCCACAATAACGATTTAATCGTGGGGGCTGTCGGGGTGCTGCAGTTTGATGTGGTTGTTGCGCGCCTGAAGAGTGAATACAACGTTGAGGCGATCTATGAAGCCATCAACGTTTCGACGGCGCGTTGGGTAGAGTGCAACGATGCGAAGAAATTCGATGAGTTTCAACGTAAGAACGAAGTGAACCTAGCGTTGGATGGGGGAGATAATCTGACCTATATCGCGCCGACCATGGTTAACCTGAATCTCACGCAAGATCGCTTCCCAGACGTGACCTTCCGCAAAACCCGCGAACATTGATTCTGTTTTAGTGCCAGCTTTTGCTGGCACTTTTCTCTTTGCAGACTGCTCCTAAAAAATCGCTTATTTGGTGATTATTCCTACAATCCCACCAGAAAATCCGTTGAAACCCATAATCTTGCCTATAGTTACTTTTACTGGGCGGAGATTATTTGGTTCACCGTCCTTGGATCGGCACACCATTTGTGGCGAACAGCCTGCAGTTTGCAGGTCTTCTGATAGAAGGATGAAAATCGATGAAAAAGACTAAATTTGCGAAAACGCTGACGGCTCTGGTTGTGGGTTCTCTGTTTATGGGTGGCTCCGCGCTGGCGGAAGAAACTGTCATGCAGAAAGCGCAGGCTACAGCGAATGATGCAGGGTCCAAAATCGATAGCTCGATGAAGAAAGTCGATGGCTTTATGGATGATAGCGGCATCACCGCCCGTGTAAAAGCGAAGCTGGTGGATGACTCGGCAATTAAAACCTCCGATATCTCGGTAAAAACTGAGAAGGGTGTGGTGACACTCAGTGGTTTCGTTCCTTCCCAGGGTCAGGCGGAAAAAGCCGTTATGGTCGCAAAAAATGTGGAAGGGGTTAAATCAGTCAGTGACAAACTGCACGCAAAAGACAGCACACAAGCGTCCGTAAAAGGTTATGCCGGTGATACGGCAACAACTACTGAAATAAAAGCTAAACTGTTATCAGATGACATTGTTCCTTCACGGAAAGTGAAAGTGGAAACCACCAATGGTGTGGTGCAACTTTCAGGCAATGTTGATAACCAGGCACAGTCTGCACGTGCTGAATCCATCGCAAAAGCCATTGAAGGCGTTAAAAGCGTGAAGAATGACCTGGTGGTTAAATCTTAACGTATAAGGTCAGCCGTCAGGCTGACCCTTAAAAGGCAAGTGTTGTATTTTTTAAACAGGCAGTTCTGATTACATAACGGGTAAGGAGAGGCTTATGTTTAGATGGGGTATTATTTTTCTTATTATTGCGCTGATTGCAGCGGCGCTGGGTTTTGGTGGTCTGGCCGGTACCGCTGCCTGGGCCGCTAAAGTGGTGTTCGTTGTCGGTATCGTGCTGTTTCTTATCAGCTTGTTTACCGGTCGTAAGAAGTTATAGCGAGCGCGCTGCGTTCAGCACGGAGAGCCAGCATGACCTGCTGTGCAAGGTCAGGCTCTCCCTGCGTTTGTACTCTTTTTAAACAAGCGCATCAAGCGTCTCAACGGTGCAGTATGAAACAGGTATGATGCACGACCTGATTCACCGCTGTTGAGGACGCCTTCTTGGGAAAACGCATTCAAGTTACGCCGGGTAATATCGAGCCTCTGGCCGTTCGGCCATTTACGCCGGGTAAAATTGCGCTGGTGTGTGAGGGCGGTGGACAACGCGGTATCTTCACCGCGGGTGTGTTAGACGAGTTTCAGCAAGCCGGTTTCGATCCCTTCTCCTGGTATCTTGGCACCTCTGCGGGGGCGCAGAATCTTTCCGCATTTGTCTGCGGGCAGAAAGGCTATGCACGACGCGTTATTACGCGTTACACCACCAATCCGCTGTTTTTTAATCCGCTACGCTTTGTGCGCGGTGGGCATTTGATCGACCTGGATTGGCTCACCGGTATCACGGCTAAGGAGCTGCCACTGGCGATGCAAACAGCGATTGATCAGCGTTTTGGCAGCGGCAAGCAGTTCTATATGGCGACATGTCGCAGTGACAACTACGAACCCCATTATTTTGCGCCGACGGAAACCAATTGGCTGGATATCATTCGTGCCTCCAGTGCGATACCCGGCTTCTATCGCAATGGCGTGGAGTATGAGGGGGGCACCTGGTTAGACGGTGGCATCAGTGATGCGATTCCCGTGCGCGAAGCCGCGCGTTTGGGGGCGAACACGATAGTGGTTATCCGCACGGTCCCCTCGCAGATGTTCTACACCCCGCAATGGATGAAGCGCATGGAGCGCTGGCTGGGTGACAGCAAGCTGCAGCCGATGGTGCGCCTGTTGCAGCATCACGAGAAAAGCTATCGTCATATTCAGCGGTTTATTGAAAAGCCGCCGGGCAAACTCCGCGTATTGGAAATTTTTCCACCTAAACCCTTGGCCAGCAGTGCATTGGGATCACGGGTCGCTTCGCTCAATCAGGATTATCATCTGGGGCGGCGCTGTGGACGCTATTTCCTTGCCACGCTGGGACAATGGCTCAGTGACGGCGAACCGTTATCGCTGGTGCGCCATCAGCCCATTACACCGTTGGCAGCGGCGGCCAATGAACCGATAACGGCACCGCTTATCGCCACGCCAGAGGCGGGGAATGACGCCAGCTATAGCGAAGACTCACGCGCCTGAATGATGGCTTAACACCAGACTGGCAATCGCCGTCAGCGGTAGCGGTGCGCTGGCGGGCAGCAATTCAGGGCGATTGGTGGCAATAAAAGCGGCACGCTCTTGCATGCTTTGCCCGCCGTGATCAAAGCCATCTACGCCAGCTCGTCCATGATCGGTGGTGACAATCACCAACCAGTTTTCACCCTGTGCTTGCCGCTGCGCGACTTTTTCCATGAGTTGTCCCACCTGGCGATCTGCCATCTGGATGGCATTGAAGTAGTCCTCTCCAAACCCAACGCGATGCCCGGCTGCATCGGGGGCATCTAACTGTAAAAACAGAAAATCGGCAGCATCCAGATGTGCCAGCGCCGCCGTGACACAGGCGTCATCACTGAGATTGTTGACCACGTGATGAAGTGTTGCGGTATCTCCAGGAAAGAACTGACTGTTAATCGGCCCCCAGGCCGCGATGCTGACCAGCAAGGCATCGGGATAATCACTGTGCAATTGGTGAAACAGGGAGGGCCAGGCAGACTCGCCATCATCGTTACTGCCAACGGCGTGTTGATCGACCCAAACGCCCGTCAAAATGGTGCTCCAGCCTGGGCCGCTGTCGGTTGCCTGTTCGGTGCGTGTGCCCCGCTCGCCGCCGGTATAAGCCTCTCGCAGCGTGAGGGTAGATAGGTTTGGCAGTGCCAGGGCGTGCAAGCAGTGGAATTGCACACCATCAAGGCCGATTAAGAGTGTCTTACGTGTATTCACAGGGATTCGTGTAAAGTAAGGGGCAGTGTTAACCAGCGTAACGATAAAGTATTAACGCAGAATGACAGCAGGTGGCGCAGTGAGCCCATTTATTGATACCCATTGCCATTTTGATTTTCCCCCTTTTGCCGACAGTGCCATTGATAGTCTGCGGTTGGCGGTTCGTGCGGGTGTGAGCAACATTATCGTACCGGCGGTTGCCGAACGCTATTTCTCCCGCGTGATGTTATTGGCAAATCAACACGCGCCGCTGTATGCCGCGTTGGGGCTGCATCCAATTGTGGTGGAGGAGCATCAGGACGATCATCTGCAGCAACTTGAGGCACAGTTGCAGCACCGGTCACCCAAACTGGTGGCGTTGGGTGAAATTGGGCTGGATCTCTATCGTGACGATCCGCAGTTTGCGCGACAGGAAGTCTTGCTGGATGCGCAATTACGGCTGGCAAAGCAGTATGAACTGCCCGTTATTTTGCATTCGCGGCGCACCCACGACAAACTCGCCTTGCATCTGCGCCAGCACAGGTTGCCGCGCTGCGGTGTGGTGCATGGTTTTGCGGGCAGCTTGTCTCAGGCGCAGGCGTTTATCAAACTCGGTTATGCGATTGGCGTCGGGGGTACCATTACCTATCAACGCGCCAGTAAAACCCGCAATACAGTGGCGCAGTTGCCGCTGACTTCGCTGTTACTGGAAACTGATGCGCCAGATATGCCGTTAAATGGCTATCAGGGAGAGCCCAATCGGCCAGAGCGTATTGCGCAAGTTTTCGAGGCGTTATGCCAGCTACGTTCGGAATCTCCTGCGGATATCGCCTTCCAAATTCGCGAAAACACGCGTCAGATATTTGGCATTTAGTGTTCCTAGTGTGACGCGGATCACCTTTTTGCGTTTACATTTACTTCCAGTTGTATTCTTTTGTGACATTAGTCCCGCGCAATCGCTTCCCTGTCGTTATAATCCCGCCCGTTCCAGCTTTAGCGTGTAAAGCTGCATTTACCAGGGCGCAGTGGATCTCGCCTTTACTCCGAGGAAAATTATGCAACTCATAATGGGTCTGGTTGGCATGGTGTCGTTGTTATTGATCGCCGTGCTACTGTCATCAAATCGCCGCGCAATTAAATTGCGTACCGTTGGCTGGGCATTTGTGATTCAGGTCGCGATTGGCGCGTTGGTACTGTATGTGCCAGCAGGGCGCTCTGTACTGCTGGCGATGTCTGAAGGGGTGGCCAGCGTTATCGCTTACGGCAACCAGGGGATTTCATTCCTGTTTGGTGGCTTAGTCTCCGACAAAATGTTTGAAGTATTCGGCGGCGGCGGTTTTGTGTTTGCTCTGCGCGTGTTACCCGTTATCGTTTTCTTCTCCTCGCTGATCGCTGTGCTCTACTATTTGGGTGTGATGCAGTTGGTTATTCGCGTGCTCGGCGGCGGCTTGCAAAAGCTATTAGGCACATCGCGTACGGAATCTCTGTCTGCAACGGCCAATATTTTTGTGGGGCAAACTGAAGCGCCATTGGTGGTGCGTCCCTACATTGCGCGCATGACGCGTTCTGAGCTGTTTGCGGTGATGTGTGGTGGTCTGGCGTCTGTTGCTGGCTCTGTGCTGGCGGGCTACGCGCAAATGGGCGTGCCGTTAGAGTATTTGATCGCCGCGTCCTTTATGGCGGCACCTGGCGGTTTGTTATTTGCAAAACTGATGCTGCCAGAAACTGAACAACCGCATGATTCCCCGGAAGACAGCGCTTTGGCGCAGGCCGATGATAAACCGGCAAACGTTCTGGATGCCGCGGCGTCCGGTGCGGCTTCTGGGATGCAGTTAGCGTTAAACGTTGGTGCGATGCTGCTGGCATTTGTGGCGTTGATTGCGTTGTTAAACGGCATCCTGTCTGGCATTGGCGGTTGGTTTGATTTCCCACAACTGACGCTGGAATTGATTCTGGGCTATCTGTTCTCGCCTATCGCGTTCCTGATTGGCGTGCCCTGGGAAGAAGCGATGGTCGCGGGTTCATTTATCGGTCAGAAACTGATTGTGAATGAATTTGTTGCCTACCTGAACTTCGGTGCCTACCTGAAGCCGGATGTTGAAGTGGCGGCAGCGGGCATGCAAGTGCTCTCTGATCACACCAAGGCAATTATCTCATTTGCGCTTTGTGGCTTTGCTAACCTGTCATCTATTGCCATTCTTATCGGAGGGTTGGGCAGCATGGCACCCAATCGCCGACACGACATCGCCAGCCTTGGCATCAAGGCGGTTATCGCCGGTACGCTCTCTAATCTGATGAGCGCCTCTATCGCGGGTGTCTTTCTGGCGCTCTAAGTGGTTTAAATGTTAGAATAATCACAACGCCATGCGCTGAATGATCAGTGGCATGGCGTTTGTTTTTGTTTTCATGTTTATATTTTCACATACAACGATAATCATGTGATTTGTGTCACATGATTATGTCATTGCATGAAATCTTTCATTGTTATGTGTGATTTCGTGCACGAAATTATGCTGGCGGCTGATGTTAAAATTACGACATCGATGTCGCCCTCATGGCTTTCTGGTGGTGTCAGCCAGCAGCGTTCTGCCTGGCTGCTTTATCCCCGAAGCCCCCTAACCGGAGACTCACATGACTGATGTAACGCAAGCCGCCATTCGTGCCCTCAAACTGATGGATCTCACTACGCTGAATGACGACGATACGGCCGAAAAGGTGATTGCACTTTGTCAGCAGGCAAAATCACCTGCGGGCAATACGGCGGCAATTTGTATCTATCCCCGTTTCATTCCTGTTGCACGTAAAGCGCTGCGTGAGCAGGGCACGCCGGAAATCAAAATTGCGACGGTGACCAACTTTCCGCACGGTAATGACGATATTGAGATTGCGGTGGCGGAGACGCGTGCGGCAGTGGCTTACGGTGCTGACGAAGTGGACGTGGTTTTCCCCTACCGTGCGCTAATGGCGGGAAATACTCAGGTTGGTCTGGATTTGGTCAAAGCCTGTAAGGCCGTGTGTGCTGAGGCCAATGTGCTGCTGAAAGTGATTATTGAAACCGGCGAATTGAAAAGCGAAGCGCTGATTCGTCAGGCATCAGAAATTGCCATTGATGCCGGTGCTGATTTCATCAAAACCTCAACCGGTAAAGTGGCGGTGAATGCAACACCGCACTCCGCTGAGCTGATGCTGCGCGTGATCGCTGAAAAAGGCGTTCAAGATCGTGTGGGGTTCAAACCCGCTGGCGGCGTTCGCACGGCAGAAGATGCCGCGCTCTATTTGCAACTGGCTGATGAGATCCTCGGTGCCGATTGGGCTGATGCGCGTCATTACCGCTTTGGGGCTTCCAGCCTTTTGGCGAGCCTGTTGAATGCCGCAGGCTTCAGCGGTGCGAAAAGCGATTCAAACTACTAATTTCCGCTTACTGCACCGCTTTGTGTACGCAAAGCGGTGCAGACCTTGATTGACCGGGGGCTCCAGTGTTTCTGCCACAAGAAATCATTCGTAAAAAACGTGATGGACATGCACTCAGTGAGGAAGAGATCCGTTTTTTTATTAACGGTGTGCGCGATAACACAGTGACCGAAGGGCAAATTGCCGCGCTGGCAATGACCATCTTTTTCCACGATATGTCGCTCGACGAGCGTGTGGCATTAACCATGGCAATGCGAGACTCCGGCAGTGTGCTGAACTGGCAGACGCTGGCGCTGAATGGCCCGATTGTTGATAAGCACTCCACGGGCGGCGTAGGGGATGTGACATCGCTGATGCTGGGACCGATGGTGGCAGCCTGTGGTGGCTATGTCCCGATGATCTCCGGACGTGGCCTTGGGCATACCGGTGGCACGCTGGATAAGCTGGAAGCGATCCCGGGATTTGATATTTTCCCTGACGATCAGCGCTTTCGCGACATGATCAAAGATGTCGGGGTGGCGATCATTGGGCAAACCAATTCGCTGGCACCGGCGGATAAACGCTTTTATGCCACCCGAGACATTACTGCAACGGTGGATTCCATTCCCCTGATTACCGCTTCTATTCTGGCGAAGAAACTGGCCGAAGGATTGGATGCTTTGGTGATGGATGTCAAAGTCGGTTCTGGTGCCTTTATGCCAACGTTTGAACTGTCGCTGGCGCTGGCTGAGGCCATCGTGGGCGTCGCCAACGGTGCGGGCTGCAAAACCACGGCGTTGCTCACCGACATGAACCAGGTGTTGGCAGCCAGTGCGGGCAATGCGCTGGAAGTGCGTGAAGCCGTGCGCTTCCTTACCGGGGAATACCGTCATCCGCGCTTGCTGGAGGTCACGCTGGCCCTGTGCAGCGAAATGCTTATCTCCGGTGGACTGGCAGCAAATGACGCCGAAGCGCGTGGCAAGTTACAGGCGGTATTGGATAACGGCAAAGCCGCCGATGTTTTTGGCCGCATGGTCGCTGCGCAGAAAGGCCCCATCGATTTTATCGAGCGCATGGACCGTTATTTGCCTGCGCCAATGCTCAGTAAAGCGGTTTACGTCGACCAACCGGGTATTGTTACTCAGATGGATACCCGGGCTCTAGGCATGGCGGTCGTGGCGATGGGCGGCGGTCGTCGTCGCGCCAGTGATACGCTGGATTACAGCGTCGGCCTCAGTGAGATGGTGCAATTAGGTGAACTGGTGGATGCAGAGCGCCCATTAGCCATTATTCACGCGGCGAGTGAAGCCAGTTGGCAGGAGGCTGCGCAGACGGTGAAACGCGCAGTGACATTGGGCGATAAAGCACTTGAAGTAACGCCTGTGGTCTACCGCCGCATCACGCAATAAGTCATACTATTCTGATCGATTGTTTTTACTCAACGTGTGCAAGCACAGGAGAGTTGCATGAAACGTGCATTTATCATGGTACTGGACTCCTTCGGGATTGGTCACAGTGCCGACGCTGACAAATTCGGCGATAAGGGGTCTGACACCCTGGGTCATATTGCTAAAGCCTGCTTTGGCGGCAAGGCCGATAAGGGTCGCCAGGGGCCGCTGTATGTGCCCAACATGACGGCGCTGGGATTAGGCAAAGCGGCAGAGGCCTCCAGCGGTCAATTTCCGGCAGGCTTAGATCCTGAGGCAGAAATCATCGGCGCTTATGCCTATGCGAAAGAGCTGTCCTCTGGCAAAGATACCCCGTCAGGGCACTGGGAAATCGCCGGTGTACCGGTGTTATTCGATTGGGGTTATTTCAGCGACAAAGAAAACAGCTTTCCGCAGAAGCTGCTGGATAAACTGGTTGAGCGTGCCGACCTGCCGGGTTATTTGGGCAACTGTCACTCTTCAGGTACGGTGATCCTCGATCAGTTGGGTGAAGAGCACATGAAAACCGGTAAGCCGATTTTCTACACTTCAGCCGACTCCGTTTTCCAGATTGCCTGCCACGAAGAAACCTTTGGCCTCGATAAACTCTACGCCCTGTGCGAGATTGCCCGCGAAGAGTTGACGGAAGGCGGCTATAACATTGGTCGTGTGATTGCGCGTCCTTTTGTTGGCAACAAGCCGGGCGAATTTGAGCGCACGGGTAACCGCCATGATTTAGCCGTCGAACCGCCATCGGCCACCGTGTTGCAAAAAATGGTGGAAGAGAAACAGGGCGAAGTGATTTCGGTGGGCAAAATTGCCGATATCTACGCACATGTGGGCATCACGAAAAAGGTGAAAGCCACCGGACTGGATGCACTGTTTGACGCGACGATCAAAGAAATGGCTATCGCGCCGGATAACGCCATTGTGTTCACCAATTTTGTGAATTTCGATTCTGACTGGGGCCATCGCCGTGACGTACCGGGCTATGCCGGTGGGCTGGAGCTGTTTGACCGTCGTTTGCCAGAGTTAATGGCGCAGGTGAAAGAGGGGGATATCTTGATCCTGACCGCCGATCACGGTTGCGACCCAACATGGGAAGGAACTGAGCATACGCGTGAACATATTCCAGTGCTGATTTATGGGCCTGGCGTAAAACCGGGTTATCTCGGTGCCCGTGATACCTTTGCCGATATCGGCCAGACAGTCGCCAAATATTTTGGCCTGTCCGATATGGAATACGGCACATCAATGCTGTAAAACAGCGACCTCATTAGCGCCCGGAGCAACCTGCTCCGGCAACACTGAAAGGATTAAAACATGGCAACGCCTCATATTAATGCGGAAATGGGTGATTTTGCGGACGTGGTGCTGATGCCGGGTGACCCGCTGCGTGCTAAGCACATTGCGGAGACTTTCCTGCAAGACGTGCGTGAAGTGAACAATGTCCGTGGCATGCTGGGCTACACCGGCACCTATAAAGGCCGAGCGATTTCGGTGATGGGCCACGGTATGGGGATCCCTTCTTGCTCCATCTACACCAAAGAGCTGATCACCGATTTTGGCGTGAAGAAAATCATTCGTGTTGGTTCATGTGGCGCGGTGCGTGCAGATGTGAAACTGCGCGACGTGGTGATTGGTCTGGGAGCCTGTACCGATTCCAAAGTGAACCGTCTGCGTTTTAAAGACCATGATTTCGCCGCGATTGCCGATTTCGAAATGGTGCGTAACGCGGTTGACGCGGCAAAAGCGCTGGGTGTGGATGCTCGCGTAGGGAATATCTTCTCCGCCGATCTGTTCTACACGCCCGATCCAACCATGTTCGACGTGATGGAAAAATACGGCATTCTGGGTGTGGAAATGGAAGCCGCAGGGATTTACGGCGTGGCGGCAGAATTTGGTGCGAAAGCGCTGACGATCTGTACCGTATCCGATCATATCCGTACGCATGAACAAACCACGGCGGCTGAACGTCAAACCACGTTCAACGACATGATTAAAATCGCACTGGAATCCGTTCTGTTGGGCGATAACGCGTAAGTAACGCGCGCAAGCCGGACGTTGCTGTCCGGCTTCGATTATTCTTTCTCTTTCTCTTTCTCTTTCTCTTTCTCGTCTTTTGGCATGGCTTCGTCTTTTGTCGCCGTTTCCGCGGGCTCTTCATCTTCCACGACCGGTGTACTGGCGGTTAACAGGAAGGGCGATTGCTGCCAACGCGTGCGGCGATCGCGCAGTAACGTGCGGGTGAGAATGATGCCAATAGCCAGCGACAACAGCATCATTAAGCGCAAAATATTGGTGGTGTTATCCACTTGCTTGGCTTCGGTCACCAGGACGTGAGTATCCAGCGTCAGGCGCAGAAACCCGCCAGGTCCGTCTTTGCCGTGCAGCGGTTGCACAATCTGATGATTGAAATAGCTGCCCGCACGTTTACCGTCCAGCGCCAGGCGGTCGCGGATGTTAATGGTTTCCCCGCTGTGTGCCACCATCGCGCCAGTACCGTCATACACGGTGGCATCCAGAATGCGACTGTGGTCGGTGAGATTATCCAGCGTCTTTTGGATAGTGCTTTGGTTATCATCGGCATTATCCATCAGCGGGGTGAGCGTAAACGCCACTTGCTTGCCAAGCGTGCGCGCCAAATCTTCCACCTGCTCAGAGCGTGCCATTTGATGGCCCAGACTGAACCAGGAGGCTCCCTGCATCAGCACCACCAGTAAGGCAAGGCTTATCAGCACGATCACCGTGCGATGCAGACGAAATTTCAGGCGGTATTTAACCATCTCAACCCTTATTAAAAGCGTGCCAAAAAACCTGTTTATGTTGCCAGAAGCGAGGCAGACAAGGTAGCCTCTTGCGTGGTTAAAAATGTCCCTACAGGAGCTGTAATGCCAAATCGTCTGACCTGGTGTGATCTGCCGCTGGATGTGTCTCTGTGGCCGGGTTTACCTCTCTCTCTCAGTGGTGATGAAGTGATGCCACTCGACTATCGGGCAGGCCGCAGCGGCTGGCTACTGTTTGGACGCGATCTGAACAAAGAGCGCCTGACGGCTTATCAGCATAAGTTGGGCGCGGCGATGGTCATCGTGAGTGCCTGGAATGTTGATGACTACCAGGTGCTTCGACTGGCGGGCTCTTTAACGGCACGTGCCGCAAAATTAGCCCATGAGGAAGGACTGGATGTCGCGCCATTGGGTAAAATCCCCCATCTGAAATCACCGGGCTTGTTGGTGATGGATATGGATTCCACGGCGATCCAAATTGAGTGTATCGACGAAATCGCAAAACTCGCTGGCTGCGGCGACCGCGTGGCGGAAGTGACAGAACGCGCCATGCGCGGAGAACTCGATTTTGCGGCCAGTTTGCGTGAGCGCGTGGGCACTTTGAAAGACGCCGATGCCAATATTTTGCAACAGGTGCGTGATGCCATGCCGCTGATGCCGGGTCTGCGTGTGCTGGTGCAAAAGCTGCAGGCGCTGGGCTGGAAAGTGGCGATTGCATCGGGAGGATTCACCTATTTTGCGGAGTATTTGCGCGACACGCTGCACCTCGATTATGTAACGGCCAATGTGCTGGAAATGCGTGACGGCAAGCTGACGGGCAATGTGGTAGGGCAAATTGTCGATGCAAAATACAAAGCCACGGTGCTGCGTGAGCTGGCAGAAAAATATGGGATCCCGGCAGAGCAGACCGTTGCGATCGGTGATGGTGCTAACGATCTGCCGATGATCAAAGCCGCAGGATTAGGCATCGCCTATCATGCGAAACCCAAAGTGAACCAACAGGCAGAGGTCACCGTACGCCATGCCGATTTAATGGGGCTGTTCTGCATTCTCAGCGGCAGCCTGGTTCACGAAGAGCGATAACAGAGGTCAGTTTGGCAAAAGCGGCAAAACGCGCCTTCGTCTGCAATGAGTGTGGCGCAGACTATCCGCGCTGGCAGGGGCAATGCAGTGCCTGTCATGCATGGAATACCATCACCGAAATTCGGCTGGCGGCGTCGCCGACCGTGGCACGTAACGAACGTCTTGCGGGCTATGCCGGCAGTGCGGGTGGCTCACGTGTCCAAAAGCTGTCGGAAATCAGTCTGGAGGCCTTGCCGCGCTTCTCAACCGGCTTTAAAGAATTTGACCGTGTGCTGGGCGGCGGCGTGGTGCCAGGCAGCGCGATTTTAATTGGCGGTAATCCGGGGGCCGGTAAAAGTACCTTGCTGCTGCAGACCCTGTGTATGCTCGCCGCTGAGATGAAAACGCTGTATGTGACCGGTGAAGAGTCACTGCAACAGGTCGCCATGCGCGCCCATCGATTGGGCCTGCCCACTGAAAACCTCAATATGTTGTCTGAAACCAGCATCGAGCAGATTTGCCAGATTGCGGAAGAAGAACAACCCAAGTTAATGGTGATCGACTCGATCCAGGTGATGCACATGGCGGATATTCAATCCTCGCCAGGCAGCGTGGCGCAAGTGCGTGAAACCGCCGCTTATCTAACGCGTTTTGCGAAAACTCGCGGCGTGGCGATTGTGATGGTCGGCCATGTCACCAAAGACGGTTCGCTGGCCGGGCCAAAAGTGCTGGAGCACTGCATCGATTGCTCGGTGTTGCTGGATGGCGATGCCGACTCCCGTTTTCGTACTTTACGCAGCCACAAGAACCGTTTTGGCGCGGTCAACGAACTGGGCGTGTTCGCCATGACCGAGCAGGGGCTGCGTGAAGTCAGTAATCCATCCGCTATCTTCCTCAGCCGCAACGATGAAGTCACTTCCGGCAGCTCGGTGATGGTGATTTGGGAGGGCACGCGCCCGCTGTTAGTCGAAATTCAGGCGCTGGTGGATCACTCCATGATGGGCAATCCACGTCGTGTTGCCGTGGGACTTGAACAAAACCGGCTGGCGATTTTGCTGGCGGTATTGCATCGCCACGGCGGTTTGCAAATGGCAGACCAGGATGTGTTTGTGAATGTGGTGGGTGGCGTGAAAGTGTCTGAAACCAGTGCTGATTTAGCGTTAATGCTGTCCATGGTTTCCAGCCTGCGCGATCGGCCTTTGCCGCGTGATTTAGTGGTGTTTGGTGAGGTAGGACTGGCGGGAGAGATCCGTCCAGTGCCGAGTGGGCAAGAGCGCATTACCGAAGCCGCGAAACACGGTTTTAAACGCGCGATTGTGCCCGCGCAAAACGTGCCGAAAAAAGTGCCGGATAATATGAAAGTCTTTGGGGTAAAGAAACTTGCCGATGCATTGGCGATTCTCGACGACCTATAATAAATGAAAGTTTGTGCCATGTTGCAGGAGGCAAGCCGTGTCGTCATTTGATTACCTGAAAGCATCTATCCGCCAACAAGGCTGCACGTTACAGCAGGTGGCTGATGCCAGCGGTATGACCAAAGGCTATCTCAGCCAGTTACTGAACGCCAAAATCAAAAGCCCCAGTGCGCAGAAGCTTGAGGCGCTACACCGTTTCCTTGGTCTGGAGTTTCCGCGCCGCGAAAAGAAAATTGGCGTGGTGTTTGGTAAGTTCTATCCGCTGCACACCGGTCACATTTATCTGATCCAACGCGCCTGCAGTCAGGTCGACGAGCTGCATGTCATTATGGGCCATGACGATCCGCGTGACCGTAAACTGTTTGAACACAGCGCCATGTCGCAACAACCCACGGTGCCCGATCGTTTGCGTTGGCTACTGCAAACCTTCAAATATCAGAAAAACATCCGCATCCACTCGTTTAACGAAGAGGGGATGGAGCCCTATCCACACGGATGGGATGTCTGGAGCCGCGGCATTAAAGCCTTTATGGATGAGCACGGTATTGATCCCGGCTATGTCTATACCAGCGAAGAGATGGATGCGCCGCGCTACCAGGAGCAATTAGGGATTGAAACGGTGGTTATCGATCCGCGTCGCTCGTTTATGAACATCAGCGGGGCGCAGATCCGTCAAGATCCGTTCCGCTATTGGGAATATATTCCTACCGAAGTGAAGCCGTTCTTTGTGCGTACGGTTGCGGTATTGGGCGGCGAATCCAGCGGGAAATCCACGTTGGTGAATAAACTGGCGAATATCTTTAACACCACCAGTGCGTGGGAATATGGCCGTGACTATGTCTTTTCGCATTTAGGCGGCGATGAGATGGCACTGCAATACTCTGATTACGATAAAATCGCACTGGGCCAGGCGCAATACATTGATTTCGCGGTAAAATATGCCAATAAAGTGGCGTTTATCGACACCGACTTTGTGACTACACAGGCATTCTGTAAGAAGTATGAAGGGCGTGAACACCCCTTTGTGCAGGCGTTGATCGATGAGTATCGTTTCGATCTGGTGATCTTATTGGAAAACAACGTACCCTGGGTGGCGGACGGCTTACGCAGTTTGGGCAGTTCGGTGGATCGCAAAGAGTTTCAAACTCTGCTGGTCTCGATGATGAAGGAAAACGGCATCGAGTATGTGCACATCGAAGAAGACGACTACGACAACCGCTTTCTGCGCTGTGTCGAAGTCGTCAAAGAAAAACTGTTTCTCTAGTAAACCATCACCACTTTGCCTCGCATATGGCCTGCCAGCACGCGCTGGTGGGCATGCATCAAGGTTTCGACGCTCAATCCTTGCAGCGTTTCACTCAATGAAGACGAGAGCTTGCCTTCGTCCAGCAGGCTGGCAACCGCATTCAGTATCTCGCCCTGACGCGCCATATCCGGCGTGTTAAACATGCTGCGGGTGTACATTAATTCCCAATGCAGCGCGGCGCTTTTCAGTTTCAATTGTTCCATCGAGAGAGGCTGAGCGTTTTCAACAATGGTGCAAATATGCCCTTGTGGCGCAATCACTTTGCCGATGTTATCCCAGTGGCCGTCGGTGTCATTCAGGCAGAAAATATAATCGACATGGTTTAGGCCGATAGCAGCCAATTCGTCTGCAAGGTTATGGTAATTCACCACCGCATCAGCACCGCGATCGCGACACCATTGTGCTGAATCTGGACGGGAAGCGGTGGCAATCACCTTGACCTTGCTGCGCAATTTCGCCAGTGGGATCGCCAGCGATCCTACGCCTCCCGCACCGCCAATGATCAGCAGCGTTTTACCTTCAGGGGCGGTATCAATCTGCAGGCGCTCGAACAGTCCTTCCCAGGCGGTCAGTGCCGTGAGGGGAATCGCGGCAGCGGAAGCCCAGTCCAGAGTTTTCGGTTTGTGTCCGGTGATACGCGCATCAATCAACTGGAATTCGGCGTTACTGCCCGCGCGGGTAATATCACCGGCGTAATAGACTTCATCGCCGGGGGCGAAGCCGCGCACCTGGCTGCCGACTGCCCGCACGATGGCGCTGGCATCCCAACCCAAAATACGCGGTTGCGTTAAACCGTTCTTTTGCGCGCCGGCATGCACTTTGGTGTCCACCGGATTGACCGATGCGGCCCTGACTTCCACCAGTAAATCATGTTCACCTGGCGTCAACAGGGGGTGTTGGATCGCAATAAATTCGGCAGGTTGTGCCGGATTAACGGCAATGGCTTTAAAGGTCATGCGTGTTCTCCTGTTTTTGATAAATACAGTGTAGTTGGCCCGATTTAGGTTGATAAGATGGACAATCTCTAACGCAGTGTTCACTCAAGGCGAACAATCATGTTTCGACAATTACAGGATATGGCGTTATTTGCGCGGGTGGCGGAAGCCGGCAGTTTTACGGCGGCGGCGAAGCAGGTGGGATTGCCCAAGTCGAGCGTGAGCCAGCGTATCAGTCAGTTAGAAGAAAGTTTAGGCATTCGCTTGCTAAATCGCACTACGCGTCAGCTTAATCTTACCTTTGCGGGAGAGCGCTATCTGGTACATTGCAAAGAGCTGATACAGGCCAGTGAGCGCGCGGAGTCGGCGATTTTGCGTTTACGGGATAATCCCAGCGGTCGGCTGCGAATTACCTCTCCGGCGGGCTTAGGCGCCACGTTGCTGCCACAGGTTAACAGTGCTTTTCAGGCGCAGTATCCGGATGTGACGCTGGAGGTGTCGGTCTCTGACGAACTGCGTGATCTGGTGCATGAGGGATTTGATATTGCGCTCAGAACAGGCAAACCGCAGGACTCATCGCTGATTGGACGCCGTGTAGGTTACTGCGCGCGCTGGCTGGTGGCGACAGCAGACTATCTGGCCCAGCATCCGGAGATAATCCATCCGCAACAGCTTGCCGATCATCGCTGTATTAGCCACCGTGCCTGGCCGGAGTGGCTGTTACGCCGCGGAGAAGAGGAGTATCGCTGGTTATTACCGGCAGGACATGGCACCGACAATTTGCTCTACGCGCGAGAAACCGTGCGCAATCACAGTGGGATAACCCTGTTACCGCGTTTTCTCATTGAGGGGAATTTACAGCGTGTGTTAGCGAATTGGGAAGTGGAGGGCAACGAACTGTGGCTGGTCTACCCGAGCCGTAAGCTGAATTCTCCTGCGCTGGCAACCTATGTCGAGTTTGCGCTGCAATCGCTGGTGTTTCGGACCTACTATCAATAAGGGCCGGTAAACCGGCCCTGAAAGAGATTACTTGGTCATACGTTTGTACTTGATACGCTTCGGCTCCAGCGCGTCAGCGCCCAGCGTGCGTTTCTTGTACTCTTCGTATTCGGTAAAGTTACCTTCGAAGAATTCGACTTTACCTTCATCCTGATAATCGATGATGTGCGTGGCAATACGGTCAAGGAACCAGCGGTCATGCGAGATAACCATCGCACAGCCTGGGAATTCCAACAGGGCGTTTTCCAGCGCGCGCAGGGTTTCGATATCCAGGTCGTTGGTCGGTTCATCGAGCAGCAACAGGTTACCGCCAACTTGCAGCAGTTTTGCCAGGTGTAAGCGTCCGCGCTCACCCCCGGAGAGTTCGCCCACGCGTTTACCCTGATCGGTGCCTTTGAAGTTAAAGCGTCCTACATAGGCACGGCTTGGCATTTCGGTGGTACCGATACGCATAATGTCCTGGCCGCCGGACACTTCTTCCCAAACGGTTTTGCTGTTGTCCATTTCGTCACGGAACTGATCAACAGAAGCCAGTTTCACGGTTTCACCCAGTGTGATGCTGCCGGAGTCCGGTTGTTCCTGACCTGACATCATGCGGAACAGGGTGGATTTACCCGCACCGTTCGGACCGATGATGCCGACAATGGCACCTTTAGGCAGCGAAAACGTCAAGTCATCGATCAGAATGCGATCGCCGTACGACTTGCTCAAATTGCTGACTTCAACCACTTTGTCACCCAGGCGTGCACCTGGTGGAATAAACAGTTCGTTGGTTTCGTTACGTTTCTGGTATTCCGTGTTGTTCAGCTCTTCAAAGCGAGCCAAACGGGCTTTGCCTTTAGACTGACGGCCTTTGGCACCCTGACGCACCCACTCCAGCTCTTTTTCAATCGACTTGCGGCGTGCCGCTTCAGAAGAGGCTTCCTGCGCCAGGCGCTGATCTTTTTGCTCCAGCCAGGAGGAGTAGTTGCCTTCCCATGGAATACCTTCACCACGGTCAAGCTCCAGGATCCAACCCGCAACGTTATCGAGGAAGTAACGGTCGTGGGTAATCGCCACAACGGTACCTTCAAAGTCGTGCAGGAAACGTTCCAGCCAGGCCACGGATTCCGCATCCAGGTGGTTGGTTGGTTCGTCAAGCAGCAGCATGTCTGGTTTTTCTAACAGCAGACGGCACAGGGCAACGCGGCGGCGCTCACCACCAGACAGGTTACCAATTTTGGCATCCCATTCAGGCAGACGCATGGCGTCAGCAGCACGGTTCAACTGGGTTTCCAGATTGTGGCCGTCATGTGCCTGAATAATCTCTTCCAACTTGCCTTGCTCTGCGGCCAGCTTGTCAAAATCTGCATCGGGATCGGCATACAGCGCATACACTTCGTCGAGACGTTTTAATGCGCCAACCACTTCGGATACCGCTTCTTCAACGGATTCACGCACCGTGTGCTCGGGGTTAAGCTGCGGCTCCTGTGGCAGATAACCCACTTTGATGCCCGGCTGCGGACGTGCTTCACCTTCGATGTCTTTATCGATACCGGCCATGATGCGCAGCAGGGTGGATTTACCTGCACCGTTCAGACCGAGAACGCCGATTTTGGCGCCCGGGAAGAAACTCAGTGAGATGTTTTTCAGAATGTGACGCTTCGGCGGAACCACTTTGCCGACGCGATGCATGCTATAGACGAATTGAGCCACGGTACTTTGCGCCTTATGGTCTGTTACGGTGAGGGGCGAGATGCCCACTTTAAAGGGGCAAGTTTAGCCGTTTTCAGCGAGGCAAACCACGCTGTTTTTTAACACATTGATAGGGCAAGAATTGGCTTAGGGCAAAAGTACGTTCACTTGTGCAGCGTGGCAGGCATCCTGTAACGCTTTGGTGGGCGCGCGATCGCTGATCAGCGCCGTAAAGGGGGTGAAATCAGCAATGCGTACGGGCAGCACCTGCCCAAACTTGCTGCTGTCTGTTACCAGATAACTTTCGCGTGCACGTGCCAGAGCGGCGTGTTTCATGGCTAATTCATTGAGGTTGTAGCAGGTGACGCCTTGTTGAACGTCAACACCGGCGGCGGAGATAAAGGCTTTATCCGGGCAGAAGTGGTCCAACAAAGTGGTAATGATCGCGGGGGTAAAAACGGCGTTGTTTTCTGACCAGATGCCGCCCGTCATGATCACCTTGCAAGCAGGTTTCTCTTTCAACGCCAGGAAGGTATTAAGGGCACAGCAGACGGCAGTAAACGGCAAATCGTCGTCGAGCGCTTCTATCGCCCAGGGCAGGGTCGTGCCGCAATCAAAAAACACCGTGTCGTTTTCTTCCACCAGCATGGCGGCTCGCTTGCCCAGGCTGCGTTTTTTCTCTGGGTTTTGCAACTGCTGATCGGAGACAAAATAGTGCCCGTGCTGGAGACGACTGTCACTCACCACGTAGCCGCCAAGCAACACCACCGGCGTGGGCGATTCACTGAGATCGCGGCGAATGGTCATCTCTGAAACATCTAACAACCGCGCGGCTTCGCGTAAGTGCAATTTATCGGTGTGTTTCAGTATCTGCGCCAGTTTAAGTAAGCGCGCCTCGCGACGATTTTCCATGCGTTGGTTCTCAGCGGTATTCAACAGGGGGAAGGCCTGGCTGGCGGGAGCAAGCCTCGCCAACCTTATCAAAAAAGCCTTTTAAGTCAACCGCTCAGCGTGAGTGCTTAGTCGGTAAAAACGGCCATTTTCGCTCGTGCCTCAGCGCCTTCCTGATACATCTGCAGGTAGATTTCATACTTCGCCTGGTGAAAAGCTGCCGTCGCAGGATCGTGGCTGACGGTTTCGCCTTGCGAGACCATGACGGCTGCGGCGGCAGGGAAATCGGCATACTCGCCGCTGGCAACGGCAGCCATCAATGCAGCACCTAGCGTGACCGCATCTTCCTCTGTGACTCGGTGTACGTCATAGCCAGTGATGTTGGCGTACTCACGCAGCCAGACAGGATTTTTAGTGGCGCCGCCACAAAAGACCAGCCGTTCTACGTTATGCCCCGCCTGTTGCAGGGCTTCGATAATATGACGTGTGCCGTAGGCCACGGCTTGCAAACTGGCGAGATACAGGCGCGCCAGGCCAAACTGACCGGTTTCCAGCGTGAGCCCCAGCAAGGCACCACGTGCATCGGGATTGGCGCGCGGCGAACGGTTGCCGTGATGATCGCCTAACATATGCAGATGGCGTGTTGGCCAGTGTTCTTGTTGTTCCAGTTCGGCCAGCCAGAGATTCAATACTTGCCAGACGCTTTGCCCTGCGGCTTCGGCTTTTTTTTGCAGTTCGGGCCAGTAAGCATGCTGGCGCACTGACCACTCCACCAGCGCACCGGCCGCGCTTTGTCCGCCTTCGGTTAACCACCAGCCAGGTAACATCGCGTTGTAATAGGGGCCCCACACGCCTTGCACAGGGAGCGGCTCGCGGTTAACCAGCATATGGCAGTTAGAGGTGCCGCTGATAACCGCCAGGCTACCTTGCGGCGTGGTTGCAGTCAGCGCTAATCCACCCGCATGGGCATCGATGATACCGCTGGCAACCACGGTTGCCGTGGTCAGCCCTAGCTGACGTGCGGCGTCCTCGCTCAATGTCCCCACGGCTTCACCCAGATCACACACGCGCGTTGGGATCTTCTGGGGTAAATCGTCCAGGCCAATGGCCTGTAAGAAATCGGATCGGAACTGGCGTTCATGGGCAAGGTAGCCCCATTTACACGTCAGTGTACAGACGCTGGCGACATCAGCGCCGGTGGCTTGCCAAACCAAATAATCCGCGAGATCGAAAAAACGCCAGGTGCGCTGATAGCGTTCAGGATAGTGATTTTTCAGCCAGAGAATTTTGGGCAGTTCCATCTCCACGCTCATCTCACCGCCGACGTAATTCAGTGTCTCATGGTGAGTCGCATTGATGGTGCGTGTTTCTGCTTTCGCGCGGTGATCCATCCACATCATGATATTGCGTTGTGCATCGCCATTTTCAGCCAGCGTCACGCCTTGCCCTTGGTGATCAATCGCCACCAACGAACAAGTCGCATCAAAGCCCATCCCTTTTACCTGGTTGGGGTCGGTGGCCGATTGTTGCAACACCTCACGCACAGTTTCACAAACGCCTTGCCAAATTTGCGCCGACGACTGCTCAACCCAGTCACCTTGCGAATGAAACTGCTCAATGGGACGGGTGGCAAAACACAGGCGTTTGCCTTCTGCGGTAAACAGGCCTGCGCGCACGCTGGCAGAACCGACATCAATACCGATAAAGCGGGATGCTGACATGGATGACCTCACTCTGGCTGATTCGAGTTAGCACTTTACGGGCAGGGCTGTCAGCCTGCTAATGCTGTCTCAGTGTTTTGTGAGCAAGATCAGAGCGACAAACCTGCGGCAGTGCTCGCAGCAAAAATGTCGATGCTGCAATAAAAGGATTTAATTAGGAAGTGACACCATAAAGTGATACCATTTTTCTGCGCATCCAGGAGGGAGATGGCAGGATGCGCAGATGAATACTAAACAACACAAAACACGGCAGGCATTGTTCGCGTTGCCGATCAATACCACCATTAAATGGGCTGATATCGAATCGCTGTTTCGTGCTTTAGGTGCCGAGATCCATGCGCGTGAAGGTTCGCGTGTCGTCGTCAAACTTCATCATGAAAAGCAGATCTATCATCGCCCACATCCACGGCCTGAAACTGACAAGGGCGCAGTTAACGCTATTCGCAACTGGCTAATAAGCCTGGGGATCACACCATGAATAATGTGATGAAAATTGAGGGACATCGTGCGGTGATCTCATATGATCCAGAGATCGAAATGTTCCGCGGGGAATTTATTGGCTTAAACGGCGGGGCTGATTTTTATGCTGGCAGCGTTGTGGCGCTAAGAGCCGAAGGGGCCGCTTCCCTGGCCATCTATCTTGATGAATGTAAAAAAGACGGGGTCGCGCCTTACCGCACCTGGAGCGGTAAAGTCACGACGCGCCTGACCCCTGAGCGCCACCACTCTTTGGCCATTGCGGCGCAGGCCATCGGGGTGTCGATAAACGACCTTTTAAACGAAGGGGTTGATTTGGTGATTGCACGGCACGCGGCTAGATAGCCACCAGATGACGAACTCCGTCGGCTTCCATGGTTTTTCCGGGGCCGCGCTGAATAATTTCACCGCGTGACATCACCAGATAGTTATCTGCCAGTTCTGCGGCAAAGTCGTAGAACTGCTCAACCAACAGAATGCCCATATCGCCTCGTTGCGCGAGCTGGCGGATAACCGCACCGATTTCTTTGATGACGGAAGGTTGAATCCCTTCCGTCGGCTCATCCAGAATCAACAGCTGTGGGCGGCAGGCCAGTGCACGGCCAATCGCCAACTGTTGCTGCTGGCCGCCGGAAAGATCGCCCCCACGTCGGTGCTTCATCTGTTCCAGCACGGGAAACAGTTCATACAGCGTTTTGGGGACGCTTTTCGCCTGGCGGCCGGGAAAACGGGACAGCCCCATTAACAGATTCTCTTCGACGGTTAAGCGAGCAAAAATTTCGCGTCCTTGCGGCACATATGCGATGCCCGCCTGTACACGCTGATGGGGTTTACGGGCGTTAATCACCTTGTCTTGCCAGCTTAAGGTACCGGATTTCACGGGGATGAGCCCCATCAGGCACTTCAGCAAGGTGGTTTTCCCCACGCCGTTGCGTCCAAGTAAACAGGTGATCTCCCCCGGTTTAACCTCAAAAGAGAGACCCCGCAAAATATGGCTGCCACCATAGTACTGATGCAACTGATCGACTTTTAACATATCAACGCCCCAAATAGACTTCGATAACCTGTTCGTTGGCCTGCACTTGCGCCAGCGAACCTTCCGCCAGTACCTGGCCTTGATGGAGCACGGTGACGTGATCGGCAATGCTCTCGACAAAGCCCATATCGTGCTCCACCACCATCAAAGAGTGCTGGCCTGCTAAAGTGCGAAACAGCTCTGCGGTATAAGCGGTTTCAGCATCGGTCATGCCTGCAGCCGGTTCATCCAGCAACAACAGATGCGGGTCTTGTACCAACAGCATGCCTATTTCCAGAAACTGTTTTTGGCCGTGAGACAGTAAACCCGCCCGGCGATGGCGTTCTGATCCCAGCCGCAAAAGCTGCAAGGTTTCATCAATGCGATCCACATGCTCACTGTTAAGTTTGGCGCGCAAGCAGGCCCAGACCGTCTTGGGCGTCTTGAGTGCTAACTCAAGATTTTCAAAGACGCTGAGTGCTTCGAATACCGTGGGTTTTTGAAATTTTCGACCAATGCCTGCCTGTGCAATGGCAACAGGAGACAGACGTGTAAGGTCGGTATTTTGATCGTAAATCACACTGCCGCTGTCAGGACGCGTCTTGCCGGTAATGACATCCATCAGCGTGGTTTTCCCCGCGCCGTTGGGGCCAATCACACAACGTAATTCACCTACGCCGATCGAGAGTGTCAAATCAGTGAGTGCACGAAAGCCATCAAAACTGACGTTAATGTTGCTGAGTTGCAGCACGGGATCGCTTTGTTCACGGTAGCGGTCAGCCAGATGCGGTTGGGTAAACAGTTGCTCAGTCATGCTTTCTCCGACGCAGTAAGCCAATCACGCCTCGTGGTAAAAACAAGGTGACCAGAATAAAAATCAGGCCCAAAAAGAACAGCCAGTATTCAGGGAAGGCAACGGTGAAACCGCTCTTTGCCGCGTTGACAAGGGCGGCACCCAGCAATGGGCCAACCAGCGTGCCGCGCCCGCCGAGGGCGACCCAAATCGCGGCTTCTATAGAATTGGTCGGTGACATTTCACTGGGATTGATAATGCCGACCTGCGGCACATACAGCGCGCCCGCTAAACCACAAATGACGGCGGAGAGCGTCCAGACAAACAGCTTGAATCCTTTGGGATCGTAACCGCAAAACATCAGGCGATTTTCCTGATCGCGCACGGCGGTGAGTACCCGGCCAAATTTACTGCGCGCCAGGGCGATCCCCACCGCGAGCGCGGCGACCATCAGTAGCACGGTCGCCAGAAACAACGCGATGCGCGTGGTGGTCGCCGTGATGGGAAAACCCAGCAGTGTGGTGAATCCGGTAAAACCGTTATTGCCACCAAAGCCGGTTTCATTGCGAAAAAACAGCAACATCCCGGCGTAGGTCAGGGCTTGCGTCATAATCGAGAAGTAGACGCCTTTGATTTTTGAGCGAAAGGCAAACCAGCCAAACAGCAGCGCTAACAGGCCGGGAACCAGCACAATTAAGCAGAGCGCCCAGGCAAAATACTGCGTACCCGCCCAAAACCACGGCAATTCCTGCCAGGAGAGAAACGACATAAAGGCTGGTAAGCCATCGCCTGCCGCCTGGCGCATCAGATACATGCCCATCGCATAACCGCCGAGGGCGAAGAACAATCCATGTCCCAGGCTTAGCAGCCCGGCATAGCCCCAGACGAGATCCAGTGCCAGCGCAACAATGGCATAGCAGAGGATCTTGCCGATCAGCGTGAGGGTATAGGTGGAAATCGCCAGCGGGTGTGTGGCCGGCAGCAGCGCCAGAAAAGGGAGGATCAACAGCGTCAGTAAGATCAGCGAGCCCATACCCAGCATGAGACGTGGCGCTTTGCGCGTCAGGCGAAGTGTCAGTGGTTGTGTCATCAGTCAGTCACCCGTCCTTTCAGGGCAAACAGCCCCTGAGGTCGTTTCTGAATAAACAGAACAATTAAAATCAGGATGGTAATTTTGCCCAGCACGGCACCGATTTGGGGTTCCAGCAACTTGTTGACGATCCCTAAACCCAGCGCTGCCGCGACGGTGCCCGCTAGTTGCCCCACACCGCCTAGCACAACCACCAGGAAGGAGTCGATGATATAGCCCTGACCTAATTCCGGGCCGACATTCCCAATTTGCGACAGAGCAACACCTCCCAGACCCGCAATGCCTGAACCAAGCCCAAAGGCCAGCATATCAACGCGGCCGGTCGGCACGCCGCAGCAGTCTGCCATGGCGCGGTTTTGCGTGACGGCACGTACGCTCAGACCCAACCGCGTTTTGTTCAGCAGCAACCAGGTCAGCACCAGCACTGCGGCAGCAAAGGCGATGGCCGCGATACGGTTCCACGGCAGTACCAAATTCGGGAGTACCTGAATCCCTCCTGATAGCCAGGCCGGGTTGGCGACTTCGAGGTTTTGTGCACCAAAGAGTACGCGCACCAGTTGAATCAGCATCAGGCTGATGCCCCAGGTCGCGAGCAGTGTCTCCAGCGGGCGGCCATATAAGTGGCGAATAATCGTGCGTTCCAGCGCCATGCCCATCACGGCAGTGATAAAAAATGCGACCGGTAAGGCGACAAGGGGATACCACGCCAGCCACTGCGGCAGAAACTGCTGGAATGCGGATTGCACCAGCCAGGTGGCGTAAGCGCCAAGCATCAGCATTTCACCGTGCGCCATATTGATGACGCCTAATAAGCCATAGGTGATTGCCAGCCCCAGCGCGGCCAGCAGCAAAATCGAACCGAGGGACAGTCCGCTGAATGCTTGTCCCAGCCAGTCGCCCCATTTCAGGCGTTGCTGGATGCTGTGCAAACTGCTTTCCGCCGCCTGGCGGACATCGGCAATGGGTTCGTTATCCGGCAGCACCAGACGCGCGAGTGCGGCTTGCGTGCCAGGATCGCTACTCTCACCTAACAACCTCACGGCATGTAAACGCACCTGGGGATCAGCGTCAGTGAGTTGCAGAACCGCCAGCGTTTGGAGCAGGGCGGCTTTTACCTTTTCATCCTGCTCATATTGCAGGCGTTCAGTGATAAGAGCACGTTGAGTCGGTACCGCATCTTGTTGCAACTGCCTGGCGGCGCGCAGGCGGACAGCAGCATCGTGGCTCACCAGTTGGTGAGCGGCGAGCGCATTGGCGATCAAGACACGCAGGCGATTATTTAACAGCACTTTTCGGGTATTACCGTGCGGCGGTGCCAGGCCTTCCAGCGGCGTCACGCGACCATTGTGCACAACAAACAGATTCTTTTGGCTGTCAGTCACGACCGCTTCTTGCTGGAGCGCCTGCAACAGCGGCAGACGTGCGGGATCAGGGGCCGTTGACCATTGCTGTAAAAGCGTGGCTTGTTGTGTGCGGCTGGCCTGACCAAAATCGGTAGCGGGCCCTGCGCTGGCCAGCCATGGCAGCAGCAGAAGCAGGAAAGCAAGACGTTGGCGTAATGTCATTTTTCGGCCCTGAAGTCGCGTTATCGAACAGACCCCTCTCTGTCACCAGAGAGGGGAAAAGCATCACTGCGCCGTTTTGATCGGGTGATCAGGTTTCTTATCATTGCCTGCGATAAACGGACTCCAGGGCTGCGCACGAACGGGCGCATCGGTTTGCCATACCACGTTAAACTGGCCGCCATCCTGAATCTCGCCAATCATGACCGGCTTGTGGAGGTGATGGTTGGTGTTATCCATAGTGAGCGTAAAGCCATCTGGTGCCTTGAACGTTTGGCCAGCCATGGCTGCACGCACTTTGTCGACATCAGTGGTACCGGCTTTTTCCACCGCTTGTGCCCACATATGGATCCCCACATAAGTGGCCTCCATCGGATCGTTGGTGACGACGCTGTTGGCATTCGGCAGGTTATGCGCTTTGGCCCAGGCTTTGTAATGTTCAACAAAGTCGGTATTGGTTGGATTGTCGACGGATTCGAAATAGTTCCAGGCCGCTAAATGGCCCACTAACGGTTTGGTGTCGATGCCGCGCAGCTCTTCTTCACCGACCGAGAAGGCCACCACAGGGACATCGGTGGCTTTGATTCCCTGGTTTGCCAGCTCTTTGTAGAACGGCACGTTGGAGTCACCGTTGATGGTGGAAACCACCGCGGTTTTGCCGCCTGCCGCGAATTTCTTAATATTGGCGACGATGGTTTGATAGTCGCTATGGCCAAATGGCGTATAGACCTCGTCAATATCTTTATCCTGGATACCTTTGCTGTGCAGGAAAGCGCGCAGAATTTTGTTGGTGGTGCGCGGATACACATAGTCAGTGCCGAGCAAAATAAAGCGTTTAGCAGCACCACCGTCTTCGCTGAGTAAGTATTCCACCGCCGGAATGGCCTGTTGGTTCGGGGCGGCACCGGTGTAAAACACATTTGGCGACATCTCTTCGCCTTCATATTGCACGGGATAGAACAGCAGGCCGTTGAGCTCTTCAAAAACAGGCAACACCGACTTACGGGATACCGATGTCCAGCAGCCAAACACCACGGCGGCTTTATCCTGCGTCAGTAACTGTCGTGCTTTTTCTGCAAACAGTGGCCAGTTTGATGCCGGATCAACCACCACAGGTTCCAGTTTTTTGCCCAGCACGCCGCCTTTTTTATTGATTTCATCAATGGTCATCAGCGCCACTTCTTTCAGTGGCGTTTCAGAGATGGCCATGGTGCCGGACAGCGAATGCATGATGCCAATTTTTATGGTGTCAGCAGCCTGCACACTCAGGGTCAAGCCCAGGCTGACGGCGGTTGCAGAGAGGGCAAATGCTTTCAGTAACGAACGTCTTTTCATTAAGGTATTCCCCTGAACAATTATTGGATTTCTGTGGTGTTGTGACGTGCTTGCTGCAACATGTGGAGCGTGATGTTTCTCACCTCCGCTTTACTCTCGGCAATGTGTTGGATCAGGATGCGTTGGGCCTCCTCAACGTCGTGCTGTAACAGGGCGTGCAGGATGTGTGCATGCTCGTGGTAGGTCGCCTCGACGCGCGGACCTTTGGTGAAATCGAGACGACGGATAATGCGGATTTTCTCGCTGAGTTCGGCATGGATGCGTGTCATCTCCGCATTTCCTGCCAGCGCAACAAGGCGAGTGTGAAAGGCTTCATCCCAGGGGGAAACGGCTTGTCCCTCCGCCAGCCGTGGTGCATTGATCCAAAAAGCGATCAGATCCCTGAGTTCCGTGCGCAACGCGGCGGCTGAATGGGTGCAAAGACGACGCAGCGCCTCACACTCCAGTACGATGCGCAGATCATAGAGATCTTCAAAATAAGCAAAATCAAACGGGCGCACCTGCCATCCGCTGCGAAACCACACCTCGACATAGCCTTCGTGCTCCAGCCAGAACAGTGCCTGACGGACGGGCGTTCGGCTCACATCCATACGTTCAGCAATCTCGCTTTCGCTAAAGCGGTCACCCGGCATCAGCCGAAACTCAAAGATGTCGCTTTTTAATTGGTGATACACCCGCTCAGCCAGCGCTTGCGGACGATGTTTGCCACGCTTTTCCGTTGATTCCGTCATGTGCGATCCTTATTCCAGCCACAGCAGGGTATCGCCGGGGCTAACAGGGCGTCCCTGTTGGCAGGCGACGCGGCTGACGGTCCCGCTTTGCGGTGCGGTAATCGCCAGTTCCATTTTCATGGCTTCTACCACCACCAGCGTTTGTCCGGTTTCCACGCGATCGCCGGGTTGCACCAGGATCTTCCAGATACTGCCATTGAGATCGGCGCACACCGCCTGACCCGCAACCTCTTCTTCCGTGGGCAGCACGTCTTGCTCGCAGGTGTTGGCCTCTTCTGCCGCTTCCTGCTGCCAAAGAGCGACTTCTGATGCAAAGGCGGCCGTTTGGCGTTGACGGAAGGCAGCAATCTCATCCGCGTGCTCCGCCAGGAAGCGCTGGTGGTCGGCAAAATCAAACGTGGTTTCTTCAATGCGAAGGGTGGCGCGACCCTCACGAAAATCTTCGCGCAGTTGGGTGAGTTCCTGTTCACTGACCTTGTAAAAACGCACCTGATCAAAGAAGCGCAGCAGCCAGGGCTCACCGTCCGAAAATTGCGGGTTTTTGAGGAAGGTGTTCCAGATTGGCAGCGTTCGGCCAACGAGCTGATAACCGCCTGGCGAATCCATGCCATAGATGCACATATACATACCGCCAATGCCGACAGTGCCTTCTGCGGTAAAGGTGCGTGCCGGGTTGTACTTGGAACTCAACAAGCGATGGCGCGGATCGATGGGCACCGCGCAGGGAGCGCCCAGATAGACATCACCGAGGCCCAGAATCAGATAGCTGGCATTAAACAGGGTCTCTTCAACTTCTTCTCGCGTTGCAAGGCCATTAATGCGCTGTAAGAAATCAACGTTGTTCGGTAGCCAGGGGGCTTGCGCGCGCACGGTTTCCTGATAGCGTTCAACGGCACCCAACGTGGCGCTGTCTTCAAAGGCCATCGGCAGATGCACCACGCGCGAAGGAATAGTGAGCTGGCTGACATCGCCCAGTTCGTGTTCAACATCCTGTAGGATGTGCAAAAGTGATTTTTGATCCAGCAGGCGGCTGTCATAGCGTACCTGCAACGAACGCACGCCTGGCGACAGCTCTTCAATGCCGGGGACCGCGCGTGACGTGAGTGCTTCCATCAGCAGATAAACACGCAGGCGCAGTGCCAAATCTAGCACGTTTTCGCCGTACTCCACCAGAATGTATTTATCCCCCGCTTGTCGCCAGGCAACGCCTGGGCAGGTGGCACTCACGGGCATGCGTGCCAGCAGGGTGGCGCTGCCTGTTGCACTGGCTGCCAGGGAGGGCGCAGCCCATTGGGTCGGTGTCACGGGGGTGAGGCGTTCGAGCATGTGCTGCTGCTGTCGCTCCAGCGCCTGAGCTTCTTCAAAACTGATGGGATGAAAACGAATCACATCTCCCGGTTTCACCTGGCCCACTTTCCACAGTTCTGCTTTCGCAATAGTGACTGGGCAAACGAAGCCGCCCAAGCTGGGGCCGTCGTGCGTCAAGATCACCGGGAAGTCGCCGGTAAAATTCACTGCACCAATCGCGTATTCGCAGTCGTGGATATTGGAGGGATGCAAGCCAGCTTCTCCTCCGTTTTCGCGCGTCCAGCTGGGTTTTGGCCCCACTAAACGCACCCCCAGGCGATTAGAGTTGTAATGCACCTGCCAGTCAGCGGCGAAAAATTCGTCAATCGCGGCCTCCGTGAAGAAATCTGGCGCGCCGTGGGGGCCATACAGCACGCCGATACGCCAGACATTGCCATACTCGGGAATGAGTGCCGGATCGATGGCCTGCGGAGCGGAGAGGGGAGCCGGCGTAGTACAGGCTGGTAAATCCGGTTGCGAAATCGCCAGCATATCGGCCACGCGCAGGGTGCGTCCGGCATGACCGCCAAACTGCCCCAGTGCAAAGGTAGAGCGGGAGCCCAGGTATTCGGGGACATCAAACCCATTGCGCACGGCAAGGTAGCTGCGACAACCCTGTTTGGCGCGCCCTAAGGTCAGTACTTGCCCGGCGACCACCGATACGGGTTGCCAAAAATCAACGGGTTGACCGTCAAGGTCAGCAGGGCAATCTGCACCTGTCAGCGCAATCAGCGCATCAGTATGAAAGCGCAGTGTCGGGCCTTGTAGTGTGAGCTCCAGCGCGGCGGCTTCCTCGGCATTACCCACAATGCGGTTCGCCAAACGAAAGGCAAAGTCATCCATCGGGCCGGAGGGCGGTACCCCGATGTCCCAGTAGCCAAGGCGACCCGGATAATCCTGGATGCTGCTGTAGGTGCCGGGCTGCACGACTTCAATCACGCTGGTCTGCGGGCTAAAAGTATCCAGAAAGCGCGTCCACACCTTGCCACTGCGATAAGCCTCGGTGGCAATCACCTGACGCAAGTAGTCCAGATTTGTCGCGATGCCGTGCAAGCGACTTTCATCCAGTGCTGTCCTTAGCTTCGCGAGGGCGTCGGCACGGTTGGCACCGTGCGCGATCACTTTGGCAATCATCGGGTCGTAATAGGCAGAGACCTCGCTGCCCGTCTCGACCCAACCGTCTACCCGCACATCGGCAGGAAAATGCACTTCAGTCAGCACGCCGGGGCTGGGTTGGAAATTTTTCAGCGGATCTTCGGCATAGATTCGCACTTCAATGGCTGCGCCAGTCGGTGCGGCGGTCATTGCGGCCCAGTCTGGTGCTTCACCGGCTGCGACTTGCAGCATGCAGGCCACCAAATCCAGTCCCATCACAGACTCGGTCACCGGGTGCTCAACCTGTAAGCGGGTGTTCACTTCCAGGAAGTAAAAGGCATCGCGCTCGGTATCAAAGATATATTCCACCGTACCTGCGCTGCGGTAATTCACCCGCTCGCCCAATTGCACTGCCGAGGCGAGCAGCGCTTGCCGCGTCTCTGCGGTTAAGCCCGGAGCCGGTGTCTCTTCAACCACTTTTTGATTTCGGCGCTGCAGTGAGCAATCACGTTCACCCAGCGCCACCACTTTGCCGTTGCCATCACCAAAGATTTGCACTTCGATGTGGCGGGCACGATCGATACAGCGTTCGATAAAGACGCCTGCATCGCTGAAAAACTGCTCACCCTGACGGCGTACGCTGTCCCAGGCCTGGCGCAGGGCCTCGGCATCCGCACAGCGCGTCATACCGATACCGCCTCCACCCGCGGTGCTCTTCAACATCACCGGATAGCCAATCTCTCTGGCCGCAGTCAGTGCAGCGGGCAATGATTCCAGTAATCCGGTGCCCGGTGTCATCGGCACGCCCGCCGCTGCCGCCAGTTCGCGGGCGCGGTGTTTTAAGCCAAACTCTTTGATTTGTAGGGCGGTGGGGCCAACAAAAACGATGCCGACAGCTTCACAGGCTTCTGCGAAGGCGACGCTCTCCGATAAGAAGCCATAGCCGGGCCAGATAGCTTGCGCACCGCTGGTTTGTGCCGCCGCCAGAATTTTGTCGATGCGCAGGTAGCTGTCTGCCGGTTTGTCGCCACCCAGTGCAATCGCGATATCGGCTTCTTTCACATGGCGCGCATTTTTATCGGCATCGGAGTAGACCGCCACACTGGTCACGCCAAGCTGTTTCAGGGTGCGAATGGCGCGGCAGGCAATTTCGCCGCGGTTGGCAATCAGTACGGTGTTAAACATGCTGTTTCTCCTGTTGGGCGAGCCAGTTCCGCCATCCGCCATACGCGGTAATGTCTGTCGCATCTGTTAACGCGGCAGGTTCGCAGATAAAGCCTTTAACCTGGCGGCCATCCGCCAGCGTCAGGGTGCCGATGCCCAGCGGCGCGGGGATTTCAGCAACAAACTCCCCGAGGCGCGCCAACGGCATCGCCCAGACTTCCACCGTGATAGCGCTGCCGACGGAGGCTTTTGCCAGCCCGGGTTTTGCTGGCTGGGTGTTTTTCAGGGCGTACAGGCGATAAGTTTCGGCGGTGATGGTCTCACAGAGCTTGATGGCACCGCGTTGAGTCAGTTGGTGATTCAACGGCATGCCGGTCAGGTGTGCACCCACCACGGCAAGCTCTACGTGATGGGCTGAGGGCGCCAATTTTACGGGGGCTGATGACAACGGTTGGCCGGTTGCGCCTCGCATCCAGGGATTGCGCTGCTGCCACTGCAGACCAAAGCTGGCGAGTGCACGGTCATGCCAGGCGGGCGCTATCAAGGTGATACCGGCTGGTAATCCGTCAGCCCGGAAGGGGCCAGGCAGCGCCAGCGCACTGAGGTCGGCAAGATTGGTGAAATTGGTGTAATACCCGAAATGGCTGTTGTACAGCACCGGCTCTTGCTGCATCTCGGCCAGCGTATGGATGGTCGGCGAAGTGGGCACCACCAGGGCATCAAACTGGCTTAAGGTGTGTTGAATTTGGCGCGTTAAATCGGCCCGCAGATATTCTGCTTTATAGGCATCAACAGCGCTGTATTGGCGACCACTGGCGACAATGCCGTGCACCACGGTATCCATTTCTTCGGGGTGATTAAGCATGTCGCCCACCGCAACGGTGCGCTCAGCGACCCACGGGCCGTAATACAACTGCTCGGCCAGTTGATGAAAGGCGGAGAAATCAATTGGGCTGAGCGTTGCACCTTGTTCCGCAAGGCACTCCAGTGCGGCGTCCCAGGCGGCTTCAGCCAGCGCATCGCCGTAAAATTCTGGGTGCTGAGGGATGGCAAAATGGGGTGTCTTGCCGAGCGCCAGCGGCGTACTTTGAGGATGGGGGCGCGAATAGCTGTCGGTGGCATCGTAGCCGCCAGCGATATCGGCGACTTGCCAGGCATCTTCCACTGAGAGGGCAAAAACAGAAATCGTGTCGTTAAGGCGGCATGCGGGCACGACTCCCGTTGCCGAGAACCACCCTTTGGTGGGCTTCAGGCCAACGAGATTATTAAACCCGGCGGGGACGCGCCCGCTGCCTGCGGTATCGGTGCCTAAAGAGAAGGCGACCAGTCCACGAGCAACGACCGAGGCCGAACCGGAGCTGGAACCGCCGCTGACGTAATCGGCATCAAAACTGTTCGGCACCGCGCCCCAGGGGGAACGCGTCCCCACCAGACCGGTCGCGTACTGGTCGAGGTTGGTTTTACCGATCACGATGGCACCGGCGGCCTTCAGTTTATGGACGACCGTTGCATCGGCTGCCGCCGAGTAGGTAAAGGCGGCGCAGGCGGCGCTGGTGGGCCAGCCTGCAACGTCGATATTGTCTTTCACCGCAAAGGGCACGCCATACAGCGGCAGGTCTTGCGCACTTTTCAGTTGCAGGGCGTCAATTTGCGCCTGTAGTTCGCCTGCTGAAGCCAGATAAATCCAGGCCGTATCCTGCTGTCGGCACTGTGAAAGCAGGGCATGCAGCGTGTGCGCGAGGTGATCGGGTGAGAGCAGGGCAACCGATTTCCACTCCTCGATCGTTAATCCTGTGGTCGATGTCATGTCTGAATCCCATCTGGTATACAAGTTGGCATACATTCAGCAAAGCCTGTGCCAATCTTTTATCGTTATGATTTAATAGGGATTTGTTTAATGTGATAGGTTTTTATGATGGATTTTTGCACAGGCATGGCGCACGTTTGTACTGCGTTGGTGCGCGGGTGGAATGTCGTAAATTTTCACGGTTGGCGTGGCATCTCTGGCATAGCCTGGTTAGCATGAATTAAAGGGGCGGATTTACCCCGCGCGAATAACCCGGAGGAGAGAGTGTGGTGAGAGCCAAAGTGGAGAAATGGCGTTACTGGCTGGTGGGAGCTTGTCTGATCGCAGTATCAGGCACGGCACTGGCCGATTCGCTGAACGAGCAACGACAACGCTATCTGCAAATTAAACAGGCGTGGGACAACAAGCAAATGGACGTTGTCGCACAACTGATGCCAACGTTGCAGGACTATCCCCTCTATCCCTATCTGGAATATCGCCAGATCAGTGAGAACCTCGATCAAGAAACCGGTCTGGCAGTGAAACGTTTTCTGGAAACGCACCCCAGCTTACCCCCGGCCAGTTCGCTCTCGTCGCGCTTTGTGAATGAATTGGCCCGACGTGAAGACTGGCGAGGATTGCTGGCATTCAGTCCGGCAGAGCCTAAACCCGTGGCTGCCCGCTGTAACTACTATTACGCGCGCTGGATGACCGGACAGCAGCAAGAAGCCTTTGAGGGGGCAAAAGCCATTTGGCTACGCGGTACATCGCTCCCCGCTACCTGCGATAAGCTGTTCTCGGTATGGCAAGCCGCAGGGCAGCAAACACCGATTACCACGCTAGCGCGTATTCGCCTGGCGATGGAGGAAGGAAATACCAGCCTGGTGAATTTTCTGGCCAAGCAACTGCCAGCGGATTACGCCACTATCGCCTTCGGCATTCAAAATCTCCAAAACGATCCCACGACCGTTGAGTCGTTTGCCCGTGACGTTGGCCCAACAGATCTCACCCGTCAGGCCACGATTGCGGCTTTTAGCCGCTTAGCGCGTCAGGATGCAGAAAGTGCGCGTCAGATGATCCCGACGTTGGTTCGCTTGCAAAAAATGGGTGATGAAGAGCAGCAGTCACTGAAAGAGGCCGTAGTCTGGCGGCTGATGGGAACGGATGTCACCAGTGAGCAGGCACGCTGGCGCGATAACGTGGTGATGACCAGCGGCTCAACCAGCCTGCTGGAGCGCCGTGTGCGCATGGCGTTGTCCGAAAGCGATCGCCGGGGATTAAACACCTGGATCGCCCGCTTGCCGCTGGAAGCCAAAGAGAAAGATGAGTGGCAGTACTGGCAGGCGGATTTGCTGCTGGAAAAAGGACGTGATGATGAAGCCCGTGAAATCCTGCGCAAGCTGGCAATGGGGCGCGGTTTTTATCCCATGGTTGCCGCACAGCGTTTAGGTGAGGCTTATGTGATGCCGAAGGACGAAGCCCCACAACCCGATGCACAGACTGGACAGGGGCGTGAAATTGCGCGGGTGCGTGAGCTGATGTATTGGGGAATGGATAATCTGGCGCGTCAGGAGTGGGTTGGCCTGATCGCAAACCGCTCTTCCATGCAGCAACAACAACTGGCGCGCTATGCCCTGGAGCAAAATTGGTGGGATCTCAGTGTGCAGGCGACCATTACGGGCAAACTGTGGAATCACTTAAATGAACGTTTCCCGCTGGCTTATCAGGATAAATATCAACGTTATACCGGTGATAAAGGCATTGCGGTCAGCTATGCGATGGCGATTTCGCGTCAGGAAAGTGCCTGGAATCCCAAAGCGCGTTCACCTGTCGGGGCTTCGGGTCTGATGCAGGTGATGCCTGCCACCGCCACGCACACGGTGCAAAAATTTGGTATTACTGGCTACAGTAACAGCAGCCAACTGTTTGATCCGGAAACCAATATTCAAATTGGTACCCAGTATCTGGAATCGGTGTATCAGCAATTTGGTGAAAATCGTGTCTATGCTGCCGCGGCCTATAACGCGGGGCCGGGTCGTGTTCGTACCTGGCAGCGCAACAGTGCCGGGCGGCTAAATGCGGTGGCGTGGGTGGAGAGCATTCCGTTTTCAGAAACGCGGGGCTATGTGAAGAACGTGCTGGCTTATGATGCCTATTATCGCCACTTCATGAACAAATCCGACCATATTCTTGCTGATAACGAATGGCAGAGCCGTTACTGATCTTTGCGTTGCTGTGTTATGCTGCTGTACTAGTTTACGAGTATGAGTAGAGCAGCATAACCATGAATAAACCAGATGTCTCTGTGACTGCTGAACCTTTGGGGGAAGATTGGCTGCGTTTTGTCGATTTGCTGCAAGATGCCTTTGCCAAAGATTTGCATCTTCCCCTGCTGCAATTGATGCTCACACCTGACGAACGCGAAGCGTTGGGAACGCGCGTGCGCATTATTGAAGAATTGATGCGGGGCGAATTAAGCCAGCGTGAATTGAAGGGGATCCTGGGCACCGGCATCGCCACCATTACGCGGGGGTCAAACAGTTTGAAAAGTGCGCCTCCGGCACTGAAAAGCTGGCTGGAAGCACAGTTGCTGAACAAATCCGCTTAACGCTGTTTATAAATCTCGTTGTGAAAAGGGCAGAGCGCCAGAATCAGTGCCTGGTGATAAACGCTGCTGCGGGTAAGGTGGCCTGCGGTAAATACGCCAATCGCACCGCCTTTGTGTTTGATGTTTTCAATCCCGGTTAACCGTGCCATCTCATCGCCCAGTTCGCGGCCAGCCTGAATACCTTCCAGCACGATGGCGGGGAGCGTGAAGCTGGCTGAACGAGATTCGCCACGCTGTTGACGATCTTCGATGACCATCCAGGCAAAGGCGGTGTCATCTTCGATGCCCGCTTCAATGGCGACCCAAAAATGCGCCTCTGGTCTTACCTGTTGGGCATTCATCACCCGCTGACGTGCGCCAGTTCTCGTTTCGAGATTGGTAATCGGCTGCGCTGCGACGCCACTGTCGACCGCCACCCCTTCAATATGGCAGGATCCTTCCCCGAAGATGTCGTTAAACGCCTGGGAAATTGCCGCAATTTTTGCTGGATTCGTGGTAGCCGCGACGACATGGTACATAATAGTTTGAACTCTCATCATTATTTTGTCGCAGTATAACGGAAAACAACAATGATACAGGTCTATCTTGTCCGCCACGGGGAAACCCTCTGGAACGCCGCCCGGCGTATTCAGGGGCAGTCAGACAGTGCGCTGACGCAGAAAGGAGAGCAGCAGGCGCATCAGGTAGGGGAGCGGGTTAAGACGCTGGGTATCACGCATGTGATTAGCAGCGACCTTGGACGCACCCGCCGCACGGCAGAAATTATCGCTGATGCCTGCGGATGTGATGTTATCTATGACCCACGTTTACGTGAGCTGAATATGGGGGTGCTTGAACAACGGCCCCTGGATGAGCTGACGGAAGAAGAAGAGAGCTGGCGTCGCACGCTGGTGAACGGCACCGAAGGCGGGCGTATTCCTGAAGGTGAATCCATGAGTGAGTTGGCGGAGCGTATGCAAGCGGCATTGAATGCCTGCCTGTCACTGCCTGAGGGCAGTCGTCCGTTGATTGTGAGCCATGGCATGGCGCTGGGCGCGTTGGTCAGCACTTTGCTGGGCTTACCCGCATGGGCTGAACGTCGACTGCGCCTGCGCAACTGCTCCATCTCTCGCGTGGATTACCAACAAAGCGCCTGGCTGGCACCGGGATGGGTGGTGGAATCGGCGGGCGATATTTCGCATCTGACTGAACATGCGATGGACGAGTTGCAACGCTGATAAAAACGGCCCTTAGCGGGCCGTTTGTCATTTAGCGATGAATCGGAATCAGATAATCGCAGCGGATCTCTTCCGGCGGCGCGTCGCGCTTTTTGCCGCCATGAGTGTAAAAACGCTCAATATCCTGTCCGGGACGACGTGTCAGTTGTAGCGTCGGCATACAGGTGCTGTAGAGCGTCAAAATAAACTCCTGCAGCGCCTTAGTTGGGCCATGGTAGCTAAATTGCACATACTCGCCCGATTCCAGCGTCACATTCTGGGCGTGAGGCAAAGGGGCGGAGAGCTGATTATTAGGCACCGCCGTGGTGTACAGCACTTCCTGTTCGTCATCTTTGTCGGGGCTGGGACGGGACTGATGTAAACCGTACAGCACCGGCGGCACCGTGTCGGTTTCGGTCAGAAAACGCTGCCAAAAATGCAGGCGCATCTCGTGACGGAAATCGGAAATTTGCTCCAGCGAGCAAGCGTAACTCTGGCTCTGTCCGACCAGCGTGGTTTCCGGCAAGGTAACCCAGGTGGCTTCCGGCATCACAAACCCCTCATCTAAACGAATCGGCGGGCGAATACCAAAAGAATTCCATTCAGGCGAACGGCGATACCATGCTGGCGTTTGCGCGAACTGTTTTTTAAATGCGCGGGTAAATGTCTGCTGCGAATCGAAACGATACTGCAATGCGATGTCCAGAATAGGACGGCTGGTCAGACGCAGGGCCACGGCCGCTTTCGACAAACGTCGTGCGCGGATATACGCGCCAATGGCATGGCCTGATACGTCTTTGAACATTCGCTGCAAGTGCCATTTTGAGTAGCCTGCCTTTGACGCCACATTGTCCAGCGACAGAGGTTGATCCAGGTGGCTCTCCAGCCAAACAAGCAAATCGCGAATGATACCGGCTTGATCCATAACTCGTCCTCGATGTCCTGATGATTGGTGCAAAGAATATAACGCTGAGGGATAGTAACACTCTTAGGAAAAACCTTGCCTTGGCTTTTGTTTGTTCTTATGTGCTTTTTTGCAGCAAAATGTGGCTAACCGCCGGGTGCCTCCCTCAGGGCGCCTAACATTACATTGGCATCTATTTAATTAGCAATGGTAACTTAATGAAACTACTTACGCGTTTGTGCTTTATTCCTGTTTTGATGGCATCGAGTTACAGCATGGCAGAGCAGATAGGCTCTGTGGATACGGTGTTTAAGATGTTTGGGCCTGACCATAAAATCATCGTTGAGGCCTTCGATGATCCGGATATAAAAAATGTAACCTGTTATATCAGTCGGGCAAAAACAGGCGGTATCAAAGGGGGATTAGGTCTGGCGGAAGACACGGCGGATGCTGCCATTTCTTGCCAACAGGTAGGGCCGATTGAGCTGAATGAGAAGATAAAGCAAGGAAAATCTGAAGGGAGCGTGGTCTTCAGACAACGCACATCGTTTATCTTTAAAAAGTTACAGGTCGTGCGCTTTTATGACAGTAAGCGTAATTCGCTGATTTATCTGACGTATTCAGATAAAGTCATTGAAGGTAGCCCAAAGAATGCGTTGAGTGCCGTGCCGATTATGCCGTGGCGCGCAGCCGAATAAGACGGATAAAAGAAACCGGGCCTGATGGCCCGGTTAACAATGCGTGTTAGTCTTGCAGATCACCGCAGAAGCGATAGCCTTCACCGTGAATCGTCGCGATGATTTCTGGTGTGTCTGGCGTTGATTCAAAGTGTTTACGAATGCGGCGGATCGTCACATCGACAGTACGATCGTGCGGTTTCAGCTCGCGTCCGGTCATTTTTTTCAGCAAATCAGCTCGGGTTTGAATTTTGCCCGGATTCTCACAGAAGTGCAGCATGGCGCGAAACTCACTGCGCGGCAGCTTATAAGGTTCGCCTGCCGGGCTGACCAGAGAACGGCTATTAATGTCCAGTTCCCAGCCATTGAATTTATAGCTTTCAACCAGCTTACGTTCTTCACCTACCGGTGCCAAATTCATGGTACGCGAGAGCAGGTTACGTGCGCGAATCGTTAATTCGCGTGGATTGAACGGCTTGGTGATGTAATCGTCGGCACCAATTTCCAGGCCGAGGATTTTATCCACTTCGTTATCACGACCGGTTAAAAACATCAGTGCTACATTGGCTTGCTCGCGCAACTCACGCGCCAGAAGCAACCCATTTTTACCTGGCAGGTTGATATCCATAATCACCAGGTTGATGTCGTGATCGGTGAGGATCTGATGCATTTCAGCACCGTCCGTTGCTTCATGCACCATGTAGCCTTCAGCCTCAAAAATACTTTTGAGAGTGTTGCGAGTCACTAACTCGTCTTCAACGATAAGTATGTGTGGGGTCTGCATTTGTTCGCTACCTGAAATTGCCAACAATTAGAAACAGGACGGTTAACAAAAACGCTCTGCCTGTCAGTCAGTCATTCAACAGTGTTTATCCTAACTGTATTAACAGCGATATAACAGTGAGGGTTACAACCATCGAGCATTAAAATAACGCTTCGTTGACTTATATCAAAAGCAAGTGTAGCACGATAACACTTTAGTGAAAAATCCTTAGCAGAATGCCAGTTTAGCTCACATTTAATAACCATGGAGTTACGTTTTCTGGCGGCGATCGGCGGAGTCAGTATATTTGGGATTTAACATTTCATAATGAGTTGTTCTGTAAGGTAATAAATGAGAAATTAAGTCGTTTTACGCTGTTGCGTGGTGATTCTCGCTTAGGGCCATTTCAAGATGGTTAATGCAGTGATTTTGCTGTGTTATTAAAATGTTAATTTTGAAATTGTGTTTTTAACATCTCGCCGCCTCGCCGTATGATGGACTGTCATTTATTCTTTTCGAGGCATTATGCATTTTCCGTTAATTTTGGTTTCCCCTGCGCGCCCTGAAAATATTGGCGCTGCAGCGCGTGCCATGAAAACCATGGGTTTCAGCGAATTAAGGATTGTCGATAGCCAGGCGCATCGCGAACCTGCGGCGTACCGTGTCGCGCACGGAGCGACGGAAATCCTGGATAACGCCACTGAATGGCCAACATTGCGTGCTGCGCTGGCGGATGTGGGGTTTAGCGTGGCGACAACGGCTCGCTGTCGGGCAAAATTCCGCTACTATGCAACGCCACAGCAGACTGAAGCGCTGCTGCGGGAAAAACTGCAATGGGTTGAGCGGGTCGCGCTGGTGTTTGGCCGTGAAGACAGCGGCTTAACCAATGAAGAACTTGAGCAAGTTGATCTACTGACTGGCGTGCCAATGGCGGTGGATTATCCCTCACTGAATCTGGGGCAGGCGGTGATGGTCTTTTGTTACCAGCTCTCCGCTCTACACGGGGTCGAAGTGAGTACTGCGCCGCAAGCTGATGCGACACAGTTGCAGGCATTACGTGAACGCTGCTCGCGTTTGTTACATCAACTTGACGTGGCGGACGATGAGAAATTGTCAGACTGGATCCAACAGCGCTTAGGGTTACTGGAGCAGCGTGACAGTGCGATGCTGCATCGGTTGTTGCACGATGTAGAGAAAAAATTAATAGATAAAAATACCGCCTGATTTCGTTTTAACGAAATTTTATGAAGAGAATACACTCTCTGCCAGCGCAAATGACAAGAACCTGCCGTTGGCTTGAGGGGGCATCACTGGTGAGCGTTTCGGTTGCGGCGGATAAAAAAATTGACACTGCGTGCGGTTTGCTTTACTTCTGAAAGCCGACAGATTCAACGACAGACAGACGATAAATCCTAAATGCGTACAATCAGCCTGAACATGACAACCATTATTACCACCACCATTACCACAGGTAACGGTGCGGGCTGACGCATACCAGGAAAAATAAAAAAAGAAGCCCGCACCTCACAGTGCGGGTTTTTTTTTCGGCAAAAATCAGGAGAGATTGACAATGCGAGTGTTGAAATTCGGTGGAACCTCGGTGGCTAATGCACAGCGCTTTCTGAGCGTTGCCGATATCCTTGAAAGTAATGCGTTACAGGGACAGGTCGCCACCGTGCTGTCTGCGCCAGCGAAAATCACCAATCACCTGGTGGCAATGATTGAGAAAACCATCAGCGGCCAGGATATCCAGCCGAATCTCAGTGATGCTGAACGTATTTTTGCCGATCTGCTGCAAGGTTTGGCGGATGCGCAACCAGGTTTTGATTTGCCGCGAGTAAAAAGAGTGGTTGAGCAAGAGTTTGCCCAACTGCGCCAGGTATTACACGGTATCAGCCTGTTGGGCCAGTGCCCGGACAGTGTTAACGCCAGCATCATCTGCCGGGGTGAAAAGCTCTCCATCGCTATCATGGATGCCTTATTGCAGGCGCGCGGACATGCCGTTTCGGTCATTAATCCGGTCGAAAAACTGCTGGCCGTTGGGCACTATCTCGAATCTACCGTTGATATTACTGAATCCACTCGTCGCATTGTGGCCAGCCAAATTCCAGCCGGAAACATGATTTTGATGGCCGGTTTTACTGCCGGCAACGAGCACGGCGAATTGGTGGTGCTCGGGCGTAATGGCTCCGATTACTCAGCTGCGGTGCTGGCTGCGTGCTTACGCGCAGATTGCTGTGAGATCTGGACCGATGTCGACGGCGTGTACACTTGCGATCCTCGTCAGGTTCCCGATGCGCGCTTGCTGAAATCGATGTCCTATCAGGAAGCGATGGAGCTCTCTTACTTTGGTGCGAAAGTACTGCATCCGCGTACTATCAGTCCTATCGCACAGTTCCAAATCCCCTGTCTGATTAAAAATACGGGCAATCCGCAGGCGCCAGGTACCCTGATTGGCGGCGATCATGTTGATGAAGAGAATCCGGTAAAAGGCATCTCCAATCTGAACAACATGGCCATGTTTAACGTTTCCGGGCCTGGCATGAAAGGGATGGTCGGGATGGCAGCCCGCGTATTTGCTGCCATGTCGCGTGCCGGTATTTCCGTGGTGCTGATCACGCAATCCTCTTCCGAATACAGCATTAGCTTCTGTGTGCCACAAAGTGAAATGGCGCGCGCGCGCCGCATTTTGGAAGAAGAGTTTTACCTTGAATTAAAAGATGGCGTGCTGGAGCCTCTGGATGTCATGGAGCAGCTGGCGGTAATCTCGGTTGTCGGTGATGGCATGCGCACTCAGCGCGGGATCTCAGCCAAATTCTTCTCTGCGCTGGCGCGCGCCAATATCAATATTGTCGCCATTGCGCAGGGGTCTTCTGAGCGTTCCATTTCAGTGGTCGTGAAGAACGATGATGTCACCACGGGTGTGCGTGTGGTGCATCAGATGCTGTTCAACACCGATCAGGTTATTGAAGTGTTTTTGATTGGTGTCGGCGGCGTCGGTGGGGCTTTATTGGATCAGCTGCATCGCCAGCAGGCGTGGTTGAAGAAGAAACATATCGATCTGCGCGTATGCGGTATCGCCAATTCAAAAGCGTTATTGACCAACGTGCATGGCATTGATTTAACCAACTGGAAAGCCGAGCTGGCGGAAGCCAAAGAGCCGCTCAATCTGGGACGCATGATTCGCCTGGTGAAAGAGTATCACCTGTTAAATCCCGTGATTGTGGATTGTACCTCTTCCAGCGCGGTTGCTGAGCAGTATGCGGATTTCCTTGCCGATGGTTTCCATGTGGTGACGCCGAACAAAAAGGCCAATACCGCGTCCTGGAACTACTATCAGCAAATGCGCGCCGCAGCGGCGAAATCCCGTCGCAAGTTTCTGTATGACACCAACGTGGGTGCCGGATTGCCGGTGATTGAAAACCTGCAAAATTTGCTGAATGCGGGTGATGAATTAATCCGTTTTTCTGGCATTCTTTCTGGCTCACTCTCCTTTATTTTCGGTAAGCTGGATGAAGGCATGTCCCTGTCCGAAGCGACGAAAATCGCACGTGAGATGGGTTATACCGAACCCGATCCGCGCGATGATCTCTCGGGTATGGATGTCGCGCGTAAGGTCTTGATCCTTGCTCGTGAAGCGGGTTATCAGTTGGAACTGAGCGATATCCAGATGGATCCCATGCTGCCACAAGAATTTATTGATATTGCGGATGTCGATACCTTTATGCAGCGTTTACCGGAACTGGATGCCTCGTTCGCCGATCGCGTGGCACGTGCGCGTGATGAAGGCAAAGTGCTGCGTTTTGTCGGCGCTATCGAAGAAGGTGGCCAATGCGTAGTGAAGGTGGATGCCGTTGATGGCAACGATCCGCTTTATAAAGTAAAAAACGGCGAGAACGCCCTGGCATTCTACAGCCGTTATTACCAACCGATTCCGCTGGTGTTGCGCGGTTACGGTGCGGGTAACGATGTCACTGCAGCAGGCGTGTTTGCCGACTTGCTGCGTACACTTTCCTGGAAGTTGGGTGTTTAACGATGGTAAAAATTTATGCTCCGGCCTCGATTGGTAATGTGAGTGTTGGTTTTGATGTGTTGGGTGCAGCGGTTTCTCCGGTGGATGGCACCTTATTAGGGGATTGCGTCACGGTTGAAGCAGCGGATCAGTTCTCGCTGAAAAACACGGGCCGTTTTGTCGGTAAGCTCCCAACGGATCCGCAGGAAAATATCGTCTGGCAGTGCTGGTCACGTTTTTGCGAGGCGATTGGCAAAACGGTACCGGTGGCGATGACGCTGGAAAAGAACATGCCGATTGGTTCCGGTCTGGGCTCAAGTGCCTGCTCTGTGGTGGCAGGATTGATGGCGATGAACGAGTTCTGTGGCAAGCCACTCAGCGATACCGAATTGCTGGGCCTGATGGGGGAGCTGGAAGGCCGCATTTCAGGCAGCGTGCATTACGATAATGTGGCACCGTGCTTTCTGGGCGGCATTCAATTAATGCTGGAAGAGAACGGCATTATTAGCCAACAGGTGCCTGCTTTTGACGATTGGCTGTGGGTGATGGCGTATCCCGGTATCAAAGTGTCGACCGCTGAAGCGCGTGCCATTTTACCGGCACAATACCGTAAAGAAGATTGCATTAAGCATGGTCGCTATTTGGCTGGCTTCATCCACGCTTGCCATACGCAACAACCTGCGTTGGCGGCTAAACTGATGCGAGACGTGATTGCGGAACCGTACCGCACAAAACTGCTGCCAGGCTTTGCCGAGGCGCGTCAGGCAGCACAGGATATCGGCGCGTTGGCCTGTGGGATCTCGGGTTCCGGGCCAACGTTATTTGCGGTGTGTAATGAGATGGCGACGGCGCAGCGTATGGCGCAGTGGCTGGAGCAACACTATCTGCAAAATGATGAAGGGTTTGTTCATATTTGCCGTCTCGACACGGCAGGCGCACGTAAATTGGGATAACGCATGAAACTGTATAATCTGAAAGATCACAATGAGCAGGTCAGCTTTGCTCAGGCAGTTAAGCAGGGATTAGGTAAACAGCAAGGGTTATTCTTCCCGCTGGAGCTGCCTGAATTCGAGTCGACAGATATCGACGCCATGCTGGAGATGGACTTTGTCACGCGCAGCAGCAAAATTCTTTCTGCCTTTATTGGCGATGAGATCCCTGCGGATCATTTAAACGAGCGTGTTAAAGCCGCGTTTGCTTTCCCGGCACCGGTGAAAAACGTTACCGATGACATTGCCTGCCTGGAGTTGTTCCACGGGCCGACGCTGGCGTTTAAAGATTTCGGCGGTCGCTTTATGGCGCAAATGCTGTCCTATGTCAGTGGCAGCAATGAGCAAATCACTATTTTAACGGCGACCTCAGGTGACACCGGTGCTGCCGTGGCCCATGCGTTTTACGGCATGGAAAACGTGCGTGTGGTTATCCTGTATCCGCAAGGCAAAATCAGCCCGTTGCAGGAGAAACTGTTCTGCACACTGGGCGGCAACATCGAAACCATTGCGATTGACGGTGATTTTGATGCCTGTCAGGCGCTGGTGAAACAGGCCTTTGATGATGAAGAGTTGAAGAAGACGATTGGCCTGAACTCTGCTAACTCCATCAACATCAGTCGCCTGCTGGCACAGATTTGTTATTACTTTGAAGCCGTCGCTCAACTGCCGCAGGAAAAACGCAACCAACTGGTGATTTCTGTGCCGAGCGGCAACTTTGGCGACCTGACCGCAGGTTTACTGGCAAAATCGTTGGGATTACCGGTGAAGCGCTTTATTGCCGCAACCAATGCGAACGATACGGTGCCGCGCTTCCTGCAAAATGGCCAATGGATTCCAAATACCACGGTTGCCACGCTGTCCAATGCGATGGATGTGAGCCAGCCGAATAACTGGCCGCGCGTTGAAGAGCTGTTCCGTCGTAAAACCTGGCAGTTAAAAGAGTTGGGCTTTGGTGCAGTGAGCGATGAAACCACGCGTGAAACGATGCGGGAAGTTGCAGAGCTGGGTTATATCTCTGAGCCGCATGCAGCGATTGCTTACCGCTTGCTGCGTGATCAATTGCAGGATGGGGAATTTGGTTTGTTCCTCGGCACGGCACACCCGGCGAAGTTCAAAGAGAGCGTGGATGAGATCTTGGGGCAATCCTTGCCTCTGCCTGAAGCACTGGCTGCTCGCGCTGAGTTGCCGCTGTTATCGGCAAACTTACCGGCTGATTTCGCACAACTGCGCGGCTTTTTACTCAAAGGCCACTAAGGCCAGCGTGCTGTCTCTGGCTTTAAGCAGAGACAGCACGGCTTTTCTCACGACTGTTCGTGGCGTTTAAACACCCATTCATTCTCTTTGCTGTTCTCGGCATCAAAGAAATAACCTTCCAAATCAAATTGCTTCAAGTGTTCTGGTTGGGTCAACCGCTCCTGAATAATAAAACGGCTCATTAAGCCACGCGCTTTTTTGGCATAAAAACTAATGACTTTAAAAGTGCCATTTTTCTCATCCAGAAACACCGGCTTAATAATACGTCCCTGCAGGCTTTTGGGTTTTACGGCTTTAAAATACTCGTCAGATGCCAAATTAACCAAAATGTCATCCCCTTGATCCGCCAGCGCTTTATTAAGCGTAGCGGTTATTTTGTCGCCCCAAAAGCTATAGAGATCTTTGCCGGCTGGATTGGCCAGCTTAATCCCCATTTCCAGGCGATAGGGCATCATTAAATCCAGCGGGCGCAAAACACCGTACAGACCCGATAACATCCGCACATGTTGCTGCGCGAAGTCGAAGTCCTGCTCACTGAACGTCTCTGCCTGCAAGCCAGTGTACACATCGCCTTTAAAAGCGAGGATTGCCTGGCGCGCATTATCAGGTGTGAAATCGGGTTGCCACTCATTGAAACGCACAGCATTTAAACTGGAGAGTTTATCGCTGATACTCATCAGGCTGCCGATTTGCGCGGGGGTTAACTTGCGCGCGACGTCGATAAGTTTTTGCGACTCATCCAACAGCGCAGGTTGCGTGTGGCGGTGCGTTGCCAGTGGGCTTTCATAGTCGAGCGTCTTCGCGGGGGACAGAGTCAATAACATGCTGGTGTCATCCTGAACGTATCTGAAAATCAATGGCGGGCAGTGTAGCAAAAAATGACCAAGGTGTGGTGTATCGCTGTGATGGGGAGAACCTGTGAGCGGTAAGCATAAATCGTTACATTATTATCCCACCAAGAATAGTCCTTTTCTTAGAAATAATTCTGGAAATTAATCATTACCCCTTAATTTATTTTTTTCCTTCGCGGAATGCAGTATTTTATTTTCGTCATTTCGGATGATTCTAATATTCATAAGCCTTTTTATTTGTCGCCTTCTGCCTGTTTTTCAGGTGGAACCCTTATGCAATGGATTACACACTATGAAAATAAATAACGTGCATGATGCACGCTCAAAGGATGGCTTATTATTATCCCAGTCACCCTCGCGAAAAATGAAACTCACGGCCTGGATGACGCTGGTTTTACAGTGCCTGACCCCCGCCAGCTTTGCCTGGATACCTGCTGTGCAGGCGGCAGAAAACACAACGCGTCAGCAAGCCACCGATATTTGGCGGCTGAAAGCCGGTGAAACGCCAGCGCAAATTGCTCAGCAATTTAATCTCACCTACGCACAGCTTGAAGCACTGAATCAACAAGCAGGATTGAAGCAACCGCTGGATGCCCTGCGAGAAGGCGACGAAATCGCGGTACCGCGTCCTCTTGCCTGGTACCAGCAAGGGGAGTTAACGGAGCAGGAGCAGCAAGCCTATCGCGATCGTACTGCGCGTGCAGCGGAAGTGGGCAATATGCTGAGCCAGAAAAACAGTGGTCAAGCCTTTAGTCAGATGGCGCGTTCAGCGGCGGTAAATTATGCTAACGGATCCGCCACCCAATGGCTTAATCAATTCGGTCAGGCTCAGGTCGGTATTAATCTTGATAATAATAATACGCTGAGCGGCAGTTATCTGGATTTATTATTGCCATTATATGAAACCGAACAGGCTTTATTTTTCACCCAGTTGGGTGGCCGTGAACGCGATCACCGCTGGACCGGAAATTTGGGTATTGGCGCGCGCTATTACCACGATAACTGGATGACCGGTATTAACAGCTTTTTTGATAATGATTTCACGGGAAATAACCGCCGCGTGGGTGTGGGCGTTGAATTAGCCCGGGATTACTTCCGTCTGTCAGGTAATGGTTACTTCCGCATCACTAATTGGCATCAATCACGTGATTTTGCGGATTATGATGAGCGTCCTGCTAACGGCTATGACATTCGTACCGAAGGGTGGTTACCTGCTTACCCGCAGCTCGGAGCGTCATTGATTTATGAGCGCTATTTCGGTGATGAAGTGGCGTTATTCGGTAAAGATCAACGTCAACACGATCCACAAGCCGTAACGCTAGGGGTGAATTATACGCCTGTACCGCTTATCACGCTGGCGGCGAACCACCGTAAAGGCACGGGCGGTCACAATGATACGCAGATGAATCTGCAAGTGAACTACCGCATCGGCGACAGTTGGGATCAACTGCTCGACAGCGAACGCGTGCAAACCAGTCGCACACTGATGGGATCGCGCTACGATCTGGTGAACCGCAATAACAACATCGTGCTGGATTATAAAAAGCAGACGTTAGTGACGGTCTCACTGCCTGCACGCATCAGTGGTCATGCGGCGGAAGTCCTTACGCTGAAGGCGCAAAGCTGGTCAAAATACCCACTCGATGCGCTCGACTGGGATGTGGCCTCGCTGATTGCCGCTGGCGGTAAAATTGTTGGCAGCGGCAAAGAGAGTTTAAGTGTATTGCTGCCTGCCTATCGCTATTCACGTCAGGGGGTACCCAATGACTATGCCATCGGTGTTACCGCGCGTGATGTCAAAGGCAATGTCTCGCCTCGTTCGCAGAGTTGGGTGTCTGTTGAACCTGCACTGGCACAAATCGGCACCCTCGACGTCCTGAAAGACAAGGCAATTGCCAACGGTCAGGACAGCAATCAAGTGCGAGTCACGTTGCTGGATGGGCTAGGTGCACCGCTGCCGCAGGTGGAAGTCAATTTCTCTTCCAGCGTTCAGGCTCAGCTCACGCCAGCAAAAGTCCTGAGTGATGCGCAAGGCCAGGCTGTGGTCAACCTGACCTATACCCAGTTAGGCCGTGCGCCAGTCACGGTTACCGTCGGCGATAAACAGCAAACGGTTAACACTGAATTTACCGCTGACCGGGCGTCCGCAACCATTGATGCGGGCAGTTATGTGATAACACATAATAACGCCTGGGCTGATGGCGGCACGGAAAATCAGGTGCAGGGGAAAGTGCTGGATAAATGGGGCCATCCCGTTGCAGATATGCCAGTCACCATCAGTGCAACCAATGGCGCACTGCCGAAAGAAACGGAAGTAAAAACTGACGTTCAGGGCATCTTCCGTGCCAGTGCCGTCAGTAAAAAAGCCGGTACTGCGGCGATAAACGCCTCGGTTAACGGTCAGCAACAGTCTTTGAATAGTCAGTTTGTGGCCGATAACGGCACCGCGACGCCAACGTTGACGCTGGTAACGGATAATCAACTTGCTAATGAAAAAGCCTATAACCAGTTGTTAGTTAACGTGGTGGATGCCAATAACAACCCTGTTAAGGGCCAGGTGATTCAGGCGACAGCCACCAATGGTGCCGTACTGAAAGAGAAAGAAGTCACTACCGATGCCGACGGTAATGCAACCGTTTCTGTCGCATCTCGTCAGGCCGGCAAAGCCAGTGTCACGATTGAGACCAACAGTAAGCCCCGCCAGCAGGACGTGAATTTTGTCGCAGACAGCTCAACGGCCAAGCTCGCTCAATACCGCGTTGATCAGGATGGCGCGATTGCCGATGGCACTGTGAAGAACCGTGTGAAAGTGGTGGTTCAGGACTTATTTGGCAACCCGGTTCCCAACTTCGCCGTACAGCTCAGTGCCACGAATGGTGGCAAGCTGGATGATGAGAACCCGACTACAGACAGCCAGGGTGAAGTGCTGATGGGACTTAGTAATACTAAAGCAGGCACCACAAGTGTCAGCGCGACGGTAAATGGTCAGTCCGATACGGTGAATACGGTATTCGTCGCCAATACTGCGACTGCCAAGATAGACAGCGCCAGCTTTGTGGTTGAGCAAGACCGCATGACGGCCAACGGCGGGAAAAACCGTGTTGCACTGCGCGTGATTGATGCCCATGACAATCCTGTTCCTAATTACCCTGTAGGCTTTGCCGCGACGAATGGTGCGGTGCCGGATCAGGCTTCTGAGAACACGGACGATCAAGGGCGTGTAGGTATGGCGGTGACGAAAGCCACCTGGGGTGATACGTCAGTTACCGCAACGGCAAACACCACATCGCTTAATAAGCCGCTGACCTTTATCGACTTTTCGGGCATCAATAACGCCAATGCTGGCGGTAGTGGCACCAGTTTCACTCTCGATAAACAGTTCCCCACCACCGCGATGGCGGGCTCTAACTTCCGCTTAATGGTGAATAATCAGGCTGCAGAGGCAGATAAGTTTACCTGGAGTAGCAATAGCGGCAGTGCAGTCACTGTGAACACACAGGGTGTTGTGACTTTTGCTTCAGAACCTGCCGATCGCCATGTTGTGATCACTGCGACGGATAAGCAGAGTGGGGCGACGTTAAGTTATGCATTTGATGTGAAATATTGGGCGTTTGTGCCAACGGGAGGCAACAATGTGTCCTTTACTGCGGCAGAGGGATTGTGTACCGCCGGTGCTGCAATACTTCCATCACAAAATATGATTGCTCAGGGAACGGGGGTGCGAGGTGTTGGTGGGCTGTATGGCGAATGGGGAGACCTTTCTTCCAAAGTGTCAGCGCTATTCTGGTCTGACAACAGCGGCTATCACTTCCACCAGAATGATGGGCAATATCACGCTAACACCACATCAGTGTATGCAACCGTCTGCATGAAACCCTGATTTTTAATGAGGCAGCCTGGCTGCCTCTTTTTCGTTTGGTGTGATCGATTCAGCCATGCCTTGCGCCGCAAGTTTCGCGTGATATTATCCGGGGTAGCATTTTCAACACCCTCACCCAAACCTTGATGAGAATGACAAAATGACGGACAAACTTACTTCCCTGCGTCAGCTGACCACCGTAGTTGCCGACACCGGTGACATTGCAGCAATGAAGCTGTACCAGCCGCAGGATGCTACAACGAACCCCTCCCTGATTCTGAACGCTGCGCAAATTCCTGAGTATCGCAAGTTGATCGACGAAGCGATTGCCTGGGCGCGCGAGCAGAGCAGCAATAAAGAAGAGCAAGTTCAGTTCACTTCTGACAAATTAGCCGTCAATATCGGTCTGGAAATTCTGAAATTGATCCCAGGCCGTATCTCTACCGAAGTGGATGCACGTCTGTCCTATGACACCGAAGGCAGCATTGCGAAAGCGCGCAGCCTGATCAAACTGTACAACGATGCAGGCATTAGCAACGACCGTATCCTGATCAAACTGGCTTCTACCTGGCAGGGCATCCGCGCTGCTGAGCAGCTGGAAAAAGAAGGCATCAACTGTAACCTGACGCTGCTGTTCTCCTTCGCGCAGGCGCGTGCATGTGCTGAAGCAGGCGTGTTCCTGATTTCACCTTTCGTGGGTCGAATTCTTGACTGGTACAAAGCGAACACGGATAAGAAAGAGTACGCGGCACATGAAGATCCAGGCGTGGTTTCTGTTTCTGAAATCTACCAGTACTACAAGCAGCATGGCTACGAAACCGTGGTTATGGGTGCGAGCTTCCGTAACGTCGGTGAAATCATCGAACTGGCCGGTTGCGACCGTTTAACCATTTCCCCGAACCTGCTGAAAGAGCTGGCAGAGAGCGAAGGGGCGGTTGAGCGCAAGCTGTCCTTCACCGGTGAAGTGAAAGCACGTCCAGCGAAAATGACCGAGTCTGAGTTCCTGTGGCAGCATAACCAGGATCCAATGGCGGTGGCTAAGCTGGCGGAAGGTATCCGTAATTTTGCCGTGGATCAGGGCAAGCTCGAGAAGATGATCGCCGATCTGCTGTAATTTTTGCCTCCCGTGATCGTTTCGATCACGGGATATTCCCTCTGTTGTGCAGCCCGCCTTGCTATCGTGTATCCTCTCTGCAATCCCTTTTCACGATCGACTTTTCCGATCCCTATTTATTTTTGCAGCGATAACACTATGGACACTCTACGAATTGGTCTTATTTCCGTTTCTGACCGCGCCACGAACGGCATTTACCAGGATCAGGGCATCCCGGCATTAGAGGCGTGGCTTACCCGCGCTTTAGCATCGCCTTTTGCGTTAGAAAGCCGACTGGTACCTGATGAGCAACCCCTGATTGAACAAGCTATTTGTGAATTAGTGGATGAGCGTTTTTGCCATCTGGTTTTAACCACTGGCGGTACGGGGCCTGCACGCCGTGATGTGACGCCCGATGCGACCTTAGCGATTGCCGATCGTGAAATGCCGGGCTTTGGCGAGCAGATGCGCCAAATCAGTCTGCATTTTGTGCCCACTGCGATTCTCTCGCGCCAGGTCGGTGTGATCCGTAAACAATCATTGGTGCTGAATCTTCCGGGACAGCCGAAATCTATCCAGGAAACACTGGAGGGTTTAAAAGATGCCGCGGGAAAGGTGATGGTGCACGGTATTTTCGCCAGTGTGCCGTACTGCATTCAATTGCTGGAAGGCCCTTATGTTGAAACGCATGATGACGTGGTCGCTGCTTTTCGCCCCAAAAGCGCCCGCCGCGAGCGCTAAGTTGTAGCCTGGCATTGCCAGTGTTGTAACGCCCGCTTTACGCTATATACTGGGAGCAAAATATCGTTCCCTCTGGACACTGGCAATATATTATGGAATCCCCTGCATCTCGTCGTTTGACGCCCCAGGATTATAAAACGTTATCCCTGGCCGCCCTTGGCGGTGCGTTAGAGTTTTACGACTTCATTATTTTTGTCTTCTTCGCCGCCGTGATTGGCGAGCTCTTCTTTCCGGCTGACATCCCCGAATGGCTGCGCCAGCTACAAACGTTTGGCATTTTTGCGGCGGGATATTTAGCGCGGCCTTTGGGTGGCATTGTGATGGCGCACTTTGGCGATCGCGTAGGCCGCAAGAAGATGTTTACCTTAAGTATTCTGTTAATGGCACTGCCAACGCTGGCCATTGGTTTGTTACCCACCTATGCCACATGGGGCATTGTCGCCCCGATTTTGCTGCTTTTAATGCGTGTGCTGCAAGGTGCCGCGATTGGCGGTGAAGTGCCTGGCGCATGGGTGTTTGTCGCAGAACATGTTCCGGCCCGGCGTATTGGTATTGCCTGCGGTACCCTAACCGCAGGGCTCACAGTGGGCATTTTGCTGGGTTCCGTGGTGGCGACGCTGGTGAATACCAGTATGACGCAGGCGGTGATTCATGATGGTGGCTGGCGTATTCCTTTCTTTATCGGCGGTGTATTTGGCCTGATAGCCATGTATTTACGCCGTTGGTTGCAGGAAACACCGGTATTTGTGGCGATGCAGCAACATAAAGCACTCGCCGAAGAGCTGCCGATCAAAACCGTTGTCACTCAGCATAAAAAGGCGGTCGTGATTTCAATGCTACTGACCTGGTTGCTGTCAGCCTGCATTGTGGTGGTGATTTTGATGTCACCGGTCTGGCTGCAAAAACAGCACGGTATTGCACCTGCGTTGACTCTGCAGGCCAATAGCATTGCGACCATCATGTTGTGTATTGGGTGTTTGCTTGCCGGTTTAGCCGCAGACAAGTTTGGTGCCAGTAAAACATTGATTGTTGGCAGCCTCTGTCTGGCCGTTTCCAGTTGGGTGTTCTACCACTTCTCGGCTCGCTATCCCGAGGAACTGTTTTTATTGTACGGTTTGGCTGGGTTGGGTGTCGGCGTGGTGGGGGCTGTGCCCTATGTCATGGTGCGGGCCTTTCCTGCGGAAGTGCGTTTTACAGGTTTATCCTTTTCTTACAATCTCTCCTACGCCATTTTTGGTGGGCTCACGCCCATTTTCGTGACCGTCATGATGAGCGTTTCTTCGCTGGCTCCTGCCTGGTATGTGCTGGCACTGGCGCTGGTGGGTGTAGCGGTAGGATTGTGGCTGCGTCAGGATATCAGCCATGCTGATGCGCTACCGGAAGCCCCGGTTCAGCAGCCTTAAAACAACAACGCGGAGCCAGGCTCCGCGTTGTGCTTATCGATTTAGCGTTTTTCGCCAATCGGCAGTACCGTACGGCCAAACTTTTCGTTCAGCACTTCGCCCATTGCCAAATAGAAAGCACTGGAACCACAAACGATACCCACCCAGCCAGCAATACGGACCAGGGCAGGGTTATCGATCAGGTGACCGATTGCCAACAGTGCGAACAGCACGGTCAAACTGGCAAACACAAATTGCAGCATCTTAGGGGCCTGCAGCGTACCAAAGAACAAGAACAGGGTGAAAATGCCCCACAGTCCCAGGTAAGCGCCCAGGAAGTGGCTATCTGCCGCTTCAGCCAGACCCAATTTTGGCAACAGCAGAATCGCCACTAACGTCAGCCAGAAGCTGCCGTAGGAGGTAAATGCGGTCAGACCAAATGTGTTGCCTTTCTTGTATTCCAGCAGACCTGCAAAAATCTGTGCAATACCGCCGTAGAAAATGCCCATGGACAAAATAATGACGTCCATTGGGAACACACCAATGTTGTGAATGTTAAGCAGAATGGTGGTCATGCCGAAGCCCATCAAACCTAACGGAGCGGGGTTAGCCAACGTCGTGTTGCCCATAATTCCTCAGAAAAATTAAATAAAATCCCAGTGGTAAAATAGCCCGTTTTCTAAACAAGAGATGAACGGGCGCAGCATCATAATCAGGCGCAATCATGTCGTCTATGATCTGAACAGGTTTCAAATAAAATTTTTTTTCGCTTTAACCCTTGATGCCCTCAGATGTGACCCCATTTTCTTGTCATCCAGCGATGAGGCAAACGAAAAAAAGTGTGGCTGCGAACTTGAAATGTGCAAGCGCGCCCTCATTAAAGTCTCATCAAGAATGAAACAAATTTAAGTGGGAGATGTTTAGATGGGTAAGATTATTGGTATTGACTTGGGTACAACCAACTCTTGTGTAGCGATTATGGACGGCACCAAAGCACGCGTGCTGGAAAACGCCGAGGGCGATCGCACCACGCCGTCAATTATTGCCTACACGCAAGACGGTGAAACGCTGGTCGGTCAACCTGCCAAGCGTCAGGCTGTTACCAACCCGCAGAACACCCTGTTCGCCATCAAGCGTTTGATTGGCCGTCGTTTCCAGGACGAAGAAGTGCAGCGTGATATTAAAATCATGCCATACAAAATTACCGGTTCTGACAACGGTGATGCCTGGTTAGAAGTGAAAGGCCAGAAAATGGCACCGCCGCAGATCTCTGCTGAAGTGCTGAAAAAAATGAAAAAAACCGCCGAGGATTTCCTGGGCGAGCCGGTTACCGAAGCGGTAATCACTGTTCCTGCCTACTTTAACGATGCGCAGCGTCAGGCAACCAAAGACGCAGGCCGCATCGCGGGTCTGGAAGTCAAACGTATCATTAACGAACCGACCGCAGCGGCGCTGGCGTACGGTTTGGATAAAGGCCAGGGCAACCGCACTATCGCGGTTTATGACCTGGGCGGCGGTACTTTCGATATCTCCATCATCGAAATCGATGAAGTTGATGGTGAAAAAACCTTTGAAGTACTGGCCACCAACGGTGACACCCACTTAGGTGGTGAAGACTTTGACAGCCGTCTGATCAACTACCTGGTTGCCGAGTTCAAGAAAGATCAAGGTATCGATCTGCACAACGATCCACTGGCGATGCAGCGTCTGAAAGAAGCGGCAGAGAAAGCGAAAATTGAGCTGTCCTCTGCACAGCAGACCGACGTTAACCTGCCGTACATCACGGCAGATGCAACCGGTCCTAAGCACCTGAACATCAAAGTGACCCGTGCCAAACTGGAATCACTGGTTGAAGACCTGGTGACACGTTCTATTGAACCACTGAAAGTGGCTCTGCAAGATGCGGGTCTGTCTGTGTCTGACATCAACGACGTTATCCTGGTCGGTGGTCAAACCCGTATGCCAATGGTTCAGGCGAAAGTGACGGAGTTCTTTGGTAAAGAACCACGTAAAGACGTGAACCCAGATGAAGCGGTTGCAGTAGGTGCGGCGGTTCAAGGCGGCGTATTGGCCGGTGATGTTAAAGACGTTCTGCTGCTGGACGTGACGCCACTGTCTCTGGGTATCGAGACCATGGGCGGCGTGATGACGGCGTTGATCAGCAAAAACACCACCATTCCAACCAAGCACAGCCAGGTATTCTCGACGGCAGAAGATAACCAGTCTGCCGTGACGATCCATGTGCTGCAGGGCGAGCGTAAGCGTTCTGGCGATAACAAATCGCTGGGCCAGTTCAACCTGGACGGCATTGGCAATGCACCGCGCGGTATGCCGCAAATCGAAGTCACCTTCGACATCGATGCTGACGGTATTTTGCATGTATCTGCGAAAGACAAAAACAGCGGCAAAGAGCAGAAAATCACCATCAAAGCCTCTTCTGGTTTGAGCGACGATGAAGTCGAAAAAATGGTGCGTGATGCCGAAGCAAATGCTGAATCTGACCGTAAATTCGAAGAGCTGGTGCAGGCGCGCAACCAGGGCGATCAGATTGCCCACAGCACGCGCAAGCAACTGGATGAAGCAGGCGACAAGCTGTCTGCTGATGACAAAGCACCTATCGAAGCGGCATTGGCTGAGCTGAATACTGCACTGCGTGGTGAAGACAAAGCGGAAATCGAAGCCAAAATGCAGGCGTTGATGGAAGTGTCAGGCAAGCTCATGGAAGCGGCGCAGGGCCAGCCTGGCGCAGCAGACGCGGGTGACGCTTCAGCGCAAAAAGACGATGACGTTGTTGACGCTGAGTTCGAAGAAGTTAAAGACAAAAAATAATCGCCCCCTAACGGGCGCGGTGCCTGACAAGGCACCGTTTACCAGCACGGGCGCGGAGTTTACTCCTCGCCCGTGCACGTATGTAAGGGCTGGATAAAAAAAATGGCGAAAAAAGACTATTACGAGATTTTAGGCGTTCCGAGAAGTGCGGAAGAGCGTGAAATCAAAAAGGCCTATAAACGCCTGGCTATGAAGTACCACCCTGATCGCAATCCAGGGAATAAAGAAGCAGAAGCGCAGTTTAAAGAGGTCAAGGAAGCCTACGAGATTCTGACCGACGCACAAAAGCGTGCGGCCTATGATCAATATGGTCATGCAGCATTCGAACAAGGCGGCATGGGCGGCGGCGGTTTCGGCGGCGGCGGCGGCGCTGATTTCGGTGATATCTTTGGCGACGTGTTCGGTGACATTTTTGGCGGCGGTCGTCGTCAACGTGCCGCGCGTGGTGCAGATCTGCGCTACAACATGGAACTGACCCTCGAAGAAGCGGTCCGTGGCGTGACCAAAGAGATCCGTATTCCGACGTTGGTTGAGTGTGAAGTCTGTGACGGCAGCGGGGCTAAAGCCGGCAGAAAGCCACAAACGTGCGGTACCTGTCATGGTCAAGGCCAGGTGCATATGCGCCAGGGCTTCTTCACCGTGCAACAGGCGTGTCCGACCTGCCACGGTCGTGGCAGCGTGATTAAAGATCCGTGCAATGCTTGTCACGGTCACGGCCGCGTTGAGAAATCAAAAACGCTGTCGGTGAAAATTCCAGCAGGCGTTGATACCGGTGATCGTATTCGCTTAAGCGGCGAGGGCGAAGCCGGTGAACACGGTGCGCCAGCCGGTGATTTGTACGTACAAGTCAGCGTTAAAAAACACCCTATTTTTGAGCGTGAAGATAATAATCTGTACTGTGAAGTACCGATTAATTTCGCGATGGCCGCTTTGGGGGGCGAAATTGATGTGCCTACCCTCGATGGCCGTGTAAAACTCAAGGTGCCTGCTGAAACGCAAACCGGCAAGCTGTTCCGCCTGCGTGGTAAAGGCGTGAAGTCAGTGCGCGGTGGTAACCAAGGCGATTTGCTGTGCCGTGTGGTTGTGGAAACCCCGGTCAGTTTGAACGACAAGCAGAAAGCGTTGTTGCGTGAACTGGAAGAGAGTTTTGGTGGGCCGTCGGGTGAGAAAAACAGCCCGCGTTCGAAGAGCTTCTTCGATGGCGTCAAAAAATTCTTTGATGACCTGACTCGCTAAGTTAGCGGGTAATTGAAAAAGCGGAGAGGCGACTCTCCGTTTTTTTTTGCTTAATGGTCACGCAGATTATTAATTTCCCTTTTTCAAATTAAAAACGATTAAAGTGCATTAAAGCCACGCTGTATGCCTTCATCATTTCATCTTCAAATGAATACAATCCCCGCGAATTAATCAGATACACCAACGGCGTTCCCTTCCATGGTAAGAAATTACACGCAAGGTGGGTGACCTGATGGTGATAATTATTAAATAGCGAAGATGTGATTTTAAAAATGAAAAATGTTTTTCGGGGATTGGCAAGTTTAGTGGCGCTGTTGCCGTTAGTGGCCAGCGCACACGTTAAGTGGTTTGTTGATTACAATATGGAGAATGAACCCGTTTCATTGCTGCATATGTTGGAATCCACGGAGTTTCTCAGTTTATTACTGCTTTCTACGGTGGTTATTTTCGTAACCTCTCTCTTTGATCGAAAATTAGCCTCACCCGTTGATGTTGTCGCCTGGCAGCCAAGGCTCAATCAATTAGAGCGCTATGTACCGCAAATTATGCGCTACGGCACATCCGCGTTCTTTCTGACACTGACCGTTGGATTTCCCAATATTATTCTGACCCCTGAGCTGGTCACCGAAAACCCAGGCTTACAATATGTGCACGGGCTTATTGCATTAACGGCATTTCATCGTCGCACCAGTATCATCGCCGGCGTCGGTATTCTGTTTCTCTACAGCTACGCCGTACAGTTATACGGCACCTTCCATATGCTGGATTATCTGGTGTTTATTGGTACCGGTGTTTACCTGATGATGCAGACGCTGAGCCGTGAAAATGGCCGCGGGCTGACTCTGGAATTGGTGCGTTTTACGCTAGCCTATTCATTTTTGTGGGGGGCAATTGAAAAGTTTATGCACCCCGATTTGTTCCTGGCCTTACTGGAAGAACACCATTATTTGACCATGGGACTGGATCCGGCCTTCTTCATTCGCAGTGCCGGTTTCGTCGAGTTTTGCTGTGCATGGCATATATTCAGTGGCCGCGCCGCGGGTTATGCGGGCATTGGGTTAATGGCGTTTTTTGTTCTCGGGGCCGTTATCCCTTTTGGACTGATCGACTTTATTGGCCATTTCCTGTTTATTATCCCGATGATTGCCATCCTGTTTACACCGCGTAAGGTGCCGATGTGCCAAACTGCGCTGCGTAACACCTTGTTGTTTTTACTGGCATTGGCCCTCTATCTGTTGGTCGCCTATGCAGCCTGGTACATGCTTTACTATTATCTGCATCTGGACATCTTTCTGTAGCGCGGGAAACGGCCCTATCGGGCGGGGACTGGCTGCATTGAGTCTTGATTATTGCTCGGAAAATTCGAGCAATAAAAGCGTAATAAGCTACTTTTAACGAAAGGTCGAGATCGCTACACTGCACAGCCAAAAGACCCCTGCTCAGGAGGAGATGTGAGTAAAGCACGTAAGCTACAGAACATACTGAAAAGTTTTATTGAGAGCGACGCCAGCACCGGGATTGTCCTGATTCTTGCCGCCGTCGCCGCAATGATATTAGCCAACAGCGCTGAAACGGCGCAGGCTTACCAATCTTTTCTCGCCGAGCCGGTTCAGATTCGCTTTGGTGCGTTGGATATCAGTAAGAACTTGCTGTTGTGGATCAACGACGCCTTGATGGCGCTGTTCTTCCTGCTGATTGGTTTGGAAGTGAAGCGTGAATTGGTCGCTGGCGAACTGGCTACTCGCGATAAAGCTATTTTCCCGGTGATTGCGGCGATTGGCGGCATGGTGGCGCCGGGGCTGATTTTCTTCATGCTCAACCACGGCGATGAAGTGGCTCGCAACGGCTGGGCTATCCCGACCGCCACGGATATTGCGTTTGCGCTGGGTGTATTGGCATTGCTGGGGAGCCGGGTGCCGACAGCGTTAAAAGTCTTCCTGATGGCGTTGGCCATTATCGATGACCTTGGGGCGATTGTGATTATCGCGCTGTTTTATACCAGTGAGTTGTCGGTGGTGTCATTGGGCGTTGCGGCCGCGGCGATTGTCGCCCTTGCGGTGCTTAACCTCTGCAACGTGCGCAATATTGCCATCTACATGTTGGTGGGGGTTGTGCTGTGGACGGCCGTGCTGAAATCGGGTGTCCATGCCACGCTCGCGGGCGTGATTGTGGGTTTCTTTGTCCCGCTGGAAGAGAAAAACGGCCATTCACCCGCAGAGCATCTGGCGCACGGTTTAATGCCGTGGGTGAACTGGATGATCCTGCCGCTGTTCGCGTTTGCTAACGCCGGTATTTCGCTGGCGGGCATCACCTTTATGGATACATTCTCGCCTGAACCCCTGGGGATCATTCTCGGATTGCTCATCGGAAAACCTTTAGGTATTACGCTGTTCTGCTGGTTAGCCGTGAAATTTGGCCTGGCAAAACTCCCGGAAGGAACGCGCATGCGGGACATTGCTGCTATCGGGGTCTTGTGCGGGATTGGTTTCACCATGTCGATCTTCATTAGCTCGCTGGCCTTTGATAGCGCGCATGAGCAACTGGTCACCTTCTCGAAACTGGGTATTTTAACGGGTTCCCTGCTGTCGGCGGTGATTGGTTACACCTTGCTGCGTATTAAACTCAGATAGGATGGCAGGGGCGTTTAGCGCCCCTGACAACGCATGCCTCAGCTTAACTACAACCATCTCTACTACTTCTGGCAAGTCTGCAAAAGCGGCTCGGTGGTGAACGCTGCGCAGGTGCTGTGTCTGACGCCGCAAACCGTGACGGGGCAAATAAAAGCTCTGGAAGAGCGGTTGGGCGGGCCGTTGTTCAAGCGGCAGGGACGTGGTCTGATGCCCAGTGAACTGGGACAGATGGTGTTTCGCTATGCGGATCGCATGTTCACGCTCAGTCAGGAGATGCTGGACATCGTCAACTACCGCAAAGAATCCAGTTTGTTGTTTGAGGTTGGCGTAGCGGATGCCTTGTCGAAACGTTTGGTGAGCAAAGTGCTGGAAACGGCGGTGGTAGCGGAAGAAAAGCTGCATCTGCGCTGCTATGAATCGACCCATGAAATGCTCCTTGAGCAACTGAGTCAGCACAAGCTGGATATGATCCTGTCAGATTGTTCTATTGATTCCACGCAGCAAGAAGGGCTGTTTTCAGTGAAATTGGGGGAGTGTGGCGTCAGTTTCTGGTGCCGACAGCCGGTGCCCGATGCCGACTTCCCGCAGTGTCTTGAGCAGCGGCGCCTGTTGATTCCTGGCCGCCGTACTCTTCTCGGGCGTAAACTGCTGAACTGGTTTATGAGCCAAAATCTTCAGATTGAGATATTTGGCGAATTTGATGATGCCGCCCTGATGAAAGCCTTTGGCATGAATCACAATGCTATTTTTGTCACGCCCTCACTGTATGCCGATGAAATCTGGGCCGGGGATAATATTATAGAAGTGGGGAGGCTGGATTCGGTGGTGGAGGAGTATCACGTTATTTTTGCTGAGCGGATGATCCAACACCCTGCGGTACAACGTATTTGCCACACCGATTTCTCTTCTCTGTTTATTCCTGTTGCCTGATAAAAGCAGAGTCACCTGTTTTAAATTAATGATTGGCTCTGATTGCTTGCTAATCATTATCTCGCTGATATTTTCCTGCTCTACAAATAACACTGGCATTAATCTCATTTTAATTTCAGCCATTTACCCCCGTCATTTGCTGCCCTAGTCTGGAGCCTGGCAAGGTAGACAAAATACAATAATTACAAGCAGCCCATTCGGGGGTAACGTGTTAAAAGCTAAAGTAAAATCGGCCTGGTATCAGGACGAGGGTTTTCTGTTGCCGTTATTACGGCGCTGGAAACTTTCACCGCTCAGTCACTATCAACGCTTATTTATGCTGGTCAGTCTGATTAATCTCGCCGGGGTTGGGTATGGACTCTATGTGGGAGAGTGGTGGCATCGCCACGCGATTAACTTGCAAAGCCTGGCGCATATGGCGCTGGCAAATTTACTGGTAACGGTACTGATTCGTCAGCAGTATATTATCAACGCGCTGTTTAAGCTGATTTGGCGGACGCCGCTGCATTGGCCACTGGGCGTGCGGCGTCATCTGGCAAAAGTGTATCACTTTGGCGGTTTACACTCGGGTTGCGCAACGTTTGCCACCCTGTGGATGATCGCTTTTGCGGGGAGTGTGGTTTGGCACCATACCCATCATCTGCCCGGCGTTTCGGCACTGCTCGTCGCACTTAACCTCAGTCTGGCGCTGCTCCTCGCCTTAGTGTGTGTGATGGCGCTGCCGCAGGTGAGGGCGAAATACCATAATCAGTTTGAACACACGCACCGCTACGTGGGATGGGCTGCACTGCTGCTGTCATGGGCACAGGTTATCTGCTTCGTCCACGTGAACCACACGGCGTTATTATCCGCCCCCGCGTTTTGGGGATTAGTGCTGATAACGGGGAGCGTCATAATGCCGTGGCTGCACCTCAAACGGGTGCCGGTCTCGGTTACGCGGCCTTCTGAACACGCGGTATTCCTGGAATTTCATTTGCCCCGCGCTCCCTTTGTCGGATCGTCATTTGCCATCAGTCGCCAGCCGTTAGGGGAATGGCATGCATTTGCCAATCTGCCGCTGCTCGCCGCAACGGGCTGTCGTATGTTGATTTCACGCGCCGGTGACTGGACGGGCGAATTTATTGATAATCCTCCCACACACGTCTGGTTTAAAGGTATTCCCACACCGGGAGTGGGCAGCGTGAATAAGTTGTTTCACTCCGTGGTATTTGTGGCCACCGGCAGTGGAATTGGGCCTTTACTGCCTCATTTGGTGGGGAATGCGCGACCGTGTCGATTGATTTGGTCAACGCGCAATCCGCGTATGACCTACGGCGAGGCTTTTGTGGATGAGTTATTGCGTATAGTGCCTGATGTGGTGATTTGGGATACCGACGCGCATGGCAAACCGGATTTACTGGCACTCACGTGGCAGGAAGCTGAGCGTATTCAGGCGGAAGCGGTGGTGTGTATTGCTAACCGTTCGCTGACAGATTATGTCGTCGAGGGGTGTGAAGCGCGAGGCAGGCCAGCTTATGGTGCTATTTGGGATTCGTAAGATATAAAAAAACCGGCTAAGCGCCGGCTTTTTTCTTACAAAGCGAACAACAAAGGGCGATTAAGCCAGTTTGTTGATCTGCGCAACCAGGTTTGACTTATGGCGCGCTGCTTTGTTTTTGTGGATCAGACCTTTAGCAGCCTGACGATCCACGATTGGTTGCATTTCATTTAATGCGTTCTGTGCAGCGGTTTTGTCGCCAGCTGCGATAGCCGCGTATACTTTCTTGATGAAAGTACGCACCATTGAACGACGGCTTGCGTTATGCTTGCGACGTTTTTCTGATGTTACGGCGCGTTTCTTAGCTGATTTGATATTAGCCAAGGTCCAACTCCCAAATGTGTTCTATGAGGACAAATCAAAGGCCGAGGACTATGCCCTTTCAACCTTCTTTTGTCAACGGATTTGTGCAAATAAGCGCCGCTTAAACCACAACGCTTGATTACGTATTTGATGGCGCAAGATTCTACCAGCATCATCTCAGCGAATACAGCTTTTCCCGGTAAATTTTCACTGTTTCGCCCCAAGTCACCGTGGCAGTAAGAGAATTTCTGTTTGAACGCCACAAAGGCACAATCGCGGGTTAACCTGAACCGCTGTACAAGGTATAATCCGCCGATTTCCATAAATTTGAGCCAGTCATGAAGTTGATACGCGGCATACACAATCTGAGAACGCAGCATCGTGGCTGCGTGTTGACTATTGGTAATTTTGATGGCGTACACCGTGGTCATCAGGCGCTGTTAGCCCAACTTCGCGAAGAGGGGCGCGCGCGCGGACTGCCAGTGACGGTGATGATTTTTGAGCCGCAACCGCTGGAATTATTTGCCGCTGAAGGCGCGCCAGCGCGTTTGACGCGTCTGCGTGAAAAGCTACATTTCCTGGCACAGGCGGGCGTTGACCGCGTGCTGTGTGTTCGCTTTGATCGCCGTTTCTCCGCACTGACGGCGCAGGCGTTTATCCGCGAATTGCTGGTAGATAAACTCGGCGTGGCCTTTCTGGTGGTGGGGGATGATTTCCGCTTTGGCGTTGAGCGCCAGGGCGATTTCCAGCTTCTGCAAAAAGCCGGAGTGGAACACGGTTTTGACGTTGTCAGCACTGAAACCTTCTGTAATGAAGGCCAACGCATTAGCAGTACAGCGGTGCGCCAGGCCTTAGCGGAAGACAATCTACAGCAGGCGGCAACGCTGCTTGGGCGTCCCTTTAGTTTGTCGGGACGTGTGGTGCATGGTGACGCATTAGGCCGCACCATCGGCTTTCCCACCGCCAACCTGCCGCTACGCCGCTGTACCGTGCCGGTAAAAGGCGTGTATGCGGTTGAAGTCCATGGATTAGGCGAAACACCGTTACCGGGCGTCGCGAATATCGGCACCCGGCCAACGGTATCTGGCATTCGCCAGCAGTGTGAAGTGCATTTGCTGGACGTTGCAATGGACCTGTATGGCCGCCATATAGAAGTCGTACTGTGTCATAAAATTCGAAGTGAACAGCGCTTTCCCTCGTTGGATGCGCTGACCACGCAAATAGCTAAAGATGTGGTGACCGCCCGGGCATTTTTCGGGCTAAAAGCACCGGTTTAAGAACCGAAATACGGAATCGAGAATCTGATGAGTGACTATAAATCTACCCTGAATTTGCCGGAAACGGGGTTCCCTATGCGTGGCGATCTGGCCAAGCGTGAGCCGGGAATGCTGCAACGTTGGTATGATGACAACCTGTACGGCATCATCCGCGAAGCCAAAAAAGGGAAAAAAACCTTTATTTTGCACGATGGCCCTCCGTACGCGAATGGCAGCATTCATATTGGTCACTCTGTAAACAAGATTCTCAAAGACATTATCGTTAAGTCGAAAGGCATGGCGGGTTACGACTCACCTTATGTGCCGGGCTGGGACTGTCATGGTCTGCCGATTGAGCACAAAGTTGAACAGATGATCGGTAAGCCGGGCGAGAAAGTCAGCGCGGCAGAATTCCGTGAGGCCTGCCGTAAATATGCAGCCGAGCAGGTGGAAGGGCAAAAAGCCGACTTTATCCGTCTGGGCGTATTAGGTGACTGGGATCGCCCGTACCTGACGATGAACTTCCAAACCGAAGCCAACATCATCCGTGCGCTGGGTAAAATCATTGGTAATGGTCACCTGCACAAAGGCGCGAAGCCGGTGCATTGGTGCCTGGATTGCCGTTCAGCGCTGGCCGAGGCTGAAGTGGAGTATTACGACAAAACATCGCCTTCTATCGATGTGATGTTTAACGCCCTTGACGCTGATGCGGTACGTGCGAAATTTGGTGTTGCACAGTCCACTGGGCCGATTTCTCTGGTTATCTGGACCACCACACCCTGGACGATGCCCGCTAACCGTGCCATCTCGTTACACCCTGAATTTGAATATCAGCTGGTGCAGATCGAAGGCCGTGCGCTGATTTTGGCGAAAGAAATGGTTGCGGGCGTGATGAAGCGCGCGGGCATCGCCGAGTGGACTGTCCTGGGTGAGTGCACAGGCGCGGCGCTGGAACTGCAACTGTTTCAGCATCCGTTCCTTGAGGCGATTCAATCCAAAGTGGTGCTTGGCGAACACGTTACGCTGGAAGCGGGTACCGGTGCGGTGCATACCGCACCAGGCCACGGCCCAGACGACTATGTTATCGGCCAGAAGTACGGCATTGAAACCGCAAATCCGGTAGGGCCGGACGGCGCTTACCTGCCGGGCACCTATCCTACGCTGGATGGCATCAACGTCTTTAAAGCCAACGATATGATCGTTGACTTGCTGCGTGAAAAAGGCGCCTTGCTGCACGTTGAAAAACTGCACCACAGCTACCCACACTGCTGGCGTCACAAAACGCCGATCATCTTCCGTGCTACGCCGCAGTGGTTTATCAGCATGGATCAGAAAGGCTTGCGTGCGCAGTCGCTGAAAGAGATCAAAGGCGTGCAGTGGATCCCTGACTGGGGCCAGGCGCGCATTGAATCCATGGTGGCGAACCGCCCTGACTGGTGTATTTCTCGTCAGCGTACCTGGGGCGTGCCGATGGCGCTGTTTGTGCACAAAGACACGGAGCAACTGCACTCCGATAGCCTGGCGCTGATGGAGAAGGTGGCGCAACGCGTTGAGCAAGACGGTATTCAGGCGTGGTGGGATCTCGATCCGCGCGATCTGATGGGCGACGACGCAGACAACTACGTGAAAGTGCCGGATACGCTGGATGTGTGGTTTGACTCCGGCTCAACCAGCTATGCCGTAGTGGATGCGCGTCCTGAATTCGGTGGCCATGCGCCTGACATGTATCTGGAAGGATCGGATCAGCACCGCGGCTGGTTTATGTCATCGTTGATGATCGGTACGGCCATGAAAGGCAAAGCACCGTATCGTCAGGTCTTGACTCACGGTTTCACCGTCGACGGCCAGGGGCGGAAAATGTCCAAGTCGCTGGGCAACACGGTGAGCCCGCAAGATGTCATGAACAAGCTCGGCGCAGACATTCTGCGTTTGTGGGTGGCATCGACCGACTATTCCGGTGAAATCGCCGTTTCAGATGAGATCCTGAAACGTTCAGCCGACACCTATCGCCGCGTGCGTAACACCGCCCGTTTCCTGCTGGCTAACCTGGCAGGCTTCAATCCAGAGACCGACATTGTCGCTCCTGAGGAGATGGTCGTGGTGGATCGCTGGGCCGTGGGACGTGCTCTGGCGGCGCAGAATGACATCGTGCAGTCCTATGAAAACTATGACTTCCATGAAGTGGTTCAACGCCTGATGCAGTTCTGTTCGGTGGAAATGGGCTCGTTCTACCTCGACATCATTAAAGACCGTCAGTACACCGCGAAGAGCGATGGCATTGCGCGTCGTAGCTGCCAGACGGCGCTGTGGTATATCGCCGAAGCACTGGTACGCTGGATGGCGCCAATCATGTCGTTCACCGCTGACGAAATTTGGAATGAGCTGCCGGGCAAACGCACGCAGTATGTCTTCACCGAAGAGTGGTTTGATGGCCTGTTTGGCCTGGCCGAGGGGGAAGCCATGAACGATGCTTACTGGGCCGAACTGCTGAAAGTGCGCGGTGAAGTCAACAAAGTGATCGAGCAGGCGCGTGCAGATAAGCGTATTGGTGGGGCGTTAGAAGCCAGCGTGACGCTGTATGCCGATGAGGCTTTATCTACCAAATTGGCGCAATTAGGTGATGAACTGCGTTTTGTTCTGCTGACGTCTGGCGCACGTGTCGCCGATTTGGCACAGGCACCTGCAGACGCGCAGCAAAGCGAATTGCTGAAAGGTCTGAAAGTGGCGCTGAATAAAGCAGAGGGCGAGAAATGTCCACGCTGCTGGCATTACACTACTGATGTAGGCCACAACGCTGAGCATGCTGAGTTGTGCGGACGCTGCGTGACCAACGTAGCCGGTGCTGGCGAAGAGCGTAAGTTTGCCTAATGAAAAGACCTCTCTGTTCGACCGGATTGCGCTGGCTGTGGCTGGTTGTGGTGGTACTCGCCATTGACCTCGGCAGCAAAGCATGGGTATTGAGCAGCTTCCAGTTGGGCGAATCTCGCCCACTGATGCCGTTCTTTAATCTGTTCTATGCACGTAACTATGGCGCGGCGTTCAGCTTCCTTGCCGATAAAGGCGGTTGGCAGCGCTGGTTCTTTGCCGGTATTGCGATAGCGATCGTGGTCACCTTATTGGTGATGATGTATCGTGCCGCCGCCACGCAAAAACTGAATAACATCGCTTACGCGCTGATCATTGGCGGTGCGTTAGGCAACCTGTTTGATCGCTTTTGGCACGGTTTTGTTGTCGACTTTCTGGATTTCTATGTCGGTAACTGGCATTACCCGACCTTTAATATGGCCGATACGGCGATATGTATTGGTGCGGCGCTGATCGTGCTGGAGGGGTTTTTTACCCCGGCCAAAAAGCAGGTGGATAAAAAAGGTCACTCATGAGTAAGGCTGTAGGACAGAGCAGTGCTGTACTGGTACATTTCACGCTGAAGCTGGAAGATGGTTCCACGGCAGAGTCGACGCGCAGCAACGGCAAACCCGCGCTGTTCCGTTTGGGTGATGGTTCGTTGTCCGAAGCACTGGAAGCCGAATTGTTGGGGTTACAGGAAGGCGAGAAACGCGTGTTCTCGCTGGATCCTGAAGCGGCTTACGGCATTCCCAGTCCGGATATGATTCAATATTTCTCGCGCCGCGATTTTATGGCGTCGGGAGAGCCTGAATTGGGAACCATTATGCTGTTTACCGCGATGGATGGCAGTGAAATGCCTGGCGTCATCCGCGAGATCAATGGCGATTCGATCACCGTTGATTTCAACCACCCGTTGGCCGGACACACCGTGCATTTCGACGTTGAAGTGTTGGAAATCGATCCACAACTGGAGACCGAAAATGCGCATTCTGCTGGCTAATCCTCGTGGCTTCTGTGCCGGTGTTGATCGTGCGATCAGCATTGTGGAGCGCGCGCTGGAAATGTACGGCGCGCCGATTTACGTGCGCCATGAAGTGGTACATAACCGTTATGTGGTCAACAGCCTGCGTGAACGCGGTGCGATTTTTATTGAAGAGATCAGCGAAGTGCCCGATGGCGCGATCCTGATTTTTTCCGCACACGGCGTTTCTCAGGCGGTCCGCGCCGAAGCAAAAGCCCGTGAATTAACCATGCTGTTTGATGCGACCTGTCCGCTGGTGACTAAAGTGCATATGGAAGTGGCGCGCGCCAGTCGTAAAGGCACCGAAGCGGTGTTGATTGGTCATGCGGGGCACCCGGAAGTGGAAGGCACCATGGGGCAGTACAGCAATCCGCAAGGCGGCATGTACCTGGTAGAATCACCGGAAGACGTGTTTAAACTGCAGGTTAAAAATGAAGATAACCTGTGCTTTATGACGCAAACCACGCTGTCGGTGGATGATACCTCTGATGTTATCGATGCGCTGCGTGAACGTTTTCCAAAGATCGTCGGGCCGCGCAAAGATGATATTTGCTACGCCACGACCAACCGCCAGGAAGCGGTGCGCAGCCTGTCCAGTGAAGCGGATGTTGTTCTGGTGGTGGGGTCGAAAAACTCGTCGAACTCCAATCGCCTGGCTGAACTTGCTCAGCGTGCTGGAAAACGCGCGCAACTGATCGATTCCGCCGATGATATCCAGGAAAGCTGGTTAACTGACATTCGTTGTGTCGGTGTGACGGCTGGCGCTTCTGCACCGGATATTCTGGTACAAGAGGTGATTCAACGTTTACGTGATCTTGGCGGTGAGCCTGCGGAAGAGCTGAGCGGCCGTGAAGAAAATATCGTCTTTGAAGTCCCCAAAGAGCTGCGTGTTGATATTAAGCAAGTCGTTTAATCCCTGCGGGCGGAGACCTTCCGCCCGACGTTTTGTCTCTCCTCGTTCCCGCCCCATTGTGACTCAGCCCTGTCTTTGACTGACACGCTTTCCTCTTTAGCACCCGATCCGTTTCAATGTGACCAATTGCTTTTACTGATAATTTTTTGCCGCTGGCTTAAAATTCTTATTATGACGATTTTTACTGGCGCAGGAATAACCGGCTGGTTAACCTGAAAACGCTTTGCATGCACACATTATAGGAATGAATAATTATGAAAAATATCCGCATTGCGGTTGTTGGTGCGCCTGGCCGGATGGGACGACAGCTGATTCAGGCAGCACAGCAGGCGGAGGGCGCAAGCCTGGGCGCAGCACTGGCGCGCACAGGTTCGTCGTTAGTGGGGTGTGATGCAGGTGAGCTGGCGGGCAGCGGTAAATGTGGTGTCCAGGTGGCCGAGAGTTTGGCTGCGGTGGTCAACGATTTTGATGTGCTGATCGATTTCACGCGTCCAGAAGCCACGTTGGAATATCTGGCTTTCTGCCGTCAACACAACAAGGCCATGGTCATCGGCACCACGGGCTTTGATGAGGCCGGTAAAGCGGCCATTCGCGAGGCTGCTCAAGATATCGGCATTGTTTTTGCCGCTAACTTTAGCGTGGGTGTGACGCTGGTCCTGAGTTTATTAGAGCAGGCGGCCAAGGTGATGGGTGAATATAGCGATATTGAAATCGTTGAAGCACACCATCGTCATAAAGTTGATGCACCCTCTGGGACAGCATTAGCGATGGGCGAAGCGATTGCTGATGCCATGAACTGGGATTTAAACGCACACGCGGTCTATGCGCGTGAAGGCCACACCGGTGAGCGCAAGCCGCAGACCATTGGCTTTGCCACCGTCCGCGCTGGCGATATCGTTGGTGAGCATACTGCGATGTTTGCTGATATTGGCGAACGCGTAGAGATTACACACAAGGCTTCAAGCCGCATGACCTTTGCAAAAGGGGCGGTTCGTGCGGCAGATTGGTTAAGTTCGCAGAAAAATGGCCTTTACGATATGCGCGATGTCTTGAATTTGGCGCATCAATAGAATGTTGTGAACCATCGTGATGTGGTTATTTCAATCGGTAATTTATTGATTGGGTGGGCAATAATCTTATTGCCCTTTTATTTTATTGGTTATGATTGTTTTTTTAAGTGAGCTTTGTATTTTGTGATGTTCTGTTGTTTTTTTTATCCTTAAAACAGTCAATATTTGCCTTTTTGACCATTTGGTCTACTTTATTGCGCTTTGTCACCTCAGCTTTACACAAACTCCTCGCCGCAAGCGTTTAATTCCCCTTGTTAACCTCTCTTTTCAGGTCAAATGCTCTGATTTTTACCTCAGTTTGTTAAAATGGACATAAAAATCACCCACCAGGGTAGACAAGTCAAAGCGTGATCATTAGAATGCGCCCAATTTGCCAAAAATCGACCTTATAAGCGGTTTTTGCCTTGCCTGAGGGTGTTATTCTGAATTAATATGCAAATATTGTGACTGTTTATTCCCTGGAGGATGTTTTGATTAAGTCAGCGCTCTTGGTTCTGGAAGACGGAACCCAATTCCACGGTCGGGCCATCGGGGCAGAGGGATCGGCAGTGGGGGAGGTCGTTTTCAATACGTCAATGACCGGTTATCAAGAAATCCTTACTGATCCCTCCTATTCTCGCCAGATCGTTACTCTCACTTATCCCCATATCGGCAATGTCGGCACCAACGCCGCTGATGAAGAATCCTCTCAAGTTCATGCGCAAGGCCTCGTCATTCGTGACCTGCCACTGATTGCCAGCAACTACCGTAACGAAGAAGATCTCTCCAGCTACCTCAAGCGCCACAACATTGTCGCCATCGCCGATATCGATACCCGCAAATTAACCCGTCTGCTGCGTGAAAAAGGCGCACAGAATGGCTGCATTATTGCGGGCGACAATCTCGATGCCGCGCTGGCACAACAGAAAGCGCAGGCGTTCCCGGGATTGAAAGGCATGGATCTGGCAAAAGAAGTCACCACCCAGAGCGCCTATAGCTGGACGCAAGGCAGTTGGACGCTGGAAGGCGACTTGCCCGCGCAACAAGCCGAGAGCGCGCTGCCTTATCATGTGGTGGCCTATGACTACGGCGTCAAACGTAACATTCTGCGCATGTTGGTGGATCGCGGTTGCCGCCTGACGGTGGTACCGGCAAAAACGTCGGCGGATGACGTACTGAAGATGAATCCAGATGGCATCTTCCTTTCTAATGGCCCGGGTGATCCGGAGCCGTGTGACTACGCGATCAGCGCTATTCAGCAATTTCTGACCACGGACATTCCTGTGTTCGGTATCTGCCTCGGCCACCAATTGCTGGCGCTGGCCAGCGGTGCGAAAACCGTCAAGATGAAGCTGGGCCATCACGGTGGTAACCATCCGGTGAAAGATTTGGACAACAACACCGTGATGATCACCGCGCAAAACCACGGTTTTGCGGTAGATGAAAGCAATCTGCCCGCCAACCTGCGCGTGACGCACAAATCCCTGTTTGACCACACGGTGCAAGGGATTCATCGCACCGATAAAGCGGCATTCAGCTTTCAGGGACACCCGGAAGCCAGCCCAGGCCCGCACGATGCGGCGCCACTGTTCGATCACTTTATCGAACTGATTGAAGCACACCGTTCTCAGGCTAAGTAATCAGGAGCGCTAAAATGCCAAAACGTACCGACATAAAATCCATCCTGATCCTTGGCGCTGGCCCAATCGTTATCGGCCAGGCATGTGAATTCGACTACTCTGGCGCACAGGCATGTAAAGCCCTGCGCGAAGAGGGTTACCGCGTTATCCTGGTGAACTCGAACCCCGCCACCATCATGACCGATCCAGAAATGGCCGATGCGACCTATATCGAGCCAATTCACTGGGAAGTGGTGCGCAAGATTATTGAAAAAGAGCGCCCGGATGCGGTTCTGCCAACCATGGGCGGCCAGACTGCGCTGAACTGCGCATTAGAGCTGGAGCGTCAGGGCGTGCTGGCGGAATTTGGCGTCACCATGATTGGCGCCACTGCGGATGCCATTGATAAAGCCGAAGACCGTCAGCGTTTCGACAAAGCCATGAAGAGCATCGATTTGGGCACCGCCCGTTCTGGTATCGCACACAGCATGGAAGAAGCGCTGGCGGTTGCCGCTGACGTTGGCTTCCCGTGCATTATCCGTCCTTCCTTTACGATGGGCGGCACCGGTGGCGGTATTGCTTATAACCGCGAAGAGTTTGAAGAGATTTGTGAGCGCGGCCTGGATCTCTCTCCGACCAACGAGCTACTGATTGATGAGTCGCTGATTGGCTGGAAAGAGTACGAGATGGAAGTGGTGCGCGATAAGAACGACAATTGCATCATTGTCTGCTCGATTGAAAACTTTGATGCGATGGGTATCCACACCGGTGACTCTATCACCGTGGCCCCGGCGCAAACGCTGACCGATAAAGAGTACCAAATCATGCGTAACGCCTCGTTGGCGGTGCTGCGTGAAATTGGTGTCGAAACCGGCGGCTCTAACGTGCAGTTTGCGGTGGACCCCAAAACTGGCCGCCTGATTGTTATCGAAATGAACCCACGCGTGTCGCGCTCTTCGGCGTTGGCCTCCAAAGCGACCGGCTTCCCGATTGCCAAAGTGGCTGCTAAGTTGGCGGTCGGCTACACCCTGGATGAGTTGATGAATGACATCACCGGTGGCCGTACTCCGGCCTCCTTTGAGCCTTCTATCGACTATGTGGTCACCAAAATCCCTCGCTTTAACTTCGAGAAATTTGCCGGTGCCAATGACCGTCTGACCACGCAGATGAAGTCAGTCGGTGAAGTCATGGCGATTGGCCGCACATTACAAGAGTCACTGCAGAAAGCGCTGCGCGGTCTGGAAGTTGGCGCGCACGGCTTCGATCCGAAAGTGGATTTGGATGATGCTGACGCGTTAACCCGCATCCGCCGCGAGCTGAAAGATGCCGGTGCCGAGCGTATCTGGTACATCGCGGATGCATTCCGTGCCGGGATGTCTGTCGATGGCGTATTTAATCTGACGAACATTGACCGCTGGTTCCTGGTGCAAATCGAAGAGCTGGTGCGTCTGGAAGAGCAGGTCGCACGAGACGGCGCGAAAGGTTTGACGGCAGAATTCTTGCGTACGCTGAAGCGCAAAGGCTTTGCTGACCACCGCCTGGCGGCATTGGCTGGTATTGCCGAGAGCGAAATTCGTAAACTGCGTCAGCAATTTAATCTGCACCCCGTGTACAAGCGCGTAGATACCTGCGCGGCGGAGTTTTCTACCGATACTGCGTACATGTACTCCACCTATGAAGAAGAGTGTGAGTCGAATCCGAACCAGGATCGCGACAAAATCATGGTTCTCGGTGGCGGGCCAAACCGTATCGGCCAGGGTATCGAGTTCGATTACTGCTGCGTGCATGCCGCACTGGCACTGCGTGAAGATGGTTACGAGACTATTATGGTCAACTGTAACCCGGAAACCGTCTCTACGGACTACGACACCTCTGACCGTTTGTACTTTGAGCCGGTTACGCTGGAAGATGTGCTGGAAATCGTACGCATTGAGCAACCTAAAGGGGTGATTGTGCAGTATGGCGGTCAGACGCCGTTAAAACTGGCGCGTGCCCTTGAAGCGGCCGGTGTGCCGGTAATTGGTACCAGCCCGGATGCCATTGACCGCGCTGAAGACCGCGAACGTTTCCAGCAGGCGGTTGATCGTCTGGGGCTGAAACAGCCTGCCAACGCCACGGTCACCACCATGGAACAGGCCGTAGAAAAAGCCACGTCGATTGGCTATCCGCTGGTGGTGCGTCCTTCCTATGTTCTGGGTGGCCGCGCGATGGAAATCGTCTACGACGAAGTGGATTTGAAGCGTTACTTCCAGACGGCGGTTTCGGTTTCAAACGATGCGCCAGTGCTGCTTGACCGTTTCCTTGACGATGCTGTGGAAGTGGATATTGATGCCATCTGCGATGGCGAGCGTGTGCTTATCGGCGGCATTATGGAGCACATTGAGCAGGCTGGCGTGCACTCCGGTGACTCAGCATGTTCATTGCCTGCCTACACGCTCAGCCAGGACATCCAGAATGTGATGCGCCAGCAAGTTGAAAAACTGGCGTTTGAACTCTGCGTGCGGGGTCTGATGAACGTGCAGTTTGCGGTCAAGGACAACGAAGTGTACCTGATTGAGGTGAACCCACGTGCCGCACGTACCGTGCCGTTTGTCTCTAAAGCCACCGGCGTGCCATTGGCGAAAGTGGCAGCACGCGTGATGGCTGGCCGTACGCTGACGCAGCAGGGTGTCACCAAAGAGGTGATTCCACCGTACTACTCGGTGAAAGAAGTGGTGCTGCCGTTTAACAAGTTCCAGGGTGTTGACCCGATTCTGGGGCCAGAAATGCGCTCCACCGGTGAAGTCATGGGCGTGGGCCGCACTTTTGCAGAAGCCTTCTCTAAAGCCATGCTGGGTGCTAATGCCATCATGAAGAAGCAGGGGCGTGCGCTGCTGTCAGTCCGTGAAGGCGATAAGAAACGCATTGTGGATCTGGCTACCAAGCTGCAAAAAATGGGCTTTGAGCTGGATGCGACTCACGGTACCGCTGTCGTGCTGGGTGAAGCGGGCATTAATCCGCGTCTGGTGAACAAGGTACATGAAGGTCGTCCTCACATTCAGGATCGCCTGAAAAACGGGGAATACAGCTATATCGTGAACACCACCGAAGGCCGTCAGGCCATTGAGGATTCACGCATTATTCGCCGCAGCGCACTGCAATACAAAGTGCATTATGACACCACCTTGAACGGCGGCTTCGCCACCGTGAACTCCCTGACCGCGGACCCGCGTGAGCAGGTGATTTCCGTGCAAGAGATGCATAAGCTGATTAACGGTTAATCATGGCGGTAAGCCTGCCGAATGGCAGGCAAATAAAAAACCACTCCCCGTCAGGGTGAGTGGTTTTTTTATGGCATTGGGTTACGACAACGCGACTTTAATCCCTAACGCAACCAACACGCCACCAAGCAGTTTATCAATGATCTTTTGCGCCTTTGCTAATCCGCGACGGACAGGTGCGCTTTGAATCAGGAATACCAGTGCTGGCCACCAAATCAGCGACAGGCCTAAAATAATACCGGCATACCACAGTTTTTCGCCAAAGCCCGAGTGCATATCCAGCACCTGCGTAAACACCGACAGGAAAAACAGTGTGGCTTTCGGATTCAGCAAATTACACAGGTAACCTTGCAGAAAAGCGCGCTTAAGCGTTGTCTCGCTCTTTTCAACACTGTTGATATCCATTTTGCTGCCACCGCGCGCCAGCAGGGCCTGAACGCCGACATAAATCAGGTAGGCGGCGCCGGCATATTTCAGCAAGGTAAACAGCCAGGGCGTTGTGGTGATCACCACGGCCAGTCCGGCGACGCAGTAGGTCATGTGCGTTGCCACACCACAAATCACGCCAAAGGAGGTGACCAACGCTGTACCTCGCGCGTAGCGTGCCGCATTTTTAATGATCAGAAAAAAATCCGGACCGGGAGAGATCATCCCTAAGGTGGCGATGGTAGCGACAAAAAGGGTTGTTTCAAGCATGGTGGCGCTCTTTTTTACACGAAAGGCAGTATTTTAGCATGCTTTGTGCAAGAAATGACGCTGCATATCGCGTGTTACAGAGGGTTAACAGAAATTGAAAAGACTTTACGCAAAAGCGGGGGTTCGCCCTATCGACGAAAGTTTCACCTTTACGTATTATGGCGCCAATTTTGTTCCAGAAGAGTCCGATATGAAAATTAGCCTGATTGCAGCGTTGGCTGCGGATCGCGTTATTGGTATGGAAAACGCGATGCCCTGGCATCTTCCCGCCGATCTTGCCTGGTTTAAACGCAATACCCTGAAAAAACCGGTGATCATGGGGCGTTTAACCTTTGAATCGATTGGTCGTCCGTTACCTGGGCGTCTGAACATCGTGATCAGCAGCCAGCCCGGTAACCACGACGGTGTGACCTGGGTGACTTCCGTCAAGGCAGCACTTGAGGCGGCGGCAGATGCAGAAGAAGTGATGGTGATTGGCGGTGGGCGCGTGTATGAGCAGTTCCTGAAAAAGGCGGATTGCTTGTACCTGACACACATCGATGCCGAAGTGGAAGGCGACACGCAATTCCCGGACTACGAGCCCGATGAGTGGCATTCCACTTTCAGTGAGTTCCATGATGCTGATAAGGACAACTCACACAGCTACTGTTTTGAAATTTTAGAACGCCGCTAATCCACCTCAGAGGCGGGAGTGCTCTCGCCTCTGTAACATTCCCGTCATTTTCTGCCCTTAGCATTGCTACCACTCTGGGAAACCATAAAGGAAGCAATGTCATGAACGATAAAATTATCACGCTTAACGCCGATCGCTTGCAGGATCCCCAACGTCGTAAATTGTTAGCGGGCACTGGTGCCGTGGGGCTAACAGGCTTCCTCGGTGGTGGCCTCTTATCTGTCCCGGTCAATGCGCTGGCTGAAGGCACACCGGCAGGGAGCGCACTGCTGGGCTTTAAAGGCATCACGGCTTCGACGGCCGATGAGATGGTGGTGGCCGCGGGATACCGCGCCGATGTACTGATTTCCTGGGGAGAACCCATTATTGAGGGCGCAGCGGCTTTTGATCCCGAAGGCAAAAACAGTGCCGCGGATCAGGAGAAGCAGTTCGGCGACAACAATGACGGTATGAGCTACTTCCCGATTGACGAAAACCGTGGCCTGTTGGCGATCAACAATGAGTATGTCAACGAACCCTATTTGTTTGTGCATGGCGGCAGCAAAGCCACCAGTCTGGAAGATGTGCGTAAATCACAAGCTGCACACGGTATTTCCGTGATTGAGATCCAACGGGGTGAAAATAACCGTTGGGCATTGGTGCGTCCGTCTCGCTACAACCGCCGTATTACCGCCAATACCGAAATGCGTTTTACGGGCCCGGCGGCGGGTGATAAAGCGCTGCAAACCGCTGCGGATCCCAGTGGCCTGAAAGTCCTTGGCACCTTTGGGAATTGTGCGAACGGGAAAACGCCGTGGGGCACCTATCTGACGTGCGAAGAAAACTACGACACCTACTTTGGGACGCAGCAAGCCGATTATGTTGTCACGCCTGCGCAGAAGCGTTACACCCTGAATCCCAGCGAGCCAGAGCGTAACTGGGCCGATTTTGATGCGCGTTTTGACGTGGCGAAAAACCCCAATGAATTTAACCGCCACGGCTGGATTGTTGAAATCGATCCGATGGATCCCACTTCGACACCTATCAAGCGCACGGCGCTGGGCCGTTTCAAACATGAAAATGCCGCTGTCACCGTTGCTAAGAATGGGCAATTAGTGGTGTACATGGGTGACGATGAGCGTGGCGAGTATATCTATAAATTTGTCTCCAATGAGAAAGTGGATAATGCCAACCCGGCAGCCAATAAAACGCTGCTGGATGAGGGCACGCTGTATGTGGCAGAGTTCACCGGGGATGCTGCGGGCACGCCGTTAAAGGGGATTGGGCGCTGGCTTCCTCTGGTACACGGCCAGCACGGATTGACGGCAGAAAATGGTTTCCAGAGTCAGGCGGACATTCTTATCAACGCGCGCGGCGCGGCGGACGTGGTGAAGGCGACGCGTATGGATCGCCCCGAGTGGATTGCGGTGAATCCGCACGATGGTCGTGCTTACTGCACGCTGACCAATAACAGCAAGCGCGGTGATGAAGGGATGCCGGTCAATCCTGCCAACCCGCGTCCGAAAAATATCTATGGGCAAATCATCCGCTGGGATGAAAAAGGCGATGCCACTGCGCAGCAATTTAGCTGGGATATTTATGTGCTTTGCGGCAACCCGATTGCCCATCCTGAAGGAATTTACCGCGGTACACCGAATGTCACGGCGGAGAACACCTTTAACAGCCCGGACGGCCTGGGTTTCGATCACGATGGGCGTCTGTGGATCCTCACCGATGGTAAATACAGCAACAAGGGTGATTACCAGGGACAGGGGAATAATCAGTGTCTGGTGGGTGACCCCGTCAGCGGTGAAATTCGCCGCTTTATGGTGGGGCCAAAATCCTGTGAGTTAACCGGCATTGCGTTTACGCCAGACTACAAGACGATGTTTGTTAACGTGCAACATCCCGGTGAAGAAGGGGATTCGCACTTTCCAAATAACAGCCCACGTCCGCGCTCATCGGTCATTATGGTGACGCGTGAAGACGGTGGCGTGATAGGCGCATGATCGACGCATAAAACAACGGGCGCCTGGGCGCCCGTTTTCACTCTCCGATCGCCATTTCGCGATTGGAAGGCTGTGTGAAATAGGTCATGTCTTCCCAGCGCAGCAAGGTTAAGTTGCCGCCCCAGCAGCAGCCGGTATCCAGCCCAATGATGCCCTCTGGCGTCCCTTTCCCTTCCAGCGATGCCCAGTGACCAAACACAATGGTGTAATCCTCAGCCACCGGGCCTGCGATCGTAAACCAGGGTTTTAAAGGCGGTGGGGCGCTTCCCGGCGCTTCTTTGGCAATCATGTCCAGCTGACCATTCGGAAAGCAAAAACGCATCCGCGTCAGCGCATTGGTGCTAAAACGCAGCTTAGATAAGCCAGTGAGGGTCGGCGTCCAGTGGTTGGGCATGTCGCCGTACATGGCATCAAGAAACAGCGGGTAACTGTCACTGGAGAGCACGGCTTCCACTTCACGGGCGCAGGCTTGCGCGGTGTGGATGTCCCACTGCGGCGTGATGCCTGCGTGCGCCATCACCAGCTTCTTCTCTTCATCCACTTGCAGCAGCGGTTGACGACGTAACCAGTTAATTAACTCATCCGCGTCTTCCGCTTCCAGCAGTGGATTCAGCCGATCTTTCGGTTTGTTACGGCTGATGCCCGCGTACACCGCCAGCAAGTGTAAATCATGATTCCCTAAAACCAGGCGTACGCAATCACCCAGTGAACGCACATAGCGCAAAACATCCAGCGAGCCGGGGCCGCGAGCCACTAAATCGCCGGTTAACCACAGCTCATCCTCACGCGGAGAAAACGCCACTTGCTGCAATAAAGCAACAAGCTCATCGTAGCAACCGTGAACGTCACCTATCAGATATGTACTCATGAATGTGTTACCTGATGCAGTCGTTCCCGAACGGGAACGACCTACTGTCTGTCAGTGGATATGGGTTTGAACCGCAAGGCGGAACACGGGAATCTCGACCTGGAAATGCTCACCTTGCAAATCGACCATCACATAATGGCCTTGCATGGTGCCCATTGGGGTTTCCAGGATTGCACCACTGGTGTATTGAAACTCACCGCCTGGTGCAATGTGCGGCTGTTCGCCCACCACGCCTTCACCTGTGACTTCCGTTTCCCGACCATTGCCGTTAGTGATCAGCCAATAGCGACTGCGCAGTTGCACAGAGTGTCGCCCGAGATTGCGGATTGTGATGGTGTAAGCAAACACATAACGCTCGGTTTCAGGCTCAGATTGCGATTCGATATAGGCACTCTGTACGTGAACGCAGACTCGGGGCTGATCAATCATGCTTTAACTCTCCTGCGGCGCCGGATGGGCCGAAAGCCAGTTTGCTAACTGACAGTAATGGGCAACGGAAACATTCTCTGCACGCAAGCCGGTATCAATCCCAAACTCTGCAAACACCTCGTCGGGAAACAGGTGTCCCAGACTGTTGCGCAGTGTTTTGCGGCGCTTGCCAAAGGCTTCGGTGGTGATACGACTCAGCACGCGAATATCGCCCACGGGATGCGGCAGCGTTGTATGGGGGACCAAACGCACTACCGCTGAATCGACTTTCGGTGCGGGCGTAAAGGATTCAGGTGGCACTTCCAAAACGGGAATCACCTGACAGTAATATTGTGCCATCACGGTAAGACGACCATAGGCTTTACTGCCGGGGCCTGCAACCAGACGATTCACGACCTCTTTCTGCAGCATAAAATGCATATCTTTGATCGCATTAGTATAGCTGAAAAGATGGAACATCAGCGGCGTTGAGATGTTGTACGGTAAGTTACCAAACACACGCAACGACTGGCCTTTTTCTTCTGCAAGTGCGGCAAAATTAAAGGTCATGGCATCTTGTTGGAAGATGGTTAATTTAGGGCCGAGAAACGGGTGCGTCTGTAGGCGTGCCGCGAGGTCACGGTCGAGTTCGATAACGGTTAACGCATCAATGCGCTCGCCGACGGGCTCTGTCAATGCACCTAAGCCGGGGCCGATTTCCACCATGGCTTCGCCAATCTGCGGATGAATGGCGGAGACAATGCTGTCGATAATGTACTGATCGTTCAGGAAGTTCTGCCCGAAACGTTTTCGGGCAAGGTGCCCCTGATGGACGCGATTATTCATGGCTATTGTTAATCATACTGATGGCGAGGTTAAGCGCCGTGATAAAGCTGCCGACATCAGCCAGCCCCTGGCCCGCAAGTTCAAGCGCGGTGCCGTGGTCGACGGATGTGCGGATAAAAGGCAGGCCGAGCGTGATATTCACTGCGCGACCAAAGCCCTGATATTTTAACACCGGTAAGCCCTGATCGTGATACATCGCGAGCACAGCATCGGCTTGTTGCAGATATTTAGGCTGAAACAAGGTATCAGCAGGCAACGGGCCGCTGAGTTGCATGCCTTGCGCACGTAATGTCTCTAACGCAGGAATAATGGTGTCTATCTCTTCACGCCCCATATGCCCGCCTTCACCCGCATGCGGATTCAGGCCACAGACCAAAATATGGGGAGAGGGAATACCAAATTTTTCTCGCAAATCGTGATGGAGAATTGTGATCACTTCGTGCAGCGTCTGCGGCGTGATGGCCGCTGCGACATCCTTTAACGGTAAATGCGTGGTTGCTAAGGCAACGCGCAACGTTTCCGTCGCTAACATCATCACCACGTTGTCGCAGTGCGCACGCTCGGCGAAAAACTCGGTGTGACCGCTGAAAAAGATCCCACCGTCGTTAATCACGCCTTTATGCACCGGGCCCGTCACCAGGGCAGCAAATTCACCACGTAAACAGCCGTCGCAGGCGCGTGCAAGGGTCTCTAATACGTAGTGACCATTTTCAACGTTGAGCGTCCCCGCGATGGAGGGCGCCGCCAGAGGCACAGGCAACACGGTCAGTGTACCCGCACGCTGCATACAGGCTTCGCTGCCCGGCTGATAAGGTAGGAGTTGCAGGGGAAGCCCTAATAATTGGGCGCGTGCCAGCAGGAGGTCAGGGTCTGCACAGACCACCAGTTCAATCGGCCAGTCGCGCTGCGCCAACTGAACGGTGAGGTCAGGACCAATCCCGGCGGGTTCGCCGGGAGTGATAACCAGACGGTGGTTACTGCCCATTCTGGCCGAGGATCTTCACGTAAGCGGAAGCACGTTGTTCCTGCATCCAGGTCTGCGCTTCTTCTGCAAACTTACGGTTGAACAGCAGGCGGTAAGCACGCTCTTTCTGTGCCGCGTCGGTCTTATCGACCTGGCGCGTATCCATTAACTGAATCAAATGCCAGCCGAAGGAGGAGTGAACCGGGCCACTGGTTTCGCCCTTTTTCAAGCGCAGCAAGGCATCGCGGAACGCAGGATCATAGACTTCAGGTGAGGTCCAACCCAAGTCACCACCCTGATTCGATGAACCGGGATCCACCGAGAACTGTTTCGCGGCGTTGGCAAAAGTGATTTTACCGCTGCTGATGTCTGCGGCAATTTCTTGCAGCTTCTGGCGCGCTTGTTCATCGGTTAATACCGGTGACGGCTTCAGCAAAATATGGCGAGCATGGACTTCAGTGACAGAAATGTTCTGTGCACCTCCGCGCATATCGTTCACTTTCAGGATATGGAAACCTACACCAGAGCGAATCGGGCCGATGATGTCGCCTTTTTTCGCCGTAGTCAGCGCCTGACCAAAGATACTTGGCAGCTCCTGAATACGTCCCCAACCCATGTTGCCGCCTTTCAGCGCCTGAGAGTCGGCAGAGTAGGTGATTGCCAGTTTGCCGAAATCTGCGCCATTACGCAGTTCGCCAACCAGCTGTTTCGCCAGGTTTTCCTGATCGTCCACCTGCTGCTGCGTCGGGTTTTCCGGCAGCGGCAGTAAAATGTGGCTCATGTTCAGTTCTGTCCCGGCGTCATTTTGGCTACCGACCTGAGCGGCCAGCGCATCAACTTCCTGCGGCAGAATCGTCACGCGACGGCGCACTTCATTGTTGCGCACTTCTGCAATCAGCATCTCTTTGCGGATCTGCTCGCGGTAGTTGTTGTAGTTGACGCCATCGTAGGCCAGACGGCTGCGCAGTTGATCGGGCGACATGCGGTTTTGCTGGGCAATCCCCGCAATGCCTTGCTCTAACTGCTGATCATTAATCTGAATGCCCATCTGCTTTGCCAGTTGTAATTGGATATTATCCATTACCTGACGCTCGATGATTTGGTGGCGCAGGGTATTGTCATCGGGCAGTTGCTGACCCGCCGCTTTTGCCTGCGATTTCACCGACTGCATCATGCCAGTGACGTCACTTTCTAATACCACACCGTTATTTACCACCGCGGCGACTTTATCCACCACTTGTGGGGCTGCTAACGCGGTGTTGGCCATGACGACCGTACCAAGAATCAGCGTTCTCCAGATCTTCATACTTTTTCCATTGTTAAATCCGCCATGCGGGTTTGCCGTTATACGACGTTATCAGAACGCGCGCTGGTAAGGCAGAATGCCTGAACGCAGCATCTCCCCAGTGCCGAGACCATAGTTCGGGCTCAGACCGCGTAACTCAATATTGAAGAAAATTTTATCGTCGTATTTGCTGTTAACGTTTACGTTGTCCCAACTGATGATTTTGCGCTCATAGCCTACGCGAATCGCGTAGCAGCATGAGTTGTACTGAAGACCAACCAACTGATCGGCAGGTTGATTTTGCTTGGTATCATAGTAGTACGCACCCACTACGGACCAGGCATCGGCGATTGGCCAACTGCCTGTGGTACCCACTTGTGAAATCCCGTCTTTATAGATGGGGTTATTCACCAGTGAACTGTTATTCAGCGCTGTAGCAACATACTCTGGGCTGCTGTAACGGTAGTTCAACTGCAGCATGCGATCGGCGTCGCGACGGTATTCCAGTACGGCATTACCCTGCGCGATGTTATCCAGGCGCGTATCGTATTGAATCCCGCCACGGGCACCCCAGCGGTCGCTGATTTTCCAGTAGGTATCACCCGCCCAAATCAAACTGCCTCTGTCATCATCCGACAGGCTGTCATTGGCGCTCACGCGGGACGGCGTAAACTGGTAGATTTGACCCACAGAAACATTAAAACGTTCAACTAAAGCGTCATCATAAATACGCGTGGTGACACCGGTGGCAACCTGATTGGTCGATGCGATGCGATCCAGACCGCTGTAAGTACGGTCGCGGAACAAGCCCGTATAGTCAGTTTGCAGCAGCGTGGTGTCATAGGTGCGGATGTGGCTCTGGTCGCGATACGGCGTGTAAAGGTATTGCACGCGCGGTTCCAGCGTCTGGGTATAGCCCGCCTCCCAGTTCATCTCGCGGTCAAAGACCATTTTGCCATCCGCTTTAAACTGTGGCATCACGCGGTTGACGGACTCTTTCAACTGATTATTCGGGCCAGCAATACGCGTGTTGTAATACTCGATATCCGACTGGTCGTAATGGGTCGCCAGCAGTTTGGCTTCCGTGTTTAAACTGGCCCAGCCGTTGGATACGGGCAAGCTCAGGGTCGGTTCGATGTGTAAGCGCGTCGCGTCCGGCAAACGCTCATTGACATTGGTAAATTTCACCGCTTGCGCAAAGATACGGCCATCAAACGGGCCGATATCGTTCTGGTAGAAATTAAGGTCGAGCTGCGGCTCTGCACGATAAATATCATTGTTGGCCTGGCCCGCAAAGACCTGGAACTGTTTGGTCGAGAGCGTCGCGTTCCAGTTAGTATCCGCGTAGCCGACGCTGAATTTTTGCGTGGCATAGCCATCGGTGGTGGAGCCGTAAGTCGAATCCAGATCGGTAAAGTAGTAAGGATCGCTGACTTTCAAATAATCAATATTAAAACGCCAGTGTTGGTCATACACTCCGGCGTGACGCCAGTAAAACAACCAGCGTTTAGAATCTTCACCCTGGGCTACGCGCTCATCTTCATAAATTTTATCTGAAGGCAAGTAATCGAAGGCCATTAAGCCTGTGCCCATTTGTGACAGATAGCGGAACTCATTCTGCCATTGCAGGCCTCGGCGGCTAATATAGTGCGGCGTAATGGTGGCATCCGCCTGCGGCGCAATGTTCCAGTAGTACGGCAGCACAAATTCAAAACCGCTGTTTTTACCGTACTTCGCGTTCGGGATCAGGAATCCAGAGCGGCGGCGATCGCCCACCGGCAACTGCAAATAAGGGCTGTAAAAGACCGGCACGGGGCCAATCTTAAAGCGAGCATTCCAGATTTCAGCGACCTGCTCATCGCGGTCGTGGATCACTTCGGAACCCACGACGCTCCAGCTGTTATCGCCCGGCAGACAGGAGGTGAAAGTGCCGTTTTCTAAAATGGTGTAGCGGTTTTCACCGCGCAATTTCATCTGATCGGCAATACCGCGTCCCTGACGTCCCACCATCTGGTAGTCGCCATTCCACACGTTGGTGTCTTTGGTATTGAGATTCGCCCAGGCTTTTGGACCTTTCAGGATCACCTGATTATCGTCGTAATGCACATTGCCCATGGCATCGACTGTCCGCACAGGCTCCGTCTGACCCGCTTGCTGACGCTGATGGACTTGTACTTCATCAGCCTGCAGGCGGCTGTTGCCCTGCACAACGTCGACGTTCCCGCTGAAAACCGCATCGTCAGGATAGTTGCCTTTCGCCTGGTCGGCGTCGATGGTGACAGGCAACTGGTTGGGCTGTCCGTTCACCAATGGGCGGTTATAGCTGGGTACGCCCAGCATACACTGGGACATTAAATCGTCCGCAAGGCCTTGCTGGCTGTATAACGCTGAGCCAATCAGCGTGGCCAGCAGTGTGGGGAGTCGTTTTTTCATTCGCGGTATCGAAAATTCCGTGATAACTGGCATCATGCCGATAAACGGTCAGAGACTAACGCACTCAACTACGTTGCGCCAGTGTTATCCTGTTACGTTAAGTACGCGCTGCGGTTAGGCGAAGCGCTTAATGACAGGTATGATAAAGCAATTTTTAGCCAACGGCATGGCGAATTGAGGAGTATATGCGCTATTGGGGTAAAGTTCTCGGCCTGATGTTGGGCCTGATGTCGGGTTACGGCATCTGGGGTGTGTTGCTGGGGCTGTTCGTGGGGCATATGGTGGATAAAGCGCGCGGTGCGCAACGCCAGGGCTATTTTGCGAATCAGCAGGAAAGGCAGGCACTCTTTTTTCGCACCACCTTTGAGGTCATGGGACATTTAACCAAATCAAAAGGGCGCGTTACCGAAGCGGATATTCAGATCGCTTCGTTGTTAATGGAGCGGATGCAGTTACACGGTGAAGCACGCACATCGGCGCAAACGGCTTTTCGCGTCGGCAAGCAGGGGCAATATCCGCTGCGGGATAAACTGCGTGAGCTGAAATCGGCCTGCTTTGGCCGCTTTGATTTGATTCGGATGTTTTTGGAAATTCAGATCCAGGCCGCGTTTGCGGATGGGCAATTGCACCCCAATGAACGTCAGGTGCTGTACGTGATCGCCGAAGAGTTAGGGATTTCACGCAGCCAGTTCGATCAATTCCTGCGCATGATGGAAGGGGGCCAGCAGTTTGGTGGTCGCGGCCAGTCTCAGCAAGGCGGTTGGGGAGGCAATGCACACCAGTCGCGTCGTGGGCCAACGCTGGAAGATGCGTGCAGCGTCCTCGGTGTGAAGAGTTCAGATGACAACACCACCATCAAGCGTGCCTACCGCAAGCTGATGAGCGAGCACCATCCCGATAAGCTGGTGGCCAAAGGCTTGCCGCCACAAATGATGGAAATGGCGAAGCAAAAAGCGCAAGAAATTCAAGCCGCCTACGATTTGATCAAGCGGGAAAAGGGCTTTAAGTAATTGTCGCCGTCTGGCGTGTCCTCCGGCTGTAATGCGCTGGAGGACATTGGGCTTAAAAATCGGCGGGCGCTTTGAAGGTCATGGGCGTGCCGAATTTGGGATGGGTGATCGTCAGCATTTCTGCGTGCAGCAGCAGGCGCGGTGACATTGCTAATGCCTCTGGCGTGGCGTAAAAGCGGTCACCCAAAATCGGATGCCCCAACGCTTGCATATGCACGCGCAACTGGTGTGAACGTCCCGTAATCGGGGTCAGGCGCACGCGGGTACTGTTATCCGCGTCTTGTGATATCACCTGATACTCCGTTTGCGCTGATTTCCCTGTGTCGAAGCACACTTTCTGCATCGGGCGATTTGGCCAGTCGCAGATCAACGGCAAAGCCACCACGCCGCTCTCTTTTTCCAGATGACCCCAAACCCGCGCAATATAGTGTTTCTTCGGTTCACGTTCGCGAAACTGTCGCTTTAGCTCACGCTCTGCCGCTTTGGTTAACGCCACAGCAATCACACCGCTGGTCGCCATATCCAACCGGTGCACCGACTCTGCCTGCGGATAATCACGCTGAATACGCGTCATGACACTGTCTTTGTGCTCGTCCAGGCGTCCGGGCACTGACAGTAAGCCACTGGGTTTATTGACCACCATGATGTGATCGTCTTGATACAAGACGATCAACCAGGGATCCTGCGCGGGAAAATAGGGTTCCATTAACATTACTGGTGCGTCACCACGATTAACCGCAGCGCATCCAGACGCCAGTTCGCTTGATCCAGGGCTTCCAGCACCTGGGTGCGATTGCTTTCTAACGCGGCTATCTCGTCTTCACGGATATTCGGGTTAACGGCTTTCAAGGCTTCCAGACGCGTTAACTCGGCACCCAGTTTTTCACTGGCTTCATCCCGCGCGGCGTCGATCAATTGGCGCGCTTCAGCCACCACCTGCGTTTCGGCCAGCGTCAGGATCGCATGCACATCTTGTTGCACAGCATTGACCAGCTTGCTGCCGGTGTGGCGATTAACGGCGTTCAATTGGCGGTTAAAACTCTCGAACTCGACTTTGCCCGCCAGGTTATTGCCCTTGTTATCGAGCAGCATACGCACTGGGGTGGGCGGCAGAAAACGCGTCAGTTGCAGATGTTTTGGTGCCTGCGACTCAACCACATACACCATCTCAACCAGCAAGGTGCCGACTGGCAGCGCTTTGTTTTTCAGCAGTGAAATGGCGCAACTGCCGGTATCACCCGACAACACCAGGTCAAGACCGTTGAGGATCAGAGGATGTTCCCAGGTCACGAACTGTGCGTCTTCGCGTGACAGCGCCTGATCGCGATTAAAGGTTACCGTGCAGCCGTCTTCTGGCAAACCAGGGAAATCAGGCACCAGCATATGGTCACCCGGCGTCAGGATAATCATGTTATCGCTGCGGTCTTCCTGATTAATGCCCACGATATCGAACAGGTTCAGCGCGAAATTAACCAACTCAATGTCGTTGTCCTGATCGCCAATGCGTTCAGCCAGGCGTTGTGCGTTCTCGCCGCCGTTGGAGTTTAACTCCAGCAACCGGTCACGGCCTTGCTCCAGTTGCGAACGGATAGCGTCATGCTCTTTACGACATTGAACGATAAAGTCGTCAAGACCTTCCTGATTCTCAGGAGAAGCCAAAAAGCCGATCAATTGTTGGTAGACGTTATCGTACAACGTGCGACCGGTCGGACAGGTGTGTTCAAACGCATCCAACCCTTCGTGATACCAACGCACCAGCACAGATTGCGCGGTTTTCTCCAGGTAAGGCACCAGGATTTGGATATCATGCGCCTGACCAATACGATCCAGACGGCCAATGCGCTGCTCCAGCAAATCAGGATTAAAGGGCAGATCAAACATCACCAGATGGCTGGCGAATTGGAAGTTGCGCCCTTCAGAGCCGATTTCCGAGCACAAGAGCACCTGTGCGCCTTCCTCTTCCGAGGCAAAGTAGGCCGCAGCCCGGTCACGTTCCAGAATCGACAGGCCTTCGTGGAACACCGCGGCGCGGATGCCTTCACGCTCGCGCAGTACCTGCTCAAGCTGCAGCGCGGTTGCTGCTTTGGCGCAGATCACCAGCACTTTTTCGTCGCGATGGCTGGTCAGATACCCCATTAACCACTCGACGCGGGGATCAAAGTTCCACCAGGTGCCGGTATCGCCTTCAAATTCCTGATAAATTTGCTCGGGATACAGCATGTCGCGCGCACGCTCTTCCTGACTCTTGCGCGCCGCCATGATGCCGGAGACTTTGATGGCGGTTTGATACTGTGTTGGCAGCGGTAAACGGATTTGATGCAGTTCGCGTTTTGGAAACCCTTTCACACCCTGACGCGTATTACGGAACAGCACGCGGCTGGTGCCGTGGCGATCCATCAGCATGCTGACCAGCTCCTGGCGTGCTGCCGCTTTCCCCTCACTGCTGCCATTGGCGGTTTGCAGTAGAGGTTCGATGTCTTGTTCGCCCATCAGATCGCCGATTTGGTTCATCTGCTCGTTGCTGAGCGGTGTGTCGGCGAGCAGTTGGGTGACGGCGTCGGCAATGGGGCGGAAGTGTTTTTGCTCTTCCACAAAGGCATCAAAATCATGGAAACGGTTAGGATCCAGCAGGCGCAAACGTGCAAAGTGGCTCTGCATTCCCAGTTGTTCAGGGGTGGCGGTCAGCAGCAGGATGCCTGGCACATGTTCTGCCAGTTGTTCAATCACCTGATATTCACGGCTGGGCGCCTCTTCAGACCAGGCCAGGTGATGGGCTTCATCCACCACCATTAAATCCCATTCGGCTTCGGTTAACTGTTGCAGGCGCTGTTTATTACGGCGAACGAAATCCAGTGAACAGATGATCATCTGTTCCGTTTCAAAAGGATTATCGCTGTCGTGTTGCGCCTCGGCAAAGCGCTCATCATCAAACAGGGCAAAACGCAGGTTAAAGCGGCGCAGCATTTCAACCAGCCACTGATGCTGCAGGGTCTCTGGCACGATAATAAGCACGCGTTCGGCGCGGCCTGCCATCAGTTGCTGGTGGATTATCATACCGGCTTCAATGGTCTTACCGAGGCCCACTTCATCGGCCAGCAATACGCGAGGCGCATGGCGGCGGCCCACATCGTGAGCAATATGCAACTGGTGCGGAATCAGGTTGGTACGCATACCGCGCAGCCCGCTGATATCCAGACGGTACTGTTGGCTTTGGTATTTACGCGCCCGAAAACGCAACGCAAAGCGATCCATGCGATCCAGTTGACCGGCAAACAAACGGTCTTGAGGTTTGCTGAAAACCAGTTTGCTGTCGAGCATCACTTCGCGCATCACGACGTTGGTTTCGCCGCTGTCGAGGCGCGTACCGATATAGGCGACAACGCCGTTTTCAATTTGGGTATCGTCAATCTGCAACTGCCAGCCTTCGTGGCTGGTCACGGTATCACCGGGATTAAAGATCACGCGGGTGACGGGAGAATCATTACGGGCATATAGACGGTTTTCGCCGGTCGCGGGAAATAGAATGGTGACCATACGGGCATCCAATGCCACGACAGTTCCTAAACCAAGTTCGCTTTCCGTATCGCTGATCCAGCGTTGACCAAGAGTAAAAGGCATAGATTAAGTACTCGATTCTCGTGCGTTCAGACAAAAGCTCATCACCCGGCGCGAAATGCCCGGTGAGATTAATATGCGTGTGGGTTCAGAAAGGGCGCTATGGTACTGGAAGGCAACGCATTCGTCACCTGTCAAAAAAGACCCAACTGACCCGTAATCAGTGTAGCAAAATCATCACCAACAAACGGCAGTATGCCATCGGCCACCGGTTGCAGTTGTTTCGTCAGGTAGTGATCGTAATCCAGTGGCGTCAGACGATAGTCAACGGGTTCCGGGCCAGAGGTGGCAATAACATAGCGGATCGAACCGCCGTTCTGGTAGCGCAAAGGACGATCGCGCTTGCGATTCTCTTCATCTGCCAGCCGCGCGGCGCGGACGTGCGGTGGCACATTTCGTTCATACTCTTTTAGAGGGCGGCGCAGGCGTTTCTTATAAACGAGCTGATCGTCGAGCTTGCCGTCCATCAACTGCTGAACCGTTTCGCGGATAAAATCCTGATACGGCTGCTGCGTAAAAATACGCTGATACAGCGCCTGTTGGAAATGCTGAGCGAGTGGCGTCCAGTCGGTGCGCACGGTTTCCAGGCCTTTAAACACCATGCGTTGTTGATCGCCCTCACGGATCATACCGGCGTAGCGCTTCTTACTGCCGGTTTCTGCTCCGCGGATGGTCGGCATTAAAAAACGGCAATAATGGCTTTCATATTCCAGTTCCAGCGCGCTGTCTAACTGCCATGTACGCTGTAAATGCTCGCGCCACCAGGCATTGATATGTGCGACCAGGCGCTGACCCGTGGCTTGTGCATCGGCTTCACTGTGGGGGGATTTTAGCCAGACAAAGGTGGAGTCGGTATCGCCATAAATAACGTCGAATCCTTCGGCTTCAATCAACGCTTTGGTTTGCTGCATGATCTCATGTCCACGCAGGGTAATTGAGGAAGCCAGGCGCGGATCGAAAAAGCGGCAAGCGCTGGTGCCGAGCACACCATAAAAGGCATTCATAATAATCTTGAGCGCTTGTGACAGTGGCTTGTTGCCGACCTGTTTGGCTTTTTCCCGGCCCTGCCAAATCTGCTCGACAATCGCCGGTAAACAGTGGCGATGACGGTCAAAGCGGCCTCCGCGAAAGCCAGGGATGGCGTCGGTACTGGTTTCCTCATGGCTCATGCCTTCCACTAAGCCAACGGGATCGATCAAGAATGTGCGAATAATGGAGGGATACAGGCTTTTGTAATCCAGCACCAGTACGGAATCGTACAAACCGGGTTGTGAGTCCATCACGTAGCCGCCTGGGCTGGCCAGTGGCGCGACTTCTCCCAGGTTTGGGGCGACAAATCCCATGCGATGCATACGCGGAATGTACAGATGCCCAAAGGCGGCCACTGAACCGCCGTGACGATCCACGGCTAGGCCATTCACACTGGCGCGTTCCAGCAAGAACGGCATGATTTCCGTTTTGTGGAAGATACGCGTGACCAGTTCACAATCTTTCAGGTTATAGCGCGCCAGCGCAGGTTTATCTTCTGCAAAACGACGATTGATCTCTTCCATGCGATGCCAGGGATCGTCGATGGCTTTGCCTTCACCCAACAGCGTTTGCGAGACGGATTCCAGGCTGAAAGAGTCAAAATTCCAGAAGGCAGATTTCAACGCTTCAATGCCATCCACAATCAGTCGTCCTTCAAGCTGAGCAAAGAACACGCCGGGCTTGAAACCGTGCTCGCGCCATTCAAGCGGCGCCTGGCGACGCCCCAAACGCAGAGGGATATGGTATTTTTCGGCGCTTTTTTGCAACACGCGCAGATCAAATTGCACCACGTTCCAGCCAATCAGCACATCGGGATCGTGTTGGGCGAACCATTGATTGAGTTTTTCCAGCAGTTGCGGACGACGCTCCACGTACTGCAAATCAAAATCTTCTTTGCTGGCATCACCATTGGGTGGGCCCAACATATACACGGTGCGACAGCCGCAGCCTTCAAGGCCAATAGAATAAAGCTCGCCGTGGCGCGTGGTTTCAATATCCAGTGATACCCACTTAAGCTGCGGGCGGTAGTCGGGATGGGGCTTAATGCGTGTATTGACGACATCACCGTACTGGGCCTCGCCGTCAAACCACACGGAAGCCGTGATAAATCGCTCCATCAGATAGCGTTCGGGCGGACGGATATCGGCTTCATATAAGGTGACGCCACCTTCGCGTAGCTGTTTCTCCAGCCGCTGTAACTGGCGCTGCTGCGTGCAATAGAGTCCCATAACGGGCCGTTGACGAAAATCTTTCAACGCGAGGGGCGTCAGGCGCCAGTTTTTTTCCCGGCTCAGCAGGTGTTCAACCTGCTGGCGTTGTTCTTCAGGAATAAAGGCCACGGATTCTTGCGGGGGTAACACCACGAGCTGCGGGCCGGCATCGGTGGCCAGCCAAAAGCTGATTTCAGTGCCCGCGGGCGTATCACGCCAGTGGCGGGTGAGAAGATATCCAGGCTGCGCAGTCATCATTCACTCAGTGTAACATGTTTATTTATACAGTGGTGGCTGCTTTACACGTTCTGCTATAGACGTTTTCATACAATTCCTGTCTTGACGGGGATCGTGCGCGTCGTAACAATCCCTGTTCCTTTCATCACCTGCAGATTCTGATGGAACATTGGTTAGAACAGTTAATAGCGCAGTCAACGGGCTGGGCGCTGGCCGCGATTGCACTGGTAGCATTTTTTGAGTCACTGGCGTTGGTGGGGTTACTGCTGCCAGGCACGGTGCTTATGGCAACGCTCGGCGCGCTGATTGGCAGTGGGCAGTTAGGCCTGTATCCCGCGTGGGCAGCGGGCATTGTCGGTTGCCTGCTGGGCGATTGGATTTCATTCTATATTGGCTACCGGTTCAAAGGCCCGTTGCATCGCTGGTCATTTTTGAAGAAACACCACGCCATGCTGACCAAAACCGAACATGCGTTGCATGAACACAGCATGTTCACCATTATCATCGGACGCTTTATTGGCCCGACGCGACCGCTGATTCCCATGGTGGCGGGCATGTTAGAGCTGCCTGTCCGTAAGTTTGTGCCGCCCAACATCATCGGATGTGTGTTGTGGCCGCCGCTCTATTTTCTGCCGGGTATTTTGGCCGGTGTTGCCATTGATGTGCCCAGCGCTGAACAAGGTGGCGGGTTTAAATGGCTGTTGCTGGCGGTGGCTGTCGTGGTTTGGCTGGGGTTATGGCTGGGCTGGCGTGGCATTCGAGCGGGTAAGAAACAGGACTGGGCAACGCGCTGGTTGCCCGCCTCGCGGCTGAAATGGCTGGCACCGTTCGGCGTCGCCTGCGCCATTGCTGTGTTTATCGCGATACAGTTTCATCCACAAATGCCGGTCTTTCGCCACCTGTTATGGCAAGTGTTTATCGGACGGTAATCCCTAAAATCTGCGCAGCGGGCGTTTGCCCCTGCATCAGCGTGGCGGTCGGGCCATCCCAGTACACGCGCCCGTCGACAATCAGTAGGCTACGGGGCGCACAGCGCAGGGCATCTTCGATATTATGCGACACCATCAGCAGCGTTAAGGCCCGCTCCTGACACACCTCATCAAGCAGTTGCAGCATCTCTTTTCTCAGGGCCGGATCCAGCGCGGAAAAAGGTTCATCCAGCAGCAAGACCGGTTGCTCGCGCAGCAAACAGCGCGCCAGTGCGGTGCGCTGACGTTGGCCACCGGACAGTGCACCCGGTAAACGCTGCAGACAATCACTGAGTCCCACGCGGTGGGCAATGTCATCGACTTTTTTGCGTTGCTGTGCGCTGAGTCGCAGGCCAGGGTTCAGCCCTAATGCCATATTTTCAAACACGGTCAGGTGCGGAAACAGGTTGTTCTCCTGAAACAGCATCGATACCGGGCGCTCTGCCGGCGAGGCCTGTGTGACCTGTTGACCGGCAATGGTCAGAGTGCCGCTGGTTGCCGGGAGAAAGCCGGCAACCAGGCTCAGCAAGGTGCTTTTACCGGCTCCGCTGGGGCCGAGCACCGCGACGCGCTCACCGGGTGCCAGCGACAGTGAAAAGCGCATCGGCAGATGATTGTAGAGATAAGTCAGGTTATCGAGAGTGAGCATGGCGTCCCGGAAGTTTCTCAATCAAGGTGAAAAGGCTCAGGCAAAGGATCAGCAACAGCAGTGCCGTGACGGCCCCTTCCTGGCTGCGGTAGGCCCCTAACTGCTGATAAAGATAGAACGGCAGCGTGCGGAAATCCTCATTGCCAAACAGGGCAACGGCACCAAAATCGCCAACGGAGATCACGCAGGCAAAGGCCAGCGCCTGAGCGATGGGGCGTCGCAGCGCGCGCCACTCAATTAAACGCCAGCGCTGCCAGCCGCTGATTCCCAACGATAAACACAACCGGTTATAGCGCTCGGCGATGTCGCGCATCGGATGTTCCAGCACTTTCATGGCATAGGGAATGGCAATCAGCGCATTGGTAAACATCACAATGCCATCGGCCCGAGCCGGTAAGCCCAGCGTACTGTTGAGTAAAATAAAGAAGCCGGTGGCAAGCACAATGCCCGGCATGGCCAGAATCAGCATGCCGCTCAATTCCATCAGTTGACCGCCTAATGGGCGCTGGCGTTGACGAAGCTCGCGACTGCTCCAGAGCAGCATGAGCGTCAGCGTAACGGCGAGCAGGCCAGCCACAACGGCAATGCGCAGTGACGTGCCAACGGCCTGCCATAATGCTGGCGTCATCAAGGCATGGCTCAGGCCGCGATGTACTCCATCGACCACAACGGCCAGTAACGGGGGAATCAGCAGCAGCAAAGCCGCACTAATCAGCAGTGTATCCAGCAGGCGTGAAAGGGGACGGCGATCGCTGGCAAACCACGGAGCCGCTTGATTGCTACCGGCGGGAATCGCCCGGCTCAGACGTTGGCTGAGCAACACCAACACCAGGCAACAACCCAGTTGAACCAATGCCAGTAAGGCCGCGCGTCCAGGATCATAGTCGTAGCTGAGTGCCTGGTAAATCGCCAGTTCCAGCGTGGTCGCCTGTGGCCCGCCACCCAGCGCAAGCACGGTGGCAAAGCTGGCGAAGCACAGCATAAAAATCAGGGCGCCAATCGGTAAAATCTGCCGCCGCAGCCAGGGCCATTCGAGCAGACGAAATTGCGCCATCCCGGACATGCCGAGCTGGGCAGCCAATTGCCGTTGTTCGCCAGGAATGGCTTCCAGCGTTTGCAGCAGCAAGCGTGTGGCGAGCGGTAAGTTAAAGAACACGTGAGCCAGTAGAATGCCTTGCAGCCCGTACGGAGAAAAGTGGTACTCAAGGCCGACAAGGTTCAGCATGGATGCCAGCCAGCCTTCACGGCCATAAACGCTGAGTAAGCCAAACACCGCAACCAGCACCGGTAATACCAGCGTCATGGCGCACAGGCGCAGTAGCATTGTGCGTCCAGGAAAGCGCCGACGAAACAGCGCACGCGCCAGAGGAATCGCGGGGATCACCGATAACAGGGCGGATAGCAACGCCTGCCAGAGTGAAAAACGCAAGATGTGCCAGAAATAGCTGTCCGCCCAGAGTGTGGTCACGCTGGCCGCGGGCGCATTAACCCACAGCGCACCAAAGGCCAGCAGGGCGACACTGACTAATAACAGTGTCGCCAGACTGCCGGGAAGCAGTGGGCGCACACTCAACGGCTGACGGCGCGTTGCCATGCGGCGATCCACGGGGCGCGCTCAGTGGCAACCTGCTCAGGCGTGAATTGCAGCGCCTGCTGAGGTTTTATCAGCGTATCAAAACCTTCTGGCAGCGGGGTCGCGATGACCGGGTACATCCAGTTACCCGTGGCAATGGTGTGCTGAAAGTCTGGCGAAATCATAAACGTCAGGAACTGCTTTGCCAGCTCGGGTTGTGGGCTGGCCGCCACGCGTGCTGCCACTTCAACCTGCAAGTAGTGCCCCTCGCTGAAAGGCGCTGCGGCATAGTTATCCTTTTTTTCACTGATCAGATGGTAGGCCGGTGAGGTTGTGTAGCTGAGGACTAAATCGCCTTCCCCTTTAAGGAATAAACCGTAGGCTTCACTCCAGCCTTTGGTGACCGTCACGGTTTTTTTCGCGAACTGTTGCCAGGCTTCGGGAGCTTTGTCGCCATACACTTTTTGCATCCACAGTAGCAGACCCAATCCTGGTGTACTGGTGCGGGGATCCTGATAGATCACCCGCCATTGCTCGGGGCTTTCAACCAGTTGTTTCAGGCTGGTGGGTGGGTTCTTTAGTTTGTTCTTATCGTAAACAAACGCGAAGTAACCGTAGTCATAGGGCACAAAGGTTGTATTGTCCCAGCCGCCGGGCAGGCTGAGTGCCTGCGTATCGACACCGCTGGCGGCAAACAGTCCGCTTTTTTCAGCGGCTGAAATCAGATTATTGTCCAGACCCAATACCACATCGGCTTTGCTGCGTTTGCCTTCCATACGCAGGCGATTAAGCAGCGACACGCCATCTTCCAGTGCCACAAATTTCAGGATGCAATCGCACTGGGCTTCAAAGGCTTTTTTAACCGCCGGTCCTGGCCCCCAGTCGGCGGCAAAAGAATCATAGGTGTAGACCGTCAGCGTTGGCTTGGCAGCCAAAACTGGACCAGCCAGCAGCAGTAACAGCGGGAGAACTTTTTTCAGCACTTTGCGTTCCTTCATTATTCAGGGTGCGCAAAGGATTTGAGGAGAGGGCACACTCAAATCCCTACGCCGGGATTAGCCGGATCAGGTTCGACGGGTTTTTCTCAGCCGCTTGTGACGCAGCACCCCGTTGAGTTGGCACAAGTGTAATGGTTAATGCTGGCGTTAAAAAGGGGCGCTTTCACGACTCGGGCGCAAACCAGGCGGATTTAAAGTCGAACCAGCCCAATGTGTTCATGCGCACTCCGCGCATACTGCGCTGGCCTTCCAGTAGCAGCCAGTGGTGAAACAGGGGATGCAGACTGTCACTGTCGACCAGACGTTTTGCCCACTCCGCCAGCGGTAACTGTTGCTCGCGCCAGCGTTGTGCATCGCCTTGCCAGTCGTTAGGAATACAGTGATGCAGCAGCGGCAGTTCGTATAACAGCGCGAACAGTGAATATTCCAGCGGCAGGGTGAAGTTAGCGCTACCGAGCCAAATATCACTGCTGGCTTCGCCGTTATGCCAGTCGGTGTAGTCAATTTCTTGCGTAATCAGCGTGACGCCCTGCGCGGCGAGCAACGGCGACAGCACATTTGCAATACCCTGATGTTCAACATGATCGCGGTAAAAGGTCAGCGTAAGCTGCTGCAAGTGCGCGGGTTTCTGCACCGGATTTACATCGCGACGATGATGCCAGCGCGGCAGTAACCCATAGGCGGGAAACCAGTAGCGTTGATAGGCGGGGCCAGCATGATTCAGCAGTGTAATGGGGTTGAAGAGATAGCTGACCCAGCGGCGAATGGCGTCATCACGCCCGGCTTCCGAACGCTGATCAAACAACAGAAAATAGCAGCCTTCCTCCAGACGGCTCTCTTCTGATTTTTCAGCCTGGGTTTTCCCCTGTAACCGCACCCCGGCGTAGACCATCTCTTCCGAGACTTCTGGCAGTACCCAAATGCTCACTTCATCAATCAGGGCGCGGTAACCGAAATAATCATCAAAGGCTTCGATTTTCAACTGCGTCTGCTGATTACGCACCACCGCATACGGCCCGGTGCCAATAGGCTCTCGTGCAAAGTCGGGGAGGGTTGGCCATTCTCGCGGCAAAATCATGGCGTTAACGCTACCCATGAGCCACGGCAGCCAGCGATCGGGTGTCGTGAGCATGATATCCAGTGTCCACGGGGTTTTGGATTCAATCAGGTGCAGATGCGAAAAAATGGGCTGCGTACGGACGCGTTCCAGACTGCTAATCACATCTTCCATCTCTAATTCGCGGCCATGATGGAATTGAATGGCAGGGCGCAAATAAAACCGCCAATGGGTATCACTGATCTGCTGCCAGTGGTGGGCAATATCGGGTTCGAGTTCCCCGTTTTCCTCATTTATGCGCGTCAAACTGCTGAAAATTTGCCGAGCCATATGGGTTTCCGAACGGCGCAACGGTGAACCTGGCAGTAAGTTGAGCAGCGGGCGATAGTAGAGTACGCGCAGGATATGGCGGCCTTGACGGAAACTGCGGCCCAGATGTGAAATCAGCATCTGGCGTACGCTGTTTTTATCGCCGACCAGTTGCACCAGTTGATCAATGCGATCCTGCTCCAACAGATCTTCAGCACGCTGCTGCTGTAACGCGAGGCCAGTATAGAGAAAGTTCAGGGTCGAGCGCTTACCGCGTCCGGCTTCCGCCTGCCACTCCAGCCAGCCGGCTTCCTGCATTGCATTGAGCAGGTTGCGCATATGGCGGCGTGAACAACTGAGTTGTTCCGACAAGGCGTTGAGTGTCGTTTCCTGCGACTGTCCGCCGCAGCTTTGCCACAGGCGAATAAATTGTTGTTGTAGACGCGGTGAGGACATAAAAGAGGAACTCCCTTTGGAAACTCGACAATGTTTTCTGCCTTATTTTAGGCCGATACTGTTCGCAGATGAAAGAGCGGGAGGCATTTCTCTGAAATGGCGTTCTGACATCGGGCTGTGACCCAGCCAAACTGAGTATTGGTGCTTTCACCCGCCAGCGGATCTTTTACCCGCTGGCTTTTTTCTTTATTGTCGTCATCATCTACCCTTTGCTCCTTCTCACCGCTCATTCCGTCGCAAGGATCTTGCATGAAATCGTTGCTTACCCGACGCCGCCTGAACCCTGTCTATCTCACCTTTATGCTGGTCACCTTTTTAGTGGGTGTCGCAGGCGCATTACAGGCCCCTACGCTGAGTTTATTTCTGGCGCGTGAAGTTGATGTGCGCCCATTTTGGGTGGGGTTGTTCTATACCATCAATGCGATTGCAGGTATTACGGTGAGCTTGTTGCTGGCTAAACGCTCCGATACCACAGGGGATCGCCGCAAGCTGATCATGTTCTGTTGTGTGATGGCCGTGGGAAATGCCCTGTTATTTGCCTGGAACCGCGATTATCTCACACTGATCACGGTTGGCGTGATGCTGTCAGCGCTGGCCAGTGTGTCGATGCCACAACTGTTTGCGCTGGCGCGCGAGTATGCAGATAGCTCTGCACGGGAAGTGGTGATGTTCAGCTCGGTGATGCGTGCGCAGCTCTCCCTGGCATGGGTGATTGGGCCGCCGTTGTCGTTTGCGCTGGCGTTGAATTATGGCTTCACTACCATGTTTCTGGTGGCCGCCGCCATCTTTGTGCTGTGTTTATTGTTGATTGCGGCTGCGCTGCCATCGGTACCGCGCACGGCGCCTTCACCGGATGTGATCGTCACACAGGCCAGCGCCTGGCGAAACCGCGACGTGCGCTTGCTGTTTTTGGCCTCGGTGATGATGTGGACATGCAACACCATGTATATCATTGATATGCCGCTGTATATCACCAGCGTGCTGCAATTACCGGAAAGCCTGGCGGGTTTATTAATGGGGACCGCTGCAGGGTTAGAAATCCCCGTTATGTTGTTGGCTGGCTATTACGTCAAGCGCACCGGGAAACGTAAGATGTCGTTATTTGCCGTCGGGTGCGGCGTGCTGTTTTATCTGGGGTTGATGCTCTTTCAGGGACGCACCGCGCTGATGATTTTGCAGCTGTTTAATGCGGTGTTTATTGGCATCATTGCGGGGATTGGCATGCTGTGGTTTCAGGATTTGATGCCTGGCCGGGCCGGTGCGGCCACCACGTTATTTACCAATAGCATCTCAACCGGGGTGATTTTGGCAGGCTTATTACAGGGCGTGTTAGCGGAGAATATCGGCCACCATGCGGTTTACTGGCTGGCGTTTGGCCTGGCGAGCGGCGCATTTCTGTTGTCGCTAAAAATTAAAGATGCCTGAAACAAAAAAGGGTCTGCATTGGCAGACCCTTTAACGTAGAACGGTGACCTTATTTCAGGCCAGCAGCATCACGCAGCGCAGCGGCTTTGTCGGTTTTTTCCCATGGGAAATGTTCACGACCAAAGTGACCGTAAGCGGCGGTTTCTTTGTAGATTGGGTGCAACAAATCCAGCATCTGAATCAGACCATAGGGACGCAGGTCGAAGAACTCGCGTACCAGCAGCGTCAGTTGCTCAGTAGATACTTTCTCGGTACCAAAGGTTTCAACCATGATGGAGGTCGGCTCTGCCACACCAATCGCGTAAGAAACCTGGATTTCACAGCGGTCAGCCAGGCCTGCAGCCACGATGTTTTTAGCAACATAGCGTGCAGCGTAGGCCGCTGAGCGGTCTACTTTCGACGGATCTTTACCAGAAAACGCGCCGCCGCCGTGACGTGCCATACCGCCGTAGGTATCGACGATGATTTTACGGCCAGTCAGGCCACAATCACCCATTGGACCACCGATAACAAAACGGCCTGTTGGGTTGATGTGGTATTTGGTGCTGGCGTTGATCCACTCGGTCGGCAGAACGGGCTTGATGATCTCTTCCATCACGGCTTCTTGCAGATCTTTCTGCGAGATATCTTCAGCGTGCTGGGTCGACAGGACCACGGCATCAATACCGACGATTTTGCCATCGTCATACTGGAAGGTGATTTGGCTTTTGGCATCCGGGCGCAGCCACGGCAGTGAGCCGTTTTTACGCACTTCAGACTGGCGCTGCACTAAACGGTGAGCGTAGGTCACAGGGGCTGGCATCAGCACATCGGTTTCATTGGTGGCGTAACCAAACATCAAACCCTGGTCGCCTGCGCCTTGCTCCAGCGGATCCTGGCGATCAACGCCCTGATTGATATCTGGAGACTGTTTACCAATTGCGCTTAAAACTGCACAAGAGTTGGCATCAAAGCCCATATCGGAATGCACGTAGCCAATTTCACGCACGGTTTGGCGGGTGATCTCTTCGATATCGACCCAGGCGCTGGTGGTGATTTCACCGCCGACCATGACCATACCGGTTTTGACATAGGTCTCACAGGCTACGCGGGCTTTAGGATCTTGCGCCAGAATGGCATCAAGCACCGCATCGGAGATTTGGTCAGCGATTTTATCAGGATGCCCTTCGGATACGGACTCGGAGGTAAACAGGTGTTTAGCCATGTGAATTATTACCTTTCATTAAATTCGGGTGAAAACGACTGCGCTAGCGCTGAACAGAGGCACCAGCCTGATACTGCGTGGCAATGATGCCGCTGCAGGCCCCCTCAGCGAAGTCGCGAACTGAGTAAGTGTGTCCATCTATAGGGCGTCAAAGTGACTAACAAAATTAAGGGACGCTTAGAAGTTAACCAGTATAGATGGATTAACATCTGGACGGCTATTCTAGGTTACTCAGTGAGCGAATTGCCACCCTTTTTTTAGTGGCAAGGCATGTTTTGCTGCGCTGAATTGGCAATTTTTCCTGACAGTTTCCCAGTTTCCAATAATTTGATTTTGCTTTTTATGGCGCTCGGCGGTATAAAACGCCGCTGCTCTGTTGCAGGCGAATCCGTCAGACCTTGTCTGACATGTCATCCTCAGTCCTGTCTATCACATGGCCCGTTATGCTGTGTGTGTGGAGGTGATAAACGTAATGAAAATGGATGTGATTGTCCCTTCATTCGCCGCGTACCCTTCCGGTACTTTGCTCCTGTCTATAACGCCACTTTTTTCGTTAACTCGAAGACGTTTCCGTCATTGCCCTGACACGCGCGCCAGCTACACTGGTGCTTAAGACTTTTCTGCGATGTGCAGACTTTTACACGGAGTGTGGCAGCGTGCTTTACACTTACACAAAAATACCGTCTTCAACGTTGATTTTTCAGCGTGTTATGCTGCAATCCAGCAGGGTAGATGGCTTGTTCCCGCAACGGTTTGCTGCGCGAGCAGTAGACTCTGTTGCACATTTGGCAAAAAAAGAGGCTCGTGATGTCTGACGACATGAAAACAATTAAGGGTTCGTCAGCAGGCGAACAGGGTGGGTTACGTTCCATGCAGGAGGTTGCGATGAGCAGTCAGGATGCCAGCCGTATGCTGCGTACTTACAATATTGCCTGGTGGGGCAATAACTATTACGACGTCAACGAACTGGGCCACATCAGCGTCTGCCCCGATCCCGATCAGCCGGAAGTCCGCGTGGACCTGGCCAAATTGGTGAAAGAGCGTGAAGCGGATGGACAACGTCTGCCTGCACTGTTCTGCTTCCCACAAATTTTACAACATCGTCTGCGCTCGATTAATGCGGCGTTTAAACGCGCCCGTGAATCCTATGGCTATAAAGGCGATTACTTTCTGGTGTATCCGATCAAAGTTAACCAGCACAAGCGTGTGATTGAATCGCTGGTGAACTCGGGTGAACCGCTGGGCCTCGAAGCCGGTTCGAAAGCGGAATTGATGGCAGTGTTAGCGCATGCGGGTATGACGCGCACGGTTATCGTCTGTAACGGCTATAAAGATCGTGAATATATTCGTCTGGCGCTGATTGGTGAAAAACTCGGCCACAAAGTCTATCTCGTGATCGAGAAAATGACCGAAGTGAAGATGGTGCTGGAAGAGGCTGAACGCCTGAATGTGGTGCCGCGCTTAGGTATCCGCGCCCGTTTGGCTTCGCAGGGGTCAGGAAAATGGCAATCCAGCGGCGGCGAGAAGTCGAAATTCGGTTTGGCGGCCTCTCAGGTGCTGGAACTGGTGGACATCATGCGCAAGGCTGGTCGTATTGATAGCCTGCAACTGCTGCACTTCCATCTGGGTTCGCAGATGGCAAACATTCGCGATATCGCCACGGGCGTGCGTGAGTCGGCTCGTTTTTATGTTGAGCTGGCAAAATTGGGCGTCAACATTCAATGCTTCGACGTGGGCGGCGGCCTGGGAGTCGATTATGAAGGCACGCGCTCACAATCTGACTGCTCGGTGAACTATGGCCTGAACGAATACGCCAACAATGTTATCTGGGCGATTGGTGATGCGTGTGAAGAGCACGGCTTGCCGCATCCGACAGTGATCACTGAGTCTGGCCGTGCAGTAACGGCGCACCATACGGTGCTGGTGTCCAACATCATCGGTGTAGAGCGTAACGAATTCAGCGTGCCAGAGGCGCCAGCGCCAGACGCGCCACGTCCACTGCAAAGCATGTGGGATACCTGGCAGGAGATGCATGAACCTAACACGCGCCGTTCACTACGTGAGTGGTTACATGATAGCCAGATGGATCTGTTTGATATCCATACTGGCTATTCGTCTGGCACCTATGATCTGTTGCAACGCGCATGGGCTGAGCAGCTCTACTTAAGCATTTGTAATTACATTCAGCAGCATCTGGACCCAAGCAACCGTGCGCACCGTCCGATTATTGATGAACTGCAAGAGCGTATGGCAGACAAAGTCTACGTGAACTTCTCGCTGTTCCAGTCGATGCCGGATGCGTGGGGAATCGACCAGTTGTTCCCGGTACTGCCGCTGGAAGGGCTGGATCGCCCACCTGAGCGTCGTGCGGTCTTGTTGGACATCACCTGTGACTCGGATGGCACCATCGACCATTATGTGGACGGTGACGGCATCGCCACCACCATGCCGATGCCGCAATATGACGTGGATAATCCACCGATGTTGGGCTTCTTTATGGTCGGCGCCTATCAGGAGATTCTGGGCAACATGCACAACCTGTTTGGCGATACCGAAGCGGTCGATGTGTTTGCTTTCCCGGATGGCAGTGTTGAAGTGCAATTGTCAGACGAAGGCGATACCGTGGCTGACATGTTGGAGTATGTACAGCTTGATCCGCAGGAGTTGTTGACGTTGTTCCGTAATCAGGTGAAACAGACTGATTTGGATGATGATTTACGCGCACAATTCCTGGAAGAGTTTGAAAGCGGATTATACGGCTACACTTATCTTGAAGATGAATAATCTTCAGGCGGGAGGGGGCATGTAAGCCCCCTCCTAATCATTAACCCTACGCATATAAAGGAGTAAGGCAATGGGGCTTTTAGACAGTATTTTAGGTGGTGGATCGTCGCAAAACTCAGGATTGGGTAATGCGGCAAAAATGGCTGCCGTTGCGGCAATTTTCCAGTGGGTGAATTCGCAACCAGGTGGCTTGCCCGGGGTCATTGAAAGGCTTCGGACCGGCGGCTTAGGGAGCATTTTGGGCAGTTGGACAGGGCAGGGGGCGAACGAACCCGTTGAGCCTCAACATCTTGGACAAGTTGCTCAAGAAAGTGGATTGGATATCAGTTCACTGGCCAGCCTGCTAGGCACCGACCAACAGGGTGCACTGAATCAGTTATCACAATTTCTGCCAGGCTTAGTCGACAGAGTCACGCCTCAAGGCGAGGTAGATGAATCTCAGGTTCAAGAGCTGAACAACGTCGACACCAGCCAGATCAGCAATTTATTTGATGGTATTTTTGGCAACAAAAAGTAAGCTCCACCAGAACGTTTTTTTATTCAATCCCTTCCTCGTCGGGTCAACGACGCGGGAGGGATTTTTTATATCTAGTGACGTCACTTTACGGACAAAATCGGTTTTGAGAGGAACCACCATGTACAACACCTTGAACAACGAATACGACAACTCACTGGTTTCAAACGCCTTTGGTTTTATGCGTTTTCCACTGAACTTTCAGCCTTACGATAGCGATGCAGAATGGGTGATCACGGGCGTCCCCTTCGATGCCGCGACCTCGGGCCGTCCAGGCAGCCGCTTAGGGCCGGGGGCGATTCGTCAAATCTCCACCAACCTGGCGTGGGAAGGTTGCCGCTATCCGTGGAATTTCGATCTGCGTCAGCGTTTGAAGGTGATTGACTGCGGCGATCTGGTGTATGCATTCGGGGATTCTCAGGATCTGAGCACCAAATTGCAGGCCCACGCAGAAAAACTGCTGGCCAATGGCAAACGCATGCTGACTTTTGGTGGCGACCACTATATCTCTCTGCCACTGCTGCGCGCACACGCTAAGTATTTTGGCAAAATGGCGCTGGTGCATTTTGATGCTCACACCGATACCTACTCAAACGGACCAACGTTTGACCATGGCACCATGTTCCACCATGCACCGCAGGAAGGTCTGATCGATCCAACGCGCTCGGTACAAATCGGTATTCGCACCGAATTTGATGCTTCCCTGGGATTCAATGTGTTAGATGCGGCACAAGTGAATGATCGCGGTGTGGATGACATTCTGGCGCAGGTAAAACAGATTGTTGGCGACTTACCGGTCTATCTCACCTTTGATATTGACTGTCTGGATCCGGCTCATGCACCGGGCACCGGCACGCCAGTGTGCGGCGGGTTAACCAGCGATAAAGCATTGAAGCTGGTGCGCGGTTTGCAGGGGCTGAACATCGTTGGGATGGATCTGGTAGAAGTGGCACCGGGTTACGATCAATCCGATCTCACCTCGCTGGCCGCGGCGACCATCGCGCTGGATATGCTGCACGTGCAGGCGGTAAATAAAGGCGAGTAAGCCTTGTTGATTGCGTCCCCTCGCGTTGCGAAGGGACGCAGTATCACGCGGGGTTATTTACCGGCGGCGATACGATCACGGATATGCTGTGCACGGCTTGCGGAATCCGGGTGTGAATCAAACATGCTGCTGCCCTGACTGCCGCTGAGTTTAGACAATTTGTCGAAGCTGGTGGCGAGACCCAGTGGGTTGATGCCACGCTTTTTCAGCAGATCGAAAGAGTAATCGTCCGCCTGTGATTCCTGCGTTTGCGAGAACTGTGCATTAACCAGCTTTTCACCTAAATCACCCAGTTGAGACTGTGACAGGCTGGCCGCAATACCACCAGCGGAACCAATCGCATTGCGCGCGGCAGTGGTGCCGACGGCAACCTGCATGGCTTTACGCGTATGGCCTAATGCCACGTGGCCCATCTCATGGCCCAGCACACCTTCCACTTCGTTGTCTGTCATCATATCCATTAAGCCGCTGTACACGCGGATACAGCCATTGGCCATTGCCCACGCGTTCACGTCTTTGGTCAGATAGACTTTGTAGTTAGCCGGTGTCCCATTGATGTTATCGCCCAGTGAAGCGGCAATCTTATTCAGACGTTTGGTGTACTCGCTGCTGGCAGGTGCGATTTGTGCCTGTTTGTCCATTTGCGCACAAGACTGATCGCTCAGGGTTTTTACCTGCTCATCATTGAGGGTATAAGCCTGAAAAGCCTGGGCTCCAGATTGCATCAGAGCATTGCTGTCCATTCCCTGACAGCCCGCGAGTAAGGTCGTCATAGTGAGTGCCATTGCGGCAGCACGGATCTTCATTTTTTTCTTCCTTTGAAAAGTAACAAGATGAGTGTCGGGCAAATCGCCAGCGACTCCTGCTGCCGTTATAGCATGTTTTAGCGATTTTGCTGGTGGGCAGTGCTCTGAAAGCGGGGCTGAATCGGTTATTTTTGCTTTTCATGCCATGTACGAAACACGAGGTTTCATGTACATTGAAATGCGATTTTCTCTTAGCTTTGCCTGATAATTTATTACTTACAATAGGTTAAGGACGGCGAAGCACTTTAATCCGACCTGGAGTAGAAAATGTCTTCTCGTAAAGAGCTTGCCAACGCCATTCGCGCCCTCAGTATGGATGCGGTACAAAAAGCCAATTCCGGCCACCCGGGAGCCCCAATGGGCATGGCTGACATCGCTGAAGTCCTGTGGCGTGATTACCTGAATCATAACCCGGTCAACCCACAATGGGCCGATCGTGACCGTTTCATCCTGTCTAACGGCCACGGCTCAATGCTGATTTACAGCTTGCTGCATCTCTCCGGTTATGACTTGCCAATGAGCGAGCTGCAGAACTTCCGTCAGTTGCACTCCAAAACGCCTGGCCACCCAGAGTTTGGTTACACCGCAGGCGTGGAAACCACGACTGGCCCACTGGGTCAGGGGATTGCGAACGCCGTGGGAATGGCGATCGCTGAGCGCACGTTGGCTGCCCAGTTCAACCGCCCAGGTCACGATATCGTTGACCACGCGACCTATGTGTTCATGGGTGACGGTTGCATGATGGAAGGGATCTCCCACGAAGTCTGCTCACTGGCGGGAACGCTGAAGCTGGGCAAACTGGTGGCGTTCTATGACGACAACGGCATCTCTATCGACGGTCACATTGAAGGCTGGTTCACCGATGACACCGCGATGCGTTTCGAGTCTTATGGCTGGCACGTTGTGCGTGGCATTGATGGTCACGATGCTGACGCGATCAAAAAAGCGGTCGATGAAGCACGTGCGATCACTGACAAGCCATCCCTGTTGATGTGCAAAACCGTTATCGGTTTCGGCTCTCCAAACAAAGCCGGTACGCACGACTCTCACGGCGCGCCACTGGGCAACGATGAAATTGCACTGACCCGTAAACAACTGGGTTGGACGCACGCACCTTTTGAAATCCCTTCTGACATCTATGCGCAGTGGGATGCTAAAGAAGCAGGCCAGGCGAAAGAAGCCGAGTGGAACAAGAAGTTCGCAGCCTACGCCAGCGCTCACCCAGAACTGGCAGCGGAATTTAAGCGCCGTACTGCTGATGAACTGCCGGCTAACTGGGAACAAGAGTCGCAGAAATTCATTGAGCAACTGCAGGCGAATCCCGCGAAAATCGCCAGCCGCAAAGCCTCTCAGAATGCGATCGAAGCCTTTGGTAAGCTGCTGCCAGAATACATGGGCGGCTCTGCTGACCTGGCGCCAAGCAACCTGACAATCTGGTCAGGCTCTAAGCCAATTAACGAAGATGCCGCGGGCAACTACATTCACTACGGTGTGCGTGAATTTGGTATGACGGCTATTGCTAACGGGATTGCTCTGCACGGTGGTTTCCTGCCGTACACCGCCACATTCCTGATGTTTGTCGAGTATGCCCGTAACGCAGCGCGTATGGCGGCACTGATGAAGATCCGTCAGGTGATGGTCTATACCCATGACTCTATTGGTCTGGGTGAAGATGGCCCAACGCACCAACCGGTTGAGCAAATGGCCAGCCTGCGAGTGACACCTAACATGAGCCTGTGGCGTCCTTGCGACCAGGTTGAATCTGCGGTGGCCTGGAAATACGCGATTGAGCGTAAAGATGGTCCAAGCGCACTGATCTTCTCGCGTCAGAACCTGGCGCAGCAAGATCGTACCGCTGAGCAGTTGGCTAACATCGCTCGCGGTGGTTACGTGCTGAAAGATTGTGCAGGCCAGCCTGAGCTGATCCTGATCGCCACGGGTTCTGAAGTTGAACTGGCGACGGGCGCGTATGACAAACTGACCGCCGAAGGCCGTAAAGTTCGCGTCGTGTCGATGCCTTCTACCGATGCCTTTGACAAGCAGGATGCTGCTTACCGTGAATCTGTCTTGCCAAAAGCCGTTAGCGCGCGCGTGGCCATCGAAGCGGGTATCGCGGACTACTGGTACAAGTATACCGGCCTGAACGGCGCGATCGTTGGCATGACAACCTTTGGTGAATCAGCGCCAGCAGACAAACTGTTCGAGATGTTTGGCTTCACCGTGGATAACGTGGTTGCTAAAGCGAAAGCCATTCTGTAATTTTTTGCATCCCAGGGGCCGGTCTTCTCCGGCCCTTCCTTTCTCTCTCCGCTATCTATCAATTTTGTGACGCAGATCCAATATTTCATTGAGTAATTGATCGCAATCATTCCTGTTATTCCTCACATAGATTACTCTAGCTGAACCGTTTCAGTTGTGGTGTTACACTGCCGAAACGACGCGGATTTTCGTGATATTCCTCTGTACAAAACGGAGCGTGTAGCCCAGGCTATCGGCACCCATTTTCGGAGGGAATACGCAGGAGTGGTATGACCGTTCGTATCGCAATCAATGGCTTTGGCCGTATTGGACGAAATGTGCTGCGTGCACTGTATGAAACAGGCCGCCGCGCCGAAATTACCGTGGTCGCCATCAATGAGCTGGCGGACAGCGCGGGGATTGCGCACTTACTCAAGTACGATACCAGTCATGGCCGGTTTACCTGGGATGTCCGCCAGGAGCGTGATGTCTTAACGGTGGGCGATGACAGTATCCGCCTGTTGCACTCTCCCGATATCGCTTCACTGCCGTGGCGCGAACTGAACGTGGATATTGTGCTGGAGTGTACCGGAGTATATGGCCGTCGCGCTGATGGTGAAGCGCATCTGCGGGCAGGCGCAAAAAAAGTCCTGTTTTCACATCCGGCGGATAACGACATCGATGCCACCGTGGTGTTTGGGGTTAATCAGCAGGCGCTCAAGGCTGAGGATTGCATTGTCTCCAACGCCTCCTGTACCACGAACTGCATTATTCCGATCATCAAATTGTTAGATGATGCGTTTGGGATCGAATCCGGGACAGTGACCACCATCCACTCGGCGATGCACGATCAACAGGTGATTGATGCGTATCACCCTGACCTGCGACGCACACGCGCCGCCAGTCAGTCGATTATCCCGGTGGATACCCGTTTAGCCGCGGGGATTACACGCATTTTTCCGAAATTTAACGACAGATTTGAAGCGATCGCCGTCCGCGTCCCGACGATAAACGTGACGGCGATTGACCTGAGCGTCACAGTACGCGATGGCGTAGATGCCTGCCGGGTGAATGCCCTGCTCAGAGGCGCGTCAGAAGGGGCATTTAATGGTATAGTTGACTATACAGAATTGCCTTTGGTCTCCATCGATTTTAACCATGACCCGCACAGTGCCATTGTGGACGGTACGCAAACGCGGGTCAGCGGTCAGCACCTGATCAAAACGCTGGTTTGGTGTGACAACGAATGGGGCTTTGCCAACCGAATGATTGACACCACGTTGGCAATGGCCGCAAGCGGTTTCAGGTAGGGCGCGGTTTGCGTCTGCAAAACTTATGAGAATCAACGAGAGGATTCACCATGTCTGTAATTAAAATGACCGATCTGGATCTGGCAGGTAAACGCGTGCTGATCCGCGCCGATCTCAACGTGCCGGTCAAAGAAGGTAAAGTGACATCTGATGCACGTATTCGTGCTTCTCTGCCCACGATCGAAGCGGCGCTGAAGCAGGGTGCGAAGGTTATGGTCACCTCCCACCTGGGTCGTCCGACAGAAGGTGAGTACAACGAAGAATTCTCCCTGCTGCCTGTGGTGAACTACCTGAAAGAAAAACTGAGCAGCACCAACGTCACCCTGGCAAAAGACTACCTTGACGGCGTTGATGTCGGTGCCGGTGAGTTAGTGGTGCTGGAAAACGTTCGCTTTAACAAAGGCGAGAAAAAAGACGACGAAGCGCTGTCGAAAAAATACGCTGCACTGTGCGATGTTTTCGTGATGGATGCTTTTGGTACCGCACACCGTGCACAAGCCTCGACGCACGGCGTAGGTAAATTTGCGCCTGTTGCCTGTGCTGGCCCGCTGCTGTCTGCTGAGCTGGAAGCGCTGGGTAAAGTGATGAGCAACCCAGAGCGTCCTCTGGTCGCGGTGGTTGGCGGCTCTAAAGTTTCTACTAAATTTGACGTGCTGCAGTCACTGGTCAAAATCGCGGATACCGTGATTGTGGGTGGCGGCATCGCTAACACCTTCGTGGCTATCGACAACAACGTGGGTAAATCACTGTACGAGCCAGACTTCGTTGAAGCGGCCAAAAAACTGCGTGACGAACACGGTATTCCAGTGCCAACCGATTCCCGTACGGGTACGGAGTTCTCTGAAACTGCACCTTCTACCGTGAAGAAAGTGAACGAAGTTCAGGACAACGAAGAGATCATGGATTTCGGTGATGAAACCGCGTTGGCTATGGCTAAGTTACTGAAAGAAGCCAAAACTATTCTGTGGAACGGTCCAGTTGGCGTGTTCGAATTCCCGAACTTCCGCAAAGGCACCGAAATTGTGGCGAACGCCATTGCCGACAGTGATGCTTTCTCTGTTGCGGGCGGTGGTGATACCCTGGCTGCGATTGATTTGTTCGGTATCGAAGACAAAATTTCCTATATCTCTACCGGTGGCGGCGCATTCCTTGAGTTCGTCGAAGGCAAAAAACTGCCTGCTGTTGCCATGCTGGAAGCGCGCGCTAAGCAGTAAGTATTCACCAGGCGGCGCACGGTGCGCCGTCTAAAATGTTGATCTCCACCTGCCCATTGCATTATTGCTGGGTATCAGGCCTAAAAAACGGGACGCAAACATGTCTAAAATTTTTGATTTCGTAAAACCGGGCGTTGTCACTGGCGACGACGTGCAGAAAATTTTCAAAGTCGCGAAAGAAAACAAATTCGCACTGCCTGCAGTGAACTGCGTAGGCACCGATTCCATCAATGCGGTACTGGAAGCGGCAGCGAAAGTTAAATCGCCTGTGATTGTACAGTTCTCTAACGGCGGCGCAGCGTTCATCGCGGGTAAAGGCGTGAAAACCGATAAGCCACAGGGCGCAGCAATTTTTGGTGCTATCGCTGGCGCACACCACGTACACCTGATGGCTGAGCACTACGGCGTGCCTGTTATCCTGCACACTGACCACTGCGCGAAGAAACTGCTGCCGTGGATCGACGGTCTGCTGGACGCGGGTGAAGCGCACTATGCTAAAACCGGTAAGCCACTGTTTTCTTCTCACATGATCGACCTGTCTGAAGAGTCCCTGGAAGAAAACATCGAAATCTGTGCTAAGTACCTGGCGCGCATGGCGAAGATGGACATGACGCTGGAAATCGAACTGGGTTGCACCGGTGGTGAAGAAGATGGCGTGGACAACAGCCATATGGACGCCTCTGCACTGTACACGCAGCCAGAAGACGTTGATTACGCTTACACTGAGCTGAGCAAAATCAGCCCACGTTTCACCATCGCGGCTTCCTTCGGTAACGTACACGGCGTGTACAAGCCAGGTAACGTGAAGTTGACCCCAACCATCCTGCGTGATTCCCAGGAGTATGTGAGCAAGAAACACAACCTGCCACACAACTCTCTGGACTTCGTTTTCCACGGCGGTTCCGGTTCTTCTGCTGCTGAGATCGAAGAGTCCATCAGCTACGGTGTGATCAAAATGAACATCGATACCGATACCCAGTGGGCAACCTGGGACGGTATCCTGCAGTACTACAAAAAGAACGAAGGCTATCTGCAAGGCCAACTGGGCAACCCAGAAGGCGACGATAAGCCAAACAAAAAACATTACGATCCACGTGTCTGGCTGCGTGCCGCGCAATCTTCAATGGTTGTGCGTTTAGAGCAAGCCTTCAAAGAGCTGAACGCAGTAGACGTTCTGTAAGACTTCTCGCAGACAGCATGTAAAAGGCCCCAATGGGGCCTTTTTTTATGCATCTTGTGTCTGAAAAGGTAACAAATCCCGACAGTTATTTGGCAGCACCCCACTTTTTTTATTACCCTTTATAGGTTTTGGGCGCATGCGCTAAGCAAGCGCGTTTTTCTCGATGGGAATTGAAGGGTGGTTAAATGGAAGATTTAAACGTCGTGACTGGCATCGACAATGCGAGTAACTGGCTAATACGTAATCAGGCACTGATCCTGAGTTATGCGGTGAACATCATTGCGGCGATAGCCATTCTCTTTATCGGCTTTCTGGTTGCCAAGCTGATCTCGGGTGCGGTAAATCGCATGCTGCAGGCCCGTAAAATTGATGCCACCGTCGCTGACTTTCTTTCGGCGTTGGTCCGTTACGGCATCATTGCCTTTACGTTAATTGCGGCGCTGGGGCGAATTGGCGTGCAAACGGCATCGGTGATTGCCGTGCTGGGTGCGGCGAGCTTGGCCTTTGCAATATCACTGCAGGGCTCGCTAAGCAATCTGGCCGCCGGTGTGTTGTTGGTCACCTTTCGGCCATTCCGGGCGGGAGAATTTGTCGATCTCGGCGGTATTATGGGCACGGTGCTGAACGTACAAATCTTCTCCACCACCATGCGCAGTTCAGACGGCAAAATCGTGGTAGTGCCCAATGCGAAGATCCTCGCAGGCAATATTGTTAACTACTCACGTGAGCCTGAGCGTCGTAATGAATTTATCATCGGTGTTTCTTATGATGCCGATGTTGATCAGGTGATCGGGCTGTTGCGTGAAGTGGTGGAGGCCGATGAGCGCGTACTAAAAGATCGCGGCATTCAGATCGGGCTTAATGAACTGGCGGCATCGTCGTGCAACTTTGTGGTGCGCTGCTGGAGTAAGAGCGGTGACCTGCAACAGGTGTACTGGGATCTGATGGCCAACTTCAAGCGTACACTGGATGCGCACGGCATCGGTATTCCTTATCCGCAAATGGATGTTCACTTGCATCAGGTGAAGGCGCAAGAAGCGGCTGCGCGCAGCGAATAGTCATCTCGGGTGCAGCCGTCGCTGCACCCACTATTAAGCACTCTAATATCCCATTAAAATTTTGCGTTTCCTCTAATAATTCATGCCGCTTACACTGCCCGCCATAACGAACAGTGTGAAGGATGAAATCTCGTGTTATCGGTCTATTTTCAAGGTGTTGTATTGGGCGCTGCGCTCATTTTGCCGCTGGGGCCACAAAACGCCTTTGTGATGAATCAAGGTGTGCGTCGGCAATACCACCTAATGACGGCGGGTCTGTGCACAGTAAGCGATATTGTTCTGATCTGTGCAGGGATCTTTGGCGGCAGCGCGTTGCTGATGCAATCGCCGATTTTGCTGCAAATCGTGACCTGGGGCGGCGTTGCGTTTTTACTTTGGTACGGTTGGGGCGCGTTGCGCACAGCGTTCAGTGGCAATATTGCGATTGCGCAAGAAACGGTGATGAAACAGAGCCGCTGGCGTATTCTGGCGACACTGTTGGCGGTGACCTGGCTCAACCCACATGTCTATCTGGATACCTTTGTGGTGCTCGGTAGCCTGGGCGGCCAGTTCCCGGAAGAGGCCCGCCGTTGGTTTGCCTTTGGCACCGCAAGCGCCTCGCTGATTTGGTTCTTTGGCCTCGCGCTGCTGGCGGCCTGGTTATCGCCTTTGCTGAATACGGTCAAGGCACAACGCATTATCAATCTGCTGGTGGGGGCGGTGATGTGGGGGATTGCAGGCAAGTTGGCATGGCAAGCCTTTTCATTGGTGTAAACTCACTATTCAGACTGCCTGACATGGCACACTGTGCTGCCAGCGAGTATTCTTAGCGAGCAAACGGCAGGTTAAACCAGGTAAAACGCTGTAAAGCGCATTGCGGTTACTTGTCAGGACATTACACTTGCGCAACTCATTGAGTAAGCGCACACGGAGGATAAAGTGAAGCTGAAATCGCTGGCATTTGCCACCCTAATGGGACTGAGTCTCACCCCACTGTCTACTCTGGCCAACGAACTGCCAAATGGCCCGCACGTTGTGACTTCTGGCCAGGCCAGTGTCGACGCCACGCCGGATATTGCCACCCTGGCCATTGAGGTTAACGTCTCTTCGAAAGAAGCGGCGGAAGCCAAGAAGCAGGCTGATGATCGCGTTGCGCAATATTTCGATTTCTTGCAAAAGAACGGCATCGAAAAGAAAGATATCAATGCGGCGAATTTGCGCACGCAACCGGAATACGATTACCTGAAAGACGGTAAATCGGTACTGAAGGGATATCGCGCGGTGCGTCAGGTGCAGGTCACGTTGCGCAAACTGGATAAGCTGAATGATTTACTGGATGGCGCGTTAAAATCCGGTCTGAATGAAATCCGCTCGGTTGAGCTGGGGGTCGCGAATCCGGATCAATACCGTGTGAAAGCGCGTCAGGCGGCGATTGAAAACGCCACCAGTCAGGCAGAAGCGCTGGCGCAAGGTTTTAAAGCCAAACTGGGTTCGGTGTACAGCATCCGTTATCACGTTGCGAACTATCAGCCAATGCCGGTCGCGCGGATGTATAAAACTGCCGATGCTGCACCAATGGCCTCTGCGGCGGAAACCTACGAGCAGCAATCGATTCATTTCGATGATCAGGTGGATGTGGTATTCCAAATCCAGCCTGCGCAGTAAACATTCCCGTCAGATACTTGCCCCTTGTTGTGTAAAAAGGGGCAAGCTCCGCTTTAGGCTTCGGTATTCTGTCGCAGTACGCGATGACCGTGTGAGAGCAGGGCATCGGTCACGCGGCGCATCAAACGGCTTTCCGGCGCAAAACGGTGCCAGTAGAGCATGCGACGTTGCAGCAGGCCGGGTGTCAAATCAATCAGCTCACCGCTGGCTAATTCACGTTCAATTTGCAGGTGGGGAATCATACAGCAGGTTGATCCCTGGCGAGCCAACTGCACGAAGGCTTCTGATGAATTAACGATATGGCAAGGCACGCTGCCTGGCGATAAATCAAAGTTCTGTTGCAAAAACGCCTGATGCATATCATCAAGATGATCAAAAGCCACAGCGGGGGCTTTTAATAGCGCAGAGCGCGTCACGCCGTTGGGGAAATACTTATCGGCGAACTCGCGCGAACCCACAAACAGATAATCTAACGCACCAAGCTGATCGACCAAGCAACTGGGCAAGGGCTGCGGCTGAATACTGACCGCACCCACCACCTCACCACGGCGTAAGCGCTCTTGCGTACGTGTTTCATCTTCGACTTGCAGGTTGAGACGCACCGGGGAGTCTGCCAATACATCTTTGAGGGCTGGCAACAGCCAGGTCGCCAGACTGTCGGCGTTGACCGCCAGGGACAGCAACAACGGCGTGGTTGTGCCACCTTGCTCGTCACCAAGCCACTCCTCTTCCAGTAGCTCTACTTGATGCAGCAGCGCGAGCAGCTTTTGCCCTTGCTCGGTTGGGCGCGGTGGCACGGTACGAACCAGCAATGGCTGCCCGAACATATTTTCCAGTTGCTTGATACGCTGGGAAACCGCAGATTGTGTGATACAGAGTTTCTGCGCGGCGCGTTCAAAACCGCGTTCTCTGATCACGGCATCCAAAGCCTGCAGTGTGCGATAGTCCGGGCGTTTCATGTTGGTGATTCTCCTTGCAATCAATGTTTCGCACTATGCCACATTTTTCTGCATTTGCACTCTCTGTTGCACAGAAGGTGTATATACTACGCGCAACTTGTATACGCACAGGCGGGTAACGTGATGACGCAGGATGAACTGAAAAAAGCAGTGGGTTGGGCAGCATTGGATTTTGTAGAACCGGGCACCATTGTGGGTGTTGGCACCGGTTCAACAGCCGCGCATTTTATTGACGCGCTGGGCACCATGAAAGGAAAAATCGAAGGGGCCGTCTCCAGTTCAGAAGCATCAACCGAGAAGCTGAAAGCGCTGGGCATTCCGGTTTTCGATCTGAATGACATTGATTGCCTCTCCATCTATGTTGATGGCGCCGATGAAATCAACACGCAGATGCATATGATCAAAGGCGGCGGTGCTGCGCTGACGCGTGAAAAAATTGTGGCGGCGGTGGCAGAGACCTTTATCTGTATCGCGGATGCCTCCAAGCAAGTTGACGTGTTGGGGAAATTTCCCCTGCCAGTGGAAGTGATTCCAATGGCCAGAAGTTATGTCGCGCGTCAACTGGTCAGACTCGGTGGCCGTCCAGAATATCGTCAAGGTGTGGTCACCGATAACGGCAATATTATTCTGGATGTCTGGGGCCTGAGTATTGTTGATCCTCTGGGGCTGGAAGAGGCGCTAAACGCCTTGCCTGGCGTGGTCACCAATGGATTATTTGCCGCTCGCGCCGCGGACATTGCCTTGATTGGCACCGCTGACGGCGTGAAAATTATTAAGCGTTAATCGGATGGGCGCGCGGTGCGCGCCCGTTAATTCTTCACTAAAAACATCTTTTCTTTGTCGGGTTAAATTCGGTGATTTATGTCACAAAATCGTAACCTGCCACCGTATCCTTCTGAAGCCTAACCTGCCCACATTAGAATCTGTTGCTTTGTGCTATAGAACGTCACTCCTGTGCTAACGGCCAGGCAATCGTTTGTATTGCTGTGTGCGGAAATTTTGATATTTTGACAGCAGGCTGACTTATCACAGCCGTCACTGGTGTCTGCAAAATAGGGTCGGGAAATGGCAAAAGTATCACTGGAGAAAGACAAGATTAAGTTTCTGTTGGTTGAAGGCGTGCATCAGAGTGCGGTTGAAATTCTGAAGTCCTCCGGATACACCAACATTGAGTTCCACAAAGGTGCACTCGATACCGAAGAGCTGAAAGTCGCCATTCGCGATGCTCATTTCATCGGCATCCGTTCCCGTTCGCAGCTGACTGAAGAGGTGTTTGCGGCGGCGGAGAAACTGGTTGCAGTGGGTTGCTACTGCATCGGCACCAACCAGGTGGATTTGAACGCGGCCGCTAAACGCGGTATTCCCGTGTTCAATGCGCCTTTCTCCAATACCCGCTCCGTTGCAGAACTGGTTATCGGCGAATTACTCCTGCTGTTGCGTGGCATTCCAGAAGCCAACGCCAAAGCGCACCGTGGGATTTGGAACAAGCAGGCGGTTGGCAGCTTCGAAGCCCGTGGCAAAAAACTCGGCATTATCGGCTACGGTCATATTGGTATGCAGTTGGGTGTGCTGGCTGAGAGCCTGGGTATGCATGTCTACTTCTACGATATCGAAAACAAATTACCGCTGGGCAACGCGACGCAGGTGCGTCATCTGTCTGAACTGCTGAACATGAGTGATGTTGTTAGCCTGCATGTGCCGGAAACACTCTCCACGCAGAACATGATGGGTGCCGAGCAACTGGCGCTGATGAAGCCGGGTTCACTGCTGATTAACGCTTCACGCGGCACGGTAGTGGATATTCCCGCTCTGGCAGAAGCGCTGGCCAGCAAGCATTTATCCGGTGCCGCCATCGACGTGTTCCCAACCGAACCGGCAACCAACACCGATCCGTTTGACTCCCCACTCTGCCAGTTTGATAACGTGATCCTGACGCCGCACATTGGGGGCTCAACCCAGGAAGCACAAGAAAACATCGGTATTGAAGTGGCCGGTAAGCTGGCGAAATATTCTGACAACGGCTCAACGCTGTCTGCGGTGAATTTCCCTGAAGTGTCGTTGCCGATGCACGGGGATCATGTGAGTCGCTTACTGCACATCCATGAAAACCGTCCTGGTGTGCTGACCGCGATTAACCAGATTTTTGCTGAGCAAGGCATCAACATTGCCGCGCAGTATCTGCAAACCACGCCGCAAATGGGTTACGTGGTCATTGATGTCGATGCAGAAGAAGATGTGGCAACAAAAGCGCTGCAACTGATGAAGGCCATTCCAGGCACCATCCGCGCACGTTTGCTGTACTGATAAAAAAAGGGCGGGATGAGTATCCCGCCCTGTTTGCATTACGGCGTTATTTCACGCACTTGGCACACTGTTGCAGGCGAATATTCTCGAAGAAATCCTCACCTTTATCATCCACCAGGATGAAAGCTGGGAAATTATCCACTTCGATTTTCCATACGGCTTCCATTCCCAGTTCCGCATACTCCACGCATTCCAAATGCTTGATGCTCTGTTGCGCCAGAACGGCGGCTGGCCCGCCGATGCTGCCCAAATAGAAACCACCGTGCTTATGACAGGCTTCTGTCACTTGTGCGCTGCGGTTGCCTTTCGCCAGCATCACCATACTGCCGCCGTTGGCCTGGAACAGGTCGACGTAGGAGTCCATACGGCCAGCAGTCGTCGGGCCGAGTGAGCCCGAGGCGTAACCTTCCGGCGTTTTAGCAGGGCCTGCATAATAAACCGGGTGATCCTTCATGTACTGCGGCATGCCTGCGCCGCTGTCGATGCGCTCTTTCAGCTTGGCGTGGGCAATATCGCGCGCCACGATAATGGTGCCGCTCAGGGACAAGCGCGTTGAAACCGGATATTCCGAAAGCTGGGCCAGAATCTCTTTCATGGGACGATTAAGATTCACATGCACCACTTCGCCTTCACCTTGCTGGCGCAGCGCTTCAGGGATAAATTTGCCCGGATTCTGCTCCAGTTTTTCAATCCAAATCCCGTCACGGTTGATTTTGGCTTTGATATTGCGGTCTGCGGAGCAAGACACGCCCATCCCGACCGGGCAAGAGGCGCCGTGGCGTGGCAGACGTACCACACGAATATCGTGCGCAAAATATTTGCCGCCGAACTGTGCGCCGAGCCCAATGTCTTGCGCTGCTTTCAGCAGCTCTTTCTCTAATGCGATATCGCGAAACGCCTGGCCGTGTTCGTTGCCTTCAGTCGGCAGCTCATCATAGTAGTGCGTGGAGGCCAGTTTCACGGTTTTCAGCGTGCTTTCCGCAGAGGTGCCGCCAATCACAAATGCGATATGGTAAGGCGGGCAGGCTGCGGTACCCAGCGAGCGCATCTTTTCCGTCAGATATTCGGCCAGTTTGCCCGGGGTCAGCAGCGCTTTGGTTTCCTGATACAGATAGGTTTTATTGGCGGAGCCGCCGCCCTTGGCGATGCACAGGAACTTATATTCATCGCCGTCCACGCTGTACAGATCGATTTGGGCGGGCAGGTTGGTGCCGGTATTCACCTCACGGTACATATCCAGTGCGGCGTTTTGCGAGTAGCGCAGGTTATCTTCGATAAAGGTGTTATAAACGCCTTCTGACAGTGCAGCTTCATCGCCGCCGCCGGTCCAGACGCGTTGGCCTTTTTTCCCCATGATAATCGCGGTGCCGGTGTCCTGGCAGGTCGGCAGAATGCCTTTCGCCGCGATTTCCGAGTTGCGCAGGAATTGCAGTGCCACGTAGCGATCGTTTTCGCTGGCCTCTGGATCATCCAGAATCGCAGCAACTTGTTTCTGGTGCGCAGTGCGCAGCATAAACGACGCATCGTGGAAGGCCTGCTTAGCCAGCAAGGTCAACGCCTTGGGATCCACCTTCAGCACATCTTGGCCGTCAAACTGGGCGACAGACACGTGCTCACTGCTGAGCAGGTAGTATTCAGTATCCTCATGGGCAAGAGGAAAGGGGTTCTGATAATGAAAAGGTTTATTCGACATTTTTCACTCACTTAATGACGTGTTGCCACTGTCCATAAGCGCGGGCACCGACAACATCACTGGCGACATTATTGTTTTGAACACTCCGCCAGTCGGCTCTGACTGGCGGAGAGAGAAGGAATGTTACATCACTGTTAAGAGGACTGCATGCGCTAGCGCGCGAAAACCAGATAAAGATTAGAACATCATTACCATCCACGGGTAGCCAATCAGCATCATCGCGCACAGGAAGAACAGGCCAAAGATGGTGCCAAGGCGCCAGTAGTCTGCCGTTGGCAGGTAGCCGCTACCGTAATAAATGGGGCTTGGGCCAGTGCCGTACGGCGTGATAATGCCCATTACACCCAGAGACGTACACAGCATCAGACAGAACACCGGCATATTAATACCCGGGATAGCCGCCGCGATGGTTAACATCGCAGGTAACAGCGCCGTGGTGTGCGCCGTGGTGCTGGCGAACAGGTAGTGCAGTAAGTAGAAGGCGATCATCAGCACGACAGCAGAGACCTGTGGATCGTAGCCCTGCAGCAAAATCCCCCCCTCTTTACCCAGCCAGGCAATAAAGCCCACGCGCGCCAGGCCATCAGCCAGGGCAACCAGGGTGGCAAACCAGGCAAAGGTATTCCAGGCGGCTTTATTACTGGTGATGTCGTTCCAGTTCAACACGCCGGTCCACAGCATCAGCACGATAACCAACAGGGCGGCCATGGCCGGTTCAATCCAGGCGGTGGCGAAGATCCACATCATCAATGCGCAGACCACGAACACCAGCAGCAGGATTTCGTTACGTGAAAGTTTACCGAGTTTTTCCAGTTCGCTGCTGGCCCAACGCGGCACTTCATCATTCACTTTTACTTCTGGTGGATACAGCCAGTAAGCCATTAACGGCATGATCAGAATCAGCAGCACACCGAGCGGCAGGAAGGCGAGGAACCACATGCCCCAGGAGATATCAAAGCCGATAACGCTCTTAACCAGCGCCAGTGCCAGCAAATTCGGTGCTAAGGCTGACAAGAACATGGAACTGGTAATACAGGCCGCAGTAATCGCTACCCACATCAGATAGGAACCGATGCGGCGTGCACTTGGGTCGTTCGGTTTGGAGCCGTACAGCGGCGGCAGGTTAGCGATAATCGGATAGATGGTGCCGCCACTGCGCGCGGTGTTCGACGGCGTAAAAGGGGCCAGCAGCAGGTCAGCAAAGGTAATCGCGTAGCCCAGTGTCAAACTGCGACGGCCGAGGTATTTCACCAGAATCAGCGCCAGGCGGCGGCCAAACTGGGTTTTGTCATAACCGGCGGCAAACATAAAGGCCCCGAAAATCAGCCACACGGTGGAGTTGCCGAAGCCGCTCACCGCCCATTTAAAGGCTTGGGTAGCGGTTTTAAATTTCGGGTCAGCCAGTTCTGCCGGGCTAAACAGCAGCCACTGGCTAAACAAGGCGATCACCACAACGCCGGTCAGGCCAATAACGGCACCGGGCAGCGGTTCGAAGATCAATCCGATAATGACACCCACAAAGATGGCAAAGAAGTGCCAGGCATGCGGTTCCAGCCCGTCAGGCACGGGGACTAACAGCAGCAGTACCGCCACCAGCACAGGAAGGAACAACATAATCAGGCGTTTTTTATTACCGGGAGAGGCGGGTAGCGCCTTCGCAGGATCACTGACAGGAGTTGTATTGGTCATAGTATTTGTCTGCAAGTTAGAAGAATCTGGTTGCGCCCCAATTTCACGATGTCTGACATTCTTATTGCTTTAAAACGGTGCGATCGTGAAATCTCAAAAAATTTGAAGCTCACTAAAAATAGTTATTGGGCTGTTGGTGATATGATGCGATTTCCAAAACTATTAATTTTGATCTGGATCAAGAAAAATTATATGTGATTTTTATTTTTTAACCTGGTTTCGTCATAAAATTGAAACCGTGGTTAGGATTTTTCTTCCAAAAAACAGCTTAATGCAACTCTCGCCTCACTTTCAATACGTGGAGGATGTTTAACATATTGATAGTTTAGGTTTTATTTTGGTTGTGAATGTAAGGTTGCGCTTTGTAGGTTGTTGATTAACAATTAGTAAAACTATTAATAGCATCTTTGCTGAATAATTCCACTTTCGCTTTGTGATAACGGCGTCTTGCAAAAATTATCGCATCTTCTACCTAAAAAGTTGTAATATTTACAGCATGTCATCGGACCAATTAGATCCAGAAAAAACGCGTCCGACCCCCGAATTCATGACTTTTAAATTTGGAGTTGATCCTGATGAATAAGCTCACGCCTATCCTGAAGCCCCTGAAATTGCCAAATGGCGCCGTGCTCAAAAACCGCTTATTAATGGCCCCCATGACCACCTGTACCGGATTTTATGATGGTACCGTGACCAGCGAGTTAGTGGAGTATTACCGCTCACGGGCAGGCAGCATTGGTACCGTGATCGTTGAATGCTGCTTTATTGATCCAAAAGGCCCGGCCTTCCCCGGCGCTATTGCTATCGACAGCGATAACAAAATCGCGGGTCTGGCCAAAATCGCCGATGCCATTAAATCGCAAGGCTCAAAAGCGATTTTGCAGATCTACCACGGTGGTCGCATGGTCGAGCCTGAGCTGATCGGCGGCAGAACGCCAGTGGCGCCGAGTGCCATTGCGGCACCGCGTGAAGGCGCCACGCAGCCGCAGGCTTTAACGGCAGAAGAAGTGGATGTGATGATCACCAAGTTCGGTGATGCGGTAAACCGCGCGATCAAAGCCGGCTATGACGGTGTGGAAATTCACGGTGCCAACACCTATTTAATCCAACAATTCTATTCTCCGAACTCTAACCAACGTGATGATAAGTGGGGCGGCAGCCGCGATAATCGCGCCCGTTTCCCACTGGAAGTGCTCGAAATCACCCATAAAATGGCGCAACGCTTTGCGGATGCTTCTTTCATCATTGGTTATCGTTTCTCGCCAGAAGAAATTGAAGTTCCCGGTATTCGTTTTGATGACACGATGTACCTGTTGGAAAAACTGGCCGCTCGCGGTCTGGATTATGTGCACTTCTCTGTGGGCGCTCTGCTGCGCCCCTCCATCGTGGATACACAAGATCCTACGCCCCTGATCACCAAATATATTGCAATGCGTTCATCGGAGCTGGCGAAAGTGCCCGTGATTGGCGTGGGCGGCGTGGTCAACAAAGAAGACGCGGAGCGTGCGTTAGAACACGGGTTTGATTTGGTGGCCGTGGGTAAGGCCTGCATTGCCTATCCGGATTGGGCCGACCGCATCATCAACAATGAACACCTTGATCTCTACATCGACAGTACGCAGCGTGAAGCGCTGACCATCCCGGAACCCCTGTGGCGTTTCTCGTTGGTTGACGCCATGATCCGTGATGTCAGTGCGACAGGCCGCAAATATAAAGCCGGTGTGTATCAGGAGAAAGTGGAAGCCGAAGCGCTCAAGCTGCAGATCAAAGTGACACTTGATACTGACCGTATCACAGATATTCAGATGGTGCCAGATGCCTCGCTGGACGTCGATTTCACCACCACCTTTGAAAGTCTGCGTAACCGCATGCTGGTGGCTAACAGTCCACACGTTGATGCGATCACCGGGGCGACAACGCAGAGTGAGGCGCTGAAAAAAGCCGTTTCCCGCGCCATGTCGACATCAAACAAAGAGTATGTGATTGATGAAGGCGGTAACCCGATGGCACCGCAAAACTACGATGTGGTCGTGGTTGGCAGCGGTGGTGCGGGTCTGGCGGCAGCCATTCAGGCGCATGATGAAGGCGCACACGTGGTGATTATCGAAAAAATGCCGACCATTGGCGGTAACACCATTAAGGCCTCCGTGGGGATGAATGCGGCCGAAACGCGCTTTCAGAAAATCAAAGGCATTGAGGATAGTAAAGAGCTGTTCTACGAAGAGACGTTGCGTGGGGGGAAAAACAAAAACAACCCGGAATTGCTGCGCGAATTTGTTGAACTGGCTCCGGCCGCCATCGACTGGCTGGCAGAACACAATATTGAACTGAATGACATCACCATTACTGGCGGCATGAGTATTGACCGTACGCACCGCCCAGCCGATCGCTCTGCCGTGGGGGGCTTCCTGATCAGCGGCCTGGTGAAAAACGTGAACCAGCGTGAGATTGAAGTGCTGCTGGAAACCTCAGTGGACGAGATCCTGTTTGAAAACGGGGCCGTTACCGGGGTAAGAGTGATTGACGAATATAACGATACCCGCATTTTGAATGCGAAAAGCGTGATTGTGGCAACCGGCGGCTTTAGTGCCAACCGCGAAATGGTCGTGAAGTACCGTCCTGAACTGGATGGGTTTGTGACCACCAACCACAAAGGCGCCACCGGCGGAGGGATCGCGATTTTGCAGAAAATCGGCGCGGATACCGTCGATATGGGCGAAATTCAAATTCACCCAACGGTGGAGCAAACCACCTCTTATCTGGTGTCTGAAGCCATTCGCGGCGGTGGGGCGGTGTTAATCAGCCAGGCGGGACAGCGTTTCTATAATGAAATGGAAACCCGCGACAAGGTGTCGGCGGAAATCATCGCATTGCCGGAAAAAAGTGCGTGGATCGTGTTTGATGAACAGGTGCGCAAAAATAACAAAGCGGCGGATGAGTATATCGCCAAAGGTTTCGTTTTAAGCGGCCCAACGCCAGGAGAACTGGCGGTGAAACTCAATATGAATCCGATCGCGCTTGAAGCGTCACTGGATCGCTACAATGGCTTTGTTGAGCAACAGAATGATGAAGACTTTGGGCGTAAAACAGCGCTGCGTCACCCGCTGAATCAGGGGCCGTTCTATGCGATCCGTATCGCACCGGGCGTGCACCACACCATGGGCGGCGTCACCATCAATACGGATACCGCCGTGTTGAATGCACAGAAAGAGGTGATTCCGGGCGCGTGGGCGGCGGGTGAAGTGGTTGGCGGCATTCACGGTGCTAACCGTATTGGCGGTAACGCCGTCGCCGATATCATTATCTTTGGTATTCTGTCTGGCCGTAACGCGGCGAAATTTGCGAAGCGAGGATAATATCGCGTAGGCTGCGTGCATCATATATCGGGCCGGATTTCCGGCCCGAACGAGGTTTAAGCATGTCTGTCGAGCAACGCGTTTATCACTATTCTGCCGTCATGATGGGATCTCCCATTCTCCTGACTCTTTTCGAAAATAATGAATCCCTCGCCCGTGATGTCTTTCGGTTAATCAAACAACAGGAAAACCTGTTTACCGTTAACCGTGCACACTCTGAAGTCATGTCAGTTAATCAGGCGGCAGGCGTGCATCCTGTGGTGCTCAGTGCGCCCGTATTTTCGCTGATCTGCCAGGCAAAGGCGGTCAGCCTGTTAGCCAACAGTTGTTTTAATCTCACTATTGGCCCGTTGGTGAAACGCTGGAAAATTGGTTTTCAGGGCGACAGGGTGCCGCCAGCCGACGAGATAGCGACACTGCTGGCGATCACCGATCCGCGCCAGGTCGTCGTAGACGTCGACACGCAGTCGGTGTTTCTGACGCAGCCCGGCATGGAAATTGACCTCGGGGCGATTGCAAAAGGCTATATTGCCGATCGGGTGCGTGATTATCTGCGGCAACAACAGGTGGAAAACGCGCTGATCAATCTGGGCGGAAACGTACATACCTTAGGCGGCGTGCAGGCGAGTAACGGTTGGGCGATTGGTTTGAAAAAGCCGTTTGCCGCAGCCGATGCGTTGGTGGGCGTTATCGAGGTACGGGATAAGTCGGTTGTCACTTCCGGTATCTATGAGCGCTACTTTATGCAGCAGGGGCGTTGCTATCACCATATCCTCGATCCGAAAACCGGCTACCCACTGGATAATGAATTACTCAGTGTCACCATTATCTCTGATCGCTCCCTCGACGGTGACATCTACACAACATTGCTGTACGGCATGGGCGTTGTGCAGGGCAGCGCTTATCTGGCGGATAAACCTGATATCGAGGCCATTTTTGTCACGCGCGATCGTGAAGTCATTTTTTCGTCGCAGCGCCAGTTTGCTTTTCAACTACTGGACACGGACTACCGCTTATCACCATTGCCACAAGCGTGACGGGGTTAGCACCGCAGGCAGGGGGATATCCCAGCTCTGCGCAGGGAGTGAGTCAACCTGCTGACAATCGTGCGCTAAACCCACGCGCTGAAAACCGTACTGCTGCCAGCACTGCAACGTGCGATCGTAAAACCCGCCGCCCATCCCTAAACGCTGCCCCTGAGTATCAAAGGCCACCAGCGGCATCATTAAAACATCCAGTTGTGCCAGCGGCACTAATTGCTGAATGTCCAGCGGCGGCTCTGGGATGCGTAGGCGATTAGTGATCAGCGGCGTATCGGCACTGTAGCGTAAGAACAGCAGTTGGCCAGCAGAGAAAGGGTGCAGGACAGGCAGACAGACGGTCTTTCCCTGCTCCCACAGCGCCTGAATCAGCGGTTGGGTATCCAACTCACCATCCACTGACATAAAGAGGGCGACGGTGTGCGCGTTTATCACGGGACCATACTGCAATGCGCGCGCCGTTACGGCGTGAGCAGCTTGCTGCTGTTGTGCTGGCGTCAGGGCACGCCGCTGCTGACGGATCTGTTGGCGTAATTGTTGACGACGTTGCTGGTGTTGTTGCTGAGCGAGCATAAAGCACACTTCCAGAGGGAACGACGGTGATAATAAGGGAGTATGACAGAAGAGGTTGGAATCTCCGAGATGCCGCCGCAGGCTGTAACCCTTGAACCCATGGTTCAAGGTGAATATGCCGTCGCAACCATCAGGCTTCTCGGACGAACCGAGCATGCTCACAGGTTACAGAGCGCCACATTCTGTTTTGTTGCAATTATCGGCTCAGGGGACTGGCCCGCTTGCAAACATCTCAGAGAAATTTTTTGCTACACCGTTACCCTAACACAAGTAACCCTGAAGCGTTATTCGAATTTTGTGCCCTGGCGATCGGTTATGCGACCTTGCTCAAGTAATGCTTGTTCAATGGTCTGTTGCAGCATGCGAATACGTTGTTCCATGTTGGCCGCGTAATCTCGGGTCTTGCCCTTTTCTTGCGCCAGCTCATGACAGACGTTCAATGCAGCAATGAACACCAGTTGTTCTGTATTGGTGACTCTAGTGCGAACTTTTAGATCTTGCAACCGTTGGTTGAGGTCATCGGCAGCTTGAGTCAGCGCTTCTTGCTGTTCAGGCGGACAATTTACTCGTAATGAACGGCCAAAAATTTGAATATCTACTGGTTGTGCAGACATGCCACCTTCCTGACTGATTACTGCGCCCGACATCCCGAACCCCGGGAACCGAAGGGGCGCCACTATAGCTACGCGTGAGTGAAGAAACAACCCCTTTCTGGAATCATTCAGGCACCTGGTGGTAGCATAACATGATCTATTCCAGCCAACGACGATGAATGCGTATGTCTAATCAAAACGAAGTGCCAGGCTATGACGCACTGGCGTCTGTACTCTCTCAGCAAGGTGTTGGTATGACACCCGCCGAAATGCACGGTCTGATCAGTGGTTTGATCTGCGGCGGTAATCAAGACAACAGTTGGACGACCTTGCTGCATGATCTGACTAACGAAGGTTTGGCCTTCTCACAGACCCTGGCCAATCCTTTAAGCCAACTCCGGCAAAACATCATGGAATCCCTTGAAGAAGATGTCTTCGCCTTTCAGGTGTGGTTGCCGGAAGGGGACGATATCACCGTTTTCGATCGTGCCGATGCGCTGGCCGGTTGGGTGAACCACTTTCTGTTAGGCCTCGGGGTGACACAACCCAAGCTCGATAAAGTGACTGGCGAGGCGGGGGAAGCCATCGACGATCTGCGCACCATTGCGCAACTGGGTTATGACGAAGATGAGGATGAAGAAGAGCTGGCGCAATCACTGGAAGAGGTGATTGAGTATGTGCGCGTTGCGGCACTGCTGTGCTTTGATCACTTTACGCGTCCAGTTGGCCTGACTGCCGTTGAGAATCCAAAACCCACACTGCACTAAATTATCTACAGGGAGAGCGTAAAATGACGATCAGCCAACAGGAATTTATCCGCCGCCGCGAAGCGCTTATCAGCAAAATGGCTGCTGGCAGCGCCGCCGTGATGTTTGCCGCACCCGAGACCACGCGCAGTGCGGACAGTGAATATCCCTACCGCCAAAACAGCGATTTTTGGTACTTCACGGGCTTTAACGAGCCGGAAGCCGTGCTGGTGCTGATTAAAAGTGATGATAGCCATCATCACAGCGTGTTGTTTAATCGCCTGCGGGATAAAACCGCTGAAATTTGGTTTGGCCGTCGTTTAGGGCAGGATGCCGCCCCTGAGAAATTGGCTGTTGATCGTGCGTTACCCTTCTCCGACATTGCTGAGCAGCTACCGCAGCTACTCAACGGTCTGGACACGGTGTATCACGCACAAGGCCAATATGATTATGCCGATGCGTTGCTGTTTGCGGCGCTGCAAAAGCTACGCAATGGTGCGCGTCAGCGTCTGCGCGCGCCGGATACTTTAACCGACTGGCGTCCATGGGTGCATGAGATGCGCCTGTTCAAATCGGCAGAAGAGTTGGCGATCATGCGAGAAGCCGGACGTATCAGCGCACTGGCGCACACCCGCGCGATGGAAAAATGCCGCCCTGGCATGTTTGAATATCAGTTGGAAGGTGAGATTCAACATGAGTTCAATCGCCACGGCGCGCGTTTTCCTGCGTACAACACCATCGTTGGTGCAGGGATCAATGGCTGCATTTTGCATTACACCGAAAATGAGAGCCAGATGCGCGAAGGCGAGCTGGTACTGATTGATGCCGGCTGTGAATTCCACGGCTATGCCGGTGATATCACGCGGACGTTTCCGGTGGGGGGCCGATTTAGCCCCGCTCAGCGTGAAATCTATGACATTGTGTTGCACTCCCTGAATACCGCATTAGCCCTGTTTAAACCGGGCATCAGCATCCGTGAGGTAAACGATGCGGTGGTGCGCATTATGGTCACGGGATTGGTGAAGCTCGGTGTGATGCAGGGTGACATCGATACACTGATCGCCGATAACCAGCATCGTGCTTTCTATATGCACGGTCTGGGCCACTGGCTGGGATTGGATGTGCACGATGTGGGCGATTATGGCTCCCCGGATCGCGGGCGTATTTTAGAACCGGGCATGGTATTAACCGTCGAACCGGGTTTGTATATCGCCGAAGACGCAGAAGTGCCCGCTGCCTATCGCGGCATTGGCGTGCGTATCGAAGACAACATTCTGATTACCGCTGACGGCAATGAAAACTTCACCGCCAGCGTTGTCAAAGACGCTGATCAGATCGAAGCCTTGATGGCGGCAGCAAAAGCGCTATGAGTATTATCATTGCAGGCGGCGGGATGACCGGTGCCACACTGGCACTGGCTATCTCGTACCTTACACAGGGGCAACTGCCCGTCACGCTCATTGAAGCCAGTGAGCCGGATAATCGCACGCATCCGGGGTACGACGGACGCGCCATTGCCCTCGCCGATGGCACGTGCAAGCAGCTCGCAGCCATTAATTTATGGGGCACGCTGCAATCCTGTGCCACGCCCATTACCCATGTGCATGTGAGCGATCGCGGCCATGCCGGGTTCGTGAATTTGAATGCCGCAGAGTATGGGCTGAATGCGCTGGGCCAGGTCGTTGAATTGCATGATGTGGGCCAGCGTTTCTACCAGTGCTTAATGCGTGCGCCGGGTGTCACCGTGCATTGTCCTGCCAGCGTGGCGTCTGTTGAACGCAGCGCTGACCGCGTTGCAGTGACGCTGGACAATGGCACCGCGTTGACGGCGGCAATGTTAGTGGCCGCAGACGGGACGCGTTCTGCTCTGGCGGCATCCTGCGGTATTGGCTGGGAAACGGCGGATTATCAGCAAGTGGCGGTGATCGCCAATGTCTCCACGGCGCTACCGCATCAAGGGAAAGCCTTTGAGCGCTTTACCGAACATGGCCCATTGGCGTTATTACCGATGTCGCAAGGGCGTAGCTCACTCGTCTGGTGTCACCCTCTGGCAGATCGTTCACGGGTAGACAGTTGGGACGATGCGACTTTCCTTACGCAATTGCAGCGCGCGTTTGGTTGGCGTCTGGGACGAATTACACAGGTTGGGCAACGCCACAGCTATCCGCTGGCGTTGCACACTGCCTCACAACACGTTGCCCACCGCCTTGCGCTGGTGGGTAATGCCGCGCAAACGCTACACCCTATTGCCGGTCAGGGCTTTAATGTCGGGCTGCGTGATGTGATGTCGCTGGCTGAAACGCTGGCCGCAGCCTGGCGTCGCGGTGATGACATCGGCAGCTACGGTGTTTTGCACCAATATCAGCAACGCCGTCAGCCAGATCAACAATCCACTATCGGCATAACTGATATGCTGGTGCAACTGTTTGCAAATCGCCATGCACCTTTAGTGGTGGGCCGTAATCTGGCCTTGATGGCGATGGATAATTTACCGCTGGCGCGTCATCGCCTGGCGAAACGCACGTTGGGCTGGGTCCCGCGCTGAGGAGAAACATGCAATCGTTTGATGTAATCATTGCCGGTGGCGGAATGGTTGGACTGGCCGTGGCCTGTGGTTTACAGGGCAGTGGATTACGCATTGCGGTGCTGGAACAACAGGCGCCAGAAGCGTTTAACGCCCAATCGGCTCCTCAGTTACGCGTGTCGGCCATTAATGCCGCCAGTGAGCGACTGCTCCAGCATCTTGATGTGTGGTCTTCGATTTTGGCGCTGCGTGCTGCGGCGTATCACGGCATGGAAGTGTGGGAGCGCGACAGCTTCGGTGAAATTCGGTTTGATGATGATCATCAGGGGTTGAGCCATCTGGGGCATATCATTGAAAACGCGGCGATTCATCAGGCGTTATGGCAAAAAGCCAGCGACTTAAGCGATGTCACGCTGTTGACACCGGCGGCACTCCAGCAGGTGGCGTTTGGCGACAACGAAGCCTTTGTTACGCTAAGCGATGGCAGTATGATGACCGCCCGCTTGCTGGTGGCGGCCGACGGGGCAAATTCCTGGCTGCGTAACAAAGCCGATATCCCGCTGACCTTTTGGGATTACGATCACCATGCATTAGTTGCGAATATCCGCACGGCGTTGCCCCATCAGGCGGTCGCGCGTCAGGTGTTTCATGGCGACGGTATTTTGGCGTTTCTGCCGCTGCAGGACCCGCATTTATGCTCCATTGTCTGGTCGGTCTCACCGCAGGAAGCCACGCGTTTACAGGCGATGCCCGCAGCGGTGTTTAATCAACAGCTCTCTGTGGCGTTTGATCTGCGTCTGGGCTTGTGTGAGGTGGAGGGCGAGCGTAAAACCTTCCCGCTTACCGGGCGCTATGCGCGTCAGTTTGCCGCGCACCGGCTGGCGTTAGTCGGGGATGCTGCACACACCATCCACCCGTTAGCAGGACAAGGCGTCAACCTGGGCTTTATGGATGCGGCCATGCTGATAGGTGAAATTCGTCGTTTACACCAGCAAGGCAAAGACATTGGTGAGCATCTGTGGCTGCGACGCTATGAACGCAATCGCAAGCAGAGTGCCGCACTGATGCTGGCGGGGATGCAGGGCTTTCGTGAACTGTTTGCCGGACAGCACCCGGCGAAGAAACTGGTGCGTGATATCGGTTTAAAACTGGCCGATACGCTGCCGGGCGTGAAACCGCGATTGCTGCAACAGGCCATGGGGCTACACGATTTACCGGAGTGGTTGCGGTAATTCACCGTTATCTGGCCGCAAAGGCCAGATAACACTACTCAATGGATTGCGCCAGCCACTGCGCAAACTTCGCATACGGCACATACAGCGACACATCTTTATAGAGCGTTTTGCCACTGGCGTTATCGTTAATTTCATCGCTGAATCCCACGATCACGCCACCCAGCGTGTCGTCGCTGGCGTTATACACCGCGCCACCCGACATGCCTTTCACCACGCCAGCATTGGTCGCGACCAGTACGCAGCCTGGCTTATTCCATTTGGTATCGAGTGACGTATTGATCAAGTTGGTGCCACTGCTACTGACGGGCATGGCAGAGACAAAGCTGTAGCCATACAGATTCACATTGTCGCCAATCTGGCTATTGCGAAAGCGAGGAGGGTGCATCAAATCCGGGTTTTTGTGGTACACCACCGCCAAATCGCACTGCGGATGCCAGGCTTTTACTTTGTAGGTGGAATACTTTGCCACGTGCGCGGCCGTCAGACTGTATTCCGGCGTGAGTGGGATCGTGGTGCCGAGCGTGCCTAAACCCATAATGGTGGGAATGCCAGTAAAAGTGACATCCACGCGTTTCCCGGCTTCCTTGCTGTACTCATATTTTCCCACCGAGCAGCCACTTAGCAGCCCGACAAGGACGAAAATACCCCATCGCATCGCTTTCTCCTTTTATTGACCGCCATACCCAGGTTGATTATCGGCGACGGTATCCAAATGCTTATACGAAATGCTCATTTCATTATTAGGTTTACCGCCGCAGATACTAGCCATGGAAACAAAATGAAAAGATTCAAGACCCGAATACCATGGATTGTTGCGTCTTAAGCAACAGAGCCTTGCAGTCGGTGGGGTGTATGGCGTTATGTGCCTGTGCTATTAATAATAGGGTGTGACGCAGATCAACAATTGATGTTTATTATAACGCGTCACTCCACTGTGCCTTTGGGCCCGCAAACACCGTGCGGGGCGGCCTTCTTTTGTGTTTTTGGGGAGTCAATGACATGCCTGTTTCATTATTAGCTCTGGCGCTTAGTGCCTTTGCTATTGGTACCACTGAGTTCGTGATTATGGGGCTGTTGCCCGAGGTGGCGAACGATTTACAGGTATCAATACCCTCTGCGGGCTGGCTGATCAGCGGCTACGCATTGGGTGTGGCGATTGGCGCACCGATCATGGCGTTGCTAACGGCAAAATTGCCGCGTAAACGCACGCTGATCCTCCTGATGATTATTTTTATTATCGGCAACATTCTGTGTGCACTGGCCTACAGCTATAACCTGCTGATGTTGGCACGTGTCATTACGGCGCTGTGCCATGGTGCGTTCTTTGGGATTGGCGCGGTGGTGGCGGCCAGTTTGGTGGCCCCCAATAAGCAGGCCTCTGCGGTGGCGCTGATGTTTACCGGGTTAACGCTGGCGAATGTGCTGGGCGTGCCGCTGGGCACCTGGTTTGGCCAATTATTTGGCTGGCGTGCCACCTTCTGGGGCGTATCGGTGATTGGCGTGCTGGCTTTTATTGCGTTGATCGTCAGCCTGCCCAATAACAAGGATGAAAAGCCGGTCAATCTGGCAAGCGAAGTCAGCGCTCTGGCGAATGGCAAGCTGTGGTTGTCGCTGCTGATGACGGTCTTTTTTGCCGCCGCGATGTTTGCTTTGTTCAGCTATATTGCGCCAATGCTGCTTGAAGTCACGGGCATCACCGATCGCGGTGTGAGCTGGACACTGTTCCTGATCGGTGCCGGGTTAACCGTCGGCAACATTATCGGTGGCAAGCTGGCGGACTGGCGGGTGTCGTTCAGTTTGATTCTGAGCTTCTCATTGATTGCGCTGTTCTCACTGCTATTCAGTTGGACCAGCCACGCCCTGTGGATGGCTGAAATCACGTTATTCCTGTGGGCAATGGCCACCTTCGCCACGGTCCCTGGATTGCAAATTAACGTGGTGCGCCACGGAAAAGACGCGCCTAATCTGGTTTCAACACTGAATATCTCAGCCTTTAACGTTGGCAATGCCTTAGGGGCCTGGGTGGGAGGTGCTGTGATCAATAAAGGTTTTGGTCTGACCGCAGTGCCGGTAGCCGCGGCTGTAATAGCAGCAATCGGTTTTGCGGTCTGCCTGATCACCTTTCGGCGCACGCCCAATCAGGCTGAACCGGTACGTGCTTGATCCAAAACCTGGCAGAGCCGCTGAGTAAAGTGCGGCACACCTGCCAGCAGGTGTTCACTAAAGGCATCGGCCAGTGCAGAAGCCGGCCGATGCTGCGGCCTGACCAGGCTGACGGTAAAGGGCACATCCAGACTGAATCGTCTGACCACCACACCACTTTCGGCGTAATCCAGCGCCGTCAGTGGGTTCACCACGGAAATGCCCACGCCTGCTTTCACCATTGCACACACCGACGCGGCGCTGTGGGTTTCCATCACCATGCGACGCTGTATCTGATGTTCGTGGAATAACGCATCCAGCAGTTGCCGATAGCTATCAGTGCGCGACAAGCTAATGTAATTCTCGCCCGCGAAATCCTCTGGCGTCAGCGTCGCTTTGGCGGCCAATGGATGCCCTGCCGGTAATACGCAGACTTCATTCAGCGTCAACAGGGGGGTAAGCGTGGTGCCTGCCGGTGCGCTACTGGATTCGGTTAACCCGAGATCGTGGCGCTGGGCTGACAGCCACTCTTCCAATAACGGTGATTCCTGCGGCGTAATCGTCAGGCTAACTTCGGGATAGCGCTGTAAAAAGTGCTGGCAGAGGCTGGGCAGCAGTGACTGGGAAAACACCGGCAGACAAACCACAGAGAGTTCGCCCTGGCGAAACTGACGCAATCCCTCAGCGGTATTGATAATGCGATCCAGGCCATACCAGGAGCGCTGCACTTCTTCAAACAGCCGTAATCCCTGCACGGTAGGATGCAGCCGTCCCCGCAGTCGCGTAAACAGTTGCAGCCCAGTGAGCTTTTCAAATCGAGCCAGTTCGCGGCTGACCGTGGGCTGTGAGGTGTTCAGCAGGCTGGCAGCGGCAGTCAGGCTGCCGCTGGTCATCACGGCATGAAAAATTTCGATATGTCGGTGCGTCACCATCGCGAGACGTGCCTGTAAAATGTGCAAAGCCATATCGTAGATGAATAGACTCTGCTTAAACAGATATTTTCAATATGCCCGTGGGCTGTGGCTTAATAGCAGGATGCGAGATGAGGAGAATCCCTATGCCACAGTTACTGACCACCACTGACAGCGCGTTAAACGCTGAGACACTCTTTCCCTTAACCCAGCGCTATTCGACCCCTGTTTGGGTGTATGACGCTGGGGTTATCGTGAAGCGTATCAATCAACTGCAACAGTTTGATGTGGTGCGCTTTGCCCAGAAAGCCTGCTCAAACATTCATATTCTCCGTTTAATGCGTCAGGCGGGGGTTAAAGTTGACTCGGTGTCATTGGGGGAAATTGAGCGTGCGCTGGCGGCAGGATACCGTGCAGGCGCAGGTCATGACGATATTGTCTTTACCGCCGATGTGCTGGATGCGGAAACCCTCAATGGTGTCAGCGAGCTGAAGATTGCGGTGAATGCCGGGTCTGTCGATATGTTGCATCAACTGGGTGCGGCTTCACCGGGCCATCGCGTCTGGTTACGCATCAATCCTGGGTTTGGTCACGGCCACAGCCAGAAAACCAATACCGGCGGTGAAAATAGCAAGCATGGGATTTGGCACAGCGATTTGCCTCTCGCGCTGGAAGCGATCCAAAAATACGATCTGCAACTGGTAGGGCTACACATGCACATTGGGTCGGGCGTTGATTATGCTCACCTGGAGCAGGTGTGTGATGCGATGGTCGATCAGGTGGTGCAGTTTGGTCAGGATCTTGAAGCGATCTCCGCAGGCGGCGGCCTTTCCATCCCGTACCGTTTGGAAGGGGAGACGATTGATACCGATCACTACTATGGCCTGTGGAATGCGGCGCGCGAGCGCATTGCCGCGCACCTGGGTCATCCTGTGAAACTGGAAATTGAACCCGGGCGTTTTCTGGTTGCGGAATCCGGTGTCTTACTGACCCAGGTACGCGCATCCAAACAGATGGGCAGCCGCCACTTTGTGCTGGTGGATGCCGGTTTCAGCGATCTGATGCGCCCGGCGATGTACGGAAGCTATCACCATATCTCCGCGCTGTCTGCCGATGGCACGCTGCTGGAGGCCACGCCAGGCATTGATACTGTTGTCGCGGGGCCGTTGTGTGAATCCGGTGACGTATTTACACAGTTAGAAGGTGGCATGGTCGAGCCGCGTTTGCTGCCGCAGGTGCAGGTGGGCGACTGGCTGGTGTTCCATGATACCGGCGCCTATGGTGCCTCGATGTCTTCCAACTACAACAGCCGCCCTTTGTTGCCCGAAGTGCTGCTGGAGAAAGGCGTGCCGCGCGAAATCCGTCGTCGGCAGACTATCCAGGAGCTGTTGGCGCTGGAGCTGTAGTCATGCTGCGCATCGTCGATCTGCGTGATGTCCCTCAGTATGCTGAGAGGGTAACTGACTGGCTGTTTAACGCTTTTGGCAGCGAAAACAGCCGGGCCTTTTTCGCCAGTGTGATTGATGCCAGCCTGAGTGAGAGCGATTATCCGGTGACCTGGGTCGCGCTGGAAGAGGAACGCCTGCTGGGCACGGTAGGATTGTGGCGCTGTGATTTGATCAGCCGTCAGGATTTATTTCCGTGGCTGGCCGCGTTGTATCTGGATGAGGCGGCGCGCGGTCGCGGACTGAGTGAAAAACTACAGCAACAGGTGCTGGATGCCGCCCGCGCCAGGGGGCATCAGCAGCTCTATCTCTATTCTGCCTGCGCCGATTACTACGGACGTTTCGGCTGGCAGTATCTGGGCGAAGGGCTCGATTACCCGGATATCGCGGTGCGGCTGTATTCAAAGCCGCTGTAAGGATTACGCCGGTGGTGTCACCGAATGGCGGCGCACCAGCGTTGGACTAAACATATTGGTGACTTCTGGCAGTGGCTCCCCTTTGGCCAGCGCCAGCGCTAGCTGTGCTGCTTGCTGAGCCATGGTGATGATCGGATAACGCACGGTGGTCAGCCGTGGGCGTACATAGCGAGACACCAGCACATCATCAAAGCCGATCAGCGAAATCTCTTCCGGCACACGAATACCGTTATCGCTCAACACCGCCAGCGCCCCGGCGGCCATGGAGTCGTTGTAACAGGCCAGCGCGGTAAAGTTGCGCCCGCGTCCCAGCAGTTCCGTCATCGCCGTTTCGCCGCCTACTTCATCGGGTTCACCGAAGGCCACCATCCGATCGTTACAGGGTAAACCGTGCTCTTTCAGTGCGTCGTAATACCCTTGCAGGCGTTCGTCGGCATCGGAAATCGGGTGCGTTGAGCAGATAAAAGCAATGTTCTTATGGCCCATTTGGATCAGATGACGCGTCGCAAGCCAGGCACCGTGGCGATCGTCTAAGGCAATACACCGCGTTTCAAAGCCTGGCAGGGCGCGATTGAGCAACACCATGCCGGGAATTTGGCGCATCAACCCTGCCAATTCTTCATCGGGCACCCGCTTGGCATGCACCACTAACGCATCGCAGCGATGGCGAATCAGTTGCTCAATCGCCTGACGCTCTTTTTGCTCGTTGTGGTAACCGTTGCCAATCAACAAAAAGTTGTTGGTTTGCCAGGCCACCTCATCCACGGCTTTTACCATGGCACCAAAAAAGGGATCGGAAACGTCGGCAACCACCAATCCAATGGTATCGGTGGACTGCTGCGCCAGTGCGCGGGCGTTGGCATTCGGGTGGTACTGCAATTGCTCCATGGCGCTAAACACCGCCTGGCGGGAACTTTCGCTGGCTTTTGGCGAGTGGTTAATCACACGTGAAACGGTGGCAACTGACACGCCTGCCAGTCGGGCTACATCCTTTATCGTGGCCATGAAGTGAAATTTGCCTTGGGTAAACGGTTACACATAAGGCCAGTGTTGCGGAAAAGCCCTGTGACTTCAAGCGGTCAGAATGCCAGCGGTGTCGCAAAGCGGGCAGAAAGCAGGGTCGTGCGCGGGAGGAAAAAAATGGGTATGCTGATTGCCCGAGAATTATCTGTCCGCCGGACCCAACAATGACTCAGAAAAGAGTGCCGCATCTTGCCCATTGGGGCGCGTTTACGGCCGTGACCGAAAATGGGCGTTTGACCGCCTGCGAACCCTTCTTTGCCGATGCGGATCCCTCGCCGATGCTCAACAGCATCCCTGAACTGGTGTACTCCGATCGCCGCATTCGTCGTCCGATGGTGCGCCGTTCCTGGCTTAAGCAGCGTGAGAACAGCGATCGCACCCTGCGCGGGCGTGAGGATTTTGTTGAGGTTGATTGGGACACGGCACTGGATTTGATCGCCGAAGAAAACCGCCGCGTGCGCGAACGTTTTGGGCCCAGCGCCATTTTTAACGGCTCTTATGGCTGGTCATCTGCCGGGCGCGTCAACCATGCGCGTACGCTGGTGCGCCGTTTCTATAATCTGGGCGGCGGTGGTATCGATCAGCAGGGGAACTACAGTTGGGGCGCCGCGCAGTTCTTCCTGCCCTATATCATTGGTACCTATATGCCGCTGACTGGCCGCGTCACTGACTGGCCTTCGGTGGTGGATCACTGCGAAATCTTTGTCGCCTTTGGCGGGCTGGCGCTAAAAAATGGCCAGGTGGCGTCGGGTGGCGCCGGTCAGCACTCGTTGAAACCGGCCCTGCAGGCGCTGGCAGCCAAAGGCACGCCGGTTATCAATATTAGCCCGATGCGCGATGATTGCCCGGAATTTGTTAATGCGGAGTGGATCCCAATCCGTCCGAATACGGATGTGGCGCTAATGCTGGCGCTGGGATACGAAATCGAACGTTTGGGCGGCGTGGATGAGGCGTTCCTGTACAGCCACTGTACGGGGTATCCCCAGTTGAAAGACTATCTGTTGGGCAGCAGTGACGGGATCGCCAAAACCCCGGCCTGGGCCAGTGCCATTACGGGCATTCCCGCCGCGCGCATAACGCAACTGGCACAGCAGTTAATCGGTAAACGCAGTTTTATGACCTGCTCATACTCCGTTCAGCGTGCGCACCGTGGAGAGCAGCCGTACTGGATGATGATTGCGCTTTCTTCCATGTTGGGGCAACCCGGCTTGCCTGGCGCAGGTTTCTCTTTCGGGCACGGTTCAATGAACAGCGTGGGCAATCCGCGCATGGAAGGCCCGGCGCCGATGATGTCCGTCGGTGTCAATCCGATTGCGGAACAGGCGATTCCCGTCGCGCGCATCAGCGATATGCTGCTCAATCCGGGTCAGCCGTATACCTTCCAGGGCAACACGCATCACTATCCAGATATCCAGATGATCCACTGGGCCGGGGGCAATCCCTTCCATCATCATCAGCAGTTAAATCGCCTGGTTGAAGGATGGCAGCGTCCGGCAACGGTGGTGGTGCAAGATATCGTGTGGACCCCTGCGGCTCAGATGGCAGATATTGTGCTGCCGGTCACCACGACGCTTGAGCGCAATGACATAGGCGGCTCCTCGCGCGATCGCTTTGTGTTAGCGATGCATCAGGCCATTGCGCCGCAGCACCAGGCGCGTCACGATTTTGATATCTTCGCCGATTTGGCCGATCGTCTTGGCTATCGCGAGGCCTTTACTGAAAATCGCAACGAGATGCAGTGGATTGCACATCTCTATCAGCAGTGCGCGCAGGCGCATCAGCGGCGCGGTATCGACTGGCCAGATTTTGAAACCTTCTGGCAGCAAGGCTTTGTTGAAGTGCCAGAAGGGGGCGAACCCTATGTGTTTATGGATGCGTTTCGCGCCGATCCGGTCAGTCATCCAATCTTAACGGCCAGCGGTAAGATTGAGCTGTTCAGCGACACTATCGCCGGTTATCAGCTTGAGGATATGGCAGGGCATCCTGAGTGGCGTGAGCCGCAGGAGTGGCTGGGGAGCGCGCTGGCTTCGCGCTTCCCGCTGCAGATGATCTCGATTCAACCGAAAGATCGCCTGCACAGCCAAATGGACGCCACGCCGTCGGTACAGGCGGCCAAAACGGCCGGCCACGAAACCATGACCATGCACCCCACCGATGCCGCTGCACGCGGGATCAGCGAAGGAGAAGCGGTCGCGGTGTATAACGAACGCGGTGTCATGCGTGCCGGGATCCGTCTCAGTGACGGCGTGACACCCGGCGTCGTGCTGATCGCGACCGGGGCCTGGTTCGATCCCGGCTTTGGTAAGCCGTGGCAGAGCTTTGATCGCGCAGGCAATCCCAATGTGTTAACGCTGGATATCGGCACCTCCACCTTAACGCAAGGGCCAAATGCGATGAGCTGTCTGGTTGAGGTTCGCAAGCTGTCTGTGACTGAAAGCACATAATCCTCATAGGTGGTTACATTTTGCGGCGCTCTGTTGCGAATCTGGCGTGGCAAATCAAAGGCCTAAACACGTAGAGTTGAGATCCCAGAGGTATTGATTGGTGATGACTCTACATAGCCTTTATGTGAGTAAACCTGTTCAGTTGCACCAACCCACGCGGATGCGTGGGTTTTTTTTATCTGCTCTCCGCGAAAGTTTTTCATCCTGCGTCTCACTTCTGTCACAATCGGCTCAAACGTCTTGATAAATCAGGCCACAAGGGCATGATGCGTCTTTTTTTAACGGCTAAGGAGTAGGCATGTTATTCGCGGTTTTACGTTTTCTTTTTCGCGTGCTGTTTCGCGTGCAACTGCGGGGCGATCTCTCGGGGTTGTATAAAGATAAGGTGCTGATCACGCCGAACCATATGTCATTCCTGGACGGCATCCTGCTTGGGCTGTTTTTGCCCGTACGCCCGGTATTTGCGGTGTACAGCAGCATCAGCGAAAAATGGTATATGCGTGCGCTTAAGCCGCTGATTGATTTCGTCCCGCTGGATCCTACTCGCCCGATGTCACTGAAACATTTGGTGCGCCTGATCGGCGAAGGGCGCCCGGTGGTGATTTTCCCGGAAGGGCGTATCACCGTGACCGGATCGCTGATGAAAATCTACAGCGGTGCCGGTTTTGTGGCCGCTAAATCGCAGGCGAATGTGGTGCCTTTGCGTATTGAAGGTGCGGAATTCACATTGTTTGGCCGTTTAGCTGGGGTGTTTAAACGCCGCCTGTTCCCGCGCATTACGTTGACCGTATTACCGTCCACACACATCACGATGCCTGATGCGCCCAGCGCACGTGAGCGTCGTCAGTTAGCCGGTGAACATTTACACCACATCATGATGGAAGCCCGTATGACGGTGCGTCCGCGTGAGACGCTGTTTGAAGCCTTTCTCAATGCACAAACGCGCTTCGGGCGTTTTAAACCCTGTATTGAGGACGTGAATTTTACGCCGGACAGCTACAACGGCCTGCTGAAAAAAGCGTTGGGCGTCGGGCGTATTCTGGAGCGTTACAGCCAGCAAGGGGAGTACATTGGCTTCCTGCTGCCGAATGCGACAGTGACGGCAGCGGCCATTTTGGGCGCTTCGATGCGTGGGCGCATACCGGCGATGTTGAATTATACCTCGGGTGTCAATGGTCTGAGCTGTGCGACCACCGCGGCAGAAATCAAAACCATCTTTACGTCGCGCCAGTTTCTGGATAAAGGCAACCTGTGGCATCTGCCGCAAGGGGTGACCAACGTCAAGTGGGTCTATCTGGAAGATCTGAAAGAGACCGTCACGCTGCAGGATAAGCTGTGGATCCTCGGACATTTGCTGGTACCGCGCCTGGCCATGGTGCCGCAACAGCCAGAAGATGCCGCCATGGTGCTGTTTACCTCGGGATCGGAAGGCAATCCCAAAGGTGTGGTGCACTCACACAAAAGTCTGTTGGCCAACGTTGAGCAGATCCGTACCGTAGCGGACTTCACCCCGCGTGACCGATTTATGTCTGCGCTGCCGCTGTTTCACGCCTTTGGTCTGACGGTCGGCTTGTTTACGCCACTGATGACCGGGGCGCAGGTGTTTTTATATCCCAGCCCGCTGCACTATCGCATCGTACCGGAGCTGGTTTACGACCGTAATTGCACCGTGCTGTTTGGTACCTCAACCTTCCTCGGCAATTATGCCCGCTATGCAAACCCGTATGATTTTTCACGCCTGCGCTATGTAGTGGCGGGCGCCGAGAAACTGCAGCAAAGCGTCCGCGACACGTGGTTTGAAAAATTTGGCATTCGTATTTTGGAAGGCTACGGCGTGACGGAATGCGCACCTGTGGTCTCGATTAATGTGCCGATGGCGGCACGTTCCCATACCGTGGGGCGTTTACTGCCAGGCATGGATTTTCGTTTGATGTCCGTGCCGGGGATTGAAGAGGGCGGGCAGTTACAACTGCGCGGACCAAACATCATGAAAGGCTATCTGCGCGTTGAGCGTCCCGGTGTACTGGAAGCGCCACAGGCGGATGATGGCGAAGGCAAAATGGAAGCCCATTGGTACGATACGGGCGATATTGTTGCGTTTGACGATCAGGGCTTTATTCAGATTAAAGGCCGCGTGAAACGCTTTGCAAAATTAGCCGGAGAGATGGTGTCGCTGGAAAGTGTTGAAGCCATTGCGCTCAAAGCCTCAGCGGACAAACAACATGCCGCGACCAGTAAGCCAGACGGTAATCGTGGTGAAGCACTGGTGTTGTTTACTACCGATGCCGAGCTCAGCCGTGATCGATTGCAAAAAGCCGCGCGTGAAATGGGCAGCCCAGAATTGGCGGTGCCGCGTGACATTCGCGTGTTGAAGCAATTGCCACTGTTGGGCAGCGGTAAACCCGATTTTGTCACGTTGAAGAAAATGGTGGAGGAAGGGCATGACGCAGAATAATGCGCCGTTGCTATCGAAAGGCATGCTGGCGGTCATCACGGCGCAGTTCTTTTCTGCATTTGGTGATAATGCACTGTTGTTTGCCACGCTGGCGGTTATTAAACAGCAGCTGTACCCCGACTGGAGCCAACCGGTGCTGCAAATGGTGTTTGTCGCCACCTACATCCTGCTAGCGCCTTTTGTCGGCCAGGTGGCTGACAGCTTTGCCAAAGGGCGCGTGATGATGTTTGCGAATGCCCTAAAGCTGTTAGGTGCGCTGGTGATCTGTTTTGGTTTTAACCCCTTCCTGGGCTATGCGTTGGTTGGCGTGGGCGCGGCGGCCTACTCACCCGCGAAATACGGAATTTTGGGTGAAATCACCAGCGGTGAAAAGCTGGTGAAAGCCAATGGGTTAATGGAAGCCTCGACTATCGCTGCCATCCTGCTTGGATCGGTGGCTGGTGGTGTGTTGGCCGACTGGAGCCTGTTCGGCGCGCTTATCGCCTGCGTGCTGGCCTATGCGCTCGCGGTGGCTGCTAATCTGCTGATTCCAAAACTGCTGGCGGCGCGCCCGGGGCAATCCTGGCATCCGGTGGCGATGTCGCGCAGCTTTTTTCTGGCCTGTTCGGTGCTGTGGCGCAACGGCGAAACCCGGTTTTCGATCCTCGGCACCAGCCTGTTTTGGGGCGCGGGGGTTACGCTGCGCTTCCTGTTAGTGCTGTGGGTGCCCGTGGCGTTGGGAATCACTGACAACGCCACACCGACCATGCTGAATGCCATGGTTGCCGTGGGGATTGTGGTTGGCGCAGGCGCAGCGGCGCGTTTGGTGACGCTGGAGACCGTGACGCGCTGTATGCCTGCTGGCGTATTGATCGGCGTTGCGGTGGTGTTCTTTGCGCTGCAAACCAGTCTGGTGAATGCTTACGTTATTCTGGTGTTAATCGGGGTGCTGGGGGGCTTCTTTGTGGTGCCGCTGAATGCGCTGCTGCAAGAGCGCGGTAAAGCCACGGTGGGGGCCGGTAACGCGATTGCGGTACAAAATCTCGGTGAAAATGCGGCCATGTTACTGATGCTGGGGCTGTATTCACTGGCTATCAAACTGGGTGCGCCTGCGGTAGCGACCGGCGTCGGCTTTGGTGCCCTGTTCGCGCTGGCGATTGCTGTTCTGTGGGGCTGGCAACTGGCGCAGAAAAAGCGCGTGCAGTAACCAACTTCGCCCCCTCCCGTAACCCATCTCGCCCCCTCCCGTTCACGGGAGGGGGTTGGGGGAGGGACAGACAGCTCCGCAACCCATTTCACCCCTCCCGTTCACGGGAGGGGCGTAACCAACTTCACCCCCTCCCGTTTACGGGAGGGGGCTGGGGGAGGGACAAACAGCTCCGTAACAATCCCCTCTACTTCTTACCCGCTTCAAACAACGGAATCTGTTCACCGGTGATGTAACGCTTACGCAGCTTGGCGGAAAGCACATCCATCGTCATGACGACGGCAACCAACACCAGCGTGATAAACATCACCACATCCCAGTTCCACAAGCGCATGTTTTCCGCATACACCAGACCCACGCCGCCTGCGCCAACAAAACCGAGCACCGACGCTGAACGGGTGTTGGATTCCAACTGATACAGACTCAGCGCCAGAAACGCCGGGAAGGATTGGGTGAAAATGGCAAAGCGGTGGCGTTGCACGGGCCGGGCACCCACGGCGGCCAGGCCACGGTTGGGATTTTTATCGACTGCTTCATGGCCCTCTGCATAAAGTTTGCCGAGCAGGCCGACATCCTGCACGATAATGGCCAGCACACCCGCCAGTGGCCCCATCCCGACTGCACGCACAAAGATCAGCCCCCAAATGGCCATATCAATGCCACGCAACACGTCCAGAATGCGTCTCACCACACTGGCGATGGGGCGTAATCCACGCGAAGACATCACATTGCGGGCGGCCAGGAACGACAGCGGCAGCGCGATCACGGTGGCGGTCAGCGTGCCGGAAAACACGATTGCCAGCGTGATAAAGATTTGGCTAAAGTAGTAGGCAAACGGCCAGTTCGCCACATCATGCCAAACAAACATGCGCACAAAATAGCGGCCAATTTGTTCGCTGCCTGTGATTATCTGCGCCCAACTGATGCCGAACATCCAAAAGAACAGCACGTAGTAAAGCAGTATCGCACCGGCAATGATGCCCACCCGGCGCAAATAGCGTTGCTGTGCTGAAAACAGCGCCTGATGCTGCGTTTTCATGACAGCAATGTTTTCACTGTTGGCGATGCCGATCATACGTTGCCCTCCACGACGCGTTTACGTACGCGGCCTGACAGATTATCCAGCAGGGTGACCACCACGATAATCAGCAGCAGGGTCATGCTGACCTGATCGTAGCGATCCAATTTGATATTGGTCATCAGCTCCTGACCAATGCCCCCCGCACCGACCAAACCCAGAATGGTGGACTGGCGGAAGTTAATCTCCAGACGCATAAATCCGTAGGAGAGAAAAATAGGCTTTACCTGTGGCCAAAATGCAAAGCGCATCCGTTGCAGGCGATTGGCGCCACAGGCGGCCAGGCCACGCACCGGTTTATCTGATGCGCCTTCAATGGCTTCATAAAATAGCTTGGTCAGGCTGCCGATGGTGTGCAGTGCCAACGCCATAAAGCCGGGGATCACGCCCACGCCAAAGGCCATAACAAACATCACCGCCCACGCCAGTTCTGGCATCGTGCGCAGAAAGGCGACCACCGTACGAATGCCCACGCGCAAAGTGACGGGCGTCCCCGTATTGCCAGCGGCAAAAAAAGCCAACACGGCCGCGATGGCAACGGAGAACAGCGTCGCGGCTAACGCCAGATTCAAGGTTTCCCACACCAATGGGAGTTGCAGATGTAACCGGTAGCCCCAATAGGCCAGCGATCCTTCGGTTTTACCATCGGCAAACAGCAGTGGAAGATGCAATACCGGCAGCGTGCGCAGCAGGTAGTCGAACATGTTGGGCAGCGCTTCCCACAGGCGGGCAATGCTGAATTCGCTGTAGTAACCGGAGAGAAGGTAGAGTGCCAGCAGCGTTGCAGACCAGAGGAAGGTGTCGCGCTTTTGGCGACCACGCACCTGCTGATAATACTGCTCAAATTCGGAATGGGTCATCAAGAGATCCTGCAAAGGCTAGCGGTCTCCTTTCCTGCGTGCGCAAGAAAGGAGACCGAGGGCGACGGAGAAATTACGAACGGCCGTCTTTCTTCAATGATGCTTTCATATCAATGATGTTCTGGTAATCCGCAACGGTGGCTTCACCGATATGCTGGGTTCCGCCCATCGCTTTGATAAAGCAGTCATGGTGTTCTTTATCCAGCTTCTTGATTGCCGCAACCAGTTTAGGTTTGAAATCGGCATCCAGTTTGTTGCTCACCAGGATTGGGCCATTCGGGATCAGATCGGATTGCCAGATGATGCGGATTTTTTTCATCAGATCCGGCTGATCCATCTTCATCATGCGCGTAAACGCACCTGCGGTGTAGCCTTCATCATAGTTACCGACCATGGAGGTCCAGGTCACGGCACCTTCGAACTGTCCGTTCAGTACGCCGAGGATGTCTTGCTCGTGACCGCCAGAGAAGGTAACGCTGCCGAAGAAGCCTTTGTATTTGTCGTCAACGTTGCCGCCGAACAGTTTCTTAAAGGCCTGGTCTGGCATCAGGTAACCAGACGTCGAATCCTGATCCGCCATACCGAAGGATTTGCCTTTCAGATCTTCCAGCTTCTTATACGGGCTGTCGGCTTTAACGATCACCACAGAGTGATAACCTCTGGAGTTATCTTTGTCATCAACCGCGATGCCCACCACATCAACGGCTTTTGGATCTTCTAACACCACAGAGGCAAAAGACGAAGGTGACATGCTTAATACCATGTCGACTTTGCCGCCCAACAAGCCCTGAATCACACCGGAGTAGTCAGAGGAGTTACGCAGTTTGGTGTCAGTCCCCAGTTCCTTATCAAAAAATTCTTTTACGCACTGGTTATCACCAATCTGCTGGGTGGCGTTTTGGCCACCCAGAATGCCCAGATTCAGCTCTTTCGGCGTCGCTGCGTGTGCAGCGTTGATGGCAATCAGCGAACCGATCAGTGCGGTAAGTGTGGCTACTTTTTTCATTGCTGCGTCCGTTATCCAAAAAAGGTTAATTGAGTTGATTCAGTTCTTCACCATACAACTGGTGAAGCAGGTCTTCGTTTAGCTCCGATGGGTGTCCATCAAAGATAATTTTGCCGTGCGCAATGCCAATCGCACGGGTGCAGTAGGTTTTCACCAGTTCAACCGAGTGCAGGTTAACCATCACGCTAATGCCGTTTTCGCTCACCTGACGCAGCACATCCATAATGCGGCGCGTGTTTTTCGGGTCCAGTGAGGCAACCGGTTCATCGGCTAACAGGATCTGCGGGTTTTGCATCAAGGCGCGGCAAATCGCCACGCGTTGCATCTGACCGCCGGAGAGGTGTTCAGCACGTTGCAGCGCCTGTGGCAACATGTTGAGCCACTCCAGCAAACTGATGGCACGCGCCCGGTCTTCATCGGAGAACACTTTGAAAAAGGATTTCAGCGTAGAGGTTTGGCTGAGGCGTCCGAGCAGGACATTGGTGAGTACATCAAGACGCGGGACCAGACAAAAATCCTGGAAGATCATGCCGCATTCGCTGCGCCACTGGCGCATTTGACGACTGTTTAACTCAACAATATTCTGCTGTGAACCGTCATCGCGGAGATTGACGATTTCGCCTCCGCTGGCGGGGATCGTGCCATTCAACACATGCAGCAAGGTGGATTTGCCCGCCCCTGAGCGCCCAATCACGGCCACCAGTTCGCCTGCGTGCAAATCAAAATTGATGTCCTGCAATACCTTCTGTTGCCCGTTATAGGCTTTGAACAGTCCGTTGACCGCCAACACTTTGCGCTGGGCTGCCCAGACCGGTTGCGGTTGCTCAACCGCTGCGGCTTTTAACATTGCCTGTGCCATGGTGTGTCCTGTGGAAAATGCGTCGCTAACCTGTGAGTGCCCCTATTAAGGGCGAGGCGTATGACGCATTGATGACAGAAAAGTCATAAAAAGATGACGCTGCAATGGCGTTTAAATGGCAATCGACTGCCCGTCAAAAGCCGCAGAAATTCCCGCGGGTAAAACGTTGTGCATCAACCAGTTATCCATTTCATGGCTTAGGTGCGTTAACCACAATTGGTCTGGGTGTAAGGCATCACGGATCGCCAGAGCGTGGGTCACGTCGTTGTGATTGCGGGGTTCATCGACTTGTGGCGGGTGGCTGCAATCTAACACCAGACCGTGCAGATGGAATTGCCGCAGGTAGGCTTCACTGTCGGGCGGCAGTCCTACCGTGTCGGTGAGATAGGCCAATCGTCGATGGCCGACTTCCAGCAGATAACCAAAGGTCAGTTTTGAGTGCTGTAACGGAATAGGGGTGACGGTTAAGCGCCCAAATTGCACCGGTTCAAAGGGGATCAAAAACGGCTGGAATTGTAGCATCCCCGGATGCCGATACAGATCGTCGCAGCCCTGCGTATCCGGTGGGCTGTATACCGGAATCGAAGGGCCGAGTCCCCAACGCAGTGAGAACAGGCCTGCAACGTGATCCATATGGTAGTGGGTGACCAGAATGCGAGACAGTTCACCGGGCTGAAAGCGGTGTTCTAAATGCGCCAGTCCGGCATCAATCAGCGTTTTTTCTCCCTCCACTTCGATCAGCGCGCTGGTGGCTGCCCGTCGGCGTGCGGGATTTTGGCGCGCGCGCAGACAGGCGGCACAATCGCAACCAAATACGGGGACCTGACGAACATCGCCTGTACCCAGAAAGGTCATATTCATGGTGGAGTTCCTAGCAAGCGACAAAACGCGTGCAGCGTCTCGCTCAGTGCGCCGTCGTTACTGAGGCGCTGTACGCCAGCAGGCAGCGGTGTGGCAGCACGCTGCAGGCGCTGGGTGATTTGTGCCTCATCCTCACGCCCGCGTGCGCGCAAACGTGCTTCCAGCACAGGCAGCGACACCTGCAGGGCGATTGGTAACAGATGCTGACCATAACGCGCCTCGGCGTGCTGCAAGTGCCAACGTGAGCCGTTCACTAACACATCTAAGCCGCGTGATAACCAAAGGTCGATTTCCACGCCCAGCCCGTAAGAGTGCTGATGCGCCTGCCAGTGCAGGCTAAACAAGCCTTGCTGCTGGCGGCGAAGAAATTCGGCTTCGCTGAGGGCGATATGGTTCTCCCCTCCGGCATTGGCGGCACGGGTGATATAACGATGTGCGACCAACAAACCCGATGGCGGAGATTCGCGCAGCGCCTGCAACAGGCTGTCTTTGCCTGACCCCGATGCCCCCATTAACCAAATGAGGCGCGCCATTACCAGACCATCCGCCCTTGCGCCCAGACGCGTTGAATATGCACCTGCGCCTGCGCTTTTTTCACCAGCACCAGATCGGCGCGCTTGCCCTCGGCAATCACGCCACGATCGTGCAGACCAATCGCCTGTGCGGGATTGCGGGTGACAAGGGCTATCGCCGCGGGGAGATCAAAAGCGTTTTCTTCGTCCCACGCGAGACGAAACGCAGCATCCAGCAGGCTGGCGGGATAGTAGTCAGAGGACAAAATATCCAGCAGGCCTTTGGCGGCCAGTTCATGGGCCGCGACGTTGCCGGAGTGCGAACCGCCACGCACAATATTCGGTGCGCCCATCAACACCTGCATATGCTGCTCACGGGAAGCGATAGCGGCTTCTATCGTGGTCGGGAATTCCGCAATGGCGCTGCCCACTTCCTGTGATTCCATCACATGGGCCGCTGTAGCGTCGTCGTGGCTGGCAATCGGGATCTGTAACTCGCGACAACGTTGGGCAATCGCCAGACGATTCGGCCGTGACCACTGCTCCGCCAGGCGGATCTGATCGGCCTCATAGGCATCCATTTCGCTGTTGCTTAGCGCATATTTGCCCTGGAAATATTCGCGATACTTTTGCAGGGAAACATACTGGCGCTGGCCTGGCGAGTGATCCATCAGTGAGACCAGCGACAGGGCGGGCAGGTGGCTTAAGGCTTCAAACAGTTCGACGGTGGTGGCGTTGGGCAGTTCGCAGCGCAAGTGGATACGATGTTCCGCGCGATTAAGTCCATGTTGTTCCGCATGGTGGATCGCGCCAATCATTTTCTCCAAATTCTCCATACGGTGGCCGCCATCACGCACATCACCCACGCCAATCGCGTCCAACACGGTCGTGATCCCGCTGGCGACCATCAACGCATCGTGGCTGCTCATGGCAGAGTGTGCAGGCCAGCTCACCTTGGGACGCGGCGTGAAAAACTTGTCGAGATTATCGGTATGCAGCTCGACCATGCCCGGCATCAGCCAGCCGCCTTCGCCGTCAATGGCGGCGGGTGACTGGCTCGGGGTTTCGCTGAAAGCATGAATCACGCCATCTTGCACCGCCAGTGAACCGCTCACGACTTCATTTTCTAAAACCAGTTGGACGTTATTGATGATCATGACGCCATCTCCGTTGCGGCGGGCTGCATAACATGTAAACGATCGGCAATGCGATCCCGCACGGCCTCATCATGAAAAATACCCACAATCGCGGCACCGCGGGCGCGTGCTTCTTCGATTAATCCCACCACCGCCGCGCTATTGGTACTGTCCAGCGAGGCAGTCGGTTCATCCAGTAGCAAAATCGGATAGTCCGCTATAAAGCCGCGTGCAATGTTGACGCGCTGCTGCTCGCCGCCGGAAAACGTGGAAGGTGCCAGTGACCACAGGCGCTCCGGGACATTCAGACGGGTCAGTAATGCACGGGCGCGTTCGGCGCTGGCCTCACGTGACTCACCGCGCTCCAGCAGAGGCTGCATCACCACATCCAGCGTTGAGATTCGTGGAATCACACGCAGAAACTGACTGACCCAGCCGATGGTGTCACGACGCAGGCGTAAAATATGACGCGCAGGCGCACTGACTAAATCAATCCACTGGCCGTTTTCATTTATCCAGATATGGCCGCTGTCTGGCTGATAATTGGCATACAACGAACGTAGCAACGTCGATTTTCCGCTGCCTGAGTGTCCGTGCAGCACCACGCACTCGCCTGCTTTCACTTCCAGGGAGGCATGGCTTAATACCGGCAACACGGCGTCGCGCTGGTTGTGCAGCACAAAGGTTTTCGACAGATTTTCAACACGCAGTAATGTGTTCATAAGGATCCTGTGCAGATAAGCGCTTAGCTCAATACCGATGACACCAGCAACTGGGTATAAGGATGATGGGGATCGTCCAGCACGCGATCGGTGAGACCGCTTTCCACCACTTCGCCCTGTTTCATGACCAGCAGGCGATGCGCTAACAGCCGGGCAACTCCCAGATCATGGGTGACAATCACCACGGCCAGGTTCAAATCGCGAACCAGGCTACGCAAGAGATCCAGCAAGCGAGCCTGCACCGAGACATCCAGGCCTCCGGTGGGCTCATCCATAAATACCAGCTTCGGATGGGTCACCAGATTGCGGGCAATCTGCAAGCGCTGCTGCATGCCACCGGAAAAGGTGGTGGGCAGGTCATCCAGCCGCGACAGCGGGATTTCAACGTCTTGCAACCAGCGGCCAGCGGTTTCCCGGATCTGGCCATAGTGGCGTCCACCTACCGCCATCAGGCGCTCGCCGATATTCCCGCCCGCCGACACCTGAGGACGTAAGCCATCCATCGGGTATTGATGCACGACACCCCATTCGGTGCGCAGCAAACGGCGGCGGTCGCTTTCACTCATGCCGTACAAATCCTGGTTTTGATACAGAATGCTGCCTTGTTGCGGGGCCAGCCGTGCAGACAGCGCTTTTAACAAAGTGGTTTTTCCAGAACCCGATTCGCCCACAATGCCCAGCACTTCGCCGGGAAACAGATCAAAAGTGACGTTCTCGAACCCTTTGCCGGGGGCGTATAAGTGCGTAAGTCCATCGACCTGCAGCAGGGGTTGTTCAGTGTGCATCGCGGTGTGCCTCTTGTTGCTGGTGGCAGTAATCGGTATCGGAACAAACAAACATGCGGGTGCCGGCGTCATCCATCACCACTTCGTCCAGATAGCTGTCGTGGGAACCGCAAATCGCGCAAGGGGCGTCCCATGCCTGCACTTCAAACGGGTGATCCTCAAAATCCAGGCTCTCCACTTTGCAGAAGGGGGGCAGCGCATAAATACGTTTTTCACGCCCGGCGCCAAACAGTTGCAGCGCGGGCATCATGTGCATCTTCGGATTATCGAATTTGGGAATCGGTGATGGGTCCATCACATAGCGATCATTGATTTTCACCGGATAGGCGTAGGTGGTCGCGATGTGGCCAAAGCGGGCGATGTCTTCATACAGCTTCACCTGCATGATGCCGTACTCTTCCAGCGCATGCATTTTGCGCGTTTCGGTCTCGCGCGGCTCAATAAAGCGCAGTGGCTCTGGGATCGGCACCTGAAAAATCAGGATCTGATCGCTTTGCAGCGGCGTTTCCGGGATACGGTGACGGGTTTGAATCAGTGAGGCTTCAGGGGTGCGCTCTGTGGTGGCCGCACCGCTCACGCGCTGGAAAAAGCGCCGAATAGACACCGCGTTGGTGGTGTCGTCAGCGCCCTGGTCAATCACTTTCAGCACGTCGGTTTCACCAATAATACTGGCGGTGATTTGAATGCCGCCGGTACCCCAGCCATAGGGCATCGGCATTTCGCGTCCACCAAAGGGCACCTGGTAGCCAGGGATCGCCACGGCTTTTAAGATAGCGCGGCGAATCGTGCGCTTGGTTTGCTCATCAAGATAGCCGGGGTTGTAGCCAGTCAGTTCACTCACAATGTTTCTCCTGATGGGCCTTACGCAGGCGAGCCAGCAGCTCCAGTTCCGCCTGAAAATCGACGTAGTGGGGTAATTTAAGGTGCGAAACAAAGCCCGCGGCTTCGACGTTATCGGCGTGGGCCAACACAAACTCTTCATCCTGGGCGGGGCTGGTAATACGTTCACCGTAGGCCTCGGTTTGCAGCGCGCGATCGACCAGCGCCATCGCCATGGCTTTCCGCTCGGCACGACCAAACACCAGGCCGTAGCCACGGGTAAAGAACGGTGGCTCCTCTTCGGGGACGGTGAAGCCGTTGACCATTTCGCATTCGGTGAGCAGGATTTCACCGATATCCAACGGAAAACCTAACTCTTCTGGCTCGATAAATACGCTCACAAACCCGGTGCGAATTTCTCCGGCAAAAGGGTGGGTGCGACCATAACCGCGCTGCGTTGAGTAACCCAGCGCCAGTAAATAACCCTCATCGCCGCGCACCAGTTGTTGCAGGCGGGCAGCGCGGGAACTGGGGTAGCTCGGCGGTTCACGGGTGATGTCGTCAGGCTCGCTGCCGTCGTCCACTTCTTTTGCCGCCAGGCCTTCTGCGGTCATCAGATCAAACATCGGTGGACACTGCGCCAGCGATTCCGCGGCTCGCGGGGCCTGCGGCGTTTCACCTTCTGCCAGCAACATAAAATCCAGCAGACGGTGGGTGTAATCGTAGGTTGGGCCCAGCACCTGGCCGCCAGGCAGGTCTTTATAGACCGCTGAAATGCGGCGCTCCAGACGCATCTGATCGGTGGCCAACGGCTGGCTGTCTGCCAGGCGCGGCAGCGTGGTGCGATAGGCACGCAGCAAGAAAATGGCTTCCACCAAATCGCCACAGGCCTGCTTGATCGCCAGGGCGGCCAGTTCACGATCGTGAATGCCGCCTTCGGTCATCACGCGGTCAACGGCTAACCCGAGTTGCTGATTGATTTGCTGCGTTTGCAGCTCGGGTGTACTGCTATCACCCCGACGCAACGCGGCCTGTAATTGGTGCGCGGCTTCAATCGCCTTTTCTCCGCCTTTCACTGCAACGTACATTAGCGAGCCTCCACGAGCGTGGTGCGTGGCAGGGCGAGTAACTCGCTGCCACAGGTAAACATCAGATCGATACCCTGCGGAAATACAGAGGCGCGGGCAGCCAGCCAGGCTTGAATTGCCGGTGGAAGCGCTGGCGCGATATCCCGGTGCGTTTCAATACCTGGCCCGCGTAAACGCAGGGGGGCGCCGCCCTGCAATGCCGGTAGCTCAACGATCACCGTGGTGCTTTTTTCCGGGGACAGATTATCGCCCACAAAAAACGCGGCCAGCGGCTGCACGCTGTCCTGGGCGAGTAGCGCAAAGGGCGCGTCGGTGTGGTGTGTCACAATGGCACCGGTGTGAAAACGCAGATTCTGTAGCAGCGCTTCCTGCTTGAGTGTGCTGTCCAGCCACAGCGGGGTTTCGCGATCCACCAGCGTGGTCAAGACGGCGGTGGCGGCATTCGACAACGGCGCCCAGGCCGGTAGTGCTGGCAGACACACCACGGTACCCGGTTCGCTCATGGCTTTCAGAATGCGGCGGAAGGCGTGTTGGGCATCGGCGACGGGATGCGTAAAACTGGCGACCAGACTCATGCGTTATCTCCCCGCACCAGGGTAAAGAAGTCCACTTTGCTGGTGGCGATTTCACGTGCGCGCAGTGCGCGTTGCTCTTCGCGTTCGGCTGCCAGTGGGGCAATCAGTTGGTGGTGTATCGGGTGTTCGGCGTTGGCCTGCACCAACAGCGCATCAATCAACGCGCAGAGTTCAGCATGCGTTTTGTGGCGTCCGATGACATAGCTGTAACCGCAGGTGCCATCCTCCAGTTGCACCACCGCTCGGGTCACGGTGGTATCGCCGACAATAAAGCGGCGTCCGGTGCCTCCCATGCGGCCTTGTAACCGCGTAAGACCGGTTTCGGGCGCGCGTAAGCAGTGGTAGTTGGGATGTAGATCAAGGGCCTGCCAGTAATGTTGCAGGCGCTCGGGCTGGCTGTGTGCCAGTACCGACATCCAGCGTTGTCTGGCGGTCAATGCGTCCATTTAGTGCTCCAGCGTCAGTTCAATCATGTCGGCGCGCGTCAGGCTGACCGAGTATTCGGCCACCTGTTGGTTGTCATCGCGAAGATTCAGGGTGCGTACGCACAGCAGCGGGGCGTGCAGTGCAATTTCCAGCAACTTGCTCTCTTTGGCCTGTGCGCGGCGCGCACTGATGCGGGTTTGTGCCCGGCTGACGGTGAGAGACAAATGCTGTTGTAAAAAGGCGTGCAGCGAACCTTGTGAAAAGGCGCGCAGCGTTGGCCAGTGTTCAAGATTGGGCAGCCAGTGGTTGATCACCGAAACGGGAACGCCATCGACGCGACGCAGCGTGCGCAGATGAATGGCATCGCTGCCTTCCTCAATGCCCAGCGCAGCGGCAACTTCGGTATTTGCCGGACGAATAACGGCCAGCAGGCGTTCGCTGGTGGGATGGCTGCCTTGCTCCATCAGGTTCTGGCTAAAGCGAGCCTGCGCATGCAAGGGGTAATCCCAGGGACGGGTGAGCACCAATATGCCTTTGCCCTGACGGCGTTGCACCAGCCCTTTATTCACCAGCTCGTCTACCGCGCGGCGCAGGGTATGGCGATTAACGCCAAAACGTTCAGCGAGTTGTTTTTCCGAAGGCAGAAAATCACCGCTGCGCCATTGGCTACGGACTTCGGTTTCTAACTGGTCAGCGATGGCTTGATAAACAGTGGTCGGATGTCTGGATAAGTTCAGCATACATAAAACCCTCACGGCAAAGGGAAGGGGGCGCAAACGCGCGGTTCCGGTTTCGTGAAGCAGTTTGGCGGGGTTTTATGACAGCGAGGTGAAGCCGAAATGAAGGTCAGATGAAGGTGAGAAAAATCGCTCTTCCCGCTAAAGGAAGAGCGCAGGAGGTTACTCTTCTGCTAAGAACAGCTCCAGCAGAGAGTTAAGAAACAGTTTGCCTTTCTCCGTCACCTGCCAGTGGCTGGCGGTTTCCGTCAGAAAGCCTTGGGCGAGTGCGGTGTCGATGTGGGCGCGGATATGCGTTTCTGGCAGACCGGTCAAACGCGGGAAATCGTCACGCGGTGCCGCTTCCAGCAAGCGAAAGCGGTTCATAAAGAACTCAAACGGCTTTTCTGCGGTCTCCACTTCGTAACGGCGATCTTCATAGTTGCCCTGCATGTAACCGCGTGGATGACGCGTTTTCACGGTACGCACCAGACGGCCATCGGGCTGGGTCAGTTTGCCGTGCGCGCCACAGCCAATACCAAGGTAATCGCCAAAACGCCAGTAGTTGAGGTTGTGCTCGCAGCGATAGCCCGGCTTTGCAAAGGCCGAGGTTTCATATTGCTCATAGCCTGCCGCCGTCAGCAACTGATGGCCTTGCTCATAGATATCCCATAAAGCATCGTCATCCGGCAGTTTGGGCGGACGAGAAGCAAACATCGTATTGGGCTCGATGGTGAGCTGATACCAGGAAAGATGCGGCGGGTCGAGCGCGATGGCCTGACGCAAATCCTCCAGCGCCTCTTCCAGCGTTTGGTCGGGTAAGCCGTGCATTAAATCGAGGTTAAAGCTGCGCAGACCCAATTCGGCAGCCAGATGCGCCGCCCGTTTGGCTTCTTCTGGCCCGTGAATACGCCCTAAACGCGTGAGTTTGGGTTCACTGAAACTTTGCACACCAATCGAAATACGATTAATGCCAGCGCGTTGGTAGCCGCTAAAGCGATCGGCCTCCACGGTGCCGGGATTCGCCTCCATGGTAATTTCAGCGTCGGGTGCCAGTGGCAGACAGGCGCGAACGCCATCCAGCAGCGTTTGCATTGCTGCGCTGGACAGCAGGCTCGGCGTGCCGCCGCCAATAAAGATAGTTTTGACTTCCCGACCCGCGGTCAGCGGGAGATCGCGCCGCAGGTCGGTGAGCAGATGCTGAACATAGTCATCGTGCGGCACTTCGCCCTTTAGCGCGTGTGAGTTGAAGTCGCAGTAGGGGCACTTCTGCACGCACCAGGGAATGTGAATATAGAGGCTCAGTGCCGGCAAATCAGTCATGACGCAAGGCATCCAATAATAACGTCAGGGCTTTGCCGCGATGTGAGACTACCTGCTTTTCGGCCTTCGTCAGTTCAGCCGCCGTTTTACCCAACGCCGGGACATAAAAAATGGGATCATAGCCAAAGCCCCCAACGCCGGCTGCTGCGCGGGTGATTTCGCCTTCCCACTGTCCGTGAAACACTAATGGCACGGGATCGGCGGCATGGCGGACGTACACCAGTACGCAATGAAACTGCGCCTGGCGCTGGCCGTCTGGCACTGTTTCCAGCGTAGCGAGCAGTTTATCGAGATTCTGTTGATCGCTGGCGTCTTCACCGGCGTAGCGTGCGGAATAGATGCCTGGTGCACCGCCTAGCGCATCCACCGCCAGACCGGAGTCATCAGCCAGCGCCGGTAAGCCCGTTTGCTCTGCGGCATGGCGCGCTTTCAGGATGGCGTTTTCAATAAAGGTCAAACCGGTCTCTTCAGCGGAGTCGACGCCCAATTCGGTCTGCGCAACGACATCAAGACCAAAATTAGCGAGCAGATCTGCCAGCTCGCGGACTTTCCCCGGATTGCCGGTGGCGAGAACAACTTTTTGCATGTGATTTTCCTGCGTTAGAGACGGGCCGCGACTTCTGACGGCACCTGTTGCGGCGAGACGATCCTGACCTGCTTGTGGCGACCCAGCTCACCTTTTTCAATGATGACCTGTCCCTTTGCCACGCGAAACTGCTTAGCCAGATATTTTATCAGGTGGGCATTGGCCTTGCCATCCACGGGCGGAGCGGTAATGGCGACTTTTAACTCATCGCCATGCAACCCGATGATTTTATCCTGGCTGGCCTTTGGTTGAATGTACAACCGCAGCACCAGCCCATCAGCAGACTGACTGACACAACTCACAGCAAATACCAAAGCCCCGGGAACATGTCCATGCCAAGGTAGTTCAGCATATACAGGATCAGGATAACCACCATCGCTGAGAAATCGATGCCACCCATCGCGGGCAGAATACGGCGAATCGGGGCCATTAACGGTTCGGTCAGTTGGTATAGCACCTGGTCAACGGGATTACGTCCCTGGCTCACCCAGCTCATGATGGAGCGAATGATGATCACCCAGAACACCAAATAACCTGCTGATTTTATCAGCGACAGTAAACCCACGAGCAGATTCATCGGATCGACGGAGAATGCCCCAACCTGAATGAGCAACAGAAGCGGGTATTTTAGCGTGGTGAGCACAAAGGCCAGCAGCAGTGAAGCCGTATCAATCGGCCCTAATGCGGGCAGGATCCGGCGTAGCGGTTTCACCACGGGTTGTGTCACTTTCACCACAAATTGTGCCAGCGGGTTGTAGAAGTCACTGCGTGACCACTGCATCCAGATGCGCAGCAGCAGCACCATCACGTACAGGTCGATCAGGGTTTTGACTAAAAACGTCAATGTCAGCATGGGGTTCCTCAGTTTGTAGTTTAGAGAGACTGTCCGTAGTCACGCGCACCAAAAATCGCGGTGCCGATTCGCACCATTGTACTGCCCGCAGCGATGGCTGCTGGCATGTCATCACTCATTCCCAGTGACAACGTATCTGCCGTGGGATAGTCGCGCTGCAATGCGCGGAATGCGTCGGCCATTTTAGCGCAGACGGCAAACTGGCTGTCATAATCCTCGGCGGGAGCCGGGATGGCCATCAGTCCACGCAGCCTTAAATGTGGCAACGTCGCGATAGCGGCCGCCAGCGCCGGAATTTCCGCCACCATAATGCCAGATTTGCTCGCTTCTTCACTGATATTTACCTGAATTAACACATTCAGTGGCGGCAAATCGGCAGGGCGCTGATCGTTTAGGCGCGTGGCAATGCGCAAACGATCCACGGTATGGCACCAGGCAAAATGTTCTGCGACCAGTTTGCTTTTGTTGGATTGCAGAGGGCCGATAAAGTGCCACTGCAGATGCGGAAAACGGGATTGCAGCAGTTGGATTTTATCCACGCCTTCCTGCACGTAGTTTTCGCCAAAGGCAATTTGCCCCGCCTGAATAGCTTCTTCGACCTGGCTCGCAGGTTTTGTTTTGCTTACGGCAAGGAGTGTAACTTCTTGCGGATCGCGGCCGCATTGCGTTGCTGCCGCCGCGATTTGCCCGCGGATTTGCTGTAGGTTTTGCTCAATCACGGTCATATCAGGAGAACGTCTGTATGGATATCGCGGAAATGGTGGCCCTTAGTGTAAAACAGAACGCATCCGATCTGCACCTCTGCAGCGGGCATTTACCGCAGTGGCGTTGTCAGGGACGGTTGCAACCGATCCCGGAACGCCCCATTTTGCCGCCAGAACAACTGCAGCAGTGGGCGCATAACGTGTTAGACAGCCGTCAGCAAGCGCAGCTTAAGTTGCACGGCCACGTTGATTTTGCGCTGTCATTGCCGGCAGCGCGGGTGCGCGCCAATCTGTTCTGCCAGCAGCAGGGCTTATCACTGGCATTGCGACCGCTTCCGGGTGAGGCGCGGTCGCTGGAGACACTGGACGTGCCCGCTGCGGTTAAGCAGGCGCTGCGCTGTGAGGAGGGACTGATTCTGGTGACCGGTGCCACGGGAAGCGGGAAATCCACCACCTTAACGGCGATGATTGACCATCTTAACCGCACACAGGCACTGCACATTATTACCCTGGAAGATCCGATTGAATTTCAGCACCGCAGCGACTGCGCGTTGATTCAACAGCGGGAAATCAATGAACACTGCGCCTCTTTCCAGCAGGGCTTACTGGCGGCGCTGCGCGAAGATCCCGATGTCATTCTGCTCGGTGAACTTCGCGATGTGGAGAGCATTCGGTTGGCATTAACGGCGGCGGAAACCGGGCACTTGGTGCTGGCAACCTTGCATGCGCGTCATGCCGCCCAGGCGATAGATCGGCTAGTTGAAGTGTTTCCTGCTCAAGAGAAAGCCTTTGCCCGCCTCTTGCTGGCAGGCAGCTTGCGTGCGGTGATTGCACAACGTCTGGTGCCTGCCGCACAGGATGCCCGCGTTGCGTTATATGAAGTGCTTCTCAACACGCCCGCAGTGGCAAATCTTATTCGTGAAGATAAAGTGCATCAACTGCCTGCATTGATGGAAAGCGGGCAGCGCAGTGGCATGCAGACCTTTGCGCAGAGTCTGGCACAGCGTCAGCGAGAAGGATGGTTATAGCGGTCGGCGGGAGAGGCCCCGCCACGCATCAGGCACCGTACTGATTTTCGAACCAGCTTTCCAGAATCAGCGCGGCTGAGACGGAATCGACACTGCCTTTGTCCAGTGCCCGATAGCCACCGCGAGAGAACAGGTCTGCGCGTGCCTCAACGGTGCTCAGGCGTTCATCCTGCAATTCGACTTGTATGCCAAAACGGCCATGCAAGCGATTTGCAAATTTGCGCGCCCGTTGAGTTAACGGTTGTTCTGTGCCGTCCATATTCAGCGGCAGGCCAACCACAACGCGCTGGGGCGACCACTCTTTCAACAGCGCTTCGATTTTATTCCAGTCTGGGGTGCCATCTTGCGCTTTCAGGGCTGTCAGTGGTCGTGCGCTGCCGGTCAGGCTTTGCCCAACGGCGACGCCGATGCTTTTGGTGCCGAAATCAAAGCCGAGCAGGGTTTCAGCATTCATCAGGCGTGTCCTGCTTCACCGGCAATATTATGAATATCAACACCGATGCTTTTCGCCGCTTCCCGCCAGCGTTGGGCAATCGGCGTATGGAACAGAATGTTGCTGTGCGCAGGGGCCGTCAGCCAGGCGTTTTCCATCAGTTCACCTTCTAACTGATTGGGCTCCCATGCACAGTAGCCCAGTGCTACCAGTACGTGATCGGGTTGCTTAGGGGTGCCCAGTGATTCCAGGACATCCCGCGATGTGGTGATCACTGTATTGTCAGAAACGCGGATGCTGGAGCCAAAAATGCCCTGGTTTGAATGCAGAATAAATCCGCGATCTTCTGCCAGAGGGCCGCCTGCAAATACCGGCTTGTCCAAACGGGTGGTGGGCGTCTCTGCGGGTTCAATTTTGAGTTTCTTCAGGATGTCCTCAACATTCAGGTTTTCCATCGGCTTATTCACAATCAGGCCCATTGCGCCATCATCGTTGTGCTCGCAGATATAAACCACCGAACGTTTGAATAACGGGTCCTGAAGCCCAGGCATGGCAATCAAAAAGTGGTGCTGTAAATTCATTCGCAAACTTCTGTGTTGGGGTTATGCCGCTTACGCGGCATAACAAGTCCGGATGGCGCGTCGTCTGAGCCCTTAGTGGCCCAGACGCTTTTCAATCGCGTCCATTAACATCCCGGTGATGGAAATTGGAAATGCTGCTTCAATTTCGCGCACGCAGGTTGGGCTGGTGACGTTAATCTCTGTCAGTTTGTCGCCGATGATATCGAGACCAACGAAGATAAGCCCTTTAGCCTTCAAGGTTGGCGCGACGCGGCGGGCAATTTCCCAGTCACTTTCGGAGAGTGGGCGGGCTTCACCGCGTCCACCGGCGGCGAGGTTACCGCGCGTTTCACCTGATTTCGGAATGCGCGCCAGGCAGTAAGGCACGGGTTCGCCATCCACCACTAATACGCGCTTATCGCCGTCTTTAATTGCTGGCAGATAGTTTTGTGCCATGCAATACGTTTGGCCTTCGCTGGTCAGTGTCTCAACAATCACCGACAGATTCGGATCATCTTGTTTGACGCGGAAGATGGAGGCGCCACCCATGCCGTCTAATGGCTTAAGGATGATGTCACCGTGTTCCTGCCAGAACTGGCGAATGGTGTCTTTGTTGCGCGTCACCAGCGTATCGGGTGTTAATTCTGAGAACCAGGCGGTAAACAACTTCTCATTGCAGTCGCGTAAACTTTGCGGCTTGTTCACAATCAGCGTGCCTTTCTCCTCAGCGCGTTCAAGGATGTAGGTGGCATAAATGAACTCTGTGTCGAAAGGCGGATCTTTGCGCATCAACACGACGTTTAAATCAGCCAACGCAATATCTTGCTCGCGGGTAAAGGTAAACCAGTTGTCATAATTCTGCTCGACCTGCAAACCGCGCGTGCGGGCACGGGCTTCACCCTGACGCAGATAGAGATCATTCATTTCCATATAATGGATTTCATATCCGCGACGTTGGGCTTCCAGTAAAAAGGCGAAGCTGGTGTCTTTTTTAATATTGATGGAGGTGATCGGGTCCATCACGATGCCGAGCTTAATCATAAAGTCTCCTGACTCTCAATGCCGACGCCGTGGCGCCGCCTTGGGTTAACCTAAATCGCCAAAACGCACTTGCAGCGCAGTAATTGCGGTCAGTGCGGTTGTTTCGGTGCGCAGTACACGCGGCCCGAGAAGAATATCGGTAAAGCCTTGTTGTGCCGTCATGGCTATCTCATCGGCACTTAATCCGCCTTCCGGGCCGATTAATAGTCTCACGCGTGAAACCGGTTGTGGGAGCGTATTAATGCTCTGGCTGGCACGCGGGTGTAAATTCAACTTCAGGCTGTCATCCTGTTCCGCGCTCCAGGCCTCTAATGTCATTGCCGGACGGATTTCAGGCACGCGATTGCGCCCGCTCTGTTCACAGGCGCCAATTGCAATTTTTTGCCACTGTTGAATTTTTTTCGCCAACCGCTCAGCATCCAGTTTTACGCCGCAACGCTCTGAAAACAGCGGTGTAATGACGTTAACCCCCAGTTCAATTGACTTCTGGATGGTGAACTCCATTTTTTCACCGCGTGACATCACTTGGCCCAAATGCAGATGCAGCGGCGATTCGCGATCGTCTGACTCGCTGGCGGCGACTCTTACTTTTACGCTCTTTTTATCCGCCTGCACAATCTCAGCGTGAAAAACCAGATTACTGCCATCAAACAGTATCAATGGCTGACCTGGCCCCATACGCAGTACACGACCAACGTGGTTTGCCGCTTCTTCACTGAGGGTGATGTCGCTATGAGGTTGTAACGGTTCGGGGTGCCAGATGCGAGGTGTGCGCATGAATATCCTGATTACACTCAGTGCCGCAACGAACGCGGCGTGGTTTTAATAATGAACAATTGCCTACAGTGTAGGGGAGTGATTTTATCCCTGGCAAGCGCGTTGTACATACGGGTTATGATTGCCTTGTACGCTGGCAATCCGATTATCACGCTGACACTCCCAGGCGGTGACGGGATATAACCGATCCCAGGCGGTAAAGAGCTGAGTCTGTTGGCGTGATAACTGCAGTTTGTATTGGTCACGCATATAGAAATAGGTGCGCGCAATGGCACCGCGGGCGCGTGCGGGAGGCTCAGCGCGTTCACCTTTAAAATCGACTTTCATTTCGCAGCGTCCGTACTGTTCACTCGGGCCGTTCCATTGGCTATAAGCAAAGTTTGCGCGATCGCCGTTCACTTCACCCAGTGCCGGCTGCAAATTATGTAAGTCAGATTCAATACGGCGATAGCCTTTATCTTTGGCACAGGCTTTACGCCCGCCGTTTTGCCAGCATTGGCGCTGATGGCCAAATGCCCAAGCCGGTACCACATGTTCCCACTCAATACGTTTTGCACGGTTCGCATCTTTGCGAACCTGGTAGCCGCAAGAACGCAGATTCGGCACGCCCTTTTTACCCTGCCAACGAATCGCGCAGCCACAGTAAAATGAGCCGGGAGCATCAGCGTGGATGCGCGCCGCAAATTCTTTGGCCTGGCGAAAGTTGTTTTGATGAAAGACGGGCGTACGGGCATTTGCGCTGAGGCTTAGCGCTACAAGAAAAAGTAAAACCAGGCGAAGCATAATCAGTGAACATCCATTGTAAAAGGGCGCGAGGGTAACAGAATTATTTCGTGTTCACTATCAGCATGTTGAGGAAATAAACTCACCTTGTCTGAGCGTTTCACCGCAGTGCAAGCAGCGATATTGGCTTTCACCGCGCACGGCTTTGTTGTGGCGACGGACGGTCAAATGATGCTGCTGGCAGCGACAAAACCAGGGCCAGCTTTTGGCACGGACAGAGGCGATATCAAATTGGTGCGTGCGTTGTGCAGGCACTTCCAGCACGTGCTCCATCATCCAGCGCCACTCTTTGCCGTGAGGCGGCACGCGGCCAAAGGTCTTCCAGACCAGAAGATGCGCCAGCTCATGCGCCACGACTTCATCCAAAAACGCCTGTTGGTTTTCCAGTAACAACACAGGGTTTAAGCGGATTTCCCACTTCTCCAGCCAGGCTGTTCCGGCCGATGTGCCGCGTTGTTGATAATGCAGGGTAGGTTCAGGAAACTGCTTTTCCAGTTTCTGGTTTGCCCGTTCAAGTTTGGTGCGCAATTCGCGCATCACCGCTTGTTGCAGGGCGATAGGGAGGCGTGGCGATTTCATGGCAGAGAGAATAGCAGGAAAGAAAAGGGCGGGGAATCCCGCCCGTTTGCTGTATTCGCTGTTAGCGTGAACCAATATCGCGCAATTTTTTACCGGATAACAGATTACGCTCGATATGCTCCAGCGTGATGTTCTTGGTTTCCGGAATCAGCGCCAGAGTCAGCACAATGAAGAACAGATTTAGGCCTGCGTATACCCAGAAGGTATTGGCGTTGCCCAGCGTGTTCAACATGGTGAGGAAGGTGGCACCCACGATCATATTGGCTATCCAGTTGGTGGTGGTTGAAACGGTGATCCCGAAATCGCGGCCTTTCAGCGGCTGAATTTCCGAGCACAGTACCCAAATCAACGGGCCAGCACTCATCGCAAAACCAACGATAAACATCAGCAACATGCCAATGGCAAAGTACTGTGCGCCTTGAGACTCAATGCCGACATGCAGCATGCTGCCCAGGACGCCCATGCCCGTTGCCATCACCAAAAAGCCCAGCACCAGCGTCGGTTTGCGTCCCCAGCGATCCACCAGACCAATGGCGATAAAGGTCGCTAACACGTTAACCAGGCCGACAATCACCGTGCCCCACATCTGCTCAGTGGTATTAGAGAAACCAGCAATTTCAAAAATTTTCGGTGCGTAATACATGATGACGTTCATACCGGTAAATTGCTGCATAACCTGCAGTAATACGCCGAGGAATACTGCGCGACGGAAATGGCTGTTGCTTTGAAACAACTGCCAGCCCGACTGCTTGATTTTCAGACTTTCACGAATCTCTTCCAATTCCCGCTTTGCCTGTTCGCTGGTATCACGCAGGCGATCCAGCACCCGCTGTGCGTCTCGAAAATTGCCCTTTGCCGCCAACCAGCGTGGGCTGTTGGGCAAGAAAATGACGCCAACCAACAGCAGCAAGGCCGGAAGAGTAATGATCCCCAGCATCCAGCGCCATTCACCGGTATAGCTGAAGTAAGTATCCGAGAGGTACGCGCCTAAAATCCCGATGGTTATCATCAATTGATAGAGTGAGATCATGCTGCCGCGAATTTTTTCTGGCGCAATTTCAGACAGATAAAGGGGTGCGGTGTAAGAGGCAACCCCGACGGCGAGACCCAGCACCACGCGCGCCAGGATCAGCATTTCCGGATTGCTGGCAAATGCGGATAGCAGGGAACCCACTACAAACAGAATCGCCCCCGCCATTAGGCTCTTTTTACGTCCCAGTTGTGAGGACATCCAGCCACTGCCGATGGCACCAATCGCGGCACCAAACATCATGGAGCTGACAATCCACTCCTGTTGATGGGCGGTAACATTAAAATCTTTCGCAATAAAGGGCAGCGCGCCTGCAATCACGCCTATATCGAGGCCAAAGAGCAAGCCTGCCAGAGCGGCCAGGAAACAGACGAACAACGTCATCATTTTGTTCGATGTTCTGGTCTGATGTTTAGTGTCAGGCATAGCGCCTCCATGGTGAAAATATCAGGTGTTGTTGTTATAGAGAGTAGAAAACCCTGCCAAAGAATGATGTGCCGCAGATCACATAAGTGTAATCGGTTACACTAAATGAAAATGAGATTATGCGTTTTCCTGACAAGTGGGTGTTCTATAATTCGTTAAAAATTGCCATAAACCAGTGTGTTAACAGTGATAGCGATCACGCTTGTTACACGGCGTTGAAAATACCGCATTTAGTAACCCGCTGTTAATGGCGTATTATCTTAATTGTAAGAAAATTAAGGTAGTTTCAATGTGTAACCGTTATCATTTTGATACTGGTTTAGTGTTAAGTTTAGGAAATCAGACGATTTTTGCCTGGTCCGAATGCCAGGCTTTACAGGCAGGAATAAAAAAGCCCCCGTCAGCAGGCTGGCGGGGGCTTATCACAGCAAGAACAGGGCTTAGCGTAAGAAGGCAGGTTGCTGCTGCTCGTAACGCGCAATGCTGTCTTCATGTTCAAGCGTCAGGCCAATACTGTCCAGTCCGTTCATCATGCAATGGCGACGGAAGGTATCCAGTTCGAAATGGAACTGATGCTCGCCTGCCGTCACCGTTTGCGCGTCTAAATCAACGGTGATGGTCATTGCAGGATGGCTTTTTTCGGCCTGGAATAGCGTCTCGACTTCACTGTCGGTCAGGGTGACCGGCAACAGTTGGTTATTAAACGCGTTGCCGTAAAAGATATCGGCAAAACTTGGCGCAATCACCGCCTGAATACCGTAATCCGTCAATGCCCACGGCGCATGCTCACGCGAAGAGCCGCTGCCGAAATTCTCACGTGTTAACAAGATAGATGCGCCCTGATAGTGTGGCTTGTTGAGAATAAAGTCTGGATTATCCTGCGTGCCGGCTTCATCAAGATAGCGCCAGTCGTGAAACAGGTGCGCCCCAAACCCGGTGCGTGTCACCTTTTGCAAAAACTGCTTGGGCAGAATCGCATCGGTATCCACATTTGCCGCGTCAATCGGCAAGACTTTGCCGCTGTGTCGAATAAATTTCTTCGCCATGCTGACTCCTTAAGCTAAATCGCGCACGTCAGCGAAATGCCCGCTGACGGCTGCTGCGGCGGCCATCGCGGGGCTCAGCAAATGTGTACGTCCACCGCGCCCCTGGCGTCCTTCAAAATTCCGATTGCTGGTTGATGCGCAACGTTCGCCTGGCTGCAGGCGATCGTTATTCATGGCTAAGCACATCGAACATCCTGGTAAACGCCATTCAAAGCCAGCCTCAATAAAAATCTTATCGAGGCCTTCTGCTTCTGCTTGCGCTTTCACGGGGCCAGAGCCGGGTACCACCATGGCGTGTACGCCGGGCGCCACTTTGCGGCCTTTCGCGACCTCAGCAGCAGCGCGCAAATCTTCAATACGTGAATTGGTACAGGAGCCAATAAACACTTTGTCGATTTTCACGTCTTGCAGCGTGATTCCCGGCCGTAAATCCATATAGGCCAGCGCTTTTTCGCAAGATGCACGTTCAACAGGATCGCTAAATGATTCTGGGGCTGGAATGCGATCGGTAACGGCGATAACCTGGCCGGGATTGGTGCCCCAGGTGACTTGCGGGGCAATCTCGGCGGCATTCAGCGTGACAACCTTATCGAAAAACGCATCGTCGTCGGATTTCAGCGTGCGCCAGTACGCCACAGCTTGGTCCCAAAGCGCGTCTTTCGGCGCAAACTGGCGTCCCTGTAAATAGGTGAAGGTGGTGTCATCCGGTGCGATTAAACCGGCTTTGGCACCCAATTCAATCGCCATATTACAAATGGTCATACGGCCTTCCATGCTTAATGCCTGGATTGCCGGGCCGCAGAATTCCACCACGTGTCCGTTGCCGCCTGCGGTGGTCACTTTACCAATGATCGCCAGCGCTATGTCTTTCGCCGTGATGCCGTTGGCCGTGGCACCTTGCACCTCTACTTTCATGGTTTTAGCGCGCGCCTGTTTTAAGGTTTGCGTCGCCAGTACATGTTCGACTTCAGAGGTGCCAATCCCAAACGCCAGAGCACCAAAGGCACCGTGAGTGGAGGTGTGCGAGTCACCACAAACCAGCGTGGTGCCCGGCAGCGTCAGACCTTGCTCTGGCCCCATCACGTGCACAATGCCCTGCCACGGATGGTTCAAATCAAAGAGTTCAACGCCAAATTGCTGGCAATTTTTGATTAACTCTTGCATTTGAATGCGGGCCATTTCGCCAGACGCATTGATGTCTTTGGTTTGCGTCGAGACGTTGTGGTCCATTGTGGCAAAGGTTTTGCTGGGCTGGCGAACAGGGCGTCCCTGCGCACGCAGGCCATCAAATGCCTGCGGAGAGGTCACCTCATGCACCAGGTGGCGATCGATATAAATCAGCGGCGTTTCATCCGCTTTCTCATACACCACATGTGCGTCGTATAACTTCTGATACAGGGTTTTGCCCATATTACGCCCCTTCGCGGATGTAACGCGCAATGATATCACCCATTTCATCTGTGCTGACGGCACGGCTATTGCCCGCTAAATCAGCGGTGCGTTGACCTTCTTCCAGCGCACGATTTACTGCTGCTTCAATCGCGGTGGCAGCGTCATCAGCATGCAAGCTGTAACGCATCAACAGCGCCAGCGACAAAATCTGTGCCACCGGGTTGGCAATATTTTTACCGGCGATATCTGGCGCGGAGCCGCCTGCCGGTTCATATAAGCCAAAGCCTTCTTCGTTCAGGCTGGCAGAGGGCAGCATGCCCATAGAGCCGGTGATCATCGCGCATTCATCAGACAGAATGTCACCGAAAAGATTAGAACAAAGCATCACGTCAAACTGTGAAGGGGCTTTGATCAACTGCATAGTGGCATTGTCGATGTACATGTGTGTCAGTTGCACATCAGGATACTCTTTGGCGATTTCGTTAACGATTTCGCGCCACAGCACCGAGCTTTGCAGTACGTTAGCTTTATCAATAGAGCAGACTTTATGGCGGCGTTTACGCGCTGATTCAAAGGCCAGGCGGGCGATACGCTCAATCTCAAAACGGTGATACACCTCGGTATCGAACGCACGCTCATGGGCACCGTTGCCTTCACGGCCTTTGGGTTGGCCAAAATAGATGCCGCCCGTCAGTTCACGTACGCACAGAATATCGAAGCCCTGAGCCGCGATGTCAGCACGTAGCGGACAGAAGGCCTGCAGTGCATCATACAGACGCGCCGGGCGCAGGTTGCTGAACAGTTTGAAGTGCTTACGCAGCGGCAATAAAGCACCGCGCTCAGGTTGATCGGCGGGAGGCAGATGTTCCCATTTAGGGCCGCCGACGGAGCCGAACAAAATGGCATCGGCCTGCTCACAACCGGAAATCGTTTCCGCAGGCAGCGGTTTGCCGTGGCGATCGATGGCGATGCCACCCACGTCGTACTCGCTGGTCGTGATGCGCATATCAAAACGCTGACGCAGTGCATCCAGCACTTTCATCGCCTGATTCATGACTTCCGGGCCAATTCCGTCGCCCGGTAAGACGGCAATATGATAGCTTTTAGACATGCTTACACCGCTTCCTGTTGTTCTTTGCTTTTACGTTGCAGTTCCTGTTCCACCTGACGTGCAACCCAAATGTTGTTCAGTGCGTTGACCATGGCAGCCGCCGAGGATTCAACGATATCGGTCGCCAGGCCAATGCCGTGGAACTTACGATCATTGTATTTGACCACGATATCCACTTGGCCCAGGGCATTTTTGCCCTGACCCTTAGCGGTTAACTGATAGGAAACCAGTTCCGCGTTGTAGTTTGTTAAGCGGTTGATAGCCTGATAAACCGCATCCACAGGACCGTTGCCGGTTGCCGCTTCGGAGAGGCTCTCTTCGCCGCAGGTCATTTTCACCGCCGCCGTGGCGATAACGCTGGAACCCGACTGGACATTGAAGTATTCCAGCTTGAAGTGCTCCTGGCCTTCGCTTTGCTTGCCAATAAAGGCCAGTGCTTCCAGGTCATAGTCGAATACCTGGCCTTTTTTATCCGCCAGTTTCAGGAACGCGTCATACAGGGTGTCCAGATTGTAGTCGTTCTCTTTATAACCCATCTCTTCCATACGGTGCTTCACGGCCGCGCGACCTGAACGCGAGGTCAGATTCAATTGTATTTGATTCAAACCGATCGATTCTGGCGTCATGATTTCGTAGTTTTCACGATTTTTCAGCACGCCATCCTGGTGAATACCTGAGGAATGGGCGAACGCATTGCTACCCACGACGGCTTTGTTCGCAGGAATGGGCATATTACAAATTTGGCTGACCAACTGACTGGTACGATAAATTTCCTGATGATTGATTTTGGTATGGACGTTCATGATTTGGCTGCGGGTTCTGATCGCCATGATCGTCTCTTCCAGCGCACAGTTACCTGCGCGTTCACCCAAGCCGTTCATGGCACCTTCGATCTGACGCGCGCCTGCGCCAACGGCGGCAATCGCGTTACCCACTGCCATGCCCAGGTCGTCATGGGTGTGGACAGACAGAATGGCTTTGTCGATGTTCGGTACGCGTGCACGCAGTTGCGCGAAGATATTCGCGTATTCATGCGGCAGGGTATATCCCACGGTGTCAGGAATGTTAATGGTGGTGGCACCGGCAGCGATCGCGGCTTCAACCACCCGGCACAGATCGTCAATCGGGGTACGGCCGCCATCTTCACAGGAGAATTCAACGTCATCTGTGTAGTTGCGTGCGCGCTTGATCATGCGAGTTGCACGTTCAATCACTTCCGGCAGGGTGCTGCGCAACTTTGTGGCGATATGCATTGGCGATGTCGCCAGGAAGGTATGAATGCGGTAGGCCTCTGCCACGCGTAAGGATTCGTACGCCGCGTCGATATCCTTTTCGACACAACGCGCCAATGCGCAAACACGGCTATTTTTTACCTGACGCGCGATAGTTTGTACGGATTCAAAGTCGCCGGGCGAGGAGACGGGGAAGCCGACCTCCATCACATCCACACCCATGCGCTCCAGCGCCAGGGCAATCTGCAACTTCTCTTTCACGCTTAAACTGGCCTGCAAGGCCTGTTCACCATCACGCAGAGTGGTATCAAAAATAATGACTTGTTGGCTCATGTGTTCATCCCTTCCTGTTTATTCGCCTGTGCCGCGAGCATAAAAAAACCCGCGCATTGGCGCGGGTTCTTTAGTACGGCAGGCTCGACTCACTGAATCTTTTCGCCCACGCGTCTACCGCGCACATTGGATGCGTTTAGTAGTAGACCGAGTAGGAGAAAATGACGAATCATTGAAAATCAAACCTTGTAAAATTAGCTGTGCACATATTGGTACTTGAATCGTAGGGGCATGTCAACAGTTCTCCACTGCGGCCCGATTTCAGGCAATTAACGCATTGTGCTGGCGATAAGAGTGAACACAGAACAATTAAATGCAGCCTTGCCGCGCGCCCGCTTTAGAAAAGTGCGATGGCCTCTCTCGTGGCGATAATACTCTTTTAATGCCTTGTTTTTAATCGGTATTCACACAATGAACACTGCAGGCAAAACGCGACATTTGTCAGCTAAATGCGAATGAAATCATGCTGTTGTGCTTTTACCGTGCCGTGACCACAGGTCTGGAAGAGCGGCCAGCGCGGAGTGCGTAAGGTATTCAATAATGTTTGAAAGGTGATTTCCAGTAACCCACCAGCAAAATTGATTTGGATAGCAGATTACACTTTTTATTTCGCACTCTTTTAGTGGAATCCTCGAATGCCGAAAGTTGTGGTAGCAGCATTACTTTCACTTTTTCCACGCGCGCTGATTTTGACGTTTGCCAATCCGCTTAAACTGCGGTTAAGGTAACAATACAACTCATAGAAAAACTCTCAAGGGCATTGACCCTGTACCTGGACACTGGAAATGATTTCCAGTGTCTTCGCGAAATCATCAGGTGCACTTTGAACATGGGCGCTTTGTCGTCCTGCTACGCGTGCGTAGTGATAAAGGGTATCTAAAGCCTGGAGGCAAGAAATGGAGATGTTGTCAGGAGCCGAGATGGTTGTCCGGTCGTTAATCGATCAGGGCGTCAAACATGTATTCGGTTATCCGGGCGGTGCGGTGCTCGATATTTATGACGCTCTGCAAACCGTCGGTGGAATCGATCATATTCTCGTGCGACACGAGCAGGGTGCCGTGCATATGGCCGATGGCTATACGCGCGCCACGGGTGAAACGGGCGTGGTATTAGTGACCTCAGGGCCAGGTGCGACTAACGCCATCACCGGTATTGCGACGGCCTATATGGATTCTATTCCCATGGTCGTGCTCTCGGGCCAGGTGCCCTCCAGCTTGATTGGATCCGATGCCTTTCAGGAGTGCGACATGGTGGGGATCTCCCGCCCGGTGGTCAAACACAGCTTCCTGGTGAAACGCGCTGAAGACATTCCCACCGTGCTAAAAAAAGCGTTCTGGCTGGCGGCTTCTGGTCGTCCTGGACCGGTGGTGGTTGATCTGCCTAAAGACGTGGTGAGCCCCGCCAATAAATACCCGTACCTGTGGCCAGAAAGCGTCAGTATGCGCTCCTATAATCCCACCGTGCAGGGACACAAAGGCCAAATCAAGCGTGGCCTGCAAGCCATTATCGCTGCAGAGCGACCTGTGCTGTACGTGGGCGGTGGTGCAATCAACAGCGGCTGTACCGATGAACTGCTGCAACTGGCAGAAGCCTTGAATTTGCCTGTCACCTGCACACTGATGGGGCTGGGCGCTTTCCCAGGCACGCATCGCCAAAGCGTTGGCATGCTGGGAATGCATGGCACCTATGAAGCCAACAAGACAATGCACAACGCCGATCTTATCTTCTGCGTAGGCGCACGTTTTGACGACCGCACCACCAACAATCTGACCAAATATTGCCCAGATGCCACAGTCGTGCATATTGATGTCGACCCAACCTCTATTTCGAAAACCGTTTCCGCAGATATCCCGATTGTGGGCGATGCGAAAGGGGCCTTGCTGCAAATGCTGGAGTTGCTGCCGCAACAAGAGGCGCAGCAAAATCATGACAGCTTGCGTGACTGGTGGCGTCAAATTGATGGCTGGCGCGCACGTCAGTGCCTTGAGTTCGATCGCACCAGCAACCTGATCAAACCGCAGGCCGCGATCGAGGCTATCTACAAGTTAACTCATGGTGAGGCTTACGTGGCTTCCGATGTGGGTCAGCACCAGATGTTTGCCGCACTCTATTATCCCTTCGACAAACCGCGTCGTTGGATAAACTCCGGTGGTTTAGGCACCATGGGCTTTGGTTTGCCCGCAGCACTCGGTGTGAAGCTGGCACTGCCTGATGCAACGGTGGTTTGCGTAACCGGTGATGGCAGTATCCAGATGAACATTCAGGAGCTGTCAACGGCACTGCAGTATGGTTTACCCGTCCTGGTGCTCAGCCTGAATAACCGTTATCTCGGCATGGTGAAACAGTGGCAGGATATGATTTATTCAGGCCGCCATTCGCAATCCTATATGGAGTCACTGCCTGATTTCGTGCGTTTAGCCGAAGCCTTTGGACACGTAGGTGTTTCTATCAGTCATCCAGAAGAGCTGGAGTCAAAACTGGCCTACGCGTTGGAAGAGCTGAATAAAGGGCGCCTGGTGTTTGTTGATGTCAATGTTGACGGCACGGAACACGTCTACCCAATGCAAATTCGCGGTGGGGCAATGGACGAAATGTGGCTGAGTAAAACGGAGAGGACTTAATCATGCGTCGTATTTTATCGGTTTTGCTGGAAAACGAATCCGGTGCGTTGTCGCGCGTGGTGGGCCTGTTTTCTCAACGCGGTTATAACATTGAAAGTTTGACGGTTGCGCCGACAGACGATCCCACTCTGTCTCGTATGACTATCCAGACTGTCGGCGACGAGAAGGTGCTGGAGCAAATTGAAAAGCAACTGCACAAGTTAGTGGATGTTCTTCGCGTCAGTGAGTTGGGCCAGGGCGCACACGTTGAGCGTGAAATTATGCTGGTGAAAATCCAGGCTAGCGGTTATGGGCGTGAAGAAGTGAAACGCAGTGCCGAAATCTTCCGTGGTCAGATCGTGGATGTCACCCCGACGCTGTACACGGTTCAGCTAGCGGGCACCAGTGACAAACTGGACGCATTTTTAACCACGGTACGTGAAGTGGCGGAGATCGTTGAAGTGGCGCGCTCGGGCATCGTTGGCGTCTCACGTGGTGATAAGATCATGCGTTAAGCCTGGTGCTTAAAATAACAGCTAACCCGGCGATATGCCGGGTTTTTCTTTTCTATCAATTGATAAGCGCTGATAAATAAAAGCGGTTGCTCAACAGCAGAATCTGCTGTTAGATGTGTTTCAGAGCGGGATAGATTCAGCCTTTATAATAACGAGTTTGATTGTAATGTTGGAGCCAATGTGAAACTGGATGAAATAGCGCGGCTTGCCGGCGTATCACGTACAACAGCCAGTTACGTGATAAACGGAAAAGCCAAGCAGTATCGTGTCAGCGACAAGACCGTCGAAAAGGTGATGGCGGTGGTACGCGAGCACAACTACCATCCCAATGCTGTGGCGGCTGGTCTGCGAGCGGGTCGTACGCGTTCAATCGGTCTGGTCATTCCCGATTTGGAAAATACCAGTTACACACGCATTGCAAATTATCTTGAACGCCAGGCGCGGCAGCGTGGCTATCAGTTGTTGATCGCCTGTTCTGAAGATCAGCCCGATAATGAAATGCGTTGCATTGAACACCTGTTGCAGCGTCAGGTGGATGCCATCATTGTTTCGACATCCTTGCCGCCAGAGCACCCTTTCTATCAACGCTGGATCAATGACCCACTGCCAATCATTGCGCTGGACCGTGCGCTGGATCGCGAGCATTTCACCAGCGTGGTGGGTGCCGATCAGGATGATGCCGAAGCGTTGGCCGCTGAATTGCGCCAATTACCGGTTAAAAATGTTCTGTTTCTTGGGGCACTACCAGAGCTATCCGTTAGCTTTTTGCGTGAGATGGGCTTCCGTAAAGCCTGGGAAGGCGACGAGCGCCCGATCGATTTCTTGTATACCAACAGCTATGAACGTGCAGCAGCGGCGGCGGCATTCGAGAAATATCTTATCGCTAATCCGATGCCGGAAGCGCTTTACACCACGTCTTTTGGCTTATTGCAAGGCGTCATGGATGTGGCGTTAAAACGTGAAGGCCACTTACCAAAAGAGTTGGCAATTGCCACCTTTGGCGATCACGAGTTGCTGGATTTTCTGGAATGTCCGGTACTGGCGGTTGGGCAGCGCCACCGCGATGTTGCAGAGCGTGTATTAGAATTAGTGCTGGCCAGTTTAGACGAGCCAAGAAAGCCAAAACCGGGTCTGACACGTATTCGCCGCAATTTGTTTCGACGTGGAAAATTAAGTCGTAAAGCAATTTAACCTAAATGGCAGCGTGGCTGCCATTTACATATGATCATATTTTTATCTTCGATAAATCCTCTCTTTAACTTGCTTCCCTTTTAAATGTGAACGGTTTCTTCAATTATTGTCAGATTGAGTAAAAGAGGAATATTCGTTATCAACATTGGTACTGATAACAGTTTATGGATGCTCATCAGTCACTGACCCCTTCAAGCCAGTGTTGATCAGACTGGTAACCGTTTAGGAAAACCCTTAAAATGCAACCCGCGTCGCAAAGTTTGCCGAGTATTTATCCCCCTTTTAAACGCTATATTTTTAAGCGATGAGTAAGATGTTAGGTTTTTTTTGTCTTTATTCATCATGTTAATTTTTGCTGGTTAATCGGTCATCTTTCATTTCCCTCGATCGCAATCAATTACCGCGCTGTAAATAATCTCTTTCAGCCTCGACTGCGGCTTGACAATGTTTTCCTTCGCTCCGTAAACTCTTTTAGTGGGAATTTGTGGGGTAAAGTGGTGTATTGGGGTAACTAAGGGGTGGAGCTGACATGTTCCGTGGGGCAACATTAGTCAATCTCGACAGCAAAGGGCGGCTTGCCGTGCCGACGCGATATCGCGATACGCTGATCGGAGAGTCTCAAGGACAAATGGTCTGTACCATTGACCTCCATCAGCCCTGCCTGCTGCTTTACACCTTGCCCGAATGGGAAATTATTGAAAAGAAACTGGCTCGCCTTTCCAGCATGAACCCCGCCGAACGACGCGTTCAGCGTTTGTTACTGGGTCATGCCAGCGAGTGTCAGATGGATAATGCCGGGCGGCTCCTGTTGGCAAACACATTGCGCCAACATGCCAGCCTGACCAAAGAAGTGATGCTCGTTGGGCAGTTCAACAAGTTTGAATTGTGGGATGAGCAGACCTGGTATCAACAGGTGAAAGAGGATATCGACGCAGAACAGTCTGCTCAGGAACCCCTCTCTGACCGCTTGCAGGATTTGTCGCTATAGCTATGCAGGATTTTAAGCACATTACCGTGCTGCTGGATGAAGCAGTCAATGGACTCAACATTCAGCCAGACGGCATTTACATTGATGGCACGTTTGGGCGGGGCGGACACTCCCGTTTAATTCTTTCACGCCTGGGGCCAAATGGGCGTCTGTTTGCCATTGACCGCGATCCGCAAGCTATTGCTGTGGCAAATGAAATTGATGATCCGCGTTTTGCCATTATTCATGGCCCGTTTTCTGAGTTGGCGCAGTACGTTGAGGACCGCGGATTAACCGGCAAGATCAATGGCGTGCTGCTGGACTTAGGCGTTTCCTCTCCGCAGCTAGATGATGCGGAGCGTGGGTTCTCCTTTATGCGTGATGGCCCGCTTGATATGCGGATGGATCCCACCCGCGGGATTTCAGCCAGTGAGTGGTTGTTGAAAGCGGAAGAGAGCGATATCGCGTTTGTCCTCAAAACCTTTGGTGAAGAGCGATTTGCAAAGCGGATTGCCCGCGCGATTGTTGAGCGCAATAAACTCGAACCGATTACGCGCACGAAAGACCTGGCGGAAGTCATTGCGATTGCGACGCCCGTTAAAGACAAGTTTAAGCACCCGGCGACGCGCAGCTTCCAGGCGATCCGCATTTGGGTAAACAGTGAGTTGGAAGAGATAGAACAGGCGCTGAAAGGTTCCGTTACGGTGCTGGCAGCCACGGGTCGCCTCTCCGTCATCAGTTTCCACTCGCTTGAAGACCGCATTGTAAAACGTTTTATGCGCGAGCAGAGTCGTGGCCCGCAGTTACCGGCCGGTATCCCCTTAACGGAAGCCGAGATTAATCGGCGGGGCGGCAAAATGTTGAAAGCGCTGGGCAAAATGATGCCTGGTGAGCGTGAGGTTGATGAAAACCCACGTGCGCGTAGCTCGGTGCTACGCATTGCGGAAAGGACTGAGGCGTGATCGGCAACGAACGTCATAGTTTGCCGGGTGTTATCGGCAGTGATTTGATTCGCAATGCCAAAATCCCGCTGCTGCTGACGATTGCCGTGATGGTGTCTGCCGTATTAGTGGTGACCACGGCACACCGTACCCGTCTACTGACGGCGGAGCGCGAGCAGTTAGTCCTTGAACGCGATGCGCTGGACATTGAATGGCGCAACCTGATCCTGGAAGAGAATGCACTGGGCGACCATAGCCGAGTCGAGCGAACGGCGACGGAGAAACTGCAATTGCAGCATGTTGATCCCGCCCAGGAAAATATCGTGGTACAGCAATAAGGAACCACATGACCGATGAGAGCAGCAACAAGGACTCTTAAACAGAAACGTCAGGAAGAAAAAGCCAGCTTTGTCAGCTGGCGTTTTGCGTTGCTCTGCGGCTGTATTCTGCTGGCGTTGACCGGCTTGTTATTGCGTGTTGCCTATCTACAGGTGATTAACCCCGACAAACTGGTGAAAGAAGGGGATTTGCGTTCGTTGCGTGTGCAATCCGTCCCCACCGCACGCGGCATGATTACCGATCGCGCGGGCCGTCCATTGGCGGTGAGCGTGCCGGTAAATGCTATCTGGGCCGATCCAAAAGATTTGCACGATCACGGCGGCATTACGCTGGACAGCCGCTGGCAAGCGCTGGCCGATGCGCTCTCACTCCCGCTGGATCAACTGGCTACCAAAGTAAACGCCAATCCCAAAGGCCGCTTTATCTATCTGGCACGTCAGGTCAACCCGGCGATTGGCGATTACGTCAAGAAGCTGAAATTACCGGGTATCCACCTGCGTGAAGAGTCCCGCCGTTATTATCCTGCGGGCTCTGTGACGTCGCACCTGATCGGCTTTACCAACATTGATGGTCAAGGGATTGAAGGTGTCGAAAAAAGTTTTGACCGCTGGCTAACCGGACAGCCGGGTGAACGTACCGTGCGTAAAGACCGTTTTGGCCGCGTCATTGAAGATATCTCTTCGGTTGATAGCCAGGCCGCGCACAATCTTGCACTCAGTATTGATGAACGCTTACAGGCGCAAGTGTATCGCGAGCTGAACAACGCTGTGGCCTTCAACAAAGCAGAATCGGGCACGGCGGTACTGGTGGATGTGAACACCGGTGAAGTGCTGGCTATGGCGAACAGCCCGGCTTATAACCCAAACAATCTGACGGGTACGCCAAAAGATGTCATGCGTAACCGCGCGATCACCGACATTTTCGAACCGGGTTCTACCGTCAAACCCATGGTGGTGATGACCGCCTTGCAACGCAATGTGGTACGCGAAGGCTCGGTCTTGAACACGGTTCCCTATTTGATTAACGGCCACGAAATTAAAGACGTGGCACGCTACAACGAATTGACCCTGACCGGGGTTCTGCAGAAGTCGAGTAACGTTGGGGTATCTCGCCTCGCGTTAGCGATGCCGTCCTCAGCGCTGGTAGATACTTACTCGCGTTTTGGGCTGGGTAAAGCGACCAATTTGGGGTTGGTCGGAGAAAGCAGTGGCATATATCCTCAAAAACAACGGTGGTCTGACATAGAGAGGGCCACCTTCTCTTTCGGCTATGGGCTAATGGTAACGCCGTTACAGTTAGCGCGAGTCTATGCAACGATTGGCAGTTACGGCGTTTATCGCCCGTTGTCGATTACCAAAGTTGATCCCCCTGTTGCCGGTGAGCGCGTGTTCTCTGAAAGTGTCGTGAAAAGCGTGATGCACATGATGGAAAGCGTGGCATTGCCGGGCGGCGGCGGCGTGAAAGCCGCTATCAAGGGATACCGTATTGCGATTAAAACCGGGACCGCGAAAAAAGTCGGTCCCGATGGCCGTTACGTCAACAAATACATTGCTTACACCGCGGGCGTTGCGCCAGCCAGTAATCCTCGTTTTGCCCTGGTGGTGGTGATTAACGATCCTCAGGCCGGTAAATACTACGGCGGTGCCGTTTCAGCACCTGTCTTTGGGGCCATCATGGGCGGCGTATTACGCACCATGAATATTGAACCTGATGCACTGCCTGCTAATGAGAACGAGATGGTAACGAACAGAAAAGAGGTATCCGGTGGCAGATCGTAATTTGCGGGACCTGGTCGGTCCATGGGTTGCAAATGTTCCCGCGCGTGCATTGCGCGAAATGACACTCGACAGTCGTCAGGTGGCAGCGGGAGATCTGTTTGTCGCGATTAAAGGGCATGCTTTAGATGGGCGCCGTTTTATTCCTCAGGCCATAGCACAAGGCGCAGCGGCGGTGATTGCAGATGCTGACCTTGATATGACTGACGGCCAGATTACACACGAACACGGCGTGCCGATTATCTGGCTAACGCAACTTTCCCAACGTTTGTCTGCGCTGGCCGGGCGTTTCTACCATCAGCCTGGCGAGCAGATGAAAGTGGTTGGTGTGACCGGAACCAATGGTAAAACCACCACCACTCAGTTGATTGCGCAATGGACAACGCTGTTGGGGGATACCGGAGCCGTAATGGGCACCGTCGGCAATGGCTTGTATGGTCATCTGGTTCCCGCAGAAAACACCACCGGTTCCGCAGTCGATGTACAGCACGAACTTAACGGCTTGCTGGAAGCCGGAGCGACGCTGACGGCGATGGAAATATCCTCTCATGGTCTGGTTCAGCATCGCGTGGCGGCATTACCTTTTGCGGCAGCGGCGTTCACCAATTTAAGTCGCGATCATCTGGACTATCACGGTGATATGGCAGGCTATGAAGCCGCTAAATGGACGCTGTTTGCGGAACATCAGGTAGGGCACGCCATTATCAATGCTGATGATGAAGTGGGACGTCGCTGGTTAGCGCGTCTGCCCGATGCCGTTGCAGTGACCATGCACGATAATTTGCAACCCGGTTGTCACGGTCGTTGGTTAAAAGCCGTGAACGTGGATTATCACGATGGCGGGGCGTCGCTGGCGATTGAATCCAGTTGGGGAAATGGCTCGCTCGATAGCCGTCTGATGGGCGCTTTCAACGTGAGTAACCTGCTGGTGGCGCTGGCAACATTGTTAACGCTGGATTACCCCTTAGAACAGCTGATTGCCACTGGCAGTCAGTTGCAGCCCGTCTGCGGACGCATGGAAGTCTTTACCGCGCCGAATAAACCGACGGTCGTCGTGGATTATGCTCACACACCCGATGCTCTGGAAAAAGCGCTGGAAGCCGCGCGTTTGCATTGTAAAGGCGCGCTGTGGTGCGTGTTTGGCTGCGGCGGCGATCGTGATAAAGGTAAGCGCCCACTGATGGGAGCGATTGCAGAGCAGATGGCTGACATCGTTGTTGTCACCGATGATAACCCGCGCAGCGAAGATCCCGCGGCGATTGTGGCGGATATCCTGACCGGTTTACTGGATCCCGGTCGGGCTCGCATAGTGGCAGGACGTGCGCAAGCAGTCACTCACGCGGTAATGCAGGCCCAGCCTGACGATATCGTATTAGTGGCCGGTAAAGGCCATGAAGATTATCAAATCATTGGCCAGCGTCGCCTTGACTACTCCGACCGCGATACCGTCGCCCGTTTATTGGGGGTGATGGCATGATCCCGATTTCATTAAGCGAATTAGCACGTATCACCGGCGGTGAGTTGATTGGCAGCGATCTGCAAATCGACGCGGTAGTCAGTGATACGCGCAATGTCACTGCGGGATGCCTGTTTGTTGCTTTTAAAGGCGAGCGTTTTGATGCGCATGACTTCGTAGGCGATGCGATTGCCAGCGGAGCCAATGCGTTACTGGTCAGTAAGCACTTACCTGTTGCTGTGCCGCAGGTCGTGGTAAGCGACACGCGTATTGCGTTTGGTCAATTAGGTCACTGGGTTCGGCAGCAAGTACCCACTCGCATCGTGGCCTTAACCGGCTCTTCCGGCAAAACGTCGGTAAAAGAGATGACCGCTGCGATACTGCGCGAATGCGGTGAAACCCTCTATACCGCTGGCAATCTGAACAATGATTTTGGCGTGCCGATGACGCTTTTGCGTCTGACGCCTGCGCATCGTTACGCCGTGATTGAATTGGGTGCTAACCATCAGGGTGAAATCGCCTATACCACGGCGTTGACCCAGCCTGAAACCGCGCTGGTGAATAACCTGGCGGCTGCGCATCTGGAAGGATTTGGCTCACTGGCGGGCGTCGCCAAAGCCAAAGGCGAAATTTTTGATGGTTTGCCGCCACAGGGCACGGCGATTGTGAATCTCAACAGCAACGATCTGCCAAACTGGCAGGCGGCGTTGTCGGATAAGCGGTTGTGGCGTTTCTCTGAGCACGATACCCAGGCCGAGTTCCATGCGCGCGATGTGCGTTTTACCCCGCAGGGAACGGAATTTATCCTCGGGACACCCGCGGGCGATGTGGCTATCACGCTGCCTCTGCCGGGACGTCACAATATTGCGAATGCGCTGGCGGCGGCCGCGCTCGCGCTTTCGGTGGATGCACCACTGAGCGCCATCGCACAAGGGCTGAGCACGTTGCAGGCGGTGCCTGGACGGTTATTCCCGATTCGCCTTTCGGCTACGCAACTGTTGTTGGATGACAGTTATAACGCCAACGTCGGTTCTATGACGGCGGCGGCACAGACACTGAGCGATATGCCGGGTTACCGCATCATGGTGGTAGGCGATATGGCTGAATTAGGTGATGAAGCGGAAGCCTGTCACCGTCAGGTAGGTGATGCTGCGCGTTTAGCGGGCATCGATAAAGTATTAAGCGTTGGTACATTGAGTCTCCTGATTGGCGAAGCCAGCGGAACCGGTGAGCATTTCAACGATAAAGCGGCACTAACCGCACGGGTTCAGCAGTTACTGGCTGAACATAAACACGCCACGGTATTAGTTAAAGGTTCGCGTAGTGCCGCCATGGAGCAGGTAGTACACACCTTACAGGAGAAAGGTTCATGTTAGTCTGGCTGGCCGAACATCTGGTCGCGTTTTATTCCGGCTTTAACGTCTTTTCCTATCTGACGTTTCGCGCCATTGTCAGCCTGCTGACTGCCCTGTTTATCTCCTTGTGGATGGGGCCGCGTTTGATCGCGCGTCTGCAAGAGATGTCGTTCGGCCAGGTCGTACGTAATGACGGGCCTGAATCGCACTTCAGCAAGCGCGGTACGCCAACCATGGGCGGAATCATGATCCTGACTGCCATCACGATTTCGGTGTTGTTGTGGGCTTATCCCTCTAACCCTTACGTTTGGTGCGTGCTGTTTGTGCTGGTGGGCTATGGTGTGGTGGGCTTTGTGGACGACTACCGCAAAGTCGTGCGTAAAGACACAAAAGGCCTGATCGCGCGTTGGAAGTACTTCTGGCAATCCGTTATCGCGCTTGGCGTCGCGTTTGCCATGTATGCAATTGGTAAAGATACGCCCGCGACACAACTGGTCGTTCCTTTCTTTAAAGACATCATGCCGCAACTGGGTTTGCTGTATCTGTTGTTGGCGTATTTCGTCATTGTCGGTACCAGTAATGCGGTGAATTTAACCGATGGGCTGGACGGTTTAGCCATCATGCCGACCGTCTTTGTGGCGGCCGGTTTTGCGCTGGTTGCCTGGGCCACGGGTAACGTGAAATTCGCCGAGTATCTGCATATTCCTTACTTACGTCATGCGGGTGAATTAGTCATCGTATGTACCGCTATCGTGGGCGCAGGACTGGGTTTCCTGTGGTTTAACACCTATCCCGCGCAGGTCTTTATGGGTGATGTGGGCTCACTGGCGCTGGGCGGCGCTTTGGGCACGATTGCTGTGCTGCTGCGTCAAGAGTTCTTGCTGGTAATTATGGGCGGTGTTTTTGTGGTGGAAACCTTGTCGGTCATTTTACAGGTCGGCTCATTTAAGCTGCGCGGCCAGCGTATTTTCCGCATGGCACCCATCCATCACCACTATGAATTGAAAGGCTGGCCAGAGCCGCGCGTTATTGTGCGCTTCTGGATTATTTCTCTGATGCTGGTGCTGATTGGCCTGGCAACACTGAAGGTGCGTTAATAATGGCTGACTATCAGGGTAAAAAAGTCGTCATCATTGGATTGGGCATAACCGGCCTGTCTTGTGTTGATTTCTTTTTAGCGCGTGGCGTTACGCCTCGCGTGATGGATACCCGTATGTCACCACCGGGATTGGATAAACTCCCCGCCAATGTTGAGCGTTGGTCAGGATCGCTCAACGACGACTGGTTGCTGAGTGCCGATCTGATTGTCGCCAGTCCCGGGATGGCGCTGGCGCACCCTTCGCTGGCGGCAGCGGCGCAAGCTGGTGTGGAGATTGTCGGCGATATCGAGCTGTTTTGCCGTGAAGCTCAGCGCCCGGTTATTGCGATTACAGGCTCTAACGGTAAAAGCACCGTGACCACACTGGTCGGTGAAATGGCGAAAGCCAGCGGCTGGAAAGTGGGCGTTGGTGGCAATATCGGCCTTCCGGCGTTATCGCTGCTGGATGCGCCTGCTGACCTCTATGTATTGGAACTCTCCAGCTTCCAGCTTGAAACCACCACCAGTTTGCGCGCCGTTGCAGCAACCATCCTCAATGTGACTGAGGATCATATGGACCGCTATCCCTTTGGTTTGCAACAGTATCGTGCAGCCAAACTGCGCATCTATGAACACGCCCAGGTGTGTGTCGTAAATGCGGAAGATGCGCTTACGCAGCCCGTTTCGCGGCCTGAAAAACAGGTCACTTTTGGTGCGCAGCACGGTGATTATCGGCTGGATGAACAGTATTTAACCGCCAGTGGCGAGACGTTGATGAAAGTCAGCGAGATGCACATGGTGGGCCAGCATAATTACACCAACGCCCTGGCGGCGCTGGCATTGGCTGACGCGGCGGGAATCCCGCGTTCAGGTGCTCTACAGGCGCTCAAAGCCTTTACGGGATTAGCGCATCGCTTCCAGTTGGTCTGCGATAACCGGGGTGTGCGTTGGATCAATGACTCTAAAGCCACCAATGTGGGCAGCACAGAAGCTGCACTGAAAGGCTTAGCGGTATCCGGCACGCTGTGGTTGTTGTTGGGCGGCGATGGCAAATCGGCTGATTTCTCGCCGTTAACCGCCTATCTGCACAGGGACAACATTCGTGTTTTCTGCTTTGGTCGTGACCGTGAAGCACTGGCGGCACTGCGTCCGGAAGTGTCAACGCTAACCGAAACAATGGCGCAAGCGGTGCAACAGATTGCGGCACAGGTGCAGGCCGGGGATATGGTGTTACTTTCACCCGCCTGCGCGAGCCTGGACCAGTTCAAAAACTTTGAGCAGCGCGGCGACCAATTCGCGCAGCTGGCGCGGGAGATGGGCTGATGAGAATCCCTGGCGCAGGGCTGTTTACCGGCCTGTCCGAGAAATTAAAAGTGTGGGTGATGGGCAGTCGTGACAATGACGTCATGACGCTGGTGCTGTATGACCGCAAACTGTTGTGGATGACCTTTGCGCTGGCGATTGTCGGTTTTGTCATGGTGACCTCTGCTTCAATGCCGGTTGGGCAGCGTTTGTCGGATGATCCCTTCTTCTTCGCTAAACGTGATGCCCTGTATATCGGGTTGGCTTTCCTGTTAGCGATGGTGACACTGCGCGTGCCCATGGCGTTCTGGCAGAAATACAGCAATGTAATGCTGGTGGCGGCAGTGATTATGCTGCTGATCGTGCTGGTGGTGGGAAGCTCAGTCAACGGTGCATCGCGCTGGATTGCCTTAGGCCCACTGCGTGTTCAGCCCGCAGAAGTCTCCAAACTGGCGTTGTTTTGCTATCTCGCCAGTTACCTGGTGCGCAAAGTGGAAGAAGTCCGCAATAACTTCTGGGGTTTCTGCAAGCCAATGGGCGTAATGGTGGTGCTGGCAGTGTTACTGCTGGCCCAGCCTGACTTAGGAACCGTGGTAGTGCTGTTTGTCACCACACTGGCAATGCTGTTCCTGGCGGGTGCCAAGTTATGGCAATTTCTGGCTATTATTGGCTCCGGTATTTTTGCCGTTGTGTTACTGATTATTGCAGAGCCTTACCGTATGCGCCGCGTGACTTCCTTCTGGAATCCCTGGGATGACCCGTTCGGCAGTGGCTACCAACTTACGCAATCCCTGATGGCCTTTGGGCGCGGCGAAGTTTGGGGGCAGGGATTAGGTAACTCTGTGCAAAAGCTCGAATATTTACCGGAAGCGCATACTGACTTTATCTTCTCCATCATCGGTGAAGAGCTGGGTTATATCGGTGTGGTTTTAGCGTTGTTGATGGTATTCTTCGTCGCTTTTCGTGCGATGTCGATTGGCCGTCGCGCACTAGAAATCGATCAACGTTTTTCCGGATTTTTAGCCTGTTCAATCGGTGTTTGGTTCAGTTTTCAGGCGCTGGTTAATGTGGGGGCCGCGGCGGGGATGTTGCCGACGAAAGGGCTAACCTTGCCGTTGATCAGTTACGGTGGTTCCAGCTTGATTATCATGTCAACGGCAATTGTGATGCTGTTGCGTATCGATTATGAAACGCGCCTGGCGAAAGCACAGGCGTTTGTGAGGTAGTTCATGAGCGGGAAGCGATTGATGGTGATGGCGGGCGGCACAGGGGGACATGTTTTTCCCGGGCTAGCTGTGGCGCATCACTTGATAGCACAAGGCTGGGATGTCCGTTGGCTGGGCACCGCCGATCGGATGGAAGCCGATTTAGTCCCGAAGCATGGCATTGAAATTGATTTTATCCGTATCAGCGGATTACGCGGTAAGGGTGTTATGGCATTACTGGCATCACCTGTCCGCATTTGGCAGGCCGTGCGTCAGGCGCGCAAAATCCTTAAAGCCTACAAACCGGATGTCGTGCTGGGCATGGGCGGTTATGTCTCTGGCCCGGGTGGTTTGGCCGCCTGGAGTTGTGGGATCCCGGTGGTTTTGCATGAGCAAAACGGCATTGCCGGTCTGACGAACAAATGGTTGGCGAAAATTGCCCGAAAGGTCATGCAAGCATTTCCGGGCGCTTTTCCCGATGCCGAAGTGGTCGGTAACCCGGTGCGGGATGATGTGCTGGCGATATCGGCACCCGCAGCGCGTTTTCAGGGACGGGAAGGGGCCATCCGTGTGTTGGTGGTCGGCGGTAGCCAGGGCGCGCGCGTGCTGAATCAGACACTTCCGCAAGTCGCAGAGATTCTGGGTGATAAAATCACCCTTTGGCATCAGGTGGGGAAAGGCAATCTGGAGAGCGTTACCCAAGCCTATGCACAGGCTGGACAGCCGCAGCACCGCGTAGCGGAGTTTATTGACGATATGGCAGCAGCCTGGTCATGGGCGGATGTGGTGGTCTGTCGTTCTGGCGCATTGACCGTCAGTGAGATTGCCGCCACCGGCTTAGCCGCGATTTTCGTGCCTTTCCCGCACAAAGATCGCCAGCAGTATTGGAATGCGTTGCCGCTTGAACAGGCGGGCGCAGCAAAAATTTATGAACAGCCGCAGTTCAACGCGGCGGTAGTGGCCGAGACGTTAGCCGGTTGGTCGCGTCCCGATTTATTAGCAATGGCCGAGAAAGCACGCGCCGTTGCGATACACGACGCCACTGAACGCGTAGCAGACGCCGTTAAACATGCGGCACTGAAATAACAGAAGAGAAAATGAATACACAACAATTGGCAAAACTGCGTTCTATCGTGCCCGAGATGCGTCGCGTCCGGCACATCCATTTTGTCGGCATCGGCGGTGCTGGCATGGGCGGTATTGCCGAAGTGTTGGCGAATGAAGGTTATGCCATCAGCGGTTCGGACTTAGCACCGAATGCTGTGACGCAGCATCTGACCCAATTAGGGGCAACGGTCTATTTCAATCACCGTGCAGAGAACGTGAAAGACGCCAGCGTGGTGGTGGTCTCTACCGCTATCTCACAGGACAACCCAGAGATAATGGCCGCGCGTGAAGCCCGCATTCCGGTTATCCGCCGTGCAGAGATGTTGGCCGAGCTGATGCGTTTTCGTCATGGTATTGCTATCGCGGGTACGCATGGCAAAACCACGACCACGGCCATGGTGACCAGTATTTATGCTGAAGGGGGGCTGGATCCAACGTTTGTTAACGGTGGATTGGTGAAAGCCGCAGGTACGCACGCGCGTTTGGGCAGCAGCCGCTATCTGATCGCAGAGGCCGATGAAAGCGACGCTTCTTTCCTGCATCTGCAGCCGATGGTCGCCATTGTGACCAATATCGAAGCCGATCACATGGACACTTATCAGGGCGATTTTGAAAACCTGAAGCAAACGTTTATCAACTTTTTGCACAATTTGCCGTTTTATGGCCGTGCAGTGATGTGTATCGACGACGTGGTAATCCGTGACCTTATCCCACGCGTTGGGCGCCATATCACGACTTACGGTTTTAGTGACGATGCGGATGTGCGTGTTGAAAACTATGAACAACGTGGCGCGCAAGGGCACTTCACGTTGATTCGCCAGGATAAAGCGCCGATGCATGTCACGCTGAATGCGCCGGGACGCCATAACGCGTTGAACGCCGCTGCCGCTGTCGCCGTGGCGACTGAAGAAGGCATTGACGATGACGAAATTCTGAGTGCGCTGCTGAGCTTCCAGGGCACTGGCCGCCGTTTCGACCATTTAGGGGATTTCCCCCTGACCGACGTGAATGGCAAACCGGGCACGGCAATGTTAGTGGATGACTATGGTCATCACCCAACCGAGGTTGACGTGACGATCAAAGCGGCACGCGCCGGCTGGCCAGATAAAAATCTGGTGATGATTTTTCAGCCGCACCGCTACACGCGTACGCGTGACCTGTATGACGACTTTGCCAATGTCTTGTCGCAGGTTGATGTGTTGCTGATGCTGGATGTCTACGCTGCGGGTGAACCACCGATCCCGGGAGCTGACAGTCGCTCACTGTGCCGCACGATCCGCGGGCGTGGCAAAGTCGACCCGATTTTAGTGTCCGATCATGACACTATTGCTGACGTGCTGGCCCCAACGTTGACCGGAAACGACCTGATTTTGGTTCAGGGTGCAGGTAACGTTGGCAAAATCGCCCGTAAACTCGCAGAACAGAAGCTACAACCAATGACGAATAAAGAGGAACATCATGGCTGAGAAAGTTGCGGTATTGCTGGGTGGCACCTCTGCGGAACGTGAAGTATCCCTGTTATCGGGCGCGGCAGTGTTGGCGGGCCTGCTAGAAGCGGGTATCGATGCGCATGGTATCGACACGCGGGATTTTCCGGTTCTGCGCCTGAAAGAAGAAGGCTTCCAGAAAGTGTTTATCGCACTGCATGGGCGCGGTGGCGAAGATGGCACCTTACAGGGAGCATTAGAGTTTCTCGATCTTCCCTACACCGGCAGCGGTGTGATGGCATCGGCCATCTCCATGGACAAAATGCGCACCAAAATGCTGTGGCAAAGCGCGGGCTTACCCGTTGCGCCATACGTGGCACTGAAGCGCAAAGATTTTGATGCTGGACTGAGTGCGGCAGCACAGGACGCTATTGGAGCCTTAGGGTTGCCGGTGTTTGTGAAGCCAAGCTGTGAAGGGTCGAGTGTAGGTATTTCTCGTGTCAATGAGACGCATGAACTGCAGGCGGCGCTGGCAGAAGCCTTCCGCCATGACGACGACGTGTTGGTCGAAAAATTCCTGGCGGGGCCTGAGTATACCGTCGGTATTGTGGGTGAGCAGGTGCTGCCTTCCGTGCGCATTCAACCTGCCGTTGCGTTCTATGACTATGAAGCAAAATACATTTCTGACGATACTCAATACTTCTGCCCGAGCGGTTTAACGGCAGAGCGTGAAGCAGAGTTGAGTGACATCGTGATTGCGGCATGGAAAGCGTTGGGTGGCAGCGGTTGGGGCCGAGTGGATGTCATGATGGATGCCGAAGGCCGTTTTTGGCTGTTGGAATCGAATACGTCTCCGGGCATGACCAACCACAGCCTTGTGCCAATGGCGGGTAAGCAAGCGGGATGGAGCTTTTCGCAACTCGTGACGCGTATTTTGGAGCTGGCCGACTGATATGTCCCAGGCGGCAATAAGAGTTCGTAAAAACGACGCGCCAGAAAAGCGCAGCGGACGCAGTTATGGCAGTCACCTGGCAGGCATTATCTTCCTGCTGATGGTACTCGGCACCATTATTGGTGGCGGCGGCATGGTGTTGAAGTGGATGAATGATGCTTCACGCCTGCCGCTTTCAAAGTTGGTGGTGACGGGCGAGATGCATTTCACAAACCGAAATGACATTCGCCAGGCGATTTTATCGCTGGGAGCGCCCGGTACCTTTATGACGCAGGATGTGAATGTCATCCAACAGCAAATTGAAAGGCTGCCGTGGATTAAACAGGTGAGTGTACGTAAGCAGTGGCCGGATGAACTCAAGATCCATTTGGTGGAGTACGTCCCGGTTGCCCGCTGGAATGATTTACACATGGTGGACGCGGAGAGTAAATCGTTTAGCGTCCCTGCCAGCCATATCGGCAAAGGTGAGTTACCGATGCTGTATGGACCTGAAGGCAGCGAGCAAGAAGTATTGAGCGGCTATCGCACCATGAATCAGGTGCTAACCGCCGCAAAAATGAAGTTAAAGACAGCGTCGATGACGGCGCGTCGCTCCTGGCAGTTGGTGTTGAGTGATGATGTTCGTCTGGAGTTAGGACGTAACGACACCATGAAGCGTCTAAAGCGGTTTATAGAGCTCTATCCGGTATTGCAGCAGCAGGCGACAGCGGAAAACAAGCGTATTAGCTATGTTGACCTGCGTTATGACTCCGGGGCCTCCGTAGGTTGGGCGCCAGCATTAATAGAGCCACAAGACAGTAACCAACCACAGAATCAGGCACAGGCTGAATAACAATGATTAAGGCGACGGACAGAAAACTGGTAGTAGGACTGGAGATTGGCACTGCGAAGGTCGCCGCGTTAGTGGGTGAGATATTACCCGATGGCATGGTCAATATTATTGGCGTGGGTAGCTGTCCTTCACGCGGTATGGACAAAGGTGGGGTGAACGACCTTGAATCAGTGGTAAAATGCGTACAACGCGCCATTGATCAAGCAGAACTGATGGCGGATTGCCAGATTTCATCGGTTTACCTCGCATTATCTGGCAAACATATCAGTTGTCAGAACGAAATAGGGATGGTTCCTATTTCGGAAGAGGAAGTGACGCAGGAAGATGTGGATAACGTGGTACATACCGCTAAATCCGTGCGTGTTCGTGACGAACACCGCGTCCTGCACGTTATTCCGCAAGAATACGCTATCGATTATCAGGAAGGCATCAAAAACCCGGTAGGTCTTTCCGGTGTGCGTATGCAGGCAAAAGTGCATTTGATCACATGTCACAATGATATGGCGAAAAACATTGTGAAAGCGGTTGAACGTTGTGGTCTGAAAGTTGACCAACTGATTTTTGCCGGTCTGGCGTCCAGTTTTGCAGTATTAACGGAAGACGAACGTGAGCTTGGCGTATGTGTCGTTGATGTTGGCGGCGGTACGATGGATATGGCGGTGTACACCGGCGGTGCGTTGCGCCATACCAAAGTGATTCCTTACGCAGGCAATGTGGTGACCAGCGATATTGCATACGCTTTTGGTACACCACCGACCGATGCAGAAGCCATCAAAGTCCGCCATGGTTGTGCTTTAGGATCGATGGTGGGTAAAGACGAAAATGTTGAAGTCCCCAGTGTTGGTGGACGTCCACCACGCAGTCTGCAACGTCAGACGCTGGCGGAAGTGATTGAGCCGCGTTACACCGAGCTTCTCAATCTGGTCAACGAAGAGATTTTGCAATTGCAGGAGCAGTTGCGTCAGCAAGGGGTGAAACATCACCTTGCCGCTGGCATCGTCCTGACGGGCGGCGCAGCGCAAATTGAAGGTTTAGCGGCCTGCGCACAACGTGTGTTCCACACGCAAGTGCGCATCGGACAGCCGCTGAATATCACAGGATTAACGGACTACGCGCAGGAACCTTACTACTCAACGGCAGTGGGTTTATTGCACTACGGAAAAGAGTCTCACTTAAGCGGTGAGGCTGAGGTGGAAAAACGCGCTTCGGTTGGTAATTGGTTTAAACGTATCAATAGCTGGCTGAAAAAAGAGTTTTAATTTTGAAAGGGGATCGGCAGTTTTTTATCCCCAGGCGACAGGCACATAACGGAGAGAAATCATGTTTGAACCAATGGAATTAACCAATGACGCGGTGATTAAAGTCATCGGCGTCGGCGGTGGCGGCGGCAACGCCGTAGAACACATGGTGCGTGAGCGCATCGAAGGTGTGGAGTTTTTCGCGGTAAACACCGACGCACAAGCGTTGCGTAAAACAGCCGTGGGCCAGACCATCCAGATTGGTACTAACATCACGAAAGGTTTAGGTGCGGGTGCAAACCCAGAGGTTGGCCGTAATTCAGCAGAAGAAGATCGCGAAGCCCTGCGTGCCGCATTAGACGGCGCTGACATGGTCTTCATCGCCGCAGGCATGGGCGGCGGTACCGGTACAGGCGCAGCGCCTGTCGTGGCAGAAGTCGCTAAGGATCTGGGTATCCTGACCGTTGCCGTGGTCACCAAGCCTTTTAACTTCGAAGGCAAAAAGCGTATGGCCTTTGCAGAGCAGGGTATCGCGGAGCTGTCTAAGCACGTGGACTCCCTGATCACGATTCCAAACGATAAGCTGTTGAAAGTTTTAGGCCGCGGAATTTCGCTGCTGGATGCGTTTGGCGCTGCCAACGACGTACTGAAAGGTGCGGTGCAGGGTATCGCAGAGCTGATTACCCGTCCGGGTCTGATGAACGTTGACTTTGCAGACGTGCGTACCGTGATGTCAGAAATGGGTTATGCCATGATGGGCTCCGGTGTGGCGTGCGGCGAAGACCGTGCAGAAGAAGCCGCTGAAATGGCGATCTCCAGCCCGCTGTTGGAAGATATCGATCTGTCTGGTGCGCGTGGTGTGTTGGTTAACATCACTGCGGGCTTTGATTTGCGTCTGGATGAGTTCGAAACCGTGGGTAACACCATCCGTGCATTCGCCTCTGACAATGCAACGGTAGTTATCGGTACTTCTCTGGATCCAGAGATGAATGATGAGCTGCGCGTCACTGTTGTCGCAACCGGTATTGGCATGGACAAACGTCCTGAAATTACCCTGGTGACTAACAAGCAGCAGGCTCAGCCTGTTATCGACCATCGCTATCAGCAGCACGGTATGTCGCCGCTGCCGCAGGAACAAAAACCTGCAGCGAAAGTGGTCAACGATCAGAGCGCGCAGTCCAATAAAGAACCTGATTATCTCGACATTCCAGCCTTCCTGCGCAAGCAGGCAGATTAAGAATTGCCTGATAATTTGGATTATCCGCTCTTTGTGCTAAACTGGTCGGCCGTTGGTGAATTACACTAGCGGCAGGATCGGTAATTTTTTGCGAGAGAATACGATGATCAAACAACGGACACTAAAACGTATTGTTCAGGCGACTGGCGTCGGTTTGCATACCGGCAAGAAAGTCACCCTGACGTTGCGCCCTGCGCCGGCGAATACGGGGGTCATCTATCGTCGCACCGACTTGAATCCACCGGTTGATTTTCCGGCTGATGCTAAATCCGTGCGTGATACCATGCTCTGTACTTGCCTGGTTAATGAGCATGACGTGCGTATTTCAACGGTCGAGCACCTGAACGCCGCTTTGGCGGGTCTGGGCATTGATAATATTGTGGTGGAAGTTGATGCGCCTGAAATTCCAATTATGGATGGTAGCGCCGCCCCCTTTATTTATCTGTTGCTGGACGCGGGTATTGAAGAATTAAACACTGCGAAGAAATTTGTTCGCCTGAAACAGCCTGTCCGGGTTGAAGACGGTGACAAGTGGGCAGAATTAACGCCGTATAACGGGTTTTCTCTCGATTTCACCATCGACTTTAAACACCCGGCGATTGATGCCAGTTCGCAGCGCTACCGTATGGAGTTTTCAGCAGATGCCTTTACGCGCCAAATCAGCCGCGCGCGTACCTTTGGCTTCATGCGTGATATCGAAGCTTTGCAATCCCGTGGCCTGTGCCTGGGCGGCAGCTTTGATTGCGCCATCGTGGTAGATGACTACCGCGTGTTGAACGAAGACGGTCTGCGTTTTGAAGATGAATTCGTTCGTCACAAAATGCTGGATGCAATTGGCGACTTGTTTATGTGTGGTCACAACATTATTGGTGCCTTCACGGCATACAAATCAGGCCATGCATTGAATAACAAGCTGTTACAAGCGGTTTTGGCGAAGCAGGAAGCCTGGGAATGGGCAACCTTCGAAGACGAAGCTGAACTGCCAATGGCATTTAAAGCACCCAATCTGGTTCTGGCGTAAGCCAGAACACCAGCACGACTGGCCTAGCGGGTACCACTCTCTCCGGCCCGCGAAGCCAGTCGTTCTATTATTTTCTTCAGTTTTTCCGGGCTCCTGTCAGCCACATCCAACAGTGCTTGCGCGCTCGCGACGCTTAACGCTCTCCCTGATTTCACTTCCTTTGCGGTTTGCTTGCTGCTTTCCTGGTCAATTTCACTGCCTTTTGCGGCCAGCGCGGGATTAATCCTGATGTCGATTGCCGTCAATGATGGTAGAATTTGCGCTCGCAATGCAGAGAGCAGTGCGGATTGCTCATAGCGCAGTCGCATTAGCCAACTTGCATTTGCTGCTTCAAGCACCAATATACTTTGACGGTAATTGGCCACTCGTACCCAGGGATGAAGCGCAGCGGGCAGAACACCGCGCACCGCACGATTCAATTTAACCAGTACCGTGGCGCGTTGCTGAACCTGACGCAGAACGCTTTTATCCTGCGTCTCATCGAACAAATGTTCTAAAGATTGTGGTCGGCTATCACGCATGGCTGGCTCCGGAAAATGACTGTGATCGCTATTCTAAATCGTTGGCGACAATTTGGCAGACGTTATTTTTGGCCGCATCTCCTTTTGGGGATGGTTGCGGCAAGTTTTGGGCTGCCTGCTGCACAAGCCAGCGAACACGCCTCGCATCCGGAATCTCACAATCGTAGTTTAAATGTTGTCCGCGTCGTGCCTTTAGACAGTTTAGTCTTGCTGCAGGGCAGTGCACGTCGAGGTTGGCAGGTTGATCATTGGCATCAACACACTATTCGTACCGTTATTCGCCATCTCTCCTTTAGCGCGTTGACGCCTGCTGAAGGCGATCATGTGGCTGATGTGATTCCCAACGAAGCCCACAAACTGGTGTTACTGGACACGCTCAGCGTGCTATTGACCCGGGGCTCGCAACAACACCTTTCTCAACCTGTACAGCATAAGCCTGCATTCGCGCCCGTTTTACGTTGGCAGCCGGGTTTATGGCGCGCTCAGGTGCAGGGCAATCGCGCTGATCCCGACTCTCTTCACGCTTAAACTATCCGTATCCCCCCTTTATTTAAGACAGCGTGAGCTGAGAGAGAAGTGATTATGTTAGGTAAAATCTTGACCAAAGTATTTGGTAGCAGCAACGATCGTACGTTGCGCCGCCTGCGTAAAGCCGTTGATGCCATTGGTAAAATGGAGCCGGAATACGAAAAATTAAGTGACGATGAGCTAAAAGCAAAAACCGCAGAATTCCGTGAGCGTCTGGCCAAAGGGGCAACGCTGGAAAGTTTGATCCCGGAAGCCTTTGCCACGGCACGTGAAGCCAGTAAGCGCGTATTCGGCATGCGTCACTTTGATGTGCAGTTGATGGGCGGTATGATCCTTAACGAACGCTGCATTGCTGAGATGCGTACCGGTGAAGGTAAAACCCTGACGGCAACGCTGCCAGCCTATCTGAATGCCTTAACCGGCAAAGGCGTGCACGTTATTACCGTGAACGACTATCTTGCCCAGCGTGATGCGGAAAACAACCGTCCGCTGTTCGAATTCCTCGGGTTGACCGTGGGCATTAACTTGCCAAACATGCCTGCACCCGCCAAGCGCGAAGCCTATGCCGCCGACATTACTTACGGCACCAACAACGAGTATGGCTTTGACTATCTGCGCGACAACATGGCGTTTAGCCCAGAAGAGCGCGTCCAGCGCAAACTGCATTACGCATTGGTCGATGAAGTTGACTCCATCTTAATCGATGAAGCGCGTACGCCACTGATCATTTCAGGCCCGGCAGAAGACAGCTCTGAGCTGTACATCAAAGTAAACAAAATCATCCCTCGGTTGATTCGCCAGGAAAAAGAGGACTCCGATACCTTTAAAGGTGAAGGACACTTTTCCGTGGATGAAAAAGCGCGTCAGGTTCATATGACTGAGCGTGGTTTGGTGTCTGTCGAAGAGCTGCTGGTGAGCGAAGGCATCATGGAAGAGGGCGAATCACTGTATTCGCCGAATAACATTATGCTGATGCACCATGTCACCGCAGCGTTGCGTGCTCATGCGCTGTTTACGCGTGATGTTGACTATATTGTTAAAGATGGCGAAGTGATCATCGTTGATGAACACACGGGCCGTACGATGCAAGGCCGTCGCTGGTCTGATGGTTTACACCAGGCGGTAGAAGCAAAAGAAAACGTCGAAATCCAAAATGAGAACCAGACGCTGGCGTCCATTACGTTCCAGAACTACTTCCGTCTCTACGAGAAGTTGGCAGGGATGACGGGTACCGCAGATACCGAAGCGTTTGAATTCCGTTCTATTTACAAGCTGGATACCATTGTCGTGCCCACCAACCGCCCAATGGTGCGTAAAGATCTTCCTGATCTGGTGTACATGACCGAGATGGATAAAATCCAGGCCATCATCGAAGATATCCGTGAACGTACGGCCAATGGTCAGCCTGTTCTGGTCGGTACCATTTCGATTGAAAAATCAGAAGTTATCTCCAATGAGCTGACGCGCGCGGGCATTAAACACAATGTATTGAACGCCAAGTTCCACGCCAAAGAAGCGGATATCGTTGCTCAAGCGGGTTATCCATCAGCTGTGACTATTGCGACCAACATGGCCGGTCGTGGTACCGATATCGTGCTGGGAGGCAGCTGGCAGACCGAAGTGGCTGACCTGGAAAATGGAACGCCAGAACAAATCGATGCGATCAAAACCGCGTGGAAAGTGCGTCACGATGCGGTGCTGGAATCCGGTGGTTTACACATTATCGGTACCGAACGTCATGAATCACGTCGTATTGATAACCAGTTACGTGGTCGTTCAGGACGTCAGGGGGACAAAGGTTCTTCCCGTTTCTATCTGTCGATGGAAGATGCGCTGATGCGTATTTTTGCCTCTGACCGCGTGTCGGGCATGATGCGTAAATTGGGCATGAAACCCGGCGAAGCGATTGAGCACCCATGGGTTACCAAAGCGATTGCCAACGCCCAGCGTAAAGTGGAAAGCCGCAACTTTGACATTCGTAAACAGCTTCTTGAGTACGATGATGTGGCTAACGATCAGCGTCGCGCTATTTACGCTCAGCGTAATGAATTGCTGGACGTCTCCGATGTGTCTGAGACCATTGGCAGCATTCGCAATGATGTCTTCAGCACGACCATCGACAATTACATTCCGCCACAGTCCTTGGAAGAAATGTGGGATGTGCCAGGGCTGCAAGAGCGCCTGAAAAACGATTTCGACCTCGATCTGCCGATTGCGGAATGGCTGGAAAAAGAGCCAGAGCTGCATGAAGAAACACTGCGTGAGCGCATTATGGAACATGCCCATACGCAGTATCAGCAGAAAGAAGAAATTGTGGGTGCTGAAATGATGCGCCACTTTGAGAAAGGCGTGATGCTGCAAACGCTGGATTCACTGTGGAAAGAGCACCTGGCCGCGATGGACTATTTGCGCCAGGGCATCCACCTGCGTGGTTATGCGCAGAAAGATCCGAAGCAAGAGTACAAACGTGAATCTTTTGCCATGTTTGGTGCCATGCTGGAATCGTTAAAGTACGAAGTCATCAGCACATTAGGTAAAGTGCAGGTTCGTATGCCGGAAGAAGTTGAAGCGATGGAAATTCAGCGTCGCCAGGAAGCGGAACGTCTGGCAGCACAGCAGCAGCTGAGCCACGCTGATGATGAAACCGAAGCGGCACAGGCGCTGGCCGAGCAAACGGGTGAGCGCAAAGTGGGACGCAACGATATGTGTCCGTGCGGCTCCGGCAAAAAGTATAAGCAGTGCCATGGGCGTTTAGCCTGATTCGAAAGGCCCTCTTATAGAGGGCCTTTTTTGTCGCCATGACCCGTCGCTGGCAGCGCCACTATTGCGAAGCCGATGCCAGCGTCTTACACAGGTTTAAAGGTTGAGCTATGAAGCATTTACAAATCGCGGTGGGGATTATTCGCGACGCCGAACAACGTATTTTCCTCACGCAACGCGCTGCCGATGCGCATATGGCGAATAAATGGGAGTTTGCAGGCGGCAAGTTTGAAGCGGGAGAAACGGCAGAAATTGCGCTTAAGCGCGAACTGCAGGAAGAAGTCGGCATTGATGTTGAACAGGCCGTGCCATTCGAAGTCATTGAACATCGATTTGACGATCGCACTGTCACGCTGCATTTTTTTCTGGTCGAGGCGTGGAAAGGTGAGCCGTGGGGGCGTGAAGGACAGCCAGGGCGCTGGGTTGCGCAATCTGATTTGCGGGCAGACGAATTTCCGCCTGCCAATGCGGATGTTATCGCGCGCCTGAAAGCGAGCGCGAACTGACGCTGTTAATAGCGCGGCTCAGCTTCACTCCAGTCATCGCTTTCATTTTGCTCACCACTGCTGGGAATGCGTTTTTCTTCCGCAGCCCATTCGCCCAAATCAATGAGCTGACAGCGTTTACAGCAAAAAGGGCGATATGGGCTGACTTCTCCCCACACAATGGCTTTCTCACAGGTTGGGCAATTGACCATCATCACTTCACTCATACGTGTTCCCTTAGCAGCAAGCCAGTTGAAAATCGAGACGGGCGGGGACTTCACCGCGTTCACTGTCGAGTGGCAGAAAACGGATGGCATAGCGTGATTTGTGCCCCGATACCTGTGGATATAAGGCATCTTCGAGGGTCAGTTCCAGGCGCAGGAGATCATTGCCTTCCGCATTGTCCTGATAAAAACCGTTGATACTGGTTTGCGAGCGAAATGTGCCTGATTGGCGAATCAGCTGCAAAATAGATTTCAGGGCGTCTTCAAGCGGTGAAAGGGTCTGCAGCCAACTGGCCACCTGCTGATCACGTGTCTCCTGTGGCATATGCAGCCAGACATGCAGCGTAGGTAAATCGAAACTGCAGCATCCACCGGGAATACTTAACCGTTGACGCACCAGACCAATAAGGCGGTCTTCTCGCAATTGCTGTCCGAGGCGAGGGGCACTCATCAACGTACTGGCCTGACGCTTCAGTGTGTCACGCAATGCGTTGACAACATCTTCATCTACGCCCGGCACATCACGCCAGGCCAACAATTTTTGCTGCTGTTTTTCCAATTCTTTCAGCAAATCGGTACGCAATTCGCCACGTTCGAACACATCCAGTAACTCACCGAGATTGCGAAGAAACGACAACGCAGAGAGGTGATCGGTGATTGCCGGGCAGCCACGCAATTGGCCTAATAAAAATTCGATACGTAGCCAGGTACGGACTTTTTCATTAAGGGGATGCTCAAAGAGAACGGTGGTTGTCATGCCTATTATCCTGTGTCACTGCTGCAAGCTGAGTGTACTTCCGTACCAGCTCGGCAACACGCGGCAGCACAGCATCGGCGCTGCCGCTATTATCAATAACATCGTCTGCCACAGCGAGTCGCGCTTCGCGCGTGGCCTGGGCAGCAAGAATGCGTTCTGTCTGTTCGCGGCTTATTCCGTCACGTTGCTGTGTGCGTAAAAGCTGCGTCTCCCGCTCAACATCCACGACCAAAACCCTATCCGCGCGGGATTGTAACTGATTTTCAACCAGTAGCGGGACGACCCAGAGACACCAGGGCGCGTGGCTATCCGCAATTTGACGTTGCGTTTCCTGTTGAATCAATGGGTGAAGGAGCTGATTTATCCAACGCTTGTCATCGTCATGGGCGAAGATGTGCTGGCGGAGCGCTGCGCGATCCAGACGGCCGTCAGGCATAAGTATTTGCGGGCCAAATCGATGGCGGATGGCGTCCAGGGCCGGCTGGCCGGGTTCAACGACCAGGCGGGCAATGACATCGGCATCAACGACAGGAACGCCGTGTGCAGCGAAGGCACTGGCAACGTGGCTTTTTCCACTGCCAATCCCCCCTGTCAATGCAACCGTATAGACCATGGCAAATGCATCCTGGAGCTAAGGGCACGGAGGTCACTGGTTGATATCAAAAAATGCGCGCCAGATCACATCACGTGTTATGAGGTAAATTTATGGGATTGTAGCGCAAATAGCGGCATTTTCGCAGTCTTGTCGTTGCGATTTTAGCGCGTATGATGAGGTTACTGGAGCTGGCAGCAGCCCGCCTATTTTTGTACTGCCCAACCAGGAAAACCGTTATGCGTATTGAAGAAGATCTCAAACTTGGCTTTAAAGATGTCCTGATCCGCCCTAAGCGTTCCACGTTAAAAAGCCGCTCTGATGTTGAACTGGAACGTCACTTCACTTTTAAACATTCAGGTCTGGAATGGACCGGTGTGCCTGTTATCGCCGCCAACATGGATACCGTGGGAACCTTTCGGATGGCCGAAGCATTGGCGACGTTTGGCGTCCTGACTGCGGTGCATAAACACTATTCTGTTGCCGACTGGCAGGCGTTTATTACCCGAGTCCCTCACTCGGTGCTGTCACATGTGATGGTTTCTACGGGAACGTCCGCCGCTGACTTCACGAAGTTAACCGACATTATTGCGCTATCACCCGATCTGCACTTTATCTGCATTGATGTGGCCAACGGCTACTCTGAGCATTTTGTTGAATTCTTACAACGCGCACGTGCAGCATTCCCAACCAAAACGATTTGTGCCGGCAATGTCGTCACCGGTGAGATGGTTGAAGAGCTGATTTTATCCGGTGCGGATATTGTTAAAGTGGGCATCGGGCCGGGCTCTGTGTGTACGACACGCGTCAAAACCGGCGTTGGCTATCCGCAGTTGTCCGCCGTCATTGAGTGCGCCGATGCTGCGCACGGATTGGGTGGGCAGATTGTGAGTGACGGGGGCTGCTCGGTGCCGGGCGACATCGCCAAAGCCTTTGGTGGCGGTGCCGATTTTGTCATGCTGGGCGGTATGCTCGCGGCCCATGAAGAGTGTGAAGGCAAAGTGGTTGAAGAGAACGGTGAGGCCTTTATGCTGTTTTATGGTATGAGCTCAGAATCTGCAATGAAGCGTCATGTCGGTGGCGTCGCAGAATACCGTGCTGCTGAAGGCAAGACGGTCAAATTACCGCTGCGTGGGCCGGTTGCGCCTACCATGCTGGATATTCTGGGTGGCCTGCGCTCAGCCTGTACCTATGTTGGCGCTGAACGTTTGAAAGAGCTTACCAAGCGCACTACCTTTATCCGCGTTGCTGAGCAAGAAAACCGCGTTTATACCCGCTAATGCGCCCGTATGTCAGGTTAATGTTTCGTTAGCCTGACATCGCTTCACCTAAGCCAAACAGAGGCAAATACATCGCGATAACCAATGCGCCGACCAGTCCACCGGTGACCAGCATCAGCAAGGGTTCCAATGTGGCTGCCAGATTATCCGCTCGCTCATGTGTGCCCTGCTCATGCCATTCCGCCAGCCGCTTTAACAGCGTGTCTAAGGTGCCTGTCTCTTCTCCTGTGCGTATCAGTTGCAGGCAGAGTGAAGTAAACAAACCACTTTGCGCCATACAATGATGCAAAGGTTCGCCGCCGGAAAGTAACGGCCGCATTTCCGCGATGGCTTCCTGCCAAATTCTTGCTGTAAACACTTCCTCTGCCGATTGCAGACTCACGAGTAACGTTAAGCCTGCCGTCTGGGTTAAAGAGAGTGTGTTATACAGCAGTGAAAGTTGGCTACCTTGCCACAGTGCGCCCAGCAAGGGAAAGCGCAGCATTCCACGCTGTAACTGACGTTGGCTTTTCGCTGAGTGGCGAATGAAACGGCGAGCAGCCCATCCCACGGTGCAGAGGACGGCACCCAGAGTGAGGCCCTGTGCTTGTAGCCCTTCAGCCAGTGCGATCACTGCTGAAGTAAACCCTGGTAAGGGGGCGTCAAAACTTCGATAGATAGCCGTAAACTGTGGCAGTACAAATAGCAGCATCCCAAGACTGACCAGCACTGCAACCGCCAAAATAAACAGCGGATAGCGCAGTGCCTTCGCCACCTTTTTTTGTAGGGCGCGTTGGCGTTGCTGCTGATGCGCCAGCTTTTCACAACAGGTTGCCATTGAGCCCGTACGTTCTCCTACCGCCATCATTGCCGCAGACAAGGGAGAAAATACGTCAGGCCACTGGCGAAGCGTTTCCGAAAACGGCTCTCCACTTTGCAGGCGCTGGCGAATATCGAGCATCAGTGCTTGCCAGTGCGGTTGCACTTCGCCTTCGCCCAGTAAGCGAAACGCTTCTGCCAGCGATACTCCGGTGTTGAGCAGGGTACCGAGCTGTCTGAACAGGGATATCTTTGCATCTGGCTGCCAGTGACGCGCTGTGTAATGGCGGCCCGCTTTGATGCGCAACGGCACCTGTGCAAGTGCCGCCAGCGCTTGTGTCAGCGTCGCGCGGTCGCTGGCAAAAGTGTGCCCCGTGTTTAGCACACCTTCGTCATCCATTGCCCACCAGTGCCAGAGTCTACGCGGCTTCATCAGGCATACCGACCACTCGGCTTAGCTCTTCGAGTGTTGTCTCACCTCGGCTTACCGCCTTTAATCCCTCCTGAAACAGGCTACTCATCCCCTGAGTGCCAGCAAGGGTGGCCAAACTCTCCGGCGACTGGCCCTCTGCAATCGCCGTTTGCAGTGCGTTGGTGACAGGCAGCATCTCAAAAATGGGGATTCGCCCAGAAAAGCCGGAATAGCACTCACTACATCCCACTGCGCGCCATGTAGGTAAAGTGCCTGGCCACAAAGCGTGCGGAAGATGGCTGACTGCAGATGCACTCTCGCGACAATGTGGGCACAGGCGGCGCAGCAAGCGTTGCGCGATGATGAGTTTTAATGACGAAGCCAGAAGGTAGCCGGGGATCCCCATCTGCACCATTCGAAGCAGTGTCTCTGTGGTGGAGTTCGTGTGCAGCGTCGACATGACCAGATGCCCAGTTTGCGCCGCTTTCACGGCGATATCGGCGGTTTCAGCATCGCGAATTTCGCCGATCATAATGACATCGGGATCCTGGCGTAATAACGCGCGGAGCACGCGCTGAAAATCTAATCCGGTTTGCGTCTGTGTTTGTGTCTGATTGATGCCAACCACCGGCAATTCAACGGGATCTTCCACGCTGCAGACATTACGTTCGGGCGTATTCAGTGCGTTTAATCCTCCGTACAGCGTCGATGTCTTCCCACTGCCTGTCGGGCCAGTGACCAGAATCATCCCTTGCGGCAGGGCAAGGGCATTTTGAAAACAGGCAAGGGCGCGTCGCGACATGCCCAGACTGTGCAATGTGGTCTGTTCCGTATGGCTTTCGAGTAAGCGAATAACGGCTTTTTCACCTTGCAGTGTTGGTAGCGTGGAGAGACGAAAGGCGCACTGGCGACCGTTGATGTGCTGGCTGAATTGCCCATCCTGCGGCAAGCGCTTTTCAGCAATGTCCATGCTGGCAAGGATCTTCAGCCGTGCGATTAAAGGGGCGTGTTGATGTTTTTCCAGTGCCGGAATGGCGTGCAGTACGCCGTCGGTGCGTAATCTAATCTGTAGGCGTTCTGTCTGGGGTTCAATATGAATGTCTGAGGCGCGTTGTTGCAGTGCGGTAAGCAAGAGCTGCGCCAGCAAGCCGGTCGCCGTTGGCTCTTCCAGCGTGTCATTGGCGGCCTCATGATTTTTAGCATAGTTCGCCAGTTGACCGGCGCTGCATTGCACAATTTCCAGCGGGCGGTCCGTGACAAAACGCAGTGCCTGCGTCAGCGTGGCAATCGGTGTTTCATGCACCGCAATGCGTAACCGTTCGCCTGATGTGCCCACAATCACCGCCTGATGACGCTGACAAACTTGCTGAATCAGCGTGAGTTGATCACTCATGGTTTCACTCCTTGCGCTGAATTAAAGCGGAATACCGCTTCACAGGCCGCACGTAGTGAGGTGTTTTCTGCGTTGCACTGCTGCTGCCAACTGAGTAATCCGGCCTTGCTATCCCACTGCGCGGTCAGCACCACGCTGAGTCCCAGTAAACTCTCCTGTCCGGTACTGGTAATACTCCCGTTATTCACATTAATCGCCGAGACATAACGTGAGGTGTGAGATTCGGGGATCCCTTGCTGACCAGCACTGCATTCGTTAACACCACCGCGCTCAATGGCGCACAACTCAACGGCCGTTTTGTAAGGCATGACCGTTTGTAGCATGTCGGTGAGTGCGGCTTTTTGCAGGTAATTTTGATAGGCCGGAAGGCCGATGGCGCTAAGAATAGCGATAATGGCGATCACCACCATTAACTCAATTAACGTAAATCCTTGTTGTGCTTGCATCGCTGGCGTCCTTTTTGATGTTGAGGACGTGCAGGATAGACAGCGCTAACGTGCAGGGCGACGGGCAAAAGTCACAGTGTGAAGCGCGCACGCGCGCAATTTAAAGGTATACAGTGAAGTGAACAATATGCCGTGAAGAGCTTCGCAAAAAGCCTGCCGCTGAGCGCCGCAGGCCAGAGAGCATTTAGAGAAAACGCATCGAGAGATCCAGGGCGCGCACGTGCTTGGTTAACGCGCCCACCGAGATGTAATCCACGCCCGTTTCCGCGTAGGTGCGCAGCGTGTCTTCGGTCACATTGCCGGAGACTTCCAGTTGTGCGCGCCCAGCCGTTAAGGCAACGGCCTGCTCCATTTGTGGTACGGAAAAGTTATCCAACATAATGATATCCGCCGCAGCGTCTAAGGCTTGCTGCAACTCTTCCAGCGATTCAACTTCCACTTCTACGGGCACATCCGGGCGCAGCCAGAAGGCTTTCTCCACGGCCTTGCGAATCCCTCCCGCGGCAATAATATGGTTTTCCTTGATCAGGAAGGCATCGGACAGCCCGAGACGATGATTACTGCCTCCGCCACAGAGCACGGCATATTTCAGTGCAGTGCGCAGACCCGGCAGCGTTTTACGCGTATCCAGCAGACGCGTTTGCGTGCCTTCCAGCAGGCGAACATAGTGGCTGACTTCGGTGGCCACGCCAGACAAGGTTTGAACAAAGTTCAGCGCCGTACGTTCACCGGTAAGAATGCACTTCGCCTGACCCGTAAGTTCAAACAGTGTTTGGTTTGGCACCACGCTATCACCATCATTTACCTGCCAGTGAATTGCTGTTTTGCCGCCCAACTGAATAAACACTTCTTCTACCCAGCGCTTCCCACAAAAGATGCCTGCCTCGCGGGTAATCACGCGGGCGTGCGCCTGATTTTCATCGGGAAGCAGCGCGGCAGTGATATCCTGGCTGGCGTCCACATCACCGCCAAGATCTTCTCGCAATGCCTGTGTCACGCTGGCCGGGATGTCACGTTCAATGCGTTGTAGCAGGTCTTGATGGCGGGAATCTGAATCGTAACGACGGGTGGTCATGCAAAACTCCGAGCGGCAAATCATTAAGTCCAGACACTGTAGCCTGTTTAGTCATGGCATTCCAGATGATGCCGATACGGGGCTTTTGCTCTGCAGGGTAAAGGCGGGGAGCTGAAACGTGTTACTCTGAACACAGTCAGGTCTGCGGACGGGAGTGGGAAGAATGAAGTTGGAAGAGGGCTGGATTTCAGGTATCCGTCGGGTGCCTTCGCCGCATGTGAATGAACGTCCTGAAGGTGATGAACCGTGTTTATTGGTCATTCACAATATCAGCCTGCCGCCGGGGGAATTTGGTGGCCCGTGGATTGACCACCTGTTCAGCGGTATGCTTGATCCTGAGCAGCATCCGTACTTCGCTAAAATAGGCCATCTGCGCGTTTCAGCGCATTGCCTTATCCGCCGTGACGGTGAAATTGTGCAGTATGTTCCTTTTCACTTACGGGCATGGCATGCCGGCGTTTCTTTCTGGCGCGATCGGGAAGCCTGTAATGATTTTTCCATTGGTATCGAGTTGGAAGGGACCGATGATGTGCCCTACACCGACGCGCAGTATCAGGCGCTGGAGAGCATCACGCAGTTGTTGATGGCACATTATCCGATAACACCTACAGAAATAACCGGGCACAGTGATATTGCACCGCAACGTAAGACCGATCCCGGACCGGCATTCGATTGGCAGCGCTACCGGGATGCGCTGAACAACACGCAGGAAAGAGGGGAGTAATCTGGCATGACGCTGTTTAGTTTACTGTTAGTTTTAGGCTGGGAACGCTTGTTTAAAATGGGTGAACACTGGCAACTTGAGCATCGATTAGCGCCAATTTTTACCACACAAAAGCGCTTTTCTGTGTGGCGCACTCTGCTAATGGTTGTGGTGGCGATGGCGCTGGTGGCGCTGGCCGTTGATGCGTTGCAAGGCCTGTTTTTTGGTGCTTTGCAACTGCTGTTTTGGATTGTGATTGGACTGTTATGTATCGGTGCCGGTTCAACGCGACTGCATTATCACGCTTATTTGAAAGCCGCCAGCAAAGGGGATGTACACGCCTGCGATGCGATGGCCAGTGAGTTAACCCTGATTCATGGTGTGCCGCCAGGTTGCAGCCAGCGTGAATACTTGAGCGAATTACAAAATGCGCTGCTGTGGATTAATTTCCGCTTCTATCTGGCCCCGATGTTCTGGTTTGTGGTCGGCGGCGCCTGGGGGCCGGTTTTATTGGTGGGGTATGCTTTTTTACGCGCCTGGCAATCCTGGCTGGCTCGCCACCATTCGCCGCTTGAGCGTTCTCGTAGCGGTGTCGATATGCTCTTACATGTGCTGGATTGGATCCCGGTGCGTTTAGCGGGTGTGGCTTATGCGTTGTTGGGCCATGGAGAGCGTGCTTTGCCCGCCTGGTTTGCCTCTTTGGGGGATCGTCGGCGTTCGCAATATCACGTCCTGACGCAACTGGCACAGTTTGCACTGGCTCGCGATCCACATACGGATGCCGTTGAAACGCCACGTATTGCGGTGACGCTGGCCAAGCGCGTGTCATTGGTGCTGGTGGTGGTGGTCGCCTTGCTGACCATTTACGGTACGCTGGTGTAGGAAGTAAAACGCCCCCGAGAGGGGGCGTGAGTATCATGCGTTTTGTAGCTGATTTTTAATAAAATACCCGATACCCAGAATCACTAACCACACTGGGATCAACCAGACAGAGATGGCCATGCCCGGAGTGATGGCCATGATCACCAGAATACCCGCCAGGAATACCAGACACAGCCAGTTACCGAAGGGATAAAGCAGCGCTTTAAAGCGCGTCTGTACACCCTGCGCATCTTTCGCGCGGCGGAACTTCAGGTGCGCAAGGCTAATCATTGCCCAGTTGATGACCAGTGCTGATACCACCAGTGACATCAATAAACCAAAGGCTTCGCCAGGCATCAGATAGTTGATGAGAACACAAAGTGCGGTCGCCAGCGCTGAGACCAAAATAGTCAGCACAGGCACGCCACGGCTGTCAGTTTTCATCAATGCTTTTGGCGCATTGCCTTGTACCGCTAAACCAAACAGCATGCGGCTGTTGCAGTAAACACAACTGTTATATACCGATAGCGCAGCAGTCAGAATAACCACGTTGAGGGCGTTAGCGACCAGAGCATCGCCCAGTTCGTGGAAAATCAACACGAAAGGACTGGTATCCGGTGTGACACGCGTCCACGGCATCAGAGACAGCAGCACGGCCAGTGAACCAATATAGAAAATCAGAATGCGGTAGATAACCTGGTTGGTGGCTTTTGGGATGCTTTGCTCTGGGTTATCGGCTTCAGCGGCAGTAATACCTACCAGCTCCAATCCACCAAATGAAAACATAATAATCGCCATCATCATGATGAGGCCGGTCATGCCGTGCGGCAGAAAACCACCCTGATCCCAAAGGTTGCTCACGCTGGCCTGTGGGCCGCCGTTGCCGCTAAACAGTAACCAGCAGCCAAACAGGATCATACCGATGACCGCCACCACTTTAATGATGGCAAACCAAAACTCCATCTCACCAAACACTTTGACGTTGGTCAGGTTGATGGCGTTAATCAGCACGAAGAAGGCGGCAGCGGAAACCCAGGTTGGGATTTCTGGCCACCAGAATTGGATATATTTTCCAACGGCGGTCAGTTCAGCCATGGCAACCAGAACATACAGTACCCAGTAGTTCCAACCTGAGGCGAAACCGGCAAAGTTGCCCCAATATTTATAGGCAAAGTGGCTAAAACTGCCTGCGACGGGCTCTTCTACGACCATTTCACCCAGTTGGCGCATGATCAGAAAAGCGATAAAACCGGCGATTGCGTATCCTAAAATAACCGCTGGCCCTGCTGATTTAATAACTGATGCGCTGCCCAGAAACAGGCCAGTCCCCACTGCACCACCCAACGCAATGAGCTGAATATGGCGGTTTTTTAAACCCCGTTTCAGCGTATCGCCCTGAACTTGTCCATCCATCGTGAACCCTCATTATTCTTACTCACGCACTGTGTCGCGTTGTAAAGTTATTATGACATTTAATGTATTGATTTTTTTACGGTTGGAGCAGTTGAATATTCTGCCCTGAGCTATCGTCGCGAAAAGAATAGTGTTAGGCGTGCCCCATTGCACGTGGTTTCTGCTTAGTGCCAGCAGGATTGCGTGAAAAACCATCGTTTGCTCACATTTCCTGACATCGTCTTTTTGGCACAAAAGCTGCCATCTGACGAAGAGTATTCCCTTATGGTTGTCAGAAACGGAGTCAGTAACTGCTTGGCGCGTTTCAAAAAAAGCGCTGCTTTAACATTTTATGCGATGAAAAGAGAGGCGGGATTTCGTTGATTTGATGGGAAGTTAGCGCATTTTGTCGCCTGTTTTTCGGCAGGTTGCCATATAGACACAAGGTGAATACTTTGTTACTTTACCGTCTCTTTTTTGCAATTGGTATTACCAATTTACTCAACGCTGGTAGCAAGAAAATAGGATGATGGCCTACAGCAAAATCCGCCAACCCAAACTCTCTGACGCCATCGAGCAACAGCTCGAATCCCTGATCATGGAAGGGACGTTACGGCCCGGAGAGAAACTCTTGCCTGAGCGCGAACTGGCTAAACAGTTCGACGTGTCGCGCCCCTCGCTGCGCGAAGCTATCCAGCGTTTGGAAGCCAAAGGATTACTGCTACGTCGCCAGGGCGGCGGGACGTTTGTGCAGAGCAACCTGTGGCAGAGCCTGAGCGATCCCCTGACCACACTTCTGGCACAACATCCTGAATCCCAATTCGATTTATTAGAAACCCGTCACGCGTTAGAAGGCATTGCGGCTTATTATGCCGCACTGCGTGGTACGGATGAGGATGTGGCGCGTATCCGTGATTGCCACGTACAGATTCAACATGCGCAGCAGAGTGGCGATCTCGACGCGGAAGCCGATGCGGTGATGCAGTATCAGATCGCTGTCACAGAAGCCGCGCATAATGTCGTTCTTTTACATTTGCTGCGTAGCATGGGCCCTATGCTGGAGCAGAATGTCCGTCAGAATTTTGAATTGCTCTACACACGCCGGGAGATGCTGGCGCAAGTGAGCGAACACCGCGCCAGTATTTTTGCGGCGATAGTCGCCCGGGAGCCGGAGAAGGCTCGTGAGGCGTCTCACCGTCACCTGGCGTTTATTGAGGAAATCTTGCTGGATCGCAGCCGTGAGCAGACGCGACGTGAGCGTTCGTTACGCCGCCTCCAGCAACGAAAGGAATAACGTGCAGCAAAGACTGCACATTACTAAGCGACGGGCTTGTCTTGTTGCACTTTGAACTGAAACAGAGTGCAACAGGACAGGCCCCAGACTATTCAACGTATTAGACACAGATAAGGAACCCCCCATGTCAGAACGTTTAAATAATGACGTGGATCCGATCGAAACTCGCGACTGGCTACAAGCGATCGAATCGGTCATCCGTGAAGAAGGTGTTGAGCGCGCTCAGTTCCTGATTGATCAGGTACTGGCTGAAGCACGCAAAGGCGGTGTCAGCGTGGCTGCGGGTGCAGCAAGCCGCAACTACGTCAACACCATTGCCGTTGAAGATGAACCGGCTTACCCGGGGAACACTTCTCTGGAGCGTCGCATTCGTTCCGCGATTCGTTGGAACGCGATCATGACCGTTCTGCGTGCATCGAAGAAAGATCTGGAACTGGGTGGACACATGTCTTCATTCCAGTCTTCCGCGACTTTCTATGAAGTGTGCTTTAACCACTTCTTCCGTGCGCGTAACGATATTGATGGTGGCGATCTGGTCTATTTCCAGGGCCATATTTCTCCAGGCGTCTACGCACGTGCGTTCCTTGAAGGGCGTTTGACCGAAGATCAAATGAACAACTTCCGTCAGGAAGTGCACGGTAACGGTCTGTCATCTTATCCGCACCCGAAACTGATGCCAGAATTCTGGCAGTTCCCGACCGTCTCTATGGGTCTGGGGCCGTTGAGTGCCATTTATCAGGCTAAGTTCCTGAAATATTTACAACACCGTGGTCTGAAAAACACCGCTGCGCAAACCGTGTATGCCTTCCTGGGTGACGGTGAGATGGATGAGCCAGAATCTAAAGGTGCGATCACCATCGCGACCCGTGAGAAGCTGGACAACCTGGTGTTTGTTATCAACTGTAACTTGCAACGTCTGGATGGCCCGGTCACCGGTAACGGCAAGATCATCAACGAGCTGGACGGCATCTTTGCAGGCGCTGGCTGGGAAGTGATCAAAGTTATCTGGGGCGGTCGTTGGGATGAGCTGCTGCGCAATGACACCAGCGGCAAACTGATTCAACTGATGAACGAAACCGTTGATGGTGATTATCAGACCTTCAAATCTAAAAACGGTGCCTATGTTCGTGAGCACTTCTTCGGTAAATACCCAGAAACCGCAGCGCTGGTCAAAGACTGGTCTGACGAACAAATTTGGGCATTGAACCGTGGCGGTCACGATCCGAAGAAAGTCTTTGCTGCACTGAAAAAAGCGCAGGATACCAAAGGCAAACCGGTAGTGATTCTGGCGCATACCATCAAAGGTTATGGTATGGGTGATACTGCGGAAGGCAAAAACATTGCTCACCAGGTGAAGAAGATGAACATGGATGGCGTTCGCTACATCCGCGATCGCTTCAATGTGCCGGTCAGCGATGCAGATATCGAAAGCCTGCCGTACGTGACCTTCAAAGAGGGTTCAGAAGAGCACACTTACCTGCATGCGCAGCGTAACAAGCTGGGTGGCTACCTGCCATCGCGTCAGCCGAACTTCGATGAGAAGCTGGAAATGCCAGCGCTGGAAGAGTTCAGCGCGCTGCTGGAAGAGCAGAACAAAGAGATCTCCACCACGATCGCGTTTGTTCGTGCGTTGAACGTGATGTTGAAAAACAAATCCATTAAAGATCGCCTGGTGCCGATTCTGGCTGACGAAGCGCGTACCTTTGGTATGGAAGGTCTGTTCCGTCAGATCGGTATCTACAGCCCGAATGGTCAGCAGTATACGCCGCAGGACCGTGAGCAAGTGGCTTACTATCGCGAAGACGAAAAAGGCCAGATCCTGCAAGAAGGGATCAACGAGCTGGGTGCTGGCGCATCTTGGTTGGCTGCTGCGACCTCTTACAGCACCAACAACCTGCCAATGATTCCGTTCTACATCTATTACTCCATGTTCGGATTCCAGCGTATTGGCGATCTGTGCTGGGCAGCAGGCGACCAACAGGCGCGTGGCTTCCTGGTCGGCGGTACATCTGGTCGTACGACGCTGAACGGTGAAGGTCTGCAGCACGAAGATGGTCACAGCCATATTCAGTCACTGACCATCCCGAACTGTATTTCTTACGATCCTGCCTACGCGTACGAAGTGGCCGTTATCATGCATGATGGTCTGGTACGTATGTACGGTGAAGCGCAAGAAAACGTGTACTACTACATCACCACGCTGAACGAAAACTACCACATGCCTGCGATGCCGCAGGGTGCGGAAGAGGGTATCCGTAAGGGTATCTACAAGCTGGAAACCGTTGACGGTAGCAAAGGCAAAATCCAGTTGCTGGGCTCCGGTTCTATCCTGCGTCACGTGCGTGAAGCCGCGCAGATCCTGGCGAAGGATTACGGTATCGGTTCTGATGTGTACAGCGTCACCTCCTTCACTGAACTGGCGCGTGATGGCCAGGACTGTGAGCGTTGGAATATGCTGCACCCAACCGAAGAAGCTCGCGTGCCATACATCGCACAGGTGATGAACGATGCACCGGCAGTCGCTTCCACCGACTACATGAAACTGTTCGCCGAGCAGGTTCGTAGCTACGTTCCAGCCAGCGACTATCGCGTACTGGGTACCGACGGTTATGGCCGTTCCGACAGCCGTGAAAACCTGCGTCACCACTTCGAAGTGGATGCATCTTACGTCGTTGTGGCTGCATTGGGCGAGCTGGCTAAACGCGGTGAAATCGATAAGAAAGTGGTTGCGGAAGCTATCACCAAATTCAATATCGATGCCGATAAAGTCAACCCGCGTCTGGCATAAGAGGTAAGAGCGCAATGGCAATTGAAATTAACGTACCGGATATCGGTGCAGACGAAGTTGAAGTCACCGAAGTGATGGTGAAAGTCGGCGATAAAGTGGAAGTCGAGCAGTCGCTGATCAGTGTTGAAGGCGATAAAGCGTCGATGGAAGTGCCTTCTCCACAAGCCGGCGTGGTGAAAGAGATTAAAGTGGCGGTGGGCGACAAAGTCGAAACCGGCAAATTAATCATGATTTTCGAAGCTGAAGGTGCGACAGCAGCGGCACCTGCGCAGGCTGAAGAGAAGAAAGAAGCGGCTCCGGCGGCTTCTGCGCCTGCGGCAGCGGAAAGCAAAGAGGTTAACGTACCGGATATCGGTGGTGATGAAGTTGAAGTCACCGAAATCATGGTCAAAGTGGGCGACACTGTCGAAGCTGAGCAGTCTCTGTTGACCGTTGAAGGTGACAAAGCCTCGATGGAAGTACCGGCACCTTTCGCGGGTACCGTGAAAGAGATCAAAATCAGCACCGGTGACAAAGTGTCCACTGGCTCGCTGATCATGGTCTTTGAAGTGGCGGGATCAGGCGCTGCACCTGCGGCGAAGCAAGAGGCTGCACCTGCGCCTGCGGCACCTGTTGCTGCTGGTAGCAAAGACGTCAACGTACCGGATATCGGTGGCGATGAAGTTGAAATCACTGAAGTCATGGTCAAAGTGGGCGATAAAGTCGCCGCTGAGCAGTCGCTGATTACTGTTGAAGGTGATAAAGCCTCAATGGAAGTACCTGCACCGTTTGCGGGCACCGTGAAAGAGATCAAAATCAGCACCGGCGATAAAGTGTCAACGGGCTCGTTGATCATGGTGTTTGAAGTCGAAGGCGCAGCCCCAACTGCGGCGCCAGCGGCGAAGCAAGAGGCTGCACCGGCGAAAGCTGAGCAAAAAGCTGCACCGGCTGCGGCTCCTGCTAAAGCGGCGGGTAAAGACGAATTTGCTGAGAATGATGCCTATGTGCATGCCACGCCGGTTATCCGTCGTCTGGCGCGTGAATTTGGTGTGAATCTGGCGAAAGTCAAAGGCAGCGGACGTAAAGGCCGTATCCTGAAAGAAGACGTTCAGGCATATGTGAAAGACGCGGTGAAACGCGCTGAGACCGCTCCTGCCGCCACCGGCGGTGGTCTGCCAGGCATGCTGCCATGGCCGAAAGTGGACTTCAGCAAGTTTGGTGAAATTGAAGAAGTCGAGCTGGGTCGTATCCAGAAAATCTCAGGTGCTAACCTGAGCCGTAACTGGGTGATGATTCCGCATGTGACTCACTTCGATAAAACCGACATCACTGAGTTGGAAGCCTTCCGTAAGCAGCAAAATGCTGAGGCAGAGAAGCGTAAGCTGGATGTGAAGTTCACCCCGGTGGTGTTCATCATGAAAGCCGTTGCTGCTGCACTTGAGCAGATGCCGCGCTTTAACAGTTCACTGTCTGAAGATGGTCAGAAACTGACGCTGAAGAAGTACATCAATATCGGTGTGGCGGTCGATACGCCAAATGGCCTGGTGGTTCCTGTGTTCAAAGATGTGAACAAAAAAGGTATCACTGAGCTGTCACGCGAGCTGATGGCGATTTCGAAGAAAGCCCGTGATGGCAAGCTGACCGCGAGCGATATGCAGGGTGGTTGTTTCACCATTTCCAGCCTGGGTGGCTTGGGAACCACGCATTTTACGCCAATCGTGAATGCGCCAGAAGTGGCTATTTTGGGTGTTTCTAAATCGGCGATGGAGCCGGTGTGGAATGGCAAAGAGTTTGCACCGCGTCTGATGATGCCAATCTCTCTGTCGTTTGACCACCGTGTGATCGACGGTGCTGATGGTGCGCGCTTTATCACCATCATCGGTAATACATTGGCCGACATTCGTCGTCTGGTGATGTAAGCCAAATCAAGGCCGGCGAAAGCCGGCCTTGTTGTAACATTCGTGGCATCGCGGTTGGCAGTTTGTTAACAATTCTGTAAACTCTTGCGGTGAAAATGTCCCGGTGGAATAAGGGCATACAGAGCCTATTCCATTAGGCGAATGGGTAAGTACACATCGCCTAATGGGATAGGCTCTACGTCTGACCCGCCGGATATCAACAAAGAGGTCATGATGAGTACAGAAATCAAAGCTCAGGTCGTGGTACTTGGGGCTGGTCCTGCAGGTTACTCTGCAGCTTTCCGTTGCGCGGATTTAGGTCTGGAGACCGTCCTGGTAGAGCGTTACAGCACCCTCGGTGGTGTTTGTCTGAACGTTGGCTGTATCCCTTCGAAAGCCCTGCTGCACGTAGCGAAGGTCATCGAAGAAGCGAAAGCATTAGAAGAGCACGGCATCGTATTCGGTAAGCCTCAGACCGACATCGATAAAATCCGTCTCTGGAAAGAGAAAGTCATCAACCAGCTGACCGGTGGTCTGGCTGGCATGGCGAAAGGCCGTAAAGTGCAAGTGGTGAATGGCCTCGGCAAATTCACTGGCGCAAACACCCTGGTGGTGGAAGGCGAAGGTGGCGCGACCACTATCAACTTCGAAAACGCGATTATTGCAGCGGGTTCTCGTCCTATCCAACTGCCTTTTATTCCTCATGAAGATCCTCGCGTGTGGGATTCCACGGATGCGCTGGAGCTGAAATCTGTTCCTGAGCGTTTGTTGGTGATGGGGGGTGGTATCATCGGCCTGGAAATGGGTACCGTTTACCATGCGCTGGGTTCAGAGATCGACGTGGTTGAGATGTTCGACCAGGTGATCCCTGCGGCAGATAAAGACGTGGTGAAAGTGTTCACCAAGCGTATCAGCAAGCAGTTTAATCTGATGCTGGAAACCAAAGTGACGGCCGTTGAAGCAAAAGAAGACGGTATCTATGTCACGATGGAAGGCAAAAAAGCGCCAGCCGAGCCGCAGCGTTATGATGCTGTTCTGGTGGCGATTGGCCGTGTGCCAAACGGTAAAAACCTCGACGCAGGCAAAGCCGGTGTGGAAGTGGATGACCGTGGCTTTATCCGCGTTGACAAGCAAATGCGTACTAACGTGCCGCATATCTACGCTATCGGCGATATCGTTGGTCAACCGATGCTAGCGCACAAAGGTGTCCATGAAGGTCACGTGGCAGCAGAAGTGATTTCTGGTCTGAAGCACTACTTCGATCCGAAAGTGATTCCTTCGATTGCCTATACTGAGCCAGAAGTTGCCTGGGTGGGTCTGACCGAGAAAGAAGCGAAAGAGAAAGGCATCAGCTACGAAACCGCCACCTTCCCGTGGGCAGCTTCCGGTCGTGCTATCGCTTCTGACTGTGCAGAAGGTATGACCAAACTGATTTTCGACAAAGAGACTCACCGCGTAATCGGTGGTGCGATTGTCGGCACAAACGGTGGTGAACTGTTAGGTGAAATCGGTCTGGCGATTGAAATGGGTTGCGATGCAGAAGATATTGCCCTGACTATCCATGCGCACCCAACGCTGCATGAGTCTGTAGGTCTGGCGGCAGAGATCTTTGAAGGTAGCATTACCGATCTGCCAAACCCGAAAGCGAAAAAGAAATAATTTTTTGCAGATAAATGTGCTTCGGTAATCACCGAATGCCTAAAGAGCCTCGACAATGTCGGGGCTTTTTTTTGCGCTTTTTTCAGCTAACAGGATGGATCACAGGTATTGCATCGCAGATGCACAACCATCAATTGGAAGAGGTATAGAAAAGAAGAGAAGTAACGATTTTTAGGTCAGAAATGGGGATGTGGATGTAATGAAAAAGATAAGAAAATGAGCAATTCTGACGCTAAAATCCTGAAAAAAGTGGACAAAATGAACCAAACTGTAAAAAATTATAGAGTCTTTTTTTCTTTGGGTCAACAGGACTTCTCAACGCGATATTAAGCCGTAAATCAGCAGGCTATCGCTGTTATCTCTGCTAAATGCAAAATCTTATCTTCTCTTATCGGAAAGCCGCTCCAAAAATTCACATCACAATCACATGCCATTTATTGAATTTAAAATCCAAAAATTTCACTTTTTATGGTTTTTATTCCTTATTGTTTTTATTTAACGACATTTTAATCCTGATTGTACAATTTGGTTCATTTTGACAAGTTACTGATAAAGCGCCTTTGGCCCCTCATATCTTTTAGAGGAAGCTGATGGGATATGGGCGACTGCGTTGTCAGAGTAAGGATGAATCAGACGAGTGTTTTTAATGGGATAGTTAATCAAAACGACATGGAGTTAAAAATAATGGCCAATTTTCGTCTGATCAAATCAGTTGTTGCTGCATCTTTAATGGCTGCTGGCATGATGTCTGCTGCACAGGCTGCAACCACCGCTGGTGGCGTCGTTCACTTTAAAGGACAAATCGTGAACACCGCTTGTGCTATCAGTGCAGGTTCTACTGATCAAATCGTAAATTTAGGAACCTACCGTTCTGCAAATTTCAAAGATGTTGGCGATGTGAGCAGCAGCGTACCTTTCAACATTCAGCTGGAAGATTGCGACACTGAAGTTTCTAAAGCAGTAACTATCGCGTTTAACGGCCCAAGCGATGCTACCGACAATACCGTACTGTCTGTGAGCAATATCGGTGGTGGTTCTGGTGCAGCGTCTGGCGTGGGTATCGAAATCTCCGATTCTCTGGGTAAAGTGATGAAGCCAGACGGTTCTAACTTCTCTTCTCCTCACACCCTGAACGACGGCAGCAACACCGTGAATTTCACCGCGCGTTATAAATCCACTTCTGCAACTGTGACTCCGGGTCAGGCAGATGCGGATGCTGTGTTCACGATGCAATACCAGTAACAGCGAATCACGACATCATCTTATCTAAGCTGCCAGGGAAGGCAGCTTTATCCATCTCCGGCGATGAGCCAAGTGTTCACTGGTTAGAGGATGATATGTATCATTCATTGAAAAAATTATTTTCTCTGCTTGCAGTAGGATTAATCAGCCTCAGCGCTATGCCTGTTAATGCGGGCGGTATTGCCTTGGGTTCAACACGTATTATTTATCCGATCGAAAAAAAACAAGTTTCGCTTTCATTAACCAACAGCGATGATAAAAAACGTTTCCTTATTCAATCGTGGGTTGAAAACCTCGATGGCACAAAAAACAAAGATTTTATTCTGACGCCACCGCTATTCGTCAGTAAACCCCTCAGTGAAAATACATTGAGAATTATGTATTCCGGTGCTGACATTCCTGCCGACCGTGAACAGGCTTACTGGCTGAACAGCAAAGCGATCCCGGCCGTCAGCAGTGAAGCCATTGAAGATAAAAATGTCCTACAGATCGCCATTCAATCGCGTATCAAGCTTTTTTTGCGTCCTGAAACGCTGCCGTACCCTGCCATTGATGCACCGGGTAAATTGACATTTCATAATAAGAATCAGTCGATTGTCGTCAATAATCCGTCACCTTATTACATTACGTTGATCAACGTAAAAGCCGGAGAGGAAAATCTTAATAGTCTGATGATTCCCCCGATGGTAGAGACGCTTCTGCCGTTGAAAAACCACACTGTTTCAGCATTGAGTTTTCAGACCATAAATGATTATGGTGCAAATACAGACGTGATAAACGTGCAAGTAAAGTAAAGGTGAGTTTGGCGTTCGTACATAAAAGGAATTATTTTTGTGAGACGTTATTCTGAGTCTGACAATAAGAAAAAGGAGTTTCATGTCCGCGTTTTAATTAACTCGCGGGCGCGTGCTTTTTTTTGTTGGGGATTAATGACAGTGCTGCTCAAACCAACGATATTATCGGCGAAGGAGTTTTTTAATCCTGCGTTGTTATCCAGCGATCCTGAGATGGTTGCCGATTTGTCACGCTTTGAGAGCGGCAAACAAGCCGCGGGCGTATATCGTGTCGATCTCTACCTCAATTCGTCACTGGTTGCGACGCGCGATGTTCAATTTGTCATGCGCGAGCACAGCGAAAACCAGGCAGAAAACCCGGTTGAATCCTCTGACGACAGTGGACTTGCTGCCTGTTTTAGTCGAGATGCGTTGCGTAAACTGGGTATCCGACTGACCAAATCCGATGAGACAGAGAGCGAAGAGGCAGCCTGCTTACATTTAGAAAACCTCGTTCCTTTAGCGACCAGCACCTATGACTTTGCGAATCAGCGTTTATTGTTAAGCGTGCCACAGGCGTATTTGGATAATACCGTGCGCGGTTATATTCCCCCTGATGAATGGGACGAAGGCATCTCCGCGTTACTGATGAGTTATCACTTAACGGGGAACACGACACGTCAGCATGCCGGCGGAGAAGCGCGTGACGTATTCCTCAACCTTAATAGCGGGATCAACGTGGGGCCGTGGCGATTCCGTAATTACTCGACCTGGCGTTCATTACAGCGCAAGTCTGGCCCACAGCAGCAGCGTTGGGAAAATATTTACTCTTACGTGCAGCGTACGGTCGTGCCTATGCGCGCGAAACTCACCATGGGTGACGGCTACACACAAGGGGAAATGTTTAACAGCGTCGGTTACCGTGGCGTGCAACTGGCTTCTGATGATGCCATGTTGCCCGATAGCTTACGTGGCTATGCACCGATCATTCGCGGTGTGGCAAACAGTAATGCGACCGTTACCGTGCGCCAAAATGGGTATGTGATTTATCAAAATACGGTACCGCCGGGGGCCTTCGTCATTGAAGATCTGTTCCCCACTTCCAGCAGCGGCGATCTTCAGGTCACCGTAACGGAAGCCAATGGCAGTGAGAATGTCTACACCGTGCCTTATTCCACATTGCCGGTCTTACAGCGCGAGGGACGGATGAAGTATTCCCTCACGGCGGGTGAATACCGCAGCAATATGGACTTTCAGGAAAAACCGACTTTTGCTGAGGGCAATTTGCTCTGGGGCGCAGGAGCGGGTCTGACCCTGTATGGCGGAATGCAGTTATCTAATAACTATAAAGCTGCTGTAGTGGGTAGCGGTATGAACTGGGGAGACTGGGGAGCACTCTCTCTGGATGTCACCCACGCGAGAAGTACATTGGTGGACAATAAGCAATACCAGGGAAATTCTATTCGCTTACTGTATGCCAAATCGCTCAATGAAATGGGCACGAACTTACAAATTCTTGGCTATCGCTATTCCACGCGTGGGTTCTATACCTTTGATGAAACCAGCTACCAGCGTATGCAGGGGCGCCGCTGGCAGGACTACACCGAGGAGTCTTTGCCAGAAGGTCCGAGCTATTTCGACCTCAATCGGGTGAAAAAAGACAATATTCAGCTGAATATTTCTCAACAATTTGAGGGCGTTGGCACGCTGTTTGCCAGCGGTAATCGTCAGCGCTACTGGAACTCTGAACGTTCCAATAATTTATGGCAACTCGGTTTTAGCAGTGTCTGGAATGAGATCAGCTATAGCCTGACGTGGAACTATAACCAAAATGAAGTCTATAACCGGCCCGATCAACGTATAGCGCTCAGTGTTTCCTTGCCGCTGGGGAAATGGTTATCCCGCGGTCCAAACGGGCGTGAGTTGAATAGCCCTTTTAACACGGCTTATGGCACTTATTCAGTGAACACAGGCAATGATGGGCGCACTAGCCACCAAATGGGGGTGAGCGGCACCCTGCTGGAAGACAACAACCTGAGTTATAGCGTGCAACAAGGCTACGGCAATAAAGGCAGCGGTAACACGGGTAATGCGAGTCTGAGCTATCGTGGCGTCTACGGGAATAGCAATGTCGGCTATAGCTACAGCAAAGATTATCAGCAGGTTAATTACGGCGTAAGTGGCGGCGTTATTGCGCATGCCAATGGCGTGACCTTCAGTCAACCGCTAGGCGATACCAATGTACTGATAAAAGCGCCTGGTGCCAGTAATGTAAAAGTTGAAAACGCGACGGGCATTCGCACTGACTGGCGTGGCTATGCTGTGGTGCCCTATGCCACCAATTATCGCATCAACCGTGTGGCGCTCGATGCTACCTCATTGAACGATAAGGTTGAACTGGAAAACCCGGTGGTGAACGTTATCCCTACACAGGGCGCGCTGGTGCGGGCTGATTACATTACGCAGGTTGGCTTTAGGGCCATGATCTCGCTGACGCAGCGTAACCACAAGCCCGTGCCGTTTGGGGCGCTGGTGACGCTGGACGCGGGACAGCAAGGCAGCATTGTTGGCGATGAGGGACTGGTTTATCTCTCTGGTTTGCCTGTCAAAGGCGTGCTGAACGTGCAGTGGGGGGAGGCGAAAGGGCAAAACTGTAAAGTGGCTTATCAACTGCCAAAAGAGAGTGAACATACGCCCATTATTACGTTAGCGGCAAGGTGTGAAAATGAAATTTAAGAACCAACAATACCGGCAGGCAGGCACACGTTTTTTATCATCAGCAATGATACTGATCTTGAGTCTGGTACAGGTACCCGTTGCCATTGCGGGGACGGATACGACAGCGATTATTCCCGGCACGATTGAGTACGCTGGCGGGGCTGACAGCCACAAAATTGGTGAAATCATTGGTAGCAAATGGGCGGCTGATGCCAAAAACGGTTACATGTGCCGTCGCGCGGGTGCGCCCATTTTCCAAACGGCGAAAATCATCGGTCAGGCTGCGAATACCGGTAATAAGGTGGTTTTAGACGGTGTGGCATACGATATTTATGATACGGGCCGTCAGGGATTGGGGTTTATCGTGGGGGTAAAAGATACCAATGCCCATAATTTTACATCGCTGACCAATGAACCCGGTACGTTTTATCCAGCACCGGGCACCAGTACCATTTTGCAACAGGAAATCGGCGGTGAAGTACGCGTGATGTTGGTCAAGATGAGTGAACACCTGGTATCTGGTTCATTTCTAACCCCGCGTATTACTCTGGCCCGCATTGAATGTTATGACAAGTTGAACCGTCAGCGTGATTTTGCATATATTCATCTTGCCCCGATACAGGTCGTGATTAATGTCACGGGTTGCCGCCTCCAGTCTGCAGGATTGAATATTGTGCCGATGGGAAGGGTGGCGACCAAGGTGTTTAAAGAAGTGGGGGATCGATCTGATGCGAAAAATGCCAATGTACTACTATCCTGCGATCGCAATGTTAAGTTGCATGCCACTCTTTCTGATATGAGTAATCCGGCCAACGTGTCGGACGTGGTATCCCTTTCCGCTGATTCATCTGCGAAGGGACTCGGCGTGCAGGCCTATTACAACAATAATCCAACCCCTATTAAGCTGGGGCCAGATTCCAGTGCGCGTGAGACGCTTAACCAATTTTTTATACTTAACACCATTAATGATAATGAACCCGTTGATATGCCTTTCTCATTTCGCTATGTGAGAACCGGGGATCTGACACCAGGCAGTGCAAATGCACTTATGGGTTTAACGCTCTCCTACCAATAAGGGGAAATATGTATATTTTAATTTCTGCGTTCATGATTTTTTTACTGATTATTCCTTCTCCGTCAAAAGCCATGGATATGGTATTCAAAGTTGAAGGGGAATTGGTGTCCAGTACTTGCTCAGTCAGCAGTGGTTCAGAGGAGACCTTTGTTGAAATGGGCGAGGTATCCAGTAAAAACTTTTTTAATCAAGAGGCCAGTGATTTTGTTAAGTTTACAATTAATCTTGAAGACTGTGGTTTAGGCGTAGAGAATGTTTATGTACTCTATATGGGAATGTCTGAACCTAAAAATCCTAATCTTGTTGCACTGAATGAAGTGCCTGATTCAGCCAAAAATATTGCATTGGGGTTGTATAATAAAGATAAAACAATAATACCCATATGGGGAATGAGTTCTGCATACAAAGTTAATCATGATGAGAGAATAAATTCCCTGGATTTTTATGCGCGATATCACAAAATCGGCTCTCCTGTTGAACCGGGATATGCAGAAGCGGATGCGACTTTCGTACTGGCTTATGATTAAACGCTAACGTTTTTTCTCTTCCCAAACACCTCGGAATCGGGCCGCATTACTTGCCGTATACAGTACCGTGTGTTGGATATTCTTATGGCCTAAATAGTCCTGAATTAAACGCGTGTCAGCACCGTTGTCTGCCAGCGCAAAGCCACAAGAATGGCGTAACATATGAGGGGTCAGAAGCACTGGGATTCCTGCGTTTTTCCCGTGCTTCTGAAAAATATTGTAGAGCTGTTGGCGTGATAGCGGTCCGCCTTTCTGCGAAAGAAATAACCATTCGGAATCAGCACCTTTAAGATAGCCACGATCGGCAAGCCACTTCTTTAATAGTCCAACTTCTTCTTCCAACAGTGGGTGTGTGGTTGAGAATCCATTTTTTAATCGATTGACGTGAATAATTCTGTCTGCAAGATTAATATCGGAGAGGGTTAATGCACTTAACTCGGAAACGCGAAAGCCATGTGTAAAACAAACTTTAATTAAACACTCATCGCGAGAGGCGTATTTTCCGATTTTTGATGCATTTAGCAGTTTCAGTACTTCATCGGATGTTAAATATTTTCGTTTTCTTGGCATGTGATTCGTTAAATTAATCATGGGAATTTTCTTGTTGTTTTAATCTATCAGAGCGAACTTAAGTGAGCAATAATTAACGCACAAAAGATCAGTATTTGTGTAGAGAAGAATGACTAATTAAATCTCAGTTCTTATGTCAAAGAAAAGATCGCTTTATGCACGAGACATTTGAACTTTCGAAGGCGACGGCTGTGCGTCGCAATTATCGGCAATAGAGTGCTTTTTAAAGAAGAGGTCAACAATTCATTTTTGCTTATTTATTATTATCTTCATGATAGTTGAGGGGTTTAACCGTTTCTTAGGTGAATGCTTTACCCTGAGTTTCAATAATCATTCATAACAGGGTATGATCTTTGTCCGCCATCCTCATTGTGATTCGTCGAGTAATGAGAGATCAGGGGGCATTTACGCCGCTAATGCGTATTTTCATCTGTCACAAGGATTGTAAGAACATGAACAAACGGAATGTATCGGGGACTGTAGGCATAGTGACCGGGATGCTTTCACTGCTCGCTTTTTTGATTCACTTCTGGTTGGGGCCATTTGCGCCCGCTTCTCCTGCGTTGCACTCGCTTGTTGCTGGCACGGTCTCTGCCGTTAAATCCGGTGTGTTGGCGGGTATGGGACTGCCGTTTGAACATCAAACGCCGCAGCCCAAAGTGCGAAGCATTGACGACATGCTTAACCTCGGTGTGCTGATTGGCGCGGGATTAGCGCTGGTTTTCGGGCTTGTGGCAGGCATGCGAAAAGAAAGTCGCTGGGGCATCTATGGTGCTCTGATCCTGGGAAGCGCGGTTTTTGCCATGTACGCGGCGCTGATCGCGGCGGCTATCTGGTTGACTGTCATGTTAGTGTTAGTGGTGACGGCCTTTATCGCCGGATCGCTAAGTTGAAGGGTGCCGCACGCGTATGCGGGCGGCACTGTACTTATTACATCAGAACCATTGACCGAATTTGCGAATGTACAGGGTTTTCATCCCCTGACTCAGCAAGCAGTACGCCGTGAGCGTAGCGATCAGCCATGGGAAATAGCTCATGGGTAAAGGTTGCAGGCTAAACCAACTCGCCAGCGGTGAAAACGGCAGTCCAATCCCAATGATCACAACCAGCAGCGTGGTCAGCATAATTGGCCAGGTTGGGCGACTTTGAATAAATGGAATTTTCTGCGTGCGCAGCATATGTACAACCAACGTTTGCGACAGCAAGCCTTCGATAAACCAGCCGGACTGGAACAGCGTTTGCATTTCCGGGGTATTGGCGGCAAACACATACCACATCAGTGCGAAGGTCGTGATATCGAAGATGGAGGACGTCGGCCCCATAAACAGCATAAAACGGCCGATGTTTTTCGCATCCCATTTGCGGGGTTTACGAACAAACTCTTTATCCATTTTGTCCCATGGCAGCGCCATCTGCGACAGGTCATAGATGAGGTTTTGCAGCAAAAGCTGAATCGCCAACATCGGCATAAACGGAATAAAGGCGCTGGCAACCAGCACGGAAAACACATTACCGAAATTTGAACTGGCGGTGATGTTGAGATACTTGATGATATTGCCAAAAGTTTGGCGGCCCGTGATGACGCCTTGTTCCAATACCATCAGGCTTTTTTCGAGCAGAATAATGTCGGCTGACGCTTTGGCGATGTCGGTTGCACTGTCCACCGAAATGCCGACATCTGCGCTACGCAGTGCCGCCGCATCATTGATGCCATCGCCCAAAAAGCCGACCGTACGGCCGTTCTGTTGCAGCAGTGTCACGATGCGATCTTTTTGTGACGGCGTTAACTTGGCAAACAGCGTGTGCATTTCAATGCGTTCACGCAGCTCATCGTCGTTCAGCGCGTCCATTTCACTGCCCAACAGGGCGCTGCCGCCATCCAGTCCCACATCGCGACAAATTTTACTGCTGATCAGGGGGTTATCCCCGGTTAACACTTTGACCTGAACGCCATTGTCGCGCAAAGCTGCAATAGCGGCGGCGGCACTCTCTTTCGCCGGATCGAGGAAGGTCAGCATGCCCGCAATAATCAGGTCGCGCTCGTCATCCAGATCCAGCCGCTGGTGCCAGCCGTGAGAAGAAAGATTACGCCAGCCCACCAATAAAACACGATAGCCTTGCTCGTGATAACGTGCGGTTTGCGCCAACAGGGCAGTACGTGCGGCATCATCCAACGGCATCACGCTGCCATCACGCTCAATATGGGTGGCAACTTCCAACATCTCTTCAACCGCGCCTTTGGTGATCAGCATGTGTTTGCCAAAGGGATCGCTGACAGCGACCGACAAGCGGCGGCGATTGAAATCAAAGGCCAGTTCATCCAGTTTGCGATAATCACGCACATTAATAATGGCGGGACGCTCGCGGCAAAAATTGACCACGGCACGATCCATCAGATTATTGATGCCGTTCTGGTGATAACTGTTAAGCCAGGCCAACTGCAACGCCCAATCGGTGTTGACGCCATTGGCATCCACCACGTGCTCCAGCACGATATGGTCTTGCGTCAGAGTGCCAGTTTTATCGGTGCACAACACATCCATGGCACCCAGGTTCTGAATCGCATTCATGCGCTTGACCACGACTTTGCGCCGCGCCAGTGCCATGGCGCCTTTTGCCAGATTGGTACTGACAATCATCGGCAACATTTCAGGCGTTAAGCCGACGGCGACAGCCAGTGCAAACAGCGTGGCATCCATCCAGTCGCCTTTGGTAAAACCGTTCAGGATCAGAACGATAGGCACCATCACCGCCATAAAACGGATCAGCAGCCAGCTAACGCTGTTGACGCCTTTGTCAAAGGAGGTCGGAGGTTGTTTGCCCACAATGTCATTGGCGAGCGTACCAAAGTAGCTCGTGCTGCCTGTTGCCACGACAACGGCGCGGGCGCTGCCGCTCATGATGCAGGTGCCCATCAAACAGATGTTGGGCTGGCTCAGGAGCTGGCTTTCTGTCAGCGGTTCACGTGAGGCACTGGCTTGTTGAATAACCCACTTCTCAACCGGCAATGATTCGCCGGTGAGAGAGGCCTGGCTGACCATCAGCTCGCGGGCATCCAACAACTTGATGTCCGCAGGCACCACATCCCCCGCGTGTAATTCGATAATGTCACCTGGCACCAGCAGCGATTGCTCAACATTGTTGATCTCTCCTGGTGCGGCGACCTGCAGGCGTCGGCGCACGCGGACACGCGTTTGCACCAATGACTTCAGCGCATCTGCGGTTTTATTGGTACGAAACTCCTGCCAAAACCGCAGCAGCCCGCTGAGCAATATCATCACCAGCATAATGATCACACCGGTGAGATCGGGCTCCTCGCCCGCGCGCATCGGCAGGACAACATCGGTCATCACGCTGATGGCTGCGAGCCCCATCAGTACAAAAATAAAGGGATTTTTAAAGGCCAGCAGCAGTTGAATCAATGCGGCAGGGGCTTTTTCTTGCGCGACCTGGTTACGGCCAAATTGCAGCAGACGATCTTCTGCTTGCTGTTGGCTCAACCCGTCTTGTGACGTATTTAAGGTGGTCAAGGTGGCGGCGGTGGACATTTGTGCCTCACGTGCAATCGGCCAGTTTTGCGGCGCACGGGGCTTCGAGTCACGCTTTAGCGTAACGGAATCAGTCATCTGGGTCATGTTAATCAATCCATCTGTGTACGGCAGGCCGTACGAAAATCATCAGATGCGTTGCAGAGGAGGCGTTAACACGCTATCGCCGCAACGCGTAAACGTTGCGTACAAGGGGGTTCGTCCATGAGGACTCCTTAACCGCCAAAGGCGATGGCAAAACCAATTGAGGCCAGTGCGAAACACAGGCATGCATTACGGCTGCACGCGGTTGGCGTACAGCAGAATTTAGCGGTTGATACCCGGAGGGAAGAGGGCGTGGGAAATTTTCATTGCCGGTCTCGTCTGCGAAAAGTTGGTTACGCAGCGAGTAATACGCTGCCTGTCAGGGTGACAGGCCTGTTGCCTGCCTTGTTAAGTTCGGTGACTGTCCAAGGAGGTTCTCCGTTTCAAGAATTGCGCGCACTTTAACGTGCCTTTTCCACTGAGTAAACGAGTTAACTAAACCGTTATTCAACACTCAGAAATTTCTTTCGCAATGAAACTATTCCGGGCGGCACACGATAACCAAAAGTACCCTATGTACAGAAAAGGCAGGGCTAAGGGTTATGGTTAAAATTTATCGTGCCCTCTTTCTGTGCGGCTCGCGGCAGTATTTCCCCGGTTTTATGACGGCATTTATGCCTGTATACCGCGTCGTATAAGGGCTTTTCACGGCCTGGCGAGCGGGAAAAAGGATAATGTTGCTTTTTTGTAAACAGATTAACAACCCGCCGAAATACTGCTATGCTGCCCCACGCGGAACCGGGCACCTTACCCTACTCATGGATCGCCACCTCGAGAGGGTGCGCCGGAAACCCATACAATGTGAGCGAGGAGAACGTCGTGCTAGAAGAATACCGTAAGCACGTTGCTGAGCGTGCTGCCCAGGGAATTGTACCTAAGCCTTTAGATGCTTCCCAAATGGCCGCGCTGGTAGAACTGCTAAAAAACCCGCCGAAAGGCGAGGAAGAATTCCTTACTGACCTGTTGGTCAATCGTGTACCGCCAGGTGTTGATGAAGCGGCCTATGTGAAAGCCGGATTTCTGGCGGCCGTCGCCAAGGGCGAAACCACCTCTTCTCTGGTCACTCCTGAAAAAGCCGTTGAGCTGCTTGGCACCATGCAGGGCGGTTACAATATCCATCCCCTGATTGATGCGCTGGACAACGAGAAGCTGGCACCGATCGCGGCGGAAGCGCTCTCCCACACGCTACTGATGTTCGACAACTTTTACGATGTCGAAGAGAAAGCCAAAGCTGGCAACGCCCACGCTAAAAAGATTATTCAATCCTGGGCTGATGCTGAGTGGTTCCTGAAGCGTCCAAAACTGGCTGAAAAAATCACCGTCACCGTGTTTAAAGTGACCGGTGAAACCAACACCGATGACCTGTCTCCAGCGCCGGATGCCTGGTCTCGCCCGGATATTCCTCTGCATGCGCTGGCAATGCTAAAAAATGCCCGTGACGGTATCGAGCCTGATGAAGCCGGTAATATTGGCCCTATCAAACAGATCGAAGCGTTGCAGCAAAAAGGCTTCCCGCTGACCTACGTCGGTGACGTGGTGGGGACCGGTTCTTCACGTAAATCCGCCACCAACTCGGTGCTGTGGTTTATGGGGGATGACATCCCTTACGTGCCGAACAAGAAAGGCGGCGGTGTGTGCCTGGGCGGTAAAATTGCGCCAATTTTCTTCAACACCATGGAAGATGCAGGCGCGCTGCCGATCGAAGTGGACGTTGATAAGCTCAACATGGGCGATGTGATTGATATCTTCCCTTATCAAGGTGAAGTGCGTCATCACGAAACCGGTGAAGTGCTGGCGAATTTCGAGCTGAAAACCAATGTGTTGCTGGATGAAGTGCGTGCCGGTGGCCGTATTCCATTGATCATCGGCCGTGGCTTAACCACCAAGGCCCGCGAATCTCTGGGTCTGCCGCACAGCGATGTGTTTGAGCAAGCCAAAGACGTCGCGGAGAGCAGCCGTGGTTATTCACTGGCACAGAAAATGGTAGGTCGCGCATGTGGCGTGGCAGGCATCCGTCCTGGCGCATATTGCGAACCTAAAATGACCTCTGTGGGTTCCCAGGATACCACGGGCCCAATGACCCGTGATGAACTGAAAGATCTGGCGTGTTTAGGCTTCTCTGCCGATCTGGTGATGCAATCCTTCTGTCATACCGCGGCCTATCCAAAGCCGGTGGATGTGACCACTCACCATACGCTGCCTGACTTCATTATGAACCGTGGCGGTGTGTCTCTGCGCCCAGGTGATGGTGTCATCCACAGCTGGCTGAACCGCATGCTGCTGCCTGATACCGTAGGAACCGGTGGTGACTCCCACACCCGTTTCCCGATCGGTATCTCTTTCCCTGCGGGGTCGGGTCTGGTGGCATTTGCGGCGGCAACTGGCGTTATGCCATTAGATATGCCGGAATCCGTGCTGGTGCGCTTTAAAGGCGAAATGCAGCCGGGTATCACGCTGCGCGATCTGGTGCATGCCATTCCGCTGTATGCGATTAAAGAAGGCTTGCTGACCGTTGAGAAGAAAGGCAAGAAAAACATCTTCTCTGGTCGCGTGCTGGAAATTGAAGGTCTGCCAAAACTGAAAGTTGAGCAGGCGTTTGAGCTGACGGATGCCTCGGCTGAGCGCTCAGCGGCCGGTTGCACCATCAAGCTGGATAAAGAGCCAATCATTGAGTATCTGAACTCCAACATCGTGCTGCTGAAGTGGATGATCTCTGAAGGTTATGGCGATCGTCGTACGCTGGAGCGTCGTATCCAGGGCATGGAGAAATGGCTGGCTGATCCGCAACTGCTGGAAGGCGATGCCGATGCTGAGTACGCTGCGGTTATCGAGATCGATCTGAACGAGATCAAAGAGCCGATCCTGTGTGCGCCAAACGATCCAGACGATGCGCGTCTGCTGTCTGATGTTCAGGGCGAGAAAATTGATGAAGTGTTCATCGGTTCTTGCATGACCAACATCGGTCACTTCCGTGCCGCGGGTAAACTGCTGGATGCACACAAAGGGCAACTGCCGACGCGTCTGTGGGTCGCTCCGCCAACCAAGATGGATGCCGCGCAATTAACGGAAGAGGGCTATTACAGCGTCTTTGGTAAGAGCGGTGCGCGTATTGAAATTCCGGGTTGTTCACTGTGCATGGGTAACCAGGCGCGTGTGGCGGATGGCGCAACGGTGGTTTCCACTTCAACCCGTAACTTCCCGAACCGTTTGGGAACGGGAGCGAACGTGTACCTGGCGTCAGCCGAACTGGCTGCGGTCTCTTCTCTGCTGGGTAAACTGCCTACGCCAGACGAGTACCAACAGTTTATGAATCAGGTCGATAAGACTGCGGCAGACACTTACCGCTATCTGAACTTTGATCAACTGTCCCAGTACACCGAAAAAGCCGATAACGTGATTTTCCAGACCGCGGTCTAAAAGCGCAGCATCGCACTACAGAGCCGGGCATTGCCCGGCTTTTTTATGCCCCGATTTTAGCCGCCTCTTTTTCTCTTCTTGTTGCCCCTCCTCACAGAGAACATAATGCGCAGCAGACCACTGTCACGCATAATCACAGAATAGGCAGTGAGTAGCAGGAGTCAGCAATGGAATATGAATTTTTACGCGATCTCACCGGAAATGTGCGTGTGCGTATGTCGATGGATCATGAGGCCGTCGGCCACTGGTTCAATGAAGAAGTGAGTAGCGATCCGACGTTAATGGACCGTGTAGAAGCCGCCGTTCACGACGTCAAAGGCACTGAGCGGCAATGGCAATGCATTGGTCATGAATACACGTTGTGGATGGACGATGAAGAAGTCATGATCCGCGCCAACCAACTGGCACTGGACGGCGATGAAATGGAAGAGGGCATGCGCTATTACGATGAGGAGAGTCTGTCGTTTTGCGGTGTGGAAGACTTCCTGGCGTTAATCGCCGCCTATCGGCGCTTCCTGCAAGGGCAGTAACGGAGAAAGGGTTCCTCTTGCGCAAGAGGAACCGCATGACTTACTTCATTTTCAATCCCGTGGCGGGAATGTTACGGCCATAGTAAATCTCGCGCATCTCTTTCCACAGCAGGTTGGTGATGCGTTTGTGCTCTTGCGGGCTCAAATCCTCAGGCTTGCTGTTAAACAGATAATGTTGGAGATCGAACTCTTTCAACAGCATCTTGGTGTGAAAGATATTCTCCTGATAGACGTTCACATCCACCATGTCATACATGGCTTTCATGTCATCGGACATGAAATTCTGAATAGAATTGATTTCGTGATCGATAAAATGCTTAACGCCGTTCACATCGCGGGTGAAGCCACGCACGCGATAATCCACGGTGACGATATCGGATTCTAATTGGTGGATCAGATAGTTCAGCGCATTTAAGGGGGAGATGACGCCGCAGGTTGAAACTTCGATATCTGCCCGAAAGGTACACAAGCCGCCTTCTGGGTGACTCTCTGGATAGGTATGCACACAGATATGGCTTTTATCCAGGTGGGCGACGACGGAATCTGGCAGCGGGCCCGGATGCTCAGACGTATCGATATCGCGCGGATCAACCGGCTCTTCACTGACCAGGATTGTCACGCTGGCCCCTTGTGGATCGTAATCCTGGCGGGCGATGTTAAGGATGTTGGCACCGATAATCGAGCAGGTTTCACTCAGGATTTCGGTCAGGCGATTGGCATTGTATTGCTCATCAATGTACGCAATGTATCCGTCGCGCTCAGCGGCGCTGTTTGCATAGCAAATGTCGTAGATACAAAAACTCAGGCTTTTCGTCAGGTTATTGAAGCCATGTAGTTTTAGCTTTTGCAATTTTCTTTACCTTCCTTATCAATGCCGATCAACGAGATTCGGACAGAGCATTCAGCAGATATTGTGGCAGAGCAAAACTGCCAGTGTGGATGGCCGGGTTGTAGTAGCGACAGGCTAATCCCGCCGCGGCAAAGCGCGCTTGCAAAGTGGCATGATCAACTTCACGCAAGGCAGGATTATCGCTGGCCCAGGCAAAGGTCATGATGCCGCCGTAATAGGTTGGAATCGCGGCCTGATAAAAGCTCACATCGTTAAAAGAGTGATGCAGTTTACGATGGCTGGTAATCGCTTCCTCTTGCTGCAAAAAGCAAACACCATTCTGCGCGACAAAAATGCCATTTTCATTAAGGCAGCGTTTGCAGCCTTCATAAAATGCGGAGGTAAACAGGCTTTCACCGGGGCCGATCGGATCGGTGCAGTCAGAGATGATCACATCGAATTTTTCAGTGGTTTGACTGACAAAATTCACCCCATCGTCGATCACCAGTTTAAAACGGGGATCGTCATAGGCACCGGCACTGTGGTTTGGCAGATACGCCTTACAGAAGTTCACGACGCCCGCGTCGATCTCTACCATGGTTATCTGTTCCAGTGCCTGATGGCGGCAAACTTCACGCAGCATCCCGCCGTCGCCACCGCCAATGATCAAGACCTTTTTGGCATTGCCGTGCGCAAGCAGGGGAACGTGAGTGAGCATTTCGTGATAGATAAATTCATCGCGCTCGGTGGTTTGCACCACGCCGTCCAACGCCATGACGCGGCCGAATGCCGCATTCTCGAAGATGATGAGATCCTGATGATCGGTTTTTTCGTGATAGAGCACGTTATCAACCGAGAAATATTGGCCAAAGCCGGCATGAAGCGTCTCATACCATGTTTCATTTTGCGCCATGATGGGGGGCGTCCTCCAGTGTCAACAACCATGAAAAATGGGCGGTCATGATAGCTAACTCTGACCGTGGTTGCACGGTCAAACTCTCGACAGGAGAAGCGAGAGGCGGTTACTTGACGTAGGCGAGAAGGCTCAGAGAATCACGGGCCAGCGACTTACATTTTTTGTCATTGGTGACCGCAATACCGCTCAAATCTTTATAGCTCTCTTCACCCAGGGCTTTCATATTAAACGTGCTGTAATTGGTCAGATCCCAGCGGTTTTGCTGAGCAAAAAACACCAGCGCACGGCGGATCTGGGCATCCGGTAAATCCTCATAGCCGCAATCATTTTTCAGGTAAACGAACACGGCGGTCAGATCCGCGAGATCTTCCGCTTCCGATTCGCTCAAAGCGAAGCTGTTGACGGAAAAGGTCATCGCTGCGGCGCCAAACAGAGCCAAAATGCTCTTCTTCATAAATATTCTCATACAGACAGTCCTAACGCTGACGTTAGCACAGATCTCCAGCTGGTTCAGGCATATTTCATCGGAACAACCCGAATTTACCCACAGTTTACAAGCCTAAGGATTGACCTTCCTCTAAGGGGAGGGTTTAAGCTCGCGCCATCATGCTGTCATAAGGAAGAGAAGATGAGACGTCGCCAATTTATCAAGCTCGGCGCTGCGTTAAGTGCCACCTCTATGTTGCCGCTGTGGAGTCGTGGTGCCTTTGCAGAGTCACAGCCCATGCTGCCGATTCCCGGACTGCTGATGCCCGATGCGAAAGGTGAAATTCCGTTGCATGTGCAGACCGGTGTTTCATCCTGGCAGGGCCAATCGGTGCCAACATGGGGCTACAACGGTGCATTGCTGGGGCCTGCGTTGGTACTGACGCGTGGGCAACGTGCTACGGTCAATGTGTTCAACCGCTTACCCGAAGCCACAACCGTGCACTGGCATGGATTAGAAGTTGCAGGCGACGTTGACGGTGGCCCGCACGGTGTTATTGCCGCTGGCGCATCGCGCAGTGTCAGTTTTACCCCCGATCAGGCTGCGGCCACCTTGTGGTTTCACCCGCACTTGCACGGCAAAACGGGCTATCAGGTCGCACAGGGCCTGGCGGGTTTAGTGATCCTCAAAGATGATGAGAGCGAAAAGCTGCTGTTGCCAAAACAGTGGGGCATTGATGATATTCCGGTGGTGTTGCAGGACAAACGCCTGAGCGCCGACGGCAGTAAGATCGCGTATCAGATGGATGACATCAGCGCCGCCGTGGGCTGGTTTGGTTCTCTGATGCTAACGAACGGTGTTGTGTGGCCGCAACAAGCCGTGCCGCGTGGCTGGACGCGTTTGCGTTTGCTCAATGGCTGCAATGCGCGTTCGTTAGAGATAGCCACCAGTGACCAGCGTCCGTTGTATGTGATTGCCAGCGATGGCGGTCTGCTCGCGGAACCGGTAAAAGTCAGCAGCTTGCCGCTGTTAACGGGCGAGCGTTTTGAAGTGCTGGTGGACTGCAGCGACGGCAAGCCTTTTGATTTAGTTACGCTGCCCGTCAAGCAAATGGGCATGACCCTCGCGCCATTTGATGCTCCGCTTCCGGTGCTGCGTATTCAGCCATTACAGGTGATTGCCAGCGGTAAACTGCCAGATACCTTATCCCGGATGCCTGCGTTACCCTCCACGGAAGGCCTGCCAACACGTTGGTTACAGCTTTCAATGGACCCTGAACTGGATCGCCGTGGCATGCAGGGATTAATGCAAAAATATGGGCATCAGGCGATGGCAGGTTTCAGCATGGAAGATCATGGTGCCATGGGCGATGGGGCGATGAACCATGAAAGCATGGGCCACAGTGGACACGGGCAAGCTGCAGCGACGAAGTTTGATCGGTTGCAGGCGAATAAGATCAATGGCCTGGCGTTTGATATGCATAAGCCTGCATTTGATGTTAAACGCGGCCAATATGAGAAATGGACGATCTCTGGCGAGGGGGACATGATGCGCCATCCTTTCCATATTCATGGTACGCAGTTCCGCATACTTTCCGAAAACGGCAAACCTCCTGCTCCTCATCGTCAGGGGTGGAAAGACACGGTTCATGTTGAAGGCTGGCGCAGTGAAGTGCTGGTGCGCTTTGAGCATACTGCAACGGCTGAACAAGCCTATATGGCGCATTGTCATCTGTTAGAGCATGAAGACACGGGAATGATGTTGGGATTCACCGTCAGTGATTAATCGCGTTCGCCCCCCTGCGGGGCGAAAGCCTTTTACGTTTGCCCGGAGCGCAGGCGAATAATCCCCCGCTGCCCATTTAGATCCTTTTATTACGCGACCCCTTTCGACTTATTGATATTCCCTGCCATTAATCCGCCTTAAATTACTTAAATTTTTTTACTGTAATACCGTGAGTGTTATTAGGGTTAATCAGTATTTTCACCAGTCATTTATTGTTGTCTTTTTATTTAATTTATTGAAATTTAAAAATTAATATCAATAACCCCTTTGATGATGATGTTAATGATAATAATTTGTATTATCGTTACCTCGATGGTATATATAACACGCCTTTTTGAACCGGAGTCTCACTCCGCGTTTTATTTCACATTTTGCACCATCAATACTCTGGGTTGCCGTGCGTATTCGCTGCCTGGCACGGCGTTGTATCGCTTGAAATTTGATTGGGATATCGACAATGCGCTCTCTTCAGATCGATGCTGGAAATATGACTCAGCATCTCACCGCAGAAAACTGGTCTTGGGCTAACCGTCACCTGGTGACGAAAATTTTACGTGAACTGATTCATGAAAAAGTGCTCCCGGTGCAGGCCCTTGAATCCTCAATGTGGGAAGTCGTCCTGGAGGACGTGTGCTATCGCTTTCGTGCCACGCCCTTTCTGTTAGAACACTGGCAAATTGAGAGCGCATCGATTGAAAAAACCTGCAAAGGTGTGGCGCAACCCCTTGATGCACAAGCGCTGCTGATTGAGTTGGGTGAGCGTCGGGAGATTCCGGAAAAACAGTTTCCTGTCTACCTGGAAGAAGTGGCCAGTACCTTGTACGGTCACGCTTTTAAGCAACAGAACCAGCCGCTGACCGCGCAACAACTGACGCAAGCCAGTTATCAGGAAGTGGAAACCGCGATGCGCGAAGGGCATCCGGTGTTTATTGCCAATAACGGGCGGATTGGTTTTGATGCGCAAGACTACCTGCGTTACGCACCTGAAAGTGCGGCGGCGGTCAGCTTAAACTGGATTGCGGTGAGCAAGCAGAAAGCGCGTTTTGTGTGTGATGATGAACTCAGCTACGCCCAACTGATGGCAAGCGAATTGGGCGAATTCCAGCTTGCACGCTTCAAAGGCCATTTGCACAGCCTGGGGCTGGATGACAATGACTACTGGTTGATGCCGATTCATCCCTGGCAGTGGCAGCATAAAATTGCCATTAACTTCGCGGGTGATATCGCCGCCGCACACATTGTTTGGCTCGGTGAAGGCAATGATTGCTACCTGGCACAACAATCCATTCGTACGTTCTTCAATATCACCGCGCCACATCGCTACTACGTAAAAACCGCGCTGTCGGTACTCAACATGGGCTTTATGCGTGGGCTGGATCCGCACAGCATGCTGACCACACCGCAGGTGAATAGCTGGCTCTATCGCACGGTCTCCGAAGATGTCTTTTTCCAAAGCAAGGGTTTTAAAGTGCTGCGCGAGCGCGCTGCGATTGGCTATTTCCATGAGGGGTTAGAACAGGCGATCACCAAAGACAGCCCGTGGAAGAAGATGCTCTCTGCGCTATGGCGCGAAAGCCCGATGTCATTGCTCAAACCCGAGCAGCGTCTTATGACCATGGCCTCACTGCTGCATGTCGATGGCGCAGGTGACAGCGTGGTCGCGGCATTGATCAACGATTCTGGGCTGGATGCGCAAACGTGGGTCGAGCGCTATCTGGATGCCTATATGTCACCGATCTTGCACGCTTTCTTCCACTACGATCTGGTGTTTATGCCACACGGGGAAAACCTGATGCTGGTGCTGGAAAACAATGCGCCGGTAAACATGCTGATGAAAGACATTGGCGAAGAAATCGCCTTGCTGAACAGCACCCGCGAGCTACCTAAAGATATCGCTTTCCTGCATGTCACGGTCGAAGATGACATGAAAATCAATTACATCCTGCTTGATCTCTTCGATTGCTTCTTCCGTTACTTATCCCCGCTACTGGCAACGCAGGCTGGCCTGCCTGAAACCCAGTTCTGGAATGCGGTCGCGCGGTGCGTCTGGAATTATCAGTCGCAGCATCCGCAACTGGCTGACAAATATCGCCAGTTCAACCTGTTCAAACCGGCCTTTGTGCGTACCTGTCTGAATCGCCTGCAGATGGCGAACAATCAGCAAATGATCGATCTCGACGATCGAGAAAAGAACCTCAAATTCGCCGGCACGTTGGATAACCCGCTCTATCCATTGCGTAAAGAATACTCGGTGACCTATCAGCCGGAGTAAGTCGTAACACATCAATCCTTTGGGAATAACAAAAAAGCGCACAGCGCAACGTTGGTGAATAAAATGATGAAAAAGCAGGGCGCGTTCGACGTCTGTGGTAGCGTCGTACGCCAAAAAGCACCTTTGGCCGTTTTGATCTCGCTGGCTTTGGCAGGTAATGCTCTGGCCGCACAACAAGATCCCGTTGTTGAAGAAAACACCCTGACGGTGAATGCCAATGTGGCTGCCGATACCGGGGTAACCGAAGACACGGGGGCCTACAACACAACGACGATGGTGACGGGCACGGGCCTCAGCCTGTCTGCGCGTGAGACTCCGCAAAGCGTCAGCGTGGTGACAAAGCAGCGCATGCTGGATCAAGGCATAGATAAAGCAGCGGATGTGGTCAGCAACACGACAGGCATGTACGTGCGTCAGTTGGATGCCGACCGTTTCAGCTTTACGTCGCGAGGCATGGCGGTCAATAACATTCTGCGCGACAGCGTCACCACCTTCTACGACACCCGTTTTAATTACGGCGATAATCTGGTGGATACTGTCACACTCGACCGTATTGAGGTGTTACGCGGTGCGGCAGGCCTGATGGTGGGGCCGGGTAACCCTTCTGCAGCGGTAAACCTGGTGCGTAAGAAGCCAACCCGTGATTTTCGCGGTGAAGTGTTTGCGGGCTATGGCTCCTGGGATGCCTGGCGCACCGGGTTAGATCTCTCCGGGCCGCTGAATGACAGCGGTAGCGTGCGTGGACGCTTTGTCACAGCGTATCAGGATAGCAACAGCAATATTGATCGTCTGAGCAGCAACAATTATCCGCTCTACGGTATTTTGGAAGCCGACATTACCGAGAATACCTTGTTTACCGTGGGCATGGATTATCAGCGCTCAAACACTCACGGTGGCATGTTCGGGGGCTTGCCGATTTACTTCTCCGATGGCAGCAAAACCGATTATGGTCGCAGCGACAGTTTTGCCCCTGACTGGGCAATGTCAAAAACCCGTACTTTCACCACTTTTACCAGCCTGGAGCATAAATTTGACAGCGGCTGGAGTGTGAAAGGTACCTTTACCTACGACAACAACACATTGAATGAGAAAGTGTTGTGGGCAACCGGCTTCCCCAACAGCAGCACCAATGTGGGCATGACGCCGGGCAGCATGACGCGTATTGAAGGCGAGCGTCGCCAGCAAAACTACGATCTGCAAGTCAACGGCTTATATGACTTGCTGGGCCGTTCACATCGGGTGGCTTTTGGCTTTAACCATCAACATCAGGATTTCCAGAATGACTATTATCTGGCGACCTGTATGTTAACGCGCACCTGTAGCCCGCTGGGCGATTTCACGCAGCCTGACTGGTCCTATCCAGAACCGGCGTGGAGTAACAGCCGGACTTATGGCTCCAAAGGCTACAACGAGCAAACGGCAGGTTATGCCGTTACGCAAATCTCACTGGCCGATCCGCTGACATTGATTTTGGGCGGTCGTATGACCAGCTTCAAGACGCGCGGCGACAACTTCGGTGCGGCGCAAAACGCCAGCTACAGCGATGAGTTTGTGCCTTATGGCGGCATTGTCTGGAACATCACCGATGACCTCAGTACCTATGCCAGCTACACCGGCATCTTCAACCCGGAGTATCGTCGCAACCGCAACAATGAGCTGATCGATCCCGTTTCTGGACAGAACTATGAAGTGGGTCTGAAAGGCGTTGCTTTCGATAATGGCCTGGATTACTCACTGTCGCTGTTTGAAATTCGTCAGGACAACATGACGGTGGTCGACGGCGAAGCGGCACCCTTGCCAGATAACAGCACGGCGTATCGGGCGGTTGATGGAACGAAAACCCGCGGTTTTGAAGCCGAAATCAGCGGTCAAATCACGGATAACTGGCGCATCTTCACCGGTTATACCCAGTTCCGCGCCGTGGACCCAACGGGCTTACGCATCAACACCAGTATGCCGGGTAAACTCTACAAACTGTTCACCACCTACACACTGCCAGGCGCATTGAGCGATCTGACGGTAGGTGGCGGGGTGAATTGGCAGGATAAAACCTGGTTGACGGTAAATGGACCACAAGGCAGCACGGTGGCTGAGCAAAACAGCTTTGCCGTCTGGAACCTGATGGGGCGTTATCAATTTACGCCCGATCTGTCGTTGACAGTGAACCTCAATAACGTGTTTGATAAAGAGTATTATTCTCAGTTTGGACAATATGTTCAATATTACTACGGCGCACCGCGTAACGTAGAAGCCACGCTTCGCTATCGTTTCTGACGGGCGATAACCGCGCTCCCTTTCCCTGTTCGTGGGGAGAGGGAGTTTTTGTATTTTTAAGAGTTCATGGAATGCAGTGGTTTAAACGACTTTTTCTGGCAGGACTTTTACTGCCGATGCTGGCCTCGGCATCGGAGAGTGGCTATCCACGTACGCTGGTCACGGGATTGGGCAGCGCAGTCATCAACGCGCCTCCTAAGCGGATTGTGGCGCTCGGTGCCGGCGCAGAAGATATTGTGCTGCAATTGGGCATTGTTCCGGTGGGGATTGAAGCGCACTACTGGGGCGGTGATCGGCAGGGCTATTTGCCATGGTTTCGGCAAGAGGTGGAACGGCGTAATGCGCCGCTGCCGGTGGCACTGAATCTCAGCCCCGAAACCGATATCGAGGCCATTTTACGTTTGCAGCCTGATTTAATTGTGGCGACGCAATCTGGCATGACACAGCAGGTGTTTGATCATCTATCCTGGTTTGTTCCCGTTGTCGCCTGGCCACAGCGTCCGTGGCTGACGACGCCGCAAGAGCAAATTACCTTGCTGGCGCAGGCGCTCAATAAAGATCCGCAACCGTTGTTAAGCGATCTTGATGATGCGCTGAAACAGGCCGCGGCGCAGATTCCCCATCTTGATAGTTACACCTTTGCCTACATTCGCGGCGGGACAAATGGCAGCACGCTGGCAGCCTATGTCGCCGGCGATCCTCGCGTCGATACGTTACTGCATATGGGATTAAAAATGCTGCCGTCACTGGCAAAGCAGAGCGTGCGTTTTGGCAGTTTTTCCACCTTTATTGGGCTGGAGAATGCCGATCAACTTAACGATGCCGATTTGGTGTTTACCTGGTATCTCAACGAGCGTGACCAGCAGAGCATTGAAGCGCAACCGCTGTTTCGTTCAATCCGTGCCTTTCGTGAAGGGGGCTACGTGCCGTTGATGGATACGTCACTGGTGGTGGCAATGGGCTACGGTACGCCGCTGAGTGTGCGGTGGGCATTACCGCAATTTATGCCGATCTTAAAAGAGGCGATTGCCCATGCGAAACGCTGAATTCATGCTGCGCCGTCGGCAGCGGCGCAGCCTGGGATTGATAGTGATGATCATGATTACCCTGGGTTGCGTGATGCTCAGTCTGGCGATGGGATCGAAGCCACTGCCGTTTAATGATGTTTGGCTGCATTTTTGGCGTGGCGATCAGGGACAATACAATGACTTAGTCATTAATTTGCGTGAATCTCGCACCCTAACCGGCTTACTGGTGGGCGCGGCGTTGGCGCTGGCAGGTACGCTAACACAGGGATTAATGCGGAATCCGCTAGCGGAGCCCGGCATTCTTGGCGTCAATGCGGGCGCGGCGGCGATGGTGGTGGGATTCTCCTTTTTCCCCTTGTTGGAAGCACTGCCACGCTTTTGGCCCGCGTTGGGCGGTGCGACACTGGCAACCGCCTTATTTTTCCTGCTGGGAGGCGGGCAGCGCCACACCTCTCCGGCGCGTCTGGTGCTAACGGGGGCGGCTATCAATGCCTGTCTGTTTGCTTTCGTACAAAGCGTGGTACTGCTTAATGCCCGCGTGTTGGATAGCTACCGTTTCTGGACTGTGGGATCGCTCAGTGAGCAGTCTCTCCAGCAAACCCTCACGATTTTGCCCTGGTTGGCACTTCTGCTGGTGTTGGTCCCGATGCTGGGTGGTGCGCTGAATGTGTTGGCTTTTGGTGAAAACAGCGCCAGCGCGTTGGGCGTCAATGTGGCCCGCGTGCGTCTGATGACACTGGTCGCCGCGACGGTATTGGCGGCAGCGGCGACCGCGATGGCAGGGCCGATTGCCTTTATTGGCCTGGCGGCACCGCATTTAATGCGGGCGCTGGTGGGCAGTGATTACCGCTGGCTATTGCCTTATAGCGCCTTTGCGGGGGCGTCTTTGCTGTTACTGGCTGATGTGCTGGCGCGCTGGATTATCGCGCCGCAGGAGATCATGGTCGGCATCGTCACCGCCTGTCTGGGCGGGATTTTACTGTGGGCAGTGGCGAAGCGCAGTCGGAGATTTAATGATGCAGCCTGACCGACAGAGAGTGCAGCGTATGCGCCTGCTCAATGCCCTGCTGCTGGGGCTGCTAGGGGTGCTGGTATGGCTGACGTTACTGTTACCTCAGCAACAAACAGGGTCCTGGTGGCCGCACGCCGTGACGCCGTGGCAGGACTATGTGCTGTGGCAACTGCGTGTTCCACGTGCGCTGGTGGCGATCGGTGCCGGTGCCGCGTTGGCCGTATCTGGGGCGTTGTTTCAGCTCACGACACGCAATGCTTTGGGCAGCCCGGACATCATTGGTGTGAATGCTGGTGCCGCCGCAGGCATCGTGGCAACACTGGTGGTGTGGCCTCATGTCTTGCCCGTTCCCGTTGGTGCCTTACTTGGGGCACTGCTGGCGGTCACGCTGGTGTATGCCGGTAGCCTGCGCCGTTTTGGCCCATTACAAACCACGCAAATTGTTATCGCGGGTATCGCGATTGCCGCTGTGTGTCTGGCGCTGGTGAATTTTGCCGTTTCCCAACTGCGGATTGAAGTGGCGCAGCAATTGGCCACGCTATTAAGCGGGAGTCTCGCCAGCAAACAGTGGCGTGATGTGGGATGGATTTTTGGCGCTTTACTGGTGATTTTACCGATCATTATTTGGCTCCGCCGTGAACTGACCTTTGTGATGGTGGGGCATGACATCGCGAGTACCCTTGGGGTGCCGGTCCGCAGGGCGAATCTTTTTAGTATTCTGTGTGCAGTGGTTTTGGCCAGCATGGCGGTATTGGTTGTGGGGCCGGTGGCGTTTGTGGCGCTCGCCGCACCGCACATTGCCCGTCGCTTGCAGCTAACGCGCGGAGCCGGGTTACTCAGCGCCGCGCTGATGGGCGCATTACTTATGCTGGCCTCTGATCTGATTACCTTGCTGCTGCCAACCCAGGGACGTTTGCCGATTGGCGTGGTCACCGCCGCGTTGGGCGGCTGCTATCTGATGACGTTGCTCTACAGTGAATTAAGGAAACAGCCAACATGAGTGTGTTACTGGCTCCCCCCTCCCGCTTGCAGGCTCGCCAGCTTACCTTGAGTTATGGGGAACGTCCGATCGTTGAAGGTGTTGATCTGGCACTGCGCGATGGTGAGTTTACGGTGATTATCGGCCCCAACGGCTGTGGGAAATCGACGCTACTGCGTGCTTTTAGTCGTGGCTTACTGCCTGAGAAGGGGGAAATTCATTTAGATGGCGAAAATCTCCATCGCTACAAGCCGCGGCGGGTTGCGCGAGAACTCTCGCTGCTCAGCCAAAATGCGTCTCTGACGGAAAGTCTTACGGTGTTTGATTTGGTTTCACGCGGTCGCTATCCGCACCAAACGTTTTTGCGGCCCTGGTCAGCAGAAGATGAACAGGTGGTGAAGGCGGCACTGTCTGCCGTCGATCTTACGGCTATGGCACAGCGGCCAGTGAATGCGCTTTCCGGTGGCCAACGTCAGCGCGCCTGGTTCGCGATGACTCTGGCTCAGCAAACGCCGATTGTGTTGTTGGATGAACCCACCACGTGGTTGGACATCGCACATCAAATTGAGCTGTTGGATCTGTGTCGTGCTCTACACCAGCAAGGAAAAACCCTGGTCATGGTGCTACACGATATTAATCAAGCACTGCGTTATGCTACGCATTTAGTCATGATGAAAGCGGGTCAAATTGTTGCCGAAGGCAAACCTGTCGATATTGTCACGGAAGCCAGCATGGCAGACGTGTTTGGCTTAAAATGCCGTATTATCGACGATCCCGAAACGGGAAAACCGTTGATTATTCCTCGTTTTTCCAGTCTGTAAGCTACATTGGTCGGGGCAGTTGTAGCGCATTGTGTGCTCGCTGCACCCAACTGCGAGCGGGCTGCCAGGCCTTCTCCGAAATCTCTGCGGGCAGGCCATCTTCAGAGAAATCATTCCATGCTAAACGCCGCGTTTTATCGTAGCTGCGCAAATGGTGGATCATGCGCGGCAGACTGTTCTGCTCAAGTTTCTCTTTCAATGCATGGCCAAATCCGTAGGCGGTTTTGTCACAGATATCGAGGTGGCGAGCGATTTGGGGAATGTCGAATCCGCGAATGATCAAGCGGACAACCTGCATCTCCCGTGGTGTGAACCAATCCGATAAAATATTTTGGCTCAGGGCTTGCGTCAGCGCAGAGAGACTGTAGGGTGCTCGGGCCGATTTAAACAACTGCATTAAAATTTTATCCGTTGATGAAGAGGCATCCAGTACCCAATTGCGCAACGAGGGACTGCGCAGAAGTGCGGGTAAACGGGTAATTAAAATTGCTGTATGTTCATGGCTATGTTTATTCAGGATAATGGATTGGATATCTAAAAAGAGTAACGGTATTTCAGTCGCATGCGTCACTTCAATGATGGATATCGCACGTAATGCTTTTCGTCGGTGGGCAGGAAGGCCCGTATAAAGTTCGTGTAATCCAGATCTGAAAAGTGTGTTGCGGCAAATGACTTGCATAAAGGCTCCGAAACAATAATTTCGGGAATTATAGGAATAGCAGGGACACTCAGAACAAGTGGCAAAGTGTTATTCACAGGGAAATCATGCCAAAAAGCATAAAATACATATAAATCATATCGATAAGGTTGGTTTGTGAATCCTGTGAATTCACTCAAACGCGGGTGTTAAACGTGCATTTCCATAAAGGACTAAGGTGTAAAGTAAAAAACCATAATGTGTTGAAGGCATAACGTTAAAAAAATAATAATAAGAATCTCAGAAGTAAACTGGCGGTTATTCCTAATGATGCAATATTCATCATCCTGCGGATATTGATTCTCATCCCAGGATTTTTCTCTAATTGGCCTTTTGCGCCTGGTATATTCTTTTCAGGGAACTCTTTTTCGTCCTGAGAAGGGCAAGGCATAAATAGTCAGTAATAGGGAAATGAATGATGCCTGGAAAAAGTGCAGACTGGATTACGTTCCATGAAACTCTGGCGATATTACGCTACGGCAGTAAACGCGCTGAACTCAGCGATTCGGCCGTGCAGTGCTTGATATTGCTGATGGAACACCAAGATGAACTCATCACCAAAGAACAGATTCACGATGCCTGTTGGCGAAGTAAGGGCGTGTGTGTCTCTGATGCTTCCATTCGACAAGTGATTACCCAAATCAGACGCGCCATCCACTCGTTGGGGATCACCGACAATGTTATCTCAACCTATCCACGTAAAGGCTATATGCTGCATGCGGGATGGATTACCACCGACTGCGACTGCGCGGTGGTACCCGCGCCCACTCTGCCAGCATCCCCACGGCCCAGGCGGTGGTCGCAACGCCAGCTTGAAATGGTGTTTGTTGTGCTGCTCACCGTGTTGGGGCTGTTTTTCCATTGGGAGTATCAACAGCATCGTGCAACCCCAAAGGTCAGCTACACCCTGCTGCGAGCGACCTTTGATGGGAAACAGATGATTCTCTATGAGGTGGGAGAACCGGTTAATTTGCCCAAGGAGATACTGCGCTCAGCCGATCAACCCGCTGAGATTCGCATCATGTTGGAGCCTGAGCAATTGCGCAATGCACTGCCAGCAGACCCTTGTCCTGTGGGAGAGTCATCCGACGGCACGGCGTGTTCGACGTTCTTATTGTTGCGCCGTGAACAGAAATAGTCGCAGTGTGCAGCACGTCATCATTTAACCGTGCCTTTTCACCTAACTCGTCGATACTGATATACTCCCGCACCTAAATTTGTGGCCAGCAGGGTGGCAGTGTACTCATGCTGGCGTGAAATGAATCGAATGAGTGAGAGTTGTCAGCAATGAAGCACACCGTAGAAGTTATGATCTCCGAACAGGCGATCGCATCCCGTATTGCCGAGTTGGGTGAGGAAATCAATCAGCGCTACCGTGACAGCGGTAGCGATATGGTACTGGTGGGCCTGCTGCGCGGATCCTTTATGTTTATGGCCGACCTTTGTCGCGCTGTTGAGGTGCCGCATGAGGTCGATTTCATGACGGCATCCAGCTACGGCAGCGGCATGTCCTCTTCCCGCGACGTGAAAATTCTCAAAGATCTGGATGAGGATATTCGTGGCAAAGACGTTTTAATCGTGGAAGACATCATTGATTCAGGCAATACCTTGAGCAAAGTGCGCGAGATCCTGAGCCTGCGTCAGCCGAAGTCACTGGCGATATGTACGTTGCTGGATAAGCCCGATCGCCGTGAGGTGCAGGTGCCTGTCGAGTTCGTCGGTTTCTCGATTCCTGATGAATTTGTGGTGGGCTACGGCATTGACTACGCGCAGCGCTATCGTCATCTGCCGTATGTTGGCAAAGTGGTGCCGCTGGACGAATAAGGGCACAAACGATGAAGGCCGCAATGCGGCCTTCCGATACACTTACTCTTGCACCTGACGCAGTCCGTCAGGATTGTGCAACAGCGTGGACATTCCCTGGCGATAGCGTTGTTCCAGCAGCTCGCGACTGTTTGCGCTGACCTCTAAGTCGCGTAAACATCCATCGTGAATGCCGTACACCCAGCCGTGAATATTCACCTTTTGCCCGCGCTTCCAGGCGGATTGCAGAATCGTTGAGTGGCCGAGGTTATAGACCTGCTCCACCACATTGATTTCACACAATTTATCGAAGCGTTTTTCCGGCGGCAGTTCACCTAACAGCGAGCTATGCTTGTACCACAGATCGCGAACGTGCAGCAGCCAGTTGTTAATCAGCCCTAATTCCGGGTTTTCCACCGCCGCTTGTACGCCACCGCAGCCGTAGTGACCGCAGATGATGATGTGCTCAACTTCCAGTACATCAACGGCATACTGCACCACTGACAGGCAGTTGAGGTCGGTGTGAACCACCAGGTTCGCGACATTGCGGTGAACAAACAACTCACCCGGATCCAAGCCAACCAGGCTCTCGGCGGGCACGCGGCTGTCAGAGCAACCAATCCACAGAAAGCGGGGTTTTTGCGTCAGGGACAAACGTTCAAAGAAACCGGGATCATCCTCAATCAGTTGTTTTGACCAGTCACGGTTGTTACTGATGAGGGTCGTTATGTCTTTCATAGCGGGTGTTGACCTGTAAGGCTCACGTGAGCGTGGCAGTAATATAGGGCAAGGCAGCGCAATTTTACATCTAAAAGAAACACATCGAAAACAGGGTTTTATTACCGATGACGTATGCACTGGAACTTGAAAAGCTGGCGAAGACCTATCCCGGTGGCGTTCAGGCGCTGAAAGGGATTGATCTTAACGTTGAAGCTGGCGATTTTTATGCTTTGTTGGGGCCAAATGGCGCGGGTAAATCTACCACCATCGGCATTATCAGCTCGCTGGTGAACAAGAGCGCCGGCAAGGTGCGCGTGTTTGGCTACGATTTGTCACATGATGTGGTCAATGCTAAGCGCCAACTGGGCCTGGTGCCGCAGGAATTTAACTTCAACCCTTTTGAAACCGTGATGCAAATCGTGGTCAATCAGGCCGGTTATTATGGCGTGGAGCGCGCTGAAGCCAACGTGCGAGCGGAGAAATACCTCAAACAGCTCGACCTGTGGGAAAAGCGTAACGAACGCGCGCGGATGCTGTCCGGTGGCATGAAACGTCGCCTGATGATTGCCCGTGCCTTGATGCATGAACCCAAACTGTTGATCCTTGATGAGCCAACGGCGGGGGTGGACATTGAACTGCGCCGTTCAATGTGGCTGTTCCTGCAAGAGTTGAATGCCAAAGGCACCACCATTATTTTGACCACCCACTATCTCGAAGAGGCTGAAATGCTGTGCCGCAATATCGGCATTATTCAACGCGGTGAGTTGGTGGAAAACACCTCAATGAAGGCGCTGCTGGCCAAACTTAAATCAGAAACCTTTATTCTGGATCTTGCGCCGAAAAGCCCGCTGCCGCAGTTAGAAGGCTTCCAATACCGCTTAGTGGATAACACCACTTTAGAAGTTGAAGTGCTGCGCGAGCAGGGGCTGAACAGCGTGTTTAGTCAACTGAGCGCCCAGGGCATTAACGTGCTGAGTATGCGAAATAAAGCCAACCGTCTGGAAGAGCTGTTTGTCGGATTAACACAAGGAAAGGGGGCTTCAGCATGACGCATCTTTATTGGGTTGCCCTGAAAAGTATTTGGGCAAAAGAGATTAACCGGTTTGCCCGCATCTGGATCCAGACGCTGGTGCCGCCCGTGATTACCATGACGTTGTATTTCATCATCTTTGGTAACTTGATCGGTTCGCGTATCGGCGAAATGCATGGTTTCAGCTACATGCAGTTTATCGTGCCGGGATTGATCATGATGGCGGTGATCACCAACGCCTATGCCAATGTGGCATCCTCTTTCTTCAGTGCGAAGTTTCAGCGCAATATTGAAGAGCTGTTGGTGGCACCGGTGCCGACGCATATTATTATTGCCGGTTATGTTGGCGGTGGCGTGGCGCGTGGCGTCTGCGTCGGTGTGTTAGTGACGGCGATTTCCCTGTTCTTTGTGCCGTTCCAGGTGCACTCCTGGCTGATGGTGGCGGTGACATTGCTGCTGACGGCGATCCTGTTTTCGCTGGCGGGATTGCTCAATGCCGTGTTTGCGCGCACTTTCGATGACATCAGCCTGATCCCGACCTTTGTTTTAACCCCGTTAACCTATCTGGGCGGTGTCTTTTACTCGCTGACTCTGCTGCCGCCGTTCTGGCAGATGGTGTCAAAGCTGAACCCGGTGGTGTATATGATCAGCGGCTTCCGTTACGGTTTCCTGGGCATTAACGATGTGCCGTTGGCGTTTACGATGTCAGTGCTGGTGGCGTTTATTGCGGTGTTTTACGTGCTGGTGTATGTGTTGATTCAGCGCGGCAGAGGGTTGCGCACCTAGTAAGAGAAGAGGGAGCCAACGGGCTCCCTCTTTGCTATCAGGCCACCTGTACGGGCACGGCCTTTGCCAGACGTTTCATCTCGTTATCGCCTTCAAAATAGGCGACCTTCGGTTGCCAGCGGCGAGCCGCTTCATCGTCCATTTCAACGTAAGAGCAGATGATCAGCAAGTCACCGGCACAGGCGCAGCGTGCGGCGGCACCGTTCACCGAAATGATTTTTGAGCCACGCTCTGCCGCAATGGCGTAGGTTGAAAAGCGCTGCCCGTTGTTCACGTTGTAGATATCAATCGCTTCATACTCAAGGATCCCGGAGGCATCCAGAAAATCCTGGTCGATGGCGCAGGAGCCTTCATAGTGCAAATCCGCCTGAGTGACTTTGACGCGGTGGAGTTTGCCTTGCAACATCGTGCGTTTCATAACCGTCTACCTTTCTCATGACAACTGGAAATGCTGAATAAATGACCGCCAGTATTATGCTGACGGCGCGTTTTGTCTACTGCGTCAAATCAACCTGCTGATTATCGATCAGGCGCGCATTGCCTAACCAGGCAGCCATTAATACCACGGCGCGCTGGCTTTCGGTGTTCAACGGCAACAGCGTTTCAGCATCGCAAATCGCCAGACCGTCTGGGCGGAAACCCTGCTCAGTCAGTTGTTGCTCTGCGTCAGCAATGATGTCATCCACATGGCGTTCACCGTTACTCAGGCGCTCAGCCATCGTGTGCATGATTTTACTCAGTGCGGGGGCCAGCTTACGCTCATCGGCAGTGAGATAACCGTTGCGAGAACTCAACGCCAGGCCATCTTTGGCGCGCACCGTCGGTACACCGACCACCTCAATGTCATAGCCCATGTCCGCGACCATTTTGCGGATCAGCGCCAACTGCTGATAATCCTTTTCGCCAAAGCAGGCAAGGTCGGGCTGCACCAAATTAAACAGTTTGCTGACGATGGTGGATACACCGCGAAAGTGGCCAGGGCGACTGGCGCCTTCCAGCAGAGTTGAAAGGCCGGGGACATCGACCGATGTTTGGGTATCCAGCCCTTTGGGATAGACATCTTTTGGGGCAGGGGCAAACACCAAATCGACATTGCGGCGATTGAGTTTTTCGCAATCTTCCTGCAGCGTGCGCGGATAGCGTGCTAAATCGTCAGCACGCTCAAACTGCATCGGGTTGACGAAAATCGTAACCACCACGATATCGCCCCGTTCGCGGGCTTCATCCACCAGGGTCATATGCCCATCGTGCAGATTGCCCATGGTCGGTACCAGGGCAATGCGTTTACCTTCTTGCCGCCAGCGACGAATTTCACGTCGCAGCATCGGCAATGTTTCAATAATCAGCACAGTTGACTCCTGTTTACTGGAAACTATGTTCCGCAGCGGGATAGGTCCCCGCTTCTACTTCCGCAATGTACGCGCGAACGGCCGCACGAATATCTGGCTGGCCGGTCAAAAAGTTTTTGGCGAATTTGGGGATATGGCCTCCGGTAACACCAAAAGCGTCGTGCATGACCAGAATTTGACCATCGGTGGCGTTGCCCGCCCCGATACCGATGACAGGAATGCTCAGGGCTTCAGTCACGCGCTTCGCCAGTGAGACCGGGACGCACTCCAGCACCAGTAATTGCAGGCCAGCGGCTTCCAGCGCCAGTGCATCGGCCAGCAAGCGCTCGGCGGCTTCACTGTCGCGGCCCTGTACTTTATAGCCGCCAAAAACATTCACCGATTGTGGCGTCAGGCCCAGGTGACCACAGACAGGTACGCTGCGCTCGGCCAGCATACGAACGGTTTCCACCAGCCAGGCTCCGCCTTCCAGTTTCACCATATTGGCGCCTGCACGCATAAGCTGTGCGGCATTGGCGAACGTCTGTTCAGGCGTGGCGTAGGCCATAAAGGGTAAATCAGACATCAGTAATGCCTGTGGCGCACCGCGGCGTACGGCGGCGGTATGATAGGCGATATCCTCTACGGTGACCGGCAACGTGGAATCATGCCCTTGTACCGTCATGCCAAGAGAATCACCAATCAGCATCACACCGATACCTTCATCGGCGAACAAGCGGGCGAAACTGAAATCGTAGGCGGTCAGGGTGGCGAACTTCTTGCCCTGCTGCTTCCACTGGCGCAATTGCGTAAGGGTGGTGGGTTTCATAGCAACCTCTACAGAATTTTCTTGTGGGGTATCTTAATCAAAGCGCGTCGGCAAAGAAATGGCAGGTTTACCAGCGCTGAATAGCGCTGCAGTCAAGCTGGGTTAAAACGTGATTGAGTGGGGTGCCATCCGGCAGCGTTGCCTGCGGGGCAATTTCCAACAGCGGCACCAACATAAAGGCGCGATTAAGCATGTCGTAGTGCGGCACCGTCAGACGGGGCGTGTTTAGCGTTAATTGACCAAACAGCATAATGTCTAAGTCGAGTGTGCGGGCTCCCCAGCGCTCTTCTTTGCGCACGCGGCCCTGTTCCAACTCTATGCGTTGGGTGTGATCGAGGAGGGCTTCGGGAGCCAATGCAGTTTCCAGCTCAACGGCGGCATTCAGATAATCAGGCTGATCTTGTGGGCCGTAGGGTGGCGTGCGGTAAAAAGCCGATACCGCGATAAGTTCGGTGTGCGGCAGGGTGCGCAGCGCGTTCAGCGCTGCATCGACCTGGGCCAAAGGATCGGCAAGATTGCTCCCCAGTGCCAACCAAACGCGCATTATGCGTCAGATTCCCGGCGCGGAGCAGGGCGCTTGCGCGGGCGACGTGTGCGACGGCGCGGCACAGGGTCATCACCCAGGGTATTCATCATGGTTTTTTGCTGCGGCGGTGCGGCCGTCTGGAATTCGCCCCACCAGGCGGTCAGACGCTGCAATTCCTGGTTATTCTCAACATCGGCACGCAACGCCAGCAAGTCATAGGCGGCACGGAATTTTGGATGCTCCATCAGCTTCCATGCGCGCTTACCGTGGCGGCGTGGCAAACGCAATTGCAGTTGCCAAATATCACGCACCAAACTGGTAATACGTTTAGGAATAGCAAGGGCACGGCAGGCTTCGTCCAGCACATCGTTCATCGCCAACGCAAAGGCGTCGTAGTACACCAGACCACTCTCTTGCGCGATTTTTTGCGCCGATTCTAGCAGGGTGTACCAGAACATGGCGGCAAACAAAAAGGCGGGATTAACACGCTGATTGTTTTGCAGACGCGTATCGGTATTTTTAAATACCTGCGCCAGCATGCGCTCCATATTGCTGTCGCCGCGATCGGTAAAGGTGCGAGAAAGCGTAGGAAAAAGGGGCTGAAACAGCTGATACTCGCGCAGCTTCAGGTAGGTCTCGTAGCCATAGCCCGCTTGCAGCAGCTTCAGGGCTTCCTCAAACAGGCGGGCGGGCGGAATATCATTCAGCAGTGTCGCCAGACGCGGAATCGGCTCGGCGGTTTCTGGCGCAATTGACATATTCAGCTTGGCGGCAAAACGGACGACGCGCAGCATGCGCACCGGGTCTTCACGATAGCGGGTTTCCGGTTCACCAATCATGCGCACAATGCCTTCGCGCAGGTCGCTCAGGCCACCGACATAATCACGTACGGTGAAATCGGATACGCTGTAATACAGGCTGTTGATGGTCAGGTCGCGACGTTGGGCATCATCTTCAATAGAACCGAAAATGTTATCGCGCAGCAGCATGCCATTCTGACCGCGCTGCGTTTCGGTATCGCTGGTCGCTTCATGATGGCCGCGAAAGGTGGCGACTTCGATAATTTCAGGGCCAAACATCACGTGTGCCAAGCGGAAGCGGCGTCCAACTAAGCGGCAATTGCGGAACAGTTTGCGCATTTGCTCGGGTGTTGCGTTGGTCGTGATGTCGAAATCTTTGGGTTTTTTACCCAGTAGCAAATCGCGTACGCCACCACCGACTAAATAGGCTTCATAGCCTGCTTTATTCAGGCGATACAAAACCTTAAGCGCATTTTCACTAATGTCTTTGCGCGAAATGTTATGACCATCGCGAGGAATAATATTCAACGGTGTAATGACGGTTTCCACCTCAGGTAGCGCCTCGTCTCGGCTCAGGACCTTGCGGCAAAAATTAGCGACTCGGGTAAAAATAGGACACCTCTACAGTGACGAAAAAAGAGCAAGGTTTTGTAAATTGCGGCTCATCATAGCTTAGCGAGACGCTTTTAGGAATGCTGAGTTGTTCAGCGTGCCGGGTACCGCACTTTGCTGGGGTAACCTGGAGGGTTGCCAGCGCGCCACAGCCTCGGCTAAAAATGCACTTTGTGACAGATCACGCCATGCCGGATGCACCGTCTGGCCCAGAAAACGCAACGCTTCAACCAGCACCGGTAGGGTATCGCCCTCGGGGAGCGGCGGCGCATGATTCTGTTTTGACAATTTGTTGCCGTCTGCATTCAGCGCCAGTGGCAAATGCAGCCAGGCGGGCGGCGTCCAGCCCAACTGTTGATAAAGCGTAATTTGTCGCGGTGTCGGTTCAATCAGATCGGCACCGCGTACCACTTCGGTAATACCCTGAGCGTGGTCATCCACCACCACGGCCAAATTATAGGCAAACAGACCGTCACGGCGGTGGATAATAAAATCTTCGGCTGCCAGCGCGGGATTGACAGGAATACGTCCGCGCAGTTGATCGGTAAAATGTGTTACCGGGCTGTCGACTTTCAGGCGCAGTGCGGCATTGTCCGCAGGCAATCCACGGTCACGGCAGTGGCGATCGTAAAAGCCGCCCTGTTGCTGAATGCGTTGGCGTGGACAATCGCAATAGTAGCCTTGTCCCTGCTGAATAAGGCGTTCCAGCACCTCGCGGTAGGCTTCATGCCGCTGAGATTGCCACAGGATGTCGCCATCCCAATACAATCCATAACGTTCGAGTTGCTGCAAGATACGAGAGGCTGCACCGCTGATTTCGCGCGGTGGATCGATGTCTTCAATACGAACACGCCATTGGCCTCGATGCGCACGCGCTTGTAGCCAACTGCCGAGTGCGGCAATGAGCGAACCAAAATGGAGGTCGCCAGAAGGTGAGGGGGCAAAGCGCCCAATGTAATCAGAGTGGTTCATACAGGGAATAGGGTGCCGGAACGCGCTGAGCGTTCGGGCACCGATACGATTACCGGGATTAGCCAGCCATCTGTTTTTCGCGAATTTCTGCCAGCGTTTTGCAGTCAATGCAAAGGTCAGCAGTCGGACGCGCTTCCAAACGACGGATACCAATCTCGACGCCGCAAGAATCGCAGTAGCCGAAATCTTCGTCTTCTACTTTCTTCAGCGTTTTTTCGATCTTCTTGATCAGCTTACGCTCACGGTCACGGTTACGCAGTTCGAGGCTAAATTCCTCTTCCTGTGCAGCGCGATCCACGGGATCAGGGAAGTTAGCAGCTTCATCCTGCATATGAGAGACCGTACGGTCGACTTCATCCCTGAGTTGATTGCGCCACGCTTCAAGAATCTTCTTGAAGTGCGTCAGCTGGGCGTCGTTCATATACTCTTCGCCCGGCTTCACCTGATAAGGTTCAACACCTGCAATGGCGAGAATACTCAGGGACGATGTTTTACGGTTTTGCCCTTCTTGCATGTTGGTTCTCCTGGATAACACGCACAATCGATCCCCAAAGGGGAAAAAACAGGCCGCTATAAATAGCAGAAGCAATTAAGGATGGCAATTATTCCTGAATGCACCTTGACAAGCCTGTGAGTCACCGCGTAATTAGCGCGGGCTCGGAACGCGTCTATATGAGCAAATCGCGTTACGTTTTACAACTCCAGGCTTATGGAGGTTGCTAAATTGATCCCTAACGGAGACAACTCAGCACGGTACGTCAGGATTTCAACGCCGCATTGCTTCGCCTGTGCCAGTAGCTCTGCATATTTCGCATCGATATGCCGTGCGGGGGAAACGTCCTCAATTCCCGAATGCATGACTGCAAACAAGAGAACCGCGCGATGGCCTTGAGCCGCCACGCTCATCAGCTCCCGAAGGTGCTTCTGACCGCGCGCAGTAACGGCATCCGGGAAGTACCCCTTGCCTTGATGCAAGAGTGTCACGGATTTCACTTCAATATAGCAGTTTCTGCGGCCCTCTGCCTGAAGCATAAAATCAATCCGGCTCTGTTCTGTGCCGTATTTCACCTCGGAACGCAGGGTTTGGTAACCCTGTAGTTCGCTAACAATGTTTGCCTCTAATGCCTCTTTCACAATCTGGTTTGCGCGTAATGTGTTCACACAAATCAGATTTCCCTCAGCGGTTTGTGTGAGCTCCCAACTGTGCGGGTATTTGCGAGCCAGGTTGTCACTGGTGGAGTACCACACAGTATCGCCTGGCGTGGCACAGCCAGTCATAGCACCAGTGTTTGCGCAATGCAGCGTGAACGTTTCTCCTGAAGAGGTGACAACATCGGCCAGAAAGCGTTTGTAGCGGCTAATCAGGGTCGCGGATTGCAAGGCGGGTGTGAACTGCATAAAAATCCTCAGGAAAGTAGGGGCCACTGGGCCAGGCTGCGATAGCGCGTACGCCCTTGTGTCTGCTCAGAGGCAAACAGATGAAAATGCTCGATGACGCAAGACCAATGAAACCCGCGCGGTGGAACGGCCACAGGCTGATGGGCACCGCGCAGCAAAGTGATATGAGGGTGAAAGGGCAGCGGGCTTTGATAGCACCCACTGCGGGCTGCTTGTGAACGTAACAGGGCCGCGAGTTGCAGCAGCCCTCTGGGGGCTTGTCGGCAGCCTAACCAAACCACGCCAGGCCGTGGCCAGTGTCCTGCATCATCCAGATGCAGGTTAAAGGCCGGTTGTTGAATACGCGCTGCCAAGCGTTGTAACTGTTGTGATTTCTCAGCACTGACATCGCCTAAAAAGGCCAGTGTTAAATGGAGGTTAGCGGCTGCCACAGGCTTTCCCGCCTCTGCTGTAAATTGTGCGGCGCGCCAGTGAACAAGTTCTTGCTGCAAGGTTTCTGGCAAAGCGATACCAAAAAACAGTCGCGGGGTGTGGGCCATTGTTTCCTCCGATTTAACCGGCTGAATGCTACAATGCTGGCCATCAGAAGACCAGGCTTCAGGACACCCGATGTGAATGATCTCCCGGTAAGTGTTGTACTCCCCGATCTGTTGGCGGCTTTAGAAAAGGCCAATACGGTGCTGCTGGCCGCGCCCACCGGTGCAGGAAAATCGACCTGGCTCCCTCTGCAAATTATGCAGCAGGCCACCTTGCCTGGGCGCATTATTTTGTTAGAACCGCGCCGTCTGGCGGCTCGCAACGTGGCACAACGGCTGGCGGAGTTGCTGGGAGAGCAACCGGGCGACACTGTGGGTTACCGTCTGCGTGCTGAAACCTGTGTGAGTGCGCGTACGCGCCTGGAAGTGGTGACCGAAGGGATCCTGACGCGGATGGTGCAAAACGATCCCCTGTTAGAGGATGTCTCGCTGGTTATCCTCGATGAATTCCACGAGCGCAGCCTGCAAGCCGATCTGGCACTGGCGCTGCTCCGCGATGTGCAGCAAGGCGTACGCGACGACCTGAAACTTTTATTGATGTCAGCCACGCTGGATAACGCACGCCTGCGCGATCTGTTCCCCGATGCCCCCTTTATCCTTTCACAAGGACGCAGCTATCCCGTGGATCGCCGTTACAGTTCACTCCCTGCGCATTTGCGCCTGGAAGAGGGCGTTGCGCGAGAAGTCAGTGAGCTGTTAAGGCAGGAGTCGGGTTCGGTATTGGTGTTTTTACCGGGCACCGGTGAAATCCAGCGCGTGAAAACCTTACTCGAAGAGAAGGTGGCCCAGGATGTGGATATTGCGCCTTTGTACGGTGCCCTGACGCTGGCCGATCAACGCAAAGCGATTCTGCCCGCCGCAGAAGGCCGCCGAAAAGTGGTGCTGGCGACCAATATCGCAGAAACCAGTCTGACGATCGAAGGGATTCGGTTAGTGGTGGACAGCGCGCTGGAGCGAGGGGCTTTTTATGACTTACGCAGTGGGTTAACGCGGCTACAAACGCAGCGCATTAGCCAGGCCTCCATGACGCAGCGCGCAGGGCGTGCCGGGCGTTTAGAGCCGGGTATCTGCATTCATTTAATCGGCAAAGAGCAGGCCGAGCGTGCGCCGACGCATGCAGAACCTGAAATACTGCACAGTGATTTAAGTGGGCTGCGCCTGGAATTGCTGCAATGGGGCTGTCTGGATCTCACGCAGTTGTGTTGGATGGACACGCCACCCGCCACGGCTTTACGCGCCGCCGATTGTTTACTCCATCAGCTGCAGGCGACAGATGCGTCGGGCAAACTCACTTCGCGCGGGCGACGCATGGGGGAGATCGGCAGCGACCCGCGTATCGCAGCCTTGCTGGTCAGCGCTAAACAGCCCGATGAAGTCGCCACCGCATCGTTGCTGGCAGCCATTCTCGAAGAGCCTCCGCGCGGAGGCCTGGGGGATTTGCGTGAAGGGTTTTATCGGCCGCAAGCGCACTGGCAGCGACGCGCACAGGTATTGCAAAAACGCTGCGGCACGCCAGGCGGTGCCGTTGATATCACGCTGGCCCCTTCTTTATTAGTGAACGCGTTTCCCGATCGCCTGGCGCGCCGTCGTGGTCAACAAGGGCGCTATCAACTGGCGAACGGTTTAGGTGCCATGTTGGATGACGATAATGCCCTGACGCGTTACGAATGGTTGTTGGCACCCATACTGCTGCAAGGCAATGCGCAGGCAGATGCGCGAATTTTGCAGGCGATGCCCGTCGAACTGCCGGCGCTGTTAGCCGCCCATCCTGAGTTGCTCACGGTGAGCACGGAAGTGGAGTGGGACGAAGCGCGTGGGGCATTGCGTACGTTGCGCCGCGAGCAAATTGGCCAACTCGTTTTGCGCGAACAGCCGCAGGCAAAACCTGAGTCGGCAGTGATGCAGCAGGCCATCGTGCGCTGGGTCGCCCGCAAGGGATTGAGCGTTTTAGACTGGACTCCTGCTGCCTTGCAGCTACGTTACCGATTACACTGCGCGGCAAAATGGTTACCCGATGAGGCGTGGCCCGCGACTGACGATGACGCGTTGCTTGCCGCTCTGGATAGCTGGCTACTGCCCTATTTGCAGCAGGTTCAGGAGGTGCGCACATTGCAGCAGGTTGATCTGTGCCAGGCCCTCTTACATTTACTCACATGGTCACAACGCCAGCGGCTGGATACTGTGCTGCCAACTCATTACACTGTGCCAACCGGAAGTCGGCTCCCGCTTCGCTATGACAGAGAGAATCCTCCTGCGCTGGCGGTGCGTTTGCAGGAGATGTTTGGCGAGGCAGAGACGCCACGCGTGCTGGAAGGACGGATTGCGGTGGTACTGGAATTGCTCTCTCCCGCACAACGGCCGTTACAGGTTACCAGCGACCTGGCTGCTTTTTGGCACGGCGCATACCGCGACGTACAAAAAGAGATGAAAGGGCGTTATCCCAAACATCCCTGGCCTGATTCACCGGCCACGGCGCTGCCCACGCGGCGCACTAAAAAATTTACGCCTTCATCCTAAGCATGAAGGTGACGGCGTGCCTTTCGGAAGGTTCTTCTTCCTAATGTTGGGGCGCAAGCACAGAGTATCGGCCTTGCCGATGGCTATCCCTGGAGAACAAAAAGATGTCTGGGAACGATCGCGAACCGATTGGGCGCAAAGGAAAAGCCCCCACGCCGCCGCGTAAAAACGCAGTGAAAGGTCGCCGCAGGGATGACGATTATGATGATGAGTATCAGGATGACGATGATGATGAAGAGGATGTCGTAATGCCGCGCAATGGAAAAAAAGGCACACCGCGTAAGAAACGCCGTTGGCTGGGGTTGTTTATCAAGCTGATGCTGGTGTTTGTGGTGTTGATGGCGGTGTACGGCGTCTACCTTGACTCGCAAATTCGCAGCCGTATTGACGGTAAAGTCTGGCAGTTGCCTGCGGCGGTCTACGGCCGCATGGTCAGCCTTGAACCCGGCATGTCGTACGATAAAGCCGAGATGATCAAACTGCTGGAAGGGACGCAGTATCGCCAGGTAACGCGTATGACGCGCCCCGGCGAGTTTACTGTGCAAGCCAACAGCATCGAACTGATCCGTCGCCCGTTTGATTTCCCCGACAGCAAAGAGGGGCAAATCCGGGCGCGCTTGAGTTTCAACGGCAATAAACTGTCTGAGATCCGCAATTTAGACAGCGGTCGTGATTTTGGTTTCTTCCGTCTCGATCCCCGTCTGATCACCATGTTGCAATCGCCAAACGGCGAACAGCGTCTGTTTGTCCCGCGTTCGGGCTTCCCGGATTTGCTGGTCGATACCTTGATCACCACGGAAGATCGCCATTTCTACGAGCATGATGGCATTAGCCTGTACTCCATTGGTCGTGCTTTCCTGGCCAATATTACGGCAGGACGCGCCGTACAGGGCGGCAGTACCTTGACCCAGCAGTTGGTGAAAAACCTGTTTTTGACCAACGAGCGTTCACTGTGGCGTAAGGCGAATGAAGCCTACATGGCGCTGATCATGGATGCGCGTTACGGCAAAGATCGTATTCTTGAGCTGTATCTGAACGAGGTTTATCTCGGTCAGGCGGGCAGCGATCAGATCCGCGGCTTCCCACTGGCAAGCCTGTATTACTTTGGTCGTCCGGTTGATGAACTGAGCCTGGATCAACAAGCGTTGCTGGTCGGGATGGTGAAAGGGGCGTCGCTGTATAACCCGTGGCGCAATCCGAAGTTGTCACTGGAACGCCGTAACCTGGTCCTGCGTTTGTTACAGAACCAGAAAGTGATCGACCAGGAACTGTATGACATGCTTTCCGCGCGTCCGTTAGGCGTTCAGCCGAAAGGCGGCGTGATTTCGCCGCAGCCTGCGTTTATGCAGATGGTGCGTAGCGAACTGCAAGCCAAACTGGGCGATAAAGTGAAAGATCTGTCTGGCGTGAAGATCTTTACGACCATGGACCCCATCTCGCAGGATGCCGCCGAGAAGTCGATTGAAGAGGGGATCCCGGTGCTGCGCAAAGCGCGTGGCGTTAACGATTTAGAAACGGCAATGGTAGTGGTTGACCGTTTCAGTGGTGAAGTGCGTGCGATGGTCGGCGGCTCGAACCCGCAGTTTGCAGGGTATAACCGTGCGTTGCAGGCGCGTCGTTCCATTGGATCCTTAGCGAAACCCGCAACCTACCTGACTGCACTCAGCCAGCCTAACAGTTACCGTTTAAACAGCTGGATTGCGGATGAACCTATTGCGCTGAAGCAACCGAACGGTCAGGTATGGCGCCCGCAGAATGACGATCGTCGTTTCAGTGGCAAAGTGATGTTGGTGGATGCGCTGACCAACTCAATGAACGTGCCAACCGTGAACCTGGGCATGACACTGGGCCTGCAACAGGTGGTCGATACCTGGACCCGATTGGGGCTGCCAAAAGATCAGCTCAGTCCGGTGCCTGCGATGCTGTTAGGTGCACTGAACCTGACGCCAATTGAAGCCGCACAGGCATTCCAGACCATCGCCAGCGGAGGCAACCGCGCGCAGCTTTCAGCATTGCGTTCAGTGATTGCAGAAGATGGCACGGTCTTGTATCAGAGTTTCCCGCAGGCTGAGCGCGCGGTACCGGCTCAGGCCGCCTATTTAACGCTGTACACCATGCAACAGGTAGCGGAAAAAGGCACGGCTCGCGCATTGGGCGCTAAATTCCCTAATATCCACCTGGCGGGTAAAACCGGCACCACCAACAACCTGGTAGACAGCTGGTTTGCCGGTATTGATGGCAAAGAAGTGGCGATTACCTGGGTCGGGCGCGATAACAACCAAACCAGTAAGTTGTATGGCTCCAGCGGTGCAATGCAGCTGTACAGTCGTTATCTGTCTAATCAGACGCCGTTGCCATTAACGCTAACGCCGCCGGAAGATATTTCAACGATGAGTGTGGATTCAGCAGGGAATTTCGTGTGCGATACCGGCAGTAGCGGCTGGCGCAGTCTGCCTGTGTGGACAACCGATGCTTCGGCACTGTGTCAGCAGCAGCAACAGTTGTTCCAGCAGCAGCAACAGCAGCAACAAACACAGCCGCAAAATCAGCAGCAGGATGGCGATGGCGTGGCAGGCTGGATTAAAGATATGTTCGGCAGTAACTAAGCCCTCAGAAGCCGGTCGCCAGACCGGCTTTTTCATGCTAGCGCGGGTGCGTTGCGTTAACGCCTTGATCAATCAGTCATCAATTCTGCAGCACCGCTTTTACAGCGCATAAGATCCCCAGAAAACCTTACATTACATCCGGTTAAAAGCTGAGCGATTTACTCGTTTTCGCAATAGTTCAGCTTGCAGACACATATTTATTTCGCATATTATCCGACCTGCATAATAATAATTCTCGTTTACGTTCACACTACCTAAGCTACATCCATTCATTAGAGATTCCTGATATGGCGATTGCGCACGCGCTGTCCAAACAAGCGGTAAAAACCTCTACGCTGGTGAAAACTCCACTGGCTCTCTTTGTTACGCTGACGCTGGCCGGTATTTCCCAGGGCTTTGCAGAAGAGACGATCACGGTTCAGGCGACGGACGGCGGGGTGGCGCAGGAAAGCGCGTGGGGACCATCCCCAACGGTCGCCGCGAAACGCTCTGCGACAGGCACCAAAACGGATACGCCAATTGAAAAAAATCCGCAGTCGGTTTCGATTGTCACGCGCGAAGAGATGGAACTGAAAGCCGTCAACAGCGTGAAAGGTGCGTTCAATTATTCGCCAGGCGTGTTCGCCGGCAACCGTGGCAGTTCAGACGTGATTGACGCGCTGTCTATCCGTGGATTCAGTGAGACCAACACCAACCAATATCTGGATGGCTTGAAACTGCAGGCGGATAACTACTCTGAATTTGCGATTGACCCCTATTTCCTGGAACGCGCTGAACTGCTGCGCGGCCCGGTATCGGTCCTGTACGGAAAGAGCAATCCAGGTGGCGTGGTGGCGATGGTGAGCAAGCGTCCAACCACCGAAACCCTGCGTGAAGTGCAGTTCCAAATGGGGACCGATAATCTGTTCCAAACGGGCTTCGATTTCGGCGGCGCGTTAGATGATGATGGTGTGTACTCCTACCGTCTAACAGGGCTGGCGAAAGATCAGGACGCGCAACAGTCCATGAATAAGGAGAAGCGTTTTACTATCGCGCCTTCATTCTCCTGGCGTCCAAGTGATAACACCACCTTTACGCTGCTAAGCTATTTCCAGAATGAGCCGGAAACGGGCTATTACGGCTGGTTGCCACGTCAGGGAACCGTGGTGCCGATTATCGATGCCAACGGTGTTGAGCACAAATTACCGCGTGATTTTGATGAAGGGGAAGACAGCAATAAAATCTCCCGTAACACCAAAATGGTCGGTTATAACTTCGATCATGCGTTTAATGACACCTGGACCGTGCGTCAAAATCTGCGCTATGCACAGTTGCGTACCAACTATCACAGCATCTATGGCAACGGTTATGACGCCGCATCGGGCCTGATTAACCGCGGGTATGCCGATTCAGATGAAAGACTCAATGAGTTTGCCGTCGATACCCAGGGCCAGGCGAAATTCGCAACCGGGCAACTGGATCACACGCTGCTGCTGGGCGTTGATTACCAGCGTACGCACAACGACATTGATGCGATCTTCGGCGGCGCAGCCGGTTTAGATCCGCTGAACCCGCAATACGGTAATGATCAGCCGACGGTGCTGTATAACCCCTACAACTATCTGAACAAGCAGGAGCAAACGGGCCTGTATGCGCAGGATCAGATGGAGTGGGATCGTTGGGTGCTGACATTAGGCGGTCGCTATGACTTCCTGACCACCTCGGCGACTGACCGTGAGGCAGGCACCACCAAAGAGCGTCACGATCAGGCTTTCACCTGGCGCGGCGGCCTGAACTACGTGTTTGATAACGGTGTGGCACCGTACTTCAGCTACAGCGAATCCTTTATCTCCAACACCGGCACCACTATTGGTGGCGATACGTTTGAACCGTCACGCGCCAAGCAGTATGAAGCGGGCTTAAATACGTGCCGAAAGATCGCCCAATCGTGATCACCGGTGCGGTCTATGAACTGACGAAAACCAATAACCTGACCGGCGATCCGCTGTTCCCAGCGTTCAGCGTGATGGGTGGCGAAATTCGCTCACGCGGTGTTGAGCTGGAAGCGAAAGGGGCGATCAACGCGAACGTGAATGTGACGGCGGCCTACAGCTATACCGACGCCGAGTACACCGAAGATACCTACCTGCAAGGCAAAAAGCCGGTACAGGTGCCTAAACACAATGCGTCCTTGTGGGGCGATTACACTTTCCACGAAACGGCGCTGTCTGGCCTGACGCTGGGTGCCGGTGTGCGCTACGTCGGTGAAAGCCAGGGCATCTACCGTGACGGCCCTAACGTTAACCAGAATTTCGATGTGGCTGCCTATACGCTGGTGGATGCTGCGGTGAAATACGATCTGGGGCGTTTTGGCCTGCCGGGTTCATCCGTGGGTGTTAACGTCAATAACCTGTTTGACCGTACCTATGTGGCCAGTTGCTATCGTGACTATGCTTGCTACTGGGGTGCAGAGCGTCAAATCGTTGGTACCGCAACCTTCCGTTTCTAACTTCCATAAACCTGGCGCGGGAAACCGCGCCTGTCAGCCAGATGAGTGTTATGCACGAACGCCAATCGCAGTCTCACGCTACCTTCACACTGGATAATGCCAGTTTCTCCGTGCCGGGCCGTACGTTACTTCAACCCTTGTCACTGACCTTTCCTGCCGGAAAAGTGTGTGGCCTGATTGGACACAACGGTTCAGGTAAATCGACGCTGTTAAAAATGCTGGGCCGCCACCATTCGGCGAGCGCAGGGCAAGTGACACTCAACCAGCAATCGATTGGTGACTGGAACAGTAAAGCCTTTGCCCGTGAAGTGGCGTACCTGCCGCAACAATTGCCTGCGGCAGAAGGGATGACCGTACGTGAACTGGTGGCGATTGGACGGTATCCGTGGCATGGCGCGTTAGGCCGCTACGGTGCAGAAGATCGTGAGCGCGTGGAAGAAGCCATTATGCTGGTGGGGCTAAAACCTTTCGCCGGGCGGTTGGTCGACAGTCTATCCGGTGGTGAGCGTCAGCGTGCGTGGATCGCGATGTTAGTCGCACAGAACAGCCGCTGCCTGCTATTGGACGAGCCGACTTCAGCACTGGATATTGCCCACCAGGTTGAAGTGTTGGCACTGATCCAGCGTCTGAGCCATGAGCGGGGACTAACGGTGATCGCTGTTCTGCACGACATCAATATGGCTGCCCGCTACTGCGATCATCTGATTGCCCTGCGCGGCGGCGAGATGATCGCCTCTGGTGAACCCGAAGCGATCATGCAGGCTGAGGTGTTGGGCAAGATTTACGGCATTCCGATGGGGATCATGCCGCATCCGCAAGGCGGTGCGCCCGTCAGCTTTGTCTGCTGAGGGGCATGACATGACCGAATTTTCGCGACGCCGTCTGCTCACTGCGATGGCGCTCTCTCCGTTACTGTTGTCGCCTCATTTGCGGGCGGCAACCGCTACGCCGGACATCTCTCGTATCGTTGCGTTGGAATGGTTGCCGGTCGAGTTGCTGCTGGCGCTTGGCGTCACGCCGTGGGGCGTGGCGGATACGCACACTTATCGCCAATGGGTACGCGAACCCGCTTTGCCCGCCGGTGTGATTGATGTGGGGCTGCGTATGGAGCCCAATCTTGAACTGCTCACGCAGATGCAGCCTTCACTGCTGTTGTATTCCAACGGTTACGGGCCATCGCAAACTCGCCTTGCGCGTATTGCGCCAGGCATGGGATTTGATTTTAACGATGGCAGTGGTAAGCCGCTGACCACCGCGCGTCATTCCCTGATTGCCCTGGGCGAGCGTCTTGGCTTGCAAGCGCAGGCGCACGATCACTTAGCGCACGTTGACAAGGTTATGGCTGAGACGCGACAGCGGCTGGCGCGTTTTGCCGATCGGCCGATTCTCCTGATGAGTTTGATGGATAACCGTCACACGCTGGTGTTTGGCAAGTTGGGGTTGTTTGCCGAAACCATGGCGGTGCTGGGATTGAAAAATGCCTGGCAGGGCGAAACCAACTTTTGGGGCAGTGCGGTGATTGGAATTGAAAATCTCGCCTCGGTGCGCGATACCCACGTTATCTGCTTCGATCACGATAATCAGTCGATGTTGGATGAGGTCACGCGTAGCGCGTTGTGGCAGTCGCTGCCCTTTGTACGCAGCAACGATTTTGTCACGGCACCGGCGGTATGGTTCTATGGTGCGACCTTATCGGCCATTAACTTTTGTCAGGTGTTAGTTCGCGCACTGGAGGGGAAATGAGCCGTATTTCCCGCTTTCCCTTGTTGCTGCTGTTGGTCCTGTTTGCGTTGGCATTGTGGCTGACAACGATTAATTTCCGGCACGCGTTACCTGCGGCTGAGTGGTTGCAAGCCTGGCACAAGCCCAACATCAATAACATCGACCAAATGGTGTTTCATTACAGCCTGTCGTCGCGTTGGGTGCTGTCGTTGCTGGTCGGTGCGGGACTGGGCTTTGTGGGGCTTTTGTTCCAACAAGTCTTGCGTAATCCGCTGGCAGAGCCCACCACACTGGGCGTTGCCAGTGGTGCCCAACTGGGGATTACGGTGGCTACCCTGTGGGCGCTACCTGGCGGTGATGCGACTTATCAACTGGCGGCGATGGCCGGTGCGTTGCTGGTAGGCGCGGTGGTCTTTGGGATCGCCTGGGGACGGCGAATGTCTCCGGTCACCTTGATCCTCGCGGGCTTAGTGGTAAGCCTGTACTGCGGTGCGGTGAACCAAATCTTTGCCATCTTTAATCATGATCAGCTGCAAAACATGTTTCTGTGGAGCACGGGATCGCTCAATCAGATGGACTGGCACAACGTCGATACCCTGGCTCCGCGTCTGGTGATTGGCTTTGTGATAGGTTTAGCGCTGATTCGCCCATTGACCCTGATGGGATTGGATGACGGGGTTGCCAAAAATCTCGGTCTTGCGCTGTCGCTGGTACGCTTTTTTACGCTGTTGCTGGCCATTGTCTTGAGTGCACAGTTGGTCAGTTCTGTCGGCATTATCGGCTTTATTGGCCTGTTTGCCCCCTTATTGGCAAAGATGTTGGGTGCGCGACGTTTATTGAGTCGCTTGCTCCTCGCACCGCTGATTGGTGCGTTGCTGCTGTGGTTAGCGGATCAATCCGTCCAGTGGATTGCCTCCCAACTGGGGGAAATTTCAACCGGAACGGTGACCTCGATTATCGGCGCACCGATTCTGTTATGGCTGTTGCCACGCTTGCGAACCGGCTCAGTGCCGCCAGCCCTGAATCAGGGTGACCATGTGCCTGCTGAACGCCAACACGTTGTCATGTGGTGGGCGCTTGGCGGTGCGATATTGCTGGGGTTAGTGGTTCTGGTGCTGTCGTTAGGCCGTGATGCGCAAGGTTGGGTGTGGGCGACGGGCGATCTTTGGCATCAGCTACAACCGTGGCGCGCGCCGCGCACGGTTGCGGCGTTAGCGGCTGGTGTGATGCTGGGGATTGCCGGCTGTTTGATCCAGCGGATGACCGGCAATCCGATGGCCAGTCCTGAAGTATTAGGCATCAGCTCAGGTGCTGCTTTCGGTGTGATTATCTTGATGTTTATTGCGCCCGGCGATTTAACGCCCTGGTTACTGCCTGCGGGGAGCCTGGGCGCGATGATTACGCTGATTGCGATCATGCTGACCTCCAGCCGCGGCGGGTTTTCACCGCAGCGTATGCTGCTGGCAGGCACCGCCTTTAGCACCGCATTTGGTGCGTTGCTGATGCTACTGCTGGCGAGTGGCGATCCGCGGATGTCCAGCTTGCTGACATGGATTTCCGGTTCAACTTATGGCGTAGATATGCCGCAGGCACTCCGTAGCGGAGTTGTGGCTTTGGTGCTCTTCGCCCTCGTGCCCTTAACACGACGTTGGCTCACCGTGTTGCCACTCGGCGGATTAACGGCCAAATCCGTGGGTATCGCGCTGACACCAACGCGTTTACTGCTGCTGTTACTGGCAGCGGTGTTAACGGCGGGAGCAACACTGACCGTTGGCCCACTGAGTTTTGTCGGCCTGATGGCTCCGCATATGACGCGCATGTTGGGCTTTCGCCGGGCGTTACCACAACTGATGATTGCGGCGTTAATTGGCGGGGCTTTGATGATGTTTGCGGACTGGTGCGGCAGAATGTTGGCGTTTCCGGATCAGATCCCTGCCGGATTGTTAGCGACCTTTATTGGTGCGCCGTGGTTTATTTGGTTATTGCGTAAGGGTTAATTCAGACGGTCCCTGCACTCTGTGGAGCGCAGGGACATCTCGCCGATTACAGTTTCGCGAAGCAGCGGCGGGCAGCCTCAACGGTACGCTGAATATCCGCTTTGCTGTGTGCCAGTGACATAAAGCCTGCTTCATAGGCGGAAGGTGCCAGATAGACGCCTTCTTCCAACATCAAGTGGAAGAATTTGCGGAAACGCTCCACATCACAACGGGTGACATCAGCGTAACTGGTCACCGTGTCGGCATCGGTGAAGAACAGGCCAAACATGCCGCCAACGTGGTTAACCACCAGGGGAATGTTTTCTGCGTGCGCCGCCGCACGTAAACCTTCTGCTAACTGCTCTGTCAGTTCGCTAAGTGCAGCGTGAGTACCCGGTTTAGCGATTTCCGTTAAGCAGGCAAACCCGGCGGCCATCGCAATCGGGTTACCCGACAGTGTCCCAGCCTGATAAACCGGGCCAGTAGGAGCCAGGGCTTCCATCACTTCGCGACGTCCACCAAAAGCACCGACAGGCATGCCGCCGCCGATGATTTTACCCAGGCATGTCAGATCCGGTGTCACACCATAATGCGCCTGTGCACCCGCCAACGCGACGCGAAAGCCGGTCATCACTTCATCGATAATAAACAGGGCACCAAATTCATCGCACAAGGCACGCAAGCCAGGCAGGAAATCAGGTTGTGGTGGAATGCAGTTCATGTTGCCAGCGACGGGCTCTACGATGATACAGGCGATGTCAGCCGGGTATTGCTCAAATGCCGCGCGTACCGAAGCCAAATCGTTATAAGTGCAAGTCAGAGTATGCTTAGCAAAGTCAGCGGGGACGCCCGGAGAGTTAGGCTGGCCCAGCGTTAATGCGCCGCTACCGGCTTTCACCAGCAGGCAATCGGCGTGACCGTGATAGCAGCCTTCAAACTTAATGATTTTATCGCGGCCGGTGAAGCCACGTGCCAGGCGAATCGCGCTCATGGTGGCTTCAGTGCCCGAGTTCACCATGCGTACCATATCCATCGTTGGCACCAACTGGGTGACCAACTCCGCCATTTTCACTTCCATTTCCGTTGGCGCGCCGAAACTTAATCCGCGCTCGGCAGCTTCAATCACCGCATTACGAATGGCGGGGTGATTATGACCCAGCACCATCGGCCCCCAGGACCCCACGTAGTCGATGTACGCTTTACCGTCGGCATCGAATAAGAAAGCACCGTCTGCACGTTCGATAAACAGTGGCACGCCGCCGACACCGGTGAAAGCACGTACGGGCGAGTTGACGCCGCCGGGGATCAATTTTTGTGCCTGTGCATACAGATTTTCTGACTGACTCATGGAGACTCCTGATGTGTTCGGTAAAAAATATGCGGCTATTCTAAGGGAACAGCGGCGCGGGGGGAAACGCCAAGGCACGGCAAAGCGTAACCGCAGGTGATCACAATGTGCTTTGCGCCGGGCAAAACTTGAATGCCCCCGACGGGTAGTAGATAATAGTTCCTAATATGGTCGAATAATAAGCTGCCTGCTGAGTTCACAGCGGACAGAGGCTGGAGTTGAGAATGAGTGATGATGTAGTAGCACTGCCCCTGCAGTTTACTGATGCGGCAGCAAATAAAGTGAAATTTTTGATTGCTGATGAAGAGAACCCAGAGCTGAAGCTGCGCGTATACATCACGGGCGGCGGTTGCAGCGGTTTCCAGTACGGCTTCACGTTTGATGACAAAGTAAATGACGGCGACATGACGATTGAGAAGTCAGGTGTGTCTTTAGTGGTTGATCCGATGAGCCTGCAATATTTGGTGGGCGGTTGCGTGGATTACACTGAGGGTTTAGAGGGATCACGTTTTGTGGTGACTAACCCTAACGCGAAAACGACCTGCGGTTGCGGTTCCTCTTTCAGTATCTGATGACCTCTTCTTCTGCATAACAAAACGGGCGCAATAGCGCCCGTTTCTCATTCTGTTTCTACCATTCGATAGTGACTAACTGTGCTGTGGTCTTGGTCTGGGCATCAGTGACGCTGGACGGGGTTATTTTCGGCTGCGCACCGCGCGTTCCACTGCACGCTGCCGTGGGCAAGTGAGTCGTGGTTGCCGTTGTGCCATCCACATGGCACTGGGCGACAATCACCAGCTTCACGGCAATCGCGCCGCTGGTGGTTGCTGCCTGTAGGGTTCCCGCCATCATCAGCCCGAAAATAAACAAAAGGGCTTTCATGGTGTTTCCTGGTGTGTAAAGCAGGGAAGATCTCCCCGTTTAAAAACGTGCCGAGCTTATCGAAATGCCCACACTGTTATTTTGATTAACGACAAAAAACGGTGAAACTTTAATCGCTGAGCGAATTATTCTTCTTTTGCGAGCTGAGGGCACAGCTGTTTTGCTGCATCCAGCATACGTGGGCCTGGGCGACTAAACCAGTCATCGGTCAGCATAATAATCGGCACATTGAGCTGCGGTTGCCAAAAGGCATGGATGGCGCTGGCGCGATGGCTGTCACCGATACTGACGATGGCGGCGGGCTGGCGTACCAGCACTTGTTCGCGACTGACTTGCGGCCAGGGCACGCGGCTGTCTGCAAAAATATTCCGCCCTCCGCACAGGGCCAGAATATCATTTTGTAGCGTGTTGCCAGCAGCCGTGAACAGAGGCTGACTGCCAAATTGTAAAAATACCGGCAACGGAACCGGGCGCTGATACTGCTTTTGCAAAGCCTGAAAACCGTTACTCAGGTCGGTGGCGGCCGCCAGCGCTGCTTTCGGTTGCGGACTGTAAGGGGCCAACTGGCGTAGCGCCTGGCTTAATCCAGCCAGACTCTCCGTTTGCATCCACATCACCTTCACGCCGAGTTTTTGCAGTTGGTCAACCTGACGTTGCGGATTTCCCCCGCGCCAGGCCAGCACGACATCGGGTTTTTGCGCCAGTACCGCCTCAATATTGACGCCTTGCCAATTAGCGACGGTAGGCAACGATTGAGCCGCAGGGGGATAATCAGAGTATTCACTGACTGCGACAGGCGTTATACCCGCGGCAAAGGCCATTTCCGTCAGGTTGGGGGCGAGCGTGACGACACGGGCTGCTGCCAGCGCACCCAAAGGCAACGCCAGCAGCAGGCAGAGCAGAAAACGCTTAGGCACGCAGGTGCGCCAGCAAGTTTTCTACCATCAGAGAGGATTGTTTTGCGGCGACGCTGAGGAACTCATCAAAACTCAGGTGAGATTGCTGGTCTGCGACATCTGAAATTGCGCGAACCACCACAAAAGGCACCTGGAAATTATGACAAACGTGGCCAATCGCCGTGGCTTCCATTTCCACCGCAATGGCTTGCGGGAAGGTGGTGCGAATACGGTTCAGGGGTTCTGCGCCGTTGATAAAGGCATCGCCACTGACCACTAAACCGCGAACAGCATTCAGAGAAAGTTGCTTGATGCAGGTTTCTGCGGCGGCAATCAGTTTTGCGTCGGCGGCGAAGGCTGCAGGGCAGCCCGCCATTTGGCCCGGCTGATAGCCAAATGCGGTGACATCGGCATCGTGATAGCGCACTTCATCAGACACCACGATATCGCCGACTTTCAGCGTCGGGGCCAGGCCACCCGCTGAACCGGTGTTGATCACGATATCGGGTTTGCACAGTTCCAGCAGCAATGTCGTTCCCATGGCCGCCGCCACTTTGCCAATACCGGACTTCAATAAAGCCACTTCAACGCCGTTTAACGTACCGGTGTAAATCTCGCAGCCCGCCAGCGTCTGTGTCTGACGATTTTCAATCTTGTCTCGCAGCAGGGTGACTTCCTGCTCCATCGCGCCAATAATGCCTACTTTCATCGCGGCTCTCCCTTATAGTGAGTGTGTGCGCTAATTTGCTGGCGCATAGTCTATCATGGCAGGAGTCTGGCGCTACTCTGAGGGGAAGGAATGAGCAGTATTGATTTCAGTAGCAAGATTAATTACCGCCGTTGTTACCGCTCGCCGGAAGGCATGCTGGATGAACATGAGATCTTGCGGATTTTCGAAAGTGACCGTGGGCGCATTATTAATTCCGCGGCTATTCGGCGATTGCAGCAGAAAACGCAGGTTTTCCCGCTGGAGCGCAATGCTGCCGTGCGATCGCGACTGACGCACTCGATGGAAGTCCAACAGGTTGGGCGATACATTGCCAAAGAGGTGCTGACGCGGCTCAAAGAGTTGCAGCGTCTGGAAGCGTGCGGTTTGGTTGGGCTCAGTGCGCCTTTTGAAAGCATCGTTGAAATGGCCTGTTTGATGCACGATATCGGCAACCCGCCATTTGGGCACTTTGGTGAAGCGGCAATTAATGACTGGTTTCGACTGCATCTGCCCGCGTTACGGCCTGACCAGGATGTGGATACGCGGGCGAGCACAGAGACGCTTTGGCAGGATATCCAGTGTGATTTGAGCCATTTTGAAGGCAACGCGCAGGCCATCAGACTGGTGCACACATTGCTGGGACTTAACCTGACCTGGGCGCAAGTCGGCTGCATACTGAAATACACGCAACCGGCCTGGCTACCTGCACCCTTATCGACTGCGCACCACTATCTGATGAAAAAGCCCGGTTTCTATCTTGCGGAAGCGGATTATGTCGCCCGGCTACGTAAAGAACTTTCATTAGATGAATATCACCGTTTTCCGCTGACCTATATTATGGAAGCGGCGGACGACATTTCGTATTGTGTGGCTGACTTAGAAGATGCGGTTGAAAAAAATATTTTCACCGTTGAGCAACTCTATGATCACTTAAAACGTTTATGGCACGATCATCAGGCCGATGATCTGTTTGAAATTGTGGTCACGAATGCGTTAGAAAAATCCAAAAACAACCGCCAGCGTCGTTGTAATGTTGATCAGTTCTTTATGTACCTGCGGGTGAATACGGTGGCACAACTGGTTCCACATGCCGCCAAACGCTTTATTGATAATCTTGATGCGGTATATCAGGGCGCTTTTAATGAAGCATTATTGGAAGATGGTCAGGCGGCCAGTCGCTTATTGGAAATATTCAAAAAAGTGGCGGCACGTCATGTGTTTAACCATCCAGAAGTGGAGCAGTTAGAGCTGCAAGGATATCGAGTAATAAGTGGATTACTCGATATTTATCGCTGCTTACTGGCGTTAACGGCCGAGCAGTTTGCTCAACTGGTTGCAGATGACACCCTTAAATCGCATCCCATTGAAACACGGCTGTTTCATAAACTTTCCTCTACCTTTCGTATGGCGTATGCCGATGCGATTGAACAGCGCGATACCACCCAGCCTGATTATACGTTGTGGGAGTTTTATTTCCGCGCGCGTTTGATTCAAGACTATATCAGTGGCATGACCGATCTTTATGCGTGGGATGAATATCGCCGTTTAATGGCAGTTGAATAGCGATGTGCTATTACGGACTTTTGTAAAGCGGGCCAATAAATTTTTACCTTTGCGTAAAACTTCGTGATGAACTTAGCGTTAAAAAGTGAATCTCACCTTCACGACCGCAGCAATGGTCCGCATCCGACATAAAATGAGAATTCTACGAATGAAAAAATCCGCATTAGTCTTGAGCGCGCTGGCCTTGAGTCTGGGTATGGCAATGGGCTCCGCGCCTGTTATGGCAGCCGAAACGGCTTCTTCTTCCTCAACACAGCAATTGCCAAGCCTGGCACCGATGCTGGAAAAAGTAATGCCCTCGGTAGTGAGCATTAACGTTGAAGGCAGCACGACGGTGAAATCGGCGCGCATGCCACAGCAATTCCAGCAATTCCTCGGCGAGAACTCGCCGCTATGTCAGGATGGCTCTCCGTTCCAGGGCTCACCTCTGTGTCAGGGCGGTGGCGCACCGAATGGCGGTGGTCAGCAAGAGAAGTTCCGTGCTCTGGGTTCCGGTGTCATCATTGATGCCGCAAAAGGCTATGTGGTGACCAACAACCACGTGGTTGATAATGCGACTAAAATTCAGGTGCAATTGAGCGATGGCCGTCGTTATGACGCGAAAATGATCGGTAAAGATCCGCGTTCGGATATTGCACTGATTCAGCTTCAAGAAGCCAAGAATCTAACGGCCGTCAAGATTGCCGATTCTGACAACCTTCGCGTCGGGGATTACACCGTCGCCATTGGTAATCCTTATGGGCTTGGTGAAACGGTGACGTCCGGTATTGTTTCTGCGCTGGGGCGCAGTGGCCTGAACGTTGAAAATTACGAAAACTTTATCCAAACCGACGCCGCGATTAACCGCGGTAACTCCGGTGGTGCTCTGGTCAATCTTAATGGTGAGCTTATCGGGATTAATACTGCCATTCTGGCACCCGATGGCGGAAACATTGGTATTGGCTTTGCTATCCCGGCAAACATGGTGAAAAACCTCACTTCCCAGATGGTCGAGTTTGGTCAGGTGAAGCGCGGTGAGCTGGGTATCATGGGAACTGAGCTGAATTCTGAATTGGCGAAAGCCATGAAAGTCGACGCCCAACGCGGTGCCTTTATCAGCCAGGTACTGCCAAAGTCTTCTGCTGCTAAAGCGGGGATTAAAGCCGGTGATGTTGTGGTTTCTCTTAACGGCAAGCCTATTTCCAGCTTTGCCGCCCTGCGCGCGCAAATTGGTTCGTTGCCTGTTGGGACCAAAATGGAGCTGGGCCTGTTACGTGACGGTAAGCCACAAAATGTCACGGTGGAACTGCAACAAAGTACGCAGGATAAAGTCGACTCTGGCAACATTTACACCGGTATTGAAGGTGCAGAGCTCAGCAATACAGACTTGAAAGGGCAGAAAGGGGTGAAAGTCGACAGCGTGAAAGCGGGCACCGCCGCTGCGCGTATTGGCTTGAAGAAAGATGACGTCATCCTGGGTGTTAACCAGCAGCGCGTGCAAAACTTAGGTGAGCTGCGCAAGATCCTCGACAGCAAGCCGTCAGTGCTGGCGCTGAACATTCAGCGCGGTGACAGCAGCATTTATCTGGTTATGCAGTAACGCGTATTGACGTGTGACCTCATGGCATCCTGCGGGATGCCATTTTTTTACCTGTGATATCCCCCGCAAAATCATCACGATTGTGCATCTGCACAATGCATGGGCGTTGTTTGCCCGCTATGCTGCAAAATCCTTTAACGATCAGGAATGTTTGATGGCCACTTCGCATCTGGACGCCCGCCTGGCGCAGGACATCGTTGCGCGTACGATGAAAATCATCGATAGCAACGTGAATGTGATGGATGCACGTGGACGGATCATCGGCAGTGGCGATCGTGATCGCATTGGCGAAATGCATGAAGGTGCGCTGCTGGTGCTCTCACAAGCGCGTGTCGTGGACATTGATGACGCCGTTGCCCGGCATCTCCACGGTGTTCGGCCGGGTATTAATCTGCCACTACGGATTGACGGTGAAATTGTGGGGGTGATCGGACTTACGGGCGATCCGCTGCGTTTACGTCACTACGGCGAGCTGGTGTGTATGACGGCGGAAATGATGCTGGAGCAAGCGCGGCTGTTACATATGCTGGCACAGGACAGCCGTTTGCGCGAAGAGCTGGTACTGAATTTGATTCGCAGCGATACCCTTTCTCCCGCATTAACCGAGTGGGCGCAGCGGCTGGGGATCGATCTTAATCAGCCGCGTGTGGTGGCTGTCGTGGAGGTGGACAGCGGGCAACTGGGTGTCGATTCTGCCATGGCAGAGTTACAACAGTTACAGACCCTGCTGACCACGCCAGAACGTGACAATCTTATCGCTATTGTTTCTCTGACTGAGATGGTCGTGCTGAAACCGGCGCTGAATACGCAGGGCCGTTATGATGCTGAAGACCATCGCAAGCGCGTGGAACTGCTACTGTCCCGTATGAAAGATCGCGGTAATTTACGTATGCGCATCGCGTTGGGGAATTACTTCACTGGGCCTGGCAGCATTGCGCGTTCTTATCGCACGGCACGTACCACGCTGGCAGTAGGTAAACAGCGCATGCCTGAGCAGCGCAGCTATTTCTATCAGGATTTGGTGTTGCCGGTGTTGCTGGACAGCCTGCGCGGCGGTTGGCAAGCCACAGAGCTTGGGAGGCCACTGCAAAAGCTAAAAGCGATGGACAGTAATGGCCTGCTGATTCGCACGTTGCACGCGTGGTTTATCCATAATGTACAGCCGTCAGCCACCGCGAAAGCCCTGTTTATTCACCGCAATACCCTGGAATATCGCTTGCACCGTATTGCTGAATTAACCGGCTTAAACCTTGCGCAGTTTGATGACCGTTTGTTGCTGTATGTGGCACTGCAACTGGATGAAGAAGCATAGGCAGGGTGTACAGAACAAAAAAACCGACGCCAGCGTCGGTTTTTTTATAGGGGATACTGATTAACGGCTGTTGCGCGTCAGTTGTTCCAGATCGGATTCGATTTCTGTGATCTTGTTGGAGACAACGTGTTCCAGGTGACGTAAATCGGCCAGAATTTTGCGCTTCAGATCAACTTCAACCTGATCGCGTTGGCAAATTTGATCTAATTCATCAATCACATAACGCAGGTTCGGGCTGATTTCCTGAATCTCTTTATAGCCCTGGCCAATACCATCGGCCAACACGGTTTTACGCTGGCGTGGGTATTTGAATTTCACGCTCTTGGCAAAAAATTCGCCTTTATCTTTGCGGAAGTAAATTTTCAGGATGTCATTGCTGGCTTCCTGACGCAGGCTGTAGCGATCGATATCTTCAGGATTATTAATGCCCAGGCTCTTCAGATTGTCATACATAGCTCGATTTCCTCTACGGAGAAGTGGGGTGGCAAAGCGCGTCTCTGCAATCCTTGGTGTTGCTATGTGCAATCATTAAGCTGCAACCTGCGCGTTGTGTGCCGGTATTTTTCTGGCGCGGATTATGACCTGGCTGAAAAGTAAACGCACCTGATAATTCGTGCCACGAATCAGGTTTAGGTAGGGCGAAGTGTAAAGAAAAGATTACGGGCCGACAGGGCGGCCCGTTAGAAGACTTAATCGATGGTGCGCAGAAGTTCGTTAATCCCTACTTTTCCACGGGTTTTCGCGTCAACTTTCTTCACGATCACCGCGCAGTACAGGCTGTAGCTGCCATCTTTGGAAGGCAGGTTACCGGAGACAACAACAGAACCTGCCGGTACGCGGCCGTAATGCACTTCGCCGGTTTCACGGTCGTAGATCTTGGTGCTTTGACCAATGTAGACGCCCATAGAGATCACGGCACCTTCTTCTACGATAACGCCTTCAACCACTTCAGAACGCGCACCAATAAAGCAGTTATCTTCGATAATGGTTGGGTTTGCCTGCAGCGGCTCCAGTACACCGCCGATGCCTACACCGCCGGACAGGTGGACGTTTTTACCGATCTGCGCACAAGAACCCACGGTGGCCCAGGTATCAACCATGGTGCCTTCGTCAACGTAGGCGCCAATGTTGACATAGGATGGCATCAGTACGGTATTACGGGCAATGTAGGCCCCCTGGCGCACGGCGGCAGGCGGTACGACGCGGAAGCCTTCTTTTTTGAAACGCGCTTCGTCGTAGTTCGCAAATTTCATCGGCACTTTGTCGTAGAAACGGCTTTCAGCACCTTCCATCACCTGATTGTCATGGATGCGGAATGAGAGCAGCACGGCTTTCTTCAGCCACTGATGGGTGACCCATTGTCCGTCGATCTTCTCGGCGACGCGCAATGCGCCGCTATCCAACAGGCCCATAACCTGATTGACGGCTTCACGGGTAACGGTGTCGACACTCGTGGGGGTGATGTCGGCGCGACGTTCGAACGCGCTCTCGATAACACTCTGAAGTTGTTGCATTGACTCTCTCATCCTGGTTTTTGCCAACGGGGGCGCCGTTGGCGGGTGAAAAATTTTATCGCGGTCACACTTTATCGTTTGGATTAAGGGCCTCTGTCAACCGTTGTTGCAGTACATCACGCATTTTCGCGTCTAATGCACGACGATCGCTGTTGGCAATGATGAAAAGATCCTCAACCCGTTCACCGATAGTACTGATGCGTGCGCCGTGCAGCGAGACACTGAGATCGGCAAACACTTCTCCCACGCGCGCTAACAATCCGGGCTGATCCAACGCCACTAATTCCAGCCAGGTACGACGGTCAGTGTGAGAGGGCAAAAAACGCACCTCGGTTTCGACGGTAAAGTGTTTGAGTTTGGCGGATTGTCTGCGTGTGCGCGGTGGCTGCCAGGTGGTTTGCCCAATGGCTTGCAGCAGCGCCTGACGGGTTAACTCATGGCGGTCGGGTGCCAGTGGGCTGCCATCGGGCTCCAGCACGATAAAGGTGTCCATCGCCATGCCGTCGCGGCTGGTAAAAATCTGCGCGTCGTGCACGCTTAAATTACGACGGTCTAATTCTCCGGCAACGGTGGCAAACAGGTGCGGGCGATCGGGACTCCAGATAAAAATTTCGGTGCCGCCACGCGTCGCCTGCGGACTCACTAACACCAGTGGCGTACTTAAATCATGGGTCATTAAATGACGCGCATGCCAGGCTAGCTGGTTCGGCGAGTGGCGCAGGAAATAGTCGGCGCGACAACGGCCCCAGATACGGTGCAGCGCTTCTTCATCAATATTATCCATCCGTAGCAGAGCCAGCGCCTGTAAGCGGTGATGTCGCACGCGCTCGCGCAGATCCGGGCTGTTTTCCATTCCGCGACGCAACTGTTTTTCTGTAGCAAAAAACAGTTCACGCAACAGGCTTTGTTTCCAACTGTTCCACAGCGTTTCGTTGGTGGCGCAAATATCCGCAACGGTCAGGCACACCAGGTAACGCAGGTTATTTTCATTTTGCATCACCTCACTGAATTGCTGGATAACCGTCGGATCTTGAATATCGCGACGCTGGGCGGTGACTGACATCAACAAATGATGACGTACCAGCCAGGCCACCAACTGCGCCTCACGGGAGTTCAAGCCATGCAATTCGGCAAAATCGAGGACATCTTGCGCGCCTAAAATGGAGTGATCGCCGCCGCGCCCTTTGGCGATATCATGGAACAGCGCAGCGATCAGCATCAGTTCGGTTTGCGGCAGACGTGGCCAAAGTTCAACGCACAGCGGGTGGCGTGGGCGTGTGGCTTCATCGGCGAAACTTTCCAATTTCTGCAGGACGCGAACGGTATGTTCGTCGACCGTATAAGCGTGAAACAGGTCAAACTGCATTTGCCCAACGATGCTGCCCCATTGCGGAATGTACGCCCACAGTACGCTGTGGCGATGCATGGGCACCAGAGCCCGACTGACCGCTCCAGGATGGCGCAAAATGGACATAAACAACTGTCGCGCTTCGGGGATTTCACACAGCGGTGCTTTTAGATTGCGGCGAGCATGGCGCAGTTGGCGCAGCGTTGAGGAGTAAATACCGGTGATTTCTGGGTGGCGTACCATCACATAAAACATGCGAATAATCGCCTGCGGTTCACGGGTAAAAAGCGTTTCATCGCGCAGGTCGATCAGTTTGCCGCGCACCTGAAACGCTTCATCCAGCGGACGCGGTTTCTCGGTGGCGTCAATGGCCAAAATCGCTTCGGCAAACAGCTGCAACAGCATGTGATTGAGCTCGCTGATGCGACGCGTGACGCGGTAAAAGTCTTTCATCATCTGCTCAACCGGCTCATTGCCTTCGCCCTGGTAGTTCAGGCGTTGCGCGACATTGAGCTGGCGATCGAACAACAAGCGGTTGTCATAACGGGTCAAGGTCAGATGCAGTGCGAAACGTATACGCCACAACAGGTTTTGGCATTCGTTTAACTCATTACGTTCGGCGTCGGTGAGAAACCCAAATCCCACCATTTCGTCCATCGATGTTGCGCCAAAATGGCGGCGCGCGACCCACAGCAGCGTATGAATATCACGCAGGCCGCCGGGACTGCTTTTAATATCCGGTTCAAGGTTGTAACTGGTGCCGTGATAGCGTTTATGACGCTCATTTTGCTCTTCAACTTTGGCCGCAAAAAAACGGTCGGAATGCCAGAAGCCGTCACTGAACACATGTTTTTGCAGTTCCAGAAACAGCGCGACGTCCCCTGACAGCATCCGCGATTCAATCAAGTTAGTGGCGACTGTCAGATCGGAAAGCCCTTCGAGCAGACACTCTTCGAGCGTGCGAACGCTGTGGCCCACTTCCAGTTTTAAATCCCATAACAGTGTCAGCAGTTCACTGATACGGGCAGCGGCGCTCTCATCCAACGGTTTGCGGCTGAGGATCAACACATCAATGTCTGACAGGGGATGAAGCTCACCGCGACCATAGCCGCCCACGGCGACCAGCGCGATATTGCGGACGTGTTTGAATTTGTAGAAGCGCCATAAACGGCGCAGCAAGCGATCCAGGAAGCGCGTGCGCGTTTTAATCAAGACTTCAACGGGCTCACCTTGGTCAAAGGCCGCCGCGAGACGTTGCGCAAGCAACTCAAGCGCGTGGCGCAGCGCATCACGGTGAATTTTATCGTCGTGCCAGGTCGCGGGCAGATTTGCCAGCTCGGTGAGATTTAAGGTCTCGTAGAGGGACTCCGTTTCAGTATGACTCATCAACACTCTCTCCAGGATCTCACGCACTGAATTTCAGACATAAAAAAAGCCGGCATGTGCCGGCTTGGATCAACAGCAGACTCAGTTGCTGTCAGGCGTCAGGATGGCAGGGATTGTCTCATCCTTACGCAGCGTTAAAATTTCGCAGCCGTTTTCTGTCACCACAATAGTATGCTCATACTGCGCCGACAAGCTGCGATCTTTGGTTTTTACGGTCCAGCCGTCTTTCATCGTTCTGATACGGTAATCGCCGACATTGACCATTGGCTCAATGGTAAATGTCATGCCGGTTTGTAACACCACACCGCCATCATCGGCGTTGTAATGCAGCACTTGTGGCTCTTCGTGGAAACCTTTGCCAATACCGTGACCGCAATATTCACGCACTACGGAAAAATCCTGCGCCTCAACATATTTCTGGATCTCACGACCCAGTTCACGCAAACGGATGCCGGGTTTCACCATTTTCAGTGCCAGGTACAGGCTTTCCTGGGTGACGCGACACAGGCGCTCACCTTGAATTGTGGGTTTACCGACGATGAACATCGCAGAGGTGTCACCGTGCCACTCATCTTTAATCACCGTCACGTCAATATTAACAATATCGCCGTCTTTTAACGTTTTTTCATCATCGGGTATGCCATGGCATACCACGTCATTCACGGAAATACAGACTGATTTAGGAAATCCGTGATAGCCCAGGCATGCAGAGATAGCCTGCTGTTTTTGCGTGATGTGCTCGTGGCAGAGGCGGTCCAGTTCACCGGTGCTGACGCCGGGTTTTACATGCGCTTCGATCATCTCCAGCACTTCAGCAGCCAAGCGGCCTGCTACGCGCATTTTTTCGATTTCTTCAGGGGTTTTAATTGAAATTGCCATTTAAATTGTCCACGGTTGTCGAAAATTTCGACAATAATTGTGCAAGTGCTGACATGTTATCAGCCCACCTGCAGACTGCCAAATGCAGATGCTGCCCTCGGTATTGCACAGAACAAGTATTGGCGTCACGCGGTGGATTATGGTATAAAGCGCGCCGACGATTCTGTATGTGATTTTCTCTGCATCTGGACGTCAACGAATCTCACTATGTGTAAATAACACACACGTATCGATACCCACGCCGGGGTGCCAGATAACGCTTGCGTTTGAAGGTCGGTTGTTGGGGATACGTGGAGGCCCAACCCCAATACATTATTTAGAGGTAATCATGGCAACTGTTTCCATGCGCGACATGCTCAAGGCCGGTGTTCACTTCGGTCACCAGACCCGTTACTGGAACCCAAAAATGAAGCCATTCATCTTTGGTGCGCGTAACAAAGTTCACATCATCAACCTTGAGAAAACGGTACCGATGTTCAACGAAGCCCTGGCTGAGCTGAACAAAATCTCTTCCCGTAAAGGTAAGATCCTGTTCGTCGGTACTAAACGTGCAGCGAGCGAAGCGGTAAAAGACGCAGCGAACAGCTGTGATCAGTTCTTCGTAAACCACCGCTGGTTGGGTGGTATGCTGACTAACTGGAAAACCGTTCGTCAGTCCATCAAGCGTCTGAAAGATCTTGAGAGCCAATCTCAAGACGGTACTTTCGACAAGCTGACCAAAAAAGAAGCACTGATGCGCACTCGTGAGCTGGCCAAGCTGGAAAACAGCCTGGGCGGTATCAAAGACATGGGCGGCCTGCCAGACGCGCTGTTCGTTGTCGATGCTGATCATGAGCACATCGCGATCAAAGAAGCAAACAACCTGGGTATCCCAGTATTTGCTATCGTTGATACTAACTCTGATCCGGACGGTGTTGATTACGTTATCCCTGGTAACGACGATGCTATCCGTGCTGTAAGCCTGTACCTGACTGCTGTTGCGACTACCGTTCGCGAAGGCCGTTCTCAGGATCTGGCTGTGCAGGCTGAAGAAGCGTCTTTAGAAAACGCTTAATAAGGTTTGCTCTTTAACAGAGCCCTTAGACATCAGATGTTATCTGTTAAGGGGCCTGCACAGGCCCCTTTATTTTATCTAAGTCTGTGACGCCACCCCATCGGTAGGCGGGGCAGAGTAAATTTTTCCGCAACAAGTCTCTGTCATTGTGTCTGCACATAAGAGACGAATCGAGGATTCTGGAATGGCTGATATTACCGCTGCACTGGTAAAAGAACTGCGCGAGCGCACTGGCGCTGGCATGATGGATTGCAAAAAAGCGCTGACTGAATCTGCTGGTGACATCGAGCTGGCGATTGAAAACATGCGTAAATCTGGCGCAATCAAAGCGGCTAAGAAAGCCGGTAACGTTGCTGCTGACGGCGTGATCAAAACCAAAATCGCTGACGGCTACGCGGTGATTCTGGAAGTAAACTGCCAAACTGACTTTGTTGCTAAAGATGCAGGTTTCCAGGCATTCGCAGACAAAGTGCTGGATGCCGCTGCTGCGGGCAAAGTGACTGACGTTGAAGTGTTGAAAGCGCAGTTCGAAGAAGAGCGTGTTGCGCTGGTTGCTAAAATTGGCGAAAACATCAACATTCGTCGCGTTGCCATTCTGGATGGTGCGCAGATGAATACCTATCTGCACGGCGCACGTATCGGCGTTCTGGTTTCTACCACTGGCGCGAGCGAAGAGCTGAGCAAGCAAATCGCCATGCACATTGCGGCAAGCAAGCCTGAGTTTGTGAAGCCAGAAGACGTTTCTGCTGAAGTGGTTGAGAAAGAGTTCCAGGTTCAGTTGGATATCGCCATGCAGTCTGGCAAGCCAAAAGAAATCGCAGAGAAAATGGTTGAAGGCCGTATGAAGAAATTCACCGGCGAAATCTCTCTGACAGGCCAGCCTTTCGTTATCGATCCAAGCAAAACTGTGGGTCAGGCGCTGAAAGAGCAGGGCGCAAATGTTACCAACTTCATCCGTTTCGAAGTGGGTGAAGGCATCGAGAAAGTTGAAACTGATTTTGCTGCAGAAGTTGCGGCAATGTCTAAACAGTCTTAATCGACTGTCAGAGCCGCCGCCAGGCGGCTCTTTTTTGCCCATTTTCCGGGCAGACCGTTTTCAGCCTCATCCCAATAGCTTTTTGTCTGCTCAGACGGGATGATAGCAAAGATTAAAACACCTTCTCCTTCGACCATTGCTTTCAGGAATCACACCATGGCGACCAATGCAAAACCTGTTTATCAACGAATTCTGCTTAAATTGAGTGGCGAAGCGCTGCAAGGTGCGGAGGGCTTCGGCATCGATGCCAGCGTCCTCGATCGTATGGCGCAGGAAATCAAAGAACTGGTTGAACTGGGGATTCAGGTGGGCGTTGTTATTGGTGGCGGCAACTTGTTCCGTGGCGCTGGCCTGGCTCAGGCGGGAATGAACCGCGTTGTTGGCGATCACATGGGGATGCTTGCTACCGTGATGAACGGCCTGGCGATGCGTGATGCGTTGCACCGTGCCTATGTCAATGTGCGTCTGATGTCTGCTATCCCATTGAATGGCGTTTGCGATAACTACAACTGGGCGGAAGCAATTAGCCTGCTGCGTAACAATCGCGTCGTGATCTTCTCCGCCGGTACGGGTAACCCGTTCTTCACCACCGATTCCGCCGCTTGTCTGCGTGGTATCGAAATTGAAGCTGACGTGGTGCTGAAAGCGACCAAAGTGGACGGTGTGTTCTCCGCCGATCCGGTGAAGAACCCGGATGCCACACTGCACGAGCAACTGACGTATACCGAAGTACTGGATCGCGAACTGAAAGTGATGGATCTGGCGGCCTTTACGCTGGCACGCGATCATCACTTGCCGATCCGCGTATTTAATATGAACAAGCCAGGTGCACTTCGCCGCGTGGTGATGGGTGAAAAAGAAGGCACGCTGATTACTCAGTAAGCGTTTTTTGCGCCCGCCACGTAAGCATATGCATTTGTGCTGCTAAAATAAGGTATATTCTGCGGGTGGCGAATACGCCAATGCCTTATGAAACAGACTGATCAGGCTCACAACCACTCTTGCTGAGCCTGCGAGTCACCAGAAATCAAGGGTTACAACGTGATTAATGATATTAAGAAAGATGCTGACACGCGCATGGACAAATGTGTGGAAGCCTTCAAAAACCAGATCAGCAAAGTGCGCACCGGTCGTGCTTCGCCTTCACTGCTCGATGGCATTGTTGTTCCATACTACGGTACACCTACGCCACTGCGTCAGTTGGCTAGCGTCACGGTAGAAGACTCCCGTACGCTGAAAATCAACGTGTTTGATCGCTCGTTAAGTGCGGCCGTTGAGAAGGCGATTATGACCTCTGATCTGGGGTTGAACCCAAGTTCAGCAGGCAGCGATATTCGTGTGCCTCTGCCAGCGCTGACTGAAGAACGTCGTAAAGATCTGATCAAGATCGTGCGTGGCGAAGCAGAGCAGGGCCGTGTGTCTGTGCGCAACGTGCGTCGTGACGCCAACGACAAGCTGAAAGCGCTGCTGAAAGACAAAGAAATCAGCGAAGATGATGAGCGCCGCGCTCAGGACGATGTGCAGAAACTGACTGATGCCGCGATCAAGAATGTCGATGCAGCATTGGCTGATAAAGAAAAGGAACTGATGGATTTCTAATCAATCCATCGTTAACGCCGTTAGTTAGGCGCGTGACCTGCGCGTCGCTGACGGCGTTTTTCGTTTGCTCTGTCCGCAGGGCTGACACGACTACCGGATACTCACCCCCATGAAGCAATTAACCATTCTCGGCTCAACCGGTTCGATTGGTACCAGCACACTTGCCGTCATTAAAGCGAATCCTGAACACTTTCAGGTAAAAGCGCTGGTGGCTGGACGCAATGTGGCGGTGATGCTGGAGCAGTGCCTGACTTTCCAACCTGCCTATGCTGCGATGTCAGATGCGTCGGCGGCGCAAGCCCTTCGCCAGCAGTTGCGTGAGGCGGGGTCGAAAACAGAAGTGCTCGCGGGTGAGCAGGCGGCCTGTGAGCTGGCGGCGTTATCTGATGTCGATATGGTGATGGCGGCGATTGTGGGTGCTGCGGGATTACTCCCGACGTTGGCTGCGGTTCAGGCAGGTAAAACTGTCCTGCTGGCGAACAAAGAGGCGCTTGTCACGTGCGGCCGCTTGTTTATGGATGCAGTGCGCGCGCATGGGGCGCAGTTGTTGCCGATAGACAGCGAGCATAATGCCATTTTTCAGAGTTTGCCTGCTGGTATCCAGCAACAGTTAGGGTACGCTGATCTTGAGCAATATGGTGTGAAAAGCATCATTCTCACGGGATCAGGTGGCCCTTTTCGTGACATGCCGTTGGACAGGCTTGGCAGTGTGACACCCGCTCAAGCCTGCGCGCATCCGAATTGGTCAATGGGGCAAAAGATCTCCGTTGATTCTGCCACCATGATGAATAAAGGTCTGGAATATATTGAAGCCCGTTGGCTGTTTAACGCAGCGGCGAGTCAGATGGAAGTTGTTCTTCATCCACAATCGATGATCCACTCTATGGTGCGTTATCGCGATGGTAGTGTGCTGGCACAGTTAGGATCGCCGGACATGCGCACTCCCATTGCTCACGCTATGGCGTGGCCCGCACGCGTGGATGCTGGCGTCGAGCATCTGGATTTCGTCAAAATGGGCACACTGACGTTCGCTGAACCGGATTATCGCCGTTACCCCTGTTTGAAGCTGGCCATTGATGCTTGCCAACAGGGACAAGCGGCGACCACTGCGCTAAACGCCGCCAACGAAGTGGCTGTGGCGGCGTTCCTGGCAGGGCATATCACCTTTACTGACATCGCAGCGACCAATCATCAGGTGCTGGCAGAATTAAATCAGCCAGAACCGCAAGATGTGGCGGATGTTCTGGCAATTGATCAATGGGCACGCGCGCAGGCGAGAAGCGGATTGAAAACCCTAACTCGTTGATGTTTAGTCGAGGTTCTGACCTGCGTGTGTTTGTCGCTATCAGTCAGAGGTGATATAGTCACTCGCTCCGTTTTAACGGAGTCGGGACGGATCCGGAAAGCCGTGTTCAGCACGGCTTTTTTACGCAATAGCGTTGTTATTCCAGAACCGTCATATTTCTGCGATAGGAAATAAATACGCGTTATGTCGTCCGATAAAGTATTAAAAACCGACAACGAAGTCGGCCTTAAACCTCGCCATGTGGCTATCATTATGGATGGCAACGGGCGTTGGGCGAAACAGCGCGGTAAATTACGCATTTCTGGCCATAAAGCAGGCGTAAAATCAGTTCGACGGGCAGTGAGTTTTGCCGTCAGTCAAAAGTTAGATGCGTTAACGCTTTATGCCTTTAGCAGTGAAAACTGGAGTCGTCCGCAGCAGGAAGTGTCTGCATTGATGGAGTTGTTCATCTGGGCGCTCGACAGTGAAGTGAAAAGTCTGCATAAGCACAATGTTCGCCTCAAGATTATTGGTGACATTAGCCGCTTTAGCGCACGTCTTCAGGATCGTATTCATCATGCTGAGGAACTGACGCAACAAAATGATGGACTCACCCTCAACATTGCCGCGAATTATGGTGGCCGTTGGGATATTATTCAGGGCGTCAGAAAGGTCGTTGAACAGGTGCAAGAAGGCTTGTTACGCGCGGATGAGATCGAGGATATACACTTGTCTCGCCACCTTTGCTTGCAGGAACTGGCGCCTGTGGATTTACTTATAAGGACCAGCGGAGAACATCGGATCAGTAATTTCCTTATTTGGCAGATTGCCTATGCGGAACTCTATTTCACCGATGTGCTTTGGCCTGATTTTGATGAACAAGTTTTTGAAGGTGCACTGAATGCATTCGCAACACGAGAGCGTCGGTTTGGCGGGACGGCACCTGAAGACGCGTAAGCGTTCTGGAGGGTACATTTGCTGAAGTCTCGTCTTATCACCGCGTTTATCCTGATACCCGTTGTCATTGCGGCCCTATTCTTATTGCCGCCCGCGGGTTTTGCTATTACAACCCTCGTCATTTGCATGTTGGCGGCGTGGGAGTGGGGGCAATTGGCAGGCTTTAAAACGCGTCATCAGCGCATTTGGATTGCCGTACTCTGCGGTCTTCTGTTGGCGTTGATGCTCTTCACCTTACCCGCCTATCAACATTCCGCTGATGTGCTACGCATCCAGACTTCTCTGTGGGTGGCCCTTGGTTGGTGGATTGTCGCGTTATTATTAGTGCTGACGTACCCCGGATCGGCGTCCATGTGGCGCGGCTCTCAGCCATTACGTTTACTGTTTGGCGTATTAACCATTGTTCCCTTCTTTTGGGGCATGTTAGCGCTGCGCCAGTTTCACTACGATACCGATCACGCGACAGGCGCATGGTGGCTGCTTTACGTCATGATCCTCGTGTGGGGGGCCGATTCCGGTGCTTATCTGTTTGGCAAAATGCTGGGTAAGCACAAACTGGCCCCGAAAGTCTCACCGGGTAAAACATGGGAAGGGTTTATCGGGGGCCTAATCACCTCAGCGCTGATCGCCTGCCTATTTGGCTGGTTGGCACCCTTAGCGGTTTCTACCACTGTGCTTCTCACCTGCTCTGTGGTTGCCGCTCTGGCATCAGTACTGGGCGATTTGACGGAAAGCATGTTTAAGCGTGAAGCGGGGATTAAAGACAGCGGTAACCTTATCCCAGGCCACGGTGGTATTCTTGACCGTATAGACAGTTTAACCGCAGCAGTCCCGGTATTTGCCTGCTTACTGCTGCTGGTGTTTGGCACCTTATAAGGACGATTATGCTGAGTGTGCTTTGGAGTCTTGCTGCTTTTATCATCGCACTTGGCGTATTGATTACGGTGCATGAATTTGGCCATTTTTGGGTCGCCCGTCGCTGTGGCGTACACGTTGAGCGTTTTTCCGTAGGATTTGGTAAAGCGCTATGGCGTCGTCGTGATAAACGCGGCACGGAGTACGTGCTGGCGATGATCCCCTTGGGTGGCTACGTTAAGATGCTCGATGAACGCGTTGAAAGCGTTACTCCCGAGCAGCGCCATCTGGCGTTTAACAACAAAACCGTTGCCCAACGTGCTGCGATCATTAGCGCAGGTCCTCTGGCGAATTTCATCTTTGCCGTCTTTGCTTACTGGCTGGTTTTTATTATCGGTGTACCGGGTGTACGCCCGGTAATTGGCGAAATTGTGAACGGTTCGGTGGCTGCCAGCGCGGAAATTCGCCCAGGTATGGAACTTAAGGCCGTAGATGGTATCGAAACGCCTGATTGGGATGCTGTGAGAATGGCGCTGGTCGGCAAAATTGGTGATGAGTCAGCAACGGTAAGTTTGGCCCCCTTTGGTTCAAATGCCGTTGAAGACAAGACACTTGATTTACGCCACTGGAAATTTGAGCCCGATAAGCAGGATCCGGTTGTGGCGCTGGGCATTCGCCCACGTGGCCCGCAGATTGAAACCGTCCTTGCTGAAGTGCAGGCAAATTCCGCCGCCAGCAAAGCGGGTTTGCAAGCCGGCGACAGGATCGTTAAAGTCGAAGGCCAGCCTCTGGAGCAGTGGCAGACTTTTGTCACTCTGGTGCGTGATAACCCAGGCAAAGCGATTGGGTTAGATGTTGAGCGCAATGGCGAAACGTTAGCGCTGTCGCTGACGCCGGAAGTGAAAGCAGGACGTGAAGGGGAAGGGTTTGCCGGCGTTATTCCGCGCATCATTCCTCTGCCAGAAGAATACAGAACGGTACGTCAGTACGGGCCTTTTGCCGCATTTGCAGAGGCCAGTGATAAAACGTGGCAACTGATGAAACTGACAGTCAGTATGCTAGGTAAGCTGATTACAGGTGATGTGAAGCTGAATAACCTGAGCGGGCCAATTTCAATTGCTCAAGGTGCAGGGATGTCAGCAGAGTATGGGTTGATTTATTATCTGATGTTTCTTGCGTTGATTAGCGTCAACCTTGGCATCATCAACCTGTTCCCATTACCGGTATTAGATGGTGGTCATCTGCTGTTCCTCGCGATCGAGAAGATCAAAGGGGGGCCGGTGTCCGAACGAGTTCAGGACTTCAGTTATCGCATTGGCTCAATTTTGCTGGTGTTGTTAATGGGGCTTGCACTTTTCAATGATTTCTCTCGCCTGTAACAGTAAGTGCGCTGAGAGTTGGCTAGGAAGAACGCATAAAAACGATGGCGATGAAAAAGTTGCTTATAGCGTCGCTGCTGTTCAGCAGCGCCACCGTATACGGTGCAGACGATTTCGTAGTGAGAGACATTCATTTCGAAGGCCTGCAGCGAGTCGCTGTCGGTGCGGCATTGCTGAGTATGCCGGTTCGCGTCGGAGATACCATTTCGGATGAAGACATCAGTAACACCATCCGTTCATTGTTCGCGACAGGGAACTTTGAAGATGTGCAGGTGTTACGTGACGGTCAGACCCTGATTGCTCAGGTGAAAGAGCGTCCGACCATTGCCAGCATCACGTTCTCCGGCAACAAAGCGGTGAAAGAGGAGCAGCTCAAGCAGAACCTTGAAGCATCAGGTGTTCGCGTGGGTGAGGCGCTGGATCGCACGACAATCTCTTCCATCGAGAAGGGGCTCGAAGATTTCTATTACAGCGTGGGCAAATACAGTGCCAGCGTGAAAGCGGTTGTTACACCGCTGCCGCGTAACCGCGTTGATTTGAAACTGGTGTTTACCGAAGGGGTCTCTGCAAAAATTCAGCAGATCAACATCGTCGGTAACAAAGCGTTTAGCTCTGAAGAATTGATCTCCCGTTTCCAACTGCGTGATGAAGTGCCGTGGTGGAACCTGGTCGGCGATCGTAAATATCAGAAGCAAAAGCTGGCGGGCGACCTCGAAACGCTGCGCAGTTTCTATCTGGATCGCGGCTATGCCCGTTTTAACATTGATTCGACGCAAGTGAGTTTGACGCCAGATAAAAAAGGCATCTACATCACACTGAACATCAATGAAGGCGAACAATACAAATTGTCTGGCGTTGTCGTTAATGGCAACCTGGCGGGTCACTCAGCGGAAATCGAAGGGCTGACCAAGATTCAGCCCGGCGAACTGTATAACGGCACGAAAGTGACGCGTATGGAAGACGACATCAAGAAACTGTTGGGTCGTTATGGCTATGCCTATCCGCGCGTAGTAACACAGCCGCAAATCGATGATGCGGATAAGACCGTGAAGCTGAATGTGAACGTTGATGCGGGCAACCGTTATTACGTGCGCAAAATTCGCTTTGAAGGCAATGACACTTCCAAAGATGCGGTGCTCCGTCGTGAGATGCGTCAAATGGAAGGTGCCTGGTTGGGCAGCGATCTGGTTGAGCAGGGTAAAGAGCGTCTGAACCGCTTAGGCTATTTTGAAACGGTAGATACTGACACACAACGTGTTTCAGGCTCTCCAGACCAGGTTGATGTGGTCTATAAAGTTAAAGAGCGTAATACCGGTACCTTTAACTTTGGTGTTGGTTACGGCACAGAAAGTGGCGTGAGCTTCCAGGTTGGCGTGTCGCAGGACAACTGGTTGGGCACCGGTAACACGGTGAGCATCAGCGGAACCAAAAACGACTACCAAACCTATGCTGAATTCTCATTGACCGATCCGTACTTTACCGTAGACGGTGTGAGCCTTGGCGGACGCATCTTCTATAATGACTTTAAGGCGGATGATGCTGACCTGTCAGACTACACCAATAAGTCGTACGGTGTTGATGGCACGCTGGGCTTCCCAATCAATGAAAACAACACGTTGCGTGTAGGCTTAGGCTACGTTCATAACGCCTTGTCCGACATGCAACCGCAAATTGCGATGTGGCGCTATCTGCGTTCGGTAGGCCAGGATCCAACGCTGCAATCTACACCAGATTTTAGCGCGGATGACTTCACCTTTAACTATGGTTGGACGTTTAACAATCTGGACCGCGGATTCTTCCCAACGTCAGGTAATCGTACCAACTTGAACGGTAAAGTTACCATTCCGGGTTCGGATAACGCCTTCTACAAGGTTACGCTGGATACCGTTCAGTACGTGCCGCTGAATGAAGATCGCACCTGGGTCGTGTTGGGACGTGGCCGTGTCGGTTACGGTGACGGAATCGGCGATAAAGAAATGCCGTTCTATGAGAACTTCTATGCCGGTGGTTCTAGCACTGTGCGTGGTTTCCGTTCCAATAACATCGGCCCGAAAGCGGTGTATTACAACTCAAACACCTACAAGTGTACGAGTACAACCGCGGCAATCTGTGGTTCGGATGATGCCGTTGGTGGTAACGCCATGGCGGTTGCCAGCGCCGAGTTGATTACACCAACTCCGTTCCTCAGCGAGAAATACGCGAACTCTGTCCGTACTTCTCTGTTCGTGGATGCGGGTACCGTTTGGGATACAAACTGGCAGAACACCGCTCAGACCCAGGCGTACGGTGTGCCTGATTACAGCGATCCGAGTAACATTCGTGTTTCTGCGGGTCTGGCCTTACAGTGGATGTCACCACTGGGACCGCTGGTCTTCTCCTACGCCCAGCCGGTTAAAAAGTATGATGGAGACAAAGCTGAGCAATTCCAGTTTAACATTGGTAAAACCTGGTAATGCCTCTGCAAGGAAGCATCAAGTAAGTATCGTGATGTCTGTGAGCTATCCAGATTATTCGGATAGCTCAGGTCACGCAAAAGGTGTCTGATTGACACAAACGGTGATGGTAAGGAGTAAATAGTGAAAAAGTTGTTGTGTGCCGCAGGTCTGGGTTTAGCATTAGCTGCTTCAGCAGGCGTTCAGGCTGCTGACAAAATTGCAGTCGTCAACGTTTCCAGCATTTTCCAACAGTTACCGCAGCGTGCGACAGTTGCGAAACAGCTTGAGAATGAATTCAAAGGCCGCGCAAGCGAGCTGCAGAAAATGGAAGGCGACCTGCAAACTAAAATGCAGCGTCTGCAGCGTGATGGTTCTACCATGAAAGCCAGCGACCGTAGTCGTCTTGAAAAAGACGTGATGGCGCAGCGTGAAACCTTCTCGGGTAAAGCACAGGCGTTTGAGCAAGATAACCGCCGCCGCCAGACCGAAGAGCGTAACAAAATTCTGAGCCGCATCCAGGATGCAGTGAAGAAAGTTGCGGCTGACGATGGCTACGATGTGGTTATCGATGCGAATGCTGTGGCGTATGCTGCTAACGCGAAAGACATCACTGCTGACGTTCTGAAACAGGTTAAATAATACATGTCATCTATTCGACTGGCTGATTTAGCCCAGCAGTTGGATGCAGAATTGCACGGAGATGGCGAACTCGCCATCTCCGGCATTGCTTCAATGCAATCCGCCCAATCCGGTCAAATTACCTTTCTTTCTAACAGTCGTTATCGTGAACAAATGGCACAGTGCCAGGCTTCTGCCGTCGTTCTTACTGCTGAAGACCTCCCATTTTGCCAGTCTGCGGCGTTAGTGGTGAAGAATCCCTACCTGACGTACGCGCGCATGGCGCAAATTTTGGATACCACACCGCAGCCGGCGGAAGATATCGCGCCAAGCGCGGTGATCGATCCCAGTGTAAAACGGGGTCATCAGGTTTCTATCGGTGCTAATGCGGTGATCGAAGCCGGTGTTGAACTGGGTGACAACGTGGTTATCGGTCCTGGATGTTTTGTGGGCAAACGCACGCGAATTGGCGCCGGGACGCGTTTGTGGGCGAATGTCACCATCTACCATGACATCTCTATTGGCGAGTCCTGTCTGATTCAGTCAGGTACGGTTATTGGTGCCGATGGTTTTGGATATGCGAACGATCGGGGAAATTGGGTTAAAATTCCTCAGCTTGGCAGCGTCATTATCGGCGATCGTGTCGAAATTGGTGCCTGTACCACCATCGATCGTGGTGCGCTGGATAACACACAGATCGGGAATGGTGTTATTATAGATAACCAGTGTCAGATTGCGCACAACGTTGTGATTGGCGACAATACCGCAGTTGCGGGTGGCGTTATCATGGCGGGCAGTCTGAAAATTGGCCGTTATTGCATGATTGGCGGTGCCAGCGTTATCAACGGCCACATGGAAATCTGTGACAAAGTAACGGTGACCGGTATGGGGATGGTGATGCGTCCAATTACTGAGCCGGGTGTCTATTCCTCAGGGATCCCGTTACAACCCAATAAAACCTGGCGCAAAACTGCCGCGTTGGTAATGAATATCGATGAAATAAGCAAACGCTTAAAAGCCATCGAGCGTAAAGTCAATCACGACTGATCGCCTTCCCACGCGCGACCGGCTTACACAACGACGTAATGTGGAGCAAGGAAGCCAGACTGATTTGCGGCCTGCGAATAGATTTTGCAGGCCGTGTTATTGTTGCCATCAGAATTTTTTAGGACAGGAAGAGTATTTTGACTACTGAAACTCATACTCTGAAAATTGAAGAGATTATTGAACTGCTGCCACACCGTTACCCGTTTTTGCTGGTTGATCGCGTGCTGGAATTTGAAGAGCATAAGTATCTTCGTGCGGTGAAAAATGTGTCCGTTAACGAGCCGTTTTTCCAGGGCCACTTCCCTGGTAAGCCGATTTTCCCGGGCGTTTTGATCCTGGAAGCCATGGCGCAAGCTACGGGCATTCTGGCGTTTAAAAGCGTGGGTAAACTGGAACCGGGCGAGTTGTACTATTTTGCCGGTATTGACGATGCACGCTTTAAGCGTCCGGTGGTGCCTGGGGACCAAATGATCATGGAAGTCACCTTTGAAAAAACCCGCCGTGGTCTGACGCGTTTTAAAGGTGTGGCGACCGTTGACGGTAAAATCGTTTGCGAAGCGACCATGATGTGTGCCCGCAGCCGGGAGGCGTAATACGTGATTGATCAAACCGCCGTGATTCATCCAAGTGCCATTGTCGAAGACGGCGCCATCATTGGTGCTGGTGTTCACATTGGTCCTTTCTGTCTTGTCGGTGCTAATGTCGAGATTGGTGAAGGTACCGTGTTGAAATCCCATGTTGTGGTCAATGGCCATACGCGTATTGGGAAAGACAACACGATCTATCAATTTGCGAGTGTGGGCGAGGCCAATCAGGATTTAAAATATGCGGGTGAACCAACGCGCGTTGAAATTGGTGATCGCAACCGCATCCGCGAGAGCGTCACTGTTCATCGTGGCACCACGCAGGGCGGTGGTTTGACGAAAATTGGCAGCGATAACCTGCTGATGGTCAATGCGCACGTGGCGCATGACTGTGTGGTGGGCAATCGCTGTATTCTGGCGAATAACGCGACCATGGCGGGTCATGTCACGTTGGATGATTTTGTCATCATCGGCGGTATGACGGCGATCCATCAGTTTTGCACCATTGGCTCTCACGTGATGGTCGGCGGGTGTTCTGGCGTGGCGCAAGATGTACCGCCTTATGTAATTGCACAAGGCAACCACGCAACGCCTTTCGGTGTGAACATTGAAGGCCTGAAACGTCGTGGTTTTGCTAAAGAAACCATTCATGCCATCCGCAATGCTTACAAACTTCTTTACCGCAGTGGTAAAACGCTGGACGAAGCGAAACTGGAAATTGCTGAATTGGCAAATGAGCATGCCGAAGTGCAGCCTTTCTCTGATTTCTTCGCACGCTCCACTCGCGGCTTGATTCGGTAACACATGTCTGAGCGACCGTTAACGATAGCCCTTGTCGCCGGAGAAACCTCCGGCGATATTCTTGGTGCAGGCCTCATCCGCGCGCTAAAAGCACGTCATCCTGATGCCCGCTTTGTCGGGGTAGCCGGACCGCGTATGCAAGCGGAAGGCTGCGAAGTCTGGTATGAGATGGAAGAACTGGCGGTAATGGGCATTGTTGAAGTGCTTGGCCGCCTGCGTCGCTTGCTGGCCATTCGCCGCGATCTCACTGCCCGTTTTACGGCATTGCAGCCGGATGTCTTTGTGGGTATTGATGCCCCCGATTTCAACATCACGCTGGAAGGGCGCTTAAAAGCGCAAGGGATCCGCACCATCCACTATGTGAGTCCCTCTGTGTGGGCCTGGCGTCAAAAGCGTGTATTCAAAATTGGCAAAGCCACTGATTTGGTGTTGGCCTTTCTGCCGTTTGAGAAGGCGTTTTACGATCGTTTTAACGTCCCTTGCCGTTTTATCGGCCACACCATGGCCGATTCGATGCCGTTACAGCCGGATAAAGCGGCTGCGCGTGCAGCCCTGGGACTTGCCAGTGACGTAAAATGTTTAGCGCTGTTACCTGGTAGTCGTCATGCCGAGGTGACGATGCTCAGTGCCGATTTTTTAAAAACGGCACAGCGGCTTCGCCAACAGTGGCCTGATTTAGAAATTGTGGTGCCGCTGGTGAATGCGAAACGCCGGGCTGAGTTTGAAGCGATCAAAGCGGAAATCGCCCCGGAGCTCAAGGTGCATTTACTTGATGGTCAGGCGCGAGACGCGATGATCGCCAGCGATGCGGCGCTACTGGCTTCTGGAACCGCTGCATTAGAGTGCATGCTGGCAAAATGCCCAATGGTGGTCGGTTATCGTATGAAGCCGCTGACATTTTGGCTGGCGAAGAGACTGGTGAAGACAGATTATGTTTCACTGCCTAATCTGCTGGCGGGTCGCGAGTTGGTAACGGAGTTGCTGCAGGATGCGTGTCAGCCAGACGCACTGGCGGCTGCGCTTGCTCCACTGCTCAGTGACAGCCCAGAGCGTCAGGAACTGCTTGCCGTATTCCATGATTTGCACCAACAGATCCGTTGGAATGCAGATGAACAGGCCGCCGATGCCGTGCTGGAGTTAGCCAATGCCTGAGTTTATTTATCCGCACACCCACCGGGTTGCCGGGGTTGATGAAGTGGGCCGTGGCCCATTGGTGGGCGACGTGGTGACCGCCGCGGTGATCCTTGATCCCGCAAAACCCATCGCTGGCCTCGCGGATTCAAAGAAATTAAGTGAAAAAAAGCGCCTGGCGCTGTACGAACTGATTCGTGAGCATGCTTTGGCATGGGCGATTGGTCGTGCCACACCAGAAGAAATCGACCAGCTCAACATTTTGCATGCCACGATGCTGGCGATGCAGCGCGCTGTTGCCGGGCTGGCTATTGTGCCGGAATATGTGCTGATAGACGGTAATCGTTGTCCGGCGCTGGCAATGCCTTCATCAGCGGTGGTGAAAGGCGATAGCCTGGTCGCGGAAATTAGCGCGGCTTCCATTCTGGCGAAAGTCACGCGCGATGCGGAAATGGCAGCATTAGATCTGCAATATCCGCAGTATGGATTCGCGCAGCACAAAGGTTATCCAACGCCGGTGCATCTGGAAAGATTACGTCAATTTGGGGCGACCCCTCACCATCGCCGTAGTTTCGCACCGGTACGCAATGCGTTGCTGGATGCAGAGGTGAATGCGGCGGTCTCGTCTCTCTAATCGTTAGGCATTAAGCGGAAACTTTCATGGCAGAACCTCGTTTTATTCATCTGCGCGTTCACAGCGACTATTCCATGATCGACGGTCTGGCAAAAACCAGCCCGCTGGTGAAGAAAGCGGCTGCCATGGGGATGCCAGCGATTGCCATTACGGATTACACCAACTTGTGTGGGCTGGTGAAATTTTATGGCACGGCGCATGGCGCAGGTGTGAAACCTATCATTGGTGCCGATTTCCAGGTGGCCAGTGATCTGATGGGCGATGAGCTGACCCATATCACGGTGTTAGCAGCAGATAATGACGGCTATCAAAATCTCACGTTATTGATTTCACGCGCTTATCAGCGAGGTTACGGAATCGATGGTCCTATTATCGACCGTGATTGGCTGCAGGAGCTTAACAACGGGATTATCCTGCTCTCCGGTGGCCGCCGTGGCGATGTCGGCAAATGCTTACTGCGCGGCAATAATGCGATGGTTGAGCAGGCGTTGGCCTTCTATCAAACATGGTTTCCCGATCGTTACTATCTTGAGTTGATTCGTACAGGGCGTGCTGATGAAGAGAGTTATCTGCATGCGGCCGTAGAACTGGCCATCGCCCAGGGCGTTCCTGTGGTTGCCACTAATGAAGTCTGCTTTCTGACTGAAGACGATTTTGATGCGCATGAAATTCGCGTAGCGATTCACGATGGCTTCACCCTGGATGACCCGAAACGCCCCCGCAATTACAGCCCTCAGCAATATTTACGCACAGAAGATGAAATGTGTGAGTTGTTCTCTGATATCCCAGAGGCGCTCGCGAATAGCGTAGAGATTGCTAAGCGTTGTAACGTAACGGTTCGATTAGGTGAGTATTTCCTGCCACAGTTCCCAACGGGCGACATGACCACCGAAGATTTTCTGGTCGTGAAATCCAAAGAGGGATTGGAAGAGCGTCTGGAATTTCTTTTTCCAGATGAAGCAGTGCGCGCCGAAAAACGACCTGAATACGATGAACGTCTGGACATTGAACTCAATGTGATAAACCAGATGGGTTTCCCCGGTTACTTCTTGATCGTGATGGAGTTTATCCAGTGGTCGAAAGATAACGGCGTACCTGTTGGCCCCGGTCGTGGTTCCGGCGCGGGCTCATTGGTGGCCTATGCGCTGAAAATTACCGATCTCGATCCGCTGGAATTTGACCTGCTGTTTGAACGTTTTCTGAACCCTGAACGTGTTTCAATGCCTGACTTTGACGTCGATTTCTGCATGGAAAAACGCGATCTGGTGATCGAGCACGTGGCGGAGATGTACGGTCGTGAAGCGGTGTCGCAAATTATCACCTTCGGAACCATGGCGGCGAAAGCGGTTATCCGCGATGTAGGGCGTGTGCTGGGGCATCCGTATGGCTTTGTCGATCGTATCTCTAAACTGGTGCCGCCCGATCCGGGTATGACGCTGGAAAAAGCCTTTGCCGCAGAGCCGCAACTGCCGGAAATCTACGAGGCAGATGAAGAGGTCAAAGCCCTTATCGACATGGCGCGCAAACTGGAAGGCGTCACCCGTAACGCCGGTAAACACGCCGGTGGTGTGGTTATCGCGCCGACAAAAATTACCGATTTCGCGCCGCTTTACTGCGATGAGAATGGCCAGTTTCCTGTCACGCAATTTGATAAGAATGACGTTGAATACGCCGGCTTAGTGAAGTTCGACTTCCTGGGTTTGCGTACGTTGACCATTATCAAATGGGCGCTGGATATGATTAACGCTCGCCGTAAAAAGCAGGGCGAAGATCCTATCGATATTGAGTCGATCCCGCTACAGGACAAAAAGAGTTTTGACATGCTGCAACGCTCGGAGACCACAGCGGTCTTCCAGCTTGAATCACGTGGTATGAAAGATCTGATCAAGCGCCTGAAACCTGACTGCTTTGAAGACATGATCGCACTGGTGGCCTTGTTCCGTCCTGGCCCGTTGCAATCAGGCATGGTTGATAACTTCATTGACCGTAAGCATGGCCGCGAAGAGATTTCCTATCCGGATATTCAGTGGCAGCATGAAACCTTAAAGCCCGTTTTAGAACCCACTTACGGCATTATCCTGTATCAGGAACAGGTTATGCAGATTGCGCAGGTGCTTTCAGGTTATACCCTTGGCGGGGCAGATATGCTGCGTCGTGCGATGGGGAAAAAGAAACCTGAAGAGATGGCTAAGCAGCGTTCAGTATTCCAGGACGGCGCAGAGAAGATGGGCGTTGACGGTGAGCTGTCGATGAAAATCTTCGATCTGGTGGAGAAGTTTGCAGGCTACGGTTTTAACAAATCGCACTCCGCAGCCTATGCGCTGGTTTCCTATCAGACACTGTGGCTGAAAGCACACTACCCGGCCGAATTCATGGCGGCGGTGATGACCGCCGATATGGACAATACCGAGAAAGTGGTGGGATTGGTGGATGAGTGCTGGCGTATGGGCCTCAAAGTTCTGCCACCCGATATCAACTCCGGGCAATACCAGTTTCATGTGAATGACGACGGTGAAATCGTCTACGGTATTGGCGCGATCAAGGGCGTGGGTGAAGGCCCGATCGAAGCCATTATCGAAGCGCGTAATGAGGGCGGTTATTTCCGCGAATTATTCGATCTTTGCGCGCGCACCGATGTGAAAAAGATCAACAAGCGCGTGATGGAAAAACTGATCATGTCAGGGGCGTTTGATCGCCTGGGGCCACACCGCGCCGCGCTGATGAGCGCGTTAGCCGATGCGTTAAAAGCGGCCGATCAGCACGCCAAAGCCGAAGCAACAGGGCAATCCGATATGTTTGGCGTGCTAACGGAAGAGCCTGAAAAAATTGAGCAGTCGTACGGTAATATCACACCGTGGCCAGAGCAAATTCAGTTGGATGGGGAGCGTGAAACGCTGGGGCTGTATCTCACCGGCCATCCCATCAACCAATATTTAAAAGAAATTGAGCGTTATGTGGGGGGCTTGCGTCTGAAAGACATGCACCCGACAGAACGTGGTAAAATGACTACCGCGGCGGGGTTAGTGGTTGCCTCCCGCGTTATGGTCACAAAACGCGGAAATCGCATCGGGATTTGTACGCTTGATGACCGCTCAGGGCGTCTGGAAGTGATGTTATTCACAGATGCACTGGACAAGTACCAGCACTTGCTGGAAAAAGACCGTATTCTGATCGTCAGCGGACAGGTCAGCTTTGATGACTTCAGTGGTGGCCTTAAAATGACCGCCCGTGAACTGATTGACATTGATGAAGCGCGTGAAAAATATGCGCGTGGACTTGCTATCTCGCTGACGGACAGGCAAATTGATGACCAGCTTTTAAACCGTCTCCGTCAGTCCCTGGAACCCCATCGCTCGGGGACAATTCCGGTACATCTCTACTATCAGAGGGAGGACGCGCGAGCAAAACTGCGTTTCGGTGCAGCATGGCGCGTATCACCCAGCGATCGTCTTTTGAATGATTTACGATTGTTGATAGGATCGGAGCAGGTGGAACTGGAGTTTGACTAAAACAGGAACATTATGAGTCTTAACTACCTGGATTTTGAACAGCCCATCGCAGAACTGGAAGCGAAAATTGATTCGTTGAAATCGCTCGGGCGTCAGGATGAAAAACACGACGTTAATTTGGATGAAGAAGTGCAGCGTCTGCGCGAGAAAAGCGTCGAGCTCACACGTAAGATCTTCGCCGATCTGGGAGCCTGGCAGGTTGCTCAGTTGGCGCGTCATCCATTACGTCCGTATACCCTGGACTACGTGCGTCACGCATTTACCGAGTTTGATGAGCTGGCAGGCGATCGCGCTTATGCTGATGACAAAGCGATCGTGGGCGGCATCGCCCGTCTGGACGGCCGTCCGGTGATGATCATTGGTCATCAAAAAGGGCGCGAGACCAAAGAGAAGATTCGTCGTAACTTTGGTATGCCCGCGCCAGAAGGCTACCGTAAAGCGTTGCGTCTGATGGAAATGGCTGAGCGCTTCAAGATGCCGATCATTACCTTCATTGACACGCCAGGTGCTTATCCCGGTGTAGGCGCTGAAGAGCGTGGTCAGTCTGAAGCTATCGCCCGCAATTTGCGCGAAATGTCTGGCTTAAAAGTGCCCGTCATTTGTACCGTGATTGGTGAAGGCGGTTCCGGTGGTGCTTTAGCGATCGGTGTTGGCGATAAAGTAAATATGCTGCAATACAGCACTTACTCGGTCATCTCACCCGAAGGCTGTGCTTCCATTTTATGGAAGAGCGCGGATAAAGCCCCGTTGGCTGCAGAAGCCATGGGTATCACTGCGCCGCGCCTGAAAGAGCTAAAACTCATTGATACCGTTATTGGTGAGCCACTGGGTGGCGCGCATCGCAATCCGCAAGTGATGGCTGAAGCACTGAAAAAACAGTTGCTGGCAGACCTGGCAGACCTGGATGTGTTGAGCACTGAAGAGCTGCTCAATCGCCGTTATCAGCGTCTGATGAGCTACGGTTACGCGTAATTCATTGATAAGTGCTGAAGAAAAGAGCCCATTGTGGCTCTTTTTTTTCGTCTGTCGGGAGAGACTGCGCCATCTTCCTGGTTAATTTCCTGGTACTTTTCACTATGCTTAGTGCTGGATGCCAGGAGGTGAGTTGTGAATATTATTGCTGTGATGGGCCCACAGGGCGTGTTTTACAAGGATGAACCTATTCGAGAGTTGGATAAAACGCTGAACCAGCAAGGCTTTCAGCTGATTTATCCACAAAGCGCGAACGATCTGATTAAGTTGATTGAACACAATCCTCGTATCTGTGGTGTGATTTTTGACTGGGACGAATATGGGCTCGATCTCTGTGCTGAAATCAACCAGCTCAACGAACATCTGCCGCTGTATCCTTTTATCAATACGCACTCCACCATGGACGTCAGCATCAATGAGATGCGCATGGCGATCTGGTTCTTTGAATACAGCCTGGGCGCGGCGGAAGAGATTGCCCAGCGCATCCGTCACTATACCGATGAATATATCGATACTATCCTGCCACCGCTGACGCGGGCCCTGTTTACCTACGTACGCGAGGGCAAATATACCTTCTGCACACCAGGGCACATGGCAGGCACTGCGTTTCAAAAAAGCCCGGTGGGCAGCCTGTTTTACGACTTCTTTGGCGCCAATACGCTAAAAGCGGATATCTCGATATCTGTCACTGAGTTGGGATCGCTATTGGATCATACCGGGCCACATTTGGAAGCTGAAGAGTATGTGGCGCGAACCTTTGGTGCTGAACAAAGCTATATGGTGACCAATGGGACGTCGACATCGAATAAAATTGTCGGCATCTATGCCGCACCGGCAGGCAGCACGGTGCTGATTGACCGTAACTGCCATAAGTCGCTGACCCACTTGCTGATGATGAGCGATATCATTCCGATTTGGCTCAAACCAACCCGCAATCCGTTAGGCATTTTAGGGGGCATCCCAAAGCGGGAATTCACGCGCGAGAGCATCGCCCTCAAAGTGGCAGACACGCCGCGAGCCAGTTGGCCAGTGCATGCGGTTATCACCAACTCCACTTATGACGGTCTGCTGTATAACACGGAATATATCAAGCAAACCCTGGATGTCCCTTCCATTCACTTTGATTCAGCATGGGTGCCTTACACCCGTTTTCATCCGATTTACGAAGGTAAAAGCGGCATGAGTGGCGAACGGGTGGCAGGAAAAACCATCTATGAAACCCAGTCCACACACAAGTTGTTGGCTGCCTTCTCGCAGGCGTCGTTAATTCATATTAAAGGCGACTATGACGAGCAGGCGTTCAATGAAGCCTACATGATGCATACATCAACCTCGCCCAACTATGCCATTGTGGCCTCAATTGAAACGGCGGCCGCGATGCTACGCGGAAATCCTGGTCGCAGGCTCATTACGCGTTCCGTTGAGCGTGCGCTGCACTTTCGCCGTGAGATCCAACGTTTACGCGAAGAGACAGACGGCTGGTTCTTTGATATTTGGCAACCGGATGGGATTGATGAGCCAGCATGCTGGCCGATTCAACCCGGCGAGGAAGACTGGCATGGCTTTCGTGATGCGGATGCCGATCACATGTATCTCGATCCGATCAAAGTGACGATTTTGACGCCGGGCATGAGTGAACTGGGTGAGATGGCAGAAGAGGGGATTCCTGCCGCGCTGGTCGCAAAATTTTTGGATGAGCGCGGTATCGTGGTGGAGAAAACCGGTCCCTATAATTTGCTGTTTTTGTTCAGCATCGGCATTGATAAAACCAAAGCGATGGGCTTGTTACGCGGTTTGTGTGATTTTAAACGCGCCTATGATCTAAACCTGCGGGTGAAGAACATGTTGCCGGATCTGTATGCCGAGGATCCCGATTTCTATCGCAACATGCGAATCCAAACGCTGGCACAAGGCATTCATACGCTGATTCAGCAGCACGATTTGCCGCGTTTGATGCAGCAGGCGTTTGCCGTGTTACCTGAAATGCACATGACACCGCATCAGGCTTTCCAGCATCAGGTGAAAGGTGAGGTAGAAACGGTTGCTATCAGCGAATTAGTCGGACGCGTTGCCGCTACGATGCTGTTGCCTTATCCGCCGGGTGTTCCACTGGTGATGCCGGGTGAAATGATTACTGAGGCCAGCCGCCCCGTACTGGATTTTTTACTGATGCTGTGTCGCATTGGTGAGCATTATCCGGGTTTTGAAACGGATATTCATGGCGCGCAACGCACTGAAGATGGGCAATATCGCGTCCGTGTGCTTCGCTGCGAGTAGCACCCGCAGCGACGTGTGGCATGACGGCTATGTGAGGTTCACATCCAGGACGCTCTCCATCGCCCCACTTGGCAGAAGGCGATGTGTCTTGGGTGTGACATGCAGGCGGCTGTTGGCCGGCAGCACGGGAATACCGGTGCCCAGAAAAACAGGAATCGTCGTCAACATGATCTGTTGCAGTTCACCCGCATCGGCAAAGCTGGCGGCCGTTTTTCCCCCGCCAACGAGCCAGACGTCTTTTCCTCCCGCGGCACATTTTGCTTTTTCCGCCAGTGACTTAGCGTCATCACCTGTCAGCGTGATGTTGAGACCTGCGAGGATGGGCAGTGTGCGGTGGGTCATGATGAAGGCAGGAATATTTTGATAAGGCCAATCATCAGGGGTATTTTCCATAATCCAGTTGTAGGTCTCAGCACCGATGATCACAGCACCAATGCCTTGATAGAAGTCATCATAGGCGGTGGCTTCCTCTCCCAGAGGAAAATTTTCTAACCAATCCAACTGGCCTTGTTGAGTGGCTATATAGCCATCCATACTGGCAGCAACATAATAAATCAGCTTTGACATGCTTTCTCCTTGAAGGGCTGAGCCTGACATTGGACATGAACCCATGTTATATCGGGTATTTTTTAAATACGAACGTGATTTTATCTCGATCCAGCAGGGGCGATGTTGGGGCAAATCAAGGTAAGATCAGGCTTTCTTCATTCAGGATAGCGAACAATGTTAACGCTTAAACAGATTCATCACGTGGCCGTCATTGCATCCGACTATGCGGTTAGCAAAGCCTTTTATTGCGATATTCTGGGCTTCACGTTACAGGCTGAAGTTTATCGCGAATCGCGAGACTCCTGGAAAGGCGATTTGGCTCTGAATGGACACTACCTTATCGAACTCTTCTCTTTCCCTCAGCCGCCTGCGCGTGTATCGCATCCGGAAGCCTGTGGTCTCCGCCATTTAGCCTTTAGCGTTGAAAACATTGATTCGGCCGTTAGCACTTTGGTTCAGGCAGGGGTTAGCTGTGAGCCGGTGCGTATGGATGAATTCACTGGCCGGCGTTTCACATTCTTTACCGATCCGGATGGATTACCGCTTGAGCTGTATGAAGCGTAAACTGTGATCGGATTTTTTCAGCGAGAGTAGGCATGTTCACTCAACAGCAGATTGTTAGCGCGACGCAAGGCAAAAACGCCTTACTTGTGGCTTTTAGTGGCGGCCTGGACTCCACCGTTTTACTGCATCAACTTTTCCTGCTCCGCCAGCAGCATGCTGAAATCACACTGCGTGCGATCCATATTCATCATGGCTTGAGTGCCAACGCAGATAGCTGGGTGGCGCATTGCCAGCGGCAATGTGCAGAGAAGCAAATTCCTTTCATTGTGGAGTACGTGCAGATTGATGCGCAGCGTGGGGGGATTGAAGCCGCTGCGCGAACGGCGCGTTACGCGGCAATGGCTGTGCATTTGCAGGCGGGAGAATGCCTGGTAACGGCGCAGCATCTCGACGATCAGTGTGAGACGTTTTTACTGGCACTCAAACGGGGCAGCGGCCCGGCGGGTTTGGCTGCTATGCCAGAACATAAAATCTTTGCCCAGGGTCTGCATTGGCGCCCTCTGCTTAATTTCTCGCGCTGCCAGCTAGAGCAGTGGGCCGCGCAGCAAAAACTCTGCTGGATTGAGGATGAAAGTAATCAGCAAAGCCGCTATGACCGTAATTTCTTACGTCAGCACGTTTTGCCGGTTGTAAATGCGCGATGGCCGCATTTTGCATCAGCCACCGCAAGAAGTGCAGCGCTGTGTGCGGAACAAGAGCAGTTGCTGGATGAATTACTGGCGGAGGCGCTGGCTGCTGCAACGCAAGCGGACGGGGGCTTCTGTTTCAGTGCGTTAAGCCAGGTGTCAGTGGCACAGCGGAACGCGTTATTGAGACGTTGGTTGGCGCAGCAAGGTTCGGCACTTCCTTCGCGTGAAGCACTCCAACGCCTGTGGCTTGAGGTGATACAAAGCCGGGAAGATGCGAATCCACGTTTTTCGCTGGGCGAGAAAGAGATTCGCCGCTTTCAGGGCGCTTTGTATCTTGTTGAGCGCCTGCCAGATCTGTCCGCCACCCTCTTGCTGTGGGAGCAAACTCGCTTTCCGCTGACACTGCCGGCAGGCTTGGGCACATTACAGGTCGCGGTATCAGGCACATGGATCCGGATGCCGCGCGCTGATGAACAGGTCAGTGTCCGCTTTGCGGTATCCGGGCATTATCATGTTGTGGGACGTTCCGGTGGCAGGAGTCTAAAAAAAATCTGGCAGGAGCGGGGAGTTCCGCCCTGGCAACGCGAGCGTACGCCGCTGGTGTTTTATAACGACCTGTTAATCACCGCACCGGGTGTTTTCGTCACGCGTGAGGGAGAAGCACAGCCCGAGCAGGCTGGCTGGCATCTTTGCTGGCAGCGATAACTGGCAGCGATAAAAAGGAGTCAATGTGAAATTGCGGTTTTTAACAGCGCTCGCGCTGATCATGTACTGTGGCAGCAGTGCTGCTGCAGACGTTGCGGCGGGTAAAGAAAAATCAGCGATGTGTGTGGCATGCCATGGCGTCGCGGGAAAAGCCAAAGTGCCGATATACCCCAACCTGGCAGGGCAGCATGAAGCCTATCTGGCTCAGGCGTTGCAGGCCTATAAAAACGGGGGACGCAGTGGTGGTCAGGCGGAGGTGATGAAAGCCTTTGTGGCAGGCCTCAGTGAAGAAGATATGAATAATCTGGCTGCCTATTATGCGAGTCTGGCGCACTAAACCAACAGCGGGCGGTGATGCCCGCTGTTGCGCCGTTTAATCAGCAGTGACGTCAACGGTACCGAGCTTGTCGTGCTCAAAGGTTGCGATATGATCAAGTCGCAGTTCGCGAGTTTCGTCCATAACGTCAATGGTGAGATACTCGACATTTTTACGAGACACAATATCCTTTGCTTTCGCTGTCAATCTCTCACCGTTTTTTAGTGTGAGCGTCAGCGTCCACTTTTTCTCGCAGGCGTCTTCGAGGATGTCGTAAGCATCGCAATTGATGGGTTCGTAAGTATCATTCATCGACATAATCACTCACCAGTAAGTTCGCGGCAGCATAGGCTGCCTTTTCCCTGATAGAAGAGTGTAGCTCACTATTGGCAGCTATCTCATCCAGCGCTTGTAGCACGCAGCTTAAGGCATCTGGCACGTATCCCAGATCACCACTGCCAATTTCGGCATATTTGCGGCGAACTAATTCACAATACTTTTGCACATGCACCTCCATGCAGAGTCTTTTCTGGCATTGGGCGACTATAGCACAGCCTTTCGGGGGAAATCAGCCAGCCCTGGCCGGATTTCCGGCTGACTGAGGTATAATAGGGCTCTCAAAGTTTAGAGGTACGCAATGGCACTAAAAGCAACGGTCTATAAAGCGAATGTCAACATAGCGGATATGGACAGAAATGTGTTTCTCGACACCGTGCTGACGGTGGCGCGGCACCCTTTCGAAACGGAATCCAGGATGATGCTACGTCTCCTGGCATGGATTTGCCATGCGGATGAGCGTCTGCAATTTACCCGTGGATTATGTGCTGATGACGAGCCCGAAATTTGGCAGCTCAATGATCATCAGGCGATTGAGCGCTGGATTGAACTCGGATTGCCCGATGAGAAACGTTTACGTAAAGCCTGCCATCGCGCGGATCACGTCTGGCTCTATGCCTATAATGGTCGGGCGGGGCAAATCTGGTGGCAGCATAACCGCGATAAATTGGCGCAATTTGGCAATCTCACCATCCGCTTTATTGATGATGCGCAGTTAGCTTCGTTGGCCGAATTGGCAACGCGAAACCTGACTATCCAGGCCACCTTGCAAGAAGGAGTGATCTGGCTTTCAACCGATGAGCGTCATGTCGAGTTAACATTTACAGACTGGTTGGTGAACGGTAAAGCATTATGATTGTCATATCCCGCAATGTGGTCATTCCTGATGATGAAATTGAGATGACGGCGATTCGGGCGCAAGGTAACGGCGGTCAGAACGTCAATAAGCGCGATACTGCTGTGCATTTGCGATTTGATATTCCACGCTCCAGTCTGCCAGATGCGCTGAAAGCGCGTTTGTTAGCGGCAAAGCACCATCTGATAACCGAAGAGGGGATGGTGGTGATTAAATCGCAAGAATACCGCAGTCAGGAGATGAACCGCACGGCGGCGCTGGCGCGCTTAGAAAACCTGATTCAGGAGCTCAATGTCGTGGCAAAAGTGCGTCATGCGACGCGTCCGACACTGGGAGCGAAAAAGCGCAGGCTGGAAAGTAAATCACGACAATCCACCAAAAAGACGTTGCGTGGACGTGTCACACGAAGCGGTGAATAACCTCTGACAGGGAGAACGTAAGTGAAAAAATGTCTGTTATCACTGGTCGCGGTATTAACCGTGTGCTTACTGCTGGGGTGTAATAATCGTGCAGATGCGCCAGAACCGGCGTTAAAGCCTATGCCGCAAAATTATCAGGGCATTTTACCTTGCACTGAGGGATGTCAGGGCGTGCAGGCGCAGCTCTTTCTCGGTCGCGATGGGCATTATGTGCTTGAACAGCGCCAGCTTGAAGATCCTACGCTGCGCTTCGCGGAATACGGTGAATGGAAACGTACTGCGGATAAACTCACGTTAACCAAGCGTGGTGGCGAAAAACGGGTGTTCCGCCCTACGGAAGACCGGCTTGAGCTAATGAGAAAGCCCGGCGTTAACGATGAACCCTACGTATTGAAACCCATGATGCCGGTTGATGGCTGAACACGCGTAACATAAAAAAAAACGCCCTCTCAGAGGGCGTTTTATCGGATTAGCCGTTTATCTGGCTGACCAGGAAATCGACGATTTCACCGGTTTTAATCATCCGTTTTTCTGCATCACGACGGCCTTTATATTCAATCTCTTCGTTATCAAGATTACGGTCGCCAATAACAATGGTGTGCGGCACACCAATCAATTCCATATCAGCAAACATCACGCCAGGACGCTCTTTGCGATCGTCGAGAATCACTTCAATGCCGCGTGCGCTCAGTTGTTGATAAAGCTCATCCGCCAACTCTTTTACACGGAAAGATTTGTGCATATTCATTGGCAGAATCGCGACCTGGAACGGTGCCAGCGCGGCAGGCCAGATAATTCCACGGTCGTCGTGGTTCTGCTCAATGGCAGCAGCCACCACACGGGTAATACCAATACCGTAGCAACCCATGGTCATCACCTGGTTACGACCATCTTCGCCTTGCACTGACGCCTTCATGGCTTCGGAATATTTAGTGCCCAGTTGGAAAATGTGTCCCACTTCGATACCGCGCTTGATAAGCAGAGTACCTTTGCCATCAGGGCTCACATCCCCTTCAACGACGTTACGGATATCAACGGTGCGAGCCAGCGGTAAATCGCGCTCCCAGTTGATGCCAATAAAGTGTTTGCCATCAATGTTGGCACCCGCACTGAAATCACTCATCAGCGCGACGCTGCGATCGGCGACAATCGGCATATTCAGTCCCACAGGGCCTAACGAGCCAGGGCCTGCATTGACGGCGGCACGGATTTCCGCTTCTGTCGCAAACGTCAGTGGCGCAGCAACGATATCGACTTTTTCGGCTTTAACATCATTCAGTTCGTGATCGCCACGCACCAACAGAGCAACCAGCGTATGACCGCTCTCTTCTGCTGCTTTCACGATCAGCGTTTTTACGGTTTTCTCGATCGGTAAGCCGTGCTGTTCCACCAGATCGGCGATGGTTTTCGCCGTTGGGGTGTCAATCTGGCTCAGGGCCTGAGTGGCCGCGCCGCGTTCACCCAGCGCCAGGGCTTCGGCAAATTCAATATTGGCCGCAAAATCAGAATCCGTGGAGAACACAATGTCATCTTCACCGCTTTTCGCCAGGACCTGGAATTCATGTGATGCACTACCGCCGATTGAACCGGTATCCGCTTGTACGGCACGGAAATCGAGGCCCATGCGGCTAAAGCTGTTGCTATAGGCGCGGTACATCGCATCGTAGGTTTCCTGTAAGGATTCCTGACTGATGTGGAAGGAGTATGCATCCTTCATAATGAACTCACGCGAGCGCATCACCCCAAAACGTGGGCGAACTTCATCACGGAATTTGGTTTGGATCTGATACACATTCAACGGTAACTGTTTGTACGAACTCAGCTCGTTGCGGATCAGGTCGGTAATCACCTCTTCATGAGTTGGGCCCAGCACGAAAGGGCGATCGCCACGATCGGTAATGCGCAGTAACTCTGGGCCATACTGTTCCCAGCGCCCACTCTCTTGCCACAAATCGGCTGGTTGAACCACCGGCATGCAGATCTCGATGGCACCGGCGCGGTTCATCTCTTCACGCACGATGTTTTCAACTTTTTTCAGCACGCGCAAACCTGTCGGCAACCAGGTATACAGACCTGAAGCCAGTTTGCGGATCATTCCGGCGCGCAGCATCAGCTGGTGGCTGATGACTTCGGCGTCGGCAGGCGTCTCCTTCAATGTGGAGAGTAAATAGTGAGTAGTACGCATGTCGTCACGATTCCATTTAGGCGGAAAGCATTATTTTTGTGTGGCCATAAAGGCAAGCGATTAGTCTACCAGTGCGACTCTGGGTCGCAAAAGCAAATTAACGCGGATCGAGGGCAATCACTTCTGTGCCCTGTTCGGTAACGCGCCAGCGTAGATTGAAATCCAGCACCCAGGCGGCATATTCCCGGTCCGGTTCTTCTCCCTTGCGGTAAGCGGGCCGTGGATCTTGCGCCAGCAATTGCATGATAAAGCGTGCCAGATGGGGATGCTGTCGCGTATGAAGATGCAGTTGCTGCTGAGCGTGTGCTGAAAAAGAAACCGGCATGCTGGCCTGCGGCGCGTGTTGAGCAAAACCCGCGCGCGCATCAGGCAAGGCCTCGGCGAACGGCAGGTAAGGCTTGATATCAACAACGGGTGTACCGTCCACCAGGTCCAGACTCCCCAGCGTTAAGATCACCTGCTGGTTGCGGACCGTGATGCTTTTCAGTTCAACCAGTGACATGCCAATCGGATTGGGGCGAAACGTCGAACGGGTGGCAAAGACGCCCATACGGGCATTGCCTCCGAGGCGCGGTGGGCGCACGGTTGGGCGCCAGCCACCGTCTGCGGTTTGGTGAAAGACAAACAGCACCCAGATATGGCTGAATCCTTCGAGTCCGCGAACGGCATCAGGTTGATTATACGGCGGCAGAAGATGCAATTCCCCACCGCCATCTTCCACAAGGCCTGGCTGACGCGGAACGGCAAACTTCTCCTTCCACGGTGAGCGAATAACGCCAATCTGTGAAAAGGAAAATTGACTCACTGGCCAGAAACTTTCAGTGCGGAGCCCTGACAAACGGCCTGGCGATAGCAGCCTGGTGTACTCGAAACGATTTCACAGCTGTGAACCAATACCGCATTCGCTTTCATACCCGATGCCCGAATCTGCAAGCGCTTACGTGCTGTGGCAATGTTCGGTGGAGAATCCTGATTGCTGGTTTGGCAATCTTCACCGGAAACCGCCCCCAAATCACGGAAGGGTTTGCTCACCAAATCTTCTGCACTGGTATAGATTTTCACGGGCGCGGCGCGCGGCGCGGGTTTTGCGGGTGCGGTACTCGGTGATGGGGATTGCGTGGTAGTCCTGTCTGTCGCCGTAGGCGATTCACGCAGTGTGCACCCAGCAAGCAAGAGAGCCATCAGACAGAGCGGTAAAACACGCATGGTAAATCCTCAATAATAAAAAGTGGCGTTATTGAAGCAATCTCTCACGCAAATGACAAGGTGTGAAAAAAATAACAAAGCGGGCCGTAGCCCGCTTTTATGGTCTTGCACACGCAGGTCAGCGTTTACCAGCCTTTCACTGCGCCACCGTTGAAGATCTTGTCTGCTGCAGCAGAAACTTCAGCAGAATGGTAGGCTTCAACGAATTTCTTCACGTTTTCAGCATCTTTGTTATCTTCACGTGCAACGATCAGGTTCACATAAGGTGAATCTTTGTCTTCAACGAAGATACCGTCTTTCGCTGGCGTCAGATTGATCTGGCTGGCGTAAGTGGTGTTAATCACCGCCAACGCAATTTGCTGATCGTCCAGTGAACGTGGCAATTGTGGCGCTTCTAACTCGACCAGTTTGATTTTTTTCGGGTTCTCAGTCACGTCCAGTACTGTCGGCAGCAGGCCAACACCGTCTTTCAGTTTGATCAAACCCTCTTTCTGCAGCAGCAGCAAAGAACGACCAAGGTTGGTTGGGTCGTTAGGGATCGCAACTTGTGAGCCTTCTTGCAGCTCATCCAATGATTTGATTTTCTTGGAGTAGCCCGCAATTGGATACACAAAAGTGTTACCCACTGGAGTCAGCTTGTAGCCACGATCTTTAATTTGTTGATCCAGATAAGGCTTGTGTTGGAAGGCATTGACGTCGATATCGCCTTTGCTCAGCGCTTCATTTGGCAGAACATAGTCGTTGAAAGCCACCAGTTCAACATTCAGACCATATTTGTCTTTCGCTACTTTTTGTGCAACTTCAGCAACTTGCTGCTCTGCACCGACAATGACGCCCACTTTAATATGGTTCGGATCTTTTTCTTCCTGACCACAACCTACCAGCGCCAGAGAACCAACCAATGCACCCACAGCGGCTAATGTTTTAAATTTGAAAGCCATATCCCTTCCTTTAATCGAGATAATTGATGTTACTTATTTGTGTGTTACTGCACGTACGATGCTATCGCCACAGTATTGAATCCAATACACCAAAATCACTAACAACACTAATACCGTATTCATCACGGTTGCGTTATATCCGACATAACCGTACTGAATACCGATTTGGCCCAGGCCGCCAGCGCCGACGGCACCGCCCATTGCAGAATAGCCTACCAGGGTAATCAGTGTGATGGTGGCGGCATTGATCAACCCAGGTAACGCTTCTGGCAGCAGAACTTTACGGATGATCTGCATCGGCGTGGCGCCAAGTGCGCGTGATGCTTCAATCAGACCCGTAGGCAGTTCTAATAAGGTATTTTCTACCATACGCGCGATAAAGGGGGCTGCGCCAATGGTGAGAGGAACGATGGCGGCCTGCAGCCCAATCGAGGTGCCGACGATGGTGCGGGTAAAAGGAATCATCCATACCAGAAGAATAATAAAAGGGATGGAACGGAAAATATTCACCAGCGCGGAGGCGAGACGATAAAGTTTGGCATTTTCCAAAATTTGCCCGGGGCGCGTGACATAAAGCAGCACGCCAAACGGCAGGCCCAGCACAAAGCCGAGTGTGCCGGATACGAAGGTCATGACCAACGTTTCCCAGACGCCGCGCGCCAGTAACCACATCATGGCTTCAGACATAACCCAACACCTCAACTTTCACATGATGCTCTTTAAAGAAGGCAATGGCTGCCTGTGTGTCAACGTCGGAGCCGTGCATCTCAGCCAGCATGATGCCGAATTTGACGCCGCCCGCATAATCCATCTGCGCGCTGATAATATTGTTATTAACATTAAAGCGACGTGCCGCTTCAGAAAGTAAAGGGGCATCCACCGACTGGCCCGTAAATTCAAGGCGCAGTAACGGCACGCTCTCTGCAAAAGGGGTAGCTTGCAAGCGCGAGGCGTAATCGTCAGGGATATCAAGATGCAGGGTTGATTGAATAAATTGCTGCGCCAGCGGGGTTTTGGGATGAGAGAACACTTCACTGACGGTGTCTTTCTCAATTAACTGACCATTACTGATCACCGCAACTTGATCGCAGATGCGTTTAACAACATCCATTTCATGGGTGATCAACAGAATGGTTAAACCCAGGCGGCGATTAATGTCTTTCAACAACTCAAGGATGGCGCGTGTGGTCGCCGGGTCTAAGGCGCTGGTGGCTTCATCGCACAGCAGCACTTTTGGATTGCTGGCTAAGGCACGTGCGATCGCGACGCGTTGTTTCTGACCACCGGACAAATTTGCAGGCCATGCATCAGATTTATCACTTAAGCCCACGAGCTCTAATAGCTCAGAGACGCGACGCTTGATCTCCGCTTTTGACATGTTGCCCAATTCTAAAGGCAGCGCCACGTTACCGAACACGGTGCGTGAGTTCATTAAATTGAAATGCTGAAAGATCATGCCAATTTGGCGACGGGCTTGGGTCAATTGCCCCTCAGACATGGCCGTTAAATCCTGGCCATCAACAAGGACGGTGCCGTTGGTGGGGCGTTCAAGGAGGTTGACGCAGCGAATCAGGGTACTTTTCCCTGCACCGGAAGCGCCAATCACGCCGTAAATTTGTCCCGTAGGAACATGCAATGACACATCCGCGAGTGCGGTGATCGTGCGTGAGCCTTGCTGGAACACTTTGTTAAGGTTTGAAAGTTTTATCATCTATTTAGTAATTATCGTGATGGGAAGTTATCCGTGGCGACTATTCGCGTTCACCTTGAGTGGTGATTGAGATGGATGTTAAGGCATCCAGACGTCTAAATCAATCGTAGTCACTCAATCTGTCATTCTCTCTTTTACTACAATCATGCGATACTGCCTGGCATATTAAGTAGCAGGAGTTTCTACGTGACACAGCTTGTCCCGGCAATTTTTCTGGATCGTGATGGTACGATTAATGTGGATCATGGGTATGTCCATGAAATCGATAATTTTCAATTCATAGATGGCGTTATTGAAGCCCTGTGTGAATTGAAGCAGATGGGGTATGCGCTGATACTGGTGACGAATCAGTCCGGTATTGCGCGTGGCATGTTTACGGAAGAGCAATTTATGACGCTCACCGAGTGGATGGATTGGTCGCTCGCCGATCGTGGAGTCGATCTGGACGGTATCTATTTTTGCCCACATCATCCTGAAGGCCAGATTGAAGCGTACCGTCAGCATTGTGAGTGCCGTAAACCACAACCGGGAATGTTGCTGGAAGCGGCGGCCTATCTAAACATTGATTTGGCAGCGTCTTATATGGTGGGTGATAAGAAAGAAGATATGCAAGCTGCAATCGCGGCTGGCGTAGGCCATAAAATATTAGTGAAGACGGGAAAACCGGTGACAGCTGAAGGTGAAAATTTGGCCGATGAGGTCATTGAAAGGCTGGCAGATTTGCCAAAACGCATAAAACAGCGCTAATTCTCACCAGTTTGTATAAAGTTCAGGCAGTCGTCATAAAAGTGTTTTTTTCCGCTTGCACTCGCCGAAGTTCTCCCTATAATGCGCCTCCACTGACACGGAACAACGGCTTACAGGCCACCGGGTCAGCGGTTCAGGAAACTGAGCCGACAGAGAAAAACTTCTCAAAAAGAAGTTGACTCTGAAAGAGGAAAGCGTAATATACGCCACCTCGCAACGGCAGGCTGAATGCCGCGTTGCAACGCTCTTTAACAATTTATCAGACAATCTGTGTGGGCACTCAACAGGACAGA
>KZ478064.1 GCA_002837195.1 Enterobacterales bacterium CwR94
CGGTACTAATGACCCGTGAGGCTTAACCTTACAACGCCAGAGGCGTTCAGAGAGACGTGATTTTCAGCTTGTTAACGGATTAAAGAATCAGTGTGGTTGTGTGTTGAGAGACACAGAACGGCACGAAAAGAATTTGCCTGGCGGCTGTAGCGCGGTGGTCCCACCTGACCCCATGCCGAACTCAGAAGTGAAACGCCGTAGCGCCGATGGTAGTGTGGGGTCTCCCCATGCGAGAGTAGGGAACTGCCAGGCATCAAACAAAGCAGAAGGGCCCATACGCGAGTATGGGCCTTTTTGTTTGTCTGCAATTTACCGGTAAACGGCTCTGAGAGCAGGACAAAATGGCCGGGAGCCATTTTGAACGTTGCGCAGCAACGGCCCGGAGGGTGGCCCACAGGGAAGTGGGCCATAAACTGCCAGGCATCAAATAAAGCAGAAGAGCCCATACGTGAGTATGGGCCTTTTTGTTTGTCTGTAATTTACCGGTGACCGGCTCTGAGAGCAGGACAAAATGGCCGGGAGCCATTTTGAACGTTGCGCAGCAACGGCCCGGAGGGTGGCCCACAGGGAAGTGGGCCATAAACTGCCAGGCATCAAATAAAGCAGAAGGGCCCATACGTGAGTATGGGCCTTTTTGTATGCGCGTTATTCACCGGCAACCGCCTCCGCAGCGGGCTTACAGTCGCCGCATCCCGCAGGATGGCTTTTTGTACCCAGGTCGTTTCCAGCCACGCGCTCCTGAAACATTTTCACCTACCTCATGAAACCTTCGACATTCAGCAACTGCTCAGGTATCTTCAGGTGTCTGGATGTCTAAACGTATATACGGTTAAGAAAGGAAGTGGATAATGCCAATCAGGGTACCCGATGATTTACCTGCAGTGAGTTTCTTACGTGATGAAAACGTCTTTGTGATGACGAGTTCTCGTGCAAGTACTCAGGAGATCCGTCCGCTCAAAGTGCTGGTACTGAATCTGATGCCGAAAAAGATTGAGACCGAAAACCAGTTCCTGCGTTTGCTCTCCAATTCACCGCTGCAAATTGATATTCAGTTATTGCGCGTAGACAGTCGTGAATCACGTAATACGCCAACGGAACACCTCAACAATTTCTACTGCAATTTTGAGGACATTCAGGATGAAAATTTTGATGGCCTGATTGTCACCGGTGCACCACTAGGGCTGGTTGATTTTTGCGATGTGGCTTACTGGCCGCAGATTGAGCGCGTGTTGCACTGGGCCAAAGAGCACGTCACCTCTACGCTGTTTGTGTGTTGGGCGGTTCAGGCGGCGTTAAATATCCTGTACGGCATTCCTAAGCAAACGCGAGAAGAGAAACTTTCAGGTGTGTTCGAACATCATCTCACTCGTCCACATGCATTGCTAACGCGTGGATTTGATGACACTTTCCTGGCACCCCATTCACGCTACGCTGATTTCCCTGCCCATTTGATTCGTGAATATACCGATCTGGATATTCTGGCGGAGTCGGAAGATGGCGATGCATACTTGTTCGCGAGCGCTGATAAGCGAATTGCTTTTGTCACAGGGCATCCAGAATACGATGCCAGTACGTTGGCCAACGAGTATTTCCGCGACGTTGATGCGGGGATCGATCCTCCATTGCCGCACAACTATTTCCCGGACAACGATCCAGGCAAAACACCACGCGCTAGCTGGCGCAGCCATGGGAATTTGTTGTTTACCAACTGGCTGAATTATTACGTCTATCAGATCACGCCATTCGATCTGCGGAAAATGAATCCCACATTAGAATAATCCTCTCCTCTCCAAAACGGGGCCGCTTATGCGGCCCATTTTTTTGTCCCGAAAATAAGATAAAAACGATAACCACAAAAAAAACAATAAAAATTCATTTATTATCAATCGGTTGATAATATTATATTAAATAAATGGAAATAGTTTTTGATTTTAAAATCTTCCTCGCTATAGTTTGATCCATCGGGCGAAAAATCGTCGATGCAGGATCTTCCTGGCTATCACGATCGCTCTGTGACGATGACTAATTGGGGGCGCAACAATGACACAGCAAACGCTGAGTGAAGAACTAACGTTTAATCAGTCATTTGGGAAAGATGAGCAGCAGATTCTCACTGAAGGTGCAGTGCAGTTTCTTTCTGAATTGGTGGCCCGTTTTACACCGAAACGCAACGCACTCTTGGCAGAAAGAGCACTTAAACAGCGTGATTTTGATGCCGGCATGTTGCCTTATTTCAGTTCGGAAATGGATTCCATTAAATCCAAAGAGTGGAAGATCCGCGGTATCCCGGATGACTTACGCGATCGCCGCGTTGAAATCACCGGCCCGGTGGATCGCAAAATGGTGATCAACGCGTTAAATGCAAACGTGAATGTCTTCATGGCCGATTTCGAAGATTCATTGGCGCCGGGATGGGACAAACTGATCAGTGGGCAGATGAATCTGCGCGATGCGATCCGTGGCACGATCAGCTACACCAATGACGCGGGGAAAATTTATCAACTCAAGCCCAATCCTGCCGTATTAGTTTGTCGGGTTCGCGGACTGCACCTGCCTGAAAAACATGTCACCTGGCGTAACGAGGCGATTCCCGGCAGCTTGTTTGATTTTGCGCTCTACTTTTATCACAACGCCGAAGCACTGTTAGCAAAAGGCAGCGGCCCCTATTTTTACCTGCCAAAAACCCAGTCATGGAAAGAAGCCGCATGGTGGAGTGAGGTATTCAGCTATGCCGAAGATCGTTTCCATCTGCCGCGCGGCACGATTAAGGCCACCTTGCTTATTGAAACGTTGCCCGCGGTGTTTCAAATGGACGAGATCTTATGGAGCCTGCGCGATCACATCGTTGGCCTGAATTGCGGGCGCTGGGATTACATTTTCAGCTACATCAAAACGCTCAAACAGCATCCCGATCGCGTGCTCCCCGATCGCCAGTCAGTCACCATGGACAAAGGTTTTCTGGATGCTTACTCACGTCTGTTGATTAAAACCTGCCATCGCCGTGGTGCGTTTGCGATGGGTGGGATGGCGGCCTTTATTCCCAGCAAAGACAGTGAGCGTAATCAGTGGGTATTGGACAAGGTACGGGCCGATAAAGAGCGAGAAGCCAGTAACGGGCACGATGGCACCTGGATTGCACATCCAGGCCTTGCAGATACGGTGCGCGAAGTCTTTGACCGCACGCTGGGTGAGCGTCAAAACCAGTTAGATGTTCTGCGCGAAGCAGATTCCCCCATTACGGCGGAGATGTTACTGGCACCTTGCCAGGGCGAGCGCACAGAGGCGGGTATGCGGGCCAATATTCGTGTTGCCGTGCAATACATTGAAGCCTGGATCAGCGGTAACGGTTGTGTGCCCATTTATGGCCTGATGGAAGATGCCGCCACGGCGGAAATCTCTCGCACCTCGATCTGGCAGTGGATCCGCCATGAAAAAACACTCAGCAACGGTGAACAGGTTACCGAAGCCCGTTTTCGCACAATGCTGGCCGAAGAATTGCTCGTTATTCAGGAAGAGTTGGGCGATCAGCACTTTAGTCAGGGACGATTTGATGAAGCCGCGCGCCTGATGGAGCGCATCACCACTGAACCTGAGTTAGTCGAATTCTTAACCCTGCCGGGTTATCGCTTACTGGCCTGATAAGGAGCACACCATGACCTCACGTACCCTACAAATTCAAAAAACAGAACAACAATGGCGCGATGCACGCTGGGAAGGGATCACCCGTCCGTATTCTGCTGAAGAAGTGGTCAAGCTGCGCGGCTCAGTCAATCCCGCCTGTACGCTGGCAGAACGCGGTGCTGAAAAGCTCTGGGCCTTGCTGAATGGCAAAGCCAAGAAAGGCTACATCAACAGCTTGGGCGCATTGACGGGAGGGCAAGCCTTACAGCAGGCAAAAGCGGGAATTGAGGCGATATACCTCTCGGGCTGGCAGGTTGCGGCGGATGCGAATCTGGCGGGCAGCATGTACCCGGATCAATCTTTGTATCCGGCCAACTCGGTGCCGGCAGTGATCGAAAGAATCAACAACACCTTTCAGCGCGCCGATCAGATTCAATGGGCCAATGATATTGATCCCGACGATCCGCGTTATACCGATTACTTTTTGCCGATCGTCGCCGATGCCGAAGCGGGGTTTGGCGGCGTCTTGAATGCGTTTGAGCTGATGAAATCGATGATCGAGGCGGGCGCGGCAGCGGTGCATTTTGAGGATCAGTTGGCGTCGGTGAAAAAGTGCGGCCATATGGGCGGCAAAGTGCTGGTTCCTACGCAGGAGGCGATTCAGAAGCTGGTTGCCGCGCGACTGGCGGCTGATGTGATGGATGTCCCCACGGTATTGATTGCCCGTACGGATGCCGACGCCGCTGATTTGCTGACGTCAGATTGCGACCCTTACGACCGCGAATTTGTCACCGGCGAGCGGACGCCAGAAGGTTTTTACCGCACGCATGCTGGCATAGAACAAGCCATCAGCCGGGGTTTGGCGTATGCCCCGTATGCCGATGTACTGTGGTGTGAAACCTCCACGCCGGACCTGGAAATGGCCCGCCGTTTCGCTGAGGCGATTCATGCGCGCTATCCGGGCAAGTTACTGGCTTATAACTGCTCGCCGTCTTTTAACTGGAAGAAGAAACTGGATGACGACACCATCGCGCATTTCCAGCAATCGCTCGCTGATATGGGCTATAAGTTCCAGTTTATTACGCTGGCAGGCATCCACAGTATGTGGTTCAACATGTTTGATTTGGCCCATGCGTATGCCCAGGGAGAAGGCATGCGTCACTATGTGGAAAAGGTACAGCAACCTGAGTTTGCCGCGTTGAAACAGGGATATACCTTCTCATCGCATCAGCAGGAAGTGGGCACCGGTTATTTTGACAGCGTCACTACCATCATTCAGGGCGGTGTGTCGTCGGTCACTGCACTGACGGGGTCGACGGAAGAGCAACAATTCTAACAGTGCTAACGCCTCCTTTCGTTATTGAGAGGAGGCAAGGAGTCTGCTATGCCGCCGCTTGAACAGCTTATTGCTCACACCATTCTGCAGGGCTTTGATGCTCAGTATGGGCGTTTTTTGGAAATTACGGCCGGTGCGCAGCAACGCTTTGAGCAGGCGGATTGGCTCGCTGTCCAGCAGGCGATGAAGGCACGTATCCATCTGTATGATCGCCATGTGGGATTGGTGGTCGATCAGCTGCGTTGTATTACGGGCACACAGCAACCGGATGCCGCTTTTCTGGCGCGCATCAAGGCAATCTACACCGAAATGCTGCCTGATTATCCGCGCTTTGAAATTGCGGAGAGCTTCTTTAATTCGGTGTATTGCCGCCTGTTCAACCATCAGGCATTGACCCCGGAGCGTCTGTTCATCTTTAGCTCGCAGCCTGAGCGGCGTTTTAAAACCTTTCCCCGCCCACTGGCCCGACGTTACATGCCAGGAGAAAAGGGGTGGCAGGCCTTGCTGGTCAAAATCCTCAGTGAGTTACCGCTGCGTTTACCCTGGCAGGATTTGGCGCGTGATGCGCGCAACATCCATGCCCATCTGCAGGAAAACTTTGCGGCCGAGGAGTTGGAGCAGGGACACTTACAGGTGGCGAATGAGTTGTTCTATCGCAACAAGGCCGCCTGGTTGGTGGCCAAGCTGTGTCTGCCTTCCGGGGTGTATGCTTTTTTACTGCCTCTTCATCGCAGCGATGAGGGGGAATTAGTGGTTGATACCTGCCTGACGCGTAAGCGTGAAGCCAGCATTGTGTTTGGTTTTGCCCGCTCATATTTTATGGTTTATGCGCCATTACCCGCCGCTTTGGTGGAATGGCTGCGAGAGATTCTGCCGGGCAAAACCACGGCAGAACTCTACATGGCGATTGGCTGCCAAAAGCATGGAAAAACGGAAAGTTATCGTGAATTTTTGGGATATCTGCAGCAAAACGAGGATCAGTATGTGATTGCACCGGGTGTGAAAGGCATGGTGATGCTGGTTTTTACCTTACCGGGTTTTGATCGCGTGTTTAAAGTCATTAAAGATCGTTTTGCGCCGCAAAAAGAGGTCACGCCAGCGCGCGTGCGCGAGTGTTATCAGCTGGTGAAAGAGCACGATCGCGTTGGGCGCATGGCCGATACGCAAGAATTTGAAAATTTCGCGATCGATAAAGCGCGTATCAGCCCGGCGTTATTGGCCGAATTACTGAAAGAAGTGCCGGAAAAGCTCACTGAACAGCAGGGCCAACTCGTGATCAGCCATTTGTATATGGAGCGTCGAATGACACCCTTAAACATCTGGCTGGAACAGGCTTCGACACAAGAGCGTCGGGAGGCGATTGAAGAGTACGGCAATGCGATTAAACAGCTTGCTGCCGCCAATATTTTCCCGGGCGATATGCTGTACAAAAATTTTGGCGTCACGCGACATGGGCGCGTGGTGTTCTACGATTATGATGAAATCAGCTACATGACGGAAATGCGCTTTCGCGATATTCCGCCCCCGCGCTTTCCAGAAGATGAACTCAGCCACGAGCCCTGGTACAGCGTGGCACCTGAAGATGTGTTCCCCGAGGAGTTTCGCCACTATCTGTGCTGCGATCCGCAGATTGCTGCCATCTTTGATGAGTTGCACAGTGAGCTGTTTCAGGCAAGTTACTGGCGCAGCCTGCAACAGCGTATTCAGGAAGGGCACATCGAGGATGTGTTTGCCTATCGGCGGCGTCAGCGGTTTTGTCTGCGCTATGGTGACGCCGCGTGGGGTAAAGTCAGTTAGCGCCCGCCGCCGTATTCACGGGTAATCTCTTTCGCTGCGCGGATAACCAGCGCCCCAATCTCTGTGACGCGGTCATCGGTGATACGCGACAGGGGGCCTGAAATCGAAATCGCAGCAAAGGGCTCATGGTGTTCGTCATAGATACAGGCCGCCACGCAGCGCAGCCCCAGCGCATGCTCTTCATCATCAAACGAATACCCGGTTTTACGCACCATCGCCAGGTTCTCTTTCAGGCTCTGTGGTGATATCAACGTGCGCGGCGTGTAGTGATGCAGCCCCTTGCGATGCAGCAATTCCGTGACTTGCTCTTCACTGAGGTTGGCCAGAAAGGCTTTCCCCGCACCGGAGGCATGCATCGGTAATTTGCCGCCAATCGGGGCGGACATGCGCATCAACTGAGTACACTGCACCTGATCGATGATCACCGCCTGGTGGTCGCTGAGATCCAGCACGGCCAAATTCACTGTTTCGCCAGAGTCTTCCATCAGCTTACGCAGCATCGGGTGCACCATCGCCAGCAAATTGCGGCTTTGCAGAAAACTGCTGCCCACCACAAAAGCATGGGCGCCAATCGTCCAGTAGCCCAAATCGCCCACCTGGCGCACAAAGCCTTGCTGCTGCATGGTGGTCAATAAACGGTGTGTGGTGGAATTGGGCAAGCCTGCCTGCTGAGCCAGTTCAGTGAGGGCAACGCTGCCGTGTGATTCTGCAATGAATTCCAGCAGGGTGAGTCCGCGCGTTAGCGACTGAACCTGTCCAGCAGGCGGCGCGCTTTTTTCCGCAGCGGTGCGGGGTTTTTTACCGCGTTTTGCGGGCACCGGGGTGGCCATACCTGACTCCTTTTATTTTCACCATATGGAAATCATTTTCGTTTTATTACGCACTATTGCAACCGCGGTGAATCTGGTCGGATCTGTTTTGCCCAGAGCCTGAAAATGTCTCACGTGCTCTGACTTTTACCCATGCGCAAGATGTGCCAGTATGTCCTGCTGGCACAGTGCCACCAGACGGGATGAAGGGGTTGAAGTGAGTAACAAATTAGACGTGCTACACCAGCAGTTAGCGAAACGCATCATGGTTCTGGATGGTGGTATGGGTACCATGATCCAGAGTTACAAGCTCACGGAAGAGGATTTCCGTGGAGAGCGTTTCAAGGACTGGCAAAGCGATCTCAAAGGGAACAACGATCTGCTGGTGCTCAGTAAACCTGAGGTGATCACCGCCATTCACGATGCTTACCTGGCCGCTGGCGCGGATATTCTGGAAACCAACACCTTCAACTCCACCACCATTGCGATGGCTGACTACCATATGGAGTCGCTATCGGCAGAGATTAACTTTGAGGCGGCGCGACTGGCTCGTCAGTGTGCCGATGCCTGGACAGCGAAAACGCCCGAGAAACCGCGCTATGTTGCCGGTGTGTTAGGGCCCACTAACCGAACCTGCTCTATCTCACCAGATGTCAACGATCCCGCCTTCCGTAACGTAACCTTTATGCAGTTGGTCGACGCATATCGAGAATCAACGCGTGCGCTGATTGAAGGCGGTGCCGACCTGATCATGATTGAAACCGTGTTCGACACGTTGAATGCGAAAGCGGCGATCTACGCGGTACAAGCGGAATTTGAAGCGCTGAACGTCACGCTGCCATTAATGATATCGGGCACCATTACAGATGCCTCCGGGCGCACGTTGTCAGGGCAAACCACCGAGGCTTTCTATAATTCACTGCGCCACGCGCAGCCGCTGTCATTTGGTCTTAACTGTGCGCTGGGGCCGGATGAGCTGCGCCAGTATGTGCAAGAGTTATCACGCATCAGTGAAAGCTACGTCACCGCGCACCCGAACGCTGGTCTGCCCAACGCGTTTGGTGAATATGACCTCGACGCTGAAATTATGGCGCAGCAGATTGGCGAATGGGCACAAGCGGGCTTTCTAAACATCGTAGGCGGCTGTTGTGGAACAACGCCTGAGCATATCGCCGCGATGGTGAAAGCGGTGGAAAATGTGCCGCCGCGTCCGTTGCCCACGTTGCCCGTGGCCTGTCGCTTATCCGGCTTAGAGCCACTGACCATTGGTGCGGACTCGCTGTTTGTGAATATCGGTGAGCGTACCAACGTCACCGGCTCAGCAAAATTTAAGCGTCTGATTAAAGAAGAAAAATACAACGAAGCGCTGGAAGTGGCCCTGCAGCAGGTTGAAAGCGGTGCACAAATCATTGATATCAACATGGATGAAGGCATGCTCGACGCCGAAGCGGCGATGGTGCGCTTTCTCAATCTGATTGCCGGTGAGCCTGATATTGCCCGCGTGCCTATCATGATTGACTCCTCAAAATGGGAAGTGATTGAAAAAGGGCTGCAGTGCATTCAGGGCAAGGGGATTGTGAACTCTATCTCCATGAAAGAGGGCATTGAGCCGTTTATCCAGCACGCCAAAATGGTTCGTCGCTACGGTGCTGCGGTGGTGGTAATGGCCTTTGACGAAGTGGGTCAGGCCGACACCCGCCAGCGCAAGATCGAAATATGCCGCCGAGCCTACCAAATACTCACCGAAGAGGTGGGTTTTCCTCCCGAAGATATCATTTTTGACCCCAATATCTTTGCGGTGGCGACCGGTATTGAAGAACACAACAACTACGCGATGGATTTCATCGGTGCCTGTGAAGATATCAAACGTGAGTTACCGCATGCGATGATCTCCGGTGGCGTTTCGAACGTCTCCTTCTCGTTTCGCGGCAACGATCCGGTGCGTGAAGCCATCCACGCGGTGTTCCTGTATTACGCGATTCGTAATGGCATGGACATGGGGATTGTGAATGCGGGCCAACTGGCGATTTATGACGATTTACCCGCTGAGCTGCGCGATGCGGTTGAAGATGTGATCCTTAATCGCCGCGATGATGGCACCGAGCGTTTATTGACGCTGGCAGAGAAATTCCGTGGCAGCAAATCGGATGATGAAAGCAATAAACAGCAGGCTGAGTGGCGCAGTTGGGATGTGGTAAAACGGCTGGAATACTCACTGGTAAAAGGGATCACCGAATTTATTGAGTTAGATACGGAAGAAGCCCGTCAGCAGGCGGCGCGCCCTATTGAAGTGATTGAAGGGCCGCTGATGGCGGGGATGAATGTGGTAGGCGACCTGTTTGGTGAGGGCAAAATGTTCCTGCCCCAGGTGGTGAAATCCGCCCGCGTCATGAAACAAGCCGTTGCTTACCTGGAACCTTACATCGAAGCCAGCAAGGAAAAAGGCAGCAGCAATGGCAAAATCGTGCTGGCGACGGTGAAAGGCGATGTCCACGACATAGGTAAAAATATCGTTGGCGTGGTGCTGCAATGTAATAACTACGAAATCATCGATCTCGGCGTCATGGTTTCCAGCGACAAAATTCTGAAAACGGCGATCGAGCAGAAGGCGGATATCATCGGCCTTTCTGGCCTGATCACCCCGTCTTTGGACGAAATGGTGAACGTCGCCAAAGAGATGGAGCGTCAGGGCTTTACGTTGCCTTTGCTGATTGGCGGTGCGACGACCTCGAAAGCCCATACTGCCGTAAAAATCGAGCAAAACTACAGTGGCCCAACGGTGTATGTACAAAACGCCTCACGCACGGTCGGTGTGGTGTCATCACTGCTGTCGGCTACGCAGCATGAAGACTTTGTGGCACGCACGCGTAAAGAGTATGAAACCGTGCGTATCCAGCATGCGCGTAAAAAACCGCGCACGCCGCCCGTCAGCTTGCAAACCGCGCGTGACAACGATCTGGCCTGGGATTGGGATAATTATCAGCCGCCGGTTGCGCACCGTCTGGGCGTCAGTGCCGTAACGGCCAGCATCGACACTCTGCGCCATTACATCGACTGGACGCCGTTCTTTATGACCTGGTCGCTGGCAGGAAAATACCCGCGTATCCTGGAAGATGAGGTGGTGGGTGAAGAAGCCAAACGCCTGTTCACCGATGCCAACGCGATGCTCGACATGCTTTCTGCACAGGGCACGTTAACGCCGCGCGGTGTGGTGGGGATTTTCCCCGCTAACCGCGTGGGAGACGACATTGAAGTGTATGAAGATGAATCGCGTTCTCATATTTTGGCAGTGAGTCATCACTTACGCCAACAGGCAGAGAAATCGGGCTTTGCCAACTACTGTCTGGCGGATTTTGTCGCACCGAAAGCCAGTGGTAAAGCGGATTACCTCGGCGCGTTTGCGGTGACCGGCGGCCTGGAAGAGGATGCGTTGGCAGAGGCGTATGACCAACAGCATGATGATTACAACAAAATCATGGTGAAGGCGATTGCTGATCGCCTGGCGGAAGCCTTTGCGGAATACCTGCACGAGCGTGTGCGCAAGGTTATCTGGGGCTTTGCTGCCAATGAGAACCTCAGCAATGAAGAGCTGATCCGTGAAAACTACCAGGGTATTCGCCCGGCACCGGGCTATCCGGCGTGTCCTGAGCACACCGAAAAAGCCACTATCTGGAAGCTGCTGGATGTTGAAACGCACACCGGTATGCAGCTCACCGAATCTTTTGCGATGTGGCCGGGCGCGGCGGTGTCTGGCTGGTACTTCAGCCACCCGGAAAGTAAGTACTTCGCCGTGGCGCAGTTGCAGCGCGATCAAATTGAGGATTATGCGGCACGCAAAGGCATGAGTGTGACCGACGCTGAACGCTGGTTGGCCCCTAACCTCGGTTATGACGCCGATTAACCCTGCACTGGCGGCCGGCTGGCCGCCAGATTTCCCCCGGCTTTAAATCCTGCGGTCTACACTCATACTGAAGGCGGTCAAAGGTTCCGCGAAGAATGAGGAGTTGTTGTAACGTGTTAACGCTGCTGAATTTATTGTCTGCCGTCGCCATGTTGGTATGGGGAACGCATATCGTACGTAGCGGGGTAATGCGAGTCTGGGGCGCCGATTTGCGCCGGATACTTAGCCGCAGCGTAGCAAAGAAACCGATGGCCTTTTTATCCGGCCTGGGCGTGACGGCGCTGGTGCAAAGCAGTAATGCGACCGCGCTGTTAGTGACCTCTTTTGTGGCGCAAGGACTGATGCCGCTGACGCCTGCTTTAGTCATGATCCTTGGGGCTGACGTCGGCACCGCGCTGATGGCCCGTATTCTGACGTTTGACCTGCATTGGCTCTCTCCTTTATTTATCTTTACTGGCGTAGTGTTCTTCCTGGGGCGCAAACAGTCACGTGCGGGGCAATTGGGCCGCGTTGGGATTGGGCTGGGCTTAATCCTGCTGGCGCTCCAGTTGATTGTGGAGTCGGCCAAGCCGATCACCGAAGCCGCTGGGGTGCAGGTGATTTTCTCCTCGCTGACCGGCGACATCATGATGGATGCCTTGATTGGCGCCGTTTTTGCGATGATCAGTTACTCCAGTCTGGCGGCGGTATTGATTACTGCAACACTGACTGCCAGCGGCGTTATCTCTTTTCAGGTGGCCCTCTGCCTGGTAGTGGGCGCTAACTTAGGCAGTGGCCTGTTGGCCATGTTAAACACCAGTGCTTCTAATGCGGCAGGTAAACGCGTGGCGCTCGGCAGCCTGCTGTTTAAATTTATTGGCAGTCTTGCGGTACTGCCGTTTATCCATGTGCTGGCGACATGGCTGGATAAACTGCCGGTCAATGATGAAGAGTTGGTTATCTTCTTCCACCTGTTCTATAACCTGCTGCGTTGTTTAGTGATGGTACCTTTTGCCGCCCCGATGGCCGCCTTATGTGAGCGCTTGATTGCCGATGAGCCAGAGACCGACGCGCGTCTGCGCCCACGGCATCTGGATACCAGTGCCCTGGACACACCTGCGCTGGCCTTGGCCAATGCCGCGCGTGAAACCCTGCGCATTGGTGATGTGTTAGAACAGATGCTGGCAACGCTCAGTAAAGTGATCCACGGAGAGCCGCGCGCGGAACGTGAAATCCGTAAAATGGATGACGATGTGGATGTGCTGTATACCGCCATTAAGCTCTATTTGGCGCAAATGCCCAAAGAGGATCTGGTGCAGGAGGACTCCCGGCGCTGGGCGGAAATTATCGAAAGTGCCTTAAACCTCGAAATGGCCGGTGACATCATTGAGCGAATGGGCGGCGACGTGGCCGACAAATCGTTGGCTGCAAGACGGGCTTTCTCGCCAGAAGGGTTGCAGGAGCTGGATACGTTAATGGAGCAGATGACCTCGAATTTGCGCCTCAGCCTGTCGGTGTTTTTATCACGGGATATCACCAGCGCGCGGCGATTACGGCGTGCCAAACACCGTTTCCGCATCACTAACCGCCGCTATTCTCACGCGCACGTAGAGCGCCTGCATCAGCACAATGTACAAAGCATCGAGACCAGTTCACTGCATCTGGGATTACTGGGCGACATGAAACGTTTGAATTCGCTGTTTTGCGCGGTGGCGTATAGCGTATTGGAACAACCGGATGAGGATGAAAAGCGCGATCCCGATTGATCGCGCTTTGGCGAGATTACTTCTTCTTATCGACCGGTTTGCCCGACCAATAACCCGCAAGCAGCGAGCCAGACAGGTTGTGCCAGACCGAGAACAGTGCACCTGGCAGCGCGGCCAGCGGCGAGAAGTAGATTTTGCCCAGCGTGGCGGCCAGACCGGAGTTTTGCATCCCTACTTCTAACGCCAGAGTGCGGCAGGTGGACTCGTCAAAGCCAAACAGCTTGCCGCCCCAGTAACCGCCTAACAGACCAATGGTGTTATGCAGGATGACCGCAGCAATCACCATCAGACCCACGGATCCGATAAAGCCCTGACTACCCGCCACCACGGCGCTAATAATCAGCAGGATACAGACCATCGAAAAGGCGGGCAGATACGGCTCCACGCGTTTTACCACGCCATTCAGGGTATGGTGGATAATCAGGCCCAATCCAATCGGGATAATGACGATTTTAATAATGCTCCACAGCATTCCGATGACATCCACTTGAATATGGGTATCCACATAAAAGCGGGTCAGCAGTGGCGTGGCGAACACGCCAACCAGCGCGGAAATCGAGGAGATGGTTACTGACAGCGCGACGTCACCTTTTGCCAGATAAATCATCACATTAGAGGCCGTTCCACTGGCGACGCTGCCGACCAGTATCATGCCCGCAGAGAGATCGGGCGGCATATTAAACAGTTTCGCCAGCGCCCATGCCGCCAGCGGCATCACCAGATAGTGCAGGAAAGTACCGGCAATCACAGGAGCAGGACGCACCAAAACGCGTTTGAAATCATCGATATTGAGCGTCACGCCCATGCCAAACATCACCAGCATCAGCAGGGACGATACCCAGGGGCCGATGCCTGTGAAGGTGGTTGGCGTATAGTAGGCCGCAACGGAGAGCAGAACTGCCCACAAAGGGAACAGTCGGGTAAATGTGGCAAGCATAGCCTGTCTTCCTTTCTATGTTGTTGTGTTATCAGTGCCATAAACACACGCGTCCGGAACGGCGGAAACGTGAACAGGGGATAATAGCACTAAAGCCGCAGAGACAGGGGGCTGAAGGCGGGGCAATATAAAGCAGAAAACCCCACCGGAGTGGGGTTTCGCTAGTGGAGTTTGCTTAGGCTTTCTCTTCCAATAAGAAGCGGTAGAGTATGCCACCGATCAGCGCGCCCACGATCGGCATCACCCAAAACAGCCACAACTGCTCAAGCGCCCAGGTTCCCTGGAACAGCGCGACGGCTGTGCTGCGTGCCGGGTTAACGGAAGTATTGGTCACCGGGATACTGATCAGGTGAATCAGGGTCAATGCTAAACCGATGGCGATCGGCGCAAAACCAGCAGGTGCGCGTTTGTCTGTGGCACCGAGAATCACCAGTAAAAAGACCGCGGTCAGTACCACTTCAATTAAGATGGCGGATGACATAGCGTAGCCATCCGGTGAATGTGCACCGTAGCCATTAGACGCGAAACCACTGCCGATCACATCAAAGCCGGCTTTACCACTGGCGATGAGATATAAAATACCGGCGGCTGCGATGCCTCCTAATACTTGGGCAATAATATAAGGAATTAAATGGCCCGCCTGAAAACGTCCACCTACCCATAAGCCAATAGAAACAGCGGGGTTAAAATGGCCACCGGAAATATGCCCCACTGCGAATGCCATGACTAATACCGTTAAACCAAATGCCAGTGATACACCGACAAATCCAATTCCCAATTCTGGATAACCTGCCGCTAATACTGCGCTGCCGCATCCACCCAATACCAGTACGAAAGTTCCAAAGAACTCCGCAAAAAGTTTCCTTTGCATATTATTCCTCGATAGTCCCATGACGTTGAGTCGACGAAGTATTCGATAAAAAACGATTAATTTGCAATCGTTTCTATCGGTTTTTGGTTGAAAAATAAGCAATGACGTGTTTTTCAATACACGTATGGGAATTAATATTGGTTATAAAACAGGAAATGTCGCGCTTATTTATTAAAAATAAATAAAGAGAGGAATATGCTGATAAATAAATGGGCCTTAAATAGGCCCATTTATTTTTGTTATTGTTCGAATAAATTTCTATGCAAAGTTTGAACGACCTGTTCTGCATCCTGACCCGGTACCAGGAAACATAAGTTATAGCTGCTGGCACCATAACAGATCATACGTAAATTAAAGGGTTCTAAAACGCCAAACACCTCTTTTCCTACACCGTAGGCGTGGGACAGCTTATTTCCGATTAACGCAATAAGCGCGAGGTTTTCTTCCACTTCGACGCGGCACAGTGAAGAGAGCTCGGTTAATAAGGCCTGCGTCAGCAACGTATCGTTTGCTGAGGTTGAACCGGTGGTATCCAGGGTCAACGCCACGCTCACTTCCGAGGTGGTAATTAAATCCACCGACATATTGTGGCGCGCCAAAATATTAAACACTTCTGCCAGGAAGCCGCGTGCGTGCAGCATGTTTAAGCTGTGCAGGGTAAGCAGCGTCTGTTTACGACGCAGCGCCAGCGCGCGAAACAGCGGCGGGTTTTTCGACTGATTGCACACGATGGTGCCGCCCGCAGCGGGATCACGACTGGAACCAACAAAAACCGGAATATCGCTGCGAACCGCAGGCAATAAGGTCGCCGGATGCAGCACTTTCGCACCAAAAGTGGCCATTTCAGCGGCTTCTTCAAAGGTGATTTCATCGATGCGTTTGGCGGCGGGCACCACGCGTGGGTCTGTGGTGTAGATGCCCGGCACATCGGTCCAAATATCGACGCGTTGTGCGTGAAGCGCTTCACCCAACAGTGCCGCCGTGTAATCACTGCCGCCACGGCCCAGCGTGGTGGTGCGGCCTTTGATTTCACTGCCGATAAAACCCTGAGTAACGACCAGCGCTTCAGTGACGCGCGGTTTTAACTGGCTGTTTGCCAATTCAGACAGGGCAGCAACATCAGGTTCGGCACGGCCGAAGCGATCGTTGGTGTGCATCACTTTGCGCACATCAAACCATTCGGCATTGACGCCCCGCTCGCGCAGGATCTCAACAAACAGCAGCGTCGACATCAGCTCACCATGGCTCACCAGCTCATCCGTCAAGGCATTGGATGTGGCCAGAGCCGTCGCTTCTGAGAGCATGGTAAGGTTTTCCAGCATGCGATCAATTTCATCACGGATCACCATTGGGTTCGCCAACTGATCAATGATTGCGTATTGAATACGGCGAATCTCATCCAGCAGGAAAGCGCGTTGCTCCTGCTCCTGACCTTCGGCCAGTGCGACCAGTAAGTTGGTAACACCCGCGGAGGCAGACAGCACCACCAAACGCGTGTTCGTGTCAGACAGCACCACATCGGCGCTGCGGTTCATAGCGGTGAAGTCTGCGACGCTGGTGCCGCCGAATTTCGCCACGATAAGAGATGATTGAGACATGGTACTACCTCGTGTCAGGAATTTTCCATCAGCCTAGGCACAAAGTAAGAGCAAAACGGGCAGGACGTAGAACAGAGTTAACTACGCGTTACCCAGAAGCGCCCCACCTTGCGGCGCGCCGGACTGGCGGGCGCGTCGGGTGACAACCCAGAGGATTCAGCCCCTGCGGTCGATAATCGTCAGTACCGACTGAGATTACCTCGGCGTCGCACCCCCTTATGTGTCATCAAAGGATTCGGTTCCTCAAACACACTACCTGGGCGACGCGCCTCTTCTGGCTTGCGCGCGGGGGCGCAAGTCGCGCAATACATTTAGCGGGTTCTGTGACGCCTGTCAATGATAGAAAGCCGTTGGTATTCTAATGGCACTATGCCGAAAAAGCGGAAAGGGCACGGGATGCGCCAGATTTTTTTTCCTTTCATGCACAAGAGTGTTCATACTGAATCCCGTTGCGGCCCGGCCGCAAACAGAATTCGACAGATAAGTTGTTGTCAGTCATCACCGACTGCAGGGATTGGGGAGACAATCCTTGCGACAGAGTATGATGCTGTCCTGACTGATTTACGGTTCTCAAAAACTAAGAGTGGGTTATGAAAAATATCAATCCGACACAAACCGCGGCGTGGAAAACGCTGCAAGCTCATTTTGACGAGATGAAGGACGTCACGATTGCTGACCTGTTTCAACAGGACAGTGACCGTTTTACTCAGTTTTCTGCGACCTTTGCCGACCAGATGCTGGTGGATTTTTCCAAAAACCTGATCACGAAAGACACCCTCAACGCGTTACTGGCACTGGCCAATGAAACCGACCTGAAAGGTGCCACCCGTGCGATGTTCAAGGGTGAAAAAATCAACCGCACTGAAGAGCGTGCAGTGTTACACGTGGCACTGCGTAATCGCAGCAACACGCCAATCGTGGTGGATAACAAAGATGTGATGCCGGAAGTCAACGCCGTGCTGGAGAAGATGAAAGGCTTCTCTGAACGCATTATTGGCGGTGAGTGGAAAGGCTATACCGGCAAGGCGATCACTGATGTGGTGAACATCGGTATCGGCGGCTCCGACTTAGGGCCTTTCATGGTGACAGAGGCTCTGCGTCCTTATAAAAACCACCTGAACATGCACTTTGTTTCCAACGTGGATGGTACACACATCGCGGAGACCCTGAAGAAGGTCAACCCTGAAACCACGCTATTCCTGGTGGCGTCAAAAACCTTCACCACGCAAGAAACCATGACCAACGCCCACAGCGCGCGTGACTGGTTCCTGAAAGCGGCTGGGGACCAGCAACACGTTGCTAAGCACTTTGCCGCGCTGTCGACCAACGGCAAAGCGGTTGGCGAGTTTGGTATTGATACCAACAACATGTTTGAGTTCTGGGACTGGGTCGGTGGTCGTTACTCGCTGTGGTCAGCGATTGGCCTGTCCATCATCTTGTCGATCGGCTTTGCCAACTTTGAACAGTTGCTGAGCGGTGCGCACGATATGGATAAGCACTTCCATAACACCGAACATGATAAAAACCTGCCGGTGCTGTTAGCGCTGATTGGTATCTGGTACAACAACTTCCACGGTGCAGAAACCGAAGCTATTCTGCCGTACGATCAGTATATGCACCGTTTCGCGGCCTACTTCCAGCAAGGGAATATGGAATCGAACGGTAAGTATGTTGACCGCAATGGCCAGCCCGTGGATTACCAGACCGGCCCTATTATTTGGGGTGAGCCGGGCACCAACGGCCAGCATGCGTTCTACCAGCTGATTCACCAGGGTACCAAGCTGATCCCTTGTGACTTTATCGCACCTGCGAAAACGCACAACGCGCTGGCCGATCACCACAGCAAGCTGTTGTCTAACTTCTTTGCACAGACCGAAGCGCTGGCGTTTGGCAAATCACGTGCGGTGGTAGAGAAAGAGTTTACCGACGCAGGTAAAGACTTGAAATCCGTCGAGCACATCGTGCCGTTCAAGGTGTTTGAGGGGAATCGCCCAACGAACTCCATCCTGTTAAAAGAGATCACGCCTTACAGCCTGGGTGCACTGATTGCGCTGTATGAGCACAAGATCTTCACGCAGGGTGTGATTATGAATATCTTCACCTTTGACCAATGGGGTGTTGAGTTAGGCAAACAACTGGCTAACCGCATTCTGCCGGAGCTGGAAAACGGCGAGCAAATCAGTAGCCATGATGTATCTACCAATGGCCTGATCAACCGTTACAAAGCCTGGCGTTAAGTCTGGTGATGCGCTGTCATTGAGGGCAGCGCAGCCTGACAAAACCGCATAAAAAAGGGAGAAGCCTGCGCTTCTCCCTTTTTATATCCACCCTTCAGGCGCTTTAGATCAGCTTGAGTGCGATCCAGTACAGGCCACCCGACAACGCGATGGAAATCGGCAGGGTAAACACCCAGGCCAGCAGGATATTTTTAATGGTCTTGCTCTGCACGCCACCGCCATCTACCAGCATGGTACCGGCAACGGACGAGGAGAGAATGTGCGTGGTGGAAACCGGCATACCGGTGTAACTGGCGACGCCGATAGACACTGCTGCTGTCACCTGCGCTGACATGCCTTGTGCGTAGGTCATGCCATTACGGCCAATCTTCTCACCGATGGTGACGGCAACACGACGCCAGCCAACCATGGTCCCCAGCGACAAGGCCAGCGCAACTGCCACGATAATCCATACCGGTGCGTATTCCACGGTATTTAACAGATCGTTTTTCAGCTTGCCCAAAAAGCGCTTATCTTCTGCGCTGGTATCCGGCAGCTTCGCGACTTTATCAGCCGTATCCGAAATACACATCATCAGACGACGCATTTGATTTCGCTGGTCAACGGTCAGCTTATCGTAGCTCGGCAGGTTATCCAGCAGGCGCTGTGCGTGGTCAATCGCGGGCATAATACGCGCGCTGTCGCAGTGAAACGCTTGATTTGCTGTCTCGACGGTCTCTTTCGGCGCAGGGATAGCAGGCGGTGCCATCTTCACAATTTCCGTCAGCTTGTCGCTGTGCTGCACGTAATACTGCTCAAGATGGTTCACGGCATCACGGGTACGCGTAATGTCGTAGCCAGACGCATTCATGTTGATCACGAAACCTGCCGGGGCCACACCGATCAACACCAGCATGATCAAACCAATGCCTTTCTGACCATCGTTAGCGCCGTGTGAATAACTCACGCCAATGGCGGAGATAATCAGCGCGGTACGCGTCCAGAACGGCGGTTTTTTCTTGCCATCAATCTTCTCGCGGTCAGCGGGTGTCATATGGATGCGGGCGCGCTTTTTGGTGCCGCTCCAATAGCGACGCAGCAAAAAGACTAAGCCACCGGCAATCACCAGACCGATAATCGGCGACAGGATCAACGACGTAAACACACCGATGACTTTCGGCAGATTCAAGGCTTCCACCACCGATGTGCCGGTGATTAACGCATTGGTCAGCCCGACGCCAATAATGGCACCGATCAGGGTATGAGAACTGGAAGCAGGCAAACCGAAATACCAGGTACCGAGGTTCCAAATAATCGCTGCCAGCAACATGGAAAACACCATGGCCAGGCCTTGCGTGGAGCCTACGTTCAGCAGTAAATCCGTTGGCAGGAGATGGACAATCGCGTAGGCAACACTTAACCCACCCAACATCACACCAAAGAAGTTAAATACGCCAGCCATCACCACAGCAAGCTGTGAACGCATCGCACGCGTATAGATAACCGTTGCCACGGCATTCGCCGTGTCATGAAAACCGTTGATCGCTTCATAAAACAGAACGAACAACAGAGCAATAACCAGGAACAGGCCGGTATGGAAATCGAGGCCAGCAAACAGATGTAGCATAACGTTACGCCATTTTGGAGGACATGAACGCGGCGCATTATCTGCGACAATATGCGCGGCGGCAAAGTGAAATATAGCTTTTTTTGGCTATTTTATGTGGGAACGAGTGAAAATTACGCGGAAAGCTAATAAAAACCAGTCAGTTACATTAAGACACTTTTCCTGCATTTTTGTTACGCTGGTACTTCCTGGCCTGACTGCATACAATCAGCCTCTTTTCATTATGGGTAAGTGCTGTGGAAACGTTTGACGTCATTGTAATAGGTGCAGGTGCTGCGGGCATGTTTTGTGCTGCTCAGGCAGGGCAGCGCGGACGTCGCGTACTGCTGCTCGACAACGGGAAAAAGCCGGGCCGAAAAATTTTGATGTCAGGCGGCGGCCGTTGCAACTTCACCAACCTGTATACCGAACCGGCGGCCTATCTGTCGCACAATCCGCATTTCTGCAAATCGGCGTTGGCGCGCTATACGCAGTGGGACTTTATCGATCTGGTCACGCGCCAGGGTATCGCCTGGCATGAAAAAACGCTGGGTCAGCTATTTTGCGATGACTCGGCGCAACAAATCGTCGACTTGCTGGTGGCAGAGTGTGAGAAGGGCGGCGTCACCACACGCTTGCGCAGCGAGGTCCTCAGCGTCACGCGCGAGGAAAACGGCTACCGTTTGCAGCTCAACGGCGACGAGGTACAGGCGGCCAAACTGGTGATTGCCTCCGGTGGGCTTTCGATGCCAGGACTTGGCGCTTCTCCGTTTGGCTACAAAATTGCGGAGCAGTTTGGCTTAAAAGTGTATCCCACGCGCGCCGGGCTGGTGCCTTTTACGTTACACAAACCGCTGTTAGAACAGCTGCAAACGCTGTCGGGCGTTTCTCTTGATACCACGATTACGGCGGAAGACGGCACCCTGTTTAAAGAGGCCATGCTGTTCACCCATCGCGGTTTGTCAGGGCCTGCGGTATTGCAGATATCCAGCTTCTGGCAGGCGGGCGAGTATGTCAGCGTCGATCTCTCTCCGGCGCAGGAATTGGGGACGCTGCTGGATAACGTGCGTGAGGCGCATCCGAATCAAAGCCTGAAAAATACCCTGGCAAAGGTGTTGCCACGTCGATTAGTGGATCTGCTGCAAGAGATGGGGCAAATCCCCGATGTCACCCTGAAACAGTTGAATAGCAAAGATCAGGCCGCGTTGGTGCAGCACCTGCATCAGTGGCGCGTGCAGCCCAACGGCACGGAAGGGTATCGCACCGCCGAAGTGACCTTAGGCGGTATCGACACCCACCAATTGTCGTCAAAAACCATGGAAGCCCGCGATGTACCGGGTTTGTACTTTATCGGCGAAGTGGTCGACGTCACGGGCTGGTTAGGCGGCTATAACTTCCAATGGGCCTGGAGCTCGGCTTGGGCGTGTGCGCAAGACCTGTAAGCCGCCGCTTGTAAGGTAACACTGTCATTCACTGCCTTTATAGGCTGTGCTCAGCGTCTGTTCCAAACTCCAGTTAAAACCGTCATCGTTGATTACGGTATAGTTGACGTTGTTTGACAACGCAGCGTCAGCAGAGAGGCTGATGGTTTCCGAAGAAAAGGGTTTCACCACCCTATTTTCGGTGTGCATTTGCCCCGATTCCACCCTGGAAAGTGACATATGCCACGGCGTCGGATTTTCAATGCGCAACGTTTTCTCTTTCTCCTGGTTAATCAGAGTAAATTTCAGCTTCTCTGCATCGCTCTGCGTCAATCTGCCGATGCCTTGTGGCCTGACAAACACTTTCAAGCGAATTTTTAACGGCAGTAGCACGCGTTGTTCGTTGTCGTTGGTTCGCTGCGTATTGGGTGGAATCTGGAAAATATTCAGCCAATACAGGCTTTCACGATCGGCAGGAAGATCATGATTATGGCTAACCACTAATTTGACATTCCGGACCTCGCCCGGCTGCATTTTAAACACGGGTGGCGTGGCGATAATCGGCGTCTGTACTTCATCCGGAGGGGCTGTGGGATCCCCCTCGTCTGTCCACGCCTGCACGAGAACCGGCTCTTTCTCTGAGTTCGCTAACGCCAGCGAGGCAACGGTCTCCCCCGCGTTAAACACCACCCGCGTTTTCTCTACGTTCACGACGGCGTGCGCCTTTATCAGGGTGCAGCACAAGGTGATGCAAGCCAGGGCAGCGAGTTTATTGAAAACTGACGACCACTTGTAACTGTGAGTCAATGCTGCCCGCGGTTGCTTTCTGACCATTAATCACCTCCAGTGATGCTGTGAAATTTCCCTTAAACGTCGAAATGCCGTCTTCCGAATCCCCCTGATCGGTGGTGATATCTTTATAGGCATACCAACCGGCTGCGTTACCCGTTGCGGTGGCCTTACTGGCGAGCAATGTCAGGGCTTTGCCTTTCTCATCATAAATACGGATGCCGACGCCGGAGGCAACACCGGGACTGCCATAGTTGGAATCCAGTAAGTGCGTTAAACCGCTGCCAGAAATCAACCGAAGTTTCTTGGCCGCAGCGACCGCATTAGGCTGTTTCACCAAAAAGCCCATCGCCACGTTCGCTGTGTTGTTATTGGATCGGTTCGTGCTCGATATCGCCTTGTCCTCACAGGTCAAATCAATAGAAAAGGGCCGTTGCACGGATTCACCGCTGTTTAATGCCGCCGAACTCATGGTGGGAAATAAAATAACCGAAGGATAATCTTTGATCCGACAGGCGGCGCCGCGAACGATGGTCACAATGTTATACAGGGAAAATCCGCCGGGATAATCACCAGGCCAACTGGGGTGATAACGCCCCAAATGTTCTCCGTCCCGGATATTGCTGGTGCCGAGCCCTGGGCCTCGAAACGCAATAAGTCCCTGTGGCGGCGATTCATTATAGAAATAATAATTATTGCTATTATTGTATGCTCGGGTCGATGCGGTTTTCAGCACTTCAACATGCACTGCGCTAAAGGCGGTCACCGGGATATAAATATATTTGTCGTCTTGAATCCATGAGTCGGGCCCCAATTTTCGGGATTTCCAATACGCCGTGTAATATTCCCCGGTTATCGTATTCGTAAAGCGCACGGCAATATTGCGTGAGGCCGTCAGGTACGCGCCTTCAATATCCTCGGCAGGCGTATCACCCGTCACGTTATAGGTTGAGTTAGAACCATAAATCTCATACAGCTTATCGGCATCGCCTAAATCACAACGGTATAAAATCGCGTTGGCATTAAAGGGATTATTCGAAGCCGAGGTCAAAAAGCTGGGCGATGAGGCGGCTAACACGCTACCGGCCGGCAAAAAAGTATTATTCATACTGAGCGATATGACGCTGGGCAGACCTAAATCCCCGTTGCAGGCAAAACAGGCACCGTTCCAGTTTGAGGCGGTGTAGCCCTTGCTGATTAAGTCGGCACTCAACTGGTTTCTGTTGGTGACTTTCGAACAGTAGGCCTGGACCAGCGCCGGAAAACTCAAACAGAAGAACAGGATAATATTGATGATTTTCATGATTTTTCTCTCCCGGAAACCGGCTCGCAGGGAAGATCAAGTTGCAGGATGTCGCTCTGAGGGTAAGCGGAGAGATCATATTTAATCTCACAGCGCTCATGACGGGCATTTCCCCAGGACACCGACAACGTGCCTGCGCGATCGCTAATCCGTGCGTAGATTTGGCCTGACTGCCCTACCATGCCGACATACTGGCCTTGATTACCGCGTACATCTGCACCCATTGGAATGATGGCGTTATTTCTCATGCGGGTATTAATCAGCGTCTGCTGGCCGGTGAGTGTTTCAAACTCCACACGCACCACCGCGCCCGCATACGGCACCACTTTCTGACTGCCGCCTTGAATTTCAATATTCGGATTCAAGCCTTTAGGATCAAGGCTGATGGTGTTGTAACGGTAAGGTGTCATCGACGGCATAATGGCGTAACCAAAACTGTCGATCACCGCACCCTGACCATTTTTCACTTCCGCTCCCGACGCACCTTTGGCTTTCACTAAAGCGAAAGTTTCACTGGCATACGGGCCATAGGTTACGCCGCCAGAGTGCAGCAACAACGTGCCTGAGGTGCCCAGACCAAACTGTTTGTAGCCACTGCCTTGAGAGTAGGAGCCGCGAAACGCGCCTTTTGAGGTGTTTTGATGAAGCGATCCGCCCCAGCTCACCGCGCTGCGTTCCTGGTTAAAGCGTTCGACGCCGCTGTAAACAGAGTAAGAGGTATTGGATTTTTCGCCCAATGAACCGGAAAGTGCGGTGATTGCGCTTTCTGAGGTCTTATTTCTGAGCAGGTTAAGTGAGACACTCGATCGTGACTTCGACCAATCCAACGGCATAGAGAAGCCGATAGAAACCGTATTCTCCGTATACTTATTGCGGTTCTCCGCATATTGCTGGTCGTCGTAGTAATTATTTCGAGTGCTATAGCTGGTGCGCTGTCTGCCAATATTAATGTTATAGCTGAGCATCTCGTAATTATTGCTGTAGCCAAACTGCAACTGCGTGATACGGGATTTATTGCCGTAGTAGTCAGAGGTACTGGCATTCAGTGACAAAGAACCAAACTCGTTAAAGCTCTGGCTGATTGTTGCACTGAACTGATTCTTTTGATTCAGGGTATCGGAAAAATAGCCCTCAGGCTGGTGGGCATAACGCCTGACGCCTAAAACGTCCTACAGATCGCGAAAGCCCTGGGTTGAGTAGCGATAGGCAACCAGTGTCAGATTTGTCCCCGAGGTAAAGGCTTTACTGTAATTGCCCTCTGCTCGCCAACCTGATTGTCTCTGCTGGTTTTCAGCCACCGCGTGAGAATAGGTGGCATTGACCCCGATGGCCCCGTATTGCGTCGCGATAACGCCACCCAACAGATAGGCTTCGTAGTCTTTGGCGAGTCTGATACCGGCGTTGCCGGTTAAGGTATTACTGATCCCCCGCTGGATAATACCTTCCAGAAAATTATTGTTAACGCTGTTGTATTTACGCACTTTGCCGAGTGCCAACTCGTAGTTCCACATGCCCGGACGGATAGAGTCGGGTACTGCGGCATAAGGAACGACAAAGGAAGAGGTCTCACCATTCGCCTCGATCACCGTGACCTGTAAGTCACCCTGGCCGCTGGTGTTATTCAAATCATCGATCACATAAGGGCCTGGCGGCACTGTGGCTTCGAAGATTTTACTGCCGAGTTGATGTATTAATACGCGCGCTGTGGTTTTGGCAACACCACGGACTTCTGGGGCGTAGCCGCGTCTCCCTTGCGGGATCATGCGGGTATCATTGGCGACTTTAACACCGGTAAATGAGAGGCTGCCAAACAGGCTGCTGTAGGTGTAGCTATCGCCCAGCGTTAACCGGGAATTGATGAACGGCAGCGGGCGTTGAGCACTGGATTGCACACTGCGCCATTTACTCATTTTGCTGGTGCTGTTTTTAGAGTAGGTCAGGTTTGATTGGTTTCTTAACTGCCAAAGTCCAATATTGGTACCGCTGCTGAGGCCACTCCACAGGTTTTTTGTCATGTAGCCTCCTTCATTTTTGGTCTGATAGTAATTCGTGTTGTGCTTGATAAATAAGCCCGCCACACCGCTATCCCATTCAGAAAGCGGTACATAGCCGCGCGGTTGTTGATAAAGGTAAACCTGGGGGATCTGTAATTTTAGCTTTAAGGTGGAGGCCTCAAAATCCCACGGTGAATGGCGTGAAAGAGCAGAAAACAGCACACAGTCGTCTGTGGGATTTTTGACAACGGGTATCGCGGATTTCAGATGAAATTTATCCACGTCTTGCTGGCGTAAACAGGGTTCTGTCGCGACACGCTTTCCGTCGGCAGCGGCTCTAAATTGCACCGTTGCATTTTCGGTGATCAATTTATCGTTGAGATAAAGATCAACCTGATAATCGCCTGGTTCAGGGGTATCCTTCGCTGCATTGAGCTTGGACAAATTCATCATGATCCCTGATCCTTCCAGTAAAGAAGGATCAAAGTAATAGTCTTCCGCCTGCGCAAAGGGGAGATAACTGGACACAATACTGAGTGTCAAAAGCGATAATGTTCTACTGTGTAATGGTATATTCATGACTCACTTTCGCTCCCTGATCATTGATGTACTCAATCAATGCCGTTAATTTTTTTAAAGAGGTTATCTCTTTAAATTCCACACTCTCTTGTGAAAACGGAGAAATCATGTTTGCAGACTTGGCGTGCTGAATACCCTGCTGTTTTATTTTTACCGTAGCGATTGAAACATAAAAGGGGGAATCGTTATGAATAACAATTCGTGATCCCTGTGTACCAGATGTCCCCGTCACTCGTATTTCATTGTTTAGATTTGCGATGCGGTCCGCAATCGCAACCGGGCGATAAAAGAGTTTTACGCGGTTTTTAACGAGCACCAGCAACTGATTGCTTTTTTGTTTATCCTTATCACCGATATTCGTGGGTGGGATCTGCAAGAAGTTAAAGTAGAACACGGACTCTCTGTCTTGCGGTAAAACCTGTGAGCCGTTATAGGTCATTCGCAAAATTTGCCCTGCATTTTCGGCAATCTTAAAAATGCTTGGTGAGGCAGTAAAAGGCGCATGGCTTGTTGAGGGTTTTGATTCGGCATCCCCGTCGTCCAACCAAGTTTGTACTGCGTAGGGGATCGCATCGTTATTAAAAAACTCAACATTAATCGCGTTTTTATTTGAAGGGTAGATAATGCGATTACCAATCATCGTGACACTACTCAGGGCTTCAGAGGACACAAGGATTAATAAGGCAATGCTAAAAAATTGAATGCGGGATAAGCCTTTTTTTAAGAACATCACGTTATTCATCTTATGTAATAAAGGGCATCAGAAAAGACAGGCGTGGCAAAAAAGGATGCCTGTTAATCAGGCACCCCACGCTTATCTAAGAATTACAGATAGGAAATAGCGTATTCAACGGTGGCAGCTACAGTACCTGCTGTCGCTTGTCCGGTTGCATAGTATTGAACAGAATAGGTTGCTGTTTTTTCAGTGTCGCCAACGTCTAAAGACAGATCGCCTTTTTCACTTTTCCATGTAGAGCTTAAGTCGATATCTTTACCATCAACATCCAGCAGTTGCAGGTTTACATTCTTAGCCGTACCGGTGTTTTTCAAGGTTCCCTTGTTGGCGGTATCAACCATATTACCGGAGAAAACGGTTTTGATTTGTGTTGCCTGTGTTGCAGCGTCACAGCCATTTACCGAAATATCAAACGTTGCTGTTCCGGCAGAAACACCGACTGCAGAGAGCGTTTTTGTTGATACGGTAGGCAATAAAATCACAGGTTTTGAATCGCCGTTAATAGATACGGAACACGTTTGATCGGTGACTTCACCCTGGAAAGAGATGGTGTTATCGGAAACGGCAAATGCACCGGCGGAATAGGTTGCGATAGCGAAAGCACTGCTGAGTAGAATTTTGGTTTTCATACTGCTTCTCCATTTGTTTTAAAACGACATCCATTTGTTAAAATATCTGCGTGCAGAGTTAGCAGCGTAAACCGATCGTGTCCGAGTCGTGTCTCAACTGCTGCGGACATGATAACGAAAATTCAGATGAGCGATGCATTGTATCGCTCATTTATGTAAATAAAGAATTTTAATCTGTTAATTCGGTTTTTAATCCTCAGCGTTGGAGTTTTGAGCTTGCAAACTGGGGCTTATAGCTTTTAATTTCTTGATTAAGATTATAAGGGCTGGCTTAAGATTTACATGAGAATGTAGAATAAACATGCCCTTTTCTCATAAAATTTTTTATGAGCATTGATGGTTTTTTCCTTATTTAAACCGATGCGCTGCAGAGAGCACAAATTCAGGAAAACGATGACCTGTCAGTTATCGCAGGTCATAACAAAGAGCGGTACGTTGTTGGTAGAGATCAATGTGCCGTCAGGTTCAAATGATTTCAGGATAAATGCACTGTTTTCTCCGTCCTTGACACCAAGGTAGGCCAGTAACATTCCATGCTGTTGAATAGGGATACTGTTGTCATCAACGCTGGTGGCGATGTTTCTCAGCAATAATATATTTTTTGAACGTGTGTAGGAGAAAGCGATTTTTCCTGTTAATGATTGATCCTTATTCATTCTTTCCGTGTAGGCAATCAGACCATTATTATCTGCAAAGAAATAAAGGTACATCCCTATCTCGGCACGTTGATTGTCATTAATGATGTTGAAGCTGGCTTTGCAGAGAGCCGAAGCAGGTACGTTATCTCTGTGCTTGTTATGCTGAACGTAATGCCATAAGAGCACAATAATCCCCATGGAAGATACTGCGAGAAAGGATAAGAGGACCGCTCTGTATTTGCCTTGTATCATTGTGCTTCCTCCGGGTGGTACTTCACAATGTTGACGCAATTCTCAAGTGATTTTGTGACTTGATTAACCTTGCAGTGATAAATAAGAGTGCTTAATTTATTTCTTATATAATGTATTTCAGCATGGCTGTTACAGTTAAAATAGCTGTTTTGGAGCAGGGATTGTATCTCGCCCGTATCAGTGTATTCCCCACCATAAGCCTCTATTTTTACCCCCATGCTATTGATCGGTTTGTCAATGATGAAGATGTCACATTTTTCTATTTTCCCGGGAAAGAGTGGAATTTTTACCTTTCTTAAACTGAGATTGATAAAAAGAAAGACGATTAAAACGGCAATAGTGGTGAGGAGTATCAGTCCCTGCTTCAGGGTTAGCAGGCGTTGAAAATAAGAACGCAAGGAAAGGGAATGGCCAGCATGCTGGGTTAAGAGTGCGTTCTCGGTTGGAGAGGGAGTTTCAACAGATTTTATGACATCGGCTTCAAGAATAAAGCCTATTTTGGGCAGTGTTCTGATAATGTCTTGCAGGCCAAGATCAGATAATAATCTTCTAATGAGAGAAATGTAGTGATACAAATTATTGGTCGATGGAGCGAAGCCTTCCTTCTCCCATACTTCATACAAAATGGCTTCTTTTGTTACTGGTTCGCCGTTTCTTAATATCAAAAATGTTAATAAACGTCCCCCTGCTGCAGGGAGTGATGTTTTTTCTTCAACATTGTTTTGATGCGTTAAGGTTAACTCTGCACTGTTAAATTCAACGCATTGGTTAATCACGTAGACAGTCATGACAGTCCTTTCTAACTGATGTGAAAAATTGAGTTGGTGTAGTATTGATAAATACGGTCAGTAAAATACGCGTCCCCTGGATATCCGGCAGGACATGATACATAACTCTATTATCTGAGGAAAAGAGAAAATATTTTTCTGTTGGCGCGCTGCGATTAAAAATAATAGGAAAAATGCTTTATCACAGAGATGATTTTTGTTAAAAATCTTCCTGCTTCCTGCTTCCTGCTTCCTGCTTCCTGCTTCCTGCTTCCTGCTTCCTTATCCATCTTTCTGACGAAAATCCCACTGCGCTCTCTTACTCATACTTTTTTGAGGATTACCTAATGCCCACATATCCACAAGGTTTCATACTCACTGGCGGCCCAGGCTCCGGGAAAAGTACCCTGATTCATCAGCTCGCACAGCAGGGTTATACCTGTTCTGTTGAGGCTGGAAGAGCCGTTATTCAAGAACAAGTGGCAACCGGCGGCAATGCAGTCCCCTGGGGCGATGTACTTGCCTTTGCAGATCACATGCTGTGCAAGGAGATCCACGCCTGGCAGCGTGCCCAGCCGCAGGCAGTACCCTGCTTTTTTGATCGCGGTATACCCGATATTGCGGGCTATTTGTGTTTGTGTGATCTCGCGATTCCACTTTCACTCGATAAGGCCATCAACCAGTATCGTTATGCAGAAAAGGTGTTTATCGCACCGCCATGGCGAGAAATTTACGTTCAGGATGCGGAGAGGAAACAATCTGTCGAAGAAGCCGAGCGAACGTATCACATGATGTGTGAGATTTACCCACGCTACGGTTATCAACTGGTCGAACTCCCCCGCGCATCCGTCGAGGAGAGAATCGCTTTTATACTGGCAGAATCAGGCATCCCTTCCTGATGGGTCTGCTTGTCAGGCGCTCAATTAAAGGTCACCAACATCTCTGCTGACGCCGTGACCTTTCCGATGGGCATATCATTGCCTCCTGAGCACAATCGCCAGGTGACCTGGTTATCCAGCGTTTTGCTGCTTTCCACATTGGTGATATTGCCTATCTTCAGCGGCGTATTATTAAACGGGATGCCCGTTGACCCTGAGCAGGCTCCGCTGCCCGTCACGCCTTTATTAATTTCCCCGGTGACAAAACCTCCCCCTTCATTCAGCGCCAGGCGCGTTGTTGCGCTCGCATGAATACCACTGGCTGCCCGAAACTGCAGGTTAATATTGGCATTAATATGGTTGCTGGGTTGCCCGCAGGTGGTAATCAGCGGGTAACTGCGGCTTCCCAGTTCTGCGTTTACAGTGGCATCGTGGTTTACGCTGCCAAAGTTGATATCCAGCGGCGTATTCACGGTGCACTCCAGCGTGGATATGCGTAAGTTGATGCTGCTGGGCAGAATTTGAACCCACCTGTCGCCTGCAAAAGCTGCTGCGTAGCTACCAAAATACATCGGTGGCACTGTCCCGATACCCTGCTGCTGTGTGCCATCGGCCACCAGTGCCCAGGTCCCCGCGAGCGTGGCGCTGCGTGCACCCGAGGAACTGTAGTAGGGATCCGATGCGGTCATCGCAGGGGGCAGGCACCACTCTCTCCCTGAAGGAGACCCGATCGCCCCATCGGAGGTTGATTGCCCCTGCGTGTTTGGCAAACCAATCGTGCCAGTAAGAGAATGGCGAGCACCGTTGTTTCTAATATAGTTGGCGGTCCCCGATGCCCTGGGAACCAGACCTACACCGGGCACGCCGTTAAGCGGGAGCGCCAGGTAGCCTCCGATCATGCGTAAACGGGTTGACGGAATACATCTGGCGGGATCGGTTGAAATAGACAGCAGTCCATATATTGGATTTAAGCTTCGCGACTCCAGTGTGCCAGTTAACGTATGATTAAACGCCAATCCCTCCCAGACAATACCGGTACCTTTGCCAATCGTAATGGTCTCTGCCTGCGCAGACAGGCTCAGCGCCGTTAACACCACTGCGGTCAGTCCGTGCATCCTGTTCTGTTTCATTATGATTCCTCTTGGCAGCGTGCTGTCAGCATACGCACCGGGTTGTGTGTGGGCGGCTGTGTGGTGCTGAGATCGAACGTTGCCTGGCATTGCTGTCCGGCTTCCCGTCCCCATGAGGCGGTGAGCACACCCCGTTCTGGCAGCCCGCTAAGATAGACCTGGCCTGCATCACCGACGATGCCGCTATTGACCTCGCCCGCAGGATGATTCAGCGTGACCAGGCTGCCAAAGGGCACCGTTTCACCGGTGCGCACCAGGGAAATCAATGCTTGATAACCCGTGCGTGTCGCAAAAGTAGCCGCCACAATCGCCCCTTTTGTAGGGATGACATTGGCACTGTTGCGCGATAAATCGACATCATCCGGCAGTGTGGCTGGATTCAGGCTGAGCGTGTTGTTTTGATAGGCAGAGAGATAAGGCACCACTGCAAAGCCTTTGCTATCGGTGCGGATGCCTCCATTCATCACCTGCACACCCGCCGCGTTGGGGGCGCTGATCAATGCGGAAGACGCGCCCAAGGGTTGGCTCAGCGTCAGCCCGTTAGCATGCACCAACATGCCGCCATTGGCATTGACATTGAAGGCATTAAATTGATGGCTCTGGCTGTAGCCCACGCTGGCGGTACCTTGGTGACTTTGCCAACCCAGGTTGAGATTTCTCACCGTACTGTCGTTGCTACTTTGGCTATGGTTGTTCCAACTCTGTGTCACACTGTAGCTGAGGCGCTCTTGTGCTGCGGTGCCGCTGATACCTGCCTGCTGGCGCACGCGGCCCTGGTTATCACGTGACATTTGATAGTTGGCATAGCTGCGGCTCACGGCGGAAGCGCTACTCAACAGGCTAAAAGGGACCTGCATGTTAAAGGCCAACTGGCGATTGGTAGGCCACTCACCTTCTGAGTGGCGACGGTCGATGCTGTAGGCCAGCCCGAAACTCATCCCACGCCAACCGGTGTTATAGCCTGCGGACAACGTGTTGTTGGTTTGCTCATCGCCCCAATAATCGCTGCGCGCACCGGAGACAAAGAGTGAACCGTACTGACCCAATTGTTGGCTTACTCGCACCTGGAAATCGGAGCGTTGGCGAGCTAAAGCCCAGGGGCGTTCACCTGCGCGCAGCGTGTAGCCACTGTTATTAAAATCCGCAAAGCTCGCGTAATGTTGGGTTGAGTAGCGGTAGGCCGTCAGATCCACCGACGTGCCGGTAGTGAGCAGGCTTTTGGCATAGCGGATTCGGTAGGATTGGCCACGCTGTGTTTGCTCATCCAGCTCGGCGTTCGAGACGGTCACATCTGCCGACAGCGCGCCAAAATGGCCGAGTGATAAGCCGCTGCCCAGCACCGTCGCGAGGTATTTCTCGGCCAGTAAACCGCCACCGTACAAGGTGATATTGTGAGGAAGACCATAAATCAGCGTGCCTAATGCAAACTGGACCTCTCTGGAACGCGTGGTGATACCGCCATTGTAGCGACCACTGGTCACCTCATATTTCAAGCCGCCAGGGCGCTGCATAACGGGCAGCGCTGAAAATGCCTGCTGCCAGGTGCGCACACTGCCGTCAGCCTCTGTCACGGTTACCGTTAAGTTGCCACCCAGACCCGTCTGGTAGAGATCGGTAATACGAAAGGGGCCGGGGGCGACATAGGTTTGATACACCACGTTGCCGTTTTGGCTCACGGTAATACGGGCGTTGCTCTGTGCAATGCCACTGATTTCCGGGGCAAACCCGCGCAGACTCACGGGCAACATCTCCTCGTTGCTGTTCAGTTTCACACCGCGAAACGGAATGCTGTCAAAGACATCGTTACCGGATTGGCTCTCTCCCATCAGCAAATCGGAACGCCATGATTGAATATCGCGTTGCAGCGCGGTATTGGAAAAACGGTTGGTCTGAAAACGCTGCCTGTCACTGCTGCCATCGCGGTTTTCATTGCGGGTGTAGGTCATGTCGCTACGTAAGCGCCATGCCTGCCAGTTCAGCCCGCCGCGCAGGCCCAGGAAAACATTACTGTTTTCGTTGGTTGCACCGTCTGTGCTCAGGGTTTGTCGACGTTGCCCGGCATTAAAGGTGTAGTTGAGCAGCAATGCGCTCATGCCTTGATCCCATTGCGAAGGATCGGTGGTTTGGGCGGCGCTCGGTTTCAGGGCGACTTGCGGAATGCTGAGTTCAAGACGCTGCTGCGGGAAATCAAAAGTCACCCGGGCGTCAGGGATCAAGGCCGTTAAATCCCCCACGGATTGATGGAGAGGGCGTCCCGCAAACGCCGGAAGCGCAGACGTATTCACCCCTAACGTCGACAGCAAGTCCGGGGTCAATTCAGGTTTCACTTCCCCTTGTTTATCTGCGCTGAACACAATATCGACTTCTCCATAGTCGCGTTGGTTCACCCGCAGCGATACCCGATAAGTGCCAGCGGGTGTGCTTCCCGCGGTCTCAAAAGCGCTGAGATCGGTGACGGTGTGCAGCGATCCTCCCAGAGAGAGCAGGGCAGGATCAAAATAGTCGCGGGCTGTTGCCACGGGCGTGCCAACACTCAGCGCACTGCTGATCATCAGCAGTAAAAATGTCATTTTCTTACGGTCAACTCTCATGGTTTACCTGTCCATCTCATCATTTATCCCCTTTGCTTCTCGTCAAACGGGCAATTACTCACTCTGCTGAGCCACAGGCGTGTCCCAACCGTCCTCATCAATCAACTGCCAACTCACGGTGCCGGTGGCAGAGGCTGGAATGCGATAAGACTGCTGCCCATAGGGCGGTACCATCAGGCGCAGCGCAGGTTTTTCCAGCGGCGATCCCCCCACTGAAAGGCGAGAAAACGTCAGCCAGTAGGGGGTTGGATTAATGGCGGTTAACTGATCATGCTGCCGATGGAAATGCAGTTTGGGGGCCATCTTGGCAACGGCCCGTTTCACCAGGCCTTGTGGGCGGTAAAACACCTTCATGTTACTGACGACGGTCATCACCATTTGGTCCCCCGTCGTTTTTTGCGGGGGAAGCGTTTTCATCGAGATGTAAAACACCGACTCACGGTCTTGTGGCAGCGGCACCCCGTTACGCCGAATCCGCAGCGTGATATCACTGTTGGCCTCCAGCCGCGTCAGCGGCGGTGTCAAAATAAACGGCATGGCGGGCACACCTTGCCAGCCGGTTTCGACATCGCCGGTGGCGCTGTCTACGGGGCGTATCCAGGATTGCATCAAGACCGGCGTGTTGCTTTTGTTGTAGACGGTCAATGCCGCTCCTTGCCTCTCTTCTGCGCTGTAGATGACACGCAGAACGTAAAAAGAGATCCCCGACGGCGGCGGCTCTTGCTGCTGGGCCAGCACGTTGCCGCTGATGAGCAAACACAGGGCGAGAATGAAATGCGCGAAGGCGATCATGATGCGTTCTCCATGATGCGTGGGCCGTCTTGTTGGCAGGTGTGCGAAAGGCCGCCATAGTCGGTGATCACTCGCCAGGTGATTTTCTTGATCGAGGGGTGCATCGCCAGCGTGATGCTGTCGAGCGGGGGCACCATGGCGGGCTGCTGCTCCAGCGCTACCGGCTGACCATTTATCGTGAGTTTCCCCAGCGTCTGAAAATAAGCGGTGGGATTCGAAATCTGTAGGCCCTGAGCCGTGGTGCGAAAGACCAACTGACAGGGCGTTGTGCTGGCAGGTGTCAACAAGGTTGCAGGGCGGTAAAACAACTTAACGACAAAGCGTAAGCCAATAGATAAGCGATCCTGGGCCGAGACTGGTTCACGCTGTGCCGGGATGGCGGACAGTGAAAGATAAAACAGCGATTCTCGATCGGCTGGCAGTGCGGCATTGAGCGGCAATATTCGCAACAGCTGGCGCTGGTTGCCTTGCAGCGTAAACAGCGGTGGAGTGATGATAAAGGGTGCCGCGGCGGTGCTGTCTGGTGTCTCCAGCGTCAGCGCCTGAATCAAGTAGTTACGTTCGCCACTGTTAGCAACGGTTAGCGTTTGAGCCTTATCGGTGGCAGAAAAAATGACGCGTGTTTGTCCCAGATAAATACCGCCTTCAGCGGCGTGTGACGGCAGGCTGGTGGTCAGCACCAGCAGCAACACCTTGTGATAAACGTGCTTTGCCATCCCATCCTCACTGATAGGTAAAGGTAAATGACACACTGGCTGTCAGGGCACCCGGTGTGTTCGCGGCACAGCCTGTGTTGCCACCACAACTGGCACCGGCGTAAAACGTGAATGACTGATCGCGAGGAACGTCCCCGTTATTTCCCAGCGCAATAATGCTGCCATCTCGTAGCTCGGGCTGGCTGTACTCAGCCTCGCTGTCACTTTGAATCACCATGACGCCCGTTGCGGAATGCGCACCAAACCCGCGAAACAACCAGCGACCATCATGCAAGGCGCCGCTGCCTGAAACGGTCACCACCGGTTTCAGGCTGCCGCCAGGACGACCGCTACAATCCTTGACGCTCAAAACAAAAGGTTGCTGAGCCACCAACTGGCCGGGGCGCAACCGCGACTGAGGGATATCGCCAAGGGGTAACGTGCTTCTGTTCAAGCTCAGCGTGCAGGTGCGCTCTACCACCAATGCGGAAAACTCCAGAAAAACGGCCTGAGTGGGCAGTGGCAGTACGGCTACTGCCATTAGCCACAGCGGGCTAAGGTAAGGGAGTGCTAAACGCATCCTTGCCTCCGTTGTCATTGATGGTTTGCCAGTGCACGCGCTCGCCCGTCACTGGCGGTTTGCTCAGTGACCAGATATGGCTGCCAAAAGGGGCCAACATTAATTGCGCGGGGGTCTCCAGGGGCAATGGCAGAGGGCCAACCTTCAGTGATGCCAGACTCACGAAATAGGGCGAGTTATTGCTGACTTGCATACCTCCGGGCACGCGAGAAAAGATCAGATCTTTTTGTGCCGCCGCCGCCGATCCCGGCAATCCCGCTGGGCGATAAAAAAGTTTGATTATGTTGCCCACGCCAAACTGAACCTTGCCTTGAATCCCGCTGCCCGCAGCGGAGGCTTCCGTGGGCTGACTGCTGGGAATTGCGGTGGCATGAAAATAGAAAACGGATTCGCGGCTGCTGGACAGTGGAGCGCCCGTCAAAGCAATGCGCAGCGTATTGGTGCTGTTGGGCTCCAGACGAAACAGTGGCGGGGTCACAATAAAGGGCGCTGGACTGCGTTGGTCTTGTTTACTGCTCAGCGCCACTTGCACCAGAAAAGGGGCATCGTTCTGCGTATTTCTCACGCCCACACTGATACTTCCCGCGCCTTGCGGATAAATAAGCCGTGTTGCGTTAATGCCAAATCCAGCCCCCCAACTTGTCAAGCTCACGCTTAACAGGGCGAGGGCCAACGGCCAAAGAATTAATCGACGTATCATGTTCGACTCCAAAAACGGCGGGCCAAATGACCCGCCAGCACCGATTTAGTTGTAAGCAAAACTGAAGGTGATAGGCGCGCTAACCTTGCCGAGATCGGGTGTCGTGGACGTTGAGGCCAGACCCGCCTGGAATCTCAAGGTTTTGCCGTTGTAATCGGCTGGCGTGGGGGTGGCACTGGCCTTCGCCACTTGCAGTTTGTCGGTAGACTTGATGTACGCGGTGGGTGCATCGGCAGGACTCAGCATCACGCCGACATTGGTATCAAAGGTGTTAAACAGGGTGGGATGGCCGCTCAGGCTCGAACCGTTAACCACTAAATTGGCGGTATCATCTTCGGCGAGAGGGGTTTCACAATCACTGAGGCCGACGGAAAAGGTTTTTATACTCTCGGGAACGGGCGTTCCAATGGTAACGAATTTATTTTTGGAGAAGTTACCTAAATCCAGCGTGGAATTGACAAGAGAAATATCACAGGTTGCTGCAACAACATTGCCTGTAATGGTAATTGTCGCATTGGAGGCTGCTGTGGCATTGTGTGTGGTCGCCAATAAAATAACAGACAGGGGAAGTAAAGAATAACAGAACTTATTCATCGGGCTTTCCTTATTTTACTCGGTTGGTGTTAATGGTTTTTTCTGGATGTTATCCACTCAATATTGTCATGTTTGTTTTTTTTAATATTAGGTGGTCAGGTCTTTTTTAAATTCAGGATATATCCTTCTCCTTGTAAATAACGCCGCCCGTATAGTGGGCTTTGTCACTAAAAGCGTGGGAATATTCTGAGTGAGTTATCTGAATAGCGCAATTATCACAAAAAAGAGTAACGCAATAATAACGTTAACGTATTTTCGTTACGGCAAACTTTCTCGTGTTATAGGTTACGGTTATTGTGTTATTTGCTTGTTTTATGAATATAAAGTTGGAAGAAAGCGCGTAACGTTAGCGCGGTGGGCACAGAATAGGGGGATGCAGGATTAACAAACCCTGCGCGTTTTTTTTGGCCCAAAGTGATCGCTTTTCGTGCGTTAGTATACTCTTTATGTGTTTCACTCTTCGCCATAATAGGCACCGTCAAAGGCATTCAGTACCTGCAACATCTTGAGGTGAGGCGGTATTCAGTGTCCATTATCGCACTTGAGATCAGGGGAACCTATGAACACGAAAACCATTCGTACAATGAGCGGCGCGGCAGCAACACCTTCACTGAACGCGAAAGAAACGGCTGTTATTGTGGTGGATATTCAATATGAATATTACGCACATGACGGCGAAACGCAGCCAAAAATGGTCATTCCTGACGGGATGGCTGTGCTCAATAACAGTAAGAAAATCGTAGAATTTGCGCGTAAAAACCACATGCCTGTGTTCTTCGTTGGTCACGTTGGCCCGGCGGATGGCCCGCTGTTCCAGGAAGGGGGACGTAACTCTGCGTTTCATGATGACCTGCTGCCTAATGAGGGCGAGGCAGTGATCATGAAAGCCACCCCGAGTTCCTTTGTGGGTACGGACCTGGATGCGCAATTAAAAGCGGCGGGTATTAAGCAACTGATTGTGATTGGCCTGATGAGCCACATGTGCATTTCGTCCACAGCCCGTGATGCGGTGCCATTGGGCTACGCTGTGCTGATCCCCGATGATGCGACGGCAACGCGCGATCTGGAAAGCTGGGACGGCTCGGTGGTGGATCACAAGACGCTGCACCGTTCAGCGCTTTCTGGCGTCGCTGATGTGTTTGCGGAAATCACGTTAACCGATCGCCTACTGAAAATGCCGGTGACAGCCTGATAAACAAAAACGGCAGCCAGATGGCTGCCGTTATGGCTACAGAGGGTAAACCGTCAATTAATGCTTGTGGCCGCTAATCTGGGTCCAGGCATCTTGCCAGTTTGAACCAATGCCAGGCACATAGTGGTGAGCGTTGATCTTACACCAGCCAGAGGCAGGGAAAGGTTTGCACTCATACACTTCGTTGTTTTGTGGTTGCAGCACTTTGGTGCCTTCAACGTACTGTGCAATGCCTTCTGGGTAAACGAAATCGTAATCAACGGCTTTCGCGGATTCCAGACGGGTTTCAAACGATTGCTGGAAGGTTTTGCCATCACGCATGCGGCCTTCAACAACGATTGAGTGCGCGCCTTCTTCTGCTTTCCAGAACTCAATTGGCAGTGTGACTGTCTGGTCTTCAACCACGACAGAACCGAAGCCAACGTTTTCCTGTTTCGCATTGTAGGCTTTCGCGTTCAATACCATCTCGCCAACCACTTTCACATCAACTGGCACAGAGGTTTTGCCTTCAGCAGCAATGGTGTAGCGATCTTGCATATTGCTCAGCGTCAGACCTGGACGCGTATCCGCCTGGGCATTAACTTGCAGCTCAACGCGAACAATGGCGCTGCCTTCTTTCGCAAAAATGGTGTTGGCGCCTGCAACAGGTACGACATCACCTTCTTTGTTTTTCACACCGGCGCGGATGGTGTCATGCGCGGCATTGATTTTGGTCGCCAGTGCCATTGACCACAGGTTAGGTTCGCCCGCTTCTGCAGAATCAATGTTCAGAGTGACGCTTAGGTCATCACGCTCACCGTTGGCATCAAACAGACGTGCTTTGACGCTGTCGCCCGCTTCCAGTGTTTGCGTTGGGGTGATCGCACCAATGTTGTGTTTCCACTCAGAGGCGATTTCATCAAACTGCACATCGATCGCTTTGTAGAAGGTAGCACCAGTATCGGACACATCCCATGCGCCATAAATCACCTGGTAGCCAGTACGCTCTGGCAGATTACAGGTATGGCTGATGTTCTCTCCCTGAATCGGGCCGCCAGGGATCACACAGAATGGCGTCAGTTCGAAAGAATCACGCGTCAGGGGCAGGTTTGGATTCCAGTCTTGCTTGGTCAGATAATATTTGAAATCTTTAATTGGGTGCTGAGCAGTAAAGTGCCAGGAAATAGTCAAAGGGCCTGGTTGAACATCATGCTTGTACCAACGGTCGCTGCTTTGTGCATCAACCGCAGAAAAACGTGTGTTGCCGCCGCTGACCAGCTGACCATCTTTAGGGCCTAATTCCGGGAAACCATCGTCAGTCTCGCCTACGCTCTGTGGTTCATACTGAACATCGCCACAGTTAATATTCTTGTTGCCGCCGCCGCTGCTGCACAGTTGATCACGTGAAGCTGGCTCAGTAATAAAACCGTGGGCGAAAGCACCGCCACTGATCACCAGCGCTGACACGGCCAACGCAATTTTGCTGATTTTCATCATTGAAGTATTCCCTTGAGGTACCTGACGTCCCGCTGACGCCTTGTTCCGCCCTGAGTCATTTCAGGACGTGGGCAGGCTACCGAGAGAAATCACTACACCGTTACTTATTCAGCATTAATCGACATTGGGTAAGCTAATTAATTTCTTTTTCCAAAAGAGGCTGAAAAAATAAGCCTCATCGCGCCTTAAAAGTGCTTAATTTGATTATTTGGCGCGGCGGGACAGGATAAAATGCGTCTTTTATTCCGAGCCGCCATCATGATGAAACCCCTCTGTTTAGCGCTGAGCGCGCTTTTCCTGCTCACAGCTTGTCAGCAGCGCCCTGCACCCTCGGTAGCGCAAGAAACGCAAGTGCAACAGCTCTCGGCATTAATTGCCGCCGCTAACTGGCTGCGCGATAACTGCGCGCGCAGTGACATTCCTGATACACAGCGCGTAACGGCACATGCGTTAGCGCAAGCCCAGGCGCGGGGCTGGAACACGCGGGCTATCGCTTCACCGACCCTGGCATTGGCGGCTGAGCAACGCTATCAGGCGTTGAGCGATGATAATCAGACACCCACCGAGAAGTGTGCGGCGCTCAATGCCAGTGCGGTGCCGTTTTTGCAGCAGCTTAACTGAGTGAGGCAATAAACAGTCCCGCGCCGGCCAGCGCCAACGAGGGGCCAAAGGGGATCGCGCGTTGGAGGTCGACACGGCCGCGTCCCAACAACACGGCGAGAATGATGCCGCTGCTGGCAGCCATCAGCAGCAGCATCGGCAATGCTGGCCAGCCCAGCCAGGCCAGTAACGCCGCTAACAGTTTGGCATCGCCCTGGCCCAGCGCTTCCACACCGCGCCAGCGTTGCCAGATATCTGACAATAATCGAAACAGTAAGTACCCGATGCAGGCACCGATCACGCCCTGCTCCAGTGAGCCAGGCAGCAATTGAAAGGCATGCAGCAGTAAACCCAGCCACAGCAGAGGCAGTGTTAGCGCATCCGGCAGCAGTTGATGCTGCCAGTCAATCGCCACCAGCGGAATGAGAAACCACACCAGCAGTAGCGCGGCGAGTAAGGTTGCATCCCAGGGCAGAAACAGCGCCAGCGTGAGGCTCAACGCCGCCGTCAGCGCTTCGATGGCGGGATAGCGCCAACTGATGGCAGAGCCACAATGGCGACAGCGTCCGCGCAAATGCAGCCAACTCAACAGCGGCAGATTATCCCGCCAGCGCAGTGGGGTTTTACACTGCGGGCAGTGTGAGCGCGGCAGGCTGAGCGTTAAGCCGCAGTCTGGATGCATAATCTGCTGTGGCAGTCGCCAAATCACCACATTCAGAAAGCTCCCTACCGACAGCGCCACCAGTGCGCCCAGGATCCAGAGAACGGCATCATTCCACATGGCGTAGTTCCAGTTGAGTGAGCATGACGCGTGCCTGCTGCCGGGAAATGTTCAGCCGCACCGCTTGCCATCCCCAGCGCGCATCGGCTTGTGCCAGCCAGTGGGTCAGGGTTGAGAATTGAATTTCAGCCGGGGCGGTCAGCACCACGCGGGTGTCTTGCTGTGCCAGCCTCAGCGGTAATCCTGCTTGTTGTGCCAACTGCTGTAAGGCCGCGAAATCGGGAGGCGCTTTGGCCGGATGGGCGGCAACACGCTGTGCCAGAGCGGCTTCCCAGGCCGGTAATTCGCGCAGTGCGCGCTGTTCCTGTTGCAGCGTCTGGTGCGCGCGATCTCGATAGTTGATGGCTTGCAGCCAGGCCTGGTGACAGGACAACAGCACCAGCGCGGCAGCGGCAAACGCGATCAGCCGCTGTTCACGTGGCTGGCGCTGCTGCCACCAACGGATCAGGCGTGCTTTCATTGGGACCTCACTGTCATCTGATTATCCTTCACGGTGACCGTTAAACCTGTTGGTGCTTGTGTCCCCAGGCTGGCAGGCAAGGGTTGGCTGAAGGTTAAGCGCAGCAGGGCGTGTTGCGCATCCCAATTTAATGTTTGCACTGGGTTCTCTTTCTGCGTTGCGAGCAAGGCCGCAGAGTGTGTCAGCAGCGGCAGCAACGCCGAAGAGGGCGTCTGGGTATCGCTTTCTGCCAGTTTGCGGGTAAAGGCGCGACGCGGATAGTCAGGTTGCTCATTCGGAAACCACTGCTGATAGCGCGCCAGGGTATTTTGCTGTAGCGCGGTTAGCGCCCGTTGTGCCTGCCAGCCTTGCCACACAGGTTCGGCAAGCAGACTGCTGAGTAGCAGGCACAGGGCTGCCGACAGCGCCAAAAGGGGCTGCCGCAGGTTGGGTTCGGCTGGTGGCAGTAGCGAGACGTTGCTGCTCAGGGCGCATTGTGCGATCTCTGCAAAGGTCACCGTGCGCTGCGTCAGGGCACTTAAGGTGGGATGATGCGGCTGCACGCTTTGCCAGGCGGTGTCACTGAGCACAATACGTTCCCCTGTGGCCGGGTGAATTAACCAGCGCGTGTCCATCTGCCAGGCCTCACCTGTGGGCACCGTCAGCACATCGGGTAGAACTTGCTGTGGGGAATAGCCCAGAGCCGCCGCCTTGTCGAGCTGAGCATGCAGGGCGTCCTCTGCCACGGCGGCCATCAGTCTGCCGTTAAGGGTGGGCAGCAGATCGACGATATGCAGATGTTCTGCTTCTTCGCTCAGCAGGGGTTCCAGTTGCCACTGCTGAGCCTGTTGGCTTCCCGCGCTCACCGTGGCTAACAGTAGGTGCTCGCCGGGAAATAACAGCAGGGTACGGACGGTCTCTACCGCGGGCATCCCTGCCGCGTCGTGCCCCTGTGTGACGCGACCATCGGCGTGCTGGCAATACCACTGCGGCGTGTCACCGTGCAGCGATAAGACCAGCAAATCACGGGATTTTTTACGGTGCAACATCATGAGGCGTCACTGACTCCATATTGACGATAAAGAACTTTCAGGCGCGTCTTCTCTTTCACGGTTTGGCTGCGCAACGCCACAAAGGTGTGGTCATTGACCAGCCAAATGGAGAGTTCCCGGTACTGACTTTCGGTGACCACCACACTTTGCAAAGTGCTGGCCTGCGTTTTTAACGCTTCCGGCAGCATGGCCATAAAAGCATCAACATCCCGCCAGCCCGCAGCGGGCCGATTTGCCAGTAAGGCGTTCAGAGTATGGGGTTCCAGGCTGTCTGCCAGCATGGCGCGCAGCAAAGGAAGGTGCTCGCGGGTCAGCGCATTGATATTGATTTGCAGCCGGGTTTCCGGCAGCACACAAAGCTGGTTTGCCAGTGCTGACCACAGTGGATCGGCCAGTTCCGGCATATCACGTAGCTGCGTTTTATCATCCAGCGCGGGCGAGGGTTTTCGTACCTGCGCGGGGTTTAAGCGTGCGGTGATGGCGGTTAACATGTGGGCTATTTGGGGCTCTGTGACGCCCTGTTGGCGTAACAGTTGCGCGAAAATACGCTGAGCGGCGGTTGGCCACATAACGCCATCATTATCGCGCCGGGCAGGCATTGCCAACGCATTCAGGTTGAAACAGGTTTGTCTGTCCTGCCAGCGATAACGCACGGTGCTCTCTTCCAGCCGCAGCGTATGCGGTTTGCCATCAGCAACCTCGGCGGGATGTTGCAGCAGCCATTGTTCGGCACCGGCCACGGCCCATTTTGCCTGTTGTTGCTGCTGAATATTTTCCGCCCGACGTAGCGCACTGATCCACTGGCGCTGGCCCGCCACGGCCAGTAACGACATCATCACGATCATCAGCAACACGGTAATTAGCGCAATTCCTCGCTGTTTCATCCGGCTTGCTCCAGGCGAAACAGGCGGGTCACATCGCCCCAACCCTGCACCCTCAAGGTGATTTCAATCGCTTCCGGCAGGGCAAAACTCGCGTTCCACTCGGTTTGCCAGCGGCCCGCCGTGTAAAAGCGCAGCGTGGCCTTGCTGATGGAGGGAAAGGTGAGTGCGGGACTGCTGGCTGACAGATTTACTCGTGAGAGCTGCTGTGCGTCAATCCGCCAGGCAACATGTTGCAAGGCGGAGCGGGCTTGCGATTGCGGGTTCAGCCAGTTGCGGCGCGTCAATTTCAGCACCAGCGGGCCGTTGCCCGCCTGAAAAGCGGGTGTGGATTTCCTCTGCGTGACCGCTTCAATCGGGATCAGTGCGTGTTGCAGGTCGTGTTCAATCAAAGCAAAAGCGCGGGCAAGTTCAGTGAGTTGCTGCTGGTGCTCCCGTGTTTGCTGTTGGCTGCGTTGCATGGTTTGCAATATTTGCCATCCCGCCAGGCTAATCAGCGCAAAAATGGTCAGTGCCAACATCATTTCCAGCAGGGTAAATCCCCGTTGTGAGCCGTTGCTACGCATCAGGAACGCCAGGCGTGTAAACGCACAATGGGGCGCGGCGCGGCAGCGGTCTCGCGGACTTCAACCTCAATGGCCCACACCGCGGGATTGTCAGTGGCGACAGCCCGCTGAGACCAAAACCAACGCTGATTCGCCATGACTATTTCTCCACGTTGCGTGCTGAGTGCGGCGCGTAACGGTTGCAACTGCATCGTAACCAGTTGATTTTCTGCGACCCATGCGGCCATCTGTTTGCGTTCGAGATAGTCCAGATTGCGCACCTGCTCATGGCTGGTCTTCATCAGCGCGAGGCCTGCGGTGGCTAACAGCGCCATCGCAATCATCACTTCAATTAACGTCATGCCGCGTTGGTTCATGGCGTCGCTTGCGCAAACAGGGCAGCGGAAGACAGCACGAGCCTGTGAGGCTGGCCATCCTCGGCGCGCCAGACGAGATCGGTGGCCGTGATGTCACCGTCAGGGAGAAACCACACTGTCAGGGGCGCAGCACCAGGCAGATCAAATTCGCCTGCCGCTAAGGTGCCGGCCGCCAGCCGATTATTAACGGGCGACCATTGGGTCTCGGGGAACGGGCCAGGTTCGTCGCCGTGCCCGGCCTGTAAAACAGAAAGCTGCCAGCGGGAGGGATAAATCTGCAAACGCCAGAAGCGCCCCTCCAGTTGTGCCTGTTCCGAGGCCCAGCGTGCGGCAAAGCGCACCGGCTCTAGCGCATCATTATTCGCCGGGCTCGGCAGGGCCGTGACCACCATGCGCGCCACTACGGCCAGCAGCATCACGACCACCATCATCTCCAGCAGCGTAAAGCCCGACTCTTCGTCAATCACGATGCGTTTGCGCCGTCGAGTTGCCAGTTATTGATGTCGTCTGCGGTATCGGGTTCGCCATCGGGCCCGACCGAGAACAGATCAAACGCCCCCTGGACGCCAGGGCTTATCAGACGGTAATCGTTACCCCAGGGATCTTGTGGCAAACGGCGAATATAGCCATCGCTGCGATAGTTACGCGGCAGGGGAGCGAGAGTGGGAGCGGTGACCAGCGCTTTCAGCCCCTGCTCAGTGGTGGGATAGCGGCCATTGTCGAGCTTGTACATATCCAGCGCATTTTCCAGCGTCACAATGTCGCTGACCGCTTTTTGATGATCGGCACGATCCTTATTCCCCATCAGGCTGGGGATGACCAGGCTGGCCAGAATGCCAAGGATGACGATCACGACCATGATTTCCAGCAAGGTAAAGCCGCGTTGACGTTGGGCGGCGGCAGGAGAGGGCATATCCATTGAGTTATCCTGTAAGGCTGTTGAGTTGTAAAATGGGTTGCAGAATGGCGAGGATAATGAACAGCACAACGGCTGCCATCACGACGATCAGCAACGGTTCGAAAAGGCTAACGGCCAGCGTCATCTGGCTCATAAAGGCTTGATCCTGAATATCCGCGGTGCGCTTGAGCATGGCGTCCAGCTCTCCGCTCTGCTCCCCGCTGGCAATCATGTGGCGCATCATGGGGGTGAGCAGACGCGTTTCATCCAGCGCCTGCGTTAAGGTGGCGCCTTCACGCACGCGATCGGCAGCCTGTTGCAGTTGCTGGCGAATAAAGTCGTTACTCAGCACTGCGGCGCTGATCGCCATGCTTTCCAGCAGCGGCACGGCACTGTGCGTCAGGATGCTTAGCGTGCGGGCGTAACGCGCCAGATTCAGGTTGAGCACTATGCGTCCGAACACCGGCAGGCGAAGCTGACGTTGATGCCAGCGAAGACGCAGATCGGGACGCCGCAACGCCAGACGAAACAGGGTGAGGCTGGCGGCCACCAAGACGATCAGTAACGCGCCATACTGTTGCGCTGCCGCGCTCAGTTGCATCAATAAGCGGGTGGTGGCAGGCAGTTGCTGGCGCATGTGGGTAAATTGGGAGACCACTTCGGGCACCACCGCGGTGAGCAAAATCCCCACCACAATCAGCGCCACCACGGTGAGTAGCAACGGGTAGATCATCGCCTGCAACAGCTTACTTTTTAGCTGCTGGGCTTTTTCGCTGTAGTCTGCCAACTGCTCTAAGACGCGATCCAGGCGCCCGGAGGCTTCTCCTGCGGCGATCATGGCGCGGTACAGCGGCGTAAAGGTCTTCGGCCAGCGTGCCACGGCCTCCGCCAGTGAACTGCCTTCCAGCACCTGTTGACGCAGGGTATGCAGCAAGGCTTTTTGACGGGGTTTATCGCACTGATTTTCCAGCGCTTGCAGCGACTGCGCCAAAGGCAGGCTGGCGCTGGTTAAGGTGGCAAGTTGGCGCATCATCAGCACAAAATCGCGGTGCTTGAGCGCGTGTTCACGGGTGGCGCGTGCGGTGACCGGCTCCAGGCTTTGCGGCAGCAGTTGCTGCTCGCGCAGGCGCTGCCGGGCTTCACGAGCGCTGTCCGCAGAGAGTTGCCCTTGCTGGCGCTTGCCGTGGCAATCGGTGGCGCGATAACGGAATTCCATCAGCACCCTTCCCGCGTCACACGCAGCACTTCGTCTAAGGTGGTAACACCGGCCAATACCTTCTGCACGCCATCGTGAAGCAGCGGCACACGCTGGCTGCCCAGCCGCGCCATCAGGGCTATCTCATTTTCCCCGGCGGCAATCGCCCCGCGCAGGCTGTCGTCGACGCTGATAAGCTCATGAATGCCGGTTCGGCCGCGATAGCCCGTGTGTTTACAGGCTTCGCAGCCCGCCGCGCGCCACAAGGGCTGCTGCGTCGGCGGCGTGTGATAGCCAAACGTTGCCCACACTTCCGGGGCGGGGGTATCTGGCTGGCGGCAATCCAGACAGAGTTTACGCACCAGGCGTTGTGCCAGCACGGCCGTCAGGGCGTTGGCGAGCAGAAAAGGCTCGGTGCCCATATCACGCAAGCGCTCAATGGCGCCCAGCGCCGTGTTGGTGTGCAAAGTGGACAGCACCAGGTGACCCGTGAGGGAGGCCTGCACGGCGATCTGTGCGGTTTCGCTGTCGCGGATCTCGCCGATCATCACCACATCCGGATCCTGACGCAAAATCGCCCGTAATCCACGGGCAAAGGTCATGTCCACGCGTGCGTTGACCTGCGTTTGGCCAACGCCTTCCAGCTCGTATTCCACCGGATCTTCAATGGTGAGGATGTTTTTTTCCGGGGTCCACAGGGCGCGCAATGCGGCATACAGCGAAGTGCTTTTCCCGGAACCGGTGGGCCCGGTGACCAAAATAATGCCGTGCGGCTGTGCCAGCTTGTGGGTGAGCTGTTGTTGCAGCGCCGAGGCCATACCGATGCTGGCGAGGGAAAGCGTTTGGCTCTGCTGATCCAGAATACGCAGCACCACCCGCTCGCCGTGACTGGCGGGCAAGGTGGACACACGAATATCAATGGCGCGTCCGGCCACGCGAACCGACACGCGCCCGTCCTGGGGCAAACGGCGTTCAGCAATGTCCAGTTTCGCCATGACTTTGATACGTGACACCAGATAGCGGCTAAGCTGTACCGGCGGCGTCAGCACCTGACGCAACATGCCGTCGGTACGAAAGCGAACGCTAAGCTGTTTCTCAAAGGGTTCGATATGAATATCGGAAGCCCCTTCGCGTACCGCTTCGCTAAGGATGGCATTAATCAGGCGGATAACCGGTGCGCCATCATCGCTGTCCAGCAAATCATCCTGTTGTGGCAAAGCATCGACCAACTGATGTAAATCCATTTCCTGGCCCAGCTCTTCCATCATGTGTTGCGAAGGACGCTGTTGCTGGTAATGCTCGGTGGCCATCGGCTGGAAGGCCGCTTCGGAGACCATCTCGATGTGCGCCTGCGGGCAGCGGCGCAGCGCTTCTGCCAGTGCCTGCAGGGAAGCATCCTGCTGAACGATCAGTTTGACAGGGCTGCTGTCGCTCAGGCACAGAATGCGGTGCTGTTGTACCCATTGCCAGGCGGGACGGAAAGCGCGGCTCACGGTGCTGCCTTGTAAAAATCAGCAATCAACTGACGCGTGCTGCTGACGCCGTGAGTGGTTTCCCGCGCCGCCAGTCGTTCACGCAGGGTTTTTTTCACGTTGTCGGTCGCGGCGGAATCCACCAGCGCATCGCCAAATTTATCGCGTTGAATATCGGTGCTCGCCAGATAGTCGCTGGGTGAGCGAATCACGGTTGGGCGGATAAACAGCATCAGGTTACGCTTGCTGGCATTGTTTGAGCGATAGCGAAACAGCCCACCGATCAGCGGCAGATCGCCCAGGATCGGCACCGCACTTTGCGATCGCGATCCGTTGTTATCCAGCAGCCCACCGACGACGACTGTGTTGCCACTGCCCACTTGCACCGCATTGCGCACGGTACGGGTATTAAAGGTCGGCCCCAGCGTGTCACTTTTGGCCTCTTCATCGACGCTGGAGACCTCCTGTTCTATCTCCATCAAAACCGAGTTGCCTTTGTTAATCTGCGGCTTCACTTTGAGTTTGATACCGACGCTGCGGCGGCTCACGCTTTGATAGACGTTATCGCCGCTGGTGGTTTGCGATCCGGTTAAGACCGGTACGTCTTTACCCACGGTGAACTCGGCTTCCATGTTATCCAGCGTGACGATGCTGGGTGTCGCCAGAATATTGTTCTGGCTGTTGGTTTTCAGCGCGGTAAATAGTCCTGACCAGTTGCCATGATAAAAGCCCGCCGCCAGTCCGTTCACTTTGGCCAGCGCTTCTGCCATGCCTTTGGACTGCAGGCTGCCTGCGGTGGCACCGGCACCGTCGAATTGCGTACCGCCGCCGTATTTATTAAACCACTGCACGCCCAGCGCAAAGGTATCGGTATCCTGCACTTCCACAATGATGGCTTCGACTAATACCTGCGCGCGATCGATATCCAGTTGGGCAATAATGCCTTCCAGTTCGGTCAGGCTTTCTGGCGGTGCGGTGATGATCAAGGCATTGGTCTGCTTGTCGGCTTTAACCACAATGTCTTTCATCATACTGATGGCGGGAGCGGCCGATTCTGTTCCCCCTGCGGCGCTGCCTTGCGGCGAAATCCCCGCCAGCACTTCCAACAGGTTTTCTGCTTTGGCGTGCTTCAGATAGATGACTTTGGCGTTGCTGCGGCGCGTTTGTTCCGTATCCAGCTCACGGGCAGCACGGGCCAGTGCCTGGCGTGCCGAGGCTTCACCGCTGATCAACACGGCGTTGGTGCGCGCATCGGCGGCGGCTTTGGCGGTGGGTTTGCCTCCATTGCGGCCGTCTGCGTTCAGGGTATTCAGCAACTCGGCCACCTGCGGCGCAGAGGCATTTTCAAGTCTCAGGCTCTCAACTTCACGGTCTTCAGGCAAATCGACGTTTTCGACGATCTCGACCAGTTGGTCGATCACCGCCGCGCGCCCGGTCATTAACAAGACGTTGCTGGGGTCGTAATGCACAACACTGCCTGCGGCAGCGTCATTGAGCTGGCGTAACAGCGGAGCCAAATCGCGCGCGGTGACAAATTGCAGCGGTACGACGCGCGTAATCAGCGCATCACCGGCGCGAATTTCGCCATTTTTTGACAGGGGGATCACGCCACTGCGGGCATTTTTGGCAGGCACCACTTTCAACACGCCATTGTTCATGTCAATGACAGCAAAGCCGTACACTTCGAGGACGCTGAGAAAAAATTGGTAATATTGCTCGTCATCCAGCTTCTCATGGCTGCGGACGCTGATATGCCCTTTCACCGACGGATCGAGAATAATGGTCTTTTTTAAGTTATTGCTGACGGTGGCAATAAATTCGCTGATTTCGGCGCTTTTAAAGTTGGCTTCGTACTCTTCGGCCCGGCCTGCCAAACAGACTAAAAGCAGCACACTGGTCAGCAGCGAGCGTAATAACAATCCTGTCATCTGCGTTGTTTACAGCGCTAATTAACCGCGCGGCTCCATAATGATTGATTCGTATTTGCCCTGGCGGACAATAATGATGCGGTCGCCGAAAATACGCACAACCTCACCTGCGCGTTCTGGCAAGGTTTCGCCAGGTGTCAGCAGCACCTGTTGTTTGCCATCGCTGAGGATCGCCATGCCGCCCGTCGCGGCGGAACTGCTGAGGATCCCGGTGACCTGTAGGCGCAGTGCACTGGGCGGCGCAGCATGGATACGTGGGTCATCGGGCGTGATGGCTCCCACATGAAACGGTCCCCAGGCCTCTTTTTCCTGAAACAGCGTCGATGACGGTGGTGACACAGGCTGCGTTTTTGCCGCTGGCGGCAGGCTGACCGTCAGATTCAGTTCAGGGGCCGACGTCGTTAACAGCGCGACATAGCGCCAGAGCGCCGCCACTGACAGCATCAGTGCACACCCATACAGCAGGTGTGCTCGACGCCGCTTTAAGGTCGTTAACACAATCGACACGGCGCGTTAAAACAGGCCGCGCGTCATGGCCAGCAGCTGTGGGATCAGCTTCTTCTTTTTCTCTTCCTGCGGGTTCTCACCCTGTGCGTCGATACCCACTGGACTGTCTTCAGGTAGGGCATTCACATCCTGTTGCACCCATTCGCGAAACAGCGGTTCGTTCATGCGTAAGCCAAAGTAGGGCACGGTGATGATGAGGTTATCTGGCAGCCCGTGGCGTTGAAACAGGGCACGGATCTGAAACACCAGTTGGTGATAATTGTTATCGCGAATGCGCTGGTGGGTGTCTTTCCAAACGACCTTGATGATATCGCGCTTGCAGGCGATTTTGTGTACCAGACACAGCAGTAGCCGCTTTTGGGATTCACTCAGCATCAGGGTCATGGATCGAGCGGGGATGACCATTTGGTTTAACGCACAATTGACAGAAAAAATCTCCTCATAATGCAATGTTTCAATTGCCAATAACGTCTCGATTTTATCTTCATTTAACATTTGAATCGCTCCTTGCTCAACCGGCAGTACCAAGACTGACGCGAATAAAATCTGCGCTATCCGTTGTGTGCGGATTGAACATTGATGAGATCTGTTTTACGTATTTATGTTTCATCATTGTCAGCAGGCAATAACCTACGCTGATTCTTATCGCACTGACACGGTGTGTGAATGTTAAGAATTAAGCATGCCCGTCCGTTATCGGACTGACGAAAAACAGGGTACGTTACCACTGAAATCGCGACAATCCCCTGATTCGCATCGAAAAAAAATTAACGTCTTTTATTAGTTATCTTAATGATTTAAAACGGGATTATTTCAACAATAATTCCTTATTAAATCTTAATTATTTATTATCAGCGGGTTGATGAAATGAGACGGGGATGTAAAGGTGCATTAAAAGCCAGGAATCCTGGTTTTATCTGATGATGTCAATAGAATGCAATTTATAGTGAATAGTTTTGCATTGCCGAGACATTAAGACTTTTCTTTATCAGTGGATAATAACGGAGGTTGTTATAAGCAGGGAATTAATGCGGCCGCAATGGGCTACTTTTTTATAGATAACCTGATTGCGGCAACGTGAAAGCATAAAATATGAATAAAAATTAACCTTCTCTCCCCGCGCGATATTCTTGCCAGCGAATGACACCGTTAATTCCCAGCCAGGCAAACGGATCGGGTGGCAATCGTTTCGGGGGAGGCTGATGCTCAAATTTAAGCAAGTCAGCATGACGTTCGCCAGAGGCCAACTCTGCCGCCATCACGCCCGCCAGCGTGCTTTTCACCGTCCCTAAACCGTTTTCGCAACAGGCGCTGTAGAGATGGGTGTCCACTTCCCCAAAGGCCGGAACGTTATTTAAACTCAGGCAAATCCTGCCCGCCCAACTGTGGGAGAACGGCAGCCTGGCGAGTGCAGGAAAGCGGGCATCCAGCGAATGACGCTGTTCGGCGGTGATTTTTGCAACCCGGGCAGGGGACACTTCCATGCTCGGGTCGTAGGTAAAGCGCGTGCGAATAACAATGCGCGACTCGCCGTTGTCAGTCGTGATTTTGCGCAGCGTGGCGCCCATGGGATCGGCGGGCAATAGCGCCCAGTCGGCGCGTCCGGTGCCTGGCAGGTCACGGTCTTGAAAAGCGTCGGTCATCGAGGCATAGGTAAAGATGTGCATCAATCTGCCACGGTAGAAACCAAAATTCTGGACGTGGCCGTTCACACCCAGAATGACTTTTGGTGCGCTGACGCTGCCATCAGGCGTTGTGGCTCGCCAGGCACCGCCCTCGCGCGTCAGGGCGTGAACGGGAGAATGTTCATAGAGTGCCACCTGATGGCGTATTCCGGCGGCAAGGTCGCGGATATATTGCGCGGGCTGAATCATGACCGCGCCTGGCGTATACAAACCATCATGAAAATAGGCAGAGCCAGTTATCTCACGCATCGCGGCGGCATCCAGTAACTGATACGCCTCGCCAATTTTTGTCAGTGCTTGCGCATAGTGCGCGTTGTGCTCAATGCCGCGCGCACTGGCAGACGCGTTAATTTTCCCTGCCGGATTAAAGGTGCGCGCTGACATGCCGTACTCTTCCGCTGCCGATCGGGCAAAGGCAATGGCCTGCCGGTTGCGGGCAATTTCTGTTTTCGTCGCATCATCGCCCGAGCCCACATACTCTCCGGTGGAAAGACTGTGCGGCACATCAATCATAAAACCAGAGTTGCGGCCTGCCGGGCCGGTGGCAATTTCACAGGCATCCAGCACCACAATCTTATCGCCCGGATGCAGTTGCGCCAGCCGACGGGCCGCTGATAAGCCCGCAAAACCGGCACCAATGATTAGCCAGTCCGCCGTCTGCTTGCCAGCCAGTTTTTGCGGTGCGAATACCCGGCTGGAAATCGCTTCCCAGCCAGAACGCCCGGTATCTTTCGGGAGGTGCTTAATGTGGTGATCACTCATGATGCACACTCTGATGTTGGCGCAATGGCTACCCAAATCGTTTTCAGCTCGGTGTACTGATCCAGCGCGAACAGTGATTTATCGCGTCCACCAAAGCCGGACTGTTTGTAACCGCCAAAGGGGGTTGTCGCATCGCCTTCACCAAAACAATTCACCGTGACGGTACCGGCGCGAATCGCGCGCGAAACCTGAACGGCCCGATCAAGGCTTTGGGTGTAGACCGAGGCGGCCAGACCATACGGCGTATCATTCGCCAGGGCGATGGCTTCCGCCTGGGTGTCAAACGGGGTAATGCACAGAACCGGGCCAAAGATCTCTTCGCGGAACAATCGGCTGTCCGGGCGGACGTTATCAATCACGGTTGGTTGCACGTAACGCTGGTCGACGATGTTGCCACCGTGCAGCAGGGTGAGTTTTTCATCGCGGGCAATCGCCAGATAACCGCTGACTTTTTGCAGGTGCGCTTCACTGATTAACGTACCGAGGCGATGATGCAAATCCAGTGGATCACCCAGCGTCCAGTCGCCTATTTTCTCAGCGATGCGGGCCAGTAAGGCGTCTTTGATCGACGATTGCACCAGCAGACGAGAAGTGGCGGAGCAGTTCTCACCCATGTTCCAGAACGCACCATTCAGTACCTGCTCGGCAACATGATCCAAATCGCCTGCATCATCAAACACCAGCGCAGGGTTTTTGCCTCCGCACTCCAGTACGACTTTCTTCAGATTAGATTCAGCCGCGTAGCTCAGGAAGCGGCGACCTGTCGCGGTGGAGCCGGTAAAACTCACCAGATCAACATCGTTATGGCGACCCAGGGGTTCGCCGACATCGGCACCGGTGCCGGTTACGATATTTAACACACCAGCGGGAATGCCAGCTTCATGGGCCAGTTCGGCCACCCGCAGCGCGGTCAGTGATGTTTGTTCCGCCGGTTTGACAACTACGGAACATCCGGAGGCCAGTGCTGGTGCAATTTTCCAGGCCAGCATCAGCAGCGGGAAGTTCCAGGGCAGCACACAGCCGACAACGCCAATCGGTTCTCGCACGATCAATGTGAGCGCGTGTTCACCGACAGGGGAACTCTGATCAAACACCTTGTCGATGGCTTCAGCGTGCCAGCGGAGAACATGCACGGTTTCCGGTATATCAACGGCCAGGCATTCACCTATCGGTTTGCCGCTGTCGAGGCTCTCCATCAGGGCGAGTTGCTCGCTGTGTTGCTCCATTAACTGTGCCAGCGTCAGGAGTACCGCTTTGCGTGCCGCAGGCGACTGCGCGCGCCAGTCCCCACGTTCAAAGGCCTGGCGGGCAGACGCGACGGCACGATCCACATCAAGGCTGTCGCAGGCGGCAAGGTGCGTCAGCGTTTCGCCCGTCGCCGGATTTTGGGTGGCCAGCGTTTTGCCGCTGGCTGCGGGAGACCAGGTGCCATTGATAAAGGCCTGGTTTGGGAACGTGAGCGCGCGCGCAAGGGCGGCAAAATCGGGCTGAGTCATGTTGGCTCCTTACTGCGCCGTGATGGCGGCAACATCGCGTTTCAGTTTGCTAATCACGTCGGCTAACTGCTGCTGCTCTTCGTTATTCAGTGCTTGTAACGGGGCGCGTACTGGCCCTGTGCGCAGCCCATTTAACGCCACGCCATGTTTAATCGACTGCACAAACTTGCCCGCATCAAGGGCATTCATCAGCGGCATCATGGCGGCCATGATCTTGCGGCCTTTGTCGAAATCTCGCTCGACCACGCAGACGTGATATAACGCCACATGCTCACGCGGAATAAAGTTCGATCCGGCGCAGACCCAACTGCGTGCGCCCCAGGCGAAAAACTCCAGCGCCAAATCATCCCAGCCACACGACAGAGCGATATGAGGAAATTTGCAGGCCAGTAAATGCAAATTGTTCATGTCACCTGAGCTTTCTTTGATGGCGACAACATTTTTAGAGCGGCTGACGTGGTGGAAGTAGGTCTCACCCATGCTGATTCCCATCCGGCCGGGATAGTTATAAAGCATGATCGGCAGTTGGGCGGCAGCATCCACGGCCAGCGCATGTTGCGCGTTCTCTTCTTCTGTGGGTAATGCATAGGGTGGAGAGGTGACTAAAATGGCATCGGCACGGATTTCACGCGCATGTTTGGCATAGGCGATAGCCTCTTCGGTACGAATGGCGCCAGTACCAATAATCAACGGCAGACGGTTACCTATCACCTCGCGCGCTTTGGCGGCAATTGCCATGCGCTCTTCCATCGACTGCGCATAATATTCGCCGGTCGAACCGCCGATGATAATGCCGTGTACGCGCGCCTCAATCAGTGATTCCAACACCTCAGCAAAACGGGCGAAATCCACTGTGCCATCTGCGGCGTAGGGGGTAATGGCGGGAACGTAAATACCTTCAAATTTAAACACGATTCACTCCTGAGTGAGGGGACGACAACACTGCGCGTCGGTATTTCTGCGTGATTAAAAATAAGCACGCCGCAATTCAGGTGGTCAATGGCGCTAAATTTTTACAGGGTGAGAAAAATACAAAGGAAATACGGTTTAATAGAATAAAAATACAGAAGATAAAAAATATATTGTTATTTATCATGATGATAAAAATAATTATAAGGTGTTCTAATTTTCTATAATTTTTCCAATCAAGATCACAATCCTGTATTCTGTGCCCGAGAAGCGTATTTACAGCGTGAGTGGGACAGGCCTATTTTTAGGTCTGTATTCAATGGGGCAGTAATGAGTATGACGCGCTAATACCTCACGGGGGGCGCGTATTGAGGGTAAAAATGACAGCAAAAAGAGCAACGCTGACGGGATTAATCGCCATTCTACTTTGGAGCGCGATTGTGGGACTGATTCGTCGCGTGAGTGAGGGATTTGGCCCGATTGGCGGTGCGGCGATGATCTACAGTTTGAGCGCCGTGCTGTTAATTTTTACCGTGGGTTTCCCTAAGATTCGACAATTTCCACGTAGCTACCTGCTCTGGGGCAGCCTGTTATTTGTGGCGTACGAGCTCTGCTTGTCACTGTCGCTGGGGTTTGCCAACAGCGGTCGGCAGGCGATAGAAGTCGGAATGGTGAATTACCTCTGGCCGAGTATGACCATTTTACTGGCGGTGATTGTTGAGCGGCAAAAAGCCCGCTGGATGATCGTACCCGGTATGCTGCTCTCGGTGGCGGGCGTGTGCATGGTGCTCGGTGGTGAGCACGGTGTTAACTGGCTGGAAATAAAAGAAAATCTATTATCTAACCCGCTCAGCTATGGTCTGGCGTTTAGCGGTGCGGTGATTTGGTCGGTGTATTGTGTCGTCACGCGGCGGATTGCGCAGGGAAGTAACGGGATTACCCTGTTTTTTATCCTGACCTCGCTGGTGTTATGGGTGAAATTTGCCCTGTCACCGCAGCCTGCGTTTATTTTAGATACCGCCGTTTACGTGAATTTAGTGCTGGCGGCGATGGCGATGGGTTTTGGTTACGCGGCCTGGAATATCGGTATCTTGCACGGTAACGTCACCGTGTTGGCCACCGCGTCCTATTTCATTCCGGTGATTTCAGCCATGCTGGCCGCCATGATTCTGCAATCGCCCTTGGCACTGAGTTTCTGGCAGGGCGCTGCGATGGTGAGCCTGGGATCGCTAATTTGCTGGTGGTCAACCCGTACCCGCACGGTAAAGGCACTGGCCGAAGAAACCTCCTGATTTCACACTGGGCGCTCAGAAATAATCAAACCAGGCTGAGCGCCTGAATATTTACCCTACATCTGAAAGAGGAAACAAAGATGGGACGGCATAATTATTTATAAATAAAGACCCACCGTAATAAATATAACGACTTTCCCTTCTGGAATATTACGCTTTATCCAGAGTTACCCTAATTCGTGTAATGATCATTACGTGAAGGCCCCGCTGTAGGCTGCGATCATCAAGACGAAAATGACAGGAGCAATCATGTCACATTCACATTCGGTAGAAGACGTATCACTTAACCGATTCCATAAATTACTCACCGTGCGTTCGGGCGGCGGCTCATTCGTCGATGGCTATGTGTTGAGTATTATTGGTATCGCCATGGTGCAGGTGTCACCCGCATTAGGATTAACGGCGTTTTGGGAAGGGATGATTGCAGCGTCTGCATTAATAGGTATTTTCTTCGGCGGCTTTTTTGGCGGATTATTAACAGACCACTTCGGCAGGCGTTTAATCTATTTTGTTGGCCCGACACTGTTTATTGTCTGTTCCCTGGCCCAATATTGGGTCACCAGTGGAGAAGTGCTGTTTCTGTTACGTTTTTTAAACGGTGTGGCGGTAGGGATTGAATATCCTGTGGCAACCGCCTTTTTGGTGGAGTTTTTACCTAAGAAAAACCGGGGGCCTTGCCTGGCAACCCTGACGCTTTTGTGGTTTGCCGGTGCCGCGACGGCCTATATTGCCGGGGAAGCCATTCTGCGCACCGGTGGCGACAATGCCTGGCGTTTAACCTTAGCCAGCACAGCCGTCATCGGTGCGATTCTGTTTCTGGTGCGACTGGGGACACCTGAATCCCCGCGTTGGTTAATCAGTAAAGGTCGTCACGCCGAAGCTGATGCGATTATTAAACGTGTTTATGGCCCCGATTTTGGATTGTCTAACTTACCCGCCGAAGCGAAAACGGCGTCGGTCTCGTTTTCTCACTTGTTGCACTCGGGTTATGGCAAGCGCATGGCGTTTGTGAGCATTTTCTGGACTTGCTCCGTGGTGCCGGTGTTCGCCGTCTATGCCTTTGCCCCCAAAGTGTTGCATGCGCTGAATCTCACCGGTGACTGGGCCTCCTATGGCTCCGTCGCGATTACCTTGTTGTTTGTCGTGGGGTGCCTGATCGCCACGCGCTTAGTGAATGTGATTGGGCGTCGTCAGTTGCTGCTGCAAAGTTTCCTGTGGTCAGGGCTGGCGTTACTGATGCTGGGATGGTGGAAAGACGGGCCTTCCCTGCTGATTCTGTTCTTCTTTGGCGCTTATGCCGTGTTTATCGGTGGGGCGCAGGTGCTGCAACTGGTCTATCCCAACGAAATTTTTCCCACCGCGATTCGTGCAGGCGCGGTGGGCGTGGGCACCTCAATGTCCCGAATCGGGGCGGCGGTAGGAACGTATTTGGTGCCGGTATCGCTCGATAAACTGGGCACCGGGGACACCATGTACATCGCGGCGGGGATCACCTTCTTTGGGCTGCTGGTGTCCTGGTGGTTGGCCCCGGAAACCAACGCCTTAAATCTGGAGCAGGCCGCCGCGCTCAGTAATGAGGAACAAGGCAACGCGCGCAGCACCAGTGGCATAGTGGCAAAACGGAGCTGAGGTTACTTAATCAGGCGCTCGACTTCTCGTCGGCGCTTGCGAAACGAAGAGGGCGTCTCACCATATTGTTTGCGAAACCAGGCAATCAAATGTGAGGCGTCAGCAAAGCCGCACGCCACCGCAATCGCTTTAATACTGTGGCTGGAATCCGCCATCAACTTTCTCGCGTGCTCCAACCGCATACGCCGCCAGTAAACGGCGGCGGTGTATCCGGTGCTTTTCACAAACAGCGGATTAAGTTGGCGAATGTTCACCTGAACGAAATCTGCCACGGTGTTCAGCGTTGCCGTAGAGGCTAAGTGATGTTTCATATAATCAATGGCTTTGCCGACCACGGCATGCTCATAGACGCGCTGATCGTCTGCCTGTTGCGCGCGATCTGACGCCCTTTTGCGTCGTGGTGAAGGCTCTTCCAACAAGTATTTCAGCCCTTTTTGCGCGCGCAATGCGCCACAGTGCTGACGAATCAAATCTGCCGCCAGGTCAATCGCCGTACCACCTGGGCAAGAGAGAATGCCCCCATCGCGAATATAACTCTTATCGATCACCGGGATCGCGCGCGGGAAGCGCTGGCGAAACTCATCGCGCGTGGTGAAGTGGATAGCGCACCGATGACCATCCAGCAATCCGGCATTGCCCACAATAAAGGAGCCACTGCACAGGGTGATAATCGGGATGTTACGTGCATGGACATCACGTACTGCCTCCAGTAGCCAGCCAGGCGGCGAGCGCGTTTCTTCTAACAAGCCGCCCGCCAGCACGATGTAATCCCAGTTTTGCGTAAAATCCAGCGGCGCGGTAGGCGAGACCGGTAAGCCACAACTGGCCGTGACGGGTTGGTTGTCGCAAGTCATCCATTCCCACTGACAGAAGATTTGCCGACTGCTAAAGGACTCATCTGCGGCGAAACGCAGAGACTCCACCAGACCGGCAACCGACACCAGGGTAAAGCGATTCATCAGCAGAAAGCCAATGCGCAAATCGGGTCGTGGTGCTGTCGGTGAGGTTGGGTGTTCCATAAGCAAATGACTCCGGGCCGGCAAGTAAGCTCTATTTTTCCTGAATTTCCGCTGCTGTAAACCGATCCGCATGCAGAATGCGCACTCTGTCGATATAACCTGTGCTGTGAGTACGGCGAAGGATAAAAAACAGACCCTGTGCCACACTGTAGATCTCGCTCTTTTCATTGAGAAAATCATGAAAAATGTCTTGTTACTGGTGGGGCTTTTCAGTGTCTCGCTGAGCACAATGGCGGATGATGTATTACCTGAAGCCATCAAAGCGCGGCTGTTACAGCGACCCAATATTGTGTCCTGGCAATATACTCACGGTGAACTGCATCTTGTTTCGGCGCAGGACACCCTGACGCTGGATGAAATGGTGGCGGTGGTTAACGCCCTGTGTGGATCGATGCGTGATGTGCAACGGAAATGGAACGCGGCGCAGCAGCGTATTGTGGTCAGCCACGCCAGCTACGTTTGGCAGCCTGCGTTAATCAAATCCGTCAGTTATCGCGCGACCAACACCGAAGGTTTTGTGTTTGTCGGCGGAGGAAAATCTTGCGACCGCGCCACGCGCAAGAAAATGGGCACTGAGGCCGACAGCTACTTGCGTTCGCGTATCCACAAAGCCAAGCCGATGGTGGATACGCCGCCGAAGGTCGACATTGCGCGTTCGCCATAGCGCCTCAGTCTGCCAGTAACCCTTTCAGCGCACTCAGATTCGCCGAATGGCTTTCTTTGCGCCACACCAGTGAAACGGGAACGGCGGACAGCGTGCCATCAAGCGGCCAGATACTGAGGTTTTGCGCGCTGGGCAAATGGGCCAGCAGGCTGCGTGGGGCCAGCGCTAACCCGGCTCCCGCGCTCACGCAGGCCAGCATGCCATGATAAGACTCCATCTCATAAATGCGCCCTGGCGAGACGCCCTGACGGGCAAACCACAATTCAAACTGGCGGCGATAAGAGCAGGTGCGGCGGAAGGCATACAGCGGGGCGCCGGCCACATCTTGCGCCGTTTGAATGGGCGGATGATCTTTTGCCGCCACCAGCGCCATCTCCTCCTGCCAGACAGCGATGCTGGTCAGCACATCGGTTTCAATCGGGCCATCCACAAACACCGCATCCAGTCTGCCTTCCAGCAGTGCTTGCAGCAGTTCATCCGACGGCCCGGTGGTAAATTCCAGTTCAACCTCAGGAAAACGTTGATGGTAGCGGGCCAGTAACGGCGGAATGCGCACGGCCGCGGTGCTTTCTAATGCACCCAAAGCAAAGCGCCCGCGTGGCTGACGGCCCGATAAGGCGCTGACGGCTTCATCGATTTTCGCGAGTATCTCGCGGGCATACTGATGAAACAGATGCCCATCTGGCGATAAACGCAGGCGGAGTTTTTCGCGAATAAACAGCGGGGTGCCCAACTCTGTTTCTAACTGCTTAATGCGCGTAGAAATGTTGGAGGGGACGCGATGCAACTGCTCGGCGGCCTGACTGACTGAACCGGTTTCTGCCACCACGCAGAACATTTTAAGTTGGGTCATGTCCATAATCTTTCTCTGTTCGTGAAAGTTTGTTTCTCTATTATTCACTTTTAATGATGACAAGCGGGAGCTAAGGTGGCAAGTATCTGTTATTTATTCACCGTATAACCGAGGACGTTATCGCATGACGACACCTATCCAGAGTGCAGTTTCTCGCAACCCGGCTACCGGCGAGATCATTGCGGATTACCCTTTTGACAGCGCGACGGCGGTAGAACACAAGCTGGCGCAGGCACACCGTGCGTTCACTGACTGGCGCAAAACCCCGATAATCGAGCGTGCCGCGACGTTGACGCGTATGGGCGCGGTACTGCGTGAGCATGCAGAATCGCTGGCGCGTATGATGACCCGTGAGATGGGGAAGCCCATTGCGCAAGCGCGTGCAGAAGTTGAGAAAACGGCGGGACTGTGTGACTGGTATGCTGAACACGGGCCTGCGATGTTACAGCCCACCCTGACCGCCGTTGAGAACAACAATGCGTTTATTGCGTATCGTCCTCTGGGGCCGGTACTGGCTGTGATGCCATGGAACTTCCCGTTATGGCAGGTCTTGCGCGGTGCCGTACCGGCGATCCTCGGCGGTAATCCATATGTGTTAAAGCACGCGCCAAACGTAATGGGCAGCGCCTTCCTGATGGAGAAGCTGTGGGCTGAGGCCGGATTGCCGCAAGGCGTGTTTAGCGTGATTAACGCAACCAACGACAGCGTGTCAGCCGCGATTGCCGATCCCCGTATAGCGTCGGTTGCCGTGACGGGTAGCGTCCGTGCCGGGCAGGCGATTGCCGAGCAAGCCGGGCGTGCGCTGAAGAAAACGGTGCTGGAACTCGGTGGTTCTGATGCGTTTATTGTGTTGAACGATGCTGACCTCGATGAGGCGGTGAAAGCCGCGGTGGTCGGGCGATTCCAAAACAGTGGCCAGATTTGCATTGCGGCAAAACGTATTATTGTGGAAGCCGGGATTGCTGCGGCGTTTGAAGCCAAATTTACACAGGCCGTGCAGGCGCTGAAGGTTGGCGACCCGGAAGGTGAAGAGAACTATATTGGGCCGATGGCGCGTTTTGATCTGCGCGACGAGTTACATGCGCAAGTCGAGGCGACGCTGCGTGAAGGGGCGCGTTTAGTGCTGGGTGGTGAAAAGCTGGCCGGTGCCGGTAACTACTATGCGCCAACCATTCTGGCGGAAGTGACGCCGGGGATGACCTCGTTCCGTGAAGAGTTGTTTGGCCCGGTAGCTTCGTTGATTGTGGCACGCGATGCAGCACATGCGGTTGCGTTGGCCAATGACAGCGAATTTGGCCTGGCCGGTACGGTCTGGAGTGCGAATGAAGCGCTGGCGCTGGACATTGCCGCGCAATTGGACACCGGCGGCGTGTTTATCAACGGTTATACGGCTTCTGATCCGCGCGTGCCGATTGGCGGCGTGAAAAAGAGCGGCTACGGACGCGAATTATCCTCGCTGGGTTTGCACGAGTTCTGCAATATCCAAACGGTTTGGAAAAACCGCCGCTAGCGGATTCCCCTCTCTCACGGGCGAGAGAGGGGCACATTTAACGCTGCCTTTACCCGGTAAATACCGTTTTCACCCAACCGTTTACCGTGGTGAAGCGGCTACGCGTGATCGCTTTCACCACCTGGCGCTGAACACACACCACCAGCACTGGAAGTGTGTAGGCGATGAGATATTTCACCCACACCGAATCGGTGACGTCCACCCGGCGGAAGAACTCCACTAACGGAATATGCCAGAAATAAATCCAGATAGTGTTGCTGGAAATAAAGCACACCAGACGTTTTAAGGCGCTGTCACGTACCGACTGTAAATTCAACGCATTGGCCAGCAAACACAATACCGCGCAGGCAAAAATACCCCATGAGATATAGAACAACGTCGGCGGATATTTAAAGTCCTGCGGCCAGACGGGGCCTTGTCCCTGAGAAAGCGACCAGCCTTCAATGGCTGCCATCAGCAGCAGAGAAAAGGCGCCATACCAGTACACATCTTTGCGGCCAGATTTAAATAAGTAGCCGAGGCAAAACAGAACGCCGTAAGAAATCACCGGGAATCCCGCTTGCCACATCACTTTCCCGCTCAGGCTCTCTTTTTCGAATAACCCAAAATGGAAAAAGGCGATCGCCAGACCTGTCTCCACAAGCAGATAAAACACAAACAGCATGATCGGAGAGAGTTTATCCATCACAAATTTATAAACGATGGAAAACAGCGAAATAAACAGGAATACGCGGATGACCCAGAAGTAGCCAAACCCTTGCAGCTTATAGCTCGACATCATCTGATCGTGATTATTGATATCGGCGAATAAGCCGCCGGTCAAAGGGAAAATCACCAGGTAGAGCAGGGTGACAAACGCCCATGCGGGAAGCACCATGCGTTTAAAGCGCGAATAGAAATACTGAATGATATTGGCTTTGCTGCCGCTGGAGACGCAAAAGGCCATCCCGGAGACAAACACCATTAACGACACGTCAAACGTGCGGATCTGAAATAACCAATTTGGTGGGAAAACATGAGCCAGGATAATGAGCGAGAGCCCGAGAAAGCGAAAGAGGTCGATAACAAAATCGCGCTCTTTAAGCGTACCGGTTTGCGCAGTCATAGTGTGGTATTCCGCCATAGAAAAAGAACAACGCCGAACGATATTCCAGCGTCAGTGCTAAGCGAAAATACCCTAACAAAACTGGCGGCGCATAAAAGACGCGGCTTTCGGTTTCGTCTGATTGGCAAATAAAAATGACTACGCAGGTTAATGATTCAGCGCTGAATTTTAAAACGCTGAGGAAAATCCCAAAATGCGATGGCGCTAAAAATTCAGAGTGATCTGTACCACAGCGACATGCGATTACAGTGCTGAGGGTCGCCATTCATGTTGCAGGCGTTGCTGCAAATCCTCTGCAAAGCGGCGCACGCTGGCCGTCAACGTGCTCTCAGATTTAAACAGCATCCAGGCGTGGAAAGTATCCATTTTCCATCCTGGCAGCAGACGCATCAGTTTGCCGCTGGCTAACGCATCCCGTGCGATGTAATCGGGAAGGTAGGCAATCCCGGTGCCGGCTAACGCGGAACTCATCAATGCCACGCTATTATTTGCGCGCAAGCGGCTGTGTACATCGATATCCCATTTCTGCTTCTCTTTGCGAAACGGCAGCGAGATGGTGTGCGCCGGGCCGCGAAACAGAATGTAGTCATAGCGCGGTAACTCTTCAGGCCGGGTGATATCACCGTACTGACGCATATATTCCGGGGTGGCGTACAGACCCCAACTGATATCAATCAACGGCAGGAGCCGGGCATGTTCAGGTGCTTCCCGGCCAATCACAATGGCGATATCACAGAGATCTTCGGCCATGTTGACGGGGCGATCGGTGAGATCCAGGTCAACGTTCACATGAATGTTATTGGCGATAAACGCGTTAAGTGCGGGCACCACACACTGGCAACCGAAGGTCACTGGAGCAATAAGGCGCAGACTGCCCATCGGTTCTTCATGAAAGTTGCGAATCAGCCGTTCGGCACTTTTCACTTCATTCAGAATGCGATAGCAATACTGGTAATAGCTCAGTCCAATTTCGGTGACCGCAATTTTTCGCGTCGTGCGATTCAGTAATTGCGCGCCCAGACGCACTTCCAACTGCGCTATTTCACGGCTGACAGAGGATTTCGATAGCTGCAACGATTTTGCCGCTTCTGTAAAACTCAACGTTTCCACCACGCGGGCAAACACGGCCATGGCGGTGAGGTTCTCGATATTTTCCATTCCCTGTTCCACAAACATACTGGCTGCTTCTACCTTAGCATACCTCGGTGAGCTGGCGCTTGTGACACCATTGCTTTATAAAGGGCGTGATTCAATGGAGGTTTGGGTGAAAAAAGCAGAGCAGAGTACGCGTGAAAAAATCCTTGATGTGGCGCTTGATGTCTTGATTGAAGAGGGCGGACGGGGAACCACATTTCGCAAAATTGCCACCAAAGCGCAGCTTTCACCGGGCACCATTACCTACCATTTCAACGATCTTAATCAGTTGCTGCTCGCCGCTTTCCGCCGCATGGTGGAAACCATTGCCAGCGCGTTTGCCGAGCGCCTGCGACGTGCGCAAAATCGGGAAGAAGCCAGAGAGGCGGTTGCTGACCTTATTTGCGGCGACGTTTGGGCGTCGTCTTGCAATATGCTGCTGAGCTTTGAACTCTACAGTCTTGCTGCCCGTCGTGAAGGCTATCGGCAGGTATTGCAGGAGTGGATGGCGCGCAGCCGCGATGCGCTGCATCTGCATTTTGATATGAAAACCGCACGCGCTTTAGATGCCTTAATTGAAGGCTACACCATCCATAATCTGCACAATGACATTCCCGTGAGCCGGGAAGAGATCCTCGACACCATTACCGCCGTCACGCGCTAAATTTTCTGCCGCCAATTGACATCTATCGTACGTCTGTACGATTATTTCGTACGCTTGTACGATTTGATGGAGAAGAAAGATGCCACCCGCGCAGTCCCGACTGTATGCCGCGATTTGCGGTCTGTTTTTCCTGCCCGGATTTGCCTGGGCGACCTGGGTTACGCGCACGCCAGCGTTGCGTGACGCTCTCAGCGCCTCCACCGAACAGATGGGCATGATCCTGTTTGGTTTCTCTTGTGGTTCCATGAGCGGCATCCTGCTCTCAGGCAAACTGACGCTGCGCTTTGGGGCCAGGCGAGTGATCGGTGTCGGCTTAGTGATTCTGCTGGCCGGGTTGCTGGTACTGGCGGCGAGTATCCCACTGGTCAATCCGTGGGTGGCCTTTGCGGGCCTCTCTCTGTTTGGTATCGGTATGGGATTAACTGATGTCGCCATCAATATCGAAGCCGCTGACTTTGAGCAGAAACTGGGACGACCGGTGATGACTGCGCTGCACGGCTTTTTTAGCCTTGGGACCTTGGTGGGTGCGGTGCTGGGAATGAGCATGACGGCGCTGGAGGTCAGCGTAGGGGGCCATTTTGTCGCGGTCGCTGTGCTGGCGCTGCTTGCCATGTCATGGCTGATCACCCGGTTACCGCCTACACCTGCGGTGGATCCCGAAGCGCCGTCTGAAGCGGGCGGCCAGGGAGCATTGTGGGTGGTGCTGCGCGATAAGTCGTTGTGGGTGATTGGCGTGGTGATTTTGGCGATGGCACTGGCGGAGGGCTCTGCCAATGACTGGCTTCCACTGTTGATGATCGATGGGCATGATTTTACCGCCACAACGGGCACTCTGGTGTATGTCGGCTTTACCCTCGGGATGACGGTGGGGCGCTTCGCGGGAAATCGTTTTGTGGTGCGATATGGTCGCGCGGCGGTGCTACGTTTCAGCGCACTCTCCGCGGCGTTAGGTCTGCTGCTGGTGATCTTCTCGCACTTGCCCTGGCTGGCTGCGGTGGCCGTCTTGTGCTGGGGCGTGGGAGCGTCATTAGGCTTCCCACTGGCCATCACTGCGGCAGGAGAAAGTGGCAATCACAGTGCGATGCGTGTGACGCTGGCAGCAACCCTGGGCTATGTGGCGTTTCTGGTGGGGCCACCTTCACTGGGCTTTATCGGCGAGCATTGGGGGCTCAGGCTGGCAATGATTCCCGTCCTCGCGATGGTGGTGCTGGCGTTCTTTGCGGCGGGGTCGGCGAAAGAGAAGGCCCGTCATCCCGCAAAAGCCTCGGTTTAGGGATAAAAAAACGCCAGCCTGAAGGCTGGCGTTGTTGCTGAGCAGTGACGAGGATTAATAGTAATCGCCGTGACGGTAATCCCAGGTCGTGAAGATATCAGACATCATGGACATGATTTTATCGACGTCCAGACCTTTACGGATCAGCACAGGGCAAGGCGTCACTTTACGCTCGCCTTTTTGCTCTGGCACCAGTTTGCCATCAGCATCCACCATGGACACCATCACACCCTGCTCGTAGCGGGTTTTCTCGCTCTCGTTAGGCTGGATAGATTTCACATAGTCGTTAGCGCCGATGATCAGATCTGCACGCTCTTCAATGCGGTCGCCAATGCCTTCGACCAAACCACGGTTGCCTTTCCCGGAAGGGTTCGCGGAGCTGGCGAAGGAGAACTTCTTGTGGTTTTCCCACAGATCTTTCGCCAAAATTTCGCCTGGCTTACCAAATTTGATCACGAAGCAACTGGTGTTGCGGCGATCCATCATCAGCTCTTGTGAACCGTCTTCAGGAATGCGGGCAACGGCCTCTTCTTTCCAGGGCAGGATACAGCCCAACAGCACGTCTGCGTCCCAGTGTTGCTGATACAGCGCTTCGATTTCTGGGTTCAACTGTGCCAGTTCTTTCAGTTGTTCCAAAGAGCCACACAGTACAACGCCTGGCTTGTTGCGGTTACGCTGTTTCGCTTCGAATTTACGCTCAAGGCCTGCTTTATCAGACGTCATGATGATGTAGCCCACTTTGGTTGGGCAAACGATCATTCCGCCGTCTTTAGACAAAATCTCAACGGCTTCTGGCTGCAAGCCACCATTCCACTGTACTGTTTTGCTGCTCATCATCTGTACCTTTATCTCAAATCCGTGAAAGAGGGGTGTATTAACGTTCGTACAGGCCAGTCACTGACGCTTTTGCCAGCGTGTGGCCTTCAATCATAAAACGGGCAACCGCATTGGTGGCGCTGGCATCAATGCCCAGTTTCTCCACCGACAACGCATGCACGTTGAAAATATAGCGGTGCGGTCCGTGTCCTTCTGGTGGGCATGCGCCCCCGAAGCCCGCCAGTCCGTAATCATTTATGCTTTGGATGCTGCCAGCAGGCATGTTTTCACTGCTTTGTGCACCGGCATTCACGGCTAAGGCTGTGACGGTGGTCGGAATATCAAAGGCGACCCAGTGCCAAAAACCACTGCCCGTCGGCGCGTCTGGATCATAACAGGTGATGGCAAAACTCTTGGTTTCTGCCGGTGCATCCTGCCAGTTGAGTGCTGGAGAATGATTTTCTCCATCGCCGCCAAAGCTGTTAAATTCATGTTTCTTATTAAGAAATCTGAAATCCTGGAACTCAGTAGAGAAGAGCTTCATGTACGTCTCCTGCTGCGTTTTGGTCTGAATGCATCCTACCGCAGATTGGCAGGGGTGCAAGTAAATCGCCCTTAAACCGGCTATTGTTCCAATGTTGCAACAATAGCGTCAGGATCCTGTCTTGCTGAGCGCAAAGGCTACGGCCGCATCGGCGTGCAGGCGTGTGGTATCAAACAGGGGAACGCGCGCATCTTGTTGGTTAACCAGCAAGGTAATTTCTGTGCATCCCATAATGATGGCATCTGCACCCTTATCCACCAGCCGCTGCATCACCTCACGATAAATCTGGCGTGAGGCATCACGGATATCACCCAGGCACAATTCGTCATAGATGATGCGATGAACCTGCGCGCGATCGTCTTCCTCTGGCACCAGCACATTGAGCCCTGCTTCTACCAGACGCGCGCGGTAAAAATCCTGCTCCATCGTAAAGCGCGTGCCAAGCAAGCCCACGTTACGGGCGCCTGCTTTTAGCAAGGCGTTCGCCGTTGCGTCGGCAATATGAATAAAGGGGATTGTTATGGCACCGGCTATCTGCGGCGCAACCTTGTGCATGGTGTTGGTACACAGCACCACCATTTCGGCACCGGCGGCTTCTAAGTGGCGACCGGCTTCTGCTAACAGCTCCCCAGCCTCCTGCCACTGACCGGCAACCTGTAGGCGTTCAATCTGCTGAAAGTCGACGCTCCACAGCACCAGACGGGCGGAGTGGAGCCCGCCTAACTGATGTTTAACCTGCTGGTTAATCCACTGATAGTACAGCGCCGTCGATTCCCAACTCATGCCGCCAATTAAACCAATGACTTTCATGTTTCTCTCCCTGTGAGGGCTTTAAAGTTCAAAGCCGGGTGACGACCATGCCTTTTGGCAGCCTTCAGCCTGCGGCTCGGTCTTACAGTCTGGCGCGAAGGGATTTAATGTGGCGCGATTGCAATAGGCCAACAGCAATACAATAGCCGCAATCATCAGCCAGCGTTTTTTAATACGTTTTTTCACAGAATGGAATCCGTAAATACCCGGAAGCGCTCAACCTTAGCGCCAGCTCGCAAAAATTGCAAAAGCCAGCAGGCAACCCACAATAGTTATGATATTTTTCTATCATGATGGTTATCACGAGGGACGTATGTCTAAAGTCACACTGAGTGCAATTGCGAAAGCGGCAGGCGTGGGGGTCGCAACGGTCGATCGGGTGTTAAATCGTCGGGCTCCTGTGCGCGAAGCGACCCGCCAGAACGTGTTGCGTGCTGCTACCGCGCTCGGTTATCGCGATGAGCAGACGCGGCTGCTTCGCGGTGAAACCCCGCAGAAGCGCGCGCGTATGGGCTTTATTTTGCTCTCACCCTCTTACTCTTTTTGGCAGCCGTTCACTGATGCGATTGCGCGCAGCGCGCAGCCCTGGTTGCCAGCCGGGGAATCGCCCCTCTTTCACTGGCACGACATTGATGCGACTGCACAGGTTGCGGCTTCATTGCGAGCGTTAGCGCAACAGGTTGATGTGATTGGGTTGGTGGCGTTGGATCATCCATTAATACGCCATGCGGTTGAAGAAGTCAGCCAGCAGGGTGTGCGGGTCTTTACGCTATTTTCCGACCTCTCGCCCTGTGGACATACCGGCTACATTGGGCTGGATAACCAGAAGGCGGGCCGTACTGCCGGCTGGATGGCGGCGAATCTGGTTCGCGAGCAAGGCAGTATCGGCATCCTGGTCGGCGATCATCGTTTTAACTGTCAGGAGAGCTGTGAAATCAGTTTCCGGTCCTGTCTGCGTGAACAGGCCGCCGGATTGCGGGTGCTTGAACCCCTAAAAACCCATGAAACCATTGCTGGTGGCTATGCTGCTACACGCGAGTTGCTGCACATGTCGGCGGATTTACGGCTGATTTATGCGCCTTGTGGAGGCATAGAAGGGGTGTTAACCGCGCTGCGCGAAGTCCCTGAACGGCAGATCACGCTGGTCTGTCATGGGCCGGTTGCACAAGGTGAATTGGCATTGATTGATGGCACAATGACAGTGATGCTGCGCCACCCGCTGCAGGCGCTGGCCGATACGGTTATCAATACCCTCATGAAGTCGGAAACAGGCTTTCAACAGGTGACCGTGCCCTTTGAGATCGTGACGCGAGAAAACATCTAAGCTGTTGAAGAGTAAATAATGATAGATAATTATCATTTGATTTTATCAAAATTACTTTGATCGCTATCAAAAAATAAAATTTCTATCATTGTGAGAAATGAAACGTTCGTTTGATACTGGCCGGAATTTCATCCGCTAAGGAACGAACATGACGATTCATATTGCCAATGCGCCCTGCAGTTGGGGTGTTGATGACCCCGATAATCCCTTCCTGCCGCCCTGGCAAAAGGTGTTGAGCGAGGCCGCGCAGGCGGGCTATCGCAGCATTGAATCCGGGCCGTGGCGTTACTTACCGACCGAGGCCCCCGCGCTGCGTGCGGCGCTGGAACAGCATGGATTATCGCTGGTGGCGGGCACCCTGTTTGACGATTTGGTCAGTGAAGAAAACTTCCCCGCCATGGTTGAGTTGGCGCATAGCTTGTGCCAGAACCTGGCGGCGGTGCCCACCGCGACGCCGACGCCGGGGGATAAGCACTCAGCCCCATATTTAGTGATCATTGACTTTGGTCATCCAGAACGGGCAAGGCTGGCCGGGCAGGCTGATAAAGCGCCACGCCTGGCGGCAGCGGACTGGCAACGCATGATGCAGCACATTGCCACACTGAGTCAGATTGCCGCGCAGTATGGCGTGCGTGCGGTGATTCACCCGCATGCCGGAGGCTGTATTGAGTTCGCTGATGAATTAGCGCAACTGGTCAATGATATCCCGCATGACGTGGCGGGCTTGTGCCTGGATACCGGGCATCTCTATTACGCAGGCATGGACCCGGTGCTGGCACTGACCCAGTACTGGGATCGCATCGACTATCTGCATTTTAAAGATGTTGATCACGCGAAATGGCGCGAGGCTCTGACGCGTGAGTGGGATTTCTTCTCGGCCTGCGCACAGGGCGTGATGTGCCCGCTGGGCACGGGGGCCATTGATTATCCGGCTGTGCAGGCATTGCTCACCGCGCGCCAGTATCAGGGATGGATAACCATTGAACAAGAACGCGATCCGCGCAATGCAGAGACCAGCCTGCGCGATGTGACCGCCAGTTTGCAATACCTTCGTTCCTTGGGCTTTTGAGGGGTAACATCATGATTAATGGCATTAAACCACTAGGGCGTTCTCTGCGTTGGGGCATGGTAGGCGGGGGCGGTACCAGTCAAATTGGCTATATTCATCGCTCTGCCGCATTACGCGATGGCACCTTTACCCTGCTGGCGGGCGCGTTTGATATTGATGCTGCACGGGGCCGTGCATTCGGCACGGCATTGGGCGTGGCAGCCGAACGGTGCTACACCGATTATGCCGCGATGTTTGCGGCCGAAGCGGCGCGTGAAGATGGCATTGAAGCCGTGTCTATCGCTACGCCCAACAACACCCATTTTGCCATTTGCCGCGCGGCACTGAACGCGGGGCTGCATGTGGTATGTGAAAAGCCATTGTGCTTTACCGTGGAAGAAGCAGAAGCCCTGGCGTTGCTCAGCAAACAGAAAGGCAAAATTGTGGGGGTCACCTACGGATACAGTGGTCATCAGTTGATCCTGCAAGCGCGAGAGATGATTGCGCAAGGGCTGTTGGGTGACATCCGAATTATCAATATGCAGTTTGCTCACGGGTTCCATCATCAGGCGGTTGAGTTGCAAAACGCCAGTACGAAATGGCGCGTTGATCCCCGCTTTGTTGGCCCCAGCTATGTGCTGGGCGATTTGGCGACCCACCCGCTGTTTATTGCTGAAACCATGGTACCCGCGTTGAAAATCACACGCCTGCTCTGTGCGCGACAGAGCTTTGTCACCAGCCGTGCGCCGTTGGAGGACAATGCGCATGTGCTCATGGAGTATGACAACGGTGCCATTGGCACGATGTGGGCATCGGCGGTCAATTGCGGCTCAATGCACGGTCAGAAAGTGCGTGTGATTGGGGAAAAAGCCAGTCTCGAATGGTGGGATGAACAACCTAACCAACTGCGGTATGAAATTCAGGGACAGCCGGTGCAAATATTAGAGCGCGGGATGGGCTATTTAGCCGCGCAGGCACTTGATGATGACCGCATCGGAGGAGGGCATCCTGAGGGGCTGTTTGAAGCCTGGTCAAATTTATACCGGCGTTTTGCTTTGGCGATGGATGCCAGCGATCGTGATGATCAGGCGTTTTTAGACAACTTCTGGTATCCCGATGTGCACGCGGGCGTTATGGGGGTGCGCTGGGTCGCACGTTGCGTAGAATCGGCGGATGCTGGGGCGAGTTGGGTAACGTTTTAGCGGGGTTCCAGCGCCCGGTAATGGGCGCTGAAATGGATTACAACGCGTCGCGTATTTGCGTCAGCGTGTGTAGCTGTTGGCCTGCACTGTCGAAATTGGCTTCCGCCAGCCAGCGCGTTAACGCCTGTTTGTTATCCAGCCACTCATTGTCCAGCATCGAGAGCCAGTGCGTGTCGCGTGTGCGGCCTTTATACACCACCGCCTGACGGAACGTGCCTTCAAAATGGAAGCCTAAACGCTCAGCGGCACGGCGAGAGGGTGTATTCAGGCTGTCACATTTCCATTCATAGCGGCGGTAGCCCAGCGTATCGAAGACGTAACCCATCAGCAGAAACTGGGCTTCTGTGGCAATGCGCGTGCGTTTCAACAACGGTGAAAAAGCCACGTGGCCGACTTCTACCACGCCGTTGTTGGCATCGATACGCATCAGGGCAAGGGTGCCCACCGGTTGGCCCGTTTGATTGTCAGTAATGGTGTAATGCAGAGGGTCCCGGCTGGCCTCAAGGTGTGCCGCGTAATCGAGATACGCTTGCTGATCGGCGAAGGGTTCCACGGGCATCCACGTCCAGTCACGGCCATCAGGCGCCTCGGCGTAGGCCCGATATAATGCCTCGGCATGCTCGCGGGCATTAAAGGGCTGTAATGTGCAATAGCGGCCTGTCAGCGTGATGCCTTGCGGATGTGGGCGCGGTGTCCAGTCTGGCATAGCATCGCCAATGCATTGTCCGTAACTATTAAGGCGGGGTGGCATGGTGTTCTCCTTGATTACCGTAGCTGGCTTACGCTAATCAGTTCCTGGCAAGAATGAAACCCCTTCACCCTCTCTTTACGTAAAAAGAATTAGCGCGTTGCGTTTCTGATAAAGAAATAGAAATCTATTGGCGAGATATCTAACCAGACAAAGATAAAAACCACTGCCGATGCGATCACCAGCGCAAGATAAATCCTGGCAACGATATCCAGATGGCGTAATTCTTTTTCAAGTTCCTGGGGGCGATGGATTACTTTTTTAAAAGCGCTCTGTGGCACATTTTTATTAATCATTTTTAAGGCAACGTCCTGGTCTGCTGTGGAATGGAGCGCAGATTTCATGTTTTTAAGCATGCGATCAACCCCCCTGCTGCCAGACTCACATTAAATCACGCGGTGACAAAGTAATTATTTATTAATCAATGCTTTGATTGTTATTTGTGATTTAGTGTTATCGGGGATGAGAGACGCGTAATGGCGGTGATCTTTCCTGTTTTGTCTAAAAAAGCATTCCTGCCCCCTTGCGCGGGAATTTGCTATAATGCCGCTGAATAACAGGGGGCAAGATGTTTCTTATCAATGCATGCATTATTTTTGACAGCGAAAAACGTCAGTTATCTGATCGCCGTCAGGTTGTTGAACTCAATGAAAACATGTCTCGTTGTTTATTGGTTCTCGCATTGAATGCCGGTCAGATCATTACCAAAGAAACATTAATTTCCCAGGTCTGGGAACAGCAAGGTGTGGTGGTTTCGGAAACATCCGTCCGCCAAACGTTGTCACAATTGCGCAAGGCGTTTGCTGCGTTTGGTTTACACCAGGGCGTGATCCTAACCGTGCCGCGTAAAGGCTATAAGCTCCTGCATGCGGAATTAATTCGCGTGGTGGCACAGGATCTTCCGACGTCGGATATCCCTTCGGTTACGCAACCCGCCCCGATTGAACCCCCTGTTAAACCCGACAATTTCTGGCGACGTCCACGCTACTACGCCATGTTGCTGCTGCTTGTGCTCTTTACCGCTGGCATCACGGCTTGGGTGCAATACCGTATCTATGTAAAGCCGATTAATTATGTCGCGGTGACCGGACAAACCGATGTTTATGTCCAGGAAGAGTTAGTCGGGCAAACGGGGTTTATCAACGGTGCCTTAGCGCGTTTTCATCACTATGTGAGTAAAGGGTTTATCAAGATTACTAACAAGCCACGTCTGTACATCAATCGCACGATTCAGTCGGGTAATACTTCCTTTTTTATCTGCCCGCCCCGTGAACCTGAGAGTTTCAAAGAGTGTCAGTCGCTGGTGATTATCGGAGAGGCTGCACCATGAAATATGTGATAGCTGCGCTGACCGTCGGGGTGACCAGTTTACTGACGTGGTGGCTCATACCTGGCGTCATGCTGTATGCCGTGCCCTCCTGCCATTTCGATACGACCTTTGTGACGGAAGAGCCGCAGCGAACGGTGGTCTCCAATGGCCGCTGGAACACCACGCTGGCGATGGGGATTGGTACGGGGAGTTATAACGGGCTGATTCGCTATTTTACAGCCCAGGGCACAGCAGAGCGCCCGGAAGAACGTGTGTCTGTTTCTTATGCGGTGCGCTACAAGTTGGTCGGTCAGGCGATACAATCGACGACGCTGGAATCCAATGTGAATATGGGCAACAGCGCGCCGCTGTCTGAGAGCAGTCATTATGTCTACCCCGCGCTCAGTGCCAATTTTACCAGTTTGAACTACCTGTTTCGATTAAATGGCGGGCAACTGGCATCAGGTATTGATAACAATCCCCGCGCGATTTGTACTCCCGTGGAGTGACATGTCATCCGGCGCAACGTGGCCGTAGCTTGTCATCCAGCGCATCAGGTCTGCATTAGGCATCGGGCGGGCGTACAGGTAACCCTGAATAAAGCTCACGCCGTGCTCGCGCAGCCAGCGGTACTGCATCGCGCTTTCCACGCCCTCGGCCAACACTTCCAGCTTCAGTCGATGACTGAGGGAAATAATCGCTTCCAGTACCGGGGTTTCACCGTGTTCCGACTCAATGGTGTTCACAAAGCCTTTATCAATTTTTAGATAATCCAGCGGGAATTGTTCCAGATAGGAGAGTGCGCAGTGGCCGGTGCCAAAGTCATCAATTGCGATGCGCATGCCTTCTTGTTGCAACAGGGCCAGGCGTTTCGCCACTTCTTCACCGTCCTGAATCAAGCTGCGCTCGGTTAATTCCAGCGTAATCGTGGCATTCAGGTGGGCGATGCGCACGGCAAAATCGCGAATATCGCTCACAAAGTCTGGATGCTGCAAGTGCTCGGCGGCCACATTGATACCCAGATGGAAACCGGGCGGCACCGTCCAATTTTTGGCGTCACGGGCAATCAAGTCCAGCAGATGGTGGGTGAGGGGAATAATCATCCCTTCGCGCTCTGCGGCGTCAATAAACACATCGGGACGTACCCACTCGCCGTTTGGACGTTGCCAGCGCATCAGGGCTTCTGCGCCAGCGCAGCAACCTAACTCAATGTTGTAGACCGGCTGATACCACACGGCGAATTCGCCGTGAGCGATGGCGCGGCGCATATCATCGGCAAAAGACATGCGGCGTTTGAGCCAGGTGACCAACAAGCCCACCAGCATAACCGCCAGAATCAACGCCATAGGTAAGAAGGTCAGGAAGGTTTGCCACCACACATCGGCGATTTCAGAGCCCGTCGATTTTACTGTCACGTGGATGGGATAGCGGGTGGATTGGGTCTTGAGTGGCGCAGGGCTCAAGTACGACGGCGCCTGAATCTCGCCGGATTGGGTGGAAATTGGGTATCCATCGCCAAACTGCATACTGATTTGGTAACCGCGCTGCTCATAAATCGCGCGCATAAAATCCATTAAATATTGCGCTTCCACGACGGCATAAGAGCCATATCCGGTGGGTGTGCGGCGGTAAAACAGCACCGCAGGGCGATCGGGGACGCCATAAGTACCCGCCACGGAAAAACTCCACCAGGCCTTGTTCATTGCAGGCAAAGGTTGGCGAATCATGGTTTCCAGCTTGGCTTGCTCTCCTCCGTAAGCGGAAGAGCAGGTAATCAGGTCTGCGGAAGTGACACCCACTGAACGAAAATAGGCGTATAACGTGCCGTAACGCTGCAATTGTTGCTCAATGGCCTCGCAAGGCTGGCCTTCGAGTTGACGGATACGCGACACCATATTCCAGGCTTCATCGCTGATGCTGTCAGCTTGATTGATGAGAATGCTGGCATTGGCCTGTAACTGACGCTGTACCGTTTTTTGCGCCTGAAATAGGCTAAACGCCACTGACAAAATCAGCGGTAACAGCGCGGCGGCTAATAACAGTAGCGCACCTTTTAGCCTGGTATTTTTCAGCACAGATCGCACGGTGGCGTCCCTTATTTATCGTGGCTCAGCAGAGAGCAACAAGCGTACCTTGCTCTAAAGCGTGTGGTTTTGATCTTGTGTAGGGTGCTGAGTGTCTCTGCTGTAATGATTTACCACGGTCAGCGCAGAAAAAGTAGCCTCTTTCCGCTAAATACGCGTAAACACTGTGAATTCCTTGCAGAGCGGTGCCGCTTCACTGCGAATGCCCCTTAAGTTAGAGGAACCGCAGTGACCTGCTGCCATTGATAGTCTGCCAGGACCAGTTCAGTGTGAGCCACAACTTCGCCGTAATTACGATGCTTCTGTGCAATAAACCAGTCACGCAGTTCGGCGGGCAGCGTGGTCGCCCGATAGCGTAAGATCGTGCTATGCCAAAATCGCGGTGGCAGGCTGTCATGTTGATAACGCTGCACCAGCCCTGCTTTCCACGGCGAATTTGCCAGCATATTCACCAGCTCTTGCCGCTGCTCAATACTCTCAGCATCCGGTTCACCCGCGAGCAAGAGCTGGTTCGGCAGGGCAACGAGGCGCAAATTGCGGATGCGCAGAGGAAACGGGCCAGGCCAAATTAAGCGCAACGATGCCAGCATATAGGGCGGTGGCATGTCGTCGAAGATGGCCGTGGTAATGGCCAAAAAGGTGAAATGTAACTGATCCGGCTTTGCCGTTTCAGCCAGCGGATCGCTGGCGGTTATTTGCATTAAATCATGCAGCAAGGCATTCACCGCTGCGGGCAACGCGGGGCGAATTCCAGTGGTGATCGCCCGTTTATGAGCAGGATAAAAAGCGTCAAGGGGCGCTTGTGCCTGGTGGGCGCATTGTTGCCAAAAGCTAAGTGTCTCCTGGCAACGCTGATCGTACTCCTGGCGGAGAGCATCCATGATGGGCTCCTTAAGCGATTATCACTTTGGGCGTCGTGGGCGGCCATCGCCGAGCATAATGGCCAGCTTACTGCCACCAGGTGTGGTCTCCATCAATATCTTGCCCACACTGGTCAGTGGCACTGAGAGTAGCATACCCACAGGCCCGAGCAATCCGCCCCAAAACAGCAATGACAGAAAGACCACCAGAGTGGATAAGCCAAGACCACGGCCCATCAACTTGGGTTCCAGCATATTGCCAATCACCATATGAATGCCAATAAACAGCGCCCCGACGATGGCGGCATCAACCACATTGTTCAGCAGCAGCGCTTGTATCACAGGTGGGATGCCCGCAACGATCGGCCCAATATTAGGAATAAAATTCAGCAAAAAGGCGACCACGCCCCACAGCAACGCAAAGCGAACATCTAACGCCAGCAGTGCCAGCCACACGGCAATTCCCGTCAGCAAACTGATGGCGGTTTTCAGTGCCAGATAGTGCGTGACGCCCTTCAGGGCTTTATGTAATCCGGCAATGCGGATTTGCGGATTGTCTAAGGCATGGCGCAGTTTGTAAGGCAGATGGTGTACCTCAAACAGCATAAAAATCACGGTCATAACCACCAGCACCATATTGGTCATCGCGCTGGAGAGTTGTGACACCAGCGTTGTGGCCAGGTCCATCATCGAGCTGGGATCCAAACGGGCAGCCAGGGCTTCGGTCGAGACATTGATGTGTAATCGCTCGGCAAAGTGCTGAACAATGCCGAGTTTCTGCTCCATCATGGCGCGCAACTGTGGATAGAGCGTATTGAACTCATCCACTGACGTGGCCAACATCGCCAGCAATAAAGAAATGATGGCCATAATGACCAACACCACCACAGTGATCGCCAATCCCCGGCGTATACCGCGCCGCATCAGCAGGGTCACGAGTGGGTTAAGCACAATGGCTAAAAACAGCGCCAACAGAAAAGGCACCAGCAGGTCGGCGGCAGCGTGCAACCCCGCTAAAATAACCACCGTTGAGGCCATCTTTAACAGCATGTTCTGCCCCACTTTCTCCTGCATTTGCGTATTCATGCCTGCTCCTGTGATATTTCCTACAAGCAAGTTTAGTGGCTGATCCTGTTAACTGATTGTTTTTCAGGACAGTCTGAAAAAGGGCGCTCACAAACAAACCCTGGGGATAGGCTCGCACCTGCAGAAAAGGTGGTGTAACGTTTAAGGCTCCTGTTGCTGTCATTAGCCCTAATGTTATGTCTGATCCTGCCAGTCACCCGATTGAAGCCACCCGCTTACAGTTAAATCTGCGCATCTTGTCGATCGCGCTCTACAACTTTGCCAGCTATATGGCGATAGGTTTGCCGCTCGCGGTGCTGCCCGGCTACGTGCACGACGTGATGGGATTCAGCGCATTTTGGGCTGGATTGGTGATCAGCATTCAGTATTTTGCGACATTGCTCAGCCGTCCACATGCCGGGCGTTATGCCGATTTATGGGGCGCAAAACGGGTGGTGATGTGGGGGCTGGGCCTTAGTACCTTAAGTGGACTTTGCTACTTGCTGGCGTTTTCTCTGCTGCAGACACCGGTACTCAGCTTAACGATTTTGTGTGCAGGCCGACTGCTGCTGGGGTGTGGACAAAGTTTCACCGGAACGGGCTCCACGCTGTGGGGCGTTAGCAGTGTTGGATCATTGCACATTGGCAGGGTGATCTCGTGGAATGGTGTGGTGACCTACGGGGCGATGGCCATTGGTGCGCCATTGGGCGTGGTGATTTATCAGTTCGGCGGGATAATGATCCTGGCCAGCGTCATTACCAGCATTACGCTGATCGCCCTGTTACTGGTCTTGCCTCGCCATGCCGTGCGCAGTGCGTCGAAAGGGCACCCAATGCCATTCCGCTTAGTGCTACAGCGCGTCTGGCGCTATGGTTTGTTGCTGGCGATGGGCTCGGCGGGGTTTGGGGTGATCGCGACTTTTATCACCCTGTTCTATCAGGCCCAGGGTTGGCAAGGCGGGGCCTACGCGCTGGCCCTGTTTAGCGTGGCTTTCGTGGGGGTGCGGTTAGTCTTTCCCAATGTGATTAACCGCTATGGCGGCTTGTCTGTCGCCTTAGTCTGCTTTGCCATTGAGGCGCTGGGCTTGCTGATGGTCTGGGGGGCCGTCAATCCCTGGATGGCGAATGTTGGGGCGCTGCTGACCGGGGCGGGCTTCTCGCTGGTCTTCCCAGCCATTGGCGTTGTCGCAGTAAAAGCCGTACCACAGCAAAATCAGGGCAGCGCATTAGCAACCTATACGGTATTTATGGACATGGCATTGGGGATTACCGGCCCGTTGGCGGGGCTGGCAATGAGTTATGCCGGGGTCTCGATCCCCTATCTTGCAGGCGCAGTGCTGGCGATCGCGGCCCTGGGCATCACTCTGAAAATGCGTCAACAGCAGCAGTCTGGGCAGGAAAGCAAGGCGTAGGAATGCGATACTCGGGCCTCATCGTGGATCTGAAAGGAGCGCCTGTTGTTCTGTTCTCTCAATCGCCGCACGCTGCTAAAGCAACTTTCTGCCCTTGCTGCAGTCAGCAGTTTACCGCTGTCCACGCGCACTGATGCTGCCCCGGGACGGGTCTCTCCTCATGCTGAATTGATCAATAAACGGCAAGCCTATCTTACGGGTGGGGCACTGGCGGCCCGGCCCGAAATGGAATCGGCGCGCGCCGTGCTGGTGGTCAGAGCGCAGCATCTGCTCTCCACGCTGATTGTTGCCCCGTCGCGTCGACGCTTGTGGCCTGATGCTTCTATCTTTTTCTTTGGCTATTTTCGCCGCGACACCGGCGGGATGGCGATCACCTTTCAACGGTTATACCAATTGGCGCTGGCGTGGCGCGTTCCCGGCACGCAACTCAGTGGCGATGCGGTGCTGCGAGAAAAACTGGTCTCGGCCCTCACGCTGGCGATTGAGATCTTCGCCCGTCGCCAGGTACGCGGCAACTGGTGGCAGTTTGAAATTGGCGTACCGCGTGATGGGATGAACATCCTGTATTTGCTGGGGGACGCCGTACCGCAAACCACGCGAGAGGCTTTCCTTGAGGCTTGCCGTTGGTATGCTCCCGACCCGAACTATCGTGGGCGCGAAAAAAGCACGGCTGAAACCGGCGCGAACCGCGCAGATAAAGCGTTTATTACCCTGATGCGAGGCCTGCTAAGCGGTGATGAGCAGGAGATGCAAACCGGCTCTGCTGCGCTCTCTGATCGGGTCAACAACGGCAAGAATTCGGTGTTCCAGTTCGTGACTCGCGGCGATGGTTTCTACGAAGATGGCTCTTTTATCCAGCACGATACGCTCTCGTATGCCGGTGGCTACGGGCTGGTGGTGCTGAATACCGTGGCAGAAATGCTCAATTTAGTTGCTGGCACGCCGTGGGATATCCCCGTGCGTGACCGCGAGTTTATGGCCGGGCGTATACGTCACGCGTTTGCGCCTTTTATGTGGCGTGGGCGCATGATGGACAGCGTTCGTGGGCGCTATGTCGCTCGCCAGTTTCAAAAGGATTACCAGAGCGGATTTGACCTGATCAGCGCCACGCTGAGTATGGCGCCGAGCTTTGCGCCTGCGGTCACGCGGGAAATGCAAACGCTGGCAGCAACGTGGCTCAAGCAAAGCGGTCACGCCTTGTATGACGATGCGACGCGCAGCATTGGTGATAAATCTCGCGTCCTGGCGGCGCAGCGTGCAGGTATTCAGGCAGCGACACTACCGCCCTTAACGCACTTTTTTGCTGACCAGGAGCGTGTTGTACATCGCCGCGCTGGCTGGGCGTTCTCGGTAAACCTCTCCTCCACGCGTATCTCCCGTTACGAATACATTAACCGTGAAAACCGTCATGGCTGGTATCAGGGCGATGGAATGTCATTTTTGTATCTGCGTAATGATGCTGAGCAGTTCAATGACAATTTCTGGCCGACGGTCGATCCCTGGTTATTGCCGGGGATTACGGCAGACAGCAGCGGGCATCTCACCAGTGAAGATGATGCGCCCTACGGCGCACCGCTGGGTGGCGATCCCTTTTCTGGCGGTGTTACGCTAACCGGTGGCCTGGCCGTGGTAGGTATGGCGTTGGTCTCGGCGTCAAAAGAGACGCGGGCCAAAAAGTCCTGGTTTTTACTGGATGATGCGGTGGTGTGTATTGGCAGTGGCATCAGCGGATGCAGCGGGAGCCCTGTGCGCACCGTCATTGAAAATCGTGGTTTCGCCGTCAGTGAGCCGCCGCAGGTCAGTCTTGACGATCAGCCTTTTCGCGGCGCGACAGCACTTCAGCAGCCTGTCACGCACGGCATGTGTATTGAGGGGCTGGGCGGATATGTGTTGTTAGGTGATCAGCAAGCCATGGTCAGCTATCAGCAGCGCGAAGGCAGTTGGTTTGATATCTACAGTGATGGCAATGCCGTGAGTCGCACACCGTTTCGGCGGGATTATTTGACACTGATGCTGGATCACGGCGTTGACCCGAAAAGTGCGGGTTATGCCTACATGCTGCTGCCGGGGGCTCACCGCCAGCAGGTGCAGAGCAGACGTGAAAAGCCCGGCCTGACGTTGATGGCGCAAACCGAGCAGGCGCACATCGTCAACCTTCCCGCACAGTCGGCCACGCTGGGGCTGTTCTACGCACCGGCTTCGGCCGCCGGAATTACCAGTGATGCTGCCTGCGCATTTGCCTACAGCGAGCGGAAAGGGGAACTGGAAGTGGTGGTCTCGTCTCCGGCCAGACAACCGGTGATTCAACTGACACTGCCGCTGGATTATCAGCAGGCGCAAGCCGTTGAGCAAGATGCGGGGATAACCATTGTGAGCCATGCGCCGCTGACACTGCGCATTGATGCGCAAAAGAGGCGCGGCGAAGCGCTCCGTTTGCGATTGCAGCGCTAAAAAAATGCGGCCTTACGGCCGCAAACACAGATAACCCCACATTTCGCTGCGCCTCTGCGTGCGCAGCAATTTGTCACTCTTGCAACAGCGCGATGCTGTCGCGAATCTCTTTTTCAATGCGTGCTTCATCCCAGCTATTCAGTACAGAGGAGAAAGGCTCGAAGGCGTAAATGCCTCTATAGCCGAGCTTTTCCAGACGCTGCACCTGAGCCGCACTATTCAGCCTGTCATCCGGCGTTAGCATGATGCGCTCTTCGTCTGTCAGTGCGCGGGTTTCGCGCGGATCAGTCACGCCGGAGAGGTGCACCAGACCTATTTTGCTGATGTCGATATCAGCTGCAAACTCGTGCTCGGCGTTTTCATACAGGTGATGGTGAAAGGTGTCTAACACGATATGGAACGGGGCTTGCGCATCATTGATCAATTGTTGGCTTAGCACGGCCGAACGCAGGGAGCTTACGGGGAAGCCCAGGGGTTCAACCAGGCCCTGAACGCCGTATTCGGCAAACAGCGGTTGCAGGGTCTGGATAGCCTTTAATGTGTCGTTGGCAGCAATGGGGGTGCCGTCATTCAATGGGCACATGACCAGCGCCTTCGCGCCGATATCGCGCGCCACTGCCAACAGCGTACGGGCGCGAGCGAGTAAATCGTCACTGATTTGGTTAAACGGATACAGGGCGTTAATCGTCACAATTTCCATACCGTACTCATCGGCCAGCGTTTTAACGTCTTGATGGCTTAAATCATCGGTCACGCTGCCACTGGGCATATCGTTGCGCAGCTCCACTTTGTGCAGCCCGCAGCGTTGCACCAGTTGAAAGAACGCTTCAATACTCAAATTAGGCGCGATTTTACGGTTGACACAAAAACGGGTCGGATCGATAGCCATCTTAACGCTCCTGCTAAAAGGACAAGGCAGACCAACACGGGCTGCGGATAGCGTTAAGAGAACATTTATTTCATTGTTAATAAATAATGAAATTAAAATTTTTAGATCGGCCTCGCAATTTTCATTTATTTCACCTGCAACCGTAGCATTTTTGCAGGGCCTGCCTCGTAAAATCTGCCGCAGAAAAGGGGGATATTAAGATCCCCTAAAGGCACCGCCTTCGCGCGAATACGGCGGAAAGCGAGATCAAAGACAAGGTTGTTGTGCTGTTGCCTGAACCAACATGAAAAATGCGATCCATCCCGCTAAAAAGAAATTTTCCAAAATGAATCATTTGAAAAATTTATTTCGCTGTAATAGTGTCTTTGTACGCATCACGGTTTTGCCTGGCGGGAGACGTGCTCAACGTCCTGCGGGCTCACACACATCGAAGAGGCAACAACATGACGACGATCGTAGGTAACTTTATTGGTGGTAAAACCTCTCTGAGTAGCAGCAATGAAACCATTCCGGTTTACGATCCTGCGACCGGGAAGGTCATTCGTGAGTTGACCCAGAGTACGTCTGACGAAGTTGCGAACACTATCGCCGTTGCGCACCAGGCTTTTTATGACTGGTCGCGGACATCCCCGCTGCGCCGCGCGCGCGTGTTGTTTAATTTCAAAGCCTTGATGGAACAGCACCGCGATGAGTTGGCAGAACTGATTGTGTCTGAGCACGGCAAAGTGTGGTCTGACGCGCTGGGTGAACTTACGCGTGGCCTGGAAGTAGTGGAGTTTGCCTGTGGTATCCCGCATTTGATCAAAGGCGAATACTCCGCCAACGTGGGCACGGGCGTCGACAGCTATTCCCTGATGCAGCCAGTAGGGGTTGTCGCGGGGATTACCCCTTTCAACTTCCCGGCCATGGTGCCGCTGTGGATGTTCCCGATTGCGCTGGCGTGCGGTAACACCTTTATTCTGAAACCCCCGGCACTGGACCCTTCGGTCTCTGTACGCATGGCTGAATTGCTGAAGGAAGCGGGCTTGCCAGACGGTGTGTTCAATGTGGTACACAGCTCGAATGACGATGCTGAGCAACTGTACAAAGATCCGCGCATTGCGGCGGTGAGCTTTGTCGGCTCGTCTGGTGTCGCCGAGCACATTTATAAAACGGCCAGTGCTCACGGCAAGCGCGTGCAAGCCTTTGGCGCGGCGAAAAACCACGCGATCGTTATGCCTGATGCTGACCTGGATGCCACCGTCAACGCCATCATGGGCGGGGCCTTTGGTTCCGCAGGTGAGCGCTGTATGGCGCTGCCGGTGGTGGTTGCCGTCGGCAATGACACCGCCGATAAATTGATCTCCCGCTTAACGCCGCTGGTGAAAGCGTTACGCGTGGGCCCGGGCATTAAGCAGGGCGCAGAAGAGAATGAAATGGGGCCGGTGGTGTCAGCCGCGCACCAGAAAAAAGTCTTGGGTTACATTGATAAAGGTGAGCAGGAAGGCGCGCAGCTGGTCGTCGATGGCCGCAATTTTCAGGTACCTGGTCATGCGGAAGGGTACTACGTGGGTGGAACCCTGTTCGACAATGTGACATCCGACATGACCATCTGGCGTGAAGAGATTTTTGGGCCTGTGCTGAGCATCATGCGTGCACCGGACTATCAAAGCGCGTTGGCATTGGTCAACAGCCACGAATTTGGCAATGGCAGCGCTATTTTCACCAGTAACGGCAACACCGCGCGTGACTTCGTGCAAGAGGTTGAAGCCGGTATGGTGGGCGTTAACGTACCTGTGCCGGTGCCAATGGCTTTCCACAGCTTTGGTGGCTGGAAGCGTTCGGTGTTTGGCGCGCTGAACGTGCACGGTCCGGACGGTGTGCGCTTCTATACGCGTATGAAAACTGCCACGGCGCGCTGGCCAAGTGGTCAGCAGACGGTTTCTGAATTCAGCATGCCAACACTGAGCTAATCATCGGGAGGCCATGATGTCTTTACTTTCCAAAAGCCAACAGCCGGATGCACAGGGGCGCATCCAGCATGTGACGCCAGAGAGTGCGGGGTGGCGCTATGTCGGCTTTGACGCCTATTTGCTGAAAAAAGGGCAGACCCTGCAACTGGAAAGCGCGGATAAAGAGCTGTGCCTGGTGCTGGTCGCAGGTTTAGCCTCTGTCAAAACACAGCATGCCGAGTTTCCGGGCATTGGTCAGCGTATGTCGCCTTTTGAGCGTACGCCGCCGTATTCGGTCTACGTGCCACACAATGACCGGGTAGAAGTGTATGCCGAAACGGATCTGGAATTGGCCGTCTGTAATGCGCCGTCACAGGGGCATTTGCCTGCGCGCTTAATCGGCCCGGATGATGTGGGCGTTGAGCACCGTGGTAAAGGGCGTAACCAGCGTCTGGTGCACAATATTCTGCCGGACGACAAACAGGCAGACAGCCTGCTGGTGGTGGAAGTCTACACCAACGAGGGCGACACCAGTTCGTATCCAAGCCATAAGCACGACCAGGAAGACTCGCCAGATGAAACCTATCTGGAAGAGACCTACTATCACCGTTTCGACCCGCCGCAGGGTTTTGCTATGCAGCGAGTGTATACCGACGATCGCTCACTGGATGCCTGTATGGCACCCTACAACCGCGATGTCGTCACGGTGCCGCGCGGTTACCATCCCGTCGCGACAATTGCCGGATATAACAACTATTACCTGAATGTGATGGCGGGGCCGGTGCGCAAGTGGAAGTTTACCTGGGAAAGCGACCACGCCTGGGTGAACAGCGACCAGTATCCCCGCAGCTAATCACGGCAGCGAGCGGAAATAACAAAGGGCGAATCCAGTGGATTCGCCCTTTTGCTGTGTCGTGCCGCTCATGATTACGCGTTAGCGTTATTCAGTGCCAGTGATACGGCCAGCGTTTGGGCCAGGCACAGTGAGGCCACCTGTGAGCGGAAGCCATCAACTTGCGCTTCACGTACCACAAAACAGACATCGCTAAAGGCGGCCAGTGGGCTCACCTGGCTATCCGTAATCGCAATCAGGTGCGCACCGCGCTTGGCACCGAGTTCAACCAGCTCAACGGCCTCACGCGCATACGGCGAATAACTAATGGCAATCACCACGTCTTTTGGGCTGACCATACTGAGTTGCTCGGTGAACATGCCGCCCAGACCATCAATTAGAAAAGCACGGCGCTCCAGATGGCGCAATGCATAGGTTAGATAGGAGGCGACGCTAAAGGAGCGGCGCAGGCCAATCACATAAATGTTCTCGGCTTTACTCAGCATCTCAACGGCTTTTTCCAACTGCTCGGGATTGGTTTGCATCGCCAGTTGCTGCAGCGCCTGTGAGTTCACCATGGTGAACACATTGAGGATCTCCGCCGGGTTTTCCGGTGCTGCGGCGCTTTCATCGGTTGCCGTTTGGCGGAACAGGCGAGCGCGCTCGGTGTAGTTGACCGTCTCTTCCATCAGGTGCTGACGAAAAACTTGTTTCATTTCGTTGAAGCCGCTGAAGCCAAAAGCATTCGAAAAACGAATCAGTGTCGAGGGGGGAACATCGGCCTGTTGAGCAATAGAAGCCACGGTATCGAAGGCGATACTGTTGCTGTTGTCGAGGATGTAACGGGCCACTTGTTTCAAACGCTTACTCAGCGTGTCGTAGCGGCGACGGATGTCATCCTGCAGTAAGGAGAGTTGCGTTGGATTATTGTTCATTACTTCAGCTCGTTGAAAAAAAGATGACGCTATGTTGAACAATATTCTACCGGGATGAATGGAAAATTTCATTTGAAACTGAGTTTCTGGCGGTTTATTTCATTGAGATATGAATTACCTCACAGTTCGTATCGGCTAAAACAGGCGTAAAAAAGGCCGGAAAAACCGGCCTGTTATCTGGGTATTATTGGATTACACGCCGGGTCGGAAGGCGCGCCAGTAACCAATTAACTGGTGATAATTACTCTTCACTTGATCAATAAGCGCGCGATCATCAAGCTCACCTTGCAACCATTGACGTGAAGGCTGACCAAAGATGGTGCGCCCCACGGCAAAACCTTTCACCCAGGGGGCGCCTGCGGCATCAGCGAAACCGGCTTTGAGTTTATCTTCTGGAGCGTCAAGGCCCAGAATCACAATGCCACGGCAGTGCGGATCGTTCTCTTCAATCAGGCGACTAATGGCTTGCCAGCCTGCGGGCGACTGTGGTGGCAGTTTCCACCAGTCAGGCTGAATCCCCAGGCCGTAGAAATGGCTGACCATCTCCGCATAGTAGCGCTCATCACGGTCGGGATTGCTCTCCGGTAAAATCACTTCCAGCAGCAATTCATGACCGGATTTGTTGCAGCCGCGCCACACGTCCAACAGCAGTGCGTCCTGCTCCTGGCGTAACGCGGCCTCGTCGTGCGGGTGATAAAAGACCAGGCATTTCACCACGTGCTCTTGTGGCCAGTCGATCAACTGCGAGCCAATGTTGCCGTGCTCTAAACGCAGTGGGCGTGAGCTGGGCAGTTCGATCGGGCGGCCAATCCACCAGCCTTTGCCGGTGATCGCGTTCAGCGCTGGCTGCCCGTAGGTGGTATCAGCCAAAATACCGCTGCGATGACCCAGTTTCGCTTCTGCGGCGGCTTCTTCCGCGGCTTTCAGCAACAAGGTTTTTAATTGCGGAATACGCGTTTCACTGACGCCTGCTTCTCGCGCCATATCAGCCAGTTGCTTACGGTGATCAAAAGCGAAGACGCACAGTTCTGGCCATTCACGTTTACGCGTGGTGACGCGGTGTAAATGGTTTAAGCGACCATCTAAATCCGGGCGTTTCACGGTATCATGGCGGCTGAGGAAATCGTCGAGTTCCTCTTTGGTGGGCATCGCCGGAGCGCAACCGTGGCGCGAAACCACCAGCGCGCCACAGGCGTTGGCGTATCGGCAGGCTTGCTCCCAACTTTCATCATTTAGCCAGCCGCGCAACAGGCCAGACATAAAGGCATCGCCGGCACCCAGAACGTTTAACACTTCAACGCGAACGCCGCTTTGTAACTGGGTGGCGTCCCAACTGTCGGGGATATCACCTTCAAACACTACGCAACCTAATGCCCCGCGCTTGCACACCAGCGTGGCTTTACTGGCTTTGCGCACGGCTTTGAGGGCCGCTAACGTATCCGTGGTGCCGCCAGCAATATGAAACTCCTCTTCTGTGCCGACGATCAGGTCGAAATAGTGCAGCACTTCTTGTAATTGTTGCGTCACCGATTGCGAAGCAATAAAACGCGTTTCACCATCACCCAGCGACGTCAGCCCCCATAATACCGGGCGATAATCAATGTCCAGCGCGGTGCGTAAGCCGTAGTGGCGAGCATATTCCAGCGCTTTTAAGACCGAGGCGCGCGTATTGGGATGAGATAAATGCGTTCCCGTTACGGCAACGGCACGCGACGAAGCAATAAAGTTTTCATCAATATCGTCGGGCGTCAGTCCCATATCCGCGCAATTTTCGCGGTAGAAAATCAGTGGGAAGGTTTCCTGATCTTTAATACCGAGGATCACCAGCCCCGTGAGGCGTTGCTTATCTGTAATCAGGTAGTCGGTATTGCAGCCGGCACGTTGTAGCTCTTCGCGCAGGAAGCGGCCCATGTGTTCGTCGCCCACGCGGGCCAGCATCGCAGATTTCAGGCCTTGAATCGCTGTGCCGTACGCGACGTTACCGGAAGAACCGCCTAAATACTTAGCAAAGGAACTCATGTCTTCCAGACGCGAACCGATTTGTTGGCCATACAAATCAACGGCAATGCGTCCGATACAAATCACATCAAGCCGCTTTTGTTGTGTACTCATACCTGTTTATTCCTTCTGTCGATAAGCAGACTCTGGAGAGGAGTTGACCGGTGACCAGTGCAGGAAAGGGACGCCGGAAGTCAATGTGAGAACAGTATGAGGAACAAAAATTCCAAATTCAATATGAAATGAAATTATCACCCCAAAAATGTGAAGTGGATAAAACTCTCTGTTTCGCCCCCTCTCAACACCCCGTTTCCGCAGCAATCTCCGTTCGCTCTGAACTTGTGAGCCAGTTCTCAATGCGCCACGCCGTTTTATGGCAACTTGCTGTAATGAAATAAATTTTCATCTTTCCTGCTTATCTGCCCTTCTGTGTTTCATTTTGGCGTCGATGAAATCGCTGCCAGACCACGTTTCATCATAGAATTTGATCTCACTCGCAAAATGAAATGTTTCTTCTGTAATTGTATTTAGTGAAAAAAATATTTGTTTATAATCGCCTCATGTTTCACTTATCTGCCGTCACTGTTGTATGACGGTCTGACACTACTAACACCGCCGCGGGGCTCCGGTTGCGCGAGCAGGATAAGGATAAGCTCATGGGCACGATCAGATTAACCACCGCACAGGCGCTGGTCCGTTTCCTCGATAACCAGTATCTGCTGGTCGACGGTGTGGAAAACAAATTCGTAAAAGGGATTTTTGCGATTTTTGGTCATGGCAATGTGCTGGGCCTGGGCCAGGCGTTGGAACAAGACAGTGGTGATTTGGTGGTGTATCAGGGGCGCAATGAGCAGGGTATGGCACATGCCGCGATGGGCTACGCAAAACAGAAGCTGCGCCGTGAAATCATTGCCTGTACCTCTTCTGTTGGGCCGGGTGCCGCAAATATGGTGACTGCGGCGGCCACCGCGACGGCGAACCGTATTCCTTTACTGCTGTTACCGGGCGATGTATTTGCGACCCGTCAGCCCGATCCGGTTTTGCAACAAATCGAGCAATCGCACGATCTCAGTATCAGTACTAATGATGCGTTCCGTGCGGTCAGTAAATACTGGGATCGCGTCAGCCGTCCTGAACAGCTTATGAGCGCGCTGATTAACGCTATGCGTGTGCTGACCGATCCGGCCGAAACCGGCGCAGTGACCCTCTCTCTGCCACAGGATGTGCAGGGTGAAGCCTATGATTATCCTGATTATTTCTTTCAAAAACGCACGCATCGCTTGGATCGCCGTCCCGCCACCAATGCGCAGTTGGACGATGCACTCAATCTGATCCTTCGCAAGCGTAAGCCGATTATTGTGTGCGGCGGTGGCGTGAAGTACTCCGAGGCGGGCCAGGCATTAAGCCAGTTTGCCGAGCGCCACGGTATTCCGTTTGCTGAAACCCAGGCAGGAAAAGGCACATTGGTGTCTGATCACCCACAGAATGTGGGCGGTGTCGGTGAAACCGGCTGTCTGGCGGCCAACCTGCTAGCGAAAGAAGCGGATTTAGTGATTGGTATTGGCACACGCTACACCGATTTCACCACCGCTTCTAAATGGATTTTCCAGAACCCAGACGTGAGCTTCCTGAATATCAACGTCAGCAATTTTGACGCCTACAAACTTGATGCCGTGCAAGTGGTGGCGGATGCGCGTGAAGCCCTGCAAGCCTTAGACGTCAAGTTGCAGGCGAAGCAGTATCACACCCATTGGGGTGAACAAATTAGCGTCGCGCAGAGCAAACTGCTGAAAGAAACCGACCGTGTGTACGCCGCTGCCTATACCGGCAGTGACTTTATTCCGGAAATTGACGACAACATGGATCGCGGCAAGGTGTTTGCTGAGTTTAATAAACTTACCGATTCCTTCCTGACGCAGAGCAGCGTGTTAGGCACGCTTAATGAACATCTTCCCCAGGATGCGGTGATTGTTGCGGCAGCGGGCAGCTTGCCCGGTGATTTGCAGCGTGTCTGGCGTACCAAAAACTATAACGGCTACCACGTTGAATATGGCTACTCCTGCATGGGCTACGAAGTGAATGCGTCGCTGGGGGTGAAGCTGGCAGAGCCGCAGCGCGAGGTCTTTACCCTGGTCGGTGATGGATCTTTCCAGATGCTGCATTCTGAACTGGTCACCTCGATCCAGGAAAACGCCAAAATTAATGTGGTGTTGCTCGATAACATGACCAACGGCTGTATCAACAACCTGCAAATGGAACACGGTATGGACAGTTTCACGACCGAATTCCGCTTCCGCAATCGCGAAACGGGCAAGCTGGATGGTGGATTTGTACCGGTTGATTTCGCTGCCATTGCGCAAGCCTATGGCTGCCAGGTGTGGCGTGTTACCACGCTGGAACAGTTGAAAAGTGCGCTGGAAGCGGCGCGTCAGTCGCCTGTTTCAACGCTGATTGATATCAAAGTGCTGCCAAAAACCATGGTACACAAATACTTCAGCTGGTGGCGCGTCGGTGGCGCGCAAGTCTCTCAATCTCCACGCATTGATGCGGTCGCAGACATGCTCAACGAACACATTGGACAGGCGCGTCAGTACTAAGCGCGGTCTAACGCACGACACCGGGCGGCGCTTGCCGCTCGCAACAACCCTCACTCTTTAAGGTAATGCTATGACCCTGAAACTCGGTGTGATTGGTACAGGTGCAATTGGTCAGGAACACATTCGTCGCTGCAACAACGTCCTACAGGGCGCCAAAGTCGTGGCTGTTTCCGATATCAATGTCGAAGGGGCAAAAGCGGCGTTAGATCGCCTGAATATTCAGGCTGAAGTCTATGCTGATGGCCATCAGGTGATCAATTCTCCCCAAGTGGATGCCATCCTGGTCACCTCCTGGGATCCCACACACGAAGAATTCACCCTGGCCGCCATTGCTGCGGGTAAACCCGTATTCTGTGAAAAGCCGCTGGCGATGAGTGCAGAAGGTTGTCGTCGGGTGGTGGATGCCGAAATGAAACACGGCAAGCGCTTGGTCCAGGTCGGTTTTATGCGCCCTTACGATGCGGGTTACCGTGCCTTGAAAAAAGTTATCACCGATGGCGATATCGGCGAACCGCTGATGCTGCACTGCGCACACCGCAATCCCACGGTTCCTGAGAGCTATACCACGGATATGGCGATCACCAACACGTTGATCCATGAACTGGATGTTCTGCGCTGGCTGACGGAAGACGACTACAAATCAGTGCAGGTGGTCTTTCCCCGCACGACCTCAAAATCACACGCGAAGCTGAGAGATCCGCAGATCGTGCTGTTTGAAACGCAGAAAGGCGTACGTATTGACGTCGAGATTTTTGTGAATTGTGCCTACGGCTATGACATTCAATGTGAAGTTGTGGGTGAGCAGGGTATCGCAAAACTGCCTGAGCCGGCTTCTGTGCAAATGCGTAAAGACGCGAAACTGGCAAATACCATTCTGGTGGACTGGAAAGATCGCTTTATCGACGCGTATGACGTTGAGTTGCAAGCGTTTATCAATGACGTGAAAGCGGGGACGCTGACTGGCCCTTCCGCCTGGGACGGTTTCGCGGCTTCCGTCGCCGCGGATGCCTGTCTGAAAGCGCAAAACAGCGGTGCGATTGAAGCCGTTGAAATGCCGCCGCGCCCAACGTTCTACAACAAGTAATCGCCTTGTGCCCTGCGCTGGTGGGGCACTCATCCCTTCGGTACGGAGTTTCCTATGAAGATCGCTTTTGACGTTGATGTCATCCGCAATATGGGCATCACGCGCATGGTCAATCAGGTTGCTGAGTGGGGCTACAAATATATTGAGCAGTCGCCACATCCCCAGATCAACCCGTTTTATAAGCACCCGAAAGCCAGTAAAGAAATCATGACCGAGTACAAGAACGCGCTGCGCAGTACCGGTTTAGAAATTTCCTCGTTTATCGTGGTGTATCGTTGGTCTGGCCCTGATGAGCTGCGGCGCCAGGCGGCGGTAAAAAACTGGAAACGGATGATCGAAATTGCCGTAGAGATGGGCGTGCAGGTCATTAACACCGAACTGTCAGGCAATCCTAACGAGCCCGAAATTTGTGAAGAGGGTTTCTATCGTTCGATGGAGGAGCTGCTGCCGATCTTCGAACGTGAAGGGATCCGCTGTGAAATCCAGTCTCACCCGTGGGATTTCTGTGAAGAGAGCAATGAAACGGCAGATATGGTGAAGTCATTCCGCAGCGAAAACGTGAAGTATCTGTACAGCGTGCCGCACACCTTTTTCTATGACAAAGGCAAAGGTGATGTGAAACCGATGCTGGAGTATGCCGGCGACGATCTTTCACACGTCTTAATTGCGGACTCGATGAACCATACCAAACACTGCCGCTATATCGTCAACCCGCCAGGTGTGGATGCCACCATTCACCAGCATGTGGCGCCTGGCGAAGGTGAAGTCGATTTTGACGCACTGTTTAAGACGCTGCGTGAAATGAAATTTGCCGATCGCACCTTCAAGGTGGGCGGTGAGGCCATTATTGCCTCGGCGCTGTTTGGCTATCCCGAAAAAATGCCTTATCAGGCTGTACAGACTCGCGAGCTGATTGAGCGCGAATTGCTCGGTAAATAATCCGCAAAGGTAACGCCGCAATGAACAAAGACAATGTAAAACTGGCAATTGCGCCGATTGGCTGGACCAACGACGATATGCCGGAACTGGGCAGTGAAAATACCTTCCAGCAGATCGTCAGTGAAATGGCGCTGGCAGGCTTTACCGGTAGTGAAGTTGGCAACAAATATCCGCGCGATCCAGCGGTATTAAAACCGATGCTGGATATTCGCGGCATCCAAATCGTTAATGCCTGGTTTAGTACGTTTTTTGCCAACGGCGAGAAAGCGAAAACCATTGATGAATTTATTAATCATCGTGACTTTTTGCACGCCATGGGTGCCAAAGTGATTGGCTGTTCTGAGCAGAGCAAAAGCATTCAGGGCACCACCAAATCCGTGCTGGATGAGAAACCGCACTTTACCGATGAAGAGTGGCGACTCACGGCTGAAGGTTATAACGAACTCGCGAAACTGGCGGCTGAAAAAGGGATGCAGGTGTGTTTGCATCACCACATGGGCACCGGTATCCAAACGACGGAAGAGATCGCCCGCTTTATGGCCAGCACCCACGATGATGTGTTCCTGCTGTACGACACAGGGCATGCGTACTATTCGGAGGGCTCACAAGCGAAGATGCTGGCAATCCTGCAAACCTACTTGCCGCGCATCAATCATGTACACCTGAAAGATGTGCGTGATGAAGTGGTAGCGGAAGTGAGAGCCAACAAGCTGAGTTTCCTGGATGGCGTGCGTAAGGGCACTTTTACCGTGCCTGGTGATGGTGTGATCGATTTCGATCCGGTCTTTAGGATCCTCGATGAAGCGGGATACAAAGGTTGGATGGTGGTGGAAGCTGAGCAGGATCCGGCGATTGCCAATCCGTTTGAGTATGCGGTGAAAGCGCGCAACTATATCCGCGAGCACGCGGGGTTATAAGCGCAGCGCAGCAGAAAGCAGAGGCCAATAAGGGGAGCGCATGGCTCCCCTTGATGATCAGAAAGCGAAGCTAAATTGCGCAACACCGCCGATATTGCGCATGCGTCCTGCCATGGCGGCAAGATCAAACTGAACGCGATCGGAAGGCGTTAAGCCAAAACCAGCGGTAAAGGCGCGATGATCGTTACCGCGCATATCCACACGATATCCGGCACGCACCTGTGCCCAGCTTGTGGCGGCCAGTTCAGCACCGACAGCCGCGTATTGACGCTTATCGACGGTGGCAAAACCGCTGACGGGTGACAGGTCAATATCGGCGGTGAGGGTGACCGGGCCTTGTACCCAGGCGCTGCCAGCCGTTACTTGTGGGCGGATCACAAAGGCGTTCTGGCTGCCGTTCACTTCCCGAGATTTAAAACGTTGCTCAATCAGATTCTGACCAGAAAGGGCCAGGGTCCAGTTCGGCATCAGGTCGGCATAGATACCGGCATCAATGTTGCCGCTGATGGCCTGGCGCTGCCAGTTGCCATCACGCAGATCCGAAGAGTCGTAGTTGTTGATCGCGACGTTATAGTTCCAGGTTTCAATACGCTGAATTTTTGGTGAGAAGCCAAAGCCCATCTGCACATTGCCGAGAGTAAACGGATGCGCGATAGAGACGCCGTATTCGGTCACCAGCGCAACCATGCCTTCTGCACGTGAGGTGAGTGCATCCAAATCGCCTTTCGTTGGCGGTGGCAAACGGCCACTTTCAACACCTTCTAAATACTCTAAATCGCTTTCGCTCACCAGTGCCTGCGCGGTGCCTTTGCCCCAGCTGCTAATAAACAGGGAAATAGGCGTGCTGTCACTGGGGACCGCCAGTACCATCGACAAACTGACATTCGCGTCTGCCTGATTTCCAGCAATATCACTGACCACATTTTTTAATTCGCCAGCGGCGGTGGCAATATCGGTAGGATGCGTGCCCGCAATCGCGTTTTCTAATTTATCCCAACGGGTTTTTACATCATCAAAACGATCAACCAAGTGGCCTGGATCACTGGCCTGTGCACCTAATGAGGGCGCAATCAGGCTGATATTATTATTGTCCGGCTTAGCCAGCAGCGCGGGGTTAAACAGTGGTGCGGCACCAAAGCGAGAAGAGGCGCTGCCCGTGTGGCCCATTGCGGCATTGCGCGCGTCAAAACTGGTCGCGCTGGCGGCCACCACAGGGACGTAAGCAACCAGGCCCGATACAATCAGGCTGCGGATAATCAAAGACGGTTTCATTGCTTTTCCAGAGTCAAAAATAAATAAAATTACGCTGTCTGTTTAACGTGATAGAGAGACAGAATAAGAGTGCGAAAATAGAGGTGAATAAGTATTAGAATATATTTTCGCCAATAATTTTATCATCAGCGGGCAGCAGACTATATGGGAATAAGCAGACGAGGTTGGTGCTAAAAGGGCGAGTAACATGACTCGCCCGGCAGGATCTTATTTAATTTGCAGTGACTGAATAATACTTTCGGCATCAGACTGCGCTTGCTGCTGATTATCGGCAGGCAAGGTAATTTGTAAGGTCAGTAGTTTGCCATCCACCAGACCCAGCACCACAGAAGACCAGGCCGATTGCCCATTTGCGGTCATGACGCTGTCCAGTTGCTGCAACTTCTGCCCTTTCACCTCAATACTTTTGTTGGTGACCAGTTGCAGATTCGGATCGCGGTTGCGCTGCTGTTGTTCAAGACGTTGCGCCAACACATCCAACGCCTCGTTTGTGGCGTCACCACTGATCACAATAATTGCACGCTGGCCGGTCTCATCGGCATACACATGCATGTTATTGGCTTGTGTGCCCAGCTTACCACTCTTGTCCGACATCCCAGGCGGCAAGGCAAAACTCAGTTTGCCATCCAACAGGGTAACGTTCTGCTGCGCGGAGGGGCTACTGCTCACGCCATTATCATTGGCGGCGGCATTATCACTCTTACCGTCGCAGGCGGCTAAACCAGTGACCATCAGTGCGGCAGCAAGATATTTCACAAATTTTTGCATCGGATTCCCTGTTCTGTTTCCGTCATCACATTCAACGTCTCATACAACCCGAAAGTGCCAGCAAAAGCAACCGCATGACTGTCACAGAATTTTTATCAACGTCAGCGTGTTCTCGTGTACGCAGGGTTGTGAGGCGCAGGCCGTTATTTGATAGTGCTGAGAAATTAACATTAGCAGCATTGCCGTAAAGCGGTTGCGCGTTTTCACCGTGATGGACTGCCAGCCCTGATCGCGGCACCACTGTTCCTGGTCGAGCAGCAGGCTTTTGGCAATGCCGCGTTGGCGATAGGCGGGCAACACGCCACCTAACCAACTGTAAAAGTTTTGCGGATTTTCGGCGTATCCCAACTTAAAGCCCGCGTGCTCACCCTCAACCTCCGCAATCCGGCAGAACAGGCGACGTTCTGCAACCCGCGCGGACAGGTCACGGAGTTGATGACGATCATCAAACTCCGGCAGGCGCTGAATCAGAGCCCATATTTCTTCTAGTGTGGCATCACGAATAACCATCGACATAAGCGACCTCCTGTTCAGGTCGCTCAGTATAGCGGGCGTCAGGCTTAACCGAAATTCAGGCGGGTGGGCGGTGTACGTTTGCCTAAACGCTTGAGGGCGGCATCCAGCAGTAAACCGTAAGCAGGCAGGAAGAAAATCATGCAGATCAGCACTTTGAAGCAGTAATCCACCAGCGCAATTTCAACCCAATGCTGAGCCATAAAAGGGTCAGGACTTTGATAAAAGGCGATGAAGAAGAACGCTAAGGTGTCGATGATATTGCCAAGAAACATCGCTGCAGCAGGCGCAATCCACCATTGACGCATTTGACGCAGGCGATTAAAGACATGCACATCAAGGATTTGCCCCAATGCGTAGGCCATAAAGCTGGCGCAGGCGATGCGGGCAACAAAAATGTTCATTTGCTGCAGTGCCTGCCAACCCTGCCATTCTCCCATGTAAAACAAGGATGACACTGCCCATGAGATAAACAAGGCGGGTACCATGACCGCGAGAATAATGCGTCGCGCCAGCGGAGCGCCAAAAATACGCACCGTTAAATCCGTGGCTAAAAAGATAAAGGGAAAGCTGAAAGCACCCCAGGTGGTATGAAAACCAAAAATGGAAATCGGTAATTGCACCAGATAGTTACTGGAAATAATCACCAACAGGTGAAACATAGAGAGCCAGATCAGCGCGTGTGTGCGCTGCTGTGGTGTGAACGTCAGCATAGTCGGCCTTTTTAATAATGGGGTGAGGGAACCCAGTGATAATCAGGCGGCATGTTACTTATTCCCGCCATCATTGCAACGGTTAATTAATACGCAAACGTTATCGTCTGAACCACAGGTGCGCTGTGACTTGCTTCCCCCTTTGGCGCGGGTAAACTAGGCGCCCAGAACCCCAGTCTCATCAGGAAAACCATGAGCGACCTACTGACTTCGCCTGACCACACGTTGGATGCCCTGGGACTCCGTTGTCCAGAGCCCGTAATGATGGTGCGCAAAACCATTCGTCATATGCAGGAGGGCGAAACCTTGCTGATCATCGCTGATGATCCGGCAACGACTCGCGATATTCCGGGATTCTGCCGCTTTATGGAACACACGTTACTGGCGCAGGAGACCGATTCGCTGCCGTATCGCTATCTGGTGAAAAAGGGCGTTGCCTGAACGGCAACGCCTGTCACTTAGGCTTTGCGCAGCAGACGTAGCGCATTCGCCGTCACCAGTGCGGTGGCACCTGAGTCTGCCAGCACCGCCAGCCACAAGCCGGTCAGGCCCATCAATGTGGTAATCAGAAATAGCGCCTTTAAGCCGAGTGCAATGGCGATATTTTGACGGATCACGCTACGCGTGGCGCGTGCCAGACGAATCATCGATGCCAGCCCACCAAGATGATTACGCGTTAACGCACAATCTGCCGTTTCCAGGGCGACGTCGCTGCCGCCGCCCATGGCGATCCCGATACGCGCTGCTTTCATGGCAGGCGCATCATTAATACCGTCACCCACCATGGCAACGGCATGTTGCTGGTTAAGTGCCGTAATGGCTGCCACTTTGTCGGCAGGCAGCAAGCTGGCGCGATAATCAATGCCCAGCTCTCCTGCAATAGCCGCCGCCGCACGCGGGTTATCTCCGGTCAGCATCACCCCGCGAATATTCAACGCTTGCAGCGCTTTCAGGGCGTTTTTAGCTTCCGGGCGGAGCTGGTCGCGCAGTGCGTAGATCGCAACCGGGTATTGGCGTAGGACTTGCACAATAACGGTTTTCCCTTCCGCTTCAAGTGCGGTGATTTGCGCTTGCTGCTGTGCCGTTAAACGGTTGGGCATGAGCTTCGCGGGTGCGCACAGCATGATGGCTTCACCTGCGACAGTGCCTTCAATGCCGCTGCCGGGAAGTGCGCGGACGTTTTGTGCCTCGGGGCATGCGGCGATGCGTTCGCTGACAAAGTGGGCGATCGCTTTTGCCAGTGGATGGGCTGACCCTTGTTCAATTGCGCCTGCCTGCGCAAGCAGAGTATCATCTGTTTCGCGGCTCCAGTTAGTAAAATCGGTGACCTCGGGCTTGCCCTGAGTCAGGGTGCCGGTTTTATCAAACGCCAGATGGTCAATCTGACTGAGCGTTTCCAGCGCGGCACCGCCTTTGATTAACGCGCCTCGCCGTGTGGCGGCAGCGAGACCCGATGTGATGGCGGCAGGTGTAGAAATCACCAACGCGCAGGGGCAACCGATCAGCAACAACGTCAGGGCTTTATAAATCCAGGGTTGCCATTCGGCGCCGGCCAACAGCGGCGGCACAATCGCGACCAGTAACGCAATAGCCATAATGGCGGGCGTGTAATAGCGGCTAAAGCTGTCAATAAAACGCTCGACCGGCGCACGCTTTGATTCGGCTTCTTCAATCAGATGTAAGATGCGATCAATGGCGCTGTTACCCGGTTCAGAGACCACTTTCAGACGCACAGTACGATCTACACTCAGACTGCCCGCGGCAATGCGTTCACCGGGCTGGCGCTCAACAGGGATCGATTCGCCTGTTAGCGCACTCTCATCGAAGCTGGCGACCTGCTCATACAATTCAGCATCGGCGGGCAGACGACCGCCTGCCGTCACTTCAATAATATCGCCAGGCTGTAAGCGCGTGATCGCCACGGTATCGCGCTTACCCTGCGTAATACGTACGGCGGTTTCAGGCTTCAACGCCATCAGCGCGGTGATCCCTTTGCGCGCACGGCCAGCGGCAAAGGCTTCCAGCCGTTCGCCGAGCATAAACAGCAGCAGCACCATCGCCGCCTCTGCGGTGGCACCAATAAACAGGGCACCGATGGCTGCGACGCTCATCAGTGTTTCAATGGCAAACGGCGTGCCGCTGCGTGTTAAACGCCATGCGGTGCGTAAAATTGGCGTTACACCGGCAAGTGTGGTGATGGTGAATGCTAACTTACCAATGTCGGGAGCATAGATATCAATGATCTCACTGAGCAACATCATGACTGCCAACGCAATCAGGGAGAGGTTTTCCTGCCAGAAATTTTTTTCTGTGGGCGCAGAGGGCTGTGTGCTGGCCAGCGTAAAACCGGCGGCTGCAACAGCGGCTTCTACTTCACGGCTGAGGTCTTTGGCTGCGACCACGCGTAATTTTTCAGTGGTAAACAGCACCTGGGCTTGTGACACGCCCGGAATACGGCGAACGGCAGTTTCAATTTTGCGGGCACAACTGGGGCAATCCATCCCCTGAATTTTCCATTCCTGTGAGGCGGTGATGTCGGATCGATCGCTTTCCTCATCGCCAGAATCGCCACCGCTACAGCTGGAATCACTGCAACAATGACCCGCATCGGCCGTTGCCGTGGCGGGCGTAATGGAGGTTATCCCTTTCAGAGTGGGGCGCGTTGCAGGGCTGCAACCCGTTTGGCGCGCCGTATGTTGATGGCCGCAGCCACAATGATGATGTTGAGACATAACACATTCCTCGTTGTTATGTGGGCCCGTTGCCCAGCGACAGTTGATGCTACACTCTGGAGCCCACTCCAAAGTCAAGCATCGCGTGTCACTCTCCGTCGAAAATCAGTAATACAGCGTGCGTACCATCATAAAGTGACCAATAAAATAGCAGGCTGCGGTCAGGGCGCGGTCGGCAGGGAATCGGCGCCGATAGTGACTTACCAGCCAGAGGATATGCGCCAGCAGCAGCAACGTGGTGGCCACCATAAGCCCAAAACTCGCGTCATTGGGCACCGCCAGATAACGTTCAAAGCCCAGCCAGGCCATCAGTATCAACATGGCCACGAAGGTGAGCACGGGCCAGCGCATTAATTCCAGACGCGACCAAATTAAGGTCAATAACAAGCCCGCAAGGATCAGCAGGCATATCGCGACGGGCCAGTGAGGGGCAAAACTAATGGCACCGGCAAAACTCGCGGTATACAGCAGGCAAGAAAGGAAAAAAGCGCCAATGGCATACAGTGCTCGCTCAGTGGAAAGCAGGAGCAACGCATCGCCCAGCAGTGAGGCAATCAATCCTGCCACCACCAGCCATCCCATCAGCGAAAAGAGGGGGGCTTGCCACGCCAGTCCCAGTAATAACAGCAGCGTCAGGGGCTTAAACACCCATCTCTGCCATTGCGGGCCGCGGTAGGCGGCATCGACATACAACCAGCCGGAAAAAACCACGGCCAGAAAAGACCACAACATAATGCACTCCCTGTTGGCTGAATACGGATAACACCTTGTAACCAGTGGATCGACAAAGCGTATTTCTCAGTCTAGGTGATGGGTTGGGCGTGTGACAATCAGTCTGTTCCGGTTGTATGCTTTGAGCAGCGGCAGCATTTCGCGCGCCGACAGCGTTAACGAGGGCAAGGCACGATGAGCAAACCTCCGCTCTTTTTTGTGATCTTTTTGGCTATCGTCGCCATTCTTGCTTCACGCCAATTTATCAAGCAACGGCGAGAGAGCGAAGTGAACGATGCATCGCCCATACGCACCATGCTGGTGGAAGTCAAAAACAAGCGCGATTTTCCCTCGCCGAACCGCCGCTCACGTCAGCGTGAAGAGATTGTGGCCGAGGACATGAAGTATGAAGTGCTGTTTCACCCGCTAAACGGCGCAGGCGACCTTACCGTGGTGGTTAAAGAAAGGGAGTACCAGCAAATCAATGTGGGTGCGCAGGGAGAACTGCGTATGCAGGGAACGCGCTACATTGGCTTTACGCCGAAATAGCGCGTAGGTGAGCGCCTACTTACTTTCTCTTGATGGGCGGCTGCTTTTTCTGCCAGGCGAGCAATTCAAACACGCCAAACAGGAAAATTTTGAACTGCTGCAGCCCACTAATTTCAGGACCATCTTTGGGTTGTGTCGCTTTCAGCAGCGTCAACTGCAGCCCATGCATCACCACCATAAAAAACAGCGCGACGTGCAAGAAATACTTGAGCGGAACGGGATAGGGGTGAATCAGGTTAGACAGCAGAAAGCCCCACACGCACAGCATCAGCACGCGTCCTAAATTAAGCAACATGGTCGGACTCCTTAAGCACATTTTGGCGCTGGTACAGACGATAGGCGACCTGACCGGCAATTTTCTCGCGATGCAGCAGCCAGTTATCCGGCACCGGCGGTAAGCCATTCTCCACTTCGCTTTCAATATAAATTAGCGCTTCCTCACTCAACCAGCCTTGCTGCTCAAGGAGATTGAGTGTGCTATCCAGCATACCCTTGCGAAAAGGCGGGTCAATAAATACCACATCGTGCGGTTCGCCAGGTTGCGCCAGCCAGGTCAACGTATCCGCATTGACCACATGCGCTTGCTCCGCTTTCAGGGTCGCCACATTACGGGTCAACTGTTGCGCGACGGGACGTGCCAGCTCAATCAAGGTTGTGCGTCCTGCATAGCGCGAGAGGGCTTCCAGTCCCAATGCACCGCTACCGGCAAAACAATCCAGACAGCGTGCCTCTTGCAGAGTCGGTGCCAGCCAGTTAAACAGGGTTTCGCGCACACGGTCAGTGGTGGGACGCAGGCCTGCGCTATCCGGCACGGGCAATTTTCTTCCCCGCCATTGTCCACCAATAATACGAATCTGTCCGGCACCGCCACTGCGGGGTTTCTTATTCATCTTGCTCACAACTCGTCATAATTTGTTGCGTAGTTTAACGGGCGAAACGGGCGCTGGAAACGGTAAAAAGGGCGTTGTAACGAGCAATAGAGAAAGTGTTAGACTAAGGGATTAATTATGAACCTGTTTTGGATCTCTCTTCGAGGAATGTGGTTACACAATGGCAAAAGATAAAAAACGTGGCTTTTTTTCCTGGCTTGGCTTCGGTAAAGAGGAGCAGCCAGCACAGCCTGAAGAGATCAAGGACACGCCAGATGCGTTGCCGGAAGCGGTAGAAGATGCGCCTGCGACGGTCGACAGTGAACCTCAGCCCGAGACACGTCCAGCCGCGGAAACGGCGACGGACAGCGAAGTTGAAACGCCTGCCGAAATTGAAATCGATACCCCGTCAGAATCGCATGCGCAGCCTGTTGCAGAGCATGAAGAGGTTGTGCAACCCGCAGCTCCGGTGATACTTGCAGAGCCAGAGCCAGAGCCAGAGCCAGAGCCAGAGCCAGAGCCAGAGCCAGAGCCAGAGCCAGAGCCAGAGCCAGAGCCAGAAATCATTGATCGCCCCGTAGTGGCCGATGTCGCGGCGGAAATCGAAGATGCGGTCACCGCGGCGACACCCCATGAAGAGCCTGTGGCACAACATGAACCTGATGAGATTGCCGAAGAGGCGCTACTGACGGCACCCGTTGCGGCGGTGGAGCAAGAGCGCCCAACCAAAGAAGGCTTTTTTACCCGTTTAAAACGCAGTTTGGTCAAAACTCGCCAGAATCTTGGCTCTGGTTTTATCAGCCTGTTCCGCGGCAAAAAAATTGATGACGATTTATTTGATGAGCTGGAAGAACAATTACTGATTGCCGATGTGGGTGTGGATACCACGCGCCGTATTATCAGCAGCCTGACCCAACAAGCCAACCGTAAACAGCTGCGTGATGCAGAGGCGCTGTATGGTCTGCTGAAAACAGAAATGTCCGGCATTTTGGCTAAAGTTGATGCGCCGTTGGATATCAGCAGCAAAACGCCGTTTGTGATTTTAATGGTGGGTGTCAATGGCGTGGGGAAAACCACCACGATTGGCAAGCTGGCGCGTCAATACCAGGCCGAAGGGAAAAGCGTCATGCTGGCGGCAGGGGATACTTTCCGTGCTGCCGCCGTTGAGCAACTGCAAGTGTGGGGCCAGCGTAATGATATTCCGGTTGTCGCACAGCATACCGGCGCCGATTCTGCATCGGTCATTTTTGATGCGTTGCAGGCAGCGAAATCACGCGGTGTGGATGTATTGATTGCCGACACGGCAGGGCGTTTGCAGAACAAATCGCACCTGATGGAAGAACTGAAGAAAATTGTGCGCGTCATGAAGAAGATTGACGAGGATGCGCCACATGAAGTGATGCTGACGCTGGATGCCAGTACCGGCCAAAATGCGATTAGCCAGGCAAAATTGTTTAATGAAGCCGTTGGTCTCACCGGTATTACCCTGACTAAACTGGACGGTACCGCCAAAGGTGGCGTTATCTTCTCTATCGCTGACCAGTTTGGCATTCCCATTCGCTACATTGGTGTGGGTGAAGGCATCGAGGATTTGCGTCCCTTTAAAGCAGACGATTTTATTGAGGCACTATTTGCCCGAGAGGATTAAAACAGGATGATTCGCTTTGAAGAAGTCAGTAAGGCTTATCTCGGCGGTCGGCAGGCATTGCAAGGCGTAGATTTCCATTTACGCCCTGGTGAAATGGCATTCCTGACCGGTCACTCAGGCGCGGGTAAAAGTACCCTGCTCAAACTGATTTGCGGCATTGAGCGCCCGAGTACAGGAAAAATTTGGTTCAGTGGACACGATATTAGCCGACTGAAAAATCGCGAAGTGCCGTTCCTGCGTCGCCAAATTGGGATGATTTTCCAGGACCACCATCTGCTGATGGATCGCTCAGTGTATGACAATGTGGCTATCCCTCTGATTATCTCGGGGGCCAGCGGCGAAGATATTCGACGTCGCGTGTCGGCAGCGCTTGATAAAGTGGGATTGCTGGATAAAGCGAAAAGTTTTCCTATTCAGCTTTCCGGCGGTGAGCAGCAGCGCGTAGGCATTGCCCGTGCCGTGGTGAACAAACCGGCGGTGCTACTGGCGGATGAACCGACCGGTAACCTGGATGATGCGCTGTCGCTGGATATTCTGCGTTTGTTTGAAGAGTTTAACCGCGTTGGCGTAACGGTATTGATGGCGACGCACGACATGAGCCTGGTTCAACGTCGTCAGTATCGCGTACTGACATTGGCGCAAGGTCGTATGCATGGAGGCTCCAATGGTCAATAAACGTAACGCCCGACCTGCCGCAAAACAGAGCGTGCCTTCGAAAAGCAAAGCGCTGAAAGGCGGTTGGCAGGAGCAATGGCGCTACGCCTGGCGCGGCACATTATCTGAAATCTGGCGTCAGCCACTTGCCACGCTGTTAACGGTCATGGTGATCGCTATCTCCCTGACCTTACCCAGCGTCTGTTTTCTGGTGTGGAAGAACGTCAGCCAGGCCGCAGAGCAGTGGTATCCAGCGCCACAGTTAACCGTCTATTTATCCAAAACGTTGGATGATAGCGCGGCGGAAAACGTGGTGGCCGCGCTGAAGCAAGAAGAGGGTGTGGACAGCGTGAATTACCTGTCGCGTGAAGAGGCGATGGGCGAATTCCGCAACTGGTCGGGTTTTGGTGGCGCATTGGATATGCTGGAGCAAAATCCCTTACCGGCAGTTGCCATCATTACACCCAAACTCAATTTCCAAAGCGCGGACACCATGCAGACCCTGCGCGATCGCGTCACCAAAGTTGGCGGCGTGGATGAAGTGCGTATGGACGACAGTTGGTTTGCGCGTCTGGCTGCGTTGACCGGATTAGTCGGACAGGTGGCCGCCATGATTGGCGTGTTGATGGTGATCGCCGTGTTCCTGGTGATTGGCAACAGCGTCCGTCTGAGTATTTTTGCCCGCCGCGATACCATCAACGTACAAAAGCTGATTGGTGCAACGGACGGCTTTATCCTACGCCCGTTCCTGTATGGCGGGGCGTTATTAGGCTTCCTGGGCGCGGTGTTGTCGCTGGTGCTTTCTCAGGTGCTGGTACTGCGTTTAGAAACCGTGGTGTCGCAAGTGGCAACCGTCTTTGGTACCGCCTTTACGTTGCACGGTCTGGCATGGGATGAGTCGCTATTACTGCTGCTGGTCGCTGCCATGATTGGCTGGGTTGCTGCCTGGCTGGCTACCTCGCAACATTTACGTCGCTTTACGCCTCAGTAACGCACGGAAACGTTTTTTTGATATACTCTTCCTTTGCAGTGTGGCGACATACTGTAGAGGAAGACCTCCTAATCCCCCTTCGACCGCTCCTGACCATCAGATTGTTCTGTGAGTAAGATATCCACGATATTTTTTGAACCTGTGGATAACTATTGTGTCGAAGTAGCACAGATTGCTTCAATTCTTCCTGTGGATCACGTAATGTAGTGCTCCACGCAAGGATGAGTGCAAGCAACAACGCCACTTTTGAGAGGATATGAATGACCAAAGAAATGCATGCTTTAGCTATGTCTCCTGTCGGTAACCTGGACGCTTATATCCGGGCCGCGAATTCACGTCCGGTTCTGACGGCGGAAGAGGAGAGAGAACTGGCTGAACGGCTGCATTACCAGGGCGATCTGGATGCAGCAAAAACGCTGATCCTTTCTCACCTGCGCTTTGTTGTTCACGTTGCGCGTAACTACTCTGGTTACGGCTTGCCGCAGGCAGATTTAATTCAGGAAGGTAACATCGGCCTGATGAAAGCGGTGCGCCGCTTTAACCCCGAAGTCGGGGTGCGTCTTGTCTCCTTTGCGGTGCACTGGATCAAAGCTGAAATTCATGAATACGTGCTGCGTAACTGGCGTATCGTGAAAGTGGCTACCACCAAGGCACAGCGTAAATTGTTCTTTAACCTGCGTAAAACCAAGCAGCGTTTGGGCTGGTTCAACCAGGATGAAGTTGAAATGGTTGCGCGTGAACTGGGTGTGACCAGCAAAGACGTGATGGAAATGGAATCACGTATGGCGGCGCAGGACATGACCTTCGACCTGAACCCGGACGACGATGCCGGTGAAGGCAAGCCGATGGCACCCGTGTTGTATCTTCAAGACAAGTCCTCTGACTTTGCCGATGGCATCGAAGAAGACAACTGGGAAACCCACGCGGCAGACAAGCTCAGCGATGCCATGCTGTCATTGGATGAACGCAGCCAGCATATCATTCGTGCCCGCTGGTTAGACGATGACAGTAAAACCACATTGCAGGAGTTGGCCGATCAATACGGGGTTTCTGCAGAACGTGTTCGTCAGCTTGAAAAGAATGCAATGAAGAAATTGCGTATGGCGATTGAAGCCTAAACCTTCTTAACGCTGCAGTAGAAATTCGAAAAGCCGCCTGATGTTCAGGCGGCTTTTTTTTGTGCTTTTAAGCGTGTTTATGTTCGGCAGACGCCGGTAGTTTTTTATTAATAAAGGGATCTAATCGGCGCATATCGCGCATAAACATATTGATTTGCTTTGAGTATTATCTGAAAAGCGTTATTAGGGCCAATTGTTAACACGGGATTTATCTGAAATGATCGCGCCGTAATGATGTTAATAAATGGATTAAAGTTGTTTATAAATTAAATAAAATCAGCATGTTGCACGTGGCAATATTGCGTTATATTCAATCTTTATCTAACCTGTTGTAAATTTTATAATATTCTAAAAATACCAGACTAATCCTATATTGATGAATGTAAATTCTATTAATTTCATTTTTTAAGAATTTATTTCCAATAATAACTCAAATTCATCGCAATTGTATTGCAAAGCCACGATCTCTCTCCCCAGGGGCCCCCCTCTCAATTCTTGTAAAACGTTGCCCTATACTGGTTCCGCCCAAGTTTCGGGTAAATATCCATTCATTTGATGAAGGGAACGTTGTTATGAAGAAAGTGATATGTGCGACAGCCGCTGCGCTGTACCTCGCCAGTGCTTCCGTTGCCTTTGCTGCACCGGTTGAGGCAGGTGCGGCAGCAGGTGCTCAAGCAGGTGCCATGGCGAGCGGTGTTTCAACCGCCGTGGGTGTGGGTGCGTTAGGTGCACTGGTGGGTGTGGGTCTGGCTGCCTCTGGCGGCGGTGACGGCGCGAACACCGGTACAACGACCACCACTACCACGAGTACAACTCGCTAAGTGGCATAAATTAAACATAACCACACAGCGGTGTGGTTATTTTTTGGCTGTCTTTGCTGAATTCAGGGATCACACGGTGCGACTACTTCCTCTACTCATTAGCTTACTGTTCTTGCAGGCCTGCACGCCGACCCAGCAAGGGATGGGCGAAACCCTCAAACTGGCCGTCATGGGGCCTGACGACGTCACGTTTACGCCTGAACAAATCCAGACGATGCCCTATGCCAGTATGTATCTGCGCGTCAATGAAGGTCAGCGCATTTTCGTGGTGCTGGGATTCAATGAGCACGGACAGCAGAAGTGGATAACTCAGGATCGTGCGGTGGTCGCCACCCAGCATGGCCGCATAGTGAAAACCGTGGGACTGCAGGAGAACCTGGCGGATGTCACTAACCTGGCACAAGACCCCCTGGCGGACGCCTTGCACTTGACTGATGAAAGCCGTTGGACACGCATCATCAGTTGGACAGAGCAGGGTAAACCGATGTCAGCAGCCGCACAGTCACAGTTTGCACGTCAGCCGGATGAAGTGCTCACGATTGCAGGCAATGCCATCCCTACGCGCGTTTGGGATGAACAGGTCACCGTCGATGCCTTAGACCGCCAGTGGACCAATCGCTTTTGGGTGGATGGCAGCACCGGGCGTGTGATCCAGTCAGCGCAGACGTTGGGTGCAGACTATTTCCCTGTTGAAACCACTCTTCTGAAACCGGCCAAACTATGAAAAAAATAACTCGCCTTTTAAGTGGTGTACTTGCCTGCCTGTCGCTACAGGCAGCGGCGGCCGGCCAGGTAGACGTGATGCGTGCTACGCAGCCCGCGCCCGTAACGACCTTGACCCAGGTCGAGAACCTGTCGCAACTGATTGCCAACCCGGCGATTGATGGGCAAACCTGGTGGCCGGGCACCGTGATCGCTGAGCGTCTGGCGACGGCAGCCATTTTGCAACAGCAGCAGCAGGTTATCACTCGTTTGCAGGCGTGGAGCCAGTCGCTGCGCGCAGACAACGATCTGGAGCAGGCTGCGGTCGTCGACAATGTCAGCCAACAGGTGCGCAATCTCAAGGTCACCGGGCGTCAAATCGTTCCCTTAGATCCCGATATTGTGCGGCTGCATCCGGAAACGAATCGTCGTTTAGAGGGGGAGTACAGCCTGTGGTTGGCGCAAAAACCGACCACCGTCACGCTGTTCGGTGTGCTGGGTAATAGCGGTGCTACGTCATGGCAGCCGGGCAAAGATACGCGTGACTATCTGCAATCGTCTGCGCGTTTAACCGGTGCGGAGCGCAATATCGCCCAGGTGATTTCTCCTGCCGGACAGGTTACCGATGTGCCTGTCGCTTACTGGAATCACCGCTACTATGAAGCGCCATTAGGCAGCCTGGTATTTGTGGGTTTTTCTTCCTGGACGCTGCCCAGCGCCTATGAAGATCTGAATCAGCAAATTGTTTCCCTCTTGACCCACCGGGTGCCTGAATAATGAAAAAACGCTATCTGCTTAGCCTGTTATCACTTTCTGTTGCCACTGCCTGCCACGTGCAGGCCGCAGAAGGGGATGCCCCCGTGGGCCCTTCTCAGTCTGATTTTGGCGGAGTGGGTCTGATGCAAACGCCGACGGCGCGTATGGCCCCGGAGGGCGACTTCAGCCTTAACGCCCGTGATAACGATCAGTACCGTTTCTACTCTGCCTCGATGCAGCTTTTTCCGTGGCTGGAAGCGACGCTGCGCTACACCGATGTGCGCAACCGCCGCTACTCAAACGTCGACAGTTTCAGTGGAAATCAAAGCTACAAAGACAAGGCGTTTGACCTGAAACTGCGCTTGTGGGACGAAGGTTACTGGCTCCCTGCCGTGGCCGTCGGCACACGCGATCTCGGCGGGACAGGCCTGTTCGACGGTGAATATCTGGTCGCGACGAAAGCCTGGGGGCCGCTGGACTTCACGCTGGGTCTGGGCTGGGGATACCTTGGTAACAGCGGCACGGTCAGCAACCCATTGTGCCGCGTCGATGACCACTTCTGTCAGCGCAATGAACGCATTGGTTCCTCCGGTTCCGTGAGTGGCGGCGAAATGTTCCGTGGGCCGACCGCGCTGTTTGGCGGGATTGAATATCAGACGCCCTGGAAGCCACTGCGCCTGAAAGTCGAGTACGAAGGGAACGATTATCGCGGCGACTTTGCGCGTAATCTGCGTCAGGACAGCAAAGTGAACGTCGGTGCGGTATACCGTGTGGCGGACTGGGCGGACGTTAACGTCAGCTACGAACGCGGAAATACCTTTATGGCTGGGGTTACGCTGCGCACTAACTTTGGCGATCTGCATCAGGGACACCGCGACAGCCCGAAACCGGCCTATCAGCCACAGCCGCAGGGCGAGATCATGCAGCACACCGTGGCAGCCGATCAGCTCGTTGCGCTGCGGGAGAATGCGGGCTACAACGCACCTCGCCTGCAGGTTAAAGGTGACCAGATGTTTGTCACGGGTGAGCAAAGCAAATACCGTGACGGCACGGAAGGGGTCGACCGTGCCAATCGCATCATGATGAACGCGCTACCTGCCAATGTGAAAACCCTGAACGTAACGGAAACCCGCATGGGGATGCCGCAGGTCACGACCCAGACCGACGTCGCCACATTGAAACAGGATCTGGAAGGTTGGCCGTTGGGGCACGAACAACCGGTACAGCAGCAGCGGGTTAATCCCGTGGACACCCGCAATACCGAGCAGGGCTATTACATCGATCAAGACCGTTTTCACTATAGTCTGTCTCCGGTGCTCAATCAGTCTATCGGCGGGCCTGAATCCTTCTACATGTACCAACTCGGTGTAATGGGCAATGCGGATCTGTGGGCGACCGATCATTTGCTGATTGGCGGTAGCGTCTTTGCCAATCTGGCCAATAACTACAATAAGTTTAACTATGTGACGCCACCGCAGGACACGCGCTTGCCGCGCGTACGCACCCATATCCGTCAGTATGTGGATAACAACGTTTATCTGGATAACTTCCAGGCCAACTACTTCCAACATCTGGGCGGCAGTTTCTATGGTCAGGTGTATGGTGGCTATCTGGAAAGTATGTTTGGCGGAGGCGGTGCCGAGGTGATGTACCGTCCGTTGGATTCAAGTTGGGCGGTGGGCATCGATGCCAACTACGTTAAGCAGCGTGACTGGAACAACATGATGAAGTTTACCGACTACAGCGTGGCAACCGGTCATCTGACGGCCTACTGGCAACCGTGGTTTATGGACGGTGTTACGGTGAAAGCCAGCGTGGGTCGCTATCTGGCGAAAGATAAAGGGGCCACCATCGACTTCTCGAAGCGCTTTGACAGCGGTGTGACGGTGGGAACTTATGCCACTATCACCAACGTTTCACGCGAAGAGTATGGCGAAGGTGATTTCACCAAAGGCTTCTATATCTCGATTCCAATGGATCTGTTTACGGTGACGCCAAACCGCAGTCGTGCACAGATTAACTGGACGCCACTGACGCGAGACGGCGGCCAGAAGCTGGGACGCAAATACCAGCTGTATGACATGACGACAGAGCGCGACATTCATTTCCGCTGATCTTCCGGCCCCTTCTTTTCTGGAGGGGCCGTCTGTTTTACCTCTGTATTGTGATCTTCCTCACACTAAAGCATGATGAAACCACCGGATCATCCCGGTGTAACAAAAACGGCTGAGGGAAAGATCATGACAGGCATTCAAGTTGCCAGGGTTTTACAATGGGTGCTCAATGCAGGCCTGGTGGTGTTGGCCATTATTTTGGCGATCTTTCTGGGGAAAGAAACCCTGCATTTGGCAGAAGTGTTGCTGTACAGCAACGAAAGCACGTCCTCCTATTTGCTGATTGAAGGCATTGTTATCTACTTCCTGTACTTCGAATTTATCGCGCTGATCGTGAAATACTTCCAGACCGGCTACCACTTCCCCTTACGCTACTTTGTCTATATCGGTATTACGGCGATTATTCGACTGATCATCGTCGATCATAAGAATCCGTTAGACACCTTGTGTTACTCCGCCGCCATTCTGATCCTCGTGTTCACGTTATGGTTGGCGAACAGCCAGCGCCTGAAACGCGAATAAAAAAGGCGGCCATTAAGGCCGCCAAAGAACGAGGACACAGGTACAAAATACAGCGCAAGCAGTGGCATACAACACAGGAAAACTAGCCTTTCACACCGCCCGCCGTCAGGCCGCTAACCAGCCAGCGTTGGGCGAGCAGGAACACTAAGGTAATCGGGATGGCAGACAGTACCGCTGCGGCGGCAAAATCGCCCCACAAGTAGTTTTGCGGGTTCAGATATTGCTGCATACCCACCGCTAACGTGTAGCTGTTGACATCACGCAGCAGCAGCGACGCAACCGGCACTTCGGTGACAGCGGCGATAAACGACAGAATAAACACCACCGCGAGGATCGGCACCGACAGCGGCAGCAAAATCAAACGGAAAGCCTGCCAGGGCGTGGCACCGTCTAGCGCCGCCGCTTCTTCCAGTGAACCATCGATAGTTTCAAAGTAGCCTTTGATCGTCCACACGTGCAGCGCAATGCCGCCCAGATAGGCGAACACCAAACCCGCATGCGTATTTAAGCCAATAAAGGGAATGTACTGTCCGAGGCGATCAAACAACGCATACAACGCGACCAGCGAGAGCACGGCAGGGAACATTTGAAAAATCAGCATCCCTTTCAACAGGCTGCTTTTACCGCGAAAGCGTAAGCGCGCAAACGCATAGGCGCAGGTGGTAGACAGCGCGACAATGCCGACCGCGGTGAGGGCGGCGACCTTCACCGAATTCCACAGCCATAACAGCACCGGGAAAGGCGGCGGCGTCACACTGCCATTTTCATGTACCACGGGGATACCCAGCGCCAGTTTCCAGTGATCCCAGGAGACGGCATCAGGAAACAGATTTCCAATCGCGTAGTTACCGGGGCGCAGTGAAATGGCGATGACCATTAGCAGCGGATACATAATCAGCGCCACAAAGGCCAGCAGAAACAGGTGAGTCAGCAGCAGGCGCCATTTCTGCGATTTGGGTTGTACAACAGCCATGCGTCCTCCTTAATCAAATTTCATGCGAGTGGCTTTGAGATTGAGTATCGCCAGCGCACCCACCAGCAAGAAGATCAGCGTGGCAATCGCGGCAGCCAGCCCGAAATCTTGTCCGCCACCGCCTTCAAACGCGATGCGCCAGGTGTAACTCACCAGCAGATCGGTGTATCCCGCAGGCGTGGTGGTGCCCAGGCGATCCGGGCCACCGTTGGTCAGCAGCTGAATCAACACAAAGTTATTAAAGTTAAACGCAAAACTAGCGATCATCAGCGGTGCCAGAGGCTTAATCAGTAACGGCAGCGTGATACGGAAGAAGTTTTGCGCGGGCGTTGCCCCGTCCATGGCCGAAGCCTCATACAGATCGTCCGGGATCGCTTTCAGTAAGCCCATGCACAGGATCATCATGTAGGGATAACCGAGCCAGGTATTTACAATGATCACCATGCCTCGCGCTAAGTTCGGATCGCTAAACCAGGCCGGTTTAATACCGAACAGGCTGTGCAGCATGACGTTGATCTCACCAAAACTTTGGTTAAACAACCCTTTGAAAATCAGGATCGAGATAAACGCCGGTACGGCATACGGCAGGATCAGTAACAAACGATAGACAGCCCGCCCTTGCAAAGACTCCCACTGCATCAGGCACGCCAATACCATGCCCACCGCCACGGTCAACAATACGGTGATGGCGGAGAAAAACACCGTCCAGACAAAGATACCGAGGAAGGGTTTCTGAATCCCCTGGTCGGTCATCACGCGCATAAAATTATGCCAGCCCACGGTCACCGTGTAGCCGGGGCTGAGCTTCTCGCTGGTCCATTGATGCTGGGCATCCAGCGTTTGGTAGAAGCCGGTTTCGGCGTTTGGCCACCAGACTTTGCCCGTTTGCTTATCGGTCAGGCTGTCGCCTTCCCCCAATGTATACAGGGGTTGCGTACCTGAAAACTGGCGCAGCGAACTCATGCGCACGTTACTGCCTTCCGGCAGCACCGCCGTTAATTGACTTAAGGACTGGCGATTTTGTGTGACGGCGCGCAGCGGGGCTTTTTCCCCGGCAGGCAGCGCAGTAATGGGTTGCAACGGCAGCGTTTGGGGCTGTGCTGCAAACTGGAAAGGCGCAGACAGCCACAGATGGTTCTGTGCGTCACTCAGCAGCAACAGCCATTGATCGCCTTGCGGATACAGACTGAAGTTATAGCGCTCGCCCGCTTCATACTGGCGATCCATCAATACCTTTTGCGCCCGCTCAAAGGTCAACTGATTGGTGCTGCTGTAATTGGTAAAGGCAATGGCAATGGTGCAGGCGAGGGGAAACAACACAAACAGTCCCATTCCTGCAACGCCGGGGTAGACATAGCGCCAGGCAGAAGCGCGCTTTTGCGCAAAAATCAGCAATCCCAGGCTCAGTAAAATCAGCGTCAGCAGGGCAAATAAGTACTCTCCCTGCACATACATCAACACCACCAGATAGCCGGTGAACAGCGCAACGAGGGCAAGCGTCAGCCACTTAAAGGCATTTGCCATCTTCGATCCTTACTCTAAACGGGGTGGGATCCCCTCCCTGAATCAGGGAGGGATAACGCATTACTTCACGATGCGTTGTTCAGCGTCTTTCAGCGCGGCCTCAACCGTCTGACGACCGCTCAGCGCATTCATCACCGCGCTCTTCTCGGCATACCAGAAGCCCGCCATTTGCGGGATGTTTGGCATGATTTCGCCTTTCTGCGCGTTGTCCATGGTGGCCGCAATCTTCGGATCGGTAGCCAGTTTTTCCTGATAGGATTTCAGCGCCACGGCACCTAACGGCTTGTCTTTATTGACCTGCTCCAGACCGTTATCGGTCAGCAGATAGTTCTCAAGGAACTCTTTCGCCAGCTCTTTGTTCGGACTGGCCGCATTGATACCTGCGCTCAGCACGCCGACAAAGGGTTTGGAAGGCTGGCCTTTAAAGGTGGGGAGCAGGGTGACGCCATAATTCACTTTTGCGCTATCAATGTTGCCCCATGCCCACGGACCGTTAATGGTCATCGCTGTCTCGCCTTTGTTAAAGGCGGCTTCGGCGATGGCATAATCCGTGTCGGCATTCAGGTGTTTGTTTTTCACCATGTCGGCCAGGAATTGCAGTCCCGCCTGTGAACCGGCATTCGCCACGCCAACGTCTTTCACACTGTAGCTGCCGTTCGCCTCTTTCTTAAACGCGTAACCGCCCGCCGCTGCCGTCAGTGGCCAGGTGAAATACGGCTCTTGCAGGTTAAACATCAACGCGCTTTTGCCTTTGGCACGCAGTTCTTTGTCTAACGCCGGGATCTCTTCCCAGGTTTTAGGTGGGTTCGGCAGCAGGTCTTTGTTGTAAATCAGTGACAGGGATTCTACCGCCACCGGATAGCCAATCAGCTTGCCGTTAAAGCGAACGGCATCCCAGGTGAACGGAAAGATTTTGTCCTGCAACGCCTTATCCGGCGTGATTTCTGCCAGCAGGCCAGATTCGGCATAGCCCCCAAAACGATCGTGAGCCCAGAAAATAATGTCCGGGCCGTCACCCGTTGCCGCCACTTGTGGGTATTTCTCTTCCAGCTTATCCGGGTGCTCGACGCTGAACTTGATCCCGGTATCTTGCTCAAATTTCTTGCCGACTTCAGCCAGACCGTTATAGCCCTTGTCACCGTTAATCCAGATGACCAGCTTACCTTCTTCAATTTTGGCCTGCGCCGCTGGGATAAGTGCTGCGCTCAGCGCGCACAACAGCAACCCTTTACCTGCCAGTTTGAACATTGACATCTTCCTTCCCTCAGTTGAGCGGTGGTGTATCGCTCGAGTCTGCGCTGACCCTGTTTGTCGTTCATCCTCCCGGCCTCTACGCCCAGGGCTAACTAACTGTGATCTCGGCTACAGAACCGCTGTTTTTGTGGTGCAGCGCACAGAAATCACACCCTCAAATCCCGATCCCGGTCACGAAAAGGCCGCTGTGCACGCGGCAGCAGGGGGGTCTCCTCCCTGGCTCATCCTCCTCTCTCCTCCCCCATAAAAAACAAGGGGAGGGGGGAGTGCTGCGCACCTGTACTGGCGCACACTCGCCAGCAATTAGACGCAATGTGATGACGGGAGAGTGAGATGGCGAGTGTAGTACTGAAGGATGTCACCAAAGCCTGGGGTGACGTTGTGGTCTCAAACGCTGTCAACCTGACCATCGAAGAAGGGGAGTTTGTGGTTTTTGTCGGCCCGTCAGGCTGCGGCAAATCCACGCTGCTGCGCATGATCGCTGGACTGGAAGACATCACTTCTGGCGAGCTGTTTATCGGCGACAAACGCATGAATGATGTGCCGCCTGCCGGGCGGGGGATTGGCATGGTGTTTCAATCCTATGCGCTGTATCCGCACCTGTCGGTGGCGGAAAACATGTCCTTTGGTCTCAAGCTGGCGGGGGTGCCCAAAGCGCAGCGCGATCAGCGTGTCAATCAGGTGGCAGAGACGCTGCAACTGGCACACCTGTTAGAGAGACAACCGAAAGCGCTTTCGGGCGGGCAACGTCAACGTGTGGCGATAGGCCGTACGCTGGTGGCTGAGCCCGAAGTGTTTCTGCTCGACGAGCCGCTATCGAACCTGGATGCGGCGCTGCGCGTGCAAATGCGCATTGAAATTGCGCGTCTGCACAAGCGTTTAAAACGCACGATGATCTATGTCACCCACGATCAGGTGGAAGCCATGACGCTGGCCAACAAAATCGTGGTGCTGGAAGGCGGACGCGTGGCGCAAGTGGGCCGTCCACTGGAGCTGTACCACTATCCCGCTAACCGCTTTGTTGCAGGTTTTATCGGCTCACCAAAAATGAATTTCCTGCCCGTTAAAGTAACCGCCACGGCCATTGAGCAGGTGCAGGTCGAACTGCCCAACCGCCAGCAAGTGTGGTTGCCGGTCGACAGTACGCAGGTGCAAGTCGGCGCCAACATGTCGCTGGGGATTCGCCCTGAGCACCTGCTGCCCAGTGATATTGCGGATGTCACGCTCTCCGGTGAAGTGCAAGTGGTCGAGCAACTGGGGCATGAAACCCAAATCCATATCCAAATTCCTGCGCTTCGTCAAAACCTGGTCTACCGCCAGAACGACGTGGTGCTGGTAGAAGAAGGTGCCCACTACGCCATCGGCCTGCCGCCGCAGCGTTGCCATCTGTTTCGTGAGGATGGCACCGCCTGTCGTCGGTTACACCAGGAACCCGGTGTTGAAGCACTCTGACAAGCGATGATAACAGGAGAAGAATAATGAGTATGCTGCGCAAGTACCCTCTGGCCGTAGCAGTGGCCGCAGCAGTAATCTCTACCCAGGCAGCTGCGGTAGATTTCAAAGGTTATGCCCGTTCGGGTATTGGCTGGACAGGCAGCGGCGGCGAGCAGCAATGCTTTAAAGCTACCGGTGCTGACAGTAAATACCGTTTGGGTAACGAGTGTGAAACGTATGCCGAACTGAAACTGGGGCAGGAACTGTGGAAAGAGGGCGATAAGAGCTTCTATTTCGACACCAACCTGGCCTACTCCGTCTCTCAGCGTTCTGACTGGGAAGATGTGACCCCCGGCTTCCGTGAAGTTAACGTGCAGGGTAAAAACCTGATCGACTGGTTGCCAGGTTCAACGCTGTGGGCAGGTAAGCGTTTCTACCAGCGTCACGACGTGCACATGATCGACTTCTACTACTGGGATATCTCAGGCCCGGGTGCCGGTATCGAAAATATCGATCTGGGCTTTGGTAAATTCTCCGCAGCCGTCACGCGTAACGGCGAAGCCGGTGGCTCTTACCGCTTTATCGACAATGCGTTAGACCAGGTACCGACAGTCAATGACGTCTTTGACGTACGTCTGGCAGAGCTGCAAACCAACCCCGGCGGTATGCTGGAGTTCGGTGTCGATTATGGCCGGGCCAACGTCCAAGACGGCTACCGCTTAGCGGATAACGCCACCAAAGATGGCTGGATGGCGACGTTAGAGCACACGCAAACTCTGACCAACGATGGTTACAACAAGTTTGTGGTGCAATACGCCACTGACTCCATGACCACGCAGCGTGCGGGCCGCTCACTGGGCACCATCAATAACAACGGGCATATGATCCGCGTGATTGACCACGGTGCTATTGATTTCAATGACAAGTGGGCTCTGATGTACGTCGGTATGTATCAAGATATTGATATGGATACCAATAACGGTACCACCTGGTACACCGTGGGCGTACGCCCAATGTACAAGTGGACTGAAATCATGAGCACCCTGTTGGAAGTGGGCTACGACAACGTGAAATCGCAACAGACTGGCGATACCAACAACCAGTACAAAGTCACCCTTGCCCAGCAATGGCAAGCGGGCGACAGCATCTGGTCGCGTCCTGCTATCCGCCTGTTCGCAACCTACGCCAAGTGGGATGAGAAGTGGGGCTATGCCACCGCGGATGATGGCGCTGGCTTCACAGAAGGTCTGGCTTATCGTGACACCAGCGCGAGAACGTTCAGTCGCGGTAACGACGATGAGTTCAGCTTCGGCGTACAGATGGAAGCCTGGTGGTAAGTATCTTGTCAGTTTGACTGGTGCCGCCTCCGTATTGCCTTGCGGAGGCGGCAACCGCATTTCTTGAGGACACCATAATGAAAAAACGTTTGTTAACCCTCGCCCTGTTAAGCGTGCTGAGTACCAGTGCGACAGCCAATACCTTTACGCAGCCGCAGGATGTTTCTGTGGCACCCGCGGTACAACGTGCCGATCTCCAACGCCTGAGCTGGCTGCCGGTCACGCCGCCCAACACACAGGAAATCAAAATTTCACCCTCCTCGCTGGGGCTGAACAGCAAAGACATCAGTGGCCCGGTGGCGGCGATCACGCTGCCTGCAAATCGCGGATCGCTGGATATCACCCTGACCAGTCTGGTGGAAGGCAAACGCGTGTATGCGCCCAATGTGCTGGTATTGGATGAGCAAATGCGCCCGGCTGCGTTTTACCCCAGCAGCTATTTTCCGTATGAAAAACCCGGAGTGATATCGAAAGATCGCCTGGAAGGCTCGCTGAAACTGACGCCTGCATTGGGCCAACAGCAAATCTACCTGCTGATTTACACCACCGAGAAAGACCTGGCACAGCGCACACAGTTAAAAAATCCCGCCAAAGCCTACGCGGAAGGGGTAGGGAATGCGGTGCCTGCGATCCCTGATCCCGTCGCGACCCACGTTAACACCGGCACGCTGAAGCTGAAGGTCACCGCCGAGCAAAGTGGCGGCAGTGTGATGATTGGTCAGGTATTGGGCCACTCTGAACCGGCAGCAGCACCGGTGGTCGTAGGCAGCACCGCGGCCAGCGTCGCGCCAACCCGCAGTGCACCTGCTGCGCCGATCAGCAATGAGCCGATGCTCAATGACACCGAAAGCTATTTTAATAATGGCATTAAGCAGGCTGTAAAAGCCGGTGACATTGATAAAGCATTGAAGCTGATGAATGAAGCGGAACGCCTGGGATCGTCCTCGGCCCGCGATACTTTTATCAGCAGTGTAAAAGGCAAGGGGTGATCCCCGCACTGCCGATTTAGCAATACGATTGGTGCGCGTTCTGCGCACCTCTTTTTCCCTGCACATTTCTGTCCGGCGGCGTGTGCTTCATGGGGCACTGCGGTACACTAGCGCTCCCTGAATCTAGCCGGAGATAGCCGCATGTCGGATAAGGTGCTGGCGCAGTTGTATGCGCTGGAGTGGCTACCTGTTTCTTCCCCTCTGCTTAGCCCCCCCATCAGTGACTGGCTGATGGAAGAGGACTCCATGACGAAGCGTTTTGAACGCCACTGTGGCGAAGTCACGGTTACGCTCATTCGCGAAGGTTTTGTCACCGCCGAAACCGTGGCCACAGAGGCCGCTCTGCTCCCTGAATCACCACGCTATTGGCTGCGTGAAATCCTGCTGTGCGGAGACGGTGTGCCCTGGTTAGTGGGGCGTACGGTGGTGCCGGAATCGACGCTGAACGGCCCGGAAGCCCTGTTGCAATCACTGGGTACGCGGCCGCTGGGGCGTTATCTGTTCGCCTCCTCTTCACTGACCCGCGATTTTATTGAACCGGGGCGGATTGATGCCCTGTGGGGACGGCGTTCGCGCTTGCGTCTCTCGGGTAAACCTTTGCTGCTGACCGAACTGTTTTTGCCGCCATCACCGTTGTATGGCAAGGGAGCTTGACGTGGACAACGTGTTAAAAATGTCAAAATTTCAGGCCTATTGCCGCCTGATGCGCATTGATAAGCCCATTGGGACACTCTTGCTGCTGTGGCCAACGCTGTGGGCGCTGTGGCTGGCGGCAGACGGTGTGCCGCCGGTCTCCATTTTGGTGGTGTTTGTGCTGGGCGTCTTTGTGATGCGCGCGGCGGGTTGTGTGATTAATGACTTTGCCGATCGCAAAGTGGATGGTCATGTGAAACGTACCCAGCATCGGCCGCTGGCAAGCGGTGCGCTGACCAGCAAAGAGGCCAAAGTGGCTTTCGCTGTGTTGGTGCTGGTGGCGTTTGGCCTGGTGCTAACCATGAACGCGATGACCATTTGGTTATCGTTTGCCGCACTGGCGCTGGCCTGGACCTATCCCTTTATGAAGCGCTACACCCATTTGCCTCAGGTCGTGCTGGGTGCGGCGTTCGGTTGGGCGATTCCAATGGGGTGGGCGGCAGTGAGCGAGGCATTACCGCTCAGTTGCTGGCTGCTGTTTTTTGCCAATATCTGCTGGACGGTGGCCTACGACACGCAGTACGCGATGGTCGATCGCGACGACGACCTGAAAATTGGCGTGAAATCAACGGCAATCCTGTTTGGTCGTTACGACAAACTGATCATCGGTTTGCTGCAACTGGCCGCACTGGGGCTGTTGGTGTGGGTGGGTGTGTTGCAGCAACTGAGTGGGGCTTTCTATTGGTCGTTGCTGCTGGCAGGCGCGCTGTTTATTCATCAACAGAAACTGATTGCAAAGCGCGATCGTGATGCCTGTTTCCAGGCGTTTCTCAACAATAACTACGTGGGTTTCGCGATATTTATTGGCGTTGCCCTGACGCTATGGCACTAAGCAACGAAAGTCGCATCCGCTAACGCTTCTCCCCCCGCAGGGGGAGAAGCACAGAGACGCATTACTGCTCTTCGACTGCCAGCACCTCGGGTTGTGCCACCGCGTTTTCTACGGTCTGACGCACTTCCTGAGCGATTAACGCAGCCAGCAATTGATACACCTTTTGCGTTTGCTCCGGTGCCGCGTCCTCTTTGTCACTGATATAGCCTTCATCACGCAGCGTCAGAACTAACGTTGAAAACACGGCTTTATCAAAGAACTCTGGGGCGTTGATGCCGTGCAAAACGGATAAACGCTGCGCCAGTGTCCGACTCTCTTTTTCCAGTGTTCCCCGATTGATGGTGGGATTGGTGCTGAGAATCGCAAAGGTGATGGCATAGCGCTGCAAAGTTTCACGCACGCCGGCGGCCAGTAATTGCAAGGTACGGAAGCGCGTGGGCGCGGTATGCAACTGTGTCTCGTCGCTGGTTATCAGCCCCTGACGGCTCATTTCCGCGACCAACGCATTCAGCACTTCAGGCAGTTCGGTGATATCCCAACGCAGGAACAACTCGCTTTTCAGCATCGGATAAATCACGCTGACCTGACGCAGCAGCTCCGCGCGGCTCAGACTGCGATACTGCTGCACAATGGTGGCAATCAACGCAGGCAACACCAACATATGATGGATATTGTTGCGATAGTAGGTCATCAGCACGGCCTGCTCGCGCGGCAGAATGACGATCTCACCAATGTTGTCCTGCTCAATCTCGAACTTATTCATGCTGAGCGCGTGTGCCAGCAAGGCTTCCGCATCCACATCAGGTGTGGTGGCATCGGCAGAATAGGGCACATTACGCAGCAATTGCAGATAGCAATCCAGTTGTTCAACAAGCTGTTCGCGGGTGAGAGAACGCTGACGGGACGCCAGCAAGGCGGTCACACACAGGTTCATGGCGTTCGCCGCTCCGGCATTGTTAATACGCACCATGACCCGTTCAGCGATATCGTTAACTGAAGGCGTTAACCAGGATGGACGTGGGGCTTCCAGCGGATCGATCGAGTCGCGCCATTCCGGCACGTGCTTATTCAGATAGCTATTCAACTGCAGCGGTTCACCGAAGTTCACATAGCCCTGGCCCAGGTTGCGCAGCTTGCGCAGGCCACGCACCATTTGCAGGAAGTTCTCTTTTTCCTTGGTTGCGCCGCGCAGTTCTTTGGCGTAAGTGCCCACTTCCATAACGTGTTCGTAGCCGATATAAATCGGTACCAGCGTAATGGGGCGGTTCACGCCGCGTAACATGGCCTGTAGCGTCATCGACAGGGTGCCGGTTTTCGGGTCAAGCAGACGACCCGTACGCGAGCGTCCCCCTTCCACAAAGTACTCCACCGAGTAACCACGCGCGAACAGTTCACCCAGATATTCACGGAACACTGTGGAATAGAGCTTGTTGCCCTTAAAGGTGCGGCGAATAAAGAAGGCGCCCAGACGGCGGAAGATCGGGCCAGCAGGCCAGAAATTCAGGTTAATACCGGCGGCAATATGCGGGGGGACTAAACCCTGGTGATACAGCACATAGGAGAGCAGCAGGTAATCCATGTGGCTACGGTGGCAGGGCACATACACAATCTCGTGGCCGTCCTGCGCCAGTTGGCGTACGCGTTCAGCCCCGTTAACATTGATGCCCTTATACAGCTTGCTCCATGTCCAGCCCATCACGCGGTCGGTCACGCGGATCGCTTCGTAGCTAAAGTCGGCAGCAATCTCTTCCATCATCTCGACGGCGTTTTGCTGCGCTTTTTCATGGGAGATCTTTTTGCTGCGCGCTTCATCTTCTACTGCTTTGGCTATCGCCCGCGATTGCAGCAACTTGGTAAACAGATCCTGACGAGCGGGCAAACGTGGCCCAATGGCGGCCAGACGCTGACGCGCAAAATGCATACGGGCCACGCGCGCCAGTTTTTGCGCGATGGTTTTATCGGTGCCGTGCTCATCGGCCATGCGGCGCAGAGACACCGTGGCGGAAAAGCGCACAAAGCTATCGCGACCCAGCCACAGCACCGCAAAGAACTTCTCAATGCCGTTTAGCACGCGCAACTGCGGTGGGCCATCTTCGCCTTGAACTTCACGGCCTGGCGCACGTCCAAACATCACAGAAATCGGCACCATCTGCACATCCAGCGACGGATTGCTGCGGTGCAAATCGAGATAGTCGTGGAACAGCTTAATGGACTCGGTTTTCGGCGTGTAATAGGTAAAAACACGCGGGCCGTCATGGATAAACACATAACGGGGAAGCACGGTGCCATCAATTTCCAGCGCGTCGAGCGGATCGGGGAGATCCCTCTTTCGACATTGGGCGCGCAAGGCGAGCAAGTCAGCCTTTGAATTGTACGGCAGCACATACATAATGGGCCGCGAGGTATCCAATCCCAGTTCCGTAATCGGATCGCCGGGAATAGATTTGCTTCGCACTAAGAATTTTAGCGGAAGGTTCAGTAGTTTAAGGTAAAAATTACGCCAACCTGACATAGACAAATACAAGCCTCTCGTTAGCAAAGCGCCGCAATCATAGCAGAAAGTGTTGCGGAATTCTGTGGTGTTGCAATTTGTGCGCCACAACGCATTGACGTCAGTGATTACAAAGGGTTCCCTCATTATGGCAAATAACGTCACCGGACTGACACGAATTATCAAAGCGGCGGGCTACTCCTGGAAGGGGTTACTCGCGGCATGGAAGAATGAAGCCGCATTTCGGCAGGAGCTGGTGGCGGTGGTTGCCGCGATTGCAATCGCCTGCTGGCTGGACGTTGACGCCATAACCCGCGTACTGCTGATTGGCTCGGTGGTGCTGGTGCTGATCGTTGAAATTCTCAACAGCGCGGTAGAAGCGGTTGTGGATCGCTTTGGCGGGGAGTGGCACGAACTGGCGGGACGCGCCAAAGATATGGGATCGGCGGCCGTACTGATCGCCATTTTGCTGGCGCTGTTTGTCTGGGTCAGCCTGCTCTGGCCATAATGCGAGATGCCACTCAGAATCCGCCAAACAGTTAATTTTTGGTCAATTTATAGTTTTCATCCCGAGAATACCTGTATATACTCACAGTCGACTGTATAAACAACCAGGGGGCGGGATGAAAGCGTTAACCACCAGACAGCAGCAGGTCTATGACCTGATTCGTGAGCACATCACTCAATCCGGTATGCCGCCAACGCGCGCTGAAATTGCACAGCAACTGGGCTTTCGCTCCCCTAACGCCGCTGAAGAACACCTAAAAGCGCTGGCGCGTAAAGGTGTGATTGAAATTGTGGCTGGCGCGTCGCGCGGTATTCGCTTGTTGTTGGAAGAAGAAGCCAGCAACGACAGTGGATTACCCCTGATTGGCCGCGTAGCTGCCGGTGAACCGCTGCTGGCCGAAGAGCACATCGAAGGTCACTTCCAGGTCGATGCCACGCTGTTTAAACCTAACGCGGATTTCCTGCTGCGTGTTAGCGGTATGTCGATGAAAGATATCGGTATTATGGATGGCGATCTGCTGGCCGTACACAAAACACAAGATGTCCGCAATGGTCAGGTGGTTGTGGCGCGCATTGATGACGAAGTGACGGTGAAGCGCTTGCAGCGTAAAGGCAACGTTGTGGAGCTGCTGCCTGAAAATACCGAGTTTTCCCCGATTGTTGTTGATCTGCGCAATCAAACGCTGACCATTGAAGGTCTGGCGGTTGGCGTGATTCGCAACGGCAACTGGTTATAATCCCTCATTTTTGTAACGCACCGCCTGGCGGTGCGTTTTCGTTTTAAAATCTTCTCACTCTTTCGCGGCGGCGACAATTTCGATGCGATTGCTCAGTTCAACCGATAAACAGCTCTGGCGGCTGGCGCTGCCAATGATCCTCTCGAATATCACCATCCCGTTGCTGGGGCTGGTAGATACTGCCGTTATCGGGCATCTCGACAGCCCCGTGTATCTGGGCGGTGTGGCCGTGGGCGTCACTGCCACTTCGTTTCTCTTTATGCTGTTGCTGTTCTTACGCATGAGTACGACGGGCATGACCGCGCAGGCCTTTGGCGCGGGTAATAAACCTGCACTGGCGCGCGCCTTGATGCAACCACTGTTGCTGGCCGTGGTGGCGGGGCTGATTTTTGTGCTGTTCCGCTACCCACTCAGTGAGCTGGCATTGCACATCACCGGCGGGAGCGAGGCTGTGCTTGAGCAAGCGCGACTGTTTATGCATATTCGCTGGCTGGGCGCGCCCGCGACGCTGGCAAATCTGGTGTTGCTGGGCTGGCTGCTGGGAGTGCAATACGCACGGGCACCGGTGATTTTACTGGTGGTGGGCAATCTGGTGAATATCGTACTGGATTTGTGGTTTGTGATGGGGCTGCACTGGGGCGTGCAGGGGGCTGCAGCCGCTACCGTGATCGCAGAGTATGTCACGCTGGTGATTGGTTTGCTGATGGTGTGGCATGTGTCGCGTTTACGCGGCATTCCCTTTGCTCTGCTGAAATCCGGCTGGCGGGGAGACAGTCGCCGTCTGTTGCGCCTGAACCGCGATATCATGTTGCGTTCGCTGTTAGTCCAACTCTGTTTTGCGTCTTTAACCATCTTCGGTGCGCGCCTTGGCGGTGAGGTGGTGGCAGCCAATGCCGTGTTGCTGATGTTTCTCACCTTCACCGCTTATGCACTTGACGGTTTCGCCTACGCAGTTGAAGCCTGTTCTGGCGAAGCCGTTGGTGCGCGCAACGCCACGCATTTGCAGGCTATTTGGCGTGCGGCTTGTCGACAAGCGGGCCTGGTCGCACTGACCTTTTCCATCGTCTATGCCGTGTTCGGCCCGTACATTGTTGCCAGTTTAACCTCCTTAACGGAACTGCGAGAACTCGCCGATCGCTATTTGATTTGGCAGGTGATTATGCCGCTGGCGGGCGTCTGGTGTTATTTATTGGACGGTATGTTTATCGGTGCGACGCGCGGCAGTGAGATGCGTAACAGTATGGCGGTAGCTGCCGCCGGTTATGGCCTGACACTGTTGACGTTACCCGTGTTGGGTAATCACGGTTTATGGCTGGCGGTGACCGTATTTTTGCTATTACGGGGCTTGGCACTGTGGTGGATCTGGCGTCGTCACTGGCAGCGCGGCACTTGGTTTGCGCAAAGTACCTGACTGGCAGAATTTTCTGAATATCCTTTGATTGGTCGATTTACCTGCGGTGATTCCAGGTAATCTTACCTTTTTTGTCTACACTTAATAGTGTGTTCAAAACAAACGGCCGCGTGATACTGCGCTGCCATTCGGTAACGATTACCCGTAGTGGATAAGGAGTCCAAGATGAACAACGACCAAGTTGGCGGAAACTGGAAACAGTTCAAAGGGAAAGTGAAAGAAAAATGGGGCAAGCTCACCGATGATGATATGACGGTGATCGAGGGGAAACGCGATCAGTTGGTCGGTAAGATCCAGGAACGTTATGGATATGCGAAAGACCAGGCTGAGAAAGAAGTGGATTCCTGGGAAAGAAATAACCCCGACTCTCACTGGCACAATTAACTCGCGAGAGCCGTTATCGCTAACCGCGCTCCTACCCCGGCACAAGGACGGTGCCACTCTTATTCCCCTGTCAATGTCCCGCACTGCTCACAGACATTTACCGTCCGCGTTTTTTCCCCTGCGGTTCAGAGTGATCGTGATGGCAGTCGCCATGATCGCTACAGGCTTCCACTTCACCACATTGTTCGCACAGACCGTGTGCTTCAATCACACTATGGCGTAGCGTAAATCCACTCTGCTTCGCGACACTTTGCAAAATCTGCTCAATGCCTTCGGCATGCTTTTCATTGACCGCACCACAGCGATTACAAATCAGCATCGCCGAGGTATGCATCGGCTCTTCAAAATGGTGACACACCAAATAGCTGTTGGTGGATTCCACACGGTGAATAAAGCCCTGCTCCAGCAGAAAATCCAACGCGCGGTAAATGGTAGGGGGCTTCGCCTGCGGCTCGCTTTCACGCAGTAAATCCAGCAGGTCGTAGGCGCTAATCGCCCCCGGTTGAATCGCCATCAGACGCAGTACTTCCAGACGCTGCGGCGTCAAGCGCACATTACGTTGCTGGCAAAGATTTTCTGCCTGAGACAACAGGCGGGCAGGCGTCAGTGTAGACATGGCAATTCTTCCGGTAACAATGAAACGTGATGTTATCACAATATTGCCAGAACGCCGACTGCCGACTTTTCACGCGTTTAGCGCCATTTTTAACGAAAATCACCTAATGCAAATGACCGCTTAAAGATTATTTTTACTGTTGTATTGTCTGAATATTGTGCTTCTGCATTCCAGAAGTTTGCAGGTTAAACACCTTGTGACTAAGGTTTTAACGGGTTCGGTTTTATTCCGCTTCCAAATGTAGCATCAAAAAAATTAACACATTATCGCCAGGGAGAAGGTGAAAAAGAGCAATTCACTGATTAGCCTCATTAATTTGTCTTAATTCGCAGCAATGATCGGAGAGACGCTGTTCACAATAGCGCCTTCCAGCAGGACTTCTCTGTGAAAACACATTAACGGCGGGCTTGGCGAGATGGTTATTAAACAAAAGCAGAAAATCTGCGCGTGGCTGGTGCCCGCGCTTATGGGGTTGCCACTGGGAGCTCAGGCGGCAGGCAACTATTTTGAAGCGCGTAATGATGCGATGGGCGGTACGGGTGTGGCTTCCTCAGCCTGGTCTGCGGCCGCGTTAGCCAATCCGGCGCTGATGACCAAAGCCACCGCGGATGACAATGTTGGGGTTATCTTCCCGGCAGCCGGTGTTCAGTTAACCGACAAAAATAAACTCGTCGATAAAGTGGATGACATTACCGATACGGTGGATCGTTATCGCGGGGTGATTGATGATTTTTCGTTTGCTGATTACCCCGAACTACAGGCGGCAGCGGGCGATTTAGCGCAAAAATTGCGTGATGTGAAAGGCAATAAAGCGCACGGCAAAGCGGGAGCCGCTATTGCGGTAACCGTGCCCACGGAGGCGTTGACCTTTGCTTTTGTCAGTAAAGCCTACGGTACCGCCAATCTCTCCACCAACATTTCGCAGGGCGATATTGATTATCTACAGGGGATTGCCGACGGCACGGTCTTTCCACTACCGGGTGATGAAGATCGACTGACATCGGAAGGGATGGCACGCGCGGCGCTGGTCACCGATTACGGTGTGGCGATGGCGAAAGAGGTGAACATTGGCGGCCACCCGGTTTCCTTTGGCGTCACCCCCAAACTGCAAAAAACCTATCTGTATAACTACAACGTCTCGGTTTATAACTACAACAAATCCGACGTAACCGATAAGCGCTATCGCACCGACGATACCGGCTTTAACCTGGATGCGGGTGTGGCCACGGATATCGGTGATAACTGGACGCTGGGGTTAAGCGCACAAAACCTGATTTCACGGGATATCGACACCAAAGAAGTGGGCGGCATCAAAGACAGCTACCAAATTCGTCCACTGGTGACAGGAGGCGTCGCCTGGCATAACGAGCGCTTTACCACCGCGCTGGATGTCGATATGACGCCCACCAAAGGTTTTACCTCGCAAAAAGACAGCCAGTACGCGGGCGTCGGGGGCGAGTATCGCGCCTTTGAGTGGCTGCAACTGCGCGCAGGGTATCGCGCGGATATGAAATCGAACGATGCCGACATGTTTACCGCGGGTGTTGGGATTTCACCTTACAATCGCGTGCATTTGGATTTAACCGGCATGGCGGGGAATGACAAGAGCTGGGGCGCGGTGGCGCAGTTGGCTTTTACCTTTTAACAACGTTAGCGCGCTCACAAATCAGGGCTCATGTTGAGCCCTTTTTTCTGTCCGCCGGTTGGGAAACTGTGACCCCTCTCACCCTGCATTAGGGGGTTGCTGCAGGCCCAATTCCCGTAACAGCCACCCTTTGAAAATTTCAAATCCGGCGTGATGCTGCTGACGCGGATGCACCAGATAGTGGCCGATATAGTGAATCTCTTTGGTCGAATCGATCAGCGGGCAGACCAGGGTGCCGCGCTGCAATTCTCGCTCCGCCAGCAGTCGCGATTCCAGCACAACACCGAGGCCGTCAACGGCAGCACTGATTGCCATAAAACTGCGGTCAAAGCGTAATCCATACTGGCGTGGAGGCGTTAAGTTGTTGGCCTCAAACCAGCCTTTCCATTGATAGAGCTGCACATCGCATTGAATCAGCGTCTGCTGGTACAAGTCTTCGGGCAGGCGGATCTGCGCCGCCAATGCCGGTGAGCATAACGGGGTCAGCTCTTCTACCGCGAGTGGGATCTTCTCATACAGCGACGGGCGTGGCTCGCCGTACACAATATCTAAATCAAAATCATCCTGCTCAAAGCGCGCGTAATCGGTACTGGCTGACAGCCGCAAATCTATCTGCGGATGTTCGCGCACAAAAGTTGCCAGCCGGGGTAACAGCCACTGATTCGCGAAACTGGGTGCGGTATGCACGCGCAGCGGGCGCGATTGTTCGGTCTGTAATCGCTGAAAACCTTGTTGAATTTCATCAAATCCCCGTTGGACATGTTCCAGCAGCAGTGCGCCTTCACGGGTCAACACCATTTCGCGCGTGGTGCGCTGAAACAGGCGCATGCCTAACTGATCCTCAAGGTTTTTCACGGCATGGCTAATGGCACTGGCAGAGAGATCCAACTCTTTCGCGGCATCAATAAATGCACCGTGACGGCCTGCGGCTTCAAAGGCTCGCAGGTAGGGCAATGGGGCTTTTTTCAATCGGCTCATTCGTGAATCCCATTCAGTAACACATGCAGGGTTTGCGGTTGTTGTTGCCTGCTGAGCTTAGCAAAATCCAAATCGAGACCACCATAAAATCGCCTATCCATGAATACAGCACGCGAATGCGCTGAGGCAGGCTGGCGATTTTCACGAGGAAGGAATGAGTATGACGCTGATGTCAGAGCCGGAAACCCGGCAACAACACAGGCTCTCTGCACTGGCAGAACATGCCTGGCGTATCCGTCGCTATGCCTTGCGCATGGGCGAAGTACAGGGGCAAGGTTATATCGGGCAAGCTCTTGGGCTGGCCGATGTGCTGGCGGTGGCATTTTGCCATGCGATGAACCTGCGTGCGGACGATCCCCACTGGGAGGGGCGCGATCGCTTCCTGCTTTCGCACGGTCACTATGCGATTGCGCTGTATGCGGCACTGCTCGAAGCCGGGGTACTGGACGAGGCTGAACTGGAAACCTATGGCGCAGATGACAGCCGCTTGCCGATGTCCGGCATGGCGACCTACACGCCAGGTATGGAAATCTCCGGGGGCTCATTAGGGCAAGGCTTGACCATTGCGGTCGGTATGGCGCTGGGTCTGCGTCAGAAGGGCAATCCGGCTTTTATTTACAACTCGATGTCCGATGGTGAATTGGATGAAGGGGCCACCTGGGAAGCGGCGATGTCGGCAGCTCACCACCAATTAAGCCATTTGATCGTGTTGGTGGATATCAATCAGCAGCAGGCAGATGGCCCTTCACAGAAGATCCTGGGCTTTGAGCCACTGGTCGATAAGTGGCAGGCGTTTGGTTGGTATACCCAGCGTGTGAACGGCAACGACTTGCCTGCGGTGCTCGCTGCATTCGACAACGCGCGTCAGCACCAGGCCGCAGTACCACGGGTTATTTTGTGCGACACCCTGATGGGCAAAGGGGTGCCGTTTCTGGAAAGCCGTGAGAAAAACCATTTTATTCGCGTCGAAGCCGATGAGTGGCAAAAGGCGATTGCCGAGTTAGATGCGGGCTGGCAAGGAGAACAAGCATGAGCACCACCACTGAAAAGAAACCGCGTTTAACCACCTCGGCGATGATTGCTTCCATTGCGGCAGAAGGGCAGCGCACGGTGGCAGCCCCCTTCGGCCACGCACTGGTGCAGGCAGCGGCGCAGCGCCCTGAAATCGTGGGCATGACCGCGGATCTGTCGAAATATACCGATTTACATATCTTCGCGCAGGCCTATCCCGATCGGCATTTCCAAATGGGCATGGCCGAACAGTTGTTAATGGGGGCCGCAGGCGGAATGGCGAAAGAGGGGTTTATCCCCTTCGCCACCACCTATGCCGTTTTTGCTACGCGCCGTGCCTATGACTTTATTCATCAGGTGATTGCGGAAGAGAACCTGAATGTCAAGATTGCCGCCGCGCTACCGGGATTAACCACGGGTTACGGCCCCAGCCATCAGGCGACCGAAGATCTGGCGCTGATGCGCGGCATCCCCGGACTGACCATTATCGATCCCTGCGATGCGTTGGATACGCAACAGGCGGTAGCGGCAGCAGCGGCCCATCAAGGGCCCGTGTATATGCGCTTGCTGCGCGGCAAAGTGCCGCTGGTGCTCGACGAATACGACTATCAGTTTGAACTGGGCAAAGCAAAACGTCTGCGGGACGGCAATGATGTCTTAATTATCTCCTCCGGCATCATGACCATGCGTGCACTGGAAGTGGCAGAGGCCATGTCAGGCGGTTGTGCCAGTGTCGCGGTACTGCATGTGCCCACCATTAAACCGCTGGATGAGGCGACGCTGATTGCAGAATGCCGTCGTCCCGGACGGCTGGTGGTGGTGGCTGAAAACCACAGTGTGGTGGGCGGTTTAGGCGAAGCGGTCGCTGGCACACTGCTGCGTGCGCAGATCTGCCCGGTTTTTCGTCAGATTGGTTTGCCGGATCAGTTTTTAGATGCTGGCGCGCTGCCAACGCTGCATGACCGTTACGGTATTTCCACTGAAACCATGATCGCCGCCATTAAGCACTGGCTGGCATAAGGAGCTGCAATGAACGTAACTTTTGTCGGAACAGGGGCGATTGGTTTGCCGATGGCGCTGCGCATTCAGCAGGCAGGCCATACTGTAACGGGAGTGGATGTTGCTGAGGCTTCGCGCCAGCGTGCACAGGCACAGGGCGTGGCGACGGTGGCGAGTTTCAGTGAGGCACCGGCGGCGGAGGTGGTGGTGGTGATGGTTGCCACTCCGGCGCAGTTGGCGGCACTGGTGGATCAGGCGGGTGCGGCGGCAGACGGCCAATACTGGGTGGTGATGTCCACGGTCGGTCCCGACGCCGTGCGTGAGCAGGGCGCGCGCTTGCGCCAGGCGGGTGCGCGGGTGATTGATGCGCCCGTTACCGGCGGTACCGCGCGTGCCGCCACCGGTGAACTCGTGATTTTTGCGGCTGCGCCAACCCAGGAGCTGGCAACGGTCACGCCAGTGCTTAGCGCGATGGGGCAGGTGAAGACCGTGGGTAGCCAACTGGGTGAAGGCCAGGGGATCAAAGTGGTCAATCAGCATCTCTGCTCGGTGCACATTGTCGCTGCTGCCGAAGCGCTGAATCTGGCGCGTCAACTCGGGTTGGACCCTGCTGCGGTACTGGCACTGGTAGAAAAGGGCGCGGCGGGCTCCTGGATGCTCTCCGATCGCGGCCCACGCATGTTGGAAGGCACCGATGTCACGGTGTCCAGCGCGATTAATATTTTTGTCAAAGACAGCGGGTTGGTCGTGAGCGCGGCACAAGGCTGTCAGGCGGATGTCCCGCTGTTGGCATTGGCACACGCACGTTATCTGGCTGCGGCTGAAGCCGGGCTGGGACAACGTGATGACAGCCGGGTGATCGAAACCTGGCAACATACCGGGCAGCGTTAAACGACGCGCCTGCATGCTACGCCTCATATAACGATAATTCGGGGTGAATAATGAGCACAACATCTGTATCCCACACCAAAGACAATCCGGTCAAAGTCTCTGTCGCGTCTATGATTGGCGCGGCCGTTGAGAGCTATGACTTTTTTATCTATGGCACCGCTGCCGCCACCTGGTTCGGTACCGTTTTCTTTCACACTGAGGATCCGCTGATTGGGATTTTGGCCGCCTTTGCCACACTGGCGGTGGGCTTTTTTATGCGACCACTGGGCGGCTATTTAGCCGGGCACTATGGTGATCGCTACGGGCGTAAAACCGTGCTGTTCTGGTCACTGCTGGCGATGGGAGGCGCAACGGTATTGATCGGCGTGTTACCCACCTACGCGCAGATCGGTGTTTGGGCACCGATCATGCTGATCCTACTGCGCATGATCCAGGGCATCGGCTTTGGCGCAGAGTGGGGAGGTGCCGTGTTGATGGCCTTTGAACATGCGCCAGAAAAAAAGCGCGGGTTCTACGGTGCCGTGCCGCAACTGGGGATTCCCCTGGGATTATTAATGGCAAACGGGGCTTTTCTGCTTTCTGCCGCGCTGTTTGAAGGCGACTGGGTGTGGCGCATGCCGTTCCTGATTTCGTTTTTTATGGTCGCCATTGGCATCTTTATCCGTATGAAAGTGCAGGAATCACCGGATTTTGAGAAGTTGAAAGCGGAAAAGCGCATCGTTAAACAGCCGGCTTTACAGGTTATCCGCGATGACTGGCGGGTGATTCTAAAAATTATTGGTCTGCGTCTGGCAGAGACCGGCGGCTACTACATCACCACCAGTTTTATGCTGTCGTATGTGGTGCTGGCGGGCGTCACCGACAATACCCATGTGCTGTGGGGAACCTTGATCGGTTCCGCACTCGGGCTGGCTAGCCATCTGCTGTATGGGGCCTGGAGTGACAAAATCGGACGCCGTAAGGTGTTCCTGATTGGCGCGGTGTTCACCATTTTGTTCGGCATCCCGATGTTTATGATGATCAACACCGGTGCCGTTGTCATGGTGATTGTGGCGGTCGCCATGTCACTGCTGTTCAGTCACGATCCGATCTTTGCGGTGGAATCCAGTTGGTTCTCTGAGCAGTTCCCGCCAGAAGTGCGCTCGTCTGGCATTTCACTGGGTTACAACGGTGCTTCGCTGGTGGCCGGGTTATTGCCCTTTATTGCCACGGCAGTCTATGGCGCCGTGGGGTGGATTGGGCCCGCGGTGATGTTCTCACTGCTGGGGGTCATCTCGGTCTGGTGTGGACTAACAACGCGCGAAACGGCTCCTGCGGTAGTGGAGCGTGAGCAGCGCTCTGCTGCAGGCTCACGCGTGCGCACTGTCTGATGCTACTGGCAGCAGGGAAGCTGCCTTATTTATGCGCCCGCTGGCGGCGCTCAATTTTATCCAACAGGGCTGAGGTCTCATTAAAGCGGTCGTGCAAATGCCTGGCCAGCGGTGAGCCCAGCGCAAACAGAGCAGGTTCAATTTTGTACCGCCAGGTGTAGAAAATTTCCGTGAAATGTTCGTTGGCAATGGTCAGATAACGGACATCTTCCGCCGCCATCTGACGTGCGGCGGGCGGCGATTGCAGAAAATGTTCGTACAATACCTGGAAACACTCTTCCTGATAGGCCGTCACTTTCTCGCGCAGATCTTCGCGTACGCGAGCCGTGTTAATGGTAAACAGCCAGCCGTTGAGTTTACGCAAGGGTAAGCACAGAGTGCGTCGCTGACGCCCATCCGCCGCAAGCATATTCATATAGATACAGCCAAACTTTTCCTGATTACGCAGCAGCTTCTGTTGCTGGGTGCCCCAGGCCATGCCCAGGTTTTCAACAATGCGCCGCATAGGGACAAAAACGTGGCCCTGGTATTGCAGCGCCACGAGTGTGTCTTGCTGAAAGGTGACCTGAGTAACCCGCGGATAATCGGTCATGCGCAGACCCTCGTTTGAGAAGGGGAACATGGAGTCAAAGCATCCTGCCTCACATAAATACTGTATGGATAAACAGTATAAGTAAAGCTGAAGTTTTTCAAGCCATACGCAAAATTTTCACGGTTTAAGGCTGCGTCTCCCTGCGCACCGCGGGTCCAAATATTACCGAACAGTGCGCTACGAAAAACGCTTGTAATCAAGTGATTGCCGCAGAAGCACTTTGGCAATGATATGGAACTGATCTTCGTCTGCTTCATCAATATGCCATTCTCTGTAGCGCGGGTTATCTGACAACACCAGTAATGCGTTCTTTTGCATCTGCAGTCGCTTTACGTGCAGCGTTTTGCCGAACACAAACACGTAGATCCCATCACCATCAAACACATTGGCATGCATATCGAGGAAGATTTGATCGCCGGGATCGATGGTGCCTTCCATGGAATCGCCGCGGACGGTAATCATTTTGATGGTCTCCGCGGGGCGTTGCCCAAACAGCGTGCGCGCCTGATCGCGCGTGTATTCTATGGCGCGCAGGGTCTCAACCACTTCGGAGGACACCATGCATCCTGGCCCGGCACTGGCCTGAATATCCAGCAGTTCTACGCGATAGGCGTCGCTGTGGACCACAGGAAGCGGCAATGACGAGGCCTCACCACCCAGTAACCACTCGCTTGTCGCACCGATATAGGTCGCCAGCGCCATGAGCTTGGCGCGGCGCGGCAGCGCTTCGGCATTAAACCATTTACTGACGGCTTTGGGCGTGACCTGTAAAGCCGTTGCCAGCGTGGCCTGGCGCCCGTGAGCCTCCATGCCTGCACTGTCGCAGGCTTGTGCCAGCCGACGAGAAAAGGTGTGACGGATCTGCTGTTCTTGAACCATAAGTTCATTCCTGGGGTTGCGTATCGACGAATGACTCTTGTATTATGAACTCATAGTACACCTGTAGAGGTGTGATATCAACCGCTGCGCACCAACGTGTTCGGCGGTTAATTTAACGATTTTAAATGTACCTAAAGTACATTTTGGAGTGAAAACCGATGAACAGTTATGACCAGGTCGCCACTTTTATCACCCATCATCCCGGTGTGACCGCCAAAGCCATCATGGCAGAAACCGGTTTAGGGCCGTATGCCGTGCGACACATTTTGGCGGCGCTTGCCGAGCGTGACGTTATCTGCCGTGAACAAAAGAAAACGCAGCCGCTGTGTTGGTGGCCCTGCCAGCCCATGCAGCAGAGCAGTGAACCGCTCTGGCATCAGTTGCGTGAAAAAGCAGAAGGGTTAGAGAAAAAAGGATTTTGGCATCGCGCCGCAACGGTGTGGATGCAGGCGTTTGATGCGACGCACGATGAGCGGCTGCGCTATCGCGCCACCTTAAAGCGTTCACGCTGCCTTGAAAAAGCCAGCCGGCCTGGTGAAGCCTACGAAGGCGTGGCGATTGCTGCAGTAGAAGGTATCGACGTTTGGAATATGTAATGGTGGCCATGTCAGACGAAATACGCAGAGGAGAAACAGAATGCGAAATATTCAATTTATATTAGAGCGTTGGGGAGAGTGGTCACGTCAGCGTTTAGAAATGGATTATTCTACGGTGGCGGCAGGCTTTAAACATTTACTTTCCGCAACGCCCAATAAAATATATTGCAGTGACCGCGATGCGACCTGTATTGACCGCTGTGTGGGGCAATTAAAATTACGCCGCCCTGACGAATATGCTTTATTGCATGAGCATTATATTAAAGGAGTTCCGAAACGGGCGCTGGGGCGTAAATTAAAGCTCTCTGAAGGTATGGTCAGAATTAAGTTTCAAATGGCAGAGGGTTTTATTGAGGGATGTTTGGCGATGCAAGGGCAGCCCCTGGAAATGGAAGCCGGTTTTTATGACCCTCTGGATGCCTTAGCGAGAGAATGTTGTGCGTAACGCACTTTTCTCGTTAATCTGATAAAACTGGTTACACAGTCAGACAGCAACAACGACAACAAGCATCATAACGCCAGCAGGCGAAGTGATTATTCTATTACCTCTGAATATAATATCAGGCATGAATGATGCCCTATGAATCCGTAACGCAAGATATGTTGCTGGGATTAGGTGGCTTTATTTCAATCGCACTGAATGGATGGATGGCGTTTAATCGTTATTGGATAGCGAATCAGGCGAGAAATGCTAATGACACCCAACAGGTAGATATGTTGGCGCGGCAGGAGAAATATATCTCTCGCCTGGAAAAAACTAATCAGCAACTCCGACTCGATATCAGCGCCAGGGATGGAACAATTCGAGACTATTGGAAAATTATTACCACTACACAGGCGCGCCTGCAAATTATTGAGACCGCGCAAACGTATTTAAAAAATCAAAATGACGGCTTGAAAGAACAAGTGATCGCGCTAACCGCGTCGAATCAGCAATTAATAAACCAGATAACGCAACTTCGCGCTGCGTTAGGGACGACTGTCGACCCGTCAGGTCGAAGACCGGAGACACCATGACACTGAGTGAAAAGCAGCAACGTTTTACCCTAATGATTGCGCAACTCATCCTCTGGGCGCAGCAGCAGGGATATGGACTGACCTTCGGTGAAGCCTGGCGCACGCCTGAACAGGCTGAACATAACGCGCAAACCGGTAAAGGGATCCGCAATAGCTTACATCGCCAGCGACTCGCCGTGGATTTTAACCTGTTCGTGGCGGGGCGCTACATCAGTGATTCTTCGGCTTATTTGCCGCTGGGGGAATATTGGGAGTCGTTAGGCGGCAGTTGGGGAGGACGTTTTACGTCCCGGCCTGACGGCAATCACTTCAGCCTGCAACACGAGGGCATTCGCTAATGAAACTGCGCATGGTGCAGGACTGGCGGCAAGGATGGCGTTGGCACTCAACAAAGGCACTGCTGGCACTGGGCCTGCTGCCTTCGCTGTGGCTGGAGTTGCCGGAAGCCTGGCGTGCCGAAATTCCCGGCAGTTGGCTACGTCTGGCGGCATTGCTGGTGATGTTTGCTGGCCTGACAGGGCGGCTGACGCTGCAAAAAGGGCCGGGTACTGGCCGATGACGAAGCTATTTAGCGTGGCAACGGGGCTAATCGGCGGACTGCTTTTACTGGTGTGGCAGCAAATGAAAGCGTTGCGCCTGCAACGCGAACGCCTGGCACAGGTGGAGCAAGCGCACCAGGCCAGGGAGCAGCATGCAGCGCAACGCATCACCACAGTAAAGGAGGCCGCCGATGTCCAACGGCAAGTTACTCATCTTGATGAGCGCGATGTTGATCGCGAGCTGCGCCAAACCTGGTGCTATCCCAGCGATGCGTGTGGACAACAGTTGCGACTGGGTGAAACCGCTGTACCTGACGGCCAGCGATATTCAAACCCTGGCGCTGGTGACGCGGCGCGACATTCTGATCCACAACCGTAACTGGCAGCGCCACTGCCAGTAGCCAGTAAAAGGAGAGCGGCATGCAGTTAACCCCTATTTTGGCGGCTTTGCGCAGCCATTGTCCCCTGTTTGCTGGACGCGTCGCCGGTGCGACAGATCGGGCTTACCTGCTGACGTTGCCCGCGCCGACGTTGCCTGCCGCCTGGGTGCTGGCCGGGGAAGATCGCGTTCTGCCACAGCGTTCGGCAACGGACTACTGGCAAGCGTTAACGGAGACGTTCGTGGTCATCGTGGCGATCGACGACGTGGCGGCAGAGCAAGAAGAGGACGCGTTCTATGACCAACTGCACCTGATCAGGCAACAGCTTTGGCAGGCGCTGCTGGGATGGGCGCCCGACAGTGAGGGTGGGGCCATCCAGTATGTGAGTGGCCCCGCTTATGTGCGAGAGGCGCAACGGCTTTGGTATCAGTTCACCTTCAGTCGCGATCGCGATATCAGTGAAAGTGACTCCCGACAGCAGCGCGAATTGGCTGCACTGGGAGAGTTTGAGGGCGGAGACATTCGCCTGGATTACATCGACCCGGGTGATGGCCCTGACGGCAAGCCAGAACATCACCTTACTTTTAACCTGCGTAATCTCAACGAGTAACTCTCTATGTATGTGATCCCATTAGCAGGCCGATCGGTTCCCGATCCGGTCAGGGGCGATATTTTGCCCGAAAAAGGACGTTTCGTGGTGCCCAGCACCTATTGGTTGCGCCGCCTTGCCTGCGGTGAAGTCAGTGAGCGTCAGCTATCCATTACGCCAACCCCTGTTCGAAAAGGAGCTCGTAAATGACCATCAGTTTCAATGCTATTCCCGCCAACATTAATGTGCCGGTGTTTTACGCCGAGATGGACAACAGTGCGGCGAACACCGCACAGGAAGGCGGCAAATCGCTGCTGATCGGCTACACCTTGCCTGACGCACCGCTGGAGCCGCACCGTTTAACGCTGATGCCAACGGCCGCGCAGGCGCAAAAAGAGGCCGGCCAGGGGAGCCAACTGGCACGTATGGTGGCGGCATACCGTAGCGTCGACCCATTCGGTGAGCTGTGGGTGATTGCCCTGAAACCCTCGGATGCCGGTGTCGCCAAAGGCGGCGTCTTGCTGGCGGGTTCCCCCACGGCGGCAGGCAATCTCAATGTCTATATCGGACGCAGCCGGGTGCAGATTGCCGTGGCGGCCGCGGAGCCGATGGCGTCCATCGCCCAGTCGCTGGCGGACAAAATCAATGCGCTCGCCGATTTGCCTGTGACGGCAAAAGTGGATGACCCGGCAGAAGACGACGACGGCAGCCAGCGCCAACTGACGCTCACGGCCAAATACGGTGGGACACTGGGGAACGGCATCCCCCTGACACTGAACTATTACGGTAGCGGCAGCGGTGAAATTCTGCCTGCCGGGCTGAATGTCACCTTGACGGCATTCACGGGCGGCGCGGGCGATGCGGACTTGTCTCCTGTGGTGGCGGCAATGGGTGACGAGCCTTTCGACTTTATTGGTTCACCGTTCAGCGATGCCAGTGCGCTGCGTGTGCTCTCCATGGAGATGAACGATGACAGCGGTCGCTGGAGCTATGCACGTCAAATCTATGGTCACGTCTACACCGCAAAAGTCGGCTCACTGTCTGAGCTGGTGGCCTTTGGTGACGGCTTCAATGATCAACACCTCACCATTGCAGGCTACGAAAATACAGTGCAAACGCCGGTTGAAGAGCTGGTGGCCCTGCGTCTGGCGCGTGATGCGGTGTTTATCCGCAATGATCCTGCTCGCCCAACGCAAACCGGTGAGTTGAACGGTGCTTTGCCAGCCCCTGCGGGACGCCGTTTCACGCTGACCGAGCAGCAAACCCTGCTGGATCATGGCATTGCGACCGCCACGGCGGAAGGCAACCGCCTGATGATCCAACGCGATGTCACGACCTACAAAGTCAATGCCTATGGTGTGAAAGACAACAGCTACTTCGATAGCGAAACACTGCACACCAGTGCGTATGTGCTGCGCCGCCTGCGCTCGGTGATTACCAGCAAATACGGACGCCACAAGCTGGCAAACGACGGCACGCGCTTTGGCCCAGGCCAGGCGATCGTCACGCCATCGGTTATTCGCGGTGAGCTTTGTGCGGTGTACCGCGCCATGGAGCGTGATGGCATCGTCGAGAGTTTTGAAACCTTTAAAAAGTATCTGATCGTTGAGCGTAACGCCGCCAATCCAAACCGTTTGGATGTGTTGTTCCCGCCTGACTATGTCAACCAGTTGCGCGTCTTTGCGCTGCTTAACCAGTTCCGTTTGCAGTATACCGAGGAGGAAGCCTAATGAGCCGCATTGCAGGTAGCGTATTTTTCAAAGTAGATGGTCAGCAACTGTCACTGAATGGCGGCATTGAAGTGCCGATGAACACCACCGTCCGTGAAGACGTGATTGGTTTGGATGGCTCCGTCGATTTCAAGGAAACCTTCCGTGCGCCTTACACCAAAGGCACCTTTAAAGTGCCAAAGGACTTCCCTGTCGACAAGCTGATCCAGGCGGAAACCATGACCATCACCTCTGAGCTGGCGAACGGCATGGTGTATGTCCTGGCGAACGCCTGGCTCTCCGGCGAGGCAAACCACAATGCTGCTGATGGCACGGTGGAACTGGAGTTCCACGGCCAGGAGGGCTTCTACCAGTGAGCCAGGAACTGACCCTCAACAAACCCATTACGGCGCACGGGGAAACCCTGCACGTGCTGGAATTCACCGCGCCCACCGGACGTGATGTGCGTGAAACCGGTTATCCCTACCAGATGAATGATGACGGCTCGGTGAAGCTGCTGTCGCATGTGGTGGCGAAATACATCGTACGACTCTGCGGTATTCCGCTGAGTTCGGTCGATGATATGCATCCGGTGGATCTCAACGCGGCCGGTTGGGTGGTGGCAGGTTTTTTCCTGCAAGCCTGACGCCTGAGGGCATCGTCGAGCGTTATTTCGACTGTGCCCGCTACTGGAAAATCAATCCCCTGACGTTACTGGATGAGCCGTTCGATGTGCTGGAACTGCTCACCCGTCAGGGGAACCGCATTGAACGGGAGCGTAAGTATGGCGGAGTTTGATTTGAGTCCATTGGGTGCCGGAGGTGAGCGTCTTCTGCCTGCGCTGGCTGGCGCGCATGAAAATGCCCGTAAGTTACAGGTGATCGTCAGGCCTGTAACCATCAATGTGCCCGCCCCGACGTTGGGTTGGCAGGCTGCGCCCGACGCCGATTTTCCAGCGCAAGAACCGGAGGCGCCACGTCCATCGGTGCAGCGCGACGCTTGGGGCGATTTTCACTCGCCCGTCGGTGCGCTGTTGACGAAAACGTTGGGCGCCTACGCCGAGCAGGAGTCAGGTGCGGCAGGATTAAAAGCCTCAATGCTGACGTCCAGTGGTCAGCCGGACGCCGCTTTTGATGCGGTGAATAAAATGGCGCTCATGCTGGGGCGGACGCTACCCGGTAGCGCAGCCGATTTCCAAAGCATGATGCAAACGCTGGTTGAGGAAGGGGTGTCAGCGCAAGACATTTTGCATGGTATGGGGGAGCAGGCCGCGACCTTTGCGGTCGCCATGCAGCAGACGCCAGAGGCTGCTGCAACCTTTGTCGCCAGCCTGCAAGCCGCCACCGGCACCACGGCACAAGAGATGCAGGGGGTGTTGGATACCGTGCAGCGTGCGCAACGAGCAGGGCTGGCAGAAAGCGATACGCTGGATTTCTTCCGCCAGTTGCAGCCTGCGACAGGTCAGCAAAATGCCGCTGAAGTTCAGCGTCTGGCCCCTGCGGCAGTGATGCTTGGACGCAGTGGGTTTTCCGGCGCGGATGCCGGACAGGCAACCCGGACGCTTTTACAACGCACGCAAGAATCCGGACGCGTACGCGCGGCCAACCAGGCATTACAGGGAACGGGGATTACCTTTGACTTCTCGGCCGATGCGGGTGATCTGCCTGCCACCTTACGTCAGTTGGAACAACTGCAAACGCTGAGTCAGCGCCAGCGTGACGGCGTGCTGGGCCAGTTGTTTGGTCATGATGATGCCACCTTGCGAGCGGTGGACGTGTTGATCAACCGAACCACGGCAGGCTATGCCCAGGTACAGCAACAGATGCTGCAACAGGCAGACCTCAGTCAGCGGGCGGGCGTTTACATTGGCACGCTCTCCCAGCAGTGGGAAGTGCTCAATGACACGGTGAACAATGGGATGGCGGCTGCGGGAGCCGCCTTTGCGGGCGAGGCGATGTCTGGCATACAGACGCTGAGTGCGCTGGCGCAGGGCATGGGTGAACTGATTGCTCAGCATCCGTTATGGGTGCGGTCGGCGGCGGGAATTGCCGCGGCCTTTGGGGCGGTGAGCCTTGCGGTCACTGGCGTCACCTATGCCTTACGCATTATGAGTATGGTAGCTGCGCTGTCGCCGATGGGGCTGTTTATTCGCCTTATGGTCGCAGGGGCCGGGGCGATTATCGCGAACTGGGAAAGTGTGGCGAAGTGGTTCAACGATATCTGGCAGCCGATTAGCGATCGTCTTGCGAGCTGGTGGGCCTCGCTGCGTGGCTTTTTTGCGGAAGATGAGGTGCAGACTTCTCTGTTCTCATCCCAGCCGTCCGCCGCGTTTGATACCTCTTCCATGATGGGGGGCGATCCGCGCAATACCCAGGGCGAGTTGCGCGTGACCTTTGATAACGCACCGCAGGGGATGCGCGTGATGGCGGATCAGAAAATGCCCGACAACATCGGTTATGACGTGGGCTACTCCTCATTAGCGCAGCGCTACTGACGCCTTCACGGCTGACAACTTCAGGAGAACAGACATGCCAGGTTGGAAAGAACGGTTACAACCGGCGTCGTTTCGCGGCGTGGCGTTTAGCGTCGACAGCGACGAAGGCAGTTTTGGTCGGCGGGTGCAGGTGCATGAATACCCGCTGCGTGATAAGCCCTGGACGGAGGATCTCGGGCGGGCGACACGACGTTTCACACTCACCGCCTATTTAGTGGGTCAGGATTTTATGACTCAGCGCGATCGCTTGATTGCGGCGATTGAGAAGCCCGGTGCGGCCACGTTAGTGCACCCGTTTTACGGTGAAATGACCGTCAATGTCGAAGGGGCCGTGCGGATTTCGCACAGCAACCGTGAAGGGCGCTCGTGCAAGGTCAGTTTCGCGGTGGTGGAGTGCGGTGAATTAACCTTTCCGGTGGCCGGTATCGCAACGGCTTCACTCCTGGCGGAAGCCTGCGCGGAATTGGATGCGCAAATTGCGGCAGCCTTCTCCGCATTCGATTTAGAAGGGCTGGCAGACTTCGTGCAAAGCGGCGTCATCAATGATGCCGCCGCGATGCTGGATAAAGTCAGTGATGCTTTTGACATGGTGGATACCGGTATTGCCTCCGCCTCGCTGCTGCTCAAGGGCGAGCTGTGGCTGGTATTAACCCCTCCCGCGAACGTGCTGGATTTTATTGATTCGGTGCAGCGGCTATGGCGCTCCGGTAAGCGGCTGGAAAACAGTGCACAGGCGTTGGTCAGCCGCGTGCGGGCGTTGGCGAAGATCAGCATTGATTATGAATTTTCACCGCGCGGTGTCTGGCTCGCCGACAGCCGTACCACGCAGCAGAAAAATCAGCAGCGCAATCTGTTAGCCGCAGCACTGCGGGTCAGTGCGTTAAGTGAAGCCGCGCTGAGTATTACACAACTGCCGCAGCCGAGGCGCACATCGCCTTCAGGCCTGAATGCGGCCAGTGTGCCAGACAGGGCGCGCAGCCATCCGGTACTGAATGCGGCGGAAAAGCGTGCGCCACAAGACAGTCTGTATTGGGATGACCTGGTGGCACTGCGTGAGCAGGTGAATGCGGCTATCGATAACGAACGACTGAGAACCACGGATGACGTGTTGTTCCTGGCGCTGACGCAACTGCAGAGTCGGGTGAATCAGGATATTGCGACACGTTTGACGCAGGTGGAACGCACCGTGATGCGCTCGGCACCGGACGTCTTGCCCGCAGTGGTATTGGCAGCAAAATGGTTCGATGATGCCGCGCGTGAAAATGACATTACGGGACGCAACAATATCGCGCATCCCGGCTTTGTGGCCGTTGCCCCACTGCGAGTACCCCTCCAATGAATGAGCAAGTCTTGCTCCGCATTAATGGCCAGCAATGGGGCGGCTGGACGTCGGTACGTATCGCCGCGGGCATTGAACGTGTGGCCCGGGATTTTAGTGTTGAAATCACGCACGGTTGGCCTGGTTACGATGCGGGTGACGAACGGCCGATCAGCGTGGGCGATAAAGTGGAGGTGCTGATCGGCGATGATCCCGTGATGACCGGGTGGATCGAATCCACACCGCTGCGTTATGACGCCACCGCGATCGGCCGCACGATCAGTGGGCGTAGCCTGACCTGCGATCTGATCGATTGTGTCGCTGAACCGCTGCAGTTTCGCGAGCAATCCCTGGTGCAAATTGCCCGCGCGCTGGCGGCGCCTTTTGATGTGGCGGTCGTGAATGCCGGTGTGCCAGACACGCTGCTACAGGGTGTACAGCCTTCTGCCGGGGAAACCGTGATGGCGGTGCTCAATAAGCTACTCGAACAGCAGCAGGCTTTGGCATTTGATGATGCGCAAGGGCGGTTGGTGTTAGGGCGCGTGGGTGAGCAGCGGGCGACAACGGCGTTGGTGCTGGGCGACAACATTTTATCCGGTGAGGCGACCAACAGTGTCAGCCAACGCTTCTCTGTCTATCGCGTCAGTGGCCAACGCGCAGGCAATGACGAGGACTTTGGCGACGCGACATTAACGGCCCTGCAACAAAGCGCCAGTGATGCGCAAATCACACGCTATCGACCGTTAATGATTCGCCAAACCGGCAACGCAACGGCCGCCAGTTGTCAGATGCGGGCCAACTTTGAAGCACAGCAGCGCGCTGCACGCTCACGGCAAGTGACGTATCGCGTACAAGGCTGGCGGCAAGGCGACGGTCAGTTGTGGCAGCCTAACCAACAGGTGATTGTCTGGGATCCGCTGCTGGGTTTTGACAACCAACCGCTGTTGCTGGCGGAAGTTACGTTCACCCTGGATACCAGTGGCAGCAAAACCACACTCACGCTGGCCCCTCCGGATGCTTACTTGCCCGCACCTGCGCCTTAACGCGTCCGCATAAATTTGGAGGTTTCATGAAAAATGTGTTTACCGGCCTGAAACTTGGGCTGGGGAATCTTATCGCCCGCGGTGTGCTGCGCGCGCTGGACTCACATGCCAAGTGTCAACGTGCCTCACTGACGCTGATGGCGGGAGAAGTGACCGAAGGGCTGGAATACCTCGAACCCTATGGGCTGACATCGACGGCCCATCCGGGGGCTGAAAGTGTCGTGCTGTTTCTGGAAGCGGATCGTTCACACGGGGTGGTGATTAACGTTGCCGACCGACGCTACCGCCTGCAAGGGCTTGAGCAGGGCGAAGTGGCGTTGTACAGCGATGAGGGCGACAGTCTGGTGTTGCGGCGCGGCAACCGGGTGGAGCTGTCAACCAAGACGTTTATCGTCAATGCCCAGGAGCGTGTGACCTTTAACACGCCGCTGTTGGAGGTGCCGCAAGGTGAGATCCGTGACAAAACCTCCACGATCTCGTCACTGCGTCAAACCTACAACGGCCATACGCACAAAGAGAACGGTGATGGCGGTGGAACGACCGACAAACCTGCTGCGCAAATGGGGGCTGCATGATCGTTTTTGTGAATGGGCATGAAAAACCGGCCAATGCTCCTCTCACCCGACTGGAGCGGGCAGTGATGATTTCCCTGTTTAGCTGGCGGCGTGCTGAGCCGGACGATATCAGTGACGAACGCTACGGCTGGTGGGGAGACAGCTGGCCGTCACGGGAAAACGACCGTATTGGCTCACGACTCTGGCTGCTGCGGCGCAGCACGTTGACGAATCACACGGCGATTAAGGCCCGCGAGTATCTGCAACAGGCCCTGAATTGGATGCTGGAAGATGGCGTGGTGACGCACTTTGAGGTTCAGGCTGAGCGCACGGGGATCAACACGCTGGGGATCAAACTCACCCTGTGGCAGCAGGATGGTAGCTACCACAACATGACCTTTGACGATATTTGGAGTGAACTCAATGGCTGACAGTGGATTTAACCGACCGTCGTTGCCGACGCTGATCGCGACATTACGCAGTGATCTGATGAACCGTCTGCATGAAGAGGGGGTATTGCGTCGTCTGGACACGGAAGTGTATGCCCGGGTACAGGCGGCGGCGGTACATAGCCTGTATGGCTACCTGGATTATCTGGCACGAAACCTATTACCGGATCAGGCTGATGAGAGCTGGTTAGTGCGGCATGCACAGATAAAACGCTGTCCCCGCAAACCGGCAGCGGCGGCAACGGGGTTTGTACGATGGGAAGGGGTGGCGGGCAGTCCTACGCTCCCCGCGGGCACCTTGCTTACGCGCGATGATCAAACCCGTTTTACCACGACTGCTGCCGCCAGCGCGGCCAATGGGGTGTTGCGAGCGCCTGTGCAGGCCGTAGATGCGGGTTCAGCCGGCAATGCTGATGATCGTGTGGCACTGCGCCTGACGATGCCGATCCCTGGTCTCTCCTCTACCGCGATGGCGGAAGCCATTCGCGGCGGTGAGGATATCGAAGCGTTGGAGGCCTGGCGGCTACGCATCATGGAGCGTTGGTACTGGACGCCGCAGGGAGGAGCGGATGCCGACTACATTATTTGGGCTAAAGAGATCCCGACCATTACGCGAGCCTGGACGCGGCGTCACTGGCAGGGCATTGGCACCGTCGGGGTGATGATTGCCACCAACGACGCCGATAATCCGGTGCCTTCACCAGAAACCATTGCGGCGGTGAAAGCCCATATTCTGCCGTTGGCTCCGGTGGCCGGTGCGGGGTTAACGGTGTTCCCGGTGACTGCAAAGCGCATCTCCTTAACGTTGAGTCTGGCGAGGGATACCCCGGCGATTCGGGCTGCGGTCATCGCCGAACTGAAAGCCTTTATGCTGCGTGATGGCGAGCCAGGAGAAAAACTCTATCTCTCACGTATCAGCGAAGCCGTCAGCCTGGCAGGCAGCGAGTACGCGCATCGCCTGATCAGTCCCACGCAAGACATTGCGTTGACCGCAACGGAGTTACCGGTGCTGGGTGAGGTGATATGGCAAAACTATTCACTGGCGGGGTAAGCACCATGAACCTGGAGCAAGAGTACACGCAGTTGCTGTATGCCCTGTTGCCACCGGGCCCAGCCTGGGGAGGCGAAAATAATCTGCTGGAGGGACTGGCCCCGTCGCTGGCAGCGACGCATCAGCGGGGTCTGGATCTCCTGCGCGAAGTCGACCCGGCCAGAACCGAAGAGTTAATTGAACGCTATGAAGCGCTGTGTGGTTTACCCGATGACTGCACGATCGATGAGGCGCAAACCCTGTCGCAGCGCCAGCAGCGATTGGATGCCAAAGTCAGTATTCCCGGAGGGATCAATGCGACTTTTTATCGTCAACAATTGGATGCCCTGGGCTACTACGACGTCACCATTGAACAATTTCAACATCTCAACAGCAGCCCGAATCCAGAATGGGGCGATCGTTGGCGTTACTACTGGCGGGTCAGTATTCCCGCCGATGCCCAGTTTCGTTGGATGACCTGCAGCAGCGAATGCAATGCCGAGCTGCGTACCTGGGGCGATACGGTGGTGGAATGCATCATCAACAAACTCAGCCCCTCTCACACCGTCGTGGTCTTTAGCTACTCAGAAGGAAACGCACATGCATCGAATTGATACCCCCACCGCGCAAAAGGACAAATTTGGCGCGGGTAAAAATGGTTTTACCAATGGTGACGCAACGGCAGGTATCCGGGCCACCCAACTGATCGATACCTACTGGGACAGCGTTCAGGAAGAGCTGTGCGCGGTTATTGAGGCGGCAGGACTTAAACTCGAAAAAACCAAAAACACGCAGCTATTGGAAGCCATTCGCGGCATATTAAATAAAAAGGTGTCTGATGATGCGCTATTGAAAGCTAATAATCTTAGTGATGTTGTGAATAAACCTCAGGCGCTGAGCAACATTGGTGGCGTGCCGGTTGCCCGAAAGGTAAATGGTCGTGAATTAAACCAGGATATCGCCATCACCACCCAGGATATTTATAATAGTCAGGCGACTGCTATTCCAAATGCAGCCAATTTAAATAGCTATGTCACGCCAGGGTTATATTTTCAGGCAGCAAATGCGAATGCAGCCTCCGGGGCAAATTATCCAGAGGCGATGGCGGGTGCTCTGGAAGTTATCAAGCATGCAGGTATTACACAGCGTTATAGTATTTATAATAGCTCGCGTACCTATATTCGCACGATGTACCAGAACGTCTGGACAGCTTGGTCTAAAGTCTATGATACACAGAATAAACCAACGGTGGCGGAGATTGGGGCTATCCCGCTTACAGGCAGCCTTTATGTTTCGGGACCTGTTCGAAATAGTGCAGAGTATCAAACAACCGCGGCTAATAACTTTCGTATGATTTATGGCTCCTATTCAACGTTTTGGCGGCAGGATGGTGGGCGTATTTATTTAATGCTGACCAACCCAGGCGATCAGTATGGTGGATATAACAGCCTTCGTCCATTTTATGTTGACTTAGCAACGGGTAAAGTTTTTATGGAAAATGGTGTTGCAATTATTGGCAACACCAATATTAATGGACAGGTAATTCCTGCGAACTATGCAAACTTTGATGCGCGTTATTACTCAAAATCTCAAAGTGATGCAGGTTATAATGCAAAAAATACAGCTTCACTTGGCGCGTCAGGTTGGCACAGGGATTCTAGTACGGGATTAATTATTCAATATGGTGCGGTTTCAAGAACTGCTGATGCGAACGTTGTAACGTTTCCAAGAGCATTTCCGAATGCCTGCCGTGCTGTTTTTTTGTCAAAAAATGAAGTTCATATTGGCCCCAACTCTAAAGCAAACATTGCAGCTCAGATACTGAGTACTACGCAATTCCGTGCATGGTTATGGGGTGAAGAACACTCTGCATATTGGCTGGCGATAGGTAATTAATATGTATTTGAATGAAAAAATATTCTTTAGTGCTCAACGCAATGGCTTTTATTTTGGTTCCCTAAAAAATGAATATATTCAGAGTGATAATGCATGGCCTGATGACTTGATTGAGATAACTGATGAGCATTATCGTAACTTACTTAAAGGTCAAGAAAATGGGAAGGTTATCTGCTCATCAGACAAAGGGTACCCTATTTTATCTGAGATGCCTCCATTAAGTACTGAATTAAGTATTGTCAAGGCTAGACGGAAAAGTGACGAACTAATGGAATTTGCGTCGAGAAAAATAGCCCCATTGCAAGATGCTTTAGAATTAGACCTCATTACGCAAGAGGAGAAATGTATATTGCATCAATGGAAAAAGTATCGAGTTGCACTCTCACGTATTGATTATTCAGAACCTGCAGCCATTATATGGCCGGATACTCCCTGAGTGTTGCGCGAACATCGATTCTGCTGATGTGCCAGCGGGAAATGTCTGTAAGTTGAAACTGTCTCGGGCTGGGTTGTGTGCTATCATTGCCCACATTATCAACACCCCTTATTCCGGATCTTTGTGTTTCATGAGTCAGACGTTTCCCGCACTGCGCTTCTCCATTGCCCCCATGCTCGACTGGACTGACCGCCACTGTCGCTACTTTCATCGCCAGTTAACCGGTCAGACGCTGCTGTACACCGAAATGGTCACCACCGGTGCCATCATTCACGGCAAAGGTGATTACCTGCACTACAGCGAAATTGAGCAACCTGTTGCATTGCAACTGGGGGGTAGCGATCCACAGGCACTGGCACAGTGTGCGAGATTGGCGGAGGCGCGTGGCTACAACGAAATCAACCTTAATGTCGGCTGTCCGTCAGACCGCGTGCAGAATGGACGCTTTGGCGCGTGTTTGATGGGCGAAGCCGCGCTGGTGGCAGATTGTATCAAAGCCATGCGCGACGTGGTTTCCATCCCGGTCACGGTGAAAACGCGTATCGGCATTGATGAGCTGGATAGCTATGCTTTCCTGTGTGATTTTATTGGCACCGTGGCGGAAAAGGGCGGTTGTGACACCTTTATTATTCACGCGCGCAAGGCCTGGCTCTCTGGGCTAAGCCCAAAGGAAAACCGCGAAATTCCCCCGTTGGATTATCCGCGTGTGTATCAGCTTAAGCAGGACTTCCCGCATTTAACCATGGCAATCAACGGCGGCATTAAAACGTTGGAAGAAGCCAAAGCGCACTTGCAGCACATGGATGGCGTGATGATGGGGCGCGAAGCCTATCAAAATCCGGGTATCCTGATGCATGTTGACCGTGAAATCTTTGGGCTGGACACTGCACCGGTAGACGCAGTGGCCGCGGTTCGTGCGATGTACCCCTATATCGACGCGGAGCTGAGCCAGGGCACTTACCTCGGGCATGTGACTCGCCATATGCTGGGTTTGTTCCAGGGGATCCCAGGCGCGCGTCAGTGGCGTCGTTATCTCAGCGAAAACGCGCACAAGCCAGGCGCGGACATTCGTGTGGTGGAACACGCACTCTCTTTAGTGGCCGACCGCGTCGCGGCCTAATCAATAACCTGGTTAATTTTTCACGAAAAATCGGTGAAATTAACCAGGTTCACGCTACCTCTTTTCCGCTCTGCTTAATCTATTCAAACAGTTAGCCTTTGGCACGATTCTTGTAAATGTCTCGATAGCGCAATAATGCCTGTGGAGAATGTAATGGAAATTCTGTTTGTACTGGGTTTCTTCTTGATGTTGATGCTCACTGGAGTGTCTGTACTGGGCGTACTGGCGGCGGTCGTGGTGGCCACATTGGTGATGTTTTTTGGTGGCATGTTAATGCTAATGATTAAGTTGCTGCCGTGGCTGGTACTGGCCGTGGTGGTCGTGTGGTTATGGCGCGCATGGCAAAAACCACGTTTGCCCACGGCCGATCGTCGCTATCGCTAGAGGGAGTGTGGATTGGATCACAACCTGACGCATTGCTTAGCGCCATTTTGTCAAAGAACATATTTTTTTCTTATATTTTCTGTCAGGATGTTGTCAATAAAGTGATTCGAATTCACAACCGCTGACCCTACAGACAGCGTAAAAAACGATAACGATAACGAAAACAGTCAGGCCTTCCCAATGGGAAGGCCTTTTTTTCGTCTATCAAGGGATCAATAAACTGGAACCTTGTGTGGCTCGGCTTTCCAGTATGCGGTGCGCTTGCTCTGCATCCCGTAAAGCGAATTTCTGCGATTCGGCCACATCGACTTGAATGGCGCCAGAGGCGATCAGTGAGAACAGCTCGTGGCTGGCCTGCGCCAATTCTTCACGTTGGGTGATGTACCCAAACAGCGAAGGACGGGTGACATACAGCGAGCCTTTTTGGTTAAGGATGCCCAAATTTACGCCTGTTACCGGCCCGGAAGAGTTACCAAAGCTGACCATCAGTCCACGGCGTTGCAGGCTGTCCAGCGAGGCTTCCCACGTATCTTTCCCCACGGAGTCATAGACCACTGCCACTTTTTGACCGTTCGTCAGCTCACTGACGCGCTGGGCAATATTTTCATCGCGATAGTTGATGGTCGCCCAGGCACCTGCGGCTTTGGCGCGTGCGGCTTTTTCCGCAGAGCCCACGGTACCGATTAAATGGGCTCCCAGTGCTTTTGCCCATTGGCAGGCAATCAACCCAACGCCGCCGGCGGCCGCGTGAAATAGAAAGGTCTCATCCGGCTTGATTTCATAGGTTTGCCGCAGCAGATAGTGCACGGTCAAGCCTTTCAGAAAAGAGGCTGCCGCCTGCTCAAAGCTGATGCTGTCAGGCAGCAACGCAATCCGTGATTGATTAACGCAATGCACCTCACTGTAAGCCCCTAGCCCCGATTGGGCATAGACCACGCGATCACCCACCTGTATACCGCTCACCTGCGTGCCAACCTTCGTCACCACACCTGCCGCTTCTGTGCCCAACCCTGAGGGCAGCGCCGGAGGCGCATAGAGTCCGCTGCGCACATAGGTGTCGATATAGTTGATCCCTATCGCCTTGTTCTCGACCAGGACTTCATCCGGGCCAGGATCCTTGATGTCAACCTCGACCCATTGCAAAACCTCAGGCCCGCCGTGCTTACTGAATTGGATACGCTTCGCCATGCTGGCTCCTTTTTATTCGTGGGCTGAACGCAGATAAGAAAGAGGGTATACTTGCGCGTCCCCACAGATTTTCGGTAACGCATTCACTATGGCAGGAAACAAACCCGGCAACAAATCCTCAGAACCGCGCGATTATCAAGTCGAAGGCTTGAAATTGCCGCCCCATTCACTGGAAGCGGAGCAGTCCGTTCTCGGTGGATTAATGCTGGATAATGAACGCTGGGACAACGTTTCCGAGCGCGTCGCGGCAGACGATTTCTTTAGTCGTCCGCACCGTATGATTTTTGCTGAAATGCAAAAATTACTGGAAGCCGGACGGCCTATCGATCTGATCACCCTGTCAGAATCACTGGAACGCAACGGTGAATTAAACATGGTGGGTGGGTTCGCTTATCTGGCCGAACTTTCCAAAAACACACCCAGTGCGGCGAATATCAGCGCCTATGCCGATATTGTGCGTGAGCGTGCGGTGGTGCGTGACATCATTTCGGTGAGCAATGAAATTGCTGATGCCTGCTATGACCCACAGGGGCGCAGCAGCGAAGATTTGCTCGATTTTGCGGAATCAAAAGTTTTCAAAATTGCCGAAAGCCGCGCCAATAAAGACGAAGGCCCAAAAGGGATCGACACCATTCTGGAAGCCACCATTTCACGTATTGAGTCGCTGTACCAACAGCCGCACGATGGCGTGACCGGGGTGGATACCGGGTATAACGATCTGAATAAAAAGACCGCGGGTCTGCAAGGTTCCGATCTGATTATCGTGGCGGCCCGTCCTTCGATGGGGAAAACCACTTTTGCGATGAACCTGTGTGAAAACGCCGCGATGACGCAGAAAAAACCGGTCTTGATCTTCAGTCTGGAGATGCCCGGGGAACAGATTATGATGCGTATGTTGGCCTCGTTATCCCGCGTGGATCAGACGCGGATCCGTACGGGTCAACTGGATGACGAGGACTGGGCGCGTATCTCCAGCACGATGGGCATCTTGATCGACAAGAAGAATATGTATATCGATGATTCTTCCGGCCTGACGCCAACGGAAGTCCGCTCGCGTGCGCGCCGCGTGTTTCGTGAGGCGGGTGGGCTCAGCATGATCATGATCGACTACCTGCAGTTGATGCGCGTGCCTTCACTCTCTGATAACCGTACCCTGGAAATTGCGGAAATCTCGCGCTCTTTGAAGGCGCTGGCGAAAGAGCTTAACGTGCCGGTGGTGGCCCTGTCGCAGCTTAACCGCTCACTGGAACAACGCGCAGATAAACGCCCGGTGAACTCCGACTTGCGTGAATCAGGCTCTATCGAGCAGGATGCGGACTTGATCATGTTTATTTACCGCGATGAGGTGTATCACGAAAACAGCGATCTGAAAGGCATCGCGGAAATCATCATCGGTAAACAGCGTAACGGCCCTATCGGCAGCGTACGTCTCACCTTTAACGGCCAGTGGTCTCGCTTTGACAACTACGCTGGCCCCGCCTACGACGACGAATACTAAGATCCGATGCACAAACTGTGCATCCAGTGCGCGTCATCAGAAAATAGTGTTGGACAGTCGGCAGGTTTTTGCGGTTATCTGTGATTCAGAACCAAGACCGCTGACTGGGCAACCATGACCACCTCGATTGACGATTTCGACCTAAAAATACTCACGTTATTACAAGCCAATGGCCGTCTCACCAATCAGGAACTCAGTGATCTTGTTGGACTTTCAGCGTCACAGTGCTCGCGTCGGCGCATTAATTTAGAACAGGCTGGCTGCATACTGGGCTATCACGCGCGCTTAGCGCCAGATGCCGTTGGATTACAGGTGATCGGGCTGATTGAAGTGCGCCTAATCAACCATACCTCGGAGTGCGTGGAGAACTTTCACCGGCGAGTGGCGGAAGAGCCTGCCATTGTGGATGCCTGGCAAACCACAGGGGATGCCGATTACTTATTGAAAGTCACCGTTGCCGATCTGCCGGGGCTGAGTGCCTTGATTAGCCAGTTGGTGGCGGGTAAGCAAAGTATTTCGCATGTGAAAACATCCGTGGTACTAAACCGCTTAAAAGAAAGCGGAATGATGACCAAAGTTGCCTAAACGCACCAAAAAGAGGCGCCATGTGCCATCCTGGTGCATTGATGCACTAATAGTGTGCATTAGCGCATGCGTTTTTCACGGTTTGTGAGTTAATCAATCTTTAGGTGCATGAAGTGTGCGGATATCACCCATTTTATGCACGAAAATGAGCAATAAAGCGCCTTAGTATTCAATGGGTTAATCATTGGCACCGTCCGGGGGCCCTTTTTCACCCCCGGATTGGTGCGATTTTTGCTATCAGAGTGAATCATTTTGACGAGATTTCACCTGATGGAAAATACCCTGCAGCCCGCACGTATCCCGCATTCCCTGATTGAAGATGTGCTTGCCATTATCACCGGCACGCTGATGGTCTCGTTTGGCGTTATTTTGCTGCGCCAGGCGGGGGCGTTGACGGGCGGAACGGCGGGCATCGCCTTTCTTCTTCACTACGCCACATCCCTGACATTTGGCACGGCGTTCTTTCTGTTAAATCTGCCGTTCTACTGGCTGGCCTTTAAACGTATGGGCCTGGCCTTCACCGTGAAAACGTTTTGTGCGGTGGGGCTGGTGTCACTGTTTAGCGATCTGCATCCGCTTTTTATCCATATCGACACCTTAAATCCGCTTTATGCGACACTGTTTGGTAGCCTGATCCTCGGGGTTGGGTTTATTGTATTGTTTCGCCATAAAGCCAGCCTCGGGGGCATCAATATCCTCGCGCTCTGGTTGCAGGATAAGTACGGTATTCGCGCCGGAAAACTGCAGATGGCGGTGGATTGCGCTGTGGTGATGGCGTCGCTATTTGTGGTATCACTACCTGTACTGTTGGCGTCGATCGGGGGAGCTGTGGTGATGAATTTACTGATCGCCATGAATCATCGTCCGGGCCGCTATGACGCTGCGGCAAAATAACTGATTCCCCACTGGGGAAAGACCGATAAAACTGGAGAACTGCACCGTGTTTCAGAACGTTGACGCCTACGCTGGCGACCCGATCCTGTCTTTGATGGAAACCTTTAAACAGGATCCGCGTACCGACAAAGTGAATCTGAGCATCGGCCTGTATTACAACGAGGCGGGTATTATTCCTCAGCTTGATGCGGTCGCACAGGCTGAAGCGCGCCTGAATGCCCGTCCGCAGGATGCCTCTCTGTATCTGCCGATGGAAGGCTTGGCGGCTTACCGTAATGCCATTGCCCCGCTGCTGTTTGGTGCTGAACACCCTGCGTTGAAAGCGGGCAAAATCGCCACTATTCAAACACTGGGCGGCTCGGGAGCCCTGAAAGTGGGTGCGGATTTCCTGAAACGCTATTTCCCCGATTCTCAGGTCTGGGTCAGCGATCCGACGTGGGAAAACCATGTTGCGATCTTCGCCGGTGCCGGTTTTACCGTAAACACCTATCCGTGGTATGACGCAGAAACCAACGGCGTAAAATTCGATGCCTTTATCGCCAAACTGGAAACGCTGCCAGCGCGTAGCGTGGTGCTGTTGCACCCTTGCTGCCATAACCCAACCGGCGCAGATTTAACCCACGCCCAGTGGGATCACGTAACGGAAATCCTGAAATCTCGCGAACTGATTCCGTTCCTTGATATTGCTTATCAAGGTTTCGGGGCAGGGATGGAAGACGATGCCTATGCGATGCGAGTGATTGCACAAGCGGGCCTGCCTGCCCTGGTGTCGAATTCCTTCTCTAAAATTTTCTCGCTGTACGGTGAGCGCGTAGGTGGGCTCTCTGTGGTATGTGAAGATGCTGATGCCGCGTCACGCGTGCTAGGTCAGTTGAAAGCGACCGTGCGTCGTAACTACTCCAGCCCACCTAATTTTGGTGCGCAGGTGGTGTCTTGCGTGCTGAACGATGAAGCACTGAAAGCGAACTGGTTAGCGGAAGTCGAAGCGATGCGTGTGCGTATCTTAAGCATGCGTCAGGCGCTGGTGGATGTGTTGACGCAAACCGTGCCAGGCAAAAACTTTGATTATCTGCTCCAGCAACGTGGCATGTTTAGCTACACAGGATTAAGTGCGCAGCAGGTTGATCGCCTGCGTGATGAATTTGGTGTGTATCTGATTGCCAGTGGCCGTATGTGTGTGGCGGGCCTCAACAGCAACAATGTTCATCAAGTGGCAAAAGCCTTTGCGGCGGTGATGTAATCTTACTCACGCTCATCAACGGGGCTGCGGCCCCGTTTTGCATTGTGGCGGAGTGAAAATCACGCGTCACGAACAATCCGCATCGGTGAATTGACGCGATGCGATGTAAGTTGCCTATACTCATGATAATGCTGAACGATAAGGGGAGTGATGATGAATACCTCTGACTTTCTGGACTATTGTATGGCGAAAGAGGATGCCCATCAGAGTGTGCACAATGACTGGAAAGCAACGCAAATCAAAACCAAAGGCGTGTTATTTGCCCTGGTGCATGATGCGCAACCCGGCGGTCAGGCGGTGTCATTGAAAACCACAGAAGTAAAGGCGCGTGAACTCCGCGAGAAACACAAAACGATCGTGCCCAGTGAACACCTCAATCCGGTGCACTGGAGTACGCTGTGGCTGGAAGGACCGCTGAAAGATTCGGAAATTTATTGGCTGGTCGATGCTTCTTTTCAGCAGGCGCGCAGTCAGTAAACGGGCCGGATAAACCGGCCCGACAGAATTACGCCGCAGAAGATGCGTTGCGTAACGTCTCAATATCGATCACGAAACGGTATTTCACATCGCTTTTCAGCATGCGCTCGTAGGCTTCATTAATCTGATTCATGTTAATCAGCTCAATGTCGGATACGATGTTGTGCTTGCCGCAGAAATCCAGCATATCCTGTGTCTCTTTAATCCCACCAATCAGTGAACCGGCTACCGAACGGCGCTTAAAGATCAGGTTAAACACCTGTGGCGACGGATGATCATGCTCAGGTGCACCGACCAGCACCAGCGTGCCATCGCGTTTCAGCAAGGTAATAAACGGATTCAGATCGTGCTGTGCGGCCACGGTATTCACGATGAGATCAAAGGAGTTGGCATGGGCCGCCATTTGATCGGCGTCTTTCGAAATCACCACTTCATCAGCACCGAGACGTTTGCCATCTTCGATTTTGGACGGCGACGTGGTGAACAGAACAACATGGGCACCCATAGCGTGCGCGATTTTTACGCCCATATGCCCCAGGCCTCCTAAGCCGACCACGCCCACTTTTTTACCCGGACCCGCACCCCAGTGATGCAACGGTGAGTAAGTGGTGATACCGGCGCACAGCAGCGGGGCCGCACCTGCGGGATCGAGGTTGGCGGGCACTTTCAGCACGAAATCTTCATGTACGACAACGCTGGTGGAGTAACCGCCATAAGTAATGGCTTTGGTTTCGCGATCTTCGCCGTTGTAGGTGCCGACAAAGCCGTTTTCACAATATTGCTCCAGGCCTTCCTGACAGCTCGGACAGGTGCGGCAGGAATCAACCATACAACCCACACCGACCAAATCGCCGACGTTATACTTTTGCGTATGTCCACCAACGGCGGTCACGCGGCCAACAATTTCATGCCCAGGAACGACGGGAAAAATCGTGTTTCGCCATTCGTTACGTGCCTGGTGCAGGTCAGAGTGGCATACGCCGCAGTACAGGATTTCGATTTCGACGTCGTGGTGACGCAGTGCACGCGGTTGGTATTCAAACGGTGCCAGCTTTGATTTCGCATCCTGAGCAGCATAAGCGTGAGTGATTTTCATAGTCTCTCCAGTTCAATCCAGTTGAGTGATTCGCTGAGTTTGCTTGCAGGTGATGACCTGCATCCTGAGAAAGTGCCGTAAAAAATGAGGCTACGGACTAAGCATAAAGAAATGATGAAGCGGAATAAGGATAGTCGTCAGGGCGGGGGACGGATATGCCAGAACCTGTCTAAATCTTGCCTGATTCTGCAAGGCACAGTGGAAATGGGCAGAAAAAGGGGGCCTGAACAGCCCCCCGTTTTATGGGTTTATTTTTGTAAAATCAACGACTTAAGGAAGCGTGCCGTGTGTGATTCCTGACAGTTCGCAACGGTTTCCGGTGTGCCTGAAACCAGGATTTGTCCGCCTCCGCTGCCGCCTTCTGGACCCAGATCAACAATCCAGTCTGCGGTTTTGATCACATCAAGATTGTGCTCAATCACCACGATGGTATTGCCCTGATCGCGCAACTGGTGCAGGACTTCCAGTAACTGCGCAATATCCGCAAAATGCAGACCCGTGGTGGGTTCATCGAGAATATACAGCGTTTGCCCAGTCCCACGTTTCGACAACTCACGCGCCAGTTTGACGCGCTGCGCTTCACCACCAGACAGCGTGGTGGCCGACTGGCCTAAACGAATATAGGACAGGCCAACATCAATCAGCGTCTGGAGCTTGCGCGCCAGTGCAGGCACGGCATCAAAGAAGGCACGGGCTTCTTCAATGGTCATTTCCAGCACTTCATGAATGCTCTTGCCTTTGTACTTCACTTCCAGCGTTTCACGGTTATAGCGCTTACCTTTGCACTGATCGCAAGGCACGTAGATATCTGGCAGGAAGTGCATTTCGACTTTCAACACACCGTCGCCCTGACAGGCTTCACAACGTCCACCCCGCACGTTAAAGCTAAAACGGCCTGGTGTATAACCGCGAGCACGCGATTCTGGCACCCCCGCGAACAGTTCACGCACCGGCGTGAACACCCCGGTATAGGTGGCGGGGTTGGAGCGGGGGGTACGGCCAATCGGACTCTGATCGATATCGATGACTTTATCGAAATGCTCCAGACCTGACACCTCACGGTGTGGCGCGGGTTCAATAATGGTTGCGCCATTGAGCGCGCGCTGTGCCACCGGGAACAGCGTATCGTTGATCAACGTGGATTTGCCCGAACCCGATACGCCGGTCACACAGGTAAACAGCCCGACCGGCAATGTCAGCGTGACATCTTTCAGGTTATTGCCGCGTGCACCGCTCAGTTTCAGCACTTTTTCCGGATTGGCTTCGACGCGCTGTGCCGGAATCGCAATTTTCTTCTCGCCACTTAAATATTGCCCGGTCAGCGAGGTGGGTTCAGCCATGATTTGCTCAACCGTGCCTTCCGCGACAATTTCACCGCCGTGCACGCCCGCACCGGGGCCGATATCAATCACGTGATCGGCGGCGCGAATCGCATCTTCATCGTGCTCGACAACAATCACCGTATTGCCGAGATTGCGCAGGTGAATAAGCGTTTCCAGCAGGCGTTCGTTGTCGCGCTGATGCAAACCAATGGATGGCTCATCCAGCACATACATGACGCCAACCAGACCGGCACCAATCTGGCTGGCCAGGCGAATACGCTGCGCTTCCCCGCCTGAGAGCGTTTCTGCTGAGCGCGACATCGACAGATAATTCAGCCCAACATTCACCAGGAATTTCAGGCGATCGCCGATCTCTTTCAGCACTTTTTCGGCGATTTTGGCGCGCTGGCCGCTCAGCTTAATATTCTGGAAGAACGCCATCGCATGACCAATGCTCATATCGGAAATGGTCGGCAGCGTGGTGCCCTCGATAAACACATGGCGTGCTTCACGGCGCAAACGGGTTCCTTCGCAACTGGCACAGGCGCGGTTATTGATAAATTTCGCCAACTCTTCCCGTACCGCGCTGGACTCGGTCTCTTTATACCGGCGTTCTATGTTGTTCAGCACGCCTTCAAACGGGTGGCGGCGCACTGAGGTATCACCACGATCGTTGACGTATTTGAACTCGATATTCTCTTTGCCCGAGCCGTAGAGGATCACTTTCTGTACCGTGGGTTTCAGGCTCTCGAAGGGGGCTTCGACATCAAATTCATAATGTTCTGCCAGTGAGCGCAGCATTTGGAAATAATAGAAATTGCGGCGATCCCAGCCACGAATGGCGCCGCCTGCCAGCGACAGTTCGGCGTTTTGTACCACGCGATCGGGATCGAAATATTGCTGCACGCCTAAACCGTCACAGGTTTGGCAGGCGCCCGCTGGATTGTTAAAGGAGAACAGGCGCGGTTCTAATTCGCGCATGCTGTAGCCGCAAATCGGGCAAGCAAAATTGGCGGAAAACAGCAGTTCTTCCGCGCTGCTGTCATCCATATCGGCAACCACCGCGGTGCCCCCGGAGAGTTCCAGCGCGGTTTCAAACGACTCGGCCAGACGCTGCTTGAGGTCATCACGAACTTTGAAACGATCGACCACCACTTCAATGGTGTGCTTTTTGTGAAGCTCAAGTTTTGGCGGATCGGAGAGATCGCAAACCTCGCCATCAATACGCGCCCGGATATAACCTTGCGTTGCCAGGTTTTCCAGCGTTTTGGTGTGCTCGCCTTTACGCTCTTTCACCACCGGTGCCAGCAGCATCAGACGGCGGCCCTCTGGAAGCGCCAGCACGTTATCAACCATCTGGCTGACGGTTTGTGCCGCCAGCGTGACGTCGTGATCGGGACAGCGCGGCTCGCCCACGCGGGCAAACAGCAAACGCAGGTAGTCGTGAATTTCCGTGATGGTGCCGACGGTCGAGCGTGGGTTATGCGACGTGGATTTCTGCTCAATAGAGATCGCTGGCGACAGGCCTTCGATATGATCCACATCGGGTTTTTCCATCAGCGACAAGAACTGGCGTGCGTAGGCAGACAGGGATTCCACATAGCGGCGCTGCCCTTCGGCATACAGGGTATCAAACGCCAGCGAAGATTTTCCCGAGCCGGAGAGGCCGGTTACCACGATCAGTTTGTCGCGAGGGATGATTAAATTGATGTTTTTGAGATTGTGGGTGCGGGCACCCCGGACTTCGATCTTATCCATTCACCTTTCCCGGATTCTCTCAGATCTCACCGTGCCCTTGCCCGGCACAGCCAGTATGGAACGAATTATTATTGCATAAAAAAACCTGAATGGATATCCAGTATTTGATGTAAACTTCACCACAGTTGCAGTTGTTTTTCAGGCCCGCTCGGAATTCTGTATCAATGTAGGATATCGGGGTAGGGCATGCTAGAATTTTGCGCGTAGACTTATAGAACCTTATTCATCGGGAGAAAGCACATGGCCAGCAGAGGCGTAAACAAAGTCATTCTTGTCGGGAATCTGGGGCAAGACCCGGAAGTCCGCTATATGCCGAATGGTGGTGCGGTAGCGAATATTACGCTGGCGACTTCCGAAAGCTGGCGCGACAAGCAAACCGGCGAAAACAAAGAAGTGACCGAGTGGCACCGCGTTGTGCTGTTCGGCAAATTGGCTGAAGTGGCGGGTGAATACCTGCGCAAAGGGTCGCAGGTGTACATCGAAGGTCAACTGCGCACCCGTAAGTGGCAGGATCAAGGCGGCCAGGAGCGTTACACCACTGAAGTGGTCGTGAATGTGGGTGGCACCATGCAAATGTTGGGTGGTCGTCAAGGCGGCGGTGCGGGTGCACCTGCGGCGGGTGGCGGTAACAACAACGGTTGGGGCCAGCCTCAGCAGCCACAAGGCGGCAACCAGTTCAGTGGCGGTGGCTCCCCAGCACCGGCAGCCTCTTCGCGTCCACAGCAGAACAGCGCACCGCAGAACAATGAACCACCGATGGACTTTGACGACGATATTCCGTTCTAAGTCGCTGAAGAAGAGAAAAAGCCCCGATCCTGCATCGGGGCTTTTTTTTACGCAACGGCCTGCCAACAGGCAAAAAAAATCCGCAAACCTTGCGGTTTACGGATTTATTCAGCGCGTTAGCGGAAATTACTGCGCCAGAAGCTCGTGCGCCGTGCGTGAAACCAACGCCAGCAGGACTTTTACATCTTCCAGCGTGACGGTTGGGTTCAGCAGGGTCACTTTCAGGCAGGTTACGCCGTTATGCTCGGTCACACCTACGTTGGCACGCCCTGAATCCAGCAGCGCATCACCAATTTTCTGGTTCAGCAGGGCAATCGCAGCATCACCCGCATCGGCCAGAGACTGCGGACGGAAGCGGAACAGTACGCTGGCTAACTGCGGTGTCATCACCAGTTCCAGCTCTTCCTGCTCAGTGACATAGCCTGCAACCTGCTGTGCCAGCGTCACACCGTGATCGATAATCGCGGCATACTGCTTTTGTCCCAGCGCTTCCAGGCCCATCCACAATTTCAGCGCATCGAAACGACGCGTGGTTTGCAGTGATTTGGACACCAGGTTCGGTACGCCTTGCTCTTCATCAAATTCAGAGTTCAGGTACGCCGCCTGATAGCGCATCAGCTCATAATGGCGTGCTTCTTTCAGCAAAAACGCGCCACAGCTAATGGTCTGGAAGAACTGCTTGTGGAAGTCCAGTGTGATGGAATCCACCAGCTCAATACCGTCCAGATAATCGCGATACTGTTCTGACAGCAGCAGTGCGCCGCCCCAGGCCGCATCGACGTGAACCCAGATTTGGTGTTCAGCAGCCAACTGAGCAATGGCACGCAGCGGATCAATGGCCCCGGCATCGGTGGTGCCTGCGGTGGCTACGATCGCCAGGATCTGCTCGCCATTGGCCTGCGCCTGAGCGATCTTCGCCTGCAGATCGTTGAGATCCATGCGCGCGAACGCATCGGTTTTCACCAACGTCACAGACTGATAACCCAGCCCCAACAGCGCCATATTCTTCTGCACAGAGAAGTGTGCATTCTCTGAACACAGCACGCGGATTTTACGCAGATCGCCAATCAAGCCATCTTGTTGGATAGAGTGGCCTTGACGCGCAAAGAACGCGTCACGTGCCAGCATCAGGCCCATCAGGTTACTCTGCGTACCGCCGCTGGTGAACACGCCAGCGTCACCGGCCTGGTAGCCAACCTGGGCACGCAGCCACTCGATCAGCTTCAGCTCAATGATGGTCGCTGATGGGCTCTGGTCCCAGGAGTCCATGCTCTGGTTGGTGGCGTTAATCAACACTTCCGCCGCCTGGCTTACCACCAGACTTGGGCAGTGCAGGTGCGCCACACACTGTGGATGGTGCACCGACAGGCTGTCTTTCAGGAAGTACTCAATGGCGCGCTCAATCGCGACCTGGTTACCCAGGCCCTGTGGATTGAAATCCAGCGTAATGCGCTCACGCAGTTCCGCCACGCTTTTACCCTGATACATCTCTGGCTGTTGCAGCCACTGCATCACGGCTTGCGTACTTTGCGTAATCGCTTGTTGGTACGCTTCGATGCTTTGCGCGGATGACGCCAGAATCGGGTTCACATTCGACATGACTTGTCCTTCTTGTCCTTAAACCGGCTTCACGCCAGCGGCCAACAGTGCCTGCTCAAATTTATCCAGGAACACGCGCAGTTCATCATTGGTGATCAGCAGGGAAGGCAGCAGACGCAGCACGCTACCGTGGCGGCCTCCGCGCTCAAGGATCAAGCCTGCTTCAAAGCACTTCTTCTGCAGCAGTGCGGAGAGATCGCCGTCTGCCGGGAAGCTGCCCATGTGATCGGCTGGCTCATTGGGTTTCACGATCTCGATACCAATCATCATACCGAGACCACGGATGTGGCCCAGCACCGGGTAGCGCTGTTGCAGTGCCGCCAGTTGCTCTTTCAGCCACTCGCCCTGCGCCGCGACTTTGCCCGCGATATCGTTATCTTTCAGGATTTTCAGCGTGGTCATGCCGGTGGCCATCGCCATCTGGTTACCCCGGAAGGTACCGGTGTGGTGACCCGGAGACCAGGCATCGAATTCTTTCTTGATGCCCAGCACAGCCAGTGGCAAGCCGCCACCGATGGCTTTTGACATCACGATGATGTCTGGCTCAATGCCCGCATGTTCGAACGCAAAGAATTTACCGGTACGCGCGAAGCCCGCTTGCACTTCGTCCAGAATCAGCAGAATACCGTGTTCCTGCGTCACTTTACGGATGCGCTGCAGCCACTCGACCGGTGCCGGGTTAACGCCGCCTTCACCCTGAACGGCTTCCAGAATCACAGCCGCAGGCTTACGTACGCCGCTTTCTACGTCATTGATCAGGTTATCGAAATAGTAGGTCAGTGCTTTGACGCCTGCGTCACCACCGATCCCCAGTGGGCAACGGTACAGGTGCGGGTACGGCATGAATTGCACTTCTGGCATCATGTTATCCACGGCCTCTTTCGGTGACAGGTTACCTGTCACGGAGAGTGCGCCATGCGTCATGCCGTGATAGCCGCCGGAGAAGCTGATAATGCTGCTGCGGCCAGTCACTTTCTTCGCCAGTTTCAGCGCGGCTTCGACGGCATCTGCGCCAGAAGGGCCGGTGAATTGCAGGCAGTATTCTTTACCCTGACCTGGCAGCAGTGACAGCAGGTACTCTGAAAATTCATCTTTCAGCGGGGTCGTTAAATCCAGGGTATGTAACGGCAAGCCGCTAGTAATGACAGTTTGGATACTTTTCAGCACATCCGGATGGTTATGGCCCAGCGCCAGCGTTCCCGCACCGGCCAGGCAATCAAGATACTGTTTGTTATCGGCATCAGTGATCCACACACCCTCTGCCTTGGTAATCGCTAAAGGCAGTTTGCGAGGATAGCTTCTGACGTTCGACTCAAATTCAGCCTGACGCGCTAAAAAGGATTCATTGTTTCCATGAAATGTGGTGGCATCCAAAGCATTATTACGGACTTTATCCGTCATCATATCACTCCCACAACCGAGGCTGTCGTTTGCGCCCCGATTGAATAATTAGTTGAAAAAGTAACCGCCTTGAAAAAAGCGCGGGCCAATATAGGACTTTTTAAGCCGGGGCTCAATGATTAATTTTTGTCGATTTATTGACGAAAATATTTCAGCCATTGGGACACTGATGATTCCCCCGGCAGGCCGCACTGCATCTGGTGGAATCCCAATGTTATCCAGGGCGATGAAATGCCCGCCCTGCGCCAAAAACGGGGTATTAATTCGCAGAAGATGCGCCGGGTTTACAGCGTGTTTCTGGCACTAAAGCTACAGAAATTCTTATTGGTGGGTGGTGAAAAAAACATCAATGAATGCGAGGCAGGCTGCAATTCAGGGTGTATGCGCCCGCGCATAATTATGCTCAGCCGTTTTTACGCCGGTTGACCACCAGTTCACCGGTGCGGATCAGGTGGCTACGGGTAATATTGCGCGAGAGCCCCAGCAGTGTCGCGGTATGCACTTGATTGTAGTGGCAATAGCGATAGGCCTGTCGCAGTAACACGGCTTCTACTTGCGCATAAACCTTGCCGTTTTGCTCTTCGAGCAGCGCGTTAATGGCCTGAGTGAGCAGCGTTTCGGCGCTGGCATCTTCGTTAGCCACCGGTTGAACGCGCACCACTACTTGCCCATTGAGATGCAGATCCTCTGCGCGGATCACCGCGCCCTGGCTGATCAGCAGAGTATGGTGGATCACGTTCTCCAGTTCACGAATATTGCCCGGCCATGCGTAATCGAGTAAGCGCTGAGCGGCTTCTTCGCTGAGCCGTACGTCGTCATAACCCAGGCGGCGACGGTAATCGCGGATAAAGTGATGAGCCAGCGGCAGAATATCGCCCGGCCGGTCACGCAACAGTGGCAATTGCAGGTTGACCACGTTTAATCGGTAATAGAGATCTTCGCGAAAGCGCCCGGCAATAATGGCGTGTTCCAGCTTCACATTGGTCGCTGCGACAACGCGGACATTGACCGGGATACTTTTACGTGACCCCAAACGCACCACTTCACGTTCCTGTAGAACGCGCAGGAGCTTTACCTGCAGGGAAAGCGGCAGATCGCCAATTTCATCTAAAAATAGCGTGCCGCCGTTGGCCTCTTCAAACCACCCGGCTTGCGCAGACAGCGCACCGGTAAAAGCCCCTTTTTCATGACCAAACAGTTCAGCTTCCACCAGTGATTCGGTAAACGCACCGCAGTTAACGGCGATAAACGGCCCATCGCGGCGTGCGCTCAGGTTATGAATATGGCGTGCCGCCAACTCCTTGCCGGTCCCCGTTGCGCCAATGATTAACACGCTGGCTTCACTGGGGGCGATTTGCTGTAAATGCGCAAACATGGCACGAGAGCGGGGATCTTCAAAGACTTGCGCAGTGGCGCGAATTGAAGTGCTCAGTGCGGGTGAGCGGGGAAGCGTCAACAGTGTCATGATGTGCTCCTGAGAAAAAGGGTGATGACTGTTGCCCGAACAACAGTCATCACTGCTGCTCAGGCAACAGTGCTGCCTGGATGCAGCCGAATTATCCTGCCAGCAACACTCAGGCTGTTATAGCGCAGTCAGGATGTGCGCCAAACCAATAAAAGTGGATAATTATTGTCACTTTACGGCATACCGCAGCTCGCCCCTTTCCAGCGCTCCTGCCTAACGAAAGGCGTTTTTCCATTGGCGAGCCGGATGGCGGTCGGTCAGATGGGGTGAACGCGCGGCGAACAACTTTTCGCGCAGCGTGCCCGGTGCATACTCTCGCTGGGCCAAACCTCGCTTTTGCAATTCTGGAATAACGTGTTCAATAAACTCAATAAATGAACCCGGCGTGGTTTCATACATCACGTTGATGCCATCGACGCCTGCCGCCTGCCAGCGTTCCAGTTCATCGGCAATCTGTTCGGGTGTGCCCACAATGCGCGTATTCACAGCATAAGCGTTCGCCAGATCGGCAACGGTTGGCGCGCGTTGAAAGGCATCACTAAAGTAGTCGATGATGCCCTGCACGCCTTCGATATGCACATCCTGAAGCAACTGATCGGGTGCCAGCTCGCCCAAATCGACGCCTAAATCGCGGCTGATGTGGGCCAGCAATCCATCAACGCTCAGATAGGCATCCAGCTCTGCGGCTTTGCGCTCGGCTTCTTCTTGCGTGCTGCCCACGACAAACGAGAGCCCCTGCAGGAACAGCAGATCATTGGGATGGCGTCCCGCGGCCACTAACTGCTGACGCATACCCTGCGTCAGCACGCGCGCGCCTTCGGGATTTCGACACAAAATAAAGGTGCCCTCGGCATGCTGCGCGGCAAACTGGCGGCCAACTTTTGACGATCCGGCCTGATACAGCACCGGCGTGCGCTGCGGAGAGGGCAGCGCCAGATGCGGCCCCGCAACCTTGTAACGCGCACCGTGATGGTGAATGCGATGCACATGCGCGGGATCGGCAAAGCGGTTGTTACGCGGATCGTTGAGCAGCGCTTCATCATCCCACGAGCCCTCCCATAGCTTATACACCACTTCCACATACTCTTCTGCCCAGCGATAGCGTTCATCGTGTTCAGTGATACGCGGTAGCCCAAAGTTCTGCGAGGCGTTGTGACTGACGCTGGTCACGATATTCCAGCCCACGCGACCCTTGGTTAAGTGATCAAGCGTTGAGAGACGTCGCGCAAAGCTAAACGGATGATCCTGCAAAATCGAGCTGGTAAAGACGAGTCCCAACTCTTGCGTCACAGCACTGAGTGCGGCGGCAATGGTCGATGAATCATGGATGGGAATTTGCACTGCCTGCTCAATATAGGTATCGGCAGAGCCTTTATAGATGTCATCAACGCCGAGCACATCTGCCAGAAACAGCGCATCAAAATGGCCTTTCTCCAGGTACTGTGCCAGCGTGACCCAGGTGTCCAATTCATGAAAGCGTGTGGCTGCGGTGGCCGGATTGCGCCAGAAACCGTGATAGATGTGTGATACCGCAGGCATGGAAAAGGCATTTAAAATCAGTCGTTTCGTCATCACTGTTACCCGAAGAGGTTATTTTACAACGCTTTGCAACGGCTGGCGGCTGATCAGAACCGCGGCGATCACCACCGCGCCTTTAATGATCATCTGGGTAAACTCAGAAACACCCAGCAGATTCAGACCGTTATCCATCAGTGCAATGATCAGCACGCCAATCAGAGTGCGCTGGGGGCCACCGCTGCCACCGGCCAGCGAAGTACCGCCTACCACGATGGCGGCCAGGCTGTTGAGCAGTAAATCGCTGCCCAAAGAGGGCCCTGCGGCGCCAAGGCGGGCCACCAGTAAAATACTGGCGAACCCCGCCAACATTCCGGAGGCGATAAAGGCATACAGCTTGTAGCGTCGTACCGGAATGCCTGCGGTATGAGCCACCTGTTCGCCGCCGCCAATCAGGTAGCTGTAGCGGCCAAAGCGTGTGTAGTGCGCCACAAAAACACTCAGCAGCCAGGCCAGCACGGCCCACAGCGCGATATTGGGCAGATGCGGGATCCATTGGCCGATGGCGACGGTTTCAAAACTCAGGTCGTTGTACGCCACCGCGCGGCCTTGCAGCAGTTGCAGCGCGGCACCGCTAAACATCGACAGGCTGCCCAGCGTGACCACAAAGGACGGCACGCGCCCCCAGGCGTAGACCAGACCATTGAGCGCACCCAGCCCGGCCCCCAGCACCATTGCCAGCGGAACCGTGTAAAAGCCCAGTCCAAAACTGTTCATCAGTTGGATACTGAGCGCACCTACCAGCAGCACCATGGCACCGACCGATAAATCAATACAGCCCATCAGAATGACAAAAGTCAGGCCCAAACAGGCGATCAGCAGGGCGCTGGCCTGGCCCGTGATCGCGGTGAAATTGCGTAACGTGGCAAAGGCGTCACTGGTCAGGCTAAAGAAAACAATCAGTGCGACAACGGCAAGCAGCGGGAGCCAGCGTCCGGGGATAAAGCGCATGGCTGGACGTGTGGTTGAGGCCGGCGGTAGCGTGACATCTTGCGTCATAGGGTTGCCTCCAGGGCGTGCGTTTTTGCCGCGTTAAGCATCAGGGCGACCAGCGATGCTTCGCTGGGTTTATTATCAGGTGGTGCGATAATTTCACCGACCTGGCGGCCGTGTTGGAGGATCTGAATGCGATGTGAAAGGCCGATCAGCTCCAGTAATTCATCACTGATCAGCACGATCGCGACACCTTGCTGGCTGAGCGCGCGCAGATGCTGATACAGCTCCTCTTTGGCACCGGCATCAACCCCGCGCGTGGGATTGTCCAGCACCAGCACGCGCGGCGTACGAAACAGCCAACGGGCCAGCACCACTTTTTGCTGGTTTCCGCCCGACAGCTCACCAGTGATTTTTTGCGGGGAAGCCGATTTGATGCGCAGCAGCGCGATAAATTTTGCCGCGGTTTGGCGTTCCAACTGACGACGCCACAGCCCGAAGCCGGTTGTCAGCCGGTCGCCGCCGCTGGCAAGGCCAAGATTCCAGCTCACGTTATAGCCAGCAATCAGCCCTTCACTCAGCCGCTCTGCGGGAATGTAGCCCACGCCCTGGCGCACCAACCGTTTGATGTCGGGTCGTTGTGCAACGCCTTGCTGGAGCTGGATTTCACCGCTGGCCGGGGGAATCACCCCCGCCAGTCCCTTGCCTAAGCGACTTTTCCCGCTGTTCAGTAAGCCGCCAATACCCAGGATTTCACCTGCCCGCACGCTAAACGAAATCCCGCTGTAGGCGTCGGGCAGGGACAGGTTGCGGGCGGTAAAGACCACCGGCTGGTCGGCGCAATCCTGCTGCAGATGCTGATAATAGTGATCGGCGGCGCGATCGCGGCCCACCATCAATTGATGCAGCCGGTTTTCGCTGGCTTCGGCAGCAGAGAGTTCCGCAACCCGTTGGCCATCTTTGAGAACATAAATACGGTCGGACAGCGCGCGCACTTCACTCAATCGGTGTGAGACCAACAACAAGCTGGCGCGTTGGCGCAGTTTCGCCACCAACGCCAAAAAACGTTGTTCATCTTCCCGATCCAGCGAGGCGGTAGGCTCATCCAGCAGGATCAATGGGTGTTCGATATTATCGATCAGGATGGGTGCCAGGCAGGCGCGAGCGATCTCCAGTGTTTGCCGCTGTGAAAAAGGGTAATCGCCGGTGCGTCGTTCTGCGTCCAGCGGCAGTTCTGCGGCATCGATCAGTTGCTGAGCGGCTCTGATCATCGCCCGCCGCTGTAAGAAACCGCCACGGTAGAATGTTTGGTCGCGCCCCAGTAACAGATTTTCATACACTGGCACATCAGCAATCAGTGACTGTTCCTGAAATACCCGTGCTATACCGCCGGTCTGCGCATGGTGCAGTGAGCGGGGTGACCAGCGTTGACCCGCTAAGGTCACAGTGCCTGCATTGGCGTGGGTGATGCCCGAAAGAATATCAAACAGTGTGGTTTTCCCCGCGCCGTTTTCACCGACCAGGCTGACCACGCTGCGCCGGGGCACCGAAAAGGAAACGCCGCGCAGCACCCGGTTCTCGCCGTAGCGTTTGGTAATGCCCTCGACGTCCAGAAAGGCACTCATACTTTGCCTTTGAGCGGTGAGGGGCCAAAGAAGGGGATTTTGTAATGTGCCTGATACTCCTCCGTTACCCGTTGCCACTCCCCGTTATTTTTGGCATCAAGATAGGCCTGTGGGTAGGTCCAGCCTGCGGGTTTGGGTAAGCCAGCCCATTCGACATCGATATCCAGCGGCGTGATTTTGCCCTGCGGATCCCAATCCTGTGGATGGGCGACCTTGGACATGCGTTTATAGTCGAACGGCGGCACATCACCGTTATCAACGTAACGTTCAAGATACACATCGACGTTGTCTTTGGTCATGGTCACCGAGTGCCAGTTGAGCATGCGTTCGGCCGCGCGCGGTTGCCAGCCGTTTAACACGTCGAACAAGCGGGCGGTGAAAAATCCGGCCTGAAATGCCGGGCAGTTGGCGCTGGTCGCCAGTTGCTGTCCCTGCTTTATGGCACGTGCGCCTTCGGTGGTGCCGTCAGCGCCCACCACCAGGACATCTTCATCAGGGCGAAGACCGGCACCGCGTAAGGCGGCAATCACGCCCTGCGCAACGTCGTCATTTTGTGCGACGACACCCACCACATTTTTATGTCTGGAGAGTAAATCCTGCGTGGCTTTCAGGGCATCTTCGCGATTGAACAAGCCGGGCAATTGATCCACCAAACGCGTTTTGGGGAAGTTGGCAAATGCCGCGTCGCGGCCACGGCTGCGCACTGAATCGGTGGAGAAACCGGGCACGCCCGTCACGCCAATGATATCGCCGCCGCCAAAGCGCTCGGTGACGGCGTTCAATAACACTTCTGTCACGCCGCGATGGGCACTGAACTCCTCCGGCACCGCGTACAGCGTGTAGTAATCGCTGGCCTCAAAAGGGGTGTACCAGGGCAATGTCGCCCAGACGTTGGCGAAATAGGCGTTGTTTTGTTTAGCCAGTTGCGCGATACGGCGCACCGCGCTGCCATCCGGAGCGTGCAGAATCAGCGCATTTGCGCCACTGGCGAGCTGCTGCTCTGCCTGATTAAGTTGGCGTTGGCTGTCAATTTGTCCGTCGAGATAGCTGTAACCTAAACCAAATAATTGGGCAGCGGCTTCGGTGGCATGACTGGCTTGCGCCATAAATTCGACGCGGCTGGTCCAGGCCAAATAGGCCAGTTTCCCCGAAGGGGCGGCGACCGCGACGGCGGGAAGTCCCCACAGACTGGCAGTCGCGGCAGCGGCCATCCCCGCTGATGCCAGCGTTAAAAAGTCACGTCGGCTGACACCCACGGTGTCTAACTTTTCCAGATGACGGTCCACTTGTTTGGGGTCGCTGATATTAAACAGCGTGTGACGCGTTTTTTTCATTCTGTTTCCCGGTGTGTTTAAGGTGTTAGTTAAAATTGAACTCAACGGGGCCGAGCCCCAAATGATCACGCAGTGTGGTGCCGGTGTACTGTTGGCGTACGCGCCCGCGGCGTTGTAATTCGGGCACCACAAAGTCGGAGAACTCATCAAAGGTGCCCGGTAAATAGGCCGCAGAGATGATGAAGCCATCGGCCTCCTCGTTGTCGAAGCTGGCTTCCAGTTGATCGGCGATCTGCTCTGCGGTACCGACGAGCTGCGGCAGCAACACGCCTTGCGCATACAGCTTGCCGAGGTCGCGCAGCGTCAGATTGTCTTGCTGGCTGATTCGGCGAGCGACATCAAACAGCCCTGTGTTGCCGCCCACGTCTACATTGCGCAGTGACTCGTCCAGCGGGTAGACCGAAAAGTCATGATCCACGTGTGCAGACAGGGTGATTAAGCCGGAGATCGGATCGGCAAGGGCATTGTGATAAGCCTGCTTTTCACGGGCGATCGCTTCGGTTTCGCCGACGAAGGGAATAAATGACGGGAAAATCTTGATGTCGTTGGGATCCCGTCCGGCCGCAGCCGTGCGGGCTTTCAAATCACGGTAATAAGCCTGGCGGCCCTCCGGCGTTGGGTCGATCTCAAAGACAATCTCCGCCCAGCGTGCGGCAAAGTCTTTCCCGCGCGAGGAGGAGCCCGCTTGCATGATGGCGGGGCGACGCTGAGGGGAGGCGGGAACCGTGAGTGGGCCTCGGGTTTGAAACCATTCTCCCTGATGATCAACGACATGGACTTTATCGGCATCGGCAAAGCGCCCCTGCTTTTCCAGCAGTAGCGCATCAGGTTCCCAGCTTGCCCACAGTTTGCTGGTGGCTTGCAGAAATTCATCAGCACGCTGATAGCGTTCACCGTGGGCCAGATGCTGGCGAAAGCCGAAATTATTGGCTTCGGCATCGGCGTTTGAGGTCACCACGTTCCAGGCGATGCGTCCCTGCGTCAGATGGTCAAGGGTGGCAAAGGCGCGCGCGATATCATAGGGCGCATAGTAGGTGGTTGAGCGGGTGATCCCGAGGCCCAGATGGCGCGTGGCGTTGGCCATCACCAGGGCCACATAGGAAGGATCCAGCGTGGCGACGGATTGCACACCGTGTTCCACGGCCTGACGGATGTCGTTGCCATAACGGCCCGGTACCGCCAGCACGTCGGCGAAAAACACAAAATCAAAAAATCCACGTTCCGCAGCGCGCGCGACATCCTGATAATAGCTGGCTTCAAGAAATCGCGTTGAACTGCGCGGATGCCGCCACATAGCATGACTGTGGGTGACCGGGGAGGCCATCATAAAACCGGCCAGGTGCATCAGTTTTGCCATGGTTTACCCCGCCTTATTTTCAGCCACGCCAATGCGCCACTGATAGGGAGGAAGGGTGCCGTTTACCGCATAATCGCCGACGATGCGATCTTTATAGATCCGTGGATTGTGCGAGGACAGCGTGCGTGCATTGCGCCAAAAGCGATCGAGTGCCAGGGGTTTCAGGGTGGCGGACGCGCCTAGTGCATCGAACTGGGTGGTTGCCGCACTGAGGATAAGATCGGTGACAATGGTCAGCCCTTGTGAGACCTCAAGCTCTGCAATGGCGTTGGCCTGTTGTTCGGCAGCCTCATCACCGGAGAAACGGCTTTCAAAGGCGCGTTGCAAGGCGTCAGCATTTTTCAGCACCACGGTGCCACTGACATACGCACTGCCACGCAAACGTCCCACCACTTGCAGCAGTTGTGCATCGTCCGCCGCGCGCGGCGCGTTACCATTGCTGTAGGTGCGCGTGCGGGCGGAGAGCGCCTGTGCGACTTCGCCCGTTAAGGCGCGCCCGATGCCAGCCAGGGTGGCCAGATGCACGAGTTGGAAAAAGCCTGTCGCGTACTTAAAGCGCGTTTCATCATCAATGTCACTGGCTTCCACAATGACATTTTCAAAGCGCGCTGTGCCGCTGGCGGTGAGTGTTTGACCAAAGCCATTCCAGTCATCTTCAACGGTCACTCCCGGCGCGTGACGCGCCACGGCAATGGCACGTACAGCATCACCCTCGCCACTGACGCCGATGTCGATCCAGTCAGAATAGAGGGAACCTGTGGTGTAAAACTTGGTGCCATTGAGCCGCCAGTGTTGGCCTTCTTGCGTTAAGGTCGCCCCAAACTGGCGCTGTTTGGCATCCCCGGTTTCACTCCAGGCTGGGCCAACAATCTCACCCTGACCCAAACGTGTAAGCCAGCGATCCCGCCACTCCGCGTTGTCACTGTTTAAGATCTTCTCAACAAACCCCAGATGACCGCGAATGGCTTGCACCAGGTTGGAATCCGCTTCGCCCAACTCGATCAGCAAATTGAACAATTCTGGCAGTGTGGCCCCACTCCCGCCGTAGTTTTCGGGCACCCGCAACGCGGTAAACCCAGAGGCTTTTAACGCTTTAATGGCATCGAACGGCAGTTCGCGGTTGAGTTCACGGGTAATTGCCCCTTCGCGGATCTGGGCAAACAGTGGGCGAAAGCGCTCTGCGAGTTGTTCGTAAACTGTACTGGCTCCGGCGCCCCAGGCGTCTGTAAGTTGGCTCATGCGTGGTTAATCCTTGCTTCAACAATAGGTTTGTTGAGTTAGCAAGCGATATGCCAATTTTAATGCATTGATTTATATATGTTTATTTTGAGTGTTCTTGCGTTGCTGTTGGCTGAGCAACAGTTTGTCGGCGGGTGTTGGTAACACAACAGTCGATGAACGTGAGCGGAAAATGCGCGGTGTTATGCACGGCAAGGGCTGGTCTTGCCGGACATTTGCCGTTATCATCCCGACACAAAATTTAATACAAATTATTCTCATTAGCATTTCAATTTGTTCTAAGGAGAGAAAATGCAATACCGCCAGGCTATAACAACGCTGTTTTTCACTGTCTTGCTCGCTGTGGCACCGGTTGCCAACGCTGTGGCTGCGGGGCAAACCCTTAACATCGTGCATGCGCAGGGCACCACCGCCGTGCCAAAAAACCCTCAGCGCGTGGTTATTCTGAATCCCGCGGCGCTGGATATCACCGATGCCCTCGGCATCGTGCCCATCGGCGTGCCAAAAACCAGCGCCCATTATCCTGAGCATTTGGCGAAATACAGCGGCAGCCAATATTTCGATGCCGGCACGCTGTTTGAGCCTAACTATGAAGCCTTAAGTAACGCAAAGCCGAATCTGATTATCGCAGGCGCGCGTGCGCATGATGCTTATAACAAGCTGAGTGAAATTGCGCCGACCATTGCGATGGATTTTGATCCACACAACTTTGTGGCCAGCCTGTCGGAGCGGACGCGCCAACTGGGTGAGATTTTTGGCAAAGATGCGCAAGCCGATCGGTTGATTGCTGCCTTTACGGCACAAATTGCAGAGGTGCGTAAGTCTGCTGAGCATGCGGGCACCGCCATGATGATCATGATCAACGGCGGGAAAATGAGTGCGCACTCTCCGGGCTCCCGCTTTGGGTTCGTCTATGATGTGCTGGGCTTTACACCGGCGACGACCTTCCCGGAGACGGGCAAGCATGGCAATGCGGTCTCGCCTGAATTTGTGATGCAGGCCAATCCCGACTGGTTGTTTGTGCTCGACCGCGACAATGCGATTGGCCGTAAAGAATCCGCCTCTGCACAGCAGGTGTTGGACAATGCACTGGTGCGCCGCACCAACGCCTGGAAAAACCAGCACATTGTGTATCTCAACTCGGGATCGCTGTATATCGCTGGCGGTATTCAGAGCTACAGCCAGTTGATGACCCAAATCGAACAGGCACTCAAAAATACCCACGCACAGAATTAACAGCACACGATGAAATCCCTCGTTTTTCTTGCGGGCCTGGCACTTCTGCTGGGCCTTTCACTGTTTAGCCTGATGGTGGGTGCCAGCCACATCACCCTGGCGGGGCTATGGTCCGATGCGGAAATGCGCGAAATCATGATGATCAGCCGTTTTCCACGCACTGCTGCGCTGCTGTTGGCAGGCAGCGCGATGAGTGTGGCCGGGCTTATCATGCAAATGTTGACGCAAAATCGCTTTGTTGAACCCTCGGTGGCCGGTACCACGCAGTCTGCCAGTTTGGGCTTGTTGCTGGTGATGATTATCAGCCCCGCGGCGCCCATTATGCTGAAAATGGGGGTTGCCAGCCTGTTTGCCCTGTTAGGAACGGGGCTGTTTATGCTGCTGATCACCCGTATTCAGGCCAAATCATCCCTGATGGTGCCGCTGGCGGGCATTATGCTGGGGGCCGTGTTCAGTTCAGTCACCACCTTTCTGGCGATGGAATTTGACCTGCTGCAATCGTTGGGTGGTTGGGAGTCTGGTGACTTCTCCAGTGTGATGGAAGGGCGTTACGAACTACTGTGGGGCGTGGGTGTCATCACGCTGCTGGCCGCGATCATTGCTGACCGTTTTACCGTGGCAGGCATGGGGCGCGATTTCGCACTCAATGTAGGGCTGAGCTATCGCCAGGTGATGTTGACCGGCATGGCGATGATTGCGCTGATCAGCGGTGTGGTGATTGTGGTGGTCGGCGTGCTGCCCTTCCTCGGCCTCATCGTGCCTAACATCATTAGCCTGACGATGGGGGATAACCTGAAACGCACGGTGCCGTGGGTGGCCCTGTTAGGCGCTGGGCTGGTACTGGTTTGCGACATCATAGGGCGTTTACTGATTCACCCATTCGAAATTCCGGTCAGTGCCTTACTGGGCGTGCTTGGCGCGGTGATTTTCCTGATCTTAATTGTGAGGTCGAAACGCCATGCGCACTGAGACTTCACTATTCCAGGGCGGTTTTTTGGCGGTCACGCAATGGTCTCCTGCAAGGCGCTTAAGCGCACTGGCGGTGTTGGTTGTCGTGCTGATGACGCTGTTTATGACCCTCGGCCTGGAAGGCAATATTGCTTACATCCTCAAGCACCGTTTGCAGATCCTTTCCACCATGGTGCTGGTGGCTTTTGCCACCGGGATCAGCACATTACTGTTTCAAACCCTGACGCGTAATCGCATTCTGACGCCCTCAGTGATGGGGCTGGAATCGCTGTTTGTGCTGTTGCAAACGCTACTGGTTTTTTCACTGAACAGTGGAGGGCTCAGCGGGTTAGGGAGCGTGGGCCGCTTTTTGGTGGAAACCGCTTTGCTGGTGGTCTTTGCCACCTGGCTGTATCGCTGGTTGCTCAGCGGGGCCGGTCTGGATTTGCATCGCGTTCTGCTGATTGGCCTGGTGTGCGGCACCTTGTTTCGCAGTACCTCCGGCTTATTACAACGGGTACTCTCTCCTGGGGAGTTCGCCGTCCTGCAAAGTCGTATTTTTGCCACTTTTACCCGTGCAGACAGCGATGTGTTAATGATTTCGGCGTGCCTTATTGCTGCGGTGTCGTACTTGGTCTGGCGCCTGCGTCATCAGTTAGATGTGATTGCATTAGGGGCGGATACGGCGACGGCGCTTGGGCTGAACTGGCGGCGCTACGTCACCGGTTTGCTGTTGCTGGTTGCGCTGCTGGTCGCCATTTCGACCGCGCTGGTGGGGCCAATGACCTTTCTCGGCTTGTTGATTGTTAACCTGACTTATCCGCTGATCGGTGCCTGGCGCCATAGCCAACTTCTGCCCGGCGTGGTGTTGATCGGCATGGTCACGCTGATTGGCGGGCAATTGGTGCTGGAACGTCTGTTGGGCATGGCCGGTACATTATCGGTAGTGATTGAGTTTATTGGCGGCGCGCTATTTATCTGGCTGCTGCTGAAGAAGGCAACAAAATGATTGAAATCAGTAACGTCAGTAAAGGCTATGACAGCCAAACCGTGCTGCGCGATATCAGCGAAACGCTACCCGCCAGTGGCATAACCTCCATTATTGGGCCCAATGGCGCGGGGAAATCCACGCTGTTATCCATTATGAGTCGTTTACTGGTGCCAGACAGTGGGCAGGTACGCGTTGATGCACTGGATGTTAGCGAAGCTAACAGCGAGAAACTGGCGCGGGTATTGTCGGTGTTACGGCAAGATAACAGTGTAACCAGTCGATTAACGGTGTATGACTTGGTGAGCTTTGGACGCTATCCCTACAGCAAAGGGCGGCTCACGGAAGCCGACCGCAGCCATATTGCCGAGGCGCTGCGGTTTCTGGAGCTCACGGCGCTGCAAGATCGTTATTTGGATGCGCTCTCCGGCGGGCAGCGGCAGCGTGCTTTCGTGGCGATGGTTCTGTGTCAGGACACGAAATATGTCTTGCTGGATGAGCCGCTCAATAATTTGGATATGAAGCACAGTGTGGCAATGATGAAGCAGCTACGTCGGGCGGCTGATGCGTTGGGTAAGTCTATCGTGTTGGTGATCCACGATATCAACTTTGCTTCCGCGTATTCTGATTACATCGTGGCAATGAAAAACGGTGAAGTGGTGTTTCGCGGGCCGCCACAGGCGGTGATGGTCCCTGAGGTGCTTGAATCGATTTTTGAATTGCCCGTGCAGATAACGACTCTCAAGGGGCAACAAATTGCGGTGTATTATCGCTGACGTTTCCCCGCCTGGGGCGGGGAAACCGCGTATATCAACCTGCAAACAGGCCGCGTCCTGCTAACACATCATCAATCACATCCAGCACGCTTTGCTGGTTGTGATGGCCAGCAGCGTATTTCGCCACGGCTTTGATTTCAGGGCGCGCATTCTCCATGGCAAAGCTAAAGCCCGCTTTGCGCAGCATCTCTTCATCGTTGCCACTGTCACCAAAGGCGACCACTTCTTCATCACCAATCTGCCATTGTTGTTGCAGGCGTTGAATGCCATTGGCTTTGTGCAGACCTGGAATGATTAAATCGACAAAGCCAAATCCACTGGAAACTGGCTTGATGATACCGTCAAGACGGTGGCCTAATGCGCCGCGCAGTCGCGCGCTGTCATCTTCTGGAAGATTGAGGGCAAATTTAAACAATGTGTCGCGCACCTGGCGTAAATCAGCGACCGGTTCCAGGCGATGGTAGTGGCGAGACATAATAGCCACCACCGATTCATCGGCCTGGTCAGAAATATAGGCGCTGTTTTTGCCACATACGACAGTGGTGACATCGCTCAGAGGCAACAACTCATCCATCACCATCAGCGCTTGCTCATCGGTAAACGCGCCGCAAAACACTTCCTCGCCCTGATTCACCACATAAGCCCCGTTCTCGGCGACAAACGCAATTTCATCACGGATTTCTGGAAAAAAGCTGATCAACTGCCAGTATTGATTACCGCTGGCGACCACAAAGCGAATGCCTTGCGCTTTCATCTCAGCGTACTGCGCGAGAAAGCGGGCTTTGTTGTACTGCTTTTTGTCATCTAAAAAGGTGCCGTCCATATCAACAGCGATGAGTTTAACGGCCATAAAGCATGGATCCCTGCGTTAATGATTGTGCAATGCGGTGCAGTTTACGCGATTTCTCCAGACAGAACAGTGACGCTTTGCTGTGCGTTGCTTCCTCTTTTATTAAGAACGTTTAAGAAGTGTAAAGATTATGAACGGGTGTTCATAATTTATTGAGCAACCGCTTCTCCTTCGTCATAATGCCTGCTTTCACCCCTAGCAGGCAGCCAGCGTGAGTTATTTAAAGCGGGATGACCGCACTGAGATGTTATTGAACGCCACGACCGAAATTATGCGTCAGCAAGGGTTTGTGGCGACCACGGCGCGCCGCATTGCGCAGCAAAGTAATAGCGCTATTGGCAACATCAATCGTGTGTTTGGCTCCTTACAGGCGTTGAAAGAACTGGCTTTTATCACGCTCACGCAGCAGGTCGTGGTGGAATTTAAACAGCGTGCACTGCAGATGGCCCCCCGCGAAGCCATGTTGATCATGCTGGGCGATCCGGTTGAGTGCCATGAATTAATTGAAGTGCACCTGTGGCAGGAAGTGGCCATCCTGGCGGAGCAAGACGCCAGTTTAACGCCAATCTACACCGAGGCGTTGCGCGTCTGGCATCAGGCACTGTGTGACACGATTAACGATGGCGTGGCTCAACAAGCCTTTCGTTGCAGCGATACCGTGGAACAAACCGCATGGCGCTTGATGGCTTGTGCACTTGGGCTCGATATGCTGGTGCGTTTCGGGCCGCTGCAACCCGCCCAGGATGAGGCGCGTCGCAGCGTATTACGCATGATCGATTTTGAACTGAATACCGCCGAATTTCCTGATTGAACCTGTGAGCACACCATTGCTCACCTCGTTAAAGGAGGGGGACATGTTTAGCCATCAAGTGATTACCGACCTCGTTAGCTGGATTGGCGCGCACCGTGACAGCCGCTTATCCGTTGAGGATTGTGCCCGCAAAGCGGGATATTCAAAATGGTATTTGCAGCGTTTGTTCCGGGAAGTCACCGGCCAGCCACTGGCATCCTATTGCCGCGAGCAGCGTTTGCTCTCAGCGGCAGACATGCTGCGCCAGCCTGATGTCACCGTTCAGCAAGTGGCGCTCCAGCATGGTTTTGACTCTCAGGTCACGTTTCATAAAACGTTTAAAAAACATTACGGTGTGACGCCGGGTGAATTTCGGCGTCTGGCCTAAATATTTAGCTCAGTGCGTATGACAATACATCCGCGCTCCGCCGTGACCGTAACGGGATGGCCCGTATCAAAACCAAACTGTTCAAGCCAGCGTCCGCTGATGGTGATTTTAGGTGGGGGATTCCCGCGTAGGCCATTAGGGGCGTAGCCGACCGTGTACTGATGCACTTCCTGTTTTCTGTTCTGTAACATGCGTTTGTCTCCCTGACGTCTCCGTGTTTGTCATTATTATGTCAGCGCACCCTTCTCGTGAAGGGGCCGCCACGGGATTTTCCTCACGCTGGAAAGCACCTCGCAAAATCGTAATGTCATTGTCTGCAAGCGGCAGAACCGAAGCTGGCCATGCTATGCTGTTGCTGATTTTTTATCCGAGGATGATATGGAAGGCGTACCTGAGCAATTTGAGTGTGAAACCGATCGCGCCCGTTTCCGACACTTTGCAGCACTGGAAGGTGTTGAGCTGTATCACGCGCACATTTCACGCTACGCCTTTCAGCCTCACACGCATGAGGCGTTTGGCATTGGTGCTATCGAGCGTGGGGCCGAGCGTTTTCGTTATCGCGGTGCGCAGCACGTGGCGGGACAATCTTCGTTGGTGTTAATGAACCCTGATGAACTGCACACCGGGGAAGCGGCAACGGAAGAGGGCTGGCAATACCGGATGATCTATCTGCAACCTGCTTTTTTTGCGCAGCTCACGGACGAACCGGATTGGTGGTTTCGTGATGTGGTGTGTCACGATCCGCTGCGGTCACAACACCTGTTACAGATCCAACAGCGGCTTTGGCAGACCACGGATACGCTGGAGGCTCAGGGCCTGTTGTACCAAATTGTGGAGCTTTGCCGCCCATTGGCGCAAATGGCGAAACCCAGCGTGGTCGCCGAACCCCACCGCTTCGACAAGGTGAAAGCGTATTTACACGCACACTATGCTGAACCGCTGACACTTAACGCGCTGGCGGAGGTGGCGAACCTGACGCCCTGGCATTTTTTGCGCCAGTTCAAAGCGCATTATCACGTTACGCCACATCAAATGGTGATGGCCTGGCGGATGCATCAGGCCAAGCAGATGATGGACAACGGGTTGCCGCTTGCGCACATCGCCGCCGCAACGGGCATGACCGATCAAGCGCACTTTACACGGGCTTTCGTCCAACGTTATGGCATCACACCCGGTCGTTATCAGAAGCAGGTGCGGGGCCAATAACCGCAATTTGGTGCAATATTTTATCCTTCGCCGCCGTCATACTCAGCACATTCACTGTTGCTTAGGGTGGTTTCATGCTGGCTGGGATTCTATTTGCGATTGGAGCAGGGTTGCTGTGGGGGCTGATTTTTGTCGGCCCGGTCTTGATTCCGGACTATCCGGCAGGGCTGCAATCGGCGGGTCGCTATGTGGCTTTTGGTCTGATTGCTTTGCCGTTAGCCTGGCTCGATCGCCGTCGTTTACGCAGTCTGTTGCGTGAAGATTGGGTTGAAGCCATTAAACAGACGCTGGTTGGCAATCTGCTCTACTATTTTTGCCTGGCGAGTGCGATTCAACGCACGGGCGCACCGGTTTCAACCATGATTATCGGTACCTTACCCGTCGTGATCGCGGTGAGTGCGAACCTGCTGTACGGTCAAGAAGAAGGGCGTCTGCGTTGGCGAAAACTCATTCCTTCTTTATTACTGATTGCGGCGGGGTTGGTTTGCGTCAATCTTGCCGAATGGCAGTCCGCGGCACAGGAGATGGATGTCGGGCGGTATGTGACGGGCATTGCACTGGCGTGCATAGCCGTGGTGTGCTGGACCTGGTTCCCCCTGCGTAACGCCCGTTGGTTACGCAAACATCCGCAAACGCGTCCGCAGACATGGGCCACGGCGCAGGGCCTGGTGACATTACCCTTGGCACTGCTCATGTACCTGTTGGTCTGCGGTCAATTATGGATGAGCAAGACGGCGGATTTTGCGCTGCCGTTCGGTCCCCGTCCTGAAGTGTTCTTGCCGCTGATGCTGATCATTGGACTCTGCTGCTCCTGGCTGGGGGCGCTATGCTGGAACGAGGCGAGTCAGCGGTTGCCCACCGTGCTTGTCGGGCCGTTGATTGTGTTCGAAATTCTGGCGGGGTTGGCTTACAACTTCATTGTACGGCAGGCGTGGCCACCGGGTCTGACACTCGCGGGTATCCTGTGTTTAATGGTGGGGGTTATTGCCGCAATGCGCATTAAGCCTGATCCAAAATTGACCTCGGTTGCCCCCTCTCACTCGCAGTAACATCGGGATCATAGCGGCGAAAGCCTGATATTCAGATTTTCCGTATCCCCCGTGAGCCAGCAAAATCGCGGGGGAATAGCACCTCACCCTCCCTCCTCACGACTAAAAGTGTTTTGTTCGCAAAAATGAATCAGCAAAACTGATTTTGTCGCTGCGTTGCGTTTGATTTGTACAGGGCCACTTTAGGAATCAGCCCAGCTCCCCGTTTGCTGATGGTTATGCCGCACAGCCGTTTTGCGTCAGTTTATTGAGGCCAAATGCCGTTATTTAACAAAAAATCCGCATGCCACAACATTGCGTCATTACGCTATAAGAATATTCGCTATTCCTCAAAGTACCTCTTTGGCGATGCAACAGGGCTCCTTCATGGTGTTTTTCTGACAGAGCGCGAGAAGGCTGCATAAGGTTTGAGCCACCCCAAACTGCACTTCTGAACAAAAGTCCGTTTTTCTAATGGATCTAACTTTGCGGCATACATTAGCAAATGCGCTGAATGAGACGGTTTCGCTGACCAATAAATCATCACTGTTAATATATAGGTTAATCAGGATGATGTTTACCCTTGCCCTGGGCACGCTATCTCAGTGCGAAGCGGTTGATTGTGGATTCAACCTTATGCGGCCGCGCATAACTGAAAGGCGAGATTATCAAAGGCAAAATAGATTAGGGTGCTGGCGCATAATGAAGGCTAAGTGTTAGTGCTATTTATGAGAGAATTTGCCCGCATGATTGCTCATGCGGGCGGAGAGAGAGCGTATTTACGCGGTGTTGAGAAGCGATGCCTGGGAATATTGCCAGAAAGCGATATTAACAAGGCATAAAAAAGATAAGCGAGTAGCAAGGGCTACATCGACATACAGAAATAAACATTCATGAAGGCTTTATTAATTATCTGGTACTAAAACACGAGACTTTACCCTACAGAGAAAACTATCGATTACCATTACCCGGCGTTGTGCCTTGCGGGTAGTGATAAACACTGCGGCTAATGTCCATCAGACGGCAGCTACGACGTGTGCCAATCTCATAGGTATCTTGCAGATAGTTAACAGCCTGACGTTTGTCATTGGTTGTAAAGAAGTTTTTCAGCACACCTTGCAGCATTTCCTTGTCGGAATTCAACGCGTTAAGCTCGCGGGCTAGGTTATGCAACTGCTCCTCTAATTCCTTGATCTTTCTACCTTCTTCAGATGAAAGCCCTGAGTATTTCTTTTTCCAACTGTAGAATGTGGCCTCAGAGATACCCAGTTCATCGCAGATGAGTTTAACCTTCTTACCATTCTCAGAATCTTTAATAGCATTGGTGATTTGCTCTTCTGTATAACGTGACTTTCTCATAAAGCTATTACCTTTCTTAACTGTAATGGAATGATAATCGCTGTATTAATAAATGGATCTGTAAGAGCTATTTATTTATACAGTGACGTTGTTCGTGTTTCCGGATTTTATAGCGTTAACTTAAAGAATTATTAAGAAATAGCATCATGGGATTTCTCTTATTTTAATCCTATTCGTCGGTGTCTGCTTCCTGGATACCGTTTTTTGTTATAAATTCGTTTCAGGTTAAAGCGGTAGTGCAACGGCATATAACCGACTTCAAAAGGTTAAAACCGAGAGAAGTCTGAGATAAGCCCGCTAACGTATTATTTTCATGGAAATTGAAATCGTTTTCATGAGGATACAATTTCAGTCAATTTTTGGCATGGCTTAATATTCTTTGGCCCTGTCACTGAAAGTTAATTTTAAACTCATTTATCTTATAAATAGACTAAGCACAGCTATCTGTTAAAAATTTTAATATGCATCAAGGCGCCCTGCGTCTGGAAAAGTCTCACACAAGGTTGTGGTTATTGGTTAAGTTGTTGAAGTTAAGGATGCATAAATGAAATTTAGTGTGATGAGTAATGCTGCCTGGATGATGTCAGAAAAACTGGTTTCAGTATTTGGTGTGATCTTTGTCACGTCCTATGTTGCTAAATCTTTTGGTCCGTCAGTGTTTGGGCAAATGGCATTCTCAACGTCACTTTTTTCAGTAGTTCAAACCATTGCAATTTTTGGTACGGAAACGCTGTTGTTTAAACACATCAGCCAAAACGTTAATAAAGGAAAGCGTTTAATGTCAGTGGCTAAAATGCTGCGGTTAACGCTGGTACTTCTGATTTCAGTGCCATTACTTTGCTACGTTTGGTTCACGATGCGCGAGAACTTCATTGTTTTTGCAGTGGCTTCTTTTATTGCAACACTGTTTATTACGCAAGATATCTTCAGTGTTTACAATAATGCCCGTTTGGCATCGCGGTTGAACACAATAGCTAACTCAGCAGGGATGTTAGTCAGTTTTGCGATAAGTTTTACCATTGCCTGGTTTAAGCTCAACCCTGCATGGCTGGCATTATCGATTGTTGCAGTGTCGCTAGTTCCTTTTACAATAAAGCGCTACTTTTTTTTTCAAAATAACGACATTTTGAGTCCGCCACCGAAAAAGCGGAAAAACTATTTACGTTATCTGTTGTTAGCTGGGCTGCCATTAGCAATTTCAAGCATTCTGATCTCTATACAAGTTAAAACAGCTCAATTTTTCTTAGTTGGGGTAAGCAGTGCCAGCGATTTGGGGCTGTTTGCCGCGGCAAATACCATCTCCGCCTCATGGATTTTCATCCCCGTGGCGATCATTACATCGTGCTTCACTGAGATATACAGAGAGCGCACTGATGTGGCAGCCAAATTAGCTGCCAGGTTATATGGCTATGTTATGTTTGTTTCACTCATGATGCTGATCGTTATTTCTGTTTACGGCGAAAGGCTGATTATTGCCCTGTATGGGGAAGATTACACACAGTCGGGAAGTCTCATTACGTTACTTTCACTTGCAACCTGTTGCTCAGCGATGGGCACCGTGGCCTACAGGTATATGGTGAAAGAGAGTGGTTTCAATTATTTGCTGAAGAAAATCGCCTGTTTGCTCTGCATCAGCATTCCCATGTCCTGGATACTTATTCACTGGCTTGGGCTGATGGGTGCGGCATGGAGTGTCTTTCTCACTGAATTGCTATCGCTCACCGTACTGAATTACTTCTTTAAGAATGGCGTCATTCTAAAAATTCAACGTTCCTCACTTAACTACAAAACATACAAATGAGGTCACACAATGAACAAGATCAAGCGTGTTAAGAGAGAAATCAAAAGGACTTTCAACTTTATCATTAGGATAATTCCCTGGTCTACTGTTGATAGCTTAAAATATCTGAGTAAATTCAAACGACTACCCAATATTCGGGAGCCCAAGTTGTTTAATGAAAAGGTGCTGAACCGTAAGTTCGTTAACGGTGACCATGTACGTTATGGGCGCTTGTCTGATAAGTATCACGTGCGAGAGTACATTGCGGCCAAAATTGGGGCTGAATACCTGATTCCTCTGATCTATGAGACAGATAATCCAACAAGCCTATTAAGTTTGCCCTCTTTAAAGGGGATGGTCGTCAAGCCGAACCATGCTTCAGGTATGGTAGAGATCCTGCTTGAGGAGCCAGATGCCTTGAAAAAGCAGCAACTGGTGAACCGTTGTCAGGAGTGGCTGAAGACAGATTTCTCCAGTCAATATCGCGAGATCCACTACCGTTACATCAAGCCGCGGATCCTGGTGGAAAAATTCATTGGTGAAGGGGGAGCTGCGCCAGTGGATTACAAATTCCATATGTTTAATAAACGTGATGGAAATTTTGAATACGTACTGCAAGTCATCTACAACCGCAACGAACCGCGCCTGTCGATGAACTTCTATGTCAATAACTTACAAATCGCTTTCCACAAAATCCGTAATACCGGGCTGGATATTTCCAGGGATCAACCGGCGCTGGAGAATGCGTTAAGTCTGTCGCGAGAACTGGCGAGCGAGTTCGATTATGTGCGAGTGGATTGGTACTTGCAGGGGGAGCAACTCTACTTTGGCGAACTGACCTTTACGCCAGGGGCTGGGTTGGTCACTGGGCTGGAGAAAGGCCTCAATGAAATGATGGGCGATATGTGGATTCAGGAGCGCAGACCTGTGATTGCGCGTGAAGAAGAACCGAAGATCGCCGCTGTACTAAAGAAGATTTAAAGCGTTGAGCCGGGCGGAACATCTCGATTCCGCCCCGGAATCGCATTAGGGTATTGGCCAGTCTGCCGGCGCGCGGCTCATGGTCTCGACAAACGCGGTTGAAATCACATCCCACATATAGGCCATGTGTTCAGCACTGAACGTGATGCCTAACAGGCCCGTCACAAACCAGCACGACATTCCAATTCCCACACCCGTAAAGATAAAGGCAAGGCCTCGGCGGCTGCGCTGACGGCATTTCACGTTAAATGTGCTGGCAAAAAACATCATCAATGCACTGAATAATTCCCAACGCATTAAAAACATACTGGCGGTAATGGTGCCCATGGCGACTCTCGTTCAGCAAACCCTGACATCGGGATAAACAGCGTTGAGCAGAATGTCAGGGTGATTTCCGCTGCTGTTTAAGGTTGAAGTGTGATCTGGGTCACATTGTATCATGGGGGAAAAGGGTGGGCATTATTTATGCAGCGCCAATTGAGGGATATTCCTCGTTTTTTTTACTTGCAATGGCGATAAATTCTGAAGGTGTCGTTGTTGTTATTCTTTGGTTAATAACTTCACAAATAATAAGGTTTTATTAACCAAATAAATGAGACAATAAATAAAATGAATTCTCATTTGCTAAGTGGGTGATTTTTCAATGTAAATAGGTTATCAAATAAATCATTGGGTTATCGGTGTTTGTTTGGGAGTAATCCTGGCCTGTCAGCATTGTGCTCATTAATATGTGCCGCTATTATTTTGAAAACAGGTTAATTAGATCCAATAAATAATCAGAATTATTTAATGACGCAAGTCATTTATATTGCGCACTTTTTCTACGTATCGCATCGATCACGATGCGTTAACACCAGGAAGCCTCAGATGGCAAAGCGAAACCCCGCGTTAACGGCGGCGCTTCTCCCTGATAAGCGAACGCTACCCACATTACGCCAAACGCTACGGCGTATTCATCTGACCATTATTGCGTGTGCGTTTATTCTGACGGGTGTCAGCCTGTCGGCGTTGTCGTTGCTGGCACTAAAAAACTATGCCGCCAGCAACCTTGAATTGGTGGCTTCCAGCGTCAGCATTTCCGCGCGGGGCGTGCTGATGCAAAACAATGCCTCCGGTGCCAAAGAGATCCTCAGCAGTTTGGGGCAGCGGGGGTTATTCGCTGAGGGGATTATTGGTGACAGGCAGGGCAGCATTGCCCAGTGGCAAAAAGCCACGCCCTCTCATACGCGTTCATTGGATCGCGTGTTGGGGCGCTGGTTATTTCCCGATCCTGTCCGGGTGCCAGTGACGCATCACGGAAAGCCGTTGGGCTTTATTCAAATTACCGGTGATGCTGAAAATATTAGCCACTACTTACGTCTGGCGGGCATCTGGCTGTTAGGGTGTCTATTAACGATGGCACTGATGGCGTGGTGGTTTTCACGTCGCATGCATCACGGCATCGTCTCTACACTGCAGAATATTGCGGCCGTTGCTCATGACGTTCGTATCCGCCGCGCCTTCTCACAGCGGGTGCCCAGTGCACCTATTGCCGAGCTGAACAAACTCAGTAACGATTTTAATAGCCTGCTTGATGAACTGCAGGTCTGGCAGCACCACTGGCAAAATGAAAATGATCTGCTGGCACACCAGGCGCAGCACGATGCCATGACGGGATTACCCAATCGCGCCGCGTTTGAGCGCGAGCTCAACCTGCGCTTTGCCAAGCCCGTCTCACGTCTGCGATTAGCGATGATGTTTATTGATGGCGACCGTTTTAAGCGCATCAATGATACCTGGGGACACGCTGTGGGGGATGAGGTGATTATCGAGATGGCTCGCCGCTTGCGGAATGCATTGCGCACCGGGGATATGGTGGCTCGCTTGGGCGGTGATGAATTCGCGATTCTGCTGGCAGACATTGATGATGAAGAGCAGGTCTCCAGCATCGCCCAGAAAATACTGCGCGCAATGGATGAGCCGATTCAACTGCCCAACGATTTAGCGTTGCAGCAATCGCTGAGTATTGGTGTGGCGTTAGGGCGGGATTTCGCGACACCGCAGTCACTGCTTATGCAGGCGGATGCCGCGATGTACCACGTGAAAGAGATGGGTGGCGGCTGGTATCTCTCGTCCGCATGCTGGGAATCGCCCGCCACCGCATCACATTATGATGCACGCAATGCCGTCGGGGCCGTGAAGTAGTGACCACCGATATCCCAGTTGCGTTGGCGCTGCAGATATTGGCGGCGCATGCTCTGGCGGTAGGAGGTGGGTGTTTGCGCAAACTGACGACGAAACACGCGCGAAAAGGTCTGCTGCGAGTCGTAACCGTATTGCATGGCGATATCAAACACCGGGCGTTGTGTGGTGCACAGCGCTTCCGCTGCCAGCGTTAAACGCCGCTCGCGAATGTAATTTCCCAGGGTTTGGTGGGTGACGGTGCGGAACATGCGCTGCAGATGCCACTTCGAGTAACCCGATTTCGCGGCGACTTCATCAATCGACAAACTTTTATCTAAGTTGGCGTCAATCCACTCGGTCAGAGTATGGATGATTTGATCGTGCATCGTGTCTCTCCCTTTTCAACTTGCCCCGTCAGGTCGGACATTACCGGATGGGCATGAATCAGTGTTGGTTAAAGTATGTGCTCGCGTTCTGATGGTGGGGGAGTATAATTCCTCAAGTTAACTTGAGGTAAAGGGGCTAAATGAAAAAAGTTCGCAACAGCAGCATGAAAAGTGTTTTGACGCCTGGCGAGGTCGCGAAGCGAAGCGGCGTGGCCGTATCAGCGCTGCACTTTTATGAGGCCAAAGGGCTGATTGCCAGTACGCGCAACAACGGGAACCAGCGGCGTTACGGACGTGATGTGCTCCGTCGGGTGGCGATTATCAAAGTGGCGCAGCGTATTGGCATTCCTTTAGCCACCATCAGTGAGAGCCTGCAAGATGTCCCGGTGGATAAGCGCATCTCGCATCAGGAGTGGTCTGCGCTGACAGAACACTGGCGTGAAGAGTTAGATAAACGCATTGCGACCTTGCAACGCCTGCGCAACGATCTCAGTGGCTGTATTGGCTGCGGATGCCTGTCTACGCGGGATTGCCCACTGCGCAATCCGGGCGACAAACTGGCAGAGAAAGGGACCGGCGCCATTCTGCTTGATCCCGGCCAGGATGATGAAAGCTAAGCGGCTATACTCAGTGCTGGCTTTGTTGAAACGGGAATTCTCATGATCACTGTTCACCACTTACAGCACTCGCGATCGCATCGCATCATCTGGTTACTGGAGGAATTAGAGCTCCCTTACCAAATTAAAGCCTATCAGCGTGAAGCCCGTTTTCTGGCACCTGACGCGCTAAAGAAAATTCACCCATTGGGCAAATCGCCGGTGATAACCGATGAAAATCGCGTGATTGCCGAATCGGGTGCCATTCTGGAATACCTCGAACGGCAATATGACACGGACTACCGTTTGAGCCTGACCCATCCGGATGAACAGATTCAGTCTCGCTATTGGCTGCACTATGCGGAAGGCTCCTTAATGCCGCTGTTGGTGATGAAACTGATCTTTAACCAATTCAACAAGCCGCCTGTGCCCTGGTTACTGCGCCCAATAGGCGGGCTGTTTGCGCAGGGATTTAATAAGGCCTATTTGCTGAAGCAATTGGCTACGCATCAAGCGTTTATTGAAGCGCACCTGGCCGAACACGCCTGGTTTGCTGGTCGCACGTTTAGCATTGCCGATGTGCAAATGAGCTATCCGGTGTTGGCGCTGCAAACACGGGGCGATGCCGGTGATTTCCCGGCAACCCAGGCCTGGCTGGAAAAAATTTGCCAACGTTCCGCCTGGATCCGCGCGCAAGAAAAGGGCGGCGCGCCCTTGGCTGGCACGCTGGAATAGCCGGATACGGTGCAGCCTGCGCGTGGCGCTGGCCTGCGTGAAATAAGAAAAAGTGATTAGACGCAAGGGCTTGGGTGACGGCAGGCTGTGTATTGCGTCGCATTCACAGTATTCACTGCAGCAATCTGCAAATTTCGCCGCGATCGGTGTTGAAAAGACAGGCTAAAACTGAGGATAATCGTTTGCTTTTTTACGTTGCGCCGTGAGGCGATTTTTTTAGTGTACGGAAGTAAACGTTTGCTTTTTCGGTTCGTCCTTTTTTAACCGAAAGAATACTCCAGGGATGCAAGCGTTAAGCAACGACGGCGGTGCACTTTCGTACGCTGCACATAACAGAAAGAATTCGGGGAATCATCTCTATGTCCACTCCTGTAAACAAGACCAGCGGTCTCGACGCCTGGTTTAAAATTTCTGCGCGCGGCAGTAACGTGCGTCAGGAAGTTCTGGCCGGTTTGACCACCTTTCTGGCCATGGTCTATTCCGTCATTGTCGTGCCAAGCATGCTTGGTAAAGCGGGTTTCCCGCCAGCGGCCGTGTTTGTCGCAACCTGTCTGGTGGCGGGCTTCGGCTCTATCATCATGGGGCTGTGGGCTAACCTGCCAATGGCGATTGGCTGTGCGATTTCACTGACGGCGTTTACGGCGTTTAGCCTGGTGCTGGGCCAACAAATCAGTATCCCTGTGGCGTTAGGCGCCGTATTCCTGATGGGTGTGCTGTTTACGCTGATTTCTGCCACCGGGATCCGCGGCTGGATCTTACGCAACTTACCGATGGGCGTGGCGCATGGTACGGGCGTGGGAATTGGCCTGTTTTTACTGCTGATTGCCGCAGATAGCGTGGGCCTGGTGGTAAAAAATCCGGCGGCCGGTTTACCTGTGGCACTCGGTGATTTTGCCTCGTTCCCGGTGTTAATGTCGCTGCTGGGCTTAGCCGTTATTTTTGGACTGGAAAAACGCCGCACCCCCGGCGGCATTCTGCTGACGGTTATCGCGATTTCTATCATTGGCCTGATCTTTGACCCGAACGTGAAATATCAGGGTCTGTTCGCGATGCCGAGCCTGAGCGATGCAGAAGGTAATTCGCTGGTCTTTAGCCTGGATATTATGGGCGCGCTCCAACCGATGGTTCTGCCAAGCGTTCTGGCCCTGGTCATGACCGCTGTGTTTGATGCCACTGGCACCATCCGTGCGGTAGCGGGGCAGGCGAACCTGTTAGACAAAAACAATCAGATCATTGATGGCGGCAAAGCGCTGACCACTGACTCCGTCAGCTCCATTTTCTCAGGGTTGGTCGGTGCCTCGCCAGCGGCAGTGTATATCGAGTCGGCCGCGGGTACTGCTGCCGGTGGGAAAACCGGTCTGACCGCCTTGGTAGTGGGCGTGCTGTTCCTGCTGATCCTGTTCCTGTCGCCGCTGGCCTATCTGGTGCCAGGCTATGCCACAGCACCGGCGCTGATGTATGTCGGTTTGCTGATGCTGAGCAATGTGTCAAAAATTGATTTTGACGATTTTGTTGATGGCATGTCTGGTCTGGTCACGGCCGTCTTTATCGTACTGACCTGTAATATCGTGACCGGTATTATGCTGGGCTTCTCGGCGCTGGTGATTGGTCGTGTGGTCGCGGGCGAGTGGCGTAAACTGAATATTGGTACGCTGGTCATTGCGGTGGCACTGCTCACCTTCTACCTGGGCGGCTGGGCTATCTAACCGCTATCCTGCGTCTGACCCTGCTGGTCAGACGCATCTTTAAGGCGAAATTGCGCACGTGCGGTTTCGCCAGCCCCGCCTTTTCTGTTTTACTATCCCTGAGCCTGCTTATTAATTCGTTTCAACAAGGACATCAGGGAACGCATGGAAATCTTCTTTACTATTTTGATTCTGACACTGGTGGTCTCCCTGTCAGGGGTGATTGCGCGCGTGATTCCGTTTCAAATCCCTCTCCCACTGGTACAAATTGCCCTCGGTGCGCTGTTAGCGTGGCCGACCTTTGGCCTGCATGTGGATTTTGACCCCGAACTCTTTCTGGTGCTGTTTATCCCGCCGCTGCTGTTTGCCGACGGCTGGAAAACGCCGACCAGTGAATTCCTGCACCATGGCCGTGAGATTATCGGCCTGGCGTTGGTATTAGTGATTATTACCGTGGTGGGGATTGGCTATCTGATTTACTGGCTGGTGCCGGGCATTCCCCTCATTCCTGCCTTTGCCCTCGCCGCGGTCTTGTCGCCAACGGATGCGGTGGCGCTTTCCGGCATTGTCGGTGAAGGACGCATCCCGAAAAAAATCATGTCGATTCTGCAGGGCGAAGCCTTGATGAACGATGCCTCTGGCCTGGTGTCGCTAAAATTCGCGATTGCGGTGGCCATGGGCACCATGGTGTTCTCGGTAGGCGGTGCCACCGTTGAATTTATGAAAGTGGCGATTGGGGGACTGCTGGCCGGTATTGCCATTTGCTGGCTGTATGGCAAATCACTGCGCTTGTTCAGCCGCATGAGCGGTGACGACCCGGCGACACAAACCGTCTTGCTGCTCCTGCTGCCGTTCGCGTCCTATTTGATTGCTGAACACATCGGAGTGTCCGGCATCCTGGCGGCGGTGGCGGCCGGGATGACGATCACCCGTTCGGGCATTATTCGTCAGGCTCCGCTGGCCATGCGTTTGCGCGCAAACAGTGTCTGGCAGATGTTGGAATTTGTGTTTAACGGCATGGTGTTCCTGATGCTGGGTCTGCAATTACCGGGGATTCTGGATGTTTCGATTACCCAGGCCAACGCGGATCCCAATGTGGAATTGTGGATGTTGTTTGCCGATGTCTTGCTGGTGTATGCCGCGCTGATGATTGTGCGTTTTGGCTGGCTGTGGGGCATGAAAAACATCAGTGTGCACTGGCTCAAGAAAAAGCCGATGGAGTTCAGTCAGTACAGCACGCGTGAATTGTTTATTGCCTCTTTTGCCGGTGTGCGCGGGGCGATTACGCTGGCGGGTGTGTTGTCCATTCCCCTGTTCTTGCCTGACGGGACGGCCTTCCCCGCGCGTTATGAACTGGTGTTCCTGGCGACTGGCGTGATTCTGTTTTCACTGTTTGTCGGTGTGATTGTGCTGCCGATGTTGTTGCGTGGCGTGGAGAGCGGTGACAAACACGGTCACCGTCGTGAAATCCAGCAGGCGAGGGCGATCATGGCCGGTGTCGCGATTGAAAGCCTGTATAAGATGGAACAACGTCTGGCGAAAGACACCGAGGAAAACTTCGATCCTGAGTTGCTCAAAGAGGTCAGCTCGCGGGTCGTTGGCAATCTGCGCCGCCGGGTTGAGGGGAAAGAGGATATGGAACGCGCGATGGTGGCGGAAAACCTGGAGCGCCGCTTCCGCTTAACGGCGCTGCGTGCCGAGCGCGCTGAGGTTTATCACTTGCGCGCAACGCAGGAGATCAGTAACGAGACCACCCAGCGTTTGCTGCACGATCTCGATTTACTGGAAGCCTTGCTGGTCGAGAAAGAAGAGTAATCTTTAGGGTTGCTCAGGCAGCAGGCCTGGGCAACCGCCGTTGACGCGCAATAGCGTGTGCAGTGGCGCAAACAGCGGCTCCGGTAACGCGTTGAGAGCAAACCAGTGCCACCCCTCGCATTTATCGGGCTCGCAACGCTGCGGCTCACCTTGTGCCTGCTGCGTGACCATAAACAACGTAATGTAGTGTTTGTGTTCGGCCGCAAACCAATCGTTGGTCCAGGGCGCCGCCGTGAAGTGGCTGGCGTGCAGCCCTGTCTCTTCAGCCAGTTCGCGCGCCGCGCAGGCCTCTGGCGTTTCGCCAAACTCCAAGTGTCCGCCTGGCGCTGCCCAATAGCCTGCACCGTGGCTGCCCTGACGACGGCCCAGCAACAGTTTCCCGTCACGAATGACCAACACCCCTATTCCAACTCTGACCACCGACATCGTTGCCCCTCCCCTGGTAGATCTACCAGGTTCGCCTGGTAATCAACACAATAGTTTCGCTTATCGATACTGCGTAAAGTTTGCACCATCAACTTAACGGAGAAAACCCATGAAATTTGCATTAACCACATTGGCCCTGATCGCAGGCATGAGCGCTGTCTCCGCAAATGCGGCAGCCCTGAACGAAAAGAACCTGTCTCTGGAAGACGCTAACGCGCTGGCGACGGCGGCGATTCAGTCTTGCGCAGCCAACAAATACAACGTCAGTGTGACCGTGGTCGATCGCGCTGGCAACATCAAAGCATTACAGCGTATGGATAACGCAGGCCCGCACACTATCGAAGCGAGCCGCATGAAAGCCTTTACTTCGCTGAGCACCAAAAATGCCTCTGGCAAAGTGATGGAAGCGGCGCAAAACAATGCGGGTGCTGCCAACATGAAAGACGTGCCTGGCTTCCTGCTGTTAGCAGGTGGACTGCCGGTACGCGACGGTGATCAAGTGATCGGTGCAGTAGGCATCGGTGGTGCACCGGGCGGTCATCTGGATGAGCAGTGCGCGCAGGCCGCTATTGATACTGTTTTCAAAAAATAATCATCATTACTGAAGGGATTCACTATGAAAAAGATTGTACTGGCAACTGTTCTGGCAGCATTGAGCACCTCCGCCCTCGCGGCGGATGAAGGTTATTACGGCGTGTTGCGCTATGTGAATGGCAACCACCATGCGAAAAACCAGGAAGTGACCAGCCCACGTACGCTGGAGCGTGTTGCTGCGGAAGACCGCAACAGCATTAACAGTGGTGCGATTGGTATTGGTTATGACTGGGGCAACAACTGGCGTACTGAAGCGGAATATAACTTCAAAACGCACGATACCTTTGCCAGCTGGTGGCGTCCTTTTGAAGCGAATGCCAACACCATGAACGTGAAATCTGAGCGTTTGATGCTGAACGTGTACCGTGATTTTCCGATTGCTGCCGGTTTCTCTCTGTTCGCCATGGGTGGCGTGGGTCTGACCCAATACAATGTCGAAGGATGGCAGGGTAATCAGACGCGTCGCTTTGCTGAGCGTACCGATACTAACCTGACCTGGGCTGTCGGTGCCGGTGCAAGCTATGCCTTCAACGAGATGTTCACGGTTGAAACGGGCTACCGTTATACCGACATGGGCACCGTAGAATCAGGTTTCAACACCTTTGCGAACCGTCCTGGTACGCGTGACGAGCAAATGCAGGCAAGCCTTGTCAGCAGCGAGTGGTACCTCGGTGGTCGCGTTAAGTTCTAAACGTCTTCACTGCGCTTCATCTTCAATCATTTTTTTGCCCTGTGCCTTCATGGCCCAGGGCTTTTTTTTGCGCGCAATTTCTTCCAATCTTTCCGGTCGACTTGATGGTCTACTGCCGCGATAAACATGGTGGGATTAGGTGATGTATGTTGCAGTTTTCAAATGGTTTTTTACTCAGTCTCTCTTTATGCCTCGATATCGGGATTGCCAATATCGCCATTCTCACGCTGGCGATGCAGCGCGGCTGGTTGCGCGGATTATGGCTAGGGCTGGGGACCTGCGTGGGCGATATGATTTATGCGCTGTTGGCGATGGTTGGCATGACGGTGCTGTTGCAATTCACCGCGGTGCGCTGGGTATTATGGCTGGGCGGCAGCGCGGTGCTGGTGTGGTTTGCCTGTAAAATGTTTATCACTGCTCTGCGTCAGCATCATGCCATTCCCCTGACGGCAAAAGACCAGGCGCGGCCCGCACACCGCGAATTTATCCGCGGCATCGTCTTAGCGGTCTCTTCCCCCAGCGCCATTTTGTGGTTCGCCAGCGTGGGAGGCGCCTTGATTTCGCGGATGGGACAAGGTGGCGTCGCGACGGCCAGTTGGTTCCTGAGTGGTTTTTTTGCGGCAGGTGTGGTCTGGAGCCTGATGCTCAGTGTGGCGGGCAGTCTGGGCGGAAAAGCGCTGGGCAGCCGAATGCTGCGTTGGAGCTATTTCGCCTCGGCGATCATCTTTAGCTACTTTGCACTGTATGTGATGATCTCAGGTTACCGTGAATTTGTCGCCAGTAGCGTTGTGGGGTAATGCCCATCACCTTGCGAAAGGCATTAATAAAATGGCTCTGGTCATAAAAGCCGAGCTGTAAGGCGGCATCCAAAGGCGGTACTTGTTGACGGAGCAACGCGCGCGCAGCCTGCAAACGCAATTGCATATGGTATTGCAGTGGCGGAATGCCCGTTTGCTGGCTGAACTGGCGCGTAAAATGGAATTTACTGATACCGCCGACGCTGGCGAGTTGTTCCAGCGCCGGTTTTTCGGTCAGGTGTGACCGCATCCAGCACTGCACGTCATGCAAATGCGGGGAGACCTCGCTGTTGTGCGGCGGTTCGCGGAGCAATGTGCGGCACAGCCGTAAAATCCGCTGCTGCTCTTCTGCTCTGGCTGTGGGGCATTGTGCAAACCGGCAAATAGCGTGAAATAAGGCCGGATGACGAAAGACGCCTTCCTGTAGCACGGGCGGCGAGCGGCCATCAGACAGTGTGTTTCCCGCGGCCAGTGCCGCAATCAACGGTTGCGGAATGTGCAAACTGATAAATTCCACGGCGTCATCGCCAAACGACGATCCCTGCACCGATCCCGGATTATACAGCGTGATATCCCCCGCGTGGGCGGTCAGTTCACGCCCATCCAGCCAGATATGCTCGACGCCGCTGAGGTTGGCACACAAGACATATTCATCATGGGTATGGCGCGGAAAGCGATCCTGACGCACAACCATGCGCGAGCACTCAACGCCGCCAGCATCAAACCAGTCAGTTACGCGAAAGGACACGGCGAACACTCTCCTGTTAACAAAAAATAATCTCAGCACAGGGGCTGAGAGAAGGCAATCTCAGCGACGTAAAAAACGGGCCGGTGCGACACCAAACAACTGATGAAAAGCAAAGATAAAGGCGGAGGGCGTCGCATAGCCGACCGCCAGCGCGGCGGTGGTGACGGAGCTTCCCGCCCGCAGTTGAGTCAGCGCTGTAAACAGCCGTAAACGCTGCCGCCACTGATTCCAGGGAATGCCGGTGGCGCGGGTGAAATGCCGCGAAAACGTGCGCGGGGACATGGCGACACGTTGCGCGACCTGTTCCAACAACCACGGCAAATGCGGAGCGTGTTGCACATCACGGCACAGCGTGAGCAGGGCGCCTTCGGCAGGAAAGGGCAGTGTTAATGAGGTTTCCGGCGATGACTGCAGATGATCAAGCAGCACCTGCACTTTCTGGGTGTTTTTATCGGTGGCAGGCCAGGCGTCCGGTAAATGCGTACAGCAGTGATGAATAAACTCCCGAGCAAAGGGATCGACGGCAACCACCGTCGCCACATCGCGCTGTAGGTTGATCCATGCGGCATCAATGTACAGGCTTTCTAACGCGACATTGTCGTGCGTCCACAGAGTGTGTTCGCAGCCCGGTGGGATCCACATACCGTACTCGCCGGACAGCACCAGTAAATGGCTTTCTGCCTGCACCTGAATCAGTCCCTCGCGGGCGTACATAAACTGCCACCAACGGTGGTGATGCGCCTCAACCCGCGTACCCGCAGGAATAGGATAGGCACGAAAATAGACCGGGCACGGCAACGCCTGCAGTGAAGAGGTTTGCGCGGAGCGCCAGTGCTGAGGGGAGCCCATATGGCTTCTTTTAGACATAATACGGAGTTATATCGAAAGTCTGCGAAGCTGTCTGCCATTATGCTGAGTTTTTTTACCGACGAAGGTGAATGCATGTCTCGTTCTGCACTGTTGCCCTGGCTGATGCTATTAAGCGCTGGATTGTGTTTGCGCACCGGTATTGCGTCGATTGCCCCCGTTTTATCCGCTATCCAATCCTCGTTTGCCGTGCAGGGTGCCTGGCTGGGGCTGCTGACGGCGATCCCGGTCATTTGTATGGGGGTGCTGTCGCCGCTTGGCCATCGGCTGGGCCAGCGCATCGGATGGCGGCCTGCGGTGGTTGCCGCTCTCGTCCTGCTGGCCGTTGGCATTGGATTGCGCCTGACGTTGGACACTTTTGCGCTATTGATCTGCACGGCTGCGCTGGTGGGGATTGGCGATGCGATTATCCGTCCTCTGCTCTCTGGATTTATCAAAGTGCAGTTTGCACAGCAGGCGCCGCTGGCAATGGGGGTGTATGCCGCCAGTATGGGGAGTGGTGCAGCCTTGTCGGCATGGGGAACCGGTTTAATCGCCGGTGCGCAAGGCGAGCACTGGCAAGCAGGGCTGGCTGTGTGGGCGCTGCCGGCGGCGTTAGCGGCACTGATATGGAGTTGGCCACGCCCCTCCACCGTGCTGGCAAAGCAGGATGATGAGGCGAACCCGACGTCGGTCAAAGGTGCCGTTGTCCTGTGTCTGACGCTCTATTTTGGTTTGCAGGCCGGTATCAATTATACGCTGGTGGCCTGGCTGCCCTCGCTGTTTCATGCCCACGGCTTTAGTGCTGCACAAGCGGGCAGTGCAATTGCTGTTTTCCTGCTGATCCAAACGGTGACCAGCTTGCTGTTTCCCTTCCTGTTACGGTTGCTGAAGCTACAGACCGCAGGCGGAATGCTGCTCTTTGCGCTGGTCACCTTGTTGGGCTGCATACTGCTTCTGCTGCCGGGGCAGAGTATCTGGCTGGCGGCGGTGCTGCTGGGGATAGGGACGGGCGGCCTGTTTCCCGTTGCGCTGCTGTTGCCCTTGGTCTTTACGGCTTCGCGGGAAGCGGCTTCGCGTTTATCCGGCACCACCCAATCGGGAGGCTACCTGTTGGGCGGTGCGATGCCCTGGCTGGCCGGTGTTCTGGCTGACCAGCTAGGAACAGTAGCGGGAGTTATCGGATTGTCATTGGTGATGGCGGTAATATTATTGGGTGTGGCGGGCGTTATTTATCGGCATTTTTTTAATTAGGAATTTTTAATTAAAAAGGCACATACCCCGAAAGGGGTATAATTAAATCATCAGATCATGATTTAATGAAATAGTCGCCAAAGGGAGAATAAACCTATCTGCAACACCTTGTTTTGTCGTAGATCTTATTTTTATTATTTTTACGTTATAAATATTGTTTTATAACGCATTTCCTATTTTAATTGCGTCATCAAGTCAAATTAAAATGCATGTATTTACAATTTGTAACATATAAGTAAATTACACCCCTACACTTAATGCGGAAAACCCGTAGAGATTATCTATTCTTTGATTCAACGCAGTATCTACGCACTTCCCATCATTAATATAACGCTCAGATATTCAGCAATTTATTTTTATGATTTCTGCAAAGGAATCAATGGGGTGACTATGTCGCGTAATAATGAGAATCGTTATCTTTTGAAAGAGTGGGATCCGGAGAACAGTGCTTTTTGGCAATCAAAAGGCCAGTCTGTTGCCCGGCGTAATTTATGGATCTCCGTCGCGGCACTGTTGCTTTCATTCTGTGTCTGGCAATTGTTTAGTGCGGTGGCGGTTAATCTCAATAAAGTGGGGTTTGCGTTTACCACTGACCAACTGTTTCTATTAACTGCTTTACCCGCACTCTCTGGCGCGTTCCTGCGCGTACCCTATTCGTTTATGGTGCCGATTGTCGGTGGCCGCCTGTGGACGGTGATTAGCACCGTTATTCTGATTATCCCCTGCGTGTGGTTAGGCTATGTGATTCAGCGCCCGGAAACGCCGTTTTGGGTATTCACGCTGATTGCACTGCTGTGCGGTTTTGCCGGGGCAAACTTTGCCTCCAGCATGGGCAACATCAGTCTGTTCTTCCCGAAGTCTCAGCAGGGCTCTGCACTGGGCATCAATGGCGGCCTGGGTAACATGGGCGTCAGCGTGATGCAACTGGTGGCACCGTTTGTGGTGATGCTGCCGATTTTCTCTTTTGTCGGCGTGGATGGCGTGGCACAGCCGGATGGCAGCAGCCTGTGGCTGGCGAACGCGGCCTGGTTCTGGGTGCCATTGCTGGCGCTGGCAACGATCGCTGCCTGGTTCGGCATGAACGACATTGGCGGTTTTGGCGCGACGCTGCGTGAGCAGTTGCCGGTGCTCAAACGCCTGCACCTGTGGATCATGGGCCTGCTGTATCTCGCCGCCTTTGGTTCTTTCCTTGGATTCTCTGCTGGCTTTGCGATGTTGGCAAAGACGCAGTTCCCTGACGTTGACATCATCAAACTGGCCTTCTTTGGCCCGCTGCTGGGTGCCTTAGGGCGCTCTGCGGGCGGCATGCTTTCCGACAAGCTCGGCGGGGTGCGCGTGACCTTAGTTACGTTCATTCTGATGGTGTTGTTCTGTGGTTTGTTGTTCCTGACCTTACCCGGCAGCGGATCGGGCAACTTCCTGGCCTTCTACATCGTGTTTATGGGCCTGTTTACCACGGCGGGCATCGCCAGTGGTTCGACCTTCCAAATGATCGCTGTGCTGTTCCGTCAGATGACGATGGATCGCGTGAAAGCGCGTGGCGGCAGTGAAGAACAGGCGCGTCATGAAGCGGTTACCGATACCGCTGCGGCACTGGGCTTTATCTCTGCCATTGGCGCCCTTGGCGGTTTCTTTATCCCGAAAGCCTTTGGGACGTCGCTGGCCATGACCGGTTCTCCGGTAGGTGCCATGAAAATTTTCCTCGCGTTTTACATCGTTTGCGTGCTGGTGACCTGGTTGGTCTACGGACGTCGCAGCGCGAAGTAATGTCACTTAGCCCCCACCGAATTGGACGGGGCTAAAAAAAGAAAAACTGGAGACAGTCGATGAGCAAGTTACTGGATCGCTTTCGCTACTTTAAGCAAAAAAAAGAGAGCTTTGCCGAAGGACACGGACAGGTGCTGGATGCCAACCGTGACTGGGAAGACAGCTACCGCCAGCGCTGGCAGTACGACAAAATCGTACGTTCAACGCACGGTGTAAACTGCACTGGTTCGTGCAGTTGGAAAATCTACGTGAAAAATGGCCTGGTGACCTGGGAAACCCAGCAAACCGACTACCCGCGTACGCGCCCGGATCTGCCTAACCATGAACCACGCGGCTGTCCGCGCGGTGCCAGCTATTCCTGGTATTTGTACAGCGCCAACCGCCTGAAATACCCTCTGGTACGCCAACGCTTGTTAGAGCTGTGGCGCGCCGCGATGACCCTGCATAACGATCCGGTCGATGCCTGGGATGCCATCATGAACGATCCTGAGCAGACCAAAAGCTACAAAGCGCAACGCGGTCGCGGTGGCTTTGTACGTGCGAACTGGAAAGAGCTGAATCAACTGATTGCGGCAGCCAATATCTGGACGGTGAAAACCCACGGCCCGGACCGCGTGGCTGGCTTCTCGCCAATTCCCGCGATGTCCATGGTCTCCTATGCAGCCGGTACGCGTTACCTGTCGCTGATGGGCGGAACCTGTCTGAGCTTCTACGACTGGTATTGTGACTTGCCACCGGCCTCGCCGATGACCTGGGGCGAGCAGACCGACGTTCCAGAATCTGCCGACTGGTACAACTCCAGCTACCTGATTGCGTGGGGATCGAACGTTCCTCAAACCCGTACGCCGGATGCGCACTTCTTTACCGAAGTGCGCTACAAAGGCACGAAAACCGTTGCGATCACGCCTGATTATTCAGAAGTCGCCAAACTGAGCGATCAGTGGCTGGCACCGAAGCAGGGCACCGACAGTGCACTGGCGATGGCGATGGGCCATGTGATCCTCAATGAGTTCCACCTGAAGAACCCAAGCGATTACTTTATCAATTACTGCCGCCACTACACCGACATGCCGATGCTGGTGATGCTGGAGCCGCGTGAAGACGGTAGCTACGTGCCTGGCCGTATGCTGCGCGCCGCGGATTTGGTCGATGGTCTCGGTGAAGACAATAACCCAGAGTGGAAAACGGTGGCCCTGAACGCCGATGGCGCACTGGTTGCACCGAATGGCTCTATCGGTTTCCGCTGGGGCGAAAAGGGCAAATGGAATCTGGAAAGCCGTGCTGCGGGCGCGGACGTTGATTTAACGCTGAGCCTGCTGGACAAGCATGACGAAGTGGTTGACGTCGGCTTCCCGTATTTTGGTGGGCAAGAGAATCCGCACTTCCGTCACGTTGAGCAAGCGCCAATTACGCTACACAAACTGCCGGTGAAGCAACTTGAACTGGCGGACGGCTCACTGGGCCGCGTGGTCAGCGTGTACGATCTGGTGCTGGCAAACTACGGTCTGGATCGCGGTTTGAATGATGAAAACTGCGCCAGTGACTACAGCGAAATCAAAGCCTACACGCCTGCCTGGGCAGAGAAAATTTGTGGCGTGCCGCGCCAGCAAATCGAACAGATTGCCCGTGAATTCGGCGATACCGCCCATAAAACCCATGGCCGTTCGATGATTATCGTCGGTGCCGGTATGAACCACTGGTATCACATGGACATGAACTACCGTGGCCTGATCAACATGCTGGTGTTCTGTGGCTGTGTCGGTCAAACCGGCGGTGGTTGGGCGCACTACGTGGGCCAGGAAAAACTGCGTCCGCAGACCGGTTGGACACCGCTGGCATTTGCACTGGACTGGAACCGTCCACCGCGTCACATGAACAGCACCTCTTACTTCTATAACCACTCCAGCCAGTGGCGTTACGAGAAACTGGAAGCCAAAGAGTTGCTGTCGCCATTGGCCGACCCCAAAGACTATTCCGGCCATATGATCGATTTCAACGTGCGCGCTGAGCGCATGGGTTGGTTGCCGTCATCACCGCAACTTAACGTCAATCCACTGAGCATTGCCGGTAAAGCGGCTGAAGCAGGCGTGTCGGCGGCGGATTACACCGCACAGGCGCTGAAAAGCGGCGATGTGCGGTTGGCAAGCGAGCAACCGGACGCTGGGAATAACCACCCGCGTAACCTGTTTGTCTGGCGCTCTAACCTGCTCGGTTCTTCCGGTAAAGGGCATGAATACATGCTGCGTTACCTGCTGGGCACCGAAAGCGGGATCAAGGGCGACGAGCAACTGGGTGACGACAACGTGCGCCCGGAAGAGGTGCAGTGGCAAGACCAGGCGATTGAGGGCAAGTTAGACCTGCTGGTCACGCTGGATTTCCGTATGTCCAGTACCTGCCTGTTCTCCGATATCGTGCTGCCAACCGCCACCTGGTATGAAAAAGACGACATGAATACTTCGGATATGCATCCGTTTATTCACCCACTGTCGGCGGCGGTCGATCCTGCCTGGGAATCCCGCAGCGACTGGGATATCTACAAAGGCATCGCCAAGACCTTCTCTGAGTTGTGCGTGGGCCACTTGGGCCAGGAAACCGATATGGTTCTGCTGCCGCTACAGCATGACACCCCAGGTGAGCTGTCACAGGCGTACGACGTGAAAGACTGGAAGAAAGGGGAGTGTGACCTGCTGCCAGGTAAAAACGCGCCGAGCCTGGTCGCGGTTGAACGTGATTATCCGGCACTGTATGAGCGCTTTACCTCGGTGGGGCCGCTGCTGGAAAAACTGGGTAATGGTGGCAAGGGCATCAACTGGAACACGGACAAAGAAGTCGATCTGCTGCGTAAGCTGAACTACGTCAAGGCCGATGGCCCGGCGAAAGGTCAGCCGATGATCAACTCCGCGATTGACGCTGCTGAGATGATCTTAACGCTGGCACCGGAAACCAATGGTCAGGTGGCGGTCAAAGCCTGGGAAGCACTGAGTGAATTCACCGGGCGCGACCACAGCCATCTGGCGTTGCCGAAAGAAGACGAAAAAATCCGTTTCCGTGATATTCAGGCCCAACCGCGCAAAATCATCTCCAGCCCGACCTGGTCAGGCCTGGAAGATGAACACGTCTCTTATAACGCCGGTTACACCAACGTTCACGAGCTGATTCCGTGGCGTACGCTGTCAGGCCGCCAGCAACTGTATCAAGACCATCCGTGGATGCGTGCTTTTGGTGAAAGCCTGGTGTCGTACCGTCCACCCGTGGACACCCGCAGCGTGGAAAAACTGCACGATATTCCGTCCAACGGACACCCGGAAAAAGCGCTGAACTTCCTGACGCCGCACCAGAAATGGGGCATTCACTCAACCTACAGTGAAAACCTGCTGATGCTGACCTTGTCGCGCGGTGGCCCGATTGTGTGGATGAGTGAAGACGATGCGCGTGAGTTGGGGATCGAAGACAACGACTGGATCGAAGCCTTCAACGCCAACGGCGCACTGACCGCGCGTGCGGTGGTGAGTCAGCGTGTGCCTGCGGGCATGACCATGATGTATCACGCACAAGAGCGTCTGATGAACATTCCGGGTTCAGAAGTGACCGGTCTGCGCGGCGGTATCCATAACTCCGTCACCCGCGTGAGCCCGAAACCGACCCATATGATTGGCGGCTATGCGCAGCTGGCATACGGCTTTAACTACTATGGCACGGTCGGCTCGAACCGTGATGAATTCATTATGGTACGCAAGATGAACAACGTTAACTGGCTGGATGACGAAGGCCGGGATCAAGTCCAGGAGGCGGCAAAATGAAAATTCGTTCTCAAGTCGGCATGGTGCTGAATCTGGATAAGTGCATCGGCTGTCACACCTGTTCGGTGACCTGTAAAAACGTCTGGACCAGCCGTGAAGGCATGGAATATGCCTGGTTTAACAACGTCGAGACCAAACCCGGCATCGGTTATCCGAAAGCCTGGGAAGATCAGGAAAAATGGCAGGGCGGTTGGATCCGTAAAATCAACGGCAGAATTGAGCCGCGTCTGGGCAGCAAAGTCGGCGTGCTGGCGAAGATTTTCGCCAACCCGGTGGTGCCTGGCATTGACGATTATTACGAGCCGTTCACCATGGATTACCAGCATTTGCACACTGCAAAAGCCGGTAAACACACGCCTACCGCGCGTCCTCGCTCGCTGATCAGCGGTGAGCGTATGGATAAGGTGGAATGGGGCCCTAACTGGGAAGAGATCCTCGGTGGTGAGTTCAGCAAGCGCTCAGCGGATAAAAACTTCGAGAACATGCAGAAGGAGATGTACGGACAGTTCGAAAACACCTTCATGATGTATCTGCCGCGTCTGTGCGAGCACTGTCTGAACCCAAGCTGTGCAGCGACCTGTCCAAGCGGCGCCATCTACAAGCGTGAAGAAGATGGCATCGTGCTTATCGATCAGGATAAGTGCCGCGGCTGGCGTTTGTGCGTCAGTGGCTGCCCGTACAAGAAAATCTACTTCAACTGGAAGAGCGGTAAGTCTGAGAAGTGCATCTTCTGCTATCCGCGTATCGAATCCGGTATGCCAACGGTGTGCTCAGAGACCTGCGTGGGGCGCATCCGCTACCTCGGCGTGCTGCTGTACGATGCGGATCGCATCCTAGAAGCCGCCAGCACGGAAAAAGAGACCGATCTGTATGAGCGTCAGTGCGATGTATTCCTCGATCCGTTCGATCCAGAAGTGATCGAAGAGGCGCTGAAACAGGGCATCACGCAAAACACCATTGATGCTGCGCAAGCCTCGCCCGTCTGGAAACTGGCAATGGATTGGAAGCTGGCGCTGCCGTTGCACCCGGAATACCGCACGCTGCCGATGGTGTGGTACGTGCCGCCGTTGTCACCGATTCAGTCAGTGGTCGATGCCGGAGCGCTGCCGTCCGTGCAGGGTAGCGTGCTGCCAGCGGTTGAGAGCCTGCGTATTCCGGTGCAATACCTGGCGAATATGCTGACCGCCGGTGACACCGCGCCGGTACTACGTGCCATGAAGCGCATGATGGCGATGCGCCACTTTAAACGTGCGGAAACCGTGGAAGGGGTGACCGACACGCGGGCGTTAGAAGAAGTGGGCTTGAGCGTGGCGCAGGCAGAAGAAATGTATCGTTATCTGGCGATTGCCAATTACGAAGACCGCTTTGTTATCCCTACCAGCCACCGTGAAATGGCGCGCGAAGCCTTCCCGGAACGCAACGGTTGCGGCTTTAGCTTTGGTGATGGTTGCCACGGTAGCGACAGCAAATTCAATCTGTTCAACAGCCGCCGTATCGACGCTATCGACATTGGTGACAACAACAGCGGAGGCAAATGATGCAACTGTTAAAAGTGATCGCGCTGTTGCTGGAGTATCCCGATGACGCGCTGTGGAAAGACCAGGACGAGTTGAAAACGGTGGTCGCGGAGGCGGCCCCGGAATTAAACGACTTTGTGGCGGAGTACCTGGCCACGGCACCGATGGATAAGCAGGCACAGTGGTGCGAAATCTTTGAACGCGGTCGGGCTACGTCACTGCTGTTGTTTGAACACGTGCACGCGGAGTCGCGCGACCGTGGTCAGGCGATGGTGGATCTAATGGCGCAGTATGAACGTGCCGGATTGCAACTGGATTGCCGCGAGCTGCCAGATTATCTGCCGCTGTACCTGGAGTATCTCAGCCTGCAACCGGATGCGGAAGCGCGCCAGGGACTGGAAGACGTTGCGCCGATTCTGGCGTTAGTGGGTGGCCGTCTCAAGCAACGCGGCAGCCACTTCAGTCAACTGTTTGATGCGTTACTGCGCGTGGCGGAAAGCCCGCTGCGCAGCAGCAGCGTGGAAAAGCAGGTGGCGACAGAAGCCCGTGACGATACCCCGGAAGCAATGGACGCCATTTGGGAAGAGGAGCAGGTAAAATTCATCGATGATACCAGCGCCTGTGACCAGTCCGCGCAGCAGCAACATCAGCGCCGTTTCACTCAACAGGTGGCGCCGCAGTATCTGGATCTCTCAGCCGGAGGGCCGCAATAATGCATTATCTCGATATGTTGTTTTTCGATATTTATCCCTACCTGTGTGGGGCGGTGTTTTTAATCGGTAGCTGGCTGCGTTATGACTATGGCCAGTACACCTGGCGTGCCTCTTCCAGCCAGATGCTGGATAAAAAAGGCATGACGCTGGCGTCGAATCTGTTCCACATCGGTATTCTGGGCATCTTCTTTGGTCACTTGTTTGGCCTGCTGACGCCGCACTGGGTGTATGAACCTTTCCTGTCTATCGCTATGAAGCAGAAGCTGGCAATGGCGGCGGGTGGCGTGTTTGGTGTAATGACGCTGGTGGGCGGATTGCTGCTGCTTAAGCGCCGTCTCTACAACCCGCGCGTGCGTGCCACCTCAACCCATGCGGACATCATGATCCTCGGTATTTTGTTGATTCAGTGCACGCTGGGACTGATAACCATTGGTTTCTCCCTGCAGCATCTGGATGGCTCTGAGATGATGAAGCTGGTGGGCTGGGCGCAGGCGATTGTCACCTTCCACGGACAAGCGTCTGCACACCTGGAAGGGGTTGCGTGGATCTATCGCGTACACCTGGTGCTGGGCATGAGCATTTTCCTGCTGTTCCCGTTCACCCGTTTAGTCCACGTGTGGAGCGCGCCAGTCGAGTACCTGACGCGCCGCTATCAACTGGTGCGTTCGCGCCGTTAAGGTTTAGTGCGCGCTGTCCCCCTCCCAACCCTCCCCCGCAAGCGGGGGAGGGCTTTTTAATTCCCCCTCCCGCTGGTGTGGTGCGCGCTGTCCCCCTCCCAACCCTCCCCCGCACGCAGGGGAGGGCTTTTTAATTCCTCCTCCCGCTGGTGTGGTACTCGCTGTCCCCCTCCCAACCCTCCCCCGCACGCAAGGGAGGGCTTTTTAATTCCCCCTCCCGCTTGCGGGAGGGGGTTAGGGGGAGGGGCAGCGCACTCCTGACTTCCCGCACGCCACACGCAGGGCAGGGCTTCTAATTCCCCCTCCCGCTTGCGGGAGGGGGTTAGGGGGAGGGACAGCGAACTCCAGACTCCGCCACACGCATCACACCGCCGCCATTTCCCGCTTAAACACCGCCAGCGTATGTGCTTTTACCCGTACAAACTCCGGATGGCTCATCATCTCCGCCGTGCGTGGGCGTGGCAGATCAAACGGCACAATTTCCGCCACGCGAGTTGGCCTGCGCGTTAGCAGCAAGATCTCATCAGCCAGAAACACGGCGTCTTCCAGGTCGTGTGACACAATCAACATGGTGACACCGGTGGCGAGCTGCACCTGCTGTAACTTATCGCGGATAAACAGCGTCATCTCAAAATCCAACGCCGAAAACGGTTCATCCAGGAACATCACTTCAGGCTCTGTGGCCAGTGCCCGCATAATGCATACCGTTTGCTGTTGCCCACCCGACAATTCATACGGATAACGCTGCAAATCAAAGCGAATATCAAACATGCCCGCCAGCTCAGCCACGCGCATTTTTACCGCTTCGCCTTTCATGCCTTGGCGTTTCAGGGGATAGGCAATATTGCTCCAGGCGTTCATCCAGGGAAACAGCGCATCGCGGTAGTTTTGAAACACGTAGCCAATGTTGGTTTCGGCCAGGGTTTTGCCATCAAACAGAATCTGCCCGCGATCGACGGGGATCAGGCCCGCGATCATGTTCATCAGCGTGGACTTGCCACAGCCGTTGGGGCCAAAAATCGATACGATTTTACCGCGCGGTAAATCAAGATTGAGATCCTGATACAGCGGCTGTCCGGCGAAGGATTTATCCAGACCACGCAGCGTCACGTGCGTATTGGGCGACGGGTATTGAGGATTCATCATGCTTTGCCACTCCAGTGTACGCAGCGCTTTTCAATCAGCAAAAAGCCAAGATTTAACAAATAGCCAAAGGCACCCGTCACCAGAATCGACGCGTACATATCTTTGATATTAAACAGTTGTTGCGCGTCGATAATGCGATGCCCCAGGCCGGTTTCGGAACCAATAAACATCTCGGCGACAATCACGATCACCAGTGCCATCGAAACGCCGGTGCGCAGGCCGACAAAGGTTTGGGGCAGGCTTTCCATCAGCATAATGTCTTTAAACACGTGCCAGCGCGAAACACCCATCACCTGTGCAGCCATAATGCGGGTTTTTTTGGCGTTCATGACGCCATAGGCGCTGTTAAACAAAATCACCAGCACGGCAGCGAACGCGGCTATCGCGATTTTATTGGTGTCGGTAATGCCAAAAATCAGCATAAACAGCGGAATCAGTGCGGAAGAGGGTGTGGATCGGAAGAAATCCACCAGAAACTCTACGCTGCGATACAGGCGTTCGCTGCTGCCGAGCATGACTCCCAGCGGTACGCCAATCACCGCAGCGACCGCAAAGGCCATCAGCGTGCGATGCAGCGTATCCCCCATATCCACGTTCATGCTGCCATCGGCGAGCGCGGCAAACAGGTATTGCAGCGTATCGCCCGGTGAAGGCAACAGCACGGGGTTGAGCCACTTGGCACTGACTGCCGTCTGCCACAACAGAAACAGCAAAAGCGGGCCAACCAGCGGTAACACACGGTGACGCAATGAAAAAGTCATCAGTCTGCTCCTCAGGCTTGGTAAATCAGCGGTGCGACTTGCAGCGGTTTGCTGAAGATTTTGCGCTCGCTAAACACGTCGTAGAATTTCTGGAACCACTGCAGGTTATCGCCCGTGAGTTGGTCGCACATCACAAAACCTGGTAACGGCACTTCTTTCACCAGTGCGGCTTCAATACCGGTATAGCCTGCGACAAACTGACGCGCGTCATCTGGCTGCTGCTGAATGAATTTCACCGCTGCACCGTAGGCCTCCACCACTTTCTGCGCGCGTGCTTTGTCCTGCCCAATAAAGGCACTGGTCAAGGCTGCGGCACCGCCAAACCAGGGCGCGTTAGCATCGCCCAGCACATATTTGGCAATCACCCCGGTTTCCAGCACTTTGCCCATGCCCTTCATGCGGGCCACGGTGCCGGTGGGTTCCAGCGTGTAGACGCCATCGATTTGGCCCGCAGCCAGCGCAGGCGCATGCTGCCCAACGGGGAGCTCAATCACTTTGGTGTCGGTGAAGCCGTTCTGTTCGAGGATGATTTTCGCCATGGTGACGTTTTGAATCCCCGGCCCGCTGGCAATCTTCTTGCCTTTTAAATCAGCAATCGATTGTGCCGTACTGTTCATTGGCACTAAAAACTCATCGAGCACCATTTTCTCGTTAGAAGGGTTTGAACAAATAATTTTGAACAGGTCGGGACTGGTAATCGCGCCCAGCCCCAGTGCACCGGTCGCGGTGCCGTTGGCGCAGCCGTGAATGCGGCCAGTGATCATCGCTTCAACCACCTGTTGCGGGCTGGCGAATTTCACGGCGCGGACATTCAGCCCGGCCTGTTGAAAGAAACCTTTCTCGATGCCGACATACAGGGGCAATCCACCCACGATCGGCCAGTAGCCAATGAGAATCTCGTCATCGGCCGCCATGGCAGGCAAGCTGCCTAAAATGCCGCTCAAGGCCACACCGCCCAGTGTTAAGGCGGAATATTTCATCAACTGACGGCGTTGTGTGTTGATTTTGTCATTGTTATTGCTGCGCATGATGCTCTCCCCGAGTAAAGGACCGGTATGCGGTCTTGTATACAAGTCTGAAAGAGCAATGCAGATGTTATGCCAGGTCGTCATACGCAGCCGATATGGCGTTGACCCCGTAAATCCGGGAAGAAAAGCCCATTTCTGGTGCGCATCGCGCACCGTAACAGGACAAGCGCACAAAAGTGACTTGTGATTAAGATATATCATAGATATATTTTATTTTTGAGAATGATGTTCATTATCGCCCTACAGGGCGTAACAGGAGATTGTCTGTGACCCACCCACGAGCCCCGCAACGCGTTCGTCATGAACTGCGCTTTCGCCAAATCACCGTGGCATCCAAAACCCGTGTGGCCGACGCTTTCTGGCGTATTGTTTTCGACAGTGATGCGCTGGCAGGTTTCCAGTCCGCGGGATTCGATGACCACATTAAGCTGTTCTTCCCCCATGACGCGGGGCACACCTTGCAGCCAACTATCACCGCGGAAGGCGTCAGTTGGCCAGATGGCGTGCGCCCGTTATCGCGTGATTACACGCCACTGAATTTTGACGGGCAGCGCACGCTGACGCTGGATTTCTATATCCATGACGGTGGCGTAGCCAGTGCCTGGGCAGATAACGCACAGCCGGGGGACATCCTGAATGTTGGCGGGCCACGTGGCTCGTTGGTGGTGCCCGAAGACTACGCTTTCCAGTTGTATGTCTGTGATGAAAGCGGCTTACCAGCCATGCTGCGCCGTCAGGCGACAATGCAGGCAGAACAGAGCTATCTGTTTGCGTTTGTCGATCGCGAGGTGGGTGAGGCTTATCTGCCTGCGCTCAGCGGTTTACAGGTACAGTGGCTGGGGCACGATGCGTTGCAAGCCGGGAAAGTTGATGCATTGCTTGGGCAGTTTGACGCGCTGAATGTACCCGATAATGACTACTTTATCTGGCTGACTGGGGAAGGAACGGTGGCAAAAGCGCTCAGTGATTACTTTGTTGAGCAACGCCTGTGCGATCCTGAGTTTGTGCGCGCAGTGGCGTATTGGCATCAGAAATAGGTGAAGGTGGGGAGTGGTTGTGTTTTACCGGTGTGCGCTCTACCATCAACTCCCCTTATGCACTGCAGGCCTATAATGAAAACGCCGGACGATACCCGCACAGCGTGCGTCAAACAACGCAGAAAACGTCGCGAGAGAATGCTCGATGCCGGAGATTTACGCCTGTTGATCCTGCATTTCCTCGCTAAAGGACCTGCACACGGGTACGAATTGATCAAAGCCATTGAGGACTTATCGAAAGGCGAGTACAGCCCGAGTCCTGGCATGATCTATCCAAACCTGACGCAACTGGAAGAGAGTGGGTTTATTCTGGCGGTTGACGAGGAGGCGGCACGTAAAGCCTATCGACTGCATGCCGCAGGCGCTGACTGGCTGGCAGCCAATCAAACCGCCTGCGATGAGGTGACGAGTCGCCTGAATGCCCTGGCGATTTTGGTCGATAACCGCAGCCGTCCCGAAGTAGAACGGGCGATAAATAATATGCGCAGCGCGCTGAACACGCGGCTGGCGCAGGCAGATATTTCCCGCGACAGCCTGCACGCGTTAATTGATGCGTTAGATGAAGCCGCAAAAAAAATTGAACGTAGCTAGCCAGGCCGGAATTTCATTTGCGTACTTTTAGAGTCGTCGATCGATTTTCGTAACCCACTAGCGCATAGGATATTTATAACCGCATTATACTGTGTAGCCGTTTTAATACCGCGATCATTTCTGTCAGTTATAGCCAACTTTATCTATCATCACGACATGAATGGCGCTTGGATTGTCCTCTAAACCTACCGAAATTGTTATGTCAGGGTCTTTGCCCATCCAGCAATTCCCATTTGAACTGCACATTCCAGTCTTCTTAAACCCATTCTTTTCCAGGAAAGTGTTAATTTTACTTGTATCAGTTGTACCTGAAAATCTCGCCTGATAAATCAGTGCGGGGTTAGGACCGGACACGTTGCTGTAATGGAAACTGTAGACGTCACTCACGCGAGGCAAATTTTTTAGTAATTCGGGAGTATAAAAATTATATTCTTTTCTATCTCTTTCTGTGTAATCAGCACTGTCAGCAAAGACCATGCTGAAATATTGAAATCCATATATAAGACCAATCATGAAGAGCACCATAACGGGCAGCATAATTTTTAGTGATTTTCTCATGTACGTGGCTCTCCTCTGCCAAAATGGATAAAACCCCGATTAGAGTCAACAATGCCGACATCGCCAGATTTCCATCCATCATAAGGTACGACGGTTTTCATAAAGTGAGGTAATTTCCCAAGGTATGGTCTAACGTGGGGCGATTGAGCAGGGTCAGGAAATAGCAATGGTTTAAACGTGTCATTTTTCCACGAACCTATTTTTCCGTAATGATCCCATCGCTTTAAGGCTTCTTCCTTGCTTACTGGTTTGAGGTAATCGAACGCGTTGTTTATACACGATACAACCCGGTAAAAGCCAAGGAGATCTGATACTAAATCTTCACCGCTAAATCCACTGTCTGTGGCCCAACTGAAGGGGAAAGATCCCTGAAGTCCTTCAAATCTGCGGGCGACTGTCATCATCATGGCAAGAGCAATCCTTTGTTTTTGGTGATATGACAGACCTTTTTTAAGACGCCAGGTAATTGATTTACCGACTGTTATACGACGTTTTAGGCCAAACATGGCCTGTTTATATGTAACATCATAAGTTGGCTGGCTTTGGGATTCACCGCGAAGCATTTGAGCCCACAGATTTCGGATATCTGTACCTTGAGCGTGTCCAAGATCAACCCAGCCCAGTACTTCCGTATATACTAATCCGTATGAGCTTCTCTGTGCCAAATTGCCATCAATAATTTCGTTTCTTTTACTCATCCTTGTTCCCCTTCCCTTTGATCGCGGTCATCAGATATTGGATCGATACTTCCCGTAAATTCCATCAATGAAAAATGCGGCTTTTGATTTTCTAAGCGGGCAGTCATATAAAAAGGCAGTAAAGCAGCCAAACCTATGCTTCTGCCTGGTCAGATCAGGCTCAGAAAGGTTGCATGATGTGGCTGCCCTTGTAAAAAATTGTCTAACAAAAATATTATCACGTGATAACGATTAGCTAATGCGTGCCGATACCTCAATCTGTTTATTTAAGACATATGAAAGAGAGAGCGTCCTTATTCCTGGATGGCGTGAGGAGCATGGAGTTTGTATATCCGACGAAATCATCTATGTGGACAAGTGAAGTATTTTAGAAGAGGTAAACGTTGAAACTGATCACATACCGGGTATTGCAGAGTACCAGTATCTTTGCCAGTGGGGATGAATGATCAATAAAGAGAGAGGTAAGCCTCTGGCTAGGCTGCTTATGGACATGGAAAAGCCGATTCTTATCATGAGGTAAGCACCCACCACAGCACAGCGCTGTTCATTGCGCTTGCTGGAGGCGCATGAAGCACCTTGCTTCAAGCGCCCACCACAAACCGCCTCACGCGCTAGCCAGGCAAACCGTCTACGATCGTGATCATCACGTCAGCCACCTCGGCTCGTGCGGCTTTGGCTTGCTGATAGGCCTCGGAGTGATAGCAGGCCAGCGCTTGCTGATAAGTATCAAATTCAATCAGCACGTGTTTCACAAAAGCCTGACCTTCCAGGCTGGTTGCCTGTTCGCCACGCGCTAAAAAGCGCGCGTTGTAGTGGCCAAATGCGGCGGATGCCAGTGCCATATAGTCTTTATACCGCGCCGGGTCTTTCACCGTAACGTGTGCAATCCAGTAAGCCGCCATCGCTTATTCCTGTTGTTGTAGAATCTGTTTCGCTAACGCCGAGGCTTCCGTCAGGTGCTCTGCCACTTCTTGTTTTGCCTGCGGCGGATCGTTTTTTTCAATTGCGTTGTAAATACGCGTCATGCGCTCAAAGCCGGCGACCTGGCGTTCACGCGTTTTCAACGTTAATGCGCGCAGGCGGCTGATGCGGCTGTTCAGGCGTTGCACAATTTCCCAGGCGATCGCGTGTCCCGCAACGCCAAAGATGTGCTCATAAAACGCCTGGGAGGCTTCAACGCGCTTAATGTCATCCTGCTCGCGTGAAGCGCGATCGATTTGCAGCAATCTCTCGTGCAGCATTTTCTTATCTTTCGTTTTGGCTTTCAGCGCGCAATCGTGCGCGGCTTCCTGTTCCAGCAATTGGCGAATGGCGTAGATTTGCTCTGCCACTTCCCAGGTCAGTACCGCCACAATCGGCCCTTTTTTGGGCAAGATCTCAATCAAACCCTCCGCTTCCAGATAGCGGATCACTTCACGTACCACACTGCGGCTCACGCCCAGCTCATCACTGAGTGAGCGTTCGACCAGGCGATCACCGGCGGCAAAGTAGCCAGAGATAATGGCCCGCCGCACATTGTTTAATGCCAATTCACGCAGCGTGACCGGTGCGTTTTCAATTTTTAGGGGTGCATGTGTCATCCCGTCAGCCTCTTTCACTGTTCTGCCGATAGTCTTAACACCTTTCGCTGACACTGTACAACGTCGCTCTGATGGTATACCAAAATTATGGGCGACTTTCTGATGAAATCTGGCCCGGATCACAAATTCATTACATTTTAAAAAATGCCCCAACGGAGTGCGTGGATAACCCTTTGTTATTATGTAAACAATTAATTAATAATGATTTATTCATTATTTTGCACTCGGAAAAGACACCGCAACCCTCGACGTAATCGCAGTGGCTTAGTGCCTTGATCGCACGGGAAAATTCTGCATTTCTTCCCTGTAAATGGTCTGCTTGTCGGATGGTATACCAACATTTGACGGGCGCTCTTTGGCGATGTTATATCCAATACCGCACACTCATTAACATTTGATTTACTTTTGAGGAACCCTATGCACCCGATCATTCGTAAGACCCTTGTGTCCACTGAGACCATTTATGCCGATGGCGGCAAAGCAGCGGCGAAACCGCTGGTGATGATCGCGGCGGCCGCCGTGATTAAAAACCCCTGGGCAGGTGAAGGTTTTGTGGAAGACCTCGGCCCGAAAATTCGCGAGTACGCGCCCATTCTGGGTGAGTTACTGACCGGGCTTATCATCAAAGAAGCCGGTAGCGGCGAAAACGTTGAAGCCTTTGGTAAGTGCGCAGTGGTCGGCATGGACGGTGAGTTAGAACACGCTTCTGCGCTGATCCACACCCTGCATTTCGGCAACCATTACCGCAGTGCGGTGCAGGCGAAAAGCTATCTGGCATTTAACAACACCCGTGGTCCTGCCAATGCGCCAGTATTAATCCCAATGATGCAGAAAAACGATGAAGGCAGCCGCGAACACTACCTGACTTATCAGTTCGCGATCCCGGATGCACCTGCCAGCGACGAAATCGTGGTCGCGATTGGTGCAGCACTGGGCGGACGTCCGCACCATCGTATCGGCAACCGTTACCTCGACCTGAAAGAGCTTGGCAATGATGCGCAAAACCCGGCAGCTGTCTAATCCCAACCTGCGTGTCAGCTACCTGGAAGCCGGCGAGGGCACGCCGCTGGTGCTGATCCACGGTGTGGGTATGAATGCGGAATCCTGGGCACCGCAGATGGCGGCGCTGCAATCTTCTTTCCGCGTGATCGCCATTGATATGCCGGGTCACGGTGAGAGCGAAGGCTTTCAGCATGCGGCAACCTTGCAGGATTACGTGAACTGGTTGGCGGCGTTTTTACAACAGGAGCCCGATGCGACCTTTGCTGTCGCCGGGCACTCGATGGGCGCTCTGATTACCGCCGGTCTGGCGATTGATTATCCCGCGTTGGTGAGCCATGCGCTGGTGATGAGCGGGGTGTATCAACGCAGCGATGCAGCACGTGAAGCGGTAATGCAACGTGCGCAAGAGCTGGCAGAAGGAGATGCGCAACTGGATTCTCCACTGGCCCGTTGGTTCAGCGATACGCCGGAAGAGTCGGCAATCCGCGACCAGGTGAGCCGCTGGTTACAACAGGTCAATGTACAGGGCTATGCCCGCGCCTATCAGGCATTTGCTGCGGGTGACCGCGTGTATGCCAGTCGCTGGCGCGAAATGCAGTGTCCGGTACTGGTACTGACTGGCGAGCTTGACGCCAATTCAAGCCCGGCGATGGCCCGTCAAATGGCTGCCGCCGCACCGCAGGGCCGTGCGGTGATCATCAACAATGCTAAACACATGGTGAGTCTGACGGATGCGCCACGGGTGAATGAGGAAATCCTCACATTTTTACGCCCGGCAAATGCGTATGCTGCGACGCGCCAGCACGATCAAGCAGGAGTCACAGATGGACATTGATAAACGCAGACAGTTACGCGACGCCTTCGGTGCTTTTATGACCGGCGTTACCGTAGTGACCTCAGTCGATGACACCGGTAAGCCGATTGGCTTTACCGCTAACTCTTTTACCTCGGTATCTCTGGATCCCGCGCTGTTGCTGGTCAATATCGACAAGCGTTCTGCCAACCTGGCGCACTTCACTGAAGGCAGCCACTTTGCCGTGAACATTTTGTCCGAGCAGCAGAAAGAGACGTCCAACATCTTCGCACAGAAAGTGGAAGATCGTTTCGCGCTGGTGAAATGGCGCAATAGCGACGCGGGTGTCCCGTTGATCGATGACAGCTCGGCCTGGTTTGAGTGCGAGCGCCATCAGGTGGTGGACGCGGGCGATCACCTGATTTTGATTGGCAAAATTACCGCGTTTGATTCCTGTGGCACGGCAGGCCTCGGTTACTACCGCGGTGCCTATTTCACCCCGTACCAAAATGCGGAATCCCTGATCACCAGCCCGAAAGTGATGGTCAGTGCGCTGATCGAATGCAATGGCAGCGTGGTGATGGTGAAAGAGAACGGACGTTACAACTTGCCGTCACGGCCAGTGGCAGATGGCAGCGTCAGCGACACCCTGGGTGGTCTGATGCAGAAGCTGGCGATGCCTGCGCATCCTGGTTTTGTCTACTCGATTTACGACGATCGTCAGCAGCACCTGCAACACATCGTGTTCCTGTGTGCCCTGCCGACCGACGCGCAACACGCCAACCCGCAGGCTGATAATGCACAGTGGTTCCCGCTTGACCAACTGGCAACACTGCCGATTGAGGATGCTGCCCTGAAATCGATGATGAATCGTTTTGTGCGTGAAAACGCCGTGGGTAACTACAGCATCTATTACGGCGATGAAAACAGCGGTTCAGTCAAACAATTTGCAAGCTGAAAGCAGACCGGGAGCGAGCTATGAAACTGTCTTTATTCGTTCACATGGAAAGGACGACACCCGAAGAGTCGCAGGAAAAACTGCACGACGAGATGATGCAACTGTGTGAGATTGCTGACCAGGGGGGAATGCACACCATCTGGACCGGCGAGCACCACGGTATGAATTTCACCATCGCGCCGAATCCGTTTATTAACCTGGTGGATATCGCCCACCGTACCAAAAATGTGCGCCTTGGCACCGGCACGGTGATTGCGCCGTTTAGCCATCCTATCCGCCTGGCGGGGGAAGCGGCGATGACCGATTTGGTCACCGGTGGACGCCTGGAGCTGGGCATTGCACGCGGGGCTTACAGCTACGAGTATGAGCGTCTGATGCCCGGCCTGACGGCCTGGGATGCGGGCCAGCGTATGCGTGAACTGATCCCGGCCGTGAAAAAACTGTGGGAAGGGGATTACGCCCACGACGGTGAATACTGGTCTTTCCCGTCAACCACCTCATCGCCGCAGCCGAAACAGCAGCCGCATCCGCCGATTTGGGTGGCAGCCCGCGATCCGAACAGCCATGAATTTGCCGTGAAAAATGGCTGTAACGTACAGGTCACGCCATTACACCAGGGCCCGGAAGAGATTGAGCGCCTGGTGACCTGCTTTAAAGCAGCTTGCGATGAATTTAAGCCAGAAAAGCCGCTGAAAATTATGCTGCTGCAACACGGCTATGTGGCCGAAAACGACGCCGATGCCCAACAGGCTGCCGAAGAGCTAAACCGCTTCTATCACTATTTCGGCGCGTGGTTTAAAAACGAGCGTCCTGTGAGTCAGGGACTGATTCAGCCGCTGACCGAAGAAGAGATGGCGGCGAACACCTACTATAACGCGGAAATGATGCGTAAAAATCTGGTGATTGGCTCGCCCAATGAAGTCATTACGCGCCTGAAAAAATATGAGCAGATGGGCTATGCGGAGTTTGCGCTGTGGCTCGACAGCGGAATGACATTTGCGCGGAAGAAGGCTTCACTGGAGCGCTTTATCCGCTATGTCATGCCAGAGTTTCACTGAGGTAGGAGGAAATGATGGAGTCTTTTGATCTCTACATCAACGGGCAGTTTGAGTCCGGTTCGGCGCGTTTCGACTCGCTGAATCCTGCCACTGAACATCCCTGGGCGTCGATTGCCGAAGCCCGGGAAGCGGAGACGCACCGCGCGGTTGAGGCGGCGGTGCAGGCTTTTAACGGCACCGAGTGGCGCAGCTTGACCGCCAGCGCCCGTGGCAAGCTGCTGTTGAAATTAGCGGATTTGGTGGAAGCCAACGCGCCGGAGCTGGCGCGGCTGGAAACCCTGGACACCGGTAAAATCATTCGCGAAACCCGTGCGCAAATTGCCTATGTGGCGGAGTACTACCGCTATTACGCAGGGTTGGCGGACAAGATGGAAGGGCACGTGCTGGCGATCGACAAGCCGGATATGGAAACCTGGGTGAAGCGTGAACCGGTGGGCGTAGTCGCTGCCGTGATCCCGTGGAACAGCCAGTTGTTTCTGTCGGCGGTGAAGATTGGCCCGGCGATTGCCGCAGGTTGTACGCTGGTGGTCAAAGCGTCAGAAGCGGCACCGGCCCCGCTGTTAGCCTTTGCCAAACTGGTGGATCAAGCAGGGTTTCCAAAAGGCGTCATTAACGTGATCACTGGCTTTGCAGAGCAGTGCGCCGCCGTGCTGACGCGCCATCCGCAAATTGAGCATATTGCCTTTACCGGTGGCGCTGAAACCGCAAAACACATTATTCGTAACAGTGCTGAAAACCTGGCGAAAACCTCACTGGAACTGGGCGGAAAATCACCCTTTATCGTGTTTGAGGATGCGGATCTGGAAAGCGCGGCCAATGCCCAGGTGGCGGCGATTTTCGCGGCGTCCGGTCAGAGCTGCGTCGCCGGTTCGCGCCTGCTGGTGGCGGAGTCGGTAAAAGACGCGCTGCTGGAGCGGTTATTGGCGAAGGTGCGCAATATCGTTATTGGTTGCCCGCAGCAAATGGAAACGCAATTTGGCCCGCTGTGTACGGCGCGGCAAAAAGCGGTGATTGAAGAGGTGGTGGCGCGTTCCGTTGAGCAAGGTGCGCGACGCTTGACCAGCCATCCTGATTTCCACGGGCCGGGGTTTTATTATCCGCCAACCATTCTGGATTGTTCTGCCGCACCTGAAGCGGAGAGCGTGACGCGTGAGCTGTTTGGCCCGGTGTTATCCGTGCTGAGTTTTCGCGATGAAGCGGAGGCGATTGCGCTGGCCAATGCGACGGAATACGGTCTGGCCGCTGGCGTCTTTACTCAAAATCTCACCCGTGCGCACCGCGTTACGAAGCAACTTCGTGCCGGTATTGTGTGGCTGAATACTTACCGCGCCGTTTCTCCTCTGGCGCCGTTCGGTGGTTATGGCAAGTCCGGCTTTGGCCGGGAAGGCGGCATTGACGCTGCACTCGAGTACACCACGACCAAAACGGTCTGGTTACGTACCAGCGATGCGCCTATCGATGATCCCTTCGTGATGCGCTGACGCTGTATTCCCTCTCGTTCGCGGGAGGGATGCTCTCTCACTCTACCCTACAAAAAATATAACGGTGTAAGCCGGAGGATGTCATGCGTTCTCAAACACAACCAAGCACGTTAATAGAAGATAAATCCATTGATTACGTCCCCGCCTCAGAGCGACATGGGCACGTCCGCAGTTTATTTACGCTGTGGTTCTGTACCAATATCGCGCCGCTGGCGGTGGTCACCGGGGCCATCGCAACACAAACGTTTCATCTCTCCATTCTGTCAGCACTGACGGCGATCATCGCCGGGCACGTGTTTGGCGGGATTTTCCTGGGGCTGACTTCCGCGCAAGGGCCACAGGTGGGCATACCGCAGATGGTGCAAAGCCGTGCGCAATTTGGCCGCTACGGTTCACTGCTGGTTATCGCCTTTACTACGGTAATCTATCTCGGTTTCTTTATTTCCAATATCACGCTGTCCGGGAAAGTGATCAACAACGTGATCCCGGCGATCAACGTGCACAATGCCACCATTGTGGGGGCCATTGTGGCCACACTGATCGGGGTCGTAGGGTATAACTTTATCCATAAGATCAACAAAGTGGGGGCCTGGGTTATGGGGGCCGCGTTGATCTTAGGACTGATTGTTATGCTGACACAGCCGCTGCCTGCAGACTTTTGGCAGCGCGGTCAGTTCACGCTCGCGGGCTGGTTTGCGACCTTCTGTATCGGGGCCGTGTGGCAAATCAGCTTTTCACCTTACACCTCGGATTATTCACGCTATTTACCTGCCAGCGTGGGCATAGCACGCCCCTTCTTCTATACCTGGCTGGGCGCCTGTGCAGGCACCATTCTGGCCTTCGTCTTCGGTATGGTGGCGGTCAATATGATCGGTGGCGACACCGAAGCGATGGTGGCTGTGCGTCAGGCAACCGGCTGGCTGGGCCCGATCCTGATGGTGCTGTTCCTGATTAACATCATCTGTCACAACGCGATGAATTTGTACGGAGCCGTACTGTCGCTGATCACCGCCGTGCAAACCTTTATGCCGCGTTGGATGCCCAATGGACGCGTGCGCATGGTGTTTTCAGCACTGGTCCTGGTGGGATCGGTGCTGGTGGCACTGGCGGCATCGGCCAACTTTGTCAGCTTCTTTATCAATCTGATTTTGGCCCTGATCGCGGTGCTGATCCCGTGGTGCATGATCAACCTGATCGACTTCTACTTTGTGAAGAAGCAGAAGTATGACACCGATGCGATCTTCCAGCCGGATGGTGGCCGCTATGGGCTACTTAACCGCCAGGCATTAACCATCTATTTTGTCGGCATCCTGGTGCAGATCCCGTTTATGGAAAACGCTTTCTTTATCGGGCCTTATGCGCGTCTGATCCCCGGCGCTGACATCTCGTGGGTCATCAGCATGGTGGTGACGGGCGTGCTGTATCCCCTGTTTTGCCGCCGCGAAATCGGCTGGGTTGCGCAGCCACAGCGTGACTAACGAAATGTGATGTGTGTCGCAAAAACGACCTCTGTTATATCCAGATGGGTATAACAGAGGCGTTTTCATTATTAGGCCTATAAACAGTAGGTTATCAGAATTTTCGTGTTTCTCTCTCGCCTGTAATAACCCGCTATTTACATTAGTTAACATTTTGCTTACTTGAGTTGACACTCGAAACGCTTAATTTAGAGCCAAAGCGTTCACGCGAATAATTATTAGCGCCTTAATCATTAGGCCGCTTGATTGTGACCCGATTCACAGTTCTTTTCACACCGATTGGATGGTAATTGATGAGCAAGAAGAGCAACGAGGCTATGCCCTCGCGGCGGCGTTTTCTGCAGAAAACGCTGTCGTTAATCCCATTGGCGGCTGCGGGCAGCAGCGTCGTTTCACTCAGCACCCAGGCTACCAGTACCCCTTCCCCTGAGGGCGTCTCCGCCCACTATGTTCCCACTTTTTTTAATAATGACGAATGGCGTTTTATCCTGGCGGCAACCGATCGTCTGATTCCGCAGGATGAGTATGGCCCTGGCGCGATTGCCGAGGGCGTGCCGGTGTTTATCGACAAACAGATGGAACTGCCATACGGCCACGGCCATTTGTGGTACATGCAAGGCCCCTTCGCTGACGCCGCCCCCGAGCTGGGTTATCAGTCACACCTTGTGCCACGTGAGACCTATCGCCGTGGCATCAAAGCGATTAACGCACATTGCCAACAGCAGATGAAAAAAGCCTTTGCCGATCTGAGCCACGCTGAACAAGAACAGCTCCTGACGCAACTGGAGAAGGGCGAACTGACCTTTGATGATGTGCCAGGCAAACTCTTTTTTACGCAACTGCTGGAAAACACCAAAGAAGGCTACCTGGCTGACCCGCTGCACGGGGGAAATCAGACGCTGGCTTCCTGGAAGCTGATTGGCTTCCCAGGCGCGCGTGCGGATTACCAGCAAGTGATGGACAACCCAAACAAAGTCTATCCCTTAGGGCCAGTGAGTATTTCAGGGAAGCGGAGCGTATAAATCATGGCAATTAAAAAAGATCCGGTCGATGTATTGATCGTGGGTTTTGGCTGGACGGGTTCCGTGATGGCAATGGAACTGGCAGACACCGGCCTTAAAATTCTGGCGCTGGAGCGCGGTGAAGCGCGCGATACCTATCCTGACTTCGCCTACCCGCGGATTGCCGATGAGCTGACCTACGGGATTCGCTTAAAGCTGTTTCAGAACCCGTCGAAAGAGACGGTAACGGTGCGCCATACCTCATCGGAAACCGCATTACCTTATCGTCGTTTTGGCTCTTTCTTGCCAGGCGATGGGGTGGGCGGTGCAGGCGTACACTGGAACGGCATGCTGTGGCGCCCGCTGGAAGCGGACATCAAAATGCGCAGTACGGTGATTGAGCGTTACGGTGCTGATTTCATCCCTCAGGATATGACGGTGCAAGACTATCCGTTCACCTATGCAGAGATGGAACCGTTCTTTGATAAGTTTGAGAAAATCTGCGGTACGGCGGGGCAGGCGGGCAACATCAACGGTGAGAAGCTGGAGGGCGGTAACCCGTTCGAAGCACCGCGTAACAATCCCTATCCGACGAAAGCCCTGAAACAGCAATACTCCGGCATTTTATTCAGTAAAGCGGCCAAAAACCTGGGCTATCACCCGTTCCCGGTCCCTGCTGCCAACTGTAGCGAACCCTATACCAACCCTTATGGCGTGCAACTGGGGGTGTGTAACTACTGTGGCTACTGCGAGCGTTTCGGCTGTTTCAACTACTCCAAAGCCTCGCCACAGGCCAACGTATTACCCGCCTTGCGCCAGCATGAAAACTTTGAGCTGCGCACGCAGGCGCATGTGCTGCGGGTGAACACCGATTCCACAGGGACGAAAGCCACCGGGGTGACCTATCTGGATGCCAATGGACAGGAAGTCGAACAGCCTGCGAATCTGGTGGTGCTCAGTGCCTTCCAACTGCACAACGTGCGTTTGCTGCTGCTGTCGAAAATCGGCAAACCTTACGATCCGGTAACGGGAGAAGGTGTGGTGGGCCGTAACTACGCCTATCAAATGAACGGTGGTGTGAAGTTGTTCTTCGACAAAGAGAGTGATTTCAATCCGTTCGCCGCCACCGGTGCGACCGGCATGTTTATCGATGAATTCAACGCCGAAAACTTCGATCATTCGGGGCTGGGGTTTGTGGGCGGGGCAACCATTTCTGCCACCATCACCGGCGGACGCCCGATTCAACAAATGGGCTTACCAGGCAAAGCGCCGTCATGGGGCAGTGGCTGGAAGAAGGCCATCTCCGAAAACTATCTGCACAGCATGGGCGTGGGCTCTTCCGGCTCGGTCATGCCGTATAAACAGTGCTATCTGGATCTGGACCCAACTTACAAAGACGTTTACGGCCAGCCACTGCTGCGCATGACCTTTGACTGGCAGCAAAATGAGTTGAAGATGACCAATTTTATCGCCGGGAAGGCCGAAGCGATCGTGAAAGAGATTGGGCCTAAGCACTACGAAATGGGCTTTAAAGGCATGAATGCACACTACGATGTGCGGCCTTATCAGTCGACCCACACCACCGGCGGTGCGGTGATGGGGGATAACCCGAAAACCAGCGTGGTCAACAAGTATCTGCAAAGCTGGGATGTGCCTAACCTGTTTGTGCTGGGTGCCTGCTGCTTCCCACAAAACCTGGCCTATAACCCAACGGGCATTGTTGGCGCGACAGCGCTGTTCGCGGCGCATGCGATTCGCACTCAGTATCTGGCGAATCCTGGCCCATTGGTTCAGGCCTGACAGGGAAGGAGAAAAGACATGAAAATCACAACAGCACTGTCGTTATTCACCTTATGCCTGCTGAATGGACACGCCTGGGCGGCCGACAATCCCACCCTGAGCCGGGGAGAGTATTTGGCCAAAGCAGGCGACTGCGTGGCGTGCCACACGGTCGCCGGTGGCAAAGCCTTTGCGGGCGGGCTGGAAATGTCGACCCCAGTGGGCGCGGTGTATTCCACCAACATCACGCCAGACAAAACCACCGGTATCGGTGAATATCGCTATGAAGATTTTGCCAATGCCGTGCGCAATGGCATCGCGAAAGATGGCCATCACCTGTACCCCGCGATGCCTTACACCTCGTTTGCCAAAGTCAGCGATGAGGATATGCACGCGCTGTATGACTACTTTATGCACCAGGTGAAGCCGGTGGCGCAGGCTAACCGCGACAGCGATATTCCCTGGCCGCTGAATATGCGCTGGCCGTTAGCGGTGTGGAACTGGGCGTTCCATGATGACGCGGTGTTCCAGCCCGATAGCCAGCAAAGCGAGGAGTGGAATCGCGGTGCCTATCTGGTACAAGGATTGGAGCACTGTGGCACCTGCCACACACCGCGCGGCATCGGTTTTCAGGAGAAAGCCTTGGATCAACATGACCCTGCCTTCCTGACCGGCGGTACGCTAGAAGGGTGGCATGCTCCCGATCTCACGGGCAATATGAAATCGGGCCTGGGACGCTGGCAGGCAGACGACATCGTGACCTTCCTGAAAACCGGACGTAACGACCACAGTGCGGCGTTTGGATCGATGAGTGATGTGGTGGAGCACAGCACGCAGTACCTGAGCCAGGACGATCTGCATGCGATGGCGGTGTATCTGAAATCGCTGCCCTCATCCAACCCTGATGCACAACCACCGCAAGCCAATGACGCGACCACGGCCGCGCTGGTGAAAGGGGATATGCAGCAAACGGGCGCGCAGGAGTATGTCGATAACTGCGCGGCGTGCCACCGTTTAGACGGTGCGGGCTACAGCAAAACGTTCCCTGCGCTAGCGCATAACTCTGCGGTGCTCAGTGACGATCCTTCATCACTGATCAGCATTGTGCTCAAAGGCGGTCATGTGCCCATTACCCAGCAGGCACCGACTGGGCTGGCCATGCCCGATTTTGGCTGGCGTTTGGATAATCAGCAAGTGGCTGATGTCGTGACCTTTATCCGCAATGGATGGGGCAATCAGGCACCGGCGGTGACCGCCGATCAGGTAAAGAAACTGCGCAGTGAGGAATCCACGGTAGAGAAACGCTAAGTCCTATCACTGTTCTCCCGTTCGCCGCTGAGAGCGCGAATGGGAGGACAGCCTCTTCTGTTACCTTTTCCTTTGCCCCTTTCCTCTGGTTGCCTTTTGTTACCTCTTGCAGTTGATTTTGATGATTTCAGGGAGGTATTACTATTGCCGTTAACCCCGCAAAAGGAATGTTCATATGAAAAACACGGTAATTGCGATGTCCCTGCTGTTAGTTGCCTCCGCTGCCTGTGCGCAGGGAGAAGTGCAACATGCGACCAACAGCACGGTAGAGGCGGCCCATGCGGGCGCAGATCACGCGAAAGAGAAACTGCATCAGACCGAGCACCGTATCCAGGAACAAAAAAGTCAGGCGCAGAGCACAGGTTCGACAACCGATACCTTAAAGCAAGACGGTGAGAAAACCTGGAATCGCACCAAAGAAGGGGCGGAAAAGGCGTGGGATAAAACCCGGCAGGGCTCTGAAAAAGCGTGGAACAACACCAAAGAGGGCAGCGCTAAGGCCTGGGATAAGACGAAGGAAGGCAGTGCCAAAGCCTGGGATAAAACCAAAGAAGGCAGCGGTGAAGCCTGGGATAAGACGAAAGAAGGCAGTGCTAATGCCTGGGATAAAACCAAAGCAGGCGCTGAGGCATTAAAACAGCGGATCACGGAATAATCACGCGTTTCGCCGGGGAGGTGAGTGCCTCCCCGAGCACGGACTTAACGGAAATAGATATCGCCCGATATCGCTTGCAGCACTTTCGTGTCTGCTTCCGCCACCATAATGTAGTTGCCATTCAAATAGGCCCAATGGCTGCCTTCTTGCGGCGCTGGCAGGTGGCGTTTCTGCCAGTCTGCGACTTTGTACTGATCTTCCAGATAATTGCCTGGCAGGCTGTCACCCACGCTGTAAGGCTGATAATTCACAAAAAAGTTTTTGATCTCATAGGTTTGCTGATTATCCGGTTTCTGCGCTTCCGGGCGCGGGACGGTATTGTCTTCCGCTGCAGCTAAAAAGGGCACACTGCCTGCCAGCAGTGCGACGACGGTTAACGCAATTTTCATGTTTTTCATTATGGCTCCCTACGCCGCCAGTTCGTCAGATTCATAACTAAAGACAACAAGATAACCCCAATTACTCCGCCAGTGGGCGAAATGAGTGTGAAACTTTTTGTCAGCGCGCAATAAACCGTGGCCGACCAATGAAAAGCAGAGTGCATCAAGCCGCATGGCCACCAGACGCAGGCAAATCACGCGCGCGCACCCGCCGTTTCCCGTGCTCTCCGTTAGCCTCCTTCTTGTCCCTGTGTCGATAGTTAACACCCTTAATTATTTGCTTCTTAAGTGGCAAGTAATTTGCCTTAGTGCGCACCAATATCCTTTATTACAGATAAGTTGAACTAACCATTCTTTATGGCTAGCAATAGTCACTATATTAAGTATATTTAATAGGAATAATCCTATTTGTCACCTAAACCTATAAACATCATGTTTTAGTGTTTTTGTATTTATCTGTTTTATATGAATTTTATCACCACGGCACATTTGTTCACTTCAGGTGAGTGGGAGGTTTCACTGGCTAAATTACTCAATATAAAAATGAATTTGACTTAAATAACCTGCACCTCTTTGTCGAGAGGTAAATAACATCACAGAGTAATACCTGCATCATTGTTAAAAAATGATAAAGGATTACGGAGGTTGGCTTACGCCAAATAAAAAGATGAATAAAATCTATTCCGTTATTTGGAACGCAGCGACGCAAACGTGGATCGCGGTTTCTGAATTTTCTGGCAGCAAGAAAAAATCCAAATCTCGCAAACGTGTTATTCGTGTCTCAACGCTGGTCGCGTTGTGCTCGGTATCCAGCTCTGTTTTCGCAGGAACCTGTTTGCAGGGCGACGTGGTCAATAGCTCCACGACCGGGGGCGGTTCACCCGCTACCTGTGCCGCCTGGTCCATCGCCATTGGGGCGGGAAGTGGCTCCACCGCCACCAATTTTGGGGTTGCCATCGGTGATGCCTCTAATGCGACAGGTGAAAACTCCGTTGCCATTGGCCGACAAACCGTTGCCAACGTTGCCAATGCCACGACTCTGGGGTCGCAATCGAAAGCGTATGCCATTGGATCGACGTCGGTGGGGCAAGATGCTCAGGTAGCCGCGGGCGCAACCTTAGGGACGGCAGTGGGTAACAGCAGCCGCGTAACGGCGGCCAACGGCACGGCGATAGGCACCAGCAGTGCGGCAGCGGCCAGCAGCGTGGCACTGGGGTATAACGCCAAAGCCACCGGAACGAACAGCATCAGTATTGGTACCGGCAATGTGGTATCAGGAAATAATTCCGGTGCTATCGGTGACCCTTCCACCATTACCGGAACCGGCTCCTATTCTTTGGGGAATGACAACAATATTGATGCCAATAATGCCTTTGCTATCGGTAACAACATCAATATTGCCAGCGGATTAAACGGCGCTGTTGCGCTGGGCAATAATTCAACCGTTGAAGCCGCAACGGCAACAACGGGCACCACGCTAAACGGTACCGCCTATACCTTTGCAGGGAGCACACCGGCAGCAGGTGATGTGGTCAGCGTGGGGCGAGCAGGGGCAGAACGTCAAATCTCGCATGTTGCCGCCGGGCGATTAACTAACACCAGTACGGATGCCGTCAATGGCAGCCAACTCTTTGCCACCAATCAGGCCGTTAATTCATTGGGCACGTCCCTCAACACCCTTGATGCCACCGTGGGCAATTTGGGCAACGATGTGTCGGCGTTAGACACGCAGTTAAGCAGTGTGGTGAACGACGGTGCCGGGATTAAATACTTCCATGCCAATTCAACCCTGGCAGACAGCAGTGCGGTCGGCGTTGACAGCATTGCCATTGGCCCTGAAGCCACGGCGACAGAAGACAATTCGGTGGCGATCGGCAAAGGGGCAACCACCCAGGCCACGGTCGCACGTCTGGGAGATACCCTCAACGGTACTGCCTACACCTATGCCGGGAATGCGCCGGTGGGCGGCGTGAGTATCGGTTCTGTCGGGGCTGAGCGGCAATTGATGAATGTTGCTGCAGGCCAGGTGGCGCAAACCAGTACCGACGCGGTGAACGGCAGCCAACTGTTTGCCACCAACTCGGCAGTGAATGCACTGGGATCGTCGCTAAACACCCTGGATGGCACGGTAACCGATCTGGATACCACCGTAAGCGATCTGGACACCACCGTGAGCGGTCTGGGCATCACGCTCAATGACATGGTGAACAATGGCAGCGGTTTAAAATATTTCCACAGTAACTCGACGTTAGCAGACAGCATTGCCACAGGTGCTGACAGCGTGGCGATCGGCCCACAAGCGGTGGCCTCGGAAGACAATTCGGTGGCGATTGGACGTGGGGCAACCACGGAAGCCGCCGTGGCGACGGCCAGCGGAACCGTGAATGGCGTGACCTATGCCTATGCAGGCGATACCCCGGCAGGCGTATTCAGCATTGGATCAAGCGGTGCAGAACGGCAACTGACGCACGTTGCTGCGGGTCAGCTCTCGGCGACCAGCACCGATGCCGTGAATGGCAGCCAGTTGTTTGCCACCAATTCCGCGGTGACGTTGTTGGGCAGTACCCTGGATGGCCTGGTCATCAACGGTTCGGGCATTAAGTATTTTCATACCAACTCCTCCCTGAACGACAGCAGTGCAACGGGCTTGAATAGCGTGGCGATCGGTCCTGTTGCCAGTGCCACTGAAGAAAACAGCCTGGCAATGGGCAATGGTGCCAGTGCTAATCACTCAAACAGCGTGGCATTAGGCGCAGGATCGATGACCAGCGTGGGGGCCGAGAGCAACTATGCGGCGTATCGGCTGAGCGCGTTGCAAAACTCGATCGGTGAAATCGCGATCGGCGGGTTGGGTGGCAATCGTAAGATAACGGGCGTTGCCGCAGGTACTAACGACACAGATGCCGTCAACGTGGCGCAACTGATGGCGGTGGGGAATCAGGTGGACCAAAACAGTTCGCTAATCACTAACCTGACGGGGCGTGTGACCTCGGTGGAAAATCGCCTCAGCGTGATCCCGCCGGGCGGCAGCGGATCACAGTATGTCAGCAGCAATTCCAGCGGTGCGGCGGCGGTGGCGAGCGGTGCGGATTCGCTGGCGGTGGGGCCAAATGCGCAGTCGACGGGCGATAACAGCATCGCGATGGGCAACGGTGCCAAAGCCGAAGCCTCTGGCAGCGTAGCGCTTGGTGCTAACGCCTCAGACGGCAATCGCGGCGCGGAAACCTATACCGGTAAATACTCCAACGCCACGAATGACAGTGTGGGAACGATCTCGGTGGGCAACGCGGCAACGGGAGAGACGCGCACGGTCAGTAATGTTGCGGATGGGGTACTGGCCAATGATGCTGTCAATGTGCGTCAACTCGACGGTGCGGTTGCCGAATCGAAAAAGTACACCGATGACTCCTTGAAAAACCTCAACGCGGATGTGGCACAAGTCGGCAGCAGCATCAGTGATTTGCAGCAGGGCAAAGCTGGGATGGTACAGGTGAACAGCACCAATACGGCGGCACCTAAAGTGACTGGCGGCAACAGCATTGCAGCAGGGGCTGGCTCCTCCGCCACTGCATCACGATCCACGGCAATGGGCGACGGGGCGGTGGCGAAAAACACCAACTCAGTGGCACTGGGCGCCAATTCCGTTACCGATCGCGATAACAGCGTGTCGGTTGGGAGCGCGGGCAATGAACGCCAGATTACCCATGTCGCGACGGGAACACGCGATACGGATGCGGTGAATGTGGCGCAGTTAAACAGCAGCGTTGCCAATATTACCAACACCTCGAATGCGTATACCGACCGTCGTTTTAGCGAGCTAAAGGATGATTTGGACAAGCAGAACAAAACGCTGAGCGCGGGGATTGCGGGAGCGATGGCAATGGCAAGCCTGCCGCAGCCCAATGATGCCGGGGCCAACATGATGGCATTGGGTGGTGCCAGCTACCGTGGCGAGTCGGCGCTTTCGTTAGGCGTGTCTCGTTTGTCTGAAAATGGCCGTTGGGTCACGAAGGCGCAGATCAATACCAACACACAGCACAGCGTGGGTTGGGGTGTCGGCGTGGGCTTCCAGTTCTGATATCTATCGCCGGGGGCAGCGATGTCCCCGGCATTGCAAAGAGAATACCGGTATGTTGTTCAAAAAAAGTCTCGTTATTGTGGCCCTGAGCCTGATGAGTGCTGGCTGTGACAATGCGAAGAGCCAGCCCAACGAAACGGTCTCCACAACGGCACAGGCGACGTTAATTCCGATGCCAGCGCTGCCCATTATCCAAAATACCCTACGCCAGATGGCGCCGACCTTGCAGGGCGAGTTCGATCTCTCCGTGATTCAACGTATTTGCCTGCTGGCGCGGGGAGAGGTGACGTTAGAGCGCGTCCGCCATTCATTAATCAATGATGGCGTTGATCCTGACAGCATCCCAATGCAAGGGCACCCGTTGTCCTACTTGGTCAATCAAGATCAGGCGGGCCGCCAAACGTTGTGTGCCGCCTGGTTAGCCAACAGTGTGACGTTACCTTTGGATCGCAATGAGTTTGTAGAAAAACGCCCGCGTGAAATTATTGAAAAAGAGAACAAGAAAACCCTCACCAAAACCCTGTGGGATGAAACGATTGTGGAGGAACAGCTCAACACTGTACTGGCCAGTAAGATGTCGTTGCTACGGGCGAATGCCGAATTTTATGCCTTGATTGCCAATGAATTAGCGCAAAAGCGAGGGCAGACTCTGGATCAGTATGCCGCTGAGGTGAAAAGCACTTTTGCGGCCGCTGCACCCTACTATCTCAAGCGTGTGCAGGAGCATTTTTCGCCCTCCGCGAAGGGATATCAGTTAACGGCCTATCAACAAGGCAATTATGCCTTTACCACCGATGGTGGGTATCATTTCGCCCGAGATGCGCATGAAACCCTGCTCACCTATGGCGGTATGAATTGGCTTGGGAAAGGCGAGATCATGGGCGAAAAGTACGTTCTGTACGTGGCGTTATTTCCTGAGCAAGTGGTCACGGCAATCCGCACCGCCTCACCCGTTCACTAAAAGATGAGGCGGGTCGCTGACGCAGATGACAGCGCAATGTCCGGCTGGCCGTTGCCTCGCCGGACTGTGTGTTGTCAGGGTTTGGCTTTTAATCGTGCGCGTGCGTGGCTGATAGCGACCGCTGTGCGATCGGGAAACAGGTGCTGGATCTCTGCAATACGCGCCTGCTCGTGTTGCTTCAGCAGAGCTAATTCTTCTGGTGTCCACATTTTTTGCGAAACCACCATTGAGCCTTTAAAAGAGATGCCCAGTTGATTGGCTTTGATTTTTACGGCTTCGGGGGTGCGCCCCGGCAATTTTTCCGCCACGCTGGTTCCAATTAACGGATAGTGCTTGCGTAATAATTGCGTTTCTTCACGTGTCCAACCACGGGCACTGTAAAGGCCCATCTTCTGTGCCATGGTGAAAATGGTCTTCTTCGTGCGTCCTGGCAGCATTTCCATCACTTTGGCAATACCGGCACCCTCAACATAGTGCGTACGCATGACGTCTTTCTCGGCGTCTGTCCACTCCAAGCTTTGTTTGTTCAAACCCAGTGAACGTGCGGCCAGCCGCACTGCTGTGGGTGTGCGCCCCAAATGCTCGGCTATTTCGCGTGTGGGGATTTTGCCGTAACCCGCTTCCACATACCGATACTCTTCGACTGTCCATGGCGACCGAGTGTTACGGTAACTTTTTTCGTCTTCCATCATCCTGACTGCACGCCTCAAAAAACACAGCCTGTAAATAGGCTGCTAAGAGTCTCTAGGGATCGTTTATATAGATGAAAAATGGACAATTTTCAATCTGAAAGGAAATTACTTTGGCTATTTCGCGACAATATTTCCTTTTGTTGACCCGTAAAGACTCACCGTGCAGGCGGGGAAATGCCCGCTTAAGGGCATGACCTGTGGTGCGAAAGAGGTGAATTGCCGAATACGGCGGGAATAATGCTTAGCAGAGTTGTCCGTTCCAGACTTGTCGCAGCCTGGATAACTTTTTGATACCCAGTTTCTTACAGGCGTTGAGTTGATGGCGATACACTGTCTTCGCTGAAATTTTATATTTTTGCGCAATGCGATGAATACTTTTCCCTGCCATGGCATGGCTAATGACGAGTTTTTCTTTATCCGTCAAGGTTGTCTCTGTCATCGACAGGTGACAGGGTCTTTTTTTCCTGGCGGCTGTAATGCATGTAAGGAAGCGCTTTCTGCCTGTTGATTGAGGTAAATATTGACGCGCGTAGGTAGGCATATTGATGACGGCATTACTGCCATAAAAAATAAACTTCATTCTTTCCGGCTGCTCCAAAATACAATAAGCATTAAACCAGGTCGAAATGTTGCTGGTAAGGTCAATGAGCACCACGCTGATGGACGATAAATGTATTGAGAGAGAGGTTTCAAAATTAAATTTATTTGTATGAATAACAGTGAGTTCTTCCATTGTAGATCGCGTTCCATAATGAAAGTATATATTGTCAGAGTAAATAAGTATCATGTGTAACTCATTGATGTTTATGTTTATTGCATTTGGTTGATGGCGTTGATAACGGGAGCGGTGCTCTCAGTCACCTAAAGTATAAAGAAAGTGTTTACTGATACAATTTACGAAAATGAAAAGAAGAAAAAAGCCATTAAGGTTCGTCATGAAGCGCTAAATTAGCTTTTCTATTAACTTGAAAGTGGAAAATAGCATGGTGAAGAAATTAAGAGTACAAAACACTTTTTCATCGTGATGGGAAATCATAGGTGTTTTCGTTTGTAAGTGTGAAAATAAGAGTGAATTATTTTGAGGGGTGGCCCATGCTCTGTGCTGGAGGGATATGACCCCGCAAAGACCCCTATTCTCGCACTGCAATATGTCATCCGTGTCGGCATAGAAAGGATGGGCCTGATGTATCGCTGATAAGAATATGTTGATTATCAATGCGATCAAGATGCAGAAAACGGGGGGAATCCTGGTTCAGGTAAGTCAGATACTTCTCGGAGAGCGTGTCAGGTAGGTTATCGGAGGAGGATTTATGCGTAGAAACAACGTGGTATTCATGGCTGTTTGAAAAAGGAATTCGGTGATGTTCAAACGTGATGGTCCTGCCTACATTGTAAGATTTTCCATCAACGGAAAATTGCCCTTTGATACTGTCATAGCCTGACGTGCCTGAGACAGTGACAATGCGGTGTGAAAGTGTGTAGTTAACCGGTGTGTCGTTAACAACAAGATCATAATTGACGGTGCCAACACAGGGGATGTTGTTAGGCAAAGGGGAGACCTCCCTGTCATTCCAGTACATAAATACGATTAACAGAAGAAACAGGACGGCTGTAGATATTCTTAAGAAAACGATTTTCATCTTTTTACCTGTTGGTTCGGTAAGTAACACAGCCCACTTCTTTCGTCACAGCGTCACCGCACTGCATGATCAGGCGGGATACTCCCCTTGCATCATTGACGGCTGCGTTATTGTCATAATAGAAATATTTATCATCCCGTGTACATGAGAGTTTTAGCTGCCTGAGGGTTTCAGTCGACCTGCTTTTTATTTGTAATTGATCTGCCGGTGATTGATATTCTTGCAAACTGAAAATGCGACACTCTCCTTCATTGTCCAACGTATAGGTGGGCATGATGCTATTGAATTGTAGCGTGTGATAAAGCTGAAAAATAAAACAACCCACAATCAGCAGCAGCAAGCCATACCAAATTTTGGATTCATGGGCTTTGCCTGAATAGATGCGTCGTTTCGCCGCTTTGTCACTGTCAGATTGTCGGGGGGCGATGGAGGGTGGGGGGACGGATGGATTATCTACATTCTTTTTCTCAACGTGCTCCACGGTGATATCAACTGAAAAAAGATACCCCTGGCCAGGCAGGGTGACGATGGCGTTTTTTCCTAAATAACGATCAAGAATTTTGCGGATAAGCGCAATATTCTGCTTTAGTGAGTTAGATGAACCCATTTTTCCATGGTTATCCCACACTTGTGTCAGAAATACCTCTTTACCGATGAGTTTCCCTTGATTCTCAATTAAAAGCGATAAGATCCGGTTTGGAACCGGCGTCAACAGGGTCACATCCTGATCGGTGCCGTCGTTGAGCCTGATGCTGCCATCATCTGGGCAATAATAAATATGTTTATCCAAGATATAGGTCATAGCGCAATCCCGAACAATCCACTTTAAAAATAATACATTGTGCTGTCTAAAAAACGCAAATTCTAAAAATCAGGCGAATAAGCAGAAGAGTAGACCAGGATGGCGCCATTCAGCCGTTGCGTAAAAGTATAGATGACTTCGGGCTGGGGGATTTCTCAACACCTCTTTTTAACGACCTGCATAGCGCGTTCTTTTCCTGCATGCTGATGCGGCCGCTTCAGCAACCGGGGAAGCACTGGCTGGTGAGAACATGGCCCAACAGGGTTGAAATGCACAGCATACGCTTTATGAAGTCATCAGATTAATCACGTGGTATTGCGTGCTTTCTTAGTCACAACAGGTAATTATCAGGTATAAATAAGAATAAAAAACTATAAATGGTGTGTTTTTATATATATTGCCCTGTTGTTGGCTGTTTTGAATTATCATTTTCCCATCAAATTTGTAGACGTAAACGCTGAAAGGCCTGCCGATTGCCCTTGCCGTTAAGTCTTTACAAATTATGAAAATTGCGCGAGAGAGAAGTGATATATGACATTTTCTCCTGAATAAACTACGAATAAAGAGTGAATGGTTGATGCCATCATCAATGCTCTTTTATTTTATTTAATGACCGCCGTGATGGGGATTCAGAATAATGTTCTAACTTGATAAGCCTTGATAGTGCATTTATCCACTTTAGTAATGCTTTCACCGCCATAATTTTTAGCCATTGTATCGGTGTGGTTATGGCTTCAATAAGTCAGTGTGAGGTTTAAAATGCCGTCGTGAAACGGAATATATTTGATGCCATCCTGGATAGGACTGTTATGGATTTATCGCAAGGAGAAGACAATATCTATGTCTGTGGTTATGAAATCTTTGGTGAGGTTCATTACTACATCGATGACATGTTATTAATAAATATCAGCAAGCATGGTTTTTCTCGGGTTCAACTGCGTGCCACCATGGGCAATTTGTTGCATTACTTTTTGAAAAATTCGCCCCGAATCTATGTGTCTGACGATGAAATCATGTCAGAAGTGTGGGAACGAAATAATTTGCGAGCATCGTCCCACAGACTTTGGCAGGTTGTAAAAGAGTTGAATTATAAACTTAATGAAGTCGGCGTTTATGAAGAGATATTTTCTCGAGTGAACAGACAGAGTCGATTCTCTGTGAAAAAAGATCACATCGTGCCTTTATATAAAAGGAGAAACAAATAGTTTAATTCGTATATTTATAGAGAGTTGTATTTAGCAGCTCATAAGATATCTGCTCAAATTTTTTTGTTTGGGTCTGCACATACATTTAAATAATCAATGGTTTTATTATGACTTTTTTTAAAAAGAGCGTATTAGCGACTTCTTTAACGGTGGCTTTTTCCTCTTCAGCTTTTGCTTCAATTTCTACTAGCGGAAATACGAATACTCCACTCAATGGTGAAAATATTGATTCTCCACTTGTGGTGATCATTGGTGCCGATGAGGAAGGGACACTCAATATTGATAATGGATCAACCCTCACCAGTAAGGGAGGGTTAATCGGTTTCAATGGCGATGGCATTGGCAGCGTGACGGTTGACGGCGAACGTTCATCCTGGGACAGCTCTCGCAATATCATCGTGGGTGACTATGGTAAGGGAACGTTGATCATTAAAAATGGGGCTTCCGTTTACAGTTCAGGCATGAACAGCGAAGCCTTTGCTGTCGGCAGACAAGCGGGCAGTGAAGGACATGTCATTATTTCAGACGCGACTTATGATGCCGTGAGCGGCAATATTTTCGTGGGCACAGAAGGCAAGGGGACGCTGGATATTATCAATGGCGGAGGGGTCTCGACCGCCAATGATCTCCTCATCGCTCACAACGGAGACAGCCAGGGGACGGTCAACGTGCGGGGTGCTGGTTCGAATTTGCTGGTGACGAAAGGCGTCATGTATCTCGCCTCTTCTGGTAATGAAGGCAATAAAAAAGGGACGCTGAATATCACTGAGGGGGGCTCAGCCAGCACCATCTACGCTTACGTTGGCAACGGCGCAAACGGAAGCGGGCATATCAATGTAGATGGGATGGACTCTGTCTTGAATGTCGGCGCCAGTATTTATGCTGGGCGTGAAGGCGAAGGGCATGTCACCGTGACTAACGGTGGCACCGTTAACGCAAAAAATGTCATCGTCGCTTCAGGTGCGCCAAATATTTCCAAAGGCACTGTCACGGTGGCTGGCCCTGACTCATCCTTGAATGTTGAGGATATCAGAGTGGGGTATGGCGGCACGGGATCACTGATTGTGGCAGATAACGCATCAGTCAACGGGCGAGGAAACACGTATATCGGGGATAACGGTATCGGTGATATTCGCGTGACGGATAATGCCGTTTTTAACACCAAACAGTTGATGGTGGGAGGCGACGGCAGCGGTGCGCTGCGAATCAGCGATGGAGCGAAAGTGAATACTTCGGGGGTTTCCATCGGGGCTTCCTATAGCAATGAAGGGACGGATGTTGTCACGGTGAAAGGCCCAGGCTCTTCCCTGACCACCGATCTTAACAGCTTTGGATATGGGGCTATTTTTGTTGGCATAGGCAAAAAATCCGGTGTACTGACGGTCTCTGATGATGCCACGGTGAATACACAGCAACTCAGTATTGGCACCTACCCCGAAGACGGGGCGATCAGTTCTCTTAATATTGGTGCTGAGAAAGGGCAAGCGGCTGAAAAAGCAGGATATATCACGCAAGCTTACATTGATCTGGCAAGTGAAAATGCAGAGGTTAATTTTAATCATACCAACGATGATTATGTCTTTGACCGCAGCATTCAGGGAGCGGGCAGCATCAACCAAATTGCCGGTTTAACCCGTCTTACAGGAAATAATCACTATTTTACCGGCATAACTAACGTATTGGGCGGAGTATTGAGCAGCTCTGTGGCGTTAGGAGGCGATGTCAATATTAGCGAGCAGGGAACACTGGTTGCCAGCGGTGCCATTTCAGGCAATGTGGAAAATAAAGGCGTCCTGAAAATTGGCAAACTCACTGACGCCGGTATGGAAGTCGGTGAAACCGCCAGCTTAACGGTTGGGGGAGATTATGCGGGTAATAATGGTGCGATTATTTTTGACACGGTATTGAATGATGATCTTTCAGACACTGACAGGTTGAGTATTCAAGGAGACACCTCAGGTTCAACCCAGGTGCGTGTGAATAATATGGGGGGGACAGGCGCGCAAACGCTTGAAGGTATTCAACTGATCAGCGTCAATGGCCGTTCAGAGGGCGAATTTGTTCAACAAGGGCGTATTGCCGCAGGCGCATTCGATTACCAACTGGTTCGAGGTTCATCAGAAGCGTTGGCCAAAAACTGGTATTTAACCAGTGCGTTGGCTCCGGTGACGGAACCTGAGCCTGAGGCTAAACCCGATCCCAAGCCAGAAGAGAAACCTGAACCAGGGACTCAGCCTGATCCTCAGCCCGAAGTCAAACCGGGACTGAAGCCTGAAATCAAGCCTGAGATTAAACCTGAAACCAAGCCTGAGATTAAGCCTACCCCCGATCCTAAGCCGGAGGGTAAACCTGACCTAAAAAACAGTGCAGTGCGTCCAGAAGCGGGCGCGTACATAGCAAATCTGGCTGCGGCGAATACGCTGTTTAATACGCGTCTTCACGACAGACTGGGCGAGACGCACTATGTTGATGCGCTGACCGGACAGACTGAAGTCAGCAGTATGTGGATGCGTCATGAAGGCGGGCGTAACAGCAGTACAGATAGCGCCGGTCAGCTTAAAACAACGGCTAACCGCTATGTTATGCAACTCGGCGGTGACATTGCCCAGTGGACTTCTCACGATGGCGATCGTTTCCATCTGGGTGTGATGGCGGGTTATGCCAATCAAAAAGGCAAAACGCGCAACAGCCTGACCGGTTACTCGGCAAAGGGGAACATTGACGGCTACAGCACCGGTGTTTATGGAACCTGGCTGCAGGACAATGCAAATAAAACCGGTGCTTATGTTGATTCCTGGTTGCAATACAGTTGGTTCAATAACAGCGTCAATGGGGATGGACTTGCTGCAGAGCGCTATAAGTCGAAAGGCCTGACGGCATCCGTTGAATCAGGGTATACCTTTAAGCTGGGTGAGTTGAGCAACCGCGATGGCGTCTACCTCCAACCTAAAGGACAAATGACATGGATGGGGGTAAAAGCCGATGATCACCGTGAGGATAATGGCACGCAAGTCAGAGGTCAGGGTGATGAGAACGTGCAGACACGCCTTGGTGTTAAAGCGTTTATTAAGCATGAAAATCATGACCAAACTTTCGAGCCCTTTGTTGAAGCTAACTGGTTACACAATACCAAGGCCTACGGTGTGCGTTTGGATGACGTGAACATTCACCAGGTCGGGGCGCGCAATGTTGGCGAGCTGAAAGCGGGTGTGGAAGGCAAAGTGCACCGCAATGTTAATCTCTGGGGAAATGTTGCTCAGCAGATAGGGGACAAAGGTTACTCCGACACGGCGGCAACGTTAGGTGTAAAAGTTAACTTCTAATCGCATGCTCCGACACGGCTGTTGTCGGAGCTTTTTTCATTTAACGGCTGTTGTCCCGTGCTGTTTATACCAGGGATATAACGCGTATTAAAAAAACATTAGATTTTTTTGGGGAATAAGTCCCTGCCTTCTTCATCGAGCGATAAAATCAAAGCGTTATGCAGGGATCTGAATAATATTAACAAGGGAATGTTAATATTATTTGTTAACTCAGGAAAAATCTTATTGTCTGTGGGCGGTAATGGAAAACAGATATTGATTTTTGTCGTTTTATCGAACTATAGTGCTCGCGCTGGTTGAGGTGTTATAAACAGTGGTTTTCTATGTAACCATATGAAAAATATTGTTTTTTTTGTTCGCCTTGGTCGATGGGCGTTGTTTCCCTCTCCAGGTGTGGTCGTTATATTGCCCGTGTTGGCCACGTTGAACGCATTGAGATTTTTCTTTGTGCTTGGTGTTCTGCATTTCAGTCAATGCTAATCGCTGCTACACCCCCAATATTTTTCTATCGCGAAAAGGGAGTATAAGAAAAATATTGTATAAGGATATAGGTTGGAGTGTGACATGTTGAGTTGCAAAAGGATTTGTATTTTCTGGGGGCTGATGGATCTTCTGTACCTTATTGACTTTTCTTATATAAAGATCTCATCCGGACGCATTCCCTTTTATAGTGATATCGTTCTTTTCAACCAGATGTATGCGGCTTACGGCGAATCGTTATTGGCGCTTGCTGCATTCGCTTTATCGCTATTGCTCTCTGCCTCTGTTTTCTTATCGGCAATACTTTTTTTCATACAATGAAAGCATGTTTCCGCCTTTGCTCAGGTGCAATCTGTGCTGCGTTTATTCTTTGCGGTTCCGTCAATAACGGTTTTGCCATGGTTTTTAACGAGTTTTGGTGTCTCAGAAATCTATGTCTTATTTTTTCTCTTATTGATATCTGAAATGATAAAAGTGGGATCTCTGCGGTTAACCAGAAAAATACAGTCGTGTTGAATAAAATACGAATTTTTTAAATAATAACAATCGAGTGGTTATATCAATGAAAAAGCTGTTCATTATCTTGTTCTCTTTGGGATGGTTGCTATTGGGTTTGACCGGTTATTTGGGTTATACATCGTATCAGTACCAAAAGCAGGCAACGTATACTACAGGGATAATTACGGACGTTCATATAAGTCAACGCACTACGTCGTCTTCTTCGGACAGTTGGTTCCCCGATGTCGCGTTTAGAGACAGTATGGGCAAATTGCACGTCTTCAGGTCTTCAATTGGCAGTTCCTCTTATAAGAACAGTACCGGCTCAGCTGTTGAGGTGATCTACCATGAAGATGATATCGCGAATGCGAGAGTTCATTCGTTTGCTGCTAATTACTTTACCTCGATCATCTGTGTTCCTTTTGCGCTAGCACTCCTTATTATTGGCGGTGTCGGTATCAAACTGGTGGGACAAGGTAGCAAGTTTCGCGATTTAGTCAGGACCGGGAAACCCCTCACGGCCAGGATTACAGACGTTGAACGCAATGAATCGGTTTCAATTAATGGCCGTTCACCGTGGCGAATTGTGTGTCAGTGGTCAAATGCGGAAAACAATAAAATCCATGTGTTTAAGAGCGCTAATTTTTATTATGATCCCACAGATTACATTCAAGGTGACACGATGACCGTCTATGTTGATCATAATAATTTCAAAAAGTACTACGTTGACATATCCGGTTTTCCTCAGAAAGCCTGATTGATAGCATTCACGCTTTTGCCGGGTACGCAGGCTGTGCCATTCCCGTCAAGATTATTGCCACGGGCATGGCCGTACCCGGAGAGAAAATTCCCTCTGCGGAATTAGATATTCGATTAGGCAAACCGCCAGGCTATGTTGAACGACGCTCCGGTATTGCTTCGCGTTACCATGCGGCGAATGATGCCCGTCAGGCGGATCTGGCGGCGGCATCTTTGCTTAATGCCTTGCAAGCGGCATGTATTAATTACGCTGGGAACGCACCTGGGCTGGCATAAACCGGCGGTGATGAAGGCGCTGCGTGTGCTGGCTGCCAGCTTGCCTGACTGGGTGTTTCACTTTACAGAAGGGGACATTAACGGCGATAACCCGCAGCATGAAGGAAATTTGAGCCGTGTCTCATGGGTGGATTATGATCGCGATCTTATCCTTTACGATGCGGTTATTCATCACGGCGGCGCAGGGATCATGTGGCACTGTCTGCAAAAAAAGATCCCCACCCTGGTGTATCCCGTGGATTTTGATCAGTTGGATCACGCTGCGCGTCTGGCGTACCACAATAAGGGGATTTGGATCCGCGGCGGCATCAGTGAACTGGAAAAGGTCGCGCCGTTGCTGGAGAAAATTGTCGAGCGGCCAGACGAGAGGTGATAGCTCTGAGGGGAGTGTCACGTTATTTATTGTGGGTTATGCCAGGATAGTGGGTGACTGCTTGGGTATTAATCTTAGTCGTAATACTGAAATAACTAGATTATGGTCAGTCGTGCGTGATTCAATGATAGCGTATTCTCGTCAATACAAACTCAATTGCTGAACTGCGTTTTGTCTGAATGATATGCGCGCATTAAATTGATAAATATCAAAAAAATATCAGAATCTTAGATTCATGCGAAGCCAATGAATGGCTAAACAACGGAACGTTCGCACCAAGGAAAATATGATTACTATCTATTCCATTAAACCCCGTTTTCAGGCACTGCTGCGCCCTTTACTGAAAACGTTCTACCACGCCGGGATCACCGCGAATCACATCACACTATCTGCACTGTTTCTCTCTGTTGCCACGGGGACGGTGCTGTTTATCTTTCCTGAACCTGCCGGGTTCCTCATCCTGCCCTTCGTATTATTTATTCGCATGGCGTTGAATGCGATTGATGGCTTACTGGCGCGTGAATTCAACCAGCAAAGCCGTCTGGGTGCCCTGTTGAATGAAGTGGGGGACGTGGTTTCTGATGTCTTCCTCTATCTGCCGTTTGCCTTATTGATCGGGAGTTCACCGGCATTGGTGGTGGCGGTGGTGATGCTCGCGATATTGACCGAGTTTCTCGGCGTATTGGGGCAGACATTAAACGGCCAGCGTGACTATTCCGGGCCGATGGGGAAAAGCGATCGTGCGGCCGTGTTTGGGCTTTGGGCAGTGATAATCTTCTTCTGGCCGCAGATGTTGGCATACAGCAACGTGGTATGGATTTTAATGTTGCTCCTGCTGTTGTGGACGTCGTTCAACCGTGCCCGCGCGGCGTTGCGTGAGGCGGTATAACCATGTCGCAATTACTCAATGCACTGCTGTTTATTTTTGCGGTGTTAACGCTGGCCAGCGTCATTACTGCGGTCCTGGTGTGGACGAAACCCGGTAAAGATTATCGGGAACTGATTCTGCGCGTCAGAACGTGGTGGGTGATTATCATCATGTTCTCCCTGGCCATGTTAAGCCCGCGCTGGCTCTCCATGACGCTGTTTGCCCTGATGAGCTTCCTCGCGCTGAAAGAGTACCTGACGCTGATTCCGACCCGCCAATCTGATCGCATGCCGCTGTTATGGCTGTTTCTTGCGATCCCGGTGAACTATCTCCTGGCGGGAATCGGTTGGTATGGGATGTTCATTATTTTTATTCCGGTATATGCCTTTTTGTTTTTGCCCGCAAGAATGGTCCTGACCGGAAATACCACGGATTTTTTACGGTCGGTCTCCCAATTCCATTGGGGCTTAATGACGACGGTATTTTGCATTAGCCATGTTGCTTACCTGATGGTGTTACCGGGCGATAAGGGCTATGCCGGTGCACTGCTGGTGATTTTCCTGGTGGGATTAACCAGTTTTAATGATGTGATGCAGTATGTTTGGGGTAAATCGCTGGGAAGAATAAAAATCACACCGCACGTGAGTCCCAATAAGACGCTGGCGGGGTTAATCGGGGGTGTCGCGTCCACGGCCGTCGCCGGAGCCGTGTTGGGGCCAATACTGACACCCATGAGTGGATGGATGGCGCTGTACGCAGGCATGTTAATTGGTCTGGCCGGATTTCTTGGCGACATTGTGATGTCGGCCGTGAAGCGAGATATCGGTGTTAAAGACAGCGGGACATTGCTGCCGGGCCACGGTGGTATCCTCGACCGGCTTGATTCGCTGATTTTTACCGCCCCCGTGCTTTTTCATTTCATCTACTATTTTTACTACTGATCATCATGCTGAAGAAATTACTGCGTAATATTTTTTATTACCTCGTTGTCTGGCCGGTTATCCGCTTTTGGTTAGGGGTTCGCGTGTATAAGTTGCATGCTTTACCGCAACGCGGCCCCGCGATCATTGTCGCTAACCACAATAGCCATCTGGATACTTTTGTCCTGCTGTCCTTATTTCCGAAATCGGTCCGGAATATTTTTCGCCCGGTGGCGGCCGCAGACTACTTTTTGAAAAACCGGCTTTCGGCCTGGTTTACCTTAAATGTCCTCGGCATCATCCCGGTCGAAAGAAAAGGCAATGGGGGCAACCCGCTTGCTGCCTGCGAGCAGGCGCTGGCAGCAGGGCAAATCATTCTGATCTACCCCGAGGGCACGCGCGGAGACCCTGACCAGTTGGCACCGCTGAAGCCCGGCATTTGGCACTTAACCAGCCGTTTTCCTGACGTTCCGGTGATTCCCATTTATTTAAAAGGTACCGGAAGAGTGATGGGTAAAGGCAATCGCATTCCGCTGCCGCTGTTTATTGATGCGCATGTCGATGCGCCACTGCCATACAGTGAAGACAAACAAACCTATTTAGAGGCGTTACAACAACGCTTTATGGATTTAGAACACCAAGGAAAGGAATTAAGAAAATGAACATCACCCAACGTGAAATACAGCCGGGAAATATGGTGACCAGTGATAATCAGTCACTGTTTTATCGGTGCTGGCCAGCGCCGCAAACGGCGGTGCCAAAAGTGGTGGTACTGTTCCACCGCGGGCATGAACACTCAGGCCGTCTTGAACATATCGTAAATGAACTGGATATGCCGGATGTCACCTTCTATGCCTGGGATGCACGTGGGCACGGTGAATCGCCGGGGCCGCGCGGCTACAGCCCATCCCTGCAGCGTTCGGTGCAGGACGTTGAAGAATTTATGCAGCACGTCGTCAGCGTTAGCGGTGTGCCTATGCAGCACATTGTCGTGATTGCGCAGAGTGTTGGCGCGGTTCTCGCGGCGAGCTGGGTACATGATTATGCGCCGCAGATCAGGGCGTTGGTGCTGGCGTCACCTGCATTTAAAGTCAAACTGTATGTTCCTTTTGCCCGTGCGGGATTGTCATTACTGCAAAAATTCAAGAAAGGCGGCTTTGTTAATTCCTATGTGAAGGGGAAATACCTGACGCATGATCCGGAACGCATTGAAAGTTTTAATAACGATCCCCTGATCTCCCGCCCCATCGCGGTTCCGGTTTTACTCGATTTATATAAAACCGCAGAGCGCTTAGTGGCCGATGCCAGCGCAATTACCGTACCCGTGCAGATGCTGGTCTCGGGGGCTGATTATGTGGTGCATCGTAAACCTCAGATCCGTTTCTATGAACGTTTACGCAGCCCGGTGAAAGAGCTGCATATCATGCCGGGTTTCTACCATGACACGCTGGGTGAAAAAGACCGCCACCTGGCACTGGATAAAATCAGAGATTTTGTGGCGGAACGTTTTGCGACGCCTTTTACCGCTTTTGATTACCGCGAAGAAGATGCGCGCAGCCCCTCGGCGGATGAGTGGCGTCAATTAGCCGGTGGGGCAGAGCCTTTCTCTGTCGAAAGCCTGGGCTATCGGGCACTGCGTGTGGGGATGAAAGCGGTAGCGCCTTATTCGGAAGGGGTAAAACTGGGTTTTACCACCGGGTTCGATTCGGGCAGCACACTGGATTACGTCTATCGCAACACGCCACAGGGGCGCACAGCCATTGGCCGCTACATCGATCGGCAGTATCTCAACAGCATTGGCTGGCGCGGTATACGCCAGCGTAAAGTGAATCTGCAACAGATGATTGTGCAAGCGGTACAGCATCTTCAGCAACAAGGGATGCCGGTGCGCATTGCGGATATTGCGGCTGGGCATGGACGCTATGTGTTGGATGCCATTGAGTCTGTTGAGGGGATCGACAGTATTCTGCTGCGTGATTACAGCGAGTTGAACGTTGAAAAAGGCAGTCAACTGATCGCCGAGCGCCAACTGCAGGAGATGGCCAAATTTGTGCAGGGTGATGCCTTTGATCAGGCTTCATTGAGTCAACTCGAGCCCGCGCCAACGTTGGGAATTGTTTCGGGACTGTATGAACTCTTTCCTGAAAATGCGCTGATCCGCGCCTCGCTGGCGGGACTGGCAGAGGCTATTCCGGCGGGGGGATTGTTGATCTACACCGGACAACCCTGGCATCCGCAGTTGAAAACCATTGCCTGGTCACTGACGAGCCATCGACAGGGTCTGCCTTGGGTAATGCGCGTTCGCTCGCAGGGTGAGATGGATGCACTCGTCAATGATGCGGGCTTCGAAAAATGCGCGCAGCTGATTGATGAGTATGGCATTTTTACCGTGTCGTTAGCGGTGCGCAAAGCGAATGCGTAACAGAGAAACACGCACTCTCCGCTGGCGGGGAGTGCTCTGGTTATTACTGCTGGCCCCGCTGTTTTTTATGACTTACGGCCAGGTGAATACCTTTACCGCGACGCGCGATGATGTGGGGCATTTTGTCTATGGCTGGGAGTCGGCAATCCCTTTTCTGCCGTGGACAATCGTGCCTTACTGGAGCATTGATCTGCTCTATGGGCTGTCGCTTTTTATCTGCACCAACAAACAAGAACTCAACCGTCATGGGCTGCGGCTGCTCGCAGCATCGCTGGTGGCTTGTATAGGATTTCTGCTCTATCCCTTGCAATTTTCCTGGCCGCGTCCTGAAACAACGGGCGTTTTTGGTTGGCTTTTCCAGCAACTGGAACAGTTTGACTTGCCATATAATCAGGCGCCTTCGCTGCATATCATTCTGGCGTGGCTGCTTTGGTTGCGCTTTCGTCAGCATGTTTCGGGAGTGGGCGCCGCGCTAAATACGGCGTGGTTTGGGCTGATTGCGGTATCGGTATTAACCACCTGGCAGCATCATTTTATTGACGTGTTAAGCGGCGGGTTTGCCGGTGTATTGATCAGCTACTGCATTCCAATGACGGGGCAATGGCGAGGATTTCGTCGCGAGTTTCCCGCTTACCGATTGGCGCGGCGTTATATGCTGGGGGCGCTGCTGTGTGTGGGCGTCGCTCTGCTGGTGCCACACGGCGTGTTGTGGATCTGGCCTGCGCTGGCCCTGGCTTTGGTATCCCTGGCTTATTTAGGTCTGGGAGAGGGCATTTTTCAAAAAGATGCTCACGGCAATCTCTCTCTCTCCGCGCGCATCTTACTCTTTCCTTATCTGTGCGTGGCGCGGATCTCGCGGCGCTATTTTTGTCGCAACCTTAGTCACAGTGACGAAATTTATAGCGGTATTTCAATCGGTTATTATCCGCAGACCAGCATTGTGCAACAGGCCATGTTGGACCTGACCGCGGAATATTCTGTGCCCCGATTGCCGGTGATGCCGCGGGCGGTCGCGTCAGTTGCCCTGCTGGATCTGAAAACACCTGAACTCCATCAACTCAGGCAGGCCGTCTCGATGTTACAGATCCTGAGGCAGCAGCACGCAACGGTTCTGGTGCACTGCGCATTAGGGTTATCACGCAGCGCCGTCGTGGTGGCCGCATGGCTGATTCAGGAACGAAAATGTGCGGATGTGAAGGATGCTGTCGATCTGATTCGTGGCAGGCGGCCATCGATCCATTTAACGCTTGAACACCTGGTTTTACTGCAACGCTTTCGGGATGAAAGGGATGGAAAATAAACAGGAAATACACGCGATTTTTATCGCTCATCTTGCCAGTTGGCGCTACTTCATTGGGTTAAGTCTGATACCGCTGGTTGTGATACTGCATTATCCCTTGAGCAGTTTCAGCCTGCTGGCATTTGTTGCGATGATGCTTAACGTTTATTACTGCTGGCGCCTGTTTCTGGATGAGCGCCTGTTTACGCTACTGCACGCAGGTATGGCTGAGTCTTCCCTTGATGACGCCCTGTCCCGCATCTGGGGGGCATCCTTTACTCAGGGCAGAGACTGGCAGGCTCGCTGGCACGGAACACGGCAACTCTTTCGACGCGCATTTGCCGCCTTCCTGGGAGTGTGGGTACTGGCGCTGCTGCGTATGTTGATGCTGGTGGTGTCATAGCCTGTATGGCGAGTAATCACTCTGCTTAAGGATGACAGGAAGACGCGTGATGAGTGCTAAAAATAATAAGAAAAAGGTAGAAAAACCAACCATCATAAAGCGAATAGATCGCTTTGCAGTCTGCTTTTTGTTATTTGGGCCAGTATTTTTTCGGATAGCGATGGGCGCAGGAAAAGTAGGGATGATTGTACCGTTAGTGTTTTTCTCCAGCGTTATATACATTGTGACTTTTAATATTTTAGTCCATAAAAAAATAGAGGCCTCCTCGCGATGGATCGCTCGCTTTGCTTATGAATATCCAGGGCATCATCTGGCATGGTTCCTGATGATACTCATGGGGATGGTGATTAAAGCGGTTATTATGGGATAAGGGAATACACTCTAAATACGTTAATGGGTGGCGCATTTAATTTAAAGCATCGCGGTGCAGTTACAGCGAATCTGAGAAAATGCTTTTGACAATCTCTCTTAGGACCGCGGGTGAAGACATCAAGAAAAATACATTAAATCAACCCATGTATTCAAATTTGAAGGTGGCTTGCTTTGAATGAATACGCAGGGTTATTAACATAAAGGTAATAAAGGCTATGTTTTACTACGTCGTCTGCAGCCTTATCGTCATATCATCCGCCTGCTTACAGGCATTTTGCGGTATGTTGATGATAACGCCTCGAGAAGTGGGGGGAACACTGTTTGGCGGCATGTTTATGACGCTGATTTATTTAAGTGGTTGGTTGCTTGCCACCCTCAGTTTAGTCACGAGCATCGCATGCCGGGTCTTAGGCGCAAAAATAGGATTGCTTTGCTCCAGTTTGGTGCAAATCATTTGGGGGCTAATATCAATAATGAATTATCCTGATGACTATAACGGTAATCTGATTTTTTCACCTGGGAAGGATGAAATATTTGTTCTATTGGTGATTGTGGCTTTTACATTAATTCTGGGCTGTGTCCCCTTAAAAACCTGTTGGTTAAAAGTAAAAGGGTTTTTAATGAAATGAAAATGGCGTCTGCTGGGGAGTGCTGTTCATCGCGTCGAAGGGCAGAAAAGAAATATCTGGTTATTTTGGCGCTTATGTTAGGTCGTACTGGAAAAGCGTTGAATACAGTACCAGTAGGTGCGCGCGGTTAAGGCTGCACTATCCGACAGAGGGCGTTATGCTATTGATGCCGGGCGGCGGAGTATCGATTGGGTGCGCCATGGCGCCAAATTTATACCGAAAGGCGAGGTGTTGATTCATCATAGTGAACATCTCAGATAACATGCACATATCTCATTTTACATCGCTAAATCAGAGCAATATTTATGTCAGCTAAAGCACGGTTCTTACAAAAACTTCAGGATAATAATCCACGTATTGACCCGAACGCGAGTAAAGGCCAGGCGGATTTGGCCGCATTTCAACTGCGTCTGGAAGCACTGCAGGGCATCATTGATGACTGGCTGGAGGGAACCGGAATCGCTATTGCCAACGGTCACTGCTTGCTGACGGAAATGCTGATTGGCAGCTCCGCCTTTACGGTTCCCTGTTTTGAACTCCATCATGAAAATCGAGTGGTGAAATTCACCCCGATATATCTCTACGGGCAGGGCGTGACGGGATGCGTAGAGGTAACGCTTATCGCTGATGGAAAGGTGTCTGTTTTGGGCCGGCTGTTTATGCGATCGGCGGAGAGCCAGAACTGGACATACACATCAGCGCATCTTGCGGGGCAATCTCGTAAAACGTTCGATGAAGAGGCTTTCTTTACGGTGATTGAACCTGTGTTGCCGTAAGGTGCGTTTGGAGCAAGGTACGTAGGAAATGCACCTTTTAGCCCCATTGATAAAATTTAGCGAGATCAAATCGACTCTAAAGAGCTGGGACTGGTGCGTAAATTAATTCCTCTGGCTTGCTCGCATTGGACAGCCTGTGATGGGGGGGCGTGACGTCCCCGACATCTGTAAAAAAGTAAACTGATTCCCCATTCTGCCCGCCTGTTGCGACCGATGTCCGCTGGACATGACTCATTTCAAAGCTGAAATGGGATTGTTCCTTGAAACACCAAGGATCGCCTGTCAGGTATCGAACGTGTTTTGTGGCTATGGGTACAGGAATGACTGTGCCGTTGTCGTTGATGTTTGCATATAGTGATTAACTGAGAGAATAAATAGATATGTGGAAAGTTGATTTGAATGAGCTTCGCCAGAATTCATCAAAAAACAGTTTTTCGAAAATGGAAGACGCAGCTAAAAAGAAATACAACGATTTTATTAAGTGCATTCAGAAGGGGAAGTCTCCCCGGGAAGCTGCACAGACAATTGGTTCATCACATGGCAGTAACCTTGAGCGGCTGGGAAATAATCTGATGAGTATTCGACTGAGCCAGGAACACCGCGTCACGTTTTATATCAGGGAGTCGACAAGTACGGTTGTGATTAACAGCGTCGGAACGCATTATAAAAATGCCTGACACCGATCCGGAAATAAGGCCAGAAAACGTGCCCCCAATCCTGCTGTCAGTAAGCGTCAGGCCGCGTATTATGGATTACAACATTAGGACACGTTTTTGACTATGAAGGGATGATATCACCGCTCTTCGGGTAGCCAAATTCACTATGCTACTGCAAAGCCCCATGTCGGTTAATCTTCTTTTACTGGTGGTGAGTAAGGAGAGATCTTCCGGCATGGGCATTCTTCAGGCTATGGTTGTACAAGATCAATCATTACCTCCGAAGGAGGTGGTTTAGGGATGATAAGAAAACTTCGTTTTAATGAATAATAAGAAATGGTGAGGAGAACAATATTTCCTCAGCTTTTCACATGTTCAGTCACGTCATGCTTCTCTTGTTTGATAACATTAAAATAAGATATTTTCGTGGTTGATGAGATTCGATATGCCACTCTCCTAAGTTAAATTTTTTGTTTTATGAAAAGTGCTGTTCAATGGAGTTTGGAGAATAGATTGCGAGAAAGTTCTTATAAAACAGTAAGGTGATATTTAATTTTCAAATGGTTAAAATGTAAACATTTGTTACATTTTTTTACTTCCAGTCATGTTGGAACGCTCCTACACTTCGGTAAATTGGTTGTTATTCGAAATGTTTTAATTTCAAAAAAACACCAAAAAACAGTGTCGGCATGCTGGTGAATGGATTGCGCTCGCTTTTAACCCGATATTTTGATTCACGTCGGATGATGTGAAAAGGGAAGTTGTTCTGGCAGAGTCAGCCTTTCTTATTAATTTTTTCACTGGTATTGACCGTTTCTATAACGTTATAGAAGTGGGGCAGCCATGTTTAACTCTTCCTTTCGGTCAGAAATACCTAATGTTTGTATTGGTTTAAAACTCGATTTGCATACAGTGGGGGCAAGTAACAAAGCCAAAATTCCCCTGAAACTGCGGGTTGCGATTAATTTCAGTAATGGCCAGGAGTCTGCACCACCGTCTGAGCGCAAAAAAGTTAATCTGAACAAAAATAACGTTGACTCAGTGCTTTCCGAATATTCCCCAAAAATAAATCTGACCGTTAAAAACACGCTTGTCGATGGTGGCAGTGAAGACAATATCAGCCTGACATTTCAGAGTATGAACGACTTCACGCTGGAGCATGTCTCCCGGCAGATTCCTCAATTGAAGGCGATGCTTTCAATGCGCAATTCACGCCGTGTTTTAAAGCCTAATTTTCTGGATGGTCAGTGTTTCCGAAACTGGAAAACGCGGAAGAAAATCCCGAACGGTATGGCATTAAGGATCCTTTAAACGAGGAGCACAGCCACCTTGAGCATATTGAACTCTTTTACGAAAAAATCACCTGGACCTACAGAGGCGGCCACACCATCCATTGCGATGCGTGGAACGAACGCACCACCGCGTAAATCGCAAGCGGACAATCCTCTCTGTTTGTTTTTGCTGAACGTCTGCTCGGGCGGGCGTTGAGCAAAGAAATCTACAAACTGCCAGCCCAACCGTATGCGCTTTGGTCCCCTTCACGGGAAACAGCGATGGGCGGTAGCGTGTCCAGGAAACAACCAAGAGAGAGATTCATGGAGAATCTAGCCAGCCTGTTGCCGAAAACAGGCACGTGCAGCGTCAACAGCCTGCCCGAACAATCGAATCTGCCGGCGCTACGCCAGCCACTGTTGATTTATATCGCTATGAAACAGAAATCCAGAGTCCTGACACTCGATTGGGAGAAGGGATTGTACTGGAGCCGGGCCCGTCACAAGGAGTGAACGCATGAGTGGTCAGTATTAATGTCTGACTTAGATGAACAATGCTGGGATTCTGAGGATGAGGTAATCCCTTTGCAAGAAAAGGCATTAAAAAAAATCATATCCACCTTGCTTAACTATTTTAATATTACGGAACTTGGCGGGCACAAGAAACACCAGTTTTTTACCGTAATCCCAAAAAGCCTAACGAGGTAATCGAAAGATCCTGCCCTGGTAATTTAGGTATGGAGTTTTTGGAAATCTGAGAAAGAAATTTAACCTGGGTAAACCTACTAAGTATAAAGGAATTTAGGGAGGGGTATGGGTAATACTAACAGGGTAAATTATTGTTGGGTTGCTGTAATAATGGCATTATTATTGTCCCTTGCAGGGTTTTTTGTTGGCATTGAGCAGGTGTTGGGTGAATTCGAGGAAGATACAGAATATGTCTTTTTTATTAAAAAACATATGAGTGCGAAACTTTTTTTTGTTGATCCAACAAATTGCAATGCCGGTTGTGATACACCATTACTTAGTAATTTAAATGAAGAAAAAATAAAGCAATTCTCAGATTACTGTTTTTATAGATATGATTTATCTTCTGCAGAGCATTGTTATAACATGTTGTATAAAAGTAATGATTGAATTAACAAAAGGGTTAATTGCAAGAGGCACATTATTCATGCAGTGGAGTGATTGCTTTTAAGTTATGCTAAAAAATAGGTATTCAATAGCCAGAACCTAACTGTAAGTAATTTTACACTATTCATTTAAAACAGGTTTATGTAGTGAATATTTATGGCTTGATAAATTACATAATTATTTTTCATATTATCAGCAGGTATGAAAAGTTGGGCGCGAATTAACAATCCATTTTGGCAAAAGTTTAGTAAAGAATATACGATAAAAATTAAGCAATAATGACATTACATAATACATGCATGCTTTTTTCAGAGCATAATTTTTCTGCCGATGTGAAGGAATACAATGAGCATTAATCCTACGATCAGATTCAGCCACAACCATCACCAGTTGTCGGTGAAGGGATGCGGCGCAGAACTCGATGTACTGGCTTTTGAAGGTAGTGAAGCCCTGAGCACACCGTTTAGCTATCACGTGGAGTTCACCAGCTCTGACCATGCCATCAGCAAAGAAATGATGTTGATGAAGGCCGCTTCCCTGACGCTGCAGGCCCCGGTTGATCAGGGTTATGGGATTAAAATCCAGCAGCCATTGCGGGTGATTCAGGGGGTGGTGAGCGGCTTTGAACGGCTCAACACCTCAAAGGATGAAACCCATTATGCCGTGACGCTCCAGCCGCGCCTGGCGCTGCTAGACCGTTCGCACCAGAACGCCATTTATCAGGACATGTCTGTCCCGCAAATTGTGGAAAAAATCCTGCGCGAGCGTCACAGCATGCGCGGTCAGGATTTTCTGTTTTCGCTTTCAAAAGAGTATCCACGCCGTGAGCAGGTGATGCAGTACGGCGAGGATGACCTGCACTTTATTACCCGCCTGCTGGGCGAGGTGGGTATCTGGTTCCGTTTTACCACCGACACGCGGCTGAACATCGATGTGGTAGAGTTCTTCGACGCACAGCAGGGCTATGAAAAAAGCCTGACGCTGCCATCGGTACCACCCTCAGGGCAGCACTCAGAAGGCGTGGATTCAGTCTGGGACATGGAATGCCATCATAAGGTGGTGCAGAAGCAGGTCAGCACCCGCGACTACAACTACCGCCAGGCCACGGAAGACATGAACACCCAGGTGGATGCGACCCGCGGGGACAGCACCACCTACGGCGATGCCTATCACTATGCCGACAATTACCTGACGGTGGGCAGCGCGTATGACCGCAATCCGGCACCCGAGTCTGGGGCGTTTTATGCCCGTATTCGCCATGAACGCTACCTGAATGGTCAGACGCAGAGCCATGCCACCACCAGTTGCCCGACCCTCTCTCCGGGTCAGGTAATGAAAGTCACCGGCGGTAACGAAGTCGCTGACGTGTTTGCGCACGGCGTGGTCATCACGGCGATGCACAGTCACGCGCGGCGTGATGCCGATTTTTGTGTAAGGTTTAATGGTATCCCGGACAGCACGGATTTTTGCTTTCGCCCTGAGCCTGGCTCACGCCCGGTAATGGCCGGCACATTACCGGCCCGGGTTACCAGCACCACCGAAAACGATACCTACGGGCACATCGATAAAGACGGTCGCTATCGCGTCAACATGCTGTTTGACCGTGATAACTGGGAGATCGGATTTGAGAGTCTGCTGGTCCGTCAGTCCCGCCCCTACGCCGGTGATACCTACGGCCTGCACCTGCCGCTGCTGGCGGGCACCGAAGTGGCGATTGGCTTTGAGGACGGTAATCCGGACCGGCCGTACATCTCCGGCGTGCTGCACGACTCGGCGCACAGCGATCACGTCACCATCCGTAATTACAAACGCAACGTCCTGCGCACTCCGGCGAACAACAAAATCCGCCTCGATGACAGCCGTGGCCAGGAGCATATCAAGGTCTCCACAGAGTACGGCGGCAAGAGCCAGCTAAATCTCGGCCATCTGGTGGATAGCGAAAAGCAGAAGCGCGGTGAAGGCTTTGAGCTCCGAACCGACAGCTGGGGAGCCATCCGTGCGCAGAAAGGACTGTTTATCAGTGCCGATGGGCAGACGAAAGCACAGGGACAGGCGCTGGAGATGGCGTCAGCGGTCAGCAATCTGGGGGATGCCCGGGAACAGATGACATCCATCTCCGATGATGCGCAGAAGGCGACCGCGAACCCTGCCGATCTCCAGGCGCAAATCAAACTGCTGGAACAGCAACTAACGGACCTCAAAAAGTCGGTGCTGCTGCTCAGTGCGCCCGATGGCATGGCGATGACCAGCGGACAACATCTACAGGTATCAGCTGGTCAGAACCTGATTGCCACGGCAGGGAAAAATGCCGATGTCAGTGTGGTGAAAAATCTGTTTATCGGGGTAGGTAACGCCCTGAGTGTGTTTGTTCGTAAGCTGGGGATCAAACTTATCGCGAACCAGGGACCGGTGAAGATCCAGGCACAGAATGATTTGATGGAGCTTATCGCTCGTGGAGAAATCAGTATTGTCAGTACCGAAGATGAAATCAAAATCCTTGCGCAAAAGAGACTGACGGTGAATGGCGGGGGAAGTTATATCATCCTGGATGTGAATGGGATCGAGTCTGCCACCCTGGGGGATTTTAGAACTCGAGCTGGGCATTATGCCAGACAAACGCAAGCACAGAATAAGCCTGAGATTACACCTTTAGCCAATGCGATAGATGATGGCAGCCACAATATTCGCTACCTATGTACAGATGATAATGGAACGCCAATGTTAAATACTCCTTACAGGGCATTTCTGGCCGATGGTTCGGTATTGGAAGGGGTTAGTGATGGTGAAGGATATACGAAGTTGTTTACTTCTGCACAGGCTCAAGATGTTTTTCTGCATATGATGCCGGAGGTTATTAATGTCTAAGTATAATATTCATACAAAAATAGAATCGAATGTTTCAGCCTTCGACCTCTTTTATGATCTAAGTGTCTATAAAACTGACGGCAGTAATAAAAGACATGTATTGCTATCAGTAATGCAACAACCAATAAATCAAAATTATCAAACTCAATCTCATGAAACGAATGAGACTGAAGATGATTTTTCAGTTATTTACATAATGGAAATAACTTTGTATCGCAAGCACGGTGGTAAGTTGGTTTCAGTACTTTCATCCCCAGCGAAAAAAATGTATACACTTGGGGAAATGGCAACAGGACAGACATACTCGAAAAAGAAACGAGAGAATGTCTGTTATTTTGAAGCTAAAGCTCAGACAAAGTCAGTTAATGATGGGGGCGATGAAAATATACATAATCTGCAGATTACCTGCCTAGAAAGGACTTTTGTTGCAAAAGAGTATCCTATAGGTAGTCCTAATGACCCATTCGATAACAAAAAGATACAGAGTCAGATTGTGTCAAGAGTAATCCGTACCAGTTATCCTAACCAAGGGGGAACAAGTTTGTGCGGGCCTGCTTCTTTTTTCTATTGCTTGCAATTGGACCGACCAGATGTTTATAAACAAGCCGCAATTGAGCTCTTGATTATTGGGCAAACAAAAATAGGCACTCTGGAGATATCTCCTGGAGATGGCTGTAGACACCCAAAGGGTAGTTTTTATGATAATGCTGGTAGAGAGTTAATATCAGGTCTGGATTGGATTACATTAGCAGGGCTTAGAGATTCAGAAAATGCTATTATGAGTTATGATGAAATTGACGATCAGGTTTCAGGTATTACTGTGTGGGGGACTCTCACTAAATGGTTTGAAAAATCAGGCTATGAGAAAATATTTGATAATATAAGCATTTCTCATTCTAATATTGCAGATATCATAAAGTTAAACTCATATGTAAAACAAGGATACAGAGTCATAACCCTCATATCCGCAGGGATGTTAAAAGGTTGGGGTGAGGGCGACTCATCATCAAAAAATCACTGGATCGTTTGGGATCAGCCTGTTTGCAAGGTTGATGGAGAGGATATTACTCTCCAGGATGGTAATGAATCAATCGAGCTGAAGCTTTTCTCCTGGGGAAGAGTTGATTGGCAAACTAAAAAGAATATCAGTCTGAACTCTTTCGCTGAGCATGTTTTTGGAGGGTTGGTTTTTAAACCAATAAAATAAATATGAAAAAAATTATTTTATTTATTGTTTTATTGATTTCTGCTTGTGCAAATCCAGCTCCAAATTTCTCACCAGACGGAAATTCTCTTCCGAATGGAATAGTAAATCAAACCTATTTTTCTGAAGTTGAAATAACCAATGCTGTTTTATTCAAAGAGAATATCGACGTTGATATCTTACCTCCGGAATCAGGTTTGAAGTGGAGCCCTGAAGTGATTACATTAAAAAGAGGCGGGCAGGAAAGGGAGGAAGCGGATTATCATCGAATAATAATTAGTGGAACGCCTAAGAAAATAGGTGAAATACTGATTCATATCAATGGATACTCTATGGGAACGTCAAGGCCAGGAAGAGAAATTGACAAAACATATATAATAAGGATAAGTGATGATGCTGCTATGCGCTGATCGACTATACAGATGTTCTAAATATTTCCGTAAGTATATTTTGGGTAGTGTGGTATTTAAATCATTGAGCTAAATGAAATATTTAATTTATGTTTTAATTTTTATTGCGTCTGGTTGCACTGGCGCTCTCCCAACGGTCCTTCCTGAAAAAAGTGTTCTGAAAGTCGCAACAGTAAATTATTACTATCAGGATATCATTGAAATAAAAGGTGGGGCAGTTAATGAATCCAGCGTGTCGGTAAGTATAACCCCTAATGGTTCAGGGTTGGTATGGAATCCGGAAGAAGTAAAATACGCGTTTGGTGGAAAACATGAGCTAAACAAAAATTATCACCGCATTATCATATCTGGTATCCCGAAAAAAACAGGTGAATACAGCGTAATTGTTTCTGGTTTTACTCTTGGTACAATGCATTCTGGTAAAGATATTTATAAAAAATACACAATAAAGATCAAGTATTAACTCACATATTTAATGCATCTCTGGTCTTCCATAACATAATTTTTCTGCCGATGTAAAAACATATTGGAGTATATGATCCTGCTGATAGTGCAGGGTTTGAATGCAGACAAATTGATTAGTTTTTGCTTAGTTCAAGACTCTACATATAGCGCACTTTGTGGTTCTGGTAGTCTTACTTCAATAAACTAAATGAAAAGCCATCAACTGGCACTGCCAGGTTATTGCCTAAATGAAATCATTGATAGCCGTTTTTCTCAGTATGAGTTCCTTCGCTATGGCCTCAGTTTTTGTTACTAAAGGTGAGGGCGCTTCAGTAACCAGGGCATTGAAATCAGATTCTAACGCAGATATTCCTTCATCATCCCGTTTTGATGCATGTAATATACATTTCAGTGATTATAAATACCTTGCATTGTCTGATGATGAGTACTTAGAAAAAATCACCAATTTCAGAGTGGAGTTGTGTGTATTCTGGAGAGGCATTCGAAGCGGGATATGATGTACAGACAGTGAACAACAAAGGCATTGGTGTTAGTGGTGCCGATAATAAGATTGTTTATGACTATAAGAATAAAGTATGGGAATCCATTCCAGATACCACATATGTGAAAGATGGGAAGGCTAATCATCTGTCTCTGTTGCAGGTGAAAAGTAAAAATGCATCTGGTTTTATGGCTGTTAATACCATGGCGAAGCTTAAAGAGGGAACTCCAGGTCAGAGCATTTCTTTCTGTTTTATACATAAAAATAATGCGCTAAGTGGTTCTGGTATTAACGCTTCGGGTGGTAAAAATGAATAACTTTCTAAAGAAGCATTGAAATTGCTTGAGAGAATTTCATTCGATGATGGCTAGCCTTAATGAATATTTAGAAATTTTGAACTGTGAGAGTGTGAATGTCGTATTCCCTGAAAAATCTTCCTGAATGTTATCCACGGAAAGCACTACCAAAAATATCCCGTTGGCTTGCCGCATTGGTAATAATGTTGTTTATCAGCGTGATCCTCATGCGTATATTCGGGCGCTACATCGATAATCATTACTTCTGGTTGTTTGCTGTTGGCCCGGCCGTTGTTGTATGGATTGTCAGTTTCGGTTTTCGCATGTGGATCTGGTCATTACAGGACAGTAAAGCGAATGGCTTTGATAAACGTCGGGATCAATGGATCTTAAGTGAGACCCGTAAGGCTCGCCGTGCACTTCAGATATTGAATACGACATTTTTAACTGCCCATCCAGATACGGGGCAAGATATTGCAGCTGCCGCGATGCTGAACAAGCAAAGCATAATTACTTCTCAGGCTGACTGGAAAGGTGAGCAAAGTAAAAGGTTGAGCCGCATCGAGGTTGGACCGGAAGATACGCCAGAAATACTCGTCTCCCGTCTGCTTTCTGAACTCATTGCTGACCTACCCGTTGACCAGTTACCAGAAAATGCTTCACTGGCTATTATCCTTGATGTCTCGTCATCTCTGTCATTCACTGCAGTTCGGGATATTTGGCAGGACGCCTGGTATGAGAGTGGAATAGCCTGCGCTGTTGAGTATGTAGACAGAAATGGGCCGGAGGCCGTCAGTAACTGGCTGGATCACCGCATTCAAGATGAGTCGATGTTATTGATCGTAGGCCTTCAGGTCGATCCGCTTGTATCAAACAATACTGCCGAAGCAGCCGTTGCCCTGCTTCTGGGCAATCGCCTGACGCAAGAGACGCTTGACCCCCTCGCACTGCTGCACCGGCCTGATGCTGCTCCAGCAGGTGAACTGAGCAAGGGAATGAACATGGCTGCCTATAACGTTCCGCTCAAAGAAAATATCATCAAAAACTTATGGCTTGCTGGGCTGACGGGAGAGCAACGCACAGAAGTTATCGTTTGCCAGAATGTCCATCCTGCGCAGTCTGTAGAGGATGAAGCGGTCATTTCGCTCGATATGTCCATGGGACACGCCGGAGCCGCTGCTCCCTGGCTTGCCCTCGCAGCCGCCACTGAAATCGCCCGACAAACACAGTCACCACAGATGATTATTTGCGGTGATACCACACAGGATGTGCTGTGGAGCATGCTCATCACCCCGATTGCTTCCCGACAGGAGATGGATTCGTGAAGCTACCTCTAGCACCGAAGACGACAGAAGGCCGCTATCTTGTTGTCGTATTGATTTTCTTTTTGCTGTTAGCCGCTATGACGTTCATGGTTAGGAAGCATCCAGATATTGCCGGGATTGAAGACGGTAGTCAGCAACAAATTTACTGGCTTACCGCTGGCGGATGTATTTCAGTATGTGCCCTTATCATATCGGTGGCGCTCCTTGCGGCGGTGCGGAGTGCCGGCAAGCAGGAGTTTAATGCACTTGTCGGCAACACCTACGGTGATGATGAGAAAAATAAATGGGAAAATGATAGAGCACCTGTTCACCCTGCGGTGGCCATGTGCGACAAGATTCAGAGGCATCTCCGTTTCCGAATAGGTCTTTACTGGCGTCGTAAAACTCGCTTGTTGTTGATTACCGGCGACGAAGCCGCGATTGAGCAACTGCTTCCCGGCCTGCAACAGCAGCAATGGCTTGAAGGCAACCGTACTGTTCTGATTTATGGCGGGAGCCTGTCAACTGAACCGGACGAGGAAAAGTACACCGCGCTGCGAAAATTGCGTCGTGGACGTCCACTGGACGGTATTGTTCGCGTCATCCCCCAGTCGCTTAACCTTACCCCACAAATCAGCGATAACGATTTACGCGGACTGGAAAAAATCAGCGAATTACTGCGCTATTCCGCACCGGTCTGGCTGTGGCAACTGTGCGACAGCAAGTGGTCGCAGGTAAAACGCACTGAACAGGCGATTGGGGCCGTTTTCCCGCGGTGTGCGAAAGTCGACGATATTACCCGCCAGCTTGAATTGATGCTGCCAATCCTGCGAGCGCAGGGGATGAGTCAGGTCGCTGAGAACGACAGCCATGACTTCCTGCTGCGTTTGGGCCAGCACCTAAAAGAGGGAGGAATTGCCCGTTGGATTCAGCAACTGTTGCCATGGTTACCCGTCTCTCAACAACGCGTTCCGCTGCGTGGCCTGATGTTCAGCCAGCCGGAAAATAAACCTGCCCATATTGCAGAGGTAACTGCCAGCACTGAGCACGATGTCCTGGAATCACACCGCTATGCACTGACTCTGCCGGTGGCCTGGCAAGGTATTGTGGACGACTGCACCCGGATACGTGGACACCGTGTCGGAATGGCGTGGGAGCCGATCCTTGGCTGGACGCTGATGGCTCTCATGGGTCTCTGGGGGGCAGGGGCATTGCTGTCGTTTGCAGTCAATCGCCAGCAGATAGTCTCTGTTGCACAGCAAGCTCACGTCCTGGTGGATCATCCTGCCGTATCAGATGACCAGTTGACTGCCCTGCATACTCTGCGTATTGATGCTGGCCGCCTGCAGCACCGCATTCAGAATGGCACGCCCTGGTATCAGCGCTTTGGTCTCGACCATAACCAACCACTGCTCGACGCAATGCTGCCCTGGTATGGCGTGGCAAACAACCGCCTGATACGCGACCCGGCAAATGTCGCCCTGGCACAGAAACTCGGTGCGTTGACAGCCTCTACACCCGGCAGCGACCAGCGTGCACAACTGGCGAAACCGGGCTATGACCAGTTGAAAGCCTGGCTGATGATGGCCCATCCGGATAAAGCCGACGGCACGTTTTATGCCCAGACCATGAAAACCGTGCAGCCGACGCAAATGGGGATTTCAACCGGCCTGTGGCAGAGCCTGTCGCCGGATTTGTGGGCTTTCTACATCACCGGGCTACCTCAGCAGCCACAGTGGAAAATCACACCGGATGCGCAATTGGTCAGCCAGAGCCGTCAGGTGCTGTTACAGCAAATTGGCCAGAGTAATGCTGAAAGCACCCTGTATGAGAACATGCTCAAATCCGTGAGCCGTAACTTCGCCGATGTCTCTTTGGAAGATATGACCAGCGGTACCGATGCGCAGCGATTGTTCACTACTGGGCGGGTGGTGCCGGGTATGTTCACCCGGCAGGCCTGGGAAGGAGGCATTCAGCAGGCTATCGAAAAGGCCGCAAATTCCCGCCGGGATGAAATTGACTGGGTGTTAAGTGGCAGCCAAAAAGTTGTCTCCTCAGACTTATCGCCGGAAGCCCTTAAAGCGCGCCTGACGCAACGTTATTTCACCGACTTTGCCAGCAGCTGGCTGAGTTTCCTCAACAGCCTGCGACTCAACCCGGCGCACAACATTGCGGACGTCACTGACCAACTGACGCTGATGAGTGACGTCCGACAGTCACCCCTGATGGCCCTGATGAATACCCTCGCCTGGCAGGGACAGAGCGGCCAGCAAAGCGAGAGAATGTCGGATTCCATCATCAAGTCGGCTCAAGACCTGGTCGGTGGAAAAAACCAGCCTGCTATTAGCCCGTCTGCGCCAGGGCCGACGGGGCCGCTCGATGAAACCTTTGGCCCGCTGCTTCAACTACTGGGTAAAAACAAAGGCAGCAACGTTATGTCGTCTGATAACTCGTTGAGTCTGCAAACGTATCTGACCCGCATCACCCGCGTGCGTTTGCGCCTGCAACAGGTGGCCAGCGCTTCTGATCCGCAAAAGATGATACAGGCCCTGGCGCAGACCGTATTCCAGGGCAAAAGTGTGGACCTGACCGACACCCAGCAGTATGGCAGCCTGATATCTGCCAGTCTTGGTGAAGAGTGGCGTGGTTTTGGCAACGCGATGTTCGTGCAGCCGCTGACCCAGGCCTGGGAGACCGTGCTTCAGCCGTCGGCAGCCAGTCTGAACGATAAATGGAGCCGCTCGGTGGTGGCGCACTGGCGTACCGCTTTTGACGGGCGCTTCCCGTTCGCCGGGAGTATAAGTGATGCTTCCCTGCCGATGCTGGCTGAGTTTGTGCGTAAGGACAGCGGACGTATTGAGCGCTTCCTGACGACAGAGCTTAGCGGTGTGCTGCACAAAGAGGGCAGCCAGTGGGTACCGGATAAGATCAACAGCCAGGGGCTTAGCCTTAACCCAGCCTTCCTGCGGGCCATTAACCAGTTGAGTCAGCTGTCGGACATTCTATTCACCGATGGCAGTCAGGGCATCAGCTTTGAGCTGCAGGCGCGTCCTGTGTCGCAGGTGGTGGAGACGCAGCTAACCATTGATGGACAAAAACTGCGTTACTTCAATCAAATGACTGAATGGCAGAGTGTCCGCTGGCCAGGAGATACCTATAAACCGGGAACCATGCTGACCTGGACGACGGTCAACGCCGGTGCGCGCCTGTTCGGGGATTACAGCGGAACCTGGGGCTTCATTCGCTGGCTGGGCCAGGGCAAGCATCAACAGCTTGCCCGCAGCCAGTGGATGCTGAACTTTACCGCACAGGATGGCCGTACCCTGCAGTGGGTACTGCGTTCACCACGTGGAAAAGGTCCGCTGGCGTTGCTGGATCTGCGTGGTTTCACGCTGCCGGAGCAAATATTCAGTGTCAACAGCGCGACCACCGCACAGGCACTGATAGCCAACACCGAAAGCGGTGACCACTTCAAACATGCTGCGTATGAAAGCCACACGCAGTGAAACCACGAAATCGCGACTTCAGCTCGGGGGCGATTTGCTTTTGTCCGGTCTGAATGCGATCGAGCCGAACAGTCGTGCTTCACAGAGAAACTGGACTGAATTCAGCTAAAAGGGAAACATATGCCAACAGAAGGCTTTTATCTGGTGCAGGGTGATAAAACGACCTGCGGTGGGAAAATCATCACTGGCGCCGAGGATCACACTCTGTTTGATAAACCGGTTGCCCGGGAACAGGACAGCGTAACCTGCGGTAAACATGCCGGGCTTTACAAAATAGCCGGTGGGATCGACAGCGATACGATACATAACAGACGAATGGCTGGGACCCTCGATAGCTATAGCTCCTGTCCCTGTAACGCGAAATTTATTCCGTCGATGATGAATGATACGTACGAGAAAGGTGGAGGTAGTGCAAATTTTGCAGGGGGAGCGGCAGCGACAACCCCTTCACCAGCAATGACTCCACCAGTAACAGCTACCGAGCTGTCGTCGAATCTTAACACTAGGCCACATTGCCAGCATACTGACGGCGCTATAAATGTTGCTGAATATATACTTAATGAAATTAAAACCAATGTCAGAGGAAGAACTGCCAATATCATCAGAGAGTACATCGATGATGAAACGATAAAAAACGCATTAAAAGAATGGAATAATCTACCTTGGTACGCGAAATTAGCTCCTCGTCCTCAGCCCCATTTGCCTGAAGCGATAATTGTTTGGTATCAAAAGGTGAAAACAGGTGCAGAGTGGGATCATAAGCCAAAAATTCGTAATAAGTTTGGCTCAGTCGCTGTTGCTCGTCCACTTCCACCACCAAGTAGAACCCCGTCTAAATCTTATTACCATAAATATAAACAATATGATTATTTTTATGATGTTTGGTCAAATATACACTATGGGTATGTCGGCCTTAGTGTTGGATTTAGCGAAAAGTTATTGTTATCGGGCTCAACATGGGAGCAAAACATGACCCCAGGCGCTGTCGGAGATGATACATTAGATGATATAACCAGTATGAAAATCGGTTTTTCGTTATATCACAAATTTGGGAAAATGGCTGACGCGTTAACAGCCCAGGACATTCTGGACGCACTGGGTAGCACGCCACAAACATCAATGCCGGTGTCCAAACAGAAACACTGGTGCTGGAATGAAGATAACCCTGATGAAATTGGAAAATAAACAGTATGAAAAAAACTCTGATTTTAATGTTTATTTTCTTATTGATTTTTTTCTGTGCGGTTAGCCTTACTCCTCTAAGGCCAACGGTTATTATTCAGAATGAAACGAATGCGAATTTGTATTTGCAGGCAGATGAGAGTGTGTTCGGTATTGAACCCATGCCAGAAGAAGTTGATAAAATAATGAAGGCCAGCCCTGATGTTATTGTTCCAGGGGGAGAGATGAGATTAACGACATCTTTCTTTTCTATAATGTCAGAAGGATATGAGTTTAATATCGGCTGGTTAATTGGGGGGCGTTATTCATATAATGCCACTGGCGGTGGTGGTCAGAACTTTCTACTTTCTTCAAAAACAGGCGTTTGTTCGGTAACGTTAACCATAAAGCCCGGGTACAATAACGTCGAGATCATTAATGAAGTGGGCGGGATATGCCTAAAAAAACTTGTCCTGATCAAAGAAAAATATTAAAGCTACCCAGGGTTTCGTTAACATGATCCTACCCACGCAGTGTGGAAACCCACTAAGCGAGGTTGTGGTTTTCGACCTGTTCTCGTCAATGCCGCTCCGTGGTCAGGGAATTTTTCTTATCTGTCCTTGCGTGACAAGTCGATTTTGGCGATGAGGTGGATATCCACATTATCCTTGTTACAGACCGGATGCTTCGTGCTGCATGCGCCCAGTGCTTTATGATTGGCTTTCTGTGTCAGGCGTTGTTCATCGCTTAATATTGGTGCCCGACCCCGTCATCGAACTTTGTTCGATGACGGGGTCGCCTCGCTACAACGAAAAAACCCAGCCATTGGCTGGGTTTCTGAATTTTGGTGCCCGAACCCGGAATCGAACCAGGGACACGGGGATTTTCAATCCCCTGCTCTACCGACTGAGCTATTCGGGCAACGGGGCGCATTAAACCGTAAAGGCGGATCGGCGTCAACGGCTTTTTGTCAAAAAAGTGTCTTAACCTTACTGTTTGCCTGCTTTTCGCACAATGCGCTGTAGCTTAGCTCAATGCACCGTTTTTGCGACATAACGCAATGGCTAAAACGTCCTCAGCAAGTTGCTTCGCGCTGTCCACATCGTGAACGTTACGTTTGACCAGCAGACGGCTCAGGCAACCTTCCAAAATGAGCTCCATTTGCTGGGCAACCAGAGTGGGATTGTCGACGCCCAGCTCCGACAGCAGTGTATGTGTGAACTGCCAGGAGGCCTGTTTCTGTTTCTCTGCCAGACAGTGCACAGGATGTGTGGCATCCGGATAAAAGCTACAGGCCGCAATAAACAGGCAGCCGGGGTAGCGCTGGTTGGTGACATATTCTGCCAGCACTTCGTAGCGTTTAAGGATTTTGTCAGTGGCGGTCAGCGCGGTGTCATGCAGCAACTGATGGCGCCAGGCATCAATTTGATCGCCATGATAACGCAGCGCGTCGTATAACAAGGCTTCACGGTCAGGCCAGAAGCGGCGGAGATCGTCTGCGGACAAATCGGTTTTCCCCGCCATCATCTCCAGCGAGGTGCTGGGGGCCAGGCCGTGTTGCTCCAACACATTAAGCGCGTGCTCGAGTACGTGTTCACGTTGCAAAGTCCTCTCCTCCTGAGTCAATTCAATAACCAGTGTCGTTTACTGCTTCAATTTCTGCAAATGCGCCTGGAACTGCTGGGCATTCATAAAGCCTGTTACGCGAGAGTGGGGGATTTCCCGTCCCTGCTGATCGAAAAATAAAATCGTGGGCAAGCCCAGCACCTGCAACGATTGCAGCAGCGCAGCATCATCGGCGTTATTGGCCGTGACGTTGGCCTGGAGCAATTGCATCTCTTGCAGCGAGCTTTGCACGGCGGCATCGGTAAAGGTGTACTTCTCAAACTCTTTGCAGGCCACGCACCAGTCGGCATACAGATCTAACATCGTGATGCTCGCCTGGCTCTGGTGCAGCGCGTTTTGTACGTCTTGTGCGGTTTTAACGCTGGTGAAGCTAGTGTGTGAGACGGCGCTGGTGCTCACTGGAGCACCAAATACCCACTCTTGCAGCGGTTTCGCCGCAATCAAGGCCGCCGCCAGGCATAAGAGCTGAATGGCACGTAGCCAGCCGCGGCGTGCCTGCATCAGGCTGACAAATGCCCAACCAAAGAACGCGACAGCCAGCAGGCTCCACAAACGCATCCCCCACAGATCGCCGATCACCCGCTCAAGCAGAAACACCGGCAGGGCGAGGATCACAAAGCCAAAGCCTTCTTTGACGGTTTGCATCCAGGCGCCGCTTTTGGGCAGCAGCTTGTTGCCAAACAGGGTGACCAGAATCAGCGGCAAACCCATCCCGAGGGCATACAGATACAGCGTGCCAGCGCCTGCGGCTAAATCACCGCTCTGGGCGATATATAACAAGATGGCGCTCAGCGGTGCGGTGGTGCAGGGCGAGCAAATCAGGCCTGCCAATGCGCCCATCAAGAACACGCCAGGCAATGAGCCACCTTGCTGGCGATTGCTCCACAAGGTCAGGCGGGTTTGCAGCGATGCGGGTAGTTGCAGACTGAACAAACCAAACATGGAGAGTGCGAGCAGAACAAACAGCACCGAGAGACCAATCAATACCCACGGGTGTTGCAGGGCAGCCTGAAAACGCAAGCCTGCGGCGGCAACCACCAGACCCATCAGGGTATAAGTCAGGGCCATCCCCTGCACATAGACCATGGCGAGGGCAAAGAGCCGACCGGCGCTGTATTGGCGATTCCCGCCCAGGATAATGCCGGAGATCAGGGGATACATCGGCAGAACGCAGGGAGTAAAAGCAACACCAATGCCAATTAACAGCGCCCACAGTGGCGAAAAGGGCAGACCGCTGGCCTCGTTGGTGGGCGTTAAGGTCGGAGGAGCCGATGCGGGTGTGCTACTGGACGCGGCGACTGCACTGAGAGGAACAACCCGCGTCTCGGGGGGATAGCAAAATCCGGCTTCCGCACAGCCCTGATAGGTGACAGTGACGCTGGCGTTGTTATCGGCGCGCAGAAGCGTCAGCGGCAGTGATAAATCTTGCGGATAAACCTCAGTTTTTCCAAAAAACTCATCTTCATGATCGGTGCCTTTAGGCAGTGAAACTGGCGCTAGCTGGGCATCTTTCGGCGTAAATTGAAACTGTTGGCGATAAAGATAATAGCCGGGTTTGACTTTCCAACTGAGCGTCAGCGTGTCTTGTTGTTGCTGGAAATCAAAGGCAAAAGCCTGATTTACCGGTACAAATTGCGATGTGTTGTTTTGCGAAAAAAAGTTCGCACCCGCATAGCCGCTCAGTAACAGACTCAGCGCGAGGGTGATTATCGTAAGGATGCGTGTAGCCATGACAGGTATTCACTCTCTCCATGTTGTATGGGCAACACCAACAGTTCCGGTGTGTCGTAGGGGTGTGCCTCTTTTAGTAAAGTCAGTAAAGCATCTTGGTGTGCAACATCACTTTTCAGCAACATCTGCACTTCCTGGCTCTCTTCACGTTGCCCCTGCCAGACGTAAAGTGAGATGGCGCCAGGCAGGATCGTGACGCAGGCTGCCAACTGCGCATTCAGTGCGGCCGCTGCCAGTTGGCGCGCACAGGCTTCGTCGGGGGACGTACACAGCACCAAAATGGCGTCGGTCATTGTCACGATCCTTACTCATTACAGAATAATGTTGCCTAATACAAACCCAAATACGACCGACAGCGCAATAGCCACCACGCCAGGAATCAGGAATGGATGATTAAAAACGTATTTGCCAATGCGTGTCGATCCCGTGTCATCCATCTCCACGGCAGCCAGCAGTGTAGGATAGGTGGGCAGTACAAACAGTGCAGAAACGGCGGCAAATGAGGCGACAGCCGTCACGGGGGAGACACCGAGCATTAAGGCCGCAGGCAGCAGCGCTTTGGTGGTGGCCGCTTGTGAGTAAAGCAGCGTAGAGGCAAAAAACAGCACCAGCGCCAGCATCCACGGATAGCTTTGTAGCAACTCTCCCGCAGCGCCCTGAATTTCACCAATGTGTGCTTTCACAAAGGTATCGCCCAGCCAGGCAACGCCCATCACACAAATACAGGCGCTCATACCCGATTTAAACGTACTGGCAGAAAGAATCTCACCGGTATCCACCTTACACGTCAGACAAATCAAGGTGGCAATGGTCAGCATAAACACCACAATCGCTTCGTTGCGCGGCAGCACGGGGTTTTGAATCAGACCCACCGCATCGCTAATGGCGGTGGCATAGCCCACTACCGCGACAATGCCGACCAAAAACAGCATAACTGACAGCTTCGCGCCGGGTTTTTCCTGATACACGCTTTCCCCGCGCAGGGTCACTTCACCTTTTGCCAGACGCGCCTGATAAACTTCGTCATCTTTTAGCTCTTTGCCCAGGAAGTTAGTGACCAATGCGGCGATAAAAATGGCTGCCATGGTGGAGGGGATTGCCACGGCCAGTAAGGCGATATAGCTGATACCGCGCGGTTCCATCACGCCAGCCATAAACACCACGGCGGCAGAAATCGGCGAGGCCGTAATGGCAATTTGCGATGACACCACGGCAATCGAGAGTGGGCGAGAAGGGCGGACGCCTTGCTCTTTTGCCACCTCGGCAATCACGGGTAGCGTGGAAAACGCCGTGTGACCAGTGCCTGCCAGCAGCGTCATGACATAGGTCACCAGCGGTGCCAGGAAGGTGACGTAGCGTGGATGCCGACGCAGCAGGCGCTCGGCCAAACTCACCAGGTAATCCATTCCCCCGGCAATTTGCATGGCAGCGATCGCGGCGATCACCGCCATAATGATTTCAATGACGTCGAAAGGAATGGCGCCTGGCGGCACCTGGAATCCCAGCGTTAACACCAATACGCCTAAGCCACCGGCAAAGCCGATCCCGATGCCGCCTAAGCGCGCGCCGAGATAGATAGCCAACAGCACTACCAACAGTTCAACCACCACCATTCCCGTTCTCCTTGAGATATAAAAACAAAAAAGGCACGTCGGTTGACGTGCCTTAAGGCTAGCTGAAAGCCGGATTACTGTTCGTTTTCATCCGTATAGCGTTTTGCTTTATAGGCTGGATGTTTTAAGTTCTCAACGGAGAAGATATCGTCCAGCTCAGCTTCAGTCAGCAGGCCGCGCTCCAGCACCACTTCGCGTACGCTTTTTCCGGTTTCGGCACAAATCTTCCCAACAATGTCGCCATTATGGTGACCAATGTAGGGATTGAGATAGGTAACGATACCAATGGAGTTAAAGACGTAGGCTTCGCAAACGGCTTTGTTCGCGGTGATGCCATTGACACATTTTTCCAGCAGATTGTAACAGGCGTTGGTAAGAATGTGGATGGATTCGAACAAAGCTTGACCTATGACAGGTTCCATCACATTTAATTGCAATTGACCGGCTTCTGACGCCATGGTGACCGTGATGTCATTGCCAATCACTTTGAAACAGACCTGATTAACCACTTCCGGCACTACCGGATTGACTTTGGCTGGCATGATGGAAGAGCCGGCTTGCAGCTCTGGCAAATTGATTTCGTTCAAACCCGCACGCGGGCCAGAGGAAAGCAGGCGCAGGTCATTACAAATCTTCGACAGCTTCACCGCCAGACGTTTCAGTGCGCTATGCACCATCACATAGGCGCCGCAGTCAGAGGTGGCTTCAATCAAATCTTCGGCAGGCACGACCGGCAAGTTACTGACTTCCGCCAGCTTTTGCACAGCCAGTTGCTGATAGCCGTCTGGTGTGTTCAGGCGCGTACCAATCGCGGTCGCACCAAGATTCACTTCCAGCAGGAGATCTGCCGTGCGTGTAATGTTTTTAATTTCTTCATTAATCAACACGGTAAAGGCGTGGAATTCCTGTCCCAGCGTCATGGGAACAGCATCCTGTAACTGGGTACGGCCCATTTTCAGGATGTTATCGAACTCAACGGCTTTTTTCTGGAAACCGTCACCGAGTTGGGCAATGCCATCCAGCAATTTTAAAATCGAGCTGTAAACGGCGATGCGGAATCCGGTGGGATAAGCGTCATTGGTCGACTGACACTTATTCACGTGATCGTTGGGGTTCAGGAACTGGTATTCACCTTTTTGGTGGCCCATCAGTTCTAAACCAATATTGGCCAGTACTTCATTGGTGTTCATGTTCACCGAGGTGCCTGCGCCGCCCTGATAAACATCAACCGGGAATTGATCCATGCATTTGCCATTGTTCAGCACCTCATCACAGGCCTGAATGATGGCATTGGCAACGTTACGCGGAATGGTTTGAAGCTCCTTATTCGCCATTGCCGCTGCTTTTTTCACCATAACCATACCGCGCACAAACTCAGGGATATCACTAATTTTGCTGCTGCTGATATAGAAGTTTTCAATCGCACGCAGAGTATGAACACCGTAGTACGCATCCGCGGGGACTTCACGCATGCCTAACAGGTCTTCTTCGATACGAATGTTGTTTGCCATGGGAACCTTCTTGTTATTGCGATGATGTTATCACTATGAATGTGATTATTTTGCCGTAGATTGCCAGCGCCGACATATTATCCGTCATCAGCCTGGCGAGCGTGATCATATGCTGTTATGACAGAAATGCCTCTAGCCAGATCACTATCCTGACATTTCAGGCGCGCACCTTCTTGGTGATTTGTGATCCTGCTCTCAATTTTAAGCCTAACCGATTTTTTCCGCAGGAACGGTTGAAAAAGTCGGCTAACGGGCCCATTACTGTTTTTTAAGAAAAGGTGTACCCCATTCTTGTCGTGGTCATACGGACGGCGACATCGCAAAGAGGAGACTACGGTGCGTTGGTTACCGTTTGTGTTGTTTTTCGCATTGGCCTGGCTAGAGATTTCGCTGTTTATTCAGGTGGCCCATGTGATTGGCGTGTTTCTCACGCTGATTTTAGTGATCCTCAGTTCGGTGTTAGGGATTTCGCTGGTGAAGAACCAGGGCATGAAAAACTTCATGCTGATGCAGGAAAAAATGGCCCGCAATGAAAGCCCCGCCGCTGAAATGGTGAAAAGTGTTTCCCTGATTTTGGCGGGCTTCTTACTGTTAGTGCCGGGCTTCTTTACTGATTTTCTCGGCCTGTTGCTGCTGCTCCCTCCGGTGCAAAAGCACCTGACGGTGAAACTGATGCCGCATTTACGCGTTTGGCGCGGTGGCGGCAATGCTCCAGCCGGTGATGTGTTTGAAGGTGAGTATGAGCGTCGCGACAGCGATCGGCTTGAACATCGTGACGATCGGGATGACCGCTAAGCCTGATCTTCTTAAACCCTCCCCTATGGTGGAGGGTTTTTTATGCCCCACCCGCACAAATTTGCAGCAATCCCACCCAAAAAGAAAAAATTTAACTTTTTCCCCTTGAAAGGCGTTGGGACTGTCCCTATCTCTTCTTGCACGAAGCTGGCAACAACCGCTGGCGTCATCCCAAAACTGATTGGACTTCTCAAAGGAGAGCTTTCAAATGTCTATTCGTCCATTGCATGACCGCGTGATCGTCAAGCGCAAAGAAGTTGAATCTAAATCTGCTGGCGGCATCGTTCTGACCGGTTCTGCTGCGGGTAAATCCACCCGTGGTGAAATCCTGGCTGTGGGCAAAGGCCGCATCCTGGAAAACGGCGAAGTGAAAGCGCTGGATGTGAAAGTTGGCGATATCGTGATTTTCAACGACGGCTACGGCGTGAAAACCGAGAAGCTGGACAACGAAGAAGTGCTGATCATGTCCGAAAGCGACATTCTGGCCATTGTTGAAGCGTAATCTACGCCGCACTAATCACTGAACGAAAACGAATTTAAGGGATATCAGAAATGGCAGCTAAAGACGTAAAATTCGGTAATGACGCGCGTGTAAAAATGCTGCGCGGCGTAAACGTACTGGCAGACGCAGTAAAAGTGACCCTGGGCCCGAAAGGCCGTAATGTGGTGCTGGACAAATCTTTTGGTGCACCGACCATCACCAAAGATGGCGTGTCCGTTGCGCGTGAAATCGAGCTGGAAGACAAGTTCGAAAACATGGGCGCACAGATGGTGAAAGAAGTTGCCTCTAAAGCGAACGATGCAGCAGGCGACGGCACCACTACCGCAACCGTACTGGCACAGGCTATCGTGAACGAAGGTCTGAAAGCCGTTGCTGCGGGCATGAACCCAATGGACCTGAAGCGCGGTATCGACAAAGCCGTTATCGCTGCGGTTGAAGAGCTGAAAACGCTGTCCGTTCCTTGCTCCGACTCGAAAGCGATTGCGCAAGTAGGCACCATCTCCGCGAACTCCGACGAAAGCGTCGGTACGCTGATCGCGCAGGCGATGGAGAAAGTGGGTAAAGAAGGCGTTATCACCGTTGAAGAAGGCACTGGCCTGCAAGACGAGCTGGACGTGGTTGAAGGTATGCAGTTTGACCGTGGCTACCTGTCCCCGTACTTCATCAACAAGCCAGAAACCGGTGCTGTTGAACTGGATAGCCCGTTCATTCTGCTGGCTGACAAGAAAATCTCTAACATCCGTGAACTGCTGCCGGTACTGGAAGCGGTTGCCAAATCCGGTAAACCTCTGCTGATCATCGCTGAAGACGTAGAAGGCGAAGCACTGGCAACGCTGGTGGTGAACACCATGCGCGGTATCGTTAAAGTGGCTGCGGTTAAAGCACCTGGCTTCGGCGATCGTCGTAAAGCGATGCTGCAGGATATTGCTATCCTGACCGGCGGTACTGTTATCTCTGAAGAGATCGGTATGGAGCTGGAAAAAGCGACGCTGGAAGACATGGGTCAGGCGAAGCGTGTAGTGATCAACAAAGACACCACCACCATCATCGATGGTACGGGTGTTGAAGTGTCTATTTCTGGTCGTGTGACGCAGATTCGTCAGCAGATCGAAGAAGCGACCTCTGATTACGACCGTGAAAAACTGCAGGAGCGCGTAGCGAAACTGGCAGGCGGTGTTGCCGTACTGAAAGTGGGTGCCGCGACTGAAGTGGAAATGAAAGAGAAGAAAGCCCGCGTTGAAGATGCACTGCACGCGACGCGCGCAGCCGTTGAAGAAGGCGTGGTTGCCGGTGGTGGTGTTGCACTGGTGCGTGTTGCTGCGAAAATCGCTGCGTCTGGCCTGAAAGGTCAGAACGAAGATCAGAACGTGGGCATCAACGTTGCGCTGCGCGCAATGGAAGCACCACTGCGTCAGATCGTTTCCAACGCCGGTGAAGAGCCGTCTGTTGTAGCGAACAACGTGAAAGCAGGCGACGGTAACTACGGTTACAACGCGCAAACTGAAGACTACGGCAACATGATCGACTTCGGTATCCTGGATCCAACCAAAGTGACCCGTTCTGCACTGCAGTACGCAGCCTCTGTTGCTGGTCTGATGATCACCACTGAGTGCATGGTGACTGACCTGCCGAAAGCTGACGCTCCAGATATGGGCGCTGGCGGTATGGGTGGCATGGGCGGTATGGGCGGCATGATGTAATGCCCTGACTGCCTCTTTCGTTGCTAACGAAAGTGCAGAAACAGAAAACCCCTCGCAATAGCGAGGGGTTTTTTTATGTTTGCGGTACAAGTGCAACAATCGACAAACCCAGGCTTAACTGTCATTTTTCTTTTGCGAATGAAAAGGGTATAAGTAGGGTCGCATAATAATTTAACCAAATGGGGAAGAGCATGCGCGTTCACCTGGTAGGACTTTCTCTGGCTGCCCTGCTGTTAGCAGGTTGTAGTACGCATCATGAACTGAGTGCGTCGGGTCAGAGTGTGACGTTTACGGATAAAGCACCGGGCAGCGAGTGCCAGCTTCTGGGCGATATCACTGGCTCGCAAAGCAACTGGCTGACTGGCGCGGGCGGCGAAGGCAGCTCCTTGCGCGGCGCAGCAAACGATTTGCGTAACCGTGCAGCGGCCATGGGCGGCAATGTGATTTATGGCGCGGTCAGCCCAACAGAAAACTTCTGGTCGAGCTTTGTGCCTGTCGACAGCAAAATGACGGGCCAGGTGTATAAGTGCCCCTAAGGCCACACCGGTTTTCCTGAAAGAAAAGGCCCTCCATTATTGCGAGGGCCTTTTTTATTTCAGCGATGTACCTGTACCTGAAGTGGCCCCGCAGGATAAGCGCTCTGACGCTGAGGGACTTACTGGCAGTGTTCAGATATTTTCACCTGAGCGGCGGAAAAAATGTTCTCATTTGTAGAGGAAAATACCGCAATGCCTTTGATGGATGTTCCTGCTGCTAACGTATTGGTCATCAACTTTTCGTCGAGAGTATCGAGTTGTAGCTCTGTCTTGTCATGCAGGTAGGCCTTGAGGCAGCGTTTTGATAAATCAATGCTTTTGTCAGCTAAGTTCGCTAATGTCACCTCAAAAGTCCTTGTATACGCACTATTATCGCCAATTGACATGGAGCCTTGAGATTTCTCGGTCGCGAACACGGCAATATCTGCAGGTGCTTTAGCACTGACAGAGAAAGAGGATGCGAGCATCGCAAGAACAATAAATACGTGAGAAGACTTCATTGTTTGTCCTTAATTAACATTGAACGGGTGATTTGCATTTTATTAAGCAGGCGAATTATTAAGGTACCTTGCTAAGGTTAAACAAAGAATAAATATCCTTGCCAGCTTCTTTTTTACAGCACAAGTGATATTGACATGGTTAATCGATAAGAAGTTCATCATTGCTGATGCTGAATGCGTTTATTTACAAATGTAGAGCACGAATAAGCGCATTACCTTTACAGGTAAAACGAATCATCAATGAAAATGAAATAGACTCGCATTGTTGGGCTGGTTTTGTCAGGAAAGACTGGCGTCTTAGCGTTAACCATCGTTGATCATTACATTTCAATAAATAGCCGCTATCACTTTCAGTAAGTGAAATAAAAAAGTAAACCCTCTGTTTCCATATTGATTCTGATAGTGGGGACAGGGTTATTATTCTCGGCGAGCAAGATAATCCATTGAGGAAATAAAAATGAAAATGAAAATGAAAACAACCGTACTGGCATTGGTTTTGGCTTCCGCTTCTTTCTCTGCTTTTTCTGCACAGGAAGTCGCACGAGATAAAACCCGTTATTTACAACCACAAGAACGTATTTCTGTTTCTGGCATGTCGACGGCCAAAGAGGTCACCGACTATTTTCACAATAAAGCGCAGGCATCCGGTGTTGATCATTATGCGATAACCAGGGTGTCGGTGTTAGGAAAAGGCAGTTTATGGAGTGGTAATGCCGTCTTGTTTAAAAATCAATGATGCTTACAGGCAGCCACAAGGATGTGGCACCCGCCACGTTTGGCAGATGACTCGCGGTGGAATAGAGGGTGGGCGGAGAGACGCTGGGAGAGCAAGGTGCGGGAAAGGAGAGGGCATCCTGATAACGAGGACGCCCACAGGGTGTTTTACTTCATTGATGCCAGGTCAGCACGTGCCTGGTTCAGCTTCTGCTGTGCATCACGCAGGTCGGCTTGTTTCTCTGCCAGCTTACGTTGGTACTTGGCAATCTTTTCACGATCGCCCTTTGCGGTGGCTTTACGCAGATCGTTTTGCGCATCGCGGATATCTTCTTGTTTATCGGCCACTTTCTTTTCCAGCTTACGGATGTCTTTTTGAATATCCGCTTTAACGCTGCCTGGCGTGCAGTGGGCGTTAACTTCCGCCAGTGCCTGACGCAGACCCGCCACTTTCGCGCTGTTGCCATATTGCTGTGCGTAACGGATTTCAGATTCCAGCGCACTGCGTTTAGCGGCACAGTCCTGAGCGGCATGAGCGGAACCCATGGCAGCGGTCAGGGCAGCGGCAACAGAGAGTGCAGTAATGATCTTTTTCATGGGGTCGTCCTTTTCATTGAGTCGGATTGGAATCACCACCTCGACGATTCCGTTGATGCGCAGAGTACGGCGATCGCGATGTGCTCACAATCGGACGCCGCCGCCAGCACCCTGTAGGACGGGCTTCAATGCATGTAGTCCGTTATTATTTATTTAAAATCAATAAATTACGTTTTAGGTTTTGTGCTTGCAGAATAACCTCGGCGAGGCCTTCTGGCGTGGGAGAGGTTTCCTGTGCCAGGCAAAGTGCGCTCAAATCAGGAACATTCAACAGTTGGATACCGCCGCGCAGCCGATGCAAGGCCGAAGCGATATCATCCCGCTCACCATGCTGTAACTGTGGCAAAGCATCATCAATTACGTCGATTTGCAGTTGCAAAAACTGACGTCGATTGGCTTCACTCAGCAACGCGGCGGGCAGAGTGGCCAGTAAGTCACGATCGGCGGTCCTAGCGGGCTCAAAGGCGGTGGGAACCATGGGATGCAGCGCTTCCTGCAGTGTTTGCAAGGTCACCGGCTTGAAGAAGCAGTGTTGCATACCCGCAGCCAGGCAGGCATCACGTTTACTCAGTTGAGCATCGGCCGTCATTCCCCATACCGGCAGCGTCGGATACTGTTGATGAAGTTCGCGTGTTAAGGCCAGGCCGTCCATCGTCGGCATATTACAGTCGGTGATCACCAGATCAACGCTGTCATCCATAGATGCCAGTGCATCTGCGGCGCTGGCACAGGAGGTCACGCGTTGGTGAAGGTGCTCGAGTTGCTGTTGCAGTAACAGACGCGTGGCCGGATTGTCATCGACAATCACAATCTGTAAGCGTTGGGTGTGAAGGGCGGCGGGCGCAGGGACGGGGGCGACCGTTGATTCAGCCATACGCGGTAATTTCAGGTCGACGCGGACGCGCGTACCCTGGCCTGGCTCACTGTCTAACGTAATGCTGCCATCCATCATCTCGGCCAGCGTGCGGCAAATATACAAACCCAGACCACTGCCCTGCGCCTGTTGTTGAGAGTCTCCCTGTTCGAAGGGATGGAACAAACGCGCACGGGTCTCGGCATCAATGCCCGGTCCCTCGTCGGCGACTTCCAATAATAGCTGCAACGCGTTTTCGTCTTGCTGGCCAGCGTAGGCGCGAAGATAGAGGGTACCGCTGTCGCTAAATTTCACGGCATTCCCCAGCAAATTGGCGAGGATTTGCTTGATGCGCACCGGATCGGCGAGGACATCGCCACGAATGTGGGTGTCCAACTCCAGAGAGAGCCGCAATCCTTTTTGCAGCGCCAGGCCATCAAACAGGATGGCGACAGAGCTGATGAGATCACGGATTGCCACCCGTTCCGGGCGCAGTACTAAGCGGTTTGACTCAATGCGCGAGATATCCAGAATGTCGCCAATTAATTGCAGCAGCGATTGCGCTGCCTGATGGGCAATGCGCAGGCTTTGCTGGTTTTCAGGCGCATGCGCGGGGCGCTGTAGTGTCAGTTCCAGCATGCCAATAATGGCGCTAATCGGCGTGCGTATCTCATGGCTCATGGTGGCCAGAAACGCGCCTTTCACTCGGCTGGCATCCAGCGCGGCTTGCTGTGCTTCTTGTAACGCACTGACCAGGCTTTGCTGACGTCGATAGCGGCGGTGAAGGCCCCAGATCACTCCCCCGGAGAGTGCTGCCAGCAGCAGGCTACCGACCAGCAGTAAATAAAATTGCGTGGGTTTCAGCTTGTTCTCAGTGAGCACCGCCTGGAAACGGCTGTTGTACGCATTGCGTGTTAAGGCATGTAAATCTTCCGGCGGGATATTAAGGATGGCTTTGTCCATCAGCGTGACCAGCGGATAGTTATTGCGCGAGGTGCCCATCACAAAACGGATCGGCGGCGTATCCAGACTGCCCTGAATCGCCAGATTGTTATCATCCAGATGATCCAACATATCGGTGGCGATAATCAACGGCATCACCAGTTGGTCATTTTTATGCTGAGCAACGAGCTCGACGCCTTCACGCCAACTGCTGACGGCCACTAAATCGCTGTTCGGGAACGTCTGGCGTAGCCATTTCAGTGGCGCCTCATCCGCTAAATAGCGAATGCGCGGTGGCGTATCAGGATGGCGCTGGCGATTGCCGACCATCACCCAGGAGTTAGAGAGCCAGGGGCGCGTGGTCAGCAGGTTGTGGTGCCAAATCGCGTCGAGTGAGGCACCCGCGATCATATCGCTGTTGCCTTGACTCACCGAGGCGAGCGCAGCGGACAGCGTATCAAAACGCTGCACGGTAAAATGTAATCCGGTGCGCAGTGCCAGCGCGGTGAGGATATCGGCATTGATGCCACGTAACTGATTATTGACGTCGTAATACGCCAGCGGCGCACTGTCGCCCACGATCGCAACGCGGATCTGCGGATGCTCGGTAATCCAGCGCTGCTCCAGAGAGGTCATCACCAGCGCTTCCTCGCTCACCGAGATCGGTATGCCGCCATTCCAGCGGCGTACAATTTCCGTTCTGCTGGCAGGCGGCAGCGCATAAATCACCCGATTAATGATCGTGAGCCACTTTTCGTTACGCGGCAGTGTGGCCAGCGACATCCCCAGACTGGGAAAATCCGTCAGCGGGTGGATATCCAGCGTATTCAGATTGGATTGGTTAATGACGTAGCGGGCAGTAATGATATCCACGATATAGCGATCAAGCTGCCCAAAGGCCAGGGCTTCCAGCGCTAAACGCGGTGAGGAGAACGTTTTGATTTCCGCATCGGGATAGCGGCTGCTGAGGTTTTTTGCCTGCCACGGCGACGAGAAAGCGATACGCAATGGGGCGTCGCCTGGTGCTTCCAGCGAGCGGCGCACTTCGCCAATTAGGGATTCACTCCATGACAGCCCTTGAATCATCTCCGGGCTGAGACCTTCTGACGGGCCAGGAATTACATCAATTTCATTGCGTTGCAAAGCCAGAACGGCTTCCAACAATGAGGTGTAGTGGGTGAGTTGCACGCGCAGATTCAGGTTCTGCGTAATCAGCCCGATGAAATCGGCATTGATCCCGCCGTAGTCATGTAGCCCTTCACGCATGCCATAGGGCGGATTATCGGGCGACCAGACCCCCACGCGCAGCGTCTGGCGTTCACGCACCCAACGCCACTCTTCAGGGGTGAGTCCAGGATCGGCAATCTGTACGCTGGTGCGCGCGAGTAATGTTAAGGGTTCTGGCGCGGCGGCCAGGCTGTGGGCACTCAGTGAGAGCACACATAACAAGGCGCATGCCAGACGCCACATCACGAAGATTCACCTTCAGCGTCCATCAGACTAAACAGGGCGTCAAGGTTATCGGTGCCGCTCTTTTCCAGCATCCGCGTTTTATAGGTACTGATCGTCTTGTTACTCAGTGCCAGCATATCGGCAATTTCTTTATTGCTTTTACCCAGCCGCAATTGACGCAAAACGGCCATTTCACGATCGGATAAGCGCGCCAGAACCGATGCGGCATCACTGCCTTTGGCCGAATGGTGCAGTGCATTTAACACGGTTTCTGGAAAACATTGATAGCCATCCAAAATCAACTGGCACAGGCTGACGACCGCCGTGAGGGGCGTATGTTTGCTGACAAATCCGTCGGCACCCGCTTGCTGTGCGCGCAGGGCATATAGAGGCGCGGGTTGCGCGGTGAGCATTAAGACGCGGATCGCAGGAAAAGCGTGCTTGATGCGCGGCAGTGCCGCCATGCCGTCGCCGTTGTGCAGTTCAATATCCAGCACCACCAGGTCCGGTTCCAACTCGCGCACTAGCGGCAATAAGCGCTCACCGCTGGAGGTGACGACCTGCAAAGCGGTCTCTTTTTCCAGTAACACTTTTAGCGCGAAGCAAATCGCGGGATGGTCATCAACAATTAATACAGTAGCCATAAGAATCCTGAAAACTCAGTAAGACATCCTTGTCATTCTCCTCACACCTTCCAGGCAGAGCAGGCATATCAGAATCGATGATAGAAGGGGAGAAGACGTTATTGCTGGCGCAAATGCAAATCGAGCGGCGTTTTGCTGGGTTCTCCCCCAATTTCGCGCGCTAATTTAGGCACCAGATAACCCGACACCTGGGTCAGTAATTCGCGCACGAGGGCACGTGCTTCTTCATCTGTCACATAAAAATGGGCGGCCCCCTGCACTTTGTCCAGCACGTGCAGATAATAAGGCAGAATGCCGGTATCAAAGAGCTGATTGCTCAGTGCAGCCAGCGTCTGAGCATTGTCATTGACGCCACGCAGTAAGACACTTTGATTCAGCAACGTCACACCCGCGCGCTTCAACTGGCGAAAGGCAGCTTGCAACTCGCTATCAATCTCTTGTGCATGGTTGATATGGCTCACCATCAGTACCTGCAAACGCGATTGTGCCAGGCGCTGGCATAAGCCTTCGGTAATACGCGCGGGGATCACTACCGGTAAGCGGCTGTGGATGCGCAGGCGCTTCAGGTGCGGAATACGCTCCAGCTCACTGAGTAGCCAGTCCAGTTCACTGTCTTTTGCCATCAGCGGGTCGCCGCCGGAAAAGATGATTTCATCCAGCTCAGGATGTTCGGCAATATACGCCAGCGCCGTACGCCAGTTGCGTTTATTGCCCTGGTTATCGTCGTACGGGAAATGGCGACGGAAGCAATAGCGGCAGTTGACGGCGCAACCGCCCTTTACCAGCAGCAGCGCGCGGTTGCGATATTTATGCAGCAGGCCGGGAACCACGCTACTCTGTTCATCTAAGGGATCGGTGCTATAGCCGGGGGATTCAATAAACTCTTCACGGGCCGTCAGCACTTGCAAGAGTAAGGGATCCTGCGGATCGCCCGGTTGCATGCGTGCGACAAACGCACGCGGCACGCGCAGGGCGAAAAGACGGCGCGCATCGGCACCCGCAGCAAGTTCAGGGTGGTTATCCAGCGATAAAACCCTTAATAATTCATGGGGATCGGTGATTACATCAGCAAGTTGCTGTAACCAATCTTCTCTGTCGGGGGTTTTTAGGGTTACAATGTTTGCCATTTTTTTGGCTAAGTACCAGTGTTCAATTGTAGAGGGCCTTTATGGCAACGTATTCTAGCAACGATTTTCGCCCCGGTCTCAAAATCATGTTCGAGGGCGAGCCGTATGCCGTCGAATCCAGTGAGTTCGTAAAACCAGGCAAAGGCCAGGCTTTCGCACGCGTTAAAATGCGTCGTCTGCTGACCGGTTCACGTGTTGAAAAAACCTTTAAATCTACTGACTCTGCCGAAGGCGCTGATGTGGTAGACGTGACGCTGCAGTACTCCTATAACGACGGCGACTTCTTCTACTTTATGCACCCTGAGAACTTTGAACAGTATCAGGTTGAAGCGAAGACGTTAGATGAAGTACAGAAATGGCTGCAAGATAACGCCGACTGTATCGTGACGCTGTGGAATGGCAAGGCGATTGCTGTTCAGCCACCAAACTTTATCGAAGCAGAAATCACCGAAACGGATCCAGGCCTGAAAGGTGATACCGCAGGTACCGGCGGTAAGCCTGCAACGCTGAGCACCGGTGCGGTTATCAAAGTGCCACTGTTCGTGCAGATTGGTGAGGTGGTCAAAGTTGACACCCGCTCTGGCGAATACGTCTCGCGCGTAAAATAAGTAGTGTGAAGGCGTGCTGAGCACGCCTTTTCTTTAATGGAAACCGTTATGAAATCGGCAACATTGCTCTTGCTGGCCCTGTTTATGGGAACGCTATTATCAGGTTGTAATACTTTTCGCGGCTTTGGCGAAGATGTCTCACACGTGGGCGGCGTGATTTCCCGCGCGGCGAAGTAACCCTTTCTAAAATTCCGAAAACCTACCTTTTTATCAGTGTCCTGCGGGCGACTTGCTGAAAGCTGACTATGCTTATAAAGCTGTAAGTCAACTAATCAACAAGGATACGAGATTATGTCTAAAAAAACTGTCGCAGCACTGCTGTCTGCTTTGGTGCTCACTTCTCTGTTATCGGCCTGTAATACCACGCGCGGTGTGGGCGAGGATGTGGAAGCGGGCGGTCAGGCGATTCAACGTAGCACACAGTAAATTTGGTATTCGGTACGGCATTACGCCGTACCGGATTATTTCTGCTGTACCCAAATTAACGCATCGGTCGGAAAGCCATTTTCACGCGCTTTGGCGACCAGCTTGTCAGTCACATCGCGACTTAATTGCGGTGTACGCGATAAAATCCACATGTAGTGCCGCGTTGGGCCAACCACCAAGGCATAGCGGTAGTCGCTGTCCAGGGCGATCACGTTATAGCCGCCATAAAAAGGGCCAAAGAATGAGACCTTCAGCGCACCGCGCGTGGGCTCGCCCGTGAAATAGGCCTTGCCTTCGCTCTCTTTCCAGCGCTGCTTATCAGCATCAAAGCCACGGTTTATCACGCGGATACCGCCATCTTCTCGTTCACTGTAGGTTGCCGTCACCTGTTGCAGCCCACGTTCAAAACTGTGATCCAAACGCGCGATTTCGTACCAGGTGCCCAGATAACGTTGACTGTCAAAGTTATCGACTACGGTGACGCCCTTTGGCGGCGTGGTGCTGCAGGCGACGGAGGCGAGCGCAGCCGCGCCCGTTAAAATCTGTTTCCACAATGTCATTAGGCATTCCTTTTCAATGAGTTAACCTAAGTATAGCGGCCCTCAGCAAACCTGCCATGGGATAGTATTTGTCTGCTGAAAATTGAACGGGTAGACTTCCACACCCTGCTTGTCTCCGGAGTGAAAAACATGAGTGAAACGGCTAACTGGCAACCCAGCGCGCCCATCGTCAATTTGCTGAAACGCGCGAAGATCTTACGAGAGATTCGGGCGTTTTTCGCCGATCGTGGCGTGTTGGAGGTTGAGACCCCTGCCATGAGCCAGGCGACGGTCACCGATGTGCACCTGTTTCCGTTTCAAACGCGTTTTGTTGGGCCAGGCGCTTCGCAGGGGCTGGATTTATACCTGATGACCAGCCCGGAATATCATATGAAACGCCTGTTAGCGGCGGGCAGTGGGCCGATTTATCAGATGGGGCGCTGCTTTCGTAATGAAGAAGCCGGCCGCCACCACAACCCTGAATTTACGATGCTGGAGTGGTATCGCCCGCACTACGACATGTACCGCCTGATGAATGAAGTCGATGACTTGCTGCAGCAGGTGTTGGATTGTGAAAGCGCTGAAACCCTTTCCTATCAACAGGCGTTTATTCGCCATCTGGATATCGATCCGCTGTCGGCGGACAAAGCGCAATTGCGTGAAGTGGCGGAATCCCTGGGAGAAGGTGAACTGGCGCGCGCGGAAGAGGATCGTGACACGTTGCTGCAACTGCTGTTTATGCTCGGGGTAGAGCCTAAAATCGGCCAGGAGCGCCCGGCGTTTGTCTACCACTTCCCGGCGACGCAGGCCGCACTGGCTGAGATCAGCACAGAGGATCACCGCGTGGCAGAGCGTTTTGAGGTGTATTTCAAAGGCATTGAGCTGGCGAATGGTTTTCGCGAACTCACCGATGCGCGTGAACAGCGTGGGCGTTTTGAGCAGGATAACCGCAAGCGTGCGGCGCGTGGCCTGCCGCAACAACCGATTGATCAGTATCTGCTGGCAGCGTTAGCGCACGGTTTGCCGGATTGCTCCGGCGTCGCCTTGGGAGTGGATCGCTTGATCATGCTGGCACTGGGCGCAGACTCGCTCAGCGAGGTGCTGGCGTTCCCGGTCGATCGCAGCTAGTCAGCCAGTGGGCCAGCGCGTACTGGCCCACTGAGATTACAAGTGACGCGCTGCTGCGCGAAAGAACTGCAACGCATCGCGGTTAATCTCGATCCCCAATCCTGGCCCGGTCGGGATCGACACCACGCCCTTGTTCTGCACGATCGGCTGTTGCAAGATTGCCTGACGGATCGGGTGTTCGGTTTGATCAAACTCCAACAGCGGCTGTGCAGGGGCGAGTGACAGCGGCGTATGCGTTGGCACTGTGGCTATCCATTGCAGCGAGGCGGCAATACCAATACCGCTTCCCCAGACGTGCGGGTTGGTGCGTACGCCAAAGGCCATCGCCATATCGGCAATTTTCTTACATTCGCTCAGACCACCTGCGGCACAGATATCAGGCTGAATAATGTCCATGCTGCGACGGGTCAGCACGTCGCGAAAGCCCATGCGGGTAAATTCACACTCTCCACCGGCCAGCGGAATGCTGATGGCGGCTTTGACCGCGCAATAGCCAGCCAGATCCTCCGGCGGTACCGGTTCTTCAAACCAGCCGATGTCCAGTTCCTCAACCTGACGACCCAGTTGAATGGCGGCTACCGCATCATAGGCATGATTGGCGTCGATCATCAGCGCGATATCGGGCCCAATGGTTTCTCGTAAGGTGCGTGTAACGGCGACATCCTCCTTAACACCAAAGCCCACTTTCAGTTTCATGGCCCGAAAGCCTTGCTCCACATACTCTGCGGCTTCTTCTGCCAGATAAACCAGCGGATTACCGCTGTCACGGCGGTAAAGCCCGGTCGCGTAGGCGTCCACTTCGCTGCGCCATGCGCCGCCAAGCAGTTGGTAAGCTGGCGCAGAAAAGTGTTTACCGCGAATGTCCCACAGCGCGATATCCACGCCGCTTAATGCCTGAATGAGCAGTCCTTTCTGACCATGATCGCGAAAGCGGGAGTAGAGATCGTGCCACAGGAAATCACTGTTCAGGGGATCGCTGCCAATCAGCAAGGTACCGAGTTCATCGACAATCGCCTGCGTCATTTTGGCTGGGCCATAGCACTCGCCCCAGCCAATGTGGCCTTCATCGGTGACAATCTCGACCAGCATCGAGGTGCGGGTATCGTACCAGGCACGGGAGTAGGCGAAGGGCGCTTTCAACTTGGCGACCAGCAGATGGGTGTTGACCTCAGTGATTCTCATGGTTTACCTCGGAGTGTGTCGTCCAATATTTCATGCATGACCCGGCCTTCTAACCGGCTGGGATCGAGACCCAGCAAGTGGGCAATGGTCGCCGCAGGGTCGATCATTTTAAAAGGACCGCGCTGGTGGCGATCGTGGTAATACCCTTTGCGAATGCCAGCACCGACCGCCAGCAGCGCACCGTAGTTAGAGGACATGGCTGTCTGTGCGGTGGGCTTTTGTGGACCGTGATTGGCACCCGGCACGTCGACCGGACAGATATCTTCGCCGCCCCGACTGGTTCCCCAGACGAAACCGGTGTTATAGGCGAACACAATATCTCCCGCGCACGCTCCCCAAAAACCTATCGCGGCAGCATCCTCTTTCTGCAACACAATGCTGACCGCATTGCGCAGTTCCCCTTTGTGCTGAACATGCCAGTTGCCCAGCGCATGTTGGACGTGCTCGCAGACGGCCTGGAAGGCTTCAGGCGGCACGATGCCATCCGCTTCCCGGCCTTGTAGATTGACGAAGATTTCGAGCCCGCCGCGCTCATCCTTCAAGTACACTTTGCTGCTGGCACGTTCCACATCGCCTTCTGGCGTGAGCGAGACCAACCCGTGTTTGGCCAGATAGCGGTTGATGTCGCACATCCAGGCATTGGGCACGGCACCGTGGTCAGACACCATCAACAACGTGGTGTCGGCGTCCATTTCAGCACGCAGTACGCCCAGCGTGTCATCCAGCAGGCGGTAACATTCGCGCATTACGGCTTCATAGCGTTCTGCCTGCTGCGCATCGTAGAACGGTGAGGCCGGATCGCTTTGGCCCAAACAGTTGTGATGTGATTCATCCACCAAACGATGAACGGTGGCCCACAGGCTGAAACCCTGCTGCTGTGTGAGCTGCAAGGCGCTGGCGGCCAACCAGCGCGACTGCTGATCGCCTTCTTGCCAGGTGGCATCCAGATAAGCCTCATCCGGTGCCGCTTTCATGACCCATTTGCTGAACCACGGGCCTTGTTGCAGCAGCGTTTTTCCTGTCGCCGTATCAGAGGCCAGCCCCTGGCTGTGCGTGACCTGGCTTTGCAGGATTTCAATATCATTCTGCTGGGCGTCGCAGCGTCCAAGCCAGAAACGCACACTCCCCGGCACATCCAGTGCGCTAAGCGATATCCATTCACTCCAGGCGTGTGGTTGGAGTACCACCTCTCGCTGCGGCAAATGCAGCACCAGATGGTTTTGCTGCAGGCTGAGCGTGAGTACCACATGGTGTTGTTCACCGTGCAGCGTCATACGCCAGCGGTCACCCTCCTGTTCCAGCGCCTGCCATGTGCCTTTATCGTGATACGCCAGGCTGGAAGAGGGCGGCCACCCGAGTTTTTGCTGTTTGACTTGTTGATGACCGGTGTGTGCGGCATAGCGCGTGGTATGGCCGCTTGGCTTAAAGATTTCTCCCGGCCAGCTTTGCGCACGTCCCCAGTAGGGGGCCCACGTAAAATGGGGGGCTTCGGCGGCAACGGTTTCCGGGAAATGCACCAGCGCGGCTTTTTGTCCGGCGCGTGCAAGTGCAGCCAGTAAATTCCCGCGCTCGGCATTATTGGCGGGCATCGCCTGGCCTTGCCACGCGGTACCCGGTGCCTGTCCCGTCATAAAACTGACGAAGTTGACGTCGCCCCAGGCTGAGATATAGGGCAGTAACTCAGCGGCGGCGCCTTCGCGCAGCATCGCGCTGATATTGGGCAGGACGCCCTGCGCGGCATAGCGTTGCAGTAGCGGCATCGACAAGCCGTCGACGCCAAAGACAATGACTTTTGGCATGGTAGAGCTCCGGTTACTGGCGTTGCGGCGGTGAAAGCGCGATATCGGTCGCGTAATCGCTGTTTTGCTGCATGATGCTTTCCAGCAGACTTTGACGGCTGCTGCGAATGTGATGACGCATGGTTTGCTCCGCGAGGTCTTCATCGCGCGCGAGCAGGGCATTGAGAACATCGCGGTGTTCACGCCACGACTGGCGCTTACGGCCCGGCAGACTGCTGGCCAGCACGTGGAACAGACGCAATCTGTCGAGATAGACCGTCATCATGTTGTTGATAAAGTGGTTATTGGCGTAGGCGAAAATCAAATCGTGTAATGAGTCACCGGGATCGCTGACGGCCGCTTCGTTATCGATCAACGCCTGCTCCAGCGAATCCAGAAACGTTGCCATGGCTTGCAGCTTCTCCTGCGGGATCCGATGCGTGGCATTGCGCGCCGAGATCCCCTCCAGCGCTTCGCGGATCTCAAACAATTCCTGAATATCACGCAGGCGGATCTGGCTTACAAACCAGCCCTTGCGCGGTGCCAGCTCCACAAAGCGCTCTTGTTGCAAGCGATACAGGGCTTCGCGGATCGGGGTGCGACTCATTGACAGTTTTTCGATCAATCCCATTTCGGTGAGTGAACTGCCGGGGGCCAGTTCCATATCGAGGATCATCGCCTTGATTTTTTCATAGGCGACAAAGCTCAGTGACTGTTTAAGCTGCGGGGTTTCATCACGCATGCTGCGCTCCTTGTCAGGCGTTTTCGTTGATCTTAAAGCGTTTAATATCACCGACGATCCACAGATAGCAGATCATCACCATCACTGCGTGGGCGATCACAAACCACAACACGCCGTTGAACGATCCGGTGGCTTGCAGGATAAAACCGATAATGATCGGCGTCGTGATACTGGAGGCATTACTAAAGGTGTTGAGCAGGCTGCCAGACAGACCGGCGATCTCTTTTGGTGCCGTATCGGCATTGACTGTCCAGCCCATGCCGCCAATGCCTTTGCCGAGGAAGGAGAGTGCCATGATCAGCACGACCACGGCTTCTGATCCCGTGTAGTTACACAGCACCATAATGCAGCACAGCAGCATGCCGCTGATAATCGGCAGCTTACGCGCCAGCGATAACGACATACCGCGGCGGATCAGCAAGTCAGAAATAAAGCCGCCCATGATGCCACCAAGAAAACCGCATACCGCCGGGATTGCCGCGACAAATCCGGCTTTCATGATAGTCATGTGTTTCTCTTGCACCAGGTAAACGGGAAACCAGGTAATAAAAAAGAAACCAATGGCATTCAGGCAATACTGCGCCAAATAGATGCCAAGCATCATGCGGCTTTTCAGCAATTGTTTGACGTAGCGGAGCTTGGGCTTTTCGGTCTTTTGATCTGGACGCTTATCTTTGTCCATATTGACCAGCGCGCCACCTTTCGCGATGTAGTGCAATTCGGCCGCGTTGGCTTTGGGATGCTGGCTTGGCGCGTGGACCAGTTTGATAAAAATCGGTACAAAGGCGATGCCCAGTAAGCCCAGCACGGTAAATACGGAGTGCCAACCGTAAGTGTGGGCCAGCCATCCCATCAACGGCGCAAAGAACACGGTGGAACCGTATTGTGCCGAATTGAAAATAGCGGCGGCCGTTCCGCGTTCCGCGTCGGGAAACCAGGCCGCTACCAACCGGCTGTTGGCCGGGAAAGAGGGCGCTTCAGCCGCGCCAACCAAAAAGCGTAAGGCAAACAGCACCATCACCGCCGCACCGCCGGTGACAAATCCTGCCAGCCCGGTCATCAAGGTAAACAGCGACCATAAAAAGATGCTGAAACTGTAGATCACCTTCGAACCGTAGCGATCTAACAGCCAACCGCCAGGCAGTTGAAATAAAACATACGACCAGCCAAACGCAGAGAAGATAAAGCCCATGTCGATGGCATTTAGCCCCAACTCGCTTGCCATGCTGGGGCCAGCCAGTGAAATCGAGGCACGATCCGCGTAGTTAATGAGTGTGACGAAAAACAGCAGCACGACCACTAACCAGCGAATGTTGGTTTTACGTTGCGCTATCGCAGCGTCGTTGCAGTTGAGTGTGGAGGAATCCCCGGACTGATGTTGCATAGCAAACCCTCTGGACGAATGGTGACAGGCGCTGTGCGTGAAGCGGTTATCCTCCGCTTTATCGCAACAGCACGCTCCATTAGCCAGTGGAACCGCAGGGCAAACTGCGCCCAAACCACCGGAATACGAATTGTATACAACGTAGATACAGGCTGGATTGAGATCAATAAAGCGGTGATTTTTTAGGCGTAAGTTGTGAAGAGGATCGCGGAATAGCAATGCACAGGGCCAGAATGTCTGGCCCTGTTAGCGTTAAAGTCCGCCAGATTTGTACTGACGAGCGGCGGGTGCGCCAGGAGAGGTTGGGGTTTTGCGTCCGGCCATTTCCATGCGTACCTGGAACGGTGGGAACGGCATCTCGAGGCCATGTTCTTTGTAGGCTTCAAGAATGAGACGATGCATTTCATGGCGCAGCGGCATACGGTGCCCCATCTCGGCGGCAAACAGACGCAGTTCATACAACTGAATACCCTGCTGCAAATCGACCAAAAAGGCTTCCGGGATCGGATTATCCAGTACCAGATGGCACCGGTGTGCTGCGCTAACCAGCATTTGCGCCACTTCTTCGCTGTTGGCATGAGCCGGTGCGGGAATGGTTAATACCACGCGCGTCACGGAATCGGACAGCGACCAGTTAACGAATTGCTCGGTAATAAACGCCTTATTGGGCACGATAATTTCTTTTCGATCCCAGTCGGTGATGGTGGTCGCACGCGTATTAATACGGGTGATGCTGCCGGTGAGATCGCGAATGGTTACCGTATCGCCAATACGTATCGGCTTCTCAAACAAGATGATCAGGCCCGAGATAAAGTTGGCGAAAATCTCTTGCAGACCAAAGCCAAGTCCAACGGTTAAACCGGCAACCAGCCACTGCAGTTTTGACCACTCAATACCCAGCAGGGAAAAACCGGTCAGGCCGCCAATCAACAGCAGCATATATTTGGTCAGGGTGGTAATCGCATAACCTGTGCCTGGCGTCAGGCTCAGGTGTTGCAGCAGGCCCAGTTCGAGCATGGCGGGCAAGTTACGCACCAACTGTGTCGTGATGATAAACACCAATACGGCAATCAGAATGGCCCCGAGCGTAATGGGTTGCAGGCTTTCAACGCCCTGCACGGTGGTGCTGACATCCCACAGGCGAATGTTTTCCAGGAAGCCAAACGCCGAATGGATTTCTGACCACAAGACGATCACGGAAACCAGGGCGATCATGGTGAGCAGTGAGCGCACTAACCGCAAGGACTGGGCGCTGATGGCATCCAGATCGATCACCGGCTCATCAATATCGCCTCCGTCACCGCCGTTGGAAGCGGGCAGGGCTTCTTCTTCGCCGCGTGCACGCTGCGCCAGAATTTCTGCACGGCGCTGACGGGCGCGATCAAAGGCAATACGGCGGCGTTGTATCAGCATCCAGCGTCGTACGATGTGATACACCACCAACAGCAGGAACCAGATAGCGACTGACATTTCCAGACGCCCCAACAGCGCCTGCGCCGTTGCCAGATAGCCGACGCCAGAGGCAAAGGCGGCAACCAGCGGAATGCACAGCAGCAGATTCCACCAGAAGGTGTTGAGCATATTCTCGCCGTTGCCTTCTTTATCCAGATGCAGCGGAATGCCCGCGCGTTTCAGGCTCAGCGTCACCACGCACAGCGCGCCACAAATCAGAATAAAGCACAGACGGCCCAGCGTGCTGGAGAAGGTGCGATCGTCAATATTGCCGCAGGCAATCAGCAACATAATCAGCGGAACAATCAACCCAATAGAGAGCCGGTAATAACGCATAGCACGTGAAACGCGCGCCTGTGGCCAGCGGAAGTGAGTAATAAACAGCCCTTGTGGACGGGCAAAGGAGGCGCTGATCATAAAGGCCCACAGCACGGGGAGCGTGGCCGTGATGCCTTTGCCGATCGCAACGGCGATTGGGTACGGCCAGGCTTGTTGTAAGCCATAGCCCAAGGCCCACCACAGCACGGGAATCGGTATCGCCACCACGATAGACCAGAACACCGTCCGCATGGTCAGACTAAATTGATCCTGTGTGACTTTTCCCACGCGACTGGCCGCACGAGCCAGAAAAGCGTGGTAATGGCGACGTGAACTGATACTGAAACCCACCAGTAACACAGCGCCAATAATGGGGAAGATGGTTTCTTTGCTGGTAAACATCATGACCAGCGCGCTGCCCAGTTGACCCAGCGTATCGAGCGATAACATACGATGCAGGTCACGCGCGACTTCCAATGGATAGGTCAAACCCATTGGATTGACGTCAGCACTCCAGAAGAGATAGCGGTGAGCAGCTTGCTTGATCTCATCTAACGCGTCAGAAAGCTGCCCATTGGCGACTTTCAGCTTGGTCACTTCAAGGATCAAATTGTCGCTGCCCGATATCAACGATCCTAACAACTCGCTTTGGGTGCGTAACTGCGCATCCAGAATGCGTTTCTGCTCGGGTTTCAGGGCGTCGCCGTTCTCTTGTTTAAGCTGGCGTAACTGGTTTTGCTGGCTGAGGCGATCTTCATAGTAGAGACGCTGAACCCGCAGTTGCGCCATGTCGCTATCAAGCTGTTGCGATTGCGGCATATCGGGCAAGCGTGCGACCTGCGCGCGCAGGGCTTCACCCAACACATTCGACACCCCCAGCCACTGCGACTGTTCCCGAATGGTGCTCAGCGCCTGGCGCACCTTAATGGTGTTATTGGTGGCCTGACGTTGCTGAGAGGCAATCAGATCCATGCGCTGTGCTTGTTGATTCAGGGCGGCAGAGAGTTCCCGGTTAACACGGAACTGTTCGGTGATTTTAGGCGGCAGATCGGCGCTGTTTTCGGCTAAAAGTTCGGTGCGCTCTAGTGCGAGTTCTGCTTCACGTTGGCGTAGCGAGTTCAGGTGGTTGCGCAATGCTTGCAGGTAGCTGTCGAGTTGCTCTGCCTGTTTCTGATGCAGCTCAGCCCGCATGCGGGCAAGTTCCTGCCGGTTATTGGCGGAAAGCTGGGCGAGTTGCAGTTCATCAACGCGTGTTTTTAACGCGGCGGATTCCGCCTGGCGCGCCCATTGCTGGGCCTGAGTTTCGCTGTTCGCCGGTTTAGGCATGGCCTGCAGGCGGCGCTCAATTTCACTCAGGGCGCGGCGAGCATCCGTTTGTTGCTGTGGCAGTTGACTGAGTGAGTCACTGATTTCACGGCTGCGTTCTTGTTCTTGCTGTGCCTGGCGGCTCTCTTCAACCTGCTGGCTACTGACCTGTAAGATCTCTTGATCCAGTTCAGCGCTGGTGATGTTGGGACGAATACTTTTCGGGCTATCGGTGAGCGCTGCGATTTGCTGGCGCAATTCGCGTGACATCTTCGGGAAGTCGTCAATCACCTTTTGATAAAATTGCGTTCTTGCCAGCGACTTCTCGCGCTCATCCAGCGACTTGATGGCCGCTTCGAGCGTCTGCACTCTGTCCTGTTGAGTGGCCGTTTTATCAGCCTTCGCATTCTCAAGTTCCTGTTTGAGCTGTGTGCTTTCAGGCACACTGGCCGCCATCAATGGCAGGCTGACACACCAGCACAACAGTAAAGCAAGTATCAGACGCACGATCGCGATTCCTTAACTGACTGTTGTGTCAACCGGCACATCTTGAGCCTGTAGCCCGTGTGCCAGAGGTTGGCCCATGCGTGTGACAACGCCATTGGCCAGGCTGGGGTTTAATGCAATCTGCTCAGGGGCAAACAGATTGATAACGGTTGAGCCGAGCTTGAAGCGCCCCATTTCCTGGCCCTTCAGTAATACCACTTCGCCTTCCTCGTAAGTCCAACGTTTAATCACGCCTTCACGAGGTGGCGTGATGGTACCCGCCCACACGGTTTCAATGCTGCCGACAATCGTGGCACCCACCAGAATCTGCGCCATTGGGCCGAAATCGGTATCGAAATAGCAGATAACGCGCTCATTACGGGCAAACAGATTGGGAACGTTGGCCGCCGTTAACGGATTAACGGAGTAAAGATCGCCGGGGACATACACCATTTCACGCAGGATACCGTTACACGGCATATGCACACGATGGTAGTCACGCGGTGCCAGATAAATCGTGGCAAACAAACCGTCGCGGAATTGCTCAGCACGTTGCGCATTCCCCGCTAACAGCGCTTCGATGCTGTAGTGATGGCCTTTCGCCTGGAAAATTTGATCGCCTGCAATTGGGCCCAGTTGGCTGACCGCGCCGTCGGCGGGTTGCACTAACTGGTTGGCATCGGTCGCCATCGGGCGGGCATCGTCGCGCAATGGACGCACAAAGAAGTCATTGAACGTACGGTAGCTGGCGGTATCGGGTTTCTGTGCTTCTGACATATCGACCTTGTAGAACCAGGCGAAAATATCAATCACCAGTTTGGTAAGACGGCCTGCACGTTTACTTGCGCCCCAACCGGCTAACTCCGTTAGTCCCTTCTTTGGCAGGATATGTTGCAAGCCAAGTTTAATTCTGTCCAACACGTTAGCCTCCAGGCTGAATTCAGGTCGCAAAAAATGGGGTCGAATTGTACCCATGACATCTTAAATTGTCAGTCATCCGTTGCAGAAAAGTTCTTGCGGATTTTTACTTGCGCCATGCTTTCCAGAATGCGGTGATAATTATCAAAACGCGATTCGTCAATCTCACCGTTTTGTACGGCTTCGCGCAGTGCGCAGCCTGGATCATCGCCGTGTTTACAATCCCGGAATTTGCAGTCGCCAAGGTAGTTGCGGAATTCGACAAATCCGCGGGTGATTTGTTCCGGCTCCAGATGCCAGAGACCAAATTCGCGCACCCCTGGGGAGTCGATAAGGCGTCCACCGTGTGGGAAATGGTACATGCGAGCCGCCGTGGTGGTGTGTTGGCCTAAGCCTGAAACATCAGAGACATCATTGGTGAGGATTTCCGCCGCGCCGGATTCTAAACCGAGCAGGGTATTGAGCAGGCTGGACTTGCCCACACCAGACTGGCCAGCAAAAATACTGATGCGGCCGGTCAGTGCCTCTTCCAGCGGTTGCAGTCCAGACTTCACCCGGCTGGACACCATCAACACGCGATAGCCAATTTTACGGTAGATTTCCATCTGCTCTTCGACAAAAGCCATCCCGTCGGCGTCCAGCAGGTCGACTTTGTTGAGCACCAGGATGGGCTCCACATCCAGCGTCTCAGATGCCACCAAATAGCGGTCAATAATGTTCAGTGACAGTTCCGGTAAAATGGCCGAGACAATAATAATTTGGTCAATGTTGGCCGCAATCGGTTTGACGCCATCGTAAAAATCAGGGCGCGTCAGCACGGAGGTGCGCTCATGCACGGCTTCCACAATGCCCTTGACCGTGGCGGAACCTTCTGCGCCAGGACGCCAAACGACACGGTCACCGGTTACCAGTGAGCGCAGGGTACGGCGGATATTGCAGCGGTGAATCTGGCCTTCTGCATCTTCAACATCGGCATGCATGCCAAAGCGGCTAATGACCAGCCCGTCACGCGGCTCGCCAAACTGGCTATCATCTGGCTCTGCTTTAGGCTCACGCAGGCGTCGCTGGTGGTTTTCTTTCACACGGCGTTGCTGGCCTTTCGACAGTTTGTTTTTGCTCACGCACTCGACTCCAGAGTCATCTGTTTCGCCCAGATGGGCAAAACGTCTATGATACACCGTTAAATGGGTATAACACAGGTAACCGCAAGCATGAGTGGAAATGAAACCAACCTGATCTGGATTGATCTGGAGATGACCGGATTAGATCCGGAACGCGATCGCATTATTGAAATCGCGACCATTGTCACGGATGCCAATTTGAACATTTTGGCCGAAGGCCCCGTTATGGCCGTGCATCAGTCTGATGCGCAACTGGCTTTGATGGATGACTGGAATGTTAAAACGCACACCAACAGTGGCTTAGTGGAGCGTGTTAAGGCCAGCGCCTTTGGCGATCGCGAAGCCGAACGTGCGACGCTGGACTTTTTGCAACAGTGGGCACCCGCTAACAGTTCACCCATTTGTGGTAACAGCATCGGACAAGATCGCCGCTTTCTGTTTAAGTACATGCCAGAACTGGAAGCCTACTTCCATTATCGCTATCTGGATGTCAGCACCTTGAAAGAACTGGCGCGCCGTTGGAAACCAGAGATTTTGCCAGGTTTTAAAAAGCAGGGCAGCCATAAAGCGCTGGATGATATTCGCGAATCAATCGCGGAACTGGCTTATTACCGCGAGCACTTTTTGGCGCTGTAAATGGGTTATCGGTTTGATCAGCATGCAGAATTCCGTGCGGTCAAACCGGAACTGCGACTATTTTCATCAGTTTGCCGATTTAATCAGCAGTTGAAAGAAAAACGCAAAAATTTGCGCTGTAAGTCTTGCGGCGCTCCTCTTTTCTCGTATAATGCGCCTCCCGTACCGATACAGAATTTGTTTTATATCGCTACGCTTTGCGGGAATAGCTCAGTTGGTAGAGCACGACCTTGCCAAGGTCGGGGTCGCGAGTTCGAGTCTCGTTTCCCGCTCCAAAT
>KZ478065.1 GCA_002837195.1 Enterobacterales bacterium CwR94
CATCTCCTTTACACGGAGGGGGTCGGCGGTTCGAGCCCGTCATCACCCACCATTTCGGGTCGTTAGCTCAGTTGGTAGAGCAGTTGACTTTTAATCAATTGGTCGCAGGTTCGAATCCTGCACGACCCACCAATGTAGAAAGGCGCCCTAAAGGCGCTTTTTTGCTATGCGTTGAATTTGACGTCGTCTGTCCCCCATCCCAATCTTCCCCCGCAAGTGGAAGAAGGAGCAAAAATTGCTCCCCTCTTTTCACTTTCTTAACGCTTTTCCGCTCAAGTCCCCTGCCCTGCAATCCGATAACGTCTAGGTCATGGTTTACTTGCAAGGAGAAGGGAATGACAACCATTAATACCCATAGCCAAACCAGCATAGGGCAAACAAGCGGCGGCGGTGGCAATGCTGGCAGCAGTACTGCCTCACAAATTGCAAAACTCACCCAGCAAATTCAGAAACTCACGACCCAGTTAAAGGATGTTGCGAATAGCAGCGGAATGACCACTGAGCAGAAGCAAGAACAGCAGCAGTTGATCCAAACACAGATCAAAATGCTGCAGGCGCAGATCGCCCAATTGCAACGTCAGCAAGCAGAAGAAGCCCAACAAAAAACTCAGGCCAGCAGCGTAACCCGTGCGGATGGTCAAAACAGACCGACAGATAGTCATCAGGTAGACGTGTATATCTAAAAAATCCCTCGCTGCGCCCGTTGCTGCGATAAGCGCGTCGCTTGCTGGCGAACCAATTGCCAAACGGCTTCGGCGGCGGGTGAAAGCGAGCGATTTTTACGGCGGATAAGCATTAAAGTCCGATTAATAACCGGTAACAAAGGGCGTACCACCAATGGGCGCCCTTCCGGTAACGGCAGCGCCAATGCGGGCAAAATACTGATGCCTATCCCCGCCTCTACCATCGGAAAGAGTGTGGCCGGATGCCCAACCTCTTGCACCACATTCACCGCAATACCTTGCGTCTGCAGCGCAGCATCAATTAACGCCCGGCTGCCGGATGCATAGTCCTGGAGAACCATCACACGATTGGCTAGCGCCTTCCAGGTGACCGCGTCCAGCGTCATCAAAGGATCATCCTGCCGACATAACAGCAGAAATGGCTCTTCCAGGATCACCTCAGACTCTAAATCCTGCATCTGCAAGGGGTTCACCACAATCCCAAAATCGACTTCTGCATTACGCACGCTTTGCAGTACACCTTGCTGCACACGGTCGCGTAGCATTAGGCGAATATCCGGGTAACGCTGTTGGCTGGCTGAGATGCATTGCGGCATCAAATGGGCGGAAATGGTCTGGCTGGCGGCAATACGCACAGTTCCACTGCGCTGCTCTCCATAGCTGCGCACGTCTAATAACGTTGTATTCAGATCTTCAAGAATGCTTTCCAGGCGACGGGCCAACTGCGTTCCCGCTTCGGTGAGCACGACTTCACGCGTCGTACGGTCAAGCAACCGCACACCCGTTTCAGTTTCCAGCTCTTTAATACTGTGGCTAACCGCAGACTGGCTGAGGCCGATATGCTGCCCGGCCTGACTAAAACTGCCGTAGCGGGCCACGGCAACAAAGACACGCAACTGACGTAAACTATAATTCATGTTTAAAATTCATAGATACATGCAATAAATCAATTTTATTTCTAAACTGAGGCGCAGCACAATACCGCCAACGCTTTTTAACCGGATATTAACAAATGGGTTTTCTCCGTCTTGATCCAATGATGGTGAAGTTAATCATCACTGTTCTGCTGGCCTCTTTTCTTCCCGCAAAGGGAGGATTCGTCCCCTTTTTTGAAGGGCTGACCACGGCGGCCATCGCACTGCTGTTCTTTATGCACGGTGCCAAATTATCACGTGAAAAAATTATTGCGGGCAGCAGCCATTGGCGTCTGCACCTGTGGATTATGTTCAGCACTTTTGTGCTGTTTCCGATTTTAGGCTTGTTGTTGGTGTGGTGGCATCCCGTGGATGTGGGAACCGACATTTATACCGGCTTCTTATATCTGTGTATTTTGCCCGCCACCGTTCAATCTGCGATTGCCTTTACCTCAATGGCAGGCGGTAACGTTGCCGCAGCGGTTTGCGCGGCCTCGGCATCCAGTCTGCTAGGCGTATTTATCTCGCCCTTACTGGTTAACCTGGTCATGAATGTGCACAGTGATGCGCCTTCTAACGGACTGGAGCAGATTGGCAAGATCATGCTGCAACTGCTGGTGCCTTTTGTTCTCGGACACTTATCGCGGCGCTGGATTGGCGGCTGGGTCGAAAGACACCGCGGCTTGATTGGCAAAACCGATCAAACGTCCATTTTGTTAGTGGTCTATACCGCCTTTAGTGAAGCGGTGGTCAACGGCATTTGGCAGCGTGTCGGGGTGGATACCCTGCTGTGGATTTTGGCAGGAAGCGTGCTGTTGCTGGCACTGGTGCTGATCGTCAACGTGGTCGCCGCCCGTGCCTTTGGTTTTAACCGCGCTGATGAAATTACTATTCTGTTTTGCGGATCGAAAAAGAGCCTGGCAAACGGCGTGCCAATGGCTAACATTTTATTCCCCGCCTCTGCGGTGGGGATTATCGTGTTGCCATTAATGATTTTTCATCAGGTGCAGTTGATGGTGTGCTCTTTTATTGCGCAGCGCTATAAAAAGCAGGGTGAGCGCCTGGCCGCTGCGCAAGCGGCGCAGGAAGGTAAAGCCGTGCCAGCGCAGAAGTAATCAGCGTTTGAGGGGCTTCACCAGCCCCTCTAATCCTTCAATTTTAATCGCTAAGGTCATTTGCATCAGCTCTCCCAGATGGCCTTTGGGGAATTCGCCACTGCGCGCAAACCACAGCAAATACTCTTCAGGCAGATCGATTAACGCCCGACCTTTGTATTTTCCAAAGGGCATCAGGGTGTTGGCGATTTCAAGCAGGTTCTCTTTTTCCACCTCAGTCTCCCAGCAGACGCACCATTTCGGCTTCATCAATCACTTCAACACCCAGCTCCTGCGCTTTTGCCAGTTTAGAGCCCGCCGCTTCTCCCGCAATCAGGAGATCGGTTTTTTTGGAGACGCTGCCACTCACTTTGGCCCCCAACGCGGTTAAACGGGCTTTCGCCTCATCGCGCGACAGCAGGCTGAGAGAGCCCGTCAACACCACGGTTTTGCCTGCAAATGGGCTGTCTATCTCTTCAACTTTAATCACTTCAACCGCCGGCCAGTGAATACCGGCTTCATCCACCAACTGGCGAATCACCTCACGGTTGCTCTCTTCATCCATAAAGTTGCGCACATGTGATGCCACCACGGTGCCCACATCCTGTACCGCAATCAGGGCCTCAAGGTCAGCATTCATCAATGCCTCCAGCGAACCAAAATGCATCGCCAGATTGGCCGCCGTGGCTTCACCCACCTCACGGATACCCAAAGCATACAGAAAACGCGCCAGCGTCGTGGTTTTGGCATGATTCAACGCATTGACCAGATTGAGCGCCGATTTCGGCCCCATGCGATCCAGCCCGGTCATTACCCCCGCGGTGAGTTTGAACAAATCAGCAGGCGTATGGACATACTCTTTCTCGACCAGTTGATCGATAATTTTGTCGCCCATGCCATCAACATCCATGGCTCGTCGGGAGACAAAGTGTTTTAACGCCTCTTTACGCTGCGCACCGCAAATCAAGCCGCCGGTACACCGCGTTACGGCTTCTCCCTCAACCCTTTCCACATCTGAGCCACACACCGGACACTGGGCGGGAAACACGATTTCACGCGTTTCAACGGGGCGCTCTGCTTCAATCACGCTAACGACCTGCGGAATCACATCCCCGGCACGCCGTACTGTCACGCGGTCGCCAATACGCAGGCCAAGACGGGCAATTTCATCCGCGTTATGTAGCGTGGCATTGCTGACCATCACACCGGCAACCTGAACCGGCTCCAGGCGCGCAACGGGTGTGATGGCACCGGTGCGTCCCACCTGAAACTCGACATCACGCACCCAGGTCAGTTGCTCCTGGGCGGGAAATTTAAATGCCACTGCCCAACGCGGCGCACGCGCAACAAACCCCAGTTGCTCCTGCAAAGCCTGGCTATTCACTTTGATGACCACGCCATCAATATCAAAGCCTAATGTGGGGCGTGCCTGTTCAATCTGGCGATAAAATGCCAATACGTCATCGGCGGTATGGCACAAGCGCGTATGGCTGCTAACGGGTAATCCCCAGGCTTTGAATTGCTGCAGGCGATCATAATGTGTATCGGGCAACGTCCCCCCCTCCAGCGCGCCAAAACCGTAGCAGAAGAAAGTCAGCGGACGCTTCGCGGTAATGCGTGGATCAAGCTGGCGCAGCGAACCGGCAGCGGCATTGCGTGGGTTGGCAAACACTTTCGCGCCGGTACGACGCGCTTCGGCGTTGAGTTTCTCAAACCCATCCAACGGCATAAAAACTTCACCCCGCACTTCGAGGCGACGCGGCAGGTTGTCTCCCTGCAAACGCAGCGGCACCGCACGAATAGTGCGCACATTTGCCGTGATATTTTCACCGGTTGTGCCATCGCCTCGCGTGGCGGCCTGCACCAACACACCGTCTTCATACAACAGGCTCACGGCTAATCCATCCAGCTTTAACTCACAGCAGTAGGTGATGTCTTGCTGGCTTTTCAACCGGTATTGCACGCGCTTATAAAAGGCTAAAAAGCTCTCTTCATCAAACGCATTATCCAGTGACAACATCGGAATTTCATGGCGCACCTGTTCAAAAGCGCTGAGTGGCGCAGCACCGACGCGCTGCGTCGGTGAATCCGCAACAATCAATTCTGGATGCGCGGATTCTAATTCACGCAGTTCAGCCATTAACCGATCATATTCAGCATCTGGAACCTCGGGTGCATCCAGCACATGATACTGATATTCATGATGTCTAAGTGTGGTGCGCAACTGCGTGATTTTTTGCTGAAGATCCATGAGCCATACCATAGAGATGAAAAACCCCCGGATTCGGGGGTTTTTGGAAGAGTGATAAACGCGATTAGGCGTTGTTTTCGACAACCTCGCGTATGCGCGATTTGTAACTTTCCAGTTTCTGCGGCGTCATCATGCGACGCTCATCATCCAGCACCACACCGCCGACATCGTCAGCAATACGTTGTGCTGATTGCAGCATTAACTTGAAGTTCTGATGCGCGTCACCGTAAGAAGGCACCATCATAAAAATGGAGATACCGGGTGTTGTGAACTCGGTCATTTCATCCACATTAAACGATCCAGGTTTTACCATGTTAGCCAGACTGAACAGCACTGGTCCACTGCCCGCAGGACTTAAGTGACGGTGGAAGATATTCATTTCACCGAACTGGAATCCGGCTTGCAAAATACCTTGCAACAGCGCTTCGCCATTTAATGCACCACCGGCGTGTGCGGCAACGTGTAACACCAACACAGCTTCTTTGGGTTTTTCCGGTTGCGGCGCGGCAGTTACCGTTGGTTGCTCTCTTACCGGTTCTGCTTCTTCAACGGGCACGGGTTCACTCACATCCGCGTGAAGAGGTTCACTGGCAGGTTCTGCGATACGCCCTAATAGCGGATCAAAATCATCTTCCGCAGGTGTCGGTTGTGGCTGGGAAGCAGTAAAGGCAGGTTCCTCGCGATGAACAGCAGCAGGTTCCTGACGAGGTTGCTGAGCGCGGGGCTCAGGTTGACGTGGCGGCACCGGTTCTGGTTTCACTGGCGCGACAGGCTTCACAGGCGGCATTTCAGCTTCCTGAGGGCGCACACGCACTTCACCGACACCGTCGTCTTCATCAAAGACGGGGTCTTGTTCCTGGTCTATACGTTTATGCGGGCGATCGCGAAACACGGATGAACGCTCTTTACGACTGGTCCACAGTCCATGAAATAGCAGCGCTATTATGGCGATCGCGCCAACAACGATTAATATCAGACGCAAATCCTGCATCATTGTATTCTCTGTTGTTCCAATATCTTGCCACCACGGCAAACTTTATCCTCTAACTGTATTTGCCAAGCTACACAAGTGCAAGTCTGCGCGCTGTTTTCTGATAAATAAGATACTAATCCTATGCTTTTCTGCTGTTTTTTCAGCCAAACAGACAGCGAAATGGATAAAAAGCCAGGTTATAGTGGGCAACGTTGTTAGTCATGGGAGTCTTAACGGTAATGGCATTATCTTCACAATCCCCTCGTCGCAGTGGCGTTCACTACTTTTTTGAAGGGTGGAAACTGATCCGTCTACCCGGCATTCGGCGCTTTGTTTTGCTGCCGTTATTGATCAACATCTTGCTGATGGGCGGCGCTTTTATTTGGCTATATTACCGCTTAGGGGACTGGATCCCCGCCATGATGTCGCATATCCCAGCCTGGCTGCAGTGGCTCAGCTATATCCTGTGGCCGATAACCGTTATCTCGATTGTGCTGGTTTTTAGCTACTTCTTCTCCACGCTTGCCAACTTTGTCGCCGCCCCTTTTTGCGGCTTATTGGCAGAACAACTGGAAGGCAAACTGACCGGCAAGCCCCTGCCGGATGCCGGATGGGCAGCCATGGTGAAAGATATTCCGCGGATCATGAAACGCGAGTGGCAGAAGTTTGCCTGGTATCTGCCCAGAGCCTTGCTGTTATTAGTGCTCTACTTTGTTCCCGGATTCGGCCAAACCGTGGCACCGGTTTTGTGGTTCCTGTTCAGTGCCTGGATGCTGGCCATCCAGTATTGTGATTTTCCTTTTGATAATCACAAAGTCAGCTTTGCGACTATGCGCAGCGCCCTTCGCCAGCACAAAGTGACCAATATGCAATTTGGGTCACTGGTGAGCCTGTTTACCCTCATCCCCATTCTTAATCTGGCCATCATGCCGGTTGCCGTTTGTGGCGCAACCGCCATGTGGGTCGATAAATACCGCGCGCAACTGGGCCGGGTTCAGTAAATCTTCGTAAAGCAGAGGGGACTCTCTCCTCTGCTATCCTGTTATGCAAAGCCTTATTTCGACTGCACATATCCATATGCCATTTGCTTACTTCCTTGCGTCAGTCGATCGGGTATTCTCAGAGCGTTACCAAAATTCAACCAGTTAAGGACGGGCTATGAGCAAGATTTATGAAGACAACTCCCAAACCATTGGTCACACGCCACTGGTGCGACTCAATCGCATTGGCAACGGACGTATTCTGGCGAAGGTTGAATCACGTAACCCTAGCTTCAGCGTGAAATGCCGTATCGGTGCCAACATGATTTGGGACGCAGAAAAACGCGGTATCCTCAAAGCGGGTATCGAACTGGTTGAGCCCACCAGCGGTAACACCGGTATTGCGCTGGCTTACGTTGCCGCAGCCCGCGGTTATAAGTTAACGCTGACCATGCCAGAAACCATGAGCGTTGAGCGCCGTAAATTACTGAAAGCGCTGGGCGCGAACCTGGTGCTGACAGAAGGCGCGAAAGGCATGAAAGGCGCCATCGCCAAAGCAGAAGAAATTGTTGCCAGCAATCCTGATAAATTCGTTTTGCTGCAGCAGTTCAGCAACCCGGCTAACCCAGAGATCCATGAGAAAACTACCGGCCCTGAAATCTGGGAAGACACTGACGGCGACGTTGATGTGTTTATTGCCGGTGTCGGCACTGGCGGAACCTTAACGGGCGTCAGCCGTTACATCAAAAATACCAAGGGCAAAAAGGATCTGATCACCGTCGCGGTTGAACCCACCGATTCACCGGTGATTGCGCAGGCACTCGCAGGTGATGAGATCAAACCTGGCCCGCATAAAATTCAGGGGATCGGTGCTGGCTTTATCCCTGGCAACCTGGATTTAGACCTGATTGATCGCGTGGTCGCAATTACCAATGATGAAGCGATCAGCACAGCACGCAAGCTGATGGAAGAAGAAGGTATTCTGGCCGGGATCTCCTCGGGCGCTGCCGTTGCGGCTGCGCTCAAGCTGCAGGAAGAGGAAGCCTTCGCGAATAAAAATATCGTCGTGATTCTGCCGTCTTCCGGCGAGCGTTATTTAAGTACCGCCCTTTTCGCCGATCTTTTCACCGAAAAAGAACTGCAGCAGTAACGCCATTTAGCAAAAAAGGCGAAAAAAGCACCCAAATGGGTGCTTTTTTGTGGGCTGCATCAAACTTTTGGTGTCGTACCAATTGAAACCCGGGTCTTGCTCTGGTATTTAACCTGCGAATTATTTTGAAGCCTGAAATTAATCCCTGCCGCATGAGAAAAAGCTGAATCAACTGACCGGTTTGGCGCAGGGACACAAAAAACGGCATAATAGTGTGCGACGGTGCGTAGGGAAAACGCATTTTCCGTTACGTCCTTCGTACTCTGCATTGCGCAGGCCATTGCTAATGGTCAATGTTTTGCGCGACCTGTACAAGCTAAAGTTCAGCCTCCAGGCTAGACTCTAGTTCACAACACCAAACCATGAAAGTTGGGGAAAAAGAATGTTCCAGCAAGAAGTGACTATCACCGCACCTAATGGCCTGCACACTCGTCCGGCCGCTCAGTTTGTTAAAGAAGCGAAAGGCTTTACTTCTGATATCACCGTAACCTCCAATGGCAAATCTGCCAGCGCGAAAAGCCTGTTCAAGCTGCAGACCCTGGGTCTGACTCAGGGCACCGTCGTGACCCTGTCAGCGGAAGGTGAAGATGAGCAGAAAGCGGTTGAGCATCTGGTCAAACTGATGGCAGAACTGGAATAAGTTCTTCCGTTTGCGTTATCAGATGGATTTAATGCATCACTTTTTGATCGCGGACAGCATGTCCGCGTTGTTGCTTTCGTAAAGTACGCGAATGCGTTTTATCTCCTTGAGAATCAACAATCAAACGGTCTGGTAACGCACAGTTTGCTTCCCGTTCTATGGCTACCCTGTGTAACCCTATGAACGGGTAAATGTTTTGACCCATCCACGAAGCCTAATCGCCTGGGCTCCAGTGATATCACAAATAAAGGTAGGGTTATGATTTCAGGCATTTTAGCATCTCCAGGTATCGCGTTCGGCAAGGCACTCCTGCTGAAAGAAGACGAGATCGTTATCAACCGCAAAAAGATTTCTGACGACCAGGTCGATCAGGAAATTCAGCGATTCCTTGACGGCCGCGGCAAAGCCTCTGAGCAGCTCGAAGCCATCAAAATCAAAGCGGCTGAAACCTTTGGTGAAGAAAAAGCAGACATCTTTGACGGGCACATCATGCTGCTGGAAGATGAAGAGCTGGAGCAGGAAATCATCTCGAACATCAAAGATGATAAAATGTCTGCAGATGCCGCTGCCCACAAAGTGATTGAAGACCAGGCAAAAGCGCTGGAAGAACTCGATGACGAATACCTGAAAGAGCGTGCGGCTGACGTGCGTGACATCGGTAAGCGTCTACTGCAGAACATCCTTGGTCTGCACATTGTTGACCTGAGTGCTATCAAAGACGAAGCCATTCTGGTTGCCAAAGACCTGACCCCGTCAGAAACCGCACAGCTTAACCTGAAGAAAGTGCTGGGTTTCATTACCGACATGGGCGGTCGTACTTCTCACACCTCCATCATGGCGCGTTCTCTGGAACTGCCTGCGATCGTGGGTACTGGTGAAGTCACCAGCCGCGTGAACAACGGTGATTACCTGATCCTCGACGGTGTGAACAACAAAATTTACGTCAATCCTACCGAGCAGCAGATCGATGAGCTGAAAGCAGTTCGCGATCAGTATGTGGCGGAAAAAGACGAGCTGGCCAAGCTGAAAGACCTGCCAGCCATTACGCTTGATGGTCATCAAGTTGAAGTGTGCGGCAACATCGGCACCGTGCGTGATATCGCCGGTGTGGAGCGCAACGGCGGTGAAGGCGTTGGCTTGTACCGTACCGAATTCCTGTTTATGGATCGCGACTCACTGCCTTCTGAAGATGAGCAGTTCCAGGCTTATAAAGCCGTGGCAGAAGCCATGGGCTCGCAGGCAGTGATTGTGCGTACCATGGACATTGGCGGCGATAAAGATCTGCCGTACATGAACCTGCCGAAAGAAGAGAACCCGTTCCTGGGCTGGCGTGCAATCCGTATCGCCATGGATCGTAAAGAGATTCTGCATGCTCAGTTGCGTGCCATTCTGCGTGCATCCGCGTTTGGTAAACTGCGTATCATGTTCCCAATGATCATTTCCGTTGAGGAAGTGCGCATGTTGAAAGGCGAGCTGGAAACCCTGAAAGCCGCATTGCGCACCGAAGGCAAAGCCTTTGATGAGACCATTGAAGTGGGCATTATGGTGGAAACCCCTGCTTCTGCAGTGATCGCACACCATTTAGCGAAAGAAGTCGATTTCTTCAGTATTGGGACTAACGACTTAACGCAGTATACTCTGGCGGTGGACCGTGGTAACGACCTGATTTCTCACCTCTACAACCCAATGTCCCCTTCCGTATTGACGCTGATCAAACAAGTGATTGATGCATCTCACGCGGCAGGAAAATGGACCGGAATGTGTGGTGAGCTGGCCGGTGACGAACGTGCTACACTACTGTTACTGGGAATGGGGCTGGATGAATTCAGCATGAGTGCCATTTCTATCCCACGCATCAAGAAAATTATTCGTAATGCGAATTTTGAAGATGCGAAGGCATTAGCAGAGCAGGCTCTGGCTCAACCGACAGCGGAAGAGTTAATGAACCTGGTGAACACGTTCATTGAAGAAAAAACTATCTGCTGATTCCACGGACGCTAGCCCAATATTACTGCTTAGGAGAAAGATCATGGGTTTGTTTTCTAAACTGTTTGGCGACAAATCAGATAGCGCAACCGGTGCTATTGAAATCGTTGCACCTCTGTCTGGCGAAATCGTTAACATCGAAGATGTACCAGACGTCGTGTTTGCGGAGAAAATTGTCGGCGACGGTATCGCGATCAAACCGACTGGCAACAAGATGGTTGCGCCTGTGGATGGGACAATCGGAAAAATTTTCGAAACCAACCACGCTTTCTCAATCGAATCCGACAGTGGTATTGAGCTGTTTGTTCACTTCGGTATCGACACGGTTGAGCTGAAAGGTGAAGGCTTTAAGCGCATCGCGGAAGAAGGCCAGAAAGTGAAGAAAGGCGACGTGGTCATCGAGTTCGATCTGGCGCTGCTGGAAGAAAAAGCGAAATCAACACTGACGCCGGTCGTGATTTCAAATATGGATGAAATCAAAGAACTGACCAAATTAACCGGTCAGGTCACTGTGGGTGAAACCCCGGTTATCCGTATTAAGAAGTAAGCAACACATCGTTGATAAACGGCACTTCGGTGCCGTTTTTTATTGGGGTAATACCCAGTGCGGTAAACGTATCGTCAGTGATAAGCCGCCCCGTTCACCGTTTTCCGCAAACACTTCTCCCTGATGCGCGAGCACCACTTTGCGCACAATCGACAGCCCCAGGCCATATCCTTTTCCCTGTAGCGGCGTGTTCACGCGCACAAAGGGATCGAAGATACTGGACAGTTTATCGCTCTCTACGCCAGGCCCCTGATCGGCGACGTTGATACTGAGCCAACTTCCCTCTTTGTGCAAAGAGACAACGACCTTCTGTCCCGCGAGTGAGTAGCGCAGCGCATTGCGCACGACGTTTTCCACCGCCCGTCGCACCAACTCCGCATCGCCTTTGACGGTGTAATCGTCACGGTCACTGGCTGCCAGCTGAATATCAACGCCCGGCAGCTGCGCCTCGAAGCGCGCATCGTTCACCACAACCTCTAGCAGTGCCAGTAAGTCAAAATAGCGCTCTTCCTGGCCGCTATCGTTTTCGGCGCGTGAGAGTGTCAGTAGCTCACCAATCATTTTATCCAGCCGCCGCGCCTCTTCATCAATTCGGTCTAGCGCGCTCTCCACCGATGTCGCCGTTTGTCGCGCCAACCCCGTCGCCAACTGCAAACGCGCCAGCGGGGAACGCAACTCATGAGAGATATCATGCAATAGCTCTTCTCGCGCTTTGACCAGCACCGCCAGGCGCTCCACCATCGCGTCGAAATCTTTTGCTACCGTGGCTAATTCATCGTGCCGACGCCGCATTTGTGGCCACAGACGAACGCTTAAATCGCCCCGGGAAACCTGTTCAAAGCCCTCGCGCAGTTGGCGCATCGGACGCGCAAGGTTACGTGCCAACAGTAAACTGAACAACAAGCCCGCCACCGCCGCAATAATAAACAGGGGCTCGGGTATATTGAGAATACTGCGTGGCGGATGGCTCATACGGCTATCTTCGCGCAACCCGCGAACGTCATAGCGCAGCCTGTAAAATTGACCATCGGCTCCCTGTACCCACTCCACCACTTGATCCGGGAAAGGCCGTGACGTCTCGGCCTCACCAGTGACCGGCAGCGATGCCGGTTGCGCCATCGGTTCAACAGAAAAAAAGCGTCTGTCGCCGGGTGACCAGCCGGCCATCATGTCATTGAGCGCGGGTAATCCGCCGTGGCTTAACACCGATACCGCCGAGGCCATTTGCAGATTCACCACCCGTCGCGCGGCACTGTACTCCGGCGGCTCATGATGCTTACCGTTAAGGGTAAATCCCAGCCACAGCAGTTGGCTTATCGCAATAAAGGTTAGCCAGAAACCAAACAGGATCTTCCAGAACAGGCGTCCCTGGAAATAGCGGCGTTTCATCGGATGCGATAACCAATGCTGCGAACGGTTTCGATATTGATGTGCTCTGCTGATAAGGCGGCTAATTTCTGGCGGATGTTGCTGATGTGCACATCCACACTGCGATCGTAGGCTTCGCGCGGGCGCCCTAATCCTTTTTCTGACAGCTCATCTTTTGACACCACGCGATCGGGTGAGCGTAACAGCAAATCCAGCAAATTAAATTCTGAGGCGGTCAGATCAAACGCCACGCCCTGCCATTCACTGGTTCGCGTCGCGGGGTTTAGCGTCAACCCGCTCCAGCGAATCACATCACGCCGGGAGGGTGGTTCAGGCGGCTCCTCAATACGACGCAGCACCGCCCGGAGACGCGCAACCAGCTCCCGTGGATAACAAGGCTTTGGCATGTAGTCATCTGCGCCCATTTCCAGGCCAATCACGCGATCAATATTATCGCCTTTGGCCGTGAGCATAATCACCGGTAATCGACTGTTTTGCCGCACCTGGCGCAACACATCAATACCGCTCATATCGGGCAGCATAATATCGAGGATCATCGCGCTATACTCCCCTGACATCGCACCTTCAATGCCCGCTTTACCGGTCAACACCAGCGAAGCATCAAAACCTTCGGTAATCAGATACTGACTGAGCATCGTGCCCAATTCGAGGTCATCATCGACCAGTAAAATTTTCATTGCCTGTCTCTCAGAATGCATTGCGGACATTTTCGTCGCTCTTTCGTACTTTCGCAGCTGCTTTTACTTGATCCTTACACTCTATCGACACAACGTTAACCCGATATTTCGCTTTCTCAGCGTAAAGTCTTGCGCTATATCTGTAACCCCAAAAATTCATGATGCAGGGAGAACGCGTTGCGTATAACACGTCGTAAAGTATGGCTGGTTTTAGTGCTACTGGTACTGATATTGGCAGGTTGGTGGTGGTTTAAGCCGAAGGCCGAAACAAAACCTTATATTACTGCCACGGCAACGCAGCGTGATATGCAGCAAAGTGTGCTTGCCGATGGCCAACTCTCGGCCAGCAAGCAAGTCAGCGTCGGCGCACAGGCTTCGGGCCAGATCAAACGCCTGCTGGTCGAACTGGGCGACAGCGTCAAGCAAGGCCAGTTAGTGGCGGAAATCGACAGCCTGACGCAACAGAACGAGCTCAAAAATGCCGAAGCCGCGCTGAAAAATGTCCAGGCGCAGCGCACATCAAAACTCGCGACACTCACCAATTACCGTGCCACGCTGAGCCGCCAGAAAGCGATGCTGGAAAAGAACCTCACTTCAAGAGCCGACTACGACAGCGCACTGACCAATGTGCAGGCCACAGAAGCCGACATTCAGTCACTGGAGGCTCAAATTGTGCAGGCCCAAATCACAGTAAATACTGCACAAGTGAATCTGGGCTACACCCGCATTATTTCTCCAATTGATGGCACGGTTGTCGCCGCCCCGGTTGAAGAAGGACAAACCGTCAATGCCGTGCAGAGTGCGCCCACGCTGTTAAAAGTTGCCAATCTGGACACCATGACGGTAAAAGCCAAAATTTCTGAAGCCGATGTGGTGAATGTGCGCGCCGGCATGCCGGTATGGTTTACGATTTTAGGCCAACCGGACAAACGCTATAACGCCACGCTGCGGGCGATAGAACCCGCACCGGATTCAATCAATACCGATGACAGCACCAGCGCGTCATCCAGCTCAAGCAGCTCAAGCTCCTCTGCGGAAGCGATCTACTATTACGGCTTGTTTGATGTTGCCAATCCGCAACACACCTTACGCATTTCGATGAGTGCGGAAGTCCATATTCAAACCGGTGAAGCTAAAAATACCTTAGTGATCCCCAGCAGCGCCCTCACGTTGACCAACGGCCAATACAGCGTGCAACGCTTAACGGCCGATCACCAGTTGGAAACTCGAAACGTTAAAGTCGGCATGAATAACAACATCGAAGCCCAAATCGTTGAGGGCCTGAACGCCGGCGATAAGGTGGTGCTGAGCAGCGGTGCAGCAGGTAGCAATACCGTGCCCAGCGGCCCACCCCATGGGATGTAAGCCATGAGCCTGTTACGCTTAACCCAACTCTGCCGCACCTTTCAAAACGGCGATCAGCACGTTCAGGTGCTGAAAAACATCAACCTGCAGATCGACCATGGCGAGTTTGTGGCGATCGTGGGTGCCTCCGGTTCCGGCAAATCCACGCTGATGAACGTGCTGGGCTGCCTGGATAAACCCTCTGCCGGGGAGTATCACATTGCCGGAAAATCCGTTGCCTCGCTGGACAACGATGCCCTTGCCGAGCTGCGCCGCGAATACTTTGGCTTTATCTTTCAGCGTTACCATCTGTTAGGCGATCTTACGGCGTTGGGCAATGCCGAGATGCCCGCCATTTACGCCGGTAAATCACGCGATGAACGCCGCGCACGCGCTCAGGCGCTGCTAACACGTCTTGGACTCGGCGAACGCTTGCACTATCGACCGGGCCAGCTCTCGGGAGGACAGCAGCAGCGCGTCAGTATTGCGCGCGCGCTGATGAACGGTGGGCAAATCATTCTGGCCGATGAACCAACGGGCGCGCTGGACAGCCACAGCGGCGAGGAAGTGCTGAAGATCTTAAAAGACCTGCATCAGCAAGGCCATACCGTGATTATCGTCACCCACGACATGCAGATTGCGCAGCACGCGGAACGCATCATTTCCATCAGTGATGGAGAAATTAAGTCGGACCAACGCCTCAGCGCTGCGCCGCACACGCCACTTACGCCGCGTGAAGCGCCCCCTGCCGCACGCTGGTTTGCCCTGCGCGACCGCCTCGGAGAAGCCTTTAAGATGGCCGTGCTGTCGATGGTCTCGCAGCGCCTGCGTACACTGCTTACCATGCTCGGTATCATTATTGGTATCGCCTCCGTGGTCTCCGTGGTGGCACTGGGCAAAGGTTCTCAGGAGATGATCCTGGCCGATATCAATGCCATGGGTACCACGACGCTGGATATCTATCCGGGTACGGATTTCGGTGATATGAACGCTGACAGCATTCAGACCCTGCGTGCAGGTGATGTGGACGCTCTGGCAAAGCAGCCCTACGTGGAGGGCGTGACGCCCAGTATTGCCACCAGCAGCACGCTGCGCTATCGCAACAAAGCGTTGACCACGCAACTCAACGGCGTCGGTGAGCAATTCTTTGGTGTGCGGGGCTATGTTATCGCGCAAGGTTCCGCATTTACCCGTGAGCATGTGGATAAGCTCTCGCAGGTAGGCGTGATTGACGAGAACCTGCGCAGTAAGCTGTTTACGCAAGGCGAAGATCCGATTGGCCAGGTGGTGATTTTAAAAAATATGCCGATACGCATCATTGGCGTGGCAAAACGAGAAACCACCTTTGGCAGTGACAGCAGCCTGAATATGTGGGTGCCTTACACCACCGCCATGAAGCGCATGATGGGCCAAACCTACTTCAGCGGGATCACGGTACGTGTGAAAGACAATGTCCCCCTGGATGCCGCAGAGGAAGCCGTCACACGCTTATTGACTCAACGCCACACCACGAAAGACTTTTTCGTGATGAACACGGACAGCATCCGCAAAGCCATTGAAAGCACCACCAACACCATGACGTTACTGGTGGCCGCCATTGCCTTTATTTCGCTGTTTGTTGGCGGGATTGGCGTGATGAACATCATGTTGGTCTCTGTCACTGAACGCACGCGCGAAATTGGCGTGCGCATGGCGGTGGGTGCCCGCGCCAGCGACATTATGCAGCAGTTCTTAATTGAGGCGGTGCTGGTGTGTTTAACCGGGGGCGTGATTGGCGTGCTTCTGGCTTTGCTGCCCGGCGCACTGCTGGCCAACAGCGGCGGCCCCTTTAAAATGATCTACTCGCCATTTTCGATCATTGCCGCCTTTGTGTGTTCCACCTTGATTGGGATGATTTTCGGCTTCTTTCCGGCCCGGCGCGCGGCAAAGATGGATCCGATTCACGCGCTGGAGCGCGAGTAATCCCCTGCTCCCCTTTTCGCAAAGGGGAGCCAGTTACCCAAAGACGCCGGTAGATAAGTAGCGATCGCCACGATCGCAAATAATCGCGACCACAACACAGCCCGGGTTTTCCTGTGCGATACGCAGAGCACCTGCCACCGCGCCGCCAGAACTGACGCCGCAGAAAATGCCCTCGCGTGTGGCCAACTGGCGCATGACCGTTTCGGCTTCGTCCTGGGCGATATCCAGCACCTGATCCACCAGTTCCGGTTGATAAATCCCCGGTAAATAGGCAATCGGCCAGCGGCGAATGCCTGGAATAGCACTGCCTTCTTGCGGTTGTAAGCCGATAATCTGCACCCGATCCGATTGCTCTTTCAGGTAACGGCCCACACCGGTGATGGTGCCCGTGGTGCCCATACTGGACACAAAGTGGGTAACCTTGCCAGCGGATTGCTGCCAAATTTCCGGGCCGGTGGTGCGATAGTGTCCTAACGGATTATCGGGATTGTTAAATTGATCCAGCACTTTGCCTTCGCCGCGTTCAGCCATCGCCTGCGCCAAATCCCGCGCCCCTTCCATCCCCTGCTCACGCGTTACCAGAATCAATTCCGCACCGTAGGCCCGCATCGCCGCCATACGCTCGCTGCTCATGTTATCGGGCATCAGCAGTTTCAGGTGATAGCCTTTCATGGCGGCAATCATCGCCAGCGCGATCCCGGTGTTGCCACTGGTCGCTTCAATTAAGGTATCGCCGGGATGAATTTCACCGCGCAGTTCCGCTTGCTGGATCATCGACAGCGCAGCACGATCTTTGACCGAGCCCGCCGGATTATTCCCTTCCAGTTTCAGCCATATTTGGCTGCCATTGTCCGGTGTCAGACGCTGTAATCTGACAAGCGGCGTATTGCCGATAGTCGCTTCAAGTGTGGTCACAGGGTTTCCTGAGGCAAAAATAAAAAGGGCTGGAGGATCTCCAGCCCTGAAGTGATTAGAAAATATCAGGCGCTTTTCGCAAAGGCAACAGCGCGCAAGGGAGTCTTGCCGTTATATAGACGTGCCTGTTGCAATCCAACATACAGCACATCACCGCGTAACGGTGCAACCGTGCCGCCTTCCAGCACCACGGAGAACGGCTCAGCCTGCCAGCCTTCGGGCTGCACCACCAATTGCCAGTAGTGGCCGCGTGGACTGATTTCCAGCACGCTCACAGGCAACGGGGTTTCCACCGAGCTGTTACGCGCCACGTCGATTTCCCACGGACGCAGGAACAGGTCAACCTTGCCCTGATGCGCTGGCGTGTAGCCCAGCGGCCAGTGGTGACTATCGACATGGAATTGCGAACCGCGCACGTCACCGTCGAAACGGTTGACCTCACCGAGGAATTCCAGCACAAAGCGCGTCGCGGGTTCGCGCCAGACTTCATCAGGCGTGCCGACTTGTTCAATATCGCCCTGGCTCATTACCACCACCCGATCGGCCACTTCCATGGCCTCTTCCTGATCGTGGGTCACGAACACCGAGGTAAATTTCAGTTCTTCATGCAACTGACGCAGCCAGCGGCGTAACTCTTTACGCACCTGCGCATCCAGCGCGCCAAATGGTTCATCCAGCAGCAGGATTTGCGGTTCGACCGCCAGCGCACGCGCCAGGGCAACACGCTGTTTTTGTCCGCCCGACAATTGTGCCGGGAAACGCTGTGCCAGATGGGCTAACTGCACCATTTCCAGCAACTGCATCACTTTCTTTTCAATCGCCGCTTTCGATGGGCGCTCTTTACGCGGCAGCACCGTTAAGCCAAACGCGATGTTGTCGAACACCGTCATATGCCGGAACAGCGCATAGTGTTGGAAAACAAAGCCGACCTGACGATCGCGCGCATGCAGACGCGTGACATCTTTACCGTGAAAACGCAGTGAGCCGCTGTTTTGATGCTCAAGTCCGGCGATAATACGCAGCAGCGTGGTCTTTCCGGAACCCGAAGGTCCCAGCAGTGCCACCATTTGCCCGGATGGGATATCCAGCGAAATATCATTCAGCACGCGGGTGGAGCCAAAGGATTTGTTGATTGCGCTAATTTCAATGCTCATGATTTCCCTCCTGCTGCAAACGCTTGTGCTGGCTCTCTAATCGCCATTGCACTGCGCTTTTCAGAAACAGTGTGACTATCGCCATCAGGGTTAACAGCGCGGCAGCGGTAAATGCGCCGACGGTGTTGTAATCCTGATGCAGTAATTCGACTTGCAGTGGCAGTGAGTAGGTCTCACCGCGAATCGATCCCGATACCACCGAGACCGCACCAAATTCGCCAATCGCACGGGCATTGGTTAACACCAGTCCGTACAGCAAGGCCCAACGAATATTCGGCAGCGTCACCCGGCGAAACATCTGCCAGCCTGACGCGCCCAGCAACACCGCCGCTTCATCTTCGTGGCTGCCCTGGCTCAACATCACCGGCACCAGCTCACGGACCACAAACGGACAGGTAACAAACACCGTGGCCAGCACCATGCCGGGCCACGAGAACATAATCTGGATACTGTGCGCATCTAACCAACTGCCTGCCGGGCCGTTCACACCCCAGAACAGCAGATAAATCAAGCCCGCAACAACGGGAGAAACCGCAAACGGAATATCAAACAGCGTGAGCAGCAGTTGGCGCCCTGGAAAGGTAAAGCGCGTCACCAGCCAGGCCAGCAACGTGCCGAACACCAGATTCACAGGCACCGTAATCAGCGCGATCATCACCGTCAGCCAGATAGCGTGCAGCATGTCTGGGTCGCTGAGATTGGTAAGCACCCCGCCTAAGCCGCTGCCAAAGGCTTCGGTAAAAATCGAAATCATCGGCACCACCAGAATAAAGGCGGTGATCAAGGTACCAATGCCAATCAAGGTCCATTTGCCCCAATTAATGCGACTACGCACAGGGTGATGAACGTCAGACAGTTGCGACATCAGTGACCTCCCAAACGACGGCCAAAGCGGCTTTGTAAAATGTTAATGCTGAACAACAACAGCAATGAGGCTGCCAGAATCACCGAGGCAATCGCACTGGCCGCCGGGTAATCGAACTCCTGCAAGCGCACAAAAATCATCAGCGAGGTCACTTCTGTTTTCCAGGCGATGTTGCCGGCGATAAAGATAACGGCACCAAACTCTCCCAAACTGCGGGTAAAAGAGAGTGCGGTACCGGCAATCAGTGCCGGTGCCACTTCAGGCAACACCACGCGACGAAAACTCTGCCACGGCGTAGCCCCCAGGGTTTCTGCCGCTTCTTCATACTCCGGGCCTAACTCTTCCAGCACCGGTTGCACCGTGCGCACCACAAAAGGAATACTGGTGAACGCCATCGCGACGGCAATCCCTAACCAGGTGTAGGAGACCTTGACGCCAAAAGTGTTGTATATCCACTCGCCATACCAGCCATTCACCGAGAACAGCCCGGCCAGCGTTAAGCCTGCCACCGCCGTAGGCAGTGCAAAGGGTAAGTCCATCAGGCCATCCAGCAGAGTACGGCCAGGAAAGCGGTAGCGCGTTAAGATCCACGCCATCAACATGCCGAATACGGCGTTAAAAATGGAGGCCACACCCGCTGCCAGCAGCGTGACTTTATACGCTGCAACCAACTGTGGGTCGGTGATCACCTGCCAGTACTGTGCCAGCGTCATCTGCGATAACTGCATCACCAGCGCACTGAGCGGCAGTAACAGAATCAAACAGGTGAAAAACAGCGAACTCCCCAGGCTGATACCAAAGCCAGGCAGGACGCGTTTACTGCTCGCTGCAAACATTACTGACGCCCCGCCGCTAAGAGCTTGTCTAACTCGCCACCGCTAACGAAGTGCGTTTTCATGACCTGCTCCCAACTGCCGAACGCCTCTTCGACACGAAACAGCGACGTTGCGGGGAATTTATCCTGCTTCTGCTTCATCAACTCTGGGTTGTTCACGCGGTAGTAGAAATCGGTGATGATCGTCTGAGCCGCAGGCGTGTAGAGATAGTTCAGATAGGCTTTCGCCGCGTCTTCCGTTTTATTGTGCGCAACGTTTTTATCTACCCATGCAACCGGGAACTCCGCCAGAATGTTGGTTTTTGGCACCACCACTTCATAGCCGTCTTTCGCGTATTGGTTACGAATGTTATTCACTTCAGATTCGAAACTGATCAACACATCGCCCAGCCCGCGCTCCACAAAGGTGGTGGTGGCACCGCGACCGCCGGTATCAAATACTTCGACGTTTTTCAGAAATTGGGTCATAAACTGCCGGGTTTTCGCCGCGTCTTTGCCATCGGCTTTATCTGCGGCACCCCAGGCGGCCAGGTAGGTGTAACGTGCGTTACCTGACGTTTTAGGATTAGGGAAAATCAGTTTCACATCATCACGGGCCAGATCGCCCCAGTCGTGGATGTTTTTGGGGTTTCCTTTGCGCACCAGAAACGCCATGGTGGAATAGAACGGTGAGCTGTTGTTAGCCAAACGAGATTGCCAGTTAGCCGGAATCAATTGGCCTTTGTCATGCAAAATCTGCACGTCGGACACCTGATTGTAGGTGACCACATCTGCACGCAAGCCCTGTAAAATAGCCAGCGCTTGTTTGGATGAACCCGCATGCGACTGCTTAATGGTCAGGGTGTCGCCTGGGTGGTCTGCTGCCCATTGCTGCTCGAACGGTTTGTTCAGCGCAGTGAATAACTCACGTGAAACATCATAGGAACTGTTCAGCAGCTCAGTCGCCTGTGCACTGCCTGCCAGCACCAGAGAGAGGGCGGCGGCGCGCGTTATCTTTTTCATCCACGGAAATGTCATCATGCACCCTGATCGCAGTAATGGGAAATGGGCAAAGCCCACAATGCGACCAGTTTATTTATAACGCGGTCAAAAGCTGTAACGGTTTTATATACCGTTTGGTGATTTACAAGCAGAAAAAGCTATAAGGCGGCGGGGATAGCCGCAGATCAGCGAGACCTGCGGCTAACATCTTAAAGTGATTGCAGTTTTTCTAATGAAGGGGCAAAGAAGTAGCTACCCGTTACGGGTTTGGTGAAACGCAGCATCGCGTCGAATTTTCCGTCGCGTTCACCAAACATACTCAGCAGTTGCTGCTCAATATTGTGCAGTCGTGCGCAGTAGGCAATAAAGTACAGGCCGTGGGTGCCACTCGCGCTACCGTAGGGCAGGCTTTGACGCAGGATCTTAAGCCCCTTGCCCTCTTCTTTGAGATCCACGCGGGTTAAATGTGAGGTTGCAGGACGCGCATCACCATCAATCTCTTCATTATCCGCTTTGGTACGCCCGATGGTGGCTTCCTGCTTACTGACATCCATGCGGTTCCACAGCGCCAGGTTGTGCTCCCAGCGCTGGGTAAACACATAGCTGCCCCCGGCATCGTCGCCGTGGGCAATGATCGCCACCTGCTCGCGCGCCTCTCCCTGTGGGTTTTCGGTACCGTCCACAAAGCCGCTCAAATCACGCTCTTCCACCCAACGGAAACCCTGCGTCTCTTCTTCCACGGTGAGTGCGCCCGCAAAGGCCGCCAGTGCAGCTTGCGCCAGGCTAAAGTTAACATCATGACGGAAAGATTGGATGTGGATCAGCAGATCGCGCTGGGTAGCCGGGGCGATGTTTTTCCCCAGCGGTTGGAACGCTTTCAGCTCTGGCGCACTGCTGTTGCCGTTCAGATCGCGCCACAGCGCATCGCCAAACGCCAGAGTCGCCCCGAGTCCAGCATCGGTGAAGCGCTGCTGCAACGCAGCCAACTGAGGGAGAAAAGCCTGTATGCCCTGACGGACAGCAGCCAACTCACCTGTGATGTTCGCTTCAAGATAGATCGCAAAACGGCGATGCTCTAACAAAATACCGCTCTGAGCGTGGGACATGGGGACATTCTCCTGACAATTGACGCAAAAATGCGCGCTTATGATACAGGAAAAGCCCCCTGACGTAGCTTGTTTTAACGCAATGTTGGTGTGGCTAATCAGCGTCGCCAGATAATCTTACTGATCGTCCATTTTTTCAACGTATCATCAGCGGGGATCAAGCCTTCTGGCCCGTGCCAGTCGCCGGTGTAGAGATAACTGATATGGCGGCTGCCCACGGCTTTACACTCGATGCCGTCGCTATCAGCCCCCGTGGCACGCTGGCAATTGCCATAGGCTTTGGTGTAAAGCTGGTTAAAGCTATCGCCCAGTTTGACCCCTTGCTCGGTTTTGATTCGCGCGTCGCTGACATCAATGCGCGAGACGGTGCTGTCACCGCTCACCACTAACTGCACGTTTTTATCTTCCAGCGCTTGCCAGAACTTCACTATCTGGCCATTTTCACTGCGCATGCCCTGACGCAAGGTATAGCCGCTGCCCAGGCTGGCTTTCATGGCCTCTTCTGTCATCGGGGTGCTGCCATTGAGTTTGCCCACGCCGTTGTCACTGATTTCCAGGGAAGACCCAAACCAATTTACTGGGTTCAGGCCAGACCATGACCAGTTAAGCGGATTCCACAGACTGCCGCCTTGCGAGGCACTTTCAGAGCTGCCTGAGCTGGCACACCCGCTCAACAGCGCCACCGCAATCAGGGCAGCCGGAAACATCTTCTTCATCACTTCTCCTCAAGGGTTGTCGCTGTTGCTTTGAGTCAGTGCAGGGCAAAAAGTGCCGTTAAAGTGTGAGATCGCTGCGAAAACAGGCGCGCAGCCGCTTATCCCATGCCAGCCAAATCAAGGCGAGCAGGTCAGCCAGTAGCAGCGCCGCCACCATCGGCGTAAAGGCATCCCCCTGCTGCACCGTCCAGATCTGCAGGCCAGCAATCACCCATAATGCCAACATCAGCACCCAACGCCAGGCGGCCCACAGACGCGGCCACTGCTGTCTGCGCCCAGAGAGTAAAAATGCCATAACCGCAGGCACACCCGCCGCCAGTCCCAGCCAAAAGGATTGCGTGTCGGGATAAAACAGCTTCAACAAGCTGTCACCTTGCTGACGTGAGGCGCCCGCGACAATAAATAAGATCCAGGTGCGCGACTGTAAAATCAGAATTAACCAAAAGGCCAGCGGTAAACGCAACTCGCCTTTGGCATTAAAATCATCAGGAGTGTACGGCATAGGAAGGATTAGTATTCGCGATCTTCAATCAGGCGTTTGCCCATCAGTAGTGTGTCCTGCATTTCGTAGTCCAGCTTCTCGTACATGCCCAGCACCGCATCGTTTTCTTCTCGCACCATGATGTGCATTTTGGGGCAACCGCGCGCAATGAGTTTCTTTTCCAGCCGGTTGAGCAGTGCGTTGGCAAAGCCACGCCCACGGTAATCGGGATGCACGCCCAGATAGTAGGCCGAACCCCGGTGGCCATCGTAGCCGCCCATAATGCTGCCGACGATTTCTCCGCCGACCACCGCCACCAGAAACAGCTCCGGGCTATGATTGATTTTGCGTTCGATATCCAGTTCAGGATCATTCCACGGGCGCAATAAATCGCAGCGCTCCCAGAGCGTAATGACCTCTTCAAAATCATCCTGGTGGAACACACGAATTTCCATGACATTAACTCTTAATTAGGCTGATTTAACTGATTATCATGGATTTTTTCGCCTATGCAAGGTTTACGGCATAATCCACGGTTGCGTGTTGCAATAAAAAGTAAAAGATTGAAATCGTTACGCCATCGCGACACGGGAATCGTTAGGCTATAACTGCAGGTATCTCTCATTTAGGTAACACAATGAAAAAGACACCCTCAACCGTTGAACTGCACCGCCGCCAGCTTCTTCTTGGCGGTCTTGCGCTAGCGATCGGCGGCAAAACGGCGCTCGCAGAAGCGGCCAATCCGCGCAAAGGTAAACGCATTATTATGATCGATCCCGGTCACGGTGGGATTGATTCAGGCGCGGTGGGACGTGAAGGCAGCGAAGAGAAACACGTTGTATTAGCGATTTCGCGTCATATCCGCGAACTTCTCGGCGGCCAGAACAACATCGAGGTGCGCCTGACGCGCGACAGCGATCATTTTATTCCGCTGTATGAACGGGTACAAATTGCCCAGCAACATGGCGCCTCGCTGTTTATGTCCGTCCACGCCGATGGCTTTACCGATCCTGCGGCCCATGGCGCTTCGGTGTTTGCCCTGTCCAACAAAGGTGCCAGCAGCACCATGGCGCGCTATCTGGCGGAGAAAGAGAACGCCGTGGATAAACTCGGCGGCCCGGAGGTGGTAGCCAAAGACCGCTATTTACAAGAGATTTTATTCGACCTGGTGCAGACCGACACGATCAACAACAGCCTGACCCTGAGCCGCCATATTTTAAATCAGATTCGTCCCGTGCATACACTGCACAGCCAGCATCCTGAGCAAGCCGCGTTTGCCGTATTAAAATCGCCGTCAATCCCCTCAGTACTGGTTGAAACATCGTTTATTACCAATCCCAATGAGGAGCGTTTATTGAGTACCACCGCCTTTCGTCAAAAGATTGCCAGCGCGATTGCCGAGGGTATTGTGAGTTACTACAACGAGCATCCGGTTTGAGTCTGACGTATACTGCGCCCGTTCAAAAAGTAAGGAACCGTTATGAGTACTCCCGATATTGCGCAGGTAAAAGCCTTTTTACTCGACCTACAGGAACGCATTTGCCAGCAACTGGCTGCCGCTGACGGCGGCGCGGACTTTGTTGAAGATAGCTGGGAGCGACCGGGCGGCGGCGGTGGCCGTAGTCGGGTGTTGCGTAACGGCACCGTTTTCGAGCAGGCAGGCGTCAATTTTTCTCATGTATTTGGTGACCAGATGCCCGCTTCGGCAACCGCGCATCGTCCAGAGTTAGCGGGCCGCCGTTTTGAAGCCATGGGTGTGTCACTGGTGGTGCATCCTGAAAACCCGTACATCCCTACCAGCCACGCCAATGTGCGCTTTTTTATTGCCGAAAAGCCGGGTGCCGATCCCGTGTGGTGGTTTGGCGGCGGCTTTGATTTGACGCCCTTTTATGGTTTTGAAGAGGATGCGCGTCACTGGCACCAAACGGCGCATGACCTGTGCCAACCGTTCGGTGAGGCCGTATGGCCGCAATACAAAAAGTGGTGTGACGACTATTTCTTCATTAAGCATCGTAATGAACAACGCGGTATCGGCGGCCTGTTTTATGACGATCTTAATGCACCCGATTTTGATTACGCTTTCCGTTTTACGCAGGCGGTGGGCCAGGGGTATCTGGATGCTTACTTGCCGATTGTCGAGCGCCGCAAAGCCATGGCGTGGGGGGAACGTGAGCGAGCATTCCAACTTTACCGCCGTGGCCGCTACGTGGAATTCAATTTGGTGTGGGATCGTGGCACCCTGTTTGGGTTGCAAACCGGAGGCCGCACCGAGTCGATTCTGATGTCGATGCCACCGCTGGTGCGCTGGGAATACGATTATCAGCCCGAACCCGATTCGCCTGAAGCCCGGCTGTACAGCGATTTTATTGTGGTGCGGGATTGGGTGTAGTTTTAGGTTTTTAGGTTTGGAGCCGTCTGTCCCCCTCCTCAATCCTCCCCCGTTAAACGGGGGAGGAAGTAAAAATATCCCTCCTCAGTCCTCCTCGTTAAACGGGGGAGGAAGTAAAAAAATATCCCTCCTCACTCCTCCTCGTTAAACGAGGGAGGAAGTAAAAAAATATCCCTCCTCACTCCTCCCCGTATAACGGGGAGGAAGTAAACATCCCCCTCCCGCTTGCGGGAGGGGGTTAGGGGGAGGGACAGCGTACTCCGCAACTCACCCCTTACAGCGGTTCGGTCTGCGCCTCTACCACCGCTAACGCCACCATGTTCACAATACGGCGCACCGAGGCAATCGGCGTCAACACATGTACCGGCTTCGCCATCCCCATTAACACCGGCCCCACCGTGACGCCCTCAGAGCACGAAACGCGCAGCAGGTTATAGCTAATACGCGCAGCTTCGACATTCGGCATAATTAAAATATTCGCCGCGCCGCGCAGCGGACTGTCGGGCATCAAATCGTTACGAATCGATTCGACCAAAGCCGCATCACCGTGCATTTCACCATCCACTTCCAGCTCCGGCGCGCGTTGTTGTATCAATGCCAGCGTCTCGCGCATTTTACGGGCCGCAGGTGCGTCAGAGGTACCGAAACTGGAGTGTGATAACAGGGCGACTTTGGGCTCAATACCAAAGCGACGCACGGTCTCCGCCGCCATCAGGGTGATTTCCGTCAGCTCTTCTGGCGTGGGATCTTCATTGACGTAGGTATCGGCAATAAAGGTGTTGCCACTCGGCAGTTGCAGGGCATTCATGGCACCCGCCGCTTTGACGCCGGGCCGGAAGCCAAACAGTTTTTCCAGCACGTCGTAGTGCTCGTTGTAATCGCCAATGGTGCCACAAATCAACGCATCGGCTTCACCGCGATGCACCATGATGGCGCCAATCAGCGTTGGGTTCCCAATCACCGTGCGCTGCGCCTGTTCGCGGGATACGCCACGGCGCTTCATGATTTGATAGTACTCACTCCAGTAGGCTTTAAAGCGCGGATCGGATTCGTTGTTCACCACTTCGAAATCCTTACCGGCCTCAATTTTCAGCCCCAGTTTTTTCAAGCGCATCTCGATAACACTTGGGCGGCCAATCAAAATCGGTTTTGCCAACCCCAGAGTGACCAGCTCCTGTGTGGCATGCAGCACACGGGCCTCTTCACCTTCCGCCAGCACCACCCGTTTTGGATTGGTGCGGGCTTGCGAGAAGATGGGTTTCATAAACAGGTTGGTCTTATAAACAAACTCCGCCAGTTTTTCGCGGTAGGCATCAAAATCGGTAATCGGGCGCGTTGCCACGCCAGAATCCATCGCCGCTTTGGCGACCGCAGGCGCAATTTGTACGATCAGGCGCGGATCAAAGGGTTTGGGAATCAGGTATTCCGGGCCAAAAGTGAGTTCCTGATCGCCATAGGCTGAGGCCACCACTTCGCTCTGTTCTGCCAGTGCCAGCTCCGCAATGGCATGCACCGCCGCCAGTTTCATCTCTTCGTTGATGGCCGTTGCGCCAACGTCCAGTGCCCCACGGAAGATAAACGGGAAGCACAGCACATTGTTGACCTGATTAGGGAAATCAGAACGTCCGGTACAAATAATGGCATCCGGGCGCGCTTCTTTCGCCAGCGGCGGCAGAATTTCGGGCTCCGGGTTCGCCAACGCTAAAATGAGCGGGCTGGCCGCCATCTTTTTCACCATCTCCGGCGTCATGGCTTTCGGGCCAGAACAGCCGAGGAAGATATCCGCGCCCGCAATCACATCATCCAGCGTGCGCTTACCGTTATCTTCAATGGCGTAGGCGGCTTTGGTTTCCGCCATGTTCTCTTCGCGGCCCCGGTAAATCACGCCTTTCGAATCACAGACCACGATATTGTGTTTTTGCAGGCCGAGCGATGTCAGCAAGTTCATGCAGGCGATAGCCGATGCCCCAGCGCCTGAGACCACTAAACGCACGTCAGAAATCGTCTTCTTCACAATACGCAAGCCGTTCAGTACGGCAGCCGTACAGATAATCGCCGTGCCGTGCTGATCGTCATGAAAGACCGGAATGTTCATGCGCTCACGCAATTTTTGTTCAATATAAAAACACTCTGGCGCTTTAATGTCTTCCAGGTTGATCCCGCCAAAGGTAGGTTCCAGTGCGGCAATCACCTCGACCAACTTGTCAGGATCCAACTCATCAATTTCAATATCAAACACATCAATGCCTGCGAATTTTTTAAACAGGACGCCCTTGCCTTCCATCACCGGCTTGCCCGCTAATGCACCAATGTTGCCCAGCCCCAGCACAGCAGTACCGTTAGAGATCACCGCCACCAGATTGCCACGCGCCGTGTATTTAAACGCCGCCAGCGGATCGGCCGCAATTTCCAGACAGGGGGCAGCAACGCCGGGTGAATAGGCCAGGGCTAAGTCGCGTTGGGTGGCTAAGGGTTTGGTGGGGGAAACCTGAATCTTTCCCGGAACCGGGAATTCGTGAAAATCCAGCGCGCTCTGTTTTAAATTGTCGTCCATTGTCCGTTCCTTTCTCATTATGTGTAGGGCAGAGAAGGAGCAGTATAGAAGGGCTGGAGAGAAGAAAACCTTGAAGTGACCCAAATTTACAGCGACACGTCCCAAATACGGAAATTATTTCCATTAAGGATGGCGCGTCGCTGCCGGTGATTTACTGGGTCATATTGAGGATGGTACGAATGTTTTGCGCCGTGGTTGCCACGATATCTATCGCGCCGGTGCGCAGTGCCCCTAAGATCGCCATCGCCTTGGTATTTTCCGAAGCAATGGCTATCACACAGGGAATTTTACGCAGCTCGTCAATGCTCAGGCCTATCACGCGGTCGTTCATCACCGTGTCGACATGTTGCCCCTGCGCATTAAAGAAATCATAGCCTGCAACATCGCCGGTTACGCCCTGATTCAGGCTGGCATCAATGATTTCATGTGGCGTGAACCAACCCAATTTCACCATGTAGCTGTTTTCGTTCATGTCACCAATGCCCACCAACGCCACATCCGCCTTACGCGCGCGATCCAGCGTCTCTTTAATGGTGCCGTTTTGCATAAAGGCATCTTTCAGGGCGCGGTTTTCAACATAGGCGGGGGCGTACAGCGTTTCACTGATGCCACCAAATTTTTTCGCCAAACGACGGCTGATGTGATCGGCATTGATCGCATCACCGGGCCGGTGAGTCCCGCCAATACCGCTGATAAAGTGGCAGTTGCGCGTCGGCACTAAGCCTGGATTATCCGCAACGGCGGCCACATTCCGTCCCTGCCCCACCGCCACCACCGAGTTGTCTTTCAGGTTTTGGGCCAGGTGTGAGGAGACCAGCGCGGCGACCTGACGGCGTTGCTCTTCGCTGTCTTGCAAATCCAGGGCAATCAAAGCGCGCTGCAACTGTGGAAAACGGTCAAGTAGCTGTTGTTCCAGACGGGTGCTGAACACCGGATGATAGCGCACGCTGATTTCAACGATGCCCTCTTCCTTGGCCCGTTTGAGCAGGCGTCCAACTTTAATGCGGGAAATACCAAACTTACGCGCAATCTCCTCCTGGGTGATTTCGTCCTGATAATAGGCGACCGCGATTTCCGTCAGCAGTTCGGAGTCTTGAGAGAGCGTGTTTTTTTCCATCCGTACCTATCTCGCAGCGGCATGCCTGAAACTGCTCAGGCCATCTGGGGAGGTGTTATATCACTGATATGGCTCACTTTACCAGTGCGGTAAAGGAGCCATGTTCAGCAATAGGATTAACGACGGATTTCGTCGATCTTCAACATGCGGGCAATCACGATATCCAGCTCTTTCTGATCGAAAATTTGCTTCCAGTCTGGCTTAACGATTTTCTCGCGGCCATACTCCATCGCAATCATACAAGCATCAGAGAACGGGTTAGTGGCGCGGAAGGCAACGGCCAGAGCAATCTGAATATGGCCGTACAGCATGGCTTTTGCCGCTTCTTCAGGCACGCCGCTGTGCTTAACGGTTTCATCCAGCGCTTCTTTCATGAATGCACCGACCATGCAGGCCACGGTTTCCACCAGCGTAGGCTCCAGATAGGCCAGTTGCGTCACGGTGACCCAGTGCACTTGCTCAACCGGGCCATACATCACGCTGATCACTTTGCTCAGCTCCGCTTTCTGCGCGTCGGAACCGGTCTCGTAAGAGGCAGCAACGTGCTGAATTGCCGCGATACCCCCAAAGGCATCTTCATGCTCTTCTTTGGTGTAACGCGCCAGGAATACCGACGGGTGGCACGGGTGGGCAACCGCGTATTCAATTTCGTCGCGGTGGGCGATCAGGTTGGCATAGGCCGCTGCCGGGTCCAGCGTCAGTAAAACTGCGCCTTTCTTCATCTGTGGCACGACGCCCTCAGAGACTTTACCCAGCACGATATCGGGCACCGCCAGAATCACCACATCACTGACGGGCACCACAGACGCCGCGTCAGACAGTTCGCGACCTTGCTCGGTCACTTTCGCCTGCGCACCTGGGGAGTTCTCGCAGTAAAACACCTGGTAATCGCTTTTCTGGAAATTGGCGGAGATACGCATCCCCATTTTGCCGCCAGCACCGATCACAGTAATGGTTTTTAATTGGTTGCTCATTGTTCTACTCCTGATCTTGTTTACTACGTAAGAATTCGACAGTGCGACGGGTCCACTCGGCTTCACGCAGGCAGGTCACTTCTGCATTTTCCTGCCACGGCAGCCAGTGCTCGACGATTTGGTTAATGCCTTTTTCGCCTGGTTTAACGGCAGCAATCATACCGTCGTAATCAAGCAAACCTTCTCCCATCAGACAGCCTGCGTAGGTAAAGCCTACCCAGCCATCGCGACGCGAGAACGCAAAATCTTTGATATGCAGGTTGCCTACGCGCTCAGCGGTGTTGGCAATCACCTGCGCAGGCAGTTCCAGCCCGGCAACGCAGTTGGCCGGATCAAGGCAAACGCCCAGCCACGGTGAAGGGAACTGATTAATCACCGACATCATGTCGGTGGTTTTCACCTGCTCATAGGTTTCCAGGCACAGCTTGACCTGCTGGCGCTCAAATTCCGGCAGTACCGCCGCAATCAGCGCAGCGGCCTCATCAAGCGTTGGGCGCAGCGTGGCGCTGTAAAACATTGAGCGCACTACGCGGACGTCCAAAATAGCGGCCATATGCAGATAACGCTGCAAATGTGCCGTGCCCAGACCACGCGTGCCCAATTCCAGCGTGATACCTAACGCATCGGCCTGCTGACGCAGCGCCTGGAGCTGCGCATCGCTCCAGCTTTCAATCGCGGTGTAGTCGCAGATTTGAAACACCGACACATCCATTTCCGCTGTTTGCTGGAGCATCTGCTCCAGGGTCAGCGGATTAGGCACCTGTGATGACATGCGCCAAAAAAAGGCATAAGTACTGAGTCCGATACGGCTCATTAACGGATCTCCCCAATCAGTTGGCTGGCTTCATCAACAATCTGCGCCAGCGATTTTGGATCGTGGGCAAAACGGCCGAGGAACAGGCCATCCACGTCTCCGCCCAGGCGTTTAATCAGACCCGGGCCTGCGCTGCCGCCGTAAATCACACGTAAATCAATGCCCGCCGGGGTTTTCAACTGATGCAAACCCGCACACACCGCACGGATGTAGCTATCCGGTGCAGGCTGCGGTGCGCCAATCGCCCACTGCGGTTCATAGGCGAAAAACACGCTGCCTTTCAACCCTTGCTGCGCCGCGTTTTCCAGCGCTTCCGTAAACTGCTGTTGGCACAACGCAATGGCTTGCTCCGGCGTGCCCTTTTCCTCTTCACCAATACACAGCACAGGGGTTAAACCATTGCGCAGTGATACCGCCACTTTGGCGGCAATTTGGATTTTGTCTTCATGGAAGTGACGACGGCGCTCGGCATGACCGATTTCCGCCAGTGAACAGCCCAGCTCATGCAACATGCTGGCACTGACCTCACCGGTCCAGGCACCGTTTTCAGCCTGACACACATCCTGACCACCAAAGCGCACCGGTGTATCGGCAAAAATCTCCGCTACCGCTGGAATAGCCGGGTAAGCAGGCAGAACAAACAGTCCCACTTTGCCCTGCACAATCGCCGGGTGCGTACGCGCCAGTTCGGCAACGTCACGACACCACGCCAGCGTTTGCTGATATCCGAAGTACATTTTCAGGCTGGTGCCCAGCCAGATGGCAGGTTGTTGTGACATGCTCAAGCTCCTTAATTACGCGGCGGTCTTGTCTTTTAACAGGCTACCGATGGTATTGACGATCATGGCCAGTGAAATGGCGCCCGCATCCGGGGTACCCAGACTTTTCTCTGCCAGTGGGCGTGCGCGGCCCATTTTTGGCAGCAGATGCGCTGTTGCTTGTGCCGCGTCATCAGCGGCCTGCGCCGCTTTTAACCAGGCGTCGGTCAAACTGCTGCCCGCGGCAACCGCTTCATTTAACGTATCACTAAACGGCACCAGCACATCAACCATGGTTTTGTCGCCCACTTTGGCTTTACCAAAGTGCATGATGCCCTCTTTCGCATGGCGAATACCGGTGGCAACGCGTTGCGCATCCGGTTTCTGCTCGTCACCGATTGCAGTACCCACTGCGGTTAATGCCACGCCCCACAGTGCGCCAGAGGTGCCACCGGCTTTATCGGCCCAGGCGTCAGCGGCGCGACACAGCAGCGTGCCCGCACCTGCACCTTGCGCAGCAACATCACGCGCTTTTTCAACCGCCCCAAGAATGCCACGCTCCATGCCAATACCGTGGTCGCCGTCACCCGCGACGGCATCGATGCGGCCCAGTTCTTCTGCGTTGGTTTGAATGGTATTTGCCATCGCTTCCAACAGTTGCAGCACACGCTGCGCACTCTCTTTTGATTCGCTGCTGGCAGGAGGCAATGTTTCCTGCACCTCTTCGACCAATTCAGCCGCGCTCAGTTGTTCAGCAACAATCACGCTGCCTTTGCGGTAGGCTGGCGTATTCGCCGGCGCACGCCAGAAGGTTTCCAGCTCATCATCCAACCACATCAGCGTCAGAGAAGCCCCGGCCATGTTAAAGCTGGTGACAAACTCACCAACATCCGGCTCAACCACCTGGATTTTCGCTGCATCCAGCAGTTGCGCCACGCGGCGATACACCACAAACAGCTCTTCATACTTCACCGAGCCTAATCCGTTCAGGATCAACGCGACGCGCTGCCCTTCGGCTGAGGCGATGCCCGCAGGCAGTTCACCCAGCAGGCGTTCAACAAAAATTTCGGCCAGTTCATCGGCACGCGGTACGTCGGTTTCTTTGATACCCGGCTCACCGTGGATGCCCATGCCCAACGCCATGCGCCCTTTTTCCACTTCAAATAAGGGGTGTGTGGCGCCCGGCAGCGTACAACCGGAGAACGCCACACCAAAAGAGCGCGTGCGGTCGTTGGCATGGCGTGCCGCTTTCAGCACGCCCGCCAGGTCCTGACCCGCTTCTGCCGCCGCAGCAGCCACTTTAAAGACGGTTAAATCACCCGCCACACCGCGGCGCTTCTCAATTTCTTCGACTTTGGCACTGGAGATATCGTCAGTGACCGCCAGAATTTCGCAGGCAATGCCATCAGCACGCAGGCGTTCGCAAGCCTGGCCGAAATGGAGCACATCACCGGCGTAATTACCAAACGTCAGCAGCACGCCACCACCGTTATCTGCGGCGCGTGCAACGTTGTAAATCTGTTGCGCGGAGGGCGAGGCAAACAAGTTGCCCATCGCCGCACCGTGCGCCAAACCTTGTCCAACCAACCCGGCGAACGCCGGGTAGTGACCGGAACCGCCTCCAACAATGACCGCCACGGAACCTGTTTTGCTGCGGGTGCTGCGCACCACGCCGCCAGGGACTTGACGGACTTTGTCAGCATTCGCGGCGACAAATCCTTCGATCAGTTCAGAGGCAAAAGCTGAAGGTTGGTTAAACAAGTAAGTCATTATTATTGCTCCTGGGCTAATGGGGTCGTCGACTGATGCTGGCGGCTACGGTTCAAGAGCAACATCAGCACGGCTGACAGCAGCATGAATCCACCCACCACAAACATCGGCACGGTGTAACTGTTAGTGGCATCGTGCAACGCGCCAGTGATGTAGCCTGCGGAGAATCCGGCAACGTTACCCAGGGTGTTGATCAGGGCAATAGCAGCAGCGGCGGATGCACCCGTCAGGAACTGCGTCGGCAGCGTCCAGAAATTCGGTAATGCAGCAAAGATTGAGCTGGCAGTCACGGCGATCACCATAATGGTGGTAAACGGTGAATCCATGTACAACGCCAGTGGCACACTGATGGCGCCGGTTAAAGCTGGGATGGCGATATGCCAGGTTTTGCAACCACGGCGCGACGCATCACGTGACCAGAAGAACATCACCACGGCGGCAATCAGGTATGGCACACCGGTGATTAAGCCTTTTTCCATCACATTAAAGGTGGTGCCAAACTGCTGCTGGAAGCCACCGATAATGGTCGGCAGGAAGAACGCCAGCGCGTACAGGCCATAGATAAAGCCGAAGTAGATCAGGCACAGCACCCAAACGCGGCCGTTACCCATCACAGAACGCACACCCTGGTGACCTTTGGTGGTCTTGGCGGCATTTTCTGCTTCCAGCTCATTGGTGAGCCAGGTTTTCTCTTCAGCGGTCAGCCATTTCGCCTGACGCGGGTTATCCACCAGCCAGAACAAGGCAAGAATACCCACGATAATGGCTGGGATAGACACGCCCATAAACATCACGCGCCAGCCTTCCAGTCCAAACAGACCGTGCTGCTCAATAAAGGCGGCCGCCAGCGGTGCACCGAATACCACGGTTAACGGCTGTGCGAGATAGAACAGAGAGAGGATCTTGCTACGGTGGCGAGCCGGTACCCACATGCTCAGGTACAGAATCGCGCCCGGGAAGAAGCCCGCTTCCGCGATACCCAGTAACAGGCGCAGGGTGTACAACCCTTCCACACTGCTTACCCAGGTAAACAGCAGTGAAACGATACCCCAGCTGATCATGATACGCGCCAGCCACTTACGGGCACCGAAGCGATGCAGTGCCATGTTGCTCGGCACTTCCAGCAAGATATAACCGATAAAGAAAATGCCGGAGGCTAAACCAAACTGCACGGCGGTTAAGCCCAGGTCTTGTGTCATCCCGTTAGGGCCAGCAAAGGAGATCGCCGTACGGTCCAGGAAGTTAATAAAGAACATCAAGGCGACAAAGGGAACCAGGCGCCAGGAAATCTTACGAATAGCGGATTGTTCAACCGCTGTCTGAGTCTGCTGAGTCATGACGCACCTCCGGTACGTGCGCGGTTGAAGGAGATAACAGGTGTTGGCAATGCAGGTGTCCCAGTGGATCTGCAGGTGAACAGAGGGATAGTACTGATTAAACGCATGATCGAGTCCTCTAAGGGGTCTTCTTGTACATTGGTATCACTGCGCGAACAAATGAACATTACATGCATAAATGCACATCTCACAACTGCAACTGCAAAAATTATGACCAGGATCACAGGTAGAGAATTTTCTCGCTTTTTCGGATTAACTCAGCGCAACGGCCCGTCATCAGGCGGCTCAAGGTGATTGACATCATAGATAGTCGAAGACCGCGACCAAAAACAAATGAACCACACTTGAACATATGAACGGTTTTATGGCAGGCTACTGATGAACATCTTCTGGCCTGCACAAGAATGCAGGTGCAACCGCGTAACCTGCTGGAGTACACGATGAAAACAATTGCGATTGGTGCCGATGACGCAGCCATCGAGCTGAAAAACATCATTAAGAAACTGTTAGAAGACAAGCAGTACACCGTGGTGGATTACACCAACGATGCACAGAACGATCGCCCGCTGTATCCCGATGTGGCTTTCGCGCTGGCAACCTCTATTCAGCATGGCGAGCACGAGCGCGGTATTCTGCTGTGCGGCACCGGTATCGGTGTGGCGATTGTGGCGAATAAAGTGCCCGGCGTTCGCGCTGCACAGTGCCATGACACCTTCTCTGCTGAGCGCGCACGTAAGAGCAACAACGCGCAAGTCATGACCATGGGCGCACGTGTCATTGGCCCTGAACTGGCGAAAAACATTGTCAATGTCTGGCTTGAATCCGAATACGAAGGCGGTGGCTCAGCGCCTAAAGTGGAAAGAATTGACCACTATGAGCAAGTTGGCCTGGGTAAATAATCCCAGATAGCTCATCAGGGGCGAAATGACGCGCAAAGCGCAAGCAGATCCACGTGACTCTGCTACCCTTTCTGTTGCGGTTGTTTCGTCCCTGGCATGGTTTTTTTGACCGTTAAACACACAGTATCAGCACCTGCTTCTGCGACATGGCTTATCCGTCCCACGCCAGGTCTTAACCGGACAGGCTCCTCGCAACACTCTGACAGAATGACATTTTTCCCAAGCAGCCTGATGCACTGTGTTGCCCTGTAATCACATTCGCAATTTGATGAATTGCTCATCAAGGAGTAAGAGATGAACCAGCTTGATGCGTTAAAACAGTACACCACCGTGGTTGCCGACAGTGGCGATATTGAATCGATTCGCAACTATCACCCGGAGGATGCCACCACTAACCCATCGCTGATCCTCAAGGCTGCGGGCCTCGATTCGTATAAGCATCTGATTGATGATGCTATCGAGTACGCCAAAAAACAGGGGGGGAGCAAAGCCACCCAAATCATTAATGCCAGTGACAAAGTGGCCATTAACCTCGGTATGGAAATCCTGAAAAGCGTGCCTGGCCGCGTTTCTACCGAAGTGGATGCACGCCTGTCGTTTGATCGCGGGATGTGTGTCACCAAGGCGGAAAAACTGGTGCGCATGTATGAGGACAGCGGTATCGATCGCTCGCGCATTTTGATCAAGCTGGCCTCCACCTGGGAAGGCATTCGCGCCGCAGAAGAGCTGGAGAAAAATGGCATCAACTGTAACCTGACGCTGCTGTTCTCTTTCGCTCAGGCCCGCGCCTGTGCAGAAGCCGGTGTGTTTCTGATTTCACCCTTTGTTGGTCGTATTTATGACTACTACAACAGCCGTAAGCCGCTGGACCCGTACAACGTGGATGAAGATCCTGGCGTGGTTTCGGTGCGCAATATCTACGAATACTACAAATCTCATCGCTATAACACGGTGATTATGGGAGCCAGCTTCCGTAAAACCGAGCAGGTATTGGCTCTGGCGGGCAGCGATCGCCTGACCATTTCGCCGGATCTCCTGAAACAACTGCAAGCCAGTGATGCACCGGTTGAGCGCAAACTGACGCCGTCCAAAGAGGTGGCAAACCGCCCTGCACCACTGACCGAAGCGCAATTCCGCTGGGAGCATAATCAGGATCCGATGGCGGTTGAAAAACTGGCTGAAGGCATTCGTCAGTTCGCCGTTGATCAACAAAAACTGGAAGACGTGCTGGCCGCACGTTTGTAGTCACTGGCATCGTTTTGCTCCTCACCGGTTCACGGGAATGGGCACAGTTTTGCTCCTCCTCTGTTTACGGGAATGAGCACCATTTTGCTCCTCCCCTGTTTACGGGGGAGGCTGGGAGGGGGACAGGCAATACCGATCCTGAGCCGTCTGTCCCTCCCCCTAACCCCCTCCCGTCGACGGGAGGGGGGACATTTTGGCTCCTCCCCTGTTCACGGGGATGGACACAATTTTGCTCCTCCCCTGTTTACGGGGGAGGCTGGGAGGGGGACAGACAACGCCAATTCTGAGCCGTCTGCCCCTCCCCCTAACCCCCTCCCGTCGACGGGAGGGGGGACATTTTGGCTCCTCACCGGTTAACGGGGATGGGCTCGGTTTTGCTCCTCCTCTGTTTACGGGAATGAGCACCATTCTGCTCCTCCCCTGTTTACGGGGGAGGCTGGGAGGGGGACAGACAACGCCGATCCTGAGCCGTCTGCCCCTCCCCCTAACCCCCTCCCGTAAACGGGAGGGGGGACATTTTGGCTCCTCACCGGTTCACGGGAATGGGCTCGGTTTTGCTCCTCCCCTGTTTACGGGGATGGGCATCATTTTGCTCCTCTACCGCTGGCGGGAGAGGAAAAATATTTATCGCGACAGGAGAACCCCATGTCATCACGTAGAGAACTGGCTAATGCCATCCGAGCCCTGAGTATGGATGCCGTACAGAAGGCAAATTCCGGGCATCCCGGAGCCCCCATGGGCATGGCCGATATCGCCGAAGTCTTGTGGCGCGACGTGTTAAAACATAACCCGGCGAATCCGGCCTGGGCCGATCGCGACCGTTTTATCCTCTCCAACGGCCACGGCTCTATGCTGCTGTACAGCTTGCTGCATCTGACCGGCTATGATTTGCCGATGGAAGAGCTGAAAAACTTCCGCCAACTGCACTCCAAAACGCCAGGACACCCGGAGATCGGCTATACGCCCGGTGTTGAAACCACCACCGGCCCACTGGGGCAAGGTCTGGCTAACGCCGTGGGTTTAGCGATTGCTGAGCGCACGCTGGGTGAGCAATTTAACCGCGAGGGCCACGCGATTATCGACCATCACACCTATGTATTTATGGGTGATGGTTGCCTGATGGAAGGTATCTCGCACGAGGTATGTTCGCTGGCAGGCACGCTGAAGCTGGGCAAACTGATCGGCTTTTATGACCACAACGGCATCTCGATTGATGGCGAAGTGGAAGGCTGGTTTACCGATGATACCGCCCAGCGTTTTGAGGCTTACCACTGGCATGTGATCCGTGATGTGGATGGGCATGACTCAGAGGCCATCAGCAAGGCCATTAAAGAAGCGCAAAGCGTTACCGACAAACCGTCACTGATTATTTGCCGCACCATCATTGGATTCGGTTCACCGAATAAGCAAGGCAAAGAAGAATCACACGGCTCGGCATTAGGTGCAGAAGAAGTCGAGCTGACGCGTAAAGCCTTAGGCTGGAAGTACCCACCGTTTGAAATTCCACAGGAAATTTATGCCCAGTGGGATGCGAAAGAAGCCGGTACACAACGTGAAAGCCACTGGAATGATCAGTTTGCCGCATACGAAAAAGCCCATCCGGCGTTAGCCAAAGAACTGAGCCGTCGTATGCACGGCGAAATGCCCGAAAATTGGGAAAACAACGCGCAGGCATTTATCCGCCAGTTGCAAGACAACCCACAGAAAATCGCCAGCCGTAAAGCCTCGCAAAATGCACTTGAAGCCTATGGCAAAGTGCTGCCCGAGTTTTTAGGCGGTTCTGCTGATTTGGCCCCAAGTAACCTGACGATCTGGTCGGGCTCGAAGCCTATCAATGAAGATCCTGCCGGTAACTATATCCATTATGGCGTGCGTGAATTTGGTATGACCGCCATCGCTAACGGTATTGCGCATCACGGGGGCTTTGTGCCTTATACCGCGACCTTCCTGATGTTCGTGGAATATGCCCGCAATGCGGTGCGCATGGCCGCACTGATGAAAGCACGCCAGGTTCTGGTGTATACCCATGATTCGATTGGGTTGGGTGAAGATGGCCCAACGCACCAGCCGGTTGAACAACTTGCCAGCCTGCGCTTAACGCCCAATATGAGCGTCTGGCGTCCGTGTGACCAAGTGGAAACGGCAATCGCCTGGAAACACGCCATTGAGCGCCACCATGGGCCCACTGCGCTTATTCTTTCGCGTCAGAACCTGATGCAGCCTGAGCGCAGCGATAAGCAGTTGCAGGATATTCACAAAGGCGCCTATGTGTTGAAAGACAGCGCGGGCACGCCGGAGCTGATTTTGATTGCCACGGGTTCTGAAGTGGAAATTACCCTGAAAGCCGCCGAGAAACTCACTGCCAATGGACACCACATTCGCGTGGTGTCGATGCCGTCAACCGATCTGTTTGATAAGCAGGACGTGGCTTACCGTGAATCCGTACTGCCATCAACGGTGACACGTCGCGTCGCCGTCGAAGCCGGTATCGCCGATTATTGGTACAAATATGTTGGCCTGAACGGCAGCATTGTGGGAATGACCACGTTTGGGGAGTCTGCCCCTGCCGATAAGCTGTTTAATGAGTTTGGTTTTACCGTGGAAAATGTGGTTTCACATGCTGAGAAGCTGTTGAAACCCCACTAAGAAGCCATAAAAAACAGGGGGCCTGACAAGGCCCCCTTTTTTATACGCGGCGTTATGCGCGACTGGCAGAACGGTTGCTGATCGCTGAATAGAGCGCTTCCAGCAGTACGTAGGCCGCGCAGGCCACCACAAAGGAGTTCAGCGTGGCGATACCCCAGGTAAAGGTAAAGCCCACATAACCGCCTAACAGCGTCGCCAGGATCGCCGGCCAGCCGGACAGTTGTGTGTGCGCCGGCATTTCACCACTCTGGCGTGAGCGCTCAAGCTCCACACTGTATTTCTTCAGCACAAAATACTCGGTCAGCATCACACCCAGCGCCGGTGGGACAATCACACCCAACAGGTTCAGGAAATCCACAAAGTGATCGAGAATGCCCAACACAGACAACGTGGTGCCCAAAATACCCAGACACAGCGTAATCGTGGTGTACTTCAGCTTCTTCCCGGTGGTGCTCTCAATGGCGTTAATAATACCCAGCGCAGAAGAGTAAAGGTTGAGGTCGTTAACCCTTAACGTTGAGAAAATCACCGCAAACAGACCCAGCGTGCCCGAAGCAATGGTGATTATCGACATGATATCGCCGGTGTTCAGTTTGCGGGCAATGAAAATGGCCAGCCCATTGATGATGAACTCACCAAGAATAATGGTGGCCAACGTAACACCAAACACGTGTTTGCCATTTTTGGAGTAGCGCGTGAGATCGGGCGTCATCAGGCTGGCCAGAATCGCGCCGCCCACCACCAGCGTGATCCCCGCATTGATGTTCATCATCTCCTTTCCAACCGTCGGTGCCAGCGGAATGGCGTGATCGGTCGCCAGCGTTTGCCAGGCAATCCAGGCAATCAGTGCGATAAAGATGGGCACGGCAATGCGGGCTGTGATGCGCAACGCCGTAAAGCCATAGGCCACCAGCACGGTCAGGAACAAACCGGAAATCGTTGCCGCTGTCTGGAAGGTCAACGTATTAGGAAAGGCTGCGCTCAATGAGTGCGCAAAAATGGCGTTCTGAATGCCAAACCAGCCCAACAAACTGACGGCCACCACTACGCCAATAAAGGCAGCCCCGATGCGACCAAACCCACACCAGCGTGCCAGCATACTGCCTGACAAGCCCTCTTTCATGCCGATATAGCCAAACCCAAAGGTTATTAAGCCAAAAATCAGGCTGCCCGCCAGGATAGCGCTCAATGCGTCCATCAGGGTCATACTGTCGCCCAACACCGCACCGAGCATAAATTGATCCAGTGCTGTCAGCATTCCCATATGCACAATCGCGACGCTGAGAAACGACACACGGCTGCTGGCCGGGACGCGGCTTAGCGGGTAATCATTGATTTTCATTATTACGAACACCCCTGTCAGATAAACGTGATCCCTTTATTGATAAGGCGACCAGGAATATAATTTTCCAGATTATGCTTCACGCAATACTCTTCGAATTGCTGCAATGAATGCACATCGGCTTTTTGATAGATAGAATGGATTCTGTTTTCGATCGTTCTGACGCTAACATCATAAATATTGGCAATCTCTTTCGCGCTCATGCGCTGTAACATGAGAAAAACAATATCGAGTTCCGCTTTGGTAAAGGTTTTAGTCGCCACCTCCGTGGTTAACACCGTTGGCGTTTTTTGATTGATAAAGTTAAGCGGCGTACGGTTATCAAAGGGTTTTGCATTCCAGATAACGCCAATGCACTCCCCTTTGTTATTGAAAATAGGCAGTTTTTCGCTGATATAAGGCGATAATTCTTTGCGGCCGAACCAGTAGTGCGTTTCAATGACCGTGACCCGTTCTTTGGTTTCTTCCGTCCGTTTGTCGTGCTCGATTAACTCATCGGCACATTCAGCCCAAACTGCAGGAAAATCTTCATCGCGAACGCCTTCGATTTTAAAAGTCAGCGGCGTGTTGGTGTACGCAAACGCCGCCTTGTTCATATAGACGTGCCGGGAGTGGAGATCTTTAATCCCCCACGGATCGCTCAAGTTATCCATCATGGAAATAAAAGCGTGCAGATATTCATGATCGTCCTTGTCCCGACTCATAGGCTTATCCTGACTAATTAAAAGGATTTTTTCAGGTAATAACGGGTATATTTATCAAGATACCCGTCCATGCTGCCGTAGACCGCATAACCCAACTTTTCATAAAAGCCGCGCGCCTGGAAATTAAAGGTGTCGACATAGGCCATTGAGCATCCGCGCTCGCGCGCCACCTCTTCGGCTTTCAACATCATCTCACGCCCTTTTCCCGTGCCACGCGCCTGCTCACCAATCCACAGATACTGCACTTCCAGACCTTTCCACCACGTTCGCGCGACCAATCCACCTAAAATGTGATTGTCGTCATCACGTATAGTGAGAAAGAGTGGTGTAATGTCCACTGCATCGAACTGGCTATTGTGTTTCCATAATCCCTGAACAACAAACTCAACATCCGCCTCGACAGGCGTATCAGTTACAACGATTTTCATTAGTTATCCTTTCTTATTTTTTCATCAGGCAAAAACTACTTATCACAACAACCGTTGGCAAACAAGGGTGTTTAATACTGTTTCTGCATCTGATGAATCAGGGTACCTTATAAACATACAAAATAAATTACACATTTTTAGTTTTCTGTTAGTACTTTGATCTACACCAACACCAGGGAAACCTCTTCCCAAACATAAAAACGGCGCTTGCGCCGTTTTTTTATTCTCCCCTCTCCGTTCCTTGTTTTGCATCAACAAATCCGCGGTTATTTTCCACCAATCACCACATATAGGGTCTATTATCGTGATTCACACCCATATGTAGTAATTTTGGTAAGGAAAAGCCGGTGTCTGATGCTCAGCAAACAGTGTTCCAGCAAGTTCGCGGCCTGCTAGAACAAAACAATCCCGCGCTGTTAAATGAAAATGCCAACAAAGACAGTAAAGTGATCCCGACACAGCGCGATTTACTGGCGGGTATTGTGGCACGAGATTACGCCTGTCAGCATATGATTCCGGCCGACGTCGTCAGCGCACACCAGCGCGGCGAAATTCATTACCATGATTTGGATTACTCCCCTTTCTTCCCGATGTTCAACTGCATGCTTATCGATCTAAAAGGCATGTTGAGCCAGGGTTTTCGTATGGGCAATGCGGAAATTGAACCGCCTAAATCGATTGCTACCGCCACCGCAGTAACCGCACAAATCATTGCACAGGTCGCCAGTCATATTTACGGCGGCACCACCATTAATCGCATCGACGAAGTGCTGGCACCTTATGTTGAGGCCAGCCTGGCCAAGCACCGCGAAATCGCGCAGACATGGCAGATTGCAGACCTTGAGGCCTACGCGCGGACCAGAACAGAAAAAGAGTGCCTGGATGCTTTCCAGTCACTGGAGTATGAAGTCAATACGCTCCACACCGCCAACGGGCAAACGCCCTTTGTCACCTTTGGTTTCGGATTGGGTGATTGCTGGGCTGCCCGCTTGATTCAACGCGCGATTTTACAGGTCCGTGTGGCGGGGCTGGGCAAAAATCATAAAACCGCAGTGTTCCCAAAACTGGTGTATGCCCTGAAAGAGGGTCATAACCTGCGCGCAAAAGATCCGTGTTACGACATCAAACAGTTGGCTTTACAGTGCGCCAGCAAACGCATGTATCCCGATATTTTGAATTATGACCGCGTGGTGGAGATAACCGGTTCGTTTAAAACGCCGATGGGCTGTCGCAGCTTTCTCGGCGTGTATGAAGAAGACGGCGAACAGATCCACGAAGGGCGCAATAACATTGGCGTGATCAGTCTGAATCTGCCGCGCATCGCACTGGAAGCGGCACAGGATGAAACGCGGTTCTGGACGATACTGGAACAACGTTTGGTCATCGCCAAAGCTGCGCTGATGAGCCGTATTGCTCGCCTGGATGGCGTAAAGGCCCGTGTCGCTCCCATCCTGTATATGGAAGGCGCATGCGGCGTGCGCCTGGGGCCGGACGATGATATCGCGCCATTGTTTACACAGGGCCGCGCCTCAATTTCCCTTGGCTACATCGGCATACATGAAACCATTAATGCGCTGTTTGGCAATCAGGTGCATCTGTATGACGATGCCCGCCGTCAGCAAACCGCGCTGGCGATTGTACAGCGGCTGCGTGACGCCGTTGATAGCTGGAAAGAAGAGACAGGTTATGGCTTTAGTTTGTACAGCACACCCAGTGAAAACCTGTGCGATCGCTTCTGCCGTTTGGATAAGGCCGAATTTGGCACCGTGCACGGAGTAACGGATAAAGGCTATTACACCAACAGCTTCCATTTGGATGTTGAGAAGCAGGTGAATCCCTACGATAAAATTGATTTTGAGAAGGCGTATCCCTCCATCGCCAATGGCGGTTTTATCTGTTACGGCGAGTATCCGAATCTGCAACATAACCTGAAAGCACTGGAAGACGTTTGGGATTACAGCTATCAGCATGTGCCCTACTACGGCACCAATACGCCGATTGATGAGTGCTATGATTGCGGCTTCCAGGGAGAGTTTGCCTGTACCAGCAAAGGGTTTACCTGTCCCAAATGCGGCAATCACGAACCGGCTCGGGTTTCTGTCACCCGCCGAGTATGCGGCTATTTAGGCAGCCCCGATGCGCGCCCCTTTAATGCGGGCAAACAAGAAGAAGTGAAACGTCGCGTAAAGCATCTGTGATCGGTGCGATTTGCCCCTTCCCCCGCCACGCGGGGGAAGGCCGGGATGGGGGACAGGCGGTTGCGGGCGATGAGCCGTCTGTCCCTCCCCCTAACCCCCTCCCGTCAACGGGAGGGGGAAATACAGTGCGGTTTGCTCCCTCCGTGTACGGGAGGGGTAATACAGTGTGGTTTGCTCCTTCCCCCGCCATGCGGGGGAAGGCCGGGATGGGGGGCAGACGGTTGCGGACAATGAGCCGTCGGTCCCTCCCCCTAACCCCCTCCCGCCAACGGGAGGGGGAAATACGGTGCGGTTTGCTCCTTCCCCCGCCATGCGGGAGGAGCAGCAAATAAGAACAAAAGAGGAATACCCTTGAATGTCCACCAGTACTACTCGGTTGATGTGATTAACGGCCCCGGCACCCGCTGCACGCTGTTCGTCGCGGGTTGTGAGCATCAGTGTCCAGGTTGCTATAACAAAAGCACCTGGCGGCTCAACTCCGGTCATCCGTTTACCCTTGAGCAGGAAGAAAAACTGATTCAGGACTTACTGGATACACGCATTCCCCGGCAGGGATTATCGCTGTCGGGAGGCGATCCGCTGCACCCCGCAAACCTTGCAGACATTCGCCGTTTAGTGAAGCGTGTTAAGCGGCAGTGTCCGCAGAAAGATATCTGGTTATGGAGCGGCTATCGGCGCGAAGAACTCAGCACGGCACAGCAGTCAGTGCTGCCGTGGATTGATGTGCTGGTTGATGGCCGCTTTGAGCAAGACCTGTACGACCCTGGCCTGCTCTGGCGCGGCAGTAGTAATCAGGTGATTCACTATCTGCGCTAATCAACGACGGCACGCGTTTGCCACAGATTTGGCCAGTTGTCACTGCCATGCCAGTTATCACACTCCGACTCTTCCGCGTACTCCGCCAGCACAAAGGACTTGCCGTCAAACTGCCAGCGTGAGCGTGAGCCGCAATCGCCTAAGCCACGCCCTTTGGCCAGTAACGACAGTTGGCTGTTGCTGGGATCGTACTGCGCATTAAGCAATTCCACACTTCGCTCCCCACCAGGCGGTGTGAAGGGCAAACGTAAAGCGAGCCCCCGCGCCACGTACGGCTGTGAACGGCTGACTTCAAAGGCCAACGAAATCGTGTTGTACGCCCCCATTTCGCAACTCACCAGCAGTAACGCTTTTTCTGTGGTCAGCGGCGCGACCGTGACTTCGCGGCGCAGCGGATCGAGTGAACAACTCTCCGTATTCACGCGCCAGGTGCCGAAATCAATGAGACCACTGGTTTCATCACGCGTTAATGGCGGTGCCGCGTTGTGCACCTGCCACACTTCCGGGGCCCGCGGCGGCGGCGTGATTGCCCAGGCCTCACGCGGACCACGCTTCACCCAGGCACTGAGTCCACCACTGCGTCCCTGTACCTGGTCCATCTGGGCGAGCGCGTCCTGTAATCCGTTCAGCGCAATCGCGGCCTGCGGACGCCAGGTCATTTGAATGGTATGGGCAGGCAGAATTTGCCCCAAAAACTCTTCTAAAGAGATTTCATGGGTGGTGACCAGGTGATGGGGTTCAACCTGCCAGTGTTTGAGATCCATTTTTAAGCGCCGCGCATCTATCAGCAAATTATCCGCTAAGGCTTCACCTTTTAACGCGCCGGAATAAGCGTTGCCATAATCAATGCGCAACTGGGGGCGATCGTTAATACCCGCCTGGCGCGACAAGGTCATCACCAATCCCTGGTCACCGGGAATGTTTCTGACCATGCAAAAATTAAGGTTATTGCAGGTCAGTTGCCAACTGGCAAAGGTCTTTTGCAAGGGTTCAGCCTGCAACGGTGATACCAGCATCAGGGGTATCAAAAACAGCGATTTCATCCAATAAGGCATTGAAAATCATATCCTCAGATGAAGAAAGGCGGTGATGATAACGCAGAAAAGACTGGGCCGATATTGCCTGAGGTGCCTTTCCTTACACTCGTCACACATCTTCAACACCCGGTGCACGCAATTCAATCAGATTCGTCGGACACGCATATCAACCTGTGAGCTAGCTCTATAATTCGGTCAAACACACACAAACGGTCATTAACGGTCATATTAATTGCCACAGGAAAGTATTAGGATTTATTCCATTATCACGAATAACAGGCCAAAAAGGGCGAAATAACGTGATGAAAATCACTTAAAAATGAAAAAATAAAACAAAACACCATTAATAAAGAGACAAAGATCACCTTTTAAAGCGATCTCGATCTCAGCCCTCGGTTGTTACGTCCAGGGCACATTTTACGATTTCGTAATCCACTAATTTATTGTCATCGGAGGTTGAGATGTTACCGATTGAGCGTCAACGCAGAATAATGGAAGAGTTAAACCGTAATGGACGCGTACTGGTTAACGAGCTGGTGAATACGTGTCAGGTTTCACAAGAAACGATTCGCAGAGATTTAGCTCAACTGGAAAAACAAGGCTATTTACAGCGCAGCCACGGCGGCGCTGTAATGGCACAGCGACACCAGGGAAATATTCCTAATAAAAAAAATAAGCATAATGAATTTGAATCCACTTTCCGTCAGCGCATGAATGAGAATGCGCAGGAAAAAATGCAAATTGCCAAACGTGCTCTGGATTTTATCACGCCCGGTGATTGTATTTTGCTGGATAGCAGTACGACCTGTTGGTTTTTAGCCCGTCAACTGCCCGATATTGAGTTGACGGTGCTGACCAACTCATTACGGGCGGTGCAGACGTTGGCCCCCAAAGGCAATATCCGCACCATCTGCCTTGGCGGCGAGTATGCGGACCACAATGAAGATTTCAACGGCGTGGTTGCAGAACAACCGCTGAAAGATTTTTTGATTAATAAAATCTTTTTCTCCTGCAGCAGTCTTGGCAATGATGGTTATTTACGTTCTCCCAACGAAAATAATGCACATTTAAAACAACAGATGCTATTGGCTTCCGAAAGAAAATATTTACTGCTCGATGCCAGTAAATTTTTGCGGCCTTCGTTCGCCCGTATTTGCCACTACCGTGATGTTGATTTTTTAATCACGGATAACCTGAAGGATCGGGAATTACAACAGGAACTGGCCTGGAACGGCGTCAATATTATTGACTGTTCTCAGCGCCCGCAATCGATGCAGTTAATTAATTATTAATGAGAGTCCCTATGAATAAGAAAATTATCGCCTGTACCCTGCTGGCCATGTTTGCTGCCTCTGCGGCTCACGCTGAAGATCAATTACGCATGGGCATCGTGGTCAAAGTCGGTGGCATTCCCTGGTTTAACGCCATGGAGCAAGGCATCAAAGAAGAGTCCGCTAAGCAAGGCATCAATGCCTGGATGGTGGGCCCAACCTCTGCAGACCCGGCCTTACAGGTGCGCGCTATTGAAGATTTGATTGCGCAAAAAGTGGACATCATTGGCGTCGTACCTAACGACCCGAAAGTATTAGAACCCGTGTTAAAGCGTGCGCAAGACGCGGGCATCAAAGTGTTAGTGCATGAATCGCCAGACCAAAAATACGCCAACTGGGATTTCGAACTGGTGGATGCCAAAACGCACGGCGAAAACCACATGAAAGCACTGGCGAAGTGCATGAATAACGAAGGCAAATATGCCGCGTATATGGGCGGCCTGACCGTGCCACTGCACAACGCCTGGGTTGATTCCGCCGTCGCCTGGCAGAAAGCCAATGCGCCAAAAATGGAGATGGTGGGTGATAAATTTGGCGTCGGCGAAAAACTCGATGACTCCATCCGCACCACCAATGAGCTGATGTCCAAATATCCCGATCTGAAAGGCATTATCGCCTTTGGTTCACAAGGCCCGATTGGTGCAGGTCGTGCCGTAGCGAACCGCAAAAAGATTGATGATATCTGCGTGATTGGTGCCTTTAGCCCAGGTCAGGGTGCTGCACTGGTCAGAAGCGGTGCCATTAAAGGCGGCTATATCTGGAACCCGAAAACCGCAGGTGAAGTCTTTATTCGCCTGGCCAGCATGATGCATAAAAACCAGGCCATCACCGATGGCATGACCATCGATGGTCTGGGCACCGTGAAAGTCGATGAAAAGACCCACACCATCCTCGGCAATAACACCGAAAGCCTGGACAAAGAAAACCTGCCTAAACTGGTCAAACTGGGGCTCTAATATGAAGCTTATCGAACCACAGACGCTGATTGCCCTCGAAAACCTGTCGAAAACCTTCGGCGGTAATCGGGCATTAAGCGAAATATCGCTGTCGTTAATGGCCGGAGAAGTGCACTGTCTGGCAGGAACCAATGGCTGTGGTAAGAGTACGCTGATTAAAGTTATTTCCGGGGTTCACGCCCCGGATACCGGCAGCAAAATTACTCTGAGCAACGGGGAATCTTTTCCCCGTCTGACGCCAAAACAGGCACGCGATTTTGGCGTGCAGGTGATTTATCAAGACCTGTCACTGTTTCCTAATCTCAGCGTGGCCGAAAACATCGCCTTTGAGCATAACCTGAACAGCCTGTTTGGTTGGTACAGCGCCAAACGCCTGCGTCAAAGTGCTGAAAAAATCATTACTGAGTTAAATTTCGATCTCAAGCTGGATGTCAAAGTGGCGGAGTTGTCGATCGCCCAACGCCAGCAGGTGGCTATTTGCCGCGCGCTGGTCGCCGATGCCCGTTTAGTGATTATGGACGAGCCGACCGCCTCGCTGACGCGTACGGAAGTCAATCAGTTGCTGCGGACGGTGCGCTACTTGAAAGACAAAAACATCTGCGTGGTTTTCGTTAGCCACCGCCTGGATGAAGTGTTGGAAATCTCTGACCGCGTGACGGTGATCCGCGACGGTCGCAAGATGGGCACCTGGCCTGCCAGTGAGATGGACCCACACCGCCTGACCGAACTGATGACCGGCTTGAAACTCGATTATCAATTAAAAACCCCCACCATGAATGCCGATCGTAAGCTGCTGGAAGTGGAAAACCTGACGCGGAAAGGACAGTATCACGACGTCAATTTCACCCTGCACGAAGGCGAGGTGTTGGGCCTGTGCGGCCTGCTGGGCTCCGGGCGTACCGAGCTGGCGCTGTCGCTGTTTGGCATGACCAAACCCGACAGTGGCAAAATTTGGCTGGACAGCAAGCCCGTGCGTTTCCGCGGCCATGAAGATGCGATCAAAGCCGGTATTGGCTATGTGTCAGAAGATCGCCTGACGCTCGGCCTGGTCCAACAGCAATCGGTCGGCGATAACATGATGTTGTCGATCCTCGACCAATTGCGTAACCGCTTCCACCTGATTGACGAATACCGCCGTAACCGCCTGATCCTGGACTGGATCAATAAACTGGGCGTACGCGTTGCCGATCCGGATCACGCGATTTCCACGCTGTCGGGTGGCAATCAGCAGAAAATCGTGCTGGCGAAATGGGTGTTAACTCAGCCGCGCATTCTGATCCTCGACTCCCCTACCGTCGGCGTAGACGTGGGTGCGAAAGCCAGTATTTATCAACTGATTCACCAACTGGCGAAAGAGGGTCTGTCCATCATCCTGATCTCCGATGAAGTCCCGGAGGTTTGGTACAACTGTGACCGCATCCTCCATTTCCGTGAAGGCACCGTACATGCCGAATACAGCCCGCAAGACGTCGAGCAACAACAGCTGGCGGAGGTGATCAATGCCTAATTTATCGCGCTTTAAGCCGCAATCCAGCCAGGGCTGGTTAGCCTGGGTATTACTGTTCTTCTTTATCTTCTTTTCGCTGATGACCGATCAGTTTTTGACCCTGCAAAACCTGTTAGATCTGACGGAAACCTACGCCGTGACCGGTATTTTTGCTCTGGGTCTGTTTGTGGTGCTGGTCACCGGGGGCATTGATATTTCGTTTGCCGCCGTGGCGTCTGTGGTGCAGTACGTCATCGCGTCGCTGTTTATCAATTTTGGCTTAGATAACGCGGCGTTAAGCATCGTGCTGGCGATTGCCTGCGGCACGCTGTTTGGCGTGATCAATGCCATTTTGATTTATTCGCTGCGTATCGTCTCCATCATCATCACCATCAGTATGCAGTCGCTGCTGTTTGGTGTGCTGATGTGGGTCACGAACGGCCACAGCCTGTATGACTTGCCTGAGTGGTGGGTCACGCTGCACAACGTGCTGCCGTTTACCGTTAGCGGTCAGGAGTACCAGGTCGGTTTACCGCTGACCATTATGTTAGTGATTGCCGCCCTGACCTGGATATTGCTGAACAAAACCCATCTGGGCCGTCAGTTGTATGCCACCGGCGGGGATCAAGAGTCGGCTCGCCGTATCGGTATTCGCGTCGGTCTGATTCATATCCTGGCTTACGGTTATCTGGGTGCGCTGGCCGCCATTGGCGGGCTGGTGCAGGTCTATCGCGTCGGTGAAGTGGTCCCCAATGCGCTGGTTGGCGGTGAGCTGGATGTTCTGGCGGCCACCGTGCTGGGCGGTGCCAGTCTGATGGGCGGTAAAGGCACGGTGACGGGAACCCTGATGGGTGTCTTCCTGATCGCCATTCTGAAAAACGGCCTCAATCTGATGGGCGTCTCCAGCTATTTCATGAATATCGTGATTGGCGCGGTGATTATGATTGCCATCACCGTCACCCACTATAAAAAGCGCAAAGAGACCGATGTCAGCTTCGTCTGACAGGAGAAAGCCATGAAACGACTGAAATTTTTAACCGGAGAACGTGCACATCCAGGGCTGTTGCTGCTGATTGCGCTGTCGATTGCCACCTTTAGCGTGCTGTTACCTGGCCGTTTCCTCACTGACTCGACGTTCCTGAGCATGGCGTTCCAATTGCCAGAGCTGGGATTACTCACCCTGGCGATGTTTATCGCCATTTTGAGCGGCGGTTTGAACCTGTGCATCATCGCCACCGCCAACCTGACCAGTCTGTTTATCGCCTGGGTGGTGCTGCATTACCTGCCTGAAGGCGCAGGCACCGCGATGCAACTGTTCTGGCTGGCGATCGGCATTGTGGGTGCGGCAGCGATTGCGGTGGTGATCGGTGTCATCACCGGCCTGATGGTGACCAAAGTGGGTGCCCACCCGATTCTGGTCACGCTGGCCACCATGATGACCGTAAACGGCATTGGTATTTGGTTAACGCGCGGTGCAGCCGTCAGCGGCATGCCAGACGTGCTGCGCTCACTCGGCTCGGACACCCTGCTGGGCGTCCCCCTGCCCATGTGGGTGTTTCTGATTACCGCGGGACTGATGGCTCTGTTCCTCGGCAAAACCCGCGCCGGTAAGTGCATCTATATGGGCGGCAGCAACATCAACGCCACCTGGTTTAGCGGTATTAACACCCATCGCATGTTGATGCTGGTGTATGTGATTTCCAGCCTGCTGTGCGTGCTGGCGGGCCTGATTATGATGGCGCGCTTCAACTCTGCACGTATGGGTTACGGCGACTCGTATCTGCTGCTGACCGTGTTAGCCATTATCCTCGGCGGCACTGACCCTAACGGTGGTTTTGGTCGCGTGACGGGCGTGGTGCTGTCGCTGGTCGCCCTACAGATTCTGTCTACCGGTTTCAACCTGATGAACATTAGTCAGCACTTCAGCCTGGCCATGTGGGGTGCAGTGTTAATTGTGGTGCTGGCCCTGAAATTCTTTCGTCAACAATACAGCCATAAACGCGCTGTGCGCCTTTCAACCCTGCGCGCCCGGCAGTCGAGCCTCACTGAAAAAAAGGAAGTCTGATGCGTACTTTAATTTCCCCGTCATTGATGTGTATGAACCTGATGGAAATCAAACATCAGCTGTCAGTTCTCGATAAGCGTGCAGACTTTTTGCATATCGACATTATGGACGGTCACTACGTCAAAAACATTACGCTGTCGCCGTTCTTTATTGAGCAAATCCGTCCGCACACCCAGGTCGCCATTGATGTGCACCTGATGGTCGAAGAGCCAACCGACTTTATTGAAGCGGTGGCAAAAGCCGGTGCGGATTACATCTGTCCCCATGCTGAAACCATCAATAAAGATGCGTTCCGCGTGATTAACCAGATTCGCTCGTATAACAAGAAAGTCGGCATTGTGTTAAACCCGGCCACACCGGTTTCGTTTATCCATCACTACATTCATCTGGTGGATAAAATCACCGTAATGACCGTTGACCCAGGCTACGCAGGCCAGCCCTTTATTCCTGAGATGATCAAGAAAATTGAAGAGCTGCGCGACCTGAAAGCCGCTAACGGCTACAGCTACCTGATTGAAATCGACGGCTCTTGCAACCAACGCACCTACGAGAAACTGCTGAATGCAGGCGCGGAAGTGTTGATTGTTGGCACCTCTGGCTTGTTCCACTTGCATGAAGATCTCGATAGCGCATGGGATCTGATGGATCGTCACATTAGCGAAGCGAAAGGTGCGCTGCGGGAGTCAGCATGACAACAACCTGGCTGGGTGTAGATATTGGCGGTACCAGCACACGGCTCCTGCAAATGGATGCCTCTCAACAGTGGTCCGGTTTTCGTAAAGTCCCAACCGCCAGTTGGGCTTCACAAGCCGATGCATTGGGCGCGCTCGCCACGCTCATTGCTGAATCGCTGGAAACACAGCCCACCGCAGGCGTCATGCTGGGCTTACCCGGTATTTTAAGCCGTGACCGTCAGCATGTGTTATCGCTGCCGTTTATCCAGGCGCTGGACGACCGTCCGGTGGCCGCCGAACTCAGCGAGATGCTCAGCGTGCCAGTGGCGATGGACAAAGACGTTAACCATTTGATGTTGTGGGATTTACTGCAACTGCCTGCGCTGCCGGATAACGCAGTGGGCTTATATCTGGGCACTGGCATGGGCAACAGCCTGTGGCTCAACGGCAAGTTTTATCATGGGCAGCACGGGGGCGCCGGTGAGATCGGCCATATTCCGTGGGCCGATAATCAACAGCCCTGCCCGTGTGGCAATATCGGCTGTGCAGAAACCCTGACCTCCGGCAACTGGTTAAGCCGCTGGGCGGCACAACACTGCCCAGAAACCAATCTGTCGCAGTTGTTTAGCGTACATGGCGACCATCCGGATATCCTGTCCTTTATCGATCGTCTGGCGAAGATCATCGCCAGTGAGATGAATATCCTCGACCCGGAGTATTTGATTTTAGGCGGTGGCGTATTGGCGATGCCTGATTTCCCGCTCGCGACGCTGCAACAGAAAATTACGGGCCATTTGCGTCCACCGGTCACCCGTTCGGGTCTGAAGGTGATGATTAGCCACGCCACCGATCACACCGGTTGCCGTGGGGCCTGCCTTGCGGCACAACGCCAATTCAGGAGTGCATAATGAAAGGTAAAGTGTGCGTATTCGGTTCGTTCAACCTGGATGTTGTCGCCAAAATGTCACGCTTTCCCCAACCGGGGGAATCACTGGTGGCGCACAGCAGTATGATGGGCCCTGGCGGCAAGGGATCAAACCAGGCCAGTGCCGCGCTGCGTGCAGGCGCACGCGTGCATTACATTGGCAAAGTGGGTAACGATGATTTTGGCCTGTTTGCCCGCCGCCATCTGGAAAAAACCGGCTTTGATGCCATTACGCTGTTTACCTGTAAAGAGAAGCCGACCGGCAATGCGATGATCTACGTGGCTGGCGACGATGCGGAGAACATGATTTCGGTGTATCCCGGCGCCAATCTGACGGTCACCGCCGCCGAAGTAAATCGCTGCCAACCTACGGTCGCCGCCGCCGATATCTTACTGGTGCAACTGGAAAATAACCTGAGTGCGATTCAACGCATGATTGACAATGCGCGCCAGGGCAACACGTTGGTGATTGTGAATCCGGCCCCTTGGCAAAAGGTCAGTGACACCTTTCTGAGTAAAGTGGATTTACTGACTCCCAACAGCACCGAAGCCTCGCAGTTAACGGGACTGGCTGTGACAGACTTTGCCAGCGCACGTCGTGCGGCCGAGGTATTACATGCGAAAGGCGTGCGTAAGCTGATCATTACACTGGGTATGCAAGGCGCTCTGCTCTCAACCGGCGACACCATGTATCGCGTGCCGGTCTACCCAGCCCATCCGCTGGACACCACCGGTGCTGGAGACGCCTTCAATGGTGCGCTGGCGGCCCGCATGGCTGCAGGCGAACCCCTGGAACAAGCCGCCTTGTTTGCCGCGGCCTATGCCTCGGTGTGCGTTGAACGCGCCGGTGCGGCAGAGTCCATGCCGCTGTATGCCGATGCTCTCGCACGCATGCAAGCCCATCCTGAACTGACCATGGAACAGCTGGACACCGCGACCACCAGCATTTCCTGATTTCGCTTTTCTGATTTTTAGTCCCTCGCGCGCGTTCTCCTGCTGTGCTCGCGCGCTCATTCACGACCCTACAACACCGCTCCTCGGGGCGCGACGTATCTATAACGGAGAATGAGCATGAAAATGAAAATCATCTGCAGCACTGTGTTATCCCTGATGTTTGCCAGCCACGCGATGGCCGCCGAGCCACTGAAAATGGGCGTGGTGGTCAAAGTAGGCGGTAACGCCTGGTTTAACTCCATGGAGAAAGGCATTAAAGAAGCCGCCGCCGAAGAAGGCATCAACGCCTGGCAGGTCGGCCCTACCGCACAAGATCCCGCGCAACAGGTCAAAGCGATCGAGGATTTGATTGCGCAAAAAGTCGATATCATTGGCGTCGTGCCCGTCGATCCTGCGGCGCTAGAGCCCGTTTTAGCGCGTGCCCAGCAAGCCGGTATTAAAGTCATTACCCATGAATCTGCCGGTCAGAAAAATGCCAACTGGGATTTTGAAATGGTGGATGCCAAAACCTTTGGTATCGAACACATGAAACTGATGGCCAGTTGCATGAAAGAGAAAGGTGACTACTCCATTATTGTGGGCAGCCTGACCATTCCGCTGCACCGCGAATGGGCGCAATCGGCGATTGATTACCAGAAACAGCACTATCCGAATATGAAAATGGTCGGCGACCTGTTTGGCACGGGGGAATCCGTGGATGAATCCATGCGTGTCACCAACGAGCAGATGGCTAAATATCCCGATTTTGGCGGCATGATGGCCTTTGGCTCCCCTGGCCCCGTCGGTGCCGGGCGTGCCGTTGCCAATAAAAAAGCCAAAGATAAAGTCTGTGTTGTGGGGGCGTACAGCCCAGGTCAGGCACAGCGTCTGGTGAATACTGGCGATATCAAAGGTGGCTATATCTGGAACCCGCACACCGCCGGACAGATTTTTGTTCGTCTGGGCAAAATGGTCGCCGAAGGCAAAACCATTGACGCCAGTACGCAAGTCAAGGGCATGGGGACCATGAAAGTCGATACCGCCAACCATACGTTGTACGGCCAGAGCCTGGAAAGTCTGGATAAAGATAACCTGAAAAAACTGGTGGAGATGGGGCTGTAACCATGACGGCAAAACGCAAAATCATTATTGATACCGATCCGGCGATCGGTATTCCCGGTACCGATGCCGACGATCCCATCGCCATTATGCTGGCCTTACAAGACCCGCGTCTGGAGCTGATGGCGATCACCACCGTGTTTGGCAACTGCCCGCCCCTGCTGGGTGCCCGCTGCGCCACACGCATTTTGCAGGTCGCAGGACGCACCGATATTCCGGTCGCCGTTGGCATGAGCACGCCGATGGGCGGGACGTTACCGCCCCTCTTACAGCAGGCCTATGCTGGCGCGCGCGGTCGTGAAGGCAGCATACCGCTGCCTGCGGCAGAGGAATCACACTGCGGCCAGCACGCCAGCGAGTTGATTGTTGATTTAGTGCGTCAACATCCCGGTGAAATCACCCTGGTGTGCATTGGGTCGCAATCCAATCTGGCACTGGCGTTGGTGAAAGCCCCGGACATTGCGCCGCTGATTAAAGAGATCGTCTTTATGGGTGGCGCGCTGGGCCTGGATGCCACCTGGGGACGCGGCAATATTACGCCGGTGGCCGAGTGTAATATTTGGTTCGACCCACAGGCAGCCGATATCGTTTTCCGCGCGGGCATTCCGATGACCATGGTCAGCCTGGATGTCACCAACGCCGCTACGGGTCTGGTGCTCACCGAAGCTCATCTGGAAGGTTTAGACGATACGCAGCCACTGACCGCGTTGTTTAAGTTGGTATGTGCCTGCTACTTCGATGCACCGATGTTCGACTGGTCAGAAGGGTGCGTCCTGTACGATCCGTTGGCGGTTGCGGTCGCCGCCGATGCCCACATTGCCACCTTGACGCCAATGGCGATTGGCGTCGAAACAGCGGGTAAACTGTCGACGGGACAAACCGTACCGCTGCGTGATACCGATGCGAATATGCAGGTCTGTACCCAGATCGATGGTGCGGCCATTGTGCAAGATATCGTGCGGATAATTACCCGCAAAGCGTAACGCTAACGCTCCCCGTGTAGGCTCAACGTGGTCACGCACGGACATCCAAATGGGGAGCGTTAATCAATGACCCTGCGATCATGACGATGGCTAAGGTATGAGAGGCCTAAAGGACTCACTGGGATAAAAGTCATTAAATAAATGAGTTAAACCAGATATCGGAATGACTGGCTGCTGTAGCGTTGAAAATCTGGATCAGTGCGACGCAGCGGGGTTTCAGTAAGTGTTTTAATAGACGCAATAAAAACCGCTCAACTTAAATGTTTTAGTTCATAGTGAGTTCCATCCTCTTCTTCACTTAAGACAATATACGCATTACTCATCAACATCCTAAAACCCACTGCACAAGCAGTGCAGTTGTGCATAGTGGTAGCACATAGCGTATTATTGATAAAATTTTCTAATTATTAGTGCCTGGAGTTCAAGGATGAGTCAAAGAAGGGATATCATTGACGGAAAAGATGCTGCATTTGCCCGTGGCGGCTTGGTGTATACCGAAGTCCTGGGTTGGATTGATCTTGGTCATGCCCGAGGCGATGACATTCGAGATATTTTAGATGGGATGCGCCGCGGTGAATCTTCCGGTAAAGAGTATTACGATATCACTTACTCGCAGGGAATGACCGCTCCCTATGGTTTAGTTCGATCCGGTAAAGTCATTACCTGGCGAATAAAGCATGGCCGTCCAAATTGGGAACGTCAATCGATTGCACTGGCCATGATGATGACAATGGCTAAAGCGTTTGAGGCTTTTCAAGCCTCTTTTCCTAACAACCGAGTGACGGATAGTGGGTTTAGCGGAGAGGATTTAGTATCAGATTTACTCGGCTTTTACAGAGTCGTGTCAGTTCAAAATCCCTTCCCCATGTTGCGACCCGTCAGCAAAGAGGAGGCTTTAAAGCGTTGGGATTACTACGGGAAAATCGGATCTTTCAAGGTCAGAGATTTTAAACCCCTACTTTTCCCTGATCCTGAAAAATTCCCCAATGCCCGTCCCAGAAATGGCGTGCTTCCACCTTTTCTGCAAACAATTCAGCCCTATAATGACTTTCTGTCAGGCAACGTTATTCTCCCAAAACACGATAAAACATTTGTCGTCCTCGGCTCGAGTAATGGCAGGATGGGATTATGAAACTGATTCTTTTAGCGGTCGTATGTCTCGTTATAGCCACTTTGGGTTGGTCATGGCCATATCTTAAGTTGGAGTTTGCAAGCAGCGCATACTATAGCCAGAGCAATCTGAGAGAGTATGAATACTACACGCCTAAGTTACTGAAGCAGATGCCGAGGATCTCGCCCGAATACTCCTTTCAATACATAAGCAATCACGATTCGAAGCGTACTCTTCATGGTATCCATTTTGCTGGAACGACAGACACCGGAAAGATAAAATCATATCTAAAATCAGAAGGATACCAGCAACAGATGAAGTGTGATACCGCTGCGGAATGCTGGGGAAAAGAGGGATCCCGAGAAGTTGTATCGCTTTACGCTCTCACTTCGCCTGAACACGTCGTTGTTCAAATCACAAGTGCTGACTGATGTTGTTTAGAATCATACTGAAGGACATTATCCAATGCCCTGTGCACTTGATGTAGCAAGACACGAGGAGTGCCGCTATAAATTCTGACCACTCCAAATGCTGCACTCACCGGGTAAAAAGCCGTCATTCTATTTTGACAGCAGAATGCCGATAATCTGGTTTGTGTCGTTCATAAGCACACCCGCTTCCCTACAGGGTACACCACAAAACCTATCGAGGTGGACCCTGCGGGGAGCACTGATTACTCCGCGGTTAACCAACCTTTCAGTTGCGCATGCTGAAACAGCATGATGGTTTTGCCGTCACAGATCTCACCACTCTTCACTTTTTCCAACGCTTGCGGGAAGGTCATTTCCAATACTTCAATGGCTTCGTCTTCAACGCCGCCTCCCACGGTGGCGCGCGTGGAATCGTCATACTCGGCCGCAAAAAAGTGAATCACTTCCGTAACCCCGCCTGGCGACATGTAAGCCGAGAACAGCTTCTCAACATCTCCCACCGCGTAGCCCGTCTCTTCTATCGCCTCTTTACGAATACAATCTTCGGGCGAATCGTTATCCAGCAGGCCGGCACAGGTTTCAATCAGCATGCCGTCCGGATTGCCGTTAACGTAGGTCGCAATGCGGAACTGGCGCGTCAGCACCACGCTATTTTTCTCACGGTTGTACAGCAAAAGGGTCGCGCCGTTGCCACGGTCATACACTTCGCGCTTATGGCGAACCACTTCGCCTGACTGGCGCGTGAGATCGTAGGTGTAGTTAAACAGCTTGAACCAGTTTTCGGAGAGGATTTTGTGTTTGATGATCTCAATGCGGGATGACATAGCAGCTCCTAAAGCATGAAAGGCGCTTGCTATCTTAAGGGGCACAGAGAGGGAAAACTATCTGAAAAAACTTTAGCTATCCGCTTAATGCCATAATAACAATAAAACTCCTAAATTAAACACGTCGCTATTTTTGTGATCTCTATTAAATTGCCGCATTGTTTTTCTCGCTCAACAACCTCTATAAAACCCCATAGACAACGATAAAAAACAACAGAAATGCGCGATAATGGCATTAAAACAAAAATAAAAATCATAAAAACAATAATAAATAAGATCATTTAAACCACCATCACGCTGGGCTATAAAAATCTCGTTTAACTTTCGTTTAAATAGAATGTATTAAAAAAATTGAATTACCAGACCACCACCGAATACGTTAAGGCAATGATATGAATCGATTGTCATTTAAACCGTCAGCTCTGTTTATCTCTTTTGATGCTGTCGCTATGTCAGGCATTACTGTTGAAGCGTTAAAAATTGCCAAAAAGATTCAGCAGAAAAATATCCCGTGCTATCTGGATTTAGGCTATGACATTAAGATTGATAAAGGGAATTTTAATAAACCTTATAAAGATGAATACGCCCAATACCAGGGTATATTCACACTGACGCGGCTCCCTGGTCTCACCACGATCCCTGATTATAATCAGACATTCCTTCATAAGGTCTACACCTGTCTGATTATTCAAAGCACTCCAATAAATGCAGAACAAAAAAAGCATTTGCTGCAACGTGTCGAACACTGCGCACAGCAAGTCGCTGACGCATTATATCAACACTGGCAAACACACAATGTTCGCTATCTTATTGTTGAAAACGGAACATTACCGGAAAACATTATCTACACCAGAGCGCTTTATATTGCCATTAAACAATATGGTCAGGCTAAAAATTTAGCGCGCTTTGTTCTCTGGCGAGATCATGATTTGATGTGGAACAGTGAGAAAGGTGCGCAAAAATATGGCCCTCCGCCCTGGCCACATGCCGTGAAGCCAATACACTCTCCTCATATCTCGTACGTTACGCTAAATAATGATCTCAAAGAAAAACTGGAAAGGTGGTGTGATGAACCGGTAGAGATTCAGGTTAAGAAAAACACCTATGATTTCACGCTAAAAACATCGCCTAAATCTTTACGAAAAAAATTAAATATTTCCGATACTGATATTGTGATTGCGCGTACTACCCGCATTATTCCGCAAAAGCGTATCGACAGGGATATTATCTTAACCCATCGTTTAAACCAGTTGTTCTTACGCGATGCCTCTCCGCGCAAGGTGTGGTTATTGATTGCGGGTGATGAGAATGAAAATTACACGCACTATAAACAATTACGCCAGCACATTGATTGGCTACAACTGACGGACTGTGTCTGCTTTCTCGGCTCCTTACCCCACGACTGTATGCCGAACGTCAGCTCAGACTGGAGCATTGAAGACCTCTATCACGCCTGCGACCTGGTCTCCTTTTTGACCTCCTGGGATTACGACAGCTATGGCAATCCCGTGGGTGAAGCCATCAGCAGCAAACGCTGTTATATCAGCAGCCAGTACGAATATTACCAAGAGGTGTATGGCCAATATGGCTTTCAAGCCCCGATTATGCCCACCTCCTTCGCGGATGATGGATTACCCCAAGACGCCTTTATTGCCGACGTGTATGCCTTACTTAACGATGCGGTTCGCATGCAAAACGTTGCAGAAGAAAATTATCAGTTGGGCAAGCGTGTTTTAACCAACGACATACTGGACACCTTATTGTGTGATGGAAGGAGAAAAACAATGCGCGATAACATTTTTGTTTCTGTCGTATTACCTGTTTTTAATGAAAGCGAACGCTTAGAGAGTGTTCTGCAATCACTTTATCAACAAGAAAGTATCGGCAAATGGATTAACCACCAAACCTATGAAGTGATTATTGTGGATAATAATTCAACCGATGACTCGTTAGATAAAATCAATCAATTTCGACAGCGCCATCCTCAGATGGATATTCATATTATTAAGGAATCCATTCAGGGTGTCTCCTCCGCGCGCAAACGCGGCATGGACTATGCTTCACTGCGAGCAAAAACACGTGACCACCGCTTAGGAATCAAAAATAAGCATTACATTGTTTCCGCCGATGCGGACTGCACGGTCGATCCCTATTGGTTGTATGCATTGATCAATGAAATGATGCGCCACGGCGGTGATTTAGGCACCTGTAACTATTTCTACGATGAACAAGCGTTTCAACAACGCCCCAATCTTTTTAATGAAATTCAGAAAACCCTGCGCTGTCGCGCATTTTCATTTTCCCTGTTCGGCGGTTTTCCCGACGGCAAAGGATTCGCGGTAGAGCGCGAGCTTTACGATAAAATTGGCGGCATCGAAATCTTTTATCAGTTAAATAAGGGTAAATTTGTTGAGCACCTTTCCGATGACTGGGATTTTGGCATTCGCGCCATTGCCTGGGGAGGCAAGGCTATCTATGCCCATGAATCACGCGTCGAAATTAATAGCCGTCGCGTAGATACGATTTTAGATGAAGTCATCACCGGCATTGCCTATGGGCAGGATGGCACCATTATTATGAAAGATGTGCGCCCCGACAGCGAAAACCATCGGCCCGCACTCCGCGATACGACAACAGCGGAAACCCTGCAAGCCTGGTATTATTCAATAAAAGATTACATGCCAAAGAATATTATTCTGCCGGTACTGCTCAATCCCGCTCGCTTATTAGAAGAGGCCGCTATTCGCGACTTCTTTGGTGCTCCGGTTGCCGATCGACTTTATCAGCGTATTCATGAGATCAAATATGAGATGCGCATTATTGATTTCAAACCGATCCATGCCTACAAAACCCCAGCCTATCGTCTGTACTTTGAATTTCGCGATGAACTCTTTGCAGCCCTGCGGCGTGCAGTCGGTGACGACATTGGCTTCCCTCCTCCACTGCCGCCCTGTTTCGAAGAGGTGGCGCCCGAGGATTTTAACCGGTTTGTCTGGTACTACTGCGAGGATCGGGAATCTGGCGAAGCACATAACTACTTTGCTAACGGAGGGGTATTCTGATGAATGCACTCGCCTCGTTAAACGACCTGGATCCCCAGTATCCTCTGCCTCGCATCTATGATTTTCTCGCTCAGCCCGAAAACAGCGAGATGCTGGATTATGTGTTTCGCGATCCCTTTGGTTGCCACGTGTTTCCCGGCGATATCCCCCGCTATCCGCTGGCGAATTTTTTTGCTGATATGGAAAAAGATATCCGCGCGGCAAAACATATCCATCTGTGGGCCTATATTCCCACCTGCCGCTATCGCTGCCATTTTTGTCAGTATCCCACCGTTATTCTGAATCCTGCGGCCCCCTCTTCTCAGCAGGTGTTCACTGATGTGGTGGATCTGAATATCAAAGAAGCCCAAATGTGGCTGGAACGCATCCCCAGCCTGGCGCACGCCGAAGTGGGGGAGTTCAATATTTTTGGCGGTACGCCTTCGCTGCTACCTGAAGCCGAATTGCGGCGGCTGATGGCGTTTTACCGACAACATTTTAACTTTTCGCAGGCTACGCTGCGCTTTGAAGGTGAGCCGGGTTCGCTGGGCAAACCCTATCTTCGCGTGCTGAAAGAGTTGGGGTTCAGCAAAATCAGCTTCGGTGCGCAGTCATTTGATGATCGAATTATCACCGCTTGCGGTCGCCAGCACTCCGCCGCTGAGTGTGTCGAAACCATTAATAACGCGCGTGATATCGGGCTGGAATGGGTCAGTGTCGATTTGATTTACGGCATGCTCGGGCAAAGCGTAAGTGATGTGCAAGCCGACATGGAGAAGGCGCTGCAATTAGCGCTCTCGCACATTGTTTGCACAAAATTGCACATGGAAGAGTTTATGAAAACCCGCACCGGCGTCTCGGGCGACCGCGCCAGCCTGTGGCAGAAAAAGGGGCTTATCGATATTAACAACATGTCCTTTCCAGGACTGGGCAAACAATACCAGATGCGCGAGTTAGTCGAGAAGTACCTCAACCCAGGCTACGTTGAACATCCCACCATGTACTTCCACCAGCAACATCGCCCTGCCGAGAAATGGAAAGCCATTATTACCGATCTCGATCAGCAATACCCGGAAGTGGCGATCGGCATGGGGGGAAGTTCGAAATGCACGCGATCCGAAGCCATCAATATCACCAATTTTAAAAGCTATAAAGAAGCGCTCAACAATGACTGCTTACCGATTGAAGAGAGTCGCGGGATCTCACCGCACCTGCGCGAAGTGAATGCCTTCAAAATGGCGCTATCGACGCTGATCCCCGTGGACGATGCCGTCTTTCGTCAACGTTTTGGCGGTAAGAGTTTTATGGACAATCCTTCGATCAAGCAGACGCTGGAGAAGATGGCGCGTAAAAACCTGCTCACCGTCAAAGAGGGCCTCGTCACACTGACGCCCAACGGCGTCACCCTGGTCGAAGCAATCATTAATACGCAGTTTGATATCACTGGCGCGAGCGAGGCCTAACATGACAAATCCCCCCGTATTCTCACTTTGGTATATCGCCATTGATACCGAGGCCAGCGTTGTGCCCGCGGAGTTTGAGGCTTTCGTACAGCAAGAGGGGGCATTTCTGCCCTGCTTCCCCGGCTGGCGCTGGACGTTACTGCGCGGCTTGCGCGGCGAACGGGCTGGCCAGTATCTGATGCTGTTTGAGATTGACAGTGCGGCTGCACGCGATCGTTACCTACGCGCCGATGGCAATTTAACCGCCGAGGGCGAAGCCTTTTGGCAACAACATCCTGAAGCCTTGCCAGTACTCAAAGCCTGGCGGCGCTTTGGCACCTTCAGCGAACTGCCCACGTTGTTTACTGATTACCAATTGCTGGCCGAAAATACCCGCAGCACCGTCCAGGCCGGACCTCGCTACCGCGCCGAACCACCGGTCGCCAGAGTGATTGGCATTCATAACATCGCCTTGCGCCCACAGGTTACCGCCGCGCAATTTGAACAATTCATCGCCAGTAATCACTCGCGCATCGACGATTATCCCGACTGGAAATTCCGCTTGTTAAAAGGCGAGCGCGGTAATCGGTTGGATCAATACGCGGTGTTGATGGAGATTGCCAGCCAGGCCGCGTTAGATGTCTTTTATCCTGAGCCCGATATTGGCACCGATGAAGCCGCCCGCTTTGCCAAAGCCCACCGCGATACCAAGCAAATGTATGAAGAGTGGAAGCAGTTGGCCTCATTCTCTGGCTCACCGCAGCTCTACACTGACTATCTCTCGGTGGCAGAAAGCCAGCATCCTTGATTCTTTCCCTCTGGGCGGTCACTGGCGTGACGCCCTGTTTCTCGCAGGCTACATACCATGACTGAACACACGGATAATCGTCGGCAACAGCGCGCCACGCGCTGCGTCTTTTTTATTGCTGGTCTGGGGATGGCCGCCTGGGCTCCTCTGATCCCTTTTGCCCAATCCCATTTGGCCATCAACGCAGGCACGCTTGGCCTGCTGCTGTTTTGCATTGCCGCAGGCTCCATGCTGATGATGCCTTTTACAGGGGCATTGATCGCGCGCCTGGGCTGCCGCACCTTGATCCTGCTGTGCGGAGTCGGCCTGGCGTGCTGCCTGGCACTGTTGATGCACATCACAACGCTGCACGTGATGGGCTTTTCTTTGCTGTTGTTCGGCGCGTTCAATGGGTTGCTGGACGTCACCATGAACTACCAGGCGGTGATCGTTGAGCGGGCGTCCGGCGACAGTAAAATGTCGGGATTCCACGGTTTTTACAGTCTGGGAAGCATTGCCGGTGCAGGCGCGGTCAGCCTGATGCTGTGGTTTGGCGTCCCGGCGCAGTGGGTGCTGATACCTGTAGCCCTTGCCATTTTACGTTTACTGATCTCCGGCGCACCGGCGTTGTTAACCCCGCGTAACGCGCAGGAGCCGCCCGCGCCGGGCGCGCTCAAAGCCCTGGCACACCGCAAAGTCCTGCTGATCGCCGTGTTGTGCTTCATTCTCTTTCTCACCGAAGGCGCCATGCTCGATTGGTCTGCCGTGTTTATGTCCACCGAACGTGATATCCCGCTGCACCTGGCTGGGTGGAGCTTCACACTGTATTCGATAGCGGTCGCCACCTTGCGCCTGTTTGGCGACCGCCTGATTACGCGTTATGGCAACGTGAACATCTTGATGTACAGCGGTTTGGTCGCCACTGCCGGGCTGACGCTGGTGACGTTCTCTGACTGGATGCCGGCGGCTTTTGCTGGTTTTGTCATCGTGGGCATCGGGTTGGCCAATATCATTCCCATTCTGTTCACTGCGGCCGGCAATCAACCCGATATTTCAGCCCATGTTGCTCTGCCAGCCGTCACGCTGTGCGGCTATTCAGGGCTACTGACTGGCCCCGCCCTGATTGGTTTCAGCGCCCAGCTCACCAGCCTGTCTGCCACCTTTAGCGCGGGGATTATTTTGCTGTTGATTGTCACCTTTACCGCGCGGCTGTCGTTACACCGTCAATAAGTGAGTGTTTACCCTACTGCTATTTTCACAAGGAGTTGTTATGGCCCCCTCAAGCCAACCCGTTATCGGTCTGCATTATGTCGGCCTGAACTTAAAAAAAGGCGTTAGCGCCGCGACCTTCGAAACCTTTCTGCGTACGCGGGGCACGCAAATCCCCGCCTATCCAGGATGGCAATGGGCATTGTTAAAAGGTCTGCGCGGAGAACGTCAGGATCAGTATTTGATGCTGTACCAGGCACCCAGCGCGGCAGATTACGGCCGCTATATCACGCCTGCAGGCGAGCTGACAGCCGAAGCGCAACGCTTCTGGCAACACCATCCTGAAGGATTGGCATTGATTGAAGAGTGGAAAACCTTTGCCACCTTTGGCGAACTGCCAACGCTGTTTTCCACTTACTCACTGCTGGCAGAAAATCGCCACAGTTCGCTGCCCGCCGGACCGTTCTATCAAGACTCGCCCGCGCATCCTCCCATCGCACGCGTGGTAGGTATCCACCACCTGGCGTTGCGATCGGGGGTCACCGCCGCGGATTTTGACGCCTTTATGGTCAACAACGTTCAGCGAATCGATGATTACCCAGGCTGGAAATTCCACATGCTAAAAGGGAACGGCGGCAACCGTGCCGAGCAGTACGCCGTGATGTTGGTGATTGAGAGCCTGGACTCACTTAACGCCTTTCACCCCGGCATGGATGTTGCCACGCAGAAGTCATTGGATTTTGTGAAAAATCATCAGGAAAGTGAACGGATGTACGATGAATGGCGGGAATTCGCGTCGTTTTCAGGTGCGCCGCAGATGTATACCGACTATCTCACCCTGGCGGGCAATGCGGGTTAACCAACCACCTCGCCCCTCCCGTCTGGAGGGGCGAGTGGCACAGTATTACGCCTTGTCGTTAGCCAGCTCAGAACGCTGAGCGCTTTCTTCATCATCCGGCACAACGTGTGCAGGATCGTGCTCGGTGGCCGCAATCGCGTTCACCCGCTTACGCACGGCAAACCAACCCAGCGTCAGCAATACCGCCAGCAGCGGAATTGACGCGACGGTGAATGTGCCGTTCGGGTAATCAAACGCCATCAGCACAATCACAGAGACCAGGAACAGCAGCGTGAGCCAGGAGGTAAAGGGCGCACCCGGCAGCTTAAAGCTGATATCTTCCGCTTTGCCTTCTTTGATCGCTTTACGCAGACGCAAATGGCACACCACGATAAAGCCCCAGGAGGAGATGATGCCCAACGATGCGACGTTAAGCACAATTTCAAACACCTGTGATGGCACCATGTAGTTCAGCCAGACGCCAATCACATAGATGCCGCAGGTCACCAGGATACTCATGTAAGGGACCTGGCTGCGGCTCATTTTTGACATCACTTTCGGCGCACCGCCGCCCATCGACATTGAGCGCAGAATACGGCCAGTGGCATAGAGGCCCGAGTTGAGGCTGGATAAGGCTGCCGTCAATACCACGATGTTCATCACATCGCCCATGTAGGGCACACCTAACTTCGAGAAGAAGGTCACGAACGGACTTTGTCCCGCCTGATACGCGTTCCACGGCAGCAATAACACCAGCAGCACCACAGAGCCGACATAGAACAGGCCAATACGCCATACCACGCTGTTAATGGCTTTCGGCAGCATGGTTTTCGGGTCTTTACACTCGCCCGCGGCGGTGCCCACCAACTCAACGGACGCAAAAGCAAACACCACACCCTGAATCAGAATCAGCGCGGGCAACAGGCCATGCGGGAACATGCCACCGTTATCGCTGATCAGGTGGAAGCCCGTGGTATTGCCATCCAGCGGCTTACCGCTGCCGAGGAACACCACACCCACCACCAGGAACGCCACAATCGCCAGCACTTTGATCAGCGCAAACCAAAACTCCATTTCGGCGAACCAACGTACGCCAATCATGTTCATGGTGCCCACAATCAGCAGCGCGCCGAGGGCAAATACCCATTGCGGCACATCACCAAACGAACCCCAATAGTGCATATACAGCGCCACCGCCGAAATATCCACAATGCCGGTCATCGCCCAGTTCAGGAAGTACATCCAGCCACACACATACGCGGCCTTTTCCCCGAGAAACTCACGTGAGTAAGAGACAAAACTGCCGCTGGACGGACGGTGCAGCACCAACTCGCCTAACGCGCGTAAGATAAAGAAACAGAAAATACCGCACACCAGATATACCAGCGCCAGCGCCGGGCCAGCAGCCTGCAAACGCGCGCCTGCTCCGAGGAACAGACCGGTACCGATAGCGCCACCGATGGCAATCATCTGCACGTGGCGGTTATCCATGGCTTTTTTATAGCCGGAATCATGGGAGTTTAACCAACGACGACGCGCGGCGCGCTGGGCGTCCGCCGACTTGATGTCACTTTTCATTCTCGATCCTGTTGTCCTGTCTGCTTGGAAGCCACCGCGCAAACAATCGTTTGCGTTGCGACAAACACAACCCCGCCTGTGATTATATTGTGTTGGCGGAGGCCTAAAAGATGGCGAGGAATCCTACCCGTTCCGTAGGCGGGAAGCAAAATATAGACGCGGTGAAAACGCTAAAAATTGTAAAATTTGCAGGAGAGACGACAAAAAAAACGACCGCGTATTGCGGTCGTGTGTGAAACCCTCACGGGAACACTAAGGGGTACAGGGAGATTGCCCTTGCGGGCATGGGGTTCGCGGGACTACTGGTAAATCTCGGCACTGCCCATCCACCGGCTGGAATCACCGGGATTGTTCACGCCAATAATGCGGTAATGACTGGCGCCTTGCGCCTGGGCTTTCTCTTGCAACTGCGCTTTCGCATCATCAAACGAGCCATGCACACCCGATACTGAGACGGTACCGAGTTTATTCAATCCTGCCGCCTGTTCACTGGAAACTGGCGAGGCAGCGAAAGTGGCAAAGGAGGTAGTTGCCAGAAAAGCTGCCGCTAACACTGCGGTTGTACGTGTTTTCATCACAAACTCCTTACTGCGTGTCGTTTAACAAAGGTTGAAAAGGAGTATCGCGGAAGCTGTGCAAACCAGCATGTGGCAAGGGTAAAGCAAATTAATGATTGTAGAGCGTAGCGCTGGCTGTGTCGGGAAATGTCAGTTGTTGCCGTCATGGTGAACAAAATGTAAGTAAATTTGTTCAGGATTGGGCGATAGCGCTGATCCAGAACAGGGTTTATCCGCGTTGCGCTGGCTATACTTTGCCGCATTCTCTTAAAGGATTTGTCTCACGTGACCTTGAAACGTTCCGTCTCCACCAGCATCGCCCGTGCGTTAGTCGGCATTGTTATGCTGGCCGTGACCGCCTGTGGTCTGGCCTTGCTGACGTTATCCGGCAGTTTACGCGACGGTGCCGCCATTAATGTTGCGGGCTCCCTGCGTATGCAGAGTTATCGGCTGGCGGTGGATATCCATCAAAACCACGTGGATTTAGTGCCACATATAGCAGATTATCGTGCGTCGCTGATGTCGCCCGATCTCAGTCAGTTAGATCGTTGGTGGGTGCCACCTGCCGTGCGTGAGCAATACCACGCGTTAGTCGATCACTGGCCGCAACTGGAAAATCTGTTAACCCGTGGGCAGACAGCCGAGTACTTACAGCAATACCCGCAGTGGGTGCGCCAAATAGAGCATTTTGTCCAACTGCTACAACGCTACACCGAGCTAAAAATGGCCGTGGCCGCCGGACTCAGCCTGGCGGGGCTGTTAGCGATCGTGGCCCTCTGCGTGTGGACAATTCGCCTGGCCCGCCGTGAAGTGGTGGCGCCGTTGGGCAAGCTGATTGTCGCCAGTCGTCACATTGAGCGCGGCCAGTTTCACTATCCGCCCCTCGATGTTGCCCTGCCAAATGAACTGGGCGAACTGTCACAGACCTTTCGCAGCATGGCACACCAGCTTGAGCGACATTATCAACAGCTGGAACAAAACGTGGCGGAGAAGACCGCCGATCTGACGCGGGCCAATCGCAGATTAGAAACGCTCTACGCCTGCTCGCAAATCCTGACGACTCAGCGTCTCTCTTCCGCCTCGCTCACCACCTTGCTGTCGCTGGTACAAGAACGCGAGCAACTCGTCTGCCTGCAACTGCAGGTCGATGCGCACTGGCAATTACAGCAAGGTGAGCCACAGGCGGCATTGCGCTGGTATCAACGGCCCCTGCCACTGGAATCGGGCGAAGCCTGCCTCCGCTGGCAAGCGGCCACAGCACTGCCTGCCGAGCCGCTCATGGAAAGCATCGCACAAATGCTGGCGCGCGCATTGTGGCTGAACCAGAGCGAAAAACAGCATCAGCAGCTGCTGTTAATGGAAGAGCGCGCGACCATCGCCCGCGAGTTGCACGATTCGCTGGCGCAGTCTCTGTCATTTCTGCGTATTCAAATGACGCGCCTGAAGCACACCATGCTCAGTGACAGCACACAAGCACCGGCCATTATTGCGGAAGTGGAAAATGGGCTCACCGACGCCTATCGCCAGTTGCGCGAACTGTTGAATACCTTTCGCCTGACGATAGAGCAAGCCGATTTAACCGCCGCGCTACAAGAGTTACTGGCAGGATTACGCCAGCAAACGGCGGTGCCGCTGCTGCTGGATTGCCAGCTCGGCTCGCAACAACTTGACGCACCGCAGCAGGTCCACGTGTTGCAGATCGTCCGCGAGGCGGTGCTGAATGCCATGCGCCACGCACAAGCAGCGTCGATTGCGGTCTGTTGCGCTCACACGGCAGACGGCGACAACCTTATAGAAATCAGGGATAATGGCATCGGCATTGCCAGCACCGAAGAGCCAGAAGGTCACTACGGATTGACCATCATGCAGGAGCGCGCACAGCGCCTGAATGGTGTCCTGCAGATCACGCGCCAGCCAGCCGGCGGCACCTGTATCTCTCTGCGCTTTCCCGCTGCCCCCACGCCCACTCACTGAACAGGAAACAGGATATGGAATCCGCGCCACTGAATATCATGATTGTTGACGATCACCCGCTGATGCGACGCGGTATTCGTCAGCTACTGGAACTGGATAATCGTCTACAGGTAGTCGCTGAGGCCAGTAACGGCACAGAGGCACTGGCGGCGGCGCGACGCCTGAATCCCGACGTGATCCTGCTCGATTTAAATATGAAAGGCATGTCAGGTCTGGATACGCTGTATGCGCTGCGCGATGACGGCGTCAGTGCGCGAGTGCTGATCCTGACCGTTTCTGACGCGCCACACGATATCTATGCCCTGGTGGATGCGGGGGCCGATGGCTATTTACTCAAAGACAGCGAACCGGCAGAAATCCTTGAACAGATTTTTCAAAGCGCGGCCGGTGAACGCGTATTTAGCGCCGCGGTGAAGAAATTCCTTGAGAACCGCCAACACAGTGATAAGCCCTTCGCCCTGCTCACTGAACGCGAACTGGATGTTTTACAAGAAGTGGCGCGCGGCTTGTCGAACAAGCAAATTGCCGAGGTTCTGCACATTTCCGAAGAAACGGTGAAAGTGCACATTCGTAATCTGCTGCGTAAAATGAATGTTCGATCGCGGGTGGCGGCAACGGTACTGTGGTTTGAAAGCGGGCGCGGCTAGCGCCTGCTGGCATGACAATTACCCAGCTTAATTTACATTTTCTCCTCATTTTCTCCACGATTCTTTAAGAGTTACCCGTTAGAGTAATCGTCGACGATGCGTTTTCCTGCCAGATCAATAACAAGCATCGATGAACACCTTTAGGGCCTCTGCCCAAAAACCCCACCATGACACAGCTGAGGAGTACGGATTCGATGGCGAATTTCTTTATTGATCGCCCGATATTTGCCTGGGTTATCGCCATAATATTGAGCCTGTCCGGCGCATTGGCGATTTCATCGTTACCCATCGAGCAGTATCCGGACTTAGCCCCACCGAACGTACGTATCACCGCTAACTACCCTGGTGCCTCAGCGCAGACATTGGAAAACACCGTTACGCAGGTGATCGAGCAGAACATGACCGGGCTCGATAACCTGATGTACATGTCCTCGCAAAGCAGTAACACCGGTCAGGCGACCATTACACTGAGCTTCACCGCTGGTTCCGATCCCGATGAAGCGCGCCAGCAGGTGCAAAACCAATTACAAACCGCGCTGCGTAAACTGCCACAGGCGGTACAGCAGCAAGGTGTGACGGTGAGTAAAACCGGCGACACCAACATTCTGATGATCGCCTTTGTATCCACCGATGGCAGCATGGATAAGCAAGATATTGCCGATTATGTCGCCAGTAATATTCAAGACCCACTCAGCCGGGTGAATGGCGTCGGACAAATAGATGCTTATGGCTCGCAGTACGCCATGCGTATCTGGCTCGACCCCAACAAACTGATTAGTTATGCCCTCACAACGCAAGACGTGGTGGATGCCATCAGCGCCCAAAACAGTCAGGTTTCCGTGGGCCAGGTGGGCGGCACCCCTTCTGTCGATAATCAGGCGCTCAATGCCACCATCAATTCGCAATCCTTATTGGAAACACCGCAGCAATTTCGCGATATCACCTTACGGGTGAATAAAGACGGCTCGCTGGTGACGCTCGGGGATGTCGCCGAAGTGGCGTTGGGCGGTGAGAAATATGATTACCTCAGCCGCTATAACGGCCTGGCCGCTTCCGGGCTGGGGGTAAAACTGGCGTCGGGCGCCAATGAACTGGAAACCGATAAGCTGGTACGCGCGCGCCTGGACGAACTGAGTCACTACTTCCCGCACGGTCTGGAAGCCAAAATTGCGTTTGAAACCACTCCTTTTGTCAAAGCCTCGATCAAAGACGTGGTAAAAACCCTGTTTGAAGCCGTGTTGTTGGTTTTCCTGGTGATGTATCTGTTTTTGCAGAATTTCCGCGCCACGCTGATCCCCACCCTTGCGGTGCCGGTGGTGCTACTCGGCACCTTCTGCGTCTTGCACCTGTTTGGCTACAGCATCAACACCCTCACGATGTTTGCGATGGTGCTCGCCATCGGATTATTGGTGGATGATGCCATCGTGGTGGTGGAAAACGTCGAACGTATCATGAGCGAAGAGGGATTATCCCCGCGGGAAGCGACACGTAAATCCATGGGCCAGATCCAGGGTGCGTTGGTCGGTATCGCTCTGGTGCTCTCGGCGGTGTTTGTGCCGATGGCCTTTTTTGGCGGCACCGTGGGGGCTATCTATCGCCAGTTCTCCATTACCGTGGTCTCGGCGATGGTGCTGTCTGTACTGGTGGCGATGATCTTTACTCCTGCGCTGTGTGCCACGATGCTAAAACCGCTGGCGCAAGGAGAGCATCATGGCCGTCGCGGCTTCTTTGGCTGGTTTAATCGGAAATTCAATGCCAGTGCAGAGCGCTATGAGCGTGGTGTCGGGAAAATCATCGCCAAAAGTGGCCGCTGGTTATCGATTTATCTGCTGCTGATCGTGGCCATGGGCGTGCTGTTTATCCGTCTGCCAACCTCGTTTCTGCCGCAGGAAGACCGCGGCGTGTTTATGACGCAGGTTCAGTTGCCCCCTGGCTCCACCCAGCAACAAACGTTAAAAGTTGTCCAGAAAGTAGAAAACTACTATCTGACCGCTGAAAAAGAGAATGTGGTGTCGGTGTTTGCCACCGTCGGCTCCGGCCCTGGCGGAAATGGTCAAAACGTTGCGCGCCTGTTTGTGCGTTTGAAGAGCTGGGACCAGCGCAGTGACACCTCTTTTGACATTATTGAGCGTGCAACCAAAGCCTTTCAGAAAATTACCGAAGCGCGGGTGATTGCCAACAATCCACCAGCAATCAATGGCCTTGGCAATGCGGCGGGCTTTGATATGGAGTTGCAGGACCATGCAGGGCTGGGCCATGACAAGTTGATGGCGGCCCGCGATCAGTTGTTGGCGTTAGCCAGTAACGATCCCCAGTTGACTCGCGTGCGCCACAATGGTTTGGATGATACTCCGCAGTTGCGTATTGATGTTGACCAGCGCAAAGCGCAGGCGCTGGGTATTTCCATCGACGATATCAACAACACCATGACCACCGGTTGGGGCTCCACCTACGTCAACGACTTTCTCGATCGCGGTCGCGTGAAAAAGGTCTACGTACAGGCCGCCGCGAAATACCGCATGCTGCCTGACGATATCAATAAGTGGTATGTGCGTAATAACAGCGGTGGCATGGTGCCGTTCAGTGCCTTTGCCACCACCCGTTGGGAGACCGGTTCGCCCCGTTTAGAACGCTACAACGGCTATTCGGCACTGGAAATCGTGGGTGAAGCCGCGCCTGGCGTCAGTACCGGTGCCGCAATGGATATCATGGAGTCGCTAGTGGCCCAACTGCCCGGAGGCCTGGGTCTGGAATGGACAGGCATGTCGTATCAGGAGCGCCTCAGTGGCTCACAGGCCCCGGCGTTATATGCCATCTCGCTGCTGGTGGTCTTTTTATGTCTGGCAGCCTTATACGAAAGTTGGTCGGTGCCCTTCTCGGTGATGCTGGTCGTTCCGCTTGGCGTATTGGGTGCTCTACTGGCTACCTGGATGCGCGGGCTGGAAAATGATGTTTATTTCCAGGTTGGCTTGCTCACGGTCATCGGGCTTTCAGCGAAGAACGCCATACTGATCGTGGAATTTGCCAATGAAATGAACCAAAAAGGGCGGGATTTACTGGAAGCCACGCTGGAAGCCTGTCGCCAACGCCTGCGTCCGATTCTGATGACCTCGCTGGCCTTTATTTTTGGCGTATTGCCGATGGCCACCAGCAGCGGAGCAGGCTCTGCCAGCCAGCATGCGGTCGGTACCGGGGTGATGGGAGGCATGATTTCCGCCACTGTGTTAGCCATCTTGTTTGTGCCGCTGTTTTTCTTCCTGGTGCGGCGGCGCTTTCCGCTGAAACCTCCCGCAGCCTGACGGCCGCCGGAAAAAGAAAAGGCAGCGCATCAGCGCTGCCTTTTTTATTCTTCTTGTGTTCATCATCCGCAGACAATGGCCCCACTTTTCATTGATTCAGTATTACTTGCGTAACATTGCGTCAATAAAGTCTTTCCAGGTGTTTAATTCAACGTCAATCATATTGCCCTCTCTTATTATGCGAGCGAGTATACGCGCACTTTTTAATCGAATGAATACGGTTACACCGTGAAAGCGCTTTTTTTCAGCGTCTAAAAGTGACTAAATGAGAAATCTGTGTAGCAGGCCACATTTGCCTGCTAATCCTTAAATTGCTCATTAAATATCCCGTTCCACAGCAGCAGGGAAATTGATTATGAATTTGGTGAAACAGTCGCAGCAGTTGCCCTTCACGGTGGATATCGAAGCGCTGGCCGCGTTAATTGCACGCGGAGGCCTCGGCCAACGTGACCCCGAACGTTTACAAAAAGCCTATCAAAACAGTCAGTATCGCTGGTTTGGCTGGCATGAAGGCCGCTTAATGGCCACCGCGCACGCCATTACCGACTTTAGTTATAGCGCCTATGTGTCTGACATTATTGTTGACCCGGATTATCAGGGGCTGGGCTATGGCGCACAATTAATGCAGGATATTTTGGACACTCTGGCCCCCGCGGGAAAAATATTTATTTATGCGATGCCCGATAAAATGGACTTTTATCAGCGCCGGGGATTTCAGCGATTAACCACTGGCATGGTGTACGCCGAAGGAGAAGCGTTATCACGGCTGCAAAATGGCGGTTTTGTGCAGGAATACACTCCCGTCGCGCGTTTTACCCCGCCGCGTTGAACCGCTATGCTATAACGCTAAATATGAATAACGATTGAGACCTGTTTATGTCACGCCAGCCTGCTGTTATGTACGGTATTAAAAATTGCGACACCATTAAAAAAGCCCGTAAATGCCTGGATGCCCACGGCATCAATTATCGGTTTCATGATTACCGCGTTGATGGTCTCGATCCCGCGTTGCTGGATGCGGCTATTGCGCAACTGGGCTGGGAAAACCTGCTCAACACGCGTGGCACGACCTGGCGCCAACTCCCTGAAAGCGATCGTGCGGCAGTGACCTCAGCAGAATCGGCCAAAGCCGTGATGTTGGCTCACCCTGCCATGATCAAGCGCCCGTTGCTCTGTGGCGCAGACGGCACTATGCTGCTGGGCTTCAAAGAAGAGTCCTATTCGCTGTTTTTCCAGGAGACGCGCTAACATGTATTGTCCGGTCATTGAGCTGTCACAACAGCTTATCCGTCGCCCTTCCCTCAGCCCGGATGATGCCGGTTGCCAGGCGCTATTGATTGCGCGCTTAGAAGCCATCGGCTTCACCGTTGAGCCCATGAACATTGATGACACGCAGAACTTTTGGGCGTGGCGCGGCGAAGGTGAAACGCTGGCGTTTGCCGGGCACACTGACGTGGTTCCCACCGGTGATGCCGCTCGCTGGATTAACCCACCGTTTGAACCCACCATTCGCGATGGCATGCTGTATGGCCGTGGCGCTGCCGATATGAAAGGTTCGTTGGCTGCTATGGTGGTCGCGGCGGAACGCTTTGTTGCCGCCCACCCTCAGCACCAGGGCCGCCTGGCGTTTCTTATCACCTCAGATGAAGAAGCCAGCGCCACCAATGGCACGGTGAAAGTGGTTGAGCGCTTAATGGCGCGCAATGAGCGACTGGATTACTGCCTGGTGGGTGAACCTTCCAGCACCGAGATCGTGGGTGATGTGGTTAAGAATGGCCGTCGAGGCTCCATTACCGCTAACCTGACCGTGCATGGCGTACAGGGCCACGTTGCCTATCCGCACCTTGCTGATAACCCGGTGCATCGCGCTGCTGCCGCGATTAACGACTTAGTGAATACCCAGTGGGATGAAGGCAATGCCTTTTTCCCGCCCACCAGCATGCAAATTGCCAATATTCAGGCGGGCACCGGCAGTAACAATGTCATCCCTGGCGAGCTGTTTATTCAGTTTAATTTCCGCTTTAGCACTGAACTGACCGATACGCTGATTCAGGAGCGCGTGCAGGCCCTGCTCGACAGCCACCAGTTGCGCTACACCATCGAGTGGAAATTATCGGGCCAACCGTTCCTGACATCACGCGGTAAGCTGGTGGATGCGGTAGTGAATGCCGTTGAGCACTATAATGAAATCAGGCCACAGCTTTTAACCACCGGCGGCACCTCTGACGGACGTTTTATTGCCCGCATGGGAGCGCAAGTGGTGGAACTTGGCCCGGTCAACGCCACCATTCATAAGATCAATGAGTGTGTGAAGGCCTCTGATTTACAACTGCTGAGCCGCATGTATCAGCGCATAATGGAACAACTGATCGCCTGATGGCGTCAAGGCGGGTAAAAATGGAATGGTTGAAAGAGTACTGGTGGATTATCGTGATTGTGCTGATGATTGGCGTGATGTTAAACGTCATCAAAGATCTAAAGCGCATCGATCATAAAAAATTTCTGGCGAATAAACCTGAATTGCCTCCACACCGTGATTTTAACGACAAGTGGGACGACGAAGACGACTGGCCGAAGAAGAAGTAACAATCTTCCGCGACCTTTGTGGCGCAATGATGAAAAAGGGCGACAAGATTTGTGGCCCTTTTTGTTGGTTAAAAGGCAGACTCATCGCGGCAAACACGGGCTTGCTGCCCGTGTTACATAAAGGCCACTACGTCATCATCCCGTGGCGGACTCCCGCCCAGCGCTTCATCAAAGTAACGCTTCGGCACGGTGTTGTGCAGATGATTAAGCGCATGGGCCATGGCACGATCGTCGATGGCATGCGGCAGATCGGCCACAATATCTACCGTAATATCACCGCCTAGAGTCTGAATACGCTCCGCGGCCAGTAATGCATGTTCAGGCACAATTTTGTCATCCTGTTCCCCGTGGATCAGATGCAGCGTAGTACGCGTGCTGGCGCGTTCCGGCAATCTGGCAAAACGCCCGCTGAAAGCGACAACGCGCCCCGCCAACTCAGGATGACGCGCAATGGCTTCCAGCGCCATGATGGCCCCCTGGGAAAAACCGATCAGTGCGGTGGCCTCAGGACGCACCCCGCTCAACATTTGCCAATGGCGAATCTTCTCAACAAAACCCGCCAGTGCGGCGTCCACGCGCGCCACGCGGGCTGCGTCGTCCATATCACGCGTTGAGTACCACTGCGCCCCCGGCGACGGACCGCACGGCAGTGGCGCACCGACGCTAATCACCATCGCCTGTGGGAAGCTCTCGGCAAACCAACGGCCCGGTTCAGCCATACCCTGCGGATTTTCCCCCTGACCATGGAACAGCAACAGCAATTGCTGTGCGGGAGTGGCAGGCTGCTGTACGACGAAATGATCGTGAGTCATTATTTCCTCCTTACGGAATAGTGCTGACTATACGCCGTTGAAATTGAGAAAATAGCGGGAAATATTGAATAAGAGCGTGGATTTATTGCAACGACTGCACATGCTGCTGCCAATACTGCGCTTGCTCCGCATCCCAGTGCTGAAGCGCTAACCGTGCCTCTTGTCGCAGGGCTTGCAGCAGTTCCCGGCGCCCCTGCAAGCGGTGGTGATGGCAGAGTACAGCGGTACTGAGCCCCTCGCGCAGCGTCCCGCGCAGTAAAGGCAGCGCCAGCGTTGAGCGTGACAATAAGGCCTGCGTCGGGGCGATCACCGATTCCAGTGGACGCTGCGCCCATGCAAACCCAGCCAGGCTTCGCCAGTCCTCCACCTCAAAACGCAACGAGCACTGCGGCGTGCAGGGCCATTCCGCCAGCGCCAACGCGTGCCCATCCGCCCCCAGACGCTGTTGCAGAGACTGATTCATATGCTGTGCAAGGGCATGGGCTGCTTCGGTGAGCGGCTTGATCGCCATCGCGCTGTAACATCCACTGCTGGCTTCCCGCTGTGTGCCCAATCGCACCAGTTGAAACCCGCAGGCGAGCCAGAAATCCCACAGTGCGCGAGTGTAGCCAAAACTCACGGACAGAAAATCAACGTCTGCCTCTGCCTCCGCTTGCACCTGCTCAATCAACTGTTGTCCGATGCCGTGGCGTCGCAACGTTGGCGTAACAGCAATGCGGCTGACTCGCTGAGAGCGCAGCGTCGCCGCCTGCGGCCATCCACCGTGTGCCGCCAGAGATTGCGCAACCAGGTTACCTTTTGGCCGACGATACCCTGCCCATACCTGTTGCGCCAGACGCGCATCCAGCCCGCCCTCTTCCACCAGCCAAACGCCCGCCACCACGTGCTCCCCGGCGAAGACGGCCCGGAAGCGTTGTCCCGGTGCGTCCAGCAGACGGCGTAAATCTAACGGCGAGGTGCGATAGTGGGCGCTGGTTAGCAGTTGATACAATGCCAGCAGTTGCGCGGGAGTCTGTGCTGTCAACGTGGCACTGTGTGTTATCTGTGTCACGGGTAAGGGTTCTGGCTCCGCGAACACCATAATGCGTCCCATCACGCGCTCCAGAGGACAATGGACACCCCAGCGCTGTGGGCAATCGAGGGTCATCAGGGTGACATTCGCGAGTGTGGCGCAAAATTTAAGCACAAAGCCGCGCCCGGTCCCCTCATAGCCTTGTACCGTTGTCGTGAACAACACACGAGAAAAATAGCCAACCAGTTGCTGAAGCTGAGGAAGTGGGATCGCCGCCGCCTCATCAATCAATAACCAGTCGGCCTGAGGAACACGTTGCTGTTCACAGGCCGCCAATAAGGCATCCGGGGCCATAAAAGAGAAGGCCTCACCGGCAAACTGCGCCAACACCTGGGTTGAGACTTTTGCGGGGGCCGTCACCAGACACCGACCTGGCCAACAGGCTGCTAACTGGCCCGCCAGCGCTGATTTACCGCGCCCGCGCGCAGCCGTTAGCACATAGTTTCCTGGTGGTGCTGCACGCAGCTGCGTTAAAAGGGCCTGTTGCTGTTGTGAAGCGTCTTTTTGCCACGCCAGTGCTGGCGGGGGCGCTGGCAGTGCACAGGCCTGTCCTTCTCGCCAAATCACGACGTCAGCATCCTGTTGCAGACAGCTTTGCAGATGATGGATAAAAGCAGGCGTGGGGATCGGGACATCTTGCTCGTGCCAGCGCAGGCTATCCCCGTCGGGGGTATTTGCCCACTGCTCCCACGCCGGTACCTGCACAATCAGCCAACTGCCCGCGCGTAAGGTGCCGCTTAATGCCGCCAGCGCTTCTGCGTTGATCCCCTGCTGCGCCGTATAGACAGCATGGGTGAACTCCTGCCCGAGCAGATGACGGGCAGAATCTTGTGTACTGAGGGTCAGCCAGTCGCCCGGCAGTTGCTGCTGCCAGTCAGCGGTCTGTTGCTGGCACCAATCCTGAGAACCGCTTAACAGCAGCAAGCGGCGTTGACCCGCTTGCTGCATCGCGTCTGTAAAAGCAGAGAGTGCCAGCATTAACGGCTGGCGAAGGTGTTGCACTGACCCGGATCGCCGCTGTCAAAGCCGCGTTTTAGCCATGTGTAGCGCTGCTCAGAAGTACCGTGGGTGAAGCTGTCAGGTACCACACGCCCTTGTCCGCGTTGCTGCAAGCGATCATCGCCGATCGCTTCGGCCGCATTAAGGGCTTCTTGCAAGTCGCCCGCTTCCAGCATCTTGTCTTTTTCAGCGTAATGTCCCCAGACACCGGCAAAGCAGTCGGCCTGTAATTCCATTTTCACTGACAGTTGATTGGCCTGGGTTTGCGACGCATTTTGCTGCATTTGACGCACTTTAGGCTCAATATCTAACAGTTTTTGCACATGGTGACCCACTTCGTGTGCAATCACGTAGGCCTGTGCAAAATCGCCACCGGCACCCAGTTTGGTTTTCATTTCGTCATAAAAGGACAGGTCAACATACACCGTTTGATCGCCGGGACAGTAAAACGGCCCCATGGCTGCCTGGCCGGTACCGCAACTGGTTGAGGTGACACCACGGTACATCACCAGTTTGGGTGGGACGTATTTTTTGCCCATCTGCTGGAAGATGGTCTGCCAGGTATCTTCGGTACTGGCCAGCATCACCGAGGTGAATTTGGCAGATTCATCATCATTTGGCGAGATGCGCTGTTGCTGCATCGAGGTCGGTGAACCGCCACCGCCGCCTAAAAGAGGCGAAAGATCATAGCCGTAATACCCCGCCACCATCACAACAATCAGTAAAATGATACCGCCCTTACCGCGCGGCACACGCATGCGACCGCCCCCCATCATATTGGGTGACTGACTCCGCCTGTCTTCTACATTGTTACTTTCCCGACGCCCTTGCCAACGCATAAAATCTACCTCGTTATCCTTATTTTGGTGATGTGCTGATTTTAGTCGGCTGAGAAGGGAATCACCAGTGTGGTGCAAGGCGGAAAAATCAAACAGGGCCAGACGTTATACGTCTGTTTAAGACCTTCACCCTCTCCATCGCAGAGAAGGTGAAGTATTTCGGCAGGTAAACGATTGCGCGGTTAGTCTAATTTTACGCCGAGACGCTTTGCAACTTCTTCATAGGCTTCAATGACGCCACCCAGGCTCTGACGGAAACGATCTTTGTCCATTTTTGCCATCGTGTTCTTGTCCCACAGGCGCGCGCCGTCAGGAGAGAACTCGTCACCCAGCACCACTTCGCCGTTGAATAAACCAAATTCCAGTTTGAAATCCACCAGAATAAGACCTGCATCGTCAAACAGTTTGCTCAATACGTCGTTGGCTTTGTAGGTTAATTCACGCATCCGCGCCAGGTGTTCTTTCCCTACCCAACCAAATGTTTCGCAATATGACTCATTCACCATTGGATCGTGCATTTCGTCATTTTTCAGAAACAGGTCAAACAACGGAGGGTTTAACGCAATACCTTCTTCAATACCCAGACGTTTTACCAGAGAGCCTGCCGCGCGATTACGCACCACGCATTCCACCGGCACCATGTCCAGTTTTTTGACCAGCGCTTCGTTGTCAGATAACAGCGCTTCCATCTGCGTCGGGATGCCCGCTTCTTCCAGTTTGGTCATAATGAAATGGTTGAACTTGTTGTTCACCATACCTTTGCGATCAAACTGCTCAATGCGCGCCCCATCACCGGCTGATGTATCGTTGCGGAACTCCAGCACCAGCAAGTCAGGGTTCTCGGTGCTGTAGACGGTTTTTGCCTTGCCGCGATACAACTCAGCTTTCTTTTGCATCTTGATAAACTCCACACATATAGAAAAGGTACTGGCCAGAACGGCTATAAAAAAACAGGGCCGAATAAATCCGGCCCCGGTTACTTATCTTAATTCAGTGCCGCCTGGAAGACGGCCACTAACGCATCATTTTGCGATTGCGTGAGTGGGTGCCCTTTCGGGTCGATAAATTGCAGACTGCTGCGGTTATCTAAATCGCCCACTTGCAGTTTGTAATCACCGTTGGTCAGTTGCGGATCTTTCGCACCAATGCTGTCCCAAGTGCTTTCGCTTGGGGATTTGTAACTGACCGACAGGCTACCCTGATTGCGGTTGCTGTCTTTCACTTCCATACCCACTTTGCTCAACGCCGCAGGCAAGCGCTGCCAGACGGTGGCGAAAGGTGCACGCAGCACCAGATTCGGCAGGCCAGTATCATCCGCTCCGCTTTGCACATCGATTTGTCCCACGCTACGGTTTGCCGCAGAGTTTTGACGTGCACTTTCTTGCTTATCCAGACCGCTGCTCAGCACATTCAACATCTGTGCGTTGTAACGCTGGATTTGCGTAGGCGCGGTGACATCGCTGCCGTTCTGTTGCAATTGCAGCAATTTAACCGACAGGGCTTGTTGATAGCCTTGCTGCTGTACGCTGATTTGATAACGACCACGGTATTGCTGGTCTTCATCCGCACGATTCCATTGAACCCAGTCGGTGGTGAGCGTCTGGCTGGCATCCTGGCGATCGGCAATCGGGAAAGTGGCGTCCCTTACCACGTTGACCACTTCTGACCACAGACCGCTGCTATTCGCACCATCGAGCAGTAACACACCCGTGTCACCACCAAACTGCGTCCGCGTGCCGTTCATTAACGCCAGCGGTTGCGCCGGTGGGCGAATATCTAACTGCTTACCGACCGCGCTTTCACTGCGAGCAGGCGGGACATCGTAGTCACCGTTTTGCAGGGGCAGGATCATGCCCGCGGGTGCGTTTAACTCGTGCAATTCCGCAGCCTGCAGATAAGATTCGTCACCGCTTACCTGGCGTTTATAGCGCTGATCGCTCGAACACGCGGCCAGCATCATCACCAAAGAAAGCCCAACGACTTTCGCCAACGCAGATTTTTGTACAGAGTAAGCCATCAAGTTTCCCTAATTTTACAGCAGGCCTGCGTGTTTGAGTGCCTGCTCGACAACCGGTCGCGCTGCATCGGTGATCGGTGTCATCGGCAGACGCAACGTGTCGGTTGCAATTAATCCAAGCTGTTTCGCCGCCCATTTAACCGGAATTGGGTTAGGTTCGACAAACAGTTTATGATGCAACGGCATCAGTCGCTGATTTAAACGGCGTGCTTCGGCAAAATTTCCCTGCTTCGCCAGGGCGCACAGTTCGGCCATTTCACGCGCGGCAATGTTCGCCGTTACGGAAATAACACCGTGTCCACCCAGGTGCATCAAGTCAAGTGCGCTTGCATCATCACCGCTGACGATAACAAAGTCGTCAGAAACCAGCTCTTGGATCTGAGAAACACGGGATAAGTTCCCGGTCGCTTCCTTAATACCAATAATATTTTCGATTTTCGCCAGGCGACCCACGGTCTCTGGCAGCATGTCGCAACCGGTACGTGACGGCACGTTGTACAGCATTTGCGGCAGGCTGGTGCTTTCCGCAATGGCTTTAAAGTGCTGGTACAACCCTTCCTGCGTGGGACGGTTGTAGTAAGGCACAACCGTTAGACATCCCACCACGCCGGTGTTCTCAAAGCGCTTAGTCAGCGAGATGGCTTCTGCGGTGGCATTTGCACCGGTCCCGGCAATAACCGGGATACGCCCCGCGGCCAGATCTAAGGTCAGCATGACCACATCGCCGTGCTCATCATGGCTTAGCGTGGCGGATTCGCCGGTGGTGCCAACAGAAACAATCGCCGCAGTTCCGCTGGCGACATGATAATCAATCAGTTTTTTCAAACTCGCCCGGCAGACATTACCTTTCTCATCCATCGGTGTAACGAGCGCAACAATACTTCCCGTGAACATTGGCATCCCCTTCACTAACTTGTGCTTCATGGTACGGTTGAGCGGCAGTGAAAAGCAAGCAGCAGGCCCCTTCTGAGGCTTGGCAGAGGGTATTTTTTATGTTTACCTTAAGGTTATCACTCTTACTAATCACTCGGCGTTGTCACGACGAGAACAGGAAGCCCCACTTTGCCGCAATCTCAGCTTCACCAACTGGTGATCACCGCTCTGGGTGCCGACCGCCCAGGTATCGTGAATACGATCACCCGCCACGTCAGCAGCTGCGGTTGCAATATCGAGGACAGCCGCCTGGCCATGCTGGGTGAAGAGTTCACCTTTATTATGTTGCTGTCCGGCAGTTGGAACGCGATTAACCTCATTGAATCCACCCTGCCGATGAAAGGCGCTGAACTGGACCTGCTGATCGTCATGAAACGCACCGCCGCGCAGCAACGCCCTGCGATGCCTGCCACGGTGTGGGTGCAAGTTGAGGTGGATGACTCCCCTCATCTTATTGAGCGCTTCACTGACCTGTTTGATAGCCATCAGATGAATATTGCGGAACTGATCTCAAGGACGCAGCCTGCCAATGACACCAGCCCTTCACGGCTCTATATTCAGATTACCGCGCACAGTCCGGCACACGGTGACGGATCAGTTATTGAACATGCGTTTAACAAGCTATGTACAGAACTCAGCGCACAAGGCACTATTAGCGTGGTGAATTACCCACAGCATGATGAAAGAATGGAGAGCAGTGATGAATCCACTGAAAGCCGGTGATACCGCACCGAAATTTAGCTTGCCCGATCAAGATGGCGAACAAGTAAATTTGGCCGACTTCCAGGGTCAACGTGTACTGGTTTACTTCTATCCGAAAGCCATGACGCCAGGCTGTACCGTTCAAGCCTGTGGCCTGCGCGATAATATGGATGAGTTAAAGAAAGCCAACGTAGAAGTGCTGGGCATCAGCACTGATAAATCTGAAAAGCTGTCGCGTTTTATTGAGAAAGAAGTACTGAATTTTACGCTGCTGTCAGATGAAGACCACCAGGTCTGCGAGCAGTTTGGTGTATGGGGCGAGAAATCCTTTATGGGCAAAACCTATGACGGTATTCACCGCATCAGCTTTTTGATTGGCACCGATGGCAAAGTGGAAAAAGTGTTTGATGACTTTAAGACCTCTAACCACCATGACATCGTGATGGAATATTTGAAGTCTGCCTGAAACAGGCAAACGCGTGACATCGGCCCCAGCGTGTAGTGTGGGGCCGAATGCCATATCGCAACGTTAGTGGTGTCCAACCGCCTCATCAGGCCAGGCATGGACCACGGCTTTCACCAGCGTTGCCAGCGGAATAGCAAAAAACACGCCCCAGAATCCCCACAGCCCACCGAAAATCACCACTGACAGAATAATCACCAACGGATGCAGGTTCACCGCTTCTGAGAACAGAATCGGCACCAGGACATTGCCATCCAGCGCCTGAATAATCAGATAAATGATAATCATGGTCCAAAAATCGCTGCCTAATCCCCACTGGAATAACCCCACGCAAATCACTGGGATGGTGACCATTAAGGCACCGACGTAAGGGATCATGACAGAGAAGCCGACAAGCACGGCCAGCAGCAGCGAATAATTGAGGCCCAGCGCCAGAAAGGCTATCCAGCTCACCACACCAACGGCCATCATCTCCACGACTTTACCGCGAATGTAGTTGGTGATTTGCTCGTTCATCTCGCTCCAGACCTGCCCGGCTAAACCACGGTTTTGCGGTAGCACGCGGCGTACTGCGTTCAGTAACTGCGTTTTATCCTTCAGCAAGAAGAACACCATCATTGGCACCAGCACCAGATAGATAGCCAGCGTCATCAGCCCCACCAGCGAAGCCAGCGAGTACTTGACCACCGACTCGCCAACGCCGCTCAGGCGATTGCGCAGGTTTTCAGCCACGATGTCGATCACCCCTGCATCCACCAACGCCGGATAACGCTGCGGGAGCCCGGCAGCAAAGGTGTACAGTTTATTCAGCATATTGGGGGTGTCACGGAGTAAGGTCACGCCCTGCTGCCACACCACCGGTGCGACCACTAACACACTGACCAGCAAGATCCCGGCAAACAGCGTCAGTACAATGCCCGTCGCGGCTGACCGTGAAAGCCCCGCGCGCTCAAGGCGTACCGTCGGCCATTCCAGCAGGTACGCTAAGACCAACGCAACCAGCAAGGGAGCCAATAATCCATTGAAAAAGAATAGGATACAAAAAGACGCCACTAAAATAATCAACAATGCAATAGCCTGCGGATCACTAAACCGACGGCGATACCATTGCATTAACAAATCCAGCATTACCTATCCTTACCATCCTTCACATGTGGGGCGATTGTACGCCAGCGCTGCTCAGTTCGCGACATCCGCCAGTGCGGTATTGGCTGTCATCACACAATTACGCCCTGCGTGCTTGGCCTCGTAGAGCGCATTATCCGCCTGACGAAAAACCTGCTCCAGCGTCTGTTGCATCGGTTGCCACTCGGCAACACCAATCGAGATCGACAACTGTCCCACCACCGGAAAAGGCGTCATAAACACGGCTTCACGTACGCGTTCGGCCACCTCGCTGGCGTGGGTCAGCGTGGTGCCTGGCAGAATCATCAGAAACTCTTCCCCACCGTTGCGGCACACCACATCGCCTTGCCGGGCATTGTCCTGTAGCAGACTGGCAATCGAGGCGATCACCCGATCGCCGGTGTCATGTCCCCAGTTATCGTTCACCCGCTTAAAGTGATCAATGTCTAACGCCAGCACCGTAAAGGGTTGCTGGGTGGCCACGAAATATTCCAGCACAGCGCTCAGTCCGCGCCGATTCAGCAGCCGCGTCATCGGATCGGTTTGCACTTCCACTTTCAGGCGGCCAATTTTCTCCTGCACTAAGCTAATGCCCGTGAGCATCGCGCGTTTGATTTGCGCCGCTTCAAAATACCAGGAGCGAATGCTGTTGATCTCGGAGGCCACTGCAGGGGTATCCATCTGGCTGGCCTTACGCGCTAATTGCCACAATGGCAACGCGATCCAGCGCGCCATCAACCAAGCGCACAGCAAGGTCAATAGCGCAAAGGGCACGGAATGGGTTAACACTTTAAACAGCAGACCGCTTAAGGGTTGCAAGGTTGCCGCAGTGGGTTTCAGGGCAATAATGGTCCAGTTAGCTACCGGCACCACCGCATAACCCGCCAGCATAGGCGTGTTATCACGCATGACTTCGCGATAGCCATTTTGCTGCTGTTCACGCTGCTCATCAGGAATCAGCGGCATCACACTTTGCCCCAACAGGCGTGGATCGGGATGATACAGCACCCGATTTTCACCGTCCGTGACCATCAGCGAGGAGCCATCACGATAAAATTGCGCGCCCAATAATTCATTAAGAATGCTTTTTTTCTTCAGATAAATCGTCCCGCCAATATAGCCTTGGTACTCCCCGCTTTTTGACCATATCGGCCAGGAGACAAACACCATTAAATTATTGGCGGCGGATAAGGTGGGTTTACTGATTAAGGGTTTACGCTCACTCAGCGCCTCTTTGGCCGCTTCAGTGTGCAATTGCACGCCACGCAATTTAAGTGATTCGGGGGAGATGCCTTTCACCCGCCCATACTGATCGACGATCAATACCGAGTTAAAGCTGTTGGTTTGCTCACGCAGGCGCGTCACTTCCGCCATCAGCACAGCGTCGTCGTCCAGTTTGTCGGCTATGTAGTTGGCGCTCCAGGCCAGTTGTCCCTGCACCTGCTGAAAAAACAGCCCGGTGGTGGACGCCAGCTTCGTGGCATAGACCCGGTTTGACTCCAGCGTATTTTCAATCAAGACCTGACGCTGCACGCGCCAACTGGCATACAGCGAATTCGCGAGCGTAATCACGATGCTGGCCACCGCCAATAAGGTAATTAAGGTACGCAGATCGTTTCTTGGCTTGAGCAGCCTTAACATAGTAGGTTCTCAGCGGTGCCAATGGCGCAAAGCCCCTGAAAACGTGGGGAATAGTCGCGACACGGAGGGAATAATCAATGCCGCATAGTACACCCGGCCTCAATTTGGCGACAGAGGAATGTAAAGGGATTTCACTGCGTTATTCAGAGGTTAGGCATAATCACATAGCCCTGATGTTCAAGGGTGGTGATGGTGGTTAAACTTGAGAGCGCATGCACAACGCGCTTATCAACCCAATCAAACGCGTATTGATGTCCGGCAACCGCCTGATCGCACACGGTCACCACCACACCCGCCTCGCGTAATTTATCAATCAGCGCTAAATTCGGGTTATCGACGCCGAAGTTGCGGCGGTAGTGCGTATTGTTCAACACCACGGGCGTAGCCGAAGCGGAGATCGCAACCACAAATTGCAGTTGTTCTAACGGCACGCCAGATGCTGCGTATAAATTCACGGTGCGCGCTACTTTATCCAACTCTTTATTGACGTCTGATTTGGCTTCTTTGCTGTTTTGGATTTGAAAAACAACTTTGTAGGTTTGTGCTGGATCGGGGCGATACTGCATCTGCTCCGCATAATGAATTTTGCCAAAGCCTTCAATGGCGGGCGTCTGCCAAAAGTCTTTGCCTTGCGTGGCCTTTGCAACCTTTTCCGGCGGCGAGATAGCCGTACGCAGTTGATCGTAAAGCGCCGGCCCTTTATGCGTCGCCACACTGGCAATAATCGCCACGACAGCACTGGTGAGTATGGTTCGCATCCTGTTCTCCTGTTATAAGCCGCGCGCCATGCGCGCGCGGCGATACATTACAGCGGCAGGTAGGCGTAGCCCTGATTTTGCAGAGAAGCCACCGTCGTGCCACTGGAAAGCGTGTGCTTAACAGAGGTGTCGATCCAGTCACGCTCATAATTGTGAAACGCCACCGACTGATCGCAAATAGTGACTTCCACGCCCGCCTGTCGCAGCTTGGCAATCAGCGGCAAACTCGGGTTATCCGTGCCATACATTTTCTTAAATTCATCGTTATTTAATGCCGCCGGGACCGCATCGCTGTTGATAGAAACCACAAAATGCAGTTTATCCAGCGGTACGCCCGCCGCGCTGTATAAGTTCACCACACGCGCCACGCGTTCCAGCCCGAGATTGGCATATTTCATGTCGCCCTCGTTCTTGTTCAGTTGAAAAACAATTTTATTGCTCATTGCTGCGGTGGGCTTAAATTCTGCTACGTCCACATAATGAATTTTACCGTAGCCTTCGATAGCCGGCGTGCTCCAAAATCCTGCTGGCTCGGTTTTTTTATCCATTCTGTCAGTAATTTTTGACATCAAAGCGGGGGCTTCCTGAATGGATCCACCAATAAATCCCGCGACGACAGCAATTAAAGCATAGGTCAGTACTTTAGGCATAAACACGATCTCCGATAAATACGCTGCGATAGCAAAGGTTACAAGGACAAAAAGGCATAACCCTGGTTCTCTAATGTCGAGACCGTGGTTGGGCTGGATAACGCATGCACGACAGATTTATCAATCCAGTCATAGTCGAAATGGTGAAAAGCAACCGACTGGTCGCACACCGAAACAACCACGCCCGCTTTTTTTAATTCGGCGATTAAAGACAGGCTGGGATTATCAAAACCATACAGGCGCTTAAATTGCTGATTGTTGAGTACCGCAGGCGTGGCATCACCGGTGATTGACACCACAATGTGTTGCTGGTCTTTGGGGATACCCGCGGCGGTATAGAGATTAACCATACGCGCCGCGCGCTCCAGACCGATGTTGGCACGCTCTGGGCTCCCTTCACTCTTCGTTAACTGAATAACGATTTTATTACTCAACGCCGTCGTGGGTTTGTACTCCAGCACATCGGTTTCGTAATGAATTTTCCCATAACCTTCAATGGCCGGCGTGCTCCAGAATCCTTCGGGACGCGGCATTTCTTTAATATGTTGGGGATTTTCACCACTTAACGCCGTGGCGACATATCCCGATACGCCGGCAATGAGCGCAACAAGCAATTTCGAACGCATTAATATTTCCTCACAACAGAACCAATAACAGGGCATTTTTTATTATTTAAACGTCTGCTGTGATCTATACCACAGTGAGATTAAAAGGGCCCTGACAGAGTTTTCCCGTTGCTGGGCGAATAGCCGCTACCTGTTATTATTCGCAGGATGAAATAAGAGATAAGCCAGGCTATAGAGACCAAAAATATAAAGTATATCGTGGAACAGTGATTAGGATTATCCTGACAATAAACGCCCGGGCAACCTGTAATTTACAGGGAATGAAAAAGTAAAAATACAAATCCTGCCGATCCATTTATAAATATAAATCTATTCCGGCATGAAAGTGCTTTGCCAAAATAAAGAAGGAATGGGCGGCAATGACCCGTGCTGACTTTTCGGACAATACCTAACAAACGTCGTGCCAACTTCAGTTTATTTGAGCAACTTTACGCAACTTTAATTCTACTGCCACCGATTGGCCTGTGCCAGGCCATTCTGCTTGTCAGTTTTTTCGCTCTCCTGACAAGCACCGCAGCGATGCTTGCCATTTGCATCTGTTAAGCCAACCGCTAAGATAAGCGCTTACGTTAGTCAGCAACGTTTTTGCATCCTAAGTGTCCTACTTATGATGCCTTGTTTAACGGGACAACAGCATGTTAAAGCGCCTGAAAAAAAGCCTTGTTACGACCTTGATTGCGACTCTTCTTGGCACGGCCTTTCCTGCCAGTGCCGATGTGAGCGACCAGTTACCCGATATTGGCACCACGGCAGGCGGGACGCTTTCCGTTAATCAGGAAATGCAGATGGGCGATTTTTATGTGCGCCAACTGCGTGCCAGTGCACCGCTGATTAATGATCCCTTACTCAACAACTACATTAATGTGCTGGGCCAGCGTTTGGTTTCCCATGCGTGGTCTGTGCGCACGCCGTTTCATTTTTTCCTGATTCGCAACGATGAAATCAATGCTTTCGCTTTCTTCGGTGGCAACGTAGTCCTGCACACCGCCTTGTTCCGTTACGCCGACAACGAAAGCCAACTGGCCTCGGTAATGGCACACGAAATCTCCCACGTCACCCAACGCCATCTGGCACGAGCAATGGAAGAACAGCAGCGCAATGCGCCCTTAACCTGGGTAGGTGCACTGGGTTCCATTTTACTCGCGATGGCCAGTCCGCAGGCCGGGATGGCAGCGCTAAGCGGCACGCTGGCCGGGGCGCAACAAGGCATGATCAGCTTTACGCAGAATAATGAACAAGAAGCCGACCGGATTGGGTTGCAGGTGTTGGCGCGCTCGGGTTTTGATCCGGAAGCGATGCCTGATTTTATGCAGAAACTGGCGGATCAGTCGCGCTTCTCCTCTAAGCCGCCGGAAATTCTGTTGACGCACCCCTTACCCGATAGCCGTTTGGCAGATGCGCGCAACCGCGCAAATCAAATGAAACCAATGGTTGTCCAGTCATCGCAAGATTTCTTTATGGCGAAGGTGCGCGCCCTCGGGATGTACGCAACCGGGCGTAACCAGCTTACCGATGATCTGCTGACCGAATTGCAAAAAGGCAATAGCCGTGAACAGGCTGCCGCCCAATATGGGAAAGCCTTGCAGTTTATGGAAGCCAAAAGCTGGGCTAATGCACAGCGCATTATTGAACCCTTACTGGCAAAAGAACCCAATAATGTGTGGTATCTCGATATCATGACGGATATCGATATTGGGCAAAACCAGGCGGCCCGCGCGATAGCGCGCTTACGCGCCATTAAAGGCGAGAACGCCAGTAGCCCGGTTATTCAGCTCAATTTGGCCAATGCGTTGGTGGAGGGGAAACAGCCCGCCGCGGCGACGCAAATTCTCAACCGTTATACCTTTGCGCATCCAGACGATCCCAATGGCTGGGATCTGTTGGCGCAAGCCTCTGCCGCACAGGGTTTTCGCGATGAAGAGCTGGCAGCACGGGCGGAAAGCCTGGCGTTAGGCGGGCAGTTGGATCAGGCGATTACCGCGTTAAGCAGTGCCAGCAGCCAGGTGCCGCTGGGCAGCCTTAAGCAGGCGCGTTATGACGCGCGCATCGATCAGCTTCGTCAACTTCAGCAACGTTTTAAACCCTATCAACGATCGTAAGGAGCCGTATGAACCCGGTGGTGATCTATCATAATCCGCGTTGTTCCAAGAGCCGGGAAACGCTGGCGTTAGTTAAAGCCCAGGGCATTGAGCCTGAAATTGTGCTGTATCTGGAAACACCGCCGGATGTACCGGCCCTGCAAGCCCTGTTGCAAAAATTGGGTTTGCACAGCGCACGCCAATTGATGCGTCACAAAGAAGAAGAATACAAGGCGTTAAATCTGGCGGATAGCGCACTGGATGAAGCCGATTTGCTCGCCGCCATGGTGGCGCATCCGAAACTGATTGAACGCCCTATCGTGGTGAACGGTGAGCAGGCACGTATTGGCCGCCCACCGGAGCAGGTATTGGAGATTTTATAATCCCAGGGTGTCTTTAACGAACGGAATGGTTAATTTGCGCTGGGCTGAAATGGATGCCTTATCCAGACGGTCCAGCGTTTCAAACAGCGTTCGCGTTTCGCGATCCAGTCGCTTCAATAAAAAACGCCCCACATCCTCCGGCAGTTCAAAACCACGCTGCCCGGCGCGCAATTTTAACGCTTGCAGTTTGTCTTCATCAGAGAGCGGTTGCAGACGGTAGATTTGTCCCCAATCGAGACGTGATGCCAGATCGGGCAAGCGGAGATTAAGCTGGCGGGGAGGACGATCGCCGGTGATCAGCAGCCGCGTTTTCCCTGTTTCAAGAATGCGATTATAGAGATCGAATATCGCCAGTTCCCACTGATCATCACCGGCAATACACTCAATATTATCAATGCAGATCAGCGATAACTGCTCCATGCCTTCCAGTACGTCGGGCACAAACCAGGTGCGTTTATCCAGAGGAACATAGCCCACGGCTTCACCGCGAGAGGAGAGTGACGCGCAAGCCGCATGCAATAAATGACTGCGGCCGCCGCCTTCGCGCGACCAAAAATAGAGATAGCTGCCATGTTCCTGGGCCAGAGCAGATTGCAGTGCTGCCAGCAGCGATGCATTTTCCCCCGGCCAAAAGCTGGCAAAGGTTTCATCATCAGGCAAGAAGAGTGGCAGCGAAAGCTGCGCTGGTGCGTTCAGAAAGACCTCAAATACGCTATCGCAATTAACCGCGCGAGTGTAACACAGTCTGCGAGCAGGTCGAAGGGGGCAGACGCACCTGCCCCCGTTGGGATCACACGTGATCGGTGGGTTCTTCGATCACTTTCTCTTCAGGCAGCACCAATGAGATAGCCTTGAAGATCAGGCTCAGGCTAATTCCCACAATGGTTGCCAGCGCCATGCCTTTTAATTCTGCCGCACCAATATGCACTTTCGCCCCGCTGACGCCGATAATTAAAATCACTGAGGTCAAAATCAGGTTCTGCGCCTTGTTGTAATCCACTTTCGATTCAATCAGCACGCGAATACCCGATGCGCCGATCACCCCGTACAGCAGCAGAGAAACGCCGCCCATCACGGGAACCGGAACCGCCTGGATTGCCGCCGCCAGTTTGCCCACGCAGGAGAGCAGGATGGCAAAAATCGCTGCACCACCGATAACCCAGGTGCTGTAGACACGGGTAATCGCCATCACACCGATGTTTTCACCGTAGGTCGTATTTGGCGTTGAGCCAAAGAAGCCAGAAAACATGGTGGAGAAGCCGTTAGCAAACATCGAACGGTGCAGACCTGGATCGCGGATCAAATCCTTTTTCACGATGTTTGCCGTGACCACCAGGTGGCCGACGTGTTCTGCAATCACCACTAACGCAGCGGGCAGAATGGTCAGCATGGCGGCCCATTCAAAGCGCGGCGTGTAGAACGTTGGCAGTGCAAACCACGGGGCGTTGACCACTTTAGACCAGTCCACCATGCCCATTGAGAACGCAAGTGCGTAGCCCACCAGCACACCGACCAGAATCGGGATAATGGCCAGGAAGCCACGAAACATCACCGATCCCAGTACCGTTACGGCAAGCGTCACCAGCGAGACAATCAGCACTTTGCTGTCAGGAGACGTCCCTTCCGCAGGCAATAAACCTGCCATGTTGGCTGCCACGCCCGCCAGTTCCAGGCCGATAACCGCAACAATCGCGCCCATCGCCGCAGGCGGAAACATCACATCCAGCCAGCCGGTACCGGCTTTTTTCACAATCAGTGCGACAACACAGAACAGCGCACCGCTGAGGATAAAACCGCCCAGCGCCACTTCATATCCCAATGGCAGTAGCAGCAATACCGGCGAAATAAACGCAAAGCTGGAACCGAGATAAGCAGGAATTTTCCCTTTACAGATAAACAGGTAAAGCAGTGTCCCGACACCATTAAACAACAACACCGTGGCCGGGTTGATATTAAACAGAATGGGTACCAGTACCGTCGCCCCGAACATCGCAAACAGGTGTTGCAGGCTGAGCGGAATGGTTTGCAGCAGCGGTGGACGTTCACTTACGCCTATCGCACGTCGTGTCATGTTGTATCCCCTTGGAGAGAGTCATCGCCTAATAAAAAGCCGACTCTGCGGTCGGCTTGGTAAAATTATTTGGTTCCGAAAATCTTGTCCCCGGCATCGCCGAGACCTGGAATAATGTAGCCCTTCTCATTCAGCCCCTGATCGATTGAGGCGGTGTAGAGTTCGACATCCGGGTGCGCTTTTTCCAGCGCGGCAATACCTTCCGGTGCAGCCACCAGCACCAGCACTTTAATGCTGCTGCAGCCTGCTTTCTTCAGCAGGTCAATGGTCGCGATCATAGACCCGCCGGTGGCCAGCATCGGGTCAACCACCAGCGCCAGACGTTCTTCAATGTTGGAAACCAGCTTCTGGAAATAAGGCACGGGCTCCAGCGTTTCTTCATCGCGGTATACGCCCACAACGCTGATACGTGCGCTGGGAACGTGCTCCAATACGCCTTCCATCATGCCAAGACCCGCGCGCAGAATCGGCACCACGGTAATTTTCTTGCCTTTGATTTGCTCAATCGCCACCGGGCCATTCCAGCCTTCAATGGTGACTTTTTCGGTTTCCAGATCGGAGGTCGCTTCATACGTCAGCAGGCTGCCAACTTCCGATGCCAGCTCGCGAAAGCGCTTGGTGCTGATATCGTTCTCACGCATTAGGCCCAGTTTATGTTTGACGAGTGGGTGTTTCACTTCCACGATCTTCATTGTTGTACTCCCGAAGTCTGTTGCGGCAGAAAAAAAAATCGCGAGATTATAGCGCTATTTATCGCGGACGCCATATGTGATGGAACAATTCATCTGAAAATTCCTCTCGCACTAAGGATTGGCGAAAATCCAGTAATCTGCAAAGCAGGTCTCGCAAACGTTTGCCTGCGCTGTTAGAATTGCCGCGCCTCAAGTTCAAACCACCAACCGCAACCGCGTGGGGATTTCGCAGTGACCGATAAAACCTCTCTGAGTTACAAAGACGCCGGCGTAGATATTGATGCTGGTAATGCTCTCGTTGATCGCATCAAAGGCGTTGTAAAAAAGACGCGCCGCCCTGAAGTCATGGGTGGACTGGGAGGCTTTGGTGCCCTGTGCGCACTGCCGCAAAAATACCGTGAACCGATACTGGTTTCCGGCACCGATGGCGTGGGAACGAAACTGCGTCTGGCGATGGATCTGCAACGTCATGACACCATCGGTATCGATTTGGTCGCGATGTGCGTGAACGATTTAGTGGTGCAAGGTGCAGAACCGCTGTTCTTCCTTGACTACTACGCAACAGGAAAACTGGATGTTGATACCGCTGCCAGCGTGATCACCGGCATCGCCGAAGGTTGCCAGCAATCGGGTTGTGCACTGGTCGGGGGTGAAACCGCTGAAATGCCAGGCATGTATCACGGTGAAGATTACGACGTCGCAGGCTTCTGCGTCGGCGTGGTGGAAAAATCAGAAATTATTGACGGCAGCAAAGTACAAGACGGTGATGTACTGATTGCGCTGGGCTCTAGCGGCCCGCACTCTAACGGTTACTCGCTGGTACGCAAAATTTTAGCGGTGAGCAACACCCAACCAGAGCAAACGCAACTGGAAGGTAAGTCGCTGGCCGATCACCTGCTGGCCCCTACGCGCATCTACGTGAAAAACATTCTGAGCCTGATTGAGCAAGTCGATGTACACGCGATTGCGCACCTGACCGGCGGTGGCTTCTGGGAAAATATTCCGCGCGTACTACCTGATAACACGCAAGCGGTGCTGGAAGAGTCAAGCTGGCAGTGGCCTGCGGTATTTAGCTGGCTGCAACAGGCGGGCAACGTGAGCCGTCACGAAATGTATCGCACCTTTAACTGCGGCGTCGGCATGGTGATTGCGCTGAGCCCGGCCGATGCGGATAAAGCCGTACAGTTAATGCAAGACGCTGGCGAGCAAGCCTGGAAAATCGGGGTGATTAAAGCCTCCAGCGACGAAGAACGTGTGGTGATTAATCCATGAAACGCATTGTCGTTTTGATTTCCGGCAGTGGCAGCAATCTGCAGGCAATCATCGACGCGTGTCAGCAACAGCGAATCAACGGCAGCCTGGCTGCCGTTTTCAGTAATAAAGCCTCGGCTTATGGCCTGGTACGCGCACAGGAAGCCGGTATTCCTGCTCACGCACTGAGTCCACAAGCCTTTGCCGATCGTGAGGCTTTTGATCGTGCGCTGATGGCGGAGATCGATGCTTATACCCCCGATGTGGTGGTGTTAGCGGGCTATATGCGCATTTTGAGCCCGGCTTTTGTGCAGCACTATGCGGGCAAGATGCTGAATATACACCCTTCCCTGTTGCCACGTTATCCGGGCTTACACACCCATCGCCAGGCAATCGACAACGGCGATGAAGAGCATGGCACTTCTGTTCATTTCGTGACGGAAGAGTTAGACGGTGGCCCGGTTATCCTGCAGGCCCGCGTACCGATTTTTGCTGATGACAGCGAAGAAGAGGTTATGGCCCGCGTTCAGCATCAGGAGCATGCGATCTACCCGCTGGTGATTAACTGGTTGGTGGAAGGTCGCTTAGCGATGCGTGATAACGCAGCCTGGTTGGATAATGTCCAACTGCCGGCGCAGGGATACGCTGAAGAGTAATCTGTCCTGTTCTCCCTTGATCAGGGAGAACAGCCTTGCCCGCCTTTCCTGACTTATCGCTTACTGATCCCTCGCCTACAGGCCCTTACAGTTCACACCCCAAAGTGAAGGCGGTATGTTAACGCCCGTGTACAGTCATTATCATCATGGAAGAGAGGGAAACAGCTTGTCGAAAAAGACCATCATCGTAGTCGGTGCCGGTATTGTCGGAGCATCTATCGCTTACCATCTGGCAAAAAAAAACGTCTCAGTCACGGTAGTCGAACAAGCCACACCAGCCTCGGGTGCCACAGGTAAGGCATTCGGATGGGTTAATACAACGGTTACTGAGGATGCACCGGATGCTTTTTTACGTCGAACAGCTATTCATGATTGGTTGCGACTAATCCAGGAGATCCCTGAAATTAAGGTGAACTGGTCGGGAGCCGTGAGTTATGGCACCACGCAACCTCACCAGACGGCAGGTCTTCAGCCACTTTCTCTTGCTGCGCTAAACGCCCTGGAGCCGGCCCTAAACGCACCAGCATCACAAGCGTGGTATGCACAGCAAGAAGGAACGCTTGAACCAGCAGAGGTAACCCGCCAGTTATTAGAAAAAGCTCGCAGTCTGGGTACGAGACTTAAAATAGCCACACCCGTCAGGGAATTCATACGTAGTGAGGGGAAAATCAGAGGGGTAATCACCCCTGATGAGTGCTTACTGGCTGACGGCGTTGTGCTCGCTTGCGGTATCGAGATCCCAACGCTGCTGGCGAGTGAAGGCATTGTTCTGCCGGTTATCGCTTCTCCGGCGGTACTTTATAAATACCATTCTTCACAACGCATCGTGGAAACGCTCGTCGCTGGTGATGACATAGAATTACGCCATGCCCCTGACGGTTCTTTGATCGTTGCAGAGGATTACCCGCCTGGAGGGGATATTTCAGCACTGGCGGAACAGGTTAAATCGGCGATTCATCGCCGATTTCAGGGTGATGTTCTTCTGGAATTGTTTGCTCAAAACGTCGGCTTAAGGCCCACGCCCCAAGACGGTTATCCCCTCTTAGGCGTGATCGAGCCAGCAGGAATCTATGTAGCAACAATGCATCCCGCCGTAACCTGTGCGGCAACGATTGGCAGAATTGTCAGCGAAGAAATATTATCGGGCCAGAATCCTCAAATACCGGAAAGCTATCGTCCTTCGCGATTTATATTCCCCTGACTCAACCAAACCGTCCGGTAATATAATCTTCTGTGCGACGCTGGCGTGGCGAGGTAAACAAGGTGTCTGTGTCGGCAAATTCCACCAACGCTCCCTGATGCATAAAGGCCGTGTAATCAGAAACGCGCGCCGCCTGCTGCATGTTGTGTGTCACCAGCAACAACGTGAAGTGCTGCTTGAGCGTGTTCATTAACTCTTCAATCACCAGCGTTGAAATCGGGTCAAGGGCCGATGTCGGTTCATCCAGCAGCAAGATTTCCGGCTCAATGGCGATAGCGCGCGCAATGACCAGCCGCTGTTGCTGACCGCTGGAGAGCGTCAGCGCATTTTGTCGCAGGCTGTTTTTGACCTCTGGCCACAACGCCGCCGCCCGCAACGCCCGCTCAACCGCCTCATCTAACACGCGGCGGTCGCGCACGCCCTGCAAACGCAATCCATAAATGACGTTGTCATAAATAGACTTGGGAAACGGATTTGGCCGCTGAAACACCATGCCCACCCGACGTCGCAACGCCGATAACGACACTGTATTGCCCAGAATCGACTGCCCTTCCAGCAAGATATCGCCTTCCACCCGGCAACCTTCAATCAGGTCATTCATGCGGTTCACACTGCGCAGCAACGTAGATTTGCCGCAGCCCGAAGGCCCGATTAAGGCGGTGACACGATTGCGTGGCAGCTTGAGGTTCACCGCATTCAACGCCTGCTTTGCGCCATACCACAGGGAAAGTTGCTGTATCTCCAGCGCGGTTTCAGATAAAGCGGATTGCGTCATAATACGTCCTGTTAAGTCAGTGTCCGATAGCGTTCGCGCAGGCGATGACGTAGGCCCATCGCTACCATATTCAAGCCAAGAATGATCATGACCAGCAACAGTGCCGTGGCATAGACTAACGGTTGCTGCGCTTCCGCGTTGGGATTTTGAAAGGCCAAATCATAAATCTGGAACCCCAGATGCATAAATTTTCGGTCGAGATGCAGATAGGGAAAAACCGCATCGACCGGTAATTCCGGCACGGATTTCACCACGCCCACCAACATCAACGGCGCCGTTTCGCCAGCCGCGCGCGCCACCGCCAGAATCAAACCTGTCAGCATGGCCGGTACCGCCTGCGGCAACGTTATGTGCCATAAGGTTTCTGCCCGCGTGGCACCCAATGCCATCGCGCCCTGGCGCAGGCTGGCAGGAATACGCGATAAGCCCTCTTCCGTGGCGACGATTACCACAGGCAAGGTCAACAGCGCGAGCGTCAGCGCCGCCCACAGCAGGCCCGGCGTCCCAAAGGTGGGATTGGGCAAGGCGTCGCTAAAAAACAGTTGATCCAGCGTACCGCCCATTAACCAGACGAAGAAACCCAGTCCAAAGACGCCGTAAACGATTGAGGGAACCCCCGCCAGGTTGACCACCGCAATACGCACAATGCGAGTGAATACATTGTTGCCCGCATATTCATGCAACCATACTGCGCAGACAACCCCCAGCGGCATCACAATAATCGACATCAGAATCACCATCAGCACCGTGCCAAAGATGGCAGGAAAAACACCGCCTTCAGCCTGGCCTGCGCTAGGGGAATCACTGACAAAGTGCCACCATTGACTGGCGAAATGCCGTAATTTATCGCTCAATGACATGGCGTTGGGGTACCAGGCCGCATTAATATCTGCCAACGGGATGGTGTGTTGCACACCCTGTGTATCGCGCAGCAATAGCTGAGTGCGTCCGGCTTCTGAAGTGAGTGCCTGCAATCGCGCACTCACCACGCCAAACTGACGTTCCAGTTCGCCACGGTCCGCCTGATAACGAGACATCACTTCGCCATCAGCCTTATCCGCCTGCTTCACCATCCGGCTTTGCAAATCTTCCAGTTGCCCATTCAGGCGCGCCATATCGACACGCCTTAGACGCTCGGCTTGCTGCAAAATTTCGCGGTTATGACTCAGCGCTTGCTGCAACGCACGCTGCATATTTTGCGCGGTGAGCAGTTGGTTATCTTCCTGCAGCCCCACAAACCAGCCATAGGTCATCCCTACACTGCGTCGCTGCAACGCGATGACATCTGGCGGCTGGCGCTGACTGACAATTTCTTGCGCGCGCAATTCCCGAAACGTGTTCTCTGCGGCATCGCCCGCGCCCGCCCTGACCCAGAAACGCTGTTGCCCCGTTTCGTTACTGGGTAGATCGCGGGTTTCCCCTAACAGCAACTGCTGGTGCTGCAAGGTGTAGAGCGTCAAAGGTTGTGGCCAAAAGTAGCGCATTCCCTGCCAAATCAGCAGCACGATCAATAAGGTAAACGCCAGCAGACTAAAGCCCACCGCGCCTGCTGTCAGCCAGCGCCAACGTTCATTTTGCTGTAGCGCGGCCATCACTGCACTCCCTGTTGATAGCGACGACGTAGATGCTGACGCACCCACTCCGCGAGCGTATTAACGATTAACGTGAAAATAAGCAGCACCAGGGCGCTCAGGAACAGCACGCGGAAGTGAGCACTGCCTGCCGCCGCTTCCGGCATCTCAATAGCAACGTTGGCAGAGAGTGTCCGTAAACCGTGTAGCAGCCCCCCTTCGGTCACTGGCGTGTTGCCTGTCGCCATCAGCACAATCATGGTTTCCCCCATGGCACGACCAAAACCGATCATCATGGCCGCGGCAATCCCGGCTGACGCGCCCGGCAATACCACATGCAACAGCGTCTGCCACGGCGTTGCGCCCAGTGCCAGTGAACCTTGTCCCAGCGCCGAAGGCACGCTGAATAACGCATCTTCCGCCAGCGTAAAAATCAGCGGCACCAGCGCAAAGCCCATCGCGACGCCAGCAATCAGTAAATTACGCTGCTCATAGCCGCCGGTAAGACGCTCCGCCAGAGGTTCGCCCCACAGGGCGTTGTCGAGAAGCGGCACCAGCCACAGTGTGAGAGCACTCACTAACAAGATAGCCGGCAGCACCACCAGCATTTCGCGTCCCGCCCGCCGATGCCAGCGACGTGGCAAACGATGGTTTAGCCAACCGCACCCGATGAGGGTTAATGCCAGCATAAACGGCAGCAGCAACACGCCCGCCAGCACCCCTTCCAAACGCGGGGCTAACCAGAGGCCCGCGATTAATCCGACGATCACACTGGGCAGCGCGCCCATCATTTCAATACCGGGTTTCACCACGCGACGCAGTCCCGGCGACATAAACCAGGCGGTGTAGATTGCGGCTCCCAACGCCAGCGGCGTTGCAAAGAGCAGTGCCAGACCCGCCGCTTTCAGCGTGCCGGTCACCATCGGCACCAGGCTAAATTTGGCTTGGTAGTTATCGCTGGCCGCGGTGGATTGCCATACCCAGTCCGCCTGCGGATAGTTTTCGTACCACACTTTTTCCCACAAACTGCGCCAGCTCAGATCGGGCCACGGGTTATCGATGCGATAAAACTGCCAGCGTCCCGCGCGCTCCACTAACATGCCATCTCCCTGTGGGGCAAACACCAGTTGGCTGGCCGCTTTGCCGACGGAAGTATGTGTAAGCGCTCCCTCACGTTTGCTGGTAAATAAGGTCAGTTTGCCCTGTTGATCCAGGGTGGCAAACACGCGGCGTAGCGGCTCCGCAATCAGCCGCGCCTGGCCGTCTGCACCCTGGAACGTGCGAATAGACGTTAAGCGGTTGCCCTGCTCCCCGGGCACATCAAACCATTGGGTGATGCCTTGTTCATCGGCAATCAATAGCGTTAATCCGCCGCCCATAAGCTGCATGTCGGTTGGCGCGCGCGGCAGTGTATGTGTTTCGCGCAACGAGGCCCCTTGCGCATTCAGGCGCCACACCTGCAACTGAGTATCTTGCTGGCTATACAGTGTCGTGCCATCCGGACTCAATAACAGGCGTTGGGCAGTTTTACCGGGCAACAGAAAACGCTTTGCCGGTTGCCCCGCCACCAGTTGATAGAGGGCGATGCCCTGCGGCGTCGCGGCTGCCAATGTCCAGTGGCGTTCGGCCACTTTTGCCAGCGCCATGCGGGTGACGGCATTGAGGCCTAACGGCAGCGTGTTATCGCCTAATGGAAATCCCCAGATCGGCGACTGCTCACGTGGCGTGGTGACCGACACCAGGCGCAACGCGCCGTCTTGTTGTAACAACGCGATATCATCACGCTGTGCCGTCATGGCCGACTGGACGACCGGCGCGCTGGTCAGTGCGAATGCTGGCTCGCTCGGCTCGCCATTGAGAGGAATAAAACGCCCGACGCCCTGTTGATCAATGCGCCAGCCCCAGCGCAGGCTGTGTTCCATGCCAATGGCTACCGCTGGCTTGGGCTGCCAAAGCGAGAAATGCGCCCCGCTATGAAACGCAGGCGAGGAAAACAGGGGGAGCACGACCCAGATCAGCCAAAAGAATAACAGCATCATCACCATCAATACGCTGACGGCGCTGGCGGTGACAATAGCGCGTGTCACACGCTCCCACGCGGCGCGGCGTCGGTCGCTGTAGTGCACCGGGATGTGATGTTTAATCATGTGGTTATCATTGACCCTAATTTTGTTTGGCTATGTTGCCCGTAACCCTTTGAGAACTCAATCTGATTACCTGGACATTATTGCCATACTCTCGCCATAATGTTGTCCGATACTGCTGAGTCGCGCGTGTCCATTCTGTGTTTGTCTGGTTAGGACACTTCATTCTCGTCCTGAATCACTGTTACGGAGAAAAAATGGGTCAGGAAAAGCTGTATATCGAAAAAGAACTAAGCTGGCTTGCTTTCAACGAACGCGTTTTACAAGAAGCCGCAGATAAATCCAACCCTCTGATTGAGCGTATGCGCTTCCTCGGCATTTACTCCAATAATCTTGATGAATTTTACAAAGTCCGCTTTGCCGACCTTAAGCGCCGTATCCTTATCGGTGAAGAACAAGGTTCTGTTAGTGCGCCCCGCCACCTGCTGAAAAAAATTCAGGCGCGCGTACTGAAAGCCGATCAAGAATTTGACGCACTGTATAACGACCTGCTGTTGGAAATGGCCCGCAACCAAATTTTCCTGATTAACGAGCGCCAATTATCGCCTAATCAGCAACTTTGGCTGCGCGATTACTTCAAACATAACCTGCGTCAGCACGTCACCCCTATTCTGCTCAATCACGACACCGATCTGGCGGAGTTCCTGAAAGATGATTACACCTATCTGACGGTCGAAATCATTCGTGGCGATGATATCCGCTATGCCTTGTTGGAAATCCCGTCCGACAAAGTCCCGCGCTTTATCAATTTGCCACCGGAGTCACCACGCCGTCGCAAGCCAATGATTTTGATCGATAACATCATGCGCTATTGCCTGGATGATATCTTTAAAGGCTTTTTTGATTACGATGCGCTCAACGCCTACTCGATGAAAATGACCCGTGATGCCGAATACGATCTGGTCACCGAGATGGAATCCAGCCTGTTAGAGCTGATGTCCTCCAGTTTGAAACAGCGTTTAACCGCTGAGCCGGTTCGCTTCGTCTATCAGCGCGATATGCCTGCCGCCATGATTGAGTTGCTGCGCGATAAGCTGACCATTTCAACCTACGACTCCATCGTACCCGGCGGACGTTACCATAATTTTAAAGACTTCATTGGTTTCCCGAACGTGGGTAAAGCCAATCTGGTCAATAAACCGCTGCCACAACTGCGTCACCAGGGGTTCAATCATTTCCGCAATGGTTTTGACGCCATTCGTGAACGCGATATTTTGCTTTACTATCCGTATCACACGTTTGAGCACGTGCTGGAACTGCTGCGTCAGGCCTCTTTCGACCCCAGTGTGCTGGCGATTAAGATCAATATTTACCGTGTGGCAAAAGATTCCCGCATCATTGATGCCATGATCCACGCCGCCTATAACGGCAAGAAAGTCACCGTGGTGGTTGAGCTGCAGGCACGTTTTGATGAAGAAGCCAATATTCACTGGGCTAAACGTCTGACCGAAGCCGGCGTGCACGTGATTTTCTCGGCCCCCGGCTTGAAAATCCACGCTAAGCTGTTCCTGATTTCACGCCGCGAAGGTGAAGAAATTGTGCGCTATGCGCATATCGGTACGGGTAACTTCAACGAAAAAACCGCGCGTATTTATACTGACTACTCGCTGCTGACCGCCGATGCCCGCATTACCAATGAAGTCCGACGCGTGTTTAACTTTATTGAAAATCCCTATCGCCCTGTGCAGTTTGAACACCTGATGGTGTCACCGCAGAACTCGCGCGATATGCTGTATCGTCTGATTGATACGGAAATTCACAATGCCCAGCACGGTCTGCCTGCGGGGATCACCTTAAAGGTGAATAACCTGGTGGATAAAGGTCTGGTCGATCGTCTCTATACCGCCTCAAGCGTGGGGGTAAAAGTCAATTTGCTGGTCCGTGGTATGTGCTCGCTGATCCCCGATTTGGAAGGCATTAGCGAAAATATTCGCGTTATTAGCATTGTTGACCGTTACCTGGAGCACGACCGCGTCTATATTTTTGAGAATGGCGGAGATAAAAAAGTCTATCTCTCCTCGGCAGACTGGATGACTCGCAACATTGATTACCGTATTGAGGTGGCCGTGTCGCTGCTGGATCCAGTCCTTAAACAGCGCGTTTTGGATATCATTGGCATCCTGCTCAGCGATACCATGAAAGCGCGTATTGTTGATAAAGAATTGAGCAACCGCTACGTACTTCGTGGCAACCGTCGTAAAGTTCGCTCGCAGTTAGCGATTTACGATTACATCAAAAACCTGGAACAGCCTGAATAAACGCTATGCCAATATCGCAAAAAAACAGCCCAAAGCCGCAAGAATTTGCGGCGATTGACCTCGGGTCAAACAGCTTTCATATGGTGATCGCCCGCGTGGTGGATGGTGCCATTCAGGTGTTGGGCCGCTTAAAACAACGCGTACATCTGGCTGACGGCCTGGATGATCAAAACGTATTAAGTGAAGAAGCGATGGAGCGCGGACTCAACTGTCTGGCGCTGTTTGCTGAACGCCTACAGGGTTTCAGCGAAGCCAACGTGACCATTGTGGGCACCCACACATTGCGTCAGGCGGTAAATGCCGAAGAATTTCTGCAGCGCGCCGCAGAAGTGATCCCCTACCCGATTGAAGTGATTTCTGGTCATGAAGAAGCACGTCTGATTTTTATGGGCGTCGAGCATACGCAACCGGAAAAAGGCCGCAAGCTGGTGATCGATATCGGCGGCGGCTCTACGGAAATGGTGATTGGTGAGAACTTTGAAGCTCGCCTGGTGGAAAGCCGCCGGATGGGCTGCGTGAGTTTTGCCCACCACTATTTTGCGGGCGGCGAAATCTCCCGTGAAAATTTCCGTCGTGCGCGCCTTGCTGCTGCGCAAAAACTGGAAACCATGGCGTGGCAATATCGCTTGATGGGTTGGGAAACCGCGATGGGGGCATCAGGTACCATCAAAGCCGCCTGCGAAGTCCTGCTCGCCATGGGCGAGAAAGAAAAAGTCATCACGCCTGAGCATTTGGAAAAACTCAGCGATGCCGCGCTGCAATTCAAGAACTTTGATGCGCTGAGCCTGCCTGGTTTGTCTGAAGAGCGCAAATCGGTCTTTGTGCCCGGCTTGTCAATTCTGTGCGGCGTGTTCGATGCGCTGGGTATTCGCGAGCTGCGTTACTCCGATGGTGCACTGCGTGAAGGTGTGCTGTATGAAATGGAAGGCCGCTTCCGTCATCAGGACATTCGTAGCCGCACGGCACAAAGCCTGGCGAATCATTACGCTATCGACAGCGAGCAAGCCAGGCGGGTGCTGGATACCACGCAACAATTGCTTGACCAGTGGGAAGCGCAGAACGCCAAACTGGCCAATCCGCAACTCAGCGCGTTGCTAAAATGGTCAGCGCTCCTGCATGAGGTGGGCCTCACCATTAACCACAGTGGGATGCAGCGCCACTCGGCCTATATTCTGCAAAACGGTAACTTACCGGGCTTTAATCAGGATCAACAACTCTGCCTGGCAACCCTGGTCCGCTACCATCGTAAAGCAATCAAAGTGGATGAGATGCCACGCTTTACGCTGTTTAAGAAGAAACAGTTTTTACCGATGATTTTCCTGCTGCGTCTGGGCACCCTGCTGAATAATCAGCGCCAGGCGACCACCACGCCGGAGTCGTTGAAACTGGAAACCGATGACGGCCACTGGACACTGACCTTCCCGCGTGACTATTTTAGTCAGAACACCCTGGTACAGCTCGATCTCGAACGGGAACAGCATTACTGGGAAGAAGTCACCGGCTGGAAACTGATCTTGCAGGAAGAAGCCTGATCATGGGGCGAGCCACAGTGCTCGCCCTTTTTCATCTTTCGGCGTAGAATAACATGCATTCAAAATGCAATTTTAGGTAATCCACCATGTCTGAAAGCAAGACGCGCGGTGATCGCTACTTCACCGACACCTGGCAACTCACTCCCACGCACTCTGAAATCGTCGCAACGCTCCCTCTGCTGCAGGGCGGTCGTGCATTAGATGTCGGCTGCGGCGTGGGTCGCAATACCCTGTTCCTCAGCCAACACGGCTTTGATGTGACCGGCTGGGATGTTAATCCGGCCAGCATTGCCAGGTTGCAGCATATTGTCGATAGCGAGCAACTCACCAATGTTCATGCCGAAATCCGCGATCTGAATACGCTACGCTTTAATGGTGCCTGGGACTTCGTGTTTTCAACGGTGGTAATGATGTTCCTGCAGCCCGAGACCGTTCCGCAGTTGATTGCGGACATGCAGGCCAGTACCGTCAAAGGCGGCTACAACTTGATCGTCGCCGCCATGGACACCGAAGATTATCCCTGTACCCAGCCTTTCCCGTTTACCTTTAAAACCGGTGAGTTAAGCCATTACTACCGCGACTGGCATATCGTGAAATACAATGAAGATGTCGGTCAATTGCATCGCGTTGATCAACAGGGCAATCGTATTGCGCTGCGCTTTGCCACGTTGCTGGCACGTAAAGCGCCTGCCGAGTAATGAGGATCTGAGTGGTAAAACACGTTAGTGAACTTGATGTTGTTTATGTCAGGAGCACTGGCGTGTTGTTTGAACTGCTATAAGCGTAGAGCGGACATCAGCGTTTCATTTCTAACGACTCCCCGCCTCCGGCGTTCCCTGATGAAAAAATAACGTCCAAAGACCATCAGCAGAACGCTCCCAGTGCGATGAGCGAAGGGAAGCACGGCTACCATCCGGATTGCACGTCCTGTAAAGCAAGATTGCTAAATCGTCCCGAATGCTGATAAGCCGAAAGTCGCTACTGAGGATGGCAGGGTCGCATTCTTCACAAATAAGAGAATCTATCGTCTCCTTCCTATCAACCAAGACACCCGATCGCCTGATTTCCCTGAACTCCGGGTGAAGTAGGTACTCGAGCCATTCAGGGTCGTTTCGTTTTACTCCGTGAAGGGTGCATTCTAGCGTTTTTATTTTTTCCAAAAGCATTGCGTTCATCCTCGTTGAAATATGACACTCACTCTTGTCACCCTAAGCGATTTTATGCGCATCATCAAAATGCAACGTCCGCTTTTGGAATGGAGCGTGCGAGTTGAGGTCTGCTGTGAGCGAAAATCTGCCGCTCGCAATTGTTACGGGCCCGCCGCAGAGCCGCTGCGGTTTTGGCGGGAGAAAGGCTGAAAGGATAATGCCGCGATCCTGCGACGGTACTTGCAAGAAGACGTTTAATGAAGTGGATTGCCCTGCCAGAAGGCAACCCGCAGTGCAGATTATTCCCGGGACAGCGACCGGATGGCCTCTGCGGCACGCTCTGTATCGTCAATTGCGACAAATATATGGTCGTGGTAATAACCGGCCACGACATTGCAGCTGATGCCGCACCCGGCCAGTGCGGCAGAAAACGCCGCCGTCAGACCAACGGCTGAAAGGGAGGAGTGCACCTCCAGCGTGATCCAGCCGGCAACATACGCATAGGCTATCCCACGCGCGTCGGCTGTAGCCTGCGGCAGTACCAGTGTGGTGCCCTCGCGTTCACGTACAATCACCACGGCATGCTCAAGCAGGTCAGCCTCTGGCCCGCTCAGAGTCGTAAACACATACGAGCCTGAGTTCACGACCGGCGAAGCGCTACGAAGCAGAACCTGAAGATTATTTTCGCCTGACATTTTTTACTCCTGAAACAGTTAAAGTGCGGGTGAGTAAACACTGGCGGACATTTGAATAGAAATTAAATTTTTTAATCTCTAATTAGCATTTCCAATATCCCTCCACCATACACATATCATGAAAATACAGAGAGGAAGTGAGAAGGAAGGTAAGCGTTATTCTGGGCTACCGCACAAATATGAAATTAATTCCAGGTTGAATATGGAAAAAAGTGTCGCGTTTAAGGGGTCCGCTTGGAAAACGGAAAATATCCTACGCTAAGCCTGTTTTTTGAGCTGACATGGCGGGCAGCTATGAGCTGTGAGTTCAACCCGCTTGCCCCTCCCTGCTTGAGGCGTTCGAGTCTGGCGAACAGTGCGCAGCCAGTCCTGAATGCCGCTGAGAGTAACACTGATGTCAAACAGCCCGGCGTAGCCGGCTACAGGCATATATCGTTGCCGAACCATACCTTCCTCTAAACGGCCCAAACCAACTCACACAAAAAACCTTTAAAATCAACATTATATCAACGGATGATTGTTGATTTTATTCAGATATTACGATGCTTCACCCACACACTCGCTTAACGGATGTGTGGGTGCAATGGCATAGCCTTGCATGTAATCCACGCCCAGTTTTTTCAGCGCCATAATCACTTCTGTGCTTTCCACATGCTTGGCCACGATGCGCATCTTTTTTAAACGCGCAATCGCGCAAATAGACTCTACGATTTGGTAATCCAGGCTGCTGTTGAGCATATTTTTGACAAAACTGCCCTCGATTTTGAGGATATCGACATTCACTTCACGCAGTCTCATATAGCTGGAGTATCCCGTGCCGTAATCGTCTATCGCCACGCGGCAACCTAAGTGACGCACCTGCGCCAACGTGCGGTTCCCCCATGAGAAATCACTTAATACCTGCGACTCTTCAACCTCAATAATCAACTGCCAGGGTTCAATTTGATATCGCGTCAGAAGTTCTGACAGTTCATTAGCAAAATGCGGACGGCAGAGGGTTGATGCAAACACATTGACGGCAAAACGCGCGCCCGGCAGTTGCTCCCGATGACGGGAGAAGAACGCCAGGGTGTCATCCAGTACGCGCAAATCCAGTTCCCAGGTGAGACCGAACTCGTGCACCAGCGGCAAAAATTGCTCAGGCTTGATCCATTCACCTTGTGTGTTGTTCAAACGCAGCAACACCTCGTGATAGTGATCGCCTCGCACGCCCTGGATCTTTTGCGCCATTAACACAAAGCCCTCACCCGCCAGCGCGCCCTGAATTTCATTCAGCAAGGCCAGCTTGTTTTCGACACTGCGCTGAACCGGCATCGCACTGCGTAATTGCAAGCTCTCGGCGCGCCCACTTTGGAGCGACAGCTCAGCAATTTCACTGAGTTCCCCCAGCAGCTCATAGAGGTGTGAAATCGGCTGCTTGACGGTGCAGTAGCTGATGCCAATACGCGGATGCAGCGGCAAGCCATTCCACATCAAACGATATTGCCGCAGGCGGGCTTCAATCGCCTCTACGCGATTGTCTTGTCCGTTGTAATGCAAACGGATAGCCAGGTCGAAACCGGGTAACTGATAGATCCCTTCACCGGGTGCTAAATCGGGTTGTAACCACTTCGCCAGCCCTTGCTTATAGAGAATGCGCAATTGCAAACCATAGGTTCTGCCCAGATTATCCAGCTCCGGGATACGCAGAAAACAGATGCGTGAAACAGGATACTGCCCAAGCTCGCGCATAAGCGATCGCAAGTTGGGCAAACCAATCACCGGATCGGTGAATGCCGCTTTACGGGCAAACAAATGCGTCCGGCGCTGACGCGTACAGACTGCGGCCATCAGCAAGAGCGTGATGGTAAACACCAACATATTGGCAGACACCGTGACAATGTGTTCGATCTCCGCGGGAGCGGTCACTTCATGCTGACGGAACTGGTACAGCAGTTGCAAAATAAACGCCCAACTCAGCGAGGTGAACAGATAGCCAAAGCGCATCGCTGACCACAGCATGGCGGGCAAAATCAGCGTCAGAGAGTAATCCGTCGCCAATAAATTAATGTGCGGCTGCTCCTGAAAAATCAGAAAAGCGATCACGCAAACCACACTCGCCAGCCAGAGCACAATTTCCAGTACGCCCACTTCTGGCGCGATTTGGTCGCGCAGACGTTTCCACAAGATGCGGGCAAAGTGCGGCGATCTCACGATGCGAATCAAACAGTAGTAAACCTGGGTGGCGGTCAGTGCCGCAATCAGTCCAGACTGGTAGAAAATCAAATTGCGCAGTGTGAAAGGGTCGGCAGTGAAAATAACGCGTTCCGCCGGGATCAATTCCAGCGTGACCATCAGTTGGATAAGGATCACCACCATGGCAGGTAACATGGCAGTCAGCCAGAATAAACGCACCAGACTCAGGCGTAATTCACCGAAGTTAACGCCCCAACGCCCCCCGGTTTGTAAGCGGTATCCCCACCAGCAACCACAGAGCGCCACCAAAAAGGCCCCCACGGTGAACAGCGCGCTGAATTCGCCGTACAACGGCATGTAACGCCACGCCAACGCCAGTGCAATGCCGGGGATCGCCGCCCAGTCAAAGACCATCAGCAGCGCCACCATCATCGCCAGCGGCAGGTAAATCAGATACACACTGCCTTCTTCCAGCGTGAGACGCGCAGAAAGTAGCGAAGAGAGAGGTAATAGTAGTAATGGCAGGAACAGCGGAAAGCCCCACCAACTGCAGGCCAGCCGGCGATAACTTACCCTTTCACGCATTGATTTTATCTTCATAATTACTCACCGGAACATCAGGTTCCTGATTCATCCTTCCCTGTAAAGCGACGAAAAGTTCACCACCTTAATTTTGCCGCAGATCAATATTAGCGCGATTTGGCTTAATGCAGAAGGTGTCCCCCTTGCGGATGTCACGTACACTGCGCCTGCGGTCTCTCCCACCGCAGGGTTTGACCCCAGCGTAACGCTGTGCCTAAATAAACACGTCGCCTACGGGCCCGGAACAGGAATATCTGCGTGAGTAACGCGATCACCATGAAAAACAAACAGAAAACCAGTCAAATGACCAAAATTGTTTTACTGGTCAGTTTTCTCATTCTGCTGGGCCGTCTGATCTATGCGATACCTGGCGCTATTGAGCACCACGCACAGAAAAAACAGCTGCAAATGCCACCAGAGACAACGCAGCCGGTTTCAGCCCCGCAGAATCCATAAGCTCGCTACGCGTTAGCGCGATGGCGAATCCTTGAATGCCCACGAGAGACCAGGGAAGTTATATGTCTGTCGCACATTCCTATGCCCAACAGTTAGCTGAAATTCGCAGTCGAATCATTTCGCTACTGATTGAAGATGATGATCTCACCGATGCCATTCTGGCTCATCCCGAGGTTGAATCGCCCGATGAGTTAAACATCCTTGGCCCGCTGGTGATTGAGCTACGCGGTTACGTTAATACGCTGCATGCTGCAGATATCGCCGATATTTTAGAAGCCCTGCCCAATGATGAGCGTTTAGCACTTTGGCGATTGGTGGATAATGAACGCCGCGGCCGCACGCTGATTGAAGCCTCGGAAACCGTGTGGGAAAGCCTGATTGGCGAGATGAGCGATCGCGATATTCTGGGGGCGCTCACGCCCTTAGATCTGGATGATCAGGCCTGGCTGGCAAGCTATTTACCGCGGGATTTAACCGCCCGCTTACTGGCGTCATTAGAGCCGGAATTGCGCGCGCGCGTGCTGGATGTGATGGAGTTCGATCGTGACCGCGTAGGTCGCATCATGGACTTTAATATCCTGACGGTGCGCGAAGATGTCACGTTAAAAGCCGTCCAACGCTATTTACGCCGCCGTAAAAGTATCTCGGAAGGCACCGATAAACTGTTTATCACCTCGAAAGAGAATCAGTTGCTGGGTGAGCTAGCACTCACCGAGATCTTGTTAAATCGCCCCAATACGCCTGTTGCGGAGGTGATGAATACCGCTCCCACCACCTTTCTGATGGAAGACAATGCCGATGATGCAGCAGGTGCCTTTGAGCGTTATAACCTGATCTCTGCTGCGGTAACGGATGCGGATGGCAAGCTGCTGGGCCGCGTGACCGTTGAAGATATTCTCGATGTGGTGAACGAAGAGAGTGACAGCAATATCCGTAAAATGAGCGGCTTGAGTCCCGAGGAAGACGTGTTTGCTCCGGTCACCAAAGCAGTCCGCAACCGCTGGGCATGGCTGGCGCTCAATCTGTGTACCGCCTTTATTGCCTCGCGCGTGATTGGCATGTTTGAGGGCACCATTTCGCAACTGGTCGCGCTGGCGGCCCTGATGCCAATCATTGCGGGCGTCGGAGGCAATACGGGCAACCAGACCATTACCATGATCGTGCGCGCCTTAGCGCTGCATCAGGTCGAACCGGGCAACTTCTCGTTTTTGTTTCGCCGTGAGTTGGGCGTGGCCTTGCTGAATGGAGTGTTTTGGGGCGGGATCATGGGGCTGGCGACCTGGTTGCTGTATGGCAATCTGGCGTTGGGAGGGGTAATGATGCTGGCGATGGTGCTGAATTTATTACTGGCAGCCTCAATGGGCGTTTTGATTCCTCTGGTGATGACCAAGCTCAAACGCGATCCGGCGGTGGGCTCCAGCGTCTTGATCACCGCCATCACCGATACCGGCGGCTTTTTTATCTTCCTTGGCTTAGCAACCATCTTCTTGTTGCACTGAGGCGCCGCCTTTTCCCTTCTCGGCTTTTGTGACGACACGGTGAGACAAACTCGCCGTGTCGTCACAAATGTGATACAAGGTCTCGCCCTTTTAACCATCGAGTAGACAATGAACAAACGCGCTATCGCCCCTGCCATCATTTTCGTCGCCGCAATGGTATTTTTAGTCTGGTTTATCGCCAGTGGCGCAGCCACGCCGGGTTCCTAATCACGCGCGAACGATCAGGGTTTAATACCGGACTCCGGCTGCTCTTTTTGCAGGTTATCTCCCCCAATACCGCCAATAAACGGCAGCCGTAAACGGGGAGGCATAAATTCAACCCCCAAATTGAGCCCCAGCACATTAATCTCAAAACCTTCTTCCGCCCCCAGCGTCACGCCAGCCACGCCCAACAGAGAGACTTGCACACCTCGCCCTGAAGGGGGCAATCCAATGGGCTTCCATAGCGGACGAAAATCTTTGCCGATCGCATTCGCTGGCAAATCGAGTTTCAGTGCCGGAACGTTGCGACCAATGTGGGCGATAAAGGTGTTGCTGTTCGGCCCTGGCCACGCATGATAGGTCTCCGGCCAGGGATAAGAGGCAATCGCTTTTTCAATATCAGGGATCATCGCCTGCGCCGCTGGCCCCGTATGCTGCACTAACAAACGCGGTTTAGCGCCATACCAATACCCGTCAGGTAGATTACGATTGCGACGCACTTTGATCCCACTGCCCCAACTGATGACTTCATAACGGTTGTATTCACGCTCACCTTCGCGTTTAAAAATAATCCACGGGTGCACAGCAACCGCCCCTTTCCAGCCATAGGTTGGGGCCGCATAGACTTGAATAATCGCGGTGTTCACATAGCGTTGAGGATCGGGGGCCAGGCCTGCGGAATCTTTTCGCGCAGACCACCATCCCTCACCTGCGGCAGCGCTCTGCCGCGTCGCCTGAGCCAGACTGACGGCCAGCGAGAGCAAAATGAGGCTTAAAATCACCAAACTTACCGTTTTCAATGAGATCATTCAGTTGCGATACCTACAAAAAAGTGAGCGGAGGGCCAATAGCGCCACACAGTATACTGGCGTTTTTTTGTGCGTAAAGTCACATTATCAATGCCCAAAGCCCCGCCTTTCTCAACAGTATTGTTCAAATGCCGCGCGAATATTCACGGCCATTCTGTCCAACATTTCAGGCTCGATGGCGATGCCCTGCCGTAACTCACTCTCCATCTTTTCTGCTTGCAGCCTGACAGACTCAATGCCGCCCTGTCCTGCACAGCCTTTCAGACTGTGTAGGGCATGGAGCATGGCTGCGGTATCGCTTTTCTGCACGGCATCGACGATCTCAAGATGCAACATCATTAACGCACTGTAGAGCTGTGCGGTAACCGTCTCATCATCCAGACTTAGCGCACAGCTGTGCGTGGTATTCGGCTCAACTTCTATGCCACGCGCTAACTGGAGCGCCACCACGCGTTGAAAGACGTCAGCCAACTGGAAGAGATTAATGGGCTTGGTGAGAAACCCTTGCATCCCTGCTTCCTGAGCCTGCTGCTGAATCAGCGGTTGCACATTTGCCGTTAACGCCATAATGGGCGTCCCCGAGTCTAATGTGCCTTGCTGGGGATCGCGCCAAATACAGGCGGTTTCGATGCCATTTAAATCGCGCATATAAATGTCCATCAACACCACATCAAAAATTTGCACTCGCCCCATGTTGAGTGCCTGCTTGCCGGTTTCCGCAAAGTACGGCTGATGCCCTAACTCACTGACCATGCGCCCCAGAATGTTACGGTTCGCATCAATATCATCAACAATGAGGACTTTTAAACTCCAGAGCGACTCTTTAATCGATGCGTTCACTTCCATACAGCCCCAATCCACCTCATTGTTACTCAAGATGCTCCATAATCTGGCAGGAAGATAACTGAGTTCGGGCATACAGAGCCGTTCATTTTCGCCTTCTTCCACCACAAACCCCCACGCACGTAGCTGCGCATGCAGCACCGTTGGTGCCACGATACTGCCACTAAAGGGGGTGCCTGGCTCGCCGGAGTGAATGGGCAGCAGCAATATAAAATTGCTGCCGACACCGGCTTCACTCTGCATTTTCACCTCGCCGCGCATCAGTTTGGCAAGATTCAGTGCAATCGCCAGCCCTAGCCCGCTGCCTTTGTCATGAGAATTAATTTGCACGTACGGCTTAAACACACTGGTCAAATAATGGCTGGGGATCCCCTTCCCACTGTCTCTGATAATGAAGGCCAACTGCTCCCCGCGACACTCCACCACTAAATGCACAAATCCGCTCTCCGTGTATTTCACGGCATTATTGACAAAATTAATCAGAATTTGCTGTAAGCGCAGTGCATCAACCACAATGTAATGCGGAACGCCTTCCGCCACAAAAGTCGAAATATTCAGGCCTTTCTTTCTTGCTTCCAGATGCACATTAAGCATGACTTGATCGAGGATGGGCAGCAGCGCAATTTTTTCGCAGGCTAATGCCATCTGCCCCAATTCAATCCGTCTAAAATCCAGTATGTTATTGACCATGTTCAATAAATACTTAGAAGACTGCTGTGCCATTTTGGCTAATTCTTGTTGTTCCTGGGGTAAGGGAGAACGTAAGATCAGTTCTAATGCTCCCATAATACTGTTCAGTGGCGTGCGCAGTTCATGGCTGACCGTGGCTATATGCTCCTTTTGATTGCCATGAGAATCCGCATCCGTAATGTTATCAGTGGTGACGTTATCAATGGTCAATTTATCCTGTCTCTCCTCCTTACTGTCTTTTACTTTTAAATAACAGAAAAAGACATACAGATAGCGAAGCAAAATGCAGAACAGCGCTAACAACAAAAAGGAAAGAAGAGAAATTAAAAAAACCATCTGCAGATTTTTTTCATTGATAATAATGTAAAACGCTTTTCCATTCATTTGGTATGACGGCGCAATCATCATGAAATGCCAGGGTTTTCCTTTCAGAAGCGAGCAAAACACCATTTTCCCAGAATCTAAAAAGGTGAGAAAATCACCACAGTAGCGTTCTTTCAGATCCGAATTATTCAGCACATACCGATCGCTCCATATCCTTTCGCCCTCTTCGTTAAACATCATGGCACTCAGCTTGTTGCCAATCAGTGAATATAAATCCAAATCAAAAATATCATTAAAATCAATAAACTGACCACTCAACGCACTGCCATCATCATTACAACGAATCACCGCGAATTCATAAGTGGGACATGAATTTTCCAGGAAAACGCCGGCACTTTTATCCTTCAGGCTCTTGTTCACCAGTTCGACCAACACCTGCTGCTGAGTCGCGGAGATCTTGTTGGTCACGATCCCCACACCGGGAATAATGAGAAAACTGCCACTTCTTCTTTTCTGCGCAACATTGCTATAAATCAGCATGGCTTCCTTCGCCGATTTCCTTTTATCATCGGAGGGATCCCAATCCGATATCGGAATAAATCTTATGCTTTTTTGCGCCACTTTAGTGAATGACATCGAGGTGACGGGGCCTAATTTAAACCCATTCCATATCCATAATAATGCGTCCGCCCTTCTCCCGGTGGCATCAATGGCATCATCGACCGCTTTGAGATTCTGATTGAAAACCTCCGTCATTGATTCACGCCACTCCTCTCCAGCGGCAACAAACTTATGCGGCGCAAAAGACCACAATAAAATAGCAACCATTAGACTCGTCAAAATAAAAGAAAGGATGACTATGCGGAATGTGAAAAAAAATTTCACGGGCAATTTCATATGCTCATCTCAATGATTAAATCCTAATTATCTGTACTGGAAGTCTAAATTAAATTGTAGAAAAAAATCAATTAACGGTACAGAACGGAACGCAATATCAGGGGTTTACCTGATGCCCATTTCTCAGAGCGAATGATAAAACTTTTTAGCTGCGTTCATCTATTAAAAAAAAAATGAATTTACAAACGAAACGTAAACTGGAGAAGTTTTTATCGATAGCAGGCTTACCTTTCTCCACCGTCACAGAACAGATGGAATACTTCATACCTACGGACTTACGTCTCTTTGTTTACTTATCCACATCAAAATTGTGGCTATATATTGTCAAACCGGTTGAAGAGTACCGACAACGAGACATCGTGTTTTTTCTCAGCCAAAGCGCGCCTCCGCTTTCAACCAGTACTTACCATTTCCATGCCTGTGCGCCCAAAAATCACATTATGTTACGTGTTCAGTTATCCGATAAGCAGTCTCCCCATGACTGGCACCACATTTTCGTTGCGATGAATCAGGCACTGCAAGAGGCAGTAGAGCACACCTTATGCAACGGCTAACGTCCTTACTCAGCACTCTGGCACGTCGAAATGATGTGGCGTTGGCACTCCTGTTGCTGATCGTCATCTTCATGATTATTTTGCCTTTGCCCACCTGGCTGTTGGATCTCATGATTGCCGTCAATTTGATGATTTCCATTTTTCTCCTGATGGCCGCGCTTTATATTCGTGAACCTCTGGAGTTCAGTGCCTTTCCGTCATTGCTGCTGCTCACCACACTGTATCGGCTCTCGATTACCATCAGTTCAACACGCTTGATTCTGTTACAAGCCGATGCCGGAGAAATTATTACCACCTTTGGCAACTTTGCCGCCGGCGGTAACTTAGGTGTGGGCTTCATTGTTTTTATTATCATCACCGTTGTGCAGTTTATCGTTGTCACCAAAGGCTCCGAGCGTGTGGCAGAAGTGAGTGCCCGCTTTTCACTGGATGGCATGCCCGGTAAACAGATGAGTATCGACAGTGATATGCGCGCAGGCACCATTGACGCGACTGAAGCCCGCCGTCTGCGCGCCTTGATTCAGAAAGAGAGCCAATTGTATGGCGCCATGGATGGCGCCATGAAATTCGTCAAAGGCGATGCGATTGCTGGCATCATCATTATTATTGTCAATATCCTCGGCGGCACGGCGGTGGGTATTTTCATGCACAACATGAGTGCCAGCGAAGCGCTCTCCACCTACGCCATTCTGTCGATTGGTGATGGCCTGGTCGGGCAAATCCCGGCTCTGCTTATCGCTATTACGGCGGGGATCATCGTCACCCGCATACCGGGTGAAACGCGGCAAAACCTGGCCAATGAATTCGCTGAACAATTGAGCACCCAGCCGCAAGCATTGATGCTGGCCGGTTCCGTGCTGCTGGTGTTTGCCATTATTCCTGGCTTTCCCCTGCTCTATTTTGCGTTACTCGCGGGCATCCTGTTTACCCTTGCCTGGTATATTCTCAAGCGAGCGAAAACCGATAACGGCCCCTCGGCACAAAACCGCTGGAGTGCCACATCACTGCCAACGGAAGAAGCGCAAAAGAGTGTGATGACGCCAGGCGCGGTGCCGCTGATTATCCGCTTTGCCCACCCCACCTTTCGCCCCAATCGATTACAGGAACATATTGATAAGCTCCGTTACCAGGTATTTGAAACCATGGGGCTACCGTTACCGGAAATACAGATTCAGCCGCTGCAGAGCCCCCAACCGGCGATGGTGGAGATTTTCCTTTATCAGGAGTTGGTGCTGTCAGCCAGGTTGCCGGAGGAGAGTTGCCTGGTCGACGCCTACACGCGCGCCACACTGACCAGCGATCAGCGCGATGAGCTGCCCTTTGGGCAATTGGCACTGTTATGGATGCCCGCCAGTCAGGCAGATACCCTGCAAGCGATGGGCACGCCGGTTTATCAAGATGAAGCCTGTTTATCGCACTGCGCATTCATCGTGATTAAGCATTTCGCCCGCTATTTTGTCGGGGTACAGGAAACACGCTTTCTGATGGATGCGATGGAAATTCGCTATCCCGAACTGATCAAAGAGACGCAGCGACAACTGCCAATTAGCCGCATTGCCGATATCCTGCAACGCCTCACTGAGGAGAACATCTCCATTCGGGATTTACGCACTATTTTTGAAGCACTCAACGAGTGGGCACCCCGCGAAAAAGATCCGGTGATGTTGGCAGAATACGTCCGTATTGCCCTGCGCAGACACATTACCCTCAAGCATCGTGACGCTCAGGCATCGCTCAATTGCTGGATGATCGGTGACTCTATCGAAAGCCGCGTGCGGGAATCGGTCCGCCAGACCGCTGTCGGATCTTACTCATCGCTCACGCCTGATGAGACGGCAGCAATCCTGAGCGAAATTCAATCCGCCGTCGCAACCCATAGCCTGCCCAATGCGGTACTGATCACCGCCGTGGATGTCCGCCGCTTTATCAAAAAAATGATCGAGCGTGAGCTGAGCCACCTTGCCGTGCTCTCTTTTCAGGAGATCAGCGATGAAGTTGAATTGCGCGTGCTGGCCACACTGGAAATAAAAGGATCGTTAGACCATGCGTCAGCCGGATAAAGCCGCGATCGTCAACGCCCTCAACCGCGCACGGGTGACGTCGAAAGCGGTCGCCGCCCACACGATCATGGGCAAAGTGACGCACATTGGATCAACCCTCCTGCGCGCGAAATTAACCGGCGTTGGCTTGGGGGATCGCTGTCGCTTACTGCCCAGCCACATTGAGTGTGAAATCATCGCGATCGAAGGCGATGAAGTGCTGTTATCGCCCTATCGCACCCCACAGGGCGTTAGTGCAGGCAGCGCAGTGCTGCCCTTAAATACACAGCACACCCTGCTCGCCGGAGAGTTCTTGCTGGGACGTATCGTCAATGGCCTGGGCGAACTGATGGATAACGGCCCCAGTGCACCCGCTGAGGCGCAATCGTTGCCGTTACATCGCGCCGCCCCCGATCCACTGAGCCGGGCGTTGATCGATACGCCGTTGCCGCTGGGGATCAAAGCCATTGATGGCATGCTGACCTGTGGCAAAGGGCAACGAATGGGCATCTTTGCCCCTGCTGGCGGCGGGAAAAGTACGCTTTTAGGCATGATCGCAGGCGCGAATCTGGCCGATGTCACCATCATTGCGCTGATTGGTGAGCGCGGACGAGAAGTCCGCGAATTTATTGAAACCAGCCTCACACCCGAGGCGCGTGAACGCGCCATTATCGTGGTGGCGACCTCCGATCGCCCTGCCTTAGAGCGCATGAAAGCCGCCTATGTGGCTACCACTCTGGCAGAGTATTTCCGCGATCGGGGACAGCAGGTTTTGCTCATGATGGATTCGCTGACGCGTTTTGCCCGTGCGATTCGGGAAATTGGTTTTGCCGCCGGTGAAAAGATCACTTCGGGCGGGTATCCAGTCAGCTTGTATAGCACGCTGCCACTCTTGCTGGAGCGCGCAGGCCCGGCGCAGGAAGGCAGCATTACAGGCTTGTATACCGTGCTGGTTGAGGGAGATGACCTGAATGAACCGGTCTCCGATGAGGTACGTTCCATTCTGGATGGACACATCGTTTTATCGCGCAAACTGGCGGAAGCGGGCCACTATCCGGCAATTGATATTGCGGCCAGTGTGAGCCGGGTGATGTCGCACATTGTCAGCAACGCGCACGCTCAGGCGGCCATGCGTATCCGCGAGTTAGAAGCCAGCTACCGTGAAATTGAGCTGCTGGTACGCGTCGGTGAGTATCAGCGCGGCCAGGATCCGCTAGCCGATGAAGCCCTGGCACGACACGCCGCCATTCAACAGTTTCTCAGCCAAAGCGTGGAAGAGAGAGCCCCGTGGGAAAGCGTAAAACAGCAGCTATTGGCCCTGATCAACGCCTGATACTGCTCAGGCTCCGCGACATCAAAGCGCGCCGGGAATACACATGCCGATCGCAACTGGCGCGGCTGACGGAGCAGAAAACGCAGGTGCGTGCTGAGCTTGCGACATTACAACGGCAACAAAGACAAGGCCGACAACGCTGGAAAGCCTTGTTAACCGAAACGGGCCTGTATACCCCCGAAGCCTTGAAGCGTTTTAAATATCAATTAGCGCTCTGTCACCACGAAGATTGCTTGCTGCAAGATCAGATCTCAGCACTGCGATCGCAGTTAAAAGCGTTACACGATGAACAGGCGGGAGTGCAAAGTGCCATTCACAAACTGCAAATCGCCCAAGAGAAAGTCGACATCATTAAGGAGCTGTAATTTATGGCGTCAAAACGCATTACCGGCGCGTCTCATCCTTTTCAGGCTGATGCGCTGTCGCCACCCGGCTTCGCGGATAAACAGGCCCAGCGTTTTGCTGCCCTGTTTCAGTCGCAGTCGATGGATTCAGCCCCTGCCTTACTGACGGACGAGTCGCTGAGTGACCTTCACGCGCTCACTTTTAGCACCGGCACGCAGCACGTCTTGCGCCTGCTCAATGGCCCACTGGCTGGGTTGACGATTCATCTTCACGCCGAGCCCCACCAGCTTCTGTTTCTACTGGAAGCCAGCGATGAACCGCAGCACCAGTTGATTCACCAACGCCAACAACAATTAACCCGGGAATTGGCCGCCACTTTCGTGCGCCCGGTGACGGTTCGGTGCCTGCATGCTGCCCCTTGAATTACAGCATGACGAAGCCGCACTCCTGCGCAAGGTTGGGCAAGGCACGCACATACAGTGGCGTGAAGATGAGAGCGCACAACTCTTCTTCACGGGTTTTGGCGGTACAGGTCTGCTTATCACCGGGAGAGTCGGCACGGAATCTCTGCAAATGTGGGTCGATGAAAGCCAGTGGTGTCAGTGGATCCGGCCGATTATCAGCGTTAATCACTGGGCCTCTGTGCCTGGCGATCTGCACACAGCGCTGCTGACATGGTGCTGTGCCGCCTTGCATCAGCGACTCAGTGCGATGGCGATCGCACCGTTGCAGTTAACCGAGATCCATACCTCTGACTGCGCGTTACGCCGCGGCTGGACAGTGAAGCTGGTGCGCGCAGAAGCGCAATTAGACTTGCACTTTCTTCTCCCGCCCCTCGGCTGGCTTGAGGCAATCAACGCCCTGATGGTGCCGCTGCCCGCGGCCACATCTCCTGGCACCGTGACGATCCCCATCGCCCTGATCGCCGGCTGGAGTGAAATGGCGTTAAGCACGCTCTCCACACTGCGGTGCGGTGATGCACTGCGACTGCACCGCGTCTATGCCGTGGAGCACGGGGAATGGGGCCTGTTTACCCACCGCCCCCTTGCCCGCGTTATCGAAACCCCACAACAGCAATTTGAATGCGGAGATACTATGGATGCCTGGGAAGATTGGTTAGATTTCTCTCCTGCCCGTGAGGATTCATCAGCGACCTCGATATCGACACTGCCCGAGAACACAACCGTGCGCGTGGTGGCGCAAGCGGCAACGCTGGATATTGCTCTCAGCCAACTGGCCGCACTTAAGACCGGTGACATTGTTGACTGTCCCGTCAATCAGACCGGCGATCTGGTGCTCCTGGTGGCGGGAAAACCCTTGGGCCGTGGCATCTTGTTGAAAATCGACGATCGGTACGCCGTGCGCATTGAACACCTCTACTGATCAGGCCATTACCTGATACGCGCAGCGAAGGGGATAAGAGAAAATTGTTTTTTGGCTGGTGAGCAGACCATCAATGTCATTTTCTGAATACCCACTGCAGCTCATTCTGCTGCTGTTTGCACTCTCAATTTTGCCCTTGCTGGTGGTGCTATCGACAGCGTTTTTGAAGCTGGCAGTGGTATTTTCGCTGTTGCGTAATGCGCTGGGCACCCAGCAAGTGCCACCCAATATTGCGATCTACGGTTTATCACTGATTTTAACGGTGTTTATCATGGCCCCCACAGGATTAGCCATTCAGGAAAACCTCAAACAAAATCCTATTCGCTTTACGGATGCCGATTTCACTCAGCAAGTGGAAAAAAGCATTCTGACGCCCTACCGCGATTTTCTGTCACGCAATACGCTCCCGGAACAAGTCAGATTTTTTGTCGACGCAGGCAACCGTAGCTGGCCTGCGCAATATCAACAAAAAATCCCCGATGACTCCTTGCTCGTCTTGCTCCCTGCTTTCACGGTCAGCCAGTTAATTGAAGGGTTTAAAATCGGCCTGATTCTGTTTTTACCCTTCATTGCCATTGACCTGATTGTCTCCAATATTCTCCTCGCCATGGGGATGATGATGGTGTCGCCGATGACCATCTCTTTGCCGTTAAAACTGCTGGTATTTGTATTAATTAACGGCTGGGAGAATCTTATCGGTCAGCTTATCTTCTCATTTAAATGAATCGGATTGCCTGCGTATGAACGAAGCGGTTATCACACAACTGACGGCACAGATGTTATGGCTGGTGTTGCTGGTTTCATTACCGATTGTGCTGGTGACATCGCTGGTGGGCGTTATCGTTGGGCTGATTCAGGCACTCACGCAGATTCAGGATCAAACCGTGCAATTTTTGATTAAGTTGATCGCCGTGGCACTGACGCTGGCCATCACCTGGAATTGGATGGGGGAGATGCTACTGAGTTATTCCTTACAAGTCTTTCGCCAGATTAGCCAACTCGATCTATGAATAACATCGAGTTCATCCCCTATCTGCAGGCTATCGCACTGCATTTTCCCCGCGCGTTAGGCATGATGTTAATGGTGCCGGTCTTTAAACCGGCCATCGTAGGCGGAGCATTAATTCGCAACGCGCTGATCCTGGCTATTCTTCTGCCGGTGTTACCGGTTGAAAATCCCGGATTCGCCTCGCTGACGCCACGCGAACTGCCAGACTATATCTGGCTAGCCGTCGGTGAGATGAGTCTCGGTTTGATTATCGGGTTTTGTGCCGCGATTCCGTTTTGGGCGGTTGATATGGCCGGGAGCTTTATCGATACATTACGCGGCGCCTCCATCGCGCTGGTGCTAAACCCCGCGCTTGGCCAGCAATCTTCTCCCTTAGGCGTGCTGTTCACCCAGGTTTTCTCGCTGTTTTTCTTAATCAGTGGCGGTCTGCATATCCTGTTGACGTCACTCTATGCTTCATTTTCCCTGTTTCCCCCCGGCGGCCACTTTGTTATCACCGCAGAGTTAATGACGTTTTTAACTCAGCAATGGCAACTGATGTATGAAATCTTTCTCCGCTTCTCGATGCCCGCTATCGTTGCGCTGGCCTTGGTGGATTTAGCATTGGGCTTTATCAATCGCTCGGCACCGCAGTTAAACGTCTTTTTTCTGGCTTTACCCATTAAAAGCATCCTGGCATTGCTGCTCATCATCGCCGGTAGCAGCTATATTTTTCTCCTGCCGGTGCAAGAGAGCCTGAAAATATTGCCCGCACTTCTCCCCTTGATTCATTAATCATCATGGCGGAAAAAACAGAAAAGCCGACACCTAAAAAAATTCGCGAGGGCCGTGAAAAAGGTCAGGTGGCGAAGAGCGTTGAAATGACCAGCGGCATGCAACTGGTGGCCCTGCTGGGTTATTTTTCGTTTGAGGGCGAGTATTTATTTCACGCCATGACCCACATTATTAACGTCGCCATTGATAATATTAACCTGAAATTTGAGCAACAATTGATGTTGCTGAGCGCGTCATTTGCCACTTTCGCCTTGCGTTTTATTGGTGGATTATCCGCAACCGTGGTCCTGACGACGGTCTTTTCCGTCATGATACAAATCGGCCCTTTATTGGCTTCAAAAGCGTTGGCGCCCACGCTGGAAAGAATCAGTGTCATCGCCAATGCCCGACAAATATTTTCCATGAAAAGCGTATTTGAGTTTTTCAAAACGCTCCTCAAAGTGCTTATTCTGAGCGGTATTTTATATTATCTTTTTTCCCGCTACTTACCCTCAATGCAACTCCTTCCTACCTGCGACGTCGCCTGCGGCACCACCCTGGCGCTGCTTTTAATGAAATGGGTTTGGCTGAGTCTGATTGCTTTCTATGTCATTTTCTCGCTGGCTGACATTGCCTTTCAACGACATAACACGATGAAAAACATGATGATGTCGCAGCAAGATATCAAGCAAGAGCATAAAAACGCGGAAGGCGATCCTGAAATCAAGCATCAGCGTAAAAGGCTCCACCAGCAAATACAGAGCGGCAGTCTGAATGCCAACGTCGCGAAATCGACGGTAGTCGTGCGTAACCCCACCCACATCGCCGTGTGTCTGCACTACCAAGTGGGCGAAACACCGCTGCCGCGCGTACTGGAAATTGGACGCGATAAACGCGCAATACACATTGTTGCGTTGGCAGAACGCTATGCGATCCCGGTTATCGAACATATCCCACTTGCCAGAGCCTTGAATAAGCGTGTTGCACCCGGCGATGCAATTCCCCCCGAGCTTTTCGAGACAGTTGCACATGTGTTGCGCCTGGTGATGAAACTCAATTACGCACCTGAGGATGAAGAGAGTACCGATGAAAAAGCCTAGTGTGTCGCACGGCATCTCTGCGCTGCTTATCAGTGCGTGGCTCACCGCTCCCGCGGGTGCCAGAGCACCAGTGTGGCAGCCCTACTACCCGGAACAGGAAATCACGCAGATACGCACCTTACCGGCTTCTGCTTTTCCGGTGGTTGCTGAGCAGTATCAGGCGAACCTGCAGCCACTGATAGAGAAAGTTGCGCAAGAGTATGGCGTGAACCGCCAGTTAATGAATGCCATTATTAAAGTTGAATCGAATTATCAGCGTGATGCGGTATCACCCAAAGGGGCGCTGGGCTTAATGCAAGTGATGCCCGCCACCGGCAGCCGTTTTGGTTTTACTGATCTGCTTGATCCCGAGACCAATTTGCGTGCAGGCGCTCACTACCTACGCTACTTAACGGCGAAGTATGGCAATAACACCGCGTTAATTCTGGCGGCCTATAATGCCGGCGAAGGGGCCGTCGCACGCTTCAATAATCGCGTTCCGCCCTATCCCGAAACCACAGAGTATGTTGCGCGAATCATGCGTGATTTACAGGCCGTCGCCACAGAACAGCTAGCGCCTGCCTTACGGCAGGAAGTCCCCTCTCAACCCACGGAACCCACCTCACACACCACGGTATATGTCGTGACGGACGTGCTCAGTAAAGTATTTGATGTCATGCTCTCTTCCGGCACAACAAATAAGTAGTGCAAAACTGCCTGTTGCCAGGCAGTTTATGGTTATCGCAGTGCCACTAGTTCAGCGGCAATGTATACACTAACCAGGGCTCGCCTAAATAATCCTGCCATTGCGCCCCCTGCTGCTCTAAGACAGTCATCAGGCGCTGTCGCAATGCGTTAACTTGCGGCTGTGAATAAGTCGAAAAAAACGTCCCCCGCGCGTCGTTAATGCCGCTCCCTGCCGCTAAAAGCTGACGGACGTGATACATAAAGGTAAATATCGCGTTTTGTCCATCACCAGGGCCCTGTGTTGCAATGTGACAAATGATTAAAGACGCGCCCTCCAGCCTGTAAATCAGCGACAAACTCTCAATCGTCACACACCAACCGATTTGGTACTGGCTGTCCACCAGCATGGCGGGTTCCGGCTCATAGCCGCAGGATAAGAAGTAACGGCTCGCATTATCCATTGCTCTCTCTCCCGCATTAGGTCATTCGAACCGATGAAGCAATACGATCGCTAAGCGCAACCAGCTCGCTGGCAATGGCTAACATCTGTCGGGACGCCTCGGACGCGCGATCCTGGGCCGTGGTAATCATTTTATTAAACGCTTCGGCAGACTGTTGTTCAAAATCCCCCTGCAGTTGCAATTGCTGAGCCTCGCGGGTCATGCCTGAGCTAGCCACCCCTGCAATACCCTGGCCCGATTTTGATAATCCATCGGCGCCGGTGGTGGCAATTTGGCTCCCTGACAGGGCAGCAACCGAGGAGATAGCGCCGCCCACAATTTGGGTAATCGCGCCCGCCAGTGCCGCCTGATAGTTCTGCTCAATAGCCTCTCTTTTGGTCTCTAAAGACAGTATTTGTCTGTCGAACGCCACGCGCTGCATCATCTGGGCATGGCTGCGCTCCAAATCACGCATCTTGGTGCCCATCTTTTGCATCTCTAAAATAATCTGATTAATGGTGGCCAAACTGCCCCCAACATCTGATGTGTCTAAATCGCGGTTGCCGTTATCAATCGAGGGCACGGGGATATTCGATATTGTGGTCATCATGATACCTCTGGTGAATTAGACTCTTGCTGCAGCAATCAATGCTTGCAACTGAACAGATGCTGACTGCTTGAGTGTTTTACTCCCTTCAGCAATCGCATCGCCGGCTCCCTGCAATAACGCTTTTAGATCCTTTCTTGCGGCTTCTTTACTTTGTTCATAAAACTGGAAACACATCTGTAGCCATTGTTGGTCAATAATGAGTTGGTCAATTTCTTTCTGTAATTCCGCCTGTTCGAGCTTGCTGACGCCGCTGACAACTTGCGACGCAGCGGTGACCGTGGCACGGGTGGTATTCACCACACTCAGCAATGACGCTTTTAATACTTGCGCCAACACATCACGTTTAACCTGATCCACAATGGCTTTTGTTAAGGCTTCCGCAGTTAGTTGAATGCCTTTTTCAATGGCTTCGCCTGCGACTTTCTCAATGGATTTGGTCACCAATTTTTCAATCGCCTGCTGCGAGAAGTACTCCATCATTTTATTGGTGATCAGTTTTTGACTGGCTTCTTTGGCCGCGGTTTTAGAGGCTTCAACAGCGGCCTTGCCCAGCCCCTGCATAATTTGTTCTGAAACCTGCGAAGCGACCTGTTTACCTACCTCTTTTGCCGTTTTTTCGACCGCCTGCTGACTGCCTTTTTCAATCGCTTCCATCAGCACTTTTTCAGTGCCTTCCTGTAACAGCTTTTCCGTGGCCTTGGGGATCGCCTTCGTCAACATCATGTTGCGTGCTGCGCTGGTGATATCCACCACTGCCCCCGCAATTTCAAAGGCCAACTGTACCTTCCCAGCGATATCAGCCACTTTGCGATAGCTATCTGCATTTTTGGGATCGATTAACGCCAGGGTATTCATCGTGGCTTTCACTACGCCAGCCAGCCCCGCCATTAAATCCATTGCCCCGCCCGCGATTGCAAAAGGGTTTGCGGTCACCAATCCGCCGACCAGCTTAGCGACCCCGGATACCAGCTCAACGGCAGCGACAACCCAGTCAAACAGCACACCAAAAATGCCGGCTTTTTTGGCGGCATTTTGTTGTTCGACCGCCTTATCCATTTGTTCGCGATAATCTTTAATTTCTTGTTCGCGGATGGCCTCTTGCTTGTCAGACATAATGGATAACGCTTTGGCCTTCAGTTCAGCCGTATTACTCAGTGCTTTGCCTGCCACCAAGGTCATGGCCAACATCATGGTTTCCATTGAAAGATTTTCGAAATCTTTTAACTGGACGCGTTTATCTGTCGGCAAATCTTTAAAACCCAGAGAATCCATGATGCGATTCCAGGCCCCCGTGGCAGCCCGGTAAGTCTTCTCTGTTTTGTTATCCAGAGAAGCGTTAGGTAAATAAGCGTCTTGGTTATCCTCTATTCTTTTCGGCATGAGCGAATCAATTGAGGCTTTCGGCAGTTTTCCTGGCCGCACAGCATCCTCTTGCTCTGTCAGTAACCCTCGACTTAACAGCGCTGGATTAATGTGTAGACTCATTATTGGCTCCCTCTAATAATTGTATTGCTTGTGACTTTAGTTCTTCATACTGAGGCAGTTCCGCACACCATCGACAAGCAGAGCACCAGGCCCGACGAGCATGCTCGTTATTTCCCAATGCCTGATAACTTATTCCTGCAAAAAATGAGGGACGCGGATCAATAACCCGGATTAATCCAGCACGCACAAGGTAAACGAGCGCCTCTTCGTGTTGCTGCATTTTTTGATAGCACCGTCCTAAAGAAAATAGGTAGTTAAAGTCCCACTTATCGAGATAACACAGGAAATAGAAATAGTTTTGTGCGGCGGGATAATCACCGGCATCAAAGAGCTGAACAGCGTAGTCATACAGCGTGTCTAAATCTTCTTTTTTGGTGTCAGTGAGCATGCGTAACGATCCGCCTGAAGACAAAAAGTGCGCGAGATCGTCATTGGATTGTGCAGTGACACTGGTTTTTTCTGCCATACTCGTCTCCTGGCATTGGCGTAGTGCACTACGCCAATGCCTCCGATTTAACGAATCGCTGAAGCAATCCCTTTTGTAGACTCCGCCAACATACTCTGCAGGCTATTAATCATTTGCACAGCAGTGTTGTAGTTTTGAATAAGCTGCTGCATTTTCAATTGATTTTGCTGGACAAAATCAGAGGCGCGTCCTGACGTCGATTCCAGTGCCGATTTGATGGTCATTAAATCAGCCTTGTCGAGTTTCCCGTCTTTGCCTTCCATAAACTCGTCAATGGTTTTGCCGCCGATTAAAATATTGTTGTCTTTGAGATATTTAAGAACATCTTCCGGCAACGTCCCTTTATCACCGTCTTTAATTAACTTCGCTAATTCCGCCTCTACCCGGTTTGCCATATCCTGTGCATCGCGCGAGACATCACTTTTACTCTTAATACTGTCCAGTTTGTCATTGGTCTGGCGGCTAATAAGGTCCATAATCAGCATCATTACGGCAATACTGTCGCCCAGGGGATTGGGATTTGATAACAAATCAAAACGTGAGTTATTGTCGTTCCCACCCATTCTTGATAACGGGTCATTGCCATTAATTGTCGTCATTTTTTTACCTATCAGAGTTAAGTTTGCTTACATGTAACTACGGATAAATTTTTTTCTTTGCTGCTGGAGATGCTTGCCATCAATGTCAACATCCCGTAACAGGGGAGAGACATCCTTAAGCTCACCTTCCATCATGACTAAATAGCTGTTTACATCATTGAGTTTTCGGTTTATTTCTTTCGTTAAGGCTCCCCCCTCTGAAACCATCATTTGATTAAACTGCGCGAGTTTTCTATTGGCACTGAGGTCATATAAGGCACGTTTTTTAAATGACTTAACTTCATCCTGTAAAGCATTCAGTCTTTCCAGTTCATGCGCTAATACTGTTCGTTGACGTTCAAACTCATGCATTGCACTTTCTAAATTCTTTAATGATTCCATTACGAACCTCTCATTATCGCCACTGCATTCAGGGGATTTAAAGACAAGAAACGCTAAATAGACCTTGTAACGGTTACAGATAAAACATGAAACAGGTCATGCTGAGTGTAGATACTAGTCAAATAGTGAGTTATTGTTCTTTTAAAAACCGCATAATTATATTGATTTCCAGCAATTTAAAATATGTGACAATTATCACTTTCACGCGCTGAAAAATTAAAGAAATCAACTCAGGTCATCACCGGACTGACACCTGCAAACAATTATTTAAACTGTCTTGCATAACATCAAATAATTTCAGGCCGGGTTTCAGATGCACGCAATACGTTTCATATTTGGCAGCGAAAGCGATAAAATAGTGCTTAATGATGAAGTGCATTGCTTGACAAGGGATTGCATTGTTGTCACGCACTCAGGGGAGACACCCCCGAAAGAATCACATGTCATTGATGTTTATCCAGCCGACTTTCGCCTACTGCTGAATGACATACGAGGATTGGTTGAAGAGCCTTCTCCTAAAGCCTTTTGGCCTGAGAAGATTCGTTTAATCGAGATTCCGCCAGCAATGACTGAAATATTAATGCAACTTAAAAATACGGCACCTGCCGTTTTACTGCGTTTTATTTATGTCTATTGCCTCATTACAGACAACAAATATTTTTCGCAATTATTACACCGCATGGTCTCTGGCGAGGCTAAGCTGTTGGATTTCATCAACCAGAATGCACTGCTCCCCTGGAGTGTCTCACGCTTCTCACAAGAGCTTGATATTCCAACGCGAAAATTGAATGCGCTGTTTATCGAAAAGTTTGGTATTACGGCAAAACACTGGTTGATCGAACGTCGCTTATCGCATGCCGTTTTTTTATTGACCTCCACGCCCCTTAAGATCATTGATATTGCGCTGGAGTGCGGTTTCACCAACCACTCTCATTTTTCGGTTAGCTTCAAAAAACACTACAATTGCAACCCTAAAAAATATCGCAGAAGAATATAGTTCATCTCGCCAGCAGGGGAATAAAATTGGACATTCAAGCAATAAACCAACAACTTTCACAACTGGTTGATCAGGCAGGAAACGAGGTCTCCAATAAAATGTCATCGGGCGATCTCACCAATCCAGCAAACTTATTACAAGCCCAATTTGCTATTCAACAATACTCCACCCTGGTGGGGTATCAGAGTGCAGTATTGAAAGCCGTGAAAGACATGCTCACAGGAATCATTCAGAAAATATGAAGGAAATAAGCGCAGACTTACGTAAAACGATTGCTGAAGCCGCGATCACCGCCGTGAATCATGGCCTGTATCGTCAGGCCTGGACCCTGTTTGAAGCCTTGCACCTGATCATTGAAGATCCTGAATTACGGCGTCCTATTGAGGTTATCCTGCTAATTGGCCTGGGATATGAATCCTCAGCCAGAGAATTAGCAAAAAATTTATCTGCCCATGACGCTGCCGTTATTAATCCGCTCTTTACCCATTAAGGGGTAGCGAATAATTGAGAGAAGAAGAAAATGGATATCGCTCCTGTTTCACAAACATTACCGCAGCCCGTGCATGCAGAACAAGCGGTTGATAATCCGCAGCACGTCGCCGACTTTACACGCCTGATGACCGATAACGCTCGCCCAACACCGGAAAACACCTTCGTAAATCGCTTTCAGCAAGAGGCGATCCAGTGGAAAGAGAAGCTGCAAGCAACGCAGCAAGCCTCTTCGATAAATCTGGCACCAGAAAACATGTTGGCGACGCAGGCTACACTTTTAAAATCAATTTCAACCGTCGATTTACTGGCCAAAGCAACAGGTTCACTTTCGCAAGGTATTAATAAGCTGACCAACATCCAATGATGCATCCAACACTCAAAACCCTTATCGTTCTCCTTCTTTCCCTGCTGCTGGTAGGGTGTAAATCAACGCTGTTCAGTAATCTTTCAGAAAATGAAGCCAATGAAATTCTGGCATTATTGAAATGGCAAAACATTGAGGCTGATAAACAGCAGGAAAAAGACGGTAAGGTTTCGGTGCGTGTGGATGCCGAACAATTCGTCAATGCTGTCGAATTGCTGCGCCAAAATGGGCTTCCACGTCCCTCCAGTGTCAAGTTTGAGAACCTTTTTCCCGTCGACCAGTTAATCAGCTCCCCCGTGCAGGAGCGGGCCAAAATTATCTTTTTAAAAGAGCAGCAATTAGAGAGCATGCTGCGCCTGATGAACGGCGTGGTCGACGCACAGGTGCTCATCACCGAAAGCCCGGAGACCTCACGATCAACTCCCGATTTAGGCACCGTGTCCGCCATCATCAAATATTCGCCCGAAATCAATCTTGATGAACATCGACCTGCTGTGCAAAACATGTTGCTTAATGCCATTCCCGGCCTGACGGCAGACCATATATCACTGTTGCTGCAAACCGCTGACTATCGATTTCAGCCTACGAATATCCCAATATCAACAGCAAAAACAACACTGCAAGACAGACTTTTTGCCTGGCGCAACTGGATCGCCGGTGCCATGGTGTCGCTGCTGTTTCTTATCATGATGATGAGCGTTTTATGGCGCAGAAAATCAAGGTGAGTCATGGAACACACATTATTCACAACTGAGCAGCGGGCATTATTGCGATTGCACTGGCAACCCGGCAGCGTCATGCACACGGACTGGTGGCACTATCTGTCACTGGAAAACTGGAAAACGGCTTACCAGCAGCCGACGATGCAACCGGCGATTGATACGCTGATTATTCAGCGCAGAGGCTTCTCGTGCTGCCCCACTCTCGACCAGCTTTCGACGCAGCAATCCATGTTCCTGAGTATGTCACCTCACCTCGACAAACTACTGACGGCTTTGGGCCTTATTGCACTGCGTTGTCCGGTCTATTTATTGCTGCAACCCTTTCGCGATCAATTGGCGCCCGTACTGGATACCGCGGCTTGCCAACAGATCCTTTCTCTCAGCACTGAATGGCAGAAGGATGCTCCCCAGTGCACAGCCGAACAACTGGCTGATTACGCACTGCGTATTGGCCTGCGTTGGTGGTTACAGCAAAATCAATGCCCTGTCACCCAGTTGCTGGCGACACGTTACTCGCCCGACCAGCATCTGGATACTGATGCCGCCATGACCACAGGGGATGCCTTACATTGGTTAATGAAACTGTGGCGCTACCTATGAAAAAAATCCGCTTACCCCTTATTCACTTACCCGGCATTGCACCAACAGGGGATATCTATTCTCGTGAGCAATTAGCGCAGTACGTTCAGGCAAATGACATTCTGGAGCAGGCTGCACAAGAAGCCGCTCGCCTGTTAAAGGCCGCGGAAAACGAGCGGCAGGAAACGCATGCGCGCTGTGCGGCATTAATTGAGCAGGCCAAAAGAGAGGGTATTCAGCAGGGTCAGGCAGCAGTAGAGACGACTCGCCAGCAGGTCATTACAGAGACGGTTCAATGGCTGGTCGATGAGAAACGCCTTGAAGAACAAATTGCCAATCTCATGCAAGAGCGGCTACAGGAGATGGTTCAACGTATTGTCGAACCCTACCTGATGACATGTGATCCTGTTCCCCTCTTGATACAGCGTGTTGACGCGTTAATGCACCAGTACCTGCATGAGAATAATTTAGAACTGTATGTCAGCCATGAGCATATACCACAGCTCTCCCACGCCTTTTCAGGCAATGTCCCCTTAACCCTCATTGCTGATGACACGCTGTCTCTCCATCAGGCCAGGTTAGTTTCCCCCTGTGCCATTGTTTGGTTAGATCTCAAACAGCACTTAAGGTTACTCATGGAACAATTTGCCCCGCAAGTTAAGCAGAGCACATGATTAAGAATGACATTCTCACTGCTCCCGCGATCACCACACAAGGTCTGGAAGCGCCATCTGTCTCAGTGCGTGAAATATCTCCCGCAGATTCACCGTTAAATATGGTCAATCAGACCCTGGAAGATCTGGTTGATAACAGCCCTGCGCGACTTCCCCTCAATGCAATTTTTGCCAGTGAATCGTTAGCAGACATTCAAGAAGACCTGGGTTTCACCCTGTCGACAACGCGAACTCAACAAAGAAAACGCAACGGCAGTGAGCAGCAGACCCGCTTAGACGAAAAAAAGCTGTCGCTGCTCAAACGTATCGTGGTGGAAATTAATGCCGTCTCTCCCGCGCTACTGGACGATCTTCACCAGAGGATGGCCAGTGCGGAAGAGACTGAAGACGCCACAGCGTCCTCTCAGGAAGCCAATACCCACCATGGGGAACAACTGCTCTATTGTGCATCCCGCCTGACAGATGCATCCATGTCGCCTCAGCAAGCCAGTAAAAACAGCGAAAACTTGCGCGAATTAATGAATAAACCCGGCGCGTTTGTTGCGTTATTTAACTACATTGAATTTAGCTCTGAGCACCGTCTTACGCTGGCAGAAATTAAGAGAATCTATCACCAGGCCCTCTCTCAAACCCTGAGTTGGATGCAGTGGTTTACGTTGTTATCCACACTGAAAAACAGAGATAAAAAACTCAGAACCTTAATGCGCATTCTGTCATTCGAACTCGTCGCCGGCGATCATCAGGAAAGTCAGCAACTCGCCAACGTGATTGCTGATCTCAAACGCATTTTACAATTTTTCTCGCTCACCGCTCACTGTGAAATGCTGGAGAAACGCGTGTCTGAGCACAACGTAGATGCCGATACCATTATGAAATTTCTTTTGTCTTTGGTGGAAAAAGAGTGGGTCAGTGTGCACTGGTTAGACAGTGAAGTCCGTCGAAAGGTAACCACGCCGGATAAGCATTATACTTTTGCTCACGGGATAGTCGAGTTAGTGAAAATAGCCCCAGAGGCGTGTTTTGATAAAGATGATAAGCGCACTCAAATAATTGATGGCATGCTTGATTATTTAAGCGCGCTAGAAGAACGCTAATTTAGAGACCTAACCTGTAAACCCAATGCGTTAACTCCGCTGCATTGTGTGCATCGAGTTTACGCATCAAATTCATACGGTGTGTTTCAACGGTCTTGACCGTAATCGTCAGGTCTTCCGCAATATCACGATTTCTACGCCCTTCTGCAATCAGTTTTAAAACCTGACGTTCACGTGAAGTCAGCGTAACATTTCGCTCCCCAGGATCCACCTCAAGAATATTCACACTTAATTTTGGATCAACGACAGTATTCCCTCGCATAACGCTCCATACTGTCTCTAATAATAATTGTTGGGGACTGTTCTTTAAAATATAGGCATTAGCACCGGCTTTCAGTGCTTCGCCAGCGCGATGCTCCATTGCATCAGCCGTTATCACAACGATTTTAATGTCACACCAGCGCTGGCGTATCTTGTAGATAACATCAATACCATGCATACCCGGTAGCGTTAAATCTAACAGAACAATATCGGGTTGATGATGAATGCAGGATGAATACACTTCAAGGCCATCAGCAACTTCAGCGACGACATTGACGGATTGACAACTTTCGAAAAGATTTCTCATGCCTAAACGCACGAGCGGATGGTCTTCGGCGATTAACAACTTGACGTTGTCAGTCATTGGTAAGGAGTGGTGGCTCATCTTTCCCTCTTTAAACTTAGTATAATCAGAAATTTTATTAAAATTAGAATAGAACGCTTTATTATTATCTTCGTACTTGCATCATCCATGAAAATCAAGGATTGAGATAACGCTTTAGTGTAGGCCTTGTCATACCAGCCAAGAATAAGCTCAACACAACACTAAATCTCTAAAATTTCGTTTACATCTTTAAAGGAACGTTTAAGTACACCTTAAAGACTGATACACCTCCACAGGTCTCAGGATGGAAAAATGAAGTATTTTCAATGTTGAATTCACAACACGCGGGTAACGATCCGACTAATCAGCATCATACCATTCAAATCTGTAAAATTATGTCCTTATTAATGTTTTTACCGTAATTGACCGCATAGGAAAAATCTCTGGCCCGCTATTCAAAAACACTAAAACACTTACAAATCAATAACAAAAAAGAAAAATAAAAAATTATCCCCCGCACGTTTTGGTACTCTTGACTCAAAAATCAGGTCAATACCCCATCAATCGCGCTATCATAAACCTCCTTATTTTCAAAATAAAAATGGCACTCATTTCATATTTGTTTAGATTTATCCCAAAAAGCACGTAGACAGTCCGTGGCAAATACCTTAAAGAAGATGTCCGTCTCCATTAACTGTCATGTTCAATAAAACAATAGCCGGAGAAAACAGCGTACCATTGTTGGGTTACGCTCTCCTGCTTCTTATCGGGGCCGGGATAACTGCATTAATATAATGTCGCTATCCATTGATATATGGATAACAAACATCAACCATTGCTGATTAACGCCCTTCTCACCGCGCTGAATTTAATCCCGCACAGGATAAATATAAAATTTATCAATGCGATTCAGTACGTGCCGGGATACGCCAGACGGGCACGCAATCACGCTTTTAGACAAAAACGGGCCTCGACATCTCACCGTCTAAATTTTTCAATGCTTCCTGCAACACTTTTATATTCGCTTGAAGGTTTTTAATCTCAATTTTATTCTTTTCATCCTGTTCACTCAGACGCTGATTCTGATCGCCCAAAATTTTTATTAATTTATTATCTTGTGTAAGATCGGAAACCTTTAACTCGGCGTGTTCGATTTTAGCTTCTAAACTTTCCTCTTTCAGCTTCTGACTTTTAATCATTTGTAAAACCGAGCTTCCGTCCATGATTCCCTGAGCGCTGCCCATACTTGTGGAAACCATTCTCATAGCAGGTGCTACCGCAGACAATGCCGCTACAGCAGGCGCAGGATTGTATAAAGCCGTTGCAAGCGTGCCGAGGGCCAACGCACTGCGAGTCACCACGGAACCGTATGTGGCAACTTTCATTGCGGTTTCATCAGAAACATTGCATTTCTTAGCCAGCCAATGCAGTCCGTTGCCCACGCTGTTATCCGCCATGGGAAGCCCTTCCCGGCCATGTTTCTGATTTTGGTACTCTTTCCAACCTGACCAGGCATCTGCTACCGCCACGCCAAAACCGCAGCCTGCCAGTACCGCAAAGGGAACGGCAGCACCGCCTGACAACCCGGTGACTAAACCGGCAGCAATAAAGGCAACACCCGCCCCGGCGACTCCGAGAACCTGCTTATAAAAAGCCCGTTTTGCCATTTTGACATTACAGAGTTCTGCTTTTTTTTCAGACTCCTGTGCTTTTTTCTCCAGTGATTCAAGACGGGAATCAAGAGCCGGTTGCTCAGGTGAAATCATCCCCATCTGCTGGGCGGAAGGGAGTGGACGCGATGTTGCCGCTTTTGACGCCCGCATCGTGCTTTCTAAATTTGCCGAGATAGAAGACGTCGTTGAGCCTGAAATGGAATTCATCATCATTATCTTCCTTATTAACTATTCAAGCGTGAGAGTTGGGCTTCAGCAGCCTGGCGTAGATCGGCGTACGCCGGATTTTCCATTGCCTGATAAAAGCAGAGCGAAATGGTGGCATCCAACGCGTCGCGCGCACCTTCAATGTTGCCCACCGCCTGCAAGCATTCAGCAACATGGAAAACGGCGTAGGGATCATCCGCCTGCATGGCAATGGCATACCCATAAAGAGAAAGTGCTGACGCCCAACACTCCGCCTGTTTTAATACACAGGCGAAAGCAAAGATGAATCGACGGTCATTGGGTCGTTGCATCGCAACGAAGGCAAAACGCTGTGCCGCAGTCTCTATATCGCCATTGTTCCACGCGTTATAACCTTCGCAATACAACGTTTCCAATTCAGTATCGCTAATATTACATAATTGATTCATGGAAACCTTTCCCTCTAAAAGCGCAAAACATTCATCTTTCGCCCGTTGCATCTTCTCTTTTTCACCCTGCTCGTTCATAGTATTTCTAAATGTATTCATCGTAATAACTCCGAAGTGGAAAATAAAATAATGCGCTATAACGTTCGCAAGTTCTTTCAAAGCGTTCTTTTCTAAAAGCGCGTAAACTTTATTAAAAGCACAGTATTTTTTACTTATCAGGCCATAACCTGAGTGACATAAGAAAAACCTACGGCATAATATCCCCCATGAAAGCAGAGATAAAAAAGTCACATGACACCCTCTTAAATATGGCTTTCGTGAAAGTTAACTCAACGTTTAGCGGAGGATATAACCTATCGATAAAAAATATGTCGTCACGCTATTACCATGCCAAAGAGTGTTATTTCATCGCTATCGCCATTAAAGTCCTGCTGCAAGATACTGACTGGCTGCGGTATGCCGGATTATGGTTAACGACACTCGACAATGATTTTGATGATCGTTTGTGGATTGATGAAGAAAATAATTTATTTTTAAATCGTCGCTATGAATATGATCTTTCGACAGAGGCATTGCGCCGTAGCCTACAACAGCAGTGCACCATCGCTAAACACCTTCAATTAAATTACGATGCTCGAAGTGATGATTATCATGATACGAAACACGGCACTGAGCATTATATTGATGAGCCTCGTATTTTCCGCTAATGGAAAATCGCTGCCTATAGACAATTCCACGCCCTTTTTCTTGTCATCACGCGGCACAAAGCTCGCAGATGTGTTGCGCGATCTTGGCGCGAACTACCAATTACCCGTGGTTGTCAGTAAGAAAATTGAAGGCACTTTTATCGGCACTATTGATAGCGTCAATCTCTCAGACGCCATGAATAAATTGGCCCAGTTGTATCAACTCGCCTGGTTCTATGACGGACAAGCACTGTATATTTATCTTGCACAGGAAGTGGAAAGTCGCTTATTGACCCCAGATTATTTGCGCCCCGCAACGCTGATTAAGCAACTCAACAGTGTTGAACTGCTGGATCCTCGCCAGTGCCGTATTAAAGCCGTGGCGGCCTCAAATGCGATCGAGGTGTATGGCGTGCCGGTTTGCGTTGAACGCGTAGAACTTTTCGCGAAAAGATTGGACACCCAGGCCATTAATCGTGAACAAAATCAGGAAGTCGTAAAACTGTATCCTTTGAAATACGCCACTGCGGCGGACAGCCAATACAGCTATCGCTCGCAGCAGGTGATTATTCCTGGGGTTGTTTCGCTGCTGCGTGAGATGTCCGAAGGACGCTCATTACCGCTGGCCAGTGAACAAAGCAAACCCCAATCGACAGAACGCCAACTGCCGATGTTTTCCGCTGATGTGCGACAGAATGCCGTGGTGGTGCGAGATAAACGCGCCAATCTGGGCCTGTATGAAAACTTGATCAAGCAACTGGACCATCGACCTAAGCTGGTTGAAGTCTCTGTCACCATTATTGATATCAGTGCCGAAGTGCTGGGCCAGTTGGGCATTGACTGGTCAGGTTCGGTAAATTTTGGTGGCAGCGGAGTCACTTTTAACAGCAACACAGGATTAAGTGACAGTAATTTCTCGACCGTCATTCCCAATATTGGCAATTTTATGCTGAGAGTTTCGGCACTGGAAAAGAATGCTCGCGCACAGGTTATCTCCAGGCCTTCCCTGCTCACCCTGGATAATATGCAAGCGATCTTAGATCGTAACGTCACCTTTTATACAAAAATTAATAGCGCCCGTGACGCACGTCTGGAGTCTATTTCAACCGGTTCACTGCTGAGAATCACGCCACGCATCGTAGAGGAAAATAAAAAGCAGGCCGTTATGTTGTCGCTCGTGGTGCAGGACGGTAAACAGACGCCTGCGCTCAGTGAGCAAGAGCCCTTACCGCAAACCAGTAACGCTGAGATTGTTACCCATACCCTGTTGAATAAGAGTGAAGCCCTGCTGCTGGGCGGGTTTATTCAGGATCAAAACAGTGAAGGGGTCACCAAAATCCCCCTACTGGGAGACATTCCAATTTTAGGGGCGCTATTTAGAAGTAAGCAAAATCGCGCAACCCAGACCGTGCGCATGTTTATGATTACCGCCTCTTCTAAACAGTAACCGCCATCATGTTTAAACTTCGCTGGTTAACAGGCCCGCTTTCCGGGTATGAATTTAAACTTCCGCAGGGTGACACCTGTTTGGGAGGGAAAAACGCCGATATCGATTTCGCTCTGGATGAGGAAAATGCACTCACGCTGGTTGTAGAGAACAGTGAGATCAGCGTTCGCACCGCCGCCCCTTTCTGGGTTGATGGCAAGCGCTGGAAATCAGCGCGCCCCTTACCTCACCATGTGGCTATTCAAACGGCATCCATTGCCTTTGTGCTGGGCAAGGAAGGTGAACCGCTACCGATGATTACGCTGCCGACGATTCAGGGAAAATATGCTTCATTCACCCGAAAAGCAGGTATGGCAGCGATATTTACGGTCGTGGTACTGGCAAGTACCTTTCTCGTTTTTTGGAAACGCCCGGCGCTGGCTGGGTTTGATGCATTGCAGTGGACAACCGATCAGATCAGTCGCACACAAGGACTGGCAGGACTTCACGTCCAAACCAACGCGAATGGCCATTTGCAAATCAGCGGATTGTGTCAGAATTCAAAAGCCGTGGCGGAACTCAAAAATACACTGCGCGCAGAGGGGATCTGGGTCTACGATAGCAGCCTGTGCAGAGACAGCCTGCTGGCGAATGTTCAAAGCATCCTTTTCCAAAATGGTTACACAGAAATTTCCCTGTCATTTAATGCCGCTGATGAAGCGCTGCATATTGAGGGAGACATTACCGCCAATCCGCGCTGGTTCAAGACAGAAAAACAATTAAAAAAAATTCCCTACATTAAAAAATGGGAGGTCATTAATCATCGTGACTATTGGTTTTCACTGTTGTTACAAACACTCATGCAGTACAACCTTATTGACCAACTGAGTATTACAACATCAGAAAAAACCTTTTTAATTACCGGCATTATCTCTCCTGAAACAAAAGAGACACTGCAGACAGCGATGAATGCATTTAACCAGGAAAGTCACGAAGGCTACATTGCCCGTTTTCAAGCCATCCCCAGTGCTAATACGCTAAGTTCATTACTCCCTGCCTCAATCGCTACGATCGGCGGAAATAATAAGGATATATTTATCATTCTTAGCAATGGCATGAGATTGCAAACTGGCGGCGTGTTACCGAATGGCTACGCGATACTGTCACTCAGTCGAAAGGCCATAACATTGCGAAAGAATCAGAATCTGATTTCGGTTCCTATCAACATCTAAAAAGAGATTTCATCATGCGCTTAACTCAACTGGAAGACAGATTGTTCAATGACTGTACAGGAGAATACTATTCTGAGTTAATGCATCAGATTGATACGGCGAAAGAAAATAGAGAGTTGCTATCAGTACTGGAAACCACGCGCGACATTATCACGTTAATCTGGCAGCGATACCATCTACCTCCCAACGTACAGTGGAAAGATTAATGCCAAAAACGCGTATTGCGGTCTTTGGCATGTTGGTGTTCCTCATCGCTATGCATGACTTTTTTGAAAGCCGTTAACCAGTATATTTTCTAATTTTCTGGCGAGCACCCAGTGCACCTCCTGATTGGGATGAACACCATCGTTAAAGACATTGGTGTGGGAGATATTTATTTTTTCTTCCGGGTAAGCCAGGCTGGAAAGCCCCAAAAAATTCACGACTGAATTGTAGGATGATTTCAATATATTGGTGTATCCCTTCTCGTTATATCCTTTGCTGGTATTGTAATCCAAGGTACTGGCCGTCGCGATGACCTCTTTCATCGATGTATTGATATCATAGTAATTAATTTTTACCCCTTGATGTTGCTGTTGAAGCTCAGCAACCATCCTCTCTACTTTTTCATTATGCTCTTTACTTAATGCACTTAGCTTTATCCGCTCGTCCTGAGTTTTAAGACTTGCATCAGGCGTTACGGAAAGATCGGGAATTCCCGTCACCAGAATGTTTTTCACCCCTTTATCGATGAGATTAGTGATATTCTCATATTGCGTCTGAACCACTTTATTAACATCTTCTTTACCCAATGTCATATAATCATTTGCGCCTAAAAACAAAATCACCAGATCATTAGGCTTTGATTCATATTTCTTCATTTGCGATTCAAGATTTGCAACAAACAGTGATGTTGGTGTGGTAAATGAATAATTTGCTGCCACTGCTCCCCCTTCAGCATAGTTCACAATGGGTTTATTCAGAAAGGCAGGTGAGCTAATAAAATCAGCCCAGGTAAAACCATTGGTAAAACGGCCCTCATAGTATTGGCTTGCTGCCGGCAGTATGCCAAATGATTTATCGAGCATATTCCCCTCTGAATCAGAAAGGCTGTCACCAAAGATAATCATCCGGTCAAAACTGACATTTTCTTTTAAGCGTTTATCGATAACTTCAGATTTTTTATCGAAATAGGTTGCCAATTCAAAATTCGTGTCTTTACGCTCATTGGCATAGTCCGTGTTTATTGACGTTTCTTTCATGCCATAAACAGCCACCTCCTTCTGTTTATTGCTCAGTATTTCACGTATTGAAAAAGCATTATCAATATTATCCGAATAACCGACTCCAGCGCCTATCTTCATAATAACTCCCACTAAATGAAGTGCTCAATCTGAGAGGTCATTTCATGGAATGTCAATGTCGATTGATATCAGGTAAAAACCCGACCACCGCTTAAACTGTGAAACAGACTACGCTATTTTTTAAGGGCATCCAGGTAAAATGAGGTATTGAAACAAACTGAGATCACGCTTTGGGATCGCTGCTTAATCAGGGCGATAGCGGCTATTGCCCTTACAATAAACAAGCCTTAACAGGCAATTCCCCTGGCTTTCCCCTTTGAACAGAAAAAGAATAAACCATTGAATTAAAACAATAAAAAACCAACACTTACATGAAATCGCGCTGTGAAAAAGATCATGAAAATGACTCATACGGCAATGAAATTTAATCACTTTCACTCTCCCCAAGGCTCTGCATAGAATAGCGACTATTACGACAGACAAGACAATGACATCTGCACGCACAGACCATCAGTGACGACAATGATGAGTGCCGTTACACGTAACAAAAAAGCAGGTGTTATTTCAGCGATCGGGACTGAGACCATAATGAATAAAGAATTTACTTTCATCGTTAAGAAGATGAGTTTCGACGAAAACTATAATCCGTCTAAAAACACGCGAATCACAACGAACTTTGCCAATCTGGCGAGAGGAAAGAAGCGTCAGGAAAACTTGCACAACACCCTGACGATGATTAATAACCGTTTTAACTCCCTGGCGTGCAGAGATAACCCGACAGCAGATCGTTACGCGGTCGAACTTGAGATTATTTCCGTTGAGATCGATGTCAAAGGCAATGGCGACACCTTTCCCGTCATTGAGATATTGAAAACGGTTATTGTTGATAAACAAACGCAGCAACGTATTGAAGGCATTGTTGGAAATAACTTTTCCTCCTATGTCAGAGATTACGACTTCAGCGTTGTGCTGCCAGAAAACAACAAGAATCAGTCTGCTTTCCGTTTGCCCGTTAACTTTGGCGATTTGCACGGTAATTTATTCAAATGTTTCGTGAATTCGCCTTGCTATAAAGAAAACTTCAGCAAGCAGCCGGTGATTTGCCTGAGCGTCTCCAGTAAAAATGTCTATCACCGTACCGATTTCCAACATCCAACGCTGGGTTTTGAGTATCAACAAGATGCATCTTCACTGACCGATCTTTATTTCAAAAAGATGGGACTGCACGCTCGCTATTTTATGCCGCAAAACAGCGTTGCACCTTTGGCGTTTTATTTCTCAGGTGATTTGCTGAATGATTACACCGAACTTGAGCTGATCAGTACCATTAGCACAATGGAAACGTTCCAGAAAATTTATCGCCCTGAAATTTATAATGCGAATTCTGCAGCGGGAAAACTTTATCAACCCAGTTTACAGCATCAAGACCATTCATTGACGCAAATTGTCTATGACCGTGAAGAGCGCAGCCTGTTGGCGGTTGAGCAAGGCAAATTTACTGAAGAGAAATTTATTAAGCCTAATCAAACACTTCTTGAGCAATGGTCAACCCATTACGTTGCTTAATTCACGAAATATCAGGTATTTATAATGAAAAGATTGTTACCCACTTCCACCGCTGGCAGCTTGCCAAAACCCTCCTGGCTGGCACAACCGGAGACGCTGTGGTCACCGTGGAAGCTGCCCGATGACACCCTATTCGAAGGTAAGCAGGATGCACTACGTTTGTGTCTTGGCGATCAACTGCAGGCAGGTATTGATATCGTGAGTGACGGCGAGCAAACGCGCCAACATTTTGTCACCACCTTTATCGAACATCTGAGCGGTGTCGATTTCGAAAAACGTGAGACCGTGAGAATTCGCAACCGCTATGATGCCAGTGTGCCGACCGTGGTAGATGCCGTCAGTCGCCAAAAACCGGTATTCGTTGAGGATGCCAAATTTTTGCGTCAGCAAACTACACAACCGATTAAATGGGCGCTCCCTGGCCCCATGACCATGATCGACACGCTGTATGACAGCCATTACAAAAGCCGCGAAAAACTGGCCTGGGAATTTGCCAAAATTCTCAATGAGGAAGCCAAAGAATTAGAAGCCGCAGGTGTAGACATTATTCAGTTTGATGAACCGGCCTTTAACGTTTTCTTTGATGAGGTCAACGACTGGGGCATTGCGGCATTAGAACGTGCCGTGGAAGGGCTCAAGTGTGAAACGGCTGTGCATATCTGCTACGGATATGGCATCAAAGCCAACACAGACTGGAAAAAAACCTTGGGTTCTGAGTGGCGACAATACGAAGAAATCTTCCCTAAATTGCAGACTTCGGCGATTGATATTATTTCACTGGAGTGTCAAAACTCTCGCGTTCCCATGGAGTTAATCGAACTGATTCGCGGCAAGAAAGTGATGGTCGGCGCCATTGACGTGGCTACCCACGCGATAGAAACACCGGAAGAGGTGGCGGCGACGCTGCGTAAAGCATTGCAGTTTGTGGATGCCGATAAGCTCTATCCGTCAACCAACTGCGGCATGACCCCTCTCCCACGCCGCGTTGCACAAGGCAAGCTCCATGCATTAAGCGCGGGTGCTGAGATCCTTCGCCGCGAGCTGTTAGGATAAGTGATGCCGTCAGACATCACTTGACCTAAAAACCGGCAACTCACACCCCTTCTGGTCTGAGCAACCGTGCACATCGCACAGTTGCTCAGTGCCCACCCGCGCTGGTTTGCGCTGTGCACGCCCCTTTTCACCTCTTGTTTCATATGCGATATATTAAGCGTACATTCGTGACATTATCGCTTTGCAACAGGTACCTCAACATGGCTTTGATCCCTAAAAACTACACGCGCTTAGAAAGCGGCTACCGTGAAAAAGCATTGAAAATTTATCCCTGGGTATGCGGGCGCTGCTCACGTGAATTCGTGTACTCCAATCTGCGTGAACTCACCGTTCACCATATCGATCACGACCATACCAATAACCCAGAAGACGGCAGCAACTGGGAGCTACTGTGCCTGTTTTGCCATGATCACGAGCATTCGAAGTACACCGAAGCCGATCAGTACGGTACCAGCGTAGTGGCCGGTGAAGATGCACAAAATGATCAGCCTGCAGCAACCTACAATCCTTTTGCGGATTTGCAGGCGATGCTTAATAAAAAGAAGTGACAGTCAACTGCCCATAAAAAAACCCTCTGCTTAACAGAGGGTTTGATGATCGTTCAAGAGGGGAATGAGTACGGGGTTATTCCCACTCAATCGTGGCCGGTGGTTTACCGCTGATATCATAAACGACACGTGAAATACCGTTGACTTCGTTGATGATGCGGTTGGAAACGCGGCCTAAGAAGTCGTACGGCAGATGAGCCCAGTGCGCGGTCATAAAGTCGATGGTTTCCACGGCACGCAGTGAAACTACCCAATCGTATTTACGGCCATCGCCCATCACACCCACCGAGCGCACAGGCAGGAAGACGGTGAATGCCTGGCTGACTTTGTTGTACAGATCGGCTTTGTGCAGCTCTTCAATAAAGATCGCATCCGCACGACGCAGCAGATCGCAATACTCTTTCTTCACTTCACCCAGTACACGCACGCCCAAACCTGGACCTGGGAACGGATGGCGATACAGCATGTCGTATGGCAGGCCCAATTCCAGACCAATTTTGCGCACTTCGTCTTTGAACAGCTCTTTCAGCGGCTCAACCAGCCCCAGCTTCATCTCTTTCGGCAAGCCGCCCACATTGTGGTGAGATTTGATCACGTGCGCTTTACCGGTCGCAGACGCGGCAGACTCGATCACGTCTGGATAGATGGTGCCCTGCGCCAGCCATTTGACTTCGGTTTGCTTGCCCGCTTCTTCATCGAACACTTCAACGAATACGCGACCAATGGTTTTACGTTTGGCTTCTGGATCGTCAATGCCCGCTAACGCCGTCAGGAAGCGCTGTTCTGCGGCTACATGCACGATCTTCAAGCCAAAGTGGTCACCGAACATTTCCAATACCTGATCGGCTTCGTTAAGACGCAGTAAACCGTTGTCTACAAAGACGCAGGTTAGGCGATCGCCGATCGCGCGGTGCAGCAGCATGGCGGTGACAGAAGAGTCGACGCCACCAGACAGTCCGAGGATCACCTGATCGTTGCCAATCTGCTCACGCAAACGTTCTACGGCATCTTCAATAATTTTGGCGGGGGTCCACAGCGCTTCACACTGGCAGATGTCGCGAACAAAACGCTCTAACATGCGCAGTCCCTGACGGGTGTGTGTCACTTCCGGGTGGAATTGCACGCCATAAAAACGCTTCTCTTCGTTGGCCATAATGGCAAACGGGCAGGTTTCGGTGCTGGCGACGGTGACAAAATCCGCCGGGATGGCAGTGACTTTATCACCGTGGCTCATCCACACATCCAGCAGCGGCTTGCCAGCAGCACTGATCGCATCTTCGATATCGCGGATCAGGGCGCTCTGGGTTTTCACTTCCACCTGCGCATAACCGAATTCACGTTCGTTAGAGCCTTCGACTTTACCGCCCAACTGCATCGCCATGGTTTGCATGCCATAGCAAACGCCCAGTACCGGTACGCCCGCCTGGAACACATATTCAGGTGCGCGAGGGCTGTCGGCTTCGGTGGTGCTTTCCGGGCCACCAGACAGGATAATCCCGCTTGGATTAAACTGGCGAATTTGCGCTTCGGTGACATCCCACGCCCACAGTTCACAGTACACGCCCAGTTCACGCACGCGACGCGCCACGAGCTGAGTATATTGCGAACCGAAATCCAGGATCAGAATGCGGTGTTTATGAATGTTTTCCGTTGTCATTAAGGATTTTCCAGGCGAATGAACAATTCGCCCGGCGGGTGCCGGGCGCTTTAAGCTAAGAGGTTTTACGAACCCATGCGGTAGTTCGGGGACTCTTTGGTAATGGTCACGTCATGGACGTGGCTTTCCTGAATCCCGGCGCCGCTGATGCGAACGAATTCGGCTTTGGTACGCAGGGTGTCGATAGTACCACAACCGGTCAGACCCATACAGGAGCGCAGGCCACCCATCTGCTGGTGAACGATCTCTTTCAGACGGCCTTTGTAGGCTACGCGGCCTTCGATACCTTCCGGTACCAGTTTGTCTGCCGCGTTGTCCGTTTGGAAGTAACGGTCAGAAGAGCCCTTGGACATCGCGCCCAGGGAACCCATGCCGCGATAGGATTTGAATGAACGGCCCTGGTACAGTTCGATTTCGCCCGGGGACTCTTCGGTACCCGCCAGCATTGATCCCACCATTACCGCAGATGCACCAGCTGCGATCGCTTTCGCGATGTCGCCGGAGAAGCGAATACCGCCATCAGCAATCACCGGGATCCCGGTGCCTTCCAGCGCTGCTACCGCGTCAGAGACCGCAGTGATCTGCGGCACGCCCACACCGGTAACGATGCGCGTGGTACAGATTGAGCCTGGGCCGATACCCACTTTAACCGCATCCACACCGGCTTCAACCAGCGCCAGCGCACCCGCGCCTGTTGCTACGTTACCGCCGATGATTTGCAGATCAGGGTATTTCGCCCGCGTTTCGCGAATACGTTGCAATACACCTTCAGAGTGACCATGAGACGAGTCAATCAGCAGGATATCGACACCCGCAGCCACCAGCGCATCCACACGCTCTTCGTTGCCAGCACCGGCACCCACCGCCGCGCCCACGCGCAGACGACCTTGATCGTCTTTACAGGCGTTAGGTTTACGTTCGGCTTTCTGGAAATCTTTAACGGTGATCATGCCAAGCAGGTGGAAACTGTCGTCAACCACCAGCGCTTTTTCAACGCGCTTTTCGTGCATTTTTTGCAGCACGACTTCGCGGGCTTCACCCTCTTTCACGGTGACCAGACGCTCTTTCGGTGTCATCACCGCAGAAACCGGTAAATTCAGATCGGTAACAAAACGCACATCACGGCCCGTGATGATGCCGACCAGTTCGTTGTCGCCGTTAACCACCGGGTAACCGGCAAAGCCATTGCGCTCGGTCAGCGCCTGGACATCACGCAGTGTCGTGGTAGGCAGCACGGTTTGCGGATCGGTGACCACACCGCTTTCGTGTTTCTTCACCTTGCGGACTTCATCCGCCTGGCGGTCGATCGGCATATTCTTGTGAATAAAGCCTAAACCGCCTTCTTGTGCCAGTGCGATAGCCAGATCAGCTTCGGTAACCGTGTCCATGGCTGCTGAAAGCATAGGAATGTTCAGGCGAATGGATTTTGTCAGTTGGGTACTGAGATCCGCCGTATTAGGCAGCACAGTAGAGTGAGCTGGAACGAGGAGTACGTCGTCAAACGTGAGTGCTTCTTTAGCGATTCGTAGCATGGCAATATCTCAACCTGGGGGTGAATGAGAACAGATAAAATATTGCCGCGGCATTATACAGGCCGTAATCGATTGCCTCCAGTGTTTTTTTAGAAAAAGTCTTGATCCCCTCGGTCAGCCCTGTAGTATCGACGGATTAACCCTCTGATTTATTATTTGATCTTCATCACATGTCGATGCCTCCTTCCACGCAAATATTTACTGTCAGCCGGCTTAACAGCACGGTCCGTCAACTGTTGGAAGGCGAAATGGGACAGGTGTGGATCAGCGCTGAAATTTCCAACTTTTCCCAGCCCTCTTCCGGCCACTGGTACTTCACCTTAAAAGATGACACTGCGCAGGTACGCTGTGCGATGTTTCGCACCGCGAATCGCCGAGTCGATTTTCGTCCTGCGAATGGTCAGCAGATTTTGGTCCGCGCGACCATCACGCTGTATGAACCGCGTGGCGATTATCAGTTGATCGCGGAAAGTATGCGCCCGGCGGGTGAAGGCCTGTTACAGCAGCAGTTTGAACAACTGAAAACGCGACTTAGTGCGGAAGGGTTATTTGATGCGCAGTTCAAGCAACCGCTGCCCGAGCCCTCTCAGCAGGTGGGCGTCATCACCTCGGCAACCGGTGCGGCACTGCACGATATTTTGCGCGTACTGCACCGCCGCGATCCTGGTTTACCCGTGGTTATCTATCCCACGCCGGTACAGGGTGCCGATGCCCCTGAACGTATCGTGCGGGCGATTGAACACGCCAATCAGCGCGCTGAGTGCGATGTGTTAATCGTCGGGCGCGGCGGCGGTTCGCTGGAAGATTTATGGAGCTTTAACGACGAGCGCGTCGCCAGAGCCATTTTTGCCAGCCGCATTCCGATTGTCAGTGCCGTAGGACATGAAACCGATGTCACCATTGCTGACTTTGTGGCCGATTTGCGCGCCCCTACGCCTTCCGCTGCCGCTGAGTTGGTGAGCCGAAATCAGACGGAGCTACTGCGCCGCCTGCAATCCCAACAGCAGCGCCTGTCTATGGCGATGGATTACTACTTGGCACACAAGCAGCGTGCATGGACACAAATCCATCATCGCTTGCAGCAGCAACATCCGCAGTTGCGCCTGGCGCGTCAGCAAACCCTGATGCTGAAACTGCGTCGTCGTCTTGACGATGCCATGCAGCAACAGTTACGTCGTGCCACACGCGCTCAGGAGCGCGCTGAGCAACGTTTGATGGCACGCCAGCCCCTCCCCTCTATCCATCGTACCAGCAGCGCGTTAAAGCAGGCTGAGCACCGTTTATGGCAGGCCATGCAGCAGCAACTCGCCGGCAGCAAGCAGCGCTTCGGCGAACTGGCAGCGCAACTGGAAGGGGTGAGCCCGCTGGCAACGCTGGCACGCGGCTTTAGCGTGACCACCACTGCCGAAGGCAGCGTGGTTAAGCAGACGGCTCAAGTGCATAAAGGGGATGTACTGAAAACGCGTCTGGACGACGGTTGGGTGGAAAGTCAGGTCACAGAGATACAGCGCAGCCGCAAGACGCGGAAAAGCGCAAAATAACCTCTCTCTGCACGCAGAGAGAGGTTAACGGCATTATTTCTTCACATCATCCAACGCATAGGCAATCACGTAATCGCCACGATCCGGCGACTGACGCGCACCGCCCGCAGAAATCAGAATGTATTGCTTACCAGTTTTCGGTGAGACATAGCTGATAGGGCCGCCCTGGCTGCCCACGGGCAAGCGTGCTTTCCACACCTCTTTGCCGGTTGCGCTATCAAAGGCGCGCAGATAGTAATCCTGCGTACCGGCGATAAACACTAATCCCCCTTGCGTGGCCAGCGTCCCGCCAAGCGTTGGCATACCAATCGGCATTTGTGCACGCATTTTGATGCCAAACGGACCGGTATCCTGCACCGTACCCACCGGCACTTGCCACACCACTTTCTGCGTTTTCAGATCGATAGCTGACAGCGTGCCGAACGGCGGTTTCTGGCAAGGAATGCCCAGTGGCGACATAAAGCGGTTTTTGTTCACCGCATACGGCGTGCCTTTCATCGGCACCAGTCCCATACCGGTGTTCACCGCTTCGCCACCGCTGTTGACCGCGCCGTCTTTTGCTGGCGCGGCAGCGACCATCTGCACCCACAGACCCAGGCGCATATCATTGACAAAGATGTAATGGTGGTTGGGATCGGTCGACAGGCTGCCCCAGTTCATCCCACCCAGTGATCCTGGAAAACTCAGCGACTTATCGGTGCCCGGGGGCGTATAGAGACCATCATAGCGCAGCGATTTAAACGCAATGCGGCAGGCCAGTTGGTCAAACGGTGTAGCGCCCCACATATCCGATTCCGTCAGCGTTTCCGCACCTATCTGCGGCATGCCAGTCGAACGCGGCTGCGTTTCTGGGTACTGCTCATTAGGGATATTGGCTTTCGGAACTGGTACTTCTTCCACTTTGGTCAGCGGCTGACCTGTCAGGCGATCCAGCACATAGATTTGCCCCGCTTTGGTCCCAATCACCACGGCCGGTTTGCTGGAACCGTCAGCCAGGGGGAAATCCACCAGGCTTGGCTGCATGGGCAAATCGAAATCCCACAAATCATTGTGCACGGTCTGATAGACCCACTTCTCTTTACCGGTCGTCGCATCGACGGCCAGCACAGAAGCCCCGTATTTATGATCCAGTTTGGTACGATCGACACCCCATAAATCCACCGATGAGCTGCCCATCGGAATAAATACCGTGTTCATGGTGGGATCGTATGACATGGCCGCCCAGGAGTTTGGTGTACTGCGGGTATAGCTTTCGCCCGGCAGCAGCAGCGCATTGGGATCGTCTTTACCGGGATCGAATGCCCAGCGCATTTCACCGGTGATCACGTCAAAGCCACGCATCACGCCGCCAGGCATATCCGTACTGACGTTATCCGCCACACGACCACCGACAACCACGGTAGTGCCTGCAAGCGTTGGTGCGGAAGTTAATACGTAGCTTGGGTCTTTGGCTTCACCCATTCCAGCCCGCAGGTCAACCGTGCCGTTGTTGCCGAAATCCGGGCAGAACTGGCCATTATCCGCATCCAGTGCAATCAGGCGCGCATCAATGGTGTTCATCAGAATACGACGCTGACACGCCGCACCCGGTGCAACGTTAACCGTCGCTGGCGCGACAGAACCCGGGACGCTGGGCTGCTTCACAGGCTGAGTCGCATCAAAGTACGCCAGACCACGGCAGCGCATCCACACGGAAGATTTCGCATTGATTTCCGCTTTCCACAGCGCTTTACCAGAGTCTGCATCCACGGCAATCACGTTGTTATGCGGTGTGCACAGGAAGATGCGATCACCGACCTGTAACGGAGTTTGTTGATCTTCAGAACCGTTGCCATCGGGGCTCAGGGGGATATCCCCCGTACGATAGGTCCACACGGGTTTCAGGTTTTTAACGTTGTCGCGGGTGATTTGATCCAACGCGACAAAGCGGCTGCCTTCCGGCGAGTTGCCGTAGTTATCCCAGTTTTTCTGCGCCTGGCCTTCGGCCACCGGCACTAACGGCAATTCACTGCCATTATCCACCGTGGGATGCGGTTGGAACATCTGGACAAACGCCACCACCATACCCGCAGCGATCACCAGACTTAACGCATATGACATGGAGGTCAGCGCCGCCTTACCCTCACGCTTGCGCAACGCAGGCCACGTCAGCAGGGCCAATATCATTAAGCCTGCGGGCACCATCAGACGCGAAATCAGCGGCCAAAAATCAAAACCGGCATCAATCGGTGCCCAAATCAGGGTGCCAATAAATACCAGTGCGAAAATGATGACGGCGGAGGAATGTCGGCGGAAGAATTGCACCGCCGCAATTAACATTGCGATACCGGCAATTAAGAAATAGGTGCTGCCACCCAGACTCACTAATTTGCCACCGCCAATGGCAAAAAACAGGCCAATAACAGACAGAATAATGCCCACTACGGCGCACCAGATTCCCAACCCCTTGCCGGGTCGGGTTGTACTTTCACTCATGTTACACATCTCCTGGACTTACGAATGTCACTGCTTACCGCCACCTGTCCGTGAAATGCGGCGTCTCGGCGCCAGCGAATAACCAGACAAGGGTGCACAAGCCAAAGACGTGATGCCTGAGAAGTCAGGCAGTTAACACAGAGAGAGGCTGAGCCAGCGGTTTGCGGGAGCAGCATTGTACCATTCGGTACATTATGAGGTGAAGAAATTAATGAACTGTTATTTTTTATGGTTATTTTGTTGCGAACCAGAAGGTACAAAGTTAACGCGTTTTTTGGAGATCAATCCATGCGTGGCGCAAAAATAATCCACTGCGCCACAGGCTTTGAGCACTTCCAACGGTTGGTCACAGTCTGGGCAACGCGGTGTGGTTTCATTCATGTGGGTGACTCCATAAAAAAAGGGACTCTACAGTCCCTTTAGTGTAATCGCCTTAGCGCTTATTTTTCTTGAGGTGCGACATTAAACGTTTACGCTTACGCATCTGCGTGGGTGTCAGCAGGTTACGCTTGCCTGCATACGGGTTATCACCCTCTTTAAACTGAATGCGAATCGGTGTTCCCATTACCTGTAATGACTTACGGAAGTAGTTCATCAGGTAGCGTTTGTAGGAGTCAGGAAGATCTTTCACCTGATTACCGTGGATCACCACAATCGGCGGGTTATAGCCACCGGCGTGCGCATATTTCAACTTCACGCGACGACCGCGCACCAACGGTGGCTGATGGTCTTCTTCCGCCATTTTCATGATGCGGGTCAGCATCGAGGTGTTCACGCGACGCGTCGCACTGTCATAGGCTTCGGTCACGGATTCAAACAGGTTACCGACGCCGCTGCCGTGTAAGGCAGAAATAAAGTGAATACGGGCGAAATCAATAAAACCCAGACGGTAATCCAGCGTCTCTTTGACCTCGTCTTTCACTTCTTGCGTCAGGCCATCCCATTTGTTGACCACAATCACCAGTGAGCGACCGCTGTTGAGAATAAAGCCCAGCAGCGACAAGTCTTGATCGGAAATGCCTTCACGGGCATCGATCACCAACATCACCACATTGGCGTCTTCAATCGCTTGTAAGGTCTTAATGACCGAGAATTTCTCCACGGTTTCGGTGACTTTACCGCGCTTACGTACGCCCGCCGTATCGATCAGGACATATTCACGCTCGTCACGTTCCATCGGAATGTAGATACTGTCGCGCGTGGTGCCCGGCATATCAAAGACCACCACGCGGTCTTCGCCAAGAATACGGTTGGTTAAGGTCGATTTGCCTACGTTCGGACGGCCGACGATCGCCAATTTGATCGGCAACGTGCGCGGATCAAAGTCATCTTCTTCGTCTTCCGGAATGGCATCGCTCTCTTCTGCTGCCAACGCCGCCCAATAGGCTTCGTTTTCTTCTTCCTCGGTCAATTCCTCGGGTTCCTGCACATCCATCCACGGCAGCAGCACTTGCTCTAACAGGCTTAAAACACCGCGCCCGTGTGAAGCGGCGATGGGATGAATATCACCCAGCCCCAGCGAATAGAAGTCCAGAATGGCGGCATCTGCGTCAATGCCATCCGTTTTATTAGCGACCAGAAAAGTTGGCTTCTGGCGCGAACGCAAGTGCTGGGCGATGCCTTCATCGGCTGGCATTAAGCCTGCGCGCGCATCCACCATAAACAGCACCACATCCGCTTCTTCAATCGCCATCAGCGACTGGGCGGCCATATGGGTTTCAACACCCTCTTCCGTGCCGTCAATACCGCCCGTGTCGATACAGATGAACTCACGTCCTTCCACTTCGGCACGACCATATTTACGGTCACGAGTAAGCCCGGGGAAATCCGCCACCAGCGCATCACGCGTGCGCGTCAGACGGTTAAAAAGAGTAGATTTTCCCACATTGGGACGCCCGACAAGCGCGACCACAGGTACCATAGTAATGCCTCATTACGGAAGAACGTTCAGGAACGGGCGCTGGCCCGTTCGGCAGAATAAAATAAAATCGGGCGGATATTAACGCATCCGCCCGATATCAGTCATCTTTTCGTGGTGAATTAGTTGCGGGTTATCGCGTGAACAGTACCGTCGTTCGCCTGAATGACCAGCTTATCGCTGGCAACAACCGGCTCGCTCTGGAAACCAGAACTGTCGACTTTCTGCTGCGCCACAAAACGCCCGTCATCGGTATTCATCCAATGCAGATAGCCTTCACTATCGCCCACCACGATATAACCGTTATACAGCACCGGTGATGTCAGGTTACGGTGCAGCAGGTCACTTTGACGCCACAGCGTGACGCCGCCGTCCGCGTTTAATGCCACCACGCGGTCGTCCTGATCGACCAGGTAAATACGCCCTGCATCAACAATCATATCACGGACTGAACCAATCTCGCGTTTCCACATGATTTGGCCCGAACGCAGATCCAGCGCCGTCAGATTACCGTTGTAAGCCAGTGCATAAACCACACCGTTAACAATCACCGGTGTCGTATCGACATCGCTCAAACGGTCAATTTCCGTCGCGCCGCTTGGCTGAGAAATACGTTGCTGCCAGATTAACTGACCCTGGTTCATCAACACCGCGCTGACGCGTCCATTATCGCCGCCGACAATTGCCGCACCAAAGGCCACAGAAGGAGCAGACTCACCGCGCAGAGACAGTGCTGGCATGTCGAGGTTAACCGACCATTTCACTGCACCGCTGTTTTCGTCCAATCCTTGCAAGATGCCGTTGCTGGTATGGATCAGCACCAAGCCATCGCTGATCACCGGGCGAGAAAGCACCTCTCCCGCGGCGGTGGTTTGCCATGCAATGCTGCCATCCGCGGTGTTTAATGCATACGCCTGCGCTTTTTCGCTGCCGATAAACAGCTTATCGCCTGCCACGGCAACACCGCCGGACAGCAAGGCAGAACGGTTCTTAGAGAAGAAACCGGTTTTCTCAGAAAGATTAACTTTCCACTTCTCTTTACCGTTGCTGGCATCCAGCGCTTTCACCACGCCAAAACGATCGGCGGCATAAATGGTGTTGTCCTGCCAACCTGGATGAAGGTTAGAGTAGAAATCACCGATGCCATCACCCACAGAGGTATTCCATACCGATTGCGGTGTGAACTGGTTTTCCACTTTTGGCAGTGGTGACATTTTAACCACATCTTCTTCGCCATTGAACAGCGAACAGCCGCTGAGTAAGGTGACTGAAATCAGCCCTGGCAGAAGTAATTTACGCAATTCCATGACGTCCCTCTTAGCTGGACAAATTATTCATTTTCATCTGCATCATCTCCTTCAGTGCGGAGGATGCATCGGAATCAATACCTTTACTCCAGGCGTCACGTGCGCCCTGGGTATCGCCTTTGCTTAGCAGCGCATCGCCACGAATATCGGCCAGAATCGCCGTCCAACCCTCGCCTTTAACGCTATCCAGCGTTTTCAGCGCATCGTCGGCTTTCTTCTGTTGAATCTGTACGCGCGCCAGACGCAGGCTGAGTACCGCCTGCAGATTCGCGTCTTGCGTATCTTTTAAGCCTGCCTGTAGCTGCTCAGCGGCTTTATCAAGCTGTTTGCTGTCAACATACTGTTTCGTGAGATCCAACGAAGCTAACGCGCCATAGGTGTTGCTGTTGTCCGCCGCGAATGTCGCTGCCGCTTCCAAAGACGCGGGCTTGCTGCTGTCAACCGCGCTCATCACCTGTTGATAGGCTTGTGAAACGTCGCGCGCGCCATCAGCCTGATGGCTGTTCCAGTAACGCCAGCCCAGTAACGCTCCCACGCCGATGACCACACCGACGGCTAACGCCTTACCGTTGTTGCTAAAAAAGCGACGCAGCGCGTCAACCTGATCATTTTCGTTGCTGTAAACTTCCACGCAATCTCTCTCCTGTCCCTTTATCGCAGCACTTAGGCCAACAATGTGGCCAATGTGGCCGCCACATCTTGTTGTGCAACGGTTTGCTGTTCGCCAGCACGCAAATCTTTCACCGCAACCACACCCTTGGCAACTTCATCCTCGCCGAGGATCAACGCGACGCGCGCGCCCCATTTGTCCGCACGGGCAATTTGCTTCTTGAAATTACCGCCGCCGTGGTTGTTCATGATTTTCACTGTCGGCAGTGCATCACGGATTTGTTCAGCCAGCAACATCGCTGCTGTCTGCACACCTTGCCCCGAAGCGATAACATAGACATCAACGATGGGCGTCGGTTCAAATTCAGGATTCACCGCCTGAACCAGCAACACCAAACGCTCCATACCCATCGCGAAACCGACACCCGGTGTCGCACGACCACCGAGCTGTTCGACCAGGCCATCGTAGCGGCCACCGGCACATACCGTACCTTGTGCGCCCAGGCTGGTGGTGACCCACTCAAACACGGTGCGGTTGTAGTAATCCAGACCACGCACCAGACGTTGATTCACGCGGTAGTTGATACCTGCGGCTTCCAAAATGCGGCACAGGCCGTCAAAGTGTTCGCGCGACTCGGCATCTAAATAATCGTGCAGCGCAGGAGCATCGTTCAGTAACGCCTGAATATCAGGATTTTTACTGTCCAGCACGCGCAGCGGATTGGTGTACATGCGACGCAGGCAATCTTCATCCAGCGCGTCTTTATGCTGTTCTAAAAACGCGACCAGCGCATTGCGGTATTCCGCACGCGCCTCCAGTGACCCAATGGAGTTCAGTTCGAGGGTGACGTGATCGGCAATACCCAGCGCCTTCCACCAGCGTGCTGACAGCATGATCAACTCAGCATCAATGTCCGGGCCTTGCAGACCAAACACCTCTAAACCGATTTGGTGGAACTGGCGATAGCGGCCTTTTTGCGGGCGCTCATAGCGGAACATCGGCCCCATGTACCACAGACGCTGTTCCTGGTTGTACAGCAAGCCGTGTTCAATACCGGCACGCACGCAGCCTGCCGTCCCTTCCGGGCGCAGCGTCAGGCTTTCACCGTTGCGGTCGTCAAAGGTATACATCTCTTTTTCAACGACATCGGTCACTTCGCCGATCGCGCGTTTGAACAGCGGTGTGCTTTCAACAATCGGCATGCGAATTTCGCTGTAGCCGTAGCTCGCTAACACCGATTTCAGAATCGTTTCAATTCGCTGCCACATTGCCGTGTCGGCGGGCAGCGCGTCGTTCATACCACGAATGGCCTGGATATTTTTTGCCACGTCTTTGTTCTCTTATTTTTCGACTTGCTGGATATCGATGCGATTCGCGGCGTCCATCATGCTGGCCTTCGCGCGAATACGGGCTTCGAGTTGATCGATCATGTCATCGTTATCCAAACGATCGCGTAAACGTACGCCATCTTCGTAAAAACCACTTTTCTTATTACCGCCGGTGACGCCCATCGTGGAGACCAGCGCTTCGCCTGGCCCGTTGACCACGCAGCCGATAATGGAAATATCCATCGGCGTGATGATGTCTTCCAGGCGCTGTTCCAGCGCATTCACAGTACCAATCACGTCGAACTCCTGACGCGAGCAGGTTGGGCAGGCAATAAAATTGATGCCGCGTGAGCGAATGCGCAGCGATTTCAGAATATCAAAACCGACTTTCACTTCTTCCACGGGATCGGCCGCCAGCGAAATACGCAAGGTATCGCCGATGCCCTCGGAAAGCAGCAGACCCAAACCCACTGCCGACTTCACCGCACCCGCACGCGCGCCACCGGCTTCGGTGATCCCGAGATGCAGCGGCTGATCAATGGCTTTTGCCAGCAGGCGATAGGATTCCACGGCCAGAAACACATCAGACGCTTTTACGCTGACTTTAAACTGGTCGAAGTTGAGGCGATCAAGGTGATCAACGTGACGCATAGCGGATTCCAGCAACGCCTGCGGCGTTGGCTCGCCATACTTTTCCTGCAGATCGCGCTCAAGGGAACCGGCGTTGACACCGATACGGATAGGGATGTTGTTGTCACGGGCGCAGGCAACCACCTGACGAATACGCTCTTCACTGCCGATATTGCCTGGATTGATACGTAAACAATCTACGCCGTATTCGGCGACTTTCAGGGCAATACGGTAATCGAAGTGAATATCGGCGACCAGGGGGACATCAACTTGCTGTTTAATCAGCCGGAAGGCTTCAGCCGCGTCCATCGTCGGCACCGAAACGCGCACGATATCGACACCGACGCGTTCCAATGCTTTGATTTGCTTAACCGTGGCTTCCACATCCGTGGTGCGGGTGTTGGTCATGGACTGGACGGCGATTGGAGCGCCGTCGCCCACAGGCACCTTTCCGACATAAATTCGTGTGGATTTACGTCGGGTAATGGGTGCTTCGTTATGCATATGCTCTTCTCTCCACTGTTACACGAGACCTACGAAGGCAGCCTGCGTTTACTGGGCACCTAACGTCAGGCGAGCAACCTGGCTATTACGAATAAAACGACTTAGATCAACCGGTTGACCTTGGAATTGGACAGTGACCGCTGCGGGTGCACCGATTTTTAAACGGTACGGCGCCGTGCCGGACAGGCTGAGTTTACCACCACTGCGTTGCATTCCGCTAAACAGCTTTTTGCCTGCTGCATCGGTGACTTCTAACCAGCAATCTGCCTTGAAGTCCATCACGATGGCATTGGGGTCCGCCGGGGTCTGATTGGCATCTGCATTGGCGGTCGGCAGCCCTGCTTGCTGGGCTGGCGTCGTGCTCTCAACCGGTGCCTGGCTTGGTGAAACCACGGCATTCTGCTCTGCAGGCGCAGTAGATTGCGCCGGGGTGTTACCCGCCAGAATGCCTGGTACGCCAGGAGCCTCAACGGCAGGTGCATTGCTGCTGGTTGCCGCATTATTGGCTGGCGCACTGTTGGCTGGCGCAGCAGACGTGCTTTCCGCTGGCGCGGTTTGGGGTTCTGGCGCGCTCACCGCCGGTTCCGCTGCACTGTTATCCGTGAGGGGAATCGACTGACTGCTGTCGCTGCTTTCGCTGCTGGTATTCACGCTCAACAAGTCGTCTTGCGAGGCTTTATGGTTTTGCCACCACCATGCACCGGTTAAACCCACCACCACAAACAGCACCAGCCAGGTGAAAATCATCAACCAGCCATCACGCTTTTTACGGCGTTTGCCCAGTGAAAAACTTTGCATAGGCTGCACTTTTGAGGGGCGAACCGGAGCAGCACTGGCCAGCATCGGCAGAATTTCATCTTCCGGTACATGCACCAGTTTGGCGTAGGAGCGGATATAACCGCGTAAAAAGGTGGAAGCAAGATCCGCCGGGGTCTTGTCCTCTTCGATATCACGCACCGTGGAGAGTTTCAGACAGAGACGTTCTGCAACGTGCTGCTGAGTCAGGCCCATTTTCTCACGGGCAGCACGCAAGCGAGCGCCAGTGGAGGATGCAATTGCTGATGTGTCTTGAGTGGCTTCAGTATTCATTCGCTAACTAGTACTGGTACTGTATCGATGATGGAAAAAGTAACGTAAACCAACCAGAAAAAAACCAAGCATCAGGTTTACGCGGCGAATCGCGTCTCTGCATCATACTGCCTTAAACAGCAAAGAAACGCACCGTAATTGTTGAAAATCCCCAGACAATTCCGTTACGTATCCCTAAAACATAACCAGAGATCACTAACTGTAGACTGCTCAGCGCAATCATGCCGGGCGTGTACGCACAAAGCCTGCGCGCCCGGCACAAAACTTACATGGCTTTCACGTCAATAGCCTCACCGGCCATACGCTTGCGCATCGTACGTTTGGTGCGGTCAATCACTTCACCGGCCAGTTGTCCGCACGCCGCATCGATATCATCACCGCGGGTTTTACGCACAATGGTCGTGAAGCCATAATCCATCAGGACTTTGGAGAAGCGATCAACGCGGCTGTTGGAGCTGCGGCCATACGGCGCACCCGGGAAGGGGTTCCACGGAATCAGGTTGATCTTGCACGGGGTGTCTTTCAACACTTCAGCTAACTGGTGTGCGTTGTCCGTGCTGTCATTAACGTGATCCAGCATCACATACTCAACGGTGACGCGCCCTTGATTTGCATTGGATTTTTGCAGATAACGACGCACGGCCGACAAGAATGTCTCGATGTTGTACTTTTTATTGATCGGGACAATTTCATCACGAATATCATCGTTAGGCGCATGCAGTGAAATAGCCAGCGCCACATCAATCATGTCACCCAATTTATCTAAGGCAGGCACCACGCCAGACGTGGAAAGCGTCACGCGACGTTTGGATAAGCCAAAACCGAAGTCATCCAGCATGATTTCCATCGCCGGAACCACATTGTTCAGATTGAGCAATGGCTCGCCCATGCCCATCATCACCACGTTGGTGATTGGACGCTGGCCTGTCACGCGCGATGCGCCGATGATTTTAGCCGCTCGCCACACCTGACCAATAATTTCAGAGACACGCAAATTACGGTTAAAGCCCTGCTGCGCCGTCGAGCAAAACTTACACTCCAGCGCACAACCCACCTGGGAAGAGACACACAAGGTGGCGCGATCTTTTTCTGGAATGTAGACAGTTTCAACCTGCTGACCACCCACTTTAATGGCCCACTTGATGGTGCCATCCGCGGAACGCTGCTCTTCAGCCACTTCCGGCGCGCGGATCTCTGCCACTTGCTTGAGCTTGTTGCGCAGCACTTTGTTGATATCGGTCATCTCATCGAAATCATCGCTGCAGTAGTGATAAATCCACTTCATCACCTGATCGGCGCGGAACGGTTTTTCACCCATTTCGGCAAAAAACTCGCGCATTTGCTTACGGTTGAGATCGAGGAGATTGATTTTTTCGTTTTTTGGGCTGACTTCAGCAAGGGAGATGGACGCAGGCGTCACCATGGATTCTGACATAATGTTCTCTGGCCTCGTTGTTACACGTTATGGCGCTGGGTTTATTAAGTGAAAAGAAACGCCCCTGCCGAGCTAAGCTCAACAGGGGCGCGTAATTCTACTACTGGCATCAGCAGGGTGAAAGAGCAGCAGGGAATAAAATTGTAAACCCGTACTTACATCCTGCTAACGTTAACCCGCTAAATGCTTAGCGCGTACGCGGGCAGATTTCGCCTTCGCCAAAGAAATAGGCGATTTCACGGGCTGCAGATTCAGCAGAATCTGAACCGTGCGTGGCGTTTTCCGTGAAACTGTCCGCGTAATCTGCACGCAGTGTACCGGCCAGTGCGTTCGCTGGATTGGTTGCGCCCATCAGGTCACGGTGACGCTGAACTGCGTTGTCGCCTTCCAGCACGGAAACCACTACCGGACCAGAAGTCATGAATTCAACCAGACCATCAAAGAAAGGTTTGCCCTGATGTTCTGCATAGAAGCCTTCAGCTTGCGCTTTGCTCAGGTGCAGCATTTTTGCGCCAACAATTTTAAAGCCTGCGCTTTCAAAACGGTTGTAGATGGAACCAATAACATTTTTTGCGACGGCATTTGGCTTAATAATAGAAAAAGTACGTTCGATTGCCATGGTGACCTCTGTTCTTCCTTCCAGATGAGACCGGGAGCGCACGTCCCGGCCACGAAACGGCGCCGATTATAGGGCCAGTGTCAGTGCTTGCCTATCGGCGCAATGATAATTTATTGAAAAATCTTGATCTCTGTCGCGACTCTGACCAAACATCCGTTCCAGACCCTACACGACTTTACCCGCGGGTAAAAGTCACCGACGCCAGTTGCCCCGCCTCGTCCATCACCACCAACTGATAGTTTCCGGCATTTTCCAGCGGCAGGTTCACCGTCGACTTCAGACTATCCTCAGACAGCGGCTCGCCGTTTAGAAACCACCAGCGCTGATTTCCCTGCCCTCCCTGTGATGTCACGGAGAGCGTCACTCTTTTTTGACCGGGTAACGGTTGTACGCGTTGGCCCTGCGTCACGCCGGTTAAAATCAGAGGAACCGCATCCCCGCTCTGCAACGGTGGACAGCGTTTATCAATCGCAGGTAAGCGCTGTGCACGCCGTTCAGCCGCAGGTAACCAGGGCTCCAGAGGCAATGGCCACAGAATTTGCTCGTGCACCTGTGCCTGCGGGCAATCCGCGGCGACCCGCAGCCCTGCTGGATTGCGCCAATCGCGCTGGCGCAGCCCGCTTAAGCTCTCCTGACCCGGCGCAAGTAGCGTCGGTGGCAAGGTTTGGTTGATAGCCCAACTCAAACGACGCTGGCGGCAGTTGCTGTCACCGTTAGGTAAGGGTTGCCCGCCTGGCCAACAAATGGTTTCTGCACTGACGCTCGCGGGACGCGGGTCGCCTGGCAGGGTGCCGGTTTGACGGTTCATCAGCAGGCTGTTGATCTGATTAAGCACCGGCACTGCCGACGCATAGCCATACTGTCCGGCGACCGGCGTTGCATCCGGTCGTCCAACCCAGACGCCGATTAACCAACGCGGATTGAGACCAATCGCCCAGGCATCACGATAGCCGTAGCTGGTGCCGGTTTTAATGGCCAATGGCACCACGGCAGGCACAACACCGTTGCCTGGCGGCTGCGCCTCATCCGCTAAAATGCGCCGAATGATCCACGCAGCCCCCGGAGACAACAGCGGGCGTTCATGCAGTGCCTGTTCAGGTGTCCAGCGCAATTGCGCCGCCTGTCCCTGACGCGCAAACGCGCTGTATGCCGCAACCACTTCATCCAACCGGGTGCCTGTACCGCCCAGCACCATCGAAAGGTTGGGTTGCGCGCCCGCAGGAAAACGCAGCGTCAGCCCAACATTGCGTAATCGCGCGGCCACATTTTTTGGCCCTAATGCTTCCAGCAGTTGCACCGCAGGCAAATTCAACGAACGCGTTAATGCCAGGCTCGCGCTAACGGGACCGCTAAAACCCGTATCGAAATTGCCTGGCCGATAATCACCAAATCGGCGCGGCACATCCTGCAACAACGATTCGCTGTGGATAAGCCCGTCGTCCAGTGCCATGCCATAAACAAAGGGCTTTAACACTGAGCCTGGCGATCGCACGCTGTCGATCATATCCACATGCCCAAAACGTTGGTTATCCGTGAAATCCACCGATCCCACATAACCTTGTACTTTCATGGTGGCGTGATCGACCACCAGCATTGCCAGAGACGTACGCGGCGGCAGTTGATCCTTTAACGTTGCCGCCAGATTTTCCAGTTGCCGCTGCAGTTCAACATCCAGCGTAGAGACAATTCGCGTTTGTTTACTTTGGGCAGCCAGTCGCCGTGCCAGCAAAGGCGCCATTTGTGGCACTTGCCGTGGAGGTAACCACACGGGCTCTTGCCGGATATCCGCGACCTCTGCGGCTGACCAGACCTGATAGTCGGCCAGTCGCTGCAAGACTTTGTTTCTCGCGGCTTCGGCACGCTCCGGCCAGCGGTCGGGGCGCAAACGGCTGGGTGCCTGCGGGAGCACAGCCAGCAGCGCAGCCTCACCTTTGGTGAGTTGCGAAGGCGGCTTACCGAGCCAGCTCCAACTGGCCGCGCCGACGCCCTCAATGGTGCCACCAAACGGGGCCCGGTTGAGATAGAGAGTAAGAATGTCGCGCTTGGAGAGATGCCACTCCAACTGTAACGCACGCCAGGCCTGCACCACTTTCCCACGCAGCGTACGCGGTTGTGGATCGACTAAGCGCGCCACCTGCATGGTCAGGGTGCTGCCACCGGACACAATGGCGCCGTAGCGAATGTCCTGCCAGGCCGCGCGCAGTAAAGAGAAGGGATTGATGCCTGGATGCTGCCAAAACCAACGATCCTCGTAGGTTAGCAAGGCTTCAAGATAGGCCGGTGCGACATCCTCAGGTGTCACAGGATAACGCCAGATGCCATGGCGATCGGCAAACCGCCATAGCGGCGTGCCATCCTCTGCCACGACCACGCGTGCGGGCTGTACTTCACGTAGCGGCAGCGGATACAGACGATCCAGCCCCACGACCAGCAGCACAGGCAGCAGAAAAAAAAGCGGCAGCCATCGCCACCGCATTGAGATGCGCCAGCGTTTCACTGGCGCAGAGTGCTTTTAACGGACATTCAACCACTCCGGTGTGGCACCCACGGCACGCCACTCAGGCACGTACATGGATTCAACCTGAGGCGGTGGCAGTCGGTAGCGACCAGGCGTCACAGCACGCGCCAGATACACCAGCGTTGCCGGACGATAGCCGTTAACGCTTATCGCCGCCACAAAGCGATCGTCACGGAATTCGATATGCTTAATATCCACCTGCTGCATATCCAACATGCTCTCTTTCAGTGCATCAGCGCTGTCGCCCAGGCTGGCACTGCTGTCACCCAGATTTTGGTTTTCCAGCTCAAAACCGGCGGGCAGCATGTCGACGACCAACGCATCATTCACCTTTTTCTCGGCTGAAACGTTGAGACGCACCAGAACCAACTCTCCGCTACTGACGTTGGCTAAATCGACAGGACGTCCATCCAGCGTGAAAAACTCACGTGAGATGTCCAGCACATTGCTCATCGGTTTTGGCGCTGAGGTCGGGTAACCCACGACATCAAGGTTGCCATACAGAGGAGCCGCCGTTTCACTGTTCACGGCAACACCGCGCAGCAATGCTTCTGTTGCCAGCCCCAGTTGTTGCTGCTGAGTTCCGCCGATTGGCGTGGCATTCCCTGCCAGCGTCGCCTGCCAGTTATCGGTTTTCGCGTTTTGCAGCGTACGTGCCGCCAGATACAGGGCATTGTTTTCCTGCGTCGAGAACCAACGTTTGCCACGCACCTCTTTGGATAAAGACAGCAGTAGCTGATTTTGCACTTCTGGCAGCAATTGATATTCCGCCAGCAGAGCAATCATCATGGCCTGGTCGCGAACCAGACTACCGTAATCGCCCAACCAGTAACTTGCGGTACGCGGTTGCGTCGCACTTTGCATCATCGCCATCTGGGCACGCTGTCCATCGCCCATCAACCGTAATGCAACACCCAATTGCAGTGTGGCCAGGCCTGAACCGCTCAGATTGCGTTTTTCATACAGCGCGCGCAGTGCGCCCAACGGTGCTTTTTGCTGACGAGCCAACACCAGTCCGGCATAGGCCTGAACACTGAAGCGGTAGGCTTCAGCGCTGGAACGCCAGCCCTGTTCAATTTGTGCCGGCTCTTGCAGGTAGCGCAACAAACGCGCATTGGCACGCTCGATAACGCCCTCAGGCACGCTGTAGCCCGCCTGACTCGCGGTGAATAAGAAGTCGGTGGCGTAAGGGGTTAACCAGAACTCCTCCTCACTCTCACTGCTCCACAAGCCAAAGCTGCCGTTGTGACGCTGCATTCCGCTCATACGCGCAATGCCGGTTTCTACCGCAGCGCGCCGTTCTTCGTCGGTGCTGCCTTTAATGCCCATGGCCGTCAGTTGTGCCTGGCTGGTAAACACCGATGGCCAGATGCCACTGGCGGTCTGCTCCAGACAGCCATACGGATAGGCATACAGCGCCGTGATATAGCTACCGATGTTCAGTGGAGGACGGTTACTGAGTGACAGTTTGCCCGCCAGCGTATCAGGCTGCAGCCCGGAAAAGGCGACGGCAGGAACCTGCCACTGGGTATTGGCTTCGATAACGGTATCAAAGTTCAACGTTTCCGCCGGATACGCCGGACGCACGCCGATTTTCCACTGCCGCTGGCTGGCTTTCACCGTTTCACCCGGCAAATTCAGTCCACTGACGCGAACGCTCACTTCACCGTCGCCAAACCCGGTTTTCGCCGTGACCGGCACGGTCAGGGTCGTACGTTTGCCTTTTTCCAGCGTCACCGTTTGGCTGGCTACCCCTTTCACGGCGATCAAACCCGAGGCCTGCCAATCGATGGTGAGCGTCTGTGGTAAGTCCGTCAGGTTGGTGAGATCCAAGGCCAGTGAAGCGCTGTCACCGGAGGCCAAAAAGCGCGGTGTCGCCAGTTCTGTCACCAGCGGTGCCGCCACGATCATTTTGCGTTCTGCCGCACCGTAGATTTCATCCGTCCACGCCTGCGCCATTAAACGTAACTCACCGTTAAACGCCGGAATAGGCAGCGATATCGTGCCCACACCCTGCTCATCCAATGTCACCGGTTGCAGTTGTTGCGCCACAATATTCACATGCGTGGTGGGCTTTTTACCGCCGCGCATCAGTTCATCGCTGCCATCACCACCAAAACGCAGCGCAGCAAGACGCCCTCCGCCCTCAATTAACTGACCAAACACATCATATTGATCGGCGTTGTAACGCTTACGTCCAAAAAAGGCCTCAAACGGATCGGGGGTTTTAAAATCAGTAATGCTCAGCACGCCACTGTCGACGGCGGAGAGCAGCACATGAATTTGCTTCGGCAGTTCGCCGCCCGTGCGTTGTGCCTGTACTTTCACCGTGATGGTCTGTTCAGGACGCACTTTCGCTGGGGTATCCAGTGTCAGTGCAATACGGCGCGACTCGGCCGCCATCGGCAAATGCAGCAGGCCCACGGCACGCTTTGGCGTCGTGCCGGTCGCTTTGTCACCGTCACGCACCACAATGGCACTCAAGTAGAGATCGTGTCGCTGCCATTTGGCATCAATCGGCACATTAATCGTCGTGCCGCCTTGCTCCACACTCAGTGGCTGCCACCAGAGCGGGCCCGTGCTGGACTCCACCATCAGGTAGCCTTTACCTGCGGCAGGGGCTTCGATCTGGACTTTCGCCGTCTCACCCGGCTGATAAGCCGGTTTATCCAGCTTCAGTTTCACCTGATCCGGACGCAGAGCGCCTGTGCCACCGGTGTTATCTTGCCAGTCATAACCGGCCTGGAAGCGCATGCTGCTGACGATGTTTTCGCCGACCTGCACTTCCAGACGGTAACCGCCCCACTCTACCGGGAAGCTGACTTTGGTGATGCCGCCAGCGGGAATAGCGATACGCTGCTCATCTTCCTGCAAATCTTTGGCATCGTAACGCGATTGCCAGCCTTCGCCGTCAGAGAAGCTCCAGTAGTAATCACGACGCTCGCGAATCAAACGGACATCGACATTCTGCGCGGCCAGTTTCTCGCCTTGCGCATTGGCATAGACGATATCGAATTCAGCCAGGCTGTTTTCAGGCACCGTCGCCACATCATTGTAACGGTTGCTGCGCCAGTCATAGACGGCTTTATTCGCGAACAGTGGGCGAATCCCCGGCAACGCCGACGCTGGCCAGATCGCCTGCGTCGCGCGGCGGGTAACAGGACGTCCACCGGTTTCCAGCAGGCTGGCCTGCAGAATCAGCTCTAGTGGCGAGCGCGCTTTTTCCCATTGGCTTTCAACATTAATCGACGTCAGCCCGTCATCACTCAGGGCTTCATCGACTTCATCCAGCGACCGTTTCAGGCCTTCTTCCGTGATATCACCAAATTGATAACCCGGTAATGCCGCGACCGCTTCACGCGCCGGGCGCAGGAAGAGCTGACCTTGTAAACGATTACCCGCTGCCGGTGCGCCATACAAATATTTACCGGTGACATCAAAGGAGACACTCTCTGCGGGTGACAGCGGTTCTGAGTCGGTGTGTAACGTCAGCGCCATACGCTCCGGCAAAAAGTCTTCTACGTGGAAACGCCAGTTACGCGGCTGGTTGTCGCCCAGATTTAACCGTAGTGTCCAGTCCCCGGTCATCGCCGTGTCAGGCAACGCGAAGCGCTGCTGATAAACGCCCTGCTCGGGTTGCCAGACAAAGGTGCGTGACACTTCACCGTTGGGCTGCACCACTTCAGCCTTTACAGGCTGGGCAGCAACCGGCTTGCCATCAGCGTCACGCAGCAAGCCATTCACAATCACCGTTTCACCCGGCCGATAGAGATCGCGCGGGCCAAAGACAAAGAATTGTTTATCGAAGCCCTGGGGACCGGTGACGGCAAATTCAGCCAGATCCAGTGCCGGGTTGTTAAGCGCAATCAGTGAGGTTTGTCCATCACGGAACGCCATCAGCAGTTTGGCTTTTTCCATCACCGGCAGGCGCGCGTGGCCAACACTGTCACTCTCGATGGTCGCCAGCGGCTGGCCTTTTTCATCCAGCAGACGCAAGCTGACATCGGCGATCGGTTTGCCGGTTTCCAGACTTTGCGTGAAGAAATCCATTTGCTGCGGGAAGCGATGCAATGACACACCGATATCACTGATCGTGAACATCGTTGCAGGCATGCTGTAAGAATAGGTACCCGCTTGTTTCATAATGGCTAAATAGACACCGGGCTCTTTGAGCTGCTCGATATCACTCAGCGGCAGTTGCAGCTTTTCACGCGTGTTACGCGCCGGGTTGAGATCAAAGCGGCCGCTGTAGGCCAGCGTGGCCCGGCTCAGTAAATCACGCGTCTCCCACAGGGAGAGATTGCCGCCGTTGTTCCATTCGGCCAAAAACGTGGTAAGCGCGGTGTTTTTTATACGGAAGAAATCCACATCCACGTTGGGCACGTTCAGTGCCAGCACGGGCAAACCGGTCAGCTTAATGGGTAATAGCGAGCCACGACTGGCAAAACCCACCATCGGTTCAATGCTGCGCGTGGTGATGTTTTTGCTGTAGGGCGCATTCAGCTTTTGCCCGTTGGCAGCCTGCAGTTCCGCGTCGACACGGACGGTGAACTTACGCTCAGGATCCGGGTGGCGGAAACGCAGCACTTTGCCATTCGATGCTAATTCCCAGCCGCCATCAACCTTGCCTTTCTTGTCATCGGTCAAGTGCACGCGTTGAGAAAAATCTTGTTTATCATCGAGCGGGATGTTGAATGTCAGCACCAGAGCTGCTGCGCCTTCAACCTGTAATTCAGACAAATCGAGCACGGCTAAGGCTTTAGTGGCGCTTGATGTCGTCGAAGAGGGGGCTGCTTGTGTAGTAAAAGTCGTCAGTGATGCCGCGCCGAGCAAAGCTCCGCTTATTAGCATCCCTAGCGCCAGTCGATTGAACCGACGTAGCATGGATTCTCCCTGGCCGTCAGGCCGTCCAATTTCAAAAGTGACATTGAAAAAATTGCACTTAATTTCACATGATAAATACGCCCTTCGCAACGCTTTTCCCTTGAGATTGCGCGCTATATCCCGGACACTGTTTTTTTTCATGAAACCCACAAAGAGGTTGCAATGACTGCTCCCCTGTTTGTCACCGTTGAATGGCTTCAAGAACATTACGCTGAAGAAACGCTGCAGGTACTGGATGCGCGTATGCTGCCTCCAGGCCAGGAGAAGGTACGTGATGTGAATGCCGAGTATCTGGCCGCCCACCTGCCTGATGCGCCGTTCTTTAATATCGAAGCCCTTTCCGAGCACAGTTCCCCTTATCCTCACATGATGCCGCGCGCAGAAGGTTTTGCGGTCGCCATGCGTGAATTAGGCGTCAGCAGTGACAAGCACCTGGTGGTTTATGATGAAGGCAATCTGTTCTCCGCCCCACGCGCCTGGTGGATGCTGCAGCAATTTGGGGTGGATCAGGTCTCGATTTTGGCTGGCGGATTAGCCGCCTGGAAAGCCGCCGAACTGCCCTTACAAACCGGCCCTGTTGCTGCAGAACACAGCGAATTTGAAGCACACACGCCTGAGAAAGCCGCCATCAAAACGCTGACCGATGTCCAGGTGATCAGCCATGAAGGCAGCGCACAGATTATCGATGCGCGTGCGGAAAATCGATTTCGTGGCGAAGTGGATGAGCCTCGCGCGGGGCTCTATCGTGGCCATATTCCGGGCAGCCTGAATGTGCCCTGGAATACACTGACCGCCAACGGCGCGCTAAAAGACGATGCCGCATTGCGCGACGTATTTGCGCAGCAAGGCGTGGATATCACTCAACCGGTAGTCGCCAGTTGTGGCTCTGGCGTAACGGGCGTCGTCGTGCTGCTGGCACTGACGCAGCTCGGCGCAAAAGATCTGAGCCTGTATGACGGCTCCTGGGGAGAATGGGGAAGCCGTGACGACTCGCCCGGTGTCGATTTACAACACCAGTCATGATGATCCACACCGTCTGCGCCAGCAGGCAACAGACGGTGTGACTGGATGGCTTAGACCATCTTCACCTTGATGTCGCGCAGGAAACTGCCCCAGCGACGCTCATAGAAGGGTGTGATGTGTGCGGTGAAAAAGTGGCTAATGCCCTTTTCACCGTCAACCACCTGGCAAATATCAATAGGTTCATCTTCCGGCAGCGTGTCGGTCGCAACCTGTCCTGCCGCATTGATGACAGGCTCAATATCACCGTCCGCCTCAATCCCAATCAAAATATTGGCCGGTTGATCCGCCGCTTCTTTGATATGGGCCAAAAACGCACGACGCACCGTTTTATGCTTACTGAACAGCGTGGTCAGTGATGCCACCATTTGGGCTGGCGGCGTTGCTATTTCAGAAAGCAACAGCGCCGTTCCCCCTGCCAACACCGTTTGCTCACTCAGCGCACTGCCGCCTTCACCCATTAAGCGATTGATTTCACCAGGCGTAAACTCTTTACCGGATTCCAGCTTAGGATTTAAAAACAGCGACTCACCCAGCGTCATTTCAAACAACGTGCGCACCGGTAAAATCACATAGGGCTGTTCGGTTTTCACCGCTTCCGCCATCGCCGTCTCTGAGGTGAAAAAAGGGATAACCGTATTGCCGTCCTCTTTTTCCCAATGCTGGAGATCAACGGGAGTGGAAGCATCCATCACCGTTTCACTGCTATCGGAGCGCTCACCCGGTACCAGCACGCTGGCATCCATCAACAGTGAGAAAAACTCCGGTCGGTGCGCAGGTTCTGTAGCCGCCAGTTTGAGCACCTCTTCCAGGCGCTGATTCGCATTATTCATGTTGTTCATTTCAGCAGTAGGTTCGCCAACGTACGCACACCCAGTCCGGTCGCCCCGGCAGACCACTGTTCAACACCGCCTTTGCGATAGGTCGCTGAACAATCGATATGCAGCCAGCCTTTTTGATAGCGGCTGACAAAATGCGACAGAAACGCCGCCGCCGTGCTGGCGCCCGCACTGTGCGCGGCACCGGCAATATTATTTAATTCGGCAAAGTTAGACGGTAACTGGCTGCGATGGAATTCCGCCAGCGGCAGACGCCAGAAGGGCTCATTCTCTTCGCCAGCACTGTTAAGCAGGCGTTGCGCCAGCGCATCATCAAAGCTAAACAAGGCATGATAATCGTTGCCCAACGCTGTTTTGGCAGCGCCGGTTAAGGTCGCCGCATCGATCAGCAGCTCAGGATTTTGCTCGCTGGCATCAATCAGACCATCCGCCAGCACTAAACGCCCTTCCGCATCAGTGTTCATCACTTCCACGGTTTTGCCGTTGCGATAATGGATAATATCGCCCAATTTAAACGCGTTGCCGCTGACCATGTTGTCCGCGCAGCACAGGTACAATTTCACACGCTGGTTTAAGCCGCGTGACACGGCAAACGCCAGCGCACCGGTCACCGTTGCCGCGCCGCCCATGTCGGATTTCATCGAATCCATAAAGGCACTTTGCTTGAGGCTGTAGCCTCCGGTATCAAAAGTGATGCCTTTACCCACCAGGCAGGCATACACAGGTGCGTTTTCATCGCCGGTAGGGTTGTAATCCAGTGCCAGCAATACGGGCGCACGCGTAGAGCCCCGCCCGACGGTGTGGATCCCCATGTAACCCTGTTCGCGCAGGTCTTCGCCTTTGGTAATGCGATAAGAGACCGCTTCGCCACCTACTTCGGTCAGCAAGTCCACCGCACGTTGTGCCAGTTGCTCTGGCCCTAACTCTTCCGCCGAAGCATTGATAACATTGCGCACCCAATCGATCACCTGCAGACGGCGGTCCAGCTCAGCGCGATCGCTGTCGCTGAGTGCCGGCCAGTCAACCTGACGTTCGCCTTTGGGGGCACGATAACCCTGCCAAAACGCCCAGCACGCGTCTGCGTTCCAGCCTTCGCCCGTCAGCGCCACATGACGCAATCCCTGACCATCGATTTTGCGCCCGGCACGCTGGATTTTACCTAACACGTCTTTGGTGCCGGTATGAATGGTCACCCCTTGATCACTGACGCTGGTCAGCGCCTTTTCACCCCAACGCGCATCGGCGGGGGCCTGTGAAAGCAGAATATTCATCACATCGTTTGCCATCTCAGCGTACTCCTTTTTCATTGTGCTTCAGGCCAGACTAGCAGAATGGGCATGCTAATGTGTTCGTTCCGTGCCTGTCAGATAAAAAAACGGGCCGGCACCTGCCGACCCGAGTAGAGCATTAATGCTCGCGTGCGTGGTTGATAGTGTAGCGTGGAAACTCCACCACCAGATCCTCGCCTGCCACGCGGGCCTGGCAGCTCAGGCGACTGTCAGGTTCAAGCCCCCAGGCTTTATCTAACATATCGTCTTCGTCTTCCGTACTTTCCGCCATCGACTCAAATCCTTCACGCACCACACAGTGGCAGGTGGTGCAGGCACAGGATTTCTCGCAGGCATGTTCAACGTCCATCCCATTGCGCAGGGCAACTTCAAGGATCGTCTCGCCAGGCTCGGCTTCAAATACGCCGCCTTCTGGCAACATATGCTCATGGGGCAAAAATACAATCTTCGGCATGACTCTTACACCTCGTCCACAGAGTGCCCAGCCAGCGCACGGCGAATGGAATCATCCATGCGGCGCGCAGCGAAATCCTGGGTTGATTTGTCTAATTGTTTTACTGCTGTGCTAATCGCGACAGCGTCTGAACCGTCCAGTGCGTTGCGTAAGGCTGCTTGCGCGGCCGCAATCGCCTGCGCTTCCTGCTCACTCAGCAGATGCGCATCTTCAGCCAGTGCGCCTTGCAGACTTTCCAGCACGCGCAGACCATCCACTTTTTCTTCCGCGAGGCGGCGGGCGGCAATGTCGCCCTGCGCATGGCTGATAGAGTCGGTGATCATCTGCGCAATTTCGTTTTCGTTGAGGCCAAACGAGGGTTTCACCTGGATCGCCGCTTCAACGCCGGTGGATTTCTCCATCGCCGTCACGCTGAGCAAGCCATCGGCATCCACCTGGAAGGTCACGCGAATATGCGCGCCGCCCGCGGGCAGCGATGGCAGACCACGCAGCGCAAAGCGCGCCAGCGAGCGGCAATCCGCCACCATCTCACGCTCGCCCTGCAGCACGTGAATACTCATGGCCGTTTGCCCATCTTTAAAAGTGGTAAATTCTTGCGCACGGGCGACGGGGATGGTGGTGTTACGCGGGATGACTTTCTCTACCAGGCCACCCATGGTTTCCAGGCCCAGCGACAGCGGAATAACATCCAGCAACAGCATTTCACTGTCGGGTTTATTGCCCACCAGCACATCAGCCTGGATCGCCGCGCCGATCGCCACCACGCGATCGGGATCAATCGTGGTAAGCGGTGGACGACCAAAGAAATCACCGACCTGAGCGCGCACGGCAGGTACGCGCGTTGAGCCGCCGACCATCACCACTTGCAGCACGTCTTCGGTTGAAACATCGGCATCTTTTAATGCACGACGAGAAGCCAGCAACGTGCGCTTAATCAGCGGTGCGATCAGGGCTTCAAATTCGGCACGCGTCACTTCCCCGTGCCAATCCGCCAGCGTGACAGGGACGACATCGGCATCGCTCAGGGCAATTTTCGCAGCCGTGGCAACATCCAGCAGTTGTCGATTGCGTATGGCATCGTTATGCGTTTGCCAACCCGCCTTCTCCCGCAAATGTTCCGCCAGCAAGTGATCGAAATCATCGCCGCCCAGGGCTGAATCACCGCCCGTGGCCAGCACCTCGAACACGCCGCGCGTGAGACGCAAAACAGAGACATCAAAGGTGCCACCGCCCAGATCGTAAACCGCGATCACGCCTTCCTGACCGGAATCAAGACCGTAAGCAACCGCCGCCGCTGTAGGCTCATTGAGCAGGCGCAATACATGCAATCCGGCCAGGCGAGCGGCATCTTTGGTGCCCTGACGCTGTGCATCATCAAAATACGCCGGAACGGTGATCACCACACCATCAGGTACGCCGCCTAAGGATGCGTGTGCACGTTCCGCAAGCGCACGCAGAATATCGGCAGACACATTAACCGGACTACGCACACCGGCAGGGGTTTGCAGCAAGGGTAAGCCATTGTCACTGACAACAAACGCGTAAGGCAGATGCGGATAGCGCGTGCGCACATCGTCCAGTGAACGCCCCATCAGGCGTTTCACCGAACTGATAGTATTGACGGGATCGCGCGCGGCTTCGTCGCGCGCCTGCCAGCCAACGCTTGGTGCCTGTTGCGAATAGTGCACAACGGAGGGCAATAAATGGCGTCCCTGCGCATCGGGCAGGGTCTCTGCCTGGCCGCTGCGCACGGTCGCCACCAAAGAGTGGGTGGTGCCAAGATCGATACCGACGGCCAGGCGGCGCTGATGCGGCGCGGCACTCTGGCCCGGTTCACTAATTTGTAATAACGCCATGTCTATTTCCCGTTAGAAATCCAGCAGTTGCTCTTCAAGCACTTCTGCCTGGCTGCGCAGTTTAGCGAGAAAGCGCAGTTTACGCACGGTATCTGCCGCAGGCTCCCAGCGTTGGCTGGCAAGCGCATCACGCAACGCGGTTTCGCGCTGTTGACGCATCTGATCCACGCGCTGCAAGAAACGCGTCACGCCTGCGTCGTCTTTATCGCTTTCCAACTGCTCCAGCTCTTCACGCAGCTCAAGCTGTTCCATCAGGAAAGCCGTGTCGCGCATCGTATGCTGCTCATTGTTGATATCAAAACCGTGCAGGCTCAGGAGATATTCAGCCCGCGGTAATGCTTTGCGCAGCGACTGATAACCCTGATTAAGGGTCGCCGCCTGCTGCACCGCATGCAGACGTTCGGTTTCAGAGTGGGCCGCAAAACGATCGGGGTGCCATTCACGCAATAGCGCTTGATAACGGGCGGTCAGCGCTGCGCTATCAATTTCATAGGATTGCGGCAGGCCAAACAAGGTGAAGTAATCCATAGCAGACTCAAAAAACGCGGGTTTCAGTAATGACGAAATCGCCCCGACAACGTCGGCGCGATTTCATCAGTGACCACAGTCAGGTTCAAACGTGGAAGCTCTCGCCACAACCGCACTCGTCTTTGATATTGGGATTGTTAAACTTGAAGCCTTCATTCAACCCCTCTTTCACGAAGTCGAGTTCCGTGCCATCAAGATAGACCAGGCTTTTCCCGTCGATAACCACGCGGACACCCTTCTCTTCAAACACGGTGTCTTCCGGTTGTGGCCCATCAACGAATTCCAACACGTACGCCATACCTGAACAGCCGGAGGTACGTACGCCAAGCCGCAAGCCAAAACCTTTTCCACGATTGGCGAGAAACTGGCTAACGCGAGCGGCTGCGCTGTCGCTTAATGAAATCGACATATCGCCCTCCGCTTACTGTGCGTCTTTCTTGCTCTTATAGTCCGCAATGGCGGCTTTAATCGCATCTTCTGCCAGAATCGAACAGTGAATTTTCACCGGTGGCAACTCTAACTCTTCCGCAATCGCCATGTTGGTGATGCTTTGTGCTTCATCGAGGGACTTGCCTTTCACCCACTCGGTGATCAGCGAGCTGGAAGCAATCGCAGAACCGCAGCCATAGGTTTTGAAACGCGCATCTTCAATGATGCCGTTATCGCTGACTTTGATTTGCAGCTTCATCACATCGCCACAGGCTGGTGCGCCAACCATGCCGCTGCCGACAGAGGGATCGCTGTTGTCGAAAGAACCGACGTTGCGTGGGTTTTCATAATGATCGATGACTTTTTCGCTGTATGCCATGGTATGTCTCTCCTGCTGCCTGAAATTAGTGATGTGCCCATTCGATGGTGTTCAAATCCACACCTGCTTTAAACATTTCCCACAGCGGAGAAAGGTCACGCAGACGGCCAATGGATTTATTCACTAACGCAATGGTGTAGTCGATCTCTTCTTCGGTGGTAAAACGCCCCAGTGAGAAACGAATGGAACTGTGTGCCAGTTCGTCGTTCATACCGAGTGCGCGCAGCACGTAGGAAGGTTCCAGGCTGGCAGAAGTACAGGCTGATCCAGAGGAAACGGCCAGATCTTTCAGCGCCATGATCAGGGACTCGCCCTCAACGTAGTTAAAGCTGACGTTGAGAATGTTCGCCGCGCCCTGCTCCAGGTCACCGTTCAGGTAGACTTCTTCGATATCTTTGATGCCATTCCACAGACGATCACGCAGCGTACGCAGGCGCGCCATCTCAGTGGTCATCTCTTCTTTAGCAATACGGTAGGCTTCACCCATACCCACGATCTGATGCACAGGCAAGGTTCCTGAACGCATACCGCGCTCGTGACCGCCGCCGTGCATTTGCGCTTCCAGACGGATACGCGGCTTACGGCGCACATACAGACCGCCAATGCCTTTCGGGCCATAAATTTTATGGGCGGAGAAGGACATTAAATCCACTTTCAACTGCGCCATATCGATAGGCAGTTTGCCCACGCTTTGCGTGGCATCAACGTGGAAAATAATACCGCGTGCACGGCACAACTCACCGATGGTCGCAATGTCTTGCACCACACCGATTTCGTTATTGACGTGCATAATGGAGACCAGGATGGTGTCTTCACGCATCGCGGCTTCCAGCGCTTTTAAATCGATAATGCCGTTGCTTTGTGGTGCGAGATAGGTCACTTCAAACCCTTCACGCTCCAGTTGACGGCAGGTATCCAGCACCGCTTTATGTTCGGTCTTGCTGGTGATGATGTGCTTGCCTTTTTTCTGGTAGAAATTGGCAGCACCTTTAATCGCGAGGTTGTCAGATTCTGTTGCACCCGAAGTAAACACGATTTCGCGTGGGTCAGCACCAATCAGATCGGCGACCTGATTACGGGCGATATCCACGGCTTCTTCTGATTGCCATCCAAAACGGTGAGAACGTGAGGCTGGGTTGCCAAAGGTGCCGTCCATCGTCAGGAACTGCATCATTTTCTCAGCAACACGCGGATCCGCTGGCGTGGTTGCAGAGTAGTCCAGATAAATCGGTAATTTCATTGCTCTTTAAGCTCCGTACATCACTTCAATGCTAAATTCGTGCTCAGTTCACCCTGTCAGGTGAAAAAATTATCTTTTTTATCGGGCGGCACGTGTTGCACCGCCCGTTGAGACTCAGGCGCGCAGGTTAACGCTGATGGTCTCTTGTCCACGCACGCCTGGTGCACGGCGGTGTTCATTCGCTTCTTTGTTGTCCTGACGATCGGCAACGTCCAGGATCTCTTGGTTATTCACCAACTCAGCCAGCGTAATATTATTCAGGAAGTCGCTAATGCGCTCACTGAGATCGCGCCACAAGACGTGGGTCAGGCAGCGCTCGCCGCCCTGACAGCCTTCTTTGCCCTGGCACTTCGTCGCGTCAACTGATTCATCCACGGCGGTGATCACCGCACCTACGGCAATTTCAGCGGCGTCTTTGCCCAGCAGATAACCACCGCCTGGCCCACGTACGCTGGCCACCAGGCCATTTTTACGCAGACGAGAAAACAGCTGCTCAAGGTAGGAAAGTGAAATTCCCTGACGCTCGGAGATATCAGCAAGTGGCACCGGTCCCTGGTGAGAATGCAACGCAACATCGAGCATGGCGGTGACCGCATAACGGCCTTTGGAAGTCAGTCTCATAGCAAACGCAACCTCAGTAAACCCCCGTGAACCGGGGTGTTAGCAGAAAAGATGGTATCGGAGTCTGACATTCCCGAGTGTTTTGGTCAACTATTTATCTGACTAATTTACTCAAGTATTATCCCTCGCCGCATTACGGCTTTTTGGCGAAGGAGGAGAGCATACCGCGCAGAATATTCAACTCGTCGCGTTCCGGGCGAGCACGCGTATATAAGCGACGCAACTTGCTCATCACCTGCCCTGGATTGCCCTGACGAATAAACCCACTGTCGGTCATCATCTGTTCCAGATGCTGATAGAAACGCTCCAGATCATCCACCAGCGGATACGGGGTTTCTTCAAAGGTGGGGGTGGATGTTTCTTGCTGTGCGACCCATGCCATACGGACTTCGTAAGCAATAATTTGCACTGCCATTGCAAGGTTCAGCGAGCTGTATTCAGGATTGGCATTGATGGCCACATGGTAATGGCATTTTTGCAATTCATCGTTGGTCAGGCCCACACGCTCACGGCCAAACACCAGCGCTACCGGTGCCTGCTGCCCTTCTTCAACCGCTTTCACGCCACATTCACGTGAATCAAGCATCGGCCACGGCAGCGAACGTGAACGCGCGCTGGTGCCCACCACTAATGCACAGCCCGCGATGGCTTCATCCAGGGTATCGACTATTTTGGCTTCGCCAATGACATCACTGGCACCCGCAGCCAGCGAAATCGCTTGTGAGTCAGGCTTCACCAGGGGATTTACCAGATACAGGGAGGTCAGGCCCATGGTTTTCATCGCGCGGGCGACAGAGCCCATGTTGCCCGTGTGCGAGGTTTCCACCAGCACAATTCGAATGTTCTGCAGCATAACCGTTTCATCGTTTCAGAGAATGCGCGTATCCTAACATATAAAGCAGGACATTATCAGAACAGCCTGCTATACTTTGCGCCGATTAAAATTCGTCCTGATTAACAGGATCGAACCACCGTTCTTTAACATCCATGAGAGAAACCCATGCATCCAATGCTCAACATTGCTGTGCGCGCAGCGCGTAAAGCCGGAAACGTTATCGCTAAGAACTACGAAACCCCGGACGCCGTCGAAGCGAGCCAGAAAGGCAGCAACGACTTTGTGACCAATGTTGACCGTGAAGCGGAGCGCCAGATTATTGAGGTGATCCGTAAGTCTTACCCTAAACACACCATCATCACCGAAGAAAGCGGTGAGCTGGCAGGCGAAGATGAGGATATCCAATGGGTTATCGATCCTCTGGATGGCACCACTAACTACATCAAACGTTTCCCTCATTTTGCCGTGTCCATTGCCGTGCGCGTTAAAGGCCGCACCGAAGTGGCTGTGGTTTACGATCCGATGACCAATGAACTGTTTACTGCGGTACGCGGCCAGGGCGCTCAGTTGAACGGCTATCGTATTCGTGGCGGCACAGCGCGTGACCTGGATGGCACTATCCTGGCAACCGGTTTTCCGTTCAAACTCAAGCAACACAGCCCGGCTTACTTCAACATGGTGAGCAAACTGTTTACCCAATGCGCGGATTTCCGTCGCACAGGCTCTGCTGCGCTGGATCTGGCGTATGTGGCTGCGGGTCGCGTTGATGGCTTCTTTGAAATTGGCTTAAAGCCATGGGATTTCGCGGCGGGTGAACTGCTGGTCCGTGAAGCAGGCGGCCTGGTCACTGACTTTACAGGCAACCATAACTACCTGAGCACCGGTAACGTGGTTGCAGGTAATCCACGCGTTGTGCGCTCAATGCTGGCAACGATGCGTGATGAACTGAGCGAAGCGCTGAAGCGCTAACCGATGTTGAGTACGCTGCCGCATACGCAGGCAGCGTACTCCGCTGTATTAAGGCACTAACAGCACTTTAATCGATTCCCGACCTGACGCCATCGCAAAGCCCTGCTCCCATTCGGATAACGGGAAGCTGTGGGTCACAATCCCTTCTGCCGTAAACCATTTTTTCTCAAAGAAGCTAATCACCGTTTCATAGCAGTGTGGGCCTAAATGCGATCCACGGACATCCAGCTCTTTACGATCACCAATAATTGACCAATCCACGGTTGCAGGTTTGCCAAACACGCTGAATTCCACGTAGCGACCCATCCGACGAATCATCTGCAAGCCCTGATTCACCGCCAGCGGATTGCCCGTTGCCTCGATATAAATATCGCAGCCATAGCCTTCGGTGAGTTTACGCACTTCCGCATCCACATCCTGCTCCATCGGGTTGAATACCAAATCAGCACCGAGTTTTTTCGCCAGTTCCAGACGCTCTGGAATGGTATCCAACACAATAAACAGCTTAGGGTTTTTCAGACGAATAGCCTGGATCATGCCGGTACCCAGTGGGCCTGCACCGGCCAGCACTACCACATCATTAAACTCAATGGCAGCCCGGTTTACCGCATGAACCGCACAGGCAAATGGCTCGATCAGCGCGCACTCTTCGTGGGTCAGCGTATCGGGAATTTTGTGCACGCGGCTGTTGGCTTTAAACAGCATGTATTCGGTCATGCCGCCATCCGAATCCTGCTTTTGGAAACCGTAAATATCGTGCTTTTCACACATCCAATATTTACCGTCCTTACAGAAGCGGCACTGATTACACGGGATAATTTGCTCGGCAATCACGCGGTCGCCAACGGCAACACCAAAATGTTCTAATGCCCCTTCACCGTAGCCCACTACCGTACCGTAGAACTCATGTCCCACCACGACGGGCGTTTTTACCCAGGCTTTTTCCGGGTTGCCGTCGCCCCAATACATCGGCGCGCCGTGGTAGCAGTGCACATCTGAGGCACAGATTCCGCATGCACCCACTTTGACTAACAACTCATTGGCTTTCGGCTCGGGCAGCGGCAGCGTTTCCAGGCGGTAATCACGTGGACCGTAGTTGACCAGGCTTTTAATCTGTTGTGGCAGGATATTCATAGCATGTCCTTTTTCCGAAATTGTTAACGTCAACATTGAGTGAGTTAAAGACGGCGTGACGCCGTCTGAACATTAGGCTTTACGTTTGACTGAACTCAGCCAGATCGCCACGAGGATGATCCCGCCTTTGATAACAATCTGAACATAGGGGGAAACGCCCATCAGGTTCAGACCGTTATTGAGAATCCCGAGCATCATGGCCCCGACCAGCGTGCCGATAATCGCCCCTTTACCGCCCGCGATTGCCGCACCGCCGAGGACAACCGCCGCAATGGCATCCAGTTCAAAACCATCACCGGCATTCGGCTGTCCACTCATCAGGCGGGAACTCAATACGATCCCTGCCACGGCCGCTGTCAGGCCGCTGATGATGTAAACCCACAGTTTGGTGCGCGATACACGGATGCCGCTCAGACGTGCGGCGTCCTCATTACCGCCAATCGCATACACATGGCGCCCAAACGGCTTTTGATGCAGCAAAATCCACGCCAGTAGGTAGACCGCCAACATGATTAAAATCGGCACCTGAATACCAAACAGGCTGGCGCGACCAAACATCATGAAGCTCTCCGGCAAGCCTGCGATGGGATAACCGCCGGTGTACATCAGGGCTAAGCCACGGGCGATCCCCATACTGGCGAGCGTAACGATAATCGGTGGCATCCGTAGCCAGGCGATACAGCTCCCGTTTAAGGCACCAAAACCCATGCCGATCAACAACCCGGCCAACACGGCTAACGGCATCGGAATCCCGGCCACCATCAGCCCGGCGGCGACGGTGCCCGAGAGCGCCATCACCGATCCGACGGACAGATCAATCCCACCGGTTAAAATCGCACAGGTCATACCGACGGCAATAATGGCGTTGATCGACACCTGACGCGCCACATTGCTCAGGTTGTTGGCGGTTAAAAAGCTGTCGTTGAGAAAGATCATCAGGACAAACAGCACGATAAACCCGATGAATGGAAGAAACGCAGGATGGTGCAGACATTTGTCCAACCAGCCGCGCTTACGCTGCCCTTGTGACAGCATCGAATTGGACAGAATGCTCATGATGCGTTCCCCGTGGCGTGTAGCATGATGGTTTCAGCATTGATGGCCTCATCAGTGAGTTCCTGCGCGATATGTCCGTCGCGAAACACCAGCACTCGATGACACAGGCCGATAATCTCTGGCAATTCAGAGGAGATGACGATAATGGCGATCCCTTTACGGGTCAGTTGCTGCATCAGTTGATAGATTTCCGCCTTCGCACCCACATCAATGCCGCGCGTCGGCTCATCGAAAATCAGCACCTTACAGTCGTTGTTCAGCCAGCGAGCAATCACCACTTTCTGCTGATTACCGCCGCTGAGCGTGTTCACTTCCTGATCTTCTGAGGGCGTTTTTACCCCCACTTTGCGGATGAGGTCGCGCACGACTTCGCGTTCACGCGCATGGTGCAGAAAACCGTGTCGGGTTGCATGGCGATTCAGTGTGATATTGCGTGCCACGCTGAACGGCAACACCAGTCCTTCCGTTTTCCGGTTTTCTGGCAGCAGACCGATGCCTTTCTCCAGTGCATCAGCCGGACTCCGCAGGCGCAGTGGCTCACCGGCCAGTCGTACCTGCTTTTGCCAGCAATCCTGAGCGCCAAGCATGGCACAGGCGGTTTCCGTACGCCCCGATCCCACCAGTCCGGCAAAGCCCAGAATCTCGCCGGGCCATACCTGAAAATGGTCTTCTGGCCCCTGACGATGGCGTTGCACTTTGACATCCAGAATGGGTAACTCTGCCTGCGGCAAAGGCAGTTTTTCTGGAAAATTCTGCTCAACCTGACGGCCAACCATCATTTTCACTAGTTGATCGGTACTGCTTTCGCTGACTGGCGTGGTGCCGACATAGCCACCATCACGTAGCACGGTGATGGTGTCACACACCGCAAAGATCTCCTCCAGGTGGTGTGAGATAAACAGCATGCCAACACCCTGCTGTTGCAGATCGCGCATCACCTGAAACAGGTGCTCCGCTTCCCCCGGCGTCAGGGTGGCCGTCGGCTCATCCAGAATCAGTATTTGCGCATCCAGTGCCAGCGCTTTGGCGATCTCGACAAATTGCTGTTGCGCTACACTGAGGTGAGACACCGCAATATCGGGATCCAGATCAACGCGAAGGCGTGCCAGCAATTCCTGCGTACGGGCACGCATCGCCCGACGATCCATCAATCCCAGCGGGGTGCGCTGCTCGCGGTTGAGAAAGATATTCTCTACCGCATTGAGGCCAGGGATCAGCGAGAACTCCTGAAAGATGATCCCCACCCCTGCCGCTATCGCCTGCCGATAGTTCGCAAACTGGTGCGTTTTATCGTGGATGCAGATTTCGCCGCTGTCAGGTTGATAAATACCGCTAAGGATCTTCATCAGTGTGGATTTACCCGCACCGTTTTCGCCCAGCAGTGCATGGATTTCCCCGGCGTGCAGCGTCAGATTGATGTTGTTTAACGCCCGTACGCCAGGAAAGGATTTATTAATCCCGTTGAGTTGCAGTAACGGCATGGCAACGCCTCCAGACAGTGATTACCAGCTAAAGCCGTTGGCGTTATCTTTGGTGATCAGTTTGACATCCAGCGGTACGGAAGCAGGCACCTGACTGCCCCAGTGCTTAGCCATCGCTACGCCGAGGCCCAGACGCACCATGTCACGCGGGAACTGCGCAGAGGTGGCAATAAAGGGCGAGTTCGGCTTCTCAATCTCTTTAATCGCTTCCGGCTGACCATCGACACTCACCAGTTTGATATCGGCACCGTTCGCCTGAATGGCAGCCAGCGCGCCCAGTGAACCCGTGTCATTCACGCTGAAAATGCCAGCCAGGTCAGGGGCCGCCTGCAGCATATTTTCAGTGACGTTCATCGCCGTATCACGCTCTTGCTTGCCGTTTTGTTTGTTGACGATTTTGATATCTGGGTATTTTTTCATCGCGTCTTCAAACCCTTTCACACGCTCGATGATCGGTACCACTGGAATGCCGTCAAGAATGGCGACTTTGCCTTTACCGCCCAGGGCTTTCGCCAGGTACTCGCCAGCTTGCATACCGGCATCGTAGTTTTTTGAGCCGACAAACGAATCAATCGGGCCTTTTGCCTGTGCGTCGATGGCGACCACGACAACACCGGCTTTTTTAGCTTCGTTCACCGCATTTTCAACGCCGTTGGTGTCGGCAGGGTTAATCAGCAGAATGTCGATTTTCTTCTGCAACATATCTTCGATATCGTTGATTTGCTTCGAGACGTCGTGGCGAGCATCCGCCTCAATGACCGTTGCGCCCATGCTGCCCGCCGCTTCTTTCAAGGCTTCTTGCATGGTAACGAAGTAGGGGTTGTTCATTTCCTGGAAGGACATGCCAATGGTCAGAGGCTTAGCCGTTGCTGCCGTTGCTAAGGTTGACGCCAGTAATAGTGGGGTTGCGGCACACAGCGCCAGCAGGGTTTTCAGTTTGCCTTTCATAGGGTGCTCCGGGTTTTTCAGTTAACCGCTTGTGGTTGTTATGGAATAAAGCCGGTACTCGAGGCGTTGCGCGTAACCGCACCTGAAATGTTGACGTTAACATTTAAGTTAAAACGTCCGCCCTGTCAGGAATACGCTGGGTGATGTTTAAAAACCGTATCACCGCAGACAACGGATCAAAATTTAAACATCAAAAATGACAACGTCAACATTCCGTGTTGAGCAATTCGCAAATCCTTGCAGTGCATCACAAGTTGATAACATTAGGGGAAAACGCAGAGAGGAATAAAAACTAACGCAATGATACTAAAGGTTTTTCAAGAAACCGTTGATCATAACGCGCGGTTCGTAAGGCCGCCCTTCAATCGCGGAGATGATATTCTCCGACACCACGCGCGCCCACTGTCCTGTGTCATGCGCCACATAGGGGATCACCTGATTAAAATCCTCCGCGCAGGGGACTTCATCCACGGAGATAAACCCGGTGTCATGCATTCCCCACTTGTGCGCGAGATTGATTGCCGCCAGCGTGATCATGCCATTGAGACCCACAATCACATCGTAGTGCTCGTTCACCGTGGAAAACCATGACTGCATCATCTCTTTGGCATGTTCATAGCGATAGTCGGTATACAGACACCGCAGATTCACGCTGTCATCAATGCCGCTGCGTATCCCTGCGATACGATGCAGCGTGATATGAGATTGTTCACTGCCTCCCACCACCAATACATTGCGATAGCGTTTTTTCATGATCGCCTCCGCCACCAACTCACCTGCTCGGCTGTTGTTGATGTACACCGCAGGTAATGTGGTGTCGAACTGGCGGTCAAGTTGAATCAGTTGGCTGGAGGAGTGACGGACAACGTCAATATGACTTTTGTCATACTGTTCAGAGTCTTCCACCACCGACAGAATAATGCCCGCCGCTTTGTAGCTCACCAACGTTTGCAGGGCGCGGGCTTCAATTTGCCGATTGCCATTGGTGGTGAAAAACATCACGGAATACCCTTTGGCATCAGACAGGCGGCACACCTCTTTGATGATGTGCGAGTAGACAATATTGAAGGTGTCATCGGTCACCACGCCGATGATGCGGCTCTGGCTGACTTTGATATTCCGCGCGAAGGCATTGGGCACGTAATTGAGCTTACGCGCCGCCGCGAGAATTTTTTCTCGCGTCTCAGGTTTCACTTTTTCTGGCGCGGTAAACACGCGAGAAACCGTAATGTTGGTTACGCCAGCGACCTGCGCGATATCTTTTATGGTGGCCGCTTTGTCACTTTTTCGAGTCATCACATTCGCTATCGGCAGTTGCGGCGAGAATAGACCGATGGTAGCAGCTTTTTTGGAATGTTGACGATGACATTTTACGCGCCTGATTCAAAATAGCGCCCGTAAACCCGATGCGACCGGTTGTGCGGACTGCCACAATAAGCACCCCATCGTGATCAACATGATCCCCCCCGCCAACGCCACCGTCGTGCCCCCGATGCCTGGCGAACGGGCCGTTTTTTTGGCCAGCCGCACGGCCACATGGCGTGATAACTGCACCAGCAGCGCCATTAACGATACAGTCAACGCGGTGCCTGCCGCCATCGCCAGCGCCGACAACACCCCCCAGCCGTACACCCCGATAACTTTGGCAAACAGCAACATCATAATGGCACCAGAACAGGGCCGTAACCCCATTGAGAGCACCACCGTACAACGTACTCGCCAACTCAGGGTGGCCTGCTCCAGTTGGTGGGCCGCGGGCACATGTTGGTGTCCACACCCACAGTGCTCAGTGTGTGTGTGGCCCAGCGGCGAGATGGCCTGTAGCCGCGGCGCGCGCAGGCGTTGCACCAGGGTACGCGTTGCGCGTATCGCTAATCCAATCCCTAATGCTATCACCAACAGATAACTGCCCTTTTCCAGCCAATAACTGCTCAGATGCAATTGCCGGGAGCTGAGTGCCAGCATTTGCAGACAGACCGTGACTAACACAATCGCCACGCTGCCTTGTAACAAAGACGACGCCAGCGTAAGCCACAGGCTGGTTTTTATCCTGGTCGGATGCGTTGCCAGAAACGTGGCAATCACAATTTTGCCGTGTCCAGGCCCCGCCGCATGCACAATGCCGTACACCAGACTTAACGCCATCAGTGCCCAGCCCGCACGATGCGGGGCATCGGCAACCTGCTTAAGCAACTGTGTGGTTTCCAGATTCAGCGTGCGTTGCCACTGCGTACTCAGCATCAGCAGTTGCGGCCAATACAGCCAGACTCCACTGCCCACCAGCAGCAGGGAGACCACCAGTATCGCTAATGGCCAGCGAGCGGGCCGCTGCGGCGTAACGGGTGCCATTACTGACATGTCAGCGTCACCGTTTGCGCAAATTGCTTGCCTAAATCCATCTCTTCCGGGGGCGCGTCCGCTTTATCAAGCGACAAGGCATACTGTTTCACATCGTCTCCAGGTACCGGTGTATGCACAGTGCGGGTGCAGCGTTTCGCCTGCTCCGCAGTCAGTGTAAAGGCGGTCTCTTTGTCGTAATACATGTCCACATAGTAGCTGGGATCAAAGGTTGAGAATTTCAGCGTTAATCCAGCCAGAGGCAGCGGCTCTGCCAGCGGCAAGATGAAATCCAGCACCGCCTGATGCCCTTCTCGTGCCAGTCCATAGTGCGGCGGTAAGTTGTCAAACTTCACGCGCTGCTTGCCCTGCCAGGCTTCGGTAAAATAGTGCTGCCCTAACACATTCGCCATCACTTCTGCCGCCAGTTTTTTCCACACTTCGCTCCCCGATTTCGCTTCCCCAGCGTCATACAGCAGGTCAGCAGAGGTGATTTCATCCATTGTCCAGCGCATGTTGATGCCGGTGAGTGTATCGCCGACGATCACCGGCTGTGCCTGGATGGCAATAAAACTGTGCGGATGCGCGTGAGCTTGCACACTCAATCCGCCTAACAGCACGGCCAAAACGAGACGAAGAAAGATGTTATAAGATAACAAAACGTAGGTCATCGACTTTCCTGTAAAGAAATCTGTGATCTGCCTAAAATCGTGCAACTAAAAGTGACATCGTGCGCGCAACGTGACTTTTTTTTTAGCTATGCTTACCGAGTCATAACAATCTGGAATAACAGTGGATGCGCTCAGAACAGACTGATCAACCTGTTTACTCCAGTTCACAGCGTCATTGTCACCTGTTGCTGATGATGTCTTTGCCACATTTCACGTTAGATAGCGTCAACGCAAGCCAACTGAATGGCGTTGACGAACAGCGTGTCCGGCAAGATATAGCGGAGGTCGATGCAGAAATCCAGCGTCATCATCGGCTCACTATTGCCTGTAGCGATAATGGAGAATACTGCATTCGCGGAGCGGAACTGGATCGCCGACTGTGCTTACTGCACGGCTTACGCCGTGCGTTGCGCATCTCACCCGATTTTGTCTCGCTACATTATGCCCCGCAATTACAGCGGCAGTTAAAACACCAACGCATTGCCACCGCACTGGCGGATAACACCAATCTGCAGGCGCTGATTAATCACTGCGCGCTGGCGTTACGACGCCAATTTAGCCCGCGCGACCAGCAACTGCTGCAACTTATCTTCCGCCATGAACTTTGTGCACCGCCGCTGCCACAGTTTAACCAACGTCAGCGTCGTTGGTTAGCCGCGAAAGCAGAACGCGATGCCGCATCCGAGATTGTCGAACACTGGCGAAAACGCCAGGGCGTCGCCTCCAGCCAACATGAAATCGAAATGCTCACGCTGTTGTTCAGTCAACTACACGCCCCCCAACACGAGGCCGCATGGCATCCCAGTGAACATGATTTGCGGGTGCAAACCAGCCAGCTTATCGCACGTTTCGAAACGCTGGCGGGCACACCGTTTCGCACACGGGACACGCTGATGCCTCAGCTGTATACGCATCTGGCACAGGCACTGGAACGCAGTTGCTTTGCGATGGGGATTGACAGCAGCCTGACCGATGAAATTGAGCGTCAGTATCCGCGTTTGCTGCGCACCACCTGTGCTGCGTTGGCGGATTTAGAAGCGCACTATCAGTTATCGCTGTCGCACGCGGAGAAATGCCTGGTCGCGGTGATTTTTGGTGCGGGTCTTATGCAAGAAAGCGCACTGCAGGAAAAACAGGTCGTGTTACTGACCGGCAGCGATCCGACACTGGAGGCGCACATTGAAGTGCAAATACGTGAAATCACCCTGCTGCCGATAATTCTTCGTTATCAAACGCTCCACGATTTTCAGCATGCGGGGGCACCAAAAGGCACGGCACTGGTGATCACGCCCTATGCCACCCCGCTACCGCTGTTTTCACCGCCTTTGATTCACGCCGAGTTGCCACTTGGCGCACACCAGCAGGAGCGTATTCGTTTACTGCTTGAGTCCTGATGCCACAACGCGCGGGCGCAAAAACAACGCCGGCAGTACCACGGCTGCCATCACCCAAAATACGCCACTGCGATAATGTTCAAACAGCCAACCGCTGAACATGGTCATCACGGCAATCCCCCCGCCCATCGCCAGCGCGGAATACACCGCCTGCAACCGAATAACCTCGCCCCCTTTGCGCGCCGCAATAAAGCGCATCGCAGCAAGATGGCACACGGTGAAGCTACCGCAGTGTAGAATCTGTGCCACGATCAGCACGGGCAGTGCCGTAGTTGACGCCATCAAACTCCAGCGAACCACAGCACAAACGGCAGACAGCAACAGCAAATCGCGCGCACTCCAGCTACGGAATAACGGATTGCTGGAGGCAAAAATGATCACTTCAGCCACCACGCCCAATGACCACAAATATCCCACCGTGCTGGCTGGATAGCCCGCTTCCTGCCACCAAATCGCACTGAACGCATAGTACGCCGCGTGCGCACCCTGCAATAAGGTCACGCAGAGCAGAAATCGCCAGACACTGTTTTCCGTCAGCAGTTGTCGCCAGGAGAGGCTGACGGCGGCTTGTGTCGCACTTTCGCCTTGCGGCATCACCGAGGGTTTAAGCAACATTCCGCCCAGCATGCAGGCGATACCCAGCGTCAGCAGCAGCAGAATGACCTGATAGGACCAGGCGCTGACCAGTAATCCTGTCAGTGCTGAGCTGACGACAAACGCCAGCGATCCCCACAGACGAACCGGGCCATAGGGAAGATTAATCTGCCGTGTCCAGGTGGCTGCCAGCGCATCACTCAGTGGCACTAACGGCGAAAAGAACAGGTTAAAGCCAATCATGACGAACAGCAGCCAGAGCCATTGCCCGCCCAGCCAAAATCCTGCGGCCAGCAACAGGGTAAGCGCCGCCACCGTGCGAAGGGCCGTGACTAACTGAGAGGGATTTTTCACCTGTGAAGCCACCAGCAGGCTGCCAACAAACCTTGCCACCATGCCCGCACCGAGCAGTAAACCAATTTTTTCCGGCGACAAGCCATTGCCCTGTAACCACACGGCCCAGAAAGGAAGATACACGCCATAGGCGAAGAAGTAGGTAAAATAGCTGAGGCCCAGCCACCAGGTTGAACGAAGCGTCATGATATGTCCTTGAACGCGAAGCGATTCCTGCGAGAGGCCAAAGTATAGCGATAAAAAAACCCACCAGCGGTGGGTTTCATCAAACTTTTGCGACGCGGACGGTTATGCGTAAACCGGGAAGCGAGCACAGATGTCCAGCACCTTGCCCTTCACTTTCTCAATCACGCCTTCGTCATTGATATTGTCGAGCACGTCGGCGATCCAGCCTGCCAACTCACGCGCTTCCGCTTCTTTGAAGCCACGGCGAGTGATAGCAGGTGAACCGATGCGAACACCGGACGTCACAAACGGGCTCTTCGGATCGTTAGGTACGCTGTTTTTGTTGACGGTGATGTTGGCACGGCCCAGCGCGGCATCGGCTTCTTTACCGGTCAGGTTCTTGTTCACCAGATCGATCAAGAACAGGTGGTTATGTGTTCCACCAGAAACGATGTTGTAACCACGCTCAAGCAGGACGTCCACCATCGCTTTGGCGTTTTTAGCCACTTGATGCTGATAGGTTTTGAACTCAGGCTCCAGCGCTTCTTTGAATGCCACCGCTTTACCGGCGATAACGTGCATCAGAGGGCCGCCCTGGCTGCCAGGGAACACAGCGGAGTTCAGTTTCTTGTACAGCTCTTCATCGCCGCCTTTCGCGAGGATCAAGCCACCGCGCGGGCCCGCCAGGGTTTTATGCGTAGTGGTGGTCACGATATGGGCATGCGGTACAGGGTTTGGATAGACATCGGCGGCAATCAGACCCGCAACGTGCGCCATATCCACAAACAGATAGGCACCAACGGCGTCAGCGATTTCACGCATTTTGGCCCAATCACACACGCCAGAGTAAGCAGAGAAACCACCAATGATCATTTTCGGTTTATGCTGCTTCGCCAGCTCTGCCAGTTCGTCGTAGTTGATTTTACCGGACTCATCGATGCCGTAAGGCACGACATTGTACAGTTTACCGGACAGGTTGACGGGGGAACCGTGTGTCAGGTGACCACCGTGCGCCAGATTCATACCCAGAATGGTATCGCCCGGCTGCAGCAGTGCGGTAAAGACGGCAAAGTTCGCCTGCGAGCCAGAGTGCGGCTGCACGTTGGCAAAATCTGCACCAAACAATTCTTTGGCACGATCAATAGCCAGTTGCTCAACGATATCGACGTACTCACAACCGCCGTAATAACGTTTGCCCGGATAGCCTTCAGCGTATTTGTTGGTCAGTTGTGAACCTTGCGCCTGCATAACGCGTGGGCTGGTGTAGTTTTCAGAAGCAATCAGTTCGATGTGCTCTTCCTGACGCACTTTCTCTTGCTCCATAGCCTGCCACAACTCGGCATCATAATCGGCAATGTTCATATCACGCTTTAACATCCGCATCTCCTGACTGAGCTAACTAAAAATTCGGTACCGATCCCCGGTTCGGGGTTGGGAGGGCAACAGTGTAAACGGTTTGCCGGGGGATGAATAGCACCCCGACAACCTTTTTACGCAAACGTTTGGCTCCAGACGTGGCAAGGGTTGCTTACAGATTCATACCGCAGATTCGGTCGCGACTTTTGTTCACACGATATGTGCAAAATTTTCATGTCGAAAAGAAAATATTTCCCTCTGTTTCTCAGGGTGATTTACAACGGAAAATAAAAAATATAAGATGCATTTAAAATACATGTTTAATTTTTCTGGAGCCTACTCTTATGCTCGACGCTAAGACCATCGCCGTTGTGAAATCCACCATCCCTGCTCTCGCCGCAACTGGCCCAGCACTCACCGCCCATTTTTACGATCGTATGTTTCAGCATAATCCCGAGCTGAAAGACATCTTTAACATGAGCAACCAACGTAATGGCGATCAGCGCCAGGCGTTGTTTGATGCCATTTGCGCTTATGCGACCAATATTGAAAATTTAGCGGCCCTGTTACCGGCCGTTGAACGTATCGCTCAAAAACACAGTAGCTTTTCTATTCAGCCCGCTCAGTATCAAATCGTTGGTCAGCACCTGCTGGCCACCCTGGATGAGCTGTTAAGCCCAGGCCAGGAAGTGTTAGAAGCATGGGGCAAAGCCTACGGCGTACTGGCCGACGTGTTTATTAACCGCGAAGAAGCGATTTATCAAAGTGCGGAAGAGAAAGTCGGCGGCTGGCGTGGTACGCGCGCATTCCGCATCTCGGCTATCCAGCAGGAAAGTCGCTTAATCAAGAGTTTTGTCTTAACGCCGACGGATGGGCAGCCGGTTGCTGATTATCAGGCAGGTCAATATCTGGGAATTTGGCTCAATGACGCCACTCTCGCGAATCAGGAAATCCGCCAGTATTCCCTCACGCGTCAGTCAAACGGTCGCGATTATCGCATCGCGGTAAAACGTGAAGATCAGGGCAGCGTTTCAGGCTGGTTGCATACACAAGCCACGGTTGGCAGCGAATTACACGTCACAGCACCGGCGGGCGATTTCTTTCTGGATGTCCCCGCACAGGCACCTGTTGCACTGATTTCCGCTGGCGTCGGCCAAACCCCGATGCTCGCCATGCTTGCGACGCTTAGCGCCCAGCAACATGCTGGTCAGGTTCACTGGTTACATGCCGCTGAAAACGGCGATGTGCATGCCTTCCGTGATGAAGTGCAAAGCCTGTCAACTGGGCTCGCGAAGTTCAGCGCAACGGTATGGTATAACCAGCCGACAGACGCTGACGCGGGACAATATGATGTAGCAGGCTTGATGACCTTAGCGCCGCTGGAAGGGCAACTGGTGCACCCAGACGCACACTACTATCTGTGCGGACCCGTTGGTTTTATGCAATTTGTGGCGAAGCAGCTAACCGCATTAGGCGTGCAAACGGCGCAGATTCATTATGAAGTGTTTGGCCCACATAAAGTGGTCTAAAGGGCTTGCGGGGCCGGTTTAAAAGCCGGCCCTGAACAGTGCAGAAATTAAATCGCTTCTTCGTCTTCTTCACCGGTACGAATACGTACTACGCGTGAAACGTCATACACAAAGATTTTGCCGTCACCGATTTTGCCGGTTTGCGCAGTCTGCATAATGGTGTCAACGCAGGTATCGACGATGTCGTCGCTCACTACAATTTCCAGTTTAACCTTGGGCAGAAAGTCGACCATATATTCCGCGCCGCGGTACAGTTCAGTGTGCCCTTTCTGACGACCAAACCCCTTCACTTCCGTCACCGTCATCCCGGTGATCCCGACCTCAGCCAGCGCTTCGCGCACGTCATCCAATTTGAATGGCTTAATGATTGCATCAATCTTTTTCATCACAGACCCTTATCAGTGGACTTCCCTGTGGAAAGGGAACATTCAGGTAACCGCAGCGGACAGGCTCCGCCGGGCGGTCTGTCTCTTTTCGCAGGCTACGCTACCATAAACCGTGGCGAAAAGGACATGAAAAACTACTCTTTAAAGTCCGCTGCATCCAGTTCATGCCGGGAGAGCAATTTATAGAACTCAGTGCGGTTTCGTCCCGCTAATCGCGCGGCGTTGGTCACATTGCCTTTGGTCATTTGCAGCAGTTTCCGCAGGTAATTAAGTTCAAACTGGTTACGCGCCTCGGCAAAGGTGGGCAATGCCGTATTCTCACCGCTCAGCGCCTGCTCAACCAGCGCTTCGCCAATTACCGGCGCGGTACTCAGGGCCACACATTGCTCAATCACATTCACCAACTGCCTGACGTTGCCCGGCCAACTGGCGGCCACCAGGCGCTGCATCGCATCGGTTGAAAACCGCCGAACAAAGGGTTTATGCCGTTCCGCCGCCAGACGCAGTAAGTGATTAGCCAGCAGCGGAATATCTTCCGCCCTTTCCTGTAATGCAGGCAGTTTTAACGTCACCACATTGAGTCGGTAATAGAGATCCTCGCGAAACTCACCGCGCGACATCGCTTTCGGTAAATCACGGTGCGTGGCGGAGAGAATACGCACATCCACGTCGATATCACGGTTGCTGCCCAGTGGGCGCACTTTGCGCTCTTGCAACACACGCAACAACTTGACCTGCAATGCCGGGGGCATGTCGCCAATTTCATCTAACAGCAGCGTGCCGCCTTCTGCGGCCTGAAACAGGCCCTCGCGTTGACTCACCGCGCCGGTAAAGGCGCCTTTGGCATGACCAAAGAGTTCTGATTCCAACAATTGCTCGGGTAATGCACCGCAGTTAATCGCAATAAAAGGTTTCTGAGCACGCGGACTGGCGGCATGGATCGCCTGCGCCAACACCTCTTTACCGGTGCCGCTTTGGCCATTAATCAGCACGCTCACATCCGATTGCGCCACCATGTGCGCCTGTTCCAGCATACGCAGCATTAATGGACTGCGCGTGACAATGGCCTCGCGCCAGCGGGCATCCGCATCGCTGGCAGGTGGACGCTGTGATAACGCTTCATCAATCGCTTTGTAGAGGGCGTCTTTATCAACCGGCTTGGTCAGAAAGCTAAACACCCCTTGTCGCGTCGCAGAGACCGCATCGGGAATAGAGCCATGTGCGGTCAGGATAATGACGGGCAAACTGGGCTGCTGTTTTTGGATCTCCGCAAACAACGCCATCCCGTCCATTTCGTCCATGCGCAGATCGCTGATCACCAAATCAATCGGCTCTTTGAACAACAAGCGCAAGGCTTCTTGCCCGCTGGCCGCCGTGGTGACCGTGAATCCTTCGCTGCTCAGACGCATGCCCAGCAATTTCAACAGGCTGGGATCGTCATCCACTAACAGCAGACGCGCCGTACGTTGATTCATGGATTGGCTCCCTCTTCTGCGGAGGCACCGCTTTCCTGCGGTGCGACTGAATTGGCCGGTGCTTTATCCGGGCCATGCGACGTATCGCTGATATCCGCCGCAGATTTACGGTTTGAGAGTTGGCGCTCAATATCGGTGAGATTTTCCAGTTTACGGCGCGTTACATTGAGCTCTTGTGTCAGATGGATCTGCTGCTGACGCAACGCATCAAGTTGCACATCACTTGTCTCTTGCAAGCTGGCGTAACGGCTGCGCTCTTCTGAAAGCTGTAATTGCGCCAGTTGGTGATCGCGCCACAGTAGCCATACCTGACGCACAGGAGCAGGGATTGCAGCACTGTAGTTATCCACTACCGACATATATTGGCGGCGCTCCATCGGCGTTACGTTGCCGTTACTGAGCAAAATACCCTGCTTAAAACTTCCCGCCCAGTCGGACGCGGAGAGCTGGCGTGCGGTGGCACGCGCATCCACGGGTGACAGACGGGCGGCACATTCGGTGGCCCGCAGCCAGTAGAGCGGGCTATTTAAGGCATCCGCCTGCGTGAATGACCACAGCGGATCGCATTCTACAGACAGGTAATCCACCACCTTTACAGCAGGCATTAGCGGTGCAGGCTTTTTGACCGATGCCTGATGGGGCGTCGGTTGGGGGGAAAGGCATCCCGTGAGCAGTGTGCTCAATGCCAAAAGGGCACCGCGAGTCAGCCATTTTCCCCATGTCGATGTGTGTGTCATTTATCAGGCGTTTCCGGCTGGAAGTTGTAATTCAATTTGAAAGCAGACATCTGCATTAGGTGTGGTGATCAGGCGCAGATCGCCTTGTAAGCGACGCAGGCAATCTCGGGCAATGCTCAGTCCCAGCCCGCTGCCTTTAACCGCCCCTTTACGCTGTTGGCTGCCCTGAAAAAAAGGCTCGAATAACATGGCTTGTTCTTGTTCAGGTATCGGCGTTCCGGTGTTCGCCACTTCAATAAACAGGCGTTTTCCCTGAGTATAACTGCGAATCCAAATGTTACCGGATTCAGCGCCGTAGTTCACCGCATTCGAGTAGAGATTATCCAGCGCGCGGCTCAGTAACGTCGGATCGCTGTGGCATTCCGGTGCGTTCAAGGTGACGTCAGTGTGGAGCTGTTTCGCACGTGCGCTGAGGCTGTGTGCCGCCACCACATCGGCGATCATTTCCTGTAAATCAATCGCAACCATTTCCGTTGGGCCATCGCCGAGATGCCGATTGTAATCCAGCAGTTGCTCGATCAATTGTTGAAGATGGCGACTGCTGTTATCAAGAATGCTGACAACATCGCGCTGATCGGCCGTCAGTGGCCCCGCCACTTGATCGGCCAGCAGCTCTGTGCCCTCGCGCATGCTGGCCAGCGGCGTTTTCAATTCATGGGAGATGTGGCGTAAAAACTCATGCCGCTGCGATTCCAGCCAGGCCAGGCGTTCATTTAGCCATAGCACCCGCTGCGCCACCGAACGGAGTTCACGCGGGCCTTTCAAATGATTGACATTGCTGAGCGATTTTCCCTCTCCCAGCCGGTTGATCATGCGCTCAATGCCTTTGACGGGCCCAATAATCATCCGCGTGAGCAGTACCACCAGCACCAGAGTCACCATAAACAGAATCAGCGCCTGCCAGCCAAAATACTGGCCTCGTTCGGCAATTTCACGCTGCAACTGCAATCCCCGTGAGAACACCACTTCACGGGTCACCTGGACCATCTGCGCACTCGCGGCCGAAAAGGACTCCAGCGCTTTGTCAGCGCTTTTTACGGGCACATTATTTTGGCACTCAATTTTAGATAACTGCGTCAGTGTCTGGCGCAGTTTTTGGTAGTAGCTAACATCGGGCAGCGCCGGGGCGTGAGCATCGAGCATTTGGGAATAGCGGGCGCGCTGAGTCTGATACAACTTCGCCAGCATTGGGTTATCCAACACACAGTACTGGCGATAACTGCGCTCCAGCTCCAGCGCAGTGCGCGCCATGGCCTCACTGCGTCGCACATCCGTTAGCGTCGTGCGATTGGTGTCTGCCGCACGCTGGCTCAATACCGACAAACTTTCCCAGGCCTGCCACGCCAATACCAACAGCGGCAGCAATACCAACAGAAACGCCATCACAACCAGTTGTCGCAACGAACGAGGAAATAAACGCCATTTTTTCACGCAGCCGGTCTCCTGTTCGAGTTAACCATTATGCTAACGAAGTCCTGCGACGGGGGAAAGGGATTCGGCAGAAAAGAAAACGGCAGCCCTGTGGGCTGCCGCTCTGGAATAGGTGGTGCCTAACTCAACGTTACGTCCGATGCTTGATAACGTCGCAAAGCGAACGATTATCGGTGGGGTGGACGGCAGGCACCGTTTTGTGCGTCATTCGAAATTTTATGAGCTCTTGTCCGCTTGCGCAGGGCAATCATAAAGGGGTGAATGAGCCACTGCGTAGATATTAGCAAACAACGTGCCAAGTTCCTTAAAATAAGATTAACCTCATGATGTAAAAGTCTTTTTTTATTTCTTCTACTTTAACCGTTCCGGTATCACTCCGCGCCATTGAGTAATTGTGTCGCTAACTCACTACACTAATTAGCAAAAAATGATACCTCCAATAAAATCAACAGTTTAAATGTCGCAAAACAGCGACACCCCATCATGCATTCTGTCGCTGTTTTGCTACAAAAAACAAAGCCCTCCGAAGAGGGCTTGGTGATAACCGGTAAAATTACCCCAGTTGTTTACGTGCATTACGGAAAATGCGCATCCACGGGCTGTCTTCGCCCCACTCTGCCGGATGCCAGGAATTGCTGACCGTGCGGAACACGCGCTCCGGGTGCGGCATCATAATCGTCACGCGGCCACTTTCGTTGGTGACAGCCGTGATGCCGTTAGGTGAGCCATTTGGGTTAGCAGGATAAGTTTCTGTGACTTTGCCGAAGTTATCGACGAAGCGCAGCGCGACTAAGCCTTTGGATTCCAGCGCCGCGAGATGTGCATCATCGCGCACCTCAACGAACCCTTCACCGTGCGAAACCGCGATAGGCATCCGCGACCCTGCCATGCCATCAAGCAACAGAGACGCGCTGCTTGCCACTTCCACCAGGCTAAAACGTGCTTCAAAACGTTCGGACTGGTTACGTACAAAGCGCGGCCACAGCTCACTGCCAGGGATCAGCTCGCGCAGATTTGACATCATCTGACAGCCGTTACACACCCCAAGCGCCAACGTTTGTGGGCGATGGAAGAAGGTTTCAAACTCGTCACGTACGCGGTTATTAAACAGAATCGACTTGGCCCAGCCTTCTCCCGCCCCCAGCACGTCACCGTAGGAGAAACCGCCACACGCCACCAGCGACTGGAAAGACGCCAGACCGGTACGTCCTGCCAGCAGATCGCTCATGTGCACATCCACAGCATCAAAACCGGCACGGTGGAAGGCAGCCGCCATTTCTACATGTGAGTTCACCCCTTGCTCGCGTAAAACGGCGACTTTAGGACGCGCGCCTTTGGCAATATAAGGAGCAGCAATGTCTTGCTGCAGATCGAAACTCAGCGCCACATTCAAGCCGGGATCGTTGTTGTCTTGCTTGGCGGTGTGTTCCTGATCGGCGCATTGCGGATTATCACGCAGGCGCTGCATCTGCCAGGTGGTTTCAGCCCACCAGGTACGCAGCGTGGTGCGGCTTTCACTGTATACCGCTTTATCGCCAGCGCGGATAACAAAGCGATCGCCCGCTTTGGCCTGACCAATCACATGGGTGATGTCAGCCAGCCCCTGATCGGCGAAGACCTGCTGTACGGCCACCAGGTCTGCTGCCGCCACCTGAATGACAGCACCGAGTTCTTCACTAAACAATGCCGCCAGTGCGTCACTGCCCAACGCGGCGATATCCGCCTCAATACCACAGTGGCCGGTGAAGGCCATTTCTGCCAGCGTTACTAACAGACCACCGTCTGAGCGGTCATGGTAGGCCAGCAGTTTACCGTCGGCCACCAGCGTTTGAATGGCATTAAAGAAGCCAGCCAGTTGCTGCGCATCATGTACATCAGCAGGCTTATCGCCCAGTTGACGATACACCTGCGACAGTGCGGTCGCGCCGAGCGCATTGCGCCCCTGACCTAAATCGATCAGCAATAGCGCGTTATCCCCTTCGGCCTGCAATTGCGGCGTGACGGTGCGACGCACATCTTCAACGCGAGCAAACGCGGTAATCACCAGGGAAAGCGGCGACGTCATTTCACGCTGTTCATTGCCTTCCTGCCAGCGCGTCTTCATTGACATCGAGTCTTTGCCCACAGGAATGGTGATGCCCAGGGCAGGACACAACTCTTCACCCACGGCTTTCACCGCTTCATACAGCCCGGCATCTTCGCCCGGATGGCCCGCTGCTGACATCCAGTTAGCCGACAGTTTGATGCGGTTGAGCGCACCAATTTGTGTGGCTGCGATGTTAGTGATGGCTTCCCCTACCGCCAGGCGAGCAGATGCGGCGAAGTCGAGCAGCGCCACAGGCGTACGCTCGCCCATTGACATAGCTTCACCGTGATAGCTGTCGAGGCTGGCGGTGGTCACCGCACAGTTTGCCACGGGAATCTGCCACGGCCCCACCATCTGATCACGGGCCACCATGCCAGTGACTGAACGGTCGCCAATGGTGACCAGGAAGGTTTTTTCCGCGACGGCAGGTAAATGCAGGACGCGATGCACGGCGTCTTCAATCGTGATATCCGTGCGAACCAGCGCATCGCCTTTTGCCGTTTGACGCTGCACGTCACGGGTCATTTTTGGCGTTTTGCCCAACAACACATCCAACGGCATATCAATCGGTTGATTGTTGAAATGGCTGTCTGACAGCGTCAGATGCAGTTCTTCCGTGGCCTCACCAATCACAGCATAAGGGGCGCGCTCACGTTGGCAGAGTTCATCAAACAGCGCCAACTGGTCTGGGGCAACCGCCAGAACATAACGCTCTTGCGATTCGTTACACCACACTTCCAGTGGGCTCATGCCCGCTTCATCGCTGAGGATGTCGCGCAGATTAAAACGCCCGCCGCGTCCACCATCACTGACCAGTTCTGGCATCGCGTTAGACAAACCGCCCGCGCCCACATCATGAATAAACAGGATCGGGTTGGCGTCACCCAGTTGCCAGCAGCGGTCAATCACTTCCTGACAGCGACGCTCCATTTCCGGGTTATCGCGCTGTACAGACGCAAAATCAAGATCGGCATCAGACTGACCGGAGGTCATGGATGAAGCCGCTCCGCCGCCAAGACCAATGTTCATCGCCGGGCCACCCAGCACAATCAGTTTGGCACCGACGGTGATTTCGCCTTTCTGTACGTGATCGGCACGGATATTTCCCATGCCGCCCGCCAGCATAATCGGCTTATGGTAACCACGCAGTTCAGTGCCGTTGTGGCTGCTGACGCGCTCTTCATACGTACGGAAATAACCATTGAGTGCCGGACGGCCAAATTCGTTGTTGAATGCCGCGCCACCTAAAGGGCCTTCGGTCATGATGTCCAGTGCCGTTACAATGCGCTCCGGCTTGCCAAAATCCTCTTCCCACGGCTGCTCAAAACCAGGAATGCGCAGATTGGATACCGAGAAACCCACCAAGCCTGCTTTCGGTTTTGCTCCGCGTCCGGTCGCGCCTTCATCACGAATTTCCCCACCAGAACCTGTCGCCGCACCGGGCCACGGAGAGATCGCCGTTGGGTGGTTGTGCGTCTCGACCTTCATCAGGATGTGTGCTGCTTCCTGATGGTAGTCATACACTTTGTTGCTGTGATCGGCAAAGAAGCGTCCCACCTCAGAGCCTTCCATCACCGCAGCGTTGTCTTTATAGGCTGACAACACATACTCCGGGTTTTTCTCAAAGGTATTCTTGATCATCTTAAACAGCGATTTTGGCTGTTTCTCACCGTCGATGATCCAATCGGCATTAAAGATTTTGTGACGACAATGCTCAGAGTTTGCCTGCGCAAACATATACAGCTCGATGTCGTTTGGATTGCGCCCCAGTCGGGTAAACGCCTCCAACAGATAGTCAATTTCGTCTTCCGCCAAGGCCAGCCCCAGCTTCTGATTGGCATTGGCCAGCGCCTGGCGCCCTTCTTCCAGCACGTTGACGCTGCTGACTGGCTGCGGTTCCTGTTGAACAAACAGTTGTTCCGCCTGATCCAGAGTATCGAACCACACGGTTTCCATCATCCGATCGTGCAGTAATGCCGCGAGCGTAAGCCACTGCGCATCGGTCAGTTGCGGTGCCGTGATATAGAACGCCATTCCGCGCTCCAGGCGTTTAACCTGTGGCAAGTCGCAGTTGTGTGCGATGTCGGTGGCTTTCGAAGACCAGGGTGACAGCGTGCCAGGACGCGGTGTCACCAACAGTAAACGCCCCTGCGGCGTATGTTCAGCCAGCGAAGGGCCGTATTTCAGCAGGCGTTGCAGACGGGCCTTTTCATCGCCGCTTAGCGCAGCGGAAACATCGGCAAAGTGGACATATTCGGCGTAGATATCACTGACCGGCAGATGAGCTTCCTGGAACTGGGCCAGCAGTTTGTTAACACGAAATGCTGAAAGGGCGGGCGAACCACGCAGAATATCCATCATTAAAGGTCTCTCGTCGTCGAAGCGTCTAAGGCCGCTTCATTGGGCGCTTACGGGGGAAAACGGGCGCTATTATAGAGAATCTCGCGCGACGACGAAACCGTTTGCGCGTAATTTCTCGCATACCGGATTTGACTGAAAATTACACAACCCAGGCCTTTTTTTGTTGCTCTCCTCCTCAATGTTGAGGAAAATGCCCCTCGCTTGGGAACCCTATAAAGACCTTTAATACTGCCGTTACAGACAGAAGCCTGAGCCCCTTTCGAGAGATAACTATTTGAGACGCCTGAAAATTAATTATCTTTTCATCGGTTTGATTACCGTGCTACTCGCCTTGGCGCTGTGGCCGAATATCCCCTGGTATGGCGGGGATGCAGACCGGTTGGAGCAGATAAAAGCACGGGGAGTGCTCCGCGTGAGCACCATAAACTCGCCGTTGACTTGGTATACGATTAATCACGCACCAGCGGGCATGGACTACGAGCTGGCGAAGCGCTTCGCCGATTATCTGGGTGTCAAACTGGAGGTTAACGTTCGCCAGAACTTGAGCGATCTGTTTGACGATTTAGATGATAACAAAGCGGACCTACTGGCGGCGGGATTGATCTACAACCAGGAGCGACTGACTCGGTACCGTACCGGCCCGAGCTACTACTCCGTATCCCAGCAGTTGGTGTACCGCATCGGCGCGCCGCGTCCACGCAACTTTGGCGATCTGAAAGGCCGCCTGGTGGTGGCAACCGGCTCTGCCTACCTGGGCTCACTGCGCCAGGTGAAGCAAAATCAATACCCGGATCTGGACTGGGCCATTTCCACCGATCAAGGCCCCAAAGCCTTGCTGGAAGCCGTGGCTGAAGGCAAGCTCGATTATACCGTGGGCGATTCCGTGACAATTGGCCTGTTACAACGCGTGCATCCGCAGTTGGCCGTGGCGTTTGATGTCACCGATGAAGAGCCGGTGACCTGGTATAGCCAGAACGGCGAAGATGACAGCCTGAGTGCAGCAATGCTCGACTTCTTTAGCCAGATGGGAGAAGAAGGAGCGATGGCGCGCTTAGAGGAAAAATACCTCGGTCACGTTGGCACCTTCGATTATGTTGATACCCGCAGCTTCCTGCGTGCTATCGATGACACCTTGCCGGATGTGCAGTCGCTGTTTCAAAAGTATGCCGATCACATTGACTGGCGTCTGCTGGCGGCCATCTCCTACCAGGAGTCGCACTGGAATCCGCAAGCGACCTCACCAACAGGCGTGCGCGGTATGATGATGTTAACGCGCAACACCGCTGACAGCCTGAATGTCACCGATCGCACCGATCCGGAACAAAGCGTGCGAGGCGGCAGTGTCTACCTCAAACGTATGATGGATAAAGTGCCGCAAACCATCCCGGAAGATGAGCGAATTTGGTTTGCATTAGCCGCTTATAATATGGGCTACGCGCACATGTTAGATGCGCGCAAACTCACCGATAAACAAAAAGGCAATCCTGATAGCTGGGCGGATGTGAAATTGCGTCTGCCGATGCTGAGCCAAAAGCGTTATTACCAGCAAACGACTTACGGCTACGCGCGTGGACACGAGGCTTATGCCTATGTTGAAAACATTCGCAAGTATCAGTTGAGTCTGGTGGGATATCTGCAAGAACAAGAGAAACGTCTGGCGCAAAAAGCGGCCTCAGAAGCCGAGCTGGGTTCAGGTTATCCTGCGGTCGAACCCAAACTGGCACTTAATCGCCCTTAATAACAGGATCACTCTTTCACCTGTTGCGCCTTCCTGAGTGCTTTTTTTTCCGCCCGCCGCTGGCGGAAAAAATCGCTCAACATCCCGGCACAGGCCTCGGCGAGCACACCTTCGGTCATCTCAACCTGATGATTCATGCCTGGGTGTCCTAATACATCCAATAATGAACCCGCCGCACCGGTTTTCGCATCTCGCGCGCCAAACACCAGCCGCCCAATGCGACTGTGCACCATGGCACCCGCACACATGACGCAGGGCTCCAGCGTCACATACAGGGTCGTGTCGAGCAGACGATAGTTACTCAGCACTTTGCCGCCCTGCCGCAGAGCCATGATTTCCGCATGCGCCGTGGGATCGTGATGCCCGATGGGGCGATTCCAACCTTCACCAATCACCTGTTCTCCCTGAACCAGCACCGCACCGACCGGCACCTCGCCCTCTTCCCAGGCGCGTTTTGCCAGCATCAATGCATGACGCATCCAGTATTCATCGTGTTCTTGGCTCACCTGATTCTCCGGCGGGAAACGCAAAGGGCGCAGAGTATACCCAATTATTCCAGTTGTTGCAGTTGGCCTCGCGGCGTCACACGCCAACGATGCTGGCAGAAGAATAACAGCGGGTTATCTTGCTTACTGTCACTGTATCCGCTGTAGAGTTGCAACGGGGTGCCAATTTTATCTTCCAATTGTGCGACTTTGACGTGCCCTAAACAGCGTAGTGCTAATACACGTCCGCCGCTGCGTCGCGTCATTTGACTGGCAATCAGTTGCACCTTTGGCAGCCAGGCGGAATCCAGATAAACGCGCTCTACCAGCGATTGTGGCGAACCTGTTATCAACCACACATCGGCATCGCTGCTGGTCAGGTATTCCGTCAATCGCTGTTGTACCACCGGAAACGCCGTCACACGCTGGCGGAACCACGCAGCAAACTCCGCTTCGCGCGCGACCATTTTCTTTTCACTGTGCCCAAACGTCGTCGCCCACAGCAGAAGGCTCATTGGCCAACGGGCGGCACGCCCACGCCATAACAGCCCAAGACCGATAACCGGCAGCAAGGGTAACAGTAACAGCGCATTTAACGGTTGGCGCCGCAGCAGATAGCGCAGATAAGTACCGAACATATCTTGCTGATGCAAAGTACCGTCAAGATCAAAGAACACTACGCGCCGAATCGTCAAACTTCACTCCTCTGGGCAGATATACTCTGTTATCCCGTGAACAGAAAACCCACGCCCAACCATCATTAAACAGGACATTACTTTACCGGAGACGGGGGTCTACGCCAATGGCAGCCCAAAAAGTCTGCATACAGTAAGCGTAGCAGTACCTGATATACGCTTTTCTCATTTAGAGAATGGATCACAAAAAAAGTCACGTTACACTAGGGCAAGAATATTCGTGCAATGCTGACTTTTCGTTTGGAGAACACCATGAGTGCCCTGTTACGTATCCGTCAGCTTTATCCCCGCCTCGCGTCCAATGAACGTCGACTGGCGGATTACTTGCTGTCACAGCCCGATCACGCCCGGCATTTAAGTTCACAAAAACTGGCGGAAGAGGCAGGCATTAGCCAATCCAGCGTCGTGAAATTTGCACAGAAGCTGGGTTTTAAAGGGTTTCCAGCGCTAAAACTGGCGCTGAGCGAATCCATTAGCGGCCCGGATTCTGATGCCATCACCGTGCACAATCACATTTTGAGCGATGACCCGCTGAAGACCGTTGGTGAGAAGCTGCTGACGGAAAAACTTTCCGCGATTCGCGCCACGCTGGATATCAACAGCGAAGAGCGCTTGCTGGAAACCCTGCGCCTGCTGCGCGCAGCACGGCGTATTGTATTGGTGGGTATTGGCGCGTCTGGTTTGGTCGCAAAAGATTTCTCATGGAAACTGATGAAGATCGGCATGAATGCCGTCGCCGAGCAAGATATGCACGCGCTGCTTGCCAGCGTACAGGCAATGCAAGCTGAAGATGTGCTGCTCGCTATCTCTTATACCGGCGAACGTCGGGAGATTAACCTTGCTGCACAAGAGGCGCGCGACGCGGGTGCAACGGTGCTGGCGTTTACCGGCTTCAGCCCCAATTCGTTACAGCAACTGGCCAGCCATTGTCTGTACACCGTGGCAGAAGAGCAAGTCACGCGCAGTGCTGCAGTCTCTTCCACTACTGCGCAACTGACGCTGACCGATATGCTGTTTATGGCGCTTATCCAACGCGATCCTGAATTGGCGTCTATTCGCATACGTCACAGTGAAGCATTGGTTAAAAAATTGGTCTAAACCGCATTAATTTCCTCCGTGATTGTGCCGCTATGTTACCGGGAACACGCAGGAGGAAGCATGAAAATAATGCACAATCTTCCGATCCAACATTTGGATCGTTCTCCAACCACGCCGTTGTATCTTAACAGCGGGGTTGCAGCGCCCGTTAGCGGTCGTTGGACGACCGCAGAAATGGTTAATCAAACCCTGTATATCGAACGGGGCGAGGTATTGCCGCAGTTTAACGGGAAGAGGGTTAACTGGCGTCTGCTGGAAGAAAAACGTTTGATTAATCGCAAAGAATAACGTTTTTGGGGGCGTCACAGCATGCAGGCACCGATGAGTGCGGGTATACTGTGCGCCCTTTTTTCATTTGAGACTGTGCGCCATGGCCTTGCTGATCACCACACGCTGTATCAATTGCGATATGTGCGAACCCGAGTGCCCTAACCAGGCGATAAGCATGGGCGCAGAGATTTATCAGATTGATGTTGCGCGTTGCACAGAGTGCGTTGGGCATTATGATACGCCAACCTGCCAGCAAGTTTGCCCGATCGATAACACCATTATTCTCGATCCGGCCGCCATCGAAACACAGGACGCCCTCTGGGAAAAGTTTGTCGTGCTGCATCACGCAGGCTGATCAGTTTTCGATAATCACCGTCGCACAGGCATAATTGCGCTCATCCGCCAGTGTGACATGCACATGCTTCACACCCAACTTGTCAGCCACCACCGCCGCATGATCCCAAAATCGTAGCCCCGGTTTGCCCAACTCGTCGTTGTACACTTCAAACTGATTAAACGCCAGACCGCCACGGATCCCGGTACCAAATGCCTTCGCGGCGGCTTCTTTTACCGCAAAGCGTTTCGCCAAAAAGCGAATCGGCTGCTGGTGCGCCTGATACTGCTGCCACTCCTGTGCGCTTAATACCCGTTTCGCCAGGCGATCGCCCGAACGGGAAATCACCCCTTCAATACGGGCGATTTCCACGATATCCGTGCCTAAACCCAGAATAGCCATTAGCGACGTGCTTCACGCATCAGGTTTTTCATTTCGCTCACCGCAGCACCCAGGCCGCTAAACAACGCACGCCCCACAATCGCGTGGCCGATATTCAGCTCCACCATTTCCGGTAAGGCTGCGATCGGTTGTACGTTGTGATACGTCAACCCATGACCGGCGTTAACCTTGATGCCTTTTGCAGTTGCATAGCTTGCTGCGCGGGCAATGCGTGCCAGTTCGGCGTCACGCTCGGCACCTTCAGGGGCTTCGGCATAGGCACCGGTGTGGATTTCTATATAAGGCGCACCGGCTTGCGCGGCGGCATCAATTTGGCGTTCATCGGCATCGATGAACAGCGAAACCAGAATGCCCACTTGCGAGAGTTGCTTCACCGCAGCAGTCACACTCTCCAACTGCCCTGCAACATCAAGGCCGCCTTCCGTGGTCACTTCCTGACGCTTTTCTGGCACCAGACAAACAAAATGCGGTTTAATCTCACAAGCGATCGCCACCATTTCATCGGTGACCGCCATTTCCAGATTCATACGGGTCTGAATGGTGTCTCTGAGGATACGCACATCGCGATCGGTGATATGACGACGATCTTCGCGCAAATGGACTGTGATGCCATCCGCACCGGCTTGTTCAGAAACAAACGCCGCTTGCACGGGATCAGGATAGTTTGTACCACGGGCATTTCGCACCGTCGCAATGTGGTCAATGTTGACACCTAGCAGCAACTCAGCCATGACACGCCTCAATAGTGTGCAGAAAGAGGACCAGTGTAGCGCGTTACGAAAAAGAAGAGGAACTTCCCGTTAATCACGCGATGCGGTTGACGTTTTTTTCGGCACAAATTGACGAAACAGCTCCTGGCTTTTCAGCGGCTTGCCACCGAGATAGGGTTTCAGCGCCATGCGGGTAAAGCGCTTAGCGGCTTTCAGGGTCTGGGGATCGGGGAAGTGACGGCTTGCCAGCGCTTTGAGTTCAGCGCCAGTGAAGGTGCGATGGCCTTGCACCATGCTGGCAATAAAGCCACGTTCTTCACGATAGCTGTAGGTCATCGCTTCTGCTACCGGTTCGCCGCTGCCCGCACAGTGTAAAAAATCAACGCCATAGCCAAGATGCCCAAGCAGCGCTAGCTCAAAGCGTCGCAATGCCGGCTCTGGCGATCCCTCACCTGCCGCCAGCGCTTGCACACAGTGCAGATAATCAAAGAACAGCTCTGCAAAAGCGATTTCCTGCTCAAGTACGCGTGAGAGCAGTTCATTGACGTACAGCCCACAATAGATAGCGATGCCGGTCAGTGGCAGCGCCAGCGAAACAGGTTCAGCACTGCGCAGCGTTTTCACTTCGCCACGTCCGCTCCAGCGCACCAGTAAGGGAGTAAAAGGTTGCAACGCCCCTTTTAAACTGGAACGTTTAGCGCGCGCACCTTTTGCCAGCACGCGAACGCGGCCATCGTGTTCGGTAAACAGATCGAGAAGAAGGCTGGTTTCGCTCCAGGGACGTCCATGCAGGACGAATGCACGTTGCCAGCCTTCCATTTACGGCGGGATTACTTGAGGTCGTCTACGTAACCCAGGCTACGCAGCGCACGTTCGTCATCTGCCCAGCCGGATTTCACTTTAACCCAGAGTTCGAGATGCACTTTGCACTCAAACATCTCTTCCATGTCTTTGCGGGCTTCGATACCAATGGTTTTGATCTTGGCACCTTTGTTGCCAATCACCATTTTCTTCTGGCCTTCGCGCTCTACCAGAATCAAACCGTGAATATCATAGCCACCGCGTTCGTTGCTCACAAACTGCTCGATTTCTACCGTCACCGAGTACGGCAGCTCTGCGCCCAAGAAACGCATCAGTTTTTCACGGATCATTTCAGACGCCATAAAGCGCTGCGAACGATCGGTGATGTAGTCTTCCGGGAAGTGGTGATCGGCAGCCGGCAGTTTTTTGCGCACGATGCTGGCGATGGTATCGACATTTTTGCCATCTTCCGCGCAAATCGGTACCACATCCATGAAATTCATCTTCTGACTGATGGCCTGAATGTGCGGCAGCAAAATGGACTTATCGGTGATGTTGTCCACTTTGTTGATTGCCAGCAGCACCGGCGTTTTGCCATCTTTCAGCTTGTTGAGCACCATTTCGTCGTCAGGCGTCCAGCGCGTGCCTTCAACCACGAAAATAATCAGTTCCACATCCCCGATTGAACTGCTGGCTGCTCGGTTCATTAAACGGTTGATGGCGCGCTTCTCTTCCATATGCAGACCCGGCGTATCCACATAAATAGCCTGATATGGCCCTTCTGTGTGGATCCCGGTAATACGGTGGCGCGTCGTTTGTGGCTTACGTGAGGTAATGGAAATCTTCTGCCCCAGCAACTGGTTCAGTAAGGTTGATTTGCCTACGTTCGGCCGCCCAACAATGGCAACAAAGCCGCAGTGGGTATTTATCGTTTCGGTCATTCGAGTCCCAGCTTAATCAGCGCCTGTTCGGCTGCTGCCTGCTCAGCTTTACGACGGCTGGAGCCGGTGCCTACCACCGGTTCTGCCATGCCGCTTACCTGGCAGTGGATAGTAAATTCCTGATCGTGCGCTTCACCACGTACCTGTACCACCAAATAGGTTGGCAGAGGCAGATGGCGTCCCTGCAAATACTCTTGCAGGCGCGTTTTTGGATCTTTTTGCTTATCGCCTGGGCTAATTTGCTCCAAACGCGTCTGATACCAGTCAAGGATCAATTTCTCAACATTTCGAATGTCGCTGTCGAGAAAAATGCCGCCAATCAAGGCTTCAACGGTATCGGCCAGAATAGATTCGCGGCGATAGCCCCCGCTTTTCAGTTCACCTGGCCCCAGGCGCAGACATTCACCCAGTTCAAATTCACGTGCCATTTCAGCCAGTGTGTTACCGCGTACCAGCGTGGCACGCATACGGCTCATATCACCCTCATCAACCCGAGGAAAACGCTGATACAGCGCGTTGGCAATCACATAGCTAAGAATAGAGTCGCCCAGAAACTCCAGTCGCTCATTGTGTTTACTGCTGGCGCTGCGATGCGTTAACGCCTGCTGTAATAGCTCCTGATGAGTAAAAGTGTAGCCCAGCTTGCGCTGAAGCCGATTAATTACGATGGGATTCATTCGTTACCAGTCTTTATGCGTTGTTATTCTGCACAGGAAACGGGGCTGAGCGTCAACACTTGCCGTTTCGTCTACAGTGGCCTTTTCTAAGAAAAGGCCAGAGAAAAACCCCTTGTGGGGCGATGTATTAGTGAATGCCTCCGATGCGGCTCAGGCGCACGCCTGTTGGCCACTCGCCTTCTTGCTTATCGAAGCTCATCCAAATCGTTGTTGCTTTGCCGACCAGGTTCTTCTCAGGAACAAAACCCCAATAACGGCTATCTGCGCTGTTATCACGGTTATCGCCCATCATGAAGTACTGCCCTTCAGGCACCACCCAGCTGGCAATCGGCTGCCCTGGCTGACGGTAGTAGCCAGACTGCTGCCCAGTGGCTTCAGGCACCAGCAAAATCCGGTGGGAAACATCACCCAAGGTTTCTGTGCGTTCAGCTAAGCGCAGGCCGCCACGCAGGGTTTCCCCCGCAGGCAATGAGAAGAAACCATTGCCCCTTTCGTTACCGTCAAATCCAGCAAACGTCTGAACAAAATCACTGGCTTTCACATTGGAGTAAGTCACTGCCAATGCTGTCTCACAGCTGCTTTGTTCTGCACAGGCTGGGCTAACGGTCACCTCTTTACGCTGCGGATCATAGCTCACGCGATCGCCCGGCAAACCCACTACGCGTTTGATGTAATCAAGTGAAGGCTCTTTCGGGTATTTAAACACCGCGATGTCGCCGCGCTTGGGGTGTCCCGTTTCGATCAGCGTGGTTTGCGTAATCGGATCTTTGATGCCATAAGCAAACTTTTCCACCAGGATGAAATCACCAATCAGCAAGGTTGGCATCATCGATCCTGAGGGGATCTGAAAAGGCTCATAGACAAACGAACGCACGATAAATACAAACGCCAACACCGGGAAAACCGAAACCGCAGTTTCTGCCCAGCTTGGTTGCTTCGCAACTTTCGCCAGGGTGGCATCATCGACAGCATCACCGGTTTGCGCCTTGACTGCCGCTAATTTTGCGCGGCGGGCTGGCGCCCATTTGAATTTATCAATACACCAGATGATCCCGGTTACCAGCGTGGCAATCGCGAGGATCAGGGCGAAGGTATTAGCCATTATCCGTCCTTAAATTATTTACTCTCTTTGCCCACGTGCAGAATGGCCAGGAACGCTTCCTGCGGCAGCTCAACGTTGCCGACCTGCTTCATGCGCTTCTTACCGTCTTTCTGTTTCTGCAGAAGCTTTTTCTTACGGCTAACGTCGCCACCGTAACACTTCGCCAATACGTTTTTACGTAATTGCTTCACGGTTGAGCGGGCAATAATGTGGTTGCCGATCGCCGCCTGAATGGCAATATCAAATTGCTGGCGTGGAATAAGCTCTTTCATCTTTTCCACTAACTCACGACCACGATACTGTGAGTTGTCGCGGTGTGTAATCAATGCCAGCGCATCAACACGCTCGGCGTTAATCAGAACATCAACGCGCACCATATCGGAAGTCTGGAATCGTTTAAAATTGTAATCCAGGGAAGCATAACCACGGGACGTTGACTTCAAGCGGTCAAAGAAATCCAATACCACTTCCGCCATTGGAATTTCATAGGTCAATGCCACCTGGTTACCGTGATAGACCATATTGGTCTGCACGCCGCGCTTCTCAATACACAGCGTAATCACGTTGCCCAAATACTCCTGCGGTAACAACATATGGCACTCTGCGATAGGCTCACGCAGTTCTTCAATGTTGTTTAACGGTGGCAGCTTCGAAGGGCTGTCAACGTACACCACTTGATTATCGGTGGTTTGCACTTCGTACACCACGGTAGGCGCAGTGGTGATCAGGTCGAGATCGTATTCACGCTCTAAACGCTCCTGAATGATCTCCATATGCAGCAGACCAAGGAAGCCGCAGCGGAAACCAAAGCCCAGCGCTGTTGAACTTTCTGGTTCATAGAACAGTGACGCATCGTTCAGGCTGAGTTTGCCCAATGCATCACGGAACGATTCATAATCATCAGAACTGACCGGGAACAGACCCGCATAAACCTGCGGCTTCACCTTCTTGAAGCCCGGCAGCGCTTTGTCTGCTGGGTTGCGTGCCAGAGTCAGGGTATCACCCACTGGCGCGCCGAGAATGTCTTTAATAGCACAGACCAACCAACCCACTTCGCCGCATTTCAGCTCGGTGCGATCCACTTGCTTTGGTGTGAAAATCCCCAGGCGATCGGCGTTGTAAACCTGACCGGTACTCATGACTTTCACTTTTTCGCCTTTGCGCAGCGTCCCGTTCTTAATACGAATCAGAGACACCACACCCAGGTAGTTATCAAACCAGGAATCGATGATCAGCGCCTGCAGCGGGCCATCGGCATCGCCTTCGGGCGCAGGAATATCGCGCACCAGACGCTCAAGCACTTCAGGCACACCCACACCGGTTTTCGCTGAGCAGCGCACAGCATCCACGGCATCAATGCCAACGATATCTTCAATCTCTTCTGCAACGCGTTCAGGATCGGCCGCGGGCAGGTCGATTTTGTTCAACACCGGTACCACTTCCAGATCCATTTCCATTGCGGTGTAGCAGTTAGCCAGCGTCTGCGCTTCCACGCCCTGCCCTGCGTCTACCACCAACAATGCGCCTTCACAGGCGGCCAAAGAGCGTGAAACTTCATAGGAGAAGTCTACGTGGCCTGGCGTATCGATAAAATTGAGCTGGTAAGTTTCACCGTCGAGTGCTTTGTAATCGAGCGTGACGCTTTGCGCTTTGATCGTAATGCCGCGCTCGCGCTCCAGATCCATGGAATCCAGAACCTGCGCTGCCATCTCGCGATCGGATAAACCGCCACAAATTTGAATCAAACGATCCGACAAAGTCGATTTGCCGTGGTCAATGTGCGCGATGATGGAGAAATTGCGTATGTGTTTCATTTATATGAATAATTTCGCATGTAGATTCGGGTTGATTCGCAGGGCGGACAGAATGGTGAAAACATAACGCCATCCCCCCGGTTTAATGAGCACGCAGTTTACACTGTTACAACGCGCCACGGAAGGATACACGGGGTTTTCGGGAAGAATAGTTAATGAAGTTTGAGGCAAATTTATACGAGAGCGGTCAAAGGGATGACCGCCGGTCACGAGACGTCGGTGACTTCCACGCGCAGCGCGTCAGCCGGAAGCGTCACGCTCAGAATAACGGGTTCCAGACGCTTGCCGTAATGTGCTGCAACGCCTTTAGCGACAATAAAGCCCCCGATGCCGCCAACCAGTGCGCCGACTGCCGCAGCAACGTCCGTCGCGAACAGACTTTCAAATATCCCCGCGACGGCAAACAGGCCCACCAGCGGTGCTAAATAGACCAACATTGCGGAGGCAAGCAGGCTGCTCTCTTTGATACCAAGCTCGACGCGCTGCCCCGCTTGCAACGGTTGTTTCGAAAAGATGGTCATGACATGGGCATTTTTCGGGCCGAGTTTGTTGAGCATGGCGCTGCCACAGCCGCGCTTTGCCGAGCAGCTGTTACAGGACGTTTTTGATTCGGCGTGCACGGTGGCAACACCCTCATGCCACGCAACCACCGTGGCCCATTCTCTCATCATCAGTTTGATCCAAACGTTATGCTGTCGGCGATGCGTTTTGCCGTTGCAGGCGGGATTTCACCCACAACAGTAATTTCGCTGTTATTACGCACAACAGTTTGCACCGTTCGACGGCCGGTACGCAACACCTGAGCACGGCTGTTAGCATCTGAGGCGCTGACATTGACCGAGACGCTAAACAATCCATCAGAATACAATCGGGATTCCACAGGCTTACTGAGCGTGGGAATATCGCGTTGGCTTTGCGAGACTTCACTCATACCTGAAGGTAGCCATCCCGCTTTCCAGTTGAAACGCCCTGTTTTGGCAGCAGGCACCGAAAGCGAGGGCGGTAAATTGGTTTTTTGCAGACCTTGCAGCAGATTACGCACGCCTTCATCGACCGCAAAACTCACCACGCGATACTGTTCGAGGGTTTCACCATCACGATCGAGCAAATCAATGCGCAGCGGTAAGCGCGTGTCACTGTCCAGCCACACGATGTAGCTATAACGCGTGCCATCACGCGCCACAATGCGAATAACTTCACTGAGTTGATCGGCAACACGCGTGCGCCCGACAGGAACAAAGTCGTAGTTAGTGGATAAGCGTTTAAAATCGGCATAAACCAGTGCCGGCAAAGAGTCGACGATATGGCCGCCACTCAACGTAAACGGCTCTAAACCCGGTTCGAAATAGCTGATCTCTTCACCGCGTTGCAGCACTTCACGTCGTGGCCCGTCCATTTGCAGCAACTGCGCATAGACTTTGTTGTCAATCACAGCATGACGATAGCGCAGCGATTCGATACCCAGACGGGAAACGTTGATATAGGCGAGTTCATAGTTGAGAGACTGGCTAGCCCGCTCCATTTGTTGCAACAACGCCCCGGACGCGGTTTGCGTCGGGGCGGCTGAAACATGGAACACACTACCAGCGAGCAGGCTTACGGCATACCAGAGTTGCTTCATTACTGCTGCTGAATTCCTAACGACTGATTACCAGGAACCTGAACAGCAGAGGCTTGCTGTGCAGGCGCGTTATCTAATTGAAGCTGCTCTGAATGCAGACGACGCTGCAATTCGTAATCCTGGAGCAATGCGTTCACACGATGGCGCTGCTCTTGCACCTGCTGAGACACATTCGTGCTGCCTTCGGCAGGGACGCCCAGGCTCACCGGGGACGCTTTGCCATTAATAGGCAGCGTATTAAACACCGGAGAATCTGAAGGCTGTGCTCCATCTTCCACAGAGGAAGCATTGTACTGCTGTACGCCCACAATCACCGCTAACGATACACAAGCGGCAACGCCGACCTGCGTAAGCTGCGCGGCCCATGGACGAACTTTGTGCCAAAACGGCATTTTCTCCCAGCGCGCAGGTTCCGGCTGAGATTCAGTAATTATAGGAGTAACACGTTTGGTCGGTTCTTGCTCAATGGCGGCCGCAACGCGGGCAGCGATATCAATATGCACAACCGCGCCAATATCACTGCGCAGGGTGTCACGAATGAGATGATAGCTTTCCCAACTTTGTTGCAATTTCGCGTCCTGGCTAAGCTGCGAAATCAGCTCATTGTCCAGTGATTCGCCATCCATTAAAGCGGAAAGTTTTTCTTTCTGCATGCCTCGTACCCTTCCTGTGTCCGCTATCGCTAACGTTGGATAAGCGGTTGAACTTTGTTATCGATAGCTTCACGCGCACGGAAAATTCTTGAGCGCACCGTACCGACAGGGCAATCCATGATGGCGGCTATTTCTTCATAGCTTAAACCATCAAGCTCCCGCAACGTAATTGCCATACGGAGATCTTCCGGGAGCGATTCTATGGTACGAAAAACTATCTGTTTCAACTCATCTGACAACATTAAGTTCTCAGGGTTCGAAATTTCTTTCAGCGCACCTGCGCTTTCGAAATTTTCAGCATCGTTCGCGTCCACATCGCTGGACGGCGGGCGACGTCCCTGAGCCACCAAGTAATTCTTCGCTGTGTTAACGGCGATACGGTACAGCCAGGTATAAAAAGCACTGTCGCCACGAAACGATTCCAGCGCGCGATACGCCTTGATAAACGATTCCTGCACCACATCTGGCACATCACCAGAGGGGACATAGCGGGAAACGAGGCTCGCCACTTTATGCTGGTATCGAATAACCAGTAGGTTGAATGCTTTTTGATCTCCCTTCTGAACCCGCTCAACGAGAACTTGATCCGTTAATTGCTCGCTCATCCGAGGTAATATCTCCCCAAATCTCTCTCCACGCGTAAAATGAACAACCACCAGTTAACACTGTTTTCGAGCAAGCACCTGCTTTGAGTGTGCCATTCACCAGAAGTTCCATTACGCAACAATTTGTCACACATACGGGTAACCGTTCGCTTATCACCACAGCTTATTTTCATTTGGGCTTTAAGCCTCGGGCAGGCATGCAAACCAGAATTTCCCGAGCCGCTATGTATCGCCCGCAGAGTAACTCATGAGCAGGGCTTTTTCATCTTTAAATCCCGTAAACGCCATTATGTTCGCGATAATAAACACCGTTCACCTCCCACAGACCAGAATTAGTCAGGCTAATCTTCCCTCGTTCAGCAGAAATAATGGTTCTAATTGCCATCAGCGGAATAAATCTTCTTGGCGTCGGAAGACAAAATGGTATGCTCAGCAAACAACCTGTTTAGTAAATTAAACAACCATGACTTCCGAATCCGATTATACGTGCGATGTGTTAATTATAGGCAGTGGTGCCGCCGGGCTCTCACTGGCATTGCGTTTAGCCGAGCATCATCACGTCATGGTGTTAAGCAAAGGCCCGATCAGTGAAGGATCGACCTTTTATGCACAAGGCGGTATCGCTGCCGTATTTGATGAAACCGACAGCATTGAATCACACGTCGAAGACACATTGATTGCCGGTGCCGGTTTGTGCGACCGCGAAGCCGTTTCTTTTATTGCCAGCAATGCGCGCCACTGCGTGCAATGGCTTATCGACAGCGGAGTGGTATTCGACACCACCGCAGAGGCGACTACCGAGGTACGCTACCATCTGACCCGTGAAGGTGGGCACAGCCATCGACGAATTTTACACAGTGCCGACGCCACAGGCCGTGCGGTGGAAACCACCCTTGTTAGCCAGGCCTTAAACCATCCCAATATCCACATTCTGGAACGTAGCAATGCGGTGGATTTAATTCTTTCCGATAAGCTGGGTTTGCCCGGTGAACGTCGTGCAATAGGTGCCTGGATTTGGAATCGCAATCGCGAAGCGGTTGAAAGCTGCCGCGCACGTGCCGTGGTATTGGCGACCGGCGGTGCGGCAAAAGTGTATCAGTACACCACGAATCCCGATGTGGCCTCTGGTGATGGCATTGCCATGGCGTGGCGAGCGGGCTGCCGGGTAGCCAACCTGGAATTCAATCAGTTTCATCCCACCTGCCTGTTTCATCCGCAAGCGCAGAACTTCTTACTAACAGAAGCGCTACGCGGCGAAGGGGCGCTCTTAAAACGCCCAGACGGCAGCCGCTTTATGCCCGATTTTGATTCGCGTGCGGAATTGGCACCGCGCGATATCGTCGCCCGCGCAATTGACCATGAAATGAAGCGTGAAGGTGTCGATTGCATGTATTTAGATATCAGTCATAAACCGGCTGAATTCGTACGCAGTCACTTTCCCATGATTTACGAAAAGCTGCTGACGTTTGGGCTGGATCTGACCAAAGAACCGATTCCCATCGTGCCAGCGGCCCATTATACCTGCGGCGGTGTGATGGTGAACGCACAGGGCGAAACCGATATTACGGGTCTGTATGCGATTGGCGAAGTCAGCTACACCGGCTTGCACGGGGCTAACCGGCTCGCCTCAAACTCTTTACTGGAGTGTGTGGTGTATGGCTGGTCCGCAGCACAGGCGATTGCTGAAAAACTCCCGCAGTGGCCTTTGGTGGACAACGTCCCGGCCTGGGATGAAAGCCGCGTCGATGATTCTGATGAACGCGTGGTGATCCAGCATAACTGGCATGAGCTACGGCTGTTTATGTGGGATTACATGGGCATTGTGCGCACCACTAAACGGCTGGAGCGCGCCCTACGCCGTATCAATACGTTACAGCAAGAGATCGATGAATATTATGCGCATTTCCGCATCTCTAACCATCTGCTGGAACTGCGTAATTTAGTGCAGGTGGCAGAACTGATGGTGCGATGCGCCATGGCGCGGAAAGAGAGCCGGGGATTGCACTTCACTCTGGATTATCCCCACACGTCAGCCGAAGCCTTCCCGACCATTTTGACGCCCGGGAAGGCGTAGCACTACATAAAGAGATAGAAATCGCGGGTCAGGCTGCAAAAGCCCTCGGAATAGCGTTGGTCTGGTCCGCGAATCACGAGCCGTTCATTGAGCTGCTCGCCCGCGGCTGGCGAGAGCATCAGCAGTACGCGATGCGGCAGGCGCATTTCATTGTCGGCAATATCCATACGATAGCGCAGGTGCCAACCGCGCTCCTGTGCTAACTGCACGAACTGCGAACCTTCCGCTTCCGGCAGTACGACACACAACGCCCCTTCCTCAGTAATCAGATTTTCGGCACACCCGAGCAGGTCGGGATGATCAAGATCGCGGGTCGAACGTGCGCTGTCGCGTTCGTTGCTGGCACAGGCGACGCCAGGCGTGAAATACGGCGGATTGCTGACAATCAGCGAGTAACGTTTTTCCGTTTGCTGTGACCAGTGCTGAATGCTGGCCTGATGCACCTGAATCCGCGTTGACCACGGCGAAGCCGCCACGTTCTCAGCGGCTTGTTCAGCCGCAGCACTGTCCAGCTCAACGGCATCGATCTGCACATCATCGGGGGTCCGCTGGGCCAGCATTAACGCGAGTATCCCTGTGCCGCAGCCAATATCTAATACCGCGTTCACCCGAGCGACCGGTGCCCATGCGCCCAATAAAATGGCATCCGTCCCCACCTTCATGGCGCAGCGGTCATGGGCAACAAAGAAATGTTTAAATGTAAATCCATTACGTTGCAGGGCCTTACGCCGTTCAGCGGTGTCAGACTTCATCATCGTTTTGTTCCTGGTAATGACTGGCACTCAGTGTAGCGGTAATGTGTGACGGCATGAAGTCAGACCTCATGCCTTCACACAGCGCGACATCCTGATGTTGTTTGAAACGCTGCACATCTTGCGTCATTTTAGGGAGACGCTTTTTGGCTTTACAGGGCCATCCGATGGCCGCATCGCGCCCTGTTGATAGCGTTAAGGTGCGGATGCCGACGACAAACAGGTGAAGATTGCTGGCAATCTGTCTATAATCAGCGCCCCAAACTGAGGTAGACCATGACTGTATCCACGTTTTCCGAACTCGAACTTGATGAGAGCCTGCTTGACGCATTGCAGGATAAGGGCTTTGTTCGCCCAACGGCCATTCAGGCAGCTGCTATCCCGCCTGCGCTGGAAGGACGTGACGTCCTGGGCTCTGCGCCAACCGGAACCGGTAAAACGGCGGCCTACCTGCTGCCCGTTCTGCAACACCTGATTGACTTCCCACGTAAAAAGTCAGGCCCACCGCGTATTTTGATCCTCACGCCAACGCGTGAGCTGGCGATGCAAGTTGCCGATCACGCGCGTGAACTGGCAAAACACACCCATCTGGACATCGCGACCATCACGGGTGGCGTAGCTTACATGAACCACGCAGAAGTGTTCAGTGAGAATCAGGATATCGTCGTAGCAACCACGGGGCGTTTGCTGCAGTACATCAAAGAAGAGAATTTTGACTGCCGTGCGGTCGAAACGCTGATTCTGGATGAAGCCGACCGTATGCTCGACATGGGCTTTGCGCAAGATATTGAAACCATCGCAGCGGAAACGCGCTGGCGCAAGCAGACCATGCTGTTCTCCGCCACGCTGGAAGGTGAAGCCATCCAGGAGTTTGCCGAGCGCATTCTGAACGAGCCGGTTGAAGTTGAATCCGATCCAAGCCGCCGCGAGCGCAAGAAGATTCAGCAATGGTATTACCGTGCCGATGATATCGCCCATAAAACGGCGCTGCTGGTGCACCTGTTGCAACAGCCTGAAGTGACGCGCGCCATCGTGTTTGTCCGTAAACGTGAGCGCGTGCATGAGTTGTGCGCCTGGCTGCGTGAGAAAGGCATCAACACCAGCTATTTCGAAGGTGAAATGGTGCAGGCAAAACGTAACGAAGCGCTGAAACGCATTGTTGAAGGCCGCTGTAACGTCTTAGTGGCGACCGATGTTGCCGCGCGCGGTATTGATATTGATGATGTCAGCCATGTCTTTAACTTTGATATGCCGCGCACCGCGGATATCTATTTGCACCGCATTGGCCGTACGGGACGTGCGGGTAAGAAAGGCACAGCGATTTCACTGGTGGAAGCCCACGACCATATGTTGCTCAGCAAAGTGGGACGTTATATCAACGATCCGCTAAAATCGCGCACCATCGATGATCTTCGCCCGACGACGCGTACCCCAAGTACGAAATTGAAAGGGAAACCGTCGAAAAAGGTGATGGCGAAGCGGAAAGAGCAAAAAGAGAAAGAAATGGAAAAACCGCGCGTTAAATTGCGCCACCGCGATACCAAGAATGTCGGTAAACGCCGTAAGCCAGCCGAAACGGTGAAACCAGAAAGCAGCGAAGATTAATTACGCAGCCCAACAAAAAGCCGCCTCTGTCAGGCGGCTTTTTTTATGCTTTGATACGCAGAAATATCGATTTCACTACATTTTATTAACAAATAAACGAAATCGCCCCTTTGCACTGCGTGCAGGGTGCGTAAAAAGTCAGTAACGCATTGATTCGTAAGTTAGAGACAAAAAAACGTGCGGGTCACTTTTTAGCACCCGCACAAATCTCTGCGTTAATCTTACAGGCTTTCAGTGAAAGTACGGGTAATCACATCACGTTGTTGTTCTGGCGTCAGCGCGTTGAAACGCACGGCGTAACCTGAAACGCGGATGGTTAATTGTGGGTATTTCTCTGGGTTGTTAACCGCATCTTCCAGCGTCTCACGGCTCAGTACGTTAACGTTCAGATGCTGGCCCCCTTCTACGCGTACTTGTGGTTTAACAGACACCGGTACTTCACGGTATTCGAACTGACCCAGATCGCTCACCGGCACAACCTGATCTGCCTCAAAGCCCTCTTTCGCACACAGGCAGCGCGCTTCCGCATTCTCATCATCCAGCAGCCAAAAGGAGTTCAGTAGCTGTGCGTTGTTGGCTTTCGTAATTTGAATTCCTGTAATCATTGTTGCCTCCCAGGCATCAGACGTTATCCCGGGCATCCGGGGTGAGATCAATGTTTTACAGATATATACCGCTCCCCCTGTGCTTGTGCCTTGATACAAATCAATAAAAACCAGGCCTGTAAGCTAACCCACTGTTTATTTTGCATTCTTTAACTAAACTTTTTTTGATGAGATCAACTTTTTTAGCGTTCCACCGCGCGGCGCACCAGGTTAAGCTTACGGCAGAATGACTTAGGGAGGCCTACATGAGCAGCACTATTACCTGGCACGACGTGCTGGCAGAAGAGAAGCAGAAACCGTACTTTATCGACACCTTGCAGAAAGTGGCGAGTGAGCGCGCAGCGGGCAAAACGGTGTATCCACCCAAAGAGGCAGTGTTCAACGCCTTTCGGTTGACCGAATTGGGGGATATCAAAGTGGTGATATTGGGGCAAGATCCTTACCACGGCCCGAATCAGGCACACGGTTTGGCCTTTTCTGTCCTGCCTGGCATTCAGCCGCCTCCTTCTCTGCTTAATATGTACAAAGAACTGGAAACCGATATTGCTGGCTTTGTACGGCCCACTCACGGCTTCTTAGAAAGCTGGGCGCGTCAGGGAGTGCTGTTACTAAACACCGTTTTGACGGTGGAACGTGGCCAGGCGCATTCGCACGCAAAATTTGGCTGGGAAACCTTTACCGATCGCGTCATTGCGCTGATCAATGAGCACCGTGAAGGTGTGGTGTTTCTGCTATGGGGATCGCACGCGCAACGCAAAGGCAGCATCATTGACCGAAACCGGCACGCCGTATTGCAGGCGCCGCACCCTTCTCCGCTCTCTGCACACCGTGGTTTTTTTGGCAGTAAGCCTTTTTCGCAGGCCAATGCTTTGTTGCAGGCCAGAGGCGAAACGGCGATTAACTGGCAGCCTGAACTGCCAGACGCATAAACCGTGGCTCCCCTTAAGTGGGGAGCTCTGGCGAAGGCATTATGCTTTCGCTTTTGAAACCGCAACCATCGCCGGACGTAACAAACGCCCGTTGAGCGTGTAACCACGCTGCATCACCATCAACACGTGGTTGGGCGCCATCTCATCAGATTCCATCATTGACATGGCCTGGTGCAATTCCGGGTTGAACGGCACATGCGTGTCGCCGACCACTTCCACGCCAAACTTGCGCACCGCGTCGATCAGCGATTTCAGCGTCAACTCAATCCCTTCCAGCATAGGCTTCAGCGCTTCATTCTCTTTGTCCGCCAGTTCAATGGCGCGCTCAAGGCTATCAATCACCGGCAGTAATTCATTGGAGAACTTCTCTAAAGCAAACTTATGTGCTTTTTCGACATCCAATTCAGTGCGGCGACGAATGTTTTCGATTTCAGCCTGTGCACGCAATTGCGCATCACGTACACCTGATTTAGACACAGCCAGTTCCGCTTCCAGTTCAGCAATACGCGCGTCGCGGACGTCCTCAACGGCCTCAGGCGGTTCAACATCCTCAACGCGTGCCTGCTGTTCCATTTCGTCTGAGACTTGCTCGTTTGGGGTTTTCTGTTCTTTACTACTCATGAAATTCTCCGCGTTCTACAGATTCATATCGCCAGTTCGCTTATTATGGGGATTGGATTCGCGGTTTCAAGGGAACCCGACACATTGTCGTGGCCCTTCATTCGGGAAGGAACAGCAGTACGATGAGCACTCACTTTAAATGTATCGCCATTGTTGGTCATCCGCGCCACCCTACGGCGTTGACCACCCATGAAATGTTGTGGCGCTGGCTAACGGAAAAAGGCTACGAAGTGATCGTCGAACAGCAGATCGCCCGCGATCTGGCCCTGAACGATGTCCAAACCGGTTCGCTGGCCGAGATAGGCCAAAAAGCAGACCTGGCGGTGGTGGTAGGAGGCGATGGCAATATGTTGGGCGCTGCGCGCGTGCTGGCACGCTACGACATTAAAGTCATCGGCATCAATCGCGGCAATTTGGGCTTTCTCACCGATCTCGATCCTGAAAACGCGTTGCAGCAGCTAGCGGATGTGCTGGAGGGCGAGTATCGCGTTGAAACACGCTTTCTGTTGGAAGCACAGGTCTGCCGACAGCATCAGGATCCGCGTATCGGCACAGCGATCAATGAAGTGGTGCTGCACCCGGGCAAAGTCGCGCACATGATCGAATTTGAGGTCTATATCGATGAAGTGTTTGCGTTTTCTCAGCGATCCGATGGCCTGATTATCTCCACGCCAACCGGTTCCACGGCGTACTCGTTATCCGCTGGCGGCCCGATTTTGACCCCGTCTTTAGACGCGATTGCGCTGGTGCCGATGTTTCCGCACACGCTGTCAGCCAGGCCGCTGGTGATTAACAGCAGCAGCACCATTCGCCTGCGTTTTTCCTCTTTGCGCAGCGATCTGGAAATCAGTTGCGACAGCCAAATTGCCTTGCCAATACTGGATGGCGAGGATGTGCTCGTGCGCCGTAGCGACCATCACCTGACGCTTATTCATCCTAAAAATTATAATTATTTTAATACGTTAAGCTCAAAACTCGGCTGGTCAAAAAAATTGTTCTAAATTTGGTCACAGCCACTTTACTGTGTATAAAACCAGTATATACTGTATGAAAAACCATGCGTGTGTTTTTATACAGGACGACGACTATGCTGGCGCAACTCACAATCAGTAACTTTGCTATCGTTCGTGAACTGGAGATCGACTTCCATCGCGGCATGACCGCCATTACCGGGGAAACGGGTGCGGGCAAATCCATTGCCATTGATGCGCTAGGTTTATGCCTGGGCGGTCGTGCTGAAGCCGATATGGTACGCACAGGCGCCAGCCGCGCTGACCTCTGCGCACGCTTCTCCTTAAAAGACACCCCTTCGGCATTACGCTGGCTGGAAGAAAATCACCTTGATGAAGGCAATGAATGCCTGCTGCGCCGCGTCATAAGCAGCGATGGCCGTTCACGTGGCTATATCAATGGCACGTCGGTGCCGCTGTCACAACTGCGGGACATTGGCCAACATCTCATTCAAATTCATGGCCAGCACGCACATCAGTTGCTGTTAAAACCCGATCACCAAAAGCACCTGCTCGATGCTTACGCTAACGAAGGTGAAACGCTGAGCACGATGCGCCGCCACTATCGTCAGTGGCATGAAAGCTGTCGGGCATTGTCCCAACATCAGCAATTGGCGCAAGAGCGTGAAGCTCGCCGCGAACTGCTGACTTACCAATTAAAAGAACTCAACGAATTTGCCCCTGTCGCTGGTGAATTTGAACAAATCGACGAAGAGTACAAACGGCTGGCGAACAGTGGACAGCTACTCTCTACCAGCCAGCAAACCTTGACCCTGTTAGCGGATGGCGAAGATCAAAGCCTACAGAGTCAGCTCTATACGGCGCGTCAGTTAATGAGTGAGTTGGTGGGTATGGATGACAAACTGGGTGGCGTGTTAACCATGCTGGAAGAGGCCGCCATTCAACTCAGTGAAGCCAGTGATGAACTGCGTCACTACTGCGATCGTCTTGATCTGGATCCCAATCGTTTATACGAGCTTGAACAGCGTATTGCGCGACAAATCCACCTGGCGCGTAAGCACCACATTACGCCTGAAAGCCTGGCCGCGTTTCATCAACAGTTGCTGGCAGAACAAGAACAACTGTCACAACAAGAGAGCGATCAGGCGCATTTGGCAGATGCCGTTTCTACTCACTATCAGGCGGCACTCAGCACGGCTCAACAGCTCCATGAACGCCGCTCCGCGAATGCAGAAGAGTTGTCACGGCTCATTACCGACAGTATGCACAGTCTGGCGATGCCGCACGGGCAGTTTGCCATTGCCGTTAACTTCAATGCCGACCACCTGACGGCCGATGGAGCCGACACCCTGGATTTCCGCGTCACCACTAACCCAGGTCAGCCGCTGCAAGGCTTAGGAAAAGTGGCCTCTGGCGGTGAGCTATCGCGTATCGCACTGGCGATTCAAGTGATTACCGCCCGTAAAATGGAAACACCGGCACTGATTTTTGATGAAGTGGATGTCGGTATCAGTGGCCCAACGGCTGCCGTCGTGGGTCGGATGCTACGCCAGTTAGGGGAATCAACCCAGGTTATGTGTGTCACGCACTTGCCACAGGTTGCTGGCTGCGGCCACCAACATTTTGTGGTGAGTAAAGAAACCGATGGCGCAATGACGGAAACACATATGCAAGCCCTCGACAAACGGGCGCGTTTACAGGAACTCGCCAGACTGCTTGGCGGCAGCGAGGTCACGCGCAATACACTGGCGAATGCGAAAGAACTGTTAGCAGCATAACGAGTGTAGCCCCGCCTGACGGGGCTTTTTATTGTCTATTTTTTCCGCAACCGCTTTGCTTCCCTGCCCTGTTAACGCACTTTTTTTACTTTTCGTGGTCATATCCTTGGTTTCCAGAGGTTTCCAAGCGGCTTTAGGTTTATTATTATCGGCAACTTATCGCTGACTGATTCGCCAACAGAGTACTCAGCTTAGAGCCTGTCACCGTGGGCGCTGATGCCCCTAAGAAAGGAATGTAAGAGATATGCGCTGTAAAACGCTGACTGTCGCCGCCCTGGCTGCCCTGATGTTGACTGCCGGTTGTTCCACTCTGGAGCGCGTGGTTTACCGCCCAGATATCAATCAGGGAAACTATCTGGTCGCTAATGACGTCGCAAAAATCCACAACGGCATGACACAACAGCAGGTAGCCTATACCCTGGGTTCACCGATGATGCATGATCCCTTTGGTAGCAACGTGTGGTACTACGTGTTCCGTGAACAACCCGGTCACGAAAGCGTGAAGCAACAAACGCTGACGTTAACCTTCGACAGCAATGGTGTGCTGACCAACATCGATAACAAGCCTGCACTCACCCGCTCTCAGGCTAACTAAGTCGCACTTGAACAGAAAAAAAGCCAGTCATCGACTGGCTTTCTCTTTATGCGCTTTTCGCTAACCCACCGTATACCTGCCGCCCGCGATGGAAGGTAGCCAGTATCGGTGACAGATGCGCCACGGCTTCTGCTGAGCAACTGGCATCAACCAGAATCATGGTGGCCTCATCCTGCACCTTCGGCCACTGCTGCTCACCGTGATTATTCAGCGGCAACACCTCATTGGTCGCGATGCCAAGAGAGCGGCTCAGTGAATACTCATCCGGGCCGCGATAAAGCTGCGCATAGGTATTGGCCTTTTCTAGCATGCTCCCCGTACCGAAAGGCTGCCAGTGATCGGCAATGGTGTCGGTGCCCGACCACACGGGGATACCTGCGGCACGTAACTGGGGTAACGGCATGATCACGCGGCCAATGGGCACCGTTGTTGCGATGCTAAATTGCTGCTCTTTTAGATCCGCAATCATGGTTTCCAGTGCTTTTCCCTCTAACGTACCGAGCGCGAAAGCATGGCTTAGCGTGACTTTGCCTTTTAAACGCGGGTTATCCCGAACCGTATCGATCATATAGCGAATGGCTGCCACGCCATGCGGTTCCGTTTCATGGATATGAATATCAATGGGCGCGTTAAAATCCAGAGCGATACCGAACATAGTATCCAGCGACTTTTTCATGTTGCCATCAACATTGGTGGGATCAAGTCCCCCCACATAATGCGCCCCTTGTTGCATCGCATCGCGCATCATACTCTCGACGCCGGAACGCAGCAGGCCGTGTTGTGGGAACGCGACAATTTCACAGGAAAAATCAGCCTGATGTGCGGCGATGGCCTGTTGCAGGTGCGTGAGTCCCGTCAGCTTGCTAATGGGATCAATATTGCAATGACTGCGTGCCACAGTCGTGCCTTTGCTTTGCAGTAATGCCATCAGCTTTTCGGCTCGCTGTTCGGAAACGGGCAGCAATTCCGGGAGAATAGCTTCTTCCTGATGGATCATATCGATCACCGTTTTACGCGGCAGCGGAGCGCGCCAACCTGAACCGTAATAGGTTTTGTCGAGATGAATATGCATATCGCGCGTAGCAGGCAGCAGCAAAGCCCCTTTCGCATCCCAGCCAGCAGCACTGCCTGAGGCGGTACCGGCTTTTTGCATCGACGTTATTTTGCCGTCGGTCACTTCAATATCATACAAGCCCGTTTGCGTGGCCGTAATCACGCCTTTATCGCGGATAAAAGACTCTTCGAGGCGCACATTGCGTAGCCAGTAATGTTGGGTATCCACGCGTCCGTTGGGTACATCCTGACAGTTGAGGGGAGCGTTGAACGGCACTGAAGCCTGGCTGATACCGGCGGCAAACAGCGTGCCTGCGGCCGTGAGTTTCGCACCCGTCGCCAAAAACTGGCGACGGCCTGCTGAGGGTACAGTGGACATTATTGTTTTCTCCTGTCTGGTCAATCCGTTACAACGTAGATCAGAGAAAACGGTCATGCCGGGGTATTTTCCACTGCGTACCAGTGGAAAACAGAATAACTATTTTTTAGCCGAGCGCTCCGCCCGCAGACGACGCAGCTCTTTGGGATCGGCTATCAGCGGTCGGTAAATTTCGACGCGATCGCCCGCTTCCACGGTGTCCTGCAGCTTCACCGCTCGGCTAAAGATGCCCACTTTATTTTGCTTGAGATCGATCTCTGGACGCAGTGTCAGTAAGCCAGACGCCACAATGGCCTGCTCAACCGTACTGCCCGCGGCCACCTTCACTTTCTGGAGATACTGCTTATCAGGGAGCGCGTAAGCCACTTCAATTGAGATATCAGGCACGGTAAACCTCTTTCGCACGCAGCGTAAAGGCTTGCACCATGCTGCTGGCCAACTCTTTAAAAATCCGACCAAAGGCCAGCTCAATCAGCTTATTGGTGAACTCAAACTCGAGGTTTAGCTCCACTTTACAAGCGTCATCCCCCAATGAAACAAAGGTCCAGCCGCCACTGAGCGAACGAAAAGGACCATCAACCAGTTGCATATGAATGCTTTGGTTGTGCGTCAGCGTGTTGCGCGTGACAAAGGTCTTACTGATACCCGCTTTCGAAACATCGACAGAAGCCGTCATCTGCCCTTCATTGGCATCCAGAACGCGGCTTCCTGTACAACCCGGTAAAAATTCGGGATAGGCGTCAACATCGTTGACTAAACGGTACATCTGCTCGGCGCTGTAAGGGACAAGCGCCGAACGACTAATCTGAGACATAGCGTTTCCTGTTGTGCATGAGACGCGGAATAGTAACATTTTGCACGGTCAAACAAAAATTCCCCCCGCCACAAGGCACAGGGATGCGTTTGTTTTTTGCTTCACGTATACTAAGTCGCACTATGACAAAGAAAAAAGCACACAAACCCGGTTCCGCTACCATTGCGCAAAACAAGCGCGCCCGCCATGAATACTTCATCGAAGAAGAGTTCGAAGCAGGCCTGTCATTGCAAGGATGGGAAGTCAAATCAATGCGCGCAGGGAAAGCTAACATCAGCGACAGCTATATTCTGCTGCGTGATGGCGAGGCTTTTCTGTTCGGTGCCACCATTCAGCCTTTGCTGGGCGCATCTACGCACGTCGTCTGCGATCCCACACGTAACCGTAAACTGTTATTGAAACAGCGCGAGCTGGATTCACTGATTGGCCGCGTCAATCGTGAAGGTTATACCGTTGTCGCCTTGTCACTGTACTGGAAAAATGCCTGGGCCAAGCTCAAAATTGGCGTGGCGAAAGGTAAACGCGAACACGACAAGCGCGATGACATTAAAGAGCGAGAGTGGAAACTCGATAAAGCACGTATTATGAAACACGCGAACCGCTAAGCCTCTGGCATAGCACCACGTTTTACTGTTATACTGCTTTCACTACTTGGGGCTGATTCTGGATTCGACGGGATTTGCGAAGCCCAAGGAGCATGCCGAGGGGCGGTTGGCCTCGTAAAAAGCCGCAAAAAAATAGTCGCAAACGACGAAAACTACGCTTTAGCAGCTTAATAACCTGCTCAGAGCCCTCTCTCCCTAGCCTCCGCTCTTAGGACGGGGATCAAGAGAGGTCAAACCCAAAAGAGATCGCGTGGAGGCCCTGCCTGGGGTTGAAGCGTTAAACTTAATCAGGCTAGTTTGTTAGTGGCGTGTCCATCCGCAGCCGGCAAGCGAATGTAAAGATTGGACTAAGCATGTAGTGCCGACGGTGTAGTAATTTCGGACGCGGGTTCAACTCCCGCCAGCTCCACCAAAATTCTCCATCGGTGACACCAGAGTCATCCGATGAAGTCCTAAAAGCCCGCATGGCGCAAGCCCTGCGGGCTTTTTTGTGCCCTCAATTTATCCCGCGAAGTCCGAACTCAACTAATTAAATCCGAACCTTTTAGGCACCTTGTTAGGCACCTTATAAAGCTTTATTGTTTTTGAGGTGCCTAAAACTATGGAAACCCGGCAATGGCAAGACAAACCAAACCTCTCTCCGTTAAGGAAATCGAATCTGCCAAACCCAAGGAAGCGGACTATGTGCTTTATGATGGCGATGGCCTTGAGCTACTGATCAAATCCAGCGGAAGTAAAATCTGGCAGTTTCGCTACATTCGCCCTGTCACCAAGAAACGTGCGAAGAAAAGCATAGGCTCCTACCCGGCAGTTACGCTTGCCGAGGCTCGAAGCTATCGGGCAGAATCCCGCTCTCTCCTGGCAAAACAAATCGATCCCCAGAAACATCAGGAAGAACAATTACGCAGCTCACTTGAAGCCAAAACTAATACTTTCCAACTCGTGGCAGAACGTTGGTGGAATGTGAAGAAAGCCAGCGTGACCGAGGACTATGCAGAGGACATTTGGCGATCTCTGGAAAGAGATGTCTTTCCTGCGATTGGTGACGTCAGCGTTACAGATATCAAAGCTCATACTTTGGTTCAGGCCGTGCAACCGGTTCAGGCTAGAGGAGCACTGGAAACTGTTCGTCGCCTGTGCCAGCGCATCAATGAGGTCATGATCTATGCCCAAAACACGGGGCTGATTGATGCGGTTCCTAGTGTCAATATTGGAAAGGCATTCGAGAAGCCGCAGAAGAAAAACATGCCCAGCATTCGTCCCGATCAGCTGCCTCAGTTAATGCAGACGATGCGAACGGCCAGCATTAGCCTTTCAACACGATGCCTGTTTATGTGGCAGCTTCTTACCATCACCCGCCCTGCCGAAGCGGCTGAAGCCCGTTGGGAAGAGGTAGACATGGAAACACGAGAATGGAAGATCCCTGCATCACGCATGAAGATGAACCGTGACCATACTGTGCCATTGTCAGATGAAGCCATCGCTGTTCTGGAAATGATGAAACCGTTAAGTGGCAATCGTGAATTCATTTTTCCCAGCCGTATCAAACCAAAGCAACCAATGAATAGTCAGACGGTTAACGCATCACTAAAGCGTGCGGGCTTTGGCGGTGTACTGGTTTCGCACGGCCTGCGATCTATCGCTAGTACAGCCCTTAACGAGCAAGGCTTTCCACCAGATGTGATTGAAGCAGCACTTGCTCATGTGGACAAGAATGAGGTGCGTCGTGCTTACAACCGTAGCGATTATCTTGAGCAGCGCCGCCCGATGATGCAGTGGTGGGCTGATTTTGTTAGCAAGGCGGACTTCGGGAGTATTGTTGAAACTGGTAAAACGGGGTTAAAACTTGTGGGCTAACTTTCTCGCTAAAAGGTGTTTTACCGGCAAAGGTGGATAGGCCCAACCCGGTATATGGATGAATCGGAGGTAGATCGCAATCGAATCTGACAGTCTGCTTTGTGCCAAACGCGGGCATTGGCGACTATAACTTGCTTCAGGACTACTACGAGGCGATTTTTTTGCTACTCACATGGACTCGGCTAATCCCGCAGTTTACGGATTCCGCCCTAGTCAGACCAAACGATGCTGGTATAATAAATAGGCTAAATCTGATGGAGAAATAGGAAAGCCTCAGATCTAAAGCAGGCTCTTACGGGCTGATTTTTTGGAAATATAGTTAAAAATTTAAAAAGGATAATATTTTATGACTTCAACCAATCAGCCTTCAAACATAAATGTCGGCGTATTAGACCTAGGCGTTAAACAAGAAGGCGTCTTTAATAATATTGAAATGGGTGTTTTAGAAAACGGCATTCCATACCTTACTCAGAATGGACTCGCCAGAATATGTGGCGTAAATCCATCAAATATTGCTGATATAGCTAGTGAATATGCCCAATCTTTCCAAAGTGGCATCTTTTCACGTGGGCGAATGGAGTTTATTAGCTCATATTTACAGCAAGCCGAATATACAGAGCAAGTCCTTTTTATCTCAGTCATGCGAGGGGGAATAATCCATTACGCCTTCCCCGATATTGTATGCATGGCTCTACTCGAGTTTTATGCTTTTGAATCACAGGCTGCATCGAATGCAACGGCACAACAATACTTTCGAGAATTAGCTAGGGTAGGACTTCGCGACTATATTTACGGCGCACTTCGATACCAGCCGGAAGATCCTTGGGGCCCCTACCATCAACGAGTTTCGATTATTCAAAGCACTGGCTCAGTGCCTGATGGTCATTTCATCATATTTAATGAAATTGCAGGTTTAATGGTAGATCTGATTTCCGCTGGTCTTGTTGTGAATATGTATACCGTACCCGATATTAGTGTAGGCCTTTGTTGGGGACGCCATTGGACTAGCTCTGGTCTTTCTAGCCGCTTTGGCGAACGCGTACAGTGCGCACATCATTACCCAGATGATTTTAACCAGGCAGCGTCTAACCCACAGATGATCAATGCATATCCAAATGAAGCATTACCTGAATTCCGTCGCTGGTTCAGACATGAGTATCTTCCGACTAAGTTTCCTAAATATATACTTTCAAAAGCAGGATTACTGCCTGGAGGAAAAACCGAGGCATTACGTATTGCTGACAATTTCCGACCCAATCAGATCGGGCATTAATTTGTTGTGAAGATGCAGCACTGACCGCCGCGAGGCGGTTTTTTTACGCCTTTCTCCGGGCATTCGGTAAAACTCCGGTACAGGCTGGTTTAACCGAATACGATTTACCGCCAGCGAAGTTTTTTTCTTGCTTTTTTACAGTGTTCAGAATCGCGAGTTAGAAAATGTCATTCTGACATTAAGCCTATGTCCGCTTTTCGCTCATAGCGGCCGATTAGGTCTGATGTGTATCGTAGCTATATCAGGTCAAATTTTATTTAAAAACAGAGTAAAAGGGGGCAGCAAGCCCCCTTCCTTATCAAAGAATTAATCTATGAGCTGACTTGTACCGAAGTTACGATAACCGTTATGGAAATTTTTGCTGTACTCTTTTGCCAGGTAAGCTCCCCGTATCAGGAAATCATAATAATCAGGACTTAATGTTAAAGCATCCTGCCGGGTGAACCAGGTGCTATGGTTTTCCGGGAATTCAACCCGACTGGCATAGTGAGGATAATCAAGCTTAATTGCGCTACACCACGCTTTTTGTATCCGGGTTCCCATATTATCAGCATCAGGGTTAGCATAATCACCCAAATAAGCATAAACGTCTTTGTTGAAAAGCAGAACTAGGTGGTAGTGATAATGTTCACTGGTATCACGTTCTTTAGCCCATATATAGCCGAGTGGCGCAGGCTCATCAGCCCGACCTGAGCGTCTGTGTTCTTCCCGTAACTGGCTTTTAAGAGACTCTATAGCCCGAGTAATAGCTTTCTCATCGTCTTCCTGAAAACATATTGGCAAGTCTGGCTCTCCAGGCACGTGGCACTGAGCAAACCTCAGATCAACGCGTAATGCGAATACCCGGTTATAATTCTCCAGATAGTTAGATATTACTGCAAGCGATCTACGCAATATATAACGCTCTAAATGAGAGTTGTATTTCTTTTGGGCTATCTGTACCAATGACTCAAATTGCTGCTCAGTTAATTCATAAGGTGACTTCATGATATGCGTTCACTTTGTAATGGGTAGCCGATAACTACCCAGATTATTATGGTGATGATTTGGAAATAGTAATAATGCCCTACTGTAGCAGGTTAAACTTTACAACTAATGTTTATGGGTCTGCTTTACATGTGTATTTATAAGCGGTGCATGTACTGCAGCATATCGACATATATTACATATACCGGCGAATCAAAGTTGAGAATAGCTTTACAAAAAAAGTTCAGACCACAGCCAGTCAGGGTCTCACACTAACATAATTCATTGATAAAAAATAAATCACTCTGAAGTTATTCTTCTAATGGCATGCTACTAAATACACTGTAGCCTCCCTGGTATACTGGTCTGCCAGACATGATATTATGTTTTGCATCCAGCTCTGATGGCATCATTTCGAAAGCCAGGTATTTGACGTAATGCGTCCCTCTTTCATCCTCCCATAACTGGATTTTCCCTTCGTCAGAAAGCTGTTCTAATACAGGTATAAGACGAGCTTCTTTTCTGAGAGAATAGGGACCATTCTGCATAATTCCACGCCGACTAAAATCATAGGACCCATTTCTGGCAAGATGGCTTTCAAACCAATTAAGTAATATTTCAGAATCGGAAGCCCCTATTATCATATCCATTTTCACTATAAAATGATTAAGATACCATTGCGTTATTAACAGTGCAGATTCCAGCGTTTCATTCGTAATTATAGATGAGTCAGGAGTAATATAAGCCTGCATAACAGCAGCAATCCTAGCAGTGTGTTCTATGTACCGTGCTGACCAATCGTTATAATGGTACAATTCCCCCCCAGGCTCCATTAGACACTTCACTTGATTATCAATATCATATAGACGTTTCTTTGCATCCGGAGAAAATGTCATACAGGTGCGAGGGGCATTCCTTTTCCTGCGTTCTATTCCAGAAAGTAAATGTTTTTTCTGAATAGAATAAAAATTATCTAGGTCAGACTCATTACCAAAAACAAGATCATTAATATCAATCGGTTTTGTGACCAAGGTAAGATCCATTCTTAAAATACGGGCATCACTTCCCGTTGCCCTTATTTTTTTGCCCTGTGATCTCAGAATGTTGTCATGTGGTTCCGGCTGCATCATTACTAGCATACCAAGCCGGGGATCCTTAATGTCGGAACTACCCGTTGACACACGACTGACTCGATAATTGTCACCGCACCACAGGGTGTTAGAAATTGCTGCTTTGCGGCGCATGATTCCTTCATACAAAGCACTTCCCTCATCAGAGGTTATACCTAGACAAGAGTACTCTCCCAGTTCTTTAAGAAGCGCTTCAGGTGTGGGATCCGTTACTGTTAAACGCACTCTTACAGGATCAATAGGTTTATTTTTAAGACATTCCTCCAGATTAAATCTGGCTTCTTCCACCCCCTCTTTCTGCCGCACCGCCTTCTGAAGAGATTTCTTAAGACTCCTACATTCTTCATCCCATAGCACATAATGCCGTTTGTACTCCTCCAGCCGGACTGAAAATGCCTCTGCCAATTCATGCTCAATTTGATGAATTTGCGCCATAGCTAATCTATATACCGTAGTTTTTCTACTTCCCGATCTTGCCAAAATCATGTGGAAATGCGATACGGGCACTACAATATCATCTGCTATTTCAACGTCATACATGTCCTGGCAAGCCAGAGCCATGCTGCCAAGAATCGTTGAAAAAGTAAGCTCAAGAGAAGCTTTAGTTTTACCGTATATGCAAGATATAACTTGCTGTAAAAACATTAAAATTGCCTTGCTATCTAGATTAACATCACGATTTTCTTTTCTTTTATGTGTAAGTTTCATTCCATACTCCTTCTTGAGCAAAATTAAACACTTCTGGAAGCAATCCATGCTTCTATAGAAGTTAACTGCCAGCCCACGGATGCCGCGCCAAGCCTGACTGGTTTGGGAAAATCAGCATCGTAATATCTGGATTTGGGATTTAACTTTTCGTAAATGCTTGAGCGAGAGATCCCTAGCACCATCGTCAGTTCTGGCATACGCATGATGCGCAGTGATTGGTTTTTGGGTTCACTTATCGTTGACATTTTCAGTTCTCCTATCAGATGTCTTTGGCTGTATTCGAACTTTGCCATATGCTCTGAGATACTGTCCCCGTAGAGAAACGAAAACCAACCGGAGGGTATGTGAGGAGTCACGCATTTGCTGACATGATGTATGTTCTGTATCAGTCTTTTGGCCTGTTCGTTAAGAATGACAAGCACAGGGAAACACGCAATAACAGCGGTTTTTCATTTCATCAGGTGTTTGCCAAGCACTGCTATGACAGTGTTTCGGATATTGTTGATACCAATGGGGTGTTCAGCAAAGAACAGAGGCGGGAGATCTTTGCCAGGTACGAGCAGCTGTACAATGCACTGATGCACATTCCTGTATTTTCCCGCCTAGACAACAGCCAGATAGCCCGACGATACCTGCAGGAAGCTATCCCACCCGTCATTGCCCTAGAGATTTATAAAACATTACAACCTAATGATGAAACACATTTCTATTTCCATATTCATCAATTTTTAAATAGCAGACACTGCCCCTCTGTTGAAAGTGGTAGTGAGTGCGTTTACGCCGGTGTAAGAGATTACCTGCGTGAATATATAAGCACACTGGGCTTTTCTTATAAAGCTCACTTGAGCTCTGTTTTCAGCCATATTGCAAATATCAGGAAGGGAAATGGGCAAAAAAATGAAACCATTAAGCAAAAAATAATACTCAGTAGAACTGAATATATAGAGTCATCCATATCAGGGAAGGACGTTACTGCAAATAACGCCAGATTAGTTGCAGTGGAACGCGCATACCTTTCACTTAATGCTTTGCTTGAATTAGAGAAATACACAGCATTGGTTGTTTCATTATCCGGGATTTATAGAAAGATGACGGAACATGGAATTTTTTGCAATTCAATAAACAGAATCCTGCATCATTATATTTATTCTGAACAGTATGATGAGACTCTGCTGTATAGCATCACTTGGTCCTGGAACAGGAAAACGACCCCACCTATCTCAGTGACTTTAAAAGAAGAACCATACCGCTACATAATTGAGCTCAGGAACATTGTTTTTAATACGAACCAGTCAGGGAGTTACTCAGGCTGGGATTTTATTAAGATGTCGGCATGCCTTAAATCATCCAACCATTCTGATGTAGTAAAGCCTTATGCCAAACTAATGGCACTCATTTGCCTTCTTAGTCGGGAAGAACTGACTGGGGCTTGGACCCTAGTGAATGATATTGACATTGAAGAATTGCCGATTGGTTTCTTACCAGCCGCCTTTTCTGTTATCAAACTGGCTCTTAAAGTAAAACTGGAAAGAAATAAAATTCGGGATGGTGTATTGCTTTCCATGATCAATAGTATACTCGCAAACCAGGGCGTTCTCACTGATTACCGAGCGGTTACTCAGCAAGGGATAGTATCACCAATGGCATCTTCGGCTAACAATTTGGTGATTATGCGCGCTGTAAAAATGTATAATGTTATGATAAGGAAAATAAGCTATTTGCATGAGGTCGATCCTTTTGGTATTTACCCTCATGCAATCTCTGGGCTGCTTAAAAAATTTGATGATATTTTGGGTAAAGTTAATCGTTACATTAAAGAAAAAGAGTGTTGTAACGACAATAAAATACTTTCCGACCTTATCTGGGCAGATAAAATTCTTACTGTAGAGGAACTGAGTGGCAGCCTGATTGGCATTCTGAGTGAAAGCACGCTCTATAATTGCCTTCTCAGTATCGATGATCTTATTTATTACCTGAGATGCCCGGGAGAAGATATCAGTAACATCATCCTGCTGGCAGGAATCTCACGAGATGCTCGATATATGCGGGAGCAGTTTTGTGAGATCCTTCAGCTTCTTTGCCAGCCATGTCACACGGGATGATAAAAATGTTTTACGCCGCCCGCCTGTGAGCCTGCTACAGCTGCTACACGTAGCAGCTGTAGCAGAGGGATGGCCTTTTTTCTTGAATTTCAGATGATATATCAGACATACAGTTGCTATTAGTTGCCGGTAGGTTGCTACCGGGCATGCTTCTAAGGTAATGATAGTGAATACATCACAGACTGATGCTTTGCCTAGATGATATTGCCCCTTGAAAAGATATGTCATGCCTTACTTCATTTAAGTCTGTAAAATTTTTCCATTCTCACGCATTATCACTATAGCGTCATCTATGGTTTGTTTAGTAAACAATGTGGTATGTCTTTCATCACCAAGAACTACTTTCCGGGCATGTTTCATTGATATATTTTCGCACCAAGCCAGTGCTTCCGGTATATGCTTTTCTTCAATCCTGATGTCTAGGTATACAAGACGATCATTTAAGGTCTGAACGTCCAGGTTGAAGTTTGAGGCCCCCGACTCTAAAACATCAAGGCGTTGCTCAACACTTTCAACTTTTCCTTTCACCTGTGATACATCTTCTGCTAATTTTTCATGTTTATGAATAGCATCTGCAAGCGCTCGTGAGTTTTGCGCTAGTATTTCAGCCATTTGAGCAAGGGCTGAGCCTTTCGCTTCTGGTGGAGGAGGATAGACTCCATGCTTCGTCAGAGATGGTATGACTTCATGAAATAACCATTTTTGGAAGCGTTTACCAGCTGCGCTTCTATCGCTGGACATGACACGATAAAGGCCTGGCTGGGTGACAAAAATTTCTTTTTGTCCTTCAAACACGCCGTTCTCAGCATCTGTTGTCATATACTCATCTGAGTCAAGCGCCTGCAATTGTGCCCTTATGATCCCCGCCATCGATTTAACTGTATAATCAGCGTTTATTTCTCTGTTTTCTTTATTCAGAGTGACTAAAACATCCCGCAATGAGATGTATAATATCTCACCAACCATTAACGTTCTTAAATCACTTTCTCCAGTCTCACCCTGATAACAGATTTTGGTCAGGTTGCTATTCATTTATCCTCACATCGCAAAAACGGACGCATTTACATCAGTATACCTTATTGTTTTTTTATAAAAAGACTTCAAACCGTCAAGCTAGCCGCACGTCCCTCTGACTATCAGCCTTCCCTAAATGGGAAGACCTTTCTTGTGTAAGGGATAAGTGATATGCCCCACAATCGCGCAAATGAGTCGATAATCGCTAACGTAGAAGATCTCCGGATGTTCTGCATTTTGCTCGCCGATAAAGAAGACCCAAGCTTTATCTTTCAGCCCCTTGCTTTTGGCCTCGATTGACTCTGTGCGGGCGGCCTCCAGTTCTTTACGAACCACGGTACGCTTGGCTTTTGACCAACTAGCCCAATCGATGTAGATCTGGTAGCTCCGGGTGGGTTTAGGTTTACCTGACTCATCTTCACCCCATTCACCAGACAGTGGAATGATGAGGTTTTCATCATTTTCAGTAAATTTATTCCAGAGCAGTGGTGCATAAAAGATCTTCGGCTCAGGGTAAGGTTGAACCTCATTCCGGAGCTTTTTAAATGCCGTCATGTAGATTTGACCACTGATTCCGGGAACGTTAAGCGACATTCCCCGGTCATGCGGGAAACGGATGAAGGCACGGCAAATATTGCGAATAGCATTCACTTGACGCCGAGATTGTCGTTCGGGTGAATTACCTTCACCAGATTGTGAGGATGCTGAACGTGTCGAACTGGATTTACTTTCATCACCAGAGAAACTTGGTTCAACAACTGGGCGTTTTTCGATCAACTTTAGCCCCGAGGGCATTAACCCCGGAGCACTGTCCAGAATGTTGCGGACACTGGCCTTCTGGCCTTGGCGAATTACTGTGCTTTCAGCATCAGCATCACATTCAGGATGATGCTGAATATGGCGTTTCTTTTTAAAATAGGCTCTGACTTTTTTATCTTTTTCCCATGCAGCAGGATGCATGGTTATACCACATCCCCAGCACACGTAACCTTCAGTATCAACGCTATCAAGTAGCCACAGATCCTCTGCTTCTACAATCTCACGGGTATGTTTATCACGTGCAGATTCCATCACTTTCTCCTTGTTAGGCTTTTAGCCGTCATTCAAACCTCTGTTCCCTTTCACTATCTTCCCGTTGTTCGCGTTCTTTTTGGCGTTCCACCCACTGTATCATTTTTTCGCAAACTACTTTGGCAGCCTCGGCGATGTCAGTACGCTCGTGTTTAATCAACGTACTTAAAGTCCTTGATCTAGCTTGCATTATGTTGGCAAGGCTACCAGTCCAGGATGATGGAGTAATGCGCTCAGCAAAAGACCCCAGTACAGTTAGTGGCTCAGGTGACGCCTCTAGAAGTTCTATAGCCGTTTCGTGTATGGTCATTACACTCTGCTCACCATTTTTTGACCAAAGATTTACCCCACCAGCTACAACGGGCCAAACAAAGGGATCATTTCTGGCGCGGCACCATGCAATTAGAACGCTTGTATTTATTTTTGCCAGGGGATAAGTGCGTAAGCCACCACGATTAATAAAGAATTGTCTTCTTTGCCGCTGTTCCTCAGAACCTTCAAAAATGCGATTGAGAAATGCTTCTGGCATCGATGCAGCAGTTGTAGCTATAGTTTTATGAAATCCAGACACATATCCATAATGCTCATCAATGACGCTGAATATTGTGTCCAACCACTCTATTTTTCTTGCGTCATTACCATCGAAACGCAATGCAGCATGGATAACTTGTTCCATGCGATAATCGATTGCCCCCCCTTGGTCTCTGTCGCTGTTTTGAATCCTCTGGATAGCTGCTGCGAGACCGATTAATCGAAAGTCTGCACCGAGCGTATCTGTAGATTCATCTTTACCATGAAGCTTCATGGATAGTGCATCCAAAATAACATCGTCGCCGCTAACTTTATTTAGGAGGCGCTTAGCAAGATCAAGTAAACGGACTCTCGGTAAATTGGCGTATTGGTCTCGCCATAGAATTGGCTCATACATAAAAGGGCGAATGTCTGGATCATCCAAATGCTTCATGCAGCGATCCAAATCATTTACTGTAAATTTCCCCCAAGGATGCAAGCCAACCAATACCTGTCGAAGTTCAGGATGCTGCGCACATTGGTCGAGAAACTTCTGTGCCAATGATGGATCGACAGTGTCAACTTCTTCGATGAATCCCCCAATAACTCCAAAGTCTTTGTTAGCATCTGGCTGTTTTTCAATTTGTTCAACAAGTCGCTGCCAACCAATACGTAGATCATGTGCCCCTCGAGCAAGCCCTCGACCAAAGACAGCACGATAAGGCATTCCACCGATATAGAACAGCTCTGCTCCTAACTCCTCAAGCACATGATTTGATAAGGCAAAGTCCTGTCCTAATTGAAATGCTTTGTCTTCAAGGCGTTTTCGGGCTGCGGAATATCTATTGGTATCCTCATGATCAAAATCTGCATCCAGTGCCCAATAATCATGATTTGTACTCAACACGTATGTCTGTATTGTTGGAATTAACGCAATCGGCTCCAACTCCTTCTCTAAGGCAGCAAGATTATCCGGCAACGGCTCAACATCATCTCCATCGCTACGCTTGATATAGTCAAAATAGACCGTTGAACGAATGGCTTTCCAACCTTCCCCCCAAGGACTTAAAGCATTTAATGTACGGGCAGCATCGACGAGTTTGTCTCGCATTGCTTCTTGAAACCAAATTCCCCTGAATTTGTCAGCCAGGATTGATCTTGCAGGCCTTTCAAGCTCAGGATCTCCGGATGCCGCTAATTCGATAATGACGTCAATAAAGGCGCTGCGCCATTCGACAAGTTCGTCATAGTTGGGTTCGTATCCATAGTCTCTTGGTCGAGCTCCAAACTCACCAACTCCAAACCCTGACCACGGTGGGCCATCCAGGGCAGTTGACAGCATCTTTAAGCCCAAAGATCTACGCGTAATAATGCTTGATGCAATGCATTCGTTCATTAAAGCAATACGCTGCCTTAGGGATGCATGAGTACCAGACAAATACGCCTGGAAAAACCTTGGGACCATGTTTCGAGCAGAATCTAGATCATTGTTATCAGCTTCGTTCTCAGCCATTCGAATGAGAAGCCTGCCACATCGTTCAAAGGCGTTCGGTTCGTATGCCATCAATTGTAAAAGACGCAGAATACTACGTCGCTGCGGATTGTAGCCCGGTTCCATACCTTTGAAATCAGATGATGAGAGAACGACCTCAATTCTGTTGAGCAATGCTTCAGGTGCAACCGGTCCGATATACCCAAGTATTCGTAACGAAATATCATTTAACTCGGCTATTCTTCCTAACATCCCTTTAGGCTGAAGCCAGGCTTCTACAATTTCTTTCGCAACAGGATGGTCATGCAACAACCCCAAGCGATGCGAAAAAGACATTAATAAACGCTCACAACCCGGAGCTTCAAAAGTCGCCCTAAGTTGATCGACGTGAATACTATCGAGTGCGGATGCTGCCAATCTGTTAGCAATGGCATGAGGTAAGATAGCTCTCCAGTGAGATCTTTTCTGAACGATATGACGTTCCATCAGCTTCGTAACGGCTTTAAATAACTGGGTTCTGGAATACCCAAAGAGCGCCCCTAATATTTCCAGTTCGTCGGTAGCAGCATCTGGACTAGATACCGAGAATGAATACACCATTGACAATATTTCAGCTTGCTCCCGTAAATTACCATCAGGATGATTACGCTGTTCAAACAAGCGATTAAACAACTGCGCATCAGAAAGTAGAGCCAAACTCTCGCCTTCCTCCCCTCTCTCAGCTATAGCCAAAGCAACTCTTGCATTCCCATCTGCAAACTCAGCAATACGACGGGCATTATTCTGACCAATAGAAGGGAAGCGACGGATAAGAAGTTGCTCTGCCACCTCTGGACCATCTGTCTCAATATGGATGACCTCAGTTGTCTGTGGTTTGTCATCCCTAATGTCGTACTCGATTGTGATGAGGCTTACTTCTTTTCCTGCGGCTGATACCTTGCTGGCAAGCGAAGCATGGAGTTCTGATGGACAATTATCAAGGATCATAATTGCTCGTCGGTCCTCAGCGATCAGCTTATCAAGCATTGCTGTAGCCGACGGTACTGGCTCATAGCCAGTATCAACATAAATAGCTACTGTCCGGTCAAGCGCATCTGTTCCAACAGTTTCATCAAAGAGCGCCTGAACGATCCGAGTCTTCCCAACACCAGATAATCCTGTAATACGAACCGCCTTATTCGTCGACCGGATGAGTGCTCGCATTGGGCTGATTGCTTCATCAATTTTGAATTTTTGGCCCTTACCCGAAGGTAAGGTAATGGTTACACCCGGGGCTGAGATTAAAGTGTCTGTAACACCTTGTGGCGGATTGCTCCAAGCTCCGTAGGGCTGCCAGCCGGAATATCCTTGCCCAAGCTTACCTTTTACCCACAGCATGACTGATGGATATTGGCGCAGCCATTGAACGAGTTTGGAGCGGTCGTAGAAATCAAGATGGAGAGTGCTTTTGTTAGGATCATTTTTTACTGCATCCCTCATCGCTTTAAGACGATCCGCCTTTCCTGACGGTGAGCAATCATCACCTAGGCTGACAATTATGTAGCTGCCTTGTTTTCTGGCTTGTTCAGATATTATGGGTAAAAGCGCTTCGCCGATGCCCATTTCCTTCTCAATTGCAGCCTTTGGCATCTTATGTTTCTTTGCCTGAAAGACCGTATCAGGCCTTACAAGAAAACCAGCCTTAAGTTGCTCAACTGGAACCTGAACATGGATATCAATTCCTCCGTCAGGGGCAGTGATTGAACCAGACCAATTTACAAATGCTGGGCTATGGCCGTGCATTGCTACTTCAGCTTCCGCTAGCCTAGCAATCAGCTCTTCTAGCTGAGTATCGGAGAGCCGAAGTAATTCGTCCTTTTCAATGTCAAAGATTGCCACGCCTTCACCTTAGTAAAAATTTTTTGCCCTAATTCTTACACTACGGGCACATATTTGTGCGCCCCATACTCTTAAGAGCAAGCAAACGCTGCTTTAGTTTTTTTGCTTTACCTGGATGGAATCTGCCGAATAAATGAACTTGTCCCAATGTTTTTGCGTAAGGACCCTTATCGAACTCGATAATTTCGCCCCTAAGAAAAGCTTGCTCCAAATGATGAACTGCCGAGCGTATCTGACTTTGCTTGGCAGAAGAGAGACCAGGCTTAGAATTCACCGAAAGCCGAGTAACTTCCATCCGGTCTCCGGACGTTTTGATTTCGTGTTTAGTGCGTTTGGGCTGGTAGCCGTGCCTAAAAAGCATGCCATAAATCGAGGCTATTACATTCGTTTTAGTCGGATTATCAAGAAAGTTCACTGAAGAGACGGCAATATCATCAACGTAGCGAGAGTAAATTATTCCTCGTGCTCGGAGACTGGCTTGCAGTACCGGTTCATCCTTCCAAAACGCCAGATTAGCCAGAAATGAACTAGTGATAGCTCCCTGAGGCAACTCCCCGTGTCGGGTCGTCAGTTTAGTCAAACATTCAGCCACTTCCCGACTGAAGCCAAAGAAATACAGCCATATGCTTTGCACTATTGCAGTTGAAGTTGACGGAAAAAAACGCGTGATATCTTCATTAACTACAATTGTCGCGCCAACATGCAATGATGCGTTAACTTTATAATCACAACCTTTCAGACTACCTGTCAGGTATGCAGGATAAATAACTGAATCCAGAATATTACGTCTAATGCTACGGTGTATCTTTTTGAGTGGTTTATATGCATCCCAAGTCTGACGCACACTTCCGTCAGGCTTAGTTATTGTATTGGCGAGTCGGTACATATGATCCGCTCGGTGGGCTAGATTGCGGAGTTCGATAAGAGAGACGTTCAGCGCCTTTGATAGCGCTGCCATGCTGCTGATGCGTCGTTTGCTATAGAAAGGTGAATCAGACGGAATCATTAAGCAGCTCCAACGCAGTGCGTGCAAGTTCTCCCTGAAGCCCCTTATCAATACCTTGAAGATCACCGGCCTCCGCTGCAATAAAAAAAATAATGCTAACAGGAATGTTGAGAGCAGAAGCAATGCTGGTAATAGTTGAAAGCGTTGGATCGCGTTTGTTGTTTTCCAGCATGGAAAGATAGGAAACAGAGCATTCAGCTTTTTTCGCTAAATCTGTCTGTGATATTTTTCTTCTGGTCCGACATAACTTGATGGCCTGTCCGATATTCATAATTAACCCCACAAATAAATATTGGGCCTGCTGCGTCTTGGCTCTGTTGCATTATTTCATCCAATCATCAATGTTTGTAATCAGACGAATTACAACGTCAATAATACGCAGAGCCCGGAAGACAATATCGTCAAACCGGAACCCGCTTTTTACCGGGCTGTCACGATGAATGCGTAACTGACGCAATACATCTTCCAGCTCTGCCAGAGCGCCAGCATCGAGTTGGCTGCAGTATGCATCGCGCAGCTTTTCAAGCGTTGCGATGGTGTTTTTTAAAGTATCGTGTTTCATATTGCTCTCCTTTGAATCGGCAAAACGCCGAAGCCCCGTAACAAGGCGATGGCCGAAAGGAGCCAACCCGATGCGCAAGCCCAACACCAGTCTTCGCGACGATGAAGCCCCGTTTATTCCGATAGTGCAGTTGCCCAGTGGCCGCATATCGCGACTGGCTACGAATCACCATCATGACGAACGTGCTTCAGACTGACCGATGACGCTGGTCTGCCCGTCAAAATCTCCAACACCGGATGAAGGAGCGGCCTGATAAACAGGCAATTACGCTAGACCTTCGCTGTTACGATGAGAACAATCATTTTAAAGAACACAGCTCAGGCGGAACGCCTGACCTGTGATGATTAGACCATACACTTCGACTACAAGCAATAAAATTTCACTGCCAGTGAAATTTTATTGCTTATTAAATACACCTTATACACACAATTTCATGTTGGATAGACAGCCCCCTATAATTGATTGCGATTGATGCAGAGCTATTTCTTCAGTTAGCTTACACCGCAAGTTGAACTGGCGCAGACAAGATTCTCACCGTTTCAATTGGCTCGGTCTGCACTACCTATGAAGCTTCAAGCAACTCTCTATCACCAATACCACTTTGAGCGTTCACCAGACGTTGAGATTGCACTCTTTCTGAAATGCAATGACAGATAAGATATAATTGCATTTCGCTCAAAGTGGAGGGCAACCATTTGAAAATAAATACTCTGGCTGTACAGAACTTTCGTTGTTATCACGAGAAGTCTTTTCGGTTCCACCCGAGTGTTAATCTGATTGTAGGGCAGAACGCTACAGGTAAAACAGCACTGCTGGATGCTGTGTCTGTTGCCATCGCATCATGGTTACTCGGATTCAAAAAGAAAAATGATAAAAAGGGCATTGAACTCTCTGATGCGACGCTGTCATTTGTGGAAAAGGAGGGAGAGCCTCAGTTTGCTGAGTCCTGGCCTGTTATTGTCACTGCTACAGGTGTGGTAGAGAACGAGAACGTTACCTGGGAACGCTCTAAAGCCAGCCAGGGTGGAAATACCCGTTACGGTAATGCCAGTGAGTTGATCGCGCTCGCAAAGCGGTGTGACGCCGATTTAACAGCAGATATTTCACTGCCGTTGATCAGCTATTATGGAACGATGCGTCTATGGCAGGACCCGAAAGCTTCCAGAACTAATCCTGTACAAACACGTTCTGCAGGTAAACCGTCCAGGCTGGATGGCTATAAACATTGCGTTGATCCCCGAATAGGACTTAAAGAATTAGTCGCATGGTTTGCTCGTCAGGAATGGCAAGCTTATCAGGCAGGAAAAGACTCAACGATGCTGACAGTCGTGCGTCAGGCTGTTGTAAGTTGTATCGAAAACGCAGTTCATCTTCGATACGATCCCAAAAGAGAAGAGTTAATTCTGACATTAAAAGGGGGGGAATCTTTACCCTTCAGTTTACTCAGTGATGGCCAGCGATGTGTGTTAGCACTCATTGCGGATATTGCACAAAAGGCTGCTTTATTAAATCCTCACCTTGGGGAAGATGTACTTGTAAAAACGCAGGGCGTCGTGCTGATTGATGAACTGGATCTTCATCTCCATCCCAAATGGCAACGTCATGTAATTGAAGATTTGCGCACAACATTTCCAAGCATACAATTTATTTGTACGTCTCATTCACCGTTCCTGATCCAGTCTCTGCGATCAAGCGAAGAACTTATTATGCTTGATGGCCTGGCACCTGCTCAGCTTGCGAACAAAACCCTAGAGGATATTGCTGCGGGCATCATGAGTGTTAACACTCCACAGGTCAGTAACAGGTATGCGGAAATGAAAGGCGTCGCAACAGAGTATTTGAAAACGCTTAATGAAGCGAATACGGCGCCCGTGGAAAAATTACAACAGTACAAAGATAGACTAGCCGATTCGCTGGCTCCTTACGCGGATAATCCCGCTTTCCAGGCATTTCTGGAGATGCAGCGGGCGGCAAAACTTGGGGAATAATGGATGAGACCCGTAAAAAAAGGCACCTCTCCGGTTCATGGAGACTTTGCAAAATATGAAGATGCGAAAACAGATTTAGTCGGACGGTTGGGAAGCTATTGCAGTTATTGTGAGCGCAGGATACCGACTCTGCTAGCCGTTGAGCACATTGAGCCGAAGAAGGGACTTTGGGGAAAGCCCGAACTTGAGAAGCGATGGTCTAATTTTTTGCTTGCCTGCACGAACTGCAATTCCTGTAAAGGCGATGACAGGGTCAATCTGAGACGGCTGATATTTCCTGATCGTGACAACACGTTTGATGCGTATAGCTATGAAGCCGACGGAAATGTTCATCTTTCCTCTCACCTAACTAAGCGGCAAAAAGTCATGGCCAGAAATACACTCCGGTTAGTGGGACTGGATAAGCCCGTTCAGATTTACCTTGATTCAAATGACGAACAGGTAGCACTGGATCGCGTCGCTCAGCGAATGGAGGCTTTTGGTGTTGCCCATGAAGCATTGACCTTGTTTGAAGCGGAGCCCGATAGCATGGGTTTAAAGACAAGTATCAAGCGAACTGCATTAGCCACGGGTTTTTTCAGCATCTGGATGAAGGTCTTTGAAACTATTCCAGAGATGAAGTTGATCTTCATTCAGTCTTTTGCAGGAACAGAATTAAGTGGCTGTTTCGATATGGGCTCAGGCAACGTTCTGACTCCTGCTCCAAATCCTGATGGCATGGACCTTGGCGGTAAAATCTAGCGGGTCATCGTTGAGCAACATCGAATGTTGTGAGCAAGTTTCGCCATTGGCACAAAGCAGTCCATCAGAATCTCGATGAGATGCACATTTTTCAAATTGCACTCAACAGCAGTATAAACTGAGTGCAAGGTAAAATTGATTATGTCCTCCGTCTAGCTATTATACATTTCAAATAATTTCGGATAGATATCATCTCAGTGAGGCCCCCGCATCTTTACCGGATCGCGGGGATTTTTATTTCCACGCTGAGATATCTACATGACCAAATCTGACGGCTTACAGGCCATCGAGAAGCCGCTGGCTTCCCTTCCTGCCACTGTTCGAAATCTTATCCTCGACCACTTTAACAAACTTACCAGATATGAACCTGTGATTGGCATCATGGGGAAAACGGGATCGGGTAAAAGCAGTCTCTGTAACGCCCTGTTTGCCGGAGAAGTGACACCTGTCAGTGATATCACCGCCTGCACCCGGGAGGCGCTGCATTTTCGTCTTCACAGTGGCAGCCACAGCCTAGCATTGGTCGATTTGCCTGGTGTTGGCGAGAGTGAAATTCGCGATGAGGAGTACGAAGCTCTGTACCGCAATATTCTTCCTGAACTGGATCTGATCCTGTGGGTTATCAAAGCTGATGATCGAGCTTTCTCTATTGATGAGCGCTTTTATCAGCAGGTGATGGCTGACCATCAGCATCGAGTGCTGTTTGTCATCAATCAGGCCGATAAAATTGAACCCAGCCATGAATGGAATGCCACCAGCAATACGCCATCGCCGAATCAGTTGGCCAATATTGATGCCAAAAAGGAATCCATTCGCCACCTGTTCTCACCCTTTAACCCAGTGTGCAGCATCTCTGCCAGAACGGAATGGAACCTCCCACTGCTGGTAGAAGCCATGATGACTTGCCTCCCGGATCGAGCGACCAGCCCTCTGACAACTCAATTGCACGAGAGGTTGTGCAGTGAATCCGTAAAAAAGCAGGCACGTGAAGATTTCGGTCGTGCGACAGGCGCAGTGTTTGATTCAGCAACAACGACTCTACCTCAGTCATTTAAAGCCGTAATTAATAGTGTCCGGGATACCGTAGTGTCGATGGCGCGTGCTGTCTGGGACTGGATTTTCTTCTGACTAAATGAAACATCATCATGTAGACGGTGAATTATTTCTTTTATCCAGTGGTTTACAGACAATTCCAGCATCAACGACACAACCTGTCGGTATCAGAAGATGATAATGCCAGCTGTAAACGTGTAACCCCTCCCCACTTAGCATCCAGCGTATCGTTCCGCACTAACCACGTAGCCACGCGCCACCGACATAACCTGTCCACTGCGCACATTACAGTAACGCCATCTTTATTAATTACTTACCTGTTATGGAGATCATAAATGTCTCAGGCTGAGCGTCGCTATGATCGCCTGTCTGTTCGGCTGTCGCTGATTATCAGCCGCTTGATCGCTGGTGAAACGCTGAATGTGCGCATGCTTGCGGCAGAGTTTGGTGTTTCAGAACGCACGCTGCAGCGTGATTTTCGCGAACGGTTGATTTACCTCGATCTCGAATATCAGAACGGCTGCTGTCGCCTGTTGACGGGAGGGCGACATGAACTCAGGGAAGAGGCCGCGATGCAATTTGCCCGTCAGTCAGGTATAGGTTCGCTGTTTCCGGATTTGGACAGCCATCTGGTCAGCTCACTTCTTAATCGTCAGGACTCGCCGCCGTGCCTTATCTGGCATCAGGAATCGCCAGCTTCCCCACCCCGCCCAGGTATTTTTACTCGCCTCGTCAGAGCAGCTATTGAACAACGCCGCATTACTTTGCTCGCCGACGGATGTCGTTGTGATGGTCTTGCACCTTACCGGCTAATTTTCAGTGCCGGTGACTGGTTCCTAGTGGGGGAACACCTCGGGCAAATAACCGTTTTCCCACTGCACATCATCCATTCCGTCACGTGTCATTCAGAGATGTTTACACCGAAAAGAGAGTTTACCTGCGTGCTTTCCCGCCCTGAATTTCTCCGGGCCTTACCGCATTTTCGCCTTTTCCATTCACTGCTTATCGCACCTGAGGTGAGTTGATACCTCAAAAGGAATAATCACTATGAAACTGCTTACTACTACAGCGCTGGCCGCCAGCATTTGCCTTGGGGCTGTTTTTACAGCTGAAGCTGGAAATATTGTCGGTACAGTCAAAGCCTGGCAATACATGCAGGCTGAAGGCTGGAAATCAGCCGATGGCATGGATGACAACACATTACACAACATGCTCTATCAGGCCAGTGTGATTGATAACTACCCGTGGACGAAACAGTTTCTGTTACGTGTCCGTGGTGGCGGTGCGCTTTTTCTTGCCGATAAAAAGACTCACACGATTCGCCAACTGAAAGTGGAGCCTGTAGGTGAAACCTACAATGACATTGAAACGGTTTATCAGGGAGAAGACAAAGGTGAAGGCTGTTATTTCGCTATCATCGACAATCAATCTTCAGCACGACAAAAAGCGATTGATGACCTTCTTAGCTACCCACCCGTTGATGATGTCGATGCTAAAGCAAAAAAGATCAGACAGCAGATGACCCCGAAAGTCGTTATGGTCATGCCGGATAATTGTGTGAATAAGCAGCAACAGGCTGCTCTGGCAGCTAAACGTTCGAAAGAAGATCGGAAGTTACAGCAGTGGGTAGCACAGCAAAGTCTGGCGGAGTTATGTCGTCGTACGGGCAACTGCTGAGGGCCTTCCAACAACACCATAGGACCCTTTATCAAAATCAGGAGCATCATTTTTGAACCGATTTGCTAAAGCCTTACCTTTCATCGCTGGTTTGACGTTGTGCCACTTGCTACCCGCACAAGCCAACGAACAACGCTACATCAGTATCCGTAACACCGATACAGTGTGGACTCCTGGCAATATTTGCGTTTACCAGTTTCGCCTTGATAACGGCGGAAGCGGTACAGGTTTCGGCCAACTGAATGTGTCACTGCGTTTGAAAGACAAGGCAGACAAAACGCTCGCGCAAGGCGTCATGGAAGTAGCTTCCTTCGGAGAAAGTGACGCAACACGTTCACAGGACGCTTTTCTGGAGCATGAATGTGTAGAAGGTGTCAGTGCCGTTGAAATTGTAAAGGTGACGGAGTTAAGCGGCGGACATCATACAGACCTGCCGCTGTCCATATTCGATCCGCAATATTACCAGCCATTGTCAGTATCAGTTGCCGTGAATTAATCGTCCCGGCTGGCTGAGACGGGCCTAAGCCACACTTCAGCTATCACTCACTTAAAACATGTCAGGCCATGCCTCCTCCGGGAAGCATGGCCTTTTTGTTTTTAAACTACGAATAAGGAATCAACATGGATCACACCACAACACCAGTCACCGCATCACCCGTACCCGACAGGCAGCGCCTTAATTTCTGGCTGAAGCACTTCGGCAAAATCCCCCAATGGATGCTGCTGGAGCCTCGTGCTTTCGCCTGGATGGATCGCCTGTGCGAAGCCTACAACGGTGGGTACTGGAATTATTTCACGCTCAGCAACGGTGGTGCCTTCATCGCACCTGATTGCGAAGACTGCTGGGTCGTGTTCAACAAGCTGAATGGCAACGGCACGGAAATGAGCAGCGAAGCCACTGGCATTGCAGTCTGCCTGCTGAACTGGAGCCACCATGCCTGCAGAACTGGCAGCCCTGCCATGAGTGAACACTACTATCACCTGCGTGAATTTGCGCTGAGCCATCCTGAAAGCAGCACCATCATGCATATCATTGACTGACGGCAGAGAACATTATGGAAAGTACCGCATTACCTCATCCACTCACTTCACACCGCACCATAAAACGCGCCCTGGCGCTTATCGAGAATCACCTGCGCGAACCCGGCGTGGCGTTCACCTCAGCAACACTCACCCGCGACTGGCTGCGGCTGAACCTTGCAGGGCTGGAGCGGGAAGTGTTTATGGTGGTGTTTCTGGATAATCAGAACCGGCTGCTGGCGAATGAAACGCTATTTCACGGCTCTATCACTAGCACGGAAATTCATCCCCGCGAAGTGGTTAAGGCTGCATTACGGCACAACGCCGCTGCGGCCATCTTTGCCCACAATCATCCGTCCGGATATGCCGAGCCCAGTGACGCCGACCGACGCATCACCGAACGGCTGAAAAAAGCACTGGCGCTGGTTGAAGTGCGCGTACTCGACCATCTGATTGTCGGCAGCAAAGAGATTGTCTCGTTCGCCGAACGCGGCTGGTCCTGAAGGAGAACATATGCATTCTGAACAATGGGGGCTGACGTGCAGTAAAACGCCGTGCTTCGGTGCCAGGCTGGTGCAGGAAGGCAACCGGCTGCACTTCCTGACTGACCGGGCAGGATTCACCGGCGACTTCAGTGACGATGAGGCACTGCGCCTTGACCAGGCTTTTCCACTGATAATGAAACAGCTGGAACAGATGCTTTCAGCCGGTGAACTGAATCCCCGCCATCAGCAAGGCGTTACCCTGAATCACATTGGGCTGACCTGCCAGGCCGATACCCTCGGCTCACACGGTTATGTTTACATCGCGATTTATCCCTCTTCGACAGTAACCGGCTAACCAGCCACCGCCAAAAAACAGGAAACACCCAATGCAAACTTTACCGTTACCCGAGCCACGGGCGGCTGAGCCCTGCCCGTCGCCCGTGCAGGTCTGGCAGTTACTGCTCATACATCTGCTGGATAAACACTATGGCCTCACGCTCAACGACACACCGTTTGGCGACGACAGCGTGATTCAGGCGCACATCAACGCCGGTATCTCCCTGTGTGATGCTGTCAATTTCATTGTGGAAAGGTATGAACTGGTGCGCACCGACCACAGCCGTTTCAGCCTCACCGAACACTCTTCACTGATTGGTGCCATCGACATTCTACGTGCCCGGCGTGCAACCGGGCTGATAGTAAGCAGCGGCTACAGCACAATAACCCGCATCACAACGGGCCGGTATCGGGAGGAAAAAGCACAGTGAAAATCGGTCTAAACCTTAACGCTGACAGCATCAATGTACTGGCGCTGAACATGGGGAAAATAGCGGTCGATGTTGACGGTATCGAGCTCACTGAGCTGATAGCTGCCGTTAATGCTCAAGGGCTTACGCTGCGTATCGCGGAGGAACCCGGCGAGGTGATTGTCGAAACCAGCTCTCGCCTTCTCCTAAGCAGCCTTGTAAGATAAGTCCAAGCGGGCCGATATAATGAAAATTAGTTTTAGGCACCTTCTTAGGCACCAAAGAATAATTGAATTGAATAATTAGCATTTTAATTCAGGTGGTTAGCGGACCAATTCAGATTCCGCCAGACTTAGTGATGACCAACACCCAATAAAATCCTAAGCGCCCTACAACACAAGCCCTGCGGATCTTTTCTTACAACCTCAATCTGTACCATAAATCCTTAACATCACCCGCCCCTATCGATTTTCTTACCGATGTACCTAACGATGCTAAAGTTTGGCATAACTTTGCGTCCTTTAACGCCAACACAACGCGCACGACGGTGTTTCTCCCCAGCTCTGCGCGCTCTTCACAAATGGCTAATTTACGCGGCGGCTTGATGCGCACCAGCATCAATCGATAAAACCCAAAGCCTCCACAACACAATCCTGCGTTTTATTCCCCTCCACGTCTCCCACTGCACCTAAAACATCCCAATAACCCCAAACCTTTCCAGAACGTTATCCTTCACCGTCTTATGCTTTATTTTCTTAAAAAATATTCCCCGCTATTCCCCTGCTATCTCACATCTTTATTCCACAGCAAAACCCTCTAAACTTGACGCACATCAAACATCGATAACAGATCTCCAGAAATAAAAATAAGATCATTCCTAATTTTACCTATTGCACAATATCCCAACCATGAAAAAGAAACACCTCCCCGCAGGATACGTCCAATACCCCCACCACACCATCAAAATAAAAACCATTAAATACAATAACTTGAAAATGTTATTTCATTTTAAAACGTCAGTCCCAATAAGAAAGCAACATCCCTCGCATAGCTCAAATAATTAAAAAATCCACCAGCTAATTCTGTCATAAATATCCCAACTCTCCTCCCCCCTACTTAGGGAAGGTTTATTCAGGTGGGCAAGCGAAATATATTATTTTCGTCTCTGGATAGCAGTAAACATAAAACCAATGCGTCTTATTGCGTATTGGGTAAAAAGGATAACGCATGCAAAACACTATTTATGGCAAACCTTCGTCTCCGCTGGCGCTCAAAACGCCGCTTTCCAAAATTTATCTTGCTCTGTTCTCTGCGCCGCTACTGATGCTGTCTCCCAGCGAGAATGCACGCGCTGCTGACGTGATTATTGACGGTGATACACAGGTTACCGATACCCGAATTTACAATGACAATGTTTACGTCGGTCGTAATCAGAACGGAAACCTGCTGATTGATAATGGCAAGATTACCGCCAATAACATCAATATTGGTCGTTTGTACGACGGCCAAATTCATGAAAGTCAGGTGACAGTGACTGGCCCGAATGCGGAACTGAACGCCATTAACGATCAGGCGGTGCTGCACGGTGATTTGAATCTGGGGCTGGCGACTCTGCGCGTTGAGAACGGTGCGCTAGCCAGTGCCAAAGAAATCGTGGTTGGCACGACGCGCGGCTACGACAGCCATATTATCGCGAGCGGTATCGGATCGAGAATTACCAGTAATTGGCTGAGCGTCGGTACGGCACTGGATGCCCGTTCTAGCGTATTAGTTGAAGACGGTGCCGTGCTGAATACCACCGTTGAAGCACGCGTGGGTAGCGGTTCCGGCCCCGGTGAAACCGATAAACTGAATCCGAAAGTCACGGTCACAGGGGCAAACTCCCAGTGGAATGTTGCCCAGGCTCTGACCCTCAATGGCGATCTGGATGTGCTGAACGGCGGTGCGGTCAGTACCGGCAGTGCCGAAGTTAACGGCATATCCGGTACCAGTAAGACCGCAGAATTGACAATTTCCGGCAACGGCTCGCGCTTTACCAGCGGCAGTATTGTCAGCGTTGGCGATTTTGGAAACGGTGTACTGTCCGTTTCCAACGGCGGCGTCTTCTCCGCGGGCAGCAATGAACTGGTGCTTGGCACTGGCAGCTCCGGCTCCAACCGGGGCGCGCTGATTATCGGCAGCCGTGGCAATATGGATACCGGTACCGGTTTGACTGAGCCAACACTCGGCACGGCAGGCGGCGCGGGAACGATTGATACCCAAACGGCCATCAATCTACGTGGTGGTCTGTTTGGTAGCTATGTCTATTTTAACCATACCGATAACAACTACGTGTTCAGCAATAAAATGAGCGGTGAAGGTGATGTGATTAACACCTCAGGCCAGACCACGCTGAACGGCGATCTTTCCCAGCTCAAAGCCAATATCACCGCACGCGGTGGCAAGGTGATCATCGATAGCGTGCTTAACAGCCAGCCAGCCGATCTGTTTGATATTCAAACCTTGAGCGCAGAAAGTGGTGGAACATTAATTCTCAACGCCACAGCAGGTACGGATGTCAGCAACGGCGTGGGCTACAGCAGTGCGGCATTAGTCAAATCGGGCGGTACGCTGGGCGGAAATGGCACCGTGGGCCAGACAGAAATCCAATCCGGTGGCCATATCTCACCAGGTGATAACGGCATCGGCACACTGACGCTCAAGCGCTACCTGAATTTTATTGGCGAGTCTTTCTATGACGTTGATATTACGGGTGATGGCCGCAGTGATAAGTTGCTCGTCGCAGGTAAAACAACCATTAGCGATCAGGCAAAAGTGCAAGTTAATGCCCTCGATTCGCAGACCAGCTACCAGACAGGCCAAAGTTACCGTATTTTGACCTCCGATGGCGGTATTGATGGCCAATTTGCCGCCGCAATTTCCAAATCGGCTTTTTTGGATGTTGCATTAAATCACAGCGCGAATGCCGTGGATCTGACCATCAAACAGAAAAATACCGGTGGTGAAGACCCTGGTGGTGAAAACCCCGGTGGCGAGGATCCGGGCGGTGAGAATCCCGGTGGAGAAAACCCTGGCGGCGAGAATCCCGGTGGCGAGAATCCAGGCGGTGGCAAACCCGGTATTTTCCAGACCGTTGCAGAATCTCGCAACCAATGGAACACCGCAGGCGCGCTTTCTACGCTGACACAAAGTGGCCCGTCACTGGCGCTGTACAACTCGCTCTTACTGCTGAATTCAGCACAAGCACGCGAAGCCTTCGATCAGCTTTCAGGCGAGGTGTATCCATCCCTGCAGTCGACCTTGATCACCAACAGCACGCAGACATTCAATGTCCTGAATCAACGTCTGTCGCGTGCGTTTGATGATGATTCACTGCCTGTGCCTCCGCTGGCTATGTCGCTCGTGCAATCAGCGCCGGGACATGACAGCGGCGTCTGGGGCCAGACATTCAGTTCCTGGATGACAAACAGCGGCGACAGCAACACCGGCAAACTAAAAGGCAATACCACGGGCTTCCTGCTGGGTGCCGATCGCAAATTGAGTGATAACAATGTTCGTGTCGGTGGCTACTTCGGTTACAGCCGCGGTGATTACGATGTGAATAGCCGTGGTTCTAAAACCGATATCGACAACTACCATCTCGGTCTGTATGCCGCAGGACAACAGGACGCCTTCTCACTGCGCGGTGCGTTGGGTTACACCTGGCATAAGATTGAAGGCGAGCGTAATGTTGATTTCAGCAGTTTCTCCGATCGCCTGAAATCAGACTACGACGCGAACTCACTGCTGGCCTTCACCGAAGTGGGCTACCGTTTCGGTCAGCCGTCGATGAATGTCGAACCCTTTATCAATCTGAGCTACATCCGTCTGCATACCGATAGCTTCCAGGAGAAAGGCGGTGCAGCAGCGTTGAGCGTGCGCAATGCGACAATGAACACCTTCAATTCTATCTTGGGGGTGCGCGGCGTGGCCGATGTGCAGCAAAACGTCAGCGTGTACGGTTCATTAGGTTGGCAACATGCGTATGGTGATAAAACCACTTCATCGCAAATGGCGTTTGCGGGCAGCAATGCCTTTGTGACTCAAGGTCAGGCCATTGATGACAATGTGATGGTGGGCGATCTCGGAGTGAGTGTGAAGCTGTCTCCCGCCACCCGCCTGGATGTGGGTTATCAAGGGCAATACGGTGCTGATACTCGCGTTAATTCCGTGAACGCTAACTTCCGTTTGTCGTTCTAATATCCTCAAATACTTGCAATAAGTTAAGCCCGTCATTCCCTTTGACGGGCTTTTTTTCGCGCCAATTCAGACGCTGGCAATCTGGGCGGCCACTGCGCCTTACTCATCCAGGATGGGAGAAAATCCGCCGTAGATCATGCGCTTGCCATCAAAGGGCATACTGTCCCCCATTTCTTTCATGCGGGGATCTTCCATCATTTTGGCATTGGCAGCGTCCCGCACGGCTTTCGAAGGGTATTCTATCCAACTGAACACCACGGTTTCATCCGCCTGCGCTTTCACGGCCATGCGAAAATCCGTGAGCTTGCCGTCGGGAACGTCATCAGCCCAGCACTCGACAATCCGAGTTGCGCCAAACTCTTTGAACAGCGGTACGGCTTTCGCCGCCATGTTGCGATATGCCTCTTTATTCGCCACCGGCACCGCAACGACAAACCCATCAACATAAGACATGGGCTAAACCTCCGTCGTCGATTATGCGACCCACGTTGGCCGCACCCAATTGTACAAAAAACACACAACCCACATTGTGCGATCACAAACAAAACGGCCTGCTGATTGCCTTTTCCACGCAGCCAGGACTTTGCGGTACACTGACGCTTTCGTTGGTCACATTGCAGAGAACGTTATGCGCATTACGATTGAACACGCCGATCGCCCTTTTATTCATCGCGTCGTTGGTGAACCTATTGAGGCCATTGATACAACAAGCGCACAAGCAGAACAGGTACAGGATGCGTTGCAGATTGCCCGTCAGCAGAAGAGTGTTGATGCGGAACTGGACTGGAAGCGCAATGCCCTGTTTCTGGCGCTCTTTGTGTTTCTGTACACCGCGCTGGGTGCCTCACTCACCATGGATCTCACCGCGCAAGCCTCCTCGCACAAGAGCATTGCTTATGCATTGGAGGCGGTGCCCGTCTTGCTGGCTTTTTCGGGGCTCTTTTTGTCGCTGTTGTTTGTTTTTCAAACGCGCGGCAGCGCCCGTCAACAGCACAACTGGGAACAAGGCATTTTGGTGTTGGAGAAATACACCGGTAACCGCTTATATCAACACATTAGCGAAATGGGCGCCCGTACCACACACTATTCGCAATCTGCCATCAATGTCGCGCTGGCGCTGTTTATCTGTCTGACGTGGGTGGTGATGTACAACTATTTTACGTTCACCACCAGCGGCGTGATTGGCAGTGTGATTTCACTCTTTATCACTACCATGACCTATGTGATTTTGGATATTCAGTTACTGAAATCTGGAAAACATATCGAAATTGATGAGCCGGTTGTGCCAGCGAAGGAAGAGAAAGATCCAACGCCTTAGGCAGAAGGCTGCAGTGCCAACCTGGCGCTGCAGCACAGATTACGCCAGCCGATGCTGGCGTTGTGCGTAAGCGTACAGAGCATCCCGCGCCAGATTTTTCATTTTTACTTCGCACATGATGTCGAAATCGCTAAACGATAACGCCCAGTCATTGAGTGTCGCATTAAAATAGGTATCGGAGTGCGCCCGCAGCTTCGTTTTGGCGATGCCAAGCTGCCGTTGATCGGGAAATCCCTGTACCGGAATGATCCCTTCCTGCGAAATCGAGTAGTGCAAAACCGGACGCACGCCGCGCCAGGAGGCTTTTACCTCTTCGATACGGGGATCATTGGCCTGAATAAATTGATTTTCTTTGACCCAGTGGTGGTGAATATCTAACACCACTGGACACAGCTTTGCTGCCTGTAAGACATCATCCAATGAGCACGATATCTCATCATTTTCCACGGTCAGCATGCGCTGTGCTTGCTCGCTCAGCCGCAAAAACGCCGCTTTGAACCCTGCGAACCCTTGACGGCCGTTCATGTGGATGTTGATTTTGAAATCCTGAAAGCGGTTGCCATACCCCAGCAACGTTGCACACAGCGTGTGATATTCAATATCCTCAAGCGCACGTGAAACAACATCGGGGTTGTCAGAAGCCAATACCGTGTATTGCCCCGGATGAAACGAAAGCCGAATATCGGCCGCCCGCGCCAGCTCGCCACAGCGCGAAAAAAACGGCTGCAAATCAGGTAAAAACGCCGTGTATAACTCGGTCGCTTGTGCAACGGTGTACAACGGCAAAAGATCGCTACCAATACGCATCATGCGCAAAGGTGCAGGCAACATCGCAATGTGTTCCAGCGTCAAACAGAGCTGGGTGAGATTGTTTTCCGCCAGCGCGTAAAGCAGGGCCAGCCGCTCATCATGTTGCAGGCTGAGAAATTTCGTTCGCGTGGTGGCCCGAAACGGAAAACGTTGTTTACCGTCGCTGTCGAGATACTTACAAGCAAAGCCTAACTTCATGATTTCCCCCGTCGATACTTAGCTCAAGTGTAACAAGCCTGACGGGGAATGCGTAAAATCCGCCTGCCGATCGTCCCTCCCCCTTTTTGTTTAAGGGCAGGATTAGACCGCAAGTCGATGGCTGAGCTGGAGGGCCAGCGTTTTTAACTGTTGTGCTGGATTGCGCCCAATCAAGACATATTGGTATCCAGCCTGGTGCCACCAGGCCAGGTTCATACCGTGGCGTTTCTCTTGTTGTAACGCCACGCTTTGGGCGGCGGCATCGCGGGAGATACACAGCGCCATTGGACCATAACTGTGATGATTCCAGGCAATTTGCGAAATTAATGCGTCGTCATAGCGCAGCATCCGCACGCTTTTTAAGCTGGCGTCTAACAACGTCAGTTGCTTAATATTCAACGGGAGTTCCAAATCGCGCATTACGCGCGCCAGGGCGCGTTGCAGCACCTCTTGCGAACTGTCGACATCCGCCAGCGTTTCCGGGCTGTACAGCGACATGTACTGGGCTTCCAGTTCGCGAATTTTTTCACTCTCATCACGATGGCTCGGTGCCAGCGAGCGCGCCAGAAAACCTACGCTGCTGCCCACGACAAACACACTGACCGATGCTGCAATCAGCGCTCGTCGGCTCACCTGCACTGCTTTTTGGGGTGCGTTTTCAGGCGTTGTGGAGAGCACATCCTCCAGCCGCGATGTCATGCGCGCTAAAGGTGCATCCTCTAACAGGGGAGCAAACGCCTCGGCAAAAGGCTGGTTACTTTTCATCAGCTCGGCAGTACGGGACGACAATGTCTGATCGCGCTTTAACGCTTTCTCAAACGCCAGTTGTTCATCCGCGCGCATCTCCCCATCCAGCCAGGCAACAATGGCTTCATCGGTATACGGTGGGCAAAAACGGGAGGCAGTCACAGATGTTTCTCCTGAGCGGGGGGTGTCGAGACCGCCGCTTTCGCCAGCGTCGTACGCGCCGCAGCTAAACGACTCATGATGGTGCCTGGTGGGACAGCCAGCGTATCTGCCGCCTCCTGATACGTAAAACCCTCAACATAGACCAGAAAGACCGCATTGCGTTGCGCTTCAGGCAGTCGGCTAACCCGTTGCATCACATCGGCATAGTGCCTGCGCTCATCGTTTATCCCCTGGCTGTCGGGTGCCATTAATGCCTCGCTGTCGACAAATCCCTGTCCGCTACGCACGCGCTGAGCGCGTAATTCGTTAATCCATAATGAATGCAAAATCGTAAACAACCAGCGATCGATGCGCGTGCCGGGCGTGTATTGTGCGCTGCGTTCCAGCGCACGAACACACGTCGACTGCACAAGTTCTTCGGCCACATCACCATTCCTACAGAGCACCATGGCATAACGCCACATACGCGTAAGATGGCTGGCCAAATGTTGGCGAACTTCAGTGCTGGTAATTTTTCATTCCTCATGCAGACCGACAATCACGATTCGGGATGCCCCTGAATAGCCGCTTTTAAGTCCTGGTACTCTTCACATTCAACACCGCAGATCGATTTAATGATCGTCAGTTGCTGCATCGCCATTTCTGGACGCCCTTTGGTCATCCACGCCTCGCCCAGGTATTCACGGACTCTGGCATAGTGGGGATCAAGCGCGATCGACTTTTGGTAATACGCGATGCCTTCATCCGTGCGCCCCAGTTTGCGGGTCGCGTATCCCCGGTAATTCCAGGCTTCTTTGGTGTTCGGTTCGCGCAGCGTATCCAGCAGGTTAATCGCGGCCTGATACTCGCCTTTCTTCGCTAAATGATAGGCATAGTTCGTTTTGTCCGTATCACTTAACGCGCTGGTTTTCTCAGGCACGCAGCTTTTGGATTGACTGTCGTAAATCTGCCCTTTTGGGCAATCAGGCGTTTTACTTTCACTGTCATCATTTCCCATCGCCAATGTAGCAGGCACGTGAAAGGCCAGCAGCAACAGGGGAGCAAGCAAACGGATAGACGTACGCATCATTTTAATCCTCACGCAATGGAACGGATCCGCGTAACGGCAGCATACGGCGCAGCACGTTATCGCGCATAACATAGTGATGGAATAAAGCCGCCAGCGCGTGTACGCCAGCCAGCCCAATCAGCGTCCAGGCAACCGTGTTATGCCAACCGGCCAGGGTATGGCGTAACGACGGATCAATGTGAATCAGAGTAGGAATTGAAAACAGGCCAAAAAACTGGAAAGGCTCTTGCTGTGCCCAGCGAAACAAAAACCCTAATGCCACCTGAGTAAAAAGCAGAGCATAAAGCGCTGTATGCATCAGGTGTGCGAGCCAGCGCATCGCGGGGGCTTGGGTGGCAGGTGCCACGGCCAGATGAGGCTGGCGCTGGCAATACAACCGCCAGAGTGGACGAACAATCATCACAACGGCCAGCAGAATGCCCGCTGAAATATGCCAGGCTTGTAAACCTTTGCGCAGGGGCGTCCCACGCTCCAGTTGTTCCCAGATATGTGCAGAAGCAAACAGGAAAATGACACTGACTGCCGTGATCCAATGTAATCCTACGCTGAGTGCATCGTAACGATGGCGCGGGGTAGCCGCGTTTGAAATAGACATCTCGTTTCCCAAATAGTCATTCAGATAACCTGTAAACAGCGCACCTGCGGTTTCTATTCGGAAAATTTTGCATTTTTTGCGTCGATAGCACGTTTTGCTTTACAGCGAGATCACCTTACCGACCTTTTTTGAAATTTCCAGTTATTGCCAACGACGATAACGTTTGCGTCGCAATTTGACGTACGGGCATCATAAATGTGACACGCATCACATAATACCGGAATTGAAATGCAACAAGATTTGACAACTGTGAACAAAATCTATTTTCTAAGCGCCTGTTGCAGGCACAATGCCCGCGCATTGTAAGCAGGTGTGAATACTTAAACAGACGCCGATTCATGCCGCAGCACAGCTCTCATTTCCTTTAATCAAGACCGTCGCGCGCGTCTCGCCCAGAATGGTCAGAAAAGCATGTGGTAATCTCATGAAATATACAGCGTTGGTAGCAGGTGCCCTGGCGGCACTGTCGTGGAGTGCGTCCACTCAGGCCGCAGAAAGCAGTGAGTATGTCTCCGACTGGTGGCACCAGAGCGTTAACGTGGTAGGCAGTTATCACACGCGTTTCGGACCACAACTGAACAATGACGTGTACCTGGAATACGAAGCCTTTGCCAAAAAAGACTGGTTTGATTTCTATGGCTATGTTGATGTGCCCAAGTTTTTTGGTGCGGGTAACTCAAATGATAAAGGCATTTGGGATAATGGATCCCCGCTGTTCCTGGAAATTGAACCGCGCTTCTCTATTGATAAACTGACCGGCACCGACCTGAGCTTTGGCCCGTTCAAAGAGTGGTATTTCGCCAACAACTATGTTTATGACATGGGTAAAAACAGCGATAACCGTCAGAATACCTGGTATATGGGTCTGGGCACCGACATCAATACCTACACTCCGCTGAATCTTTCCCTGAACGTGTATGCCAAATACCAGTGGGAAAACTACACCGCGGATAACGAAAACAGCTGGGATGGCTATCGCTTCAAAGTGAAATACTTCCTGCCGCTGACCCAGTTATGGGGAGGCAACCTGAGCTATATCGGATTCACCAACTTTGACTGGGGCTCCGATCTGAAAGACAGCGCAGGCCGCACCGGTAATTCTATCGCTTCCAGCCACATTCTGTCGCTGAACTACGATCACTGGCACTACTCTGCCGTCGCCCGTTATTTCCATAACGGCGGCCAGTGGGAAGATGGCACTGAACTGGACTTCGGCAAAGGACCTTTCAACGTCAAATCAACCGGCTGGGGTTACTACCTGGTGGTGGGTTACAACTTCTAAGTGGTTCCTGAATGCGAAAAGCCAGCATCCGTGCTGGCTTTTTTTTCGCAATGCAAGCGTGCTGAAAATGCATACAGATGCGATATACTGCCCAGGCAGCACTGTCGCTGTTTACCACAAGGTTGTTTTATGTCGTCCGACATAAGTGTCAAACTTCGCCCACTCGAGCGCGAAGATCTGCGTTTCGTCCACCAGCTCGACAATAATGCCAGCGTGATGCGCTACTGGTTCGAAGAACCCTATGAAGCCTTTGTTGAACTCTCTGACCTGTATGACAAACATATTCACGATCAAAGTGAGCGGCGTTTTGTCGTTGAGCACAATGGCGATAAAGCCGGTTTAGTCGAGTTGGTCGAGATCAATCATGTCCACCGCCGTGCAGAATTTCAGATCATTATCGATCCCGCTCACCAGGGCAAAGGCCTGGCGAGTAAAGCCGCGAAGCTGGCGATGGATTACGGTTTCTCGGTACTCAACTTGTACAAGCTGTACCTGATCGTTGACCGAGAAAATGAAAAAGCGGTGCATATTTACAGTAAGTTAGGATTTGAAACGGAAGGCGTGTTGAAGCACGAATTCTTTATTAATGGTGCCTATCGCGACACCATTCGCATGTGTATTTTCCAGCCTCAATACATGCAACAGCACAAAACCGCTGGCGCGATGGTGAGCCCAACCGCGCAGTAGTTTGGTTCGCGCGGCCTACATTGCGCCGCGCGCGCCCACCGGATGCAAAGGCTGATTCACGCGCGCAGGCGTAATGTTCAGCCTGCCGCCATACCAGGGATCAACCAATAACCAGCCAGGCAGGCCGCCCAGGGGAACATTCCCCAACACATACCAAAGATTGACCTGGGTCGTGAGAGGCACCGTCACCGGCACATAGCCCGGGATTTCAAACAGGACTATCCAATTCTTACGGCCAAAATAGCGGCCATCGGATTTGGTTAAACTGACAACTTTTGGCGTTATCCCTTCCGCCACCGTTCGCCCTTGCTCATCCTGTACGGCAAATTTTGCGCCAGGCGGCGTACTTTGGATAACCACATCATCTTGTTCGCTGCCAACAATCGTGGCGCAGCCGTTTAAACACAGCAATACCGCCAGCACTAACCCGATGCGCATAACCAGAACCTTGTCACAGTGAACCCTGTTTTAGTCTACGCATTCACTGAGCAACTTGCATGCAGCATGGCTGGTCAGTTTGGGTGTTTTAACGCAAATTATCAGCAAGTTAGCCAAACATCCCTTTCAGATAACGCTCCAGCGCCATACGAGAGCTAAAGCCGTGTGGAATTCCGTAGTGTTCTTGCCCTTCGCCCGACAGCCACACCGGGAACTGTAAATAGTGTTCACAGGCTTTCATTTCAGAGGCTGGCTCGGCAAGTACCGCACTTCTCTCTTTCAGGCCCGGATGGATAACTAAGGCAGTACGTCCCATTCTCGCTTCGCGATTCACGTAGACGTAGTTTTCTCCCCGACGATAGCCATACGCTCTGGGCGTTTGGCTTTCAATCACAAAACCCTGATTCTCCAGGACACGCGCCACTTCATCTGGTCGTAAATACATACCCCTTCCTCTTCTTTTCATTCTGGTAAAGCGTTGCCACCTTACACCAGCGTCTGGCGCAGGAGCATTCGGAATATTCCATAAAGCGTAGCGAAAAACCGAACAATTACCGTGGATTGACTACACTTATCAGCACGTTTGCAAAAAAAGGGAGCGCAAAATGTTTAACCGAACACCAAAAATTGACGATATCGACCTGAATCAGGATGTCAGCCAATTAGCCGATACGTTGGATGATTTACTGAAATCATATGCGTCGAAAACTGAGGATGAAATGGCGACGGCGCGCAGCAAAGCGGAATCATTATTGAAAGAGACGCGTGCGCGTTTGAATGGCAATGGACGCGTCTCACAAGCCGCACGCGATGCTGCACACACCACCGATGCCTGGGTACATGACAAACCCTGGCACAGTGTGGGCATTGGTGCAGCGGTAGGTATTTTTATTGGTGCACTTCTCGCATCACGCCGATAAACGCGCTTACTGTCTGATACCCACTCTCCTCGCCGACTGGCGAGGATTTTTTTTTATGCGCCGACACCGCGCCAGAACTGCATTTTGTAACCTCGCTCGCAAAAACCACATGTTGTATATGTTGATAACTACAAACACTACATCTAGTATTAAATCCAGTTTCCCACCACAAGTCGTCACCCTATGACGTTAGGCAATGTTGCCTGTGACGCATAAAATCCGGCTCGCGAGGTAAATACGAATCATGCGCATTATTATTTACACTAAAAATCAGTGTGTCCAGTGCGACGCGACCAAAAATGCCCTTGATAGCCGTGGCATTGCTTATCAACTCATCAACCTGGATGAACGCCCAGAAGCCCTGGATCACGTGAAAGCACTGGGTTATCGCCAGGTTCCGGTGGTGATGGCAGAGGGGGATGCCTGGTGTGGTTTTCGCCCGGACAAAATCATGGGCCTCAGCCGTCCGGTGATGGGCTAATCAATGTATCCGCTGGTGTATTTCTCCAGTCAATCAGAGAACACCGCCCGCTTTATTCAGCGCCTGGCGGTGGACGCCAAGCGCATTCCACTGGATGCCCGGCAGACATTGCATGTTGCCCATCCCTTTATTCTGGTGGTACCCAGCTATGGCGGAGGTAGCACGCGCGGTGCCGTGCCCCGCCAGGTTATTCAGTTTCTTAATCAGCCGCAGAATCGCCAGCAACTTCGCGGGGTGATTGCTGCGGGTAACCGTAACTTTGGCGAGGCTTATGGCCTGGCCGGCAACATTATCGCGCAGAAATGTCAGGTACCCTGCTTGTATAAGTTTGAATTGCTGGGTACTGAACACGACGTGATGCGCGTCAGGCAGGGAGTAACCCAATTTTGGCAACGACAGACAGCACGTTAACCAGCCCGGCAACCACCAGCGCAGTCGACTACCATGCGCTTAACGCCATGCTTAATCTTTATGATGCCGAAGGACGCATTCAGTTTGAGAAAGATAAAGAAGCGACGCGTCAGTTCTTTGTGCAGCATGTGTTACCCAATAGCATGGCTTTTGAATCGATTGCCGCCCGTTTGCGCTATTTAGTGGATGAAGGGTATTACGAAGCTGAAGTGTTGAATCACTGGGATTTTGCTTTTGTCGAGCGCCTGTTTACCTGCGCTTATCAGCGCGACTATCGTTTTCAAACCTTCCTCGGCGCCTGGAAGTTTTACACCAGCTACGCGTTAAAAACATTCGATGGCAAACAGTATCTGGAAGGCTTCACCGAACGCTGCTGCATGGTGTCGCTGACGCTGGCCCGCGGCGATGAAACACTCGCCATGGCGATGATGGAGGAGATCCTGTCAGGTCGCTTCCAACCCGCCACGCCGACCTTTCTGAATTGCGGTAAGCAGCAGCGCGGTGAGTTGGTGTCCTGCTTCTTGTTGCGTATTGAAGACAATATGGAATCCATTGGTCGCGCGGTTAATTCTGCACTTCAACTCTCAAAGCGCGGCGGCGGCGTCGCCTTTTTGTTGAGCAATCTGCGGGAAGCGGGGGCCCCCATTAAACGTATTGAAAATCAGTCTTCCGGCGTGATCCCCGTGATGAAGATGCTGGAAGATGCCTTCTCTTACGCGAATCAACTGGGTGCCCGTCAGGGAGCCGGAGCAGTCTGGCTGAATGCTCATCACCCCGATATTCTGCGCTTTTTGGATACCAAGCGAGAAAACGCCGACGAAAAAATTCGCATAAAAACGCTGTCGCTGGGTGTCGTGATCCCCGATGTGACATTCCACTTAGCAAAAGCCAATCAACGAATGGCGCTGTTTTCACCCTATGACGTTGAGCGCATTTACGGCGTGCCTTTTGGTGATATCAGTGTTAACGACAAGTATGACGAAATGCTGGCGGATGATCGCATTCGTAAAAGCTGGATTTCAGCCCGCGAATTTTTCCAAACGCTGGCAGAAATTCAATTTGAATCCGGGTATCCGTACATCATGTATGAAGATACCGTGAACCGTGCCAACCCGATTGCCGGGCGCGTAAACATGAGTAATCTGTGCTCGGAAATTTTGCAGGTGAATACCCCCACCACCTATAACGACGATCTCAGTTATCGCCAGGTGGGTAAAGATATCTCCTGCAATTTGGGTTCACTGAATATTGCACACACCATGGACTCCCCCGACTTTGCGCGCTCAGTTGAGGTTGCCGTCCGCACGCTGACGGCCGTCAGTGAACTCAGCAATATCACCTCCGTTCCCTCCGTAGCGCAGGGAAATGCGCTGTCTCATGCCATTGGTTTGGGGCAAATGAATTTACACGGTTATTTGGCGCGTGAGGGCATCCTTTACGGCAGCGAAGAGGGGCTGGATTTTACCAATCTCTATTTCTACGCCATCACCTGGCATGCTTTGCGCACCTCCAACACGCTGGCGCGTGAGCGTGGGCAGCGTTTTGCCGGTTTTCAAGACTCTGCTTATGCAACAGGCGCTTATTTTGATCGCTACTTGCAAAATGAGTGGGCACCCCGCACCGAAAAGGTAGCGACCCTGTTTCGTCAGGCCGGGATCACCCTGCCCAGCCGTGAAATGTGGCTACAACTGCGTGATGATGTGATGCGGGATGGCTTGTTTAACCAGAACTTACAAGCCATTCCGCCCACCGGTTCAATTTCTTATATCAACCATGCCACTTCCAGTATCCACCCGCTGGTGTCACGGATTGAAATCCGCAAAGAGGGCAAAACCGGACGCGTGTATTATCCCGCCCCCTTTATGACCAATGACAATTTGGCCCTGTATCAGGATGCTTATGAAATTGGCCCGCAAGCGATCATTGATACCTATGCCGAGGCGACACGCCACGTCGATCAGGGACTGTCGCTCACGCTGTTTTTCCGCGATACCGCCACCACGCGCGACATCAATAAGGCCCAGATCTACGCCTGGCGAAAAGGCATCAAAACACTCTATTACATCCGTCTGCGTCAAATGGCGCTGGAAGGCACTGAAGTGCAGGGCTGCGTTTCCTGCTCACTGTAAAAGGCTTGGTTATGACACAACTACGACGCATTCACGCAATTAACTGGAATCAAATCGAGGACGAAAAAGACCTTGAGGTCTGGAATCGGCTCACGGCCAATTTTTGGTTGCCCGAAAAGGTGCCCTTGTCGAATGATCTGGCTTCATGGAGCAGCCTGAGCCGCACTGAGCAGCAACTGACGATTCGCGTTTTTACCGGTTTGACCTTACTTGATACCATCCAAAATACACTGGGTGCGCCTGCGCTGATGCCGGACGCACTCACGCCCCACGAAGAGGCGGTCTTGTCGAATATCAGCTTTATGGAAGCGGTTCATGCGCGCTCATACAGTTCGATTTTCTCAACGCTTTGTCACACCAGCGATGTGGACGCGGGTTACCAGTGGAGTGAAGAAAATCAGCCTTTGCAGCGCAAGGTCGAGATCGTATTGGGGCACTATGCCAGTGACGATCCCCTGAAAAAACGCATCGCCAGCGTGTTTCTGGAGTCATTCCTTTTTTACTCCGGTTTTTGGCTGCCGATGTATTTTTCCAGCCGGGGCAAACTCACCAACACCGCCGACCTTATCCGCTTGATTATTCGCGACGAAGCGGTTCATGGTTACTACATTGGTTACAAATACCAACGCGCACTCGCACAGGTCTCTGCCGAACGGCAGCAGGAGCTGCAGCAGTTTGCGTTAGATTTGCTGATGGCCCTGTATGAAAACGAATTGACCTATACCCACGCCCTCTACGCAGGCACGGATTGGGCAGATGACGTTAAAGCCTTCTTGCATTACAACGCCAATAAAGCGCTGATGAATTTAGGCTACGCCGCCATTTTTCCTGCTGAAATGTGCGAAGTGAATCCCGCCATCTTATCGGCTCTGTCACCCAACGCCGATGAAAACCATGACTTCTTCTCAGGCTCAGGTTCATCTTATGTGATGGGCAAAGCGGTCGAAACAGAGGATGAAGACTGGGCATTTTAATGGTTTCAGGGAGCACATTTTACGTGTGCTCCTTTTATGTCTTATCACAAATTTATCTTGCACATATTTCGGCAGTTTCTTGCAGAAATATGACAATTATTCGCCAACTCTCCGTCCTCTTTTCCTGCCAATATTCTCCGTCTTCACTCGCCAAACGGGTGAATAATCCGTAAAAATTCGGAATTATTAGAAAAAATAACATTCCTGCTTAGCCCTTGCCCTATAAGGGATGAAGGGAGATTACTGTCTCGACTAGCATAATATTCGACAATTACAAGGGTTGTCTCAGATTCTGAGTGTGTTAGGTTATAAACCGTTTATTTTCACCGGGTGCAGAGAGATAACACAATAAATTAACCATTAGACAGGAAAATTATAATTGCATGGCAATTAAACTCGAAGTTAAGAACCTCTATAAAGTATTTGGTGACAATCCGGACCGCGCCTTTAAATATATTGACAAGGGAATATCAAAAGAAGCGCTGTTGGAAAAAACCGGTTTATCACTTGGCGTAAAAAACGCCAGTCTGGCCATTGAAGAAGGCGAGATATTTGTCATCATGGGGCTTTCCGGCTCAGGAAAATCCACCATGGTACGCCTTCTCAATCGTCTGATTGAACCCACACGCGGCCAGGTCATTATTGATGGCGTCGATATCGCCAAAATATCTGATAAGGCATTGCGCGATGTTCGCCGAAATAAGATCAGCATGGTATTCCAATCCTTCGCCCTGATGCCACACATGACGGTACTGAATAATGCCGCCTTTGGTATGGAATTAGCCGGCGTTGATGTGAAAACACGCCAGGAAAAAGCGCTGGAGGCACTTAGCCAGGTGGGGCTTTCAAATTATGCCCATGCCTACCCGGATGAATTATCTGGAGGGATGCGGCAGCGCGTTGGATTAGCGCGCGCACTGGCGATTAATCCCGATATCTTATTAATGGATGAAGCCTTCTCAGCCCTCGATCCTTTAATCCGTACCGAAATGCAGGATGAATTAGTCAAACTGCAATCTCGCCACCAGCGCACCATCGTGTTTATTTCCCACGATTTGGATGAAGCGATGCGCATTGGCGATCGCATTGCCATTATGCAAGGCGGTGAAGTGGTACAAGTCGGCACACCGGATGAAATCTTAAATAATCCGGCTAATGACTATGTGCGCACCTTCTTCCGTGGGGTGGATATTAGCCATGTCTTCAGTGCCAAGGATATTGTGCGCCGCGGTGCGGGGGCGCTGATACGTCAAGCCCCAGGTTTGGGCCCGCGCTCCGCCATTAAGCTGCTTCAGGATGAAGATCGTGACTATGGTTATGTGTTAGACCGCGGGCAGAAATTTGTCGGCGTTGTTTCTACCGATTCTCTCAAAGGCGCGCTGGCAAGCAATGCGCCGCTGGAAAGTGCGCTGCTGGACAATCCCGCCGCCGTTTCAGGTGAGACGTCCCTCAACGAGTTGCTGTCACACGTTGCCCAGGCGCCCTGCGCGGTCCCGATTGTCGATGATGATAATCGGTATTTGGGCATCATTTCTAAAGCAACGTTACTGCAGGCATTAGACCGTGAGGGAGCGACACAATGAGTGAACAAAATCAAAATCCGTGGGACACCGCTGCCACACCAGAAACCCATACTGCGCCTTCCACAACACCTGCAGACAATAGCGCCAGCGATCCCTGGGGCAGTGCGGGCAGCGACGGCAGTTCAGCCCCGGCGAGTTCAGGTTCTGGCGATGCGGCCAACGCCTGGGGGGATCCCGCTGCGACAGGTGATGCCGCCACGCAAAGCGGTGCCAGCGACTGGTTAAACAGCGCACCCGCTCCGCAGGCTGAACACTTCAATATTATGGACCCGTTCCATAATACGTTGATCCCGTTAGACAGTTGGGTCACGCACGGCATTGACTGGATTGTCAGTCAATTTCGTCCCGTGTTTCAGGGCATTCGCGTGCCGGTCGATACGATATTAAGCGCTTTCCAACAAGTATTGACCGGAATGCCCGCGCCGGTGGCGATTGTGATTTTCTCGTTAATTGCCTGGCAGTTAGGCAGTGCAGGCATGGGTATCGCTACACTGATTTCACTGATTCTAATCGGTGCGATCGGAGCCTGGTCACAGGCCATGATAACGCTGGCGCTGGTGCTCACCGCTCTGTTGTTTTGTATCGTCATCGGCCTGCCGCTTGGCATTTGGCTGGCACGTAGCGAGCGCGCAGCCAAGATCGTTCGCCCGTTACTGGATGCCATGCAAACGACCCCGGCGTTTGTCTACCTGGTGCCCATCGTGATGCTGTTTGGTATTGGTAACGTGCCTGGCGTTGTCGTCACCATCATCTTTGCCTTGCCACCCATTGTCCGCCTGACCATTTTGGGGATTAAGCAGGTTCCCGCTGATTTGATTGAAGCCTCGGAATCTTTTGGTGCCAGCCCGCGCCAGATGCTGTTCAAAGTGCAACTGCCACTGGCCATGCCCACCATTATGGCGGGTGTTAACCAAACGCTGATGCTTGCACTGTCAATGGTGGTTATCGCCTCCATGATTGCCGTCGGCGGCCTCGGTCAGATGGTGCTGCGCGGTATCGGTCGCCTGGATATGGGGCTCGCCAGCGTCGGCGGTGTCGGCATTGTTATCCTTGCCATCATTCTGGATCGCCTGACCCAATCTCTGGGCCGCGACAGCCGCAGTCGCGGCAGTCGTAAATGGTATCACCATGGCCCTGTCGGACTGCTCACCCGTCCGTTTAGTAAGCCGTAAGGCTGACTCCGGCGGTGCACTGCGCCGCCCTCTTTCCTCTCTCATTACGATAATAAGGAACTGCTATGCGCAAGACAGCATTGCTTGCCGCGGCCCTGACCGCGCTGACCGCGACCCACCTTTCCGCTGCTGAACTGCCGGGTAAGGGCATCACCGTCAAACCAGCACAGAGCACCATTTCGGAAGAGACCTTCCAGACACTGCTGGTGAGTCGTGCTCTGGAGAAACTGGGTTATACCGTAGATAAACCCAGCGAAGTCGATTACAACGTCGCCTATACGACCATGGCCGCCGGTGATGCCACCTTTATTGCCACCAACTGGAAACCTCTGCACGACGACATGTACAAAGCCGCGGGCGGTGATAATAAATTTTATCGCCAGGGCACTTACGTTCAGGGTGCTGCACAGGGATACCTGATCGATAAAAAAACGGCGGAGCAGTACAAAATCACCAATATTGAACAACTCAAAGATCCTAAAATTGCCAAACTGTTTGATACCAATGGCGATGGCAAAGCCGACATGACCGGATGTACGCCGGGCTGGGGCTGCGAAGCGGTGATTAATCACCAGATTAAAGCCTTTGATTTGAGCAATACGGTTGAACATAACCAGGGGAACTATTCGGCAATGATTGCCGATACCATGACGCGCTTTAAGCAGGGAAAACCGATTCTGTACTACACCTGGACGCCCTATTGGGTCAGCGACATGCTAAAGCCTGGTCGTGATGTTGTCTGGCTGCAGGTGCCGTTCTCCTCAATGCCCGGCGAGCAGAAAGACATCGACACAAAATTACCAAATGGTTCCAATTATGGCTTCCCGGTAAACACCATGCACATCGTCGCCAACAAAGCCTGGGCAGAGAAAAATCCGGCGGCGGCGAAGCTGTTTGCTGAAATGAAAGTGCCGCTGGCGGATATCAACGCGCAGAATGCCCGCATGCATGATGGCGAGTCTTCTGAAGCGGCGATCAACGCTCACGTTGACGGTTGGATCAAAGCGCATCAGGCGACATTTGATCAATGGGTGGCTGACGCACTGGCTGCCGCTAAATAATTTTCCTCTTTTCCCTCTCTTGTTTTGCAAGAGAGGGAACCTCTCTTTTGGTTACGAGTCTCACTGGTTTAACCTGTCAAGAAACTTCACGCAGCAATAATTTTTTGCGTTATTATTCGCAACTAGCGCAGCTTTATGCGCCAAATGAACGTCTAAAGCCTCATTTTCTGCGGCAAATTTCCATTTGTAGCGTGATGATCGTCAGAATTTTGTTATTAATTAGAACGCATATAGTCATTATGGGGATTTTTCGGCCCACTGGACTATAAAGGATTAGACAAGTCTGCTAAGGTTTGTCGAAGGTTATTGAGGCTGGTTACTTTTTCGGATGCAATTATCACTGTTCAGCAGGGTTAAAGAATGTCGCAGCAGATAGCACTCGCTGGCGAATACGCACTTTCCACAAGCGAGCCACAGCCCGTTAATGACATGCTGTGGGGCGCATCCTTGTTCCTGGCAGCCCCTTGTTCCTCTGATAGAGACCGGCTCAGTTTTGCTGTCCTCATGCAACCTAACTTATCGCTACGCAAGCTCCGCTTGTTATCAGGCAATGAGTTTCTGAAGCGTAGATATGAAAAATTTGCCCGCGCTCAGGCGTGTGCACCGCAGCGTCTTTACGAAAAACACTGACGTTTGCATCTTGATTTTTGCCCACTCTGTTGGGCTTTGGCATGTTAGACGTGGCCCTTTGGCCCTCCCCTTACCGGGAGTTCTTCGCGCGGCTAAGTGCCCTGGGTTATGGAGTGACCTGGAAAATTGTGGTGGCCGCGCTATCCGGTAACTTCCAGATAGTGTCGTCGCACCGTCACCTGATACCAGACCCGTTGCAACAGTGAGGTTTTTTTAGATGGAAAGTTCGTTTACCCCCATTGAACAGATGCTAAATTTCCGTGCCAATCGCCAACAAAATTTCCCGCTACAAGAGATTATGTTGACGCGTCTTTGTATGCATATGCAGAGCAAATTGCTGGAAAACCGCAACCGGATGCTGAAGGCTCAAGGGATCAACGAAACATTGTTTATGGCACTGATCACGCTGGATGCGCAGGAAGATCACAGTATTCAGCCCTCTGAGCTGAGCAGTGCGCTGGGTTCATCACGGACCAATGCAACCCGCATTGCCGATGAACTGGAGCGCCGTGGTTGGATTGAACGCCGTGAAAGTGATAACGATCGTCGCTGCCTGCATTTACACCTGACCGAGAAAGGCAATGCGTTTTTACGCCAGATGCTGCCTCCTCAGCATCAGAGCCTGCAATACATGTGGTCTGTGCTGTCAGCCAGTGAAAAAGAGCAGTTGGAAGGCATCCTGCGTAAGCTGCTGACACGCCTTGATCACATGGATTCCGACGAGTCTGTCGCCACCCTTTCAAACTAATTCCTGCCAATGGCAATTCGTGCAACATAATGTCGCACCGAAACCGTTATTTTACACAACTTGAAGAATTGAGATCGGCCAGCGGTGTTCACCGCTGGCTTTTTTGGCTCGGGATTCGGCGTACAGGATGTTTGCTCCCCGACTGACGTGGATAGTGGAGAGTACCATGAGTTCAAATGCGGAGAGGGTTGACCCGCAGCAACCAGGTAATAAAAAGAAGAAGCGCAAAGGGGCGCTACTGTTACTGGCCGGGTTGTTCATTGTATTGGGTGTTGCGTGGCTGATTTACTGGTTTCTCGTGTTGCGTCATTTTCAGGAAACGGATGACGCCTACGTCGCGGGGAATCAAGTGCAGGTAATGGCACAAGTCTCAGGCAGTGTGAATAAAGTCTGGTTTGAGAATACCGATTACGTCAAAAAAGGCGATTTGCTGGTCACGTTAGACAAAACCGATGCCGAACAAGCGTTTGAAAAAGCGCAAACTGCACTGGCCACCAGCGTGCGCCAAACGCAACAGTTGATTGTGAATAATCGCCAGTATGAAGCCAATATCGCGGTGAAGAAAACCGCGCTGGCGCAGACTGAAACGGATTTGCGTCGTCGGGAGCCTTTGGGGAACGCTAACCTGATTGGCCGGGAAGAGCTGCAACACGCGCGTGATGCCGTGGCCAGTGCGAAAGCCGAACTGGATGTCGCCGTGCAGCAGTACAATGCTAATCAAGCCATGATTCTGAAGACCTCACTGGCGAATCAACCCGCGGTAAAACAGAGCGCGGCGGCGTTGCGTGATGCCTGGTTAGGGCTACAGCGTACCGAGATCGTCAGCCCAATGGACGGCTTTGTGTCACGCCGCAGTGTGCAGGTGGGCGCGCAAATTAGCCCTTCCACACCGCTGATGGCTGTGGTGCCAGCCACCAATCTGTGGGTCGATGCCAACTTCAAAGAGACACAGCTCGCCAATGTGCGTATCGGACAGCCCGCCACGGTCATCAGTGATATTTACGGTGATGACGTGGTGTACCGCGGAAAAGTCATCGGATTAGATATGGGCACCGGCAGCGCTTTCTCACTGCTGCCTGCACAGAATGCCACGGGGAACTGGATTAAAGTGGTCCAGCGCTTGCCCGTGCGCATTGAGCTGGATCCACAAGAGGTCGCCAAGCATCCTTTGCGCATTGGCCTGTCAACCTTAGTCAAAGTGGACACCACCAATGTTGATGGTGCCGTGTTGGCGACGCAGGTTCGTAAAGCGCCCGCTTACGAAAGTGATGCACTGGCGCTGGATTTGGCTCCGGTTAATACGTTGATTGGCGAAATCATTCGTGCCAATAGCGGTCAATAACCGGAGGCAATAATGGCTGCTCGTAAACCGTTGGAAGGCATGCCGCTGGTCTTGATGACCATCGCCTTGTCACTGGCAACCTTTATGCAGGTGCTGGATTCAACCATTGCCAACGTGGCCATTCCGACCATTGCCGGTAACCTCGGTGCCTCAAACTCACAGGGCACCTGGGTCATAACATCGTTTGGGGTGGCAAACGCCATCTCTATTCCGATTACCGGCTGGTTGGCAAAACGCGTCGGCGAAGTGAAACTGTTTCTCTGGTCCACCATTGCGTTTGTGATTGCTTCCTGGCTGTGCGGCATGGCAGAAAACCTTAGCATGTTGATTTTCTTCCGTGTTCTGCAGGGTGTGGTTGCAGGCCCATTGATCCCCTTGTCGCAAAGTTTGTTACTGAGTAATTATCCTCCCGCCAAGCGCAGCATCGCCCTGTCACTGTGGGCAATGACCGTCATTGTGGCCCCGATTTGTGGTCCGATACTGGGTGGCTGGATCAGCGACAACTATCACTGGGGGTGGATCTTCTTTATTAACGTGCCTATCGGTGTGGCGGTGGTTATTTTGACGCTGCAAACGCTGCGCGGCCGCGAAACGGAAACCCGTATTCAGCCCATCGATATGGTGGGGCTTGCGCTATTGGTGGTGGGCGTGGGATCGCTACAGGTGATGTTGGATCAGGGGAAAGAGCTGGACTGGTTTAACTCGACGGAAATTATCACACTCACGGTTATTGCCGTTGTGGCGCTCGCAGTGTTACTGGTGTGGGAGTTGACTGACGATCACCCGATAGTGGATTTGTCGTTGTTTAAATCGCGGAATTTCACCATTGGCTGTCTGTCAATCAGCCTTGCCTACATGCTCTATTTCGGCTCGATTGTGTTGCTGCCTCAGCTATTACAAGAGGTTTACGGCTACACGGCAACCTGGGCGGGATTGGCATCGGCACCAGTGGGGATCATTCCCGTGATCTTGTCGCCAATCATTGGGCGTTTCGCGCACAAGATTGATATGCGCCAGTTAGTGACGTTCAGTTTTATTATGTATGCCGTCTGCTTTTACTGGCGCGCGTACACCTTCGAGCCGGGCATGGATTTTGCCGCCTCTGCGTGGCCGCAGTTTATTCAGGGCTTCGCCGTGGCGTGTTTCTTTATGCCACTCACCACCATTACGCTGTCGGGTTTACCGCCTGAGCGTCTGGCAGCTGCTTCGAGTTTGTCGAACTTCACCCGTACGCTGGCAGGCTCAATCGGCACGTCCATTACTACGACGTTATGGACTAACCGCGAATCACTGCATCATGCGCATTTGACAGAGTCCGTGACGCCTTATAACCCTGATGCACAGCAGATGTATAACCAGCTAGAGCAACTGGGTATGAGCCACCAACAGGCCTCTGGCTACATTGCACAGCAGATTACCAATCAGGGTCTGATTATTTCAGCCAATGAGATATTTTGGGCTTCGGCGGGAGTATTTTTGATTTTGCTGGTGCTGATCTGGTTTGCTCGCCCACCCTTTGGTGCGGGCAGTGGCGGCGGTGGTGCACACTAACTGAAAAAAAAACCGCCTTCTGTTTTGGAAGGCGGTTTTATGTGATTAATGGTTTTGACGCCACCATTCAGCGAGCAGGATACCTGTCGCTACCGAGACGTTAAGGCTTTCAACGCACCCGGTCCCTTCAATCGACAAGCTCAGATCGCCCTGCTGGAAGGCGCTGTCAGACAGGCCATCGCTCTCTTGTCCCAACACCAGTACCATTTTCTTCGGTAATTCAGCACGTGCCAGTGGCACGCCCTGATGACTGGAGGTGGTGACAATGGTGTAGCCAGCTTTACGGAACGCATTAAGCCCATCAACAAAACTGTCAGCCGTGATGGCTTTGACGTGTTCGGCACCGCCTTCGGCAGTACGCACAGCAGCACCGGATTCCAGTAAAGAGGCATCATTCACCAACACCCCTTTCGCGCCAAAGTGCGCACAGCTCCGCATAATACCGCCAAGGTTGTGTGGGTTACCGATATCTTCCAGTGCCAACACGCAATCTGTTTCATTCGCTGTGGCAATCCACTCGTGAACCAGTGTTCCATTGCGTTTTTTAATCAGGAAACACACGCCGCCGTGGTGCTCAGTGCCTGATGCTTTGGTCAGTTCAGCATCATCCACCACGTGGTAGGCTTTACGGTTCGCCGCCAGATATTTCAGCGCTTCACGGAAACGCGGGGTGACGCTCTGGATAAACCAAGCGCGAACAATACACTCTGGGCGGCTAGCCCATAATGCCTGACACGCATTCTCACCGTACACACGGGTTTCTTCCTGGCGTTGACGACGGATCTGCTCCGGATCGACATAGCTTTTACCGCTGATACCGCCGTGATCGGGTGCGGCTGGACGATCGTCACTCGGTGCGCGGGACACCGTTTTCCACGGTGAGGCACTGCTGCGATCATCACCACGTGGTTTTCGTTCCCCACGCGGGCCCCCGCCACGACGCTCACCACCCGCAGATGGAGCTGGACGTCCGCCTTTGCCAGTACGCGGATTGTGACCACGTTTGTCGTTGCCTTCTTCACCGCGGACAAACATCACTTTGACTTTCCCGCTTTTACCTTTAAATTCGTCGCTCATTTCTCTCTCCTGCTGGGCGCTGCACGAAGCGCGCAGATTACCCGAAGTGACAGCGCTTAGCCATCAAGATTCGCATTATGCTGTTAACTATTACATCCATTGAGTAAACCGTTTGGAGCGCGCGTTTAACGCACGCCATACTTAGCGTTATTCATGATGGACGATCATGCCAACCATTTTTGAGGTGAACTATGAATACGATTTGCGCATCCTGCCAGGCGACAAATCGCGTTCCTGATGAACGCGTTGCCGATGGCGCAAAATGCGGCCGCTGCGGCAACGAATTGTTCGACGGTGAAGTGATTAATGCCACCAGCGCAACCCTGGACAAATATCTCAAGGATGACCTGCCCGTTGTCATTGATTTTTGGGCGCCCTGGTGCGGTCCTTGTCGTCACTTTGCTCCGGTCTTTGAAGAGGTTGCGGACGACCGCAGCGGTAAAGTTCGCTTTATAAAGATAGACACCGAAGCCGAGCCCGCCCTGAGCCAACGCTTTCGCATCCGCAGTATCCCCACCATCATGTTGTTTAAAGAGGGAAAATTGGTGGATCAACTGGGCGGTGCGTTACCGAAAGGGCCGTTTGAACAATGGCTGGATGAAGCGCTGCAGTAAAATCACTTCTCAGGTAAAATGGCGTTTTTCTGTTTGCTGATATCATGACTGAAAACGCCGTTTTACGCCTGCGTGCCGAACGCCTCGCACGCGCTACTCGCCCCTTTCTGGCGCGCGGTAATCGCATCCTCCGTTGCCAACGTTGCCTGCTACCGCAGAACAATTGCCTGTGTGCCACCGTTGCCGCACAGTCTGCACGCAGCCGTTTTCTGCTGGTGATGTTTGACAGTGAACCGATGAAACCCAGTAATACCGGGCGTCTGATTGCCGACATCTTGCCGGATACCAAGGCCTACAATTGGTCACGACTCGATCCCGATCCCCGCTTGCTGGCCGCCGTGCGCGATGACAGCGTACAACCTCTGGTGGTGTTTCCTGAATCCTACGCCGATGTTGGGCGTCCGGTGCTGAATACGCCCCCACTGACGGGCAAGCCACCGCTGTTTATTATGTTGGACGGCACCTGGTCAGAGGCGCGCAAGATGTTCCGCAAAAGTCCCTGGCTTGATGGCTTTCCCGTTATGTCATTGGCTCTGACGACACCCTCTCGCTATACATTACGTGAAGCCCATGCCGAAGGTCAGCATTGCACCGCCGAAGTGGCCGCAGCATTGTTGAATCAAGCAGGTGATCACGTTGCGGGCGAAGCGCTAACGGCGCATTTTTTGCATTTTCGCGATCGTTATCTGGCAGGCAAACCGCACCATCCGATTCATCAATTGGGTCTGACGGAATCCACATAACCTAAAGCTCGCAGAGCAGATTGCTGAAAAAGCGCGTAAAATCAGGCTGTCCCTAACGGTGAGGAGAACAGCGGATGAGTCAACGCGGACTGGAGGCATTGCTACGACCTAAGTCGATTGCGGTGATTGGTGCATCGGTGACGCCCAGTCGCGCCGGAAATTTGGTGATGCGGAATTTACTGGCCGGTGGTTTTACCGGTTCGGTCCTGCCGGTAACGCCGCGTTATAAAGCCGTGTGTGGCGTGATGGCGTATGCCAGCATCGCCGAGTTACCGCTCTCACCTGATTTAGCCATCCTGTGTACCAATGCCAGCCGTAATCTCGATCTGCTCGCCGCCCTCGGTGAACGCGGCTGTAAAGCCTGCATTGTGCTCTCTTCCCCTGAGAGCCAGCAGGCGGCCTTGAAAGCCTGTGCCGCGAGCTGGCAAATTCGACTCCTTGGGCCCAACAGTTTGGGGCTGCTGGCCCCCTGGCAAGGTTTGAATGCCAGCTTCTCACCGGTGCCCATCCAACCGGGTAAACTGGCGTTTATTTCGCAATCAGCCGCGGTCTCCAATACCATTCTCGACTGGGCGCAACAGCGCAATCTGGGGTTCTCCTGGTTTATTGCGTTGGGAGACAGCCTGGACATTGATATTGACGACCTGCTCGATTTCCTCGCGCGCGATGGAAAAACCAGCGCCATTCTGTTGTATCTGGAGCACTTAAGCGACGCGCGCCGTTTTGTTTCCGCAGCCCGCAGTGCCTCACGTAATAAACCTATTTTGGTTATCAAGAGTGGCCGCAGCCGCCAGGCCGAAATTTTACTTAACACGCATGCCGGTATGGATGCGGCCTGGGATGCCGCAATCCAACGCGCCGGCCTGCTTCGCGTGCAGGATACACACGAACTCTTTTCTGCAGTGGAAACGCTGAGTCATATGCGCCCATTGCGGGGTGACAGGTTGATGATTATCAGCAATGGTGCAGCCCCGGCGGCGCTGGCGTTGGATGCGTTATATGCCCGCAATGGCAAACTCGCGACGCTGAATGAGGAGACGCAGCAACAGTTGCAGTCACTGCTCTGCGCCCCGCTGCGTCTGAGCAATCCCCTGGACTTGAAAGATGACGCGACGCCTGAGCGCTATTTGCAAGTGGTCGATCTCTTGTTAAACAGCCTGGATATCGATGCCCTGATGGTGATTCATGCTCCCAGCGCGGTAGCCCCCGCCACGCAAACCGCCGAACAACTGATTGCCCTGCTAAAAACGCATCTGCACGCGAAACGTATGACGCTGCTGACGAACTGGTGCGGTGAATACTCTTCGCTGGAGGCCCGTCGCCGTTTTAGCGAAGCGGGTATTCCGACCTATCGCACGCCCGAAGGCACAGTGACGGCGTTTATGCATATGGTGGAGTACCGCCGTAACCAGAAACAATTGCGTGAAACACCCGCACTGCCCGTGAATTTGACACAGGACACGGCGCACGCGCACCAGCTCATTCAGCAATTTTTAGATGAGGGTGTGACAGCGCTGGATACCCATGAAGTGCAGGCCATTATGCAGGCTTATGGCCTGGCGACGTTACCCACCTGGATTGCCAGCGACAGTGCAGAAGCCGTACATATCGCCGATCAGATAGGCTATCCGGTCGCGTTAAAATTACGATCTCCGGATATACCGCATAAGTCGGAAGTGCAAGGCGTCATGCTTTACCTGCGTACGGCCAGTGAAGTGCAGCAAGCTGCCGATGCTATTGTTGACCGCGTTAAAATGGCCTGGCCGCAGGCAAGAATATACGGTCTGTTAGTGCAAAGCATGGCCAATCGCGCTGGCGCGCAAGAGCTGCGGGTTGTTGTGGAACAAGATCCCGTCTTCGGCCCGGTGATTATGCTGGGTGAAGGTGGCGTCGAGTGGCAGGCGGATAATCACGCGGTGGTTGCCCTGCCGCCCTTAAACATGACGTTGGCGCGCTATTTAGTGATTCAAGCCATTAAACAGGGCAAGATCCGTGGGCGCAGCGCACTTCGGCCATTGGATATCAAAGGTCTGAGCCAGGTACTGGTGCAGATCTCAAACTTGATCGTCGATTGCCCGGAGATTACGCGTTTAGATGTACATCCTTTGCTGGCATCTGCGGACGAATTTACGCTGTTGGATGTGTCATTATCGCTTGCGCCCGCCACCGGCGACGCAGAATCCCGGCTGGCCATTCGCCCCTATCCCCATCATTTGGAAGAACAGGTCACGTTAAAAAATGGTGAGCAGTGCTTGTTTCGTCCTATTCTTCCCGAAGATGAACCCGCCCTGCGGCGTTTTATCGGTTTAGTTACCAAAGAAGATCTCTACTATCGCTACTTCAGTGAAATCAACGAATTCACGCATGAAGACCTGGCGAATATGACGCAGATCGATTACGACCGCGAGATGGCCATTGTGGCAATACGCCATGGCGATGAGGGTGAAGAGATCATCGGTGTGACACGTGCCATTTCGGATGCCGACAATGTCGATGCCGAATTTTCCGTGTTGGTTCGTTCAGATTTGAAAGGACTGGGGATGGGGCGTCGTTTACTGGAAAAGATGATTGCCTACACCCGCGAGCACGGATTAGAGCAATTAAACGGCATCACCATGCCACACAATCGCGGCATGGTCACACTGGCGCGAAAACTCGGTTTTCATGTTGATGTACAACTGGATGAGGGGATTGTCAGCCTGGCGCTCACCTTGTCGGAAGGTACAGAAAAGTAAAACTGCGTACAGGCGGGTGAGTTAATGATATTATTAGCCGTTAGAGTCCTGATTTCTATGGTAGTAAGCCATCCCATGAACAGAGAAGAATCGCGCTGTGATGTTGTCCAAATTTAAACGCAATAAACACCAACAACATTTGGCCCAGTTGCCTAAAATTTCTCAGTTGGCAACGGATGTCACGACGCTTTACTCCTCAGCTGACTTCCGCGAAACCCTGCTGGAAAAAATCGCGCAGGCAACATCGCGGATCTGCATTTGCGCCTTGTATCTGGAAAACGATGACGGCGGTCGTGCCGTATTGAATGCCCTGTACGCGGCAAAACGTCAACGCCCAGAGATGGACATCAGCGTGCTCGTGGACTGGCATCGTGCCCAACGCGGACGCATTGGTGCCGCGGCGGCGGCCACCAACGCCGACTGGTATTGCCAACTCGCGAATGACAACCCTGACAGCATCGTTCCGGTGTACGGTATCCCCGTGAACACCCGTGAAGCGCTTGGCGTGCTGCATCTCAAAGGCTTTGTTATCGATGACACCGTGTTTTACAGCGGAGCCAGCCTGAATGATGTTTACCTGCATCAGCATGAAAAGTATCGCTACGATCGCTATCAGCTAATTCGAAATCCGCTGCTGGCCGATACCATGTTTAACTGGATTGGCGATCACCTTAAAACGGCAGAAGGTGTACATCGCCTCGATCAAGAAGGTCGCCCCAAAAGTCCAGAAATTAAAAATGAGATCCGTCAGTTTCGCCAAGATCTGCGTGGGTTTAATTATCAATTTACCGGTAATGCCAATAACGAAGAACTGGCCGTTACGCCTCTGGTCGGGTTGGGTAAACGTAGCCTGCTGAATAAAACGATCTTCCATCTGATGCCCTGCACTGAGCAGAAGCTGACGATTTGCACACCTTACTTCAATCTCCCCGCGATTCTGGTGCGCAATATTATTCAGTTGCTGCGCGATGGAAAATCGGTCGAGATCATTATTGGCGATAAGACCGCCAACGACTTCTATATTCCTGAAGATCAGCCCTTTAAAATTATTGGCGCACTGCCCTACCTGTACGAAATCAACCTTCGCCGCTTCCTGAGTCGTCTGCAATATTATGTCACTCAAGGGCAATTGACTGTGCGTCTGTGGAAAGATGGCGACAACAGCTACCATCTGAAAGGAATGTGGGTCGATGATGAGTGGATGCTGCTTACCGGCAACAACCTCAATCCGCGCGCATGGCGTCTGGACCTGGAAAATGCCGTATTAATTCATGACCCACTGCAAGAGCTGGCTGAACAGCGTGAAAAAGAGTTAGCGCTGATTCGTACGCACACGACCGTTGTGGAACATTTTCGCGAACTGGACAGCATTGCAGATTATCCCCTCAAAGTGCGTAAACTGATTCGACGCCTGCGCCGTATCCGTATCGATAAACTGATTAGCCGGATTCTTTAATCATCCCTATACTCCCCAACAGACATCTGTTGGGGAAGTACTCATGCGAAAAGGAATTATCGTTCTTCTGCTGTGCTGCAGCGGCTGTGCCCATCAGTCTGACGATGCCTGGACGGGCAAAGATAAAGCACAGCATTTCATTGGTTCAGCCATCATCACTGCCGCCGCTATCGAATATGGCGATAAGCAGCATTGGCGCACGCGCGACAGCAATGCCTTTGGCCTGATGTTTTCGTTGTCTCTCGGGGCAGGTAAAGAACTTTATGACAGCCGCCCGACGGGGAGCGGCTGGAGTTGGAAAGATTTTGCCTGGGATGTCGCAGGCGCAGCGACCGGCTTTGCTCTGTGGAATATCGGTCAGTAATTAGAGCTGTATGCCTTTGCCTTTTCGGTGCAGTTTCAACGAAACCAGTAATGCCAGTAATCCCATCACCGATACATACCAGAAGAAACTGGTTTCGCTGCCTGCCGCCTTGAGATTCAACGCCACAAATTCCGCTGAACCGCCAAATATCGCATTCGCAACCGCATAGGATAACCCTACTCCCAATGCACGCACTTCCGGTGGGAACATCTCCGCTTTCAAAATACCGCTGATCGCCGTGTAGAAACTGGTGAATAGCAACGCGACCATCAGCAACATAAATGCGACAACAGGACTTGAGACATTTTGTAGCGCAGTGAGCAGGGGTACCGTGAGCAGCACAGCGCCGCTGCTAAAAATCAGCATTGAGCTACGGCGACCTATTTTATCCGACAGTGCCCCAACAATAGGTTGGATCAGCATGAAAACAAATAATACTAATGTCATCATCGCACTGGCCGTTTTGGCATCCATGCCTGCCGTATTCACCAGATATTTTTGCATGTAGGTGGTGAAGGTGTAGAAACAGAGCGAGCCCGCAGCGGTAAAACCTAATACCATCATGAAAGCCTGTCGATGCTTCCACAAGCCACGCAAACTGCCAGCATCCCGATGTTGGCGTGTCTTGCGGTCAGATGTCTCATTCAATGAACGCCGCAGCCATAAGGCCACCACGGCTAATGCTGCTCCTGCAGCAAAGGGAATACGCCAGCCCCATTCACGCATCTCAGCATCCGTCAGGATCTGCTGCAGGATAACAACGGTCAGCAGAGCCAGCAGTTGGCCACCAATTAAGGTGACATACTGGAATGATGCGTAAAAGCCTTTGCGTCCCTCCTGCGCCACCTCACTCATATAGGTCGCACTGGTACCATACTCTCCGCCAACCGACAGCCCCTGAAATAAGCGCGCGAGCAGCAGTAAAATCGGTGCCCATATACCTATGGTTGCGTAACCGGGCAGGCAAGCAATGACCAGCGATCCGACACACATCATGCAGACTGAAATAAGCATCGATTTCTTTCGGCCATGCTTATCGGCAATATAGCCAAATATCCAGCCACCGATGGGCCGCATAAAGAAGCCAGCCGCAAACACTCCCGCCGTTTGAATCAATTGCGTGGTGGTATTGCCACCGGGAAAAAACACGTGGGAAAAATAGAGTGAACAGAACGAGTAAACATAGAAATCGAACCACTCCACTAAATTCCCGGATGACGCCCCCACAATAGCCCAAATACGCTGACGCGCAGTGACCTCTTCCTCGGGCTGATCCATGCCTTGTTTCGTTATGACATCCGTCATATACACCTCTCTTCTTATCGTTTTCATACCTGTTTTAATGCCAACAGTGAGTAAACCATTCGAGTCCCGCAACTGCGAATGTTAAAGATATGTAAGGAAGTGGGAAGAGAAGAAATGTGATGGCGATCGCGCTAAATGCGACATGCTGACCCGATGGAAGCTAAAGATAAGCTGCAGCAAACAACAGACAAACAAAAAGGCCCATACTTGCGTATGGGCCTTTTTGTTTTATTTGATGCCTGGCAGTTCCCTACTCTCGCATGGGGAGACCCCACACTACCATCGGCGCTACGGCGTTTCACTTCTGAGTTCGGCATGGGGTCAGGTGGGACCACCGCGCTAAAGCCGCCAGGCAAATTCTTGAATTAATTTACCGAACTCACGCTATAAATGGTGCTGATACCCAGGTTCGAACTGGGGACCTCACCCTTACCAAGGGTGTGCTCTACCAACTGAGCCATATCAGCACACAAAATTTGATGCCTGGCAGTTCCCTACTCTCGCATGGGGAGACCCCACACTACCATCGGCGCTACGGCGTTTCACTTCTGAGTTCGGCATGGGGTCAGGTGGGACCACCGCGCTACAGCCGCCAGGCAAATTCTGGTGCACGAAACGAATCTTTTACGCCGTGGCCGCGTTGCTCTCCCTCGCACTGCTCAGTCACATACCCTCGTATGCTCCTTCACATCGTCTCGGTCGGCGCCTTGCCTCCGCGCAAAATCTTTCGTTTCCGCTAATTCTTTAATCCGGATGAATCAAGCTGAAAATCACGTCTCTCTGAACGCCTCTGGCGTTGTAAGGTTAAGCCTCACGGGTCATTAGTACCG
>KZ478066.1 GCA_002837195.1 Enterobacterales bacterium CwR94
TGATTTTCAGCTTGTTAACGGATAAAAGAATCAGTGACGTTCTGCGGACGAAAGTTCGTGGGATTTTACGCTGAGGCAAGGCGGCCAGCGAGGCGCGCGAAGGAGCATACGAGGGTATGTGACTGAGCAGCGGGAGCGCAGGCAACGCGGCATCGGCGTAAAAGACACAGAACGGCACGAAAAGAATTTGCCTGGCGGCTGTAGCGCGGTGGTCCCACCTGACCCCATGCCGAACTCAGAAGTGAAACGCCGTAGCGCCGATGGTAGTGTGGGGTCTCCCCATGCGAGAGTAGGGAACTGCCAGGCATCAAATTAAGACCAGCTAATCTGGTCGTGACCTTCCAGTGACGCGGAAAGGGCGAAATACCTGAAATCAGAACGTTAATCTGATATCAGTACAGAATCGGTGGAGCGGTAGTTCAGTTGGTTAGAATACCTGCCTGTCACGCAGGGGGTCGCGGGTTCGAGCCCCGTCCGTTCCGCCACTTTATCCAGACCCTGACGATAACGTCAGGGTCTTTTTTTTGCCTCTGATATTCAAGCCTCTGCAATATTGGTTGTTCCGGTGTTACCGGGCATATCCCCCCCTCTGCCAGAACATCCCCATCTGAAACTTATCTTGTCACAATGATGAAAAAGGCTGTGTCTTAATATAATCAGTCAGAAAGTCGATAAAGGCACGAATACGGCTACTCACAGCGCGATCGCTATAGTACACCGCACTAAAAGGCATTTCGACGCGCAATGTTTGTTCACGGAACAGTTCAATAAGCCGTCCGTCGGCAATTTCGGTATCCACCATATAGTCGGACAAGCAAGCAATTCCATTCCCTCCCAGGCACAGTTGCTTGATTGTTTCGCCACTGTTCGAAGAGGGGCCGGGAGGAATGGTGCAAAGCTCTCCGTTCTCCTGCGCGAGCGGCCAGCGGTTTAATCGTTGTGAATCTTCAAAACCAAGACAATCGTGGTGCGCTAATTCATCCACTTGTTGAGGCTGGCCTCTGCGCGCCAGGTAGTCTGGGGAGCTCACAATTCGTCGATAGCTCATAAACAGCGGCCGCGCGCGCAGTGTTGAATCCGTCAGTTGGCCAGCGCGAATAGCGATGTCCACCTTACGCTCAATCAAATTAATGAAGTTTTCGGATGAGATAAGTGACAGTTGAATATCAGGATATCGCTCACGAAAAGGTCGGATCATTGGCATCAACAGGTGCAGAATCACAGGGGTGGATGCATCGATTCGCAATTGACCGCGTGGTGTTTGCTGATACTCCATCAGTTCACTTTCTGCCGCACCGAGCTCTTGTAAAAGGGACTGAACACGCCGGAAATAAACGTCCCCTTCTTGTGTCAGGCTCAACTGCCGCGTAGTACGAGTGAGTAAGGGGACGCCGAGTTTCTCTTCTAACTTTTTTACCGTCCGACTGACCACTGAGTTCGCCATCATGAGCTGTTCCGCAGCCCGGCTAAAACTGCCGTTTTCAACCACTGCGACGAAGATGCGTAATTCATCAGAGCTCGCTTTCATTATTGCTCCATGGGCAAAATTTAATTGAGATTGCATGTCTTTTTGCTATTAAAGCATCAGTCCATACTGAGCGCCATAGAATGATTCTCTGGAGCTTATAGTATGCCACTCGCTTTACTGGCGCTGACCATCAGCGCATTCGCCATCGGGACAACCGAATTTGTTATTGTAGGATTAGTGCCCACCATTGCTGAACAGTTAGGTGTTTCACTGCCATCAGCCGGTTTATTAGTTTCTATCTATGCGCTAGGGGTCGCTGTGGGGGCGCCTGTATTAACGGCTCTCACCGGAAAGTTGCCGCGCAAAACATTGCTTGTGGCGTTAATGGCACTGTTCACCATTGGAAATGTGGTGGCATGGCTGGCACCGGGTTACGAAACTCTGGTGATTGCTCGCTTACTGACGGGGCTGGCACACGGTGTGTTCTTCTCAGTGGGCACAACCATTGCAACAAGCCTGGTTTCGAAAGAAAAAGCAGCCTCAGCGATTGCCATTATGTTTGGTGGCCTAACGGTGGCACTGGTTACCGGTGTTCCTCTCGGGACCTTTATTGGGCAGCACTTCGGCTGGCGGGAAACCTTTCTCGCGGTTGCCATGATTGGCGTGATAGCGCTGATAGCGACACTGATTTTAGTGCCTGGCGGCATCGCAGGGCGGGCAAGTGCAAGCCTTAAGTCTCAGTTACAGGTAGTTACTCACCCAAGACTGCTGATGATTTATGCCATCACTGCATTGGGCTATGGCGGTGTGTTTACCGCGTTCACCTTTCTGGCGCCGATGATGCAAGAGTTAGCGGGTTTCTCACCGGCAGCCGTGAGCTGGATCTTACTGGGATATGGGGTGGCCGTTGCGATTGGCAATATTTGGGGCGGTCGTCTGGCCGATCGCTGGGGCGCACCGAAAGCGCTAACGCTGATCTTTGTTGCTCTGGCGCTGTTATTAATGGTGTTTCAATTCACAAGCAGCCACACCTGGTTGGCGTTAGTGACCGTGTTGGTGATGGGGGTCTTTGCGTTTGGCAATGTGCCAGGCTTACAGGTTTATGTGGTGCAAAAAGCTGAGCACTACACCCCGCATGCTGTCGATGTTGCTTCCGGATTAAACATCGCAGCCTTCAACGTTGGCATTGCGCTGGGTTCCGTGATTGGAGGACAAATTGTCAGTCATTATGGCTTGTCGCAAACCCCGTGGGTGGGGGCCGTTATTGTTCTTGGTGCTTTACTGCTGCTTGGCATGAGTCGCCGAATGGATAATCGCCTGCAGCCCGCACTAAGCTAAGTCAATTTTAATTGTGTGCCGTTTCATTTGCTTACGTAACGGCACGCAGAATCCCGCACTGCGCATTGCATCTCGCAATGAAAATCCTATAACTTAAGAAGGATAATTCGAGGATAAGGTATTACTGGGCGTGCGAAAAAAGACCTATGCCATGCGATATACAGCAGGACAACCCGTTGAGCGGATTTTTCCGCCTGCGTCGATGCTGCATGTAGGTCAGGCACTTCCTGCGGGTGAACCTTTGCCGATGCAGGATACATTGCGCATATTGGTCTGGAATATCTTCAAGCAACAACGCGCTGACTGGATGTCAGTGTTGCAGAATTTTGGTAAAGACGCTCACCTGGTGCTGTTGCAGGAAGCGCAAACCACACCTGAACTGATCCAGTTCGCCACCACGCATTATCTGGCTGCCGACCAGGTTCCCGCTTTTGTTTTACCCCAACATCCTTCAGGCGTGATGACGCTGGCCGCTGCCCATCCTGTTTATTGCTGCCCATTGCGCGAGCGTGAACCTTTGCTGCGTTTGGCGAAGTCCGCATTAGTCACCGCATATCCTTTACCCGATGCGCAGACGTTAATGGTCGTGAATATTCATGCTGTGAACTTCAGTCTGGGGATTGATGTTTACAGCAAGCAATTAGGACCGATTGGGGATCAAATCACGCATCATGAGGGGCCTGTCATTATGGCGGGTGACTTCAACGCCTGGAGTCGACAGCGCATCAATGCCTTATATCGCTTTGCACGCGAAATGGGGCTGCGTGAGGTTCGCTTTACCGATGATCATCGCCGCAAAGCCTTTGGCCGCCCTCTGGATTTCGTTTTTTACAGCGGCATGAGTGTGTGTGAGGCTTCTGTGTTGGTCACGCGTGCTTCAGATCATAATCCGCTACTCGTTGAGTTTAAGCCCGGCAAGCCTACGCTTCTTTGAGGTTGAATGGCCTGCCGTTTCGGCAGGCTAAACCCCTGCCATCATGAAGATAAAGGAGCGTTTCAATGACTTCTTCCAGTCACCACGACAACATTAATAAACAGTTTGGTGAGCAAGCCAGTTTATATCTGTCGAGCAAGGTTCACGCGCAGGGGCCGGATTTGCAGAAATTAGGTGAATGCCTCTCAACGCTGCCCAATGCCCGCGTATTGGATATGGGCTGTGGAGGAGGGCATGCCAGTTTCGCGGCTGCGGCACAAGTGGCTGAAGTGGTTGCTTATGATCTCTCAGCGCAGATGCTCTCTGTTGTTGCTCAAGCCGCGAAAGAGAAAGGAATCAAAAATATCTCGACTGAGCAAGGTTATGCGGAGCATTTGCCGTTCACCGATGGAGAGTTTGATGTCGTTATCAGTCGTTACTCAGCGCATCACTGGCATGATGTGGGGAAGGCGATGCGTGAGGTGAAGCGAGTGCTGAAGCCGGGAGGTAAGGTGATTTTTATGGATGTCAGTGCCGCGGGACACCCGGTATTGGACATTTATCTGCAGACTGTTGAAGCACTGAGAGACACTTCGCATGTGCGTGACTACGCGCCGGGCGAGTGGCTGCAAATGTTCACCGAAGCAGGATTACGCATCAACGCTGTCAGTCAGGATCGCTTAGTGCTGGAGTTTGGTAGTTGGATAGCGCGAATGCGTACACCCGATGCATTGGTGCAGGGAATTCGGGCCTACCAGCAAACGGTGAGTGATGAAGTCCGCCGCTATTTTGATGTGCAGCCCGACGGCAGTTTTACAACGGATACCATCTTTATTGAGGCCACCAAAACAGCATAAAAAAAGCCGCGTTAGCGGCTTTTTTTGACAGCGATTAACTGTCTGGGTTGTTGCTGTTGCTCACGAACAGCGTCAACTTATCACCTGGCTGAATGTGGCGTGAAACTGACGTGTTCCAACGCTGCACATCTTTGATACCAACACCATGCCGTTTTGCAATGCTGGCCAGGGAATCCCCTTTCCGCACGCGATACGTAATGTTGTTGTTCGATGCCAGGCGCGTTGATGCTTTGGTTGCGCCCGTTGTTAGTGTTTGTCCTGGCTTGATGCTCACGCCACGAAGGTTATTCGCGGTTTGCAGCGTCTTCACTGACACACCCATACGTTTTGCAATGGCGGACAGTGTGTCACCGTTACGCACAGTGTAACTGCTACCCGAACTGCTGATGCCATTTTTCGCGAGTTGCACCGGCTGAACAGCAGCAATATCACCGGTAGCTAACGAATTGCGTAACTTTGCCACGTTGGACTTAGGCACCATGATGTAGTGCGGACCATTCGGTGCAGTTCTGCCTTTCGTGTAGCCGGAGTTGAAGCTCTTCATTTTATTCAGTGACATACCCGCCATTTCAGCGGCTTGTGTCAACTCAATTTGCTGACCCACTTCAACACGCGCCAGTGCACGGCTTTCATTCGGTGTTGGCAAACGCACGCCATAGCGTTTGTTATGTTTAAGGATTTCTCCCAGTGCCAACATTTTCGGTACATACACTGTGGTTTCGCGCGGCAATGACAGGTTCCAGAAATCCGTTGGAAGACCTTTCGCCTTATTGGCTTTCATTGCATTCAGGACGCGCCCTTCACCGCTGTTATAGGCTGCGACAGTGAGTAACCAGTCGCCATCAAACATGCGATTCAAACGTTCCATCATATCCATGGCAACTTTGGTGGACGCAACAATGTCGCGGCGACCGTCATACCATTGGTTCTGCTTCAAACCGTAGTTTCGCCCCGTCGACGGAATAATCTGCCAAATGCCAGCGGCGTTTGCTGCAGATGTTGCGTGGGGGTCAAAAGCGCTCTCCACTATGGGTAGTAGTACCAGTTCCATCGGCATATCACGTTTCTTGATTTGCTCGACAATCCAGTACATATACGGCTCTGCCCGTAATGTTACATCGTGGAGATAGCTCTTATTCTTTAAATATTTTTGTTTCTGTTCGCGTATCCGGTTGTTTTCCGGAACCTTCATCTTCAGCTCGTCGCTAATGAACTTCCACAAGTCGCGCTTCTGCGCAACATCGGTTCCATCATCCTGCCATCGAGGAGAAAGAAGAACCTCTGTGTACTCATCGTTTTCACTTTGACTTGCCGAAGACAAACTCTGTGCATGCTGTTCAGGGATGTTGGTGTCATGCTTCGACGCCTGACAACCCACCAGCAACACGGAGGCGAGAAGTATCGCTTTAGCCTTCATGTGTGTGTCAACAGTTGCTTAAAAGACGAGCAATGATACTGACTGCTCCCTCGAAGTACAACCTTTTTCACTAAAATTCGTCTTTCTTGCGGCGTAATGCGGAAAAAATCTCCCATAAGGCGTCTGGCGGCGAGTTGAAGCCTAATTTTCTTTGTAATTCATGATCATGAGTTCTAAGAAAGAGATTGATTTTACGCTCTTTTTCCAGGGTTGAGGGCAGTGAAACCTGCTGTTTTGCCCGTAACTGCTTAATTTCGTGGTAATAGGCGCTAATTGCCTTGTCTTCGGGCAGAATCGCATTAGCAAACTTCATATTTGAAAGGGTGTACTCATGGCCACAACAAATTAACGTTTCGGCGGGAAGTAAATTAATTTCTTGAAATGCATTAAACATTTGCTCAGCAGTGCCTTCAAATAAACGTCCGCAGCCACCTGAAAACAGCGTATCGCCACAAAAAAGATAAGGGTTGCTGTAATATGCGACGTGTCCGAGCGTGTGCCCTGGCGTGGCGATAATCTGGAATGTTGTCCCCAGAAGCGTGATGTTATCGCCAGGATTAACGATGATCGTTGCACCTTTGTCTGCCGTTTCTGGCGGGCCATAAACATCAAGGGCGGGAAATTGCTGGCGCAATGCGTCAACGCCACCGACATGATCGTGATGATGATGGGTGAGTAAAATCGCTGCGGGTTGCCACTGATTGGCCGCGAGAGTCTCAAGGACAGGAGCCGCTTCGCCGGGATCAATAATCAGACAGCGTCCCTCAAGATCACTCAGGGTCCAGATGTAGTTATCGGTAAATGCAGGAATACTGGTAAGATTCATTTTGACCTCCAGGGCGATAAAACAAAGATGGTAAAGCATGAAGCCAGCGAAGACACGCCAAATTCTGACGCCGCCTTTAACATGGGATGCCATGACGGGCGGAGAAAATTATCGGGAATCTCTGACGCTCCAGTTGCAGCCAATGCTGGCGAAAATGTATGGCTTTCATCTACTCAAGGTGGGCGCGCTCAGTGCGCAGATTGACACCAGTGCGTGTGCTATTTCACATCAGGTGAATGTCGCAGATAGCGGTGAGGAGCTGCAGGTAAAAGCGGAGATCACCCGCTTGCCGTTCGAATCGAAATCCGTTGATGCCTGTCTATTGGCCCATACTTTGGGCTGGAGCAGTGATCCCCATGCGGTACTGCGCGAAGTGGATCGCGTGCTGATAGACGATGGCTGGATCATGGTCAGTGGTTTCCACCTCGCCAGTCTGCTGGGACCGGGAAAGTGCGTGCCGCTTTTGCGCCAACGCGCCCCCTGGAATAGCCGGATGTTTAGCCAGATGCGCCTAATGGATTGGCTAAATTTACTCAATTATGAGGTGATTTTCCGCAGCCGATTCCAGGTACTGCCCTGGCACCGCCAGGGCGGCAAAATGATCAGTACGCATTTACCCGCATTGGGATGTCAGCAACTGATTGTGGCGCGCAAACGCACCTTTCCTGTTATCCGAACACCCGCCATGCGGCTGGCGGCGAAAACACCGATCCGGGCGGTCGTCAGCGCAACCCGCCAATGCCGGGAAAAAAGTTAACCTTCGGCGTTGTAGCCCACATCCTGCGCCGTTGGGTGATTGGCTGCCTCGCGCGCCAGTTCATCACAACGCTCGTTTTCAGGATGGCCAGCGTGGCCTTTTACCCACTCCCATTTGATCTCATGGTGTGACAGGGCGCTGTCCAGACGTTTCCATAAATCGACATTTTTAACCGGCTTTTTATCTGCCGTTTTCCAACCGCGCTTTTTCCAGTTATGGATCCAACTGGTGATGCCCTGACGAACATATTGGCTGTCTGTACTCAGTACGACGCTGCAAGGTTCGCTTAAGGCTTCGAGTGCAACAATGGCCGCCATCATCTCCATGCGATTGTTGGTGGTCAGCGTAAAACCTGCGCTAAAGGTTTTTTCATGCTGGCGGTAGCGTAAAATCGCGCCATAGCCGCCGGGCCCCGGATTCCCTAAACATGAGCCATCGGTGAAAATTTCTACCTGTTTCATCATCTCTGGTAGACTTCCCTTAGAGAAAACGCCAAGTCTGACATAAACGAGAGCTATGAGCACAGCAATAACGCGCCAGATTGTCCTGGATACAGAAACCACCGGTATGAACATGGTGGGCGCCCACTATGAAGGTCACCGAATCATTGAGATTGGTGCCGTCGAAGTGGTTAACCGTCGTTTGACGGGCAATAACTTTCATATGTATCTGAAGCCTGACCGCCTGGTCGATCCTGAGGCGTTTGGCGTTCACGGTATTGCCGATGAGTTCTTAGCCGATAAGCCAACATTCAGTGAGATCGCTGACGAGTTTCTGGACTACATTCGCGGTGCTGAACTGGTCATCCATAACGCTTCGTTTGATATCGGCTTTATGGATTATGAGTTTCAGATGCTGAATCGTGGGGTGCCGAAAACCGACACCTTCTGTAAAGTGACCGACAGCCTGGCGATGGCGCGCAAGATGTTTCCCGGCAAGCGCAACAGCCTCGATGCACTGTGTTCACGTTACGAAATTGATAACAGCAAGCGTACGCTGCACGGCGCATTACTGGATGCCGAGATTCTGGCCGAAGTTTTTCTCACCATGACTGGTGGCCAAACATCGTTAACGTTCTCAATGGAAGGTGATCAGCAAAACAGTGCCGAGGGTGAGACGATCCATCGCATTGTTCGTCCTGCTTCGGGCTTGCGGGTGGTCAGTGCCAGTGACGCGGAAATATCAGCCCATGAATCTCGTCTGGACATCGTTATGAAAAAGGGCGGCAGCTGCCTGTGGCGCGCATAACAGTTTGAAAATCACCCTGAAAATGGCTGTTGAGTTGAAAAAAGCGGCAAACGATTTTTTTCGCGTAAAAAAGCATTGACGGGTAATGTGACGATCCGTAATATTCGCCTCGTTCCCGACGGGGGACAAGCGCGGAGCGGTAGTTCAGTTGGTTAGAATACCTGCCTGTCACGCAGGGGGTCGCGGGTTCGAGCCCCGTCCGTTCCGCCAAAATTAAGAAAGGCCGATTCTCAGGAATCGGCCTTTTGTCGTTTACGCGCTTGTCACCTGACAGTATTACTCTTTCTGCATCACGACAGGCTGGGCATACTCACCGCCTGCCGCCACGCGTTCTTCACGGGCAATCCAGCGATACAGCACACCACTCAGTATGGCGCCAATAAACCAACTAAAATTGGCGACGGCGTGCAGCGACGGTATAAAACTGATCACCAGGCCGATGGCAACCGCAGGCAAGAGAGCAGCGATCGCTTTTGGGTTGAAACCGCCGCGATACCAGTATCGGCCTTTTGGTGTGTCGTCAAACAGGTCATCGACCGAGACATGACCGCGCTTAATGATATAGAAATCCACCAGCAAGATACCAAATAGCGGACCAATAAAGGCACCCAATACATCCAGCGTATAGTGGATTAATTCCGGAGATTGAAACAGATTCCAGGGCGTTAACAGCACCGAGCCCACGGCGGCTATCATGCCACCCATGCGAAAGCTGATTTTTTGTGGCGAGCAGTTGGAAAAATCAAACGCGGGGGAAACAAAGTTCGCCACAATGTTGATTCCGATGGTGGCGGTAATCATGGTGAGCAAGCCAATGGCGACGGCCAGATCATTGCCTACCATACTCACTGTTTCGATAGGATCGGTAATCATTTTACCAAACAGCGATTGGGTGCCAGAAACAATCACCACGGTAACAATAGAAAACAGCAAAAAGTTAAAGGGCAGTCCCCAGCGGTTGCCGCGGCGTATTTCGCTCATGCTTTTCCCGTAACGCGAAAAATCACCGAAATTCAGCAGTGGGCCAGAGAAATAGGACACCACCAGCGCCGTTGCGGTAATCATTTGCCAGGTTTGTTCCCCTGCCGTTAATGACTTGCTGGAAAGCGTAAAAGAGATCCCGTCGAATCCAGTTTTGTATACAATCCAGCCCGCGAGGGCGACCATGACCACGTATACCGCAGGGCCAGCCACATCTATAAAGCGCTTAATCGCGCTCATACCGTGCCAAAACACCATCGCCTGTAATACCCACATAATGGCAAAACAGATCCAACCGAGTGTCGATAACCCCAGCCAACTACTTTGTGTCAGGGTACTCAACGATGGCCAGAACTTCAGCATAATCAGCATCATTGCATTCGAAGCTAACCAGGTTTGAATACCGTACCAGGCAAAGGCGATCAAGCCACGAATCACCGCGGGAATATTGGCACCAAATACACCAAAGGCCTGGCGGCAAATAACCGCATAGGGAACCCCTGCCATTTGGCTGGGTTTGGCCACCAGGTTAGCGCAAATTTGCACGATGCAAATTCCCACCAGCAAGCACAGCAGCACCTGCCAACTAGCCAGTCCTAGCGTAAAGAAACTGGCTGCGACCACATAGCCGCCCATGCTATGCACATCCGACATCCAAAATGAAAAGATGTTGTACCAGCTCCAGTTCTGATCGCGCGTTGGAGCGAGATCTTCATTACAGAGGCGCGGGCTGTAACCTGCATTGGCCCCAGCCGCGAATCGGGATTGTTTTTCACTGTTTGGCATGAAACCTGCTCCTGAAGATAGAAGGGATGACCCACAGTGAATTGCAGGATCCAGGCCAACCCGTATTTTTGTATACAAAAAAGCATGATGCTGTGTACAGTTTGTTAAAGATGAAAGGGAGTGACGGGAGTCTGTCATGAAGCACGAAGAACGCTTGAGCACCGCGTCTGACCTGAAAGATAAAGATGAACCTATCTTTCAGGCTTTGATGACGGCGATAGTGGAACATCAGTTGCCCCCCGGCAGTAAGTTGCCCGAGGAGGCACTGTCTGAGGTCTTTGGCGTGAGCCGAACAGGCATTAGAAAGGTGCTCCAGCGCCTCGCCGCAGTGCAAATGGTCACGTTGACGCCCAAACGTGGTGCACAGGTGGCGACACCGACAGTGGAAGAGTCTCAGGATATTTTCCGCACGCGAATGTTGCTGGAATGCGCCAACCTTGAAGAGGTCATCGCGCACTGCCAGCCGCCGCATCTTGCCGCGCTGGAAGCGCTGTCACGACAGGAAGAGCTGGCACATCAACAGCGTGAAGGGGCGACGGCCATTCGTCTGTCCGCTCAATTTCATATTCAACTGCAGGCGATTGCTGGCAATCAGGTCTTAACCGACATGGTCACGCGCCTGGCCCAGCGTTCATCACTGGTGATTGCCGCCTGGGGCGCGCCCTGGCAGCAAGGGTGCCGCTGTCATGACCATGACACGCTGATTGTTTTACTGCGCCAAAAAGCGTTGCCGGAATTGCGATCGGCGATGCAGCACCACTTTGAACATATCGTTGCCAGTCTGCGTTTTGAGCGGGAAGGCGACGGCGTGCCGGATTTTGCCCGGCTGTTTGCGCGTCAGAAAAGGGAGTCATAATGTCTCAACTTATCCAGGTGATTAATCCCAATACCAGCCACGCCATGATCCGCAGCATAGGCGAGGCAGCCCGTGCTGTGGCGGCACCGGGCACCGAAATTGTGGCGGTCTGTCCCTCACAGGGTGTGCCTTCCATTGAAAGCCATTTTGATGAGGCCATTGCTGCCGTTGGGGTGCTCGAACAAATCAAACACGGCAAGGCACAAGGCGCACAAGGTCACATTATTGCCTGCTTTGGCGATCCCGGATTATTGGCTGCACGTGAATTGGCAACCGGTCCCGTGGTGGGCATCGCCGAAGCCGCATTTCATACGGCAACGCTGGTTGCTACGCGCTTCACCATCGTCACTACGCTGCCGCGTACGTTAATCATTGCCCGCCATCTGTTACAGCAGTACGGATTTGAACATCACTGTGCCGCGCTTCATGCGATTGATTTACCGGTGCTCGCATTAGAGGACGGCAGTGGTTTGGCGCAGGAAAAAGTGCGTGCGCGTTGTTTACAGGCAAAACGGGAGGACGGTAGCGGTGCCATTGTGCTGGGCTGCGGCGGCATGGCCGGGCTGGCTCAATCTCTTACCCAGGAGCTGGGTATGCCAGTGATTGACGGCGTAAGCGCTGCGGTCAAGCTGGTGGAATCCCTGATTGCCCTGCGACTGAATACCAGCAAACACGGTGATCTGGATTACCCGATTAAAAAAGAACTCAGCGGTGCTTTTCACGGCCTGAATTGAGCGACACCACAGGAACGGACATGACAGACACTCACTACGCTTTGCATCAAGATTATCCACGTGACCTGATTGGTTATGCCGGAAAGCCGCCGCATGCTGCCTGGCCGCAGGGCGCGCGCATTGCCGTGCAGTTTGTACTGAACTACGAAGAGGGAGCAGAAAATCATGTTCTGCATGGTGATGCCGGTTCGGAGCAGTTTCTGTCTGACATCATTGGTGCGTCCAGTTTTCCTGACCGGCATATGTCCATGGATTCGCTGTATGAATATGGCGCGCGCGCCGGGTTCTGGCGCATTCATCATGAGTTTGTGAAGCGCAATTTGCCCTTGACCGTGTTTGGCGTTGCGATGGCACTGGCGCGGCATCCCGAGATCGTCGCGGCCATTAAAGCGGCGAATTATGACGTGGTCAGCCACGGCTGGCGTTGGATCCATTATCAAAACATGGACATCCACCAGGAGCGTGAACATATGCAGCACGCGCTACAGGTTCTCACGGCGTTATTTGGCAAAACACCCACCGGCTGGTACACCGGGCGCGATAGCCCCAATACGCGGCGGCTGGTGGCTGAACAGGATGCATTAACCTACGACAGTGATTATTACGGTGATGATCTGCCGTTTTGGACTCTGGTGGCCTGTGGCGAAGGAGAGGTGAAACCGCACCTGGTGATCCCCTATACGCTGGAGTGCAACGACATGCGCTTCGCAACGCCGCAAGGGTTTAACACCGCGGAGCAGTTTTACACCTATTTGCGGGACAGTTTTGACGTGCTGTATGAAGAAGGGGAAACGTCGCCGAAAATGATGTCGATAGGCATGCATTGCCGCCTGTTGGGGCGTCCTGGACGTTTTCGGGCCTTACAGCGCTTTCTTGATCATATTCAGCAGCACAGCGATGTGTGGATCTGCACTCGCCAGCAAATTGCCGATCACTGGCAGCAGCACCATCCCTACAAGCCCGCGTAAACCGCAGGCTAAGGCGAACAGGGGGCAATTGGCCCCCTGACCTCAACGCATTACACTGACATGGGCGGCAACGATCCGCCATCCTTCTGCGTGCTTTACCCAGGTTTGTTGCTGGCGGCCTATGTGCGCCGATCCTTCGCGTGTGAATTCGGTGCTGCACACCGCATAGTCGTCACCAAAGGTGGTAATCACGGTATTGCTCAGCGCGCGCATCAGTCCCGCGCTGGGGCGCGCGGCGCGAAAATCACGAATAGCATCGATGCCATATAAATTCTCACCTGCGCCCAGACGTACGGTGCGCTCGTCGTGCCAGAACAGCGCATCCAGAACGGGGATATCATTGGTGATCAGCGCCTGTTCATAGCGATAAAAGGCGGCCGTCACGGCGCTTAAGGTCTCAGGATGATTAATTTGCATGGGACATCTCCAGGGGGGCGGCGGTGGCCACGGTTAATCCTTGCTGCTCAAGCCAGTGGGCGACTTGCAAACAGCGATCTTCACGATAGGGAGCGGCAATCACCTGCACCCCAATGGGCAGACCCGAGGCGGCCCGAAGTGGCACCGTGACAACAGGGACACCCAGAAAGGAGATCGGTTGCGTCAGCATGCCCATACTGGCTTTGACGTTCATCTCGGTCTGGTTAAGCAGCAGGGTTTGCTGACCAATCACGGTGGCACAGCAGGGAGTGGCTGGCGCGAGTAAAATATCGAAAGTCGCAAAATCAGGCAGAACGCGGTCATGAAACCAGCGACGAAAACGCTGGGCTTGCAACGCCCAGGCGGCAGGCATCATGCCTCCGGCCAATAACCGTTCGCGGGAGTTGGGTTCAAAGTGCTCCGGCTCACGTTGTAACGCGGGCAAATAGGCATTGCCACCTTCAGATCCCGTGAGCAGAAACGCTGCGTTACGGGCGAGTTCTGCTTCTGGCCACACCACTTCCGCGTGCGCGTTGAGCGCTTTGGCCACGCGCGCAACGGCATCCCGTGCATCCTCATCGCACCATTGCTGGAAATAACCGCCCAGCACGCCGACACGCAATCCAGCGGGCAGATTTTCCAGCACTGGAGTCACAGATTCCGTGGCGCGTGCACTTTGAAAGGCGTCAGCCGGATCGACACCTTGTAAGATGTCATACACCTGCGCCAAATCCTGGCTGGAACGGGCGAAGGGCCCGATATGATCGAGGCTGGCGACAAAGGGATGGCTGCCGCTGCGCGATAAGCGCCCAAAACTCGGCTTTAAGCCAAAAATACCGCTTAGCGAGGCCGGAACACGAATTGAACCGTTGGTGTCCGTGCCGAGTGAAAAGGGGACGATTCCGGCAGCAACGGCCGCCGCAGAGCCACCGGATGATCCGCCTGCGACACGGGTCAGATCGTGCGGATTGCGCGTGGGGCCATAGTGACTGTTTTCGGTGGTAAACCCATAAGCATAGGCATCCATATTTAACATACCGCTGAGTGTGGCCCCGGCATGGTGTAGCTGGCGGATAGCAAAGGCATCTGCGCGGGCAGCGGGACGATGAGCAAACAGGCTGGCGCCGGCCAGCGTGCTGTGGCCCTGCACATCAAACAGATTTTTAACCGCGTAGGGAATGCCCGCCAGCGGGGGCAACGTTTCGCCGCGTTGCCGCTGCTTATCCACCGCGTCTGCTTCCGCGAGCAGGCGATCGTCAGTTACGGTTGTCCACGCATTGAGCTGCGGATTGTCACGGGCGATTTTCTGCAGGGTATCCTGTGCAACTTCTCGTGCACTGAGTTCCCCTTGAGCGATCAGCCGATGTAATTCAGTCAGCGAAAAAACGGGCAGCGTCATAGCCGGTACACTCCTGCCACATCGAGGCGGTCATCAAGCGGAAAAGCCATTAGTGGCGTCGCCATACCGGCGATACGCTGAAACTGCACCAGCAGCTCAGCGCGACGTGCATCATCCAGTGACATGCCCAGTGCGGTTTCCATTTGCAACAGATAGCTTGACCAGTCAGGGGTTAAAGCCGTGTTCATTTGTCTCTCCTGTTAAAAACCGGCTGCGCTGCCGTTGCTGCGTGGATCCCATGCGCCTTCCAGCATTCCGTTGGTGTGACGCACAATCGCGCCGGCATGGCCGACGGTTTCACTAAAATCGGCGAGCAGCTCTACGTCATGGCCTAGTGCGCGCAGTGTGGCAACGGTCGCGGGGGTATAGCGCCCCTCCAGTTTTAAGCTGTCGGTGGTTTGGCCCCATGTGCGACCAAGCAGCCAGCGCGGTGCGGTCAATGCGGTTTGCAAATCCCACCCCTGAACGACATGGCGCGTAAAAATGGCGGCCTGCGTTTGTGGTTGCCCGTCACCGCCCATGGCGCCATACACCATCACGCGACCATCTTGCAGTCGTGCGGCGGCAGGGTTAAGGGTATGAAACGGCTGTTTTCCGGGGGCTAAGGCCAACAGATGATGGGGATCGAGGCTGAAGGACGCGCCGCGGTTTTGCCAGACAATACCGGTATCCGGGATCACTACGCCGCTGCCAAATTCGTGATAAATGCTCTGAATAAAGGACACGGCGACGCCGCTGCTGTCCATGACGCCCATCCATACGGTATCGCCAGGCCCTTTACCGTCGCCCCAACTGGCAGCACGCTCAGTACTTACCTGTGCAGCAAGCTGTGCCAGATGGGCTTCACTCAGCAGCGATTGCACATCGGTGCGCAGTTCACGGGGATCGGTGATATGTTCATCACGCAGGCCAAACGCCAGTTTGGTGGCCTCCACGATGCGATGCAGCGTCTGTGCTTCATCCGCTTCTTCCATATTTAAGTGGCGCGTGATGCCGAGAATAGCCAGCGATACCAGGCCTTGTGTGGGCGGCGTCATATTGTAGACATCCCCCTGCGGAAGGCTTAAGTGCAGCGGCGAGCACCGCGTTGCGCGGTGGCTCTGTAAATCCTCCAGCGTGATCGGCATGCCCAGTGTGCGCATGCTGGCCGCCATTTGCTGTGCCAGTGGGCCGCGATAAAAGCTATCAAGGCCCCTTTCGCTGAGGTGGCTGAGTGTGGCAGCCAGTGCAGGTTGCGTAAAGCGCTGTCCGGGACGGGGAATCTCACCTTGCAGTAAATAGGTCTCTGCAAATCCGGGTTGATGGCGCAGCTCTGCCAACTTAGAGGCGGTCGCGGCGGCCTGTGAGGCCGTGACCGGAATGCCATCAGCGGCATAACGAATCGCATCAGCCAGTAAACGCGATAACGGGAAAGGATCGCCGCCCATCTCGCTGGACACCGCGAGGGCTTCTTGCCAGCCGCTTAAGGTGCCAGCCACGGTCAGTGCTGATTGCGGCCCACGATGGGGTATGCGTTCTGCGCCGTGATAAAAATCGGGATGTGCCAGGCTACCCGCCCGCCCACTGGCGTCAATGGCGATGGGGTCGCCGTGTGGCGGAACGATCAGCCAAAACCCGTCACCGCCAATGCTGTTCATATGCGGATACACCACCGCAATGGTTGCCGCGGCGGCGACCATCGCCTCAATGGCATTGCCTCCTTCACGCAGTACACGTAATGCGCTCTCGCTGGCCAGATGATGTGGAGTGACCGCCATACCTGACGGTGCAAAATTACTGTGCATGGTTGCGCTCTCATATCGGTAGCTGTCAGGAGGTTTTGCAAAAGCTGTACCAAAAGTGGCTGGCACTGGAATGCCCTACGCAGAATGTGAGGCACATAATTGTTGGCACCGTCTTTGTATGAAATAGTGCGACTGAAACGAACGTTACAGGAATGCCGATGCAGCAGCTTGATGAACGATTAAAAAGCCACTACCCGCAACTTTCACCGCAGGAGCAGCGCGTAGCCGATTTCGTGTTTGATCATTTTGATGATGTGATCAGCTATAACAGCGCAGAGTTGGCGCGCTTGAGCGGCGTCTCGAAAGCCACGGTCAGCCGCTTGTTTAAGCGACTGGGCTATGACAAATACAAAGACATGCGTGATGAATTGCGCACGCTGCGCCAGACCGGTATGCCCCTGACCGACAGCCGTGATGCGGTGCAGGGCAATACATTGCTGGCGCGCCATTACAAACAGGAAATGGCGAATCTGACGCAGTGGATTAACCACATTGACAGCGAACAGTTGGCTGACGTGGTCACTGCCGTGGCGCATCGCCCGCGTATATTTATTGTCGGTACACGAAATTCCTGGCCAGTGGCTCTGCACTTGCGTCAGCAACTGCTGCAAGTCCGTGCTCAGGTGCACCTGTTACCGCAACCTGGGCAAACACTGGCGGAAGAGTTGATGGAAATGCGCCCGGAAGACCTCGTTGTGGTTGTCGCCTTTCGCCGACGTTCACGCATCATTAAGCCTTTATTGCTGCAACTTCAGCAACGGCAAATTCCCTCTGTGGTGTTGTGCGAACCGCAGGCACCGACAATACGGGCGCTGGCGCGCTGGCACCTTTGCGTGCCGCTCGATAGCGTTTCTGCCTTTGACAGCTACGCGGCGGTCAACAGTTTAATCAATCTGCTCTCCAATGCGGTGTTGCATGAGCTGCTGGCCAATGGGCGTCAGCGCATCCATCAAATTGCCGACCTTTACGCGCAGTTAGACGAGCTGGAGCCCCGATAACAGGGCACCGTTCTGGTGCTTTGCTCATGTTTGGTGCGTACAGCGCAGGCGAAATTTTCTTTATCTTTGCCGTTTTTCGCGGATGAGCACAGGAAAATTCTGGCTAAACGCGTCAGTTCACTCTTTGGCACATTAGTTGCAGAAAGTGTTATCAGGAACCTTTTGTTTCATGATGTGATAACCGGAGTAAGCAGCGATGATCAAAAAATGGGTAATGTTGGCACTGAAGGCGGCGCTGTTATGTAGCCTCATCAACACGGCGCAGGCAGACCAGTTGGCGGATATGCAAAAACGCGGTGTGATTCGTATTGCAGTACCGCAGGATTTCCCGCCGTTTGGCTCCGTGGGCACCGATTTACAGCCGCAGGGCTATGATATTGACATGGCGAAGTACCTGGCGAAACAGATGAAACTTAAGTTGCAACTGGTGCCCGTAACCAGTGCGAACCGCGTGCCTTACCTGCAAACCGATAAAGTGGATTTGGTTATCTCCAGCCTGGGTAAAAACGCCGAACGTGAAAAAGTGATCGATTTTAGCCGTGCTTATGCACCGTTCTTTTTGGGCGTCTTTGGTCCTAAAGATGCGCAACTGGCCGACGCTGCCGCGTTAAGCGGTAAATCGATTGGCGTGACGCGCGGTGCGGTTGAAGACATGGTGCTGACCGAGTTGGCTCCGGCAGCGGCCTCGGTAAAGCGTTATGAAGATAACAACACCACGTTATCAGCTTACCTGTCAGGACAAGTTGACTATGTGGCGACCGGTAACCTGGTGGTCGCGGCGATCACGCGACAAAACGCGGCTAAAGCGCCAGTGGCCAAATTTATGCTGAAAGATTCGCCGTGTTTTATTGGCCTGCGCAAAGGTGAGCCCGCGCTGAAAGCCAAAGTGGATGCGCTCATTGAACAGGCATTCCATGACAACACCCTCAACACGTTGTCAGAGACCTGGTTAAAAGCGCCACTGCCAGCCAACCTTGGCGCGTGAGGATCGCGTGATGATTGGGCAACTTAACTTTCCCGAACTGTGGCCGCTGTGGCCGACGCTGATGGCGGGGTTGTGGGTCACCATCAAACTCACGGTGTTGGCGACCGTCGGCGGGGTATCGATTGGCATTCTGGGAGCCTGGCTGCGCAGTGGGCCGCCCAACTGGGCCAGTCGCATCTGGGGCGTGTATGTCGAATTAATTCGTAACACGCCGTTTGTGGTGCAGCTGTTTTTTATTGTGTTTGGGCTGCCCAATCTGGGCGTGAAATTAACGGCGGGAGAAGCCGCACTGTTGGCGATGTTGATTAATTTGGGGGCCTACAGCACCGAAATTATTCGCGCCGGGATTCAGGTGACACCAAAAGGTCAGTGGGAAGCGGGACGTGTATTAGGCCTGAGCCGAACGCAAACCTTTCTGCGGGTGATTTTGCCGCCGTCGCTGGCGCGGATTTATCCCGCGTTGGTCAGTCAGTGCATCATCGTGATGTTGGGATCCTCGGTGGTGTCGCAGGTGTCGTTTGAAGAGCTGACATTTGCTGCCAACCTGATTCAGTCGCGTACTTTCCTCAGCTTTGAGGTGTATCTGGTGACCACACTGATATATCTGGCGTTGTCGATCGTTATGCGTCAGGTGCTACTGGCGGCCGGACGGCGCATGTTTGGAGCCTTAGCATGATGACGACCTTTACTGATTGGGACATTTTACGCAATCTGCTGCTGGCCGCACGATGGACGATCATGCTCTCTCTGGTGGCGTTTATTGGCGGCACGCTGGTGACATTGCCGCTGCTGTTGGTGCGTTTATTGGAACGTCGTTGGCCCAATCGTTTGATCCGGACTTATACCGAATTGTTTCAGGGGACGCCGCTCCTGATGCAACTGTTTCTGGCGTTTTTTGGCGTAGCGTTATTCGGCATTGACGTGACACCCTGGACTGCTGCGGCGCTGGCATTGACCCTCTACACCAGCGCGTTCTTACTGGATATCTGGCACGGTAGCGTTAAAGCCTTGCCCAAAGGTCAGTGGGAAGCCGCACGCTGTTTAGGGCTCCATTTTGGCCAAACCTTGCTGCGCGTTGTGGCACCGCAGGCTGTTCGCATCGGCATTGCGCCCACCGTGGGTTTTGCGGTGCAAGTGATCAAAGGCACCGCATTGGCGTCGATTATCGGTTTCGTCGAGCTGACCAAAGCGGGCACCATTTTAAATAACGTCACTTATGAACCGTTCAAAGTGTTTGGGCTGGTGGCGTTGGGGTACTTTTTGCTGTGCTGGCCGCTGTCCCGCTACAGCCAACATCTGGAGAGAAAATTCAATGCCGCTCATCACCATTAATCAGGTACAAAAATACTATGGCACCCACCATGTCTTAAAAGGTGTTGACCTGGATGTCGATGCGGGCGAGGTCATTTCTATCATTGGTCGCAGTGGCTCGGGGAAAAGTACGCTGTTGCGCTGTATGAACGGTCTGGAAAACTATCAGGAAGGCAGTATCAAACTGGGAGGCATGACGGTCAGCAGCCGCGACTCACAGGCGCGAGATATCAGCCGTTCGGTGGGCATGGTGTTCCAAAACTTTAACCTGTTCCCACACATGACGGCGTTGGAAAATGTCATGCTGGCTCCCCGTCGCGTGCTGAAAAAATCAGAAGCCGAATGCCGGGCATTGGCCAAACAGATGCTGGAAAAAGTCGGCCTCGGTGAACGCATTGATTACTATCCGGCGAATCTCTCCGGTGGGCAGCAGCAGCGTGTTGCCATTGCCCGTGCGCTGGCGATGTCACCAAAAGTTTTACTTTGCGACGAGATTACCTCGGCGCTGGATCCAGAGCTGGTGGGCGAAGTACTTAAGGTGCTCGAACAACTGGCGAAAGAGGGGATGACGTTAATTCTCGTCACCCATGAAATGAATTTTGCCCGTGAAGTGGGCGACCGCGTGGTGTTTATGCACCAGGGGCGAGTGTGGGAGCAGGGCGACAGCAAAACGCTGTTTGCTGCCCCGCAGACGCAAGAGCTAAAGCAATTTATCTCCAGCGTGCGCGGTTTACATTAACCAGAAGGAACGACAAATGGATATCACACAATTTTCGCAAATTAATCCTCCGCAGCGCTTGTTGATGGGGCCGGGCCCTATCAATGCCGATCCACGCGTATTGCGTGCGATGTCCAGTCAGTTGCTTGGACAGTACGATCCGGCGATGACCCATTACATGAACGAGGTGATGGCGCTGTATCGCGGTGTGTTTTGCACCGAAAACCGCTGGACGATGCTGATTGACGGTACGTCGCGTGCGGGGATTGAGGCGGTGTTGGTCTCGGCGATTCGACCGGGCGATAAAGTGCTGGTGCCCGTGTTTGGGCGTTTTGGTCACTTGCTGTGTGAAATCGCGCGCCGCTGCCGTGCCGAGGTACACACTCTTGAAGTGCCCTGGGGCGAGGTGTTTACGCCCGATCAGATTGAAGATGCGATTAAAAAAGTGAAACCGCGTCTGCTGCTGACAGTGCAGGGAGATACCTCCACCACCATGTTGCAGCCGTTAGCGGAACTGGGCGAGATCTGTCGCCGACACCATGTGCTGTTCTATACCGATGCGACGGCATCGATCGGCGGTAATGCACTGGAAACCGATGCCTGGGGGCTCGATGCCATTTCCGCCGGTATGCAGAAATGCCTTGGGGGGCCGTCGGGCACGTCACCCATTACGCTCAGCGACAACATGGTGGACGTTATTCGTCAGCGCAAATGCGTGGAAGAGGGGATCCGCACAGAAGCACACAGCGACGGCAGTGAGGAGATGATCTACTCCAACTATTTCGATCTCGGCATGATCATGGATTACTGGGGCCCTGAACGCCTGAATCATCATACCGAAGCCACAACGGCGTTATTCGGTGCGCGTGAGTGCGCGCGTCTGATCTTGCAAGAGGGCCTGGACAACGGCATCGCCCGCCACAAGCTACACGGCGATGCGCTGCTCGCGGGCATCCAGCATATGGGTCTGGAAACGTTTGGCAACCTGCAATACAAAATGAATAACGTGTTGGGTGTGATGATTCCACAGGGCGTGAATGGCGATCTTGTCCGTAAGCTGATGCTGGAAGACTTTGGCATTGAGATTGGCACGTCATTTGGCCCGCTGCACGGTAAAGTCTGGCGCATTGGCACCATGGGCTACAACGCACGCAAAGACTGCGTGATGCAAACCCTGAGTGCGCTGGAAGCCGTTCTCAATCATTTGGGATTCAACACGGTACAGGGCGCAGCGATGCAGGCAGCCTGGGATCACTATCGCCACGGGAGTTGCTAATGCGCCGCTGCCTGATGAGTGAAAGCGAGGCGGCGCAAGCCTCCGCTCGCGTCATGACGCGTTGTGACCAACTGGCTGCCATCAGTGAAACGCCGGAGGCCCTCACGCGCGTTTATCTGTCGCCAGAGCATCTGCGCGCCAATCGTCAGGTGGCTGCGTGGATGGAAGCCGCAGGAATGCGTGTCTGGCAGGACAGCGTGGGCAACATTTGCGGACGCTATGAAGGCCTGCAACCCGATGCGCCCGCGCTCTTGCTGGGATCGCATCTGGATACGGTGCGCAATGCCGGACGCTACGATGGCATGCTGGGTGTGCTCACCGCCATTGAAACCGTGCAATGGCTGCATCAACACCAGCAGCGTTTGCCGTTAGCAATTGAGATTGTCGGTTTTGGTGATGAAGAGGGCACGCGGTTTGGTATTACGCTGCTGGGCAGCCGGGGATTAACCGGCAGTTGGCCTGACCATTGGCTGGCACAGACCGATGGCAACAGCATTACCGTGGCAGAAGCCATGGCCGACGCCGGATTAAACGCTGCGCAGATTGCCGATGCCGAACGCCCGCTCGCGAGCATCAAAGCCTATCTTGAGCTGCACATTGAACAAGGCCCGGTATTAGAGCAACAAGCGTTAGCGCTCGGCGTGGTGACGGCCATCAACGGCGCGCGTCGCCTGAATTGCCAATTTATCGGCCACGCTGGTCACGCTGGAACGGTGCCGATGACGCACCGTCAGGACGCACTGGCCGCGGCGGCAGAATGGATGGTCGCCATTGAGCAGCATACGCCGCGCTATGGGCGTGATTTGGTGGCAACCGTTGGCACCCTGCAGTGTCTACCGGGGGCGGTGAATGTGATCCCCGGTGAAGTCCGGCTGACGCTGGATGTGCGTGGGCCAGAAGAGGCCTCTTTGGCAGCGCTGGTGGCGGAATTGCTGGAGCAGGCTGACGCTATTGCGCAGCGCCGTGGCCTGCAATTTGCAGCAGAGGAATATTACCGCATCGCGGCCACCCCCTGCGATGCACAGTTGCAAGCGGCAATCAGTGATGCCGTGACGCAGGTGCAAGGGCGAACCATTTCGCTGCCCAGCGGGGCGGGGCATGACGCGATTGCCATCGCCGAACGCTGGCCGGTAGGTATGCTGTTTGTGCGTTGCGCGGGCGGCATTAGTCATCATCCAGCGGAAGCGGTGGCGGCGTCAGATGTGGCGCAGGCGATCCAGGCCTATTTGCAGGTGGTTTGCGATGTGGCGGCACAGGGCCAGGAAACACGATAAGGAGAGCGAAATGCTGACGTTGGCACAATTCAATGCATTATTGGCAGCGGATGCCATCAACGCGATTGCACACTGTGTGGCAATCCCGCACTGGCAGCAGGCGGTGGTGGCTGCCAGACCTTACGGCAGCCGTGAGGAGTTACTTCATGGCGCGGCCCTGTTAGGGGGCGCATGGCAACTGCCTGAACTGACGTTGGCGCTCAGTGCGCATCCGCGCATAGGGGAGCGTGCGCAGGGAGACAGTAAAGAGGCGGGGTTATCGCGCAATGAGCAGGCAGGGGTTGGAGAGAGTGATGCCGCATTGAAGGCGGCCCTGCATGAAGGTAACCGCGCATATGAAGCCCGTTTTGGTCGGGTCTTTTTGGTTCGTGCCAAAGGGCGTACGGCACAACAGATGTTGGCGATCTTGCAGAGCCGTCTCAATAACAGCCCGGAACAGGAAATTGAAACTGCGTTACAGGCATTACGTGAGATAACCCAACTGCGTTTAGAGGAGACCCTTGCATGAGCACGCTCAGTACCCATGTGTTAGACACCGCATTGGGCAAACCGGCAGAGGGGGTTTGCGTGGTGTTGGAGCAGTGGCGGGACGATGAATGGGTTCGCCTGCATGCGGGGGTCACGAATCACGATGGCCGCATCAGTGAGCTGAGTCCTGGCCCACTGGTCGCGGGACGCTATCGCTTAGTGGCGGCGCTCAGTGCTTATTTTGCGAAAAGTGGTCGTGAAGCGCTGTATCCGCAGGCGCAAATCGACATTCAGTTACCCGATCATGACCAACACTATCATTTGCCCTTTGTGATCACCCCCTGGTCCTGGTCTACGTACCGGGGCAGTTAATCACCGCGCGGGATCCCCCGCCTGAAATACAGGACATCAACGATGAGCGTCAGGCCAGAAGATACGCGTTATCCGGCAGGGAAAACCTTTGCCTGGGGATTGCAACACGTGCTGACCATGTATGGCGGCATTATTGCACCACCGCTGATTATTGGGAGTGCCGCAGGGCTGCAGACGGCCCAAATCGGGCTATTGGTGACGGCTGCTCTGTTTGTGAGTGGCTGTGCGACATTGTTGCAGGCCTTGGGCGTGCCCGGTTTTGGTTCGCGCCTGCCTTTAGTGCAGGGCGTTTCCTTTGCCAGCGTTGCAACCCTGGTGGCGATGGTGACCACTGGCGGTGGGTTGCCCGTGGTGTTCGGTGCCATAATCGCCTCGGCATTACTTGGCTTACTGATCGCGCCTTTTTTTGCCCACATTATTCGCTTTTTTCCGCCTGTGGTGACGGGAACGGTGATCACCGTTATTGGCCTGTCGTTGATGCCTGTCGCGGCGCGTTGGGCGATGGGGGGCAATATGAACTCCGCAGACTGGGGTTCACCGGGCAACATTGGCTTGGCGGCCTTGGTGCTGGCGGTCATTTTGCTGCTGAATAAAGTCGGTGGCCCCGGTATCAAGCGGCTCTCCGTCTTATTGGCGATGGCGGTCGGGACGCTCTATGCCTGGGCGACGGGAGCGGCTTCTTTTACTGGCGTGGGCAAGGGTGACTGGTTGGCACTGCCAGGGATGTTGACCTTTGGTCTGCCTGTATTTGACGTTGCGGCGATATTATCGATGCTGTTGATTGTGCTGGTCCTATTGACGGAAACCACCGCAGGTCTGATTGCCATTGGTGAAATCGTGGAAACCGACGTAGACGGTAAGCGTATCGCTGCTGGATTGCGTGCTGACATGCTCACCAGTGCATTGGCACCCTTGTTCAATTCGTTCCCACAAAGTGCCTTTGCCCAAAATATTGGGCTGGTGGCGATGACCGGAATCAAGAGCCGTTTTGTGGTAGCGGCAGGCGGTGGCATCTTGCTGATGTTGGGTTTACTACCGGTGTTAGGGCGGCTGGTGGCTAGCATCCCGATGCCAGTGTTAGGCGGGGCTGGCGTGGTGCTCTTTGGGACCGTCGCTGCCAGCGGCATTCGCACGTTGGCAAAGGTGAATTACAAAGACAACATGAACCTGGTGATAGTCGCAACGGCGATTGCTTTCGGCATGATCCCGATTGTGATGCCAACGTTCTACGATCGGTTCCCCGTTTGGGTACAGACGTTGTTTCACTCCGGGATCAGTGCGGCTTGCATGGTGGCGTTAGTGTTGAATCTGCTGTTCAATGCGCTCAGTGCGCCGCGTGCCCCTCTGGTGCGGTCACGGGATTAGAGCGTGCGGATCAAACGCGCCGGGTTGCCGGCGTAGATTCCTTTCTCCGTAATGGAGCGGGTGACAACGCTGCCCGCCCCAATAACGGCACCGTCGCAAATATTCACCGGCAAAATGGTGGTGCCGCTGCCAATCGATACACCGTTGCCGATGAGCGTTCGGCCCCAGTGTGAACTGTCGGGGTTGGGATGGCCTTCGCGAAACAGGTCATTGGCAAAATTCACGCCGTGTCCAATAAAGCACTGCTCGCCAATGGTGACATACTCACAGATAAAACTGTGTGACTGCACGCGAGTCCCTTTGCCCAGTACCACATTGGCCTGAATTTCCACAAAAGGCCCAACCATCACGTCATCGCCCAGGGTGCAGCCAAACAGATTACTGGGCTCATAAATCACGACATTTTTCCCACAACGTACGTCGCGGACGGCAACCTGCCGATATTCGGGGGTCATCACAGCGCTCCTTTCTCTGATTTTTTATCGATATGGCCCAGGGCCTTGTCTGGCCAACAGTAGTCCCGCACGCGCTGTTTTAATGCGGCGGCGTCGGGAAATCCGCCATCCACTTTACGATCCCAGATCAGGTGATCGTCAATCTGAATTTGAAAAATTCCCCCGGTTCCTGGCTTCAGCGTGACGGCCGCCAGATCGGTATTGAACGTGTGGAGCAGTTCTTGTGCCATCCAACTGGCGCGTAGCATCCAGTTGCATTGTGAACAGTAGTGAAGGGTTACCGTGGGCAGATGCGTCATGGTGGGTTCCTGATGAGAAGCGAGTGCTGAATATCAACCTGTGACGAATACCTGTCAAGGTAACGCGACTTTATGGAGGAAATGTGAAGAAAATGCGCATGATATTGATAATGATTATCATTGGTATTATTATCCTTAAAATAAACGATACAAAATAAGTACCGTAAAGAAATATAACTTGATGATAGTTAACACTATCTCCTTTCAAACATGGCAGCGATGCATGAGCCTTTAATAATGACAATTAGGGTACTTCATGCGTAAAACACACTTTTCTCAGGGACGTGTCACCAAAAGCGTGCTGTTGAGCACACTGGTGACCACTGCGTTAACACCTGCATTTGCGGCGGATGCGCCCCGCGATGGCAAGAAACCGGTCGATGATGCGGTGATGACCGTAACGGCACCACTGCCGGAAAAGAAAGCCGGAACAGAAAAAAATATCACGGCTGCAGAACTGCAACAAAAAGGGGCCAATGATTTTGGCTCCATCATGCGTTACGAGCCCTTGATCAGCGCGACAGGCAGCAGTGGCGGCTCGGGCACGGGCAAAAGCGGTTTTGATCGCGGTGGTTATACGGGCTACAACATTCGCGGTTTGGAAAGTAACCGCGTAGGTATTGATGTTGATGGCATTCCGCAACCGGAAGCGACCGGACGCGCCTACGCCAGCCGTTCAGGCATTGGCACCTTTGGGATTGGCCGCGACTACATTGACCCGTATCTGTACGGAAACGTCAATATTGCCTCCGGCGCGACGCCGACCAGCAGCCCGCTCACGGCATTGGGGGGCCTGGTTTCCTTCCGGCCGAAATCCGCTGATGATTATCTCACTCCCAATAAAAATACCTACTTTGGTTATCAAAGCGATTACGACTCGGCCAACCGCAGTTGGCACAATGGTATCACCACTGCCGCAGGCGATGACGTGCTGCGCGGTGTGCTGGTCTACAGCCGTCGCGATGGGCAAGAAACCCGCAACAACAGCGGCACCCTCAGTGCTTATCCCGCTAACTGGCACTCAGACGCGGTGCTGGCATCAGGGATTTGGCAGCCAAACGATCAGCACAAATTGACCGCCACGGCAGACTACTACAGCAAAGTGAACCACACGCATTTTGACACCTGGAACAACGCGGGCAGTACCATTTTGGGCGATTCACAGCAGCAAAGTAATACCCGTCGTCTGGGACTCAGCCTGAAAGATGAATGGACACCGTTCAACCTGTTGGTTGACAGCTTAAGTACGCGGGTTTACTGGCAAAATACCGAAGCGCATGACAACACGCTGGCCCCGCTGGAAGACGCTACGCTGCAACGCACCTATTCAGACTACAACGTCAAAACCTGGGGGCTGGATAGCGTACTGACGAAAAGCGTTGGCCGTCACGATATCAGCGCAGGGATTAATGGCCGTTTGACTGACACAGAGCGCCCGTTCCGTCAGGTGCCGAATTCCAGCGTATTTAGTCAAATTATGCAGCCCGATGCCGACAGTCGTACGTGGGTACTGGGTGGTTTTGTGCAGGATCAGATCAATTTCGATCTTGATGGGCACAATTTTGCCGTGGTGCCGGGCGTGCGCGTTCAGCATCAATCAACCAAACCGCAAAATGTTGAAAGCCTGACCACCGGCAGCACGGTGCTGGATCCCAGTGAAGTGGATGCGCTGTACGGTAAAACCAACAGCGACACGCAGGTATTGCCTTCCATTAGTTTTAACTACGATCTCACTCCCCGTTTGATGACCTACGTGCAATATAAGCGTGGCGCGCAGTTCCCGAATGCCAGTCAGCTCTACGGCTCCTGGAATCTGGGCTCCAATTATGCCGGGCCAGCGCAGTATGCCTTTATCGGCAATGATGAGCTGAAAACAGAAACCAGCAACAATTTCGAATGGGGTCTGAAGGGGGAAGCAACGGACGGCGTCACTCTGAGCACTTCACTGTTCTACAACACCTATAAAAACTTTATTGCCAACACGCGCTATCGCCGCTCTGCCAACCCGGATCAATTCACCCAGGTGCCCGACAATATCTATACCGTCTACAAAGCAGAAAACCGCGATAAAGCCTTTATTTATGGCGGTGAGATCAGCACCAAAATCAACTTTGGCACCTGGTTCTCGGCGGTGGATGGCTTAAGCACCACACTGGCCTATGGCTACAGTAAAGGTGAATCGAAATCCAGCTATCTGGGTGACAAGTACATTGACCTCGACAGCGTTGCACCAATGCGTGCCATCGTGGGCGTGGCGTGGGATGACCCGGCCAAACGCTACGGCGCTGCAGTGACCGCGACCTTTGTTAAAGGCAAGCAGGCCTCGGAAACCAACCGTGAAAGCTACTCCAATGCGGGAACCCCGATTGCTGAAGCGGAAAGTGACTACATGCGTGTGCCGGGCTACGGCTTAGTTGACCTCACGGCCTACTGGCAAGCCACCAAAACGGTGCGTCTGAGCGGTGGCGTATACAACCTGACGGATCGCAAATACTGGGATTACCTGAGCAGCCGTCAACTGGAAACCGCCTCTGCACAAGATGCGTATGACCAGGCTCTGGGTGTGATGCCGGGACGTACGTTCCAACTCGGCGTTAACGTTGATTTCTAATCACTTTTTACCCACCTTCACGCTGGTGTGAGGGTGGGCATCCTTTGTCATACAGGAGCAGGCAATGCGTACAACTTATCAAGATTATTTAACGGCCAAAGCCGCCCATCCTAAAAAATACGCTCGCGATCTGGCGGCGCTGATGGGGATTAGCGAAGCGGCGCTGTTGTTGGTGCGTTGCGAAGCGGATGCGAAGTCGCTAAAAGCGGATTTCCCGGCGTTGCTGCAAGGGCTGGAAGCGGTAGGGGAAACCAAATCTATCGTGCGTAATGAATACGCCGTGCATGAACAAATTGGCGTGTACAGCAATCTGCACCTGGGGGAGCACGCCGGACTGGTGTTGAATCCGCGCGCGCTGGATCAACGCTTTTTCCCGCAGCAATGGAATGCCGTGTTTGCCTTGAGTGAGGCACATGAAAAAGGCGATCGCCACAGCATTCAAATTTTCGATCACCAGGGTGACGCAGTACTGAAAATTTACGTCACTGCGAACACCGACATGACGGCCTGGCAGGCCCTGATTGCACACTTTATCCAGCCGACGCCCGCGGCGTTAGTGCTCACCGAAAAAGCCACCGAAGCGGCAGTAACGGAAGTGGAACCAGCACAAATCGACAGCGAATGGCGGGCGATGACGGATGTGCACCAATTTTTCCGCTTGTTGAAACGTCATAACCTGACGCGCCAGCAAGCCTTCCGCGCGGTGGGGCAAGATCTGGCACAGCGGGTGGACAATACCGCGCTGGATAAACTGCTCAAGCTGGCGCAGGCCGACGGCAATGAAATCATGGTGTTTATCAGCAATCGCGGATGCACACAGATTTTCACCGGTCAGGTGCAAAAACTGATGCCAATGGAAAATTGGATCAACATCTTTAATCCTGCTTTCACGCTGCATCTTATGGCAGACAAAATCGCCGAGAGTTGGATTACACGCAAACCCACGGCCAACGGTATGGTCACCAGCCTGGAGCTGTTTGCGGCGGACGGAACGCAAATTGCGCAATTGTACGGACAACGTACCGAGGGTGAGCAGGAGCAAACGCGCTGGCGCGAGCAACTGGCGGCGGTGGGCAGTGAAGGAGTCGCAGCATGAAAAGCTGGCTGATCGCCCTCCTGGCGCTTTGCCTGCCCGCATTGGCGCAGGCACAAGCGCGCATCGTCTCCATTGGGGGAGACGTTACGGAAATTCTGTATGCGCTGGGTGCGCAGCAGGATGTGGTGGCGCGCGACAGCACCAGCTTGCGTCCGCAAGCCGTGCTTTCCCTGCCAGATGTGGGCTATATGCGGCAACTGAATCCCGAAGGCATTTTGGCACTGAAGCCGACATTGGTGATTGCCAGCGAATTATCCAAGCCATCACTGGCGTTGCAGCAGGTGGAAGCGGCGGGCGTCAAGGTGGTGACGATTACCGGCACCGCAACGCTGGACGCCATTCACCAAAAAATTGATGCGATTGCGGCAGCGACCGGACGTGAAAGTCAGGCTGCGGCACTAAAGGCAACCCTGAGCACGCAACTCAACGCGCTGAACACCTCGCCGCTACCGGTCAAAGTGTTGTTTATTATGAATCACAGCGGGATGAAGGCGCTCGCGGCAGGCAGTGGCACGGGTGCTGACGGGGCGATTCGTGCCGCTGGTTTGGTGAATGCGATGGGCAATGCGCCGCGCTATCAGGCCATGACCCAGGAAGGCATGGTCGCCAGTGCTCCGCAGCTACTGGTGATGGGCCGGGCGGGCATCGACGCCCTCGGCGGTGAAGCCAATGTGTGGAAGCTGCCGGGCCTGGCGTTGACGCCCGCCGGTCAGGGGAAAAAACTGTTAGTGGTGGATGAAATGTCGCTGCTGAGTTTTGGTCTGGATACGCCCGCCACGCTGGTGAAATTACGCCAGGCGGCCGAAGCGCTCACGCCATGATGTCAGCGCGAATGCGTAGTGCACTGTTGCTGCTGCTGGCACTGATGGTGACGTTGATGATGCTGGCCGCCAACTATGGTGCGATGCATTTGTCACTGCCGATGGTGTGGCAAGCGCCTTCTGACAGCATGACCTGGCAGGTGTGGTGGAATATCCGTTTGCCACGCGTGCTGCTGGCGGTGCTGATTGGCGCGGCGCTGGCACTGGCCGGTGCCGTGATGCAGGGGCTATTTCGTAATCCGCTGGCTGATCCGAGTTTGCTGGGGATCAGCAGCGGTGCTGCGCTGGCCGTTGCCATCACCGTGGTGGTGCCTTTGACGTTGCCGCCGGTTGTGCGTCTGTGGTTGCCGATGCTGGCGGCTTTTGGCGGTAGCCTGGCGGTCACGGCGATGATCTTTGCCCTCAGTCGTCAGGGGCATGGCACGCTGGCAAAGCTGTTGCTGGTGGGGATTGCCATTAATGCCCTGTGTGGCGCGGCGGTCGGCGTGCTGTCGTGGGTCAGTAACGATCAGCAATTGCGTCAGTTATCCCTGTGGGGCATGGGAAGTCTGGGACAGGCCCAGTGGTCGCTGGTGTTAGCCAGCGCCGTGCTGATCCTGCCTGCTATGTTGGCCGTGCAGTGGCAAGCACAGCGTTTAAACCTGCTGCAACTGGGTGAGGAAGATGCCCACTATCTGGGAGTGAATGTGCGGCGTATTCAGCGCATTTTACTGGTGCTCAGTGCGCTGCTGGTGGCGGCTGCCGTTGCGGTCAGCGGTGTGATTGGTTTTGTTGGGCTGGTGGTGCCTCATCTGGTGCGTATGTTCACCGGCAGCGACCACCGCATCTTATTACCCGCTTCCACGCTGGTCGGTGCCACTCTGTTGCTGATTGCCGACACCTTGGCTCGAACATTGGTCGCACCGGCAGAGATGCCAGTGGGATTAATCACCAGCTTGTTGGGGGCTCCCTGGTTTTTGTGGTTGATACTGCGTCGTCGCGAGGGCAGAGGATGAACACGGTTTTACAGGGCAAACATCTGCATTATCGAGTCGGTGAACGCGCGTTGTTGCAGGATATCTCGGTCGCTCTGGCGCCGGGGGAGATGGTGGCGCTGATTGGCCCGAACGGTGCCGGGAAATCCACACTGCTGCGTTTGCTCACCGGGTATTTGCTGCCTACAGAAGGCGAAGTCTTACTGGAAGGGCAATCGCTGGTGCACTGGACGCATGAGCAGCTCTCACGACAGCGTGCGGTAATGCGTCAGCAAAGTCAGTTGGCTTTTTCCGTTCCTGTTCGTGAGGTGGTGGCGATGGGACGTGCGCCCTGGGCAGGTGAAAACCACACGCAGATTATCGACTCGGTGATGCACCTGACGGATTGTGCGGCGCTGGCGCACCGCGATTATCGTCAACTCTCTGGCGGTGAACAGCAGCGTGTACAACTGGCGCGGGTATTGGCGCAATTGTGGCAGGTAGACGGCCCGCAGGGGTGGCTCTTCCTTGATGAACCCACATCGGCGTTGGATCTTTATCACCAACAGCACACGCTGCGTTTATTACATCGTCTAACCCGTGAATATCCGCTCAGCGTCTGTTGTGTCCTGCACGATCTGAATCTGGCCGCGCGGTGGTGTGACCGTATGCAATTGTTGCATCAGGGGCAGTTGGTTGCCGAGGGCGATCCGCAAACGGTGATGACAGAGGCGGTGTTAACGCGCTGGTATCAAGCCGATGTAGAAGTGCATTTGATGGGGCACGATCGGGTGCCGCAAGTGGTGTTAATGCGTTAAAACGGCGCGGGCCAGGCCCGCGCGCAGTCGGCCTTAGGCCAGACGAAAATCGTCAGCGTCGCGCCAGGCGGGGAAACGCTCACGGTATTCGCGCAGCGCTTCCAGTGACAGCTCGGCCGTTAAACGGCAAGGCTGTCCCGGCGCGTCGACGGCCATCAGCTCACCCAATGGGCTGATAATGCGGCTGTCGCCGCTGTAGTGATGCTGATTCGCATCCTGACCAACGCGATTGCAGCCAATCACATAGCTTTGGTTTTCGATGGCGCGCGCCAGCAGCAAGGATTGCCAGTGCAGCGCGCGCGGCGCCGGCCAGTTGGCGACCCAAATTGCCAGGTCATAATCATTGCGATTGCGGGCAAACACCGGGAAACGCAGGTCGTAACAAATCTGCGGCAGAATACGCCAGCCACGCCACTCAATCACCAGCCGCTCGTTGCCTGCCTGGTAGTGGTGATGCTCATCGCCCATGCGGAACAAATGGCGCTTATCATAGCGATGCACCACGCCATCGGGTTGCACTAACAGAAAGCGGTTGATCGCACCTTGCTCCGTTTGCAGGGCCACACTGCCACCGATGAGCGCCCCGGTGCGTTTTGCATGCCCATGCAGCCAGGTTATCACCTGCTGTTCTGGCAGAGAGCGGTTGGCCGCCTCCATAGCAAATCCGGTGGTAAACATCTCAGGCAGGATAATCAGGTCGTGTTGCGTGATATCAGCCAACTGTGTATCAAAATGGCGCAGGTTGGCTTCGCCATCCATCCATTCCAGCGTCTCTTGTAAGACGCTGACCGTTAAAGTCGACATAAGCGCTCCGCAGCGGCATCCAGCGTGGCTTCCTGTTTCGCAAAGCACAGGCGGATAAGTTTATGGGGGAAGGGGCCGTCGCAAAACACCGACAGCGGGATTGCCGCTACGCCCACTTCTTTGGTCAGCCATTGGCAGAATGTCACATCATCCTGATCAGAGATAGCACTGTAATCGACCAACAGAAAATAGGTGCCCTCACAGGGGAGAATGTCAAATCGGCTGCCTGCTAAGGCCTGAATAAAACGGTCGCGACGGGCGCGATAGAACACCGGTAATTGTTGATAGTGCGCAGGATCGGCACGCAGCATATCCGCTATCGCTAATTGCGCTGGGGTGTTGACGGAGAATGTCAGGTACTGATGCACTTTGCGGACTTCTGCGCTGAGTACCGCCGGGGCGACACAGTAGCCCACTTTCCAGCCGGTCATATGGAAGGTTTTACCAAACGAAGACACTGCGATTGCGCGCGTACGCAATGCGTCATGGGCTAACACACTGTGGTGGCCCTCATCGGTAAAGCAAATGTGTTCGTAAACTTCATCGCTCAGAACATAAATTTCCCGGGCGGCAATCGCCTGCCACAGTTGTTCAAAATCATCTTTTTGCCAGACGGTGGCCGTCGGGTTGTGCGGCGTATTTAAAATCACCAGCCGTGTGCGATCGCTTAACAGCGCCGCAAATGCGTCCCAGTCGGGACGAAAAGCAGGCGGTTGCAGGGTGATTCGCTGCATGACGCCACCCGCCAGTGCGACGGCGGGGGCGTAGCTGTCGTAGCTGGGATCAAAGCAAATCACTTCGTCACCCGGACGCACTAAGGCGGTGATGGCGGCATACAGCGCCTCTGTCGCCCCGGCGGTGACTGTCACCTCGCTGTTGGCATCAGGCTGCCAGCCATATAACGCAGCGGTTTTATCGGCAATCGCCTCGCGCAGCGGCTGTACGCCCGTCATCGGCGCATATTGATTGGCCCCGTGGCTCACGTGATAGGCCAGACGCGCCTGTAAGTAGTCCGGCCCGTCGAAATCAGGAAAACCCTGCGACAGATTGATCGCCTGATGTTGCTGCGCCAGGGCGCTCATTTGCGTAAAGATAGTGGTGCCCAACGCGGGCAGTTTGCTTTGCGGAATCAGGGGAGTTACAGACATTGCCAATTTTCCTGCTGCGAAGAGAGGGAGAGGTTAACCTCGTGTTGCTGCCACTATAGGGCGATGATAGTATCTTGGCAATCAAGACGCTTAGACGTCCATTGTCTTTCCTTAGTGATTATAAGGGCATAGGCCGGGCGCATGACCTCAGGTGAAGCATGAACGCACAGTTAGAACAATTGGTGGCGACCTGCCATTGGATCGGGGAAAAGGGCTGGGCACCGGCGACCGGCGGTAACATGTCTGTTCGCAAAGATGCGCAGCACTGTTTGCTCAGTGCTTCCGGGAAAGACAAAGGCACCTTGACCGCCGATGACTTTATCGAGGTACGCATCGTAGATAACGTGGTGCCCTCCGGGCGTAAACCGTCGGCGGAAACGGGCCTGCATACGCTGATCTATCGCCTGTACCCGGAAGCGGGCGCGATTTTGCATACCCACACGGTGAATTCAACGGTGCTGTCACGCGTGGAAAAAAGTGACGCGCTGGTGTTGCAGGGATATGAGATGCAGAAAACGCTGCGCGATCAGCATTCGCATCTGGACGCGGTGGCGATTCCGCTGTTCGATAATGATCAAGATATTGATGCGCTGGCAACGCGACTGGCGGCGTTTGCCCAACGCACGCCGCTCACTTACGGTTTCCTGCTGCGCGGACACGGCCTGACGTGCTGGGGCCGTGATGTACAGGAAGCGCGTCGTCAACTGGAAGGCCTGGAATTCTTATTCCAGTGCGAACTGCAACTGCGTCTGCTGGAGAGCCAATGATTCGCGCTATCGTTACGGATATTGAAGGAACCACCAGTGATATCCGCTTTGTTCACAACGTGTTATTTCCTTATGCCCGTCAGCATTTGGCGGCATTTATTCAACAGCATCAGCAAGAACCTGCGGTGGCTGAAATCTTAAATGCGCTGCGACAGGAAATTGACCAGCCAGCGGCCGATGCCGAGGCGCTGATCACCGTGCTGTATGGCTTTATGGATGAAGATCGCAAATCCACGGCGTTGAAAGCGTTACAGGGCATGATCTGGCGTGATGGCTATGTCAGCGGCCAGTTTACCGGGCATCTGTATGAGGATGTCTTGCCCGCGTTAAAGGCATGGCAAGCCCAGGGCATCGCGCTGTATGTCTACTCTTCCGGGTCGGTCGCAGCGCAAAAATTATTATTTGGATACAGTGATGCGGGGGATATTACACCGCTGTTTACGGGATATTTTGATACCCATGTGGGCGCCAAACGCGAAGCGAATGCCTATCGCACTATCGCCGCGCAAACAGGATTCGATCCCGCCTCATTGCTGTTTTTATCAGATATTCATCAGGAGCTGGATGCCGCACAGGAAGCGGGATGGAATACGGTGCAGTTGATCCGTGGTGAGCCAGACACCGACAGTGTCCATCGCCAGGTCAGCCGCTTTGATGACATTCAACCGGAGCTGTTTACTTCATGAGTGCACTGACGATTTTTGCTGATAACAATGCGACCACACCCGAGTTTCACTCCACCGAGGCTGACGCCATTCGTGAAAAACTGAATGCCAAAGCGGTACGTTTTGAGCGCTGGCAGGCAGACCGTGATTTAGGGAGCAATCCCGATGCGCAAACGGTGATCAAGGCTTATCAACACGCGATTGATCGCCTGGTGGCGGAAAAAGGCTATCAAAGTTGGGATGTGATCAGCATGCGTGCGGATAATCCACAGAAAGAGGAGCTGCGTAAAAAGTTTCTCAATGAGCACACCCACGGGGAAGATGAAGTGCGTTTCTTTGTGGAAGGCGCAGGCTTGTTCTGTCTGCACCTGGACGGCAAGGTGTATCAGATTCTGTGTGAGAAAAATGACCTGATTTCGGTGCCCGCGGGGACGCCACACTGGTTCGATATGGGCTCGGCCCCGCATTTCACGGCGATCCGTATTTTTGATAACCAGGAAGGCTGGGTTGCCCACTTCACGGGTGATGACATCGCACAGGCCTATCCGCGCCTGGCCTAAAAGCCACCTTCCTCCCGAGGGAGGAAGGGCTTCTCTCAAGGCTGAAAAATCCCTGCTGCAACCTGTTCCGGTGTCACGACGCCGGTATCCAATACCCAACCGCTGATCAGTGCGGCTGGCGTGACATCAAACGCCGGGTTATAGACGCGTGCATTTTCTGGTGCCCACTGCACACTGCCAAAACTGCCGGCGACGCCAGTGACTTCTTCTGCCGCACGTTGCTCAATCGGAATCGCGGCCCCGTTCGGGCAGAGTGCATCTAAAGTGGTGTGTGGCGCGGCAACGTAGAACGGGATCTGATGGTAATGTGCTAATACCGCCAGGCTATAGGTACCAATTTTATTGGCGACATCCCCGTTAGCAGCGATGCGATCGGCACCGACCCAAATGGCGTCCACCTGGCCTTGCGCCATCAAGCTGGCGGCCATTGAATCGGTAATCAATTGATAAGGCACACCTAATTCACCCAGTTCCCATGCGGTTAAGCGACCTCCTTGCAGCAGCGGACGCGTCTCATCAACCCATACCTGAGTAACCCGCCCTTGCTGATGCGCGCGGGCAATCACGCCCAAGGCCGTGCCGACGCCAGCGGTGGCCAGCCCCCCGGTGTTGCAATGGGTCAGCAGACGGCTGCCGGGTTTGACCACGCTGAGGCCTGCTTCGGCAATGTTATCGCACAAGGTTTTGTCTTCAGCGATCAGACGCAACGCTTCCTGTACCAGGGCATCAATGTGGTCAGGTTGTGCCAGCGCCACTTTCATGCGGTCCAGATTATTCATCAGGTTCACTGCCGTAGGGCGCGATGCCCGCAGCACCTCTAACGCTTCTGCCAACGCTGGCTTCGCCATGCCCTGTTCCGCTAACAGTGCCAGCAGCAGGCTGGCAGAGAGGCCAATTAACGGCGCGCCGCGTACGCGCAGGGTTTTGATATGGTCGACCAGCGTGGCGACATCGGGTGTTGGACACCAGACTTTCTCTTGCGGCAGGGCTTGTTGATCGAGGATCCACAATTGGTTGTCACGGATTTGCAGACTGGTTGTGCTGAGTGTTTGCATAGCGTTAAATCCTGGTTGCGTTTTTACGTCGTATTGTGCCAACATGCGGAGTAGATGTATAGACGTCTGAACGGCTCATAACACGAATGATAAGAGGTTTCTTCATGTCGCAATACCGGACTTTCACAGCAGCGGATGCCGTGGACTATGCTCGCCAGTATGGCGGAGTCGCCAATCCTACTTCGCTGGTGGATGCACTGGAAATCGGCGATGGTAATTTAAATCTGGTGTTTAAAATTTTCGACACCGAGGGCGTCAGCCGGGTGATTGTCAAACAGGCTCTGCCGTATGTGCGTTGCGTCGGCGAATCCTGGCCATTGACCCTGGATCGCGCCCGTCTGGAAGCCGAAACCCTGATTGAGCACGCGAAATATTGCCCACAGCATACCGTGCGAATTTTACATTATGATGCCGCGTTGGCGGTCATGGTGATGGAAGACCTCAGCGACCATGAAATTTGGCGTCGCGATTTAGTGAAAGGCCTGCATTATCCCGGTGCGGCACAGCAACTGGGCGAGTATCTGGCACAGACGCTGTTCCATACCTCGGATTTTGTACAGCATCCGCACCTGAAAAAAGCGGAAGTCGCGCGATTTTTAAATCCAGAGTTGTGTGAAATCACCGAAGATCTGTTCTTCAACGATCCCTATATAGTGCATGAGCGGAATGCTTATCCCGCCGCGCTGGAGAGTGATGTTGCGGCGCTGCGCACAGATGACGAACTGAAATTTGCCGTTGCGGGTTTAAAGCACCGCTTTTTTGCCCATGCCGAAGCTCTACTGCACGGGGATATTCACAGCGGCTCCATTTTTGTGAAAGCCGGGAGTTTAAAGGCGATTGATGCCGAGTTTGGTTTTTACGGCCCGATGGGATTTGATGTCGGCACCGCGTTGGGTAATTTGTTGATCAACTACTGTGGTTTGCCGGGCCTGCTGGCCCCACGTGAAGCGGCAGCGGCGCGTGAGCAGCGCTTACAGGATGTGCGTGACGTGTGGGTGACCTTCGCTGAACGCTTCCTGATGCTGGCGGCGGAGAAATCAACCGACACTGCGCTGGCCTATCCCGGCTATGCGGCAGAATTCCTGAAAAAAGTGTGGGCTGATACGGTGGGATATTGCGGCACAGAACTGGTGCGTCGCACGGTGGGCATGTCACACGTCGCGGATATGAAGGACATTGGTGATGAGGTGATGCGTACAGAGTGTATTCGTCATTGCATCAGCCTGGGGAAAACCTTGATTCTGGCGGCGCCAAATGTGGCTGACATTGATGCATTGATTGCGCGTATTCGTCAAAACGGTTAGCGCGGTATACGCTGTCCCCCATCCCAACCTTCCCCCGCAAGCGGGGGAAGGAGCATGAACTTTTGATTCCCTCCCCCGCTTGTGGGGGAGGGCCAGGGTGGGGGGCAGCGAGCACGATCCCCTAAATTATGCCGCTTCAGTCTTCCTCTCTTCCTGCTGCGGCTTTACCGGCTGAGTGGCCAGAGCATCTGGCTCGAACTCATCAACATTGATCGAACGCAGACGGCTGACTTCCGCTTTGCGCAAAATGTCTGCCTCTTCTGTGTTGATCCATCCCTCTTTCAATCCTCGGGTTGCCAGTGCATCCAGACGCGTAAAGCTGAGGTTTTTCTTCAACTGTTTGCACAGACGGTCATGAATCTCTTCAGCCGCCATGACGTCACGCAGTGCTTCCTCCAACTGACCCATTGGGTTGTGTTCACTTGGGGTCAGATACTGACCACGACCAATACGGGTGCGCGTTGCCGATGGCACTTGCAGAATTTTCGCCAGTTGGTGGTCCAGACGATCAGAGGGCGCGTTGCAGTGGCCGCCCGTCGGGAAGATCACCACACGTAACATGCCAGCCACAAAGCGGTTCGGGAAGTTACGCAGCAGATCGTCGATGGCGGTTTCTGCCTGATGCAGCGCATCCTGGACGCCCCAGTGCACCAGCGGCAGATCGGCTTCATGGCGGCCTTCATCTTCATAGCGTTTCAGCGTGGCGGAGGCCAGATAGAGCTGGCTCAGGATATCTCCCAAACGCGCAGAGACACGCTCGCGACGCTTCAAGCTACCGCCAAGCACCGCCATTGAAACATCAGACAGCAACGCCAGGTTAGCACTGATGCGGTTCAGGTGTTGATAATAACGGCGGGTGGCATCACGCGTTGGAGAAGCGCTGGTGTAGCCAGCGGTCAGCCCCAGCCACAGGCTGCGCACTTTATTACTGCCCACATGGCCAATGTGTTTAAACAACGCCTGATCAAATGCCTGAGTGTCGTTACGCTGTGCCGCATCCATTTCTGCCAGTACGTAAGGATGGCAGCGAATGGCACCCTGACCGAAGATAATCATGCTGCGGGTCAGAATGTTGGCCCCTTCGACGGTAATAGCAATCGGTGCCCCCTGATAGGAGCGGGCCAGGAAGTTATTGTCTCCCAGCATGATGCCTTTCCCGCCAGCGATATCCATGGCGTCGATAACCGCGCGTTGTCCACGGTGGGTACAGTGGTATTTCACAATGGCTGACAGCACCGCCGGTTTTTCACCGAGCATAATGCCGTAGGTGATCAGTGAAGCGGCGGCATCCATCACATAGGCGTTGCCTGCGATACGTGCCAGCGGCTCTTCAATCCCTTCCATTTTACCAATCGACAGTTTGAACTGGCGGCGAATATGCGCATAAGCACCCGTTGCCAGAGCAATACTTTTCAGGCTACCGGTTGAGTTAGAAGGCAGCGTAATCCCACGGCCCACAGACAGGCATTCAACCAGCATCCGCCAGCCTTGACCGGCCATTTTCGGGCCGCCAATAATGTAATCAATGGGCACGAAAATATCGTTACCGCGTGTTGGCCCGTTCTGGAACGGCACATTCAGAGGGAAGTGGCGGTGGCCAATTTCCACGCCGGGCGTATGCGTAGGAATCAATGCGCAGGTAATGCCCAGCTCTTCGGTATCACCCAACAAATGGTCAGGATCAGAGAGTTTAAAGGCCAGGCCCAGCACCGTCGCGATAGGGGCCAGGGTGATATAACGTTTATTCCAGGTCAGGCGCATACCCAGTACTTGCTGGCCCTGCCACTCGCCCATACACACCACGCCCGTATCGGGAATAGCCCCAGCATCAGAGCCTGCTTCAGGGCTGGTCAGTGCAAAGCAAGGGATCTCCTGACCGCGTGCCAGACGCGGCAAATAGTGATCTTTTTGTTCTTCGGTGCCGTAGTGCTGCAGCAGTTCACCCGGGCCGAGGGAGTTGGGCACGCCCACGGTAATCGCCAAAATGCCTGACACGCCCGCCAATTTTTGCAGTACACGAGACTGTGCGTAAGCGGAGAACTCCAGGCCGCCGTACTCTTTTTTGATGATCATCGCAAAGAAGCGATGCTCTTTCAGGTACGCCCACAGCTCGGGCGGTAAATCGGCCAATTCATGCGTAATCTGGAAATCATTCGCCATGCGACAGGCTTCTTCAACCGGGCCATCAAGAAATGCCTGCTCGGCTTCTGTCAGATGTGGCTGTTGATAGTTGTGCAGTTTCTGCCAGTCGGGTTTACCACGAAACAGATCGCCTTCCCACCAGGTGGTGCCAGCGTCAATGGCTTCTTTTTCCGTGCGTGACATCGGCGGCATCACTTTCTGGAAAGTGCGCAGCATCGGCGCGGAGAACATTGCGCGACGCATGGCAGGCACATTCAACGGCAGTAAAATCAAGACCAGTGGCAGCAATAACCAGTAATTCCACAGGTTTGCCGCCCCCATCAGGGCAGTCCAGGCAATGAGAATCACGCTGCTCAGCGTCAGGCTGATGCGATGATAGAACAGGGCGGCAATTAGCACGACCGTTGCAAGAATACTTAGAACCAACATAATGTCCCGCTCCCAAAAGTAGTAAGAGGTCTGACCTGTTGTTAGGTTTAGATCAGAAGCGCATTCTTAGCAATCAAGTAACATAATAATTACAACCTGGCTCACAAACTGCCGTGCTGGATGGCACGCTTTGCCTGGAGGTGGTTGCAGGCTTGCGGCCTGGCTCCATTACGGTAAACTTTCACTCTTACTGTCTCACCTCCAAAGGACCTCCCTATGTATCAGGACATTATTCGTGCTGAGCTCAATGAAGCCGCCGACGTACTCACCAAATTTCTGAGTGATGATGCCAATATCCACGCGATCCAGCGCGCGGCGGTATTACTGGCGGACAGCTTTAAAGCCGGTGGCAAAGTGCTTTCCTGCGGTAACGGCGGATCGCATTGCGATGCGATGCATTTTGCCGAGGAGCTTACAGGTCGCTATCGCGAGAACCGCCCAGGCTATCCTGCGATCGCGATTTCGGATGTCAGCCACTTATCCTGTGTCAGTAACGATTTCGGCTACGACTATGTGTTTTCGCGCTACGTCGAGGCCGTCGGACGTGAAGGTGACGTATTACTGGGCCTGTCTACGTCAGGTAACTCCGCCAACATTTTAAAAGCGATTGAAGCGGCGAAAGCCAAAGGCATGACCGTGATTGCGCTGACCGGTAAAGACGGCGGCAAGATGGATGGCCTGGCGGATATCGAAATTCGTGTGCCGCACTTTGGTTATGCGGACCGCATCCAGGAGATCCACATCAAAGTGATCCACATCCTGATGTTGCTGGTTGAAAAAGAGATGGTGAAGTAACTGTCGAACGGGACGGCGGCAGCGCCGTCCGCATCAGGTTGAAATGAGGCGTACGCTATGTGTGAACTGCTCGGGATGAGCGCCAATGTCCCAACGGATATCTGTTTCAGTTTTACCGGGCTGGTTCAGCGCGGTGGCGGCACCGGGCCGCATAAAGATGGTTGGGGTATCACGTTTTATGAAGGCAAAGGATGCCGCACCTTTAAAGATCCGCAACCGAGCTTCAATTCACCGATTGCCCGTCTGGTGCAGGAGTACCCGATAAAATCACACTCCGTGGTGGCGCATATTCGTCAGGCAAACCGGGGGCAAGTGTCGCTGGAAAATACGCATCCGTTTACCCGTGAACTGTGGGGACGTAACTGGACGTATGCGCACAATGGCCAACTGAAAGGGTATCGCACGCTGGACACCGGCATTTTCCGTCCGGTGGGTGAAACGGACAGCGAGCATGCGTTTTGCTGGATCTTGCATCAACTGGCCACGCGCTATCCGCGCACGCCCAGTAATTGGCCTGCCGTGTTTCGTTTTGTTGCCGAGTTAGCGACGCAACTGCGCGAGAAGGGCGTATTCAATATGCTACTGTCAGACGGACGTTACTTAATGGCGTTTTGTTCGACGAATCTGTTCTGGATCACGCGTCGTGCGCCGTTTGGTAAAGCCAAATTATTGGATCAGGATGTGGAGATCGATTTCCAACAGGAGACGACACAGAATGATGTGGTCACGGTGATTGCCACGCAGCCGCTGACCGGAAATGAAGCCTGGCACAAGATTGCGCCAGGCGAATGGCAATTATTTTGCCTGGGTGAATGCCAGCATTGATTGCGTTGCTTGCCCAGTGCTATTCGCTGGGCTGCTGTTCACCACGTATTTGCCGTTCATCACTGTCACCGAAGGCGGCAGGTGGTGCTCGGCAAAATATTGATAGCCCGGCTGTAATTCTTTCCAGAAATCGGCATACACCGAATACTTATGACGGGCCAAATTGGCATCGGTCATTCGGAACGGGTAAATATTAACGGGGATATCGCGCTGGCCGTTACGCAGTGCGGCATCAACGTAGCGATAAATCTCATCCATTTTGCCGTCGGTCATGGCATAACAGCCAACGGACACGCAGGCACCGTGAATCATCAGGTATTTCCCGTCGTAGCCCATGTCACGATCGTATTGATTCGGAAAACCAATATTAATGGCACGATAAAAGCGGCTATCGGGCTTCATCTGGCTCATATTAACGGTATAAAACCCTTCCGGGCTTTTAAAATCTCCGGTGCGGCGTTTCGGCCCTAATCCCCCAGAGAAATTACAAATGCGATAGCTGTCGAGCAAACGGAATTGGTTTCCGATTTTGCCATACAACTCCAGTGTGCGCTCTTCCTTGAAGATCTGAATATAGACCGGGGTGCCTAACAGATCTTTTTTGAATTCATTGCTGACCGGTGCCTGTGGAGCAAAAGAGCTCGTTACATTGGCGAAACTCACGGCAGGTAAAAAAATCATCGCAAACAACCATGCGATTTTGCCCATGCTGCTGACCTTTAATAGGGAAGAGAAATAAACGCATCACAGAGTGACGCCAGAAATCGTGCAAATTCAGATAACTCTTCTTCTGCTGCGCCACATTAGCATTGCGGATTTTTTTATCAAGACGTTAGCAGCGAAAAAGGGCGTCAGTTCAATTATTAATCGATTATTTACGTCAATAATTCCCGAGGCTTGCGTATAATCTTGGCAAAACACCGCTTTTGCTGTATGTTTATACAGTTAATTGAGGGGGGATGATGCGTAAAATCATTCATGTTGATATGGACTGCTTTTTTGCCGCTGTGGAGATGCGAGACAATCCCGATCTGCGCGATATCCCGATTGCCATCGGCGGTAGCCGTATCCAGCGTGGTGTGATTAGCACGGCCAATTATCCTGCCCGTAAGTACGGTGTGCGCAGTGCGATGCCAACAGCCACAGCGTTAAAATTATGCCCCCATTTGAAACTGCTGCCTGGGCGCTTTGATGCCTACAAAGAGGCTTCTCAGCATATCCGGGAAATTTTCTCTCGTTACACCTCGCTTATTGAGCCGCTGTCGCTGGATGAAGCCTATTTAGATGTGACAGACAGCCCGCATTTCCAGGGATCGGCCACCTTAATGGCCCGTGATATCCGCCAGACGATTGAGCGCGAATTAAATCTCACTGCGTCGGCGGGCGTTGCCCCCATTAAATACCTTGCCAAAATTGCCTCGGATCTCAATAAACCCAATGGGCAGTATGTGATTACGCCACAAGAGGTGCCCGGCTTTATTTTGGCTTTACCGCTGGCCAAAATTCCCGGCGTGGGGAAAGTCACCGCGAAAAAACTTGAGGAGTTGGGGCTCTATACGTGCGCTGATGTACAAAAAGCCGATTTAGCCACTTTGCTGCGCCGGTTCGGCAAATTTGGCCGCATTCTGTGGGAGCGCTGTAACGGCGTTGATGAACGTGATGTGATCACGGAACGTGAGCGTAAATCGCTGGGTGTGGAAAGAACACTGATCGAGGATATTCACGACTGGTCGCAATGCCTGGATATTTTGGACTATTTATACAGTGAGTTAGAGCGCCGACTAAAAAACATTCGCTCAGACTGCCATATCGCGCGCCAGGGCGTGAAACTGAAATTTAACGATTTCCAACTTACAACGCAGGAACATGTGTGGCCTGTGCTGAATAAAGATGATCTTATTGCCGTAGCGAAGCGGGCATGGGATGAGCGTCGTGCTGGGAGAGGCGTCAGATTGGTTGGGTTACATGTCACCCTGTTGAATCCACAACTGGAGCGGCAACTGGTGTTGGGATGGTAAACACGGTTTTTGCCTCCTCACGGCGGGCGAGAGGAGGCAAACAAGCGGACTGCTTACTTCGCAGGAATCACTTTCAATATGGCTGTCAGTAGCTGCCAGTACAAGCCTACGCTGCCGATATGGACTTGTTCATCCGGAGAGTGTGGACCGGTGATGGTGGGGCCAATCGACACCATATCCATGTCTGGATAAGGCTTTTTAAACAAACCACACTCCAGACCGGCGTGAATCACCTGAATATTCGGGGTACGGTTAAACAGTGACTCATAGGTTTCACGCACCAACGCCATGACAGGCGATGTGGCATCGGGCTGCCAGCCGGGATAGCTGCCTTTCGCAACGGTTTGCGCGTCGGCTAACTGGCCGAGTGAGGTCAGCATTTCCACCACATATTCTTTACCACTGTCCATCAGGGAGCGAATCAGACAGTTAATCGATGCTTTATCGCCTTCTGTGCGCACCACACCCACATTCAGTGAGGTTTCAACCACCCCCTTCATGACGTCAGAGTTGCGGATAACACCGTTTGGTGTGCTGTTAAGCAAGGCCAGGAAGCGATCGCGGCTAGCACTGTCCAGCGCCTGTAAATCAGAAGGGGCATCCTCAACCACGACGGCAAGATTCTTCTCTTTCAGCGCCAGCTCGTTTTGCAGGGTGCTCAGGTAGGTTTGAACCGCGGTGTGGAACGCATCAAGCTGGGCAGCAGGCACGGCCAGGGTAGCAAAAGCCTCACGCGGGATAGCATTACGCAGTGTGCCACCGGTGAAATCCAGCAACTGTAAGCCCAAGTCACGGCTTTGCGTGCTCAGGAAGCGCGCCAGCAATTTATTGGCATTACCGAGGCCAACGTGGATATCACAGCCAGAGTGGCCGCCTTTCAGGCCCTTGACGGTCAGTTTCACCACTTTGCTGCCTGCCTGCACCGCTTCACGGTTCAGGGTCAGCGTGGAAGTAAAGTCGATACCGCCTGCGCAACCCATGTAGATCTCACCTTCCTCTTCGGAATCGGTGTTAATCAGGATTTCAGCCTGCAGCCAGTTGGGTTGCAGCCCAAACGCGCCATCCATGCCGGTTTCTTCGGTCATGGTCAACAGCACTTCCAGAGGGCCGTGTTCAACATTTTTGTCGGCCAGTACGGCAAGCGCAGATGCCATGCCAATACCATTATCAGCCCCTAAGGTGGTGCCGCGGGCTTTTACCCATTCGCCATCTACCCAGGGTTGAATGGGATCTTTGGTGAAGTCGTGCACGGTGTCGTTATTCTTTTGCGGCACCATATCCAGGTGCGCCTGCAGCGCAACGGGTTTACGGTTTTCCATACCCGACGTAGCGGGTTTACGAATCAGAATGTTGCCGACCTGATCGCGTTCGGTCCAGAAACCCTGCTCTTTCGACCAACTGAGAATATGTTGTGCCAGTTGCTCTTCATGGAAAGAGGGATGGGGAATAGAACAGATTTTCGCGAAGATATCCCACAACGGTTGTGGGGAGAGTTGACTCAATTCAGACACCGTAGGTCTCCTGTTTTATAGCGTTAAATCAGCGCTATATCCTGACTTAACGTGTTATCCTGGTCGATGGTTCGCGTCATCTTGCGTGACGTGATGGCTTGAGGATACCACTGTTTCTGCGGGCTGTGTGTATCAGCGTGTGTCAAATACAGGGGCAGGTCTGGTTTTTGGAGAGCTGAGTCTCTATAATCTCGCGCAACCTTTTCCCAACCGTACCTAAATCAAGCCAATTTTTTTTGGCCGGGATCCCTTTTATGAGTGAAAAATACGTCGTTACCTGGGACATGTTGCAAATTCATGCCCGCAAACTGGCTCAACGCCTGCTTCCTGTTGAACAGTGGACTGGCATCATCGCGGTGAGCCGTGGTGGTCTGGTACCGGCAGCGCTGCTGGCGCGCGAACTGGGCATCCGTTATGTTGATACCGTGTGCATCTCCAGTTACGACCACGACAATCAGCGTGATATGCATGTCCTTAAGCGTGCAGAAGGGGACGGTGAAGGTTTTATCGTGATTGACGATTTAGTGGATACCGGTGGCACAGCGCAAGCGATTCGCGATATGTACCCGAAAGCGCGTTTTGTGACCATTTTTGCGAAACCGGCGGGCCGCCCGCTGGTCGACGATTATATCGTTGATATCCCTCAGAACACCTGGATTGAGCAGCCGTGGGACATGGGCGTGGTTTACGTTCCCCCCATCGTGAAAGGCTAATTGCTCTTTCTTGATCAGCGTCCGGTTTTCCGGGCGTTGTGCTTTTTATCAAGACGAATTGATCCCAACGGGTGCCGCCCGGCATAACCCAGGTTACACTTTGCAGGCTGTCGCGATCCCGCCAGGAGTTTGCAGAATGACATTCAAAAATCTCAGCGAAGAACTGTTTAAACCGCGTTTCAAACATCCCGAAACCTCCACGCTGGTCAGGCGTGTGCACCATCACGGTACGCAGGCACAACAGACGCCCTTGGACGGCGAGAATCAGACCGGTTGGTACCGGATGATCAATAAACTGTTGTGGACATGGCGTGGACTGACGCCGCAGGAAATCAGTGAAGTGTTGGCGCGTGTCGCCATGGGCCCGGAAGAGCGTACCGATGCGCGTGAACTGGATACCGTGGTGGGCTTTCGCAACGGCAACTGGATTTACGAATGGACACAGCAGGGCGGCCAGTGGCAAGAAAAAGCCATGCAGTGTACGGATGATGCCGCCGCCGGCGAGTATTGGCTACACGCTTCACGTTTATTCAGTATTGCCGCCTACCCGCACATTAAAGGTGATCCCCTGGCGGACCAGGCGCAAACGCTGGCGAATCGTGCCTATGAAGAGGCCACCAGGCGCCTGCCCGGTGAATTGAAAGAATTGACCTTTGCCATTCCCGGTGGCAGTCCAGTGCAGGGCTTTTTGCATATGCCCTCCAATGTGAGAGCCCCGTACCCGACCGTATTGGTCTGCGGTGCGCTGGACAGCTTGCAAAGTGACTACTATCGCCTGTTCCACGACTATCTTGCCCCTTTGGGCATTGCGATGCTGACCGTCGATATGCCGTCGGTGGGCTTTTCGACCAAGTGGAAACTGTCACAAGATTCCAGTTTTCTGCATCAGCATGTGTTGCGTGAGATGCAGAACATCCCGTGGGTCGATCACACGCGTGTCGCGGCGTTTGGATTGCGTTTTGGCGCGAACGTCGCGGTGCGATTGGCGTATTTAGAAGCACCGCGTCTGAAGGCCGTGGCCTGTCTGGGGCCGGTGGTGCATGCACTGCTCAGCGATAATGCCTTACAAGACCGGGTCCCGGATATGTATATGGATGTATTGGCTAACCGTCTCGGTATGGGCAATACCACCGACAGCGCCTTGCGTACCGAGCTTAACCGCTATTCCCTGAAGGTGCAGGGGCTGCTGGGGCGTCGTTGTCCCACACCGCTGCTCTCCGGTTACTGGCCCAACGATGTCTTCAGCCCGGAAAGTGAATCGCAATTAATTGTCAGTGCGTCCGCTGACGGTAAACTGATGCCGATCGCGCTGTCACCGCTGATGCATAATTTTGACCAGGCATTGAAGGAAATCGCGCAGTGGATTGCAAAACGCTTGCGATAGCGGTTTGAGATTTTTCGTGTTTTTGCTAAAACTGGTAGTTCACAACAGGAGGTAAAACCATGACGTTACCAAGTGGGCATCCCAAAAGTCGCCTGATGAAGAAATTCACGGCGCTGGGGCCCTATATCCGTGAGCAGAAGTGCGAAAACAATCGATTCTTTTTTGACTGTCTGGCCGTCTGCGTCAACGTCAAGCCCGCACCGGAGCTACGTGAGTTTTGGGGATGGTGGATGGAACTGGAAGCGCACAGCGATCGTTTTACCTATGAATACCACTACGGCTTGTTCGACAAAGAGGGTAACTGGCTGCCGCAAGCGGTGAAAGGCAAAGAGAACAACGCCCATCTGGAAGCGACACTGCGTAAATTCCACGGTAACGTGAAAAAGTTACTGGCTGAGTTGGAATTGAAGCTGGAACCGGCGGATGACTTCGACGAGGAGCCGGTAAAGCTTAGCGCCTGAGAACAAAAAGCCCTCGTGTGCAGTTTCACGAGGGCTTGTGAGGGATGTCCCTCAAAGTATGATGAAGGCAATAAAAAACCTGCTCAAACTTGAGCAGGTTTTTTTTACATCTGAAAACTTAGAACTGGTAAACCAGACCAACCGCAACGATATCATCGTTTGGCAGTGCCAGTTTGTTGTCGTCGCTCAACTGGTTGATTTTGTAATCAACGAAAGCGGACATGTTTTTGTTGAAGTAGTAGGTCGCTGCCAGGTCGATGAACTCAACCAGGTCTGCATCGCCAACACCGTTCTCAATGTCTTTCGCTTCGGTTTTCACGTAAGCGATAGAAGGACGCAGGCCGAAATCGAACTGATACTGAGCCACGGCTTCAAAGTTAGTCACTTTGTTCGCTGCGCCGCTGACTGCTACTGGCAGACCGTTAACGGTCGCGGTACCAGAGATACGGTTCATGTTGCGTGTTTCAGCATAGGTGGCTGCCAGGTACAGACCTTCGTTGTCGTATTTCAGACCGGTCGCCCAAGCTTCAGCTTTGTCGCCCTGACCGTAAGCGGCTTGTTTCTGGCCCAGAGTACGGTTAGAGGAAGACATCGCACCCACTACGCTCAGACCGTCAACGATTTCATAGGCAACAGAGGCACCGAAACCATCACCGTTTACGCGGCTACCACGTGCATCACCTTCGTTTTTGCCCTGGTATTGCAGTGCAAACTTCAGGCCATCAACCAAACCAAAGAAGTTGCTGTTACGGTAGGTTGCCACGCCGTTGGTACGGGTCAGCATATAGGTATCAGCACTGGTATAACCGGTAGCGCCGAACTCAGGCATCATATCGGTCAATGCTTCAACGTCATAGATCACGCCGTAGTTACGACCGTAGTCGATTGAGCCGTAATCGCCGGCTTTCAGACCCGCAAAGCCCAGACGGGTTTTGCTGCCGCTGGCGCCCTGGCTCTCAGCCACGTTAGCACCAACCTGGTATTCCCACTGACCAAAACCGGTCAGCATGTCATTAATTTGGGTTTGGCCCTTGAAGCCAAAACGGACGTAAGATGTGTCACCGTCATTGCTCACATCATCGCTCATGTAGTGCATGGCTTTAACGCGACCATACAGGTCCAGCTTGTTGCCATCTTTATTATAAACTTCAGCTGCCTGGGCGCCGCCCGCGATAGCCAGAGTGGTAAGGATTGCCAGTACGCGCTTTTGCATTTTGAATTCCCGAATGTAAAGAAGAGAAAAACTTTAAGATGTTTCTTAAGGCAGGAACGTTTTACCTTTCTGGCGTGACGGATTTATGACAGAAATAATTGATTACGATTAATCGCCTAAAATTCATACTTCCGTGATCGCGTTAACATTACCCAATTTCGCCTTTCCTGCCTTAAGTCTGTTGGCATCCCGCCCTACACCTGATTAAATGTCTTTTTTGTTCACTCTTCGGAAAAAACGGCAGGGCAAAATGAGCGGCAGCCAAACTCTGGTTGTAAAACTGGGTACCAGTGTGTTGACCGGCGGTTCACGTCGGTTGAATCGGGCACATATCGTGGAGTTGGTTCGTCAGTGTGCACAGTTGCACGCGGCGGGGCATCGTATTGTGATCGTCACCTCCGGGGCGATGGCCGCGGGACGTGAACACTTGGGTTATCCGGAGTTGCCGCCTACCATCGCCTCAAAGCAGCTGTTGGCTGCGGTGGGGCAGAGCCGTTTGATCCAACTATGGGAACAGCTGTTTTCCATCTATGGCATCCATATTGGGCAGATGTTGCTGACGCGCGCCGATATGGAAGATCGTGAGCGCTTCTTAAATGCCCGCGATACGTTACGCGCGCTATTGGATAATCATATCGTGCCGGTGATTAACGAAAATGACGCCGTGGCAACCGCTGAAATTAAAGTGGGTGATAACGATAATCTTTCGGCGCTGGCGGCCATGCTGGCGGGTGCCGATAAACTGTTGCTGCTCACCGATCAGCCAGGCTTGTTCACCGCCGATCCGCGTAATAATCCAGAAGCGGAGCTGATCCGCGATGTGCATGGCATCGACGATGCGCTGCGCACAATTGCAGGCGATAGCGTCTCGGGACTCGGCACCGGTGGCATGGCGACCAAATTGCAGGCGGCTGATGTGGCCTGCCGCGCAGGTATTGATGTCATTATTGCGGCAGGCAGCCGTCCGGGCGTGATTGCCGATGTGATTGCTGGTACGTCAGTGGGCACACGTTTTCATGCCATGCAAACGCCGTTGGAAAACCGCAAGCGCTGGATCTTTGGCGCGCCGCCGGCTGGGGAAATCACGATTGATGACGGTGCGTTAGCTGCCATTCTGGAGCGCGGCAGTTCATTACTGCCAAAAGGCATCAAAGTGGTGAGCGGTAACTTTTCCCGCGGTGAAGTCATTCGCATCCGTAACGCGCAAGGACGTGATATCGCCCATGGCGTGTCGCGTTACAACAGTGACGCATTGCGCATGATTGCGGGGCACCACTCTCAGCAAATCAACGAGATTCTCGGTTATGAATACGGTCCGGTCGCGATGCATCGCGACGATATGATCGTCAGCAGTTAAGAGGTTTGTCATGGATTTAGAACAGATGGGGAAAGCGGCGAAAGCGGCCTCTTACCAGTTAGCCGGGCTCTCCACGGCACAAAAAAATGCGGTATTGTTGACCATCGCCGATCGGCTGGAAGCGGAAAGTGCGGTGATTTTAGCGGCCAATGAGCAAGATCTGGCGGATGCGCGGCACAACGGCATGAGTGCCGCACTGCTGGATCGTCTGACGTTAAATCCTGCTCGCCTGAAAGGCATTGCCGATGATGTGCGCCAGGTGTGCAACCTGCAAGATCCGGTTGGCGAAGTGATTGATGGCGGTTTGCTTGACAGTGGGCTGCGCATTGAACGCCGCCGCGTGCCACTCGGCGTGGTGGGCGTTATTTATGAGGCGCGTCCCAATGTTACCGTTGATGTCGCTTCGTTGTGCCTGAAAACGGGCAATGCTGTGATCCTGCGCGGGGGTAAAGAGACGTATCGCACCAATGGCGCGACCGTTCGGGTGATTCAAAATGCATTGCAAGTGCATGGTATCCCTGCGGGGGCGGTGCAGGCGATTGAAAGCCCCGATCGTGAGCTGGTGAATCAGCTTTTAAAGCTGGATCGTTACGTGGATATGCTTATCCCACGCGGTGGCGCGGCGTTGCACAAGCTGTGCCGTGAGCAATCCACCATTCCCGTTATTACCGGCGGTATCGGCGTTTGCCATATCGTGGTGGATGAGAGTGCCGACTTTACCGCCGCGTTGAACGTGATTGTGAATGCGAAAAAGCAGCGTCCCAGTGCCTGTAACTCTGTTGAAACTTTGCTTATCCATCAAGCCGTCGCCGGGCACTTCTTACCGGCACTCAGTGTGCGGATGGCAGAGGAAGGGATAGCACTGCATGCTGACCCACGTTCATTACCGGTACTGCAAACGGGCCCGGCAAGCGTTAGCGCGGTTAAGGCTGCCGAGTATGATGATGAGTACCTGTCGCTGGATCTCAACGTGAAGGTGATTGACTCTCTGGACGAGGCGATTGCGCACATTCGTGAGCACGGCACCCAGCATTCAGATGCCATTCTGACCCGTTCTATTGCCCAGGCTGACCGCTTTGTCAATGAAGTCGACTCTTCTGCGGTCTACGTGAACGCCAGCACGCGCTTTACCGACGGCGGCCAGTTCGGTTTAGGCGCCGAAGTGGCGGTCAGTACGCAGAAGCTGCACGCGCGAGGGCCGATGGGGCTGGAGGCCTTAACCACCTACAAATGGATCGGCTACGGTAACGATACGCTCCGCGCCTGATCGCAGACCATACATCGCCTGACACATTAAGAGTGGCAGGCGATGCTCTTCAGTCCATTTTTACTTTTTCACCGGATGGTCGCGGCGAAAAAGTGTCCATTCGTCGAGTCTCTCACCGCTGGGCAGTAAGCAGTCGCCGCGCTCACCTTGTTGATCAATCACTGGTATTAATTTTCCGCCTTTTTGCTGGCAATACACGCTGGCTGGGTTGGCCATTCCCACATTTGGCGGTGGTGGTGCGTCGGATTTTGGCTGGCTCTGACAGGCGCTAATCATCAGTACGGGCAGGGCGATACTCAGTGCAGATAGCTTCATTCTTGACTCCTGAATTTGAGATAAATGACAGTTTCAGATTTTTCGTAGCAGTTCCATCTTTACCCTGAGTGCGAGCGCAGTTTATAACCTGTTAGCAGCGTTATTTTCCTCGCGATGACGGAAAGCAGATTTATTCTGAATTGAAACCACTGTGAACTTTATGGATCATAGGCGACAATTTTTTCAAAACTCAACTTTGGAGACAAAAGTGTCGCAAGCAGCCAGGCAAAATGAGCCACAGATTGACCGCCTTGAAGAGGCCAAAAATATCACACTCGGTTGGCGGATTGTGGGAAACGTTGAGCCTGCGGATTTGGATGAGGCAAAAGAGATGCTGCGTTCCAGCGCAGAGTACGCGGCACGCGTCTATGAACTTCTGTATGCAGAGATGGCAGCACGGGCATAAGGTTGCTATCAGCGAGAAGATTGAACCCGCTCTGAAGGGACGGGATTCAATTTTATTCTCGCCACACGTCTGCACTCCTCCTTTCTCGACCTCCCTTTAGTGGCCTACAGCGACCTGATGTTCCGCTGAGCCGCGATCGCCAACGATTTCTATCGCTTCCCGCTTGCACTCTGCTCTCCAGCACACTATCAGCCGCGCACAGGATGTTCCGCCTGCCGATGAAACGGAGTGGTGTCTGGGATAGACAGGCTCCAGTCAGCAGGGGGAAGCCATCACGCCTTTCATTTGAGAATCGTAGGCGATGACTTTGCTGCGTTCTGAAAGTGCAGGAATCACGTTGAGCATTTTGAAATACGCTGCCTACACTCATTGCGTGATAACGAAAGGGAAGAGAATCATTATGGATAAATTGAACAGCAATGCGCTGTATCGCATTAAATACGCGTCACCCAGTGAGCGGTCAGTCAGCCCTGCACAACGTTATAGCCAACAGCGCATGCAACGCCGGGTAAAAAGAGGCGGCGTTGGCGGTGATGTCATTGAAGGATTGATCGCAGGCCTGCGCGCTGGCGCAAGGTGGTTTTCGAAATATGCGCGCAATCTTTTTCGTGCCCGCAGCCGCGGCGAAGCGGCGGTACGGGACAGAGTGCAGTATCCCGCTTCTGCCGTTACACCGGCCCAGCGTTTACCGTTGCTGAATAATACGTTTAAAACGTGGCTGAAAACGCATCCGCTGAGCAATATGGGGATGCAGCGTCAGCTCTCCGATCGCTTTGGGCAATTGTGCACGTTAGCCATGGAAGCCTCCGAGCCGGGTGAGTCTCAGGTGGCGATGGACCTGCTGGAAGAGTGCTTTAATCTGGTCAAGCAGGGGCAATACAAAGATGCCCTCGATAACCTGAAAAATATCTGGGATCGGCTGGAAGAGGAAGTGTCATCGTCGGCCTCCTCCTCTTCCTGATACGTTCAGGGTGAGATAAACGCCAGGCAGCAAACAGCCTGGCGATGTTCGCTTGATACTGGGGCTTAGGCTAAATCAACGTCTTTGTGGCCAAAGAACCAGGTAATAATAAATCCACTCAGGTAGGCGATCGCCATACCCACAGCATAAATGCCGATGCCAGCATAAATGCCCTGTGCAGATGTCATCAGTGGCAGGGATACCAAGCCCGAGGGGCCAAATACCGTATTCAGGCCAATGGGCAACCCGAGCCAGGCAACCAGACCAATAAAGAATCCGCCGCAGGCGCCTCCGAGGCAAGCCGTTACAAAGGGTTTCACGCGAGGCAGCGTGACTGCATAAATCAGCGGTTCGCCAACCCCTAACAGCCCCGGAATGATTGCACCTTTAACCTGGTTACGCACAAGAGAGTGTGGGGCGGAACGAAAATAGAGTGCCAGTGCCGCGCCCACTTGGCCGCCGCCAGCCATGGCTAAAATCGGGAACAGGGAGTTAAAGCCTTGTGCATCCATCAGGGCAAAATACACGGGAATAAAGCCCTGATGTACTCCAAAGACCACTGAAATCAGGAACAGCCCGGCGAGTATCGCACAGCCGAAAGGATTGCCGTTCAAATGCAGAAACAGCCAGGACATCCCTTTAAACAGCTCACCCCCGATAGGCATGATCACCGTAAAGGTCAGCGCTCCGGTAATCAGCAGCGTCAGCATCGATGTCAGGATCATATCGAGGTTGTCGGGAATCACCTTGCGGATTTGGCGTTCGATCCCTGCGCCCAGCAGCGTGGCGATCAATACTCCGATGATATTACCGCGTGGATCGATCTGCATCCCGAAGAAGGTTTCGATGCCAGAAAAGTAGCCAACGGTCGCATCAGGTTGATAGCCAAGCAGAAACAACGACGCAATGATGGCCCCGTTCACCCCGGTTCCACCAAAGGCTTTCTGCGCATTGTAGCCAATCAGGATCGGTAAGAAAGTGAACAGCCCTTTACCAAAGATCTTCATATAGCCGACGAGCTGGGCAAGGGGCGTCGTTTTATCGGCAACATCGGTGAGCCAGCTTTGCTCTATTAAGGTCGCAAAACCCAGTAGCATACCGGCGGCAATAAAACCCGGAATCAGTGGCGTAAAAATGGTGGCGAACTTGGCTAAAAATTGATGAACAGCGCTGCTCTGTTTCGCTTTCATCTTCTGTTTGTTATCACTGGCCACGGCGGCAAGTGTCGGGGATGACACTTCCGCCTCTTCGTCAGCGTGCAACAAAGCGTTCATCATCTCCGCCGCCGTTTGGGCTTTGCCGGGGCCAAGAATGATCTGCAGTTGGTCTTCACTCTTTACGACGCCCAGCACACCCGGCTGTGCCTTGAGCGCGTCATAACTCACTAACTGATCATCATTCAGTGTCAGACGCAGGCGGGTCATGCAGTTCCCGCAGCGTTGAACATTGTTTTTGCCGCCCACCAACGTGAGAAGGGTTGCTATCAGATCTTGGGTTATTTTCGCCATTACGGATGCTCCGTTTTGGCAAGGGCTTGACGAATAAAACCACGGTTATCATTTAAAAGTTGTTTTGCCTGTGGCGCAGTCAGCTTGCCAAGCACCATCACAATCGCGGTTTTGCAATGCCCCTCGCACGCAGAAAGTGCCTGCGTGGCAGTGGCGTGATCGCACTCTGTCGCTTGCATCACAATATTGACCTGGCGCTGAACCAGTTTTTTATTGGTGGCCTCAACATCGACCATCAGGTTGCCATACACTTTGCCACTGCGGATCATTGCTCCCGTGGTCAACATGTTGAGCACCAGTTTCTGTGCCGTTCCCGCTTTCATGCGTGAAGAGCCCGTCACCACTTCCGCCCCGACAATCGGGACGATGGCAATGTTGGCGATTTGTGTGATTTCACTGCCTGCATTACACGCCAGCGCCACCGTGGTTGCCCCTAAGCTGTTGGCGTAGTTCAGTGCCGCGATCACATAAGGTGTGCGACCACTGGCTGCAATGCCGACCAGGATATCTTTCTGGCTAAAGTGAAGATTTTTCAGATCTTCAACGCCCATGGTCAAACTGTCTTCGGCGTTCTCGACCGCTTGTAAGATGGCCTGGTGGCCTCCCGCGATCAGTGCGACAACCTGTTCGCGCGGGGTACCGAAAGTAGGAGGGCATTCACTGGCGTCGAGGATCCCCAGGCGCCCAGAAGTGCCCGCGCCGCAGTAAATCAGACGCCCGCCTTGCTGAAAAGCCGCCACAATGGCATCGACCGCCTGGGTTATTGCTGGAATAACTTTTTCAACGGCCTGTGCTACTTTTTTATCTTCCTGATTAATAACGTTTAACATCACTTCAGTCGAAAGCATATCAATGTTTTCGCTGTGTGCATTGCGGCCTTCAGTGACCAGTGCGGAGAGATCAATTTTCATTCTTTTCCCGATTTTTGTTTGGGCCCAGGCGCCAGATTGAAAGGGCGCACGCGGAGCGGCTCTGCATATTCACCATTATCGCCGTTAAGAAAAAAGTATAACGTGATCGTTATCGTAACAGGAATAAATTATTTATATTTTAACTAATATAAGGAATAAAATATTCACAATGGGCTTATCTTATTGAATAATATTGATTTATATGACATGGAAATGCAGCCATCAATCCCCTTTATACGAGGAAAACAAGGCAAGAGGTGTGTGTCAGAGCGGGCTTGCATCTGCGATTGGGTGTGATGCAAGCCGCTAGAAGCGTGGTGCGGCAAGGTGACTGGAAGACGTTATTTGCCACCCAGTGCCTGCAGTAAGGTTTCTGCATAGGCGATACGTTTTGCCAAATCGACTTTTGCCCTGCCATTCACTTTGGCGGTCAGTGCTTCCAGATCCCAGCGATCGGCATCGGGCAGGCATTGCCGGGTTTTTAAATACCAACAGGCTGAACAAGCGGCTCCCTCTTCCGTCTCGCACCATTCAGCGGCCTCTTCGACGGGCATATCCATGTAATTGGCAAATGCCTGATATTCGGTTTTGCCAGTCAGTTGGATTAATCCCCGGCCGCGATAGCGAAAACCGTCCCCTGAAGCGACATCACCATTACCCAGTCGATTGGCATAGACCAGATTGCCTAATTTTTTATCCTGGCCCAGGTAAGTCTGCGCTTCCTGCTCGCTACTAAAATGTCGGCCAAAAATGCGCATCAACTGACGCAACGTGGTGTAACGCATATTCTCCTTGAGTTCACTGAAGGTGGGGCCAGCTTCGACCATAAACTGACCAAGGGCGGCGGCCACGCGGCGCTCAGTGTTAACATCAAATTTTGCAAAGGCATTGTTCAATGCCGGTACCCATCGATCGGTATCGAGACGCGGACTGGCCCGCTTCAGCGCTTGCGCAAGCGGGTTGCCGCTGGGCGTAATTGCGCGAGGCGGTTCCCTGGTGACGGCCGTTGTACTCTCTACCGGCGTGTGGGGCGGGGTGGCGGCTATGACTTCGCTGCGTGTATCGCTGGGGGATGGAGAGGGCGTGGTGTTGGTTTTGATCACCGAATTAAAGGTCCCTTCAATAAAATCGACGCCTGCATACCCTGCCGCGACCAGCGTAAGCAATTTTTTGCCATCGATTACGCCAGCAAACTCCTCAAGCCCTAATGCAAGACCGGACAGGCAACCGGCGATAAAGCCGATCATCAGCGTAATCATTAAATAGCTGGCGCTGAAATTCGCTTTCATCGCATTGTTATCGAGCTTCAAATACCCGGCTTTGTGCAGACCAATAATCGCGCGGATCCCCTGGCCTATCATCCCGGCAGTGCCACACAGCGTAAGAATAATTAATACATTGGGAGCAGTGAGAAGCATGTTCATGGTTTGCCTCGTACTCAGTCATGGTGGTTAGTTAAAACAGTGAGGAGGATATGGGCGTATTAACATCGCGTGGAAATAAATCTGATAGCGAAACACAGAAGGCAGGAAAATAGGAAGGCATACTCACGCAGGTTGTCCCTCAATAGGATGAGAGTAGAACGCTGAAATTAAACTGCAAGTGGATTTAAACAGATATTTTTTCGAACGCTTATCAGGCTGGTCTCAATCAGAACCAGAAAGAAGATTTAACTGTGCGGAATAAAAAACATAATTAATGCCAATGACTGACCAGCCATAATTAGACCTGCTGAAATATTAGGGACGCTTTTAACACTTGCCTGCGATAAGTGTCGCCGATCGCTTTCCAGAAAAACGGGGAGCACGGCGAAAATATTGGAAAGCGCTACGCAATCATTTTGTAATGCGAGAATTCATATACATTTTTATGCGATCGCCTTGCCATTTCTGTCGTGTTTCCAATCATTTTTATTGTTATGTCATTACTGACATTTATACAGTAGGCACCGCAGCAATCAGAGCGCCCACGGCAGGTCGCAGCATACCCGTCCGTGGGCTAACCACCACGTTAAAACAAGGATTTAACATTATGGCTGAGGAGAAGTGTAACGATTTCCGTGATGGTAATTCAAGCGTAGCGGCTTTTACCTTTTTCACGGGGCGTGAAACGCCGCGCTTGTTGGCAAGCTGTGAAGATGCATTGGATTACGCCATGCGTTGCCGCCAGTTAGTGATGGTATTAATGGATCCGGAGGAACTTCAGTGCCCAAGATTAGTGTTGCTTCATCTTGCAGAGTCTCTGAATTGTTTGGAGCGAGCGTTGGATGAGCCCCTGACGGTTGCACATGTGGCGCAATTGACCGCCAAAAAGCCGATCGATATTGCCGAGGAAGTACCGCGAATGAGTGAAGATTCACTCACTCTGGTGTGGCAGTGTCAGGCTTTGCTGCGCATTTTGTCCACTGCACGTACGGATATTTTCACGCTGGAGCAGCTTGGCGGACTCTTGTGCGAACTCCTGCATTATCTTGATGCTGATTTGAGTCTCCCGCGCGAGTTTTCTTACGTGTGCCCCTGATCGTGATTGCCACGCCCGGCATGGCAGGCCGGGCGTTTATCGCATGACATCCTGGACCTCGAGCCTGATTAAGAACAGGCGCATGTTGCTATCAACTGGCTGAATTGTTGTGTTTTAAGACATTAATATTTCTATGTTTTCTGTGTTTGTGTTCAGATGAAGCCGAGGCGATCGCGAACAGGAAAGCGATTGAGTATTTATTACAAGGAGTCAATGATGGGGCAAAGTATGGGGCGTGAAGCCTCTTCAAGTCGCTCAACCGGACGTCAAAATACGGCTGTTACGCTGGAAGTTATTCTGAGACGCGCTGAAGATCCTAAAGATCACGGTGTTGAAAGTATTGGTCTGACGTATGAACAATTTTTGCGTCGCGCCGCGCGCGATATTGGGGCGCGATTTTATCGTAGCCACCAGGGCACGGAAGAAGAAATCAGGAATCAGGGATTAAAACGTAGTGTGGGGGCCGCCCCTGTTGGCATTGAATACATTACGGCTATTATTTGTCATACCGCACGTACCGGTGGCAGTGAAGGAAAGGTGTTATCTCTCTCCTCCAATATTCATGTGGCGCGACGTTTTCGCCGTCCAAATACGTCATTTGTCACGCTGCACAGCTTAGGAAACACCAGGTATCAAAGTATCGAGAAAATTATTCTTGATAATGCCGATCTGTTATTAAGCCAGAAAAGGATTACTGCGGCGACATTGGCAAAAGCGCTACGGCAAATCAGAGCGCAAGATGAAAGCGAAATTTTTTATCTTGAGGGCGATATTCCAGCCTCGCATATTGAGAGCATTATCTAAATAGCGCATTGATCCTGGCATCACCGTGCTTTCTTCCTTTCAGCACGGTGATGATTGAAAGAACTGCATCACTCAAGGTGACGATCACGTTCGTGCAGCCAATTCTCCATTACGCTTTTGTAGCGTTGCGCCCGCAGTTCGTCATCGGCACTGATGATAAACAGCCGTACGCCAGGATTAGGCTCATGAGAAACCGCATACAGTTCATGGCCGCGGCTGTTGCTGTCGATAATAATCTGGCTGAAGGTGATGGATGACCAGGCACCAATCACGCGTTCAAACTCTCTCTGGTTCATAAATAATTCCATCATCAATGGCACGTAAGCCTTTGTGTTGATGCTGGATTTCATGCTTGTAGAACGTAAAGTTAACACTGAATATCGCTGCGGTGAGTCTGCTGCTCTGCTAGCAATAGTCATCAGTATAACCGCTGTGCGCGCAGGTCGAAATATTTCAGCGTCATTCTTACAAAACAGAGACGAGTGCTTACTGCCGTGCGGTTACAGGCCCAGTTCACTCAAACCGGGATGATTGTCCGGGCGACGGCCTTGCGGCCAATGGAGCAACCGCTGTTCTGCCGATATCGGTAAATCATTGATGCAGGCGAAACGACGTTGCATCAATCCATTAGCGGCAAATTCCCAATTCTCATTGCCGTAGGAACGGTAATACGTGCCGCTGTCATCATGCCATTCATAGGCAAAGCGCACGGCGATGCGGTTTCCCTCGTAGGCCCACAGTTCTTTAATCAACCGGTAATCCAACTCGCGATGCCACTTACGTTGTAAAAATGCCACGATGTCATCGCGTCCGGTCACAAACTCGGCGCGATTTCGCCATTGGCTGTCATGCGTGTAGGCGAGGGAGACACGTTGGGCATCACGGGTGTTCCAGCCATCTTCAGCGGCGCGCACTTTCTGTAAGGCCGTTTCACGTGTAAAAGGCGGAAACGGCGGGCGATCGTCATTCATGTTTTTTCTCCTGTTGCGCAAGCTGTTGGCGAAGCTGCTGGTTCTCGTTTTCCAACTGTTGAAGCTGTGCCATCACCGGCTCCAGCGCGGTATCGATCTCTGATTGTGTGTAGCGCGGCGTAATGTATTGCGGGCAGTTCCAATCCCAGGCGTGTAACTGCAGACGAAAATAGCGCTCAACGTGACCGGGAAAGGCCGGTTCGCACAGCCGCTCAGCCAGCAAGGGATCGCTTAAAGGAAACTCCGTTAACTCAGCATAGATCTTTAATCGCGCACGTCGCGGATAATCCATTAAAAAGAGACAGGCGCGGCGATTTCCGCGCAGGTTGCCGGTGGTGACGTATTGTCGGTTACCCCGTACATCGGCAAAAGCCAGCGTTCTCTCGTCCAGGACATGCAGGAAACCCGCAGGCCCGCCGCGGTGCTGAAGATAGGGCCAACCCTGGCTGCCACAGGTGGCCAGATAAAAGCTGTCGCGTGAGCTGATAAAATCTTTTTCAGCGCGGCTCAATGCAGGGGGCGTCCTGTTTTCAGGTGCAAAACGTCGCAACCGATGACTGCCCATTTCACTCTGCACGTTTTCCACGTCGGGGGTTGTCGCAATGCGCATAAAATCAAAGTGCATAGTGCCTCCGGGAAAGATGACGTGAGTGGTATCTTCCTCTATTCCGCTTAACGTGATAATCCTGTTATTAGTACAAACACTCTTGCCAGAAATGGAAGGATAATGGATAAACTTGAAGCGATGTCGCTGCTGGTGAAGGTGGCGGAGGTCGGCAGCATGTCTGAGGTGGCGCGGCAGGGAAAACTGCCGTTAACCAGTATCAGCCGTAAAATTGCCGATCTGGAAGCGCAGTTGGGTGTCAGATTACTGTTACGTACGACACGTAAACTCACACTAACGGATGCCGGTATTGCTTATGTTGCGAATGCCCGGCGTATTCTCGAAGAGATTGATGCCGTGGAACGTATGGCTGTCGGTGAATACTTGCAGCCGAAAGGTGAATTGGTGATTACCGCGCCGCATATGTTCGGGCGTCGACACGTATTACCGATTGTGAATGCGTTTTTAGCGGCATGGCCTGACATCACCGTGCGTTTGCTGTTAAGCGATCGTAATGCCGATCTGATTGACGATCATGTTGATCTGGCGGTGCGCATTGGCCCACTGGCTGACAGCTCAATGGTTGCACGCGCGGTTGGCGAGATGCGCTCAGTGACCTGTGGCAGCCCGAACTTGTTCGCACGGTTGGGAGAGCCCCAGACGCCACAGGCGCTAATGCACTATCCCTGTGTGACGATTGATAATCCAATGCCCTTTAACGGTTGGCGCTACCCGCATCCGGTGGGCTTAGTGCCGGTTAAACCCCGGTTAGCGGTCACCACGCCTGAAGCCGCTGCTGATGCGGCGGCGGCAGGCACTGGCATCGCACGGTTATTGCACTACCAGGTGACAGAAGCCTTATGTGAAGGGCGGTTAAAAATTGTGTTGGCAAACGCTGAGCCGCCGCCGGTGCCGGTCCATCTCTTGCATGCGTCTCGTGGCCCGATGCCGTTAAAATTACGCGAATTTATTGATTTTGCTTTACCCCGCTTGCGCGAGACGCTGCTGGTCATTGCACGCTCGGGTTAAGCGCGACTTTTGGAGAGATTATTGTGCACGTTTATCTGATTCTTGCGATTTCTATTGCGGCTGAAACCATGGCGACTTCCATGATGAAAGCCACAGAGGGATTTACACGCTGGCTGCCAAGCCTGGCGGTGGTGGTGGGTTACGCCATCTCTTTCTATGGCTTATCGCAGGTGGTAAAAACCATGAATATCGGTATCGCCTATGCGATTTGGGCCGGGATGGGGATTTTCCTGGTGTCTATTTTATCGTTTGTCATTTACAAGCAGCGGTTAGATTTGCCTGCGCTGATAGGCATGGCCTTTATTGTGTTGGGCGTTGTCGTCATCCAGATCTTTTCAAAATCGGTTACGCACTAAAGACCGCCCGCATCACCATGAGCGATCGATAAATAAGCTGTCATCCTCGCTCATGGCTTTACGGGCAGATAAATACGCCACGCCCTGAGGCCCATAAAACTCGCAGTGCTCTTCGCAGGCTTCAAGATGAAACACATCGCCGCGTTGGTAAATATGTTCGCCTGCTTCGGTGCGAATGCGGATCTCCCCTTTCAGGATCAAGGCTTTGGCTTCAAAGTCATGCTGATGTGTGGCGCGTGACTCATTTGCCTCTCGCTCCACCAGCACGGGTTCACTGTAACCTTCACGAATGATCTCAGCGATAAATTCATCGGGTAGCATAGCAGGCTCCTTTCAACGCATGACTTTAGCGTAGAGAGCAATGCTGGCGGGCTCAAGTGGCGGAGGTCAACACTGTGCGCCAGACCCGATTCTGCGCTGTGCCCTTATCCGCCTGAGAGAGATAACCGAATAAAATGCGTCAGACCTCACAAAATTGATGCAGACTTTTCTTGGCATTATCGTCTCAGAATCGCCTTGCCTTGCCATCAAAAGCAAAAAAAATAACGTGATGATTTATCGAATAATATTTTTTCCACTGTTAAAGCGATCACAATATTTTATTGTGACACACATCACAAAAAATACCCCTTCGGCACAACTGTCAACCTCTCACCGGAAAACAATAATCACTTTTATGTGATCTCCGTTGCAAATATCGGTCTTGTATTCGGTGAACAATGTTCCTGCGCCCTTGCTCAGGAGATGGTCATGAAAATTGGAATGGTGATCAGTGGAGGAGATGTTTCTGGCATCAATAATTTTATTTTCCAGTTAGGAAAACTTGCTGATGCGGAAATGACGTTATTCAACGGCGGAATTCCAGGTTTACTGGAAAAAAATCATCAGGAAATAAGCGCACGCGATCTGGTCGACTTTTCCATCTCCGCAATCCCGGTGATGGCGGCAGGTCGAACGGACCGTAAATTGAAAAGCAGTGAGTATGAGCAGATCGCCAAAAAGTTGAAGAGTCTGCATATTGATGTGCTGGTGATGGCGGGGGGCGATGGATCGTTGCAGTTTCTGCATCACTTGAGCGAGTACGGCGTGAACTGCTTCGGCGTTGGCATGACCATCGATAACGATGTGTTTGGCAGTCATTATTCGATCGGTTTTTCAACCGCTTGCGAACAGGTGATCAAGGAAGTGAGCAAACTGCGTAATACCGGACGTGCTTTGCCGGGCAGGGTGTTCATGATGGAGTTACTCGGCGGATACTGCGGTGAATTAACCCTGCAGGCGGCGATTAAAAGCAACGCGGATTTTGCACTGATTCCTGAGTGCCAAATCCCGGTTTCCACTCTGGCTGAGCGCATCAAACTGCGGCTTGCCAGCCAGAATAGCGTCATCATTTTGTGTTCCGAAGGGTACACCAAAGAGTATTCACCAGGCTTTCAGGGCGCGATTGACACCCTGATAAAACAACTCGAACCGCACATTGGCGTACGTATTCGTAAAACCATTATGGGATACGGATTACGAAATGGCGATCCAACCTGTGAGGAGATCTATCAAGGCACCATTATGGCGAGCGAAGTGGTCCGCTGTATTCAATCTGGCATGAAAAATAAAGCCATCATTATTAACGCTGGCAATAAACCAATTCCGATTGATTTAGTCAGTATGCAAAAACGGCTGGTCGATACCGAAGGGCATCATTATAAACTGGCCAGGCAGCTCAATATAATTTAAGGAGACTCTCCATGCTTAACGTTCTCTGTGTATGTGGCTGTGGTTTAGGTTCTAGCTTCGCAATAGAAATGAGCGCACAAGCGGTATTTAAAAAATTACAAATCCCGGTGAAATTGGATCACACCACGGTATCGGAAGCGAATGCGTTTAAATCGGACATGATCCTGACGCAAAAAGCGTTCGCCGATATTTTAACGGCGGATGCCACACCTGAAGAAGCCCGGCGCGTCATTATTCTTAATCGACTCACCGATAAAGCCGAAATTGAAGAAAAAATTCTGGCTTATATGAAAGCGCACAATCTGAAGGTGGCGGAGCATGAATAGTATCATCGACTTCATCGTAAAAGATCTGTTGGGTCAGGCCTCCATTCTGATTGCATTTATTGCCATGTTTGGGCTGATCCTGCAGAAAAAATCCCTGGGTAAAGTGGCGGAAGGCACCTTTAAAACGCTGTTGGGTTTTTTAATCATGATGGCGGGGATCAACATCATTGTTGCCACCCTGACGTTCCTGAATGACATCTTTACCCACGGCTTTGGGATGCAGGGGTACATCACTGATGTGGCGGCTATAGCGGGGCTGGCAAACCGTGAGCTGGGTTCGGAAGTGGCATTAACGCTAATGGTGATTTTCGCCGTCAACATCCTGATTGCGCGCATCACACCCTTTAAGTACATCTTCCTGACGGGGCAAGCGTTGCTGTGGATGGCCACCATTGGTGCCGTCATCGGCTACAAAACCGGATTAACGGGCCTGCCACTGATTCTGACCGGCGGTATTTTCGGCGGCATTATGGCGGTCATTATGCCGGCATTGGCCCAACCGATTGTGCGTCGCATTACCGGCTCTGATGATGTGGCACTGGGGCATTTCTGCACCATCGGGTATCTGGTGCAGGCGGCGGTTGCCAAGGTTGTCGGCAAAGGCTCGCGCTCAACCGAAGATCTCGAATTACCGGATAACTTTAAGTTCTTACAAGACACTTACTTCTCTATGGCGGTGGTGATGGTACCGATGTACCTGATTCCCGCGCTGGCGGCAGGCCCTGCGTATATCGCGCAGTTTTCCGGCGGTACCAACTATCTGATGTACGCGTTTATGCAGGCGATTCAGTTTGTTGCGGGTGTATTCGTCCTGTACAGCGGCGTGCGTTTGTTGTTGAACGAGTTGGTTCCGGCATTTCGTGGGATTGCCATGCGTATCGTGCCAGATGCCAAACCGGCACTCGATTGCCCGGTGCTGTTTCCGTATGCCCCTAACGCGGTCATTGTGGGCTTCCTGGCGACAACGGCAGGTTCCATCATCGGCATGATTGTCTTTCCGATGTTTGGTTTGGCGATGATTCTGCCAGGTCTGTTAACCAACTTTTTTGCCGGCGGTACGGCAGGGGTATTTGGTAACGCGCTGGGCGGTCGTCGTGGCGCGGTGATTGGCGGTGTCGTACACGGTCTGTTTATCACCTTCCTGCCTGCGATTTTGGTTCCAATGTTGGAAAGTTATGGTTTCACCGGCGTCACCTTTAGCGACTCCGATGTGATCAGCAGCGGTTTAATCCTGGGGCACGCGTTCCAGAACAACTGGCTGTTCGTCGGCGTATTCATCTTGTTCGTCACCTTACTTGCCTGGTTCGTTAACGGCAAATCGACTAAGCACCATGAGGAAAAGGCACATGAGTCTGTATAATTTCACCGATCTTCTGTCAGTCGCAAAGCAACGTGAGTTTAAAGCGGTCGGCTCATTCAACCTGCACTGCCTGGAAATGCTGCCGGCATTTTTCAAAGCGGCAAAAAGTTCGAATAGTCCGTTGATGATTCAGATTTCCACAGGGACAGCGGAGTATCTTGGGCACAAATTACTGGTAGATTCCGTGCGCTCTCTGTCGGAAAGCCATGATGTTCCCACCTGTTTGCATCTGGATCATTGCTCAAGCATTGAAGACATCACGACAGCAATGGATGCCGGTTTCAGTTCTGTCATGTATGACGGCTCGCATCTGCCGATGGAAGAGAACATTGCCAACACCAAAAAAGTGATTGCGCTGGCTCGTCCGCGTAACATCACCGTTGAAGGTGAACTGGGCGCCATTGGCGGGACTGAAGATGGCAAATCCGTGGAAATGAGCGCCATTGAGTTCACCACGGTTGAGGATGCCAAGCAGTACGCTGATGCAACGGATGTGGATATGTTGGCGGTGTCGATTGGTACCGTGCATGGTATGTATACCGGCAAAACCCAAATTCAGCACCAGCGTCTGGCGGCAATCAGCGAAGTCACGGGTAAGCCACTGGTACTGCATGGCGGCACGGGCGTCAGCGATGAAGATATGCGTAAGGTGGTCACTGAAGGCATTAATAAAGTCAACGTCGGCACCGAAATGAACGTGCAGTGGGTTGGGCAGTGCAAAGCCACCTTTGAGAAAGGCAAGGTGAACGATAGCGTGCGCAAATTCCTGATTCCGGCGAACCAGGCCGTCACGGATGTTTTAGTCGAAAAGATCGCTTTATTTAAATAACCCGTCGTACTTGAAGTTTATTTGCTTAACTGCAAAGGGCCCCGGCTTGTTTGTCGGGGCCAGGAGGGGAATATGTTTTCATCGATAAAGTCGTTATTTAACAAAGCTCCCGAGCCGCAGGGCGATATTCAGCAGGAAGCTGAACAATTAGTGATGGAATTACAAAATCTGGAAGAAAAATTAGCGGCCGATCCGCGTGACGGTGAAACACAAAAAACGTTGATGTTGCGATACAACCGCGCGTTATCCGTCTTTGCGAAAAGTCCACAACATCGCCAGCAGGTCGATGCGGTGTTCGTCAAAATAGATGAATTACGCAATACCATTCGCCGGAATATATAGGGAGACAGTATGACGATTAAACAGTTATTAATTGATGCCCAGGCGATTCAGGTTGGCGTAAAAGAAACGGACTGGCAAAAAGTGATCTCTTTGGCAGCCAAACCCCTGATTGCCAATGGCTATGTGGAAGCGCGTTACAGTCAGGCGGTGATTGACAGCACGCTGGAGCACGGGGCGTATTACGTGTTTGATGAAGGTATCGCGATGCCGCATGCGCGCCCAGAGTGTGGCGTCATTAAAAACGGCTTCAGTTTGGTGTTGCTGGATGAACCCATCACGTTCCATGACAGTGACAAGGCCGATATCGTTATCATGTTTGCCGCTCGCGACAGCAATGCTCACATTCAGGAAGGTATCCGGGCAATTGTTAATTTGCTTGATGATGAAGAGGTGATGCGCCAACTGCGCCAGGCCCGCACCACTCAAGACGTGGTGGAAATCTTATGACCTGTGGCAAAACCCTGGTGTTGGTGAATGGCGTACCCGCATCAGGCAAGAGTACCGTGGTACGCCACCTGAGTGACCGTTTTAGATGGCCGTCACTGTCTGTCGATGGCATTAAAGAGCCCTTTATGGCGCAATACCCAAATTTGGATCGTGACACCAACCGTCAGTTAGGCCGGGCTGCGTGCCAGGCGATTGGCGATATTGTGGCGCGGGCACCTGACAAATGCGTCTATGTGATCGATGCCTGGTTTGGTTTCCAGCCTCCCGCGTTCTGGCGGGCGATTTTTGAACACTCTGCTGTCGAACAGGTGCTGGAAATCTGGAATGACATTTCACCTGAACACGCGGTGGCCCGTTATGCTGCCAGATTGGGCGATCGCAAACCCGGCCATCCTGGTGAAGAGTATTTGCCGGAGTTGCACGCGCTGGTTGAGCGCGCAGAACCGCTGGCACTTGGGCCCGTGTATCGACTGGCCCAGGGCCCGGACGTTGACTACAGCGGGTTGGAGCATTGGCTAACGGGCCAATTTTCACCGCCCGTTGCGCGCGCCCTGAATGGGCACGAGTCGTCACGTTCTGTGAGTTAACCCATGCACGCGTTTAAGATTGAAATTGCCAGCTATATTCAGGCGGCGTGTCCGCCTGCAAAAGAGCGAGCAGGCGCTGCGGAGGCATAGGTTTGCCAATCAGGTAACCCTGTACCTCATCGCAGCGCAAACTGCGCAACCTGTCGAACTGCGCAGAGGTTTCGACACCTTCTGCCGTCACACTCAGGGAGAAGGCTTTCCCTAAGCCAATAATATTTTCGGCAATCAAACTGGCATTATCGGTGTCTGGCAGGCCAGTAATAAAGGAGCGATCCAGTTTTATGCCATCAAACGGGAATTTGCGCAGATAGCTTAGCGATGAATAACCGGTACCAAAATCATCGACCAGTAAGCGCACGCCTTGCGCCTTCAGTGATTGCATCAATTGCAGACTGGCATCCGGATTCCACAACGCCGCGTTCTCCGTAACCTCAATTTCCAGTCGGCTTGCTGACAGTCCTGAGCTTTGCAATGCGCTGGCAACGCGTTCTGCTAATCCATTGGTGTGGAATTCAACGGCGGAGATATTGACTGAAATCGCCAGTGGCGTGGGCCATTGTTGTGCTTCGTGGCAGGCGGTATTAAGCACCCAGGTGCTGATATCGACAATCAAACCGGTCTCTTCGGCGAGTGGAATAAACTGATCGGGCATTACCAGACCCAGTTGCGGATGTTGCCAACGGATCAGGGCTTCTGCTGCCACAATGCTGTTGGTTTTCATGTTATAGCGGGGTTGCCATAACAACTGAAACTGGCCGTGTTTAATGGCATCTCGCAGGCTTTTTTCCATTTCGCGGCGTTGAACAATTTGCTCTGCCATTTCCGGGTTATAAAACACCCAGCGGTTACGCCCGGCATTTTTCGCCTGATAGAGCGCAATATCAGACAGGCGCAACAGTTCACCAGCATCCTGTGCATCTCGTGGCGCGGTGGCAATGCCCATACTGGCACCGATAAAAATCTCATTTCCTGCTATGTCCACCGGTTTACCTATTTCATCCCGCAGGCGTTGGCAGATCGCTTCCAGCCGGGACGGCGTCGCGTGTTCGGCAATAATCAGAATAAATTCATCACCTCCCTGACGCGTCACCAGATCGGCCTCTTGTAAGCAACTGCGCAGGCGCTGCGAGACCTCATGCAGCACGGCATCCCCGGTTTGATGCCCAAACAGATCGTTTACAGGTTTGAATTTATCAAGATCGAGCGTAATCATCGCCAGCGGGTTTTCCAGCGTCGGCTGCGCGCGCAGCTTGCCTTCCAAAAACTCCCGCATGCGCGTGCGATTGGGCAAGCCTGTTAGCTCGTCGTGGCTGGAAAGATACTGCACGCGCGCTTGTGCCTCGACTTCTAAGGTCACATCGGTGGCGGTGCCGCGCCAGGCGACCACGCCGTCAGCGGTGATCACCGGTTTGATCACGATATGGCAATAGCGTTTGCTGCCTTGCGCCGACAAATAGCTGCAGTGCAACAGACGCCGATGGGAACGCTCTCCGGGATGGGTCAACCAGTGGTGTAACTGCTGGGCCTCGTCGTGTAAGAAGTCAGTGACTGGCCTGCCGATCCATGACGTAATGCTGTAACCGGTAAGATTAGGAAATCTTTCAGAAAGATAGGTAAAACGCAGCGCCTCATCCAGTTCCCAGATCCAGTCCGTGGTGGCTTCCGCGACATCACGAAAGCGACGTTCGCTGGCGGCCAGCGCAAGGCGGCTTTGCGCGAGCAGGAAACTGTTCTCATCGACCATGCGCGCTTTTTGCAAGGCATTACGCAAGAGCCAGATGGCCATCATGACCGTGGTGCCGCCGAGCAATAGCAACAAGGGCAGAACCCAAATCACCAACTGGCGTCCCGGTTGTGATTGCTGCCAACTCAGCACCAGCGGGGGAGTGATGCCAGGCAGTGTTAATTGATTACTGGCATGTGCACTGTTGCCCGGTAATACATGCGTTTGATGGATGGCGTATTCGCTGCCAAGCTGTCGCAGCTTGGCATCGTTCAGGCGCTCAATGAATATCAGCGTCGAACGGGGGCCATCGGCATCGGCCACCAGATTGCTGCCGGGGGTAATTGGAGCACTGGCGAAAATGGCCGGTTGCCCGCCGAAAGCAAACAGGCGGCTGGTGGGCGCATCTTCTCGGGTTGCCATCACCGGCGGTGGGCTGCCCAGCCAGTCACTCAGGCTTTGATCGCTGAGTTTGCCGTTGATCACGCTATAGCGTGTTTGACCTTGTGGATCGAGTACAAACAGCCCTTCGTAGCCAAAATCGCGATACAGCGAGCCGCCTAAATTATCGCGATCGTAAGCCCAGCGGGTGTCTACATTCTCATGCAGGTGATTCCAGGCCTCGCCCCAAAATGCGCTATCACTCAAGTGGGAACGAATAATTTCCTGCCGATTTTCCAGCGCTTTTGCCAGCAGCGCGGCATCCTGGCGGTCGGATTGCAAATCGATATGGCGTGAAATGACTAACAGCGCGATAACCACACAGGCAAAAACCAGCGTCAGCAAACCCATCATCAGCAGTAAAGACCGTCGAATAAAGGTCGTTGTTTGGCGGGCCTTGTTATCGCCGAACAGGGTTCGGTAACGCCAGGGTATGGGGTTCATCGTGGCGACTCTCCTTAATGCGCTTGGCACTAAGTATAAGTGGCACTGATTAAATTGGCGGGATTTTCGTTCAACAATCACCCCCCTGAAAAGGGAGGTGAACAACCGATCACTGGGGGAGGCTCAACGATTAATGGCCTGCATCACCTGCTGTTTCGGGCTGGCAAAGCACTTTGATGACTTCAATATGGGTGCTGACGCCTGCCGGGAGCGCCCATTCAATGTTGTCACCCTCTTTTAAACCCAATAGCGCTGCACCGACCGGAGCCAGAACCGAGATTTGCGTCTGGCTGTCGCTCAGGTTTTGCGGGTAAACCAGTGTGCGAATCCAGGTTTCGCCATTGCGCAAGTTACGAAATTCAACCTGGCTGTTCATGGTCACAACGTTCGCCGGGATCTCCGCGCTGGGAACGGTGGTGGCGCGATCTAACTCTTCATTCAGGGCTTTTGCAACGGGCAAGCTGGCATTCGCCGGTTTTTCTAAAAGCCTGTCCAGCAGCTCGGCATCCCGTTCACTAATAATGATTGCAGGACGTGACATGGTTCCTCCATAACGTCAAATTTAGAGCAAAAGAAAAACCCTCGCGAGCTATCGCAAGGGTTCTATTCGTGTACGTAGAGTGTACTGACTATCTGGCAAGAGGGCTAGTCAACAAACAAAATGTTGCGATGACTTTCGGATTTTTTCCGCTGCGTAATGCCAATCTTTAATCAATACTGAGAGCACTCTCTAAGAAAAGGGCTATCGTATGCACAGTAAAGTGTCTCACAACATGATTAGCGCAATTGGTGTTTCACTGTTGGTTGCCTCAGCCGCTGTTCTGGCGTGGGGCGCCTCACTGGTCTTTAGCGCAGCAACCCTCTAAAGATATCGCGTTGGCTGGCTCTGGATGTGTTAGCCGACGATATCATCTGCGGTGCGATGAACAATCCATTCCAGCGCGGTACGATACACATCGAGTGCCACCACATCGCTTTCTGCTTCCAGTCGCTTGAGCAACTGTCCAATAATCGCTTTATTATTCACGACTTGCCCGGCCTGCAAAATCTCAACCACGATTTGCCCCAGAATCTCCTGCTCATCTGTCGGGCGCATGGGCGCGTGCTCTGTCCGGGTGTGTACAGCAGTGGCAGAAATATCTGAATGCATGATTTTGCTCCGTTGAAGTGAAAAAAAAGCCTCTGCAGGTGGAAATCCAGCGAACACCTCCAGAGGCGATGCAAAGCATCGTTCGTTACAAGCATGCGATTCTTCTCGCCGAGTAAACTTATACAACTTTTTTGGTTTTGTATAACTTTGCGCGAATTTATTTTTCTGGTAAGACCAGTTTGGTGATCGATCAGGCGGTGAATTACGCTGAAAAAAACAGCAATGTGTGGTCGGGTTTTTCGGGTTGAAAAAACAAGAAAGCCCACATGCTGTGGGCTTTGCGTCAGCGGATTTTCACCGCAACCAGCGTCATAATGACCGCGAAACAAATAAACACAGCCAGTTCCATAATGAATTCCTTCTCAGATAAATCTCACTATCAGTATAGAACAGGGTTGGTTGTTTTTTGTGCAGTCCGTGCCGTTTTAGAATGCCTGCGAGGACAGCACAATGACGAGGTTTTAACTCAACGCCCAGAATCTGCTACCCTGTTTCAGCAGTTAACTCACAAGCATTGAGGAGCATTTAGGTGAACATTTACGGAAAAATGATGGTTGTTGCGGGCGTCACTATGCTGGCGGCCTGCCAGAATCACGGTGCGGGGAGCAGCGAAAATGCACAGCCTGTGGATCCTGAGCTTGATCGTTGCCAGGCCTCACAGTATCAAAGCTATGTCGGAAAACCGTTAAGCTCAATCTCTTCACTGAGCTTTGCCAATCCGGTACGGGCGATTCCAGTGAATTCCGCAGTCACGATGGATTTCAATCTTAATCGCATCAATTTCCTCGGCGATAAAGACAACAATATTACCCGCGTTTACTGCGGTTAATGCTTTTAGCATGAGAAAGCGGCCTCATCAGAGGCCGCCTTATTGAGCTTTACGCTGAGCGACCCGCCCACCAAAGTCTCAGCTTTAAACCGGTCAGGCTTGTCCAGCCTGTGGTTGTACTGACCACTTTCCCTTGATGGACGATCACGAAGGTCGGTGTGACGCCAATTTCCCACTGAGCCGATCGCGCGCCAGAGGTATCATTCACCGTGGGTATCGCGAACTGTTTTTGGCTCAAATAGCGCTGCACCTTGGCATCGTCTCCCGATCGCAGGGCAACCGACAGGACATTGCCACCCTCTGCGGCGTAATCTGCCACCTTGGGCGTCGTAAAGCGGCATACGCCACACCAACTGGCCCAAAAGTACACCAGCAGCGGTTTCTCTGCGCTCAGATCTGCCAGGGTGATGGACTTGCCATCAAGAGTCACCACGGTATCGCTGGCAAAATCACGCGGCGCCTGGGGCGCGCGAAAATGATCCATCACCAGCGTAATCACCGCCAACATCACCAGCAGGAAGAGGCCTTCGCGCAACCAGCGGCGCAGCTTACTTGTCATTCAGCTTCGCCAATTCAGCCTTCACCACGGCTTCAAGCTGGTCGTAGCTCACTGCACCCGGCAGCATCTGATCGCCAATCAGCGTCGCGGGAGTGCCCTGAATACCCAGATGCTGAGACAGGGCGAGGTTGCTGTTCACGGTATCCAGACTCTCTTTGCTTGGCTGACTCACGGTGACACCCACTTTCTGCTCGGCGGCTTTGATACTGGCATCATCGTGATAGCCTTTTTTCGCCATCAAGCGGTGGTGCAAAGCGAGGAATTTGTCCGGGTTATCTTTCCATACCGTCAATGCATCACGGGCCGAGGTCAGTGAGCTTTCTGAACGGAAAGGCAGGGGTTTGATCACCACGGCGACATCCGGGTATTTCTCAACAATCTTTTCCAATAGCGGATCAAACGTCTTGCAGAAAGGACAGTTGTAATCGGTGAAAGACACCATCACCAGTTTGGCATTGGCCGCCCCCAGGCGCGGACTGCCGGCATCGTTAAACAGCGCGTCTTTGTTTTTCTCAACCACCTGTTTAATTACATCGTTCTGCTGTGCCTGCGCTTGTTTGTCGTAAGCATCCGCGGCTTGTGCAAGGATCTCTGGGTTGCTGACCAGCGTTTCACGGATCATCTCTTTGATACGTGCCTCTTGCTCGGGGGTGAAAGGCGCGGCCGTTGCCCACAGGGGAGTGGCTGCCAGTAACAGGGTCAGTGCGAGCTTTTTCATCATCATTTTCCTTTAGCGTTGTTCAGGGTTTCCAGCAGGGTGGCTTTGTCCAGTAGCGGAGACAGCGTTTTGCCCTGCGGCAACCCTGGTCCATATATTTGGTTAAAAGGCACGGCAACACTGCCGCGTCGGAGTAAAAATTGACTCAGCGTATCTGAGGGACGGGTCCAGTCGCCGCGCAGGGCGACAACGTCATCCGCCATCAGGGCTTTTTGCACATCACTGCGCAGGAGAACGTTAAATTTGTTGGCTTTACAGGTGACACACCAGTCGGCAGTGACATCGACGAACACCCGCTTATTCTCTTTCAGGGCTTGCTGAATCGCCTCTTCGGTCAAAGGCTGCCAGGCGATATTGTCCTGCAAAGGCTGCTTGCCATAATGCGTGAGCAAGGAGGAAGCCAGGAAGAGCGCGCCAACGGCCAGCGCTGCGCCCCCTGCGGACATTGCCGCGGTGCGCAGAGAGTAGTGGCGAGCAATGGCGATAAGCAGGATGACAATCAGCGTTGCGGCTAACAGGCTCGTCCACAGCGTGCCCAGGAAGGGCGTTAACAAGCTCAGCAGCCATAAACACGAGGCCAGCATCATCAACCCCAAGACCACGCGCAGACGGTTCATCCACTGACCCGGACGTGGCAGACGCAGGGCCAGCGTAGGCCAGGCCGCAATCAACAACCACGGCAGACTCATACCAAGGCCGAGTGCGATAAAGAGCCCCCATAACTGCGGCAGTGGCGCAGCCAGCGCGAAAGCCACAGCGGTGCCGAGAAAAGGCGCTGAGCAGGGCGTTGCCAGCAGCGTGGCGAAAGCGCCTTCTGCAAAGTTTCCGCTGAGTCCTTTGCCCTGATGGGTGGCCAGACGAGTGCTAAAAGCGGAAGGCAGACGGAAGTAGAGCAAACCAAACAGGTTAGCGCTGAACAGAGCGCTGACGATCACCAGCAGGGCAATAAACCACGGATTTTGGAATTGAATTCCCCAGCCGAGCGCTTGATTACTGGCGCGGAGCACTGTCATCAACAGGGCAAGCGCCATAAATGACACCAGGATGCCCGCGGTTGAAGCCAGGAACTGCATACGTACGCTGCGGCGATCGCGCTGTTCAACATGCAAAATACTGCTGAGCTTCATGCCAAGCACCGGCAAGACGCAGGGCATCAGGTTGAGGATAAAGCCGCCCGCCAGCGCCATCAAAATAATCTGCCACAGCGGCAGTGCCTGGCTGGCTAACGATAACGGCCCACCCAGGGTCACGGTGCTTTGTTGGGCAATCCCGTTGTCGACAAGCACCAAAGAGAGCGTTTTACCTGTCAGATCGGGTGCGGTTTCTCCCCATTCATCGCTGGCTGGAACGGTGATTTCCAACCGTTCACCTTGCGTTTGGATAACCGGTTTACCCAAACTGGCGCCCTCAGGCATATCGACATATAACTCTGGGGACTGCCAACCGCCTGCGCGTTCTGCCACCAACTGCACTTCACCTGGGCGATATCCTGCGGTGAGCTGCGCCTGTAAGGCATCGGCAACCGGGACTTTGCCCATCGCCTGGGCGTAATCATGGGCGAAATCAGCACTTGCAGGTTGCGTCAGATCCAACGTGAAAGGGTAATCGGTCAGGATACAGACGTTGCTACAGGTTGAAAGCGTCAACGTACCGCGCAGGGGAGACGTCGGGTGCCCAGTAAGCTGAATCGGTAGCACCAGGCCATCGTGATAGCCTTGCGTGCTGATCCCTGACACGTCAAAACGTTGTGGTGTTGGCCAGAACCATTGTGCTTTTACCGTGGCATCTTGCCAGGTGATTTCAGGGGCTATGCCGCCTTCACCCGGCGTGCGCCAGTAGGTTTTCCAACCGGGCTGTAATTTGACATTAAGCAGAATACGCGTGCCTTCAGGCGCCTGGGGATCAGCGCGCAGACGAACTTCTGCATGATCGTTAAGTGGGCTCTTTAGCCAGCCGGTATCGGCGGCAAAAGCCACGGGCAACCATAGCGCAAGCAGGCCCAGCAGGGCGTTGCGTAATAGGGTAATCATGTTGTTTTATCTCCAAAAATGAACGTGACGAAGCGATAAAGCCGTCAGGTTTCATTCCCGAAAATTACAGAGCCGCAAATGGATGCGCCGTCGAGGCGTAGAATGAGAATAGACGTGGGTAGCAGGCAGGACAAGGCGAGGAATAAAGACCAATACCGCTATTAAAACGCACAGTCCGCTGAGCAGAGCTTCCGCCAGAATCGGTGGCATGCTCATCAATGATTTTGCACTGAGCTCACAAGGGGTAACCGGAGCACCAATATCCACGGTGTTGTCAGTGACAACGGAAGTGGCCTGAACGCTGGCCATGGGCGTCTGCAATAGCACAAAACCCGCCGTACGCTGCGCCATACAGGTCAGTATGACGAGGCACGCCAGGGCAAGGAACCAGCTTGCTTTGCGTTGCAGTTTTCTCATGGGAACTCCGGATAATGAGGTGCACATCTTAACGGGGGATAAAATTTGCGCAACCCGACAGCATGTAAATAATCGTAATGGGGCAGTGTGTCATCTGGCTGCAATCTGCGTGACGTACCTTGAAGCGGAGTATTACCCCTAAACCTCGTTAAATACACCATGCACAGTTTCCCGCCCTTCGTGGCGGGATTTTTTTTAAGACCAGACTGAAAAATGGCCAGCCCATGTACATACTAAGAGGATGGCTGTTATGGTGTTCCCGCCGCCAGCGCATGGCGGTTGTCATCACCAGGGAGAGAGAAATGAAGAAAGGGTGTTTACTGCTGCTGACGCTGGGTGCGTTGGTGGGTACTGCACATGCCAGTTCAGATGAAGCATGGGCAAAGGGCGATCAGGCGATGAAAACGGCCTGTTTAAAAGCCAGTCAGTTGAAAAATCCGCAGATTGCCAGTGGGATCATGCTGTTTGATGATAGCGTGGGCTATTCGTCTGTGGTGATAAGCGGTCGCTATCCGCAGGCGCACATGAAAAATCAGCGCGGGCGTGAACTCTGTTTGTGGCAGCGCGCCACACAGAAGGCGCATGTGACGGAAGCGGATACGCTACTGACATTAAAGCGTTAATCCTTCCTTCAGGCAGTACGGATGCCCGTGCTGCCTGCTAGTCCTGTTCCTCCGATGTTTTGCCCATGATCTCGGCCAGCAGATTGCGATAGCCCTGCAGCATGGACTGATCCATTTCCCCTTCCAGCCGTGATAACACGCTGGCAATAATCGCTTTGTTGGTGGCGGGCTGGCCGTGCTGCATTAACTCTTGCATGATGGCGGCGAGCAAATCGGTGGTTTGCGGCGCGTGGAACGCGGGACTGTTAAAATAGTCAGCAATCGCGCGTGCCGCAGTGTTCGTGGATGTGGCCATAATGACCTCCAGAGAAGATAAAACCGCCCTGAAAGTCAGCTTTCAGGGCGAATAGGGTTCGCTATGAGTTCGGAACATGCTGTGAGCGTTTCGTGATCCGAAGATAGAGGCAGGGATCGTCTATTAACTTTAGAAGGTTGCTTTGGTCTTGCCAGTAACAAACGGAAATAATTTCACACGTCATCCATTTGGATAGGTTTTAATCACTTCCAGCACGCCATTGATAATAAACTGGACTCCCATGCAGACCAGCAGAAACCCCATAAGGCGCGATATCGCCTCAATGCCGCTTTTACCTACCAGACGCATGATGGCACCGGAACTGCGCAGGGAAGCCCACAAAATCACGGCAATGGTCAGAAAGGTGGCGACGGGCGCCACAGACAGCACCCAGGGCGAAAAGGTATCAGAGTGGCGGATCGTTGAGGCTGTACTGATGATCATGGCAATCGTCCCGGGGCCCGCCGTGCTGGGCATCGCCAGCGGCACAAAAGCGATGTTCACGGTTTCGCGCTTTTCTATCTCATCTTGCTTATGCTCAGCTTCCAGCGAATGCCCCGCGGGCGCTTGTGGAAACAGCATGCGAAAGCCAATAAAGGCGACAATCAAACCCCCGGCCATGCGCAGGCCAGGAATAGAAATGCCAAAAGTATCCATCACAATGTTGCCAGCATAGAAGGCAACCACCATGATTAAAAAAACGTAGACCGAGGCTTGCAGAGACTGGCGATTGCGCTCTTCCCGGTTCATGTCACCCGATAAGCCTAAAAACAGCGCAACGCTGGTCAGTGGATTGGTCAACGGCAACAGCACCACTAGCCCTAATCCTACGGCTTTGATTAACTCCAACATACATTCCTCACTGATATTTTTTTACACCATGACACGTCTTTTAAATAATGGTTGCCATGACACCGTTACATTTATCGGCCCTAAAAATGAGCCACAAGTAAAAGGGCATTTCATTATTGTGAATTGTAACGTTTCGATAGAATAACCTTTTCACTTACAGTGTGAATATTCTAACGCATTGCAACTCTGGGCGCAGAAAGAACAGATAATTTCCGTAGAGGACTTTTCAAATTACACAATGGAATGCTAACGTGAGGCTCTTCCTTTCGGTATAAGACTGAGATGCGTTAATGAAAAATCTCATTGCTGAATTGCTGATTAAAATGGCAGAAAAAGAGGCGGAGTCGAAAGCGCTCATTGCCCAGATCGAAGCCCTGGAAATTGTCACTACCGCTATTATTCGCCATGTGGATCCGGCGACACATCACGACATTACGCAACATGTGCATCGCGCGATGAATACGCCCTGCAAGAGCGTTGCGTCTGCACCCAATACCCCCATGTTGGAAGACTATGTGCAGAAGCTGCTTGCGCAGCCGCGACCCTCTTAATTCGCGATGTTGTTGGCATTTCATTGATACGCAGCAGGATTAAAATCGCAATGCGTGCCAGGCTTTTAATGGCAAGGGCTTTTGCCCGGAGTGTTAATGGCAATGATAAAGGGAACACATGATGAACAAATGTATTATTGCAGTGGGTATGGTAATGACCCTGCTGGCAGGGGGAAACGCCATTGCGGCGGAGAAAACGGCTCAGCAGCAAAAAATGACCGTGTGTAATCAACAAGCCGGTGAGAAAGCGCTGAAAGGGGATGAACGTAAAACCTTTATGAGCAGTTGTCTGAAAAAAGACAGTGAGACAACCAAAGCTATGACACCGCAGCAATTAAAAATGAAAAGTTGTAATACTGCGGCGGGTGATAAAGCCCTGAAAGGTGATGAGCGTAAAACCTTTATGAGTAATTGCCTGAAAAAAAGCTAATACAACGCGGGCGCAGGCCCGCGTTTTTTTAATCCACTCACTTTTTGCTCATTGATTCTGATTTTGCCATGCACTTCTGCATCGCCTCGATCACGGCAGAGCGAAATCCTCTTTCTTCTAACGTCCGCACCGCTTCAATTGTGGTACCGCCGGGCGAGCACACCATGTCTTTTAATTCGCCAGGGTGCTTACCACTCTCTAATACCATCTGTGCCGATCCTTTTACCGCCTGAGCGGCAAACTGATAAGCCTGCGCACGCGGCATTCCGCCTAATACTGCGGCATCGGCCATGGCTTCAATAAACATGAACACATAAGCCGGCGCTGAACCGCTGACGCCAACCACCGAATGGATCAGGTATTCGGGTACCACGGCCGCTTTGCCGAAGCTCTCAAAAATGCTGACGATCTCGTCGCATTCTTCAGCCTCAACTAATACATTCGGTGTCACCGAGGTCATGCCTTCGTTAACCAATGCGGGCGTATTCGGCATAACGCGAATGATTTTACGGTCGTGTCCCAGTACGCCAGCCAGTGATTCCAACGTAATGCCCGCCGCGATAGATACCACCAGCGTACTGCTGTTGAGCGATCCCGAGATATCTTTCAGTACTTTCAAGATAACCCCAGGTTTGACGGCCCCGAACAGAATGTCGACTTCGCGCGCCAGTTGTTCAGCGCTCTCGGCTGCCTGGGTACCGTATTGCTGTGACATGGCCTGATTAGTGGCGGGTTTATGGTCATACACCCAAATGTGACTGGCGGGGATTTTCCCCCCCGCGACCAGACCGCCAATAATGGCTTTTGACATATTGCCGCAGCCTAAAAAACCGATTTTCTTATCCATTCTGATCTCCCTGCTCTGCCTGTATCTCCCCAGCTTACGGAATTACGCCGGGAATTGCAGCCTCTGCAAAGCGGCTGCCAGAATGTAGAGGGCGATATTGCATCATTCCCAATTGCAGAGGGTTGTGATAGCGTGCCGCCAGCCTTCCTGCAGGAGAAAAATCATGGCAATTTGGGTGGATGCGGATGCCTGTCCAAAAGTAATCAAAGAGGTGCTGTTTCGCGCGGCCGAGCGTGAGCAAGTCAATGTCACGCTGGTGGCGAATCAGTCACTGCACGTGCCACCTTCGCGTTTTATTCGCACCCTGCGCGTGGCCGCGGGGTTCGATGTCGCAGACAATGAAATTGTGCGTCGAGCCGCCGCCGGTGATTTGGTCATTACGGGGGATATTCCGTTAGCGGCTGAAGTGATGGAAAAGGGCGCGGTGGCGCTGAACCCACGCGGTGAACGCTACAGCGAGGCAACCATTCGTGAACGCCTCACATTGCGGGATTTTATGGACACTATGCGCGCCAGTGGTGTGCAGACCGGCGGCCCGCCAGCGCTAAGCCAGCGTGACCGCCAACAGTTCGCGAATGAACTGGAAAAATGGTTACGTCAGCGCAGTTGATTAGATAAAACTGTCATCGTCAAAATCACTGTTGCCGAAGTCATTATTATCATAATCATTGAAACCATTGAGATTATCGGTGTTATCAGTAGGCCAGTTGGCATCTTGTAAGAAGCCACTGTTCTGCTGACTGAATCCCGCATCGGCGTCTGAGGGCTCATTAATAATATTCACAATTTCTTGTGGCTGGCTTTGATGAAACATATTGGTCAGCATATTGGCCATCACCACGCCGCCCGCCACGCCCACCGCCGTTTGCAACGCGCCGCCTAAGAATCCAGTTCCACGCGGTGCAGTCTGCGCAGCGGCAGCAGTATTGCCCCAGGCGGGATTCTGCACGGGAGCTGCCTGTGGGGAGGGCGAGAGCGGCTGCGTACGCTGGCCTCCACCGAACAAGCCTGACAGGAATCCTCCACTGCTCTGTTCTGATTGCGATCGTTGCTGCGCCAATTGGCCTTCCAGCTCGCTGACGCGCTGATTAAGCTGCTTCATGGCCGCTTCCTGAATTAACAGCGCTTGCGTCATGTAATAAGGTGCTGTGGGCTGCTGGGCGATATGCTGAAGGATCTGTGTTTCTGCTTGCGCATCACGTACTGTTGACTGACTTTCTGCCTGCTTCAGCCGAGTAAAAAGCGAGTCGATGAGACGTTGTTCATCGTTATGCATCATTCACCTCTTAAAATGTCATGCGACCCCAAAACTATTGAGCGGCGTCAGAGGAAAGTAAATCCTCGGCGCGTAAGCAAATGTTGCCATTGAAAAGTGATGTAAATCACATAATAAGGCGTATGAAATTGCATCGCCGGGTTTGTTAAATTATTGCTTTTCAGCAGGTTATGTTTTGTCTGTGCCTGACAGGCTGTAAATCAAACCTTACTGGTAGCTCGCCCCGTTAAATCCCGGTATGATGCGACCCATTGCGCAATAAAACTCCGTTGTCCAGTGCGCGTTGCTGTTTGACACGCTTGTGAGGATCCCCTTCTGATGAACACCCCTATTTTCCTGGTTGGCGCCCGCGGCTGTGGGAAAACCACCGTTGGGCAAACCCTTGCTCAGGCGTTGGGGTACACCTTCGTTGACACCGATCACTGGTTGTTGGAAACAACACAAAAAACCGTTGCTGAAGTGGTAGCCAGTGAAGGATGGGAGGGCTTTCGTCTGCGCGAAAGTGAGGCCCTGCACGCGGTAACGCAACCTGCGGCCGTGATTGCCACTGGCGGAGGCATGGTGCTGGCAGAGCGTAACCGCCAATACATGCGTGAAAAGGGCAAAGTCATTTGGCTGGCTGCGGATGCCGCCGTGCTGGCTGCGCGTCTGGAAGCGCAGCCGGAAGAGGGGCAGCGCCCAACGCTGACTGGGCGTCCGATCGCCGAAGAGATGCGGCAGATTCTGGCCGAGCGTGAAGCCCTGTATCGTCATGCAGCACATCACATCATCAATGCGATGCAGCAACCGGCAGCCGTTACCACGCAAATTCGTCAGGCGTTGTCGCTGGCACACGCCAGTTAAGCGCCAGAAAATACTCAGGCTTTGTCTATACTGACTCTGTCAGGCTGGCGTATTGGTCAGTCAAACCAGGAGGACAGGAGATAGCATGCCCAGTAAACCCCCTTATCCACGTCAAGCGCGCATTGTGCCGGTCGAAAAAGGCGAGTCAGGCAATACGGAAACCTGGTATGAACTTCGTGCCGATCATCCCAAGCCCAATACCTTAATCAGTGAACATAAAACGGTAACCGAAGCGCAAGACGCGAAAGTGCGCTACGAAGATATTACGAAAGAGTAATGGGCGGGCAGGGATGCCCGTTTGATGTAATCCCACCGCTTTGCTCACACTTATTCACTTAAATCCCTTACCGTTATAGGGGCAATGCTATAGTTATCAGGTGTACTACGGGTGCACAAATGTTTTTAGCTCTGATAACGTGATAAGCATGAAAAATACCCTTGTAACGCTGACGCTTGGACAAGCGTCCTGCGATGATTTTCGCCCGTTATTGCGCGAAATTTTGCCTGATGACCGTATCTTGCATGCCAAGGTACTGAGCGGCCTCACGACCGATCAAATTGTCACGCAATTCGCGCCAGAAATAGCTGAAAACAGTACCGCAGTTAAGTTGCAAAATGGCCCTGTTGTTCACTTGTCTACTGCTCGCCTGAAAGAGGCCGCGCAGCAGAGAATTTTGGCTCTGGAAAGCAGCGGATTCGAAACTATTTTGATGTTGTGTGGCAAGGATTTTCATGGGCTTTACGCGCGTCACGCAACCCTGCTTGAACCCGACCGCCTGTTGCCTCCTCTTGTGATGGCCCTGGTTGCTCATCAGAAAATGGGCGTCGTGGTTGCCCATGCAGATGCCGTCAATCATCAACGTGAAAAATGGCTGCGATTAGGATCCCGTCCGCTCTTTGCGGTTGCCAATCCGTGGCAGGCCGACAACCAGTCGCTCTTTGAGGCTGGACTCATGTTGCAAGAGAAAGGTGCGGATGTGATGGTGCTCGATTGTTTGGGCTTCCAGTTACACCATCAACGTTATCTTGAAAACATGCTCGGTATACCGGTTGTTTTATCGCATTTATTGATAGCGCAATTAGCGGCAGAATTGGTGCAGTGATCCAGAATGAATTTTGCGTGACACTGTGTGCACTCTGGTTCTACACTGCAAGAGGTGCCACGCTTGGCCTTTGATTAACTGCCTGATTCTTGAGGATATTACATGCTCAGTGTAAACGAGTATTTTGATGGAAAAGTGAAATCGATTGGTTTTGAGAATGCCAGTTCAGGCCGCGCTAGCGTTGGCGTGATGGCGGAAGGGGATTACACCTTTGGAACGGGTGACGCAGAAGAGATGACCGTGGTGAGCGGCAGCCTGAAAGTGCTGCTGTCCGGCGAAACGGAGTGGAAATGGTATGAAGCAGGTGAAAAATTCAATGTGCCAGCGCACAGTGAATTCCACCTGCATATTGAACAGCCCAGCGCTTATCTGTGTCGTTACCTGAAAAAAGCCTAGCGCCGTTTCCCACCCTGAGTGATTAGCGCTGGGCTTCGCCGCCCAGTGCCGTCACAGTTTCCTGAATCATGGTGGCCAGCTCGCCGGTCATCAAAATAAAGTCGGCATCAAAACGCGCACCCACATCTTCGCGATCGATATCTTCATTCTGATCCCGCAACGTTTCAGAAAACTTCAAACGCTTTAGTGAGCCATCATCGGATAACACAAATTGAATGCGCTCGCGCCAGTCGAGAGCCAGTTTGGTGACCAGTTTTCCGGCTTCAATATGATTGGCAATTTCATCGCACACCAAGTCTTGCTTCTTGCAACGAATAACGCCACCGTCCTCAAGAATCGCTTTCAGTTCTGCCTCATCCATTAACGCAAGGCCAGCAGGCACATCACCTGAGCGCACCCACTCGGTCAGGGTTAACTCAATGGGGCTTTCCAGCGTTAAGGGCACCACAGGCAGCGAGCCCACGCTTTTGCGCAGCAGGGCGAGCGTATCTTCTGCTTTTTTTGCACTGGCGCAGTCCACCACGATCAACCCGTTTTGCCCGTCGATCCACAGAAAGGTCTGGCTGAAGCGGCTAAATGCGCGAGGCATCAGGCTGTGCAGGACTTCATCTTTCAGCGCGTCTTTTTCTGTTTTTTTCAGTTTGCGGCTCTGTTCCGCTTCCAGTTTCTGGATTTTGGCTTCCAGCGCTTGCTTAACCACCGGGGAAGGCAGAATTTTTTCTTCTTTACGGGCGCAAATCAAAATTTGGTTTTGGCTGACATGGGTAAACGCATCACTGCGCGGGCCCATTGGAGAAACCCAACCGGTTTTGGCCATATCCTGACTGCCACAAGGTGTGAAAGCATAGGCTTCCAACTGTTTTTCCAGCTCATCGGCAGAGAAGGGGATATCGCGGTTTAGACGGTAGACCATCAAATTTTTAAACCAAAGCATGGTGTTTCCTTTCCTCGGCGTTCATAAAAGCGTGGGCGCATGATAGCGAATTGCAGACGGCATTGTCTTAAACAATTAGCTGACTGAAACCCAATCCATTCAGTTTGCGCACGCGAATTTGTACGGGAATACGCTCTTTCAGCGCATCGACATGGCTGATAATCCCAATGGTTTTCCCGCTGGCGTTGAGTGCGTCGAGGGCGTCCAGCGCCACATCCAGCGTTTCGGCATCCAGGGTGCCAAAACCTTCGTCCAGGAACAATGAATCAATTCGCGTTTTGTCACTGACCAGTGCAGAAAGCGCCAGCGCCAGTGCCAGACTGACCAGAAAACTTTCCCCACCCGACAGCGTGCGGGTATCGCGTTCACTGTCTGCCTGCCAGGTATCCACCACGCGCAGGGCTAAGGTGTCCTGAGTATCTCTGATCAGCAAGTAGCGGCCATGCAGGCGTTGTAGCTGCTGGTTGGCATGCCAGACAAGGTGTTCCAGCGTCAGGCTTTGTGCAAATTTACGGAATTTATCGCCGCTGGCTGAACCCACCAGACGACTCAGCTGATCCCAGTCTTGTTGGTGGCCTTCCGCGTCTTTGATGCTGCTCAGTAAGGTCTGTTGCTGCTCGCGTTGTTGACGATCGTGGTCGATTTTCTGTCGTAGTTGGCCCTGCAATAAGCGGTTATCACGCAATTGTTGTTGATGCAGGGCTTGCTCAGCGTCCAACTGCTCCTGCGTTGGCATCTCTGCTGCGGGCGGATTGGCCTGATGTGCATCAAGGCTCTCCTGTGCGTGGCGGCACAACAGATTGGCTTGCTGCTGGTGTGCGGTGAGATGCTGCTCACGGGCTTTCAACTGTGCACGTTGTTCAGGATCGAGCAGGGCGGCCTGAAACTGGGTTTCATCGGCAAAATCGCTGCTGCGTAGCGCTTGCTGAAAATCAGCCTGCGCCTCGGTATGGCGCTGGTTGAGTTGTTCACGCTGTTGCAGCAGATGTTGGCGTTGACCTGCGATTTGCGCGGATTCGCTTTGCTGCTGTTGCAGTTGTTGCCCCAGCGCCGCCGAAGTGGCATGTAACGTCTCGTATTGCTGCTGCAGCGCTTCACGCACGGCGGTGACGTTTTGATCGCCAAAACAGTGCTGGCGGCGATCGCGTGCCTGTTTCAGCTCGTTAGCCAATACCGCATGCTGCTGTTGCAGTTCGCGGATTTGTTGTTGTTGCCAGCCGGATTCCTGCTCAAGCACGTTGACTTGCTGCTGCTGGTTTTGCCACTGCTCACGGGTTTGCAACAAAGAGGCTTCTTGCTGTTGCCAGTGTTGCCACTGCTGTTCGCAGGTTTCTAACCAGGCAGCGATAGCATCAGGGGCGGGCAGTGTGAGTCCCCGTGTTGCGAGGGCTGTGGCAATCTGTTCACGTTGCTGAGTTTGCTGTTCCAGATGCTGGGCGATGGCATGGTTAAGTTGCGTGTGCTGTTGCTGCAGGCTTTCATATTTTTGCGCAGTGAGCGCCTGCTGTTGCTGAACCTGCTGCTGCGCTTGCACGGCAGCCTGGTGCTGTTGATAAGCAAGCTGCACCTGCTGTTGCTGCTGTTCCAGGGCGGCGAGTTGTTGTCGCCTGTGCTGAAGGGTTTGCTGCTGCTCTGCCAGCCATTGCGTTGCCTGTTCACTGTTTTCCATTGTGCAAGAAAAGGCCAGCGCATCACATACCGATTGCCACTGTTGCTCCAACTGCGTACGTGCTGCACCACAGGCGCTGCGCTGCTGCTCCAGACGTGCTAACTGCTGCTGATGCAGCTTTAGCTGCTCGCCTTTGGCGCTGCCTGCTTCGAACAACTGCTGTTCATCATATTGAAGTTGTTGCAGGCGCTGCATGTTGTCAGCTAATGACAGCTCCTGGTAGGCCTCGACGGCAGGGTGCTCAATGGCACCGCACAGCGGACAGGGGTGTCCTGCTTCCAGCTCTGCACGATGGCTTGCCAAACTCTTTATGGTTTTTTCCAGCTCCAGCTGTTTTTCCAAATCTTTACGGTGTTGATGCTTATCACTCCACTGCTGGCGTAATTGCGCCAGAGCAGGCTGTAACTGAGCGACCTGCTGATGCAGTTGCGTCCACTCCTGCTCAAGGCGCTGCTGCTCAGCCTGATTGTGGGCGACTTGTGGAATAAGCAATGCCAACTGCTGGCGCTGTGTGGCAGTGGCATCCGCCTGCGCCAATTGATCGCGCAGGGGCTGTTCTGGCTGTGCGCTGAGTAACTGCTCCCGTTGCTGTTGCGCCTGTTGTAAGGCGTTTTCACTGCGGCTGACCGTGGCATTCAACGGGATAAGCTGTTGCTCATTCGCCTTAAGTTGTTGTTCGAGCGTCTGCTGAGTAGCGCTCAACTGCCCGGCTTCATGCTGTTGTGCAGCCAGTGATTGGCTGGCCTGCGCCAACTGCTGTAATTGTTCGCGCCACAGGGGTAACTGGCGGCCCCATTCGGCGACGCTGCTGTGTTGCTGCTGCCACGCGGTGAGTTGTGTGATTTGCTGCTGTAACTTATCGCGTTGCTGTTGGCTTTGGGTGAGTGCTTGCAGACGTTGCACGTCTTGCTGTTCCTGCTCAGCTAATTTTTTCGCGGCCAGATTTTGCTGCTCACTCAAGGTGTGGATCTGCTGATCCAGCGGCAGCACCTGCTCGACCATCAGCGTTTCCGTTTCACGCTGCTGCTGTTGATGTTGCTGCACGGCTTGCTGTTGAGCAGCATGCTGCTGTGCGAGGGGCGTCAACGATTGCTGCAGTGCACTTGCCTGCTGTTCTTGCTGTTGATGTTGTTGTTCCAGCTGGCGTAGATCTTGTTGATATTGCTGCAACTGCTGCCAGTGTGGGCGCAAGGCCTCAGCCGGTTCTGCGCGTGCCAGTCGGCGAAGGTCTTCTGCGGCCGCTTCCAGAGCCTGCTGTGCCGCTTGCTGCTGTTGCTGCTTCTCATTGCGTGCCTGCGTCAGCTTATCCTGCTGCTGTAGCCACTGGAGAAGGTGGGCATTTTTCTCCAGCTGCTGAGTGAGTACCTGCTCTGCGTCTGTCTGTTGTTGGCTCTGGGTTTCCAATGCCAATAAGGTCTCGTTATCCAGCAGTGCCAACCCGGCGGCACGGGCGCGCAATGATTCCAACGCGCTTTGTGTCTGTTTATGACGTTCATAGACGGCAATCGAAATTTGGCTGTAGATTTCGGTGCCGGTAATCTGCTCCAGCAGTTCGGCCCGCTCAGCGGGTTTGGCATTCAAAAAAGCGGCGAATTGACCCTGCGACAGCATCATCGATTTGGTAAAACGGGAGAAATTCAGCCCCGTAATACTCTCTATTTGCTCCAGTTTTTCTCTGACTTTATCCGCCACGATTTGATTGTCCGCCAGGCGTGCCAGCTCAACGCGCGGCGGTTGCAGTTTGCCTTCGGCGTTGCCGCGCGATCGGGTTTGTCCCCAAAATGCGCGCCAGGCCACGCCTTTAACTTCAAACTCAACCTCAGCATGGCATTCGGCGCAACCGCGCGTCATAAGCTCATTTCCACTCTGCGAGACACCGCCTAAGCGTGGGGTTTCGTGATACAGGCCGAGGCAGATGGCATCCAGCAACGTGGTTTTCCCGGCTCCGGTCGGCCCGGTAATCGCGAACAACCCACTGCTGGCGAACGGCTCTTGCGTAAAATCGATATGCCATTCACCGCGTAAAGAATTGATGTTTTTAAAGCGCAAAGAGAGGATTTTCATTCCGCAGGCTCCTCATGCAGGCCGTTGAGTGTGGAGGTAAATAACGTTTGCAAGCGCTCACGTTGCGCCTCCTCTAACTGAGGCTCCAGCGCCAGTCGGCGTTGAAAGACGTCTTGTACGCTCAGCTCAGCCAGTGTTTCTTTGTCTTGCGCAACGTGCTGAACGCGCGTTTCCCGCTGTCGACGCAACAGCAACACCTCTACCGGGTATTCCGCCGTCATGGCTTCCACGCGGCGCTGTAAATCGCTGAGCCATGCGTCGGCTTGTACTTCAATATCCAGCCAGATAACCTGCTCCGCGGCCACGGACGGGAGTTGCTGCAACTGCTGCTCAATCTCTGCCAGCGCTCCTTTCAGGAGCGCCATGGGCTGAAAACGCGGGATGGGTAACAATTGCGGCGCAGCGAGGATGCCGTTGCTAATCTCTAACAGCACCACGCTTTTTTCCTGCCCTAATTCATCAAAACTCAAGGGAATGGGGGAGCCGCTGTAGCGAATATTGTCATTGGCGGCCACTTTTTGCGCCCGGTGGATATGCCCCAGGGCAATGTAGTCGGCGGGCGGAAACGCATCGGCAGGAAAAGCATCCAGGGTGCCGATATAGATGTCGCGGACCGACTCGCTGGTCGTAACACCCAGCGCGGTCAGGTGGCCGGTGGCAATAACCGGCACCTGAAGACCTGCTTGCTCGCGACGTTGTACGGCCAGTTGCCAGCAGGCGTGGTAGTGCGTGCGTATCGCGGTAAGCAAGTCACGCTGCTTTTCCACACCGTTTTGCCCGGCTTTGCTTTGCTGAATGTCGCGCGGGCGTAAAAAGGGGATTGCGCATAGCAGTGCGCCAGGGGAGCCGTCCCGTTGGTTAAGCGTGATGACCTGTTGCGCGATATCGTCACTGGCAGCGGCAATCACCTGCGTATTCAGGCAGGCGAGCAGTTCGCGCGATTCATTCAGCGTGGCGACAGAATCGTGATTGCCCGCCAAAATAATCAGTTGGCAGCCCGTGGCATGCAAATCCACTACAAACTGATTGTAGAGTTCACGCGCGTAGCTCGGGGGCGCAGCGGTATCAAAAATATCGCCCGTCACGATCACGGCATCGACCTGATGACTATTAACCTGCGCAATCAACCAGTTAAAAAAAGCACGGTGTTCTGCAGCGCGGCTGCGCGTGTAAAAAAACTGACCTAAATGCCAGTCGGATGTGTGAATAATGCGCATGGCGCTCCCGTGTGCGATCCCTCAGGGATGGATGCCGCCAGTATAAAGGGATTTTGTCTGCGCTTCCTCCTGCTCACATCCTGCTAATTTGCTTTGCTTTAGCCCGTGCTTTTTTCATAAAAGTGTCATAAAACTGACGCATAATGCCAGCGCACATCACTCGTGACACCGTTGTCACAACAGCAGGAGCAATAATGGCTAAGCGCATTTTGGTGGTTGAAGACGAAGCCCCCATCCGAGAAATGTTGTGTTACGTGCTTGAACAAAGCGACTACCAGCCTATTGAGGCCGAAGATTACGACAGCGCCATCAATTTGTTGATCGAGCCCTGGCCCGATCTTATCCTGTTGGACTGGATGTTGCCGGGTGGCTCAGGCATTCAATTTATTAAACATTTAAAGCGTGAAGCAATGACCCGGGATATCCCGGTGATGATGCTCACTGCGCGTGGCGAAGAAGAAGATCGCGTGCGTGGCCTGGAAGTGGGCGCTGACGATTACATCACCAAGCCGTTTTCGCCGAAAGAACTGGTCGCGCGAATTAAAGCGGTGATGCGCCGTATTTCACCGATGGCGGTGGAAGAAGTGATTGAAATTCAGGGGCTGAGCCTCGATCCCTCTTCCCATCGCGTGATGTCAGAAAACACGCCGCTGGAAATGGGGCCCACCGAGTACAAGCTGCTGCATTTCTTTATGACGCACCCAGAACGCGTCTACAGTCGTGAACAGTTGCTCAATCACGTCTGGGGCACTAACGTTTACGTTGAGGATCGCACCGTAGACGTGCATATTCGCCGTTTACGTAAAGCGCTGGAACTGACCGGGCATGATCGTATGGTGCAGACAGTACGTGGCACAGGATATCGCTTCTCAGCGCGTTTCTAACTGTCCCACGGGAGTTTATTGTGCTGGATCGCCTCTCCTGGAAGAGACTGGCTTTAGAGTTGCTACTGGCCTGCCTGCCCGCGTTATTACTTGGGATGCTGGTGGGCTATTTGCCCTGGTTTTTACTGCTGGCGGTGTTGGCGGTACTGGGCTGGCACTTTTGGAATCTTCTGTTGTTGTCTGACTGGCTGTGGGTCGATCGTTCGATGACGCCACCCAGCGGCCGTGGCAGCTGGGAACCGCTGTTTTATGGCTTGTATCAGATGCAACTGCGTAACCGTCGGCGTCGGCGTGAACTCAGTAACTTGATCAAGCGCTTTCGCAGCGGCGCGGAATCGTTGCCGGACGCCGTGGTGCTCATGACGGAAGAGGGCACCATCTTCTGGTGCAATGGCCTGGCGCAGCAGCATCTGAGCCTGCGCTGGCCAGAAGACAACGGACAAAATATCCTCAATTTGTTGCGCTATCCGGAATTTACCCAGTGGTTAACCCGCCGTGACTTTGCTCAGCCACTGACGCAAGTCTTGAATAACGACCGCCACATTGAATTTCGCGTGATGCCTTACAGTGAAGGGCAATACCTGATGGTTGCACGTGACATCACTGAAAAGCATCAGTTGGAAGGCGCGCGTCGCAATTTCTTTGCCAATGTCAGCCACGAACTGCGCACACCCCTTACCGTGCTGCAGGGGTATCTGGAAATGATGCAGGATGATATGCCGCAGGGGCCGATTCGTGAGCGGGCGCTGAATACCATGCGTGAACAAACGCAGCGCATGGATAGCCTGGTGAAACAACTGCTGACGCTATCGCGAATTGAAGCGGCACCGAGTATCGATCTGCATGAGCAGGTGGATGTGCCGATGATGTTGCGGGTGTTGCAGCGTGAGGCGGAAACACTCAGCAATGGTCGCCACGATATTCATTTTCATACCGATCCACACCTTAAAGTCTTGGGCGATGACGAACAGATGCGCAGCGCGATTTCCAACCTGGTGTATAACGCGGTGAATCATACGCCTGCGGGAACGCGCATTGATGTCTGCTGGCTGCGCAACAAAGAGGGAGCCACGTTCAGCGTGACGGACAATGGCCCAGGCATTGCGACGGAACATCTCCCACGGTTAACCGAGCGTTTTTATCGCGTCGACAAAGCGCGTTCGCGACAAACCGGCGGCAGCGGCCTGGGACTGGCGATTGTTAAACACGCGGTGAGCCATCATGGATCGCGCTTAGAAATTACCAGCGAACCAAACAAAGCCACCCGATTTACGTTTACCTTGCCACCAAGGTTGATTGTCGCGCTGACCGCCGTGAAAATGGCGGTGGGCGACAGTAACGGATAACAGTATGAAACACGCGTTTTGGGGGCTGCTCCTCACGTTTTGCAGCTTTTGCAGTGCTGCGGCGATGCCGCTGGTGGGGAACCTCAACAGCGTAGGGTCAGACACGTTGGGGAACCTGATGGGCTTATGGGGTGACGATTTTAATCGTCAATATCCTGGGGTCAACGTGCAGGTCCAGGCTGCCGGTTCATCAACTGCACCGGTAGCATTGGCGGCAGGGGCGGCGCAACTCGGTGCCATGAGCCGCCCGATGCAGCTCAGTGAACGGCAACTGTTTGCCGATCGTTATGGCTATCCGCCCCTGGCGATCCCGGTGGCGATGGATGCGTTGATGGTGATGGTGAATCAGCAAAATCCGCTAACGTCGTTGAGCACATTACAGTTGGATGCCATTTTTTCGGTGACGCATCGCTGTGGAGACGGCCATCAATCCAACAACTGGCGTGATTTTGTCAACGATCCTGGCTGGCAGCAGCGACAAATTACCCGGATGGGGCGCAATTCCGCTTCCGGTACCTGGGGCTACTTCAAGCAGCAGGCCCTGTGCAATGGCGATTTTCGTCGTGATGTGGCGGAGTTTCCCGGTTCAGCCGCGGTGATACAGGCGGTAGCCAATGATATTCATGCCATTGGCTACGCCAGCACGGGGTTAACACATTCGGGCGTGCGTCTGTTAGCCATTTCTCGTCCTGGCGAAGCGGCAGTCTGGCCGTCCGCCGAGGCTATTCGCACGGGCAAATACCCCTTTTCACGGCCGCTATACCTGTATGTCAATAAGGCGCCAGGTAAACCGTTGTCCCCGCTGACGGCGGCTTTTATTGACCGCATTTTGACGCCTCAAGGGCAGGCATTAGTCACGCGGGCAGGCTATCTGCCCCTCTCAGAAACGCAACTGGCCCAGTCACGCGCTGCCGCAGGGTTGTCTGCCTCCCCACGCTGAATGCGTGTGGAAATAAGCGATATCTGCTGTAAAGCTGTGCAAACGGACGCGTGTAAATGCGTCCTTTGTGCAGATTCTGAGAGTATTTCGTTGAAACACCCCCTCTATTGCATGCCTTTTGTACAAATCATCTAATGACATTTCTTTAATAAATGGCGTGATTCACCACCTCTGGTTTTATCTGCAACATATCCTACTGGTTTTTAGATCCCGCCTTGCCTTTCTTCGCTATAAACGTTTTACTTAGCGCCCTTGTCGATCATCCTCCTGGTGATAAGAATAAAATCCGCTCAAATACCCTGCGAATTGGGAAATAACCTGCGTAATTATTCTGTGGATTAATAACTTAGCGACGTTTTAGTCGAAGGCATTCAGGGCGGGACGGGTGACGGCACTCTCTAACACAACATTCGACACAAACACCACGGTATCGTTATGAGTAAAAGTTTGACCTCTCGCGACATCATCGCACTGGGCTTTATGACCTTCGCCCTGTTCGTTGGTGCTGGCAATATCATCTTCCCGCCGATGGTGGGTATTCAATCCGGTGAACACGTCTGGATTGCGGCGCTGGGCTTCCTGGTGACCGCCGTTGGACTGCCGGTTATTACCGTCATTGCGCTGGCCCGCGTGGGCGGCGGCATTGATATGCTCAGTTCACCGATTGGCAAAGCCGCAGGCCTGGTGCTGGCCACCGTCTGCTATTTAGCCGTTGGCCCGCTGTTTGCCACACCGCGTACCGCGACGGTGTCATTCGAAGTGGGCATTGCGCCGCTGACCGGCGATGGCTGGTTGCCGCTGATGATTTACAGCGTAATTTACTTTGCGTTGGTGATTGGCATTTCGCTTTATCCTGGCAAGCTGCTGGATACCGTGGGGCATTTCCTGGCACCCTTGAAAATTGTTGCGCTGGTGGTATTGGGCGTGGCGGCGCTGCTGTGGCCCGCTGGCGGGATTACCACGGCAACCGAAGCCTATCAAAAAGCGGCCTTCTCAACGGGATTCGTTAACGGCTATCTGACCATGGATACGCTGGGCGCTCTGGTGTTTGGTATCGTCATTGTGAATGCGGCGCGTTCACGCGGTATCGAAAACGAGGCTTTATTAACCCGTTACACCATGCTGGCAGGATTGATTGCCGGTTTGGGACTGACGCTGGTGTATCTGAGCCTGTTTAAGTTAGGCTCCGGCAGCGGCGGTCTGGTGGATCAAAACGCCAACGGGGCGGCCATCTTACACGCCTACGTGCAGCAGACCTTTGGTGGCATGGGCAGTTTCTTCCTGGCGGCACTGATTTTTGTTGCCTGCATGGTGACTGCCGTTGGCCTGACTTGTGCGTGTGCAGAGTTCTTCGCGCAGTATCTGCCGCTCTCCTACCGCACACTGGTCTTTATTCTCGGCCTGTTCTCCATGCTGGTGTCCAACCTGGGGTTAAGCCACCTGATTCAGTTCTCCATTCCCGTGCTGACGGCGATTTATCCGCCTTGTATCGTGCTGGTGGTACTGAGCTTTACGCTGAAGTGGTGGAACAGCCGTTCGCGAATTGTTGCACCAACGATGCTGGTGAGCCTGTTATTTGGTATCATTGATGCGATCAAGACCACAAAATTCAGTGACATCCTGCCAGCGTGGAGCCAGCACCTGCCATTAGCAGAGCAGGGGCTTTCCTGGCTGCCACCGGTGGTGGTGATGTTAGTGATTGTAGCGGTGTATGACCGCGTAGCCGGGCGCCAGGCTATCGTCGCCCAGCAGTAATCGCACTACGCAGTTATCTTGACCACGGGCTTGCCCGTGGTTTTTTCTTTTGACAGGTAAGATGTTGTTATGCAAGAAACCAATAAGCTCAAACGCGGACTGAGCACGCGCCACATCCGCTTTATGGCGCTGGGATCGGCAATTGGTACCGGTCTTTTTTATGGATCAGCCAGTGCTATCCAAATGGCAGGGCCCAGTGTTTTGCTGGCCTATATTATCGGCGGAGCGGTGGCTTACATTATCATGCGCGCGCTGGGTGAAATGTCGGTCAATAACCCGCAAGCCAGCTCTTTCTCGCGCTACGCGCAGGATTATCTGGGACCGATGGCGGGATTCATTACCGGTTGGACATACTGCTTTGAAATTCTGATTGTTGCTATCGCGGATGTGACGGCATTCGGCATCTACATGGGCGTTTGGTTCCCGGATGTGCCGCATTGGATTTGGGTACTCAGTGTTGTACTGATTATCGGCGCCATTAACCTGCTCAGCGTCAAGGTGTTTGGCGAAGTGGAGTTCTGGTTCTCGTTTTTCAAAGTCGCCACCATTATTTTGATGATTGCAGCAGGCATTGGCATCATCTTTTGGGGGATCGGCAACGGCGGACAACCGACCGGTATTCACAATTTATGGACCAACGGCGGCTTCTTTGCGCACGGCATTGTTGGCATGTTGCTGTCGCTGCAAATGGTGATGTTCGCCTATGGCGGCATTGAAATCATTGGTATTACAGCCGGTGAAGCCAAAGATCCTGCCAAGTCGATTCCGCGAGCCATTAACTCGGTGCCGCTGCGTATTCTGGTGTTTTATGTCGGCACGCTGTTTGTGATTATGTCGATTTATCCCTGGAATCAAGTCGGTACGGCGGGTAGTCCCTTTGTCTTAACCTTCCAGCATTTGGGCATTGCGGCGGCCGCTTCACTGCTGAATTTTGTGGTGATCACCGCTTCACTGTCAGCGATCAACAGCGATGTGTTTGGCGTTGGACGTATGCTGAACGGTATGGCGGAGCAGGGCCATGCCCCGCAAATGTTCCGCAAGATCAACCGTCGCGGCATCCCCTGGGTCACGGTACTGGTGATGATGATCGCCATGTTGCTGGCGGTGTATCTCAATTATCTGATGCCTGAAAAAGTATTTCTGGTGATCGCCTCGCTGGCCACGTTTGCCACCGTGTGGGTATGGATAATGATCCTGTTTTCCCAAATCGCTTTTCGTCGCTCTCTCAGCAAAGAAGAGGCGGACAAGCTGCAATTCACACTGCCAGGTGGCAGTTGGACTGCCGGCTTTGGCATTCTGTTCCTGTTCTTTATTATTGGTCTGATTGGTTACTTCCCGGATACGCGCGTGTCGCTGTATGTTGGCGCGGCGTGGATTGTGTTGTTGCTGGTCGCCTATGCGTTAAAGCGAAAATCAGCGTAAATGACAACGCCCCCGCTGTCCGGCGGGGGCGTGATTTTAGGCTTCGTCTTGCCGTCCCAAATGACGCATGTCATTGCCGGTCGGTGTTTGATGCACGCGCAAGCCGAAGGCAGGCAGCACAGCGAACACATGATCAAAAATATCCGACTGAATCAACTCATACTCGCGCCACACCGTGGTGTTGGTGAACGCATAAATCTCAACAGGTAAGCCATCAGGCGTTGGGGCCAACTGGCGCACCATCAGTGTCATCCCTTTATGAATTTGCGGATGCGTGCGAATAAAGGCTTCCAGCCAGGCACGAAAGGTGCCGATATTGGTCAAACGGCGGCCGTTCAGCAATGTGGTGAGATCCCCGCTCAGACTGGCATTCCATGCCGTCACCTCTTCCGCCTTCTGGGCAATGTAAGGCGCCAACAGTTCTGCCTTTTTTAGCTCTTCCAGTTGCATCTGACTGAGAAAATGAATGCTGGTGCTGTCAATGTTCAGGCTGCGCTTGATGCGACGTCCGCCTGATTCTGACATGGCCCGCCAGTTTTTAAAGGAATCGGAGATCAACGCGTAGGTGGGGATGGTAGTAATGGTGTTATCCCAATTGCGCACTTTCACCGTGGTCAAACCGATGTCAATGACCGCACCATCGGCACCGTATTTCGGCATCTCCAGCCAGTCATTGATTTTCAACATGTCATTAGCCGAGAGCTGGATACCGGCCACCAGACCTAAAATCGGATCTTTAAAGACCAGCATCAACACCGCGGTCATGGCACCCAGGCCACTGAAGAGAAAGACCGGTGAACGCCCCATGAGCAACGCAACGACCAAAATCACGCAGAGGATCGCGGCAATCAGCTTCAGCCCCTGAAAAATGCCGCGCAGTGGCAGTTGTGAGGCGGTGCTGCTGCGTGCCGCAAGGCTCAGTAAGACATCCAACAGGGCAAACAGCGCCAGCAAGGCAAACAGCATCGTCCACACTTGTGCGCAGATGACCAGCACGTCCCGCACATCACTGCTGTTGTGCAACCAGAATTGACACTGCAATTGAAAGAGAATGCCTTGAAACAGAAACGCCAGGCGATGAAAAAGGCGGTTCTGGGTCAGTGCACTTTGCCAACTGTGCCCACGTTTTTCGCCAAGACGGCTAAGAAAGGGTAACAGCACGCGGTGCAAGAGAAGATGAACGAAAAGGGAGATGAGTAGGATGATGGCGACCACGGCGGCAACGGCCAGGGGTGCGGCATAACTCATTTGCCAGGCGGTAAACCAGGCGGTGAACTGTTGTTGCACTGAAGCTCCTTGTTATCAGATGTTTCCTGTGCACATCAGGGTAATGTTCACAGATGACAGTACAAGGGGCTTTGCAGTTAACTCACACTTTTTGACAAAATCTTGCAATTGGGCGGTGTTTATACACCGCCCAACAGGGGATTAGAACGTTTCCCAGTGTGCTTCATTGGGGGAAGGCAGGGAGTTTCTTTTCACGTTCGAATGTGAACCGTTACTGATACTCATCATGCTGTTTGCTTCAATTTTAAAAGCCGAGACAGCCTGGCGCAGTTGTTGCGCCTGCTCTTCCAACGCACCTGCGGCAGCGGCGGACTCTTCTACCAGTGAGGCGTTCTGCTGGGTCACGCTATCCATCTGCGAAACGGCCAGGCTAATTTGCTCGATACCACGGCTCTGCTCATCAGAGGCCGAAGCGATTTCCGCCATGATATTGGTCACCTGAGTGACCGCGCTCACCACTTGCTTCATGGTTTCGCCCGCTTCTTGTACCTGAGACGAGCCCAGGCTGACGCGGTTTACCGAGTTCTCAATCAGCGATTTAATCTCTTTGGCGGCTTCAGCACTGCGTTGTGCCAGCGTACGAACTTCACCCGCGACAACAGCAAATCCACGACCTTGTTCACCGGCGCGCGCGGCTTCTACTGCGGCGTTCAGGGCCAGAATATTGGTCTGGAAGGCAATACCGTCAATGACGTTGGTAATACGCGCAATTTGCTGTGAGCTTTCCGAGATATCCTGCATGGTGGTGACCACGCTATCGACCACGCGTCCGCCTTTATCGGCCGTTTCAGAGGCATTTTCAGCCAGTTGCGCAGCCTGACGGGCGTTGTCGGTGTTCTGTTTCACCGTGGCGGTCAGCTCTTCCATGCTGGCGGCGGTTTCTTCCAGTGATGCAGCCTGCTCTTCTGTACGTGAAGAGAGGTCGTTGCTGCCGGAAGAGATTTCACCCGCACCGGTGTAGATCACTTCAGAGCTGTCGCGTACTGCGCTCACGGTTTTGATCAGGGCAATCTGCATCTCTTTCAGACGAAACGCCAACTGACCCATTTCGTTACGGCCTTCGCTGTCGATATCACGATTCAGATAACCGTCCGAAATGGCACTGATGTGATCCATCACACGATGCAATGGGTTGAGCAGCAGGTGACGCATGCCACTCCAGATAATCATGATCATCGCAATCACGACAAACGCAATGATGCCGAGTGTCCACTGCATGCTGACGAAACTGGCCTGGTTCTCTTCAATGCCTTCTTCTAAGAGATTATTGGTTGCATCGCGCCAGGTAGTATAGCTCGCTTCCAGCTCATCCTGCGCACGTTGGGTATCCAGATTACCGTAGCCTGCATAGTTGTTCTCTGACAGGAAGGTAATGGAGTCGCGCAGCATGCCATACAGTGCAGTGTATTTTTCACCGAATTGCTGGCCCAATTGCAGATTTTGCGTAGGGATTCGCGGCGCATTTTTAAAGGCCTGGAAGTTAGTGTTGGCCGTATCCAGCGTGGCGCTAGCCGAACGCAGCAGCTCCTCTAAGGCGGCACGTGAAGTGTCATCGGTTTCATTTTTCAGAAAACGAATCGCAACGCGGTTAACCGTCACACGGGTTTTAATCAGTGATTGCACCGTGTCATTGATGTTGTCCAACTGGTGATTTAATTGAATAGAGCGCTGAAAGTTCTCACGGTCATTGTTGACCGCGCTGTAGAACAGTGAGCCAGTAATAAATTGCAGTAAGGTGAATAAAGCCAGGACTAACAGAATCCCGGTAATCACTTTTAGATTTTTAAACATCAGGTATTGTCTCTTTTTTGCATTGGTTTTCACCCGCCCAGTGCAAAATGGAGCAGCATAACGCTGCAGCAAAAGGGCTGATAAATATGATGTTGCGTGTTGTTGCTGAGGGTTCAGGTGCTCGTGAAAAAACCTGAGAATATTGAAGAAAAGTGTAACAGCTGAGAGGGAAATACGAATGTGTGAAAAGCGGACGCTTTTGACGCTAAAAAGCGTTAAGGCAGGCGGGGCAAGGGTTGTGGAAAGAAAACAGGTGGCACAAAGGCCACCTGTTTACAAAAAACGTTAGCGCTGAAGAATTACAGCTTGCTCACGTTCTCAGACAGGTATTTCGCCACGCCTTCTGGTGAGGCGCCCATACCTTCCTGGCCTTTTTCCCACTGCGCCGGGCACACATCACCGTGCTCTTCGTGGAACTGCAGTGCGTCAACCATACGCAGCATCTCGTCTACGTTACGGCCTAATGGCAGATCGTTAACCACCTGGTGGCGAACCACACCGTTGTTGTCGATCAGGAAAGAGCCACGCAGTGCAACGCCTGCATCTGGGTGTTCAATACCGTAGGCTTTCTGGATTTCACGTTTGATATCCGCAACCATCGCGTATTTCACTGGACCGATACCGCCGTTCTCAACAGGGGTGTTACGCCATGCATTGTGAACGAACTCGGAGTCGAAGGAGATACCTACGACTTCAACACCACGCTTCTGGAACTCTTCGTAACGCTTATCGAACGCGATCAGTTCAGACGGGCACACGAAGGTGAAATCCATTGGCCAAAAGAACACAACGGTGGTTTTACCCGCAGTGTGTTTTTTAAAGTTGAAATTGTCGACGATTTCACCGTTGCCCAGTACTGCAGCGGCAGTAAAATCAGGGGCTTGACGAGTAACCAGGACCATGTTAACTCCTGTAAGATTATGATTGACGAGATAAAAACCGGCGCCAGTATAGAGCGGCGTCCGGCGCGAACCAATCACTGTCACCAATCGTTGTGATAGGCAGCAGCTATTAAAAGCGGTGATTAAAAACCGATTGCTACAATAACCCTTTTTCTGAAAAGGGCAAGCGCTACAGCGTACCGCTTCTGGCCTGCTCTGCCAGTCGCGGATAAAGCTGCCAGAACAGTGTTTCAAGCATGTTATACAGACGATCGAAATCCTGCCAGGAGTCGCTCAGTGCGGCAAGACGCGGGCGGCGACTGGCCATGCCGTTAAGGACTTTTTGCAGATAATCCGCCTGCGCATAGTTTTCCATCCAGCGCTCGCGCCACAGGTACCGATTCAAATTCTGAAAGCGCTCAGGGGTCTCGGATAACGCGGGCTCGATTTGTCGCTGCGCGCGCGCTAAAAAGTCGCGCAGGGTGATTTCGGGAGACAGTTGCGCCCAGTGGCGTGAAAGAAAGTGATCCCACACCACATCCAACGTAATGGGGGCAACGCGCCGGGTCTCCTGACGAAAACCTTCACGCGCGACTTTCACTTCCGGCAAATTATCGGTGAGTACATCTACGCGGCGGTGCAGCATGATGCCGTCAGCCACTTCGGGTGACCAACTGTCGTAAGGGTTGCCACGGACAAAGTCCGCCATCAGATTGCCCAACAGTGAGCTGTTCGCGAGGCTGGCAAGGTGCAAATGTGCAAGAAAGTTCATCGGGGCAGTATACAAGCTATCAACGGGCGCCAACACACCCTTTCAGATATTGCCGCATTTCGAGTACACTATGCCGCCTGTTTTTCCGACTTGTGACTGACCATGCGCGTTGCCGATTTCACCTTTGACCTGCCTGAATCTTTGATTGCCCATTATCCGCAGCCTGAACGTAGCGGCTGCCGTTTGTTGAACCTGGATGGCCCAACGGGAGCGCTGTCCCACGGTGTATTTACCGACCTGCTGGATAAGCTCAATCCTGGCGATTTGTTGGTGTTCAACAATACGCGGGTGATCCCGGCACGTGTTTTTGGTCGCAAGGCCAGCGGCGGTAAAATGGAGATGCTGGTTGAGCGCATGTTGGACGATAAACGCGTCCTCGCGCATGTTCGCGCATCGAAAGCCCCGAAACCCGGTACCGAACTGCTGCTGGGAGACGATGAAAGCGTTAAGGCTGTTATGGTGGCGCGTCACGATACGCTGTTTGAAATTGAATTCCATGACGCCCGCCCGGTGCTGGATATTCTCAACGCCATCGGTCATATGCCACTGCCGCCCTATATTGACAGACCCGATGAGGCATCTGACCGCGAGCTCTACCAAACGGTCTATGGCCAGCGCCCGGGCGCAGTGGCTGCCCCAACGGCAGGCTTGCATTTTGATGAGCCGATGCTGGCGAAGCTGCGTGAAAAGGGCATTGAGATGGAGTTTGTGACGTTGCACGTTGGTGCAGGCACTTTCCAGCCAGTGCGCGTGGACAACATTGAAGACCACATCATGCACGCTGAATATGCCGAAGTGTCGCAAGAGGTGGTAGACGCGGTGCTCGCCTGTAAGGCACGTGGCAACCGCGTCGTTGCGGTGGGGACGACGTCGGTGCGTTCGCTGGAGAGCGCGGCAAAAGCGGCGACCGAGACCTTGATTGCGCCTTTTTTCGAAGATACCAGTATCTTTATCTTCCCCGGTTATCACTATCAGGTGGTCGATGCATTAGTCACCAATTTCCACTTGCCGGAATCCACACTGATTATGCTGGTCAGCGCTTTTGCCGGGTATCAGCACACCATGAACGCTTACCGCGAAGCCGTGGCCGAACAGTATCGCTTTTTCAGTTACGGGGATGCGATGTACATCACCCGTAATCCTGACGCACCTTCGGAGGCGGTTGGGCAGGCGTAATCCTGTGTGTGAAAACGCACAGGATCCCCCGGTGGGTTAAGGACGTTGTACTTCTGCACAATGAAGAATGGCATCGGGGCGCCGCACATGAATGCGTTCAACTATTTCCTCGCATGCCTGCAGAGAAGGGTAGATATCGTCGGTCAGTGGGGTGGCGATATGCGCATAGAGAATGATGATGTAGCCAATGGTCATTTAGCGTCCACCTTGTTGGGCAGCGGTATCCAGTGCGTAATGGTCGGCGTGGTGAGCGGGTCTGTTTCCGTGAAAAAGGCACTGCCATCGTAATGTAGCGTCTGGATCAACCCTTTTCGGTTGATGCCCAGATAGCAGCCGATGGTCGGCGGTGGCGTATGAATGCTAATCCATTGGCTCTTTACTGCGGATAAGAGCCGGTTACCCAACATGTCGGTCATTGAAGAAGATGCGCTTGTTACATCATCATTTGAGACTGTTACGTTAGCTTTGCTCATGATTTTCTCGTGTGAAAAGGGAGCGGGAACTCTGTCTAAGCTCTGCAGGCGGGATAAATTAGGGGGTTGCGTCCGTTTTTTTAATCGGGTGTTCAGCGTATTTTTCTAATGTTTTCTGGCAGTGCGTCGCCGCAGAGTGAATAAACGGCGCAGCGATTGGTGTATGATGTGCGCCTGTTCATCAGGCGACGTTCCGATGGGCAGGTAAAAATGAATTAACAGCGAGCGGCTTCTGTGCTGGCTGGCTTGTGGTGCGGCTTTCAGCGTTGTTAGAATGCGCCACCTTTTATCAAACGTCAGACTGTCTCTCTGATATTGAGGTTGATGTGAAATTTGAATTAGATACCACCGATGGGCGCGCACGCCGTGGTCGATTGGTTTTTGAACGTGGTGTGGTGGAAACCCCGGCATTTATGCCCGTGGGGACTTACGGCACGGTAAAAGGCATGACACCGGAAGAAGTCAAAGACACCGGTGCGCAGATCCTTCTCGGCAATACTTTCCATCTGTGGTTGCGTCCAGGCCAGGAAATCATGAAATTGCACGGCGATCTGCACGATTTCATGAACTGGCAAGGGCCGATCCTCACCGATTCGGGCGGCTTCCAGGTGTTCAGCCTGGGCGATCTGCGTAAGATCACCGAAGCCGGTGTGCATTTCCGCAATCCTATCAACGGCGATCCCATTTTCCTTGATCCTGAAAAATCAATGGAGATTCAATACGATCTGGGATCGGACATTGTGATGATCTTCGATGAGTGCACGCCTTATCCCGCCGATTGGGATTATGCCAAGCGCTCCATGGAAATGTCCTTGCGCTGGGCTCGACGCAGCCGTGACCGCTTTGACAGTCTGGGTAACAAAAATGCGTTATTCGGTATTATTCAGGGCGGTGTTTACGAAGATTTACGAGATGTGTCGGTCAAAGGGCTGGTAGATATTGGCTTTGATGGGTACGCTGTGGGCGGCCTGGCGGTCGGTGAGCCTAAAGAGGATATGCACCGTATTCTGGAGCATGTTTGCCCGCAAATCCCGGAAGATAAACCTCGCTATTTGATGGGCGTCGGTAAGCCGCAAGATTTGGTAGAAGGTGTACGTCGCGGCATTGATATGTTTGACTGCGTTATGCCGACGCGCAACGCGCGTAACGGCCACCTGTTTGTCTCCAATGGCGTGGTGAAAATTCGCAACGCCAAATACAAAGATGACACCGCAACGCTGGATGCTGAATGTGATTGCTACACTTGTCGCAATTATTCACGTGCTTACTTGCATCATCTTGATCGTTGTAACGAAATATTGGGTGCGCGTCTGAATACCATCCATAATCTTCGCTACTACCAACGTCTGATGGCGGGTTTACGCCAGGCTATTGAAGACGGTAAATTAGAGTGTTTTGTCACCGAGTTCTACACCAAGACGGGTAACGCGGTACCGCCGTTAAACGTCTGATAATTAACAATGAGGGAAGTTGAATGAGCTTTTTTATTTCTGACGCTGTGGCGGCCGCTGGTGCTCCATCTCAGGGAAGTCCGTACTCTCTGGTGATCATGCTGGTGGTTTTTGGCCTGATTTTCTATTTCATGATCCTGCGTCCGCAGCAAAAGCGTGCGAAAGATCATAAGAAGCTGATGGATTCCATCTCTAAAGGGGATGAAGTGCTGACCACCGGTGGCCTGGTGGGGCGTGTAACCAAGGTTGCTGAAACCGGTTATGTGTCTATCGCGCTGAACGAAACCACTGAAGTTGTGGTCAAACGCGATTTCGTGGCTGCCGTTTTGCCTAAAGGCACAATGAAAGCGCTGTAATATTCGTTACTCCCAAAGGGAACTGCCGTGTTAAACCGTAATCCTTTGTGGAAGTACATTATGCTGGTCGTCGTGTTAGTTGTCGGCCTGTTGTATGCACTCCCCAACCTGTATGGTGAGGATCCGGCTGTTCAGGTCACTGGTGCGCGCGGAAGCGCCGCCAGTGAGCAGACGCTGGTTCAAATCCAGAACGCATTACAAAAAGAGAAGATCCAGAGCAAATCAGTCGCTTTGGAGAATGGTGCTATTTTAGCGCGCTTTGCGAACACCGACGTGCAGTTGCGCGCGCGTGAAGCAATCCTTTCTGCGCTTGGCGAAAACTATGTTGTTGCGCTGAACCTGGCTCCGGCGACGCCGACCTGGCTGGCGAAGATAAATGCAGAGCCGATGAAACTCGGTCTGGATTTACGCGGCGGGGTTCACTTCCTGATGGAAGTCGATATGGATACCGCACTGGGTAAACTCCAGGAGCAGAATATCGACACCCTGCGCAGCGATCTGCGCGAAAAAAGCATTCCTTACTCCAACGTCTCTAAAACGGCCAATTACAGCATGGAAATCCGTTTCCGTGATGCCAATGCCCGTAACGAAGCCGTCAGCTATCTTTCTGGCCGTCACCGCGATCTGGTTATCACCAGCAGCGGCAGCGACGTATTGCGTGCTGCGATGAGTGACGAACGTCTGCGTGAAGCGCGTGAATATGCGGTTCAGCAGAACATCACCATTCTGCGTAATCGTGTTAACCAACTGGGTGTTGCTGAGCCGTTAGTACAGCGTCAGGGCGCCGATCGTATCGTGGTTGAATTACCGGGTATTCAGGATACCGCCCGTGCGAAAGAGATTCTGGGCGCAACCGCGACGTTGGAATTCCGTTTGGTGAATACGTCGGTTGATCCTTCTGCAGCGGCCAACGGCCGTGTGCCTGGCGATTCTGAGGTCAAGCAGACCCGTGAAGGCCAGCCCGTGGTGTTATATAAGCGTGTGATCCTGACCGGTGACCACATTACTGACTCCACCTCGAGCATGGATGAGTACAACCAACCGCAGGTGAACATCTCGCTGGATAGCGCAGGCGGCAACCTGATGTCCAACTTCACCAAAGATAATATCGGTAAACCGATGGCAACGCTGTTTGTTGAGTATAAAGATAGCGGTAAGAAAGATGCCAACGGGCGTGCCGTATTGATGAAGCAGGAAGAGGTGATTAACGTTGCGAATATTCAGTCTCGTCTGGGTAATAGCTTCCGTATCACCGGCATCAATAACGCCAATGAAGCGCGTCAGCTTTCCCTGTTGCTGCGTGCGGGTGCGTTGATTGCACCAATCCAGATTGTAGAAGAGCGTACGATTGGCCCAACCATGGGACAGCAGAACATTACGCAAGGTCTGGAAGCCTGTTTATGGGGCCTGTTGGCGTCAATCATCTTTATGGTGGTGTTCTACAAGAAGTTTGGTGTTATCGCCACCAGTGCGCTATTGGTTAACCTGATACTGATTGTCGGCATTATGTCGTTACTGCCAGGTGCAACCCTGACCATGCCAGGTATTGCCGGTATTGTCTTGACACTGGCGGTCGCCGTCGATGCCAACGTACTGATCAATGAGCGTATCAAAGAAGAGCTGCGAAACGGGCGCTCGGTTCAGCAAGCCATACATGAAGGCTACAAAGGCGCTTTCTCCAGTATTGTCGATGCGAACGTGACCACCTTAATCAAAGTTATCATTTTGTACGCTGTGGGTACGGGCTCGATCAAAGGATTTGCTATCACTACTGCAATTGGTATTGGCACCTCCATGTTTACTGCCATTGTCGGCACGCGCGTCATTGTGAACCTGATTTACGGTGGCAAGCGCGTTAACAAGCTGTCTATCTGAGGAGTGTGTTGTGTCACAGGAATACAGTATTGAGCAGCTAAATCACGGGCGTAAAGTCGTCGACTTTATGCGCTGGGATAAGTTGGCATTTATCATCTCAGGTCTGCTGATTATCGTGGCCTGCGTGATCATGGGCGTGCGTGGATTTAACTGGGGACTCGATTTTACCGGTGGTACGGTGATCGAGATTAGCCTGGAAAAACCCGCCGATCTTGAGCAGGTGCGCGGGGCGCTGGAAACGGCAGGCTTTGAAGCGCCAATCATCCAGAACTTCGGTAGCAGCCGCGATATCATGGTGCGCATGGCGCCGCTGGAAGGGGCCGCAGGTCAGGAAGTGGGTAACAAAGTTCTCACGGTGATCAACGATACGACCCAGCAGCATGCGACGGTGAAACGTATTGAGTTCGTCGGCCCCAGCGTGGGCAGTGACCTGGCGCAAGCCGGTGCGATGGCACTGCTTTCCGCGCTGATCGCGATCCTGATTTACATCGGTTTTCGGTTCGAATGGCGCCTGGCGCTGGGAACCGTGTTGGCACTGGCGCATGACGTGATCATCACGATGGGGATCTTGTCGCTGTTCCATATCGAAATCGATCTGACCATTGTGGCGTCTTTGATGTCCGTTATCGGCTATTCATTGAACGACAAAATCGTGGTTTCAGACCGTATTCGTGAGAACTTCCGCAAGATTCGCCGTGGTACGCCTTTCGATATTACGAATGTGTCGCTGACGCAAACGCTGAGCCGAACCTTGATCACCTCAATTACCACATTGGTGATGATCTTTATTCTGTTCATCTTTGGTGGCGCGCTGCTGAAAGGCTTCTCGCTGACCATGCTGATTGGTGTGACAATCGGTACTATCTCGTCGATCTATGTCTCCTCAGCGCTGGCGCTGAAACTGGGCATGTCGCGTGAGCACCTGATTGTGCAGAAAGTAGAGAAAGAGGGCGCAGACCAGCCTTCTATTCTGCCGTAATCGCATGAGCAGAGAATAAAACGGCCACCCTCGGGTGGCCGTTTTTTTAGGGCACTGGTGCTGGCTGTGTGTAGCGTAACAGGTTGTGCACGCGAACATAACCCAATTGCGCGGGGGTATAGCCGCTCAATCGTAGTGATACGGTTGCTTCACTGCGTGGTAGCAATGTGGCGGGCACTTGAATGTCCTGGCTCAGCATTTCTGTTGGCAGTGGACGGCTGGTTGCGCTGTCCAACATGCCCCAGGTCACGGTCGCCGTCAGTGCAGGCACGGGTTGCTCGGCCGTTGAGCGCAAGTGTAGCAGGGCGGTTGTACCGTTCGCTTCCATCTGAACATGGCTTAAAGAAAGGCGCAGATCGCCGGCTTCGCTTTGCAATACCACTGGGGTATTTGCCGCAGGCAGTAACCAGGCGCCTTGTGTCGAGGTTTGATTCAGCATGCTTTGGCGTTCAACCGCTGCGGCTTGCTGTGTCAGTTGCGACATCTCTTTATTCAGCTTCCCCACTTGTTGATGGAGTTGGCGGACTTCTGATGAAGGCGGAGGAGCAGCGCAGCCCGTTAAGGCCAGACTCAACGGCAGTAAAATTCCCCACAGACGTCGTTTTTCCATTCGCTCTCCTCCTGTTCGCTTATTTAGGAATACGTAACACTTGTCCTGGATAGATTTTATCAGGGTGCGTCAACATAGGCTTGTTGGCTTCAAAAATCTTATTGTAATCATTGGCATTGCCCAACGTGTTTTTGGCAATGGCGCTTAGGGTATCACCGGATTTAACGGTGTAAAACGTGGGTGTGGCTTCACCCCCTGCCGTGGTTACCTTATCATCGACTTTACTGATCCCTCTGATATTCCCGGCAGCAATCAGGATTTTTTCTTTCTCTTCTTGTGTCAAGCCGTCTCCCGAGACGGTGACGGTGTCGCCATTTACTTCCACTTTTACTTTATCTGCACCCGGGATCCCCGTTTTCTGTAAATCCTTAACAATGGTTTCGCCGGCGTGAGCACCTGGAATCAGACTTTCTAAAATTTTAGACCCTGCGTCTTTTACGAAATCAAACAGTCCCATTTTTAACTCCTGTCAGTGGAAGCCCCTGGATGGGGCATTATGCAAAGCATAGTCGGTTTTACGGTCTGCGATAGGCGGACACGTCTCGTATGTCTATGCTGAAATCCTTGCGAAAGATTCAGTTGCGACAAACTTCGGGGTACACTATTACCCCTTCTTGTAAGAATCAGGACGCGTTATGCATTGCCCATTTTGTTCCGCAGTCGACACCAAAGTGATTGATTCCCGTTTAGTCGGAGAAGGCACCTCTGTTCGACGCCGGCGGCAATGCCTCGTTTGCCATGAACGTTTTACAACCTTTGAAGTGGCAGAATTAGTGATGCCACGTGTCGTAAAAAGCAATGATATCCGCGAGCCCTTCAACGAAGACAAACTAAACAGCGGATTAATGAAGGCACTGGAGAAACGTCCGGTGAACTCTGATGACGTGGCCAATGCGATCAGCCACATAAAATCACAACTGCGTGCCACCGGAGAGCGTGAAGTGCCGAGCAAGTTGATTGGCAATCTGGTGATGGACGAACTTAAAAAGCTCGATAAAGTGGCGTATATCCGCTTTGCGTCGGTGTATCGCAGTTTTGAAGACATCCGCGAATTTGGTGAAGAGATCGCGCGCTTACAGGACAAATAATGGACGATCAACGCTTTATGAGCCGCGCGCTAACGTTGGCGCGCCAGGGTCAGTTCACCACTCATCCGAATCCCAATGTCGGATGTGTGATTGTGCGCGATGGCGAGATCGTCGGTGAGGGTTGGCACCAGCGTGCGGGCGAGCCGCACGCAGAAGTTCATGCGCTGCGCATGGCGGGGGATAAGGCCCGTGGCGCAACAGCCTATGTCACGCTGGAGCCCTGCAGCCATTTTGGCCGCACACCACCCTGCTGTGATGCGCTGATTGCCGCCGGAGTAGTTCGCGTGGTGGCTGCAATGCAAGACCCCAATCCGGAAGTGGCAGGGCGTGGGCTGTATCGCCTGCGTGAAGCGGGTATCGAAGTGAGCCACAATCTGCTGCTCAGTGATGCCGAAGCGATCAATTGCGGATTTTTGAAACGCATGCGCACCGGCTTTCCCTTTGTGCAGCTAAAATTAGGCGCGTCGCTGGATGGGCGAACGGCCATGGCCAGCGGGGAGAGTCAGTGGATCACTTCGACGCAGGCGCGGCACGATGTTCAAAGACTTCGCGCGCAGAGTCATGCGATTCTCAGCACCAGTGCGACAGTGCTGGCCGACGATCCCGCGTTAACTGTGCGGTGGTCAGAGCTGGGCGCTGCCACGCAGGCGGGCTACCCGGAAAGTAGCCTGCGCCAGCCGATACGCATTATTTTAGATCAACACGCGCGCGTTACACCGCAGCATCGCGTGGTGCATCAACCCGGTGAAACCTGGCTGGTACGTGCAGCCGCAGACACGCAGACGTGGCCTGCGGAAGTGACGCAATGGGTCGCACCGTTGCATCAGCAGAAAATTGATTTGGTTGCCCTGATGATGATGCTGGGTAAAAAGCAGATCAACAGCCTCTGGGTTGAAGCGGGCGCAACACTGGCTGGTGCCATGCTGCGTGCAGGCGTGGTGGATGAGCTGATTGTGTATTTGGCCCCAAAACTGTTAGGGGATGCTGCCCGCAGCTTGTGCCATCTGCCCGGCCTTACGCATTTAGCCGATGCGCCAGCGCTGCGTTTCACCGATGTGCGCCAGATTGGCCCGGATATCAGGCTGACATTGACCCCGCACAATTAAGGGGCACGGCCCTAAAGAGTATGTTAGAATCCGCCCCCCTGCGGGGCCATTAACCGAACCCGATAAGGAAAATTATGAAAGTCATTGAAGCGGCTGTTGCCACGCCCGACGCGCGAGTGGCCATTGTCATTGCGCGATTCAACAACTTTATCAACGACAGCCTGCTGGATGGCGCAATCGACGCCATGAAACGCATCGGCCAGGTCAAAGCAGAAAACATCACCGTTGTTTGGGTTCCTGGTGCCTATGAGCTGCCAATGACGGCGCGTGCGCTGGCGAAAGCCGGTAAGCACGATGCTATCGTCGCGCTGGGTACGGTTATCCGCGGTGGCACGGCACACTTTGAATATGTGGCCGGTGAAGCCAGCTCGGGTCTGGCGAATGTTGCCATGAACAGTGACATTCCCGTGGCCTTCGGTGTGCTGACCACTGAAAATATCGAACAAGCGATTGAACGCGCGGGTACCAAAGCCGGTAATAAAGGTGCCGAAGCGGCACTGACCGCGCTGGAAATGATTAACGTATTGAAAGCTATTAAAGCCTGATTTTAAGGGGAATTTTGTGAAACCTGCTGCTCGTCGCCGCGCCCGTGAGTGCGCTGTCCAGGCGCTCTACTCCTGGCAGTTATCCAATAACGACATCTCTGATGTCGAATACCAGTTTCTGGCGGAACAAGATGTCAAAGATGTCGATATCACCTATTTCCGCGAGTTGCTGGCGGGGGTCGCGACAAATTCGGCGTACCTGGATGGCCTGATGAAGCCTTATCTGTCTCGCCAACTGGAAGAGTTAGGCCAGGTTGAGAAAGCGATTCTGCGCCTTTCGCTGTTTGAGTTGAGCAAGCGTAGCGACGTTCCCTATAAAGTGGCCATTAATGAGGGGATTGAGCTGGCAAAAGTATTTGGTGCCGAAGACAGCCATAAGTTTGTTAACGGCGTGCTGGATAAAGCCGCTCCACAGATCCGCCCCAACAAGAAGTAATCTCTCAGGCCGGTTTGTCCGGCCTCTTTCTTTTCTGATGACTGGAACACAGCTATGGCATGTGGTGAATTTGAACTTATCACGCGCTACTTTGACCGTGTAACAAGTTCCCGCAGAGATGTAGAAAAGGGCATTGGCGATGACTGCGCCCTGTTAAACCTCGCGGAAAAGCAAACGCTGGCTATCAGCACTGATACGTTGGTCGAAGGCGTACACTTCCTAAAAGATATCCATCCTGCCGATCTCGGCTATAAAGCGCTGGCTGTTAATCTTAGTGATTTAGCCGCCATGGGGGCCGACCCCGCGTGGCTGACGCTGGCGATTACCTTGCCTAAAGTTGATGAAAGCTGGCTCAAAGCCTTCAGCGACAGCTTGTTTGAGCTCCTGAACTACTACGATATGCAGTTGATTGGCGGCGACACAACGCGTGGGCCATTGAGCATGACGTTGGGCATTCATGGCCTGGTGCCCGTGGGTAAGGCGTTAAAGCGCAGCGGCGCAAAACCGGGTGATTGGATCTATGTGACGGGCACGCTGGGCGACAGTGCGGCGGGGTTAGCCTTGTTGCAGCACCATATTCGCCATGATGATCCGGCCGTGCATGAAGGCTTGATCAAACGCCATCTGCGCCCGATGCCGCGCATTTTGCAAGGCCAGGCGCTGCGTAACTTAGCCTCTGCTGCGATCGATATCTCTGATGGCCTGGTGGCCGATTTAGGCCATATTCTAAAGGCCAGTGACTGCGGTGCGCGACTCAATCTTGATGCATTGCCACTTTCAGATTTGCTACGTGAGAACTTCACCTCGCAACAGGCTATACACTGGGCGCTGAGCGGGGGAGAAGATTATGAACTCTGCTTTACCGTGCCAGAAATCAATCGCGGCGCGTTGGATGTGGCGCTGGGTAATCTCGGTGTGCCATGGACCTGTATTGGGCAATTGTGTCCATCATCTGAGGGCCTGACCCTGTTACAGGGCGGTAAAGCCGTTAACCCGGGTTTAAAAGGATTTGACCATTTTGCATAAGACACGAGTTCTGGACGTCGCGAAAGCGCGCTTACGAATGAGTAACCCCTGGCATCTGTTAGCCACAGGGTTTGGTAGCGGCCTCAGTCCGTGGATGCCCGGCACCGTGGGCAGCCTGGCTGCGATCCCATTCTGGTATTTTATGAACATGCTCCCCAGCGATCTCTATTCGTTGCTGGTGCTGCTGGGCATTTCTATCGGCGTCTATCTTTGTCACCGCACAGCGAAAGACATGGGCGTACATGACCACGGCAGTATTGTGTGGGATGAATTTATCGGCATGTGGATCACGCTGATGGCCATTCCGGCGCTAAGCTGGCAATGGGTACTGGCAGGATTTGTGATTTTCCGTCTGTTTGATATTTGGAAGCCGTGGCCTATTCGCTGGTTCGATAAGAATGTGCATGGTGGTATGGGCATTATGGTGGATGACATTGTGGCGGGTATTATTTCCGCTGCCATTCTTTACCTGATGGGACATTACTGGCTGTAACCTCACTTGGCTGGGCCGGTATGCACCGGCCCATTGACCGTTATTCGTAGCCTGTGGGCGGATGCGGTAGGTACGCACTTTCCAGTTCACCGATTTCAACATCACTCAGTTCCACATCCACCGCCTGAAGCAATTCGGTAAATTGCTCTTCACGGGAAGCGCCGATGATGGGAGAGGTCACCGCTTCTTTGTGCAAGAGCCAGGCCAGAGCAACTTGCGCGCGCGTTAATCCTTTATCTGCGGCTACCGCCGCCAGCCGCGTAGCAATCGCTTCATCATTTTCCGTTGTGCCGTCATACAGCGTGGGCGTCACGTTATCCGACACTGAACGTGCGGTGGTTTCTCCCCAGGGGCGGCTGAGTTTACCGCGTGCTAATGGGCTCCACGGCAGCACCGCAATGTGGTTTTTCACACAGTAGGGGTGCATTTCCGTCTCTTCTTCCCGTTGGATCAAATTATATTGATCTTGCATGCTGACAAAGGGAGTCAAACCTTCGGCTTGCGCCACATATTGCGCCTGCTGGAATTGATGGGCATGCATAGAGGAAGCACCGATATAACGCGCTTTTCCCGCCTGCACAACGTCATGTAGCGCTTGCAGCGTTTCTTCGATCGGGGTGTGATAATCCCAGCGGTGGATCTGCAACAAATCCACATGATCCATCCCCAATCGACGCAGACTGTCATCGATGGATTGCATAATCTGCGCCCGCGACAGCCCTTGTTGCAGACCCTCAGTGGCAAAATAGACTTTCGTGGCTACCACCACCTCGTCACGGCGGGCAAAGTCTTTTAACGCCTTGCCAAGGATCTTCTCGCTGGTGCCGTGGGAATAACTGTTTGCGGTATCAAAAAAGTTAATCCCGGCTTCCAGCGCTTTCTGAATCAACGGGCGGCTGCTCTCTTCCGGCAGTGTCCAGGCGTGATTGCCTTGCGTGGGTTCTCCAAAGGTCATACAGCCAAGACAGAGTCGGGAAACGCGGAGAGAGGTATTGCCTAATTGCGTGGTTTTCATGAAAGCTCCTGCATGCATACGTCTTTTAAGCATAGCAGGAAGGCTCCCCGTGGTGGGGAGCCAGAAGGATTACTGTGCTAACCAGCGAGCGATTTGCTGTTGGATCCCGGCGGCATCGAGCGCCAAATCGCGACGAACTTCGTCCTGCGTTCCTTGCGGGATAAAGACATCCGGTAGCCCCAGATTCAGCACCGGCACAGGCTTGCGTTTTGCCATTAAAAATTCATTAACGCCACTGCCGGCCCCGCCTTTTATCGCGCCTTCTTCCAGCGTGACAAAACTGTCATGGCTGTCAGCCAGTTCCAGCAGCAGCGCTTCATCCAGCGGTTTAACAAAGCGCATATCCACCAGCGTGGCGTTGAGTGCTTCGGCCGCCGCCTGGGCTTCTGGCAGCAAAGTACCAAAGTTGAGAATGGCCAGTTTTTCGCCCTGGCGTTTCACGACGCCTTTGCCGAGTGGCAACATGGCCAGCGGTGCTAAGGTTGCCCCTGTGCCGTTGCCACGTGGATAGCGTACGGCACTGGGGCCGTCATTGTAGTGATAGCCGGTATACAGCATCTGACGGCATTCGTTCTCGTCACTGGGCGTCATGATAACCATGGTGGGCACGCAGCGCAGATAGGAGAGATCAAAGGCGCCCTGATGCGTTTGACCATCGGCACCCACGATACCGCCACGGTCGATAGCAAACATCACGGGCAGATTCTGGATAGCCACATCGTGGATAAGCTGGTCGTAGGCGCGCTGCAAGAAGGTCGAGTAGATAGCCACCACCGGCTTATAACCGCCGATAGCCAGTCCGGCCGCAAAGGTGACGGCATGCTGTTCTGCGATGGCGACATCAAAGTATTGTTCGGGGAATTCCCGTGAGAAGGCCACCATACCGGAACCTTCGCGCATGGCTGGCGTGATCGCCATCAGTTGCTTGTCCTGACGCGCCGTTTCACTGAGCCATTGGCCAAACACTTTGGAATAGGTGGGCAAGCCCTCAACGCTTTTGGGCAAGGTGCCGCTGGCAGGATCGAATTTTGGTACGGCATGCCAACTGATCGGATCTTGTTCGGCGGGCGCGTAGCCTTTGCCTTTGCGGGTCATGATGTGCAGAAATTGTGGGCCTTTGAGGTTACGCATGTTACTTAGCGTATGCACCAGCGCCAGCACATCATGTCCGTCCACCGGGCCGATGTAGTTAAAGCCCAGTTCTTCAAACAGCGTGCCGGGGACCACCATGCCTTTTAGGTGTTCTTCGGTGCGTTTAATCAGCTCTTTAATCGGCGGCATGCCAGACAAGACTTTTTTGCCGCGCTCACGCAAGCGCGTATAGAGCTTGCCTGATAACAACTGCGCGAGGTGATTGTTCAGTGCGCCCACGTTTTCTGAAATTGACATTTCGTTGTCGTTCAGCACGACCAGCAGATCGGATTTAATACCGCCTGCATGGTTCATGGCTTCAAAGGCCATACCGGCAGTGATGGCGCCATCGCCAATCACACAGGCTGTGCGACGGCCTTTGCCTTCGCGCTCGGCAGCGACGGCCAGACCAACACCGGCACTGATGGACGTGGACGAGTGGCCAACGCTGAGGACGTCGTACTCACTTTCGGCGCGCCACGGGAATGGGTGTAGCCCATTTTTTTGGCGAATCGTTCCAATACGGTCACGGCGTCCGGTCAAGATTTTGTGCGGATAGGCCTGATGACCCACATCCCACACTAAATGGTCGAACGGCGTGTTATAGACATAGTGCAGGGCAACCGTCAGTTCTACCACGCCCAGGCCAGAGGCAAAGTGACCACTGGATTGGCTGACGCTGTCGAGCAGATACTGACGCAACTCATCACACAACTTCGGCAGTTGCTCTTTCGGCAGCAGGCGGAGTTCCTGCACGCTGCTCGCCATCGCCAGCGTCGGGTATTTAGCAATATCAAAGCTCATCAGAGACTCGTTATAGTCGTTATTTGTCACGTTCAATAATAAAGCTCGCCAGGGCGCGCAATGAACGAGTATTTAAAGATTGCTCGGCCAGCGCATCCAATGCCTGGAGCGACTGTTGGTACAACTCCCAGGCTTTCGCGCGGGCATTATCCAGCCCTAATAACGCTGGATAAGTACTCTTTCCGAGATGTTGATCGGCGCCTTGGGTTTTGCCCAGCACCGCCGTGTCGCCGACCACATCGAGGATGTCATCCTGAACCTGGAAGGCCAGGCCGATGGCGTCTGCATACGTATCCAAATACGGCAGCGCGCGCAAACCACGCTCGCCAGCAGCCAATGCGCCCATGCGGACTGCCGCACGGATCAGCGCACCCGTTTTGTGTCGGTGGATGCTCTCCAGCGCTTGCAACGTGGCTTGCTGACCTTCGGCCGCTAAATCGAGCGCCTGACCGCCACACATGCCTGCTACGCCGCTGGCCATCGCCAGTTCACTGATCATTCGCAACCGCGATTTATCATCAACGGCGGGCATTGTGCTGTCGCTGAGAATGGAAAACGCCAGCGTTTGCAGGGCGTCTCCAGCCAGTATCGCGGTGTCTTCACCAAAACGGATATGACAAGTCGGTTGACCGCGTCGCAAACTGTCATCATCCATAGCGGGCAAGTCGTCGTGGATCAGCGAATAGGCATGAATGCACTCTACGGCTGCGGCAGGTGCATCAAGATTAGCGATGTCAACATCCAGCATCTCACCTGTAGCATAGACCAAAAAGGGGCGCATCCGCTTACCCCCTAACAATGCACCATGTTGCATAGCATTGACCAGAGGCGTGCTCTGAAAAGGCAGTGCTTTCAGATAGTGTGCCAGTGCAGCATCGACGCGTTGATGATAGCGATTAAGCAACAACGATAAATCCATTATTCATTGTCCGCTGCAAAAGGCGTCAATGGGGCATTTGGGTCATCATTTAACAGGATCTGCACGCGCTGTTCAGCCTGCTGCAGTTTTTGTTGCCCCTGACGTGCAAGCTGTACCCCGCGTTCGAATTCCGTCAAGGCGCTTTCCAGCGGTAAATCGCCGCTTTCCAGGCGCGTGACAATCTCTTCAAGTTGCTGAAGAGAGGATTCAAAACTGGCGGGTTGTTCCGCTTTTTTCGGCATAATGCGTCTCTGCTCTGATGTAATGTTGACTCTCAGACGGTCATGTTAGCCGACTGGTATTGATTAGCAAAATAATGATTGAAGCGGCGGCAAATACAGCAGTGACAGGATAAAAGTGATATACTCCCGCGTCCTGAAGGCAGCAGTGCGTATACTTGCTGTTAACTACTTCCTTAAATTCACCGCACATCCCGTGCGATGATCAACGAATCGTGCCGCCATGAAGTTTATCATTAAGCTGTTCCCAGAAATTACCATCAAAAGTCCGTCAGTGCGTCTGCGCTTTATTAAAATTTTGACCAGCAACATCCGAAACGTCCTGAAGCATTATGACGAAAATTTGGCTGTTGTGCGTCACTGGGACCACATTGTGGTTCGCGCCAGGGATGAAGAACAGCGCCAGCCCATCATCGAGCACCTGACGCGCATTCCTGGCATCCATCACATTTTGGCGGTGGAAGACCGCGCCTATACCGACATGCACCACATCTTTGAACAGACGTTGGAATTGTATCGTCCGGTGGTGGAAGGCAAGACGTTTTGCGTGCGTGTAAAGCGCCGCGGTAAGCATGAATTTAGCTCACAGGATGTTGAGCGTTATGTCGGCGGCGGCCTGAATCAGCACATCGAAAGCGCGCGCGTGAAGCTGGATCATCCTCAGGTCACGGTGAATTTGGAAATCGAAGATGACCGTCTGATGCTGGTGACGGGGCGTTATGAAGGGATTGGCGGCTTCCCGATCGGCACACAAGAAGATGTGCTGTCACTGATTTCCGGTGGTTTTGATTCCGGTGTGTCCAGCTATATGTTGATGCGTCGCGGTTGCCGCGTGCATTACTGCTTCTTTAACCTGGGCGGCGCTGCGCACGAAATTGGCGTACGTCAGGTGGCTCACTACCTGTGGAATCGCTTTGGCAGTTCGCATCGCGTGCGTTTTATCGCAATCAACTTTGAACCTGTGGTCGGCGAGATCCTGGAAAAAGTTGAAGATGGCCAAATGGGCGTGGTGTTAAAACGTATGATGGTGCGTGCAGCCTCAAAAATTGCCGAACGCTATGGCGTACAGGCGCTGGTTACCGGTGAAGCGCTGGGCCAGGTGTCCAGCCAGACGCTGACGAACTTGCGCTTAATTGATAACGCTTCCGATACTTTGATTCTGCGCCCACTGATTTCTCACGACAAAGAGCACATCATCAAAGTCGCACGCCACATTGGTACCGAGGATTTTGCGCGCACAATGCCAGAATATTGCGGCGTGATTTCCAAAAGCCCAACCGTCAAAGCGGTAAAAGCGAAAATTGAGGAAGAAGAAGGCAAGTTTGATTTCGAGATCCTCGATCGCGTGGTGGCAGAGGCCAGTAACCTGGACATCCGGGATATTGCTGAAAAAACCCAGCAAGAGGTGGTGGAAGTCGAAACCGTGGCGTCATTCGGTGCCAACGACGCCATTCTCGACATCCGTTCTGTGGATGAGCAGGATGACAAGCCATTGGTGCTGGAAGGCGTGGATGTGAAGAGCCTGCCTTTTTACAAACTCAGCAGCCATTTTGGCGATCTCGACCAGAGCAAAACCTGGCTGCTGTACTGTGAACGCGGTGTGATGAGCCGTTTGCAGGCGCTGTACCTGCATGAACAAGGCTTTACCAACGTAAAAGTCTATCGCCCGTAATTACGCCAGACGAAAGACTGAGATGGCCGCCTTCAGCGCACACACTTGTTGTTGCTGATGGGCGGCCCCTTGCAGTGCCTGATCAACGTGACCCACATTCTGATGCACCCCTTCATCTATCTGCGCAATACTCGTTTGTATCTGGGCAATGCTCAGCGTCTGTTGAGTACTCATCTCTGAGAGCTCACTGACCTGTTGAGAAAGGGCCGCGATGCTCTCCAAAATCGTCAGCATCGTCCGTCCGGCATCTTCAACGTATTCGGTGCCTCGCTGCGTACTGAGTGTCGTGGCGTCCATCAGCGTGCGAATCTCGCGTGCGGCATTTTCACTGCGTAATGCCAGTGAGCGCACTTCGCTGGCGACCACCGCAAAGCCTTTGCCCTGCACGCCAGCGCGCGCGGCTTCAATGGAGGCATTCAGCGATAAGATATTGGTTTGAAAAGCGATGCCGTCAATCAGCTCCAAAATGCTTTTCACACGCAGCGCCTCTTCACGTATATGGGTCATCGCGGCGGTGGCAGCATGAATATTTTTATTGCCTTGCGTGGTGATATCACAGGTTTGCTGTGCTAATTGACGGGCCTCCTGCGCTTTATCACGCGTCAGGGTGGCGGCGAGGCTAACCTCGGTCATCGCGCTGGCGGCCACCTCAAGCGAAGCAGCCTGCTGCTGTGTACGCACCGCTAACGCGGTGTTATCAGACAGCATGCGCTCGGATTCATGTTGTAACACGCCGACGCCTTCGGACACCTGATGCAAGGTGTGACGCATGGTCGCCAGCGTTTCACTAAACGTGCGTGCAAAGGGCGTTTCTGGATGGTGGTGAGCGGCAGCCAGTGTCAGGCTTCCCTGATGCGCATTGATGCGCGTCGCCAGTGTGGCGACTTCGGCAGCGGAACGCGCATCAGCCGCCATACGCAGTGCCATCCAAATTAATACTGCGGATTGGGCGACAACAAAGAGGGCATGGAAGAACACCATTCCCCAGCCGGGATGATGAAAAACGATGACGCCAAACAGGTCGCGCTCTTGCAAGGCGTTAAACAAGACATGGTGAATTGCCGCCGTGGCCGCCCCTACCAACAGTGGGCGATAGTCACGCCACGCCAGCAGTACTGACATCAAGACAAATACCGAGAAGTGAAATTCTGTCTCTCCTTCACCTAACTGAATCAACAGTGCCGCCCAACACAGCAGGTGAAAGGCCAGCAGCAGGCGTGACAGCAATGAGCCGCTGGTGAGCCATTTGACCGCGCAGGCGAAGAGCACTAATCCCCCTCCGACGCTGGCTGCCAGCAAAATATTCCCGTACCAAAACCCCACAAACAGGGCGATGGTAAAGAGAACACCGCTTAAAACACACACCAGCGTATCGGCCTGGTGGGCAATACGTACCAAAGAAGCATCGTTCATTGACGGTAAAGCGGTAATGCTCGCACTCATATTCGTGATCCTTTCACCCGATTATGTATAACGAGAACAGACGGAGGTATGACCAGGTTATCGGCAGAAGGGCAAAAATACTGAGGTGAGGCGCGTCACAAAATGACGCGCGGAAGGATCACTCTTGTTCCTGATAGTTATAAATACCCGCCGCAAGGACTAATGGCGCAGCGACGTCTCTGGCGGTTTCACTACCTACCAGCAAATCAATCAGCTTGAGGGCAAAATCCATTGCGGTGCCTGGCCCTTGGCTGGTCAACAAATTGACGCGCGGATCCCAAACCACACGGCGCTCTTTCCAGTGAAATTCAGGGATGGTGTCTTTCAAACCAGGAAAGCCGGTCATGTTGCCCACAGGAAACAGATCGTGGGGGATCAGCACGGTGCCTGGTGCCGCACAAATGGCCGCAACAATCCGGCTCGAGTGAATAAACTGGCGCACCGTTTCAATTAACAGCGGATTATCGCGAAAACATTCGGCACCTTGCAGCCCGCCTGGCAGCACAATGGCGTCATATTCCCCGTCGGCCACTCTGGCAAGGGGCGCATCAGCTAGCAGTCGCACCCCGCGCGAACAGCGAATTTCACAATTACCGTCTGACGCGACGCTGGCACTGGTGACCTGAATCCCTGCACGCACCAGCAGATCGATAACGGTCACCGCTTCGATTTCTTCAGTGCCAGGTGCCAGGCAGACCAGAACTGACGCGTTCGTGCTCATAGTTATGTTCCTTTCGTTTCACGATGTCGTAGAGCCGACTGTTCTCGGGGGTATTAATGCCCATACCGCGGGCGCGCCGAATCAGATAGCCAGTGATGTAATCGATTTCCGTGCGTCTCTGCGCCTGGATATCTTGCAGCATTGATGATGTGTTCTCAGCGGTGGCGCGTATCACCGCGTGCACGTAATCCAACAGGTTATCGGCTGGGAGGCCTTGACGCATCATCACTTGTGCCACTTCGCTGCAGACGGCCTCAACCGCCTCAGGGTAATCCAACAGGCCCCCGTTAGGGCAGTCATGCAGAACCGTCAGTGGATTGATCACGCAGTTAACCGCTAACTTTTGCCAGGCAACATTGGTGAGGTCATTATGCCAGGCAACATCATGAAGAGCCTGCTGTAGCACTGCTGCCAGCGCACTAAAATCTATTGCCGTCTGTGTGCCTGGGCCGATGTGGGTCATGCCGTGTGCGACGTGATAAATTAGTGTCCTGTCGTGGCGTGCAGCATGGGTCGTTATGCCTTGCAACAAGGGCTGACGTATATCAGCCAGCTCATACAGTGTCCCCATGCCATTATGCAGCAACAAAATGGGGCACTCTGCAGGTAATTGTGATGCCAGAGCAGGCACGGCACCGGCGACTTGCCAGGCTTTCAGTGTGACCAGCAGCAGTTCGGTGTCGGCAAGGAAGTGGGGATCGTTGGCCGTCAGACTGGTATTGATCACGTTACCTTCCGGCGTCATGACATTGACCGCACAGAACGGCTGCGGTACGCGCAACCAACCTTGTACTTCATGTCCCTGTTGCTCAAGTGCAGCCAGCCAAACCTGGCCCAAAGCACCGCAGCCCAGTACGGTAATCTTCATAATGCCTCCCGCATGGGGGTTACCTGTTATCAGTATAGTCCCGGACGCGCTGATTTTTGCGTGCCGCTGTCCGGGCGGGTATTATGCCTGTCACTATTGAGTCTGGAGAAGAGATCATGCCATCTTTCGATATTGTTTCTGAAATCGACATGCAAGAAGTCCGTAATGCCGTCGAAAATGCTAACCGTGAATTAAGCACCCGTTTTGATTTTCGGGGTGTCACCGCGGAGTTTGAACTGAGTGAAAAAAATGAATCCATTAAGGTCATCAGCGAATCCGATTTCCAGGTGAAGCAGTTGGTCGACATCCTGCGTGAAAAACTTCTCAAGCGCGGTATCGAAGGCGCAGCCTTAGAAGTGGATGAACAGATCGAACACAGCGGTAAAAACTGGACCACCAATGCCAAAATGAAACAGGGCATTGAAAGCGACATCGCCAAGAAAATTGTTAAGTTGATTAAAGACAGCAAACTGAAAGTGCAAACGCAGATTCAGGGCGATGAAGTGCGCGTGACCGGTAAATCGCGCGATGACTTACAAGGTGCCATGGCTCTGGTACGTGGCGGCAATCTTGGCCAGCCTTTCCAGTTTAAAAATTTCCGTGATTAATCCTCCAGGCGTTCACTGTCTCGCGCCCGTGCGGCACGCCGATACAGCGTGCTACGCGCAACACCTAGCGCGGCAGCGGCACGGCTGATATTGCCCTGGTGATATTTCAACGTCTGTTCTATTAAGGCGTCATCATGTGACTGTAAATTAAGCGCTGCTGGCACTGGGCAGGATCGAACCTCTGGCGGTAAATCGGTGGGCACTAAGGTGTCACCGTCATCGGCCAGTGCCAACAACACTTTAAGTACACTGCGAAGCTGCCTGACGTTACCGGGCCATGGATGGGCGGATAAGGTGGTAATCAGCGTGTCAGAGAGGGTGATCCGCCGCTGTTTACCGCCCATCTCCTGCCACAGATGCTGAATAAAGGCCGGAAGGTTTTGCCAGTCCCGCAGTGCGGGAAGGGTGAAGCGATACTCCTGTAAGCGCCACAGTAAATCTTCGCGAAACTGCCCTTCAGCCACCCGAAGCGCTAAGTCTCGGTGCGTGGCACAAATCACCGTAAAATTGACCTTGTAGCTGCGATTCTCACCCAGCGGCGTGACCTCTTTTTCCTGTAATACGCGCAATAACCGACTTTGCAGCGTGAGCGGCATATCGCCAATTTCATCCAAAAACAGCACACCACCATCGGCTTCCCGAATTTTGCCGAGATAGCCCTGTTTATTGGCACCGGTAAACGCCCCCGGCTGATAGCCAAACAGCTCGGATTCGATTAACGCTTCAGGTAGCGAGGCGCAATTAATGGCGACAAAGCGCCCTGATCGCCATTGGCTCTGTTGCCACAGGCTGCGGCTGACATGCTCTTTGCCACACCCGGTTTCACCGGTGATACACAGTGAAACGCCCGCATTCAGCAAACGTAGTGCTTTGGTCGCCTCCTGTTGTAGCGGCCATAGGGTTACCGGGGCCGCCTGGGGCACACTGACATGCCGTTGCGTTGGGGCGGTAAGCTGGCACCAGAATTGATCATTGTGCGCGGTAGTGATGGGATAAGGGCAGCGTGATGACCGCTGCTGCGCCTGTGGAAACAGATGCGTAAAGGTCAGTAAACCAAGCTGGGCAGGCGTGATGCGGAGATAATGCAGTGCGATGCGGTTTGCGGCCATAAGTAAGTTATCGCTGAACAACAACACGCCCTCGTCGGGCGTGTCCAAACCTGTGGCTTCGGGATGCAAACACATCAGCCACTGATCGGATTGCAGGCTGGCTTTTGCCCACAGATGCTCTATGCGGCGGGCTGCCTGCTGCACCCACATGAAGGTTTGCTGATGGGGGAAGCGTGCCGGTCCGGAAATATCCAGAGCCCCCGCCAGTGCTCCCGTGGGGGCTTGTAAAGCCGTCGCCGCGCAATATAAGCCGCGATTTTTCACCAGAAAGTGTTCTTCCCCACGTATTTCACAACTGTCATCCAAAGCCAGCGCTGTGCCAATGGCATTGGTGCCGCGTCCACATTCACTCCACAGGTTGCCTGGCACCAGAGCAAAGCGTTCCACTTTTTCCAGCGAATCACTATTGCCACAGGTATTGAGCACCACGCCAGCGTTATCAGACAGCACAACCACCGCTTGCTGCGTAGCAATCTGGCGAGCCAGTTCATGCATGACGGGAAGCGACAGGGTTTGCAACTGCGCATTATTCGCCAGCACATCGGCCAGGTGCGCCGCAGGCATTTGAGGAAAGGCGTCATCTTCACGCGTCAGGCCATAGTGTTGGCTACGCGACCACGAATCCTGCAACGCATTTTGCACCGTCTCGAAAGCGACGTGGGGTTTCGCGTTCATCGGACACCTCATTAAAAGTGAAATGTTGCAACAGTGTAGCTGTGATGTTCATTTGCTGTTGCGATCTGCAACACAGCACATCGAGAAAATGAGGCAGGCAGGGGGTGGCTCAATAAGATTAAATATAAGCCATTGATAATAATGCACTAAATTTCACTGAGAAAAATGGCACGCCAGATGCAATGACGTTGTAGCGAGAGGTCAGTGAAGGTGTCTTTACTGTCGCCAGCAGGTTACCCCTACAAAGCAATAATTAAGGAGTGAGTTATGCGTTACGCACATCCAGGAACACCCGGTGCTATCGTCTCTTTCGCATCTCGTTACGGTAATTACATTAATGGCGGCTTTGTCGAACCCGTTAATGGGCAATATTTTGATAACACTTCACCCGTCACCGGTGCGCTGGTGGCGAAATTTCCTCGCTCTGATGTCAAAGATATCGATTTGGCACTTGATGCTGCGCACGCCGCAGCGGAAGCCTGGGGCAAAACGTCAGCGCAGCATCGAGCCAACGTGTTGTTAGCCATTGCGGATCGCATTGAGCAAAACCTTGAAATGTTAGCGGTCGCTGAGAGTTGGGATAACGGTAAACCGGTGCGTGAAACGCTGAACGCGGATTTGCCTCTGGCTGTTGACCACTTTCGTTACTTTGCCGGTTGCCTGCGGGCGCAGGAAGGCGGTGCTGCAGAGATAGATGAAACCACTGTGGCCTATCACTTTCATGAGCCGTTGGGCGTGGTCGGACAAATTATTCCCTGGAATTTCCCCTTGCTGATGGCTGCCTGGAAGTTGGCTCCGGCGCTGGCGGCAGGCAATGTGGTGGTGTTAAAACCAGCAGAGCAAACCCCGCTGACTATCTGTTTGTTGATGGAGGTCATTGGCGATGTGCTCCCTGCTGGTGTGGTGAATATCGTGCAGGGCTTCGGTAAAGAGGCGGGTGAGGCGCTGGCGACCAGTAAGCGCATTGCCAAAATTGCTTTTACCGGTTCGACAGCGGTAGGTCGTCACATTATGGCGTGTGCGGCCGAGAACATTATTCCTTGCACAGTAGAGCTCGGGGGCAAATCACCGAATATCTATTTTGCTGACATTATGCAGGCCGAGCCGGAATTTATTGAGAAAGCGGTCGAAGGCGTTGTGCTGGGCTTTTTCAATCAGGGAGAGGTTTGTACCTGTCCTTCACGTGCGTTGATTCAGGAATCGATTTACAGCGAGTTTGTCGAGCGCGTCATGGCAAAAATCGCCACCATTAAGCGAGGGGATCCGCTGGATACCGACACCATGATTGGCGCACAAGCCTCTAAACAGCAGTTCGATAAAATCATGTCGTATATCGCCATCGCTCGAGAAGAAGGGGGCGATATTTTAACCGGTGGCGAGGCCGTCAAGCTCTCTTCTGAGCTTGAAGAGGGTTTTTATATTCAACCGACGCTGATCAAAGGCGACAACGCAATGCGCTGCTTCCAGGAGGAAATCTTTGGGCCGGTGATTGGCATCACCACTTTCAAAGATGAGGCTGAAGCGCTGGCTGTCGCAAACCAAACGGAATATGGCTTAGGTGCGGGCGTGTGGACGCGGGATATGAACCTCGCCTACCGCATGGGGCGGGCGATCAAAGCCGGCCGCGTGTGGACAAACTGCTATCACGTTTACCCGGCGCATGCCGCCTTTGGCGGATATAAGAAATCAGGTGTGGGACGCGAAACGCACAAACTGGCACTGGCCAGTTATCAGCAAACTAAAAACTTGCTGGTGAGTTACAGCACGGCGCCGCTGGGACTGTTCTAGTCCTGCTTTCCGCCTCGATTGATAACAGATGGCAAGCATTAGCGCTTAAAGACACAGGCCTCTCAGTAAGATGAGAGGCCTGATTGATTAATTAACTGCTGGCGACCAGTGCCTCAAGTTCCAGACGGCTGGTGACTTTACTGTCAATCTTCACATAAGCACTGCGCTCTTCAGGGATGATCAGCACCGAGCTGACACCCGCCTGTGTTTGCAGGCGTTGCTGTAACTTCGCCATGTCGACATCTTGCTGCACGACAATCCGCAAACTGGTGACATAGGGCGGGTCTTGCATGCTCCAACTGACTAACAGCCACAGGGCAGCGACCAGACTGCCAAGCATAAACACGCTCTGGGCATCGAATGTCTGAAGCACCCAGCCACCCAAACTGCCACCGATTGCCACGCCAATAAACTGGCTGGTGGAATACACCCCCATTGCGGTGCCTTTGTAGCCCGCCGGAGACTCTTTACTGATCAGCGAGGGAAGGATCGCTTCCATCAAATTGAAGCCCAGGAAGAACAACTGCACGCCCAAGGCCAGTGTCCAAAAGCTGTTTCCCGCTCCCCATAACACGATTTCAGCAATCAAAATCAAGGTGACGCAGCCAATGAACACCGGTTTCATCTTGCGCTTTACTTCGGCAAAGATAATGAAGGGTAACACGGCGACAAACGAGATAAGCATGGTGATAAGCCAGACTTTCCACTGTTGCTCGGCGGGGAGGCCAGCTTGTTCAAATTGGCCGGGAAGGGCAACAAAGCTCGACATCAACAAAATATGCAGGCAGAGAATGCCCACGTTCAATTTCAGTAAACGAGGTTCTGCTAACACTTTGCGCAAGCTGCCTTTCACCATGCCGGATTCGCGGTTTAGCACATGGTGTTTGGCGTTCGGTACCACCAGTAAGGTTATCAGGATGCCGAGGCTGGCGAGCAGGGCGATCATCCAGAACAACGCATGCAGGCCGAGCTGGTGGGTCACGATCGGCCCAACCACCATGGCAATGGCGAAGGTGATACCAAAACTGATACCAATAAAAGCCATGGCTTTGGTGCGATTTTGCTCGCGGGTGAGATCGGACAGTAAGGCCATCACCGCCGCCGCAATGGCGCCAGAGCCTTGCAGGGCGCGACCAAGAATAACGCCCCAGATTGAGGTGGTGGTGGCGGCGATCACACTGCCCAAGACAAACAGCAGCAATCCACCGACGATCAGTGGCTTACGTCCCATGCGATCGGAGAGTAAACCAAAAGGAATTTGAAACACGGCCTGTGCCAGACCATAGATACCAATTGCCAGTCCAATTAAGGCTTCACTTGCGCCCTGTAATGCCATGCCATAGGTCGTGAGCACGGGCAGTACCATAAACATTCCCAGCATACGCAGAGAAAATACGGTACCCAGGCCCCATGTCGCACGTAGCTCGACTGGGGTCATTTTATTATCGTTCATTGCAACCTCGATTATTCTGCTCGCGACATTCTAGTGGGCAGGGGAGGGCGGGTAAATTTTACGTTGGTAACAAAAAGAAAAAGGGCGCCTGAGCGCCCTCTGATACGTGATGTTTATGCATTACCAGACATAGGTCAGCAGATCTTTAGAGGCCGGAGCCATAAAGTCTACTGACATCATGACGCTGAGCGAGGTAATGGCAACGATTGAGAAAATGAACACTTTACGCGCCCATACACTGTCGTTTTGTGTCTTGTAGCCAGACAACGCCATACCCAACCACCAAACGCTCACCGCGGCGGCCACCACCAAATATTTATAGCCCGCGTAACCGCCGAGTGTCAGCATCAGCGTGGCAACCATAAACGCGATGATATACAGCGTAATATGGTTTTTGGCCACGGAAATGCCCTTCACAACCGGCAGTACCGGAATATTGGCGGCCTGATAATCTTTGAAACGGAAGATGGCAATCGCATAGGAGTGCGGCATCTGCCAGAGACTAAAGATCGCCAGCAAAATCAACGCGCCTGCGTCAAATTGGTTGGTGACAGCACAGTAGCCAATCACCGGCGGCGCAGCGCCGGAGAGACTGCCGATCAGCGTGCCGTAGACCGAATTACGCTTCATGTACAGGCTGTAGATGCCGACATAAACCACAAATCCCATCACCGCCAGCCACATGGCCAGCGGGTTGGCACCAAACCACAGTAATGCAAAGCCAGCAATACCCAACACAGTGGCATACGCCAGACTTACTTTCGGCGACAGAAGACCTTTCACCAACACGCGGTTCTTGGTTCTCTCCATCTTTCTGTCAATGTCGCGGTCAATAACGTTGTTAAAAACACAACCGGATGCCACGACCAGTGACACACCGACCAGTGCGACAACAAACAGGGTGAAATCAATGCTGCCTTTGGAAGCCAGCAAAAATCCCCCAATTACAGAAATTAAGTTTCCGAAAATAATTCCTGGTTTTGTTACTTGCAGGTATTGCTTAATCATCACTTACGACTCTTTAGTGGGGCATCATGTTGTAGTTGAGGTTCCACATGATCCAGATCGAGCCGACAACAACGATAAGGATAATAATGGCCGCAAACACAATGGCCACCATGTTCCAGCCACCTTCTGTTTTGGCATCCAAATGCAGGAAGTAGACCAGATGAACCAGAACCTGCACAACCGCACAAACCAGTACGACAGCCAGGATAGTGCCATGAGAGGCGCTGCCATCCATTACCAACCAGAACGGAATACCGGTCAGGATGATAGAAAGGATGAAGCCAATCATGTAGGACTTCACGCTGCCGTGAGAAGCGTCATGTTCGTTAACTGAATGACTCATTACATGGCTCCCAGTAAATAGACAACGGTGAAGACGCAGATCCAAACCACGTCAAGGAAGTGCCAGAACATGCTCAGGCACATGATACGGGTGCGGTTGGTTGAGGTCAGGCCACGACGGGAAATCTGATACATCAGTACCAGCATCCAGATAAGACCAGAGGTCACGTGCAGACCGTGCGTACCCACCAGCGTAAAGAACGCAGACAAGAAGCCACTGCGATCTGGGCCGAAACCTTCGGAAATCAGGAAATGGAATTCATAGATTTCCATTCCGATAAAGCCGAGGCCCAACAGGAAGGTGATAGCCAACCAGCCGTTAACTGCACCTTTACTGCCTTTGTTCATGGCAATCACTGCCATGCCATAGGTAATAGAGGAGAGTAACAGCAGCGCCGTTTCGCCCAGCACAAACGGCAGTTCGAAAATATCTTTGCCGCTTGGGCCACCGGCAGTGGCGTTAACCATGACTGCATAGGTCGCAAACAAGGTTGCGAAGATAATGCAGTCACTCATCAGGTAGATCCAGAAGCCAAAGATCTTATTGGCTCCTGCATCGTGATGCCCATGATCATCATGGGCGTCGTGGTGCTTGGTCACGGAATCAGTCGACATTTTTCAGGCCTGCTTTGCTAATTTCGTTGAAGTGTTGATTTTCAATTTCTTCGATCTGTTTGACCGGAACATAGTAATCAACGTCTTCGTCGAAGCTCTTAACAATCCAGCTCGCAATCATTGCAACGAAGGAAACACCCATCAGCCACCAGATATGCCAGATAGCTGCAAAACCAAAGATGGTGGCGAACAGGGCAATGATGATCGCCGCGCCGCTGTTTTTCGGCATATGAATTTCTTCATAGCTCTTCGGTTGCTTATACGCTTCACCTTTTTCTTTCATTTCCCAGAACGCATCGCGGTCATGGATATGAGGAATAACAGCAAAGTTATAGAACGGAGGAGGTGAAGAGGTTGCCCACTCCAGCGTACGACCGCCCCATGGATCGCCCGTTACATCGCGGTTTTGATCTCGGTCACGGACAGACACCCAGAACTGGATGAACTGGCAAATCACACCACATGCAATCAGCGCAGCACCGACAGCCGCCACGACCAACAAGGTGTGGAACTGTGGATCAATGTTCTGGCTCACACGACGTGTCATCCCCATGAAGCCCAGGACATACAGCGGCATGAAGGCGGTGAAGAAACCGATAATCCAGAACCAGAAAGCACGTTTACCCCAGGTTTCGTTCAGGGTGAAGCCGAAGGCTTTCGGGAACCAGTAAGTCACGCCCGCGAAGCAACCAAACACGACACCGCCGATGATGACGTTGTGGAAGTGTGCAATCAGGAACAGGCTGTTATGCAGAACAAAGTCAGCACCTGGAACGGCCAGCAGTACGCCAGTCATACCCCCAACGGAGAAGGTCACCAGGAAGCCTACGGTCCACAGCATGGCAGAGTGCATCTGAATGCGGCCCTGATACATGGTGAACAGCCAGTTAAAGATTTTAACCCCGGTAGGAATGGCGATGATCATCGTCATAATACCGAAGAAGGCGTTAACGTTCGCGCCAGCACCCATGGTGAAGAAGTGGTGCAGCCATACTACGAAGGACAGGATGGTGATAACAATCGTTGCCCAAACCAGAGAGGTATAGCCAAACAGACGCTTTTTAGAGAACGTTGCAACCACTTCAGAGAACACACCAAAGACCGGCAGTACAAGGATGTACACTTCTGGGTGACCCCAAACCCAAATCAGGTTGACATACATCATCATGTTGCCCCCCATGTCATTGGTAAAGAAGTGGAAGCCCAGGTAGCGATCCAGGGTGAGCAACGTCAAGGTTACCGTCAGTACCGGGAACGCCGCGATGATCAGCACGTTGGTACAGAGCGATGCCCAGGTGAAAACCGGCATTTTGAACAGGCTCATGCCTGGTGCGCGCATTTTCAGGATGGTTACAAAGAAGTTGATACCGGTCAGGGTCGTACCAATACCGGAGAGCTGAAGGCTCCATATCCAGTAATCGACCCCGACGCCGGGACTGTACTCCGCACCTGAAAGCGGGGGATACGCCAACCAACCGGTCTGTGCGAATTCACCCACACCCAGAGACAAGTTCACCAGAATCACACCGATAGCGGTAAACCAGAAGCTCAGGTTGTTCAGGAACGGGAAAGCAACGTCACGCGCACCGATTTGCAGCGGTACTGCGATGTTCATCAGACCCACGACGAACGGCATCGCCACGAAGAAGATCATAATCACGCCGTGCGCGGTAAAGATCTGATCGTAGTGGTGCGGCGGCAGGAAGCCGGCTTCACCTGCAGAAGCCAATACTTGCTGACTACGCATCATCACGGCGTCGGCAAAGCCACGCAGCAGCATGACGAAAGCCATGATGATGTACATGATACCGAGTTTTTTATGATCGATTGACGTCAGCCATTCGGACCACAAGTATTGCCACTTACCGAAGTAAGTAATTGCACCTGCAACTGCCAAGCCGCCGAGGATGATCGCGGCAATAGTCACCACGATAATCGGCTCGTGCAACGGCACGGCATCCATTGTTAATTTACCTAACATCGTATTATTCCTCGGCTCCTGCATGAGCGGCGTGGCTCATGTCCATACCCTCGTGGGTACCCTCAGACATGCTCTTGTCGTGGCTCATGAATTTGTTAATAACAGACATAAACAAATCAGGTTTCACGCTAGAGAAGTACTCAACCGGATGGAATTCACTAGGTTTCGCCAGCGTTTCGAAGGCTTCCATCGTGGTCAGTGACTCTGGGGATTGCTTCACTTTCGCAACCCACTGCTCGAAGTCTTGCTGATTGGCAGTTGCAATCGCTTTGAACTTCATGCCAGAGAATCCTGCGCCACTGTAGTTCGAGGAGATACCGTCGAAAGTGCCAGGCTCATTCGCAATCAGGTGAAGTTTGGTCTGCATACCGGCCATGGCGTAGATCTGGCTGCCAAGGGTAGGAATGAAGAAGGAGTTCATCACTGAATTAGAGGTGATCTTGAAGTTCACCGGCGTATTCGCAGGGAAAGCCAGCTGGTTAACGGTAGCGATGCCTTGCTCCGGATAGATAAACAGCCATTTCCAGTCCAGCGCGACAACTTGTACTTCAATAGGCTTGACGTCGGAGACCAACGGCTTGCTGGGTTCCAGCGAGTGTGTGGTTTTCCAGGTCAGAATGCCAAGGAACAGAATGATGAGGATGGGAACAGTCCAAACTACGGCTTCCACTTTGTTCGAGTGTGACCAGTTCGGGCTGTATTTCGCTTCGGTATTGGATTCACGATATTTCCAGGCGAAAGCGATAGCCATAGCGATAGCAGGAATAACGACGATCAACATCAGCCCGAAAGCGGTCAGTATCAACGAACGTTGCTCTACTCCAATTTGTCCTTTTGGACTGAGTAATGCCGAATCGCAGCCACTTAGCAATAAAGTGCCCGCAATTAATGACAAAATACCCAAAGTTTTATTGTATTTCCTGAGTCTCATTTAACGACCTCAATGACAAGGGCTCTATTGTCGTTTAAGTGTGGCGGCATTTTACGGGAAGGTTTATGCAGTGTAAACCAGCTTAAGGCTCTGTCAGGGCTGTGTTGACACCTTTTGCCAAGGGTGTCACAAATGTTGCCAGACGTGACAAAATTTTAACGATGGCAGGGGGTTGGCGGCAATATAACGAAAAAACGGTCTTTTTTTTGACTTAAAATCGCCACAAGCATAAAGAGGACAATTGAGCTGCAAATATTTAACATCTTTGCATCAATTGAGAGATATTTAATGCACAAAAATAATTACGTACCGGGGTAAATATCGCCATTTAAAAAATGACATCGGCGTCCAGGTTGCCTTTGCAATTAATGCTAAATAATGGAAGCGACATATTGATAACAAATTAAGGCGTTTTTTTGTTATCAATATGTTGTCAGCTTAAGCGGATTCGTCTCATCGCCAGAAAATCCAGAACCGAACCGGCGACAATCCCTGAAATTAACAAAATCAGACCTGCCTCAAAGGTGAGGCTTAGCAGGTTACCAAAGGTCCAACTGGCTAGCATCTGTGTGACCAGCATAACCAATGCCCCCGCCAGCAACACCGCCCCGCAGAGCAAGGACCGAAGTGCCCAGCGATAACCTTGTGCAAAATGCACACGGCGGTGGAAGTGCTCAACGTTATCCGCAGACAATGAGTCGCGGCAGGCCGCCAGCAACAGGATGCCGGGAACAGCGGCGACCACCGAGAAGGCATAAAAGCCTGGCCAGCCCCACATTTCTACCAACCAACCTGCTGCTGGGCCAACGTAGACGCGTCCCACAGCGGAGAGTGCCGATAACAGGGCGAATTGGGTGGCTGAGAAGGCCTTATTGCACAGCGACATTAACAGCGCGACAAAGGCAGCAGTGCCCATCCCACCACATAAATTCTCAATAAAAACAGCGCTCGCCATAGTAAACAGATGCTTGTCTGTGACGGCCAGTACCCAATAAGCCAGATTAGAGAAGGCCTGCAAAATACCAAACAGCATTAAGGCTCGGAACAGAGTCAGGCGCTGCATGAGGATGCCGCCAAAAAGGGCACCAATAATGGTGGCCAGCAGCCCCAGAGATTTGTTGACCAGGCCCACTTCGCCAGCGTCAAAGCCCACGCCGCGAATTAAGAAGGTGGTGGTCAAACTGGCGGCAAAGGCATCACCCAGCTTATAAAGGATGATCAAAGCCAAAATCAGCCAGGCATTATTGCGGCTAAAGAAATCACGCAGCGGCAGCATGACGGCTTCTTCGAGGGAGCGCGGTTTTGCCACCGCTTCAGTCGGCTCTTTCGCCAGCAGAGTAGCGATAACACCCGGCACCATCATCAAGGCCATCAGCCAGTAGGTGGCTTGCCAGCCCAGATAGCGGTCAGCGAGCCACAAGGCCAATCCACCCGAGACCAGCATAGCCAGCCGGTAACCCAAGACGGTAATGGCCGCACCACTGCCGCGCTCTTCGGCGGGAAGGATGTCGGTTTTCCAGGCATCAAACACAATATCTTGTGACGCTGAGCAAAAGGCGATCAGGACGGCTAAAGCAGCCAGCCACACCAGGTCACGGGCGGGTTCCAATGTACCCATCAGGGCAATTCCTGCAATCAGCAGCAATTGAGTGACGATCAGCCATCCACGACGACGCCCCAAAAAAGGCGGTGTGTAGCGATCCATCATGGGCGACCACAGAAACTTAAAGACGTAGGCTTGCCCAACCAGCGAGAAAAAACCGATGGTTTTCAGGTCGACATTTTCCACTGTCATCCAGGCCTGCAGAGTGCCAGACGTTAATGCCAGGGGAAGACCTGAAGCAAACCCAAGAATAAGAAGAAGAGCAGTATTGCGTTGTGTGAAAATACGAAGGTAGTCGTTGCGCATGGTGTCCTGCCAGAACGGGCCCGCAAGGGGCGAGCCCGTTCAGTGACTTAGCGGGCGTTTTGTTTAATAAAGGAACTGACGCTGGTGTCTTGCGCCATATCCGCAATCACATCGCTGAGCGTAGAGTTAACAGCGTTGGTGATTTTATCATTGTTAGCGTTAAACGCGCCTTCAACGCTATAGGTTTGACGGTAATTCTTAACCTGCTTATTGCCATTCTTCGCGACGGCGATAATGGAAATGTCTGCCTTGGTGGTGATGCTATAACGCACATTGCCCTGGGTGACGTCGGCATACAGGTTGTTGACGACGATCTGCAAATCAACACCACCATTTGGGCCAACCATGTAGCCGCGAGCCGTCATTTGTTTCTCCAGCACTTCTTGCAGCAAGAAACGCAGATCGCGCGATGGCGTCAGTGTGACGAGTTGTCCATCACGGTTCACTTTGGCCAGCGCTTGATCGGAACGCTGATCGGCACCGTTAATGCTCACGGTTACGCCCATCAGGCTAGGATCTTGTTGAGGCAATTGAATTTTTGGTGTGACGTTTAGTGTGTTGCTGTTGTTAGCACAGCCAGCCAGAATCAGTGCGGCCAGCAGGGGAAATAAGATCTTCTTTAACATACTTATTATCTCAATATTGTGGGTGATGTTGCTGACAAAAGTGCCGCTATCATAGCATTGCTTTGGTGCTGAGGAAGCCCTCGTTGCGACGTTAATTCATCAGGTTGCGCATTTTCGGAGGGATGGAAGGGATTTCACCGACGACGCGCGTCATCTCACGAAAAAGGCGATCCACGCCATTGTTATTGATTTCATACATCCGTTTCTATCTATAACCGACTATAATTTAGTACGATAAGGCGTTGCTCACGCGCTGCAGGAGGGTCGTTATGATTCGGGAACAGATTGAAATTAAACTACGTACAGCCTTTGACCCACACCATCTGGAGGTGCATGACGAAAGTTATCGGCACAATGTGCCAGCGGGGGCGGAAAGCCATTTTAAAGTGGTCCTGGTGAGTGACAAATTTGAAGGGCAGCGTTTTCTGCAGCGCCACCGTTTGATTTATGCTGAGTTGGCGGAAGAGCTGGCCGGCAGCGTTCATGCTTTAGCGCTGCATACTTACACCTTGAAAGAGTGGCAGGGGCTGCAAGACACAGTGCCTGCTTCACCTAATTGCCGTGGCGCGGGCACCCTGGCGTAGTCTTTCGTGTGACTGATTCCTAAAAAAAACGGCCGGTTGGCCGTTTTTTTATGCCTAAATCCTAATCCAGTGGCCTTCACCCCGCTAAAATGTGAGCTGCGCTGCCGCTTGTTTCCTCGACTCACTTCAATGTTACCGCTATAATGCGGCGTCTATTTTTCCGCAATGCTTTCGGAACGCTTGTGGTAACAGGGATGCGATTCTGCATACAGAACTCTCCCGGTTGTTAAATGGACGTTATCGTTGCTTATGGCAGCGGCCGACGAACATGTGAAGTTGACCGAGCACGTGATTTTTTGAGGTAAGAAGATGCAAGCTTCAGTAGAAACAACACAGGGCCTGGGCCGTCGCGTAACCATTACCGTCGCTAAAGACGTAATCGAAAACGCGGTTAAAAGCGAGCTGGTCAACGTAGCGAAAAAAGTACGTATTGACGGTTTCCGTAAAGGCAAAGTGCCAATGAATGTCGTCGCACAGCGTTATGGCGCATCTGTGCGTCAAGATGTGCTGGGCGATCTGATGCAGCGCAACTTTGTTGACGCCATCATTAAAGATAAAATCAATCCAGCTGGCGCACCAAACTATGTGCCAGGCGAATACACCCCAGGTGAAGATTTCACTTTTGCGGTTGAATTCGAAGTGTATCCAGAAGTTGAGCTGAAAGGCCTTGAGTCAATCAACGTTGAAAAACCGGTTGTTGAAGTGACCGATGAAGACGTGGATACCATGCTGGATACGCTGCGTAAGCAGCAGGCGTCCTGGAAAGATAAAGACGGTGCAGCAGATAAAGAAGATCGCATCACCATCGATTTCACCGGTTCTGTAGACGGTGAAGAGTTCGAAGGTGGCAAAGCATCTGATTTCGTTCTGGCGATGGGCCAGGGCCGCATGATTCCAGGCTTTGAAGATGGCGTGCTGGGCCACAAAGCAGGCGAAGAGTTCACTATCGAAGTGACCTTCCCAGAAGATTATCATGCTGAAAACCTGAAGGGCAAAGCGGCGAAATTCGCTATCGTCCTGAAGAAAGTTGAAGAGCGTGAACTGCCAGAATTCACCGAAGAGTTTATCCAACGCTTTGGTGTGGCTGACGGTTCTGTTGCTGGCCTGCGTACCGAAGTGCGTAAGAACATGGAGCGCGAGCTGAAAGGCGCTGTGCGTAACCGTGTTAAATCTCAGGCGATTGATGGCCTGGTTGATGCCAACAACATTGATGTGCCTGTTGCCTTGATCGACAGCGAAATCGACGTTCTGCGTCGCCAGGCTGCTCAGCGTTTTGGCGGCAATGAGAAACAAGCACTGGAACTGCCACGTGAACTGTTCGAAGAGCAGGCGAAGCGTCGCGTTGTAGTCGGTCTGCTGTTGGGCGAAGTCATTCGCACTCACGAGCTGAAAGCCGATGAAGACCGCGTCAAAACGCTGATCGAAGAGATGGCTTCTGCGTATGAAGATCCGCAGGAAGTGATCGAGTTCTATGGCAAAAACCAAGAGCTGATGAACAACATGCGCAACGTTGCTCTTGAAGAGCAAGCGGTTGAAGTTGTGTTGGAAAAAGCGAAAGTGACTGAGAAGAAATCTAACTTCCAGGAACTGATGAACCAGACCACTACCGCTTAATCGGTTAAGTCGTTCATCTAAAAAGCCGCTACCTTACAGGTGGCGGCTTTTTTTGTTTTAAATCCAATGCGTTTGCCGATTTGGCGATAAAGTAAGCAAAAGCATCTGTGAAAGCTTTTTCGTCTTTAGTGATTTGCATAAAGGTTGTTATGCTTGAAATAGGGGGGACTGATCCCCACATCTTCAGGCGAGAGTGGCCACATAAAATTATCAGGAGACGGTAATGTCATACAGCGGCGAACGTGGAAGTAGTGCACCTCACATGGCGTTGGTGCCAATGGTGGTTGAACAAACCTCGCGCGGCGAGCGTTCCTACGATATTTTCTCCCGTCTGCTTAAAGAGCGAATTATTTTCCTCACTGGGCAGGTGGAAGATCACATGGCAAACCTGATCGTGGCGCAGATGCTGTTCCTCGAAGCAGAGAACCCGGAAAAGGATATCTACCTGTATATCAACTCGCCAGGTGGCGTCATTACCGCAGGGATGTCCATTTACGACACCATGAAGTTTATTAAGCCGGACGTTAGCACCATTTGTATGGGGCAGGCGTGTTCGATGGGAGCGTTCCTGCTGACGGCGGGGGCGAAAGGAAAACGCTTCTGTTTGCCTAACTCCCGTGTCATGATCCATCAGCCATTGGGCGGATATCAGGGACAAGCGACCGATATTGAAATTCATGCGCAGGAAATCCTGAAAGTGAAAAAACGCATGAATACCTTGATGGCGGAACACACCGGTAAAACACTGGAACAAATTGAGCGTGATACTGAGCGCGACCGTTTCCTCTCGGCGGAAGAAGCCGTTGAGTATGGACTGGTCGATTCCGTGATGACGCACCGTGAATAACGCTCGGAGCCTGCTGGCGCATAGTCTATAGTTAGAACAAAAGCGGGCACGAGTGCGATATCAGGGAACGCACAGGCGTCCCTTGCCGCCCTGTGCGGACAGTTATATGAGAAGAGGTTAGCTGATGACAGATAAGCGCAAAGACGGTTCAGGAAAGTTGCTGTACTGCTCTTTTTGCGGCAAAAGCCAGCATGAAGTGCGTAAGCTGATTGCCGGGCCGTCAGTATATATCTGCGATGAGTGTGTCGATCTGTGTAACGACATCATTCGCGAAGAGATTAAAGAAGTTGCGCCGCACCGCGAGCGCAGCGCACTGCCTACGCCGCACGAAATCCGTAATCATCTTGATGACTATGTGATTGGTCAGGAGCGCGCGAAGAAGGTGTTGGCGGTAGCCGTTTACAATCACTATAAACGTCTGCGCAACGGAGATACCAGTAACGGTATCGAACTGGGCAAAAGTAATATTCTGCTGATTGGCCCAACGGGTAGCGGTAAAACGCTGCTGGCTGAGACACTGGCACGTTTACTGGATGTGCCTTTCACCATGGCTGATGCCACAACACTGACAGAAGCCGGTTATGTGGGTGAAGACGTCGAGAATATTATCCAGAAGCTGTTGCAAAAATGTGACTATGACGTGCAGAAGGCGCAGCGCGGCATTGTCTACATTGACGAAATCGACAAAATCTCACGCAAATCTGACAACCCTTCTATTACCCGTGATGTTTCCGGTGAGGGTGTACAGCAGGCGTTATTGAAACTGATTGAAGGCACCGTGGCTGCCGTCCCTCCGCAGGGCGGACGTAAGCATCCGCAGCAGGAATTCCTGCAGGTGGATACCTCGAAAATCCTCTTTATCTGTGGCGGTGCGTTTGCGGGTCTGGATAAAGTGATCGCGAACCGTGTTGAAACAGGGTCCGGCATTGGTTTTGGTGCTTCCGTCAAAGCGAAATCGCAAAAGGCGACAGAAGGCGAGCTGTTAGCACAAGTTGAACCAGAAGATATGATCAAATTTGGTCTCATCCCTGAGTTCATCGGTCGTTTACCGGTCGTTGCGACGCTGAATGAGCTCAGTGAAGATGCACTGATTCAAATCTTGCGTGAGCCGAAGAATGCATTGACCAAGCAGTATCAAGCGCTGTTCAACCTGGAAGGCGTTGATTTGGAATTCCGCGAAGAAGCCTTAACGGCAATCGCGAAGAAAGCCATGTCACGTAAAACAGGCGCGCGTGGTTTGCGTTCTATTGTTGAAGGCGCACTGCTGGAAACGATGTACGATTTGCCATCCATGGATGACGTTGAGAAAGTGGTTGTTGACGAGGGTGTCATTACTGGCGATTCCGAACCAATGCTGATTTATGGTAAACATGAAGCTCAGGCATCTGGCGAATAAATAACCAATACAATCCAGTCAGTTAACTAAAAAGGGGAAAAGTGTTTCCCCTTTTGTTTTTCTCGCATTACTGTCATTGAATGTCAGTTATCTGTCCCCATATACTCAAAAAACAGTTGTCAGGTTGCGTGATACATTAGCGCTGCCTCAACCCTGGCGGACATTAAACTAAGAGAGAGCTCTATGAATCCTGAGCGTTCTGAACGCATTGAAATCCCTGTGTTACCGTTGCGTGACGTAGTGGTTTATCCGCACATGGTCATTCCGTTATTTGTTGGGCGCGAAAAATCCATTCGCTGCCTTGAAGCAGCCATGGATCATGACAAAAAGATCCTGCTTGTTGCGCAAAAGGAAGCTTCCACGGATGAACCTGGCATCAATGATCTTTTCTCCGTCGGCACCATTGCCTCGATTTTGCAGATGCTGAAACTGCCCGACGGCACGGTAAAAGTGCTGGTCGAGGGCTTACAGCGCGCGCACATCACCACGCTTGCGGATAACGGCGACCATTTCACTGCGCAAGCGGAGTATATGGCATCGCCAGAAATCGAAGAGCGTGAGCAAGAAGTGCTGGTGCGTACGGCGATCAATCAGTTTGAAGGCTATATCAAACTGAATAAAAAAATCCCTCCTGAAGTGCTGACTTCCCTGAACAGCATTGATGATGCTGCACGTTTGGCGGATACCGTCGCTGCGCACATGCCATTGAAACTGGCGGATAAACAATCTGTGCTGGAAATGTCCGACGTGAATGAGCGTCTGGAATATTTGATGGCGATGATGGAATCGGAAATCGACCTGCTGCAGGTTGAAAAACGCATTCGTAATCGCGTTAAAAAGCAGATGGAAAAAAGTCAGCGTGAGTACTATCTGAATGAGCAAATGAAAGCGATTCAGAAAGAGCTGGGCGAAATGGATGATGCGCCTGACGAGTACGAAGCGCTGAAGCGTAAGATTGACGAAGCAAAAATGCCGAAAGAGGCGCGCGAGAAAGCCGAAGCAGAATTGCAAAAGCTGAAAATGATGTCACCAATGTCTGCCGAAGCAACCGTGGTACGCGGTTATATCGAGTGGATGGTTCAGGTGCCGTGGAATGCGCGCAGTAAAGTGAAAAAAGATCTGCGTAAAGCCCAGGAAACCCTGGATACCGATCACCACGGCCTTGAGCGTGTGAAAGACCGTATCCTTGAGTATCTTGCAGTGCAAAGCCGCGTGAGCAAAATCAGAGGCCCAATTCTGTGTCTGGTGGGGCCGCCGGGTGTGGGTAAAACCTCGCTTGGACAGTCTATTGCGAAAGCCACGGGTCGCAAATATGTGCGCATGGCATTGGGTGGCGTACGCGATGAGGCGGAAATCCGCGGTCACCGTCGTACCTACATCGGTTCAATGCCAGGCAAACTTATCCAGAAGATGGCAAAAGTTGGCGTGAAGAATCCGCTGTTCCTGTTGGATGAGATCGACAAGATGTCCTCTGATATGCGCGGCGATCCGGCGTCTGCTTTACTGGAGGTTTTGGATCCTGAGCAGAACATCGCGTTTAACGATCACTATCTGGAAGTGGACTACGATCTTTCCGATGTGATGTTTGTCGCAACGTCGAACTCGATGAATATCCCCGCGCCGCTGCTGGATCGTATGGAAGTGATTCGCCTGTCGGGCTACACCGAAGATGAAAAGCTCAATATCGCGATTCAGCACCTGTTGCCAAAGCAAATTGAACGCAATGCGCTGAAAGAGAGCGAATTAACGGTGGAAGAAAGCGCCGTGGTGGGCATCATCCGTTATTACACGCGTGAAGCGGGTGTACGTAGCCTGGAGCGTGAATTGTCCAAGCTGTGCCGTAAAGCGGTGAAAGCCTTGCTGATGGACAAAAAGCTGAAGCATTTGGTGATTAACGGTGACAACCTGAAAGATTATCTGGGTGTACAGCGTTTTGACTACGGGCGTGCCGACAGTGAAAACCGCGTTGGCCAGGTCACGGGTCTGGCATGGACTGAGGTGGGCGGTGATTTGCTGACCATCGAAACCGCCTGCGTACCGGGCAAAGGCAAGCTGACTTATACCGGTTCTTTGGGTGAAGTGATGCAGGAGTCCATTCAGGCTGCGCTGACAGTTGTCCGTGCGCGCGCTGAAAAGCTGGGCATTAACGGGGATTTCTACGAAAAACGTGACATTCACGTGCACGTACCGGAAGGGGCAACGCCAAAAGATGGCCCAAGTGCCGGTATTGCTATGTGTACCGCGCTGGTTTCTTGCCTGACCGGTAACCCTGTGCGTGCGGATGTGGCGATGACAGGTGAAATCACCTTGCGCGGTCAAGTATTACCCATTGGCGGCTTAAAAGAGAAGCTGCTGGCAGCACATCGTGGCGGTATTAAGACGGTCTTAATTCCCGACGAAAATAAACGTGATTTGGAAGAGATCCCGGCGAATGTTATCGCTGATTTGGAGATTCATCCGGTCAAACGTATTGAAGAAGTGCTCGAACTGGCGCTGCAAAATGCGCCATACGGTATGCAAGTCGCTACTGCAAAATAGTGACCTAAGGCAAAAAGCACGTAAAACAAGGGCTGGCAGGTAAAATCGGACTTGCCAGCTTTTTTTTGTGCCGCTAATTTAGAGGGCTGTTAGATCGTATTTTTTTAGTGTGCGTTTAACACTGCAGATTTAACATGGTCGCGCAACATAGCACCCGGGTTTCCCGCTGGTGAACGAAATAATAAAAGAGGGGATGAAGAAGTGAATAAGTCACAGTTGATCGACAAAATTGCTGCTAACGCTGACATTTCTAAAGCTGCAGCTGGACGTGTATTAGATGCATTTATCGGCTCCGTAACCGATTCCCTGAAAGCGGGTGATGAAGTTGCACTGGTTGGTTTTGGTACCTTCTCTGTGCGCGAGCGCGCTGAGCGTACCGGTCGTAACCCGCAGACGGGTAAAGAGATCACCATTCCAGCAGGCAAAGTGCCTGGTTTCCGCGCAGGCAAAGCGCTGAAAGACTCCGTAAATTAAGAAGATTATCGACGCAGGAAGCGCTTTTCTGCTGTCGAATGAGGATCGTGTTTCGGTTCTCATGTAACATACGGGCACATCATTTTACGGATGTGCCTTTTTTTATGCTTCAATGACAACAGCGCTTTTCTGTTGTCATAGATGGGATGCTTTGCATTCGTTAGCGCATTAGCGATCGCTCTCGGGGAGATGAGGGTGACGCCAAGTTTACATTCACACTACAGCGGAGTGTTGCGACACCATGATGGACAATTTACGCGCGGCGTCGAGTCATGTCGTGCTCAAAATTTTACTGGGCTTGATTATCCTCTCTTTTGTGCTGACCGGCGTCGGTGGCTACGTTACGGGCGGCGATGATTACGCAGCGAAAATTAATGGCCAGGAGATCAGCCGTGCGCAACTTGAACGCGCCGTGGCTTCTGAGCGTGAGCGTCAGCAACAAATGTTGGGCGAGCGTTTTTCTGAGCTGGCAGGCAATGAAGGGTATCTTCAGCAAATGCGCCAGCAAGCGCTTTCGCAACTGGTCGATGAAGTGCTGCTCGATCAATACGCTGAAAAACTCAATCTGGCGATCAGCGATAATCAAATCAAAGACGCTATCTTTTCCCAGCCCGCTTTTCAGACCAACGGTAAGTTTGATAACGCGAAATATCTGGCGATGATTGGCAATATCGGCATGAGTGCCGACCAGTATGCGCAGGCATTACGTAAAGATCTGACTACGCAGCAGCTTGTGCGCGCCGTAATGGGATCTGATTTCGTGCTGCCGGGTGAGGTGGATTCCTTGTCTGATCTGGTTTCTCAGGAGCGCATTGTTCGTGAAAGCGTCATTAACGTGGCTGAGCTTGAGAAACAGCAATCGGCCAGCGATGAAGAAATTAACAGCGCTTACGAGAAGAACAAAAACAGCTACCTCTCCCCGGAACAGTTTCGCGTCAGCTATATCAAACTGGATGCAGCCAGCATGCAGCAGCCGGTCACAGAAGCTGAAATCCAAAGCTGGTATGACGAACATCGTCAGGAATTCACTCAACCGCAGCGCAATAAATTCAGCATTATTCAGACCCAAACCGAAGCGGATGCGCAAGCAGTGCTTGACGCCCTGAAGCAGGGTGGCGATTTCGCCGCCTTAGCGAAAGAGAAATCCATCGACCCTATCACCAAACGTAAAGGCGGTGATATGGGATGGCTGGAAGCGCAGACCACCCCGGACGAACTGAAATCTGCTGACCTGAAAGAAAAAGGCCAGTTATCCGGAGTGATTAAATCCTCGGTTGGCTTTATTGTGGCTCGCCTGGATGATGTGCAAGCTGAGCAAGTGAAGCCGCTGTCTGAGGTTCATGATGCCGTAGCCGAGCGCGCCAAAGTCGATAAAGCGGTGGATGCCTACTACAAGCTGCAAAGTAAAGTGAGTGAAGCGGCGGGCAATGACACGGAATCCCTGGAGGGTGCTGAAGAGGCTGCGGGTACGAAAGCGGTACAAACGGCCTGGTTTGGACGTGACAATGTGCCTGAGGCGCTGAACTTCAAACCTGTTCAGGATGCGATTTTCAACGGTGCCCTGCTGGGGCAAAATGGTGCGCCGGGGCTAAACTCCGACATTATCACCGTTGATGGCGATCGCGCGTTTGTTTTGCGTATCAGTGAGCACAAAGCCGAAGCGGCAAAACCCCTGGCTGACGTACGTGAGCAAGTGGTCCTGCGCGTGAAGCAAGACAAGGCGACGGCTCAGGCGCGTGAACAGGCGAGTAAGCTACTGGCGGAGCTGAATGCCGGTAAGGGCGATGATGCCCTGAAAGCCGCAGGACTTGCGTTTGGTGCGGCAAAAACCTTCACACGTTCCGGCCAGGATGCACTGACGCAATCGGTGTTTGAAATGGCAAAGCCTGCTGAAGGTAAAGCCTCTTATGGCACAGGCGAGGACAGCGATGGCAACATCGTTTTGCTGGCGCTTGATAGCGTTCGTGCGGGCGTGATGCCTGAGCAAGATAAGCAGCAGATGATCCAGGGTGTAAGTCAAAACAATGCACAAATCGTGTTTGCGGCCCTAATGAGCAACCTGCGCAAAGAAGCCAAAGTGAAATACGGCGCAGCGGCTCAAATGCAGTAACACTCGCAAGCCGGATGTAAATGAGTGCAACAAAAAGGGCCGCTTTCGCGGCCCTTTCCACATTTGTTATTTGCTGTTTGTCACCGGAGTGCACTTGGCGCAGTCTGGCCTCGCTGTATACACATGGAGGAAAACAGCATGACTATCCAAATGAAAAAAGGGCTTCTTCTACTGACGCTTGCAAGCGCTCTGTTCTCAGGAGTATCGATGTCTGCGCACGCTGCCGATCAACAGGTGGCGTCTGTACAAACCGCTGAAAAGGGGAGTGATGTCTCAGTGAGCGCGCTGGATGGCAAAGTCAGTCTTAATGGCGGCACGGCAGAGCAGTTCGCATCGGTATTAAACGGGGTTGGGCAAAAGAAAGCGGAGGCCATCGTCAACTATCGCGAACAATATGGCAACTTTACACAGTTGGAGCAGCTCTCTGAGGTGCCCGGATTTGGGCGTGCATTGGTTGAACGTAATCTTGATCGACTAAAACTGTGATCGTCTTCGCAGTGAAGTAAGCGCAGCAGGCGAAATCTGTGGAGTGCTGCCAGAATTGAGAGGTCATACCAGTTTGTGGCCTCTCAACCTATGGAAACACGTTATGCAAACCACCCTTAAAGTTCGCGGATATCACCTTGATGTCTATCAGCACGTGAATAATGCCCGTTACTTAGAATTTCTCGAAGAAGCGCGTTGGGACTGGCTGGAACGCACGGAAGGCTTTGACTGGATGAAAGCTAACCATATGGCTTTCGTGGTGGTGAATATCAATATCAACTATCGCCGCCCTGCGACTTTGGGTGACGTGTTAACCATCACCAGCCATCTGCAAGGACTGAGTGCAAAAAGCGGTGTCTTGAGTCAGGTGATTACCCTGGCGGGAAGCGACGAGGTGGTGGCGGACACTCTGCTCACCTTTGTCTGCATTGATTTGCGTACTCAGCGGGCATTGCCTCTGGAAGGGGAATTGAAAAACCGATTGAGTGCAATAATGGCGGGCTAAAAATAATGACGGGCTAATAAGAGGGAGAGCAGGCTCTCCCCGGCATGTCTTAACGAAGGCCCGTTTTCTTGTACAGGCTGGCCTTCACGGTATCTGCATCTTGTTGATATTCTGCTAATCCACGTGCACGCAAGTGACAGGCTGCACATTCACCGCAGCCATCGCCACGTTTGCCGTTGTAGCAGGTCAACGTCTCTTCACGGATTAAGGTTAATGACTGCCAGTGATCGGCCAGTGCCCATGTTTCCGCTTTGTTCAACCACATGAGCGGCGTCTCGAAGCGAACCTGCCGTGCCATGCCTAATTCTACCGCGTGATTGAGAGCCTTCACGAATGCATCACGGCAATCGGGATAACCGGAGAAATCGGTTTCACATACGCCAGTAATCACGGCTTCAGCGTCCACTTGATACGCATAAATTGACGCCAGTGTTAAAAACAGGATGTTGCGTCCCGGCACAAAAGTGCTGGGCAGGCCACTGGCATCGGGGGTGTAGTGAGGCACAGGAATACTATCGCGTGTCAGACTGCTGATCGCCAGCTCATTGAGCAAGGTTACATCCAGCACTTTGTGTGCAACCGCACCGAGTTTGTTAGCCAGCTCCGCAGCAACGATGATCTCTTCACGATGACGTTGCCCATAATCGAAGGTGACGCAGTGCACTTCATCATATTGCTGCAGTGCCTGCACTAAACACGTTGTTGAATCTTGCCCACCGCTAAATACCACTACTGCACGTTTCATTTACTGTTTCCGTCATCTCAACGTTATTACGTCTATGGTACTGCCAGATCCTCTCTATTAACAGCGCTCAACCCAACGGCGGAGGGATCCAGGCGCGTGAAAAATCAAACCAACCTCGCGCGTTGAGATGTATACCTTGCACACCCGGCGGGGCGCTGACCTGGTAACGATAATTGAATAAGGGCATTAAGTGGCCCCCTTGCATCAACGCCAGATAGGTCTCAGCCAGTGCCGAAAAGCGTCTCTCTTCAAGCGGTTCGTTTTGGATGGTATCCAGGGAATGCTGCAAGTGGCTGTAACGGCGGGGCGAAAGCATCGCTGTCCATAAGGTATCGCTGCGCAACCAACTCTCCAGAGTGTATTCGGGGGCTTCGCCAATCAACCGGTCTCCCATCACAAGATCGGCTTCGGATAACCCGTCACAACCGCGCCAACTTTTTTGCGGATGAAAGCAGAGTGTTAATTCACATCCCTGTTCCAGCAGTGTTTGTTTAAGGCTATTGGCCATCGCATGCAACTCAACCGGCAGATGGTAATACAGAGTCAGTTTGGCAGGTAACACCGCTTCTTCTATCGCTGACCAGACGGGGGAGGCCCAACCCGGTAAAACATGGCTGCTAGGAGTAATGAGCCCTTCATCCACATCCAAATGTGAAATAAGGGCATTGCGATGGATAAGCGACATGATGCTTAAAGCCTGCAGTGGTGTTAAGCGGTGATGCTGGATGGCCAGATAACAAAACCCCAGGCTAACACTCTCTTCAACCGGACGTAATTGGGGCAATTCCTCGGCCTGGCCAATCGCAATTTGCACAGGATGTCGGCAACTGGTGCCCAGTTCTGGCGCGAACAGTGAGGGCGTTATCCAATACTCCAACGCTTGCATCAGTGGATGCTGTAGGTGATAGCGAGGGTGGCTTTCCAGCCTGACTAATTCAGGCTCAAAACGTGCGAGCTGCCAGGGGCCGCATCCCTGGGTGGCATTTTCAGGATGCGGTAGCAAAGCAGGGACGCTGGCCAGACGACTGGCTAACCAGTAATCAGGTTTCGACAACTGAAAGCGCAGGCAAGCGGGGTGCGGTAGCGTAATAGACTGCACACTGGCGAACAAGGGATGAGCGAGTTTGTCATTCAGCAGTTGGTGAAGTCCTTGCAGTAACTGCTCGCCCAATACTTGTTCACCGTTGTGCCAAAACAGTTGGGGCCGTAAATAAAAGTCCCACATCACCCCATCTTCACTGATATGCCAGTGATGGGCTAAATCCCCTTCAACACGTTGCTGGTTGAAGCGGGTTAAGCCAGAAAAGACCTGCATGGCCATATGCTGCTCAGCACGTCCCGTGAGTTGAAGGGGATGCCAGTTCTCAAGCGGGCGATAATAGGGGATCCGCAGCGTGGGGGCATCATTTTGCCAATGGCCACCCATCAGCGGTTGTAACAGATGCGTCAACTGTTCAGGGTCAAGTTGTGATAACTGCATGGCGGAATGAGGTTGCCCCAAATCCAGATGCTGACGAATAAGCTGTCGCCGCAGCGCATCTGGCGAAGTCAAAAAGCGCAGTTTGCCGCGTTTGCCGCGTCCGGGCTCGGCCAGCCACTCAACCCATTGCGACTGTTGCCAAAGCCGTAACAGACTGCGTGCATGGCGTTCGCTGCAATAGCAGCAGGCCGCCAGCTCACCGACGCTGAGATGCTGCATTTCACCGGCGCTCTGTTGCCAAACGCGGGCGTACTGATTAACGCGATTTAACTGCCGCATAAATAAACCCGGAACTGTTTTTATAAAGTATTCACTATTACTTCCGTATATGCCAGGTGATACTCCTTTTTGACACCTAACCCTGTGGAGAAACCTATGTCACGCCTTGCCGCCTTTGATATGGATGGAACGTTATTGCTGCCGAATCACCAATTTGGCAGTGAAACACTGGCCTCTTTACATTCATTGCATGCGCGAGGAGTGATTCTGGCCTTTGCTACCGGACGTCATTTGTTGGAGATGAAGCTACTGGCTGAAAACCTGGGGCTCGCCCCTTGGCTGATTACGGGTAACGGTACGCGTATTCATACGCCTGAAGGCGAGAAAATGTTTGGCCAGGATTTGCCACCGGCGGTGGCGGAGATGGTCATTCATCATCACTGGAACACCACGGCGTCTATGCATATTTTCAATGACCGTGGCTGGTTTACTGACAAACCGGTGGCTGGCTTGTTAGACGCGCACCAAATGAGTGGCTTCAGTTATCAGTTACAGGAACTTAAGCGCATGTCAGCGCATGATGTCACTAAGGTATGCTTTATTGCGCCGCATGAAACCCTTTGCGAGCTGCAATGGCGGTTAAATCAGGCATTGGGTCATGAAGCGGATACATGTTTTTCTGCACGCGATTGTCTGGAAGTCTTGCCGCCCAAGTGCAACAAAGGCGCGGCGTTGATGGCGCTAACCACACATCTGGGCGTGGATATGGCCGAATGTATGGCGTTTGGTGACGCCATGAACGATCACCAGATGCTGGCAAGCGTCGGCAAAGGTTTTGTTATGGGCAATGCGATGGCGCAACTGAAAGCCGTTTTACCGCATTTGCCGGTTATTGGACATTGCGAGACACAGGGAGTGTCTCATTATCTAAACCACTGGCTTGCAACACCTCACCTTCAATATTCCCCCGAATAGACAGGCTTTGTCAGTGTGCCGGACCGGAGCGTCCGGCTTTTTTATGCTCAACGCTCTGTTTGTAGTCCTGTAACGGCGCGAGTCGTGTGCGAGGGTTGGCGCTTTCCGCCCGCCAATGTCAATAAAATGCCACAGAGCAGCGGTAACAGCAGCCACAGTGATGCCGTACTGATACTGCTGCCTTGCACCAGATTATCCAACGCCAATGCGATCACGGGAAACACCAGAAACACCAGTGATGCCTGAAACGGGCGTGCGCGTTGTTGCAGGGCAAAGTAACACAAAATACCGCCTACACCGGCGAAAGCCCCCAGCCAAACGATCCCGGCGATGGCCTGAGGCGTGATGGCGGCCAGCGAAGGGGATTCTGTCCATGCGCCAAGCAGCGTCAGAAGTATGCCTGCTCCCAGACAGGGCAGTGCATTCCAGCTGAGTACCGGAATGCTGCCTCCGCGTTTCTTGCATTGCACGTACATGATGGCATGCATGACGACCGCCACGACCAACGCAATAATGCCAATGATTGCGCTCTCACCGCCTTGCGATTCATGCCATAAAATACCGCACAGCGCACCCAGCGCAATTAACAGGCCAATGACTTGCTGGCGAGAAGTTTTCTCGCGTAAAAACAGCATCGATGCGACCAGTACAGCCACAGGCATAGTGGCAAAAATAATGGCGGCCAGGCTGGCGGCCGTGTAGCGCTCACCAAAGATCATCAGCGTAAAAGGAATCGCAAAATAGAACAGCGTGACGGCCAACTGAAAACCACGTTGCCCACGGGGAAACAGCAAGGGGGCTTTACGCCATCTGGCCAGCAATAATAAGAAAGGCGCGGCGCACAAGAAGCGTAGACCCGTCGCAAAGAGTGGAGGCACGCTCTCTACGGTAATTTTCATGGCCATCCAGGTGGTTCCCCATGTCAGGGCAACCACAGCAAACAGTAACAGTGTTATCAGGCGGGAAATAGAATGCATTTTCTCTCATCCATGATTAAGGTAGCAGGGCTTTTAGATTAGCCAAAACAGGGGAGAAAAAATTGCTATAATGCTGGCCTGTTTACTGTGGTGGAGAGAATGTTTTGCCAAATATCGCGCTGGATAGAAAAGATCGCCTGATTTTGGATCTTCTGCAGAAAGACTGCACGCTTTCCTTGCAAGCCTTGGCTGATGCGGTCAGTTTAACCACCACACCCTGCTGGAAGCGCTTGAAACGGATGGAAGATGCCGGGGTTATTCGCGGCCGGGTGGCCTTGTTAGATGCGGAAAAGCTCGGATTGCCACTTACTGCATTTGTGATGATCAAAACTCAGCAGCATAGTAGTCACTGGTATCAGCAATTCAGTGCCGTAGTAAAGGACATGCCAGAGGTGATGGCGTTCTATCGGATGGCCGGAGAATATGATTACCTGATGCATGTGCAAGTGGCAGACATGAAATGCTATGACGCTTTTTATAAGCGTTTAGTCAATGCGGTACCCGGACTGATTGATGTTACTTCGAGTTTTGCGATGGAAGCGATAAAGTACACCACGGCATTGCCCGTGGACGTGTAAACCGACTTATCACGACAGGATGGCATGACGTCATCCACGACTTTCAGGAAATCTTTGTGCGATTGTTTCATCAGCTAGGCTGGTATTTTACCCGGGAGTGGCGCCGCTATTTAGGCGCTGTAGCCTTGCTTATCATTATTGCCGTTTTACAACTGCTGCCGCCAAAAGTGGTCGGCCTGATTGTGGACGGCGTAACCCGTGAACACATGGCGGCAGCCGATATTCTGCTGTGGCTTGGTATCATGTTGCTAACGGCCGTCGTGGTCTATTTGCTGCGTTATGTATGGCGCATTTTGCTGTTTGGGGCGTCCTATCAATTAGCCGTTGAGTTGCGTGAAAATTTTTATCGCCAGCTTAGCCGTCAACATCCTGCATTCTATTTACGCCATCGCACAGGCGATCTGATTGCACGCGCAACCAATGATGTTGATCGCGTGGTGTTCGCTGCGGGCGAAGGGGTGCTCACGCTGGTGGACTCCCTGGTCATGGGCTGCGTGGTACTGATTGTGATGAGTACGCAAATCAGTTGGCAATTGACGCTGCTGGCGCTCTTGCCGATGCCGATAATGGCCATTGCCATCAAACGCTATGGCGATCAGCTTCATCATCGCTTCAAGCTGGCGCAGGCCGCATTTTCGTCCTTGAATGACCAGACGCAGGAAAGCCTGAGCAGCATCCGTATGATTAAGGCTTTTGGCCTGGAAAATCGGCAATCAAAACAGTTTGCGGACATTGCTCGCGATACCGGGGTAAAGAACTTGCGTGTTGCTCGCGTCGACGCCCGCTTTGATCCCACGATCTATTTGGCGATTGGCGCGTCCAATTTACTGGCCATTGGCGGGGGAAGCTGGCTGGTTTGGCATGAGCAAATGACGCTGGGGCAGCTCACCAGCTTTGTCATGTATCTGGGATTAATGATCTGGCCGATGCTGGCATTAGCCTGGATGTTCAATATTGTAGAGCGTGGCAGTGCGGCATGGAGCCGTATTCAGGCACTGCTCGCGGAAGCGCCTGTCGTGGAGGATGGCGAGGCGTCATTAGCGCCAGGACGCAGCCCATTGACCCTGGATGTGCGTGTCTTCCGCTATCCGGAGGCCACTGCCAATGCCATGGAAAATATTGATGTGGTCCTCCAGCCGGGTGAAATGCTGGGGCTTTGTGGCCCAACGGGCTCCGGAAAATCAACGCTGCTCAGCCTTATCCAGCGGCATTTTGATGTCACGGAAGGTGAGATCCGCTATCAGGGACTGGCGTTATCCTCCTTGCGCATCGGAGAGTGGCATGCACGGCTGGCGGTGGTGAATCAAACGCCTTTCCTGTTTTCCGATACCATCGCGCGCAACATCGCGCTAGGACGCCCGGATGCCACACAAGAAGAGATTGCAGCGGCAGCGAAACTGGCCAGCGTGCACGATGACATTCTGCGCCTGCCGTTGGGGTATGAAACCGAAGTCGGTGAGCGTGGCGTCATGTTATCGGGTGGGCAGAAGCAGCGATTATCCATTGCCCGCGCGCTGCTACTGGACGCGGAAATTCTGATTTTGGACGACGCGCTATCCGCTGTCGATGGGCGCACAGAGCATCAAATCTTGCACAATCTGCGTCAGTGGGGCACGGGTAAAACCATTATCATCAGCGCGCACCGCCTGTCGGCACTGACGGAGGCCAGCCAGATTTTGGTGTTGCAGAAAGGGAAAATTGTGCAACGTGGCAGCCATGCCAAATTGCTGTTCACGCCGGGATGGTATCAGGATATGTACCGCTATCAGCAGCTCGAAGCGGCGCTGGATGCAGACGAAACCGCGGAGGTCATTGCGCATGGCTAATGTCAGACGGCTATGGCCGACGCTCAAGCGCCTGCTCTCCTACGGTAAACCGTGGAAAAAATCGCTGAGCCTGGCGGTCGTGTTGTTATGGATTGCGGCGGCGGCGGAAGTGATGGGGCCCATCCTCATCAGCTATTTCATTGATAACCTGGTGGCGAAGCATCAGATGCCACTTGGGCTCATCGCGGGTCTGGTGACCAGCTACATTTTATTGCAAATGTTGGCGGCGGGTCTGCACTACTGGCAGGCGGTGCTGTTCAACGGCGCTGCTGTTGGCGTAGTGCAACAGTTGCGCACGGATGCCATGGATGCGGCATTACGTCAGCCGCTGAGTGCGTTTGATACGCAGCCAGTTGGACAATTAATTTCGCGCGTCACCAACGATACGGAAGTGGTACGCGACCTCTATGTCACCGTCGTGGCAACCGTCTTGCGCAGTGCCGCGTTAGTGGGGGCAATGCTGGTGGCGATGTTTAGTCTCGACTGGCGTATGGCGCTGGTGGCGATCACCATTTTCCCGGCGGTGTTGATCGTGATGCTGATTTATCAGCGATACAGCACACCGATCGTGCGCCGGGTGCGCAGTTATCTGGCCGATATCAACAATGGCTTTAACGAAGTGATTAACGGCATGAGCGTTATTCAGCAATTCCGCCAGCAGGCACGTTTTGGCGAACGCATGTCTGAAGCCAGCCGCCAGCATTATATGGCGCGTATGCAGACACTGCGGCTGGACGGTTTTTTATTGCGTCCGCTACTGAGTCTGTTTTCAGCGATGATCCTCTGCGGGCTGATGATGTTGTTTGGTTTTTCCGCCGTGGGCTCGGTGGAAGTGGGGGTGCTCTACGCGTTCATTAATTATCTGGGCCGCCTGAATGAACCGCTGATCGAATTGACGACCCAGCAATCCATGCTGCAACAAGCGGTGGTCGCGGGCGAACGTATTTTCGAACTGATGGACTCCCCACGTCAGCACTATGGTGATAACGCAGCGCCGCTCGCCAGCGGACGCATTGAGATTGAGAACCTCTCTTTTGCTTATCGTGACGATCACCGCGTATTAAGCGGCATTGCGTTACAGGTACCGGCAAAGGGATTTGTGGCACTGGTGGGGCATACCGGCAGCGGTAAAAGCACCTTAGCCAGCTTGCTGATGGGCTACTACCCGATTAAAGAGGGCGAAATTCGTCTTGATGGCAGGCCGCTGGATACCTTTAGCCATGCTGCGTTACGCGAAGGCATCGCGATGGTGCAACAGGATCCCGTGGTGTTGGCTGATACGTTATTCGCGAACGTTGCATTGGGGCGCGACGTGGATGAAGCACAGGTATGGCAAGCCATTGAGACCGCTCAGTTGGGTGAACTCACGCGTTCATTGCCGGAAGGCCTGTGGACGCGATTAGGCGAGCAGGGGAACACCCTGTCGGTCGGGCAAAAGCAGTTATTGGCCCTGGCGAGAGTGCTGGTGGCTACGCCTAAAATTCTGATCCTCGATGAAGCCACGGCCAACATTGATTCGGGTACAGAGCAAGCCATTCAACGGGCATTGCAAGCCGTGCGTCGTCATACCACCTTGATTGTTATTGCCCATCGCCTGTCCACGGTGATGGAGGCGGATGCCATCATGGTCCTGCACCGTGGGCAAATTGTTGAGCGGGGCGATCACGCGACATTGCTTGCGCAACAGGGCCGTTATTGGCAAATGTATCAACTGCAATTGGCGGGTGAGGAGCTGGCGCAGGCCGAGCCCGTATTGAATTGAGCAATTATGCACCCTTTTAAGGCAGGTCAGTCGGCCCGGCCAGACACTTGCACCTCTCTGAAGCGCGGCGCACTGTAATAGTGCGTTGGTGTGAGACCCGCATACCTCTTTCTCTTTGTTAGGAATGTTCTGGAAAGCGATTAACGCGCCAGAAAAGGACTAATGCACTGAGTTGCCCCTCTTTTTTCATTTTGGCACAGCCTTTGCTTTATTTATGACGTGTCGGCTTAACTCTGCCAATTTCTGATACTGAGGGGAACATATGAAGCTGGTTACTGTGGTAATCAAACCTTTCAAACTGGAAGACGTGCGTGAAGCACTCTCTTCTATCGGTATTCAAGGGCTGACCGTCACCGAGGTGAAGGGTTTCGGCCGCCAAAAGGGCCATGCTGAACTGTACCGCGGTGCGGAATACAGCGTGAACTTCCTGCCAAAAGTAAAGATCGACATTGCCATTGCCGACGATCAGCTTGATGAAGTCGTCGATGTCATCAGCAAAGCGGCGTACACCGGAAAAATTGGTGACGGTAAAATTTTCGTTGCCGAACTGCAGCGCGTTATCCGTATTCGCACCGGCGAATCTGATGAAGCCGCACTCTGATTTCAGGCCAAGAACCGTGATGGGATGGATTAAAATGAAGAAAAACATATTTGCACTAGGGGTTTCGGGCCTGACGCTGTTGCCTTCGCTGGCAATGGCAGCAGCACCAGCCGTGGCTGATAAAGCCGATAACGCATTCATGATGATTTGTACTGCTCTGGTCTTGTTTATGACCATCCCGGGCATCGCTTTGTTCTACGGCGGTTTAATCCGCGGTAAAAACGTTTTATCCATGCTGACGCAAGTGATCGTCACCTTCGCCCTGGTCTGTGTGCTGTGGATGCTGTACGGCTACTCGCTGGCGTTCAGTGAGGGCAATGCTTTCTTCGGTGGCTTCAGTTGGGCGATGCTAAAAAGTATTGAGCTGACAGCCGTCACCGGTTCGTTCTATCAGTACATTCATATTGCATTCCAGGCTTCTTTTGCCTGTATCACGGTGGCACTGATTGTGGGCGCCATTGCTGAGCGCATCCGTTTTTCTGCGGTGCTGATTTTCGTGGTGATTTGGTTGACGCTGGCTTACCTGCCGATTGCCCATATGGTGTGGGCAGGTGGCTTCCTGGCCGCCGATGGCGCCCTGGATTTCGCGGGTGGAACGGTCGTACACATCAACGCCGCTGTGGCCGGTTTAGTGGGCGCGTACCTGCTGGGTAAACGTGCGGGTTACGGCAAAGAAGCGTTTAAACCGCACAACCTGCCAATGGTGTTCACCGGTACCGCTATCCTGTACATCGGTTGGTTCGGCTTTAACGCAGGTTCTGCGGGGGCTGCAAACGAAGTGGCTGCGTTGGCCTTCCTGAACACGGTTGTGGCAACTGCGGGCGCTATCCTCTCCTGGACGTTTGCGGAATGGGCTGTTCGTGGGAAACCTTCCCTGCTGGGTGCCTGTTCGGGGGCGATTGCGGGTCTGGTCGCTATCACACCAGCTTGCGGTACCGTTGGCGTCGGTGGGGCATTAATCATCGGTTTAGCGGGCGGTCTGGCCGGTATCTGGGGTGTGACGACGCTGAAGAAATGGCTGCGTGTAGATGACCCATGTGACGTATTCGGTGTCCACGGCGTATGCGGTATTGTGGGCTGTATCCTGACCGGGGTGTTTACTTCCTCTTCTTTGGGTGGTGTTGGTTATGCAGAAGGCGTGACCATGGGCCACCAGGTTTGGGTGCAGATCTTTAGCGTTATCATCACCATCGTGTGGACGGGCGTGGTCTCTTTCATCGGCTTTAAAGTCGCCGATATGGTGGTAGGCCTGCGCGTGCCAGAAGATCAGGAGCGTGAAGGTCTGGACGTTAACAGCCACGGCGAGAACGCTTACAACCAGTAAGACGTTTTAACTGTCATGATCGGGGCGATGCGTATGCATCGCCCTTTATTTTTAGCCACGTAAACGCATTACGCCTTCCTGAACACTGGACGCAATCAGCGCGCCATCACGATTGTAAAACTCACCACGAACGAATCCTCTGGCGCCCGACGCCGATGGGCTCTCCACGCTATACAGCAACCAGTCATTCAGGTCCACCGGGCGGTGGAACCACATTGAGTGATCAATGGTTGCGACCTGCATACCTGGCTCCAGAAAGCCTTTGCCGTGCGGCTGTAACGCCACGGGTAAAAAGTTGAAATCCGAGGCATATCCCAGCAAGTATTGGTGAATGCGCGGGTCTTCCGGCATTTCTCCGTTTGCTTTGATCCAAACCTGTCTGACCGGCTCGTCGACATGGCCTTTCATTGGGTTATGAAATTTAACCGGGCGAATTTCCAGCGGTTTGTCAGCCAGAAATTTGTCACGCACGCTCTCCGGAATATAGGCCGCCAACTGGTGCGCGATATCGGTTTCTGACGGCAAATCTTCAGGGCCCGGCACCGTTGGCATCGCGTTCTGGTGTTCATACCCGTTCTCGGGCGCCTGAAATGAGGCTGTCATGTAGAAAATGGGTTGCCCATTTTGCACGGCCTTCACGCGTCGAGCACTGAAACTGTGGCCATCGCGCAGGGTTTCGACATCATACACAATGGGTTTCTGGCTATCGCCAGGGCGCAGAAAATAGCTATGGAATGAGTGGATAATGCGATCGGTCGGAACCATCTGTTTGGCGGCATACAGCGCCTGACCAACAACCTGACCCCCAAAAACCTGACGTAAGCCCAAATCTTCACTTTGCCCGCGGAATAGCCCTTCTTCCAAATTTTCGAGGTTCAGTAGATTGAGCAAATTTGTTAATGCCTGACTCATGGCAAAACTCCTTAATCGTGAGATAGCGCCAGTGTGCGAAATCGTACCAGTTACCGTCAATGACTATTCACAGTTTCAAGTAATGTGACGCGGCAGGAAAAAAGGGCACTTCTGTGCCAAACTTAGACGGTATGCACCCTTTATGGATTCGCGATGTCATTGTTTTAAAAGCAAGACATGAAAAATGGATAAGGAGAGAAATCAAGATGAAATTTTGGCAAAAGGTAAGTGGTGTCGCACTGGTTGTCGCGTTAGCCGGTTGTGCGGACAAAGGACAGGATATACCGACACCCACGCTGGGATCGCAAGTGAGTGGGCAGGGCAGCACATTGGCGCAACCCGCCGTAACTGGCGCTCTGTGGATCCGCCAGCGCGTAGCACTGCCGCCAGATGCCGTTGTGACCGTCACACTTTCGGATGCCTCCCTGGCTGATGCGCCATCGAAAGTGTTGTCACAACGCGTGTTCCGGACGGAAGGTAAACAAGCACCTTTCCATTTCACCTTGCCGTACAATCCCGCAGATATCCAGCCGAAAGCGACAATCTTGCTCAGTGCGGCGGTGACAATTGATGATCGCTTAGCGTTCATTACTGACACCGTACAGCCGGTGGTGAATCAAGGCGGAAATAAACGCGACCTGACGCTGGTTCCGGTGCCTGCGGTCGCCGTTCCTACACAGCCGGGCGCAACCCGTACGGTGCCGTCAACCTCACCGACTCAGGTTACCCCTTCCTCTGCGATCCCTGCACCCAGCGACATGTAAACAGAACGCCCCGTCAGGGGCGTTTTTTAGGGCTGCCAGCGATACTTTTCGAGTGATAAACGCCCGTCATCACTGACTTCGATACCCTCACGTTCAAGCGCATCACGCTGGCGAAACAGGTCATCGCCTTGCAATGAGATTTGGCCCGTCCGGTTGATCACGCGGTACCAGGGTAATTTACTGCCTTTAGGCAAACGTCGCAGCACTCCACCGACCTGACGCGCGGCGCGGGCGGAACCCGCAAGCCTGGCGATATCACCATAGGTCGCCACTTTTCCTTCTGGAATGGCGGCCACGATTTGCCAAACTCGGTGTTGAAAACTGTCAACTTCATCCATCGCGACGCTCCTGAAAACCGAAAGCGTAAGAATAACAAATCTCACTGAATTGGGTTGTGTAATAAAAAAGCAGTCACTGCGGCGTCTCTTGCAATTCAACCGACCATCGCTGATAATGCGCCGCGCGCTTGGAAAACCAAGCCCTCAATGGAGGCCCTGTTGGTTCTCCCGCAACGCTAACTTGTGAATTCGGTCAGGTCCGGAAGGAAGCAGCCGCAGCAGGCGACGCGTGTGCCGGGATGTAGCTGGCAGGGCCTCCACCCATTCTGGCAACTGCATGATATTCATCATGTAACCCCTTATTTCGTGCATTGAAACGGCAGTGATACAATTTTTGTGTATCACTTAGGACGCTAATCAATGTCGCATCTGATGCTCTCCCGCCACGGGATTTGGTACTACCGAAGAATCTACCTGACACCTCGGAAACGCCGTGAAATTCGTATTTCTCTTCGAACCCGTTCCAGGCGTGAAGCCTTGACCCGTGTGGAGAAATATCTTACTTCACAACCTTTCCCCTGCGTTTCGCAGGCCATCCCGGCACATGACTAGCCTGCTGCTCCCTCCTCAAAATCATAATAACAAGCATAGCCATTCAAGAACCTTTACACCTCGGGAACTGTGGACACACTTCTGGCTGCTGGTTTACGAGCATGAAAAGCAAACATAATTTTTCCGAGCTTCACTCGCTGAGGCCACAGGCTGCCATGGTTTTCAAGCCGAACGGATTTTCGCAATAATTGGCTTCACAGGCACCAGAAAATGCAAACTCAGCAGTTACTTATAACCGCTGTGGTATGGGCATTGGCGTTGATCATTTGAACACTAATCGAAATGCTCCAGGATAAAACGGCATGATTTGTACTAATGGATTAATCTTGCAGAGTGCACTGCTTGTCTGTAGATCATACGGTTACTGAACTTTATAATCAGAATTTCTAATGGAATGGAGATTCATCATGGATACAGTAGAACAGTTAAATGGAACCTATTTTTATAAAGGAATTAGCAATTTATCAGCAGAAGAGTTGTTGTTTTGGATATTCGTAACGAATGTCGAAAAGCAACTAGGTGTACAAGATTTAGGGGCTATCACCGCCATAATTTTAGGAGATAATTCTATACACGTTCCTGGAAAACCGATGACAGCAACACCCGGAACATCCTATGCATCTCTCTTTTTTCGTAAGTGGTTGAATATTCGATTGAAAAGAAACATTCTGCCTACATTGACAAAGAAATCAGTTAAGAAATTGAAGTTTAGAATGGTCAACAATATCGGTGTATTTGTAGGAAGGGCTGTTCCAGTGGTGGGCTGGATCATTCTTGCAAATGACGTTGCTCAGATTAGTTATAACACTGTTGTAGATTATAACCGTATAGTTCGACACGATGAAAAATTATGAATTTAAATGACGAGGTTTTGAGTTTTTTTAGAGAAGAAATTTCCACATTGGGTTCACTAAGTGGGAAGTTAGAATTATTGGAGCTTGATACTATTTTACAGGACTATGCTGAAACTGATGAGTTAGTTTATGCCATTGATAAGTATGATGAAGTGTTCAAGGTAGATGTTTCCGTCATAAATTTAGGCAACTATTATCCATGGAAAACCGGTTGGTTCTTTCGTAAATGGTTTACGAAAGAGCCGATAATGCAAGTTTCAAAACCACTTACAGTACGAATGTTTGCTGAATCAGCAAAAGCTGGAAAATGGTTATATGACTAATAATAAAAGTGGATTTTTTTTGCGAATGATGTGTGAATCGCCACGGATAATCTAGACACTTCTGAGCCGTTGATAATAAAAACTTGCCTGCAATACCGCTTTTGATAAAGAGGAGGAAACCTCCTCTTTATGGATTGCGGTTAAAGAACTTGTGAGCCGTAGGAGTCACGTACTCCGTCGCGATATCCTTCTGCAAAAGCTACCTGCGGACTCTTGTGACGTACAAATCCAGCCTGGCTATCCGGTAGGGAGTTCAAATGAACCCAAACCTGATCTGAGCGTGCAATACCTGCATAATATCCTTGCTCATAAGCGCAACCACAGCACTTATGGCGACCTTCACCGCCTTGGTCATCAGGAAGGTTTTTAAAGGATAGGTTGTAACGGTGTGGTTTATAACATATAGCCATTTTAAAGCACCTTATAACAAGTGAAAGTGTTTACTTAACCAGCCACACCTGGCACAATCACTATGCTTTGAAGTGAAAGTGAGGCTAACAATGTTGTTATGAGTCTGCAAACTCAGGGCAATTAAGCTTCCGATTAAGCCGGACTCAACATGAGTTCGGCTTTTTTGTACTTAAATCTCAAGAAATACTACATGTTGTATGTTTGAAATAATTCCACACAACATGTGACCATTGTAATCAGCATTTTTCCCATCACAAGAGTTGATTTTTACGAAAAAATCGCTGAAAGCATGTTCGAAATATTGGAGCCGCATCCCATAAGGCCTGAGAGTGTTGTCAATCAATATTGGAATTTTTTTATAAGTTGATTGAGCGTATGTTTCTTAGACACTTTGGTCTTGAAAAACAGTGCGGCTGCGTTGCAGGACGTTCAAATGCGCAGAAAAAACAGAGTATCTATAAATTTTGTTGAATCATTTCTTTAGAGCCTGATGATTGGACTTTGTCACTGCCTACCGTCAGAACCCCTGGAATATTTGACTGACAATGGTTCGGACTAGAGGGCGCTGGAAACGCGGGCGTTCGACCGGATGCTGGGGCTGGAACTCAGCGCGACAAGAATGTTTAGTTCGTAAAGCAGCGGTACAGCAGGGAGCTTCGTGAGGATGATAGGCGGGACTACATCAGATAATACTTAAACCAGCCATTAGAATGAACGGCATCCATACAGTGTATTGGAATATCGTTCGGCATGAGAATTTTGCGTAGAAAATTATCGCAAGCGTAAGAGAGAAAATGCGTCTTGATATATAGGAGAAAATCCAGTGTCAATCCGTTAAGATTTGTAGAGCAGTGCTGCCTATTAAATTACATTGATTGGATGTGCGAGTGATTGCCTCATAGGAATACCCATTAATGAAATTAAACAGTAAGTGGGCCATTTTAAAGCAGGACTTTTCATTTATCGCGGCTGAGGCGGGTAACACAGCGAGTGCAAAGAGCATGCATGCTCTACCTGCGGGAATAAAATATTGTCTAACGTATTATTAGTGCATTGAAACCTAAGGTTTTTGATTAACGGATCGAGTCTTAATCCCCTTTACCCCTTCAGAAATATCCTCTTTAGTCAGTTGCCGCCAGGATTAGATCGTATTTGTGATATTCATCACGGTCTTCAATTTTTCTCACGCATTATCTCTTCGGGGGCACCAGTGCCATTATTAATTCATGTTATGGCGGTATGACAGAGTGTTAGAAAGTCGTAGCCTTACCCAAAGCCATTGAGCATGTTCATATGCATCGATTTTAAGAACCCGTGGCTTAAGAGCGGTAGTACCCATGGCGTGCTTTCAGTCGATGGCACAAAAAGGGGAATGATCGTAAAGGGGAGTCGTTGTAGCATCGAGAGATAAAAAAGGCAGAGCAGTTTTTGGGACTGTTCTGCCACTGTCTCAGACGATTAACGAACGTATTTCCAAACGGAAACGGGGATTTTGTCGTAAAGTTTGTTCATCGTGAGCTCAGCCAGACGATGGTCCGCTGCGGAATAAAACACAGCCAGTTCATCATCGGATAATTCGTATTTATTTTTCTCAATAACGCGTTCTAACGTATCAATTGAACGACAACGTCTCAGGCGCATCAGATAATCAGTTTTAGTTAGGAGTTTTTCAGTCATTGTTAAACCGTAATGAAAATAATCAGTTGCTAGAAAGAGTGACTGGGTTGGTGCAGCGTGTTGGCACTTTCTTCAGCAAAAACGTTAAAGAGACGTCTGACAGACTTTTGCCAGCGCTGTAAATCTTGCGCATTAATACCGTAATTACTGAACATCATAAAGGTATCATCAAGGTACTCATCGATTTGACCCACCAGATCGCTGTCCTCGATAAATTTGATTTTATAATTCATGGTAAATGCTGCAATGTGTTCAATCAGTTCGTTTAACTGCAAATTAACGGCAGACGTTGGATCATTGACCCAACCATGATGACTGTCGCCTAAGGTTGCCAGACATTCATCATACAGGTTTTCACACAAGAATTTTAGTTGCGCGATATCATGCCTTTTTGGTGAGTACTCGTCCATCTTTTTCCCCTCCGTAGCGGTAAAATAAGATGCAGTGCCACTCAGTTGAGCCACCACCTGGAAGCGATAATTCAGTTAAACTTTATAATCATCTTATTCAATTATAACGTGCTGCGTAAATAATGGTTGAAGAAAAACGAAACATTACAATTCTTCGGCGACCGTGGGTCGTGTCATGTCGACAATTGCTAGCTCAATTCCATTATCCAACACATTAACAGCAATGGTTTCTTCGCTACGTTCTGTTTCGTTGATATCTAAACAGGCGTTAAAAATCTGCCATTGATAGTGATAAGACAATCGATACGCTGATTTGTTTATACGCGATAAAGAAATAATTTTCAGACTGTTTGGAACAATTTGAGCATTTTCGGAATACCACTTAACGGTAACGTTAAGGACTGATTCTATTTTGAGAATATTCTGTGAAATAAGTTGTTCAATACAGATGCTGTCGATTTCAGTATCAGCAACAGTATGTTGAAAAGCAATATGCATTTTTAAAATCTCAGTCACTCAAGCATAGAACAATCATTGGCCCTGATCGTGGCAACTGCAAGCATTGCCGCACAAAATGCCACCTGACGCCGCTGGTAGCCTGTACGACATCCTTCGCACCTGCTGTTTATGTCATAAGCTGAAACACTTTTTGTGCTGAAGCGCTATCCTGAATACCTCTCAATAAGTGTTATGTTATAACGTATATTTTATCGAGGTGTTTATGCATCGCTCTCTCTTTACCGTTTCACTCCCTCTCCGATTGGTCGTGGTGTTGCCTTTTATATTGTTACTGCTCATCGCAGCGGGCTGGGCAACCTCATGACACTGACTCTCCATGCGCTTGAAGTTGGTTATCAGGGAAGGGCGGTCACTTTTCCTATTGATGGTGAATTTCCCCGTGGATCGCTCTCGGCGATCAGTGGTGCGAATGGTTGCGGAAAATCAACGCTTTTGAAAACCCTGGCGGGAATACAGCCTCCTGTTGCAGGACAGATAAAGACAGACTGGGCTTCCTCTCGCATCGGCTGGTTGTCACAGCAAGCGGAAATGGATGCGCAATTCCCTATCACCGTTCTCGATTTTGTGGCCACCGGTGGGTGGGTGGGCAGTGGTGTATGGCGTGGGTTCACCCGTTCATTACAACAACGGGTATGGCAATCCCTGGATACGGTTGCGATGACAGCACACAGCCATGCCTTATTGCGTGAATTATCCGGTGGGCAATTACAAAGGGTGCGCTTTGCCCGATTGTTAATGCAAGAGCCGCAATTACTGCTGCTGGATGAACCTTTTACCGGCATTGATCAGCCCACGATTGCTCTTTTAATTGAGGTGATACAGACACTGCGCCAGCAGGGAAAAACGCTGATTGCCGTGTTACACGATGCGCAACTGATCGCTCGCTATTTTCCCCGCGAATTGCAACTGTTGCCCTGCGGTGCGCAGTGGCGATTGCCCAATGCTTTTCGGAGAGTGGGATGAGCACCTTACTACATCCTTTTATCGAATTTGCCTTTATGCGTCGCGCGTTGGTGGCCTGTTTTGCACTGTCACTCAGTGCCACTCCGCTGGGGATCTATTTGCTCCTGCGACGTATGAGTCTGATGGGCGATGCACTCTCACATGCCATATTGCCAGGTGCCGCCGCTGGATACTTGTTATGGGGCGTCTCTCTGCTCGCCATGGGAACCGGTGGGTTACTGGCGGGCGTTGCGGTGGCACTGCTGTCAGGCTGGATCAGTCGGCACACGCCTTTAAAAGAGGATGCCAGTTTTGCCGGACTCTATCTGGGATCGCTGGCGCTGGGCGTAACCTTGATCTCTTTAAACGGTTCCAGTGTTGATTTATTGCATGTGCTATTCGGTTCGTTATTGGCGGTCGACAGTGAATCGTTATGGGCTGTGGTGGTAATGAGTTGCATCACACTCACTTTGCTCGCGGCGCTCTACCGCCCGCTGTTAATCGACGCACTCGAAGCGGGTTGGTTACAGCAGCAAAGCCCACGCGTTGCGCGGTGGACGCAACGCATGTTTCTCATCATGGTGGTCGGCAACCTGGTGGCCGGTTTTCAAATACTGGGCACGCTGATGTCCGTGGGGTTAATGATGTTGCCTGCGGCCTGTGCGCGATTTTGGGCTCGGCAGTTACCAACGCTGCTGTTGAGCGGGATGGCGATCGGTGTGACCAGTAGTTTCTGCGGTTTATCCGCTTCTTTTGCCTGGGGATTACCTGCCGGTCCGGCAGTGGTGCTCAGTGCGTCGCTGTTTTTTCTCATTTCCGTTTTTATTGGGCCGCAAGGTGGCATTTTCTCTGCACGCCTGCGGCAAACATTGGGCAAGGGGTAGGTATTTAATGAAAAAACAGATGTTGGCCTTCGCTATTTCGTCACTGTTTCTGGCACCGGGGGTTCAGGCCAAAACGGTAGAAGCCGTAGCGAGTTTTAGTGTACTTGGCGATATTGTTCAACAAGTGGGGGGGGAGCATGTGCATGTGACGACATTGGTCGGGCCAAATGGCGATCCGCACAGTTTTGAACCGCGTCCACAAGACAGCGTTTCACTGTCAAAAGCGCAGGTTGTGTTTGTCAGTGGGCTGGGCCTGGAAGGTTGGCTTGATCGCCTGATTAAAGCGTCTGGATATGCTCATCCTGTGATCATTGTCAGTGAGGGAGTTGAGACGCGTAGCATGGAAGAAGAGGGGCAAAAAATTACCGATCCGCATGCCTGGAACAGTGCAAAAAACGGGGCAATTTATGCGCGAAACGTCATGCAAGCCTTGATAAAAGCCGATCCTGAAGACGCAGAGGCGATTCGTCAGCGTGGTGAAAACTACATTCAGCAGTTGGAGAAACTGGACCAATGGGCGCGTGACCGTTTCAACGCGCTGCCACAGGAAAAACGCACCGTGCTCACCAGCCATGATGCCTTTGGTTATTTTGGCGATCGCTACCATGTGAAATTTTTGGCACCGGTTGGTTTTTCCACCGAAGCGGAAGCCAGCGCCAGTGATGTGGCCCAGTTGATCCAGCAACTCAAACAGCAACATATCCATCGCTATTTTATTGAGAATCAAACGGATCCCCGCCTGGTTCAGCAGATTGCCAGCGAAACAGGGGCGAAATCAGGGGGAGAGCTGTATCCGGAGGCTTTAACAGAGAAGGGGGGTGAGGCGGATTCGTATGTGGCCGCTTTCACCCACAATGTGAAGGCGATGACCCAGGCAATGCAGGAGTAATAAAAAAGGGCCGCTCAGGCGGCCCAACAACGTTAAACATTCTCACTCAACGCTTTTTCTTCTTTCTTCCCTGTACCGCTTTAAAACGCGGATTGCTCTTGCAAATCACGTACACACGGCCATGGCGGCGCACAACTTTGCAGTCTTTATGACGTTTGCGTGCGGATTTTAATGAGTTCAGTACTTGCATCCTGTGGCTCCTTACTTGCTACCGAGAAAGCGTCCGTAACGCTGATTAAAGCGTGCGGCGCTGCCTTCTTTCGCCAACGTTTTTTGCTGGCCAGTGTAGTAGGGATGTGACTTTGAAGAGACATCCAAAGAGACATAGGGATAGGTCTCGCCGTTAATATCAATCGTGCGCTCGGTTTTAATGGTTGAGCCCACTTTAAAGTAATGATCGGCACTGGTGTCGTGGAACACCACGGTGCGGTAAGCAGGATGGATACCCGATTTCATAGTAACCTCGTTTGTTACGTTATAATATAACAATTATTATGCGCGTCATGAGGCGACTTTTCAAGGGCAAAAAAAGAGGCCGCATTTGCGGCCTCTCTGATGCAAAACATCAATCAGTGGGAAGAGTGATCAACCGGATGGCTGTGTTCAATATCTTCTTTATGGCGACTGAAGCGGCGACGTACCACCACAAAGAACACCGGAACAAAGAAGATAGCTAGCACGGTTGCGGTGACCATCCCGCCCATAACACCTGTACCGACGGCGTTTTGCGCACCGGAACCGGCACCGCTGCTGATAGCCAAAGGCAGTACCCCGAGGATAAAGGCCAGTGACGTCATCAGGATGGGACGTAAACGCATACGTACCGCTTCCAGGGTGGCTTCAACCAGGCCTTTGCCCTCTTTATCCATCAGATCTTTGGCGAATTCCACGATAAGAATCGCGTTCTTCGCCGACAAGCCAATGGTTGTCAGCAGGCCCACCACAAAGTACACGTCATTGCTCAGGCCGCGAATGGTGGTGAAAATCAAGGCACCAATGACACCCAGTGGCACGACCAACATCACCGAGAACGGGATCGACCAACTCTCATAGAGCGCGGCCAGACACAAGAACACCACGATCAGCGAGATTGCATACAGTGCCGGGGCCTGGTTACCAGACAGACGTTCCTGATAAGACATGCCTGTCCAGTCATAGCCAATACCATTGGGCAGCTTGGAAGCTAACGATTCCATCAGGTTCATCGCTTCCCCCGAGCTTTTGCCTGGGCCGGCTTGTCCTAAGATCTCCATGGATGGCAAGCCGTTGTAACGCTCCAGACGCGGCGAACCGTATTCCCATTTCGCCGAAGAGAAGGCGGAGAAGGGCACCATCTGGCCGTTGGTGGCGCGCACATACCAGGTATTAATATCTTCTGGCAGCATACGGTCCTGTGCCTGGCCCATCACGTACACTTTCTTCACGCGACCACGGTCGATGAAGTCGTTCACGTAAGAGCCACCCCAGGCCGCGCCCAGCGTGGTATTAATATCAGAGAGCGCAACACCTAACGCGGAGGCTTTTTCCTGATCGATGGTCAGCTTAAACTGCGGCGTATCTTCTAAGCCATTTGGACGCACACCGACCAGCGTATCCGGGTGTTGAGCAATCATGCCAAACAACTGATTACGCGCTTGGGTGAGCGCTTCGTGGCCAAGGTTCGCCTGGTCGATCAACTGGAAGTCAAAGCCTGTTGCCGTGCCTAACTCCACAATGGCGGGCAAGTTGAACGGGATCACCATCGCATCTTTAATGACCGACAATGCACCCATGGCGCGCCCGGCAATCGCCGGCACCTTGTTCTCTTCACCTGCACGTTCGTCCCATGGCTTAAGACTCACAAACGCAATACCGGTGTTCTGACCCCGTCCAGCAAAACCAAAGCCATTCACGGTAAACACCGAATTCACATTGGCTTTCTCTTTGTCCAGATAGTAATCCGTCACCTGATCCAGCACTTTCTGCGTACGTTCTTGCGTCGCACCTGCGGGTAATTGCGCCATGGTGAGCAGTACACCCTGGTCTTCTTCGGGCAAGAAGGAACTTGGCAGACGGACAAACAGCACCGCCATACCAATCACCACTGCCAAATAAATCACCAGATAACGTCCGGTGCTACGCAGGATGTGGCCTACGCTATCGGTATAGTGGTGAGTGCTCTTCTCAAACATGCGGTTAAACCAGCCGAAGAAACCGGTGGTTTTGCCGTGATGCCCTTTCGGAATGGGCTTCAGCATGGTGGCACAGAGCGCGGGTGTCAGTACCAATGCGACGATAACGGACAGCACCATCGCGGATACAATCGTGATTGAGAACTGGCGATAGATAACCCCGGTCGAGCCGCCAAAGAAGGCCATCGGGATAAATACTGCCGAGAGCACCAACGCGATACCGACCAGCGCACCCTGAATCTGCTCCATTGATTTGCGTGTGGCTTCTTTCGGCGGCAGACCTTCCTCCGCCATCACACGCTCAACGTTTTCGACCACCACAATGGCGTCATCCACCAACAAGCCGATGGCGAGCACCATGCCGAACATCGTCAGGGTGTTTATCGAGTAGCCAAAGGCACTGATAATGGCAAATGTCCCCAGCAACACGACGGGCACGGCAATGGTTGGGATCAAGGTGGCGCGGAAGTTCTGTAAGAACAGATACATCACGATGAACACCAGCACGATGGCTTCACTTAATGTCTTCACCACCTCAAAAATTGAGATTTTGACAAAAGGTGTTGTGTCGTACGGATAAACGGTTTTCAGTCCGGACGGGAAGAACGGTTCCAGTTCAGTCAGTTTGGCTTTTACTGCGGCGGCGGTATCCAGGGCGTTGGCACCGGTTGCCAGTTTGATACCCAAACCAGACGCAGGGTGTCCGTTAAAACGTGCGATGATCTCGTAGTTTTCACCACCCAGTTCAATTTTCGCCACATCGCGCAGACGGACTTGAGAGCCATCACTGTTGACCTTCAGCAAAATTTTGCCGAACTCCTCAGCGGAGGTCAGACGGGTTTGCGCAATAATGGAAGCATTCAACTGCTGGCCCGGCACCGGCGGCGTTCCGCCTAACTGGCCAGCAGCCACCTGGGCGTTCTGGGTTTTCAGCGCAGAAATCACATCAACCGGCGTTAACTGGAAGTTGTTCAGCTTGTGCGGGTCCATCCAGATACGCATGGCGTACTGTGCACCAAACAGCTGGGTATCACCCACACCCGGTACACGGCTGACGGGATCTTTGATATTGGCACCGACATAATCAGAGATGTCATTCTGATTCATCGAGCCGTCATCACTGATAAAGCCCGCCACCATCAGGAAGCTGCTGGAGGATTTGCTGACCTGGATACCTTGCTGCTGAACTTCCTGCGGCAGAAGTGGCATCGCCAGTTGCAGTTTGTTCTGCACCTGTACCTGCGCAATATCCGCATCGGTGCCCGATTCAAAGGACAACGTCAACTGTAATGCACCAGAGGAGTCACTGCTGGAGGACATGTACATCAGGCCATCGATGCCGTTCATGTTCTGCTCGATAACCTGGGTTACCGAGTCCTGCAGTGTTTTCGCATCAGCACCTGGGTAGGCGGCTTGGATCTCAATGGCCGGCGGTGCAACATTAGGATATTGCTCGATCGGTAATTTGAGAATCGCCAGCGCGCCCGCCAACATGATGATGATGGCGATCACCCATGCGAAGATGGGTCGGTCGATAAAAAACTTAGCCATGTGTCAGCGGCTCCTGTTTATGACTTCGCTGGTTCAGCGTTCCCGCCTTGCTGGGGTTTTGACGGGTTATCCGCATTCACTTCTTCGGCTTTCACTTCCACACCCGGTTTAACGCGCTGCAGACCGGTCACAATCACACGATCGCCATCTTTCAGGCCGTCAGTGACCAGCCACTTATCACCAATCGCTTGATCGGTAGACAGTTTGCGCACTTCAACTTTGTTTTCCTGATTCACGACCATCGCGGTTGCTTCACCGGTCGGCGTGCGGGTGACGCCTTGTTGCGGAACCAGCAGTGCGTTCGGGTTAACCCCTTCTTCCAGACGAGCACGAACGAACATGCCGGGCAGTAAATCGCCTTGTGGATTCGGGAACACTGCACGCAGTGTAATCGAGCCGGTCGACTCATCGACGGTGACATCAGAGAATTCTAATGTTCCTTCTTGAGCGTGTGCCTTACCATCTTGCGTTATCAGTGTGACTTTGGCTTTGCCGTTCTCTTGTTGCAGCTTGCCACTCTGCAATTCGCCTTTGAGACGCAAAAAGTCATTACTGGATTGGGTCACATCCACATACAGCGGGTCAAGTTGCTGCACGGTGGCCAGCGCGGTGGTTTGACCGGTTTGTACCAGTGCACCTTCGGTAACGGCAGATTTACCGATGCGTCCACTGATTGGCGAGGTCACTTTGGTATACGCAACGTTAATGCGTGCCGTTTCGACATTCGCTTTGGCAGCCATTACCGCAGCAGCGGTCTGGCTCTGGGTGGCTGCCGCCGTGTCGTAATCCTGCTGGCTGATGTACTTCGTGCCCAGCAGCGGTTTGTAGCGCTTAACGGTCAATGCGGCGATTTGTGCATTGGCTTGCGCCTGGGCTAAATCGGCTTTTGCACTGTCATAAGCGGCCTGATAGGTCGCGGGGTCAATCTGATACAGGGATTCACCTGCTTTGATATCGCTCCCTTCGACGAAATTCCGTTTCAAAATAATGCCTGAAACTTGAGGACGCACTTCAGCAATACGATAGGCGGATGTTCTGCCTGGTAACTCAGTTGTCACCTGCAATGGCGCGCTCTTTAACGTCACAACTCCCACTTCAGGGGCTTGCTGCTGTCCGGCTTGTTGAGATGGCTTATCATCACATCCTGTCAGTACGACGCTACCTGAAAGCATCAGAACGATCGCCAGAGGCGTTAACCCTCTGTTTTTGTTCATAAATAAACCTCGAGTGTCCGATTTCGATTATTCAATGGATCACAAACCGTTAAACCCATTGCTGCGTTTATTGTGGGGTCGTGCTATGGTACATACATTCATTTGTGTATGTAAGTCACACCCTGTTCAAAAAAACATGTAATGGCACGAAAAACTAAACAGCAAGCGCTTGAAACTCGACAGCAAATTTTGGTGTCGGCATTAGCCTGTTTTTCCGCGCATGGGGTGTCGGCGACTTCACTTGGCGATATTGCCTGCGCTGCTGGCGTTACCCGTGGCGCGATTTACTGGCACTTCAAAAACAAAACCGATCTGTTAAATGAAATCCTGGCACAGTCGGAGTCAGGATTAGCGGATATCGAAAAAGAGTATCAGTTAAAATACCCTGGTGATCCACTTTCCGTGATGCGCGCAATGCTCATCTATATCTTTGAAGCCACAGCGCATGATTCCCGCCGTCGCGAATTAATGGAAGTGCTGTTCCATAAATGCGAATTCGTGGGGGAAATGATCACCTTGCAGCAACTGCAACAAAACCTCTATCTGGAGTGCTACGAAAAAATAGAGGATGTCTTGCGCCAGTGTGTTGAAGCCGGACAATTGCCAGCAGGCTTGGTGACGCGGCGGGCGGCGATTATTTTGCGCGGCTATGTGACCGGCGTGATGGAGAACTGGCTTTTCTTACCTGAGAGTTTTGACATTGCGAAGGAAGCCGCAGCGATGGTGGAAAGTTTTATTGATATGCTGCGTTTCAGCCCGACGCTGTCGACGACGACCTAATGGTCAGCCTGATGCGCGGCTTTTTGTTGATAGTCGCGTTGCACAATGGCCAGAGCAGCCAGAACGGTGGCCACTGGAATGCGGTTCTCTTCCAATAACTGAATCAAATCAACGGCTAATTTGATCTCGTCTGTCGCGGTTTCTAAAGACATCCTCTTTTCCTTTTCTACAAGCGTGTAATACGGGCAATCACCAACAACAACAGCGCACCTAGCAAGGCATTGAGCAATGCGGCCAACGACGCTGCCGCCAGTGTACCCTGTCCAAAATACGCGCTGATATAACCGCCGATCAGCGCGCCGACCATCGCCATCACAATCAGGGCGACAGTACTGCCTTTACGGCCTGGAAAAAACCAGCGTGTGATACAACCTGCAATTAACCCGACAATCAGCCAGGACAGTATGCCCATCGTCTCCTCCTGGAGTGTTAAGAAGGTTAGCCCCGTTCGCCTTGCTCAATCTCTCTTTCAATCCGCTTGAGCGCCTGACGGCAACGCTGCAATCTGCCTTCAAGTGCCGCAATTTCTTGCTGCAGTTTTTTCTGCTGCGGCAGGGTGGTTTGCTGACCGAGCAGGCTCTCTCTGTCGGCCACCATCGCCTGCAAACGACGTTCAAAATCCTGATGTTCAGCCAGTGATTCATAACGTGATTTTTTAGCAGGCGCTTCGGGTTGTTCTTTACTGCGCAGGGTTTCTGTCGCCAGCTCGCGCTGCAGGGCGGCCATTTGCGACACCACGCGCTCTGCCAGCCAGCGGACGCGTTCCGTGTTGTTATCGCGCACGCTCTCTTGTAACTGCTGATGATTCTTTTGGAGTTCCAGCAGATAGTCACTCAGACGCGTACTGTGGCAGTGGAATAACTGACTGTCAAAGCGAGCCTGACGACTGCGATGCATAGCCACAGGCGCCACCCGAGCGGCAAGCTGCTCGAGGCTTTGGTTGAGCTGACGCAATAAATCGTCGCTTTTCATTACTTCTCCACAAGGAATTCGAAACGGCTGTGCTACGCTGAGCGAAGGTGAGTCAGGGTATAACAGGGTATGCAGCGTATTCTATTACTTATTGTAGGCTGGTTGGCGATTGCGTTAGGCACGCTGGGCGTTTTTCTGCCGCTGTTACCGACTACACCGTTTATTTTGCTGGCGGCCTGGTGTTTTGCACGCTCATCACCGCGCTTTCATGATTGGTTACTGCATCGCTCCTGGTTTGGCGGCTATCTGCGTCACTGGAACGCGCACCGCGCATTGCCGCCCAAGGCAAAAGGGCGGGCCATCGTGATGATTATCATCACCTTTGCACTCTCTCTCTGGCTGGTAAACATCATGTGGGTGCGTGTCCTATTGCTGGTCATCCTCTGCGCCTTGCTCATTTTTATGTGGCGTCTTCCCGTGGTGGATGCGGATCAAGCTGCACCGACGGATCCGCGCTGACGGTTGCAATTAGCAGTCAATTTGACTAAATTTCAAGGTTTCGTGCGTAGCTTCCCCTTGCTATTTCTCCGCGCTTGATGAGTGTGACTCATAAAAGCGGCGTGAGGCTGCGCGTCACAGTTTTCGTTTTCACCAGGCATCAATTATGACCGCAACTGCACAGCAGCTTGAATACCTGAAAGACAGCATTAAAAGCATTCCTGATTACCCAAAACCGGGCATTCTGTTCCGCGATGTCACCAGCTTGCTGGAAGATCCGAAAGCCTTTGCCACTGCGATTTCTATCCTGGTTGAGCGTTTCGAGAATCAAGGCATCACCAAAGTGGTGGGCACCGAAGCACGCGGCTTCTTGTTTGGCGCGCCAGTGGCGTTGGGATTAGGCGTGGGTTTTGTGCCGGTGCGTAAACCGGGCAAGCTGCCGCGTGAGACCATCAAGCAAGATTACGCGCTGGAGTACGGCACCGATACGCTGGAACTGCACAAAGATGCGATTGCACCCGGTGATGTTGTGCTGGTGGTCGATGATTTGCTGGCAACCGGTGGCACCATTGAAGCCACGGTTAAACTGATTCGCCAGCTTGGCGGTCAGGTGACAGACGCTGCTTTCATCATCAATTTGTTTGATCTTAGTGGCGAATCGCGTCTGGAAAAATTGGGCGTGAAAAGTTACAGCCTGGTTGAGTTCCCCGGCCACTGATCCGCATCAGGATTCAGCCTCGCCGAGACGGTGGGGCTGTGTTAGCATTACCCTCTGGATCTCCTTACTTTTTGCATAACTCCATGAGCTATCAGGTACTTGCCCGCAAGTGGCGCCCACAAGCCTTTACCGATGTGGTGGGTCAGGAACATGTTCTGACTGCGCTGGCGAATGGCCTGTCGCTCGGTCGCATCCATCACGCCTATCTCTTTTCTGGCACGCGCGGCGTGGGCAAAACCACGATTGCCCGTTTGCTGGCGAAAGGGCTGAATTGTGAAACCGGGGTCACCGCGACGCCGTGTGGTCAGTGCGGTAACTGCCGTGAAATCGAGCAGGGCCGTTTTGTCGATCTGATCGAAATTGACGCCGCCTCGCGCACCAAAGTCGAAGACACCCGCGATTTACTGGATAACGTGCAATATGCGCCCGCGCGTGGCCGTTTCAAAGTTTACCTGATTGATGAAGTGCATATGCTCTCGCGTCACAGCTTTAATGCGCTGTTAAAAACGCTGGAAGAGCCGCCTTCGCACGTCAAATTTTTACTGGCCACCACCGATCCGCAAAAGCTGCCGGTGACCATTCTTTCCCGCTGCCTGCAATTCCATCTGAAAGCGCTGGATGTGGAGCAGATCCGGGGCCAGCTCGATCATGTACTGCAGGCTGAAAACATCACCGCTGAGCCGCGTGCGCTGCAATTATTGGCGCGTGCTGCCGAAGGCAGTATGCGTGATGCGCTGAGTTTGACCGACCAGGCCATTGCCATGGGGCAAGGCGCTGTTACCACGGATACCGTGAACAGCATGCTGGGCACGTTGGATGATGAACAGCCGCTGGCCTTGATTGAAGCGCTGGTCGTGGCTGACGGCGCGCAGGTGATGCAATTGTTGTCGCAAGCTGCTTCACGCGGTGTGGAGTGGGAAGCGCTGTTGGTGGAAATGTTGTCGCGATTGCACCGTATCGCGATGATCCAAATGCTGCCTTCGGCACACGGCGATGAGCAAGCCGCAACCGAACAGCGGTTGCGAGAACTGGCGCGCGCGATCCCGCCAGAAGATCTCCAGCTCTATTATCAAATTCTGGTCAATGGACGCAAAGAATTGCCCTGGGCGCCGGACCGTCGTATGGGCGTTGAAATGACGCTGCTGCGCGCACTGGCCTTTCATCCCAAAGCCGTTATTAGCGAGCCGGTCGCCACCACTGCGGGTGCGGTAAAAGCGTCTGCGCCGCCGCCGGAACCTTCCGCGGCAGCCGCTTCGGCGCCTCAACCCGCGAGTACGCCTGCCAGCGCGGCGCTGCCCAGCAGCACCAGCCAGCTTTTGCAAGCGCGTACGCAACTGATGCGCCAGCAAGAGGCGCCCAAACCAAAAAAGAGTGAGCCGGCAGCGCCAGGAGCGCGGCCGGCAAGTTCTGCCCTGGAGCGGTTGGCTGCGGTCACTGAACGTGGTGCAGCCAGCGCCAAACGTAAGTCAGAAGCTGCCGCACCCGCGAAAAAACCTGAAGCCTATCGCTGGAAGTCACAGCTGGTAGACAATGCGGTTGAGGCGCAACCGGTGGCAACGCCGAAAGCCTTGCGCAGTGCGTTAGAGCATGAAAAAACGCCTGAACTGGCACAAAAGTTAATTGAGGAATCACTACAGCGTGATGCCTGGGCGGCAGAAATTGCCGCATTGACGATCCCGAAATTGGTGCAACAATTGGCGTTAAATGCCTGGAAAGAGCAAAATGAACAGGGCGTTTGCCTGCATTTGCGGCCTGCGCAGCGCCATTTGAATTCGCCCTCGGCGCTGAAAACGCTGCAGGACGCCATCAGTGAAGCGGCTGGCCAACCCATTGAACTCCGCATCATTGAAGATGATAATTCTGCGGTGTTAACGCCGCTGGAGTGGCGTCAGGCGATTTATGAAGAGAAACTGGCGCAGGCGCGTCAGTCATTAAATGCGGATACGCATATCCAGACACTGCAACGATTTTTCGATGCCGATTTGGATGAAGAGAGTATCCGTCCGGTTTAATTTGCTGCCGATCGCAGGGTCGCGCGGCCCGTCAAAAATGAAGAGAGAAGCCTATGTTTGGTGGTAAAGGTGGTTTGGGCAATCTGATGAAACAGGCCCAGCAGATGCAAGACAAAATGGCGAAAGTGCAGGAAGAGATCGCCGCGATGGAAGTGACCGGTGAATCCGGTGCTGGCCTGGTTAAAGTGACCATCAACGGTGCGCACAATTGCCGTCGTGTTGAAGTGGATCCTAGCCTGCTGGAAGACGACAAAGACATGCTGGAAGATCTGATCGCCGCAGCCTTTAACGATGCCGCACGCCGTATCGCAGAAAGCCAGCAAGAAAAAATGTCTTCAGTTTCCTCGGGCATGCAACTGCCGCCAGGCTTTAAGATGCCATTCTGATGCAGACCAGTCCGCTGCTTGACGCTTTAATGGAGTCGCTGCGCTGTTTGCCCGGCGTGGGGCCAAAATCGGCACAGCGCATGGCTTTTCAGCTTTTACAACGCGATCGCAGCGGCGGCATGCGTTTGGCGCAAGCCTTAACGCGTGCGATGTCGGAGATTGGCCATTGTGCTGATTGCCGTACATTCACCGAGCAGGAGCGATGTGGTATCTGCCTGAATCCGCGCCGTCAGCAAAACGGCCAGATTTGTGTGGTGGAAAGTCCGGCGGATATCCATGCGATTGAGCAAACCGGGCAGTTTTCCGGGCGCTATTTCGTGCTGATGGGGCATCTGTCGCCGCTGGATGGCATTGGGCCTGCGGATATCGGTTTGGACCGGCTGGAAGTGCGCTTGCAACATGAAACCTTGCAGGAAGTGATTCTGGCCACCAATCCCACCATTGAAGGTGAGGCGACCGCTAACTATATTGCCGAGCTGTGCGGTCAGTATGGTGTTGAGGCCAGCCGCATTGCACATGGCGTGCCGGTCGGCGGTGAGCTTGAAATGGTGGATGGCACCACGCTGTCCCATTCGCTGGCAGGCCGTCAAAAGTTTAAATATTAATCACTTGATGTCCCGGCCTCGTCGGGACATCTTGAATTCTCCCCGCGTGACCCCATCTGTTACTACAACCTGAATAAACCTGATTCTGTTGAGGTAGCAATGACCATGAAAGGACAAGAGACGCGTGGCTTCCAGTCTGAAGTAAAACAACTTCTGCACCTGATGATCCACTCGCTCTACTCAAACAAAGAAATCTTCCTGCGTGAGCTGATCTCCAACGCCTCGGATGCGGCAGACAAGCTGCGCTTCCGTGCACTGTCTACCCCGGACCTGTATGAAGGTGATGGCGAGTTGCGTGTGCGTGTATCAGTTGATAAAGACAACCGCACGCTGACGCTGAGCGATAACGGCATTGGTATGCGCCGTGAAGAAGTGATTGAGAATCTGGGCACCATTGCCAAATCAGGGACGAAATCTTTCCTTGAATCCCTGGGATCTGACCAGGCCAAAGACAGCCAATTGATTGGCCAGTTTGGTGTGGGTTTCTATTCCGCCTTTATCGTGGCGGATAAAGTCACTGTGCGTACCCGTGCTGCGGGTGCCGCGGCGGATGAAGCCGTATTCTGGGAATCCGCGGGTGAGGGGGAATATACCCTCGCAGAGATCAGCAAAAGCGATCGTGGAACGGAAATTACCCTGCATCTGCGTGAAGGCGAAGATGAATTTCTGGATGCCTGGCGCGTGCGTTCAATCATCAGCAAATACTCTGACCACATTGCGCTGCCGGTTGAAATCGAACAAACCGAAGAACAGGACGGAGAAACCACCGTTTCCTGGGAAAAGATCAACAAAGCACAGGCCTTGTGGACGCGTAATAAGTCTGATGTCAGCGACGACGAATACAAAGAATTCTACAAGCACATCGCGCATGATTTCAGCGATCCCATGACCTGGAGCCACAACCGCGTTGAAGGCAAGCAGGAGTACACCAGCCTGCTGTACATCCCGGCTCAGGCTCCCTGGGACATGTGGAACCGCGATCACAAACACGGCTTGAAACTGTATGTACAGCGCGTGTTTATCATGGACGATGCCGAGCAATTCATGCCGAACTACCTGCGCTTTGTGCGTGGTCTGATTGACTCCAGCGATTTGCCGCTCAACGTTTCCCGTGAAATCCTGCAAGACAGCCGCATTACTCAAAGCCTGCGTGGCGCACTCAGCAAGCGTGCGTTGCAGATGCTGGAGCGCGTGGCGAAAGACGATGCTGAAAAATACCAGCAGTTCTGGCAACAGTTTGGTCTGGTGCTGAAAGAAGGCCCGGCGGAAGACAGCGCGAACAAAGAAACCATCGCTAAACTGCTGCGCTTTGCCTCGACCCAGGGTGACAGCGCGACGCAGTCCGTGGCGCTGGAAGAGTATGTCAGCCGTATGGTGGAAGGTCAGGATAAGATCTACTACATCACCGCCGACAGCTATGCCGCAGCCAAGAGCAGCCCGCATCTGGAACTGTTCCGCAAGAAAGGCATTGAGGTTCTGTTGCTCTCCGATCGCATCGATGAGTGGATGATGAGCTATCTGACCGAGTTTGATGGCAAAGCCTTCCAGTCGGTCAGCAAAGCGGATGAATCCCTGAGCAAGCTGGCGGATGAAGAGACAGAAGAGCAGAAAGAAGCAGAAAAAGCGCTGGAGCCGTTTGTTGAACGCGTGAAAACCCTGCTTGGCGATCGGGTGAAAGAGGTGCGTCTCACACACCGCCTGACGGATACGCCGGCGATTGTGACCACTGATGCGAACGAAATGACCACGCAAATGGCGAAACTGTTTGCCGCTGCGGGCCAGGACGTGCCGGACGTGAAGTATCTGTTTGAACTGAACCCGGATCACCCGCTGGTGAAACGCGTGGCCGATACGCAAGACGAAACGCGTTTCGGTGAATGGGTTGAGCTGCTGTTGGATCAGGCGTTGCTGGCTGAAAAAGGCACGCTGGACGATCCGAACCTGTTTGTGCGCCGCATGAACCAACTGCTGTTGGGATAATATCCGCGCCGAAAGGGTGACATGAAGCCCTGTCTTGCCTGGCAAGACAGGGCTTTTTATCGACTGGCCTCTTCTAACAACCAGCGGCGAAATAACTGGATTTCCCGTTCTTCCTGCCTTGAGCTTTTCACCATCATCCAAGTGGCGCGATCCACTTCAGCAAAGCCGAGCGGCGCAACCAGCGTGCCTTCGAGGATCTCTTTTTTGACCAGGATCTGCGGCGTCATAATAATCCCCAATCCGTTGCGCGCAGCCTGAATCGCCAGCGTCAAATTATCGAAGTGTTTACCTGCCCAGAAATCCCCGCGTGCGCCGGTCTTCTTGGCCCATTCAGCCCAGGCATGCAGCTTGGTATCGGCATGCAGTAACGGCAGGGTAGAAAAGTCTGTTGAGTAGGTAAAACGGTTCTGAAAGGTAGGCGCACAAACCGGGCCAATGTAATCCACCGTAATGAGCGTTGTGGCGATGTCATCCAGCGCGGGCTGATCGTGGCTCAGGATCAGCACATCGGTATGTTCGCTGCGCACTTTATCGATTTCAATATGGGTCTGAAAGGTCAGCGCAATATCACTGTGGTTTGCGTAGAAATGGCTGATGCGCGGAATTAACCACTGCGCCAGAAAGCTGGGCGCGCAGGAGACGGAAAGGGCATTACGGCTGCGGGCGCGAATTTTTTCGCAGGTGGATTCAATCTCACTGAACGCCTGGGTGCAACACATCTTAAGACGCTCACCGTCAGAGGTCAGGCGAATGCGCCCATTAACGCGCAAAAACAGTGATTTCCCCAACCACTCTTCCAACTGCTTAATTTGATGACTCACCGCACTGTGCGTGACGTTCAGTGATTGTGCGGCCTGGCTCACGCTTTGATGCAGCGCTGCCTGATGAAAGTAGCGTAACGCACGAAGAGAGGGCAAGCCTGACATGATGCACACCTTGTGAGATTTTTAGACAGGCAGTGTCTGTTTATATCATTTTAAAGTCCAGCCTCTTTTCCTTAACCTGCATTTGAAACGCGCATTAGCAGAACATCTCTTTTCTGCCTATTTTCCGGCATTCACCGCATTTCATGCGCGACATGCCGGTCTAACGACAACAACAGCACTGTGAAGGAAAAGATAATGAAACACGATAATTCCGTAAAACCACAGCTCGTCATGTTCACTGGTGGCCGCGACAGTACGTTAGCGGCATGTTATTTAATGTTACAAGGTATCCCGGTGTATCTGTGGTCGGGTAACAGTGGATGCTCACTGCACCGTGGAATTTTGGCGCACCGCGTTGAAGAGCTGCGTGGTCGTTTTGGCGATCTGGTGTTGGGCCATACCGTTGCGGATATTAGCGGCGCGTTTCGTTCTATTGCGATTGAAAACCTGGAAAGCGACATTCTGCGCCATCGCAAAAATTTGGTGTTACTGGGTGAGAAGTTGGCTATTCACGCCCACTTGGTGGATTTCTGCCGCCGCCACGATATCAGCACCATCAATGATGGTATTACGCATTATCAGCGCGAATTTCCGGAACAACGGCTGGTGGCGAAAGAGTTCCTGGTCGACATGATGGCGAAGTTTGACATCAATTATCAGTCGCCAATCTACGAATTCGCACAGTCTGCGGATGATGTGAAATATCGTCTCCTGCAACTGGGCATCTCCACTAAATCGCTGGAAGGGATCAGTATTTTTGCTGACAGCTTCTCCACCCCGAGTGACGACACCATTCTGGCGTATTTACGCGAAAAAACGCCGCTGGCGCTGAATATTGTGCGCTTCCTGTCAGGCGAAACCCTTTCCCCGCTGGTGAGCAAACCCGCCAGTGAAGCGGCGTAGTGCGCGCCCTCTTAATGCCGCTTGTCATCCAGGAAACCGCTTATGAAAACCATCATTAAATGTGCCGCCATTATTATTAACCAGCGCTCTTTGCTGTTGACCCGTAAACGGGGAACCGAGGTGTTTATCTCGCCGGGCGGCAAGCCCAAAATGGGCGAAGACCATCTCAGTTGTTTAAAACGCGAGTTGGAAGAAGAGCTGGGCGTCAAAGTGAAAGGATTTAAACCCTTTGGCCTGTTTCATGGCCGGGCGGAATTTGAAGATGTGGCGATTGAAAACCACGTCTATCACGTCGATATCATAGGTCAGCCCCGCGCAGGTTCAGAAATCGAAGAGATTGCGTGGGTGAACTTTCAGCGTCCTCCGTGCGAAATTGCCGTGGGATCGATTTTTCGCGATAACGTCATCCCTCTGCTTTTCCAGCAGGAGCTTATCAACTGATGGACGCCGCCTCTTTATCCCCAGACTTACAGGTCCAGCACGGGCCTGATTTTTATAAGCGAGCGCGTATGTTACGAGATGAATTACGGGATGAACTCACCCGAATCTACAAGCTGCAGGATTACGATCTGTTCTTCGTACAATCCGTTCGCGTGGGATTGGTGGTGTTATCTCATCTGTTTCACAAACAGGAGACTGCGTTGTGCCTGGCGCGTCATGCGCATTATCAACCCATTAGCGAGTTGTTCCCGAATGAGAGTGCGGCGGTCACGGAACCTGGCATCGTAAGCATTATTACGCATGTTAATCCCTATACCGGGGAAGTGAATCCGCTGCAAGACTGTCGTGGCAAAGGCGTGGTGGATGCCTCACACAGTTTTGCCACCTCGTTGCACGGTGAATTGACGCGTGAAAGTTCCATTTTTGTGGCGCCCCTGCATAAACATGCGTCGCTCGCGCTGGGACTGGCCGTGATTGCCGTGCGTACCGCGCACTTCAGTATGTTGATGCGCAGCGAGTTGCGATTGTTTGAAGAAGCCACGGCGTCCAGCAAACCGCTGGAAGAGGCGCTCAGTCATGTGCGCAGTGAAGAGTGGAAACCCTATAACGTGGCACAAATTAAAGAGATTCGTTTGGCCGATGTCGCGGGGATGGATCTCCACTCCATCAGCGCGCCAAACCTGCCGTTTAGCTGCTTCAAAGTGCCGCCGCTCAGTGAATCGCTGCAGCAGCGCGTCAAAGCAGCAGGCGCACGCTACTTTCCCCATGCCGGGACAGTCCGCTTTTCCTGTTGGACGCGGGCGGAAACCAAACGCGGCATCGATATGACCGATGAAGTGAAACGACAACTGACTCAGTTATGGAGAGACGCATGAGCAAGACCTTTACGCCGAACGGCAACCTGATCGGCATTCTGGGGGGCATCATTCTCAGCAGCGATTCCGTGTTTATTCGCCTGATGGGAATCGCCGATTCATGGACTATTGTCGCATTGCGCGGCGTGTTTATGTGGCTGGTCTGCATGTCCGTTTGGCTACTGTGGCGCTCATCACGCCGCACGCTCGGTACGCCGTGGCTCAGTAAAGACAATGTGTTCGCGGTGCTGTTTTTTTGTCTCTCTTCGGCGTGCTTTGTCAATGCGCTAAACCGCGGCAACATTGCCACCGTGCTGGTTATCATTTCAGCCACGCCTTTTATTTCAGCGCTGATTAGCCGCCTGTTTTTCAAGGTGAAGATCGACCGCAGTTTACTGATGGCGGCACTGGTCGGCATCGTGGGTGTGGTGGTGGTGATGAGTGGACGCAGTGGTCATAACGATGCGCTGGCGAATCTGTTTGCGCTGGGGACTGCCGTGTCGATGGCGATGGCCTTTATCTTCTCGGCGCGAGTGCAGGGCGGTACCTTAGCATTGCCTTCGGTTGGCGGATTACTGGCGGCACTGTTGATTATGTTGTGGAGCGGAAATGACCTGGTCGAAAGTCTGAAACTGCTGCAACCGGCCCAATATGGCTGGGCGCTGGTGGAAGGGGCGATTGTGATGCCGCTGGCGATGGGATTAATAACGCTTTCAACACGTTATGTCTCACCGGCCAATGCCGGTCTGTTCCTGCTGCTGGAAACGGCACTGGCACCGATATGGATGTACCTGTTTATGAATGAAACCCCGACGATTCAAGCGGTTATTGGCGGCATTATCATTGTCAGCGCCGTGATTTTTCAGTCATTGTATGCCCGCTGGCAGGCGCAAACTGAGCGCCTGGCCGACGCAGGATAACGCAGCCCTTCCTTGTGATGACCGGGCCTTAATGGTATGTTCCCCGGTCTTCACAGTGTTATTTCAGATAAGCGATTTGCAAGGGGAATTACGCAATGCGTATTATTCTGCTCGGCGCACCGGGCGCAGGTAAAGGTACTCAGGCTCAGTTCATTATGGAGAAATACGGTATTCCGCAGATCTCCACTGGCGATATGTTGCGTGCAGCGGTGAAAGCCGGCACGGAGCTTGGCAAACAAGCCAAAGCAATTATGGACGAAGGCAAACTGGTTACCGATGAGCTGGTGATTGCACTGGTCAAAGAACGTATTGCCCAGGAAGATTGCCGCAACGGCTTCCTGCTGGACGGTTTCCCGCGCACCATTCCGCAAGCGGATGCCATGAAAGACGCTGGCATCAAGGTTGATAACGTACTGGAGTTTGCGGTGCCTGACGAGCTTATCGTTGACCGTATTATTGGTCGCCGTGTGCATGCCCCGTCTGGCCGTGTTTATCACGTGACCTTCAATCCGCCGAAGGAAGAAGGGAAAGACGACGTGACCGGTGAAGCGCTGACCATCCGTAAGGATGATGAAGAAGCGACCGTGCGTAAGCGTTTGGTGGAATACCATCAGTTGACCGCGCCGCTGATTGCTTATTACAGCAAAGAAGCGCAAGCGGGCAACACGCAGTACAACAAAATTGACGGTACCAAACCGGTAAAAGACGTCAGTGCTGAGCTGGCGCGCATTCTCGGTTAATCCCCCACGGCCTGCCTCCTGCAGGCCGTTTGCTTTCCCCCTAAATAAAAACCTTTCTCAACAATAGGTTCTCGCTTGCGCGTTTTCCGCTAGAATACTTGCTGACTTAAATGGGCCTGCCAATAAGGAAGAGCGATGAGGCACGATAAACCCGGCGTCTTGCTGGTCAATCTCGGTACGCCAGATGCCCCTGAACCCGCAGCGGTGAAGCGTTATCTGAAACAGTTTCTTAGCGATCCTCGCGTTGTTGATACGCCGCGTTGGCTGTGGTGGCCGCTGCTGAATTGTGGCATTTTGCCGATTCGTTCCCCGCGCGTCGCAAAACTCTATGCATCCGTGTGGATGGAAGAGGGCTCGCCGCTGCTGGTTTACAGCAAGCGCCAACGCGAAGCGCTGGCAGCACACATCGACATGCCGGTTGCGCTGGGCATGACTTACGGCAATCCGTCATTAAAAAGCGCGGTTGATAGCCTGCGTGAGCAGGGCGTAACGCGTCTGATTGTGCTGCCACTGTATCCGCAGTTCTCCTGCTCCACCGTCGCGGCCGTGTGGGATGGCTTAACCCGGGTGTTTGCCGGCTACCGCTCGCTGCCCGATGTGCACTTTATCCGTGATTACGCGACGCACCCTGCTTATATTGCGGCCCTGAAAGCCTCGGTAGAGCGCAGCTTCGCGCAACATGGCAAACCGGATTTGTTGGTGTTGTCCTACCACGGCATTCCGCAACGCTTTGTGGATGAAGGGGATGATTACGCGCAACGGTGTGAAGACACCACCGAGGCACTGGCCGCGGCGTTAGGCTTGCAAAATACCGAAATCATGATGACCTACCAGTCCCGTTTCGGACGTGAGCCCTGGCTTGCTCCTTACACCGATGAAACCCTGCGTGGGCTTCCCGCCAAAGGCATCAAGCATCTGCAAATCATGAGTCCCGGTTTCTCCGCAGATTGTCTGGAAACCCTGGAAGAGATCAGCGAACAAAACTGTGAATTCTTCATGCATGCCGGTGGCGAGCGCTTCCATTATATTCCTGCCCTCAATGATGATGCCGAGCATATTGCCATGATGGCGCAGTTGGTCGAACAACATCGTTAAAAAGTGGGGCGGCGTCTGTGATATGATTGTCCGTCCCAATTCCCAAGCGTCTTTCTTGCGATGAAATTTCCCGGCAAACGTAAATCAAAACACTATTTTCCCGTCAACGCGCGCGATCCGCTGATCGTCACGGCGCAACCTGAAAATGAAACCGTCAGCAGTTGGGTGGTGGGTATCGACCAAACGCTGGTGGATATTGAAGCGAAAGTTGATGAGGCGTTTATTACCCGTTATGGCCTCAGCGTCGGGCATTCGCTGGTCATTGAAGACGACGTTGCGGAAGCGCTGTATCACGAGCTGCGCAGTCAGGATTTGATTACGCATCAATTCGCCGGTGGCACCATTGGCAACACCATGCACAACTACTCGGTGCTGGCGGACGATCGGTCGATTTTACTGGGTGTGATGTGTGAAAACGTGCAAATCGGTGGTTACGCCTATCGGTATCTGTGCAACACCTCCAGCCGTACCGATCTCAACTATTTGCAGGGTGTGGATGGCGCGATTGGACGCTGTTTTACGCTGATCACCGAGCAGGGCGAGCGCACGTTTGCCATCAGCCCAGGCATGATGAATCAACTGCGCCCGGAAAGTATTCCCGAAGAGGTGATTGCCGGGGCATCGGCGCTGGTGCTGACATCTTACCTGGTACGCAGCAAACCGGGCGAGCCGATGCCGGATGCGGCGATGCAAGCCATCACTTACGCCAAAAAACACAATGTGCCAGTGGTACTGACGCTGGGCACCAAATACGTGATTGCCGACAACCCGACATTTTGGCGTGAATTTCTGCGCGATCACGTATCGATAGTGGCTATGAATGAAGATGAAGCCTTTGAACTCACCGGTAGCCGCGATCCGCTAGAGGCGTCCAATATGGCCCTGGATTGGGTTGATTTGGTGCTCTGCACCGCCGGACCCAATGGGCTGTATATGGCAGGTTTTACCGAAGAATCCGGTAAGCGCAAAACCAATCATCCGCTGTTGCCAGGGGTGATCGCGGAATTTAACCAGTACGAATTCAGCCGTGCCATGCGCCATCAGGATTGCGAAACGCCGCTGCGGATTTTCTCGCACATCGCCCCTTATATGGGCGGGCCAGAGAAAATCATGAACACCAATGGCGCGGGCGATGGTGCGCTGGCGGCACTGCTGCATGACATTACGGCGAACAGTTTCCACCGTCAAAATGTGCCGAATTCCAGCAAACACAGTCGCCAGTACCTGACTTACTCTTCTCTGGCGCAGGTGTGTAAATATGCTAACCGCGTCAGCTATCAGGTGTTGAATCAGCACTCGCCGCGTTTAACACGTGGTTTGCCGGAACGGGAAGACAGCCTCGAAGAGGCATACTGGGAACGTTAATCCAATCAGGCCGATGATTATCGGCCTTTTTCTTGCCTGCCTCATTTTTATTCTCATCTACACTTAACTCGACACTTTGCCTGGCCTGTTTCTGCGCTGCCCGCCCCGTTGTGAGGATCGTGAATGTCGGTATTCGTGAAGTACCTGGCAGTCGGCGTTATTAATACCTTGATCACGGCAGTGATCATCTTTTTGCTCTTGCGGCTGGGCCAAAATGCCTATCTGGCCAATGCGCTGGGGTACGTCGTGGGTATCGGGGTGAGTTTTTGTCTTAACGCGGTATTTACGTTCGGTGTGGCCCTGACGCATCAACGTTTGTTTCGTTTTCTCAGTGTTTGCGCCATCAGTTATCTTATAAATCTTATTACGCTACACCTGTTCTACACACTGTTACCCGAACACCTTTACAGTGGGCAACTGACCGCAATGGTGCTGTATACCCTGACGGGCTTCCTGCTCAATAAATATTGGGGACTGCGATGAGAACATTTCTGCCGGTTTTAGCGATTGTCGTACCTTGTTATAACGAAGAAGCGTCCTTTCCTCTGTGCAAGCACGCGTTATTAACATTGGCCGAGGAATTAATTGCAGCCCGTAAAATTGCCGCAGAAAGCCATTTACTGTTCGTGGATGACGGCAGCAGTGATGCCACCTGGTCGTTGATTGAGCAGGCTTCACAAACCTCTGCGCGTGTGAAAGGCGTTAAACTCTCCATCAATAAAGGCCATCAGGCGGCGTTACTGGCAGGAATGGAATATGCCAAAGCCGATATTCTGGTGACCATCGATGCCGACTTACAAGACGATGTGCAGGCGATTGTGCAAATGGTGGATGCCTGGCACAGCGGCGCCGATGTGGTGTATGGCGTGCGCAATGATCGCCACAGCGATTCGCTGTTCAAGCGCAAAAGCGCGGCGATGTACTATCAGTTGATGGGTTTTTTAGGGGTGAAACAGATCCCCGATCATGCTGATTTCCGCTTACTCAGCGCCCGTGCGGTGACCTCACTGTTGTCGTATCACGAACATAATCTCTATTTGCGCGGATTGGTTCCCCTGCTGGGCTTTCCCTCGCAGCGCGTATTCTATGCGCGCAAAAAGCGTGTGGCGGGGGAAGCGAAATATTCGCTGTTTCCAATGCTGAAACTGGCGATGGAAGGCATCACCTCATTTAGCGTGACGCCTCTGCGCATTATTGCCATCACAGGAGCCGTCATCTTGCTGTTTTCTCTATTGGCGATTATCAGCATCATTATTCAAAAGGCCAGCGGCAACACGGTTTCAGGCTGGTCATCGGTGATGGTGTCGATTTTTTTCCTCGGCGGTGTACAGATGCTTTGTTTAGGGATTTTGGGCGAATATATCGGCAAAATTTACCTGGAGAGCAAGGCGCGTCCGAAGTACTTTGTTGAAAAATTAACACCAACGCCAGGAGACGCCCCCTCAGATGGTCAATAACCGGCCACCCGCCGCTCCGCTTATCCGCGCTATCGATATCCTGACGCGGCAGCCATTACGTTCAGGACACATTTATCTGTTTTACCTGCTGGCCCTGACGCTGTATGCCTTGCCGCTTATTCAGGCTAATTATCCCTATATTGATGATATTTGGCGCAGAACCAGTGCGGCGACCGGATGGGCGGTAGAAGGCCGGGCGGGGGGCAATTACCTGATAAACCTGTTGTCGGTGAGTGCTGGCACGCCCGATCTGTTTCCTGTCTCACTGCTGGTGGCCATTGTGGTGCTGGCATGGGCTCTGATGCGACTGGCCCAGCATTGGTTTGCCCAACCCACCGCCGCACATCTGCTGGTCTTGTTGCCGTTTTGGTATAACCCCTATTACCTGCAAGTGTTGGCCTACCACTATGAGAGCTTCACTATTACGGTGGGGATCGCTTTTGTTATCCTGGCGGTTATCGAACGGCCTCAATCGCGCCTGTTGCAATGGGGTGTGCCTGTCGCGTTGCTGACTGCGGCACTCAGTTTTTACCAACTGATTGTGAATGTTTACATTGGACTGGTGTGCGTTGAGATCCTGAGCCGGGGTTATGCGCAACAGGGGATAAGCGCGTCAGTGCGATTAATCACGCGCTATATCGTGATTCTGCTGGCGGCATTGGTTATCTACTTCTTCACCTTCTATCAAATGATCACCCTGGATCGTGGCGGCATCGTGCTCCCCGACGCCGCCTTGTTTATTTCGCGTTTTAGCCAGATTGCCGCCGCCATTGCGCTGTTTTTTACCTGGGCTAATGCGCCGGTGTTTATCCCCATCGCCTTGCTGAGTGTGGCGGGCGGGATCATGCATGTACGCCAAAATCTGCTCTCAATACCGCGCTGGGCAGGGCGCCTGGGTTATCTGTTGCTCAGTCTGGTGGCGTTATTGATGGCGGTGTTTGCGGTCGGCGGTGCTAATGTCTTGCTGGCAGGCTTTAATCCCGGCGCCAGAACCTTTTTAGGCTTGTCTCCGCTCTTGTGCCTGCTGTTATGGGGAAGCTGGCGTGCTCTAACGGCGCTGCACCCTCGCAGCACGGTATTGCTGGCACTGCCGCTATGGGTCTGTCTCGTCTTTTCGGTACTGGCTGGACAGTATTTTGACGACAAGAAAAAAAGTGAAAGTGTCATGCTAACGATGCTGGTCACCGACATTGCTCAGCATCCCTCGCTGTACCGTGCGCAGTCGATTTTTGTGGTACCGGCTGATAACCAACAGCGTTTTATTGCCACACCGCTGTGTGTCGAAGCGCATTACCCAGCGATGCGGGTGATTGCCAGCGCAAACTATGTCCTTTTGCCCGAGCAACTGACGCAGGTGGGGATCACGAATATGGGGCGTTACTGGGATAAAAACGGTGAGGTGATGGCAGCAGGGGAAACGGTCGTAGAGAATCCGTTCTACCGCATCAGGCAATCCGGTGAACGCGCTTTTATTCAATTCAAGCGGCGGGCTTACGCGCTCCCGTGCTTTAACTATCGTGCAGACACACTCACGGACAATGGGGTGGACTCAGCGGACGTCCGCTGAGTCCAGGATCGTTAAATTGGGCATGCCTGCGGCGTTTGCGCCGGGTCAACGTCCAACATGCCCATCATGCTATTGGCAATCTCTCGTTCGCCCATGACGACACGATTTGCACCGCGCTCCATGATGTATTCCACTTCATCATCGTAGTGGGCGCGCGCAATGATTTCGATATCCGGGTGTTTCTCACGTGCGGCAGTGACAATTTCCCCGGCTTCATAGCCATTGGGGATTGTCAGCAGCAGCCAGCGTGCACAATCTAAACGCGCCAGCTCCATGATATCGGCACGCGCAGCGTTGCCTAACACCGCTTTGATACCTTGCTCACGCAGCGCTTCCACGCGAGGGCGTGAGTTCTCAATCACCACGATGGGAACACCCGCTTCCATCAGCTTGCTACCCAGCAGGCTACCGACACGGCCGTAACCCACCACCAGGGCGTGGTTACACATATCCACCGGGATCTGTTTCTCTTCTTCAATCGCCTCTTCCATGGTTTGCTCTTCCATGGTTTCGGTTTTTTGCAGATAACGTTCCAGCAAGGCGAACAGGATTGGGTTCAACATAATAGACAGGATGGCGCCTGCCAGAACCAGATTGCGTCCTTCTTCACTCAGCAGGTTCAGGGAGATCCCCAGACCCGCCAGGATAAAGGCAAACTCACCAATCTGCGCCAGGCTGACGGAAATGGTCAGTGCGGTGCGTTTTGAGTGACCAAACATGTGCACCAGTGCGAAGGCCGCAATGGATTTACCCAGCACGATAATGGCGAGCGTTCCCAACACGGCGAGGGGCTCTTTCACCAGGATCATCGGGTCAAACAACATCCCAACGGAGACAAAGAACAGCACGGCAAAGGCATCGCGTAGCGGCAGCGTATCGTGCGCAGCGCGATGGCTCAGCTCTGATTCGTTCAACACCATACCGGCGAAGAAGGCACCCAGCGCAAAGGAGACATCAAAGAATTCAACCGCGCCAAAGGCAATGCCCAGCGCCAGCGCCAGCACGGCCAGCGTAAACAGTTCACGGGAACCTGTGGCCGCGCTTTTCGCCAGAATCCACGGAATGACCCGGCGTCCAACCAGCATCATCAGCGCCATAAAGGCGAACACTTTACCGATGGTCAGCAATAAGTCCCAGGCCAGCAGCGAGAGACTGGCATTGCCTTCCTCAAACATCCCGGCTATGGCGGGCAGCAGCACCAGCGCCAGCACCATCACTAAATCTTCTACTATCAACCAGCCAATCGCGATTTGCCCACGCTGGCTGTCAATCAGTTGCCGCTCTTCAAGCGCACGCAGCAGTACCACGGTACTGGCGGTTGAGAGACAGAGACCAAACACCATACCGGTCAGCATTGACCAACCCATCGACCATGAAAGCGCCATTCCCAGCAGGGTTGCCACAGCGATTTGTGCTATGGCGCCGGGAATGGCGATCGACTTTACCGCCATCAAATCTTTTAACGAGAAGTGCAGACCTACGCCAAACATCAGCAGGATCACGCCAAGTTCAGCCAGTTCGGGGGCCAGATTGGTATCGGCGACAAAGCCGGGGGTGAAGGGGCCAGCCAACACGCCAGCCAGCAAATAGCCAACTAAAGGAGAAATACGCAGACGGTTCGCCACCATGCCGAGCAGGAAGGCAAGAACCAGTCCGCCGACAATGGTGGTGATAAGAGGTGTGGTGTGGTGCATGCCTGTCTCCTGTCCTTAAACCCTGAAGGCGGGGGGATCGCACTCAGAGTAACTGTGTCCAAATGTGTAAAGAAGAGTGTATGGCATATTAGCGCCACTCGCTTGACAATCTTTGCCCTAAGTTAAAAAAATATTCTAAAACGTGAGCAAATGCAGGATGAGTGGCATTTTTCCTACTCATCCTGTCACAGGAGACAGTTTATCTCAGGTTGCTAAGGCATGATTTGCAGAAATTACTGCAAAAACGCGCTTATTTCTGACGGTTGTCGGGGAGAAGTAGCGTCAATATGCCTAAAGCAGGAAGCCATGCGCAAATTTGATAGACAACATCAATGCCAGTATGGTCGGCAACATAGCCTAACACCGCAGCACCAAGGCCGCCCATCCCGAAGGCAAAACCAAAGAACAGACCGGAAACCATGCCAATCCGAGAAGGCATCAACTCCTGGGCATACACCAAAATCGCGGAAAATGCCGAGGCCAGCACAAAGCCGATAATCACCGATAAGATCCCTGTCCAGGCTAAATTGGCATGCGGCAGCAGTAGCGTAAAGGGCAGGACGCCGAGAATAGAGCCCCAAATCACGTATTTGCGGCCAATGCGGTCGCCCACCGGCCCGCCAATCACCGTACCGGCGGCCACGGCAAACAAAAAGGCAAACAGGTGAAACTGCGCGTTTTGCACCGTCAAACCAAATTTGTGGATCAGGTAGAAGGTGTAGTAGCTGCTCAGACTGGCCAGATAAAAGTATTTGGAAAAGATCAGGACCAGCAGAATAGAAATCGCCAACGCGACTTTACCGCGCGGTAGCGGGCTTTTCAGCGTCTCGGTCGGACGGCTTTTCGCCACCCGATGCTGGTTTTGATACCAGCGACTCACCTGCATCAGCACCACAATGGCTAACAGGGCCGCCAGCGTAAACCAGGCAACATTGCCTTTGCCGTATGGGGCAATAATCAGCGCTGCTAATAGCGGGCCGAGGGAAGAACCGAGATTACCGCCGACCTGAAACACCGATTGTGCCAGGCCGTGGCGGCCACCGGAGGCCATGCGCGCCACGCGGGAGGATTCGGGGTGAAAAACCGACGAACCCGTGCCCACCAATGCCGCTGCCAGGAGCACCAGCTCAAAGTTCGGTGCCCAGGCCAGCAACAGCAAACCCGAAAGTGTGAAGCCCATGCCGATAGGCAGTGACCAGGGTTGTGGATGTTTATCCGTGTAATAACCGATAATCGGTTGCAACAGGGAGGCTGTGACCTGAAAGGTTAGGGTGATCATCCCAATTTGCACAAAACTGAGTGAAAACTCGTTTCGTAACAATGGATAAATCGCCAGAATCAACGACTGAATCATGTCATTGAGCAGATGCGCAAGGCTTATCGCCCCTAACACCCGAAAAGCCGTACGCCCACGGCTACCCGTAGAGATTGTTTGTTCACTCGCCATGAAAGTTAACCTGTAAAAGAAATCTATTATTTTTTATGTTGCAGAGGCTTTACCTTAACATCGAACAGCAGAGGCGCGAAGCCGCTGACCGGAATTTCGTCAAAAGGAGATGAACCTTGCCCCATTTTCGTTTACGCGCCGCGGGTGCGCTGATGCTAGGAACACTGTTATTTACCGGCAGTGCCCATGCCTTTGAAAAAGACCGCCAGTATAAATTCACGATTTTGCACACCAACGACCACCACGGTCATTTTTGGCAAAACGCCCAGGATGAGTACGGCCTGGCAGCGCAGAAAACGCTGGTGGATAAGATTCGGTTAGACGTGCAAGCGCACGGTGGCCAGGTCCTGATTCTGTCGGGTGGAGACATCAACACGGGCGTACCGGAATCCGATTTGCAGGATGCGGAACCCGATTTTCGCGGCATGAATCTGGTGGGTTACGACGCTATGGCGGTCGGTAATCACGAGTTTGATAACCCGCTGTCAGTGCTGCGCCAGCAACAGAAGTGGGCGAAATTTCCGTTTCTCTCTGCCAATGTCTACGACAAAACCACTGGCGAACGACTGTTCAAGCCGTGGCAAATCTTCAACCGCATGGGGCTGCAAATTGCGGTCGTCGGACTCACGACGGATGACACGGCAAAAATTGGCAATCCCGAGTACTTAACCAACATTGAATTCCGTTCGCCAGCGGCGGAAGCCAAAACGGTGATTGCTGCGCTCCGCGAACAGCAGAAACCTGATGTGGTGGTGGCGGTGACGCACATGGGCCATTACGATAACGGCCAACACGGTTCCAATGCACCGGGAGACGTCGAACTGGCGCGCGCTTTACCGGCTGGCTGGCTAAGCGTGATTGTGGGTGGGCATTCGCAAGATCCGGTTTGTATGGCCGCGGAAAACCAAAAACAGAAAGACTATGTGCCAGGGGCTCCCTGTGTGCCTGACCGCCAAAACGGCACCTGGATTGTGCAGGCTCATGAGTGGGGCAAATACGTCGGGCGGGCAGACTTCACCTTTAAAAACGGAGAGTTAACGCTGGAAAATTATGCGTTAATTCCGGTGAACCTGAAACACAAAGTCACCAATGCCGATGGCAGCACAACCTGGGTGAATTATCAGGAAGAGATCCCCAAAAATGGCGCCATGATGAAGTTACTGACGCCGTTTCAAAACAAAGGTGAGCGTCAACTCGGGGTGAAAGTGGGGGCGGTGGACGGCAAACTGGAAGGCGATCGCCAGAAAGTACGTTTCGAGCAAACCAATATGGCCCGCTTGATTCTGGCTGGCATCAAGGAGCGCACGCAGGCGGACTTTGCGGTGATCAGCGGCGGCGGGGTGCGTGACTCGATTGCGGCTGGGGATATCAGCTACAAAGACGTGCTGAAAGTGCAGCCGTTTGGCAATACTGTGGTCTACGTTGAGATGACGGGCAGCGAACTGGAAAAATATCTGGCAGTGGTTGCCAATAAGTCAGTGGATTCCGGTGCCTACGCGCAGTTTTCCGGTATCAGCCTGAATGCCGACGGAAAAGGCGTCAGCGAGATCAAAATCAACGGTGAACCGCTACAGGCAGACAAAACCTATCGCATGGCGACGTTGAGCTTTAATGCCACGGGCGGAGATGGTTATCCCAACGTGGATAAACTGCCGAGTTATGTGAATACCGGCTTTATTGATGCTGAGGTGTTAAAAGGCTTTATTGAAAAGCACTCTCCGCTGAAAGCAGAGGATTACGCGCCGAAAGGGGAAATTACCTACGACAAAGACCGCAAACCGCAAGAGGAAGAAAAGCCGAGTTTGTGGCATCGCATTATTCATCTGCAATTTACCTGATAGCCGAAGGCCCTCGCCGCGGCGAGGGCCTGGCGCTTACGCATGGCAGGCTTTGCGTTCCATGACACGTTCGCGAACGCGGTCATAAACCCAGTTGTAGATCACGGTATACGGCAGGAAGAACAGGAAGAAGCCCAGTTCTAATAAAAATGCCTGCCACAATCCGGTGCCCAGCATCCAGGCGGCAATCGGCAAGCCAATCAAAATAAACCCGCCTTCAAAACCCAACGCATGTCCAACGCGTACCGCCAAATTGCGCGTACGGCCGAGTGGAAACAGGCGGTCAAACCCGGTGTTATAAATCATATTCCACAACATCGCGACGGTGGACAGCATCAGCGCCAGCGCGCCCATCTGGAAGAGCGGCTTATCCAACAGCCAGGCGGCAAGAGGGGAAACAATGGCAATCGCCACAGCTTCAAAACAGACCGCATGAATAATGCGTTCTTTCAGGCTTCGGGTTTTCATGGTGGCTCCTTAATCACAAGGTCGCCATTTTTATCGATTTTATTGATAAAATAAAAATAGAACCCATCGAAAAAAGCGATAGCTATGCGTTACTCACCTGAATCTTTGCTGGCCTTTGTACAGACTGTCGATAGCGGCTCCTTCTCGGCGGCGGCGCGCGCGTTGCGAAAAAGCCAGTCAACGGTCAGCACCGCAGTGGCCAATCTGGAAGCCGATCTCGGTTTTTCACTGTTTGATCGTCAAGGGCGACAACCCGTTTTAACGCCACAAGGGGAGCGCGCGCTGCAGCAAATTCGTGAAATTCTCGCCGCCAGTGAACGGCTGGACGAGCTCGCGATGCGTATGGCGGCGGGTGTCGAGCCGCGGCTGAGCATGGCGATCTCCGACTTTTGGCAAGCGGATCATCATGAGCAGATGCTCCGGCGTTTTGCGGCGCGCTATCCCGATATCGAATTTGATTGCATGATTGCGGAAGATGCTGATGTGATTGATCTGCTGCAGGGAGAGCGGATCCACATTGGCGTGATCCGCACGCAGCCGCACTATCCGGTCGACATTGCGACGTCACGTTTACAGGTTGAGGCGCAGATGGCGATTTTTATTCACCGCGAACATGCGTTAGTCAGCCAGTCAGAGGTGACGGCCGCGCAACTGGAAGGAGTGCGCCAGCTCCGGCTCAATACGTGGGGACAAAACCCCATGCCGCGTGTCACCGGAAGCGCCAGTTGGTCAGCGCCGTCCTATCTGTTGCTGTTAGAAATGGCGGAGCAGGGCTTTGGCTGGACGATTTTGCCGCGCTGGATGGTGGCGCAATTTGGTCACCAGTTATTGGCAGAGCTGCCCGTCAACGGTTGGCCGCAGCGCATTGCCGTTGATGCGGTTTGGTCAACGCGCACTCCACCCGGCCCGGCCGGGCGTTGGATACTCGACCAACTGATCGCGCAACGCCACGGTAGATAGCGGCTTAGTCGCGTTTGGCGATATCGGCAAACGTTGCCTGACACTGGGTCGCTAAGTCGGTGGCGGCCAGTTCAATATCCAATCCGCGACGCCCACCGGAGATAAACACCGTGCCAAATTCCTCTGCCTGTTGGTCTATCACGGTGGGTAAGCGTTTTTTCTGACCCAGCGGGCTGATACCGCCCACCAGATAGCCTGTGATGCGCTGCGCCAGTTGTGGATCGGCCATTTCCGCTTTTTTGGCACCCAGCGCTTTTGCCACTTTTTTGAGATCGAGTTGGCTGGAAACCGGCGTGACGGCAACCGCCAGATTTTTCGCTTCACCGTTCAAGCACACCAGCAGAGTTTTAAACACTTGCCGCGCATCCAAATTGAGCTTGCGCACCGCCTCATCGCCAAAATTCGTTTCATGGCTGTCGTGTTCATACGGATGCAAGGTGAACACCACGTTGTGCTTTTCCAGTAATGTGACTGCCGGGGTCATTCGGTTTTATCCCTCATTTCTCGCTGACTGCGGGTGCAGCAGTGACGGTAAGTTGCCTTCACCATACAGATGCAGTGCGCCAACCGCCACGACATAGTCACCTGCGGGCAGCGCTAACAACTGTTCACGCCAGCGTAAATTACGCTGGTGCATTAATACGCTATTTAATTCATCGCTAAAGGTCGCGGGAAGCACCAGCTCGGCGCTGTTGGGCCGCGCCGCCATCCACCAACTCATCATGGTTTGCAACAAGCGTGCGTTGGTATGCCAGTGGGTCAAGGTATCGCGCAGCAGCGCCATGCCGTTTTCTGGCAGGGCGCGTAGCATGGCAATCTGCGACTCTGGCCCTTCCAGTTCAATAATCGGTTTGTTGAGCGCTTTGGCCTGCTGCAACAACTGATAATCAATGCCATAACTGGCACGCAATCCCAGTCGTTGCGCCTGCTGCGCCTGCATCATTAGCGCAATCTGCCAACCGGGCAGGGTGTCAATGTGTTGTGGATCAATCTTGAGCTCGTCACACAGACGAACGAGCTGTGCCCACTCGTCGGCGGTCAGCCGATCTGCCAACGGCAGATCAGGCGCCGTCTGATTGAACGGCGAAACATGCGTATCCGTAATATCAGCTTCAACCACTAAGGCATCAGCGCGTGCCAGTTGTTGTACCAGCGCCTGCGGCAGGGGGCTCATATCGCGCGTGCCCATGTGAATGCTGCCCACCAGGTGCAAATGTTGTTGCGCCACATGGACGTCCAGCGCGGGATAGTGCCAGGGCGTGGGCAGCCATCGACGAAACAGGGCGGTGACGGTTTGCAGTAATTTTCCCATTGCGGCGCTCCTTGTGTGAACTCATCCCCATGCTAACGGCTTTATGCCGGTGTCACTATGCGCAATGGTGCTTTTCGTCTTATTCCTGCGGCGGGCGAAAGCGCAGCAGGCGGTTGGCATTACTGACCACTGTAATCGATGACAGCGCCATGGCGGCACCCGCAACCACGGGATTCAACAGCGTTCCGGTCAACGGCCACAGCACACCGGCGGCGATTGGAATGCCTAATGCGTTATAAATAAAGGCGCCCAGCAAATTCTGTTTCATATTGCGCAATGTCGCTTTTGACAGCGCCAGCGCATCCACCACGGCGTGTAAATCGTTACGCATTAAGGTAATGGCCGCGGTTTCAACCGCGACATCACTGCCGCTGCCCATCGCAATACCGACTTCCGCCTGGGCCAGTGCCGGTGCATCGTTTATACCGTCACCAATCATCGCGACCTGATAGCCTTGCTGTTGAAGGTTGGCAATGGCGGCGGCTTTACCGTCAGGCAACACACCGGCAATCACCTGATCAATGCCCGCTTGATGCGCCACATGGCGGGCGGTGATTTCGTTATCGCCAGTCAACATCACCAGCCGATAGCCCGCCTGATGCAAGCGTGTCAGTGCGGCAACGCTCTCCGTACGCAGCGGATCGCGCAGCGCAAACAGCGCCACTAACTGACCTGCCGCCGCCAGTAACACCGGGGTGGCGCCTTGTTGCGTCATCTGGGCTAAGGCGCTATCGGCCAGCTGCGTATCGATGCCCTGTGCCTGTAAAAAGGCGGCGTTGCCTAACAGCAGCGGAACCGTATCCAGTGTGCCACTGACGCCCCGTCCGGGGATTGTACGAAATTGCGCAAGAGTAGAATGTGCGGGAAGTTCACCGGCGCGCGCCACGATCGCTTTAGCCAGCGGGTGACTGGCATGCTGTTCCAGTTGTGCAGCCCACTGTAATACTTGCTGCTCAGTGGTATCACCCCAGGTCATGATATCGGTCACGGCAGGCGCGCCTTGCGTCAGGGTGCCGGTCTTATCAAACACCAGCGTATCGAGCGTGCTGGCACGCTGTAGGGCGTCGGCATCGCGCACCAAGACGCCGAATTCAGCCGCGCGGCCGACGCCAGAAATAATGGACATCGGTGTGGCGAGGCCTAGTGCGCATGGGCAGGCAATAATCAACACCGTCGTGAGTACCACCAGGCTGTAAGCCCCTTGCGGTTGTGGCCCGACGACATACCACACCAGTGCGCTCAGCATGGCTATCGCCACCACAATGGGCACAAACACCGCGGAGATACGATCGGCGAGTTGTCCGAGCGCCGGTTTGCTGCTTTGCGCTTCTCTGACCAACTGGATAATGCGGGCCAGCGTGGTGTTTTTCCCCACCGCCTCGGCGCGAAACTGCACGCTGCCATCCTGTAGCAGCGTCCCTGCATGTATCTGTGAGGCGATGCCTTTTTGTTGTGGCAGCGGTTCGCCAGTGAGCATGGCCTCATCCAGCCAGGCTTCCCCCTGCACAATGGTGCCATCGACCGGCACCCGATCGCCGGTACGCAGGCGCACAATCATGCCGCGGGTCACTTCACTGAGCGGGATTTCACGCTCGCCCTGTTCATCCACGACTCGCGCGGTAGCAGGTGTTAAATCCAACAAGCGTTCCAGCGCACGCGACGCGCGCTGGCGTGCTCGCTGTTCTAACGCATGGCCCAAATTAATCAAACCAATGATCATGGCACTGGCTTCAAAATAGAGGTGTCGCGCCTGCTCAGGGAACAGGACGGGCCACACGACGACGCTGATGGAGTAAATCCAGGCGGCGGCGGTGCCTATCGCCACCAGGGTATCCATGGTGGCCGTGCCATTACGCAGGCTCTTCCAGGCGTTGCGATAGAAGTGTCCCCCTGCGACGATCATCACCAACAGTGTCAGTACGCCGATCACAAGCCAGGTCGATCGGTTACTGCTGGACAGCATCATGTTGTCGCCCAGCATTCCCCAAATCATCACCGGGACGCCGAGCAACAGCGCCAGCGCCGCTTGCCCGCTGAAGCGGCGCATCGCGCGCTGGGCGCTAGCCTGCTGTTTATCGCGACGCGTTTTTTCATCGACCACTATTTCGGCCTGATAGCCAGCCTTCACCACGGCGTTGACCAGGGCGTCTGCCTGTGGCGTGCCGGTAATCAGGGCGCTACGTTCTGCCAGATTGACCCGCGCCTGTTTAACGCCGGGCACCTGGCTTAACGCTTGCTGCACGCGGCTAACGCAACTGGCACAGCTCATGCCTTCAATTAACAGTTGCACACTGTCATGGGGTGCCGGAAGTTCAGAGGGCTCCGCTGTCAGCGCTTCCGGCGCGGGGACTGTTTCTGGCAGCGGTTCAGACTTTGGGGAAGTGGCCAGGCGAGCGTGATAGCCTGCCTGTTCAACGGCTTCAATCAGTTGCTGCGCGGAAGCCTGCCCAGTGACATCGGCATGATCAATCTCCACTGTCGCCTGTTCAACGTCGTCACGTTTTTCCAGCGCGTCTTTCACGCGTTTTACGCAGTGACCACAGGTGAGGCCTTCAAGATGTAATGCTATTGTGTGTGTCATAAGACAATTCCTTCTGGTGTGACGGACGGTGAACATCCAGTAAGGGATAAGGTAAACCTTCCATTAACGGGAAGGTCAAGCGTTTAAAGTGAGATAAACCATGAACATTAGCGACGTGGCAAAAAAAACCGGGTTGACCAGTAAGGCGATCCGTTTTTATGAAGAGAAAGGGCTGGTCACGCCACCGGTGCGCAGTGAAAACGGCTACCGTAGCTACACGCCAAAGCACATTGAAGAGTTAACGCTGTTAAGGCAGGCGCGGCAGGTCGGATTTAATCTGGATGAGTGTCGTGACATGGTGCAACTGTTTAATAATCCGCAGCGCCACAGTGCCGATGTGAAAGCCAAGACGTTACAGAAAGTTGCGGAGATAGAGGCGCACATCGCTGAATTGCAGACCATGCGCGCCCGTTTACTGGACTTAGCCGCCAGTTGCCCCGGCGATAATGGGGCGGAGTGCCCCATTATTAACGATCTTGCCGGATGCTGTAAGCGTTAGCGACGCGGTTCGACCTGCAAGGTGATGCCCTCAATGGCGACCACCGTCACCGCTGTGCCTGCGGGCAAGTCTTCGCTAGCCTGCACGCGCCAACTGCTGTCACCCACGCGCACATGGCCAATGCCATTTTGCAGGGGAGTGCTCAGCGTCAATTGCGTACCGATTAACTGCGCACCGCGCTGATTCAGAGTGGAGGGCGCTGCCGTTTGACGGCGCTGCATCCAGCGCCACCACAGCAGAGCGGCAACCAACGTCATCACGGCAAATACCACGCCCTGCGCCCCCCAGTCCAGCGGGAACGCCCACACCAGCAGTCCTGTGACCACTGCGGAAACACCGCTCCACAGCAGATAGCCACTGGTGCCCAGCATTTCTGCCGCCAGCAGCAGACCGCCCAGCGTGAGCCAGAACCAATGCGGATGCGCGATAATCTCTGCCACCATTACGATTTGCCTCGTGCCTGCCGGGTTTCACCCAACAGTTCACTGATCCCGGCAATCGAGCCCATCAGGCTACTGGCATCCAGCGGCATCAACACCACTTTGCTGTTATTGGCGCTGCCAATTTTCTCCAGTGCATCCGTATACTTCTGCGCCACAAAGTAGTTCACCGCTTGCAAATCACCGGCAGCGATCGCTTCCGATACCATACGCGTTGCATTGGCTTCGGCTTCGGCCGCACGTTCACGGGCTTCGGCTTCCAGAAACGCCGACTGACGCTCACCTTCTGCTTTCAGGATCTGCGACTGTTTTTCACCTTCAGCGCGTAAAATTGCCGCCTGACGCACGCCTTCCGCTTCGAGAATATCGGCACGTTTCGTACGTTCCGCTTTCATCTGGGCGTTCATGGAGGCAATCAGTTCTGCGGGAGGACGCACATCGCGGATTTCAATACGGGTAATCTTGATGCCCCAGGGGTTGGTGGCTTCATCGACGATGTGCAATAAACGGGTGTTAATGCTGTCACGCTGCGACAGCATTTCGTCCAGCTCCATGGAACCCAGTACGGTACGAATGTTGGTCATGGTGAGGTTGATGATGGCGTGTTCAAGATTGCTGACTTCATAAGCGGCACGCGCAGAGTCGACCACCTGAATAAAGCACACGGCATCAATCGTGACATTGGCGTTATCTTTCGAAATGATTTCCTGGGAAGGAATATCTAACACCTGTTCCATCATATTGATCTTACGACCTACGCGATCCATAAACGGCACCACCAGGCTCAAACCCGGCTGCAAGGTTTTGGTATAGCGACCAAAACGCTCAACCGTCCATTGGTAGCCTTGCGGCACAATTTTTATGCCTGACCAGACGAGCACCAGAGCAACAACAATAATGACAGGAACCACTGATAACATACGTAACCTCCGTACTGTTTTAAAAATAAGGGCCGAGTCATTCGGCCCTTGGAATGATGTTAGTAAAGCAGGGAATAGAGCTGACGGCGATATTTTGCCGCAAGCGTATCGCCCGTGCCCAGCGCGGCGAGAATTTCCTGGAACATTTTACGCGCCGCGCCGTCACCGGCGGTTAAATCTTTTTTCAGATGACCGAACAGCAATTCGAGTGCTTCTTCGTTGCGGCCTACCTGATGCAGTTGCAGCGCTAACTTCGTGGTAAGTGCAATGTTCTGCGGATCTTGCTCCAGCTGCTGTTGTAACTGCTGGATCTCGGGAGTATCAGCCGCTTGTTTCAGCAAGTCGATCTGCGCTAACAGGCCCTGATAGCGGCTGTCTTGATCCTGTAAGGGGATCGCTTGCAGCACGACTTCGGCCTCGTCACTGCGGTTGAGGGCAATTTGCACTTCGGCCAGCAAAAAAGCGATCTCACTGTTTTTTTGCTGACTCAGCGTCCAGGCCTCTTTCAGCAGCGGGAGTGCGCCAGCCATATCGCCTTCTTGCATCAGCGCCATGGCCTGTTGCGTTTTTAACTCTTCTTCTTTCGGCAGCACTTTTTCTAACAGGGCGCGAACCGCTTCTTCCGGTTGCGGGCCCTGGAAGCCATCGACGGGCTGGCCGTTTTGGAACAGATACACGGTAGGGATAGAGCGTAAACCAAACTGTGAGGCAACCATCGGTTCTGCATCACAATCCAGTTTCGCCAGAATAAATTGCCCGGCGTACTGCTGTGCCAGGGATTCCAGCACCGGCGTCAGTTGCTGGCAATGCTGGCTGCGGTCAGACCAGAAATAGAACAGCACCGGAAGTGACATGGATTGTTCCAGCGTCTGGTGCAGGTTGCTCTCGTTAACATCAATAATCGCAGCGTTCAGTGACATGGTCAGATCTCTATTTTGCGTCGTAGTAGGGTTCAAATGGGGACAAGCGCACTGAAATTCAAGGGCTAAGACGTTTTACCGTTGCCGCGTAATACCCGGTCAAGCAGAACGCCTGGCAATACCCGTTTTAGTACGGTGAGCGCATGGGCCACTAAGGTTACAGGATAGCGTAAACGGGGATGCTGACTCTCCAGAGCATGCCGCAATTTGGGCAGTATCGCCTCTGGCGGCAAGGCAAAGCGGGCGGCGATGGGCGGGTTTTTCACCGGCTTATCCCGTTGCGTCTGATTCACGTTATCGGTGAAGCGCGTATGGATGGGGCCGGGCTCAATTAAACTTACGCGTATGCCCGTGCCGTGCAGTTCCATGCGCAAGGCATCACTCCAGGCTTCCAGCGCAAATTTACTCGCCGCGTACGCGCCGCGGCCCGGTGTGCTAACCAGTCCCATCACCGAACTGGTGTTCACGATACGCCCTTCACCGTTTGGCAGCATGGCAGGCAGCAGCAGGGTTGTCAGTTGATGGACGCCAAACAGGTTCGTGGAAAACTGTTGCTGAAATTGTTCCCTGCTCAGCGTCGAAAGGGGGCCATACACGCCATAGCCAGCGTTATTAAACAAGGCGTATAAGCGATCGCCACACAGCTGGCGGACGTGGGCTGCCGCGCGCTCGACGCTGGCGGCACAATCTATATCTAACGCAATGCCGTGATACCCCAACTGATTCATGCGCTCAACGTCTTCGCTTTTACGGCAGGCGGCCAGTACCTGATAACCGCGCTGATGCAAATCTTGCGCGGCAACCAAACCAATACCACTGGAACATCCTGTAATTAATACGAACTTTTGCATTTCTTTACCTGTTAGCCGTCTCGTTAGTGGAGGCTTCATGCTTAACTAAGGGGGCTAAATTCTTCGCCATCACGTCGGCAATAAAAGATTGCGCCTCTGGGCTCGGATGAATGCCATCTTGTTGCATCCACTCGGGTTTCAAATAGACCTGCTCCATAAAGAAAGGCACGAGCGGGACAGACAGCGAGGTGGCAATCTGGGGATAAATAGCGCTGAACGCCTCGGTGTACCGGCGTCCGTAGTTGGCCGGTAGGTGTATCTGCATCAATAACGGTTTGGCATTGGCTGCTTTCACTGCGCTGATAATAGCGCGCAGATCGCGTTCTACATCCTGCGGCGGAAAACCGCGCAGGCCGTCGTTGCCTCCCAGTTCGACCAACACCCAGTCAGGCTGATGTTGCTTTAGCAACTGAGGTAGCCGCGCGCGTCCTTGTGCCGCAGTATCACCACTAATACTGCCATTAATCACGGTTGTATTGGGCTGCCATTTTTCATTGAGCAACGCAGGCCAGGCCTGTTGCGCCGACATGCGATAACCTGCACTCAGGCTGTCGCCCAGGATCAGTAATGTCTTTGCCGCTGCGGTGTGCAGCGACAGGAAACCCATCAGTAAAAGGACAGGTAAATGCCAGCGGAAAACATTCTTGAAGTTCATGGTCTTAGTAAGTCCGTCGGTCAGGGTGAGCATCAGCTTTCCATCCTTACCGGAGTTGAGCTGGTTGTCAAACGGGCACAGACTTTGGCACTGATTGGCGAATCAGGTTCCGGCAAATCAACATTGCTGGGGATTTTAGCCGGGCTGGATGATGGCAGCGAAGGTGATGTGTTCCTGTGCGGTGAGCCTTTGCACCAGTTGGATGAAGAGGCGCGAGCGCAATTGCGCGCGCAACAGGTGGGGTTTGTTTTCCAGTCTTTCATGCTGGTTCCCACGCTCAATGCGTTGGAAAACGTTCAACTGCCCTCGCTACTGCGCGGTGACAGTGACAAACAGAGCCGGGAGCAGGCGTCGGCACTGCTGGCGCAGTTGGGATTAGGTGAGCGTCTGCATCATTTGCCCGCCCAGCTTTCCGGTGGCGAACAACAGCGTGTGGCGCTGGCGCGTGCGTTTAACGGGCGTCCTAATTTGCTGTTTGCTGATGAACCGACCGGCAATCTGGATCGCAAAACCGGTGACAAAATCGCCGATCTGCTGTTTTCCCTGAATCGCGATCACAACACCACGCTGATTCTGGTCACCCACGATGAACAACTGGCGGCGCGCTGCGATCGCCGCTTGCGTCTGCGCGACGGTAAGCTGTGGGAGGAAGCATGATTTGGCGTTGGTTCTGGCGTGAATGGCGTACGCCTTCACTGCTGATTGTTTGGCTGGCACTCTCACTGGCGGTGGCCTGCGTGTTGGCGTTGGGCTCGATCAGCGATCGGATGGAAAAAGGGCTGACGCAGCAGGGCCGCGATTTTATGGCGGGCGATCGCACCTTGCAGAGCTCGCGCGAGGTCGTTCCGGCGTGGCTGGAAAGGGCGCAGCGTGAGGGATTATCTGTTGGTAAGCAACTGACCTTCCAAACCATGGCTTTTGCCGCTGACCGACCGCAACTGGCTTCGGTCAAAGCGGTGGATGACGTGTATCCCATGTTTGGCGAACTGCGGACGTCACCCGCGGGATTAAAGCCGCAGGCGGGCAGCGTCTTACTGGCTCCGCGTTTGATGGCGCTGTTGGAGGTGCAGGTCGGCGATACGATCGACGTGGGTGATGCGCAATTGCGTGTCGCAGGCGAAGTGATTCAGGAGCCCGATAGCGGTTTTAATCCGTTTCAGACCGCACCGCGTTTGTTGATGAACCTGGCGGATGTCCCCGCAACGGGAGCAGTACAACCGGGCAGCCGTCTGACCTGGCGCTATAAATTTGCCGGTGATCCGTCGCAGTTAGCGCAGTATGACGCCTTTATTGCCTCACGGTTAGAGGCGCATCAGCGCTGGATAAGCGTGGAAAACTCCGAGGATGCATTAGGGCGTTCGATGCAGCGCGCGCAGCAATTCCTGTTGCTTTCGGCCTTGCTGACGCTGATGTTAGCCATCGCGGCCGTGGCCGTGGCGATGAGCCACTATTGCCGCAGCCGCTACGATCTGGTCGCGGTATTAAAAACGCTGGGGGCGACGCGCAGTGCGCTGCGGAAACTGATTTTGGGGCAGTGGCTATCGTTGCTGCTGCTGGCGACGGTGACCGGTGGACTGTTGGCGTCGGCGTCGAGGCCATCTTACTGCGTATGCTGCAGCCGGTGTTGCCGGGGGCCTTGCCCGCAGCCAGCCTGTGGCCGTGGGTCTGGTCAGTCGGCGCGTTATTCACCATTTCTTTGCTGGTGGGATTGCGTCCGTGGCGCTTGCTGCTGGCCACCCAGCCACTGCGCGTGTTGCGAAATGATGTGGTGGCCAACGTTTGGCCGCTGAAAATCTATTTACCGGTGATGGCCGTGGTCACGGTGGCTTTACTGGCTCTGCTGGTGGGGGCCAGCAAAATGCTGTGGGCGCTGGTTGGCGGCATTGTCGTGCTCACGCTGCTGTTAGGGCTGTTGGGCTGGGGCGCCTTGTGGCTGTTGAAGCAACTGTCGATAAAAAATCTGGCATTTCGTCTGGCGATTAACCGTTTACTGCGTCAACCCTGGACCACCCTGAGCCAACTGGCGGCTTTCTCGCTGTCGTTTATGCTACTGGCCCTGTTATTGGTGATGCGCAGTGACCTGCTGGAGCGTTGGCAACAGCAACTACCGGCGGATAGCCCCAACTACTTTTTGCTTAACCTGACCCAGGATCAGGTGCCGCAGGTTCAACAGTTCCTGCAACAGCATCAGGTGAAAACCGAGGCCTTCTATCCGGTGATTCGCGCGCGGCTGACGGCGCTAAAAGGCCAGCCTGCCGATCCGAAAATGGACAGTGCGCTGAACCGCGAGCTAAACCTGACCTGGATGGCGGAACGGCCAGATCATAACCCGCTGATCGCCGGACAGTGGCCGCCAAAAGTGGGCGAGGTCTCCATCGAACAAGAGCTGGCAACGCGACTCAACGTGAAAATGGGGGATTCGTTGACCTTTACCGGGGATACACAGCCTTTCGAGGCGAAAATCACCAGCATTCGTAAAGTGGATTGGGAAAGCCTGAAGCCTAATTTCTTCTTTATCTTTCCCCCTGGTGCACTGGACGAGCAGCCACAAACCTGGCTCACCAGTTTCCGTATGGTCGAGAATGCGTCGCTGTTAGCGCAGTTAAATCGCGCTTTTCCAACGTTGAGCCTGATGGATGTCGGTAGCATTATGCGTCAAATCGGTCAGGTACTGGCGCAAGTCAGCCAGGCGCTGGAGATCATGGTGGTGTTGGTCACCGTCTGCGGTGTACTGCTGTTGTTTGCTCAGATTCAGGTTGGAATGCGTCAACGTCGGCAGGAATTAGTGGTGTACCGTACGCTGGGGGCCAGTAAAAACCTGCTGCGTGGCACGCTGTGGTGTGAGTTTGCGCTGCTGGGTGTGGTATCAGGAGTCGCGGCGGCCGTGGGGGCGGAAGGTGCGCTGTGGGGATTACAACGTAAGGTGTTTGATTTCCCCTGGGAACCGAATGGGTTGTTATGGCTGGTGCTGCCGTTAACTGGCGCGCTGCTGTTGTCGCTGATGGGCAGTTGGCTGGGCATTCGATTACTACGCGGGAAAGCACTGTACCGCGGATTCTCAGCGGGTTAGGACCGTCGTGAGGAGGGAATGCTCCCTCCTCGTGTCACTCTCAGGCTTGCAGATGTGCCGTGGCCCACTGAATGCCGCTGGCATAGTCTGCGGGTAACAGCGGCACCAGCTGGTGCAGCGCCTGAATCAATGCGTCGTTGCTGACATCAGCCAGATTCAAGTGGCCCACTTTGCGGCCAGGGCGCACCTCTTTCTCATACCAATGCAGATGCACTAACGGCTGTTGCAGCCAGTCGAGATTCACATCGGTACCAATCAGGTTCACCATCACAGCGGGCGTGCTCACCACCGGTTTCGGCAAGGCCAGCCCGAGAATAGCGCGCAGATGCAGTTCGAACTGGCTGATGGAGGCGCCATTTTGCGTCCAGTGTCCGCTGTTGTGGACGCGCGGCGCCAGCTCGTTGATCAGCAGTCCTTCAGGCACCACAAAGCACTCCATCGCCATCACACCCACATAGTTCAGAGCGTTCATGATGGCAGATAGCATCTGTTCTGCTTGCTGCTGTTGGGCGGCGTCAGGCTGTGGCAGAACCACGCTGGTGCGCAGAATACCGTCCTGATGCAGGTTATGCGTCAGCGGGTAAAACACGGTTTTGCCATCGTGGCCGCGCGCGCCGACCAGCGAGACTTCACCGCTAAAGGCGATGCCTTGTTCAACAATGCACTCACCGTAACATTCAGCTGGCAGTGTCTGGGTTTCGCTGGCCCGCAAACGCCACTGACCACGGCCGTCATAGCCACCGGTGCGACGTTTCACAATCGCCAGTTCACCCAGGCGCTGAAAAACCGCTGGCCACTGTTCGGCACTCTCCAGTAACTGCCAGGGCGCGGTTGCCAGACCTAAGCTATCCAGCAGTTGCTTCTGCGTCAGGCGGTCAGCCAGACGTGGAAAAATATCGCGATTCACAAAGGCGGAGTGATGCGCCAGCTCCCGCGTCAGCGCGGTTTCTGGCCAGCGTTCGATCTCTGCCGTGATCACACTTTGCGCAATGGGCAGTGCCTCTGGCTCGGCATCTAATCCCACCGGATAGACGGCGATGCCCAGCGGTTCGCCCGCCTGGCGCAGCATACGACCGAGCTGGCCGTTGCCGAGAACGCAAACCGGCTTCATGCCTCCACCCGTGGGTCTGGATTGTCCAGCACTTCATCGGTTTGGCTTTGACGCCACTGGCTTAAACGCTGATACAGCGCTGCATCGTGCGTCGCGAGAATTTGCGCGGCCAGCAGACCGGCATTGGCGGCACCCGCTTTGCCAATCGCCAGCGTACCGACGGGAATGCCACGCGGCATCTGCACAATGGAATACAGACTATCCACACCGCTTAATGCCGCGCTCTGTACCGGCACACCTAACACGGGTACCAGCGTTTTGGCCGCGATCATACCGGGCAAATGCGCTGCACCACCGGCACCGGCAATAATCACCTGATAGCCGTTATCGACGGCGCTTTCGGCAAAGCTAAACAGTTTGTCTGGTGTACGGTGGGCAGAGACCACCTCAACATGAAACGGCACTTCCAGTGCGGTCAGAACGTCAGAAGCGAACTGCATGGTAGCCCAGTCACTCTTGGAACCCATGACGATGGCGACGCGAACAGGTGCGGTGGATGACATGTGAAGCGAACTCCTGTGATTAACCTGATAATCCGTCCGGCGAGGATGCCGGGAAGAAGGGCTGAGAGAATAGCACGACACAGCGGGGAGGAAAACGGTTGCGTAGCAGGAAAACCGCGCTTTTTCGATCCAACTTCACCCGCAGAAAGGGAAGTGAATCAACTCAGCGCCTTGGGCAGAAACGCGGATCATTGAGCCTTCGGTATGCCAGGCGCCGAGGACAAAACGTTGTGCCGGTTGCTGGTCAATTTCAAGCGAATGGACTGCCGGACGGTGCGTGTGTCCGTGGATCATCAGCAACACATGATGACGGCGCAGGGTCTCTTTCACCGCCTGGGGATTAACATCCATGATCGCGGCTGATTTGTGTTGATTGGCGGACTGGCTACCGGCACGCATACGGCGCGCAATGCGCTGGCGAAGCCGTAAAGGCAGGGCTAAAAACAGTTTTTGCAACCAACGCTGATGCACTTTGCGGCGAAAACGTTGATATCCCTCGTCATCGGTACACAGCGTATCACCGTGTAAAATCAACACCCGTTGACCGTACAGCGTCAGCACTTGCTCTTCAGGCAACAGTGTCATGCCACTGGCTGCGGCAAAGTGATAGCCCAGCAGAAAATCACGGTTGCCGTGAATAAAATAGAGCGCCACGCCGTGTTGCTTGAGTGCCTTTAATGCGGCAGCGATTTGCGCATGCAGCGGAACGGGATCGTCATCGCCAATCCAGGCTTCAAACAGATCGCCAAGAATATACAACGCGTCCGCCTCACGGGCGTCATGCTGTAAAAAATGCAGAAAACCGGCAGTAATTGCCGGTTCTTCTGGGCAGAGATGTAAATCTGCAATAAAGAGGGTGTGACCCATTATTCGCTAACAATCACTTTCTGAATAATCACATCTTCTTGTGGTACGTCCTGGTGCATACCGCTACGGCCAGTTTTCACCCCTTTGATTTTGTCGACCACGTCCATACCTTCCACCACTTCTGCGAACACGCAGTAGCCCCAGCCCTGAAGGCTTTCATCGCGGAAGTTCAGGAAGTCATTGTCAGCAACGTTGATAAAGAACTGTGCGGTTGCCGAGTGCGGTGCCTGAGTACGCGCCATGGCCAGCATGCCTTTGGTGTTTTTCAGTCCGTTATTGGCTTCGTTTTTGATTTCGTCTTTGGTGTTTTTCTGCTTCATGCCTGGTTCAAAGCCACCGCCTTGAATCATGAAGCCATTGATAACACGGTGAAAAATTGTATTGTCGTAAAACCCTTCGCGGCAGTAGTCGAGAAAATTCTTCACGGTTTCAGGCGCTTTATCATCGAAGGTTTTGACAACAATATCGCCATGATTGGTTTGGAAAGTGACCATAATATCATCCTGCAAGAGTGATTAATCGTTGTAGTACGGTGGGCGCGGCAGCCCTCCGCATTGAGCAAGCTGGTCTTATATCACATATTGGCACTGACAGACACCCGTCTCCCGCAGGGGCGGCGGCTGTACGGTTAAAATCAGCCAAAATCGCACTGAGGGTTGCAAAGCCAGAGGGTTGCGTGAAAAATATCATTTCCCCGCGCGCCTGCAACGCGCGACTTACCCGCACACGTCTGTCAAACGGAATGTCTCAATGCTTAAGATTTTCAATACCCTGAGTCGACAAAAAGAGGAATTTAAACCTATCCACGCTGGCAAAGTGGGTATGTACGTGTGCGGTATTACCGTCTATGACCTCTGTCACATCGGTCACGGTCGTACGTTTGTGGCTTTTGACGTGGTTTCTCGTTATCTGCGTTATACCGGTTACGATCTCAATTACGTGCGCAATATCACGGATATTGACGACAAAATTATCAAACGTGCCAATGAAAATGGCGAAACCATTGATCAGCTCACCGATCGTATGATCGCGGAAATGCACGCTGATTTTGCCGCGCTGAACATTCTGCCGCCGGATCTTGAACCGCGCGCCACGCGCCATATTGCTGAGATCATCGAGATCACTGAAAAACTGATCGCCCGTGAACACGCCTATGTCGCCAGTAACGGCGATGTGATGTTTTCGGTGAAAAGCGATCCGCACTACGGGCAGTTGTCGCGTCAGGATCTTGATCAACTGCAAGCCGGTGCGCGCGTCGAAGTGGCGGATGTTAAACGCAACCCAATGGATTTCGTCCTGTGGAAAATGTCTAAAGCCAACGAGCCAGGATGGGATTCCCCCTGGGGGCTTGGGCGTCCGGGCTGGCATATCGAGTGTTCGGCGATGAACTGCAAACAGCTCGGCGAGCATTTTGATATTCACGGTGGCGGTTCTGATCTGATGTTCCCGCACCACGAAAACGAAATCGCGCAGTCGACCTGTGCGCACGATGGCCCGTACGTCAACGTATGGATGCACTCTGGCATGGTGATGATCGACCGCGAAAAAATGTCTAAATCGCTGAATAACTTCTTCACCGTGCGCGACGTTTTGCAGCATTTCGATGCCGAAACCGTGCGCTATTTCCTGATGTCAGGCCACTATCGTAGCCAGTTAAATTACGGTGAAGATAACCTGAAACAGGCACGTGCCAGCATGGAGCGTCTGTACACCTCGCTGCGCCACACTGACGCCTCCGCGCCGGTTGCAGGCGGCGAAGAGTTTGAAGCGCGTTTTCGTGAAGCCATGGACGACGACTTCAATACGCCAGAAGCGCTCTCCGTGCTCTTTGACTTGGTCCGCGAAATCAACCGCCTGAAAGCGGAAGAGGCAGCGGCAGCTAACGGTCTGGCGGCGCGTCTGCGTCAGCTGGCGGGAGTGTTAGGCCTGCTGGAAGGGGATGCCGAAACCTTCCTGCAAGGCGGTGCCTCGGCCGGTGATGACGATGTCACGGAAATCGAAGCGCTGATCAAAATGCGCAACGATGCGCGCGCAGCCAAAGATTGGGCACAGGCCGATGTCGCGCGCGATAAGATTGCCGCGCTGGGCATCGTGCTGGAAGATGGCCCGCAAGGCACCACCTGGCGTCGCAAGTAATTCCCGCACTTCTCCTCCCTCATCGCAGGGAGGAGAAGGTCTCTGGAGTCATTGAATGACCATTCGCACCTTAACGCTGCAAGGCTTTCGCTCCATCCGCAATATCGACCTTCCCCTCTCGCAACTCAATGTGATCAGCGGCCCGAACGGCTGCGGTAAATCAAACCTCTATAAAGCCGTACGCCTGCTGCATGAAGCGGCGAATGGTCGACTGTCGGCGGCATTGGCGGAAGAGGGCGGCATCCAGAAGGCGATGTGGGCCGGAGAAACGCGTCGTCAGGATGCCAAACGCATGATGCTGGCGGTGGAAATGGCGGATTTTGCGTACCAACTGGAAATTGGTTTTCCTGAGCCGCTGATCAGCCTGTTTAATCTGGACCCGCTGGTGAAAAAAGAGGGGCTTTGGTTAGCAGGACAGCAGCGTCGTCGCGCCAGTATGCTGATGGAACGGGCTAACCAAACCGCGTTCCTGCACAACGTGGAGGGCGAGCGGATTGCTTATCCGGCCACGCTGCACCCGGAAGAGTCGATGTTTGGGCAACTGGCGGAGCCGCACCGCTACCCAGAGGTTTCGCAGGTGCGGGAAGCCCTGCGCGGTTGGCGTTTTTATCATGAGTTTTCCGTCGGCAGTGGTTCGCCGCTGCGCGCGCCCCAGGTGGGCATTCGCTCGCCGGTGCTGGCGCATGATGGCGCAAATTTGGCGGCGGCCTTTGAAACCCTGCGCGAACGTGGGCACACGGAAATGCTTTTTTCGGTACTGGAAAAAGCCTTTCCCGACAGCCAGTTTTATGTGGATGCGCAGGGCGGGCGTTTTCAATTGATGATGCAACGCACGGGGATTCGCCGCCCGCTGGAGAGCGCGGAGTTTTCCGACGGCACCTTGCGTTTTCTGTGCCTGGTGGTGGCGTTGCTCAGCCCGCGTCCACCGCGTTTTATGGCACTGAACGAACCGGAAAACAGCCTGCACCCCGATTTGTTGCCCGCGCTGGCGATGCTGATTGCCGAAGCCAGCCGCTACAGCCAGATATGGGTGACCAGCCACTCACCGCTACTCGCGGAACGTATTGCCGCCTATTGCGACGTGCAGCACTACCAGCTCACGCAACAAGACGGCGAAACGGTGCTGGTGTAAGCGACATTACTGACCAAACTGCCAACTGATAAAGGCGCCGTAACGCAATTGATTACGCTGTTGCGTAATGGGGCTGTCGGCAGCACTCTCTTGCAGGCGCTCCGCTGAAATACGCACGCCGGTCAGCCAGTGCTGCGTGATGCGGTAGTCAAGACCGCTTTCCAGCGCCCCTTTTTCCAGACCACTGCCGGCGGTAAAGGCGGGCAAACCACTTTGGGCTGCCTGCTCAGCATTCACGCCATATTGTGTTTGCTGATAATCACTGTCACCCCATGTCAGCGACGGGCCAGCAAACAGGCGCAGGGCGGCGCTGGCCTGCCATTGCAGATGCGCGTAACCGGTGAGCGTGAATCCCTGATCGTTGCCGCCAATATCCTGGGTGGTGATCAGGCCCGCACGCAGCCACTGCTGGTGATAAGTGGCGGAGACAAAAGCCCGTGGCGTGACGCTGATATCGCCCAGCCCGCGCAGATGGTCGCTATCTGAGGCTTTGCGAGGAAAAAAATCACTGCCAATCCCGGTGGCAAACACCCAATGCTCGGTGCGCGCAAAGCGCCAACCCACGGCGGTGATATCGGCCACGCTGCCGATAAAAAAGGGGCCGTAGTTGAGGCGGATAACCGGCCTGACATTGACCCGATCGTCGCGGGCACCAGCAAATTCGGGGCTCACGCCCGCCCCGACCCCGAGTGTGCCTGACCACTGTGGGTCACTGTTCGCCAGCGCAGGCTGGCAAGCGAGTAAGGTGAAACAAAGCGTTGAACGCGTGAACGGGTGCATAGCAGGTGCTCCTGTTAGGGGATGAATATCGCCCTATTGCAACAGGTCGCTGTAAAGTGCCTTTTTCCCGCAGGTAAAGTTATGTAACAGGTGTTGCGCGTCGCCATGGAAAGCGAAAGGTAAAGCAGGCACCGCGCGTAGCCGTATTACAGGCGCTGACTTCGCCCTGATGGTGAGTGGCGATGGCCTTCACTAACGCTAATCCTAATCCCGTGCCCGCCGTGCTACGCGCCTGTGGCAAACGATAAAAAGGTTCAAACAGCCGGGGGATGGCGGTGACGGGCAAACCTGGGCCGCTGTCCTCGACGGCGATGTGCACCGTACCGCCGTGCTGTTGCAAGTTAACCCTCACCGGTGGGCGGCCATGGCGCAGTGCATTTTCTATTAGATTGCGCAGCAGGCGACGCCACAGGCGGGCATCAACCTCGGCAAACACATGTTCAGCCGCGAGTTCGACCCCGGCTACCGCACACTCCTCCGCTGCAATCGCCGTGATGTCGGTCAGGTCAAAGGCCGTGTGCATATCTGGATGCGGATTTTCAAGACGGCTCATCAGCAAGATTTCTTCAACCAGGGCATCCAGTTCAGCGACGCTGCGTTGTAATTCATCATGATTAGGCGAAGCAGAGAGCGCAGAGGCCATTTGAATGCGCGTTAGGGGTGCGCGTAATTCATGCGAGGCATAGGCCAGCATATTTTTCTGGCTGTGAACCAGTTGCTCAATCTGCGTGGCGGATCGGTTAAAACTGACCGCCAGCCGTCCTACCTCATCATCGCCGCTTAAGGTTACCCGGGCGCGCAAATCGCCTTTGCCCAGCGATTCCACACTGTGTTGCAAACGCTCCAGCCGACGCGTCAAACGACGGATCACCAGAAAAGCCGCCCCGGCCACCGCACAAGTCAGGGCGATCACCATGCCGATAAACAGCCACGGGCGTGTGGCGCGGTCGCTGCTAAACTGCAACACCAGCACCCGGCTGTCTTTCAGTACCCAAACAAAACGCGTGCCGTTCCAGTCATCAAAATACCCGCCGTGTGTGACCTGCTGTGGGAAAGGTAAGGCCGGTGATAAGGGACGGCTGAGCAATTCGCCATCGGCGCGATAAAGCGCAAAACGCGTGTGCGTGCGCTGCATCCAGTCATCAATGGCGGCGGCCTGGGTGGCGCGACTGGCGCTGGCCGCCGGTAAGCTCTGCTCCATCATTTCGGCAAAGGTGGCGAACGCACTCTCATGACGATTGTTATCATCCAGCCAAAACCACAGCGCAATGGTACATAACACCACGGTCAGCAAGGCCGCGGTGACGGCGGCGAAAATCTGCAGATACATCGGGAAATCGGTCAGGCGCTTCATCAGGTTGATTGCGCCACACGTGACAAGACATAACCGACGCCGCGCACGGTGATAATCCGTTTTGGCGCGCGGGGATCGTCTTCGATCTCCTGGCGAATACGCCCAATATGCACATCAATGGCGCGATCAAAACTCTCGTAGGCTTGTCCGCGTACGGTTTGCCAGAGCTGTTCACGATTGAGTACGCGCCCGGCGTTGCGAGCCAGGGCCAGCAGCAGATCAAATTGCAGTGAGGTTAAATTGCACGTCCGTTGATTGAGCGTCACCGTGCGGGCGCTGGCATCAATTTCCAACTCGCCAAAGCGCAGGACTTCCGTTGGCGCGGCGGCGGACACATTAATCAGGCGACGCAAAATGGCCCGAATGCGCGCAAGTAATTCTCGGGGTTCAAAAGGTTTTGGTATGTAATCGTCCGCACCCAGCTCAAGTCCCACAATGCGATCGGTCGGTTCACCGCGCCCCGTCACCATAATAATCGCCGGATCGTCATGGCAGGTGCTGCGGATATAGCGACACACATCTAAGCCATCGGCGTCATTCAACATTAAGTCGAGCAGGATAACGGCATAGCTTTGCAGCGCTAATGCGGAGTAGGCGGCTTCTGCGCTGGCAGCATGCGTGACCTGCAGTCCATGTTGTTCTAAATAGGGGGCAATCATACGGGCAAGACGGAGATCATCTTCAATCAGTAAAACTGTCTGTCCGGTTGCGGGGGAGGGCAACATACCACGTACCTCGAAAAGAAGAATGGAACTCTGACAACGAATTAACGAAACGGTTAGCAAAAGAGTGAAAAAGTAAGGCAGAAATTGCTATTTCCCTCAACGGCGCGGGTTGGCTTAAATGACGGTGTCGTTGTGAAGAGGAGAGCGTAATGAAACAGCATGCGGCACATCGCTTACTGCGCAGCACCTACTGGAATGAACTGTGCGCTTGAAAATCTTGAGCCCCTACCGTTTGTGATGCCGCATAAAAACGGCGTCGCAAGCGAGGTAGGGGCTTACCGTGTTACTGTTCGACCCTGACCTTTTGTCCGGCGAACTGCACGGTTTGGCCTGGGAAGATTTTGCAGCGCTTGCGGGTTTCTACCGCACCGTCGACCGTGACCTGACCATCAGCGATAAAGGCTTTGGCCTCTGCACCACTGACTACCCAGCCTTCCAGTTTCAGCAAGTCACATAAATCAACGTGTTCAAATTTACCCAGTGAAAATACAGCCATCTTACTTTGCCTCTACATCGTTATACGCTTCACACGCCTGCAGCGTGTTTTGAATCAGGGTGGCGACAGTCATCGGCCCCACACCACCGGGGACCGGTGTGATATAGGCGGCACGCTCGGCAGCCGCTTCATAATCAACGTCGCCCACCACTTTGCCGCTTTCCAGACGGTTAATGCCGACATCAATCACAATGGCGCCCGGTTTAATCCACTCGCCAGGAATAAAGTTGGGTTTGCCCACCGCCACCACCAATAAATCCGCGTGCTCAACGTGATGGCGCAGATCTTTGGTGAATCGGTGTGTCACGGTGGTGGTGCAGCCCGCGAGCAGCAGTTCCATGCTCATCGGGCGGCCAACAATATTGGAGGCTCCCACGACTACGGCATTCAGGCCATAGGTATCGATATTGTAACGCTCCAGCAGCGTCACAATACCGCGAGGTGTGCACGGACGCAGCTTAGGTGCACGCTGGCACAAACGGCCGACGTTATAAGGGTGAAAGCCGTCCACGTCTTTCTGCGGGGCAATCCGCTCCAGGACTTTGACGTTATCAATGCCTGCGGGCAGCGGCAACTGCACCAAAATGCCATCAATTGTAGGATCGGCATTCAGGCTATCAATCAGATCCAGCAGCTCGGCTTCGCTGGTGGTGGCAGGCAGATCGTAGGAGTGAGAAAGGAAGCCAACTTCTTCACAGGCGCGGCGTTTGCTGCCAACGTAAATCTGCGATGCGGGGTTTTCACCGACCAAAACGACTGCCAGTCCTGGCGCACGTTTACCGGCGGCCAGACGCAACTTCACCTTTTCAGCAACCTCAGTGCGCACCTGCTGCGCAATCGTTTTACCGTCAATAATCTTTGCTACCATCAGAGAGGAAATCCACTGTGTTGAGTTTAAAACGGGGAATGCGCCTATTTTGTCAGAAGCGGCTGCAACTGTCAGGTAGAGATTCATCTGGCTGGGGGAATAGGCTTTAGAAAGTCGGCATAAGCGCTTATGATGCAGACCCGATAATCAGTGAGAACACGCAATGATCTGGATAATGCTGGTCACGCTGGTGGGGGTATTTATCGTCGGTTTTCGACTGCTCACCGCCAACGCTCGCCACGCCTCACAGGCCCTGAGTAAACGCCTGCAATTGCCGCCGGTCCATGTGGAATCCATGCTTTCGATGATGGGAAAAACTGCCGCTCAGGAATTCACTGACTATCTGAAAAACGAAGGTGAAACGCCGCTGCACAATGCCGCGATTGTGCTGCTGATTTGGCAGGTGTTTATTGTTGATGACAGCGATGGCAATCAACAGAACTGGTACCGCATATTGACTCAGGCAGGCTTCAGCGCTCTGATTAGCCGCCAACAACTGCTGCTGGCAATGGGTTTCTTGCGCCAACTGGAACCTGAACAGGCTGAAATGAACCTGCGACGCGAGCAATACAATGCCCGCTTTACCGCAGGCGTTGAAGTCGACGCAGAGCCAGAGACAAACAGTAATGTGATTGCCCTTAATCGCTGGCGCGACAGGCATTAGCAGAAGGCGTTATCACACCCTAATGTTTAGGGCTCCGTTAAGGTATTGATCTTTAGTGCTTTTAACTTATCGTTTTAAAAAAGGGTTTGCGGACGCGAAACGCTGCTTTTTGCTGTAGATTCAGTTTGTTATGGCTGTTAAGCGCAGGTTCACTGCCGTGTAGGCAGCTTAGAAATGCTGGCACTTCTTCGCGCTCTTTCGGTAGACGTTCACTGCCGTGTAGGCAGCTTAGAAAGCAGCAGCGTTGCGTTACCCAGCGCCGTATCCGTTCACTGCCGAGTAGGCAGCTTAGAAAACATGGAAAACGCTATGCTTCTTGCCATTGTCGTTCACTGCCGAGTAGGCAGCTTAGAAAATTCGTGAGGACAAGGCCGAGCTTGGCAGAAAGTTCACTGCCGAGTAGGCAGCTTAGAAATCTTCCAGCATTTGCCGTAACTTCTCGCCTGCGTTCACTGCCGTGTAGGCAGCTTAGAAACCCCGGTTGTGGTGCCATCCACCTTGAACCGCAGTTCACTGCCGAGTAGGCAGCTTAGAAACACAGGCAAATGCAAATAAGGCCAATGAATAAGTTCACCGCCGAGTAGGCAGCTTAGAAATGCGGCACATAAGAGGATAAAAATTTACCCCTGTTCACTGCCGAGTAGGCAGCTTAGAAAAGAGAGCCGCCACCCGAATCTTTGCTGGGGCGGGTTCACTGCCGAGTAGGCAGCTTAGAAATTTATTCGTAAACTTCGCCGCACACAAGAACGGTTCACTGCCGTGTAGGCAGCTTAGAAAGGACGGCAGCAAAATTGCCCGTGCGCACGCTGGTTCACTGCCGTACATGCAGCATAAAAAACGTAGAAGAGAATATGAGATTAATGTCATTGGTGTTGTCGCGGGTTCAGCGATGATGATCAATGGTGTTGGCTCTGCGATTGAAGGCCTCGACAAAATTACAGGTGCAACTCACCCATTAAATCCTGTTAGCGAAGGCTATGAATACATCGCTGAATTCTTGGGGTTTGATAAACAGTTGGGATTATTGGCTTATCAAGTCGTTGATTTAACAACGTCGTACTACGGTATATTCAAACTGACATTAAAGCCAGAAGCCTGGAGGTTATTCAAATATCTTCCCACGGATTACTATCGTAAAATCCAGACGATGAGTAAACCCGCACTTGCTTTAAAGGGGGCGGGAGCGGCGGTGAAAAGCGATGAAATCGTAACGAATATTCATAAAATACAAAGTGGCAGTCCTAAGGATTAATCTTTTTAATAAAACGGTATGCCTTCCAGGATAAGGTTATCGGTGTGACAAAATAGATGATGAAAAATGAAAACGTTAAAACGATGACATACGAGATAGCGTTTGATTTATCTGCATTTAAAACGCCGTACACACTGAAAAAAAATAGGATGATAAGGCCAATAACGCCACCCAAAAATCTTTTACTTAAATCTATAACAAGATTCTGGAGCGTATTGTCATGAACATCATTTCGCTTAATGATTTTATTTAATTTGTCGACATCTTTTTTTGAAAAACCATTGTCGAGTAGTTTTTTTTCATAATTTTGCATTAAAGTAACCGTAGTCTGGTGTGCATTGTGATAAACATAACATAATCATCTGGATATGCGCCACATCGTGGATTTGCAGGGTACGCTTAGCAAGGGATACACAGTAATGTGATTGCCCTTAACCGCTGGCGAGACAGACATTAGCAGAAGGCGTTATCACCCCCTAATTTTTAGGGCTCCGTTAACTTGCTGATTTTTAGTGCTTTTAAATTATCGTTTTAAAAAAGGGTCTGTGGACGCGAAACGCTGCTTTTTTCAGTAGATTCAGTTTGTTATGGCTGTTAAGCTCCCGTTCACTGCCGTATAGGCAGTTAAAGATAGGTTTAACTGCCTGAATTTGATGATTAAAATTTTCTCCCCAAAATCCCCCCAATAAACAACCCCAATATCTGGAACTATATGGCTACAACAATCCATTCGTTTTTGCGTTCATCGAGATAAAGATCGGATGTTTTCGCGGACTTGTGACCCCACAAGGCCTGAACATTGATACCCTGCGTTTTATAAAGACGACCCGAGAGCGACCGCTGCTCATGGAATGTTGAGGGCATTTTCCCTTCTGCTGTTTTAATATTTGCCCGATCGCGAGCTTCACTGAATGCCTGGCTCAAACCACCGTTAGACAATTTGTCTCCCGATTTAACGCCCGCAATATTTTTCACGTGATGAACCAGATATTTACTCAATACGCGATCACGACATTTTGCGATGACTTCTCGCAGTGACATATTTATCGCGTTATTCCGGATAGATAGCGGTATTGCAACCCGTGCGCCATATTTACCCTGCTCGATATGCAGCATGTCATTTTTAATATCAGAAAACTGCATGTTGGTTATATCATCAAGCCGCTGGCCGGTGACAATGGCAAGAAGCATAGCGTTTTCCATGTGGGGCGTTTTTGCCTCAGCGAAAATTTTCTGCCAGTCTTCAAGCACCAGTCGCTGCCGCTTCACTTCGTCTTTTGGTTTCCGCGTTGCCTCTGCCGGATTAAATCCTGGATCGACAACACCGGCGTACTGCGCCTCTTTAAACATATCAATCCATCCGGCGCGCACAACCTGCGCCATCCGCGTTTTATCATCGCTTACATACTCTGCAAGAATCGCTGATAGATCACGGGCTGACACAGCTGAAAGAGTCACCCGCGGTAGACGATTTGCAAGTCGGTTTGCAATGCGCTGGCGTTCGCCGGCTGTTTTCTCAGTGAGCTCCTTTTTGCTGACGTGGCGCTGAAGGACTTGCGCATACTTCTTCACCCATTCCCGCAGCAGCATTTCCGCCGCTTTATCGCTGCTCTTCTCAGCTTTCATGCGCATAAGGGCAAACGCCTGGTTGACCTCCTGTTCTGCGTGCATTCTGTTGAGCTCTGCAGCGGCAGTTTTTGCTGCTTCGGCATCCGTGCCAAAGCCAACAAATTCCCCTGTAGAGGGATTTTTATATTGCCAGTAGGTTTTACCGTTGCGCTTATCGAGTTTGCAATACAGATTCTGAATGGAAATATTATGGTTACGTGGTCTTGCTGCCATTTAGTGCTCTCTCCACAAGTAAGCGGGCAGGTGAAGTCAGGTGGCTGGATATTTCTACACGCTCCAGCATACCTACGAACTTAGCATCTTCATCTACTACCCATCGCCGCCCTTGCTTAATGGCGGGTGGATAAGTTTGCTTTGTTTTTGCAATTCGATGAAGAGCGGCGCGGGACGGCGGTTCTTTAAAACCATTCTTACCGACTGCCCAGTCAATTAATGAAACTAATTGGCCCATGCTATTTCTCCATTTCCTGGCTCCAAGTCCAGGCTATTCGTAAACTTCGCCGCAAACCAATACGGCGAGGGGATATGATTTCTTGTACTCGATAGCAGCCTCCTCGCATGCCGACAGGGTGGGGTAGATGTCGTCGGTAACGGGCATGGCTACTTTTGTTATGAACAGAAGGACGTAGCCGATTAGCATTTTGGATTGCCTCTGGCGGTGATCATTTTGCTGAAAGAATTTTTGCAAAACTGTCCGCCGTCTCTTTTCTAAAGCGCTCAATGTCATCATCAATGCTTCGAAATGAGACTTGCTTCCGGCTGCGCTGGAGTGTGTAACCGCATCGGGCCATGTACCATAGAAACGTGTCGACAACGTAGACATGGCCATCACGCCAGTTACCGTTCTCATCAGCGTTAGTGATGGTGTTGTGCATAGCCTTGAATAAGTCTTTCTGGCTGTGAAAATCCCTTAGAAATTCAGGCATGTATTCGCCACTGCTCAGCCATTCAATTAGTGGGTCATTGGACATAACAACTCCTCACGCCGGGCGCGATGATAAATGTGGTTGGGGTAGGGTTTACTTGGACTTAAGCGCTTCTTTTTCGGCTTTGGTAGCAAGACGGGAATGTCCCATTACGCTGCGAATCAACACCGGCTCATTCTTCTTCCATGTGGCCACTTCGTGCGCGGAACACTTTCGCGCTGCATTTCCGTTGACTGATGCGATAACGTGATCGGCATGAACCTCTTTCACGCTGACCCGCCAAACCGATATCGTACTGATGGTCGTATTTCCCATCTTGTGGCGGTATAGCATATACACGATGTCACCAACTTTCAGTGAGCTAATCTTCATGCTGCCCTCCGATTTTTAAGTGCCCACAATTCCTTTTCATGGTCCTCGCGGCACTCACTGCTGCAATAGTGACCCTTGCTGATTACCTCTTCGCAAAAGTGGCACTTGCCAGTGAACTCGACTGTCGGCTTTTTCCGGTTAGCGAGGGCCAGTTCAATCATCTGCTGCTCGCGTTCTGCTGCTTCGTCCAAAATGTCGGCATAACTCATAATTCGATATCCTCACTCACCCTTTACTACCCGATGACATACACAATTCAGCCATATCCAAGCCCGCCCGCGATGCTTTGCAGGAATCAGTGGCTCAATGCGTTTGGCGTGCTTGTCGAGTATCTGTCGATAGGAAAGGGTGTTTGACTGGTTGGTGAATTCTGCGATTGCGTTACGTGCGATGCTGTTTATTGCGTTGTCGTTCTCTGCGGTCATAACCAAATACCCCGCTATTGGTCACCGATTTCTATGTGCATTTTGGTTTCCTTTGGGCGTAAAAAAACCTGCCGGAGCAGGTCATTTCATCATTGATGATTATCAGGATAGTGGTAGCCGAAACTCAGTACTCTCAGGCATCATGCACACTGTCCTCAGATGCCTGTTGCAAATGAACCATATTTCATCGCGGTCATTTGAAAGTATGTAATAAGCGTCTGACGTCTCTGAGGGGTTGAAGCATCCCAGAACTCTGTATGATGTCTCCATGTTAAATCCGCTCTGAAGCGGCAAAGGCCTTGGCCCGTTATCCAGTTCCTGAACTCTCAGATACAATCCTTTCTCGAACCACAGCATAAGCCACCATCCGTAAGTGAATTAATTTCTAATTATAATTCACTGACACAGCTTTCCCTGATGGAGCGCTAATTAAGTTAATAATGCACCTGATATCACACTTAAGCGTTTCGCTTCGTTGCAAGGCTCAATCAGCGATTGCTGTTGTTCGTCACTTAACGAAGGCATTCTATGCGCGTTCATTTTTCAACCCCGTTCAGGCGTTTGACTTCGGCGCAAACTGCTTCCCATATCAACTGGTTGTTGTAGCTGTCTGTGCCAATTTTGGCGTGCAAGGTTTTGCGAAGCTCTATCGGACACTCACTTGGCAGCTTCAACGCTGGCACTGGAGGCGCTGCGGCAAGCATTGCAGCCCAGCACAACTTAGCTCTGTGCGCAGCCTTCTGGCATCCGCTCATAGCCTCATATTCCTCCCATTCATCGGGGTCACTGAAAAATTTGTCAGGTGCTGACTCAAAACCGTAAATGACCATGTCATCTGTCGGCTCAATCGGCACCAGCTTCCAGCCGTCCGGCAACGCTGGCACTGGCGGCGCACGGTAAAGGTCGATTATGGTGTTCGGCTTAAAGCTAAAGTGTCGAATGCCATTATATTCAGCGTCATCATCGCCAATTCCGAGGAAGTCCATCGGCTTAACGCTAAGTGCGGCCAGAGCTATTTGATTGCGTAACCTGTCAAGCCGCAGCGTGTCGCTGATAGTTTTAACTACACAGCGGTTCTCAACGCAGGCGGTAAGGTATTCGGCAAGCTCTTTGCGCTCGCTATCTGTCAGCACTGGCATCTGATAATTTTTCATGCTGTGACCTCCATGAATGACTCAATAAATGCGATTGCATTGCCAGTCACTAAGCCGTTTCCGTAGGCGCTAATTCTGCCCACTCGCCTGGTAGACCCATCAACCAACGGCAGTGATCCGGACTCAACTGGGTAGAGTCGTCCGTCAACCCCACGCAACCATTCACAGTCTGACCAAAAGCCGTTTGTTTTTCCTGGCAGTGAAGTAGAAGAAAAATCGCATCTTCCAGTCGTGACCGGTGATGCATCGATCGCTTTGGATTTCCCTTCGTGTGTCCTGTCTTGCAAGTGCGTACGGTCGGCCACCCAGTAAAGACGCTGTCTGATATGGGGAGAGCCGAAGCCCGCAGCGCAGGAATCGACCGCCCCAACGGCGTATCTCGATGCTTCCAGGTCAGTTTGTACAAGGTCGAGCCAAGAAAGGCCGTCTTTGCTTGCAACCTGCTCGCCAAAGACGACGCTAGGATTGCACTGTTCAATGAGGTAGTGGAGGTGGGGCCAAAGGTGCCGCTCGTCAGCAAACCCATCGCCTTTGCCTGCCGCGCTGAAAGGCTGGCACGGGCAGGAGCCTGTCCACACTGGCTTATCGTCTGACCATCCGGCTCGGCGCAATGCGTAACTCCAGACTGCAATTCCAGCAAACCAATGACACTGGGTGAATCCTCGCAGATCATTTGGCGTGACATCTTCAATACTCCTTTCATCAACAATTCCTGGCGCAATGTGACCGCCGGCGATTAAATTTCTAAGCCACTGAGCAGCGTAGGGATCGATTTCGTTGTAATAGGCAGTCACGCCTCACCCCCATCAACACGCCTGTTGCTGTCAAAGAACCGCGATGGGCTCCAGTCGCAAACTTCATCCGTTGGAATATGCCCGAACATCGTCGTGCAGCGGCGGCAATGTACGCAGTCCGCGCAGGTTTTTCCTGTGGGCAGGTTCATTTCATCTTCGTCATTTTCAACGCGCTTCATCGGTTCACGCTCACACATGTTCACCCCCACGGCGACGGGCGCCACGGTATTCCGGTTGCGGCTTATAGGCTGGTGTCTCTATGACGTTATTGAGTATCACCTGCCAGTTCTTGCGATTGTTCAGCACCCAATGCCCACCTTCAGTATCGAAAAAGCCTTTTTCAACAGGCACAGCTAACTTTTCAATCACGTCACAAGCCACTGCGATGTCTTCGCCAGAATTGTAATAATCCATTCGGGCCCTGATACGCGATTCAGGATATTTCCCGGCAAATTCAGTGCGCCCGCGGTAGCCACTGTCGTTATCTGCCCACAAAATGATATAGCGGTCAGTGCGTGCGTTATGCTTGACGCTGATGACGAAATATTCACGCTCACGCATGGTCGCCTCCATCCTGGCTTTCAAAGTGCTGTATAGCCGCAGCATAGATTTCTTTGATAGTCGGCCAGGGAATAGTGATTTCCTGCTCCCACTCGCCCCTGTCGTTGCAATCCGTGCAACCCTCGCCGCCACATTCTGTGCACCACACTGACCGGGTAACTTTGAACTCCCCACTCAGCGCTGCTTTCGCGCCGTTTTCAGCAGTTAATGCGCGCGGCACGTTCACCAATTCACGCATGGTCGTCTCCCTCAACTCCATCCCACTCAACCCAAGCGCTTTCACCATCTGCGTCAATTTCTCCTGCATGCCCACAAGAGGCGCATGACACAGAATCGCCAGTTTTAAGCAGAGTGTTGGTTCGGTATCCCGGCCCGGAAACGAAAGCGATTTTGTTTTCACATTTCGGGCAATCATCAAGCCACTCAACGGAAACAGTAATTTTGGTTTCTCTCACGCCTCACCCCTCGCTCTTGTTTGAGTTGCGGAGCCTGCCGACAACTTCTGATGCAATCGCATAGATGTCACTGCCATCCTCTCCAGTAATAAGAGCATTCCTGACTTCAATTGCACCCTCCGCGCGGATTGAGTTGATAATGGCGTCGGTGGCAGGGGTTTTGATATTAACCAGTCTGCCCATGACAGCCTGCGCTTTACTCGTTGAACCCAAAAATGATTCATCATCCATGAATGTGATATCTGATATTCCATCTTTCAGCGCTACATTCTCCGCCGCCATCGCATTCACCTGCTCAGTTAGCTGGCGAATAATTTCGTCTTTGCTCTGTTCGTTTGTCATTGTTTGTTCTCCTTAGTCGCCAACCGGCCACAGTCCTGCCTTGATTAATCTCTCGCGACGTTTAGCCGCCGCTATGCATTCCTGGCGTTTTTCTTCGCTGCGGTTGACCATCTGCTTGAGACTGACGCAACAGTCGTTGCGTGTTTTCGGAAGAACGCGGCGCGGCTTTCTCGCTAGCGTGTAGGTGTGGTCGGTGCACTTCTCGACCTTGACTGGTTCGGATGCGATTACTTGCAATGTTTCGCCCGGTCGTCGTAGCAGGTCGTTCATGTTGCTGTTGAAGTCCGCCAGAGACATATTAAAAAGGGCGCTTAATTCGCGCCCTGTCATTGGTCCCTTGCTGAGTTGCCACCCTAGCTTTTCCTTAAATCCGCTGTTGGGATGGCTGTTGCGGCGGTAGTGTGCGATTTTTCGCATTGCTACTCTCCCGCGCCTTGCAACTCAGATTTACGGAGAAGGTAAACTTCCTCCAGATTTTTCAGTCCGATGTCATTTCCAGTGAGGGCGGACTTAGCTCTGTCATAGGCGACCTGAAGTTTTATTGAATCCATGTTGCCAGCATTTGCTGTAAACCAACTCAGAGGGTCCATAGATATCTTTTCAACGAAATGCTCTACGCGCTTACCTCTGGACACTGACAGCATCATGGAGAAGTTCGATTCAATCCCACTCATTGCCTTTACTTTGATGCCACCAACCTTCACGCCGCCAAACTTAACGCTAGGGTCGCCGACAAGCGTCAGTGACTTGCCAACCCAATCCTTTCCATCGTTACCCCATCCGCCAACAAGCACGCGTCGCATAGAGAGTGATGGCTTGTATGGTCTGCCGTCATATCCATCAAGGTCGATAAATACCGGCTGCTCTTTATTACCTGCGCGCACCGATTTAATAGTTGCCGTAATGGATTTGTTCTGAACATCCTCAAAGTTAATCTGGTCAGACTTTGGGATGATTGTTCTGGAAAGGTCCATCAGATATATACCTCGTCATCAAATTCATTATCAAACAGATAGCTAGGCACGTTTATTTCACTTGATGGTAAAACCATGCCTTCCGTGTGAAGTGATTCATCTGCCGCGCACTCAACCAACTTTTGCATAGCTTCAAACATAATTTTTCTGCCTAATTCCAGCGATTCTTCGCCGATGTAATACATGCAGTTCTTGTATGGGGCTGTGTTTTCGATAGCGAAGAAGGCGAACTGATTAAATTCTTTTCCGGTAACCAACTTCAGCACATACAGGTAGAATGCCGCCTGTACATGATAGTGATATTGTCCAAGCGCCTGACTGAATCCACGCTGGCTTGCATCCCTGCAACTCTTAACGTCCAGTGGGTAAGGGTGACTGTCAGACAGCCTGTCGAACCTGCACTTGAGGTTTAATCCTGTCTCTGGGCAAGTGGCGAACATGGATATTTCTGAATAACCTTTAGCTGACAGGTAGTCAGTGAAATCACCATTGAGTCGCGATGAATTAATCATCTGGGTGATTGTGTCGACTTCGCTGCCAACAATTATCCGCTCAGCATCGAATTCAGAAGCGATTGCCTTATATTCCTTGGATGCCCTGGATGTAATGTCAGGTCGAAGAATGAAATCCCTCGCAAACAATTCCGGCTCAAGCAATGCTGCATGGATTGCCGTTCCGATGTGAGCTGACTTGCTTCCCTTAAATGGGTTGAAGTAGAGGTTCGCAGGGCTGACGCTGATTGACTTAATGGTCGTAGACCCTATGGCAGGGTCTTTGTGGTAATCGGCATTACTGATGTAGTGGTAGATACCTGGCTCCATCACGCCACCTCCCAATACTTCATTCCATGAAGATGCTGCTCTGCTGCGTACTCGCGCGTTACTCGCATCATTGTAAGCTCCCGCAGCGCGTCTGATAGCTTCTGCTGATACTCCATGTCAGATTCAGAGAGGTATTCATAAATCGTCTTGGTGAGGCTATCAGGCTTGTAATCTTCCATTGCTGATATGAATGGGTTGCGCGTACTGCTTTCAACCATGGCTTCAACGCGGTCTCGGATTTCCTCTTTCTGCTCTACCGTCAAATTCGAGATTATTGCGTTGATAGCGTTATCGTCTGCTTGCGTTAGTCGAATCATTTAACTGCCCTCCGCAAAAGGTGCATTGCAACAAGCCACATCTGGCTGTTTCCGGTTAACTGAGCGAGGCGGGAAAGCTCCTGAGCCTTGCGAAAGAAATTGGCTTTCATAGCGGATTCCCCGGCTGCTTCAGGGTGTCGAGAAAGTTGCGCAGAGTAGAGCGAAGGCGGCGCATTAGTCGGTCTAAGTTAGATTCCGGCTGGTCGGCGAAGTCCACGACAACGCCGCCACAGATAATGGATGTCATCGTGGCTTTTCCTTGGTGTTGATTAATTGGATTTGTTAGTAGGTGATGGTGCCTTTAGGGACGTGCATTTCTTTAAGCCTTTTAACACTCTTGCAGCTTGCGAAGATTTAAGGCCAAATTTCTTGCCTACAGCTTGCATGCTAATAGGCGAGTGAATATAAAGTTCTTTCATCAGTTCGTTGCGGGGATTAATCTTCACAGATACAGATTTTCTTCTCATACCTACTGAAGTATTGAGGCCTGTAGCACGAGCATGACGGTTGTTCTCTGCCTGCGTGCACCACTCAAGGTTTTCAATTGAGTTATTTAATTTATTTCCGTCAATATGATTGACGGTGTTCCTATGCGGCTGCTGGTTAGGTATGAAATTTTCAGCAATTAGTCGATGTATTTTGAAATTTAAAACCTTATTTTTACTGACGGTAATACTTACTCGTTCATAGCCTGTGTCATTTAAGCTTGATTTCATAATTCGACCAGTCTTTGTGTTAATTACAACGCCGTCTTCCCGAATGGCATGTATGCCCGTGCAATTAGGAATTATTGCAATCCTCATCAGTGCCTCGTTTTAGATAATGGATGGTTACTGGCGGGTAAAACTGAAATGCCGACCAGGTGGAGGGCATTGCGCTTTTACTCAATGTCAGAAACTACTTCGAAATCTCCGCACTCGGACCCTCCGCATGGTAAATCTTTGGTTACTGGCGCACGAACCAGAACCGCTCCCATTTCTCCCCATTCGCGCTTCAGTCGTTTAGTGTTTGGCTTTACTCTCCCCAAGGATTCATAAACAGCCGCACTTTCTATGTCGGATTTAGCTCGCCCGTCCATGACGAAATATTCAAATTTCTGCATTAACCTCTCCTTCAGTTGTTACTGGCCCGCGCCGCTAGCATTGCGTCCGCCTGTCGATATGCGGCATTGGCGATTAGCTTCTGCTCCCCATCGTCAAGAGCCAATGGAATGCTTGCCATCGCCTTTGCCGCCAGATAATCGCGCAGCGTCAATCCTGCATCACCGTAGTTTTCGTAACGCTCTCCCGTTTCAACATTCACGTAATGGTCTACCCATGGGAAAGCGCAGCCACCGTCTCCTGCACTCATGATCTAGTCCTTAATGAATTCAGCGGTTGGGAAATAAGCCTTTGCTTCAAGCAATTCTGCGCATGTGCTTGTAACAATGGCTACGTGGCGGGGATGCTTATTTTCAGCCAACCACTTAATAAGGGGTTTCGCTGCCGCCTCAAACGACTCAATTTTTTCTTTACTCATCACTCATTCCTTACTGGCCCAGCGCCTTTCTAATGGCGCGGTTTTTAGCTTCGATCCAAGCGTCTCCAATTTTTGCGTCATCAGTAAACCCGGGGAATGACAGCAATACATCTAAAAGCTCAGGTGCCGCGGCTATCAACTTTGCATCGTTCGGGTCGTCAATATGTCCCAGCTCAACAACGTATCTTTCGCGCAGTGCAACGATGCTGAAATCTCCATTGAGGTTTTCATCCGCGCGCCATGTTCCTTTTGTGAACTCACCCATCACTCACTCCCTCATGTCCGGTATTGCCGAACTACTGACAAAAATAATCCCGCTCGGGGCGGGCTATGCTGGTTCGCTAATTGATTCGAGATACTCTCTCGGGTCGTCAAAATAATCGTCACCAACCTCGATGAACCAATCGACCCAGCGGTCGTTTAGTTCCATATCAACCAGGTCTTGTTCTGTCAGGCTTTCATCCCAAACATGCAGGCCGTTGGTATTGCAGTAATCAGGCTTTATGTTGTTATCAAGTTGGAACAAATCATAATCGGCAAGTGCATCCATCATTCGCACACCTTCAGCTACTGAATCAACCTCTACAAAAAAAGGCTTCATTGGCACCTGCGGGATGTGCCAGACACGTAATTTACCCATACTCACCTCTATAAGTTCTGCTGCGTCCACGCCGTTAACACGGCACCTTACTTGTCTTTGTGCAGGCTCAGCGCCGACACGCGAGGCCAGTAATATTTCGGCTTGGCGCGTGAGCCCGGTCTTGGTCCAACGCAAACTACATAGCTTTCTTCTTTGCGGGGGATAGTGCTGGCATCAAGATCATCTTTGAACTTTGATTTATGCACGCTTACTCCGGGGGCAATTACATCGACCACATTGCCAATCTTCTTTTTGGTGATTCCGCTTGCTGAACTGATCCACGACACTTCATCACCTAACTTAAAAGTCATATTTGCCTCAAATTATTTTTCGGATATAAAAAAGGCTGCGGTTAGGCAGCCTATTTGAAATTATGCTCTTGCAGAGCTTCGCCGAGGCGCACAAGCCATCGTCCAAGTTGCTCGAACGCTTCTTCTTTAGTGCCAAATAAATCCGAGTGGATATTTATGCTGGCTTGATTGAGGTGGGTCATTGGCCTGTGTTCCAGATCGACTTCCCAATCAATAATCGAATCCCTTTCTGCTTGCGGATCGGAGTGGCTGATAACCGTGTACTTACTGAAGTCTTCAAGTCCGCTCGGGTCTCTTTTAAATAGCTCCAAACGCATAGTGCTCTTGCCCATAATTACCTCGCCGTTACGATGTCTTTTGATTTGCGATAGCCAGCGGCAATTAGCCGGCCTTAATGAATGGTGAAAACGCTACTGACGCCTGCTTTGGTCTGAAATCCCGGATGTCTTTCAGCACCTCTTTGAACTCGCTCAGCTTCATGTGTCGGCGCTTTGCTTCGGCTTTCACAAGGTCGTCATCAAGCATCAGGAAGAGGATTTTTGCCTGGGACTTTGCATCATTGAATGCCGTCTTGCGGACGAATATCTCATCAATTTTTCGACGCTTTTCTGCTTCTAAATGCTCTTCCAGTTCCTTATGGAAATTGCTGCGCTTATCCAGCGGGACGTTTAAAATTCCGTGGTCAAGTGCCATAACTACCTCGCTGGATAAATGCTTTTAGTTGGTTTCCGATGGCCCGCACTGTAAATCGCAACGTCTGGCATGCAGATTGAGCCTTCAATTTCATACCCCACATACTTCGCCGCACCCGCCAGAATCTGCTTGTGATACTCAGTCTCGGTGTCGACTGCCTTCATCACTCTGTCTGCTGTCGACCGCTTGCACTGCAACACCACTCGATTTGGAGTAGGGCGGTGCATTACTTCAGAGCTGTTGCTTGCTTCGCTCTGGAGGCCTGCGCGGCGTTCCCGGCGACGACCTGAAGCTGAACCAGCGAATTGAGTTCTGCGTGTCATAGATACCTCCTGAGTGAATTTTGGTGGTGTGATGGATTCGTTCATTCTTTCGCATTAACGCGCCGGTGCTACGCTCGCTAAAAAGCGTCACCGCTGAACCCTTCCGGATGGTTTCCCCATCACACCCCAAAACTCACGCTTTGGTACTAATTGGCTTTTCAGCCACGTAGGTGATCCGTCACCGTTGTTAAAAGAGCTGCTATCCGTTTCGTTGTTCGCCAGCGTCCTGCTGATGAGATTTAAATTACAACAAACATTGTAATCAGTAAACAAAAAATATTGTAATTTCAGGCGAAAATTACTCAATTTGTTGTATTTAAAGGTGTTTTATTTTTCGACAGGCACAAAAAAGCCTGAAATTGGGGCGGGAAGTCATATCAGAACGAATAAATCCTCAATAAACCGACATCTTGATTAGCATCGTGATACGGTGGTTTCTAATCACGGATGGAGGTGTATGGACAATGATAGAAATGACAGGATGGAACTTGTAGCTGAGGCCATTTTGAGAGCAATACGCGATCTCATTGACAACGGGAATGAAACTACAATTGAGGCGTTGCTGGACAGGCTTGAGGTCTACCGGCTGGCAACCAATGATGGCTATATGGCTGATTTATATCGTGATGCCATTTTGGTGATTAAGAACGGCAAGGTCTAATCGCAAAAAGCCCGCTCGTTGGCGGGCTATCGGGATGGCGGGCATTAAAAACCCGGCGCGGTGGCCGGGTAGGGGTATCACTTGTCGGAGTCTTCAAGATCTTGAGGGATGATGTCATCGAACCGTGGATGAATCCTGTTCATTTTGCTAATGAAGTCAGGATAGTCGTTAGATAATTTCATGACGGTCACTGCTGATGAGAGATGCTCCCTAAGTTTCTGTTGTCCAATATTGGGGGTCAGAGACTGGAACAGCTTGGTGCCTTTAGATGCTGTTTTTGTTTTCTTTTTAAGTTCTTCCAGGATATTTGGCGCAAGTCTTTTATAAACAATATCGTTTGTGAGAAGCCCGAAGTATTGCGGTCTGAATTTAGGGTTTGAGGGTGGGTACTCAAGCCCACGTAAACGGAAAAGTTCTTCGTAGTACTCAGGAGGGAAAGTTGTGATGTAGGGCTGAATCTCTTTCGCAACAAAAGCCTCAAGAATCTTAGCAAGAGCATCTCGTTCTCGATCTCGTTGATACCCAGTAGCCTCATCAACAAGAGCTATAACGCCAACCTTAGCCAGAGATCGAACGAGTATCTCAGCCTTCTGAGCAACAGAACTTTGCTCTTTTGATTTTATGGCGTTATTTTCTCTTGCGCGAAGGTAAAGGTCTCCTACCAGAGGTAGGATTAGAACGTTGTGACCCTCTTTAACCACCCCTGATTCAGTCTTGTATTTTATCCTCGGGATCTGATCCTTAAGGTCTTGACTTACAAAGGGAATAAGGTTCATTGCATCCATAAAAGGTGGCATTTGGATCTCACCGACAAATCGTTGATTTTCCGATGATTTCTTATAGCCACGTTGCGTCCTGCCGAGCGCCTCAAAGACAGAGGTTACTGTCACGACTCGAGTTCCATTATCCAGAACAGCAACATCCAGATCAGTATCTGCAATCCTCAGCTTCCCTTCATTGATGACCGTGGGTAGTGCAGCTTTTTCTTTTTTTGCTTGGGCTGCTTTCAATGCAGACTCCTTGCGTTCATCTGGCGTCATTTTTTCTGCTCTAGCCTTACCTCCTTTCGCCTTACCTTGTGGATACTGGTAATTATCACCATCGATAAATTCTTTCATGTCTTTTGCTCGCGTTGTGAATTTACGAGCATTATAATCATATGCACGTTGAAACGTGCAATTTTTATTTTGCACGTAAAAAAGGCCGCATCTCTGCGACCTCATCTCACCCAAACGCCTCTTCCGGCCCCTAACCCACAGCCAGTCCCAGTATTAGGTTGACGAAGGCAGCAAAGAGCAGGGATATTCCAATGATTATGAAGTTTTTTTCTTTGTTCTTGTGCGCCAGATAGAACATCAGTAACGCAACACATATCATTGGGATCGCCACATATGTGTAAACTGACATGCCTTCTCCTTAAATGAATTTCTCTTCTGACCTCACCCAAAGAAGCAGCAATCCGGGTCAACTCTGACCACTTCTAGCGCCTCAGTAAGAGAAATTTCTGTACTGTACAGATGCCACTTCATGTCTCTGCGCATCCAGTAAATTTTCCACCGATTGATAGAGCGAACGTATTTGATTCGGGCAGAAGGATTGAAGATTTTATCGCCTGGCATTCCCTGCCACTTAGGGCGAATCTCTCCAATATCAATAGTATATCCTGATATGGTGTAGACGATATCGAGTTCATTACGGACGTTCTTTGGTGGTCTTATGCTCTCGACAAACCGCTCAACATCCTGCTTTACAGCCTGATATTCAATATCGCTAAATGCCATTCTTAACTCCTTTACCCAATTCTCATCCTGTCATTGGATAGCATTAACCCAACCGCTGTTGCATCTCTCGTTGATGCTTGTGGTAATCCTCATCGCACTCCACTGAGCAGAAAGCAGTATCAGCCACGACCTTCTCATCAAGGCACCAGACGCACAAGCCATTGGGGCTTTTCAGCCTGGGCTGCCGTGCAGAAAGCGCTGCGTTGATAAGTGCTACTTCTTTCTCCTGTGCTAAGTCAGCTTCATCCATAAATGCTCCTACAGTTCAGTCTAATCAAACGTCTCTTCAGGCCACTGGGCCTTACAGCAGCCTTAACTTTGTCTCAATAGCCACGCCAATAATCTTGCAGTTTCCGTTGATAGGCGTCATAGGCCATTGAGGATTCAATCCCTTCAGATACCTCTGGCTACCATCGATAGCCAGCTTCTTGAAGGTCGCTTCGTTGTCATCGACCAGCTTGGCGATCACTAGGTTGCCATTAGCTGCCTCTCTGCCGGTATCGAACAGGACGAACGTTCCTTCTGGAATGCTCAACCCCATCGGCGCAGTCATTGAGTCGCCTTCCACCTCAAGCCAGAATGCATCACCCTGTGTATGCGCGTCAGACTCAAGCCACAGGTCGATATCCTTCAAGGTATAGGCTTCGATAGCCTCTCCCCACGCGCCAGCCTGGATCTTGCTAAGGACAGGGTATTTGGTGCCAGTAGAGTATGGGCGTACATACTCGAAATTATCGCCTTTGATCGGCTGCTTGCCACTCAACAGCCATTCAATATCGCAGCCAAGCACACGCGCCAGTTCCGGTAGATATCTTGGCCGCTGTGTTCGTCCGCTCTCTAACTGAACGATCGCCTGCTGTGTTGTCCCCACCTTTTCGGCAAGCTCTGTTTGTGTCAGGCCAAGCTCAGTCCTCTTCGCATAAACCCGCGCAGCAATCGCCATTTTCCACCTCATAAAAAAAGAGATGTTCACAAGAAAAGCTGTATTTGACAAACAAACTAAATTGTATTTAAAATACAAATAAGTTTGTCAAGGAGGCTATATGCAAACTATCTCTGAACGCCTCAAACAGAAACGCTCTGAGCTGAATATGACTCAGTCAGAGCTGGCAATCAAAGCGGGTATTAAGCAGCAGTCCATTCAGCAGATCGAAGCCGGTGTCACCCAGCGTCCTCGCTTCTTGTTTGAAATAGCTAATGCCCTGCATTGTGATCCTGTTTGGCTGCAATACGGTAAAAGCGGCAGTCACCCCGCCTAAGCATTCCCCGCTCTCTAACAACGGACATTCTGTCCTACGTCGCTGAAAAGCGAAACCCAAATTAAACAAATCAACTTACGCGCTAGCGGCTTCGCTTATGCGCGCAACTTTCTACATCACAAGGAAATAGTAACGAATGGAACGCGCAAACAAACGCAACGAGGCGCTGAAGATTGAAAGCGCCTTACTGAACAAGATCGCATTGATTGGCACTGAAAAGACTGCTGCCGCCATGGGTGTCGATAAGGCGCAGATTAGCCGCTGGAAACGCGACTGGCTGCCGAAGTTCTCGATGCTACTGGCAGTGCTGGAATGGGGTGTCGTCGATGACGAGATGGCTCATTTAGCCAGACAGGTGGCGAGCATTCTCACCAAAGAAAAAGCGCCGAACTGCGGGAACAGTTTCAGCGCCTAATGCGAAATGACTGGATCAATTCACAGGAGTAATTATGCGTGAAGATTATGAAAAACACCAGGTGCATCTTAGTTTGGATGTGCCTGAATCGTACAGAGCATCTGGCTTCATTTACGTTTTAAGTAATGAGGCAATGCCTGGCGTTTATAAAATCGGCATGACAAAGAACGAGCCTGAATCACGGGCTAAAGAAATATCATCAAGCACTGGCGTCCCATCGCCATTCAAAGTGTTAGCCGCGTATCACTCGATGAACCCAAGGGCAGACGAAAAGCTGATACATGAAGCTTTTGATGATTGCCGGATTAGTGCAAATCGTGAATTTTTTAGTCTTTCTGACGGAAAACAAATTGATGATGCGCTGCATGAAATAGGCTGCCTTGTTGGCCCTGAAAGGAGGGCTGACTGCGCAGACATTGCTGACTCTAACGTGTTCATCTCTTTTTCAAATGAGAGAGAGATAAATCTAACGGAGGAGCTTTATGAGCAGGGAATTGGTGGCTACGTCGGCGACTTAACTTCAATCCGCAATTACCTGATTCGCATTGGAATGAGGCACGTGAAGGACATCATCACTCATCACCATGCATCAATTGTGATTAACCAAGACAAGAGCATTTCTTTGGTTAAGTCATCAGGCACTCAAATGTGGGAGGCGCACCATGAGCAGCAATGTTCAGAGGGTTGATTTCGCCAACCGCAAAATCTTACCAGATAAGCCAGGAGGTCATGTGGCCAACCTTGAAAACGGCTATCTGCGACTGGCTAATCAGATTCAGGATGCACTCTGCAAGGTTGAGCTATCTGGGCGTGAATTCCGCGTCCTTAACTCAATTATCCGCCTGACATGATCTTACCCACGTAATGTGGACACAGCCCTAAGCGAGGTTCTGTTTTTCAAAT
>KZ478067.1 GCA_002837195.1 Enterobacterales bacterium CwR94
CGGCAACGGTGTATCCGTCGGCGGCGGTGTATCCGTCGGTGGCGGTGTCGTCGGCAACGGTGTATCCGTCGGCGGCGGTGTATCCGTCGGTGGCGGTGTCGTCGGCGGTGGTAACGTCGTTGGCGGCGGTAACGTCGTCGGCGGTGGCGGTGGTGTGATCGGTGGGAAGATCGGCAACACAGGTAACGGCAATGGCAAGCCAATACCGCCCAGTAGTGCTTTCGGTGCCAGTAAACCGCCAAGCCCAGCAAGACTGGCAAGGCCAGAGAGGCCTACGCCACCCCCGCCGCCGCCGCAGCAGTCATCACTGTCACCTGGGTTGATTTGTACTTCTCCCCCCTGGATGATGACTTTGTCTTTACCGATGATCTTGACGACATTCCCCGTCAGCAGCAGTTCGCCTCCAGCGCCCACGGCAACGGCGCCACCACCATACAAGGTGGCTGCGCCGCCAGCAGTCGCTTGCCAGGCCCCACCCACGCTGACGGCATGATAGCCACCCACGTTGGTTAAATTCGCACCACCGATGTTAAGGGTGTTTGCCCCTCCAACGTTGGTCGCGACCAGGCCTGCCACACTAAGCGAGTGCATGCCGCCCACGACAACACTGTGAGCCGCAGCAACCTGAAAGCTGGAGCACCCCCCAATCAGTTGGGTGCACATGCCAATAATGTTTTTGCTGTAGTTCGCCCCAACCAGGACAGTGCGATTCGCCCCTACCTGAAAGTCAGAATTAACGCCAACTTTATAGGATGCATTAGCCCCCACATTTTTGGCGTAATCGGTGCCAACAACCACACTGCGGTTGTTGCCAACGCTCAGATCAGAGTTAACGCCGATGGTTTGCGTTTCATTATTTTTGGTCAGACGAGCCATATCGCGCTCAGCCTGTTCCCAGTACTGTTCTATGCCGGGCTTATCTTCAAAACGTAGGCCGTTGTAGTTGCTCTTTCCCCCACCGATTGTGCGACTGATCAAACCACTTTGCGTCGCATTACCCGGCAGATCCCAGGGCGGCAGCGTCACGTTGTTGTACAGACTGCCGATGATCAAAGGCCTGTCAGGGTCGCCGTTAATAAAATCGACAACCACTTCATGGCCAATACGCGGAATGTATATGCCCCCGAAGCTGTTTCCCGCCCAGGCTTGACTGACGCGGATCCAGCAAGAGTCAGACTCACGGTTTTGCCCATAGCGATCCCAGACGAAACGGACTTTTACGCGACCGTATTCGTCTGTCCAGACTTCCTCACCCGGCGGTCCCACAATAATGGCGTTTTGTGGGCCATGCGTGCGCGGTTTCGGGATGGTCTGCGGGTGGCGATAAATTTTGGTGGTCGGTTGTACGGTGAACTGACACTGCACCGAAAACTGATCTTCTCGCGACAGTTGATCGACTTCCTGAATCGCCAACTGGCTGGAAATCACCATGTATTCACGGTTCACTTTATCGACCGGATACCCCTTCAGCTCGAAGTTGGTACCACAAACCACGCCACGCAGTTCACCGCTGCCGATCGCACGCGATCCCAGGGCACCACGTTCTTCAATACGAATACGCGCCAGTTGCTCACCGATGCCCGGTTGATCGTAATCGCCCGGCCAGTGATACACCTCCATATCGTTGAAGCTGGTTTTACGCGGTTTCACGTCCAGCGCCAGAATGTCAGCGCGCGACTTAGTGAAGTCATAGTCATTGGTTACCCAACGCCCGCTGGTCAGCATCTCCTGATGATGGAATTGTGCCACGTACTCTTCACCGGCTTTTGGCACATCCGGCACATAGTTGAGTAGCCGATAAGCCGCACTGGAGTAAGCCTTATGCGCCCCAACGTGATCCACCAGGATCAACTTATGCTTCTGATCCTGGTGTTCGAAGAACCAATAGATTCCCCACTCTTCCATCAGACGCTGAACAAACGCGAAGTCGGTTTCACCGTACTGCACCTGGAAATCCATCAGGGGATAGCTGGCTGCCAGGCGCTTTTCGTAGGAGAAGTTGTACTCAGACAACACCTCTTCAACGATATCGACCACCGTCTTGGACTGGAAGATTTTAAAATCCGTGGTGAGTTCACTGAGAGCCAGCCAGGGCCGCAGGACAATTTCAAACATCGCCTGATTCGCATCGCGGCCGATATAACGGGCTTTTTCAACCAGCCCGGAGATTTCGCGCTGGCCTTTGCCAATACCGCGCGCGTAATCCAGCCCGTTACCGTCGAGTTCGATGGTCACCGTCATCTCTTTGCCGATCAACGCTTTCAAATCAACATTCGAAGCGGTCTGCCAGGGGATCTGCGGATTCGCCGGTGTTTTCACCGTCAGTGTATATGTGTACAGGGTTGAGAAGGCTTCCTCTCCTTCCAACCTTGTCAGCACCAGCGCAGGCTCTCCAAACAGAGAGGGCATCGCCGGACTGCTTAATGTGATAGTTCGCGACATAGTGCTACCTAATACCTGGTTAATATCGCAAAGTGTGTGTGTCACACTTTAATGGGATGACCTAAGTCATTGATTATTTGTGCTTCAATTACCTTTCCATACCTGCTTTGCCTCCAGAGCCAAATCGTGTCAACGTTCTGAATGCAGCCAGGCCAATCCCTCCATGGCATTGCATCCACTCCATGTTTTTCTTCCCACTCCTCATCTGCGCTACAGCGCACAGCACGTAATTGTTCATCCAGTTCCGGCAACGGATCTGGCTGATGGCGGTTCCAACCACGACGACCTGGCTGCCCTGCCCGCTGGAGCAAGCGACAGGTTTTGCGCACTTCTTCTAACTGGTGCGGTTGTGCACCACCGTGTAACAAAGGCACCAATGCCCGACTCAACCAAAAAGGCAGGCTTTCCCGCGTTAGGAGCTGGCGCAGGAGCCAACTCTCATTCACCCAGGCATACAGCGCGACATTCGGTGTCACGCTGGAGGGAATGAACGCACCGACAAAAAAATGGCGGCGATTCGCCTCCTGATCCGGCATCACAAAACACCAGGGATAGCGTTGCCAGGCGGGAGCGGTCAGTAACGACGGCGCAAGCTGCGCATTCACCTGCTGCAATTGCGCCTCAAAACGCTGCGTCAGGCGGCGATTACGCTCAAATCGCTTTTGTATTGCAGGCCTGTCAGGCAGACAGGCCGTGATCACGACACGGGGATAGAAATCTTTCAGCATCTTGATCTCCTTTATTCACTCAGCGCCGGGCAGCGGAAATCCCGCAGCCATTCGCTGAGCATCTTGCCGTCGATATCGGCCCCCGACAGTCTCAGGGTGACCTGCTTCTCAGCACTGGCCGGAGAGAACAGAAAACGCGTCGCACCGCTATCAGGCACGGATTCCTCCGGGTCCAAAGACCAACGCACTAACAGCTGGTTATCCCGTGCCACGCGAATCGCATCGGCATTGTCTAACCAGTGCAGAAGTGCCCAAGGGCCACGCCAGGCTTTGTCTGGCAGTGCCGCAGTTTGGCGAGAACGGGCGATCATGCTCAGCATCGTGCCACGGCGCTCACCGGGCCAGTCGAGTTGTTGTTCAACCACCGGGCCATGGGCATAACGCAACTTATTACCGTCAACATTCAGAATAAATTGCGTGATTTCCGGCGACAGAGAATCCACCGCCGCGCTGAGACTCAGCGCCATTTTCTGGCCGCCCTGTGGGAAAAAGAGGTGACGGATATGCGCGACTTGCTCAAAAAACGCTAAGCCACGGGTATCTTCAGTGCCTTTGAAGCGCCAGGGAGAGACAGTACTGTCGACTCTGGCTGCCAAATTCTGTTGGAACCAGGCATCCACGATGCCACCTGGCGCAAAGAAACGTTCAAAATCGGCCAGTGACACTTCACGGCTGCTGTCGGCAAACGGATAGCGCCCCTGCAAGGTTGTGCGGCAGATCTCGCCAGGCCCTTCGGCAATAGAAGCGATACGGGTGCTGACCACGCGCTGCTGCATCTTGTCGTAAGAACGCACCAGCAAGGGAGCAATCAGATTGTGAACCGGCTCTGGCCAGGTCTCGGCCTCCGCCGCCAGACGCGCACCGTCGTCGGTCAGTGGTGGAATATCGCCCTGTCCCAGCGCACTGTTGTACACCACCAGTCGCGTGTATTGATCGCTCAGCATACCCAGCACGCGGCTCAGCGACGTCCCTTGCATCTGGACAAAATCGGCGGGTGCGCCTGGCGGACGATCGCCACGCACAAACTGACGCAGTGCTGCAAAACGATCGTCGACGGTATGGCGAATCAACTGCTGCTCACGAAAATCCACCGCCTCTTGCAGCTTCTTTGCCTGCTGCAAAACCCGTCCCTGGTTAACCATGGCACCGCGGGTGAGCTCATCGGTCAGCGTCTTTTTATTGTCCGCCAGGGTGGTCTCTTCCACCGCCCGGTTCAACAACATGCGCAAGGGTGAGTTATCCGCCACCATGGCGCGCAATAACGCGATATCGAGCGCCGAGCTTTGCGCGGTTGCCTGCTGCTCGACGCCCATCGGGATAAGCCGCAGGCTATTCAGAAAGCGCTGCCAGTGATCGCGGTATTCACGCAGGTACTGCGCGAGAACGGCTTCACGGAACTCAACCGGATTGGTTGCTACCGCGGATTGCCCCATCACCCAGCTATCCTCACCCTGCAGGGTTAGCAATGCTGAGAGGATTTTTTTTTTAACCTGATTTTCCCATCCCTGCCGGGTATAGATGCCCGGGATCCCCTGCTGCAGCAATTTCTCGTCGTCCAGTGTGAAGACGGCGGGCGCATCCGCCCCCACCATTCCACGCAGGCTCAAGCTGGGAGGCGCATCCTCCTCCAATTGCTGTTTCAGTCGCTGCCAGACACGCGCACTCTCTGGCTGCTCAGCCAGGCGCGCACGCGCTTGCTTGATCACTTCAGTGTCTGGCGCTTGTCCGTACTGCCGCCACTGAGGCTGTGAAAAGAGTATGCTCAGATGCTCAATAAAGTTTTCACGCGTGCGGTAAGGCTGAATCGCCCCGCTGCGCTCCCAACTGGCAGCAATCTGCGGTACCAGCCAACGGCTGTCCAGCTTGCCAAGACCGCCAATCATCAGGTAACGCTTCAGGGCTGCCCACAAGGCTTCGTCGTCGCTGCTTTGCAGCGCTTTTTCGACGTCTTGCAGCGCCTGCGTTTCGACCTGAGGCAGCAAATAGCGCTGCAGGAAGAAGTGATACAGTGCATCTGCGCCCTTCGCCACCGTGCGTCCGGTATACAGACCAAAACGCCATTCGCGATCGGGTTGCCACACGTCCAGGTCATCGTATTGGGCGAGCTGTTGCGTGCCGTTCAACACACCAGGCAGCAGTGCAGGCGCAGGCTTACTGATGTAGTGCCCAACGTCTTTGCTGAGGCCGTCCAGCTTAAAGGACAGTGCGTCCAGGTAGCCGCGGTTCAATTGATAGCTGGTCACTAACGCCAGACATAACCAGCAGGCAACGCCCCAGGACAACAGATGGCCGAACACATTTTTAACGCGATACTGTGATTGCAAACGCAGGTTGTAACTGACCAAATCACGGTCACGCGTAATCACATCACTGAACAACTGCGTCAGAAAATAGTGTTTTCCCCACGCGCCTTCTGAGATCAGTCCCTCTTCCTCATTTTGACTGGAGAGCGAGGCCGGTGTGCCGGGGGATTTTTGCTGCAGCAGGTTTTGCCACTTCTGGAGCAGCGTGCTGTTATTACGCAATGACCAGTTACGAGGCTGGCAGTTACTGACGAAATACACCCCACGCAGTGTGGGATGGAATTGGGTTTCATCGTAGCGAGAAGCAAAGAAAATATTCTGCACCACTTCCGACACGCCCTGCGCTAGCAGGCCAAAATCCTGGGGCAGCGCATACATCCGCTTGCGATCACCCACGTCATACTCTTCTTGCAAACGCAGATACATCACGCGGCTCAGGCGGTTTTGCAGTAATCCCAACTCTTCTTGTAACCAGCCTTTTAAGGACGTGGTGGTCGATGTTGAAGGTTCATTATCCCAGGGCAGCGTAATGCCCCACACCTGTTCACGTTCCTGCGTGGTGAGATTACGGAAATACTCTTCAAACCCGGTAAGCAGGTCTAACTTGGTCACCGTCACGTAGACAGGAAAACGCACACCCAATTGCGCGCGCAACTCATCCAGTCGCGCACGCAACGTCGCGGCCAGCGTTAAGCGGTCAGCCTGCGACTTATGCAGAATATCTTCCGTTGATAGCGCCAAAATCACCCCGTTGATCCCGCGGACCGGACGGTGTTTTTTCAGCGCAGCCACCAGGCTCTTCCATTCCTGCTGAGCATGTTCATCATCGCCGGCATATTTACCCGCGGTATCTAAAAACAGTGCGTCGTTGGTGAACAGACATTCACAGGGATCGGTTGGCGGGTTCTCTTTATCCATGCGGTTAAGCTGTTCAGGCAGCGGGAACTCCTGCCCGGATGAAAACAGCATGGCGGTTTTGCCCGAAGATGCGGTGCCCATAACCAGGAACCATGGCAGCCAACTGCGGCGATGCCCGGTGCTGAAAAAGCGACGCCACGCCGGGATCGTGCGATGAATGCGGCGCATATAGCGTACGCCACCTTCAATCACCGCATTAATGGCAGCGTTATCAATGCGCATTGATGCCGGTTGTTCAGCGGATTTCTTGGCCCAACGCGTAAGCAAAGTAGGATCTTGCGCCAGTGCCCGCATCAATCGCCACAGACCGTACAGCACGGCAATCAATAGAATTACCGCCATCAGCACCACGCGGTGGCTGACTTGCTCAAACGGATGCTGCTCGCCGATCAGCAAAAACGGGCTGACGACCCAGACCAATGCCAGCACACCGACGGTCAGTGACAGAAACCACGGTAAGCGATTCCAGCACAACAGAAAAATACCCAGTAACGCGACGAGAACCACCACGCGCGCAGCAGAGGTTTCAAGAGGGCGCGCGTTGCCGAACCCAAACCAGGGCCCCAGAAACCAGCACGCTGCTGCCAGCAGTCCAAAGGCGGCAATGAGCAATAAACGCGTCAATCCCCGACCTGAAAATAAACGATTAAACAGTGACATGAGCCATCCATTAATAAGTGACGAAGATGTCAACACGGCGGTTCTTAGCCCGCCCTTCCGGGGTCTGATTACTCGCCACCGGTTGTTGATCGCCTAATCCTTCAATTTGAATATCGCTGGCCGCGATCCCAGACTGCTGCAACAACTGCGCAACGCTGGCAGCACGCTTCTCCGACAACACCTGGTTATTCGGTAATCCCGGTTTGTTGATCGGCGTAGCATCGGTATAACCAACGATTCTCACCTGCCCTTTGACACGATGGATCTCATCGGCAACGCGCTTGAGTACCGGCAACATCTCGCTGCGAACCCCCACTGCGCCGACCACAAACATCGCATCGCCGCGGAATGTCACCAGGCTGTGACCCGCGGTCTCATTGACGCTGACCAGTTGCTTATCAATCTCTGGTTTTAACAATACGGCCAGGCGTAAACGCTCAACAGGGCGGCTCTCAGCCACCAGAGCAGGCGGGCGAGCCAGCGCTTGCATGTGTTTCAGATAAGCCGATTCCGGTACCACCAACAGGTATTTGCAGGTGATAAAGGTCCCCGCCGTTAACACACCGACAAAGAGCAGGGAAACCCGCACCGGGACAAACAGCCGACGCCGACGTTTCTCACTGCGCTGTGGCAACGCATGGGCCGACAGCGCAGCCGGTATGCTGTCGCGCGTGCTTTGCAACAAGGCCAGCAAACGCTGGCGAATCTTGGTTAACTGGCGCTCACCGTTCTCGATGATGCTGTAGCGTCCCTCAAACCCTAACCCGAGGATGCGCAGCTGAATTTCCAGCACATCGGCGTAGTCATGGGGGGTCATGGACAGGCGACCGACCAACAAGAAGAATTTGTTACCGCCGTCGTTATCGCCTTCAAAATGGTTGAGCAAGTTACTCTGCGACCAGCCAACATCCACACCCCAGGGTCTGGCATGTGCGGCTTCATCGAGCGCGGTACAGATGCAGTAGCGCACGATCGCCATTTTTTTCCATGAGATGTCCACTTCATCGCAGACCACATTGAACAGCGTGATTTCGTTTTTCAGGCTCTCTTTGAGCAACCACGCCTGATCGCGATCCTGCACTTTTTCAGGCATTTCGCTGAGGGCGCGCAGCAGTGGCTGAATAGCTTCCAACAACGGCACAGGCGCGGCTTGCACTTTTGCAACGCGTTGCTGAACACTTTCACTGCGTAACTGGCTAATGTCGTAGCGTGAACTACGTGTTTCCGCGCCCAGGCTCTCCCCGGTAGAGGGCGACGGTTGCGGGCTGTCCATAAGGAATTGACCCAGCGCCTGGGCGCCGGTGTCATCGCTGTCTGGCGGAAACAAAAAGTCACCGCCGAAATTCAGTTCGCTGCTGTCACTCATCAGTCTCTAATTCCCCAGAGCTCCATTTTCAGCCCCGGGAAATCCCCCGCAACGTGCATAGCGATAGCACCGGTGCTGGCGATTTTTTCCCAGAAAGGACCGCTTTTGATCAGCTCAAAATAGACATGACCCGCGCTGTATGGAATCTGACGCGGAGGGACGGGCAATGCATGTAACTCAAGACCCGGCAGGTGCGAACGCACCAGTTCGTGCAGTTGCTGCGGCGCACTGAGTTTGGCTTGTGCGGTGTACTGGTGCTGCAACACATCCATCGGTAGCTGAGCGGTCACCGCCAGCACCAGACTTGAGAAACCGCGCAACTCGCCCGGCAGAATGCTGGCCGACCAGACGCCATTGCCGCGCGACTCCAGCGGAATCATCTGCCCTGCTCTGACCAGGATCTGGTTAAGCATTTCGTGGACATCATCGACCAGTGGGCGGATTGACGGATACAGACGGACATGGTCGTAGCCCGGTGCCGGACGCGGGCGGCGGGTCTTGATACGAATGAACGTCGACAGCTCACCGGCGAACTTTGCCAACTCCTGATACAGCATAATGGGCGGCAGTTCGGGAATATTGCGCAGGTGATCCAGTACCGGCTCATACTTGTTGAAGATTTGCAGCAACAAGTAATCCACGATTTCAGCACTGGCGCTGGCTTTGCCGTCGCTGTTCGATAAACGTCGGGCCAGCATCTCCGCACGCATTTTCACCAAACCATTGAGGTGCGTTAGCCATTCCCCCAACAATTCGCTGGCGGCATAGCCGGTGACCGGCGGGATATAATCTTCGGTATGCAGCAGCACGCTGCCATCGGGTTGGATGGCGCGCACGCGCGTGAGCGGTAATCCAATCCAGGACTCCGTCATTTCACTTTCGGATAACAGACGCAAACGCAATTGCGCCAGTTGCACCGGTTTGGGCCCCTGACGTATGGCATTGGTGTCATTCAATTCGGCTTCCAGCGCGCTAAAGCGGGCCAGTGAGCCAAAATCGTGGTCATCAAAAATGGTTTCATCGCTGTTATCAAGACGCAGCGGCACCGCAAGGTAAATTAACTTACCCAGATGCTCAGGCACGATGGTCAGCGGTTCTGGCAGTGCGGCATGGCCTGGAATATCAAAGGGCGTGCCATCAGGGAGCACCCCGCGCCCCGCTCGCAATACGAGCTTGCCGTAAGAGAGTGCTTCCAGATCGATTTCATACTGCGAGAACCCCCAAAAAAAAGGCGTAATCGTGCTGGCGCGTTTGTGTGCGTAGTATTCAAGGTAGCGTTCTTGCTGCTGGAAAAGTTGCGGACGAAGAAAAAGTCCTTCACTCCAGACGACTTTATTTGTTCTCACGTCTTAATCCACTTTTTCAATTGAGGTAGTCAAATTTTTCATTTCTACACGAAGCTGGGCCTGCCAGTTATTTTTTGTTGGCCAGAGTTTTTGATACCAGCGTTTGCGCGGTTCTTGGGGAATGGCCGCCACGGCTTTCCATTCAGAGTCATTAATTTTTCGCCAGGCAGAAACCACACCAATCGCCGTGACAGAAGCGGGAATATCCAGCGTCACTTCACGTGTTTCATTCGGTGTCATAATTACATCAAAGCGTTTTTGTGCCTGGGCTTTTACTTCATCATCACTGCCATCAACCAACGAAAAATAGTCACTACTCATAAAGGCATCGGTTGCCGTTAATTGCCACACCGTGACATGAACAGGATTGGCTTTGCCTTTATTATCGGGATTAATATCGTTTGCTGTTTGTAATTCAATTTTTATGTGTTGTGTGCGCGGTTCAGGTTTATTCGAACTGCACGATGCCGTTAAAAAAATCACACTGGCAATCATTAATCGCGCGCACAGGTGCGAAACGCGCTTCGCGGTATTATTATTTTTCATCTCTGTTCGCGTCATGTTTTTATGATGGGAAGAAACCTGCCGCTCAATGAGCGGCAGGCTGACATCAATTAACCGTGCAGGTTAGCTTTAACGTCGTAGCTGGCAGAAATCACACCAGACTTATGACCTTCAGCATTCTGCATCACGTAATCTTGCGTCATTTTGGTGAAGGAGAAACGAACTTCTTCACGTGGACGGGTTTCGTCCTGGATAGAACCTGACATATCCACACGCGTAATGATCACGTCGGTGAATTTGATGATCAGATATTCCAGTGGGTTGCCGCCCGCTTTACGCACGGTGAACTGAATGTTTTTAATGTGCTTACCAGACAAGCAATAGCTCAGCAGATTTGGGCTGGCTTTGTCGGTGTAATGCTCGAAACAGAAATCCGCAACGCTGGCTTTACCGGAACCGCCGCCTGAACCACTGTGCATATTTGAGTGCTGTGCGACATCCCAGTGCCAGGCCAGAACCTGAATTTCATTTTTGTGCGTGGTATCTAAAGACTCCCCTTCGATACCATCAATTTTAATAAACATATCTTGTGCCATAATATCCTCTCAAAGCACGTTAACAATTCGCCCTTTCTTGGGCATTGGGTATAAGCAGCCCGGTGCTAATAATAAGCACACGATGCTTGCCTCTTACGTCGTAATGATTTTCATCATTACAAAATAAACAGAATAGAATTACGCGACGTCTTTCAACGATGGCAATTTAGCTACCATACGTAATGAAACCGTCAGACCTTCCAGTTGGAAATGCGGGCGCAGGAAGAATTTCGCCTGGTAATAACCTGGATTACCTTCAACGTCTTCCACAATCACTTCCGCCGCAGCCAGTGGACGACGCGCTTTGGTCTCAACGGAGGAGTTAGCCGGGTCACCGTCCACATAGTTCATCACCCAGTCATTCAACCAGCGCTGCATTTCATCACGCTCTTTGAAGGTACCAATCTTGTCGCGCACGATGCACTTCAGGTAGTGCGCAAAGCGTGAGCAAGCAAACAGGTACGGCAGGCGTGCAGACAAGTTGGCGTTGGCCGTTGCATCTGCATCATAATATTCCGCAGGTTTTTGCAGCGATTGCGCGCCAATAAACGCGGCGTAATCGGTGTTTTTACGGTGCACCAGTGGAATAAAGCCGTTTTTCGCCAGTTCCGCTTCACGACGGTCGGAAATCGCAATCTCGGTAGGGCATTTCATATCAATGCCGCCGTCATCCGTTGGGAAGGTATGGCATGGCAAGCCTTCCACCACACCGCCACTTTCCACACCGCGGATCAGCGTACACCAGCCGTGCTCTTTGAAAGAACGGTTGATGTTAACCGCCATGGCATACGCCGCGTTTGACCACACGTATTTGCTGTGATCTGCGCCATCCGTGGTTTCTTCAAAGTGGAAAGCATCCACTGGGTTGGTGCGAATACCGTACGGCAGACGCGACAGGAAACGCGGCATCGCCAGACCGATATAGCGAGAATCTTCTGACTGACGCAGGGAGTTCCATGCGGCGTATTCCAGATTCTGGGTAAAGATTTTGGTCAAATCGCGTGGATTTGACAGCTCCTGCCAGGAGTCCATCTGCAACACGTTAGGTGAAGCACCCGCGATGAACGGGACGTGAGCAGAGGCAGCCACTTTACCAATCGACGCCAGCAGATCCACATCCGGCGCGGTGTGATCAAAGAAGTAATCCGCCACCAGGCAACCGTAAGGTTCGCCACCCAGTTGGCCGTATTCTTCTTCGTACACTTTCTTGAACAGCGGGCTCTGATCCCAGGCCACGCCTTTGTAGCGCTTCATGCTACGACGCAGCTCTTCTTTAGAGATATCCATGAAACGCAGTTTCAGCTTTTCATCAGTCTCGGTGTTATTCACGAGGTGATGCAGACCACGCCATGCACTTTCCAGCGCCTGAAATTCGTTGTGATGCAGAATCAGGTTAATTTGCTCAGAAAGTTTGCGATCGATTTCGGCAATAATGGAAGCGATGCTTTTATAGGCATCATCAGAAACCATTACGCTATTCGCCAGCGCCTGCTCAGCCAGAGTTTTAACAGCACCTTCAACCGCAGCTTTGGTCTGTTCAGATTTCGCTTTAAATTCTTTCGTCAGTAAAGAATTAAAGTCACCAAATTGCGTTGCAGTAGCAGCAGCGGCCTTTTGATTTACGGTGGATTGCGATGTAGACATAATTCCCTCTTTACTTAATCTTCAATTTTCGCGTCAACAGCTGCACTTTTTTGTTTCGGTGCCGCCGCCAGCGATTTCAATAAAGATTTATCCTGTAATAGTGACATCACTAACTCTTCAGCACCGGCTTTACCGTCCATATAGGTTTGCAGGTTAGCCAACTGCGTACGCGCATCTAACAGCTGTGAAAGCGAATCCACTTTCTTCGCAATCGCGTCAGGGGCGAAATCGTTCATGCTCTCGAACGTCATATCGACCATCAGCTGACCTTCACCGGTAAGGGTATTCGGTACCGCGAAGGCAACGCGTGGACGCATGGCTTTCATACGCTCATCGAAGTTATCAATATCAATATCAAGGAAATGACGGTCAGCCACAGAAGGCAGTGGCTCCAGCGGCTTGCCGGACAAATCCGCCAATACGCCCATCACAAAAGGTAATTCAACCTTTTTCTCAGAACCGTAAATTTCCACGTCATATTCAATCTGTACGCGAGGCGCACGATTTCGCGCAATAAACTTTTGCGAATTATTTTTGCTGACCATAATGACCTTTTACTATGTCGTCTTTTTTAAAAGACCCGGAACAGCACCGGGCCGGTGGATAATAGAAGCCTTTTTCTGTCGAAAAACCTATTAATTATAAATTAACTCAATACCTGCCAGAGTTTTCACCAACCCAGGTTTTACGGAGCTATTTCCTTTCGCATAATAGCTGGCAACAAAATAATGCGTCACATCCCCCCCTATCGGCGGTATAACATATTCCTGATAGTCATTACTGTTGCCAACGCGTAATTGATTGCCCGCAGCATTACGAATACGAACTTGCACAAACTCACTCATTCCAGTACCGGTGGTATTGGTCAAATTCCCTGTCGTGTCGTCAACCGGAATGCCGGCTGGTTTAAAAAACAGATTGACGTTTTTACCCACCGGGCAGTTTTTCAGTGCGATTTGAAACGGCGTTGAGCCCGCTTCTTTGCCGTCGGTTTGCAGTAAATAGGTTCCAATACGGGGTAACCCAACAACCGCATCCGATCCACTATTATCAATACTGACATCGCACGTATCTTCCAGGTACGTCCCTTTAAACGTGAGTGGGACGGTACAACCCAGCGGACCGGGACATTTTTCAGCAAACGCCGCTGTACTCAGTATCAAAAAACCCAGTGCAGCACCCATACAGTGTTTTAGTTGGACTTGGGCAAACATACCACCTCCAGTTGTGTGATGTGCTTAGTATCCTCTGGCACAGCAGCATTGCCACGCGATGTACAGCGCAAAGTATTGTCGCCCAGATTCACAAAGAGTCCCTGTCGAGCGATATCTAAACCGCGTACAAAGGCTTGTCCTCCCTGTCCTACGACGGCCAGGCTCGCGCCCTTCTCATCCTGAATATCGGATCCAATGGGTAACACTTCACCTTTTTCGTTGCGCAGGGTTAACACCATCGGCGCACCGGTAATGGTCTTCATGTTTACCGCAATCGCGGCTCCCTGGCGTGGAACCACAACACGCTCATTTTCAAGAACATCCACGGTTTCAGGCAAACCACGCGAATCCAACTGCACCGCATTTTCACGATATGGCGTGAGCGAAGGCATAATGGCATAGCCAAAAGCGTCGATTTTACTGCCATAACCATTCAATAAACGTGCCCCTGAGGCCCCCTCTGCGCTTACAATCGCAAAAGGCTGTTCACCAATAGAGGGTCCTGCCGTAATTCCCCCTGCATGCGCAATCACACTCCCGGCGGCTGACAATGACAATTGCTGCGCATTGTGATTATTGGCCGATGCTGTTGCTCCAATCTGACCGTAACCTGCCCGATAATTCACGTTGCCGTTCACAGCGCGGTCGCGTTGCCCTTGTGAGAAGTTACCCGCAGATGAACCCACACCATAGGTCAGCTCATTCTGTACTCCCTGGCTACCGTTGGCCTGCATTTGAAACTGTGTATTACCGGTATTGCTCTTGCTTACTGAGCTATAGACCGAACTAAATAATGGTTTTTCAAACGCCGTGCGCGAACCCAGAGGGACACTCACAGATAGCAGAACACTGTTTTCATCATGACCTAACTCATTACGAGAACGCATCGCTGTCAGCCCATAACTGAAGGTGTTCAACGAATGGTTAAAGGTCACGGAATACTGCCGCGAATCGCCACGATCGCCCCAGTACGTGTATAAACTCCCGCTAAACCACAATGACATGGTGTCCGCCACCCGTTGTGACACGGTGGCAGTAAAACGATGTCGGGTACGAGTATCGCGATTGGCATTAAGGTCATAACGCGCATCACGTTCTGCAGCCGCCTCTCGAAAGCTATAAAAACCTCGCGTCGAATAGCGGTATGCCGCCAGCGTCAAGTTAGTATCGGTATCACTCAAATACTTCGAATAATTGATCTGATAACTGTTTCCTGACGCATGCTCATCATTGCGAATAATACTTTTGGCATGCATCAGATCGAATGAGATGCCGCCAATTGGCGTGTTAAACGCATTACCTATACCAAAAGCATGATATTTTTCACCAAATTGCGCCCCGCCATACAGTGTCCATGCATTAGACAGACCGTAACGATACGTACCCTGCGCGACCGGAGGCGTCAGCGAACTTTGCTGATCCTTCAACTCTCCCGCTAAAAGCGTGAAGTTTGAAACACCTTCGTGTAACAACATCGGCGGGGCAGAAAAAGGCACACTTTGCCGACGCTGGCGACCATCTGCTTCCGTAACCACTAATTCCAGATCGCCCCCCCATCCCATAGTACCGATGTCGCTGAGTTCAAACGGCCCCGGAGGTACCACCGTTTCATAGATATTTAATCCACGCTGCATCACAGTGACGCGGGCATTGGTTTCGGCAATGCCGCGCAGCACAGGGGTATAGCTACGTAAAGAGTCAGGCAGCATACGTTCATCAGAACGAAGCATTACACCGCGTAAACTGAAGCTATCAAAGAGATCGCCTGCGGTATTGGTATCACCCATAACCAATTCGCTTTTCAGCGACGTAATATCCCTTGCAGCATAGCCATATAAATTTTGCGTGGTTGGTGAATTTCCACTCGCCCAATTCGTAGTGATGCGTTTTCGCAGACGCCACTCACCATAATTAAAGCCTGCCGCCAGTTGTAAATTACTATTGTAACTGTTTGCGCGTCCCGCCCCGTCCCGGGGCCCTTGAAACTGCGAATAAATGTTACCGCTATAATCAACAAACCCGGCAGTCTCTCCGGACTCCCACAAACTTGGATCAATATAGCCCCGTGGAATGGCCACAAGGTTTAATTGTGGTACACGTATATTCAGTTCAAAATCACCACTGTTATAGCGACTGCTACTTTGATCAATCCATTCATGCATAAATGCGCATTGTTGCGATTTATCTGCATCTTGTTTTTTCTCATCGAGGCGTATGCCAAGACGTGTCAATTGTTCAAAGCTCAAGCAGGCTTCTGCGCCCGATTGCCCTTCAGGCACCCGGAATAAAATATTTTCTTTGCCCCGTTTTTCTCCATTTACCCAAACGATGACATCATATTTTCCGGGTAAGACGGGGTTGCCTGCGCTAAAGCGTGCAACATCAACACCTGAACCGTGAATAAAATCCGGGTTATATTCTACATTAACAGCTTCAGGTTCACCTTCCGCTGCGGCTCGATTAAATGAACTAATCAATACTATTCCACATAACGTAACGGTTATGCGAAGCCATTTATAGCGCTGCGTCTGACGCTGAGCATTCCTTAGTGTATACGAGCCTTTCACTGGCAAAACTCCCTTTTAGATGCTGACTTTTATTCCATGCTGTGCTGCTAGTCAGTTCTCCGTATTAACGGAGTTATTACTGGTCGTTAACGACAAATCCTTTCGTTCCGACCGAATGCATCTTCACCGTGACAGTGGCACCATAATCATTGATCATTTTATATTCTAACGCTGAGATTGCTTCACCCGATTTAATTTTATTTGCCGGGTAGAAAATTCTATTTTGTCCCGGTGGGATCATATCAACATTTAGCGCAATTTTTCTCCCCACGCTCATTACGCTACCTGAATCAAACGAAAAGTAGTAATTCGTTGGATTCGTCACTTTAATTCCCATACCGCGTAAAGGATCAAACATACTTTCCCACTGCAGCTTATCTCGTTCAGCTTCAGATGAGCTCTTCATCAATGCCGTTGGTCGATAAAATATTTTAATTCGCGTGCGAAAAGCCAATTCCAATCTTTGTTCGCTTGTGTTCTTACTCTTTGGCGGAATTTCTAACAAATTAAACCAAAAGACAGATTCTTTATCTTGCGGCAGTGCCATGCCGTTATAGATCATACGAATACTTTGACCTTTACCAGGTTCAACGCGATAGACCGGTGGCGTAACGATAAAAGGCACTTTGACATTATTTAAATTGGCATCTTTCTTGCCTTCATCTACCCACACCTGAACCAGCGCCGGGGCATCCCCTTTGTTATTGGTGCGGACGTTAACTTCATTCTGGGTACCGGGAAAAATTATCCGCGTGCCGCTGATAGTCATGGCCGCGTTCGCTGTTGCTACGCTGGCCAAAAAAACGGTGGTGATGAGTATTTTCTTTAACATGCCAACATAATCCCTGTTACGACAGCATCCCTAAATACCTTGCTGCCAAATATATCCATTCAAGAATGGCGCCCGATAGCTGGGCGCCAGATTATGATTACAACGTCAAGACTTATGGGTACTCAAGGGTATAATTCACAGACGCTTTAACCGGACCTGCAGTAGTTGCGGCAGTTGAATAGTAGCCACCAACATAGGTCAGAGTCGCTTTTTTGGTAGTTGCATCGACTGGGAAACGTGTACCCGCGGTTCCGATTGGAATTTGCGTGTTGTTCGCTTGGTTAAACAGACGAACCTGTACATTGGTTGCCGGAGTCGGCGTACCGGTTGCTGCGTTGGTCAGGTTACCGGTTGTTGGATCCCAACCCGTGCTGCCATTAGCTTCAAAATGGGCACCCACTTGAGTCACGCCTGCAGGGCAATCTTCGACGTGAATGCTGAATGGCGTTGTACCTGCAACTTTATCAGCAGCATCCAGTGCGCTGATATTGATCTTTGGCAGGGTCACATCGATATTCTCATCACCCGCTTGAATCTTACAGGTATTGGTGACCAGTTCACCGTCAAAGTTCACGGTACCATCAAACGCATTTGCGCCCGCAGAAACAGCCAGAGCCAGTGCACACAGGGTATATTGAATTTTACGCATTTAAACTATCCTTAATTAAACTATTCCGTTGCTTAAAAAATAAATTCCGTTAATTTCATCCAATGAAGTTTTTATTCAGTAACTGTGACTTCCTCCTTGACCCATTCCACCGTAAACCTGTCATTTTGATAATCAAGTGCCAATCGGCAGTCAGATAGATCGCCCTGATGCTGCAGGATGGTTTTACCCAGCAGCGGAGTAATATGCTGCTCGATATAACGAATTAATAAACGCGCACCGGTTTCGGCAACCGGGCACTGTGCGACCACGTATTCCACAACGGCGTCACTGTAGGTAAAGCCCAACTGATGCTGTGTAAGCAAACGCTGATGAATGCGTTCCATATGCAAGCTGACAATGAAATTCAGCGTCTCTGCCTGCAGCGGTAAATACGGCACCACCGTAACGCGTCCTAAAAAGGCCGCCGGGAACACTTTCAACAATTCCGGTTGCAGGGCCGTCAACAGCCCGGCATTGTCAGGTGCGGTCTCTTCATCCGCATACAGCTGGCTAATTAAGTCGCTGCCGGTATTGCTGGTCAGTAAAATAATGGTGTTTTTGAAGTCAATTTGACGCCCTTCACCGTCTTCCATCTGCCCTTTATCAAACACCTGATAAAACAGCTCATGAACATCCGGGTGCGCTTTTTCAACTTCATCCAGTAACACCACGCTGTAAGGCTTGCGTCTCACCGCTTCGGTTAACACGCCGCCCTCGCCGTAGCCCACATAGCCCGGAGGCGAACCTTTTAATGACGAGACCGTGTGCGATTCCTGATACTCACTCATATTGATGGTGATCAGGTTCTGTTCACCGCCATACATGCTCTCGGCAATCGCCAATGCCGTTTCTGTTTTCCCGACCCCGGAAGGCCCGACCAGCATAAAGACACCCAGGGGTTTACGTGGGTCTGCCAGGCCAGCACGGGCCGTCATGACGCTCTCGCTAAGCTGTTCAATCGCCGACGGCTGACCAATCACGCGGGTGTTCAGACGCTGAGGCAATTCCAGCACCGCACGCAACTCGTCTTTAAGCATCTGCCCAACAGGGATCCCGGTCCAGTCGCCGACAATACGAGCGATCACCTCAGCATTGACCTCCGCCTGCACCAACAGATGGGTGGCGCGCAGGGCCGTCAGTTGCTCTTCATGTGCCGCCAATTGTTGGCGCAGCTCAGCAAGTTCAGCCGTCGCGGCGTCTTCATCTACTTGCTTCGCAATTTGCTGGCGCACGCCGACAATGGCTTCCACGCAGGCCCGTTCGGCTTCCCAACGGGAAGTTAATAACGCAATCGCCTCATCGGCTTGGACAATTTCTGCCTGTAATACTTCTGTGCGCTCAACCTGCTCTTTACCGAAGTGACGCGCCTTCTCAAGCGATTGCAGTTCTGCCTTCGCCGTTTCACGCTGCCAGTTCAGTTTCTGCAATTCGCCCGGCGGGGCAAATTGCGCCACCGCGATCCGCGCACAGGCGGTGTCTAACAAGCTGATCGCTTTATCAGGCAACTGTCTGGCAGGAATATAACGGTGTGAAAGTTTCACCGCGGCCTGCACAGCTTCGTCCATGATCCAGACGCCGTGGTGCTTTTCCAGCGAGGGAACCAAACCGCGCAACATGGCCACCGCCGTGTTTTCGGCGGGCTCATCGACCTGCAGCACCTGGAAGCGTCGCGTCAATGCCGGATCTTTTTCAATATGCCGTTTAAATTCGCTCCACGTCGTGGCGCCAATGGTACGCAGTTGACCTCGCGCCAACGCAGGCTTCAGCAAGTTGGCAGCATCGCCAGTCCCCGCATTTCCGCCCGCTCCCACCAGGGTGTGGACTTCATCAATAAACAGAATCACGGGTTGCGGAGAGCCCATGGCTTCATCCAGCACCGATTTCAATCGCGCTTCAAATTCGCCTTTCATACTGGCGCCAGCAGAGAGCGCGACCACATCCAGCGTCAGGAGCCGCACCTGACTCAACGCGGGCGGTACTTCTCCCGCCACAATCGCCTGGGCCAACCCTTCCACGACGGCGGTTTTCCCCACGCCGGCTTCCCCGGTAAGTAGCGGGTTGTTTTGGCGGCGACGCAGCAGAATATCAATCATGGTGGTGATTTCATGGCTGCGGCCCAACACGGGATCAATTTTGCCTTCACGTGCCAGCGCAGTGAGGTCGGTGGTGTACTGGGCCAGCGTCGCGCCTTGTTTCGCGGATAACGCCTGACTCGCCTCACCGGGCATTTCGCCCCCGTAACTGGCGGAACCATCAGTCGCATCTTCACCGGCCTCCGGCGATTCACGCGTAATAAAGTTCAGTTCGCTGCTCAGCACATCCAGCGCCACTTTTTCCAGGCCTGGCGCCATACCCAGCAGCACGCGACGCAGTTCCATATTGGTTAGCATCGCCAACAGCAGATGGCCGCTACGGATGCGTCCTTCCAGGCACTCAAGGCTGGCACAAATCCACGCACGCTCAATGGCCAACTCAATGTGATAAGAGAAGTCAGAAATCGATGTCGCACCGGTCGGCAATCGCGCCAGAGTCTGTGCAATGCCACGCTCAATGGTTTCAGCATCAATTTGGAAGTAGCGAACGATATGTTTGAAATCGTTATCATCGTGGTGCCAGAGCTGATTAACCCAATGCACTAACTCAACGTAGGGATTTCCGCGCAGCTTACAAAGCGTGGTGGCACTCTCAATACTTTTAAAGAGAGTATTATCCAGTTTTCCAAATAAATTTTTCCTGATAATAGCCACATTAACTTCCTTATAATTAGCGCACTTTAAAAACGAGGTATTCTTATTTCCGGCACCACCAGAAACGTCCTAACAGTACGTCAATGAATTTAACTTGAAAACCCCCAACCATATAATTAGGAATTAGCTCTCATAAAATTCCTAAAAAATGCCTCCTAAGACAAGAGTCATTGAATAACAATGAGCTTTTCTAATATAAGATTAAGAAATTACCCATGTAATTAATATTAATCCAGCGAAATGAGGCTGATTCGGCAACAAGAATAATCTCATTATAAAAATTCCAATAAATGGGTAAGTGAGTCATTGAACACAGCAGCAGGTGTCCAAAGACGCAGTATGACGCCAATAACCGTGGCAAAGGGTTATCACAAGCGGATGCAGGCCTGAAAAAGCGTGTCCAGAACGCGCAAAATAAATACATCATTCATTATTCATATCAGGTAATTAAGCGTGGATCAGAACTTTCTCGACTACTACAATAAAGAACTCACTTTCATGCGTGAAATGGCGGAAGAGTTCGCAGAAAAGCATCCTAAAATCGCCGGGCGACTGGGGATGCGTGGAATTGAGATCTCCGATCCTTTTGTTGAACGGCTCATTGAGTCTTTCTGCTTTATGTCTGCGCGGACACAATTAAAGTTAGATGCGGAATTCCCGCTATTTACACGCCGACTGCTAGATATCATTTATCCCAATTATACAGCCCCAACGCCATCAATGGGCGTGATCCAGCTGCAACCCAATTTAAAAGAGGGTGATCTAACACAGGGCTACTGTGTCCCCCGTAATAGCGCCTTTTTTACCGCGATAGCGCCTGGTGAAATTACCCGTTGTGAATTTCGCAGCGGCCAGGATGTGCAACTGTGGCCCCTGGAGATTGCAGAAGCACGCCTGACCTCCATTCCACCGGATTTGCCCAGTCTGGAACGTCATCGCATTGCGCCCAGCCGCCTGAAAAGCGCACTGCGCATCAAGTTGCGTCTGCCTGGCGAGATGACCTTTTCTCAGCTCACCAATCTTGAGAGTTTGCCTGTCTATATTGAGGGCGACGAACGGGTGGTTTCGCACATTTTTGAGTTACTGCATGCGCATCACGTGGCGACCATTATCCGTAGCGGTCGTGGCGATAAAGCCCATGACACGATCATCAGCAATGAGCCCTTAACCTTTGAAGGGATGAGCCCTAATCAGAGCCTGCTGCCCGTGGCATGGAATATCTTTCAGGGCCACAACCTGGTTCAGGAGTATTTCTCCTGCCGCCAGCGCTTCTACTTTTTTACCTTGACCCAGCTCGCGCAGGGGTTAAAGCATAACCACACGCAGGAAGCAGAAATCATCATTCTGCTGGATCGGCAGGCTTCTTCACTGACCAGCCACGTGTCCGCATCGCGCTTTTTACTGTTTTGTACGCCGGTCATTAATTTGTTTCCTCGCCGTATGGATAAGCTGGAAATTAATCCCGCACTCAATGAGTTCCATGTGGTGCCCGATCGCAGCCGTCCGCTGGATTTTGAAGTCTATTCGATCAGCAAAGTGTTTGGTCAGCAGGCAGAAACCAGTAAAGAAGTGACGTTTAACCCACTGTATCAAACCCGTCATTGTGATAACGGCAACTTTGGGCGCTACTTTTCGGCGACCCGTAAGACCCGTCAGAACAGCAGTAATGCCCGCAAATACGATACGCGTACACCTTATGCGGGCACCGAAATGTTTGTCTCACTGGTGGATCAGCAAGAAGCGCCGTGGAGCGATGATATTCGTTACCTGTCGATTGATGCGTTGGTGACCAATCGCGACCTGCCCCGCTTAATTGCGACCACCGGTAATACGCAACTGACGATGTCCGATTCCGCGCCCGTACATGGGGCAAAATTTGTTTTTCAGCCCAGCGCACCGCGTGCGCCTTTTGCTAACGGTGAATCAGCATGGCGCTTGATCCGCCAGCTCAGTTTTAACTATCTGCCGTTGTATGACATGGGGCACAGCCAGGGCGGTGAAGCCTTCCGCAACATGTTGCGCTTATTTGTCAGCCAGTTTGACCATGAATCCACTACGCAGATTGATGCCCTGGTCGGCTGTAAGAGTGAGCCTGTGATTCGCCGGTTGCCGGGTAACGGCCTGTTGGTCTATGGCCGCGGCGTGCGCTGTACCTTTACCGTCGATGAAGAGGGATTCTCCGGCATCAGCCCCTATCTGTTTGGCATGATCATGGAGAACTATGTGGCGCGACATGCCGCCATCAACGTGTTTACTGAAACCACGCTGGAGTCAATGCAGCGTGGTGAAGTCGGACTTTGGCAGGCCAGACCGGGCCGCAGGGGCGTGCTGTGATGGCACAACATACGTCAGAACTGCCCTACCACGAGCATGAACCGCTCGCCTATAAGTCCGGCTTTATCAGCGTACTACGCCGTCTGGCAGCGCAGCGTACCGATTTGCCAAACCCCGGAACAGCGCTGCTGCCCTCTGAGGAGTGCTTTCGTCTCGGACAGTCGGCACACATGGCTTTTGCCCCGCGTGAAGTTGCAGAAGTACAAGAGCTGGGCGGGAAAACGCACCTTGAACTGTTTGGCCTGGGGGTCTGGGGTCCTCAAGGGGCGATGCCGTTGCATTTAACGGAACTGGCCTATTCGCGCGCCGAGTCTCATGACAATACGCTGAACCACTTTGTTGATTTGTTCCACCACCGGGCGCTGTCACATTTCTGGCGAGCGTGGTTCGTTTCGCAGGATACCGCCTCACTCGACCGCCGCAGCGATGAGCGTTTCTCATTTTATGTCGGCAGCCTGGTGGGCATGTCCCCCAATGAACTGGCCGGCAGCGAGTTGCCGCTGCACCCACGTCTGGCCTCCTCGGCACACCTGATCCGTGAAGCCAGAAACCCGGAAGGGTTGGTGGGTGCACTGCATTACTACTTTGAAGTGCCCGTGCAGATCCGTGAATACACCCATCAGTGGATTGTCTTGCAAGCCAGCGATCAAACGCAACTCGGCAGTATCTCTGGCGCGATGTTACTGGGCGACGGCGCGATTCTGGGTGAGCAGGTTCAGGATCGTCAGCACAAATTCCAGCTCACTTTTGGCCCCTTGAGCCTGCAGCAATATCTGCGTTTCAGCCCCTGGGGACAGGATTTACCGGTATTACGCGAATGGGTACGCAACTTTGTGGGATTTGAATACGCCTGGGAAGTGATCCTGGTGCTCGCCGCAGACGAAGTGCCCTGTGCCGTGCTCGGTGAGAGCCATCAACTGGGTTACACCAGTTGGCTGGAGCGTGAAGACAGCAGCACGCCACTGGCGGGAATGCGCTTCGACCCGGAAACCCACAGTCACTGATTACGCCATCACGCAGTGAAGCAACGTCAAAAAGGAACTTAACGTGAGTGAAACACAACACTTATGCCCCGAGGGCTACCTCGCCGTACTGCAGCCAGACAGCGTGTCACCGCCCTGCGGTGAAAATCTGGAATACGATGCAGATTTCATTCTGCTGCAAAGCCGTCTGCAAACGCGTATTGGCGCCGAATACGGCAATTTTGTCGAAGCGATAGAGCCAGTCAATTGGGCTGACATCGAACGTGACGCCAGCGCCTTACTGATGCGCAGTAAAGATGTGCGCCTGGTGATTTTGCTTATTCGCTGTCGACTGCGTCAAAAAGGCGTCGTTGCGCTGTGCGAAGGGCTTGAAGCACTGCTGTATATGCTTACCCAGTGGCCTGATGCGCTGCACCCGCAGTTGTACGACGAAGGTGAATTCGTGCCCTTTATGCGCGCCAACGCCTTCGCAGAGCTGGAAGGTTCTGAGGGCTTTATGGCTGATTTTCGTCAGCAACTGCTGCCTCGCTCTGGCGGATTGCAACTGAGCATTCGCGATGTGGAACGTGGATACGCGTCACCCCGTGAAGAGAGTGCGCCAACAGAACTCACGTTGGCCTCGATGCAACAAGCCTGGCTCAACGATCCTGCCATTCTCTCCCTGCAACAGGCGGGATTACGCCTTCGCCAGTTGCATCAAATCCTGGTGGATACGTTAGGCCACGAAGCACCGGACTTTGCTCGTCTGCAAACCTTACTGGGTTACTTCGGGGGTAACGCTGCGCTACAGAGTGCCCCTGCGACCATTGCGCCACAGGAGGAACCCGCCGCACCACAGGAGCCGGTCTACAGTGCTGCGCAAGAGAACGCCGACGCGGCACCCGCGGCCTCAGTCCCCGCAGCCTCTGCGGCAGTGGCCCCTCAGCCAGCCAAAGGCATTGAACACCGCGCTGATGCGCTTAGTCGTTTACGCGAAGTACGCGACTGGTTTATGCGCGTAGAGCCCAGCAGCCCTGCTGTTGCGTTACTGGCTTTTACAGAACAGACCATTGGCAAAAATTTCATCGAATTGCAGCAACTGCTGCCCGCTGAGCTGATGGCCAAACTGGATGCCGGGCAGGAGTCGCACGGCTAATTACAAAATGTAAAAGCAGGTGAAGGTCACCCGCTGATAAAAGTTTCGACAGGGATATGTTAATGAAATCAAGCGCCACACTGTTTGTCAGTATTGCCAGCTATCGCGACAGCGAGCTTTATCCAACGTTACGCAACATGGTTGAGGAAGCCGAGTTCCCCGCGCGCCTGCACATCGCAGTGTGCTGGCAGGATAACGATGATATTCAGCCCTTCCTTGATGCCGGCATGACCTTAAACAGCCGCGTGCAATACAACGGAACCACGCGCTATGCCTTTGCCTACCGTGATGCCGTCATTGATGTGCTGAGCGTGCATTACTATGAGAGTCAGGGGGCGTGCTGGGCGCGTCACCAGGTCGAAACGCGTTATCAGCATGAAGATTACTTCTTGCAGATTGACTCTCACTGCCGTTTCACCCCGCACTGGGACAGCGCCATGATTGAGATGCTGGAAAGCCTGCGTCCCCAAAGCGCCAACCCTGTGCTATCGAGTTACCCCCCCGCCTATGTGCCCGGCGAAGATGAAGAACGTAAAACCTACGTGAGTCGCCTGACGTTCAATGGCTTTACCCAGGAGGGCATTGTCAGCCTCTCCTCGACGCCTTTTACCGCCGACGCGCCCCAGCGCTGCGGCTACCTGGCGGCGGGATTTCTCTTTGCTGATGGTCACTTTGTCACCCGTGTGCCTAACGATCCGCAAATCTTCTTTATGGGCGAGGAAATCGCCATGGCGGCGCGCGCCTGGACCCACGGTTATGACATCTGGTCACCGCATAAGATCCTGCTCTGGCACTACTACGGACGCACATCGGCCCCGAAAGTGTGGGGAGATCACAACGGTGAAGCCAAACAGGAAGGGGCGATAGACAAAGCCTGGTGGGAACGCGATTCCCTGTCGAAACACCGGGTATTGAGCGTGTTGAATGTCAGCGATGACCCCTGCGATCTCGGCGAATGGCGTTTGGGTACCCAACGCACACTGCGTGAGTATCAGTACCGCATTGGGGTCGAATTTCGTGGATGCCGCGTGCATCCGGCGGTGACCGACTCAGAGAAAGTCACCTGGTTTGACACCTTACCCACGCATCACCAGCAGTGGCGTCAGCTGTTACAGCACATCAATGAACGCACTGTCCGCCTGAAACAGGATGAGATTGATTTTAACCGCGGCGATATCGCCTGGTGGCACATTGGCGTGTACAGCGCCGAAAACACGCCGCTGATGGTGAAGCAGTATTCGCCTGAAGCGGTTCGCAAGCAGATAACCACCGTCGATGACGACACGACGGAACTGCGTATTCATTTTATTACCTCAAACCGCGCCCCGGCACACAGCATTCGTATTTGCCCCTATGTGGCGGAATCCGGTTGGGGTGACTTACTGGAGAAAAGTTGGTGAAGACAACACCGGTGTTTGACGAAATCGTCGCCACCTGCGCGTTGGTGGCCATGCGTGGCGTAATCCCTTCGCTACTTGAATATCAAACGCAACTGCGTGCGCGCGTTGAGCGTTTTGGTCAGGAGTTGGCCGATAAAAAGCTCAGCGCTGAGACGCGTGATGCCCTGTGCCGCCTGACCTGTAAGGTTCTCGACATCAATACCCAACAGTGTCTTGAAGAGCAGGATGTCAGTTGGCGTGGTTATGAATTAGAGCACGTGTTTTATGGCTACAGCCAGGAGCCGCTGTACACCGAGGCGCACGCCACGCAACTGTTCACCGATAAGAGCGAAGACGTCGTTCACTATGCGCTGCTGCTCAGTTCACTGTCGCCGGTTCTCCTGCCCGGCAGTGAATATCGCCAGTCGCTGACGCTTGCCAAACCTGCCGTCACCGTGGTCAGCAAACGGGCCGAACGGATAGAGCCCGTGCCAGTGACCGAAGTGGAGCCCGAACCCGCACCACCGCATTTTTGGACACCGTTGCTGATCCAGTTGTTCGCGACCACCCTGCTGTTGGCAGGACTGTGGTCTGCGTGCTGGCACTATTTGAAGGATGGGATGTAAATGAGCCGTTTTTCCTTACGCCATGCGCTGATTCTCAGTACCGCAGCGGTGTTACTGGCTTTCAGTGCCACCTTATTGCCGGCCTTTTCACTCAGCCCGTATCCGATGATGGTGATGCTGGGGTTTATGGCCGTCATGGTGGTCTTGCAGTGTCGGTATGCCTTGCGCGTGAAACCGCAACCCGAGCCGGAGCCTGAGCCGATTAAAGCGCCTGAACGCCCGGTGATTCTGATCCTCGGCCCTTATGCCGCCAAATGGTTTAGCCAGGCCAACCAAAATGACAATGCACGCTATTCCGGGCAAGCCGCCTGGCTGTTGGTCTCCGAACCGAAAGAGCTGACGCGCAGATTGAGCTACATCAGCAAGCACGCTCCGGGTACCCAGATCATGGCTTTTTTCCCGTTTCTGCCTGATGGGCATGAAACCAGTGAATTGATTGTTGAAAACCTGATGCGCTGGCGCAGCCATTTTTCCGGCATGGTCGAGTACCTCACCCTGCCCTGCGCGTTTGCTATTTATGCACGGTTAAGCAATGAGCGTCGCAGCAACACGCCACAGAATGCCAGTTGGATTGGTGAATTGGATCTCACCCAGCAGCAAGCCGTGAGCTACGCCGACGCCATGCAAGACCTCAAAGTTCGCCTGAAGGATGACATGTTACCCGGCGCCAGCCATACGCAACGCGCCGTTATGGGCGTACATCTGCTGCAGTGGTTACAGGAAAGTGGCATCGAGGCAGCCCTGAATACGCTGTTCACGCAAGCGCCTCTGCAACTGAGCAATGTGGTTCTTTGCGATTACGGTAATGGTTTTCATCGACACGGTGCCTGGTCAAGCTGGCTGGAAGAAAAATACGCCATTTTGCCAGGGCTCGGCAGCACACTGACCTTGCCACCGTTTCCAAAAGTCGCCATGCCACCGGCTCTGCCCGTTATCGCACCGCGCCCGGTGCCCGCAACGCCAACCCTGCCAACGTTTTACTGGAGCATCGGGTTAGTGATCATTTTACTGGGCGCGCACGTCTTGAATACCACGCTACAGGTGCGGCAACAGCAAGTGCAGTTTCATCAACAGATGCTGCGTTTCGCTACCTTACAAGGGCTGTCGCTACAGAAGTTGCAACGCTATATCACGGATATGGAACACGTTGAGCGGCAATGGGACAGCTGTTCAACCGATTCAGCGCTGCAATCCTGGGGACTTTCCCCCTGTAAGACGTTTGCGGCACGCGTTGAAAACCGTGTCGATGCGTTGAAAAGCCTGCCGGCTATTAGTACCGCAGGCGGTCAGGCTCTGTTTGATTCCGGCAGTGCCGTGTTGCGTTCAGATGCCGATCCCCTGCTGAAAGGGATTGAAGCCCTGGCCAATGCGTGGCCCAAACAACAACTGCTTATCGTGGGCCATTCAGACAACACCGGTAATGAAACCCGCAATTTATGGTTATCCGAGCAGCGAGCCATTGCCGTGCGTGATTGGCTGATCAAGCAACAAATAAGCAGTGATCGTCTGGATATTCGCGCCGTGGGCGCAACTGAACCGGTCGCCAGCAATGACACCGTTGAAGGCCGGAAAAAGAATCGTCGCGTCGAAGTTTTAGTGCTTCCCGCAAACAACAATGACAAGGAGTTTATGCCCAAATGAGTATGTCAAATGTCAGTTATAGCCTTTACGAAGGGACTTTTCTTACCTCACAACCGATTTTAGATCGCAGCATTCAAATATTGATGTTCCGCGATCCTGAAGGCCATGAATATCAGGTGATTATCAATCGGGCCACGCTGGCAGAAGATCAAGATATGGAAGCCTGGAGTGAAATGGAAATGGAGAATCTGCGTAATAAATTACCTGGATTTACTACCGAGGGGAAATTACTTAAGCATGAAATTGGCCCCGCACGGTTACAAGTTGTGCAAGTTGCCAATCGCTATCTCAATGAAGGACGCATTATCCGCCAGGTTCAGTCGATGGTAAAGCTGCCTCAGAACAATCGGTACAATCAACTCGAACGCGATCTTATTGTGTTCACTTTAAACGCGGAAGGGGATTTCACAGATTACCAAAGAAAACATTACGTTCAGGTAATCAACAGTTTTTCACCTGACATTGATGTAGGTTAACTTTTTATAATATTTTTCATTAAATGTTATTTTAAATATTAAAAAGGTCTCTTTAAGCTTTTTTAAATTTTGTAATTAACATGTTGCCTGTGTTGGGGCTTGTCTTGTAACGCACTCATTTTCAGCGATAAATTTCTAGTAACGTATTAAATTATCACTGATGAAACAAAGAAAATTCTTTATATATATGACATTCACTTTTATTAAATGACAAAGATGCTTTTTTTTAAAAAAAAGTATTAATAGATCAGTTAATAAAGTATAAACAACGCCAGTTGATGGAATGACAAGGAGCGCAGGAAATGTTGAGTATCGCCGTCAGATCGCAGAATAAATTTTATATGCTCGGACTGATGAGTCTTATCGAAAACACGGAGCGATCAGGAAACGCAACGCCCTTTGATTTTGTAGAGGATCCTGATTCGGATGTTTCTGAAAAAGCCAACATCATATTCACTGAACAGATTGTTATCGTAAATATCTTTGATCAGAAAAAGATCGAAGAATATTGTGACGACCGTCAACCCCACGCAACAATCCATATTACGTTCAACACCAATGGACTGTTTCGTGAAGAAGTTTCTGCATTAGTATCAAAAATCATCAACTTATCCCGGATGACTTATGCGCAACTCTCTCGCGATGAGTTTTTCCGAAAAATGATGGCACGTAATCACGCACAACTTTCAGTAACGGAAAGTCGCGTGGTCATGCTGATGGGACAAGGTTACGATACCTTTAACATTTCTAAAATTTTAAACTGCTCACAAAAAACGGTTTACACTCACCGCCGTAATGCTATCCGTAAACTGGGCATGCTTAACCGATTACAATTTTACAAATACACCTTACTGCTGAAAGAATTCAGCTATCGGGAAAACATCTTCCTCTGCCTGTAAAAATCGACATTGCCCGCCTGACAGCCACTGCGTTGACTGTCAGGCGGACAACAAGATACCTGTACAAAAACCTCACTAATCTCTGTAGAATCTCACCCTGCCTCAATCCACTTTGATGAATTTTTGACCATTATGAGCAATGCAACCCAACAGCCGCCTCGTGTCGGCTTCGTATCCCTTGGCTGTCCTAAAAACCTCGTGGATTCTGAACGCATCCTGACGGAACTGCGCACGGAAGGCTACGACGTGGTGCCAAGATACGATGACGCGGAGATCGTTATCGTCAATACCTGTGGCTTTATAGACAGTGCCGTACAAGAGTCGCTGGAAGCGATCGGTGAAGCACTGAACGAAAACGGCAAGGTGATTGTCACCGGTTGTCTGGGTGCCAAAGTCGATCAAATCCGTGAAGTGCACCCAAAGGTGCTGGAAATCACGGGCCCGCACAGTTATGAGCAAGTTCTGCAACACGTACATCATTACGTGCCAAAACCTAAGCACAATCCGTTCCTGAGCTTGGTACCAGAACAAGGTGTGAAACTGACACCGCGCCATTACGCCTATCTAAAAATTTCTGAAGGCTGTAATCACCGCTGTACCTTCTGCATCATTCCTTCCATGCGCGGTGATTTGGACAGCCGTGAAATTGGTTCCGTGTTGGATGAAGCCAAGCGCCTCGCGGAAGCCAGCGTGAAAGAGCTGCTGGTGATTTCGCAAGACACCTCTGCGTATGGCGTTGATGTGAAACACCGCACCGGTTTTTGGAACGGACAGCCGGTGAAAACCAGCATGGTCAGCCTGTGTGAGCAACTGGCTAAACTCGGCGTTTGGGTACGTCTGCACTACGTCTACCCCTACCCTCACGTAGATGACGTGATTCCGCTGATGGCGGAAGGTAAAATCCTGCCGTATCTGGATATTCCGTTGCAGCATGCCAGCCCGCGCATTCTTAAACTGATGAAGCGCCCGGGTGCCGTTGAACGCACGCTGGAACGTATCAAGCGCTGGCGTGAACTCTGCCCGACCTTAACACTGCGTTCGACCTTTATCGTCGGTTTCCCCGGTGAAACAGAGGAAGATTTCCAGATGCTGCTCGACTTCCTGAAAGAAGCACGTTTGGATCGCGTCGGCTGCTTTACTTACAGCCCGGTAGAAGGAGCGACCGCCAATGAACTGCCTGATCCGGTGCCGGAAGCGGTGAAGCAAGAGCGCTTTGACCGCTTTATGCAGTTGCAACAGCAAATTTCCACCGAGCGTTTGCAGGAAAAAATCGGGCGCGAAATTCTGGTCATCATCGACGAAGTTGACGAAGAAGGCGCGATTGGCCGCAGCATGGCGGATGCCCCTGAAATTGATGGCGCAGTGTATCTCAACGGTGAAACACAGGTTAAGCCTGGCGACATTATCCGCGTCAAAGTGGACAATGCCGATGAGTATGACTTGTGGGGCAGCCGGGTTTAACCGTACTGTTGCTGATGGGCTTTCTTACGCGCCAGATAATCTTTATCGGCGCGTATCTTGTCCCAATAGCCTTTGAAAATGGCCGCGCTCGCGGCCTTTTCTTTGTCATGCGTGCGGGGCAGTTCGCGACCATCAGCGGCATATTTTCGCCCGCCCTGATGGTTACTGTAGCGGCGCGCGCGGGTGTAGCCCATTTGCAGAAATTTTCGCGCCATATCCATACCCACAAACTCATCCGCTTGTCGATACTGCTCAAACTGGGCATAAATTTTCTCGGCCGCAGCCTGCGCCACAGCAGGCGTCTTAAAACGCCAGTGCGGTAAGATTTCACTTTTATAGGGTTCGACCAGTAACACGCCCTGCTCACCGCGCCCAACCTGATAACGCTCAGGCTGCTGGCGGAAATCGATGTGGGCAAAATCCTGATCGTAGTTAAACGGCTTTTTCATAACTTGAGTTTAGGATCTAAGGCGTCACGCAGCCCGTCGCCCAGCAAATTAAAGGCCAGCACGGTCAGAAAGATAGCTAAACTCGGAAACAGGGCCACATGCGGTGCCAACACCATATCCGCGCGGGCTTCGTTGAGCATTGCCCCCCACTCCGGCGTCGGCGGCTGTGCGCCCAGCCCTAAAAAAGAGAGGCTGGCGGCGGTGATAATCGCGGTGCCAATACGCATTGAAAAGTACACCACGATCGACGACACCGTTCCCGGCAGAATATGGCGCAAAATAATGGTCAGATCCGATGCCCCAATGCTGCGCGCCGACTCAATGTAGGTCTGATGCTTCAAGACCAGCGTATTCCCGCGCACCAAACGGGCAAAGGCAGGGATACTGAATACGGCAACCGCGACCACCACATTGGCCATCCCGCTGCCCATAATGGCAACGATGGCGATGGCCAGTAAGATCCCCGGAAAGGCAAACAGCACATCGCAAATACGCATGACGATACGATCCCACCAGCCTTCATACCAGCCCGCCAGTAATCCCAGCATAATGCCTATCACACTGCCGAGCGCCACGGAAAACAGTCCGGTTAACAGTGATAACCGCGTCCCCACAATGATGCGGCTAAAAATGTCACGGCCCAGCGCGTCCACCCCTAACCAGTGCAGCGCAGAGGGCCCCTGATTCAGACGGTCGTAGTCAAAGTAGTTTTCCGCATCAAACGGGGCCAGCCAGGGGGCGAATATCGCCACCACGACCAGCAGCAGCACAAAAATCCCCGCCAACAACGCGACAGGCTGTTGACGAAAGCGTTGCCAAAACGTTCGCCACGGCGTCTGCACCGGTTGATCTTTTAGCAGTGGCAGGTTTGCCAGCGCAGCCTCACGTCGCCAGTTAATCATCACCACTCCCTATCGGTACCGGATTGTCGGGTTAATCGCGGCATACAAGACGTCGACCACTAAATTGATCAAAATAAACTCCAGCGAAAACAGCAGCACCTCGGCCTGAATCACTGGATAGTCGCGCATCTCTACCGAATCTACCAGCAAACGCCCTAAGCCTGGCCAGTTAAAAACCACTTCCACCACAATGGAGCCACCCAGTAAAAAGCCGAATTGCAGCCCCATCATGGTGACCACCGGTATCATGGCGTTGCGCAGACCGTGTTTGACAATCACCGTTGATTCTTTCACGCCTTTCGCCCGGGCGGTACGCATGTAATCTTCCTGGATCACCTCAACAAACGCTGAGCGGGTAAAGCGGGCCATCACGGCGGCCACGGCCGCACCCAGCGTAATCGAAGGCAGGATATAGTGCAGCCAACTGTCGGCGCCCACGGTGGGTAACCACCCCAGTTGCACAGAGAACACCTGCATCAACAACATGCCAAGGGCAAACGCGGGAAACGACACGCCCGATACCGCCAGCGCCATGCCCAGGCGATCGGGCCAACGATTGCGCCAAACGGCAGAGACGATGCCAATGGCCATCCCAAAAATCACCGCCCACACCATGCTGGTTAAGGTCAGCCACAGCGTGGGTAGAAAGCGTTGCGCGATCTCTTCGCTGACCGGGCGCTTCGACACCATTGAGGTACCAAAATCCCCTTGCAGCGCGTTGCCAATAAAATGCAAAAACTGCTGCCATAACGGCAAATCCAGCCCCAACTCTTTGCGCACCATTGCCACCACGGTGGCATCGGCTTCCGGGCCAGCCACCAGGCGTGCAGGATCGCCCGGCAGCATATGCACAAACAGAAACACCAGCACCGCAACGATAAACAGGGTTGGGATCAGGCCCAATAACCGTTTTAAGACGTAATTCAGCATGCGTTTTCCTGCGCCGGGTCACCCCGGCGCGCGTCGGTTATTTCAAATCGGCGTGAGTAAAATCAAATCCGGTGTCTGGCTGCACGTAAAAACCGCTCAGGTTTTTGCTTTTTGCTGACACCAATTTTTCGACCACCAAAGGTATCCAGGGTTTATCCTGCCAAATTTTGTCTTGCGCATCTTTATACAACCGGGCTTTCTCGTTGGTATCCGTGGTTTTCAGCGCATTGACCAGATCATTATCAACCTGCGGGTTGCTGTAGAACGCGGTGTTGAAAATGGTTGGCGGCCAGGATTGTGTGGCAAACAGCGGAGTCAGTGCCCAGTCAGCTTCACCCGTGGAAGCGGACCAGCCGGTGTAAAACATCCGCACGCCGCTCTCTTTTTGCCCTTTCCCCTCCACTTGCGCCGCGCGCTGCCCGGCATCCATTGCCGTGACGGTGGCTTTAATACCGACCTGTGCCAGTTGCTGCTGCGTGAACTGCAACACTTTCTGCGCCGTGCTGTGGTTATGCGATGACCATAATGTGGTGGTAAACCCGTTGGCGTAACCGGCTTCTTTCAGCAGCTCGCGGGCCTTCGCCGGGTTGTACTCCAGTGCGGGATAAGTTTGTGCGAACTCAATCGCCGGTGGCACGATGCCCGTGGCCGGTGTGGCATAGCCCGCAAAGGCCACTTTCACTAATGCCGTCCGGTTAATCGCATAGTTCAGCGCTTCACGCACTTTGGGGTTATCAAACGGCTTTTGCGTCACATTCAGGCTGATATAACGCTGCATAATGGAAGGTGACGAGACCAAATCCACCTTGTTGCTTTTTGCCAGTAGCGGCGCCTGCTCATAAGGAATAGGAAACGCGAACTGGGCTTCCCCGGTTTGCAGCATCGCCGCACGGGTATTGTTATCCACCACCGGACGCCAGGTAATGCTGTCCAGCTTGGCTTCATCTTTGTTCCAGTAACCGCTCCATTTTTTCACTTTCATGAAATCGGTCTGGTTCCAGGTATCAAACTGGTACGGGCCGGTGCCGACCGGATGAAAACCGATCTCTTTGCCATATTTCTTCAGTGCCGCAGGTGAGATCATCGCCGCGGCCGGGTGCGCCAACACATTGATAAACGCTGAGAACGGTTGCTTGAGGGTGATTTTCACCGTGTTAGCATCCACCGCGTCGGTACGGGCGATATATTTAAACAGGTTATAGCGTTTAAGGTGATTATCGGGATTGCTGGCCCGGTCTAAATTCACCTTTACCGCTTCGGCGTTGAAATCGGTGCCATCCTGAAATTTCACGCCGGACTTGAGCTTAATGGTATAGGTTAGACCGTCTGCAGAAGCGTCAACGCTGTCCGCCAGCACATTGACGCGCTTCATGTCTTTATCAAAGCCAAACAGCCCCTGATAAAATGATTTCGCCACCGCCTGCGATAGCGTGTCATTGGCATCATAGGGATCAAGCGTGGTGAAGTTAGATCCCACCGCCACCACCACATCTTTTGCCGCCCAGGCAGGCACTGCCGTCAGGCCACCCAACAAGGTTGCTGCCAGTAGCCCTTTACGGTATGTCATCATCATTTTGCTTTTCTCCTGTAGTCCCTGTTTTCAGTGCAGAGTGACTTTTAATGAAGCGAATGGCGCGCCACAAAATGCCCGGCGCTGACCTCTTCCAGCGGTTCGATATGCGGTTCATCACCCAGTGCGCGCACCGGGCTGGGAATATCATCCGCCAGTAACGGACGTTCACGTCGACGGTGACCCGGTTCAGCCACCGGGACCGCCGCCAGCAGCTTCTTGGTATAGGGATGTTGGGGGTTTTCGAAAATGGCCTGCCGCGAACCCATTTCGACGATTTGCCCGAGATACATCACCGCGACGCGATGGCTGATACGTTCAACCACGGCCATATCGTGAGAAATAAACAAAAAGGCGATACCCCGCTCGCGCTGGAGATCAATCATCAGATTAACTATTTGCGCCTGAATCGAGACATCCAGCGCCGACACGGCTTCATCGGCAATCACCAGCTTGGGATTCAGTGCCAGCGCGCGTGCAATACAGATACGCTGGCGCTGACCACCGGAAAACTCATGCGGGTAACGTGCGGCGTGTTCAGGCAGCAGTCCCACCCGCGTCAGCAGGTCGGCGACCTGCCTGTCGGCGGCTGTGCCTTTCGCCACCTGGTGCACCAGCAGCGGCTCTTTAATCGCGTAGCCCACCGTTTGACGTGGATCGAGAGAGGCATAAGGATCCTGGAAAATAAATTGAATATCGCGACGCAGCGGGGCCAATGCATTGCCACTCAGCCTGTCGATGCGCTGCCCCTGAAAGGTGATTTCTCCCCCCTGGCTCTCGACCAGGCGCAGCAGCGATCGCCCGGTGGTGGATTTGCCACAGCCGGATTCCCCGACCAGCGCCAGTGTTTCTCCCGCACGGATATCAAAACTGATTTTTTCCACCGCGTGCACGCGGCGCGTGACACGATTAAGTAAGCCGCCGCGCAAATCAAAGCGCGTGACCAGATTGCGCACCTGTAATAGCGGCTCCCCCACGGCAACCGGCGTATCGTCAGTGAGAACCGGGGCGAGCGCCGGGTGCAATAGCGGAAATTTCTCCGGTGACGGACGCCCTTTCATGGCACCGAGCTTAGGCACTGCGGCCAGCAGCGCACGCGTGTACGCCTGTTGAGGTTGGTGAAAAAGGGATTCTACCGGGCCACTTTCGACGCCTTCCCCGCGATACATCACCTGTACGCGGTCGGCCATTTCCGCCACTACGCCCATATCATGGGTGATAAAAATCACCGCCATCGCCATTTCACGTTGCAATGAGCGGATAAGTTGCAGGATTTGCGCCTGAATGGTGACATCCAGCGCCGTAGTGGGTTCATCAGCAATCAGTAACGCCGGACGGCATGACAACGCCATGGCGATCATGACCCGCTGGCGCATGCCGCCTGAAAGCTGATGGGGATAGCGTTTTAACACCGCCATCGCATCCGGGATACGCACCAAATCCAGCATCCGCCGCGCTTCCTGTAGGGCCTCGCGATGGGATTTTCCCTGATGCAGACGCACAGATTCGGCAATTTGCTCGCCAACGGTAAACACCGGGTTGAGCGAGGTCATCGGCTCCTGAAATATCATCGCCATATCCGCCCCCCGCACGCGGCGCATTACGCTGCCCGGTGCCGTGGTCAGATTCATAACGCTGTTATCACGCCGACGCAGCCACATGTCGCCGGTGTCGATCCGCCCACCGCCCTGCTCAATCAAACGCATTAACGCCAGTGAGGTCACCGACTTTCCAGAACCTGACTCACCGACAATGGCCAGCGTTTCCCCGCGATTCACCGTCAGTGACAGTTGATTTACGGCAATCTGCCCCTGAAAAGAGACCGTCAGGTTGCTCACGGCGAGCATCTGTTCGGGCGCTAGCGGATGCGCATCAGCCATGCTCGCCTCCCTCGGTGCGCTCACGGTAAATGCCCACGGTGGGCGCATCCCCGACGCGCGCAAAGGCACGGTACATACCTTCGCTGTTAAACGGCATCGCCAAATTGCCCTCGTTGTCGACGGCAATCAGCCCGCCACTGCCTCCCAGCACCGGAATTTTTTCCATCACCACGCGCTCGGTAGCCTGCTGCAACGATAACCCGGCATATTCCATTAATGCCGCAATATCATAGGCCGCCAGCGTGCGCATAAAGACTTCGCCCGTGCCGGTACAGGAGACCGCCACATTGGCATTGTTGGCGTAGCAACCCGCGCCGGGTATCGGAGAATCCCCGACGCGCCCTACCCGTTTATTGGTCATGCCGCCGGTAGACGTCGCCGCCGCCAGATTACCCGCGCGATCCAGGGCCACGGCCCCGACGGTACCCATTTTGTGTCGCTCGTCTAAAGGGGGCGCATCGTGATCGAGCAGCAGAGCCTCACCATCCCGCACCTGCTGAAGCTGCGCCCAGCGCTCAGGCGTGGAGAACAGTGCAGGATTGACCGCGTCCAGCGCGTTTTCAAAAGCAAAGGTTTCTGCACCTTCCCCAATAAGCAGGACATGCGGACTGGATTCCAGGACGGCACGGGCGGCAAGAATAGGGTTACGAATACGACTGACCCCCGCCACCGCCCCGGCATCCAGTGAACGGCCATCCATAATGCAGGCATCGAGTTCATGCGTGCCTTGATGGGTGAAGACGCTGCCCACCCCGGCATTAAACAGTGGGCACTCTTCCAGCAAACGCACGGCTTCTGTCACCGCATCGAGCGCGCTGCCACCGGCAGCCAACAGGGCTTGTCCCTGAGTAATGATCTCGGAGAGCGCGGCAATATAGGCCTGTTCACGCTCAGCACTCATTGACGCACGGGTGATGGCCCCGGCGCCGCCATGAATGGCTATAACCGCTTTTTCCATGATTCTCTACACCCTGCGTGCTCAAATCAGCATTAAAAACACTGAGTTAGACATCATTTATTAATAATTCGGGTAATTTTTGAATATAGGTAGGGGACTCAGTGATGTAAAGCAGATTATCGAATAAGCTTAGGCGTTTGCGTTAGCGCAATGCACGCCGGGCCTGATTTGGTGCACTCTACTGACTCTGCCATAATGTGGGCACATTGACGAAATTCAGAAGACTGAGGGTGTTGTATGGAATGCTTTACCGCTGGGCTTATCTCCTTGCAAGAGGCGTTGGATAATATGCTGGGGGCCGTGACCCCCCTGAGCGAAGAGCGAGAAATTCCTCTCAGTGCGGCCAGCGGCTTTGTCACATCACGCCCGGTGGTCTCTCCGGTCAATGTGCCGCCGTTTGCCAATGCCGCAATGGACGGCTATGCCGTACGGCTTGCCGATCTGGATTCCGGGGCGGCATTGCCCGTGGCAGCCAAAGTGTTTGCCGGACGTCCGCTGGACCGCGAATGGCCAGCGGGTAGCTGTCTGCGCATCATGACAGGCGCTCCCGTGCCAGCAGAAGCGGATGCGGTGATCATGCAGGAATTGGCGCAAACCAGTGACCAGGGCGTGCGCTTTAGCGGCACTGTCGTTAAAGGACAGCATATCCGACTGGCGGGAGAAGATATTGTGGCCGGTGCGGGCGTTATCGCGGCGGGTACCCGGCTCGGGGCGGCGGAGCTGCCACTGTTGGCCTCACTGGGGATTCCGACCCTGTGGGTCAAGCGCCCACTGCGCGTCGCGGTGTTTTCCACCGGTGATGAACTGGTGCCGGTGGGCCAACCGTTGCAGGCGGGTCAGATCTACGATACGAACCGCTTCGCTGTGCGTCTGATGTTGGAAAAAATGGGCTGCGAAGTTCAGGATCTGGGCATTATTCCCGACGATGAAAACGCCCTGCGCACCGCCTTTTTGCAAGCGGACAGCGAAGCCGATGTGGTGATCAGTAGCGGCGGCGTTTCGGTAGGAGAAGCCGATTACACCAAACAGATGCTGGAAAGCCTCGGCCATGTGAATTTCTGGAAACTGGCTATTAAACCCGGTAAACCCTTTGCATTTGGCCGTTTGCAAAACAGTTGGTTCTGCGGTTTACCGGGCAACCCCGTCTCTGCCGCACTGACCTTTTATCAACTGGTGCAGCCGCTGCTGGCCAAGCTGGCTGGGCAGCAGGCACCCGTCCTGCCTCCCCGTCAGCGCGCACGCAGTGAAGGCCCGTTGAAAAAGCAACCGGGTCGCCTTGATTTTCAACGCGGCATCCTGACCCGTGGCGAGCAGGGAGAACTGGTGGTGCGCAGCACCGGACATCAGGGATCCCATGTCTTTAGCTCTTTCGCAGCCGCCAACTGCTTTATTGTGCTGGAACGTGAACGCGGCAACGTAGAGCCCGGTGAATGGGTGGAGATAGAGCCGTTTAATACTCTGCTGGAGGGATAAATGCTGCCCGAACTGAGTGATGCAGAAACGCTGCGTTATAACCGCCAAATTGTGCTGCGCGGGTTCGATTTTGATGGCCAGGAGCGCCTGAAAGCCTCGCGCGTATTGGTGGTTGGACTGGGCGGGCTGGGGTGTGCAAGCGCGCAGTATTTGGTGGCAGCCGGCTGCGGTAGCATCACGCTGGTCGATTTTGACGTGGTGTCACTCTCTAACTTGCAACGTCAGGTATTGCACAGTGATGCGACACTGGCGCAACCGAAAGTCTTTTCGGCACGCGATCGTCTGGTGGCACTCAATCCACACTGCAAGCTGCAGGCGATCAACGCCGAGCTGGATGATCGTGCGTTAGCCAGCCAAATTGCTGCCCACGATGTGGTGGTGGATTGCTGCGATAACGTCACCACCCGTGAGCAGCTTAATCGCTTATGTTTTGCCGCAAAAATTCCGCTGGTTTCTGGCGCGGCAATTCGTATGGAAGGCCAGCTCAGCGTCTTTACCTGGCAAGCGGATGAACCCTGCTATCGCTGCATTAGCCGTCTGTTTGGCGCGCAAACATTGAGTTGCGTCGAGGCGGGCGTGATGTCGCCGTTAGTTGGGGTGATTGGCGCACTGCAAGCGATGGAGACCCTGCGCGTACTGAGCCACTACGGTGAAAGCGTTGCCGGTAAACTGCTGATGTACGATGCCATGACGCTGCAATTTCGCACGATGAAGGTGATGAAAGATGCGCAGTGTGAAGTGTGTGGCGGGCCGTGAGGGCTTGAGGTTAGCGTTGTCCTCCCCGTATTACAGGAGAGGACATTTTGCTCCTTCCCCTGCTTGCGGGGGAAGGCCGGGATGGGGGACAGACAACGCCTGGCGAAAACTTACGCTAACGGATAAATGGTACCGCTGTTCATGATGCCGTTAGGATCGTAAACCTGCTTCAACGCCTGCATGATGTACCAGGCGCTGCCGTGCTCCTGCTTCGCCCACTGTACGCGGTGCTTACCAATACCGTGATGGTGCACCATCGACCCGCCCAGTTTCAGCGTCTCTTCAACGATGATTTTGTTCAGCGGATTGTGGTACTTATCAATCTCCTCTTCCGGCTTACAGTCCACCACGTTGTAGTCATAGACAAAATACATGTTGGTGCCATTGATATAGCTGTGCGACGAGTGGCCTCCCAGCATGGTGATGTCATTGGCGTGTGGAAATTCCGTACGAATACGTGCAATCACCTTTTCATAAATCGCGTGGATGCTCGACCAGTCACCCGATACTTCAGTGGTAAAGCCCATATTGCCGGTCCGCAAGATTTGCTCACGTTCAGCCGCAACTTTTTCTGGCCCCCAGTTCAGATGGTTAAACCAGTCCTCGATCAGTTGGCTGTCGACGCGCTGGCAACCCGCATGACGAGCAACCAGCTCATCAATCCCTTTCCCGGTCGCCTGGGCAATGCCCTTCGCTCCTTCGGCCATAAAGATCAGCACACACTTGCCTTTGGCAAAATGCGTGAAGTGCTGGCTACCGTCTTCCGCGTCGTACAGACGAGCAATCGACGGGCGGTATCCCTCGACCATCACCTCACGCAGAATGTTAAACCCGGTTTTCATGTCTTCCAGCACATAGCCATAAAACAGGTTGTTTTCAGGCATATATTTGAAGATTTTTACGGTCACTTCGGTGATGTAACACAGCGCACCTTCATTGCCGATAATGACATGACGAATATCCGGGCCTGCCGCGCGACGCGGGACATTTTTGATGCGCGTGATCTCACCATTGGGGAACACCGCCTCAAGGCCGACGACCATATCTTCAATGGCACCGTACAACGTTGAGAATTGCCCAATGCTGCGGGTGGCCACCAGCCCGCCCATTTGCGCCAGTGGCTTGGACTGCGGCGAGTGCCCCGTGGTGTAACCCTGTGCGCGCAACTGATTTTCCAGCACCTCTAACGGCACACCGCACTGTGCCGTGGCCTGCATGTTTTCAATATCAATCTTGATGACCTGATTCATTGAGGCGCCGTCCAGCACCACAGAATCGCGCACCACGGTCTCCAGTCCGCCCTCGGTCGCGGATGCCCCGGTACGTGGCACGCCATTAATGCCGTGCTCATTCATAAAGGCCAGCACACGCGCCACCTGATCGGTGTTTTGGAGTTTCACCACGGCGGCGGGCAGCGGTAAGGTAAATACGCCGTGAATATCCGCATATTTGCGGAAACGATCGATACTGTTGCGACGCAGAGTCGCTTCGTCGGTCAGAACGTGCTGTGGCCCGACTAACTCTTTTAAGTGCTCAACAATGGTTTCACGTGACAATGACATCTTTTTTTCCCCTCTGCGTTAGCGAACCAAATATCCGCCATCAACCACCAATAAGTGACCGTTTACATAGTTCGAGGCGTTGCTGGCTAAATAGACCATCGCCCCCATAAGATCTTGCGTATTACCCCAACGGTTAGCCGGAATATGATCCAATACCCGCTGGTTGGTTTCGGGATTACTGCGCGTCGCTTCCGTGATCTGCGTGGCGTAATAACCGGGCGCAATTCCATTCACTTGAATGTTGTATTGCCCTAATTCATCACAATAGGCTTTGGTCAGCCCGGCTAACGCATGTTTTGTCGCCGCGTAAGCCGGTGACCACTGGCCCCCCAAATAGGAGAACAATGAGCAAATATTAATAATTTTCCCACGCCGACGTGGCACCATGATTTTTGCCGCTTCGTGACTCAATTCAAACGCCGCCGTCAAATTGATATTGATCATCGGGTCCCAATCACGGCGACCAAAATCCAATACCTTATTTAACTTACAGATGCCTGCGTTATTCACCAAAATATCCACGCGGCCATAACGCTCAAGACATTGCGCCATGACGTTGGCTGGCGCACCGGGTGCGGTGATATCCACCTGCATAAATTCAACCCGCACACCGTGGCGTTCAATCAGTGCACGCGTTTCCGGGTTGCCTGGCTGCAAATCGGGAATGAACAGGTCGGCTCCCGCCGCCGCCAGCGCTGTCGCATAGGCTTGTCCCAGCCCGGCGTTTCCCCCAGTGACCACGGCACACTGGCCTTTAAGTGAAAAGAAATCGAGCGAAAAATCCGCTAACGTCTCTGACATACCACCGCCTTTTTTCTGGCCAACAGGCAAAAAAAAAGAGAAAAGCAGGCTCCTTCGCGGGGGGCGAAGAAGTTACTTTTCTCTTAGTCTCGAGTAACTGGTGACTACGCTAGCACGTGAAATCACTTATAAAAAGAGAAGGCGATCACAGAAATAAATACACTGCCCTTATTCAGGAAAAGACTGAAAATATGCCGCTAAGAAAACTTTGTGAGTGTATTCACAGTTGCCCACGTACAAGCTGTGTTATTAATTTCCTGTTACTGACCGAGATAAAGAGAAAAGTAACTTTCTGCCGTTTGGCGGAAAGGCGACTTTTCTCTTTTTTTTTGTGTTTTATTTCACCAGGAGAATGCAGATGCAACCCGGAAATATCCGACGCTGGTTAACATTAGCCGTGATCAGTATTAGTGGCGGTATCAGTTTTGATCTGGCTTATCTCCGTTATATCTATCAAATTCCCATGGCGAAATTCATGGGATTCTCCAATACGGAAATTGGCGTGATTATGAGCACCTTTGGTATCACGGCCATCGTGCTGTATGCACCCAGTGGATTGATTGCCGACCGCTTTTCACATCGCAAAATGATGACCAGCGCCATGCTGCTTACCGGCCTGCTGGGCCTGGTGATGGCAACCTATCCTCCTTTTTGGGCCATGCTGGTGATTCAGGTTGCCTTTGCCATCACCACCATTTTGATGCTGTGGTCAGTGTCCATCAAAGCGGCTTCATTGCTGGGTTCACATGAGGAACAAGGCAAGATCATGGGGTGGATGGAAGGGCTACGCGGCGTCGGCGTGATGGCGCTGGCGGTGATCACTATCTGGGTGTTTTCGCGCTTCCCGGCCGAGGATGCCAATAGCCTGCGCGCAGTGATTTTACTCTATAGCCTGAGCTACCTGCTGCTTGGTGCTGCCTGTTGGTGGCTGGTGCGTGATAACGATAGCGCCCAGCAAGCGGGTGAGCCCCCTTTTCGCCTGCGGGACGTGTTCAGGGTACTGCGCATTCCCACCACCTGGTACTGCAGCATGATTATCTTTGGGGTGTACACCATTTACGCCATCCTCAGCTACTCCACCAACTATCTGGCTGAAATCTATGGCGTCTCGCTGGTGGCCGCCAGCTATCTGGGGATTGTGATCAATAAAATTTTTCGCGCTGCCTGTGGGCCACTGGGGGGCATTATCACCAGCAGCACGCGCTGGCGCTCACCGACGCGGGTGATTCAATTTCTGTCTCTGATCAGCGCCGCAACCCTGGTGGTACTGCTGGTCACCACCCGTTCCCCGGCCACCGCAGCGGTGGGAATGGCGCTGATTCTGGTGCTGGCCTTTACCTGCTATGCCTCACGCGGCCTCTATTTTGCCTGTATCGGAGAAGCCCGCACCCCACGCTATATCATGGGCACCACCGTGGGTATCTGTTCAGTGATTGGCTTTTTGCCCGATGTGTTTGTCTATCCGCTGGTCGGCCACTGGCAAGACACACTGCCAGCCGCCCGGGCTTATCACAATATGTGGATGATGGGCCTGATTGCGATGGCCATTGTGTTGGTATTTAGCGCCCTGCTCGGGCGAGAAATGCGCAAATCCGTTCCCCATACCCTTTCACACCCCAATCAGGAGCCAGTATGAGCCGCTATGTCATGGGCATTGATGTCGGCACGCAGAGTGCAAAAGTGGTGATCTTCACCGCAGAAGGCCAGGTTTTCTGCCAGGCAAGTCAGCCACTGCGCCCGTTGAATATTCCCGCCCCTGCAGCGGCTGAACATCCCGATGACGATATCTGGACCGCCGTGCAAGCGGCCTGCCGCCAGGCGATGGCGCTGTTTTATCAACGCGGGGGCCAGGCCCATCAATTACTCGCCGCTGGATTGTGCGTGATTCGCTGCTGCCGGGTGCTGTTGCAGGCCAATGGTGAACTGGCAACACCGGTCATTAACTGGATGGATCAACGGTTAAATACCCCGTTTCAACCACGAGAAGATTACGCCGCGGTGCGTTACGTCACCACGGCCTCGGGATACATCACTCTGCGTTTAACCGGCCAGCACCGTGATACCTGTGCGAATTACATCGGTTGGTGGCCGATGGATGACAATACCGGGGACTGGAGCCACGATACCGCGGACTTTCAGCGCTGTAATCTGCAACGCGAGATGCTGTTTGAGGTGGTTAAGCCCGGCGCTATTCTGGGCAAAGTGACGGCTACCGCGGCGAGCACCAGTGGGTTGCCCGCTGGCCTGCCGATCGTGGCCACCGCCCATGATAAAGCCGTCGAAGCGCTAGGTGCAGGTGCCCTCTCTCCCGGCACCGCGCTGGTTTCCCTCGGCACCTATATCGGTGCCATGGTGCATGGCAGCAGCCAGCGCCACTCGGCGCAGCACTTTTGGTCGTTTCAGTCTGCCGTTCCGGGTGCCTTTTTGTATGAATGCATGGGGGTGCGGCGTGGCATGTGGACCGTCAGTTGGTTCCGCGATCAGTTTGGTGCCGCAGCCCTGGCCGAGGCCGAAGATCGCGGTGAGTCCATTGAAAATCTGCTGAGTCGGGAAGCCTGTCGGGTTCCGGCGGGCAGTGAGGGCTTATTGACGCTACACGACTGGGCGGCTCCCGCCGACGCGGAGTATCGCAAAGGCGCGATACTGGGTTTCGACGGCCGTCACACGCGGGCACACCTGTTTCGATCGCTACTGGAAGGCATCGCACTGACCCTGAAAAATCACATGGATCCCATGGCCGAGGAGCGCGGCCAGCCATTCACACAGCTGGTTATTGCGGGAGGAGGCGCTAACAGTGATCTGTTTATGCAGATTTTTGCGGATGTCTTTGGCCTCCCTGCACAACGTAATCAGATGCGCAGCTCAGCCGCCATTGGCTGTGCAATCAACGCCGGTATCGCTACCGGCCTGTTCAGCGACTACCTCAGTGCCAGCCAGCGGCTGGTGCATCCTGAACAGACATTTATGCCCGACCCGCAAAACACCGCGCACTACGCGCGCTTAAACCAGGTTTATCAGCAGTTGCACAGGCAACTGGATCCCCTGTTTAAACAGCTTAATCCGTTGTCAGGTGCGTAACGCAAGACCACACCTGGTGGTTGGTGGTGGAGACGGCGATGGCACCTGCGCCGAGCGCCAGGCGCGCATCCTCTTCATCACACACCAGACCGCCAGCAATCACCGGCTGGCGGATTTTTTCGCTGATCCAGCCCAACACTTTTGGCATGCAGCCGGGCAAGATTTCCACAAAGTCTGGGCCCGACTGCGCGACCTGTTTGTCGAGGTTATGAAAGGAGATGGAGTCCAATACAAACAGCCGGTGCACAGTGTAAAAGCCCTGTAGCCGTGCAGCCTTCAGCATCGCTGGCTTGGTGCTGATAATGCCGTCAGCCTGGGTGACGATTTTCAGAAAGTTAATCACGATTTCCTGATTCGAGCTGCCTTCCAGCAGGTCGACATGGATAAAGGCAAATTTTCCTGCCTGTTTGATGCGCTGCACCAGACGACCGATGTTGGTGATATTGCCGAACAGCAACGACACCACCTGGCACTCTGAGGCCAGTGCCGCATCCAGTCCGGCACTGTCTTTCACTGCCGCCACCACGGGTCGGCTCTTTAACAATTCATTCAACGGCACAGGGAACTCCTTCAGACAGTTGCGCCATCAGCCATTCACGGAATGCATTGACGCGCGGTAGCTCGCGCTTACCGGCGGGGATCTCCAACCAGTAACCATTGGCACTTTGTAATTGCAACGGCGACAAACTCACTAACGTGCCCGCACGCAGCTCATTTTTGATCATCTCAGCATCCAGTACCGCATAACCTGCGCCGGTGATGCAGGCGTTGATCACCTGGTCCTGCGTGCTGAACTCCAGCCCACTCTCCAGCGGCTGCGGCGCTTCACCGGCGCTCTCACACCAGCGCGCCCAGTTATCTAAACGGGTATCACCGTTCAGCACGTGCAGGTGCGGCATCAGTTGTAATGCCGGGAAATCGCCCTCCAGCATTAAAAGAGGACTGGCCACCAGCATCAGCGTTTCATGACGCAGCCATTCGCCGTGCTCACCCGCCTCGGCTGGCGTGCCAAAACGGATCGCGCAATCAAAGTCGCAATATTTTTGGCGTGCCTCACTGATCAGTGCAATTTGCAGTTGGCTGTTACGTTGGCGCAGCGTCACCAGTCTGGGGGCTAACCAACGGGTTGCTAACGTCGGGGCGACCTGTAAACGCAGATGTTGGCGCGGATTACGTAGCTGCACGCGCTGAATGCCCTCCTCCAGGATATCCAGCGATTGCCGCACCACGGGCAGCAACATGATGGCTTCCTGCGTCAGGATCAGCCCGCTATGACTGCGCGTAAACAGATCTTTGCCAATAAAGGTTTCCAACTGGCGTAGCTGGCGGCTGGCAGCACTCTGCGTAATAAACAGGGATTCTGCGGCTTTGCTGACACTGAGCGTCTTGCAGGTCTCTTCAAACAGGCGCAACAGCGTTAATGAGGGCAATTTTCTCATCGGGTACAACTCCTTAGCATGCAACATCCCGAGACGCCCATCTTACCGATGGCGCGCAGGCAACAGGCTGTGATTGTTAAAAATTTGGATCGCAATCACAGGAAATTTTGGAATAGGGGTATGACGAAAGCGCACTGGCTTTCGCCTGGTCGCGCTGTCATTTTTAACTCGCATTCAACAAAAAAATAACAATTGAACCGTAGCCACTCGACAGGAGGCAGGACAATGCAAAAAGTCGTTCAACTCGACGATGTACCTTTTAATCGCTTCCATTTCAAAATCACCGGACTGACCTTCGGTGCGCATCTCACTGACGGTTATGTGCTGGGCGTCATTGGATTTGCGCTGGCGCAACTGACGCCACAACTGGGATTAACCCCCTTCTGGCAAGGAATGCTCGGCAGTGCCGCCCTGTTAGGCTTGTTTCTCGGCAGCCTGGTACTGGGCTGGCTGGCCGATATCGTGGGCCGCCAGAAGATTTTCTGCTTTAGCTTTATTGTGATCACGCTGGCTTCCCTGATGCAGTTTTGGGCTGTCAGCGCAGAGCAACTGTTTCTGCTGCGCGTGCTGGTGGGCATCGGCCTGGGAGGCGATTTCTCCGTCGGCCATACCCTGCTGGCTGAGTTTGCCCCGCGTCGTCATCGCGGTGTGATGCTGGGTGCCTTCAGCGTGCTGTGGACCGTGGGTTATGTGATTGGCAGCTTTGCCGGGCATTTCGCAACTGAGGCCTCGCCAGAGGCATGGCGTTGGTTACTGGCCTCTGCCGCCGTCCCTGCCTTTATCATTTTGCTGCTGCGGATTGGCACCCCAGAATCGCCACGCTGGTTAATGCGCAAAGGGCGGCGCGCAGAAGCCTTAGCCATTGTGAAACGTTACTTTGGTGACCACGTGGTGCTGCAAGCGGAGCCGGTTAATACCGAATCCCGCAATCTGCTGGTGTTGTTTAGCCCGCTGTATCGCCGCCGTACGCTGTTCAACTGCCTGTTCTTTGCCTGCCTGGTCCTGCCCTATTTTGCTATCTACACCTTTCTGCCGACGATTTTGCAGGCGATGGGACTGGCAAACAGTTTTGGCACCGACCTGCTGCTCAGCGGACTGCTGTTTGTGGGTGCCGTTGTCGGCATCGGCCTCACCATCATCTGCTCACGTCGCGGCTTTTTGATTGGTGCCTTTATTTTTCTCGCCCTGTGTCTGGGTGCCATGAGCCTGATAGACAGTGCGCAGACGGCCTTGCTGATCGCCTGCTTTGCCGCCTTCACGCTGGTGATGTCCGCCGTCAGTAATCTGGTGGGCGTTTTCCCGGCGGAGAGCTTCCCCACCGAAGTGCGCTCAATGGGTGTCGGGCTGTCGATCTCGGTCAGCCGTTTCGCCTCCGCGCTCGGCACCCTGTTACTGCCGGTGTTTATCGTCGACTACGGCATTCCGACCACGATGGGCATTCTGTCCGGGGTGCTGCTGACGGGCGCGCTGGTGTCGATTCTCTGGGCACCGGAAACCAAAGGCCTGACGCTGGTGGATGCCGCCCAGACGCCGCAGGCAAACACAGACCCAATTGTTCATCACACCACAACCCCACTCTGAGTGTTGGAGAAGACCATGGAAATGTATATCGGTGAAGGTTTTGCAGGTAATGGCGTTAACGCCTCACACATCAACATCCTGATTGGCCCGCGCAGTGGCCCCGTGGGTCAGGCCTTTGCAAACAGCTTGTCGTCACCGTCACAAGGCCACTGTCCTTTTATGGTGGTGATTAAACCCAACGTTCCCGCCAAACCGATGACGCTGTATGTCAACAAAGCGGAAATCAGTGGCGAGCTGCACGGTAACGCCACCTGGGGTGCCTCGCAGGCGGCGATCGCCAAGGCCGTTACAGAAGCGCAGCTCAGCGGTTTACTGCCCGCCGAGGCAGAAGACGAGTGGTGCATTATTACCGCCAACTGGGTCAACCCCGGTTGCGACGATATTGACGAGGTGTATCGCAATAACCTCACCGCTTGCCAAACGGCGATTCAGGCCGCGATGGAGAAATTACCCGGCCGCCGCCAGCTTGAAACGGCGCTGCCTGAATTGGGCAACCCTTTCTATACCCCAGCACGTTAAGGAGTCGTTATGGAGTACATCAAACTGGGTCAAAGCGGATTAACCGTCTCCCGCCTGTGCCTTGGCACCATGAATATGGGCAGCAAAAGCTGGAAACCCTGGATTTTTGATGAGAGCCAAAGTGAGCCGCTGGTGCGCCACGCACTCGACAATGGCATTAATTTTATCGACCTGGCGGATTTCTATTCCAGCGGCGCAGGCGAAGAAGTGGTGGGTCGCCTCGTGAATCGTCTGGCAGTTCGTGATGAGCTGGTACTGGCCACCAAAGTCGGCTATCCGATTGGCGGCGGCCTGAATAATCAGGGCCATTCACGCAAGCACATTATGGAAAGCATCGATGCCAGCCTGCAACGGCTGGGCACCGATTACGTTGATATCTACATGCTGCACTATTTTGATGTGAACACGCCGGTAGAAGAGACCTGGGCCGCCATGCATGAGATTGTGCGCAGTGGCAAAGCCCGCTATGTCGGCGTTTCCACCATGTATACCTGGCAGTTGGCGAAAATCCTCTGGTGCTGTGAGCGCTACGGTTACACCAAACCCATCAATATGCAGTTGCAGTTAAACCTGGCCTACCGTGAGGAAGAGCGAGAGATGATCCCCTTCTGTCGCGATCAGGGCGTCGGTATCTCGGTGTTTAGTCCGCTGGCACGAGGCTTGCTGAGCTGCGATTTCAACTCAGTGCGCAACAAAACCGACTTCTTTACGCAGGAGATGTATGCCGATCTGGCCTCCCGCAATATCGCCGAATCGGTGAGCCGCGTTGCCGCACAAGCGGGCATTCCGGCAGCCCAGGTGGCCCAGGCGTGGGTGCTTCGCCATCCGGGCGTGGATGCCATGCTGGTGGGTGCCGATACCACGGCACAAATTGACAGTGCATTAGCCGCCATGAACACCCGCCTCGACGACGAAATGCTGTACGAGCTGGAGCGCAACTACACGCCCTGCGACGTTATCAATGACTATACCGCAGGCAAGCGCATTACGCGCGACAGCCGTCCGGCACGCGCACTGTTTGCCGCTAACGCAGAAACAAGGAATATCGCATGACGCAATTTGCAGAACTGTTACGCACGGGTTGGTATTGCAACGGAGAATGGCGCACAGCCGATGGCCACTACGCGGTGACCAATCCGGCGGATGATAGCCTGGTGGCCGACGTCGCCCTTGCGGGTGCGCGTGAAACCGAGGCCGCGATTCAGGCCGCTGCCGACGCCCTGCCCGCCTGGCGTGCCATGACGGCGAAGGCGCGTGCCGCTATTTTGCAACGCTGGTTCCAACTGATCCTCGCGCACCAACAGCCACTGGCCGAATTGATTGTCACTGAGCAAGGTAAAGTGTTGGCCGAAGCGCAAGGCGAGGTGCTGTACGCGGCCAGCTTTATCGAGTGGTTTGCTGAAGAGGGCAAACGCGCTTACGGTCAGGTGATTCCCTCGACCAAAGCGGGTAATCACATCATGACGGTTAAACAGCCCGTCGGTGTGATTGCCGCCATTACGCCGTGGAACTTTCCTCTGGCGATGCTGACCCGTAAGCTGGGCCCGGCACTGGCGGCAGGATGCACGGCGGTGATCAAACCCGCCAATGAAACCCCACTCTCGGCCTTTGCACTGATTGTGCTGGCCGAGCAGGCTGGCGTACCGCCAGGGGTGATCAACGCAGTGACCGGCGACACGGTGGCGATTGGTGAAACCCTGATGCAAAGCCCTGTGGTGCGCAAAGTCTCTTTTACCGGCTCCACCGCCACCGGCAAACTGCTGATGCGCCAGGCGGCAGACACCGTGAAAAAGCTGTCGCTGGAGCTGGGAGGTAACGCACCTTTCATTGTGTTTGACGATGCCGATGTGGATGCGGCGATCGCCGGTGCGATGGCTGCCAAGTTTCGCAACAGTGGCCAGACATGCGTCTGCGTCAATCGCTTCTACGTGCAAGACGGCATTTACGATCGCTTCGTCAGCAAACTAACCGCTGCCGCGCGCGCACTTAACGTTGCTCCCGGCTTTACGGCGGGCGCACAACAAGGCCCGCTGATTCATGCCAAAGCGGTGGAAAAAGTGGCCTTACATGTGGCCGATGCGCGTGAAAAAGGCGGTGTTCTGCTGTGCGGTGGCGAAGGCCATCCATCAGGCGGTAACTTCTTCCAGCCCACGGTGATTGGTGAGGCGACCGATAACATGCGCGTGGCCAGTGAAGAGACCTTTGGGCCACTCGCGGCCTGCTTCCGCTTCCACAGCGAGCAAGAAGTGATTGCACGCGCTAACGCCACGCCGTTTGGTTTGTCGGCTTACTTGTATACCCGCGATCTGGCGCGCGCATTGCGTGTTGCACCGCAATTAGAGAGTGGGATGGTGGGCATTAACGAAGGGATAATCTCAACGGAAGTTGCGCCGTTTGGCGGGGTGAAAGAGTCCGGTCTGGGCCGTGAAGGCGCAGGCGTGGGATTAGAAGAGTATCTGGAAACACAATATATGAATATCGGCGGCATCGCTTAACACGTCGACAAGGGGGAGCCTGCAGCTCCCCCTGCTAACTGACACTGCCTACGGGTATCAGGCAGGCCACTGCCAGATACGCACATAATCAATATACATCGTGCAACTGACGTCTAAGGGCGCATGATGAATATCCCCCTGGGCAAAGGGGATAATTTCATTGGATAGAATTGGATACTCGCGTACCTGACTAATCAAGCGGGGATCGGAAATCGTTCGTACAATTTTGCCGTCGTAGGTAAAGTCCATTTTATCCGGCCCCCAATTCACCGCGAAAGTGTGATACCAGTTGCTGCGCAGATGTGGCGCGGCTACCGTTTCAGAGGATTGCTGGTGATATTTTCCATACCCTCCCCAATGCAAGGTAACGGCATAGTGATCGCCGGTACTGTTACTTTCGATCACATCAATTTCGGCTCCCGTTCGCGCTGTCACGCCCTCTCCTTCCGGGAGCCCTACGGCGGATTGCAGCCAGGCAGCCGCAAGGTGCCCATCAGCTGCGGGAATATGCATGCGGCATTCAAATGTGCCAAAGGTGAAATCAAATTTTCCCTGCGTATCAATGCGACCACCGGCGTAAACATTATCCCCTATTTTGCGGATATCGATCGCCAGCGCATCATTTCCAGCCGCTTTGCGCACGTTGGCTGGCTTATACCACCATTGCGCCCCGTTATTCCCTCTTCCACGATGCTGGTCACGCGCCGTCCATTTCGTTGTATCTAACTCAGGCGCACTGAATTCATCGCTGAAAACAAGTTTTGGTTGAGGTGAATCCGGGTGAGCAGAAAAACCCAATGGCAGAGCATTAGCGGGTGTCAGAGCGTCGACATAATGCATACTTTTCTCCCTCTTTATTAGATAACCAAATAGAAAAACAGAATGACTGGGGAGCCTAAAGCTCCCCGTTTTTAATGACCTAAACACCGGTTTAAAGTCGTGGACACGCCGTGCAGAGACCCGGCACGGGTTGAGTGACGTTGTTCATTTTCAATTTTAGAGACGCTGACATATTCAGACCCAGTAAGAATATGATTGAAAATAAGATCAGCGCACTGGCAATAACCATTCTTAACATGGCGATCTCTTTATCGTCAGATAATCGTGAATTCCCTCTTTCCTGCAAGAAACGCGCACGCATTTAACACACAGGTTTTCCTGCCGATAAAATTGCTTACCGATATTTAGGCAACGTAGGTAATACGGAAATCATCCAGTTCCAGAGAGGCGAGTTGCTCATTGCAATGAAAGGCGAGTGCAGAAATCGTTTTACCCGGATCGGCCTCTATCGTCGCCCGACCTTCTCCCTGTAACAGCGCAATGTCCATTGTCACCGGCATATCCTTGTCATCCAATGCCTTGACATGCATCGCAAACACCGGGTTATCGAAGGCTACCGACACACTGAATCTGACGCGTTTAACCTTCCCCGCCGCAGGATGAAAGACAATGCGTAATGTATCTTGTCGTCTGGCGGTATTATCGAAATGGATCACTTTTCCCACGGTTATCCCCGCGACAGGATGTTGCGTATCGGTAATCCTGACCGACTGCTGCATGTCGCGCGTACTTACGGCAAAATATTGATAATCATGGTATTTATTTTTCTCGAGCAGCAGTTCCGCCACAGCATCAAAATTTTCGGTAACCGTGTTTTCCTGATCCTGTTGCTGTGCTTTTGCTGGTGGCCAGGGTTGCTCGAAGGTCGGTTGATAGGGTGGCGTGGGCGCACCCGGCAGTCGCGGTTCGCTGGGTTCAGCAATAGATTGCCCATTCACATTGCGCCGTACCTGCGCCGAAGAACGATAAACCACTTTGCGGGCATCCGCGATACTGCCTACCGGTTTCAGTGCGGGTAAGGTTCGCCAGATATTGTAGGACAAGGTTTCCCCGTAAGTCCCCTGCCCGCGAGCCAGGATGTTTTGTTGTGGCAAGATCAGGGTTGCCACTTTGACCGGCACCGCTTCATCCTCTTTCCATAAGCTGCGAGCACTGGTAATCGACTGAGTATCCGGGTTATTACGCAACTGCACATAGAAATCCAGTCGCACTTCACCGTTATACAGGCGCTCCTGCATGTCTTTTGCCAGATAGCCCGGCGCCTCTTTATCAGCAGGTGCATCGGGTTCCGCCACCGACTGGGTTCTGATCACGAATTTGCAGTAGTCATGCTCACCAAACTGATAGGGAATGCAGCTCCAGAGCGGTTCTGTCAGTACACTCTCGACGGTGCGTTTGCCCATTTCATCCAGAATACGGGCGGTTTCCGGGTGATCTTGTAAAAATGCATCCAGCGTGCCGTTGAGCGCAGCGGCTTTGAATTCGACCATTTCAATGGCGTCAGCAGCGAAAAATACTTCGGTGTTTTGCAAAATAAAATCCAGCGTGGTGGCTTTAACGTCCTCTTCCAACGCCTTGTCGCCCGGTACACCAAATAATTTAATCCCGATGCCGACGGTGGTATTTTTATCCGGGCGCTCATCTGGCACATCGCTGGAATAACGCACCCAGGCTTCGAAGCGCGCACCAGGCTGAAAAATCCCCACCTGATATTTTTTATCCAGATTATCTACCACCTGAAAAACGCCATGCGCACTGCCGTGTTGTTTGATAAAAGCTGCGCGTCTGGCCGGCGTCTGCCTTTCATCAACAATATGGTCATGCTGAACTTTATCTACAAACATGCGGCGGATCCCTTCAATGGCGGTTTCCATCGTGTCTGTCTCCCCGCGAGGTGATAACAACGCCTCAGGTTTCATCGTTTCTTTATTGGACATAGTCATGTCTCCTGTTTAATCACTATCGACGTTAACGTGCGTTCGGGCGCATCAATAAACGGGGGTTTTCTTCCCGACAATCCACTAAATGACACCCAAACTGCGTAGATAATCCTGATAAAGGCCCACAGCGCGTCTGCGGGCCTTTACCACTTTTGATTTAATGTATTCAGACATCGTGAGAATAATTAACAACAGCGTGAAGAATATAAAGAACGGTATGAATAAGGCGCACCACAATCTGCTTTATAATAAGCAATCACTTTATTTATACTGCTTAAAATACACAGACAGGTGCGATATTCTTTTATTCAAACGCTAATAAGATTAAGCGCCATAACTGATATGGAAATCATCAAGCTCCAGTCGCGTGAGTCCCTCAATGTAGTGAATATTCAGGGCGACGATCGCGTTATTGGGGTCAGCATCGATCGTCACTCTCCCCGCGCCTTGAAATAACATCACCGGCATGCTCGACGCTTCGCCCGCCTGATTTTCCGCAATAATCTTCACATAACCCGCCGCATGTTCAGACAGCACGGAAGCCCCGAATCTGACGCTGTTGACCGTTCCATATTGGGGATGAAACACAATGCGCAGCGCGCCCTTGTTTCTCTCGGTGTTATCCAGTTGAATCACTTTGTCTGAGGTGATCCCGCTGACAGGCTGCTGGGTGGTGGTGATTTTTACAGACTGCGGCATATCGCGGGCACTTACCGCAAAATATTGATAATCATAGTAATGATTTTTATCAATCAGCAGTTCGCCGACGCCATCGAAGTTTTCCACCCGCTCCTCTTTCGACGGCGGCCAGGGCTGTTCAAACGTCGGCTGATAAGGCGGCTTAGGGGCCTCTGGCAATCTTGGCTCCGTTGGCTCGCCGATGGTTTCGCCATTCACATTGCGTCGCACCTGCGCAGATGAGCGGTATACCACTTTGCGGGCGTCGGCAATACTGCCCACCGGTGCCAGCTCAGGCAGTGTGCGCCAGATATTGTAGGCAAGGCTCTCACCATAGGCACCCTGTCCGCGAGCCAGGATATTTTGTTTCGGCAGCGTCAAGGTTGCCACTTTTACCGGCACGGCTTCGCTCTCTTTCCACAGACTGCGGGCGCTGATAATCGACTGCGTTTCCGGGTTATTGCGCAACTGCACAAAGAAATCCAGCCGCACGTCGCCGTTATACAGACGCTCTTGCATATCTTTTGCCAGATAGCCTGCGGCCTCTTTATCAGCAGGTGTATTCGGCTCCGCCACCGACTGCGTGGTGATCACAAATTTGCAGTAATCATCCTCGCCGAACTTGTAGGGAATGCAACTCCACAGCGGCTCGGTAAGGACACTCTCCACGGTTCGTTTGCCCATTTCATCCAGAATGCGGGCGGTTTCCGGGTGATCCTGTAAAAATGCATCCAGCGTGCCGTTAATCGCCGCGGTTTTAAATTCACACATCTCCATCGCATCGGCGGCGAAAAACACCTCCGTGTTTTGCAGAATAAAATCCAACGTCGTCGCGAAACGATCTTCTTCCAACGCTTTCTCACCCGGCACCGCAAATAATTTGATGCCGATACCGACGGTGGTGTTTTTATCCGCCCGCTCATCCGGCACATCGCTGGAATAACGTACCCAGGCGTCGAAACGCGCGCCGGGTTGAAAAAGACCAACCTGATACTTTTTATCCAGATTATCTACCACCTGAAAAACGCCGTGCGCACTGCCGTGTTGCTTGATAAACGCCGCCCGCTTCGCGGGGGTCTGCTGTTCGTCGACAATATGATCATGTTGCACCTTATCCACAAACATACGCCGGATCCCTTCAATGGCGGTCTCCATGCTTTGTGCTTCCGGGGTCGGAGGTAAGTGCGTTTTAGACGTCATGGTGTCTTGATTGGACATAGGTTTGTCTCCTGTTTTATCAATGGGTATTACGCGGTGAGATCGAACAGATTCAAGAAGGGGAAATCACACTTATCAGAGCAGGCCCATTACCTCCTGTTGCGCATCCGGTAACAGCACACGTTGTGCCTGCAACGTGCGCGAAATACGCGCATTCAGGCCATTAAATCCGCCATTGATGCAGCGCGTTAACGCCCGAACATCATTGCTGTCGGCAAACTGATTGCAGCCTTTCTCTCGCCAAAACCAGCCTGCTGAACAAGCGGCATGCATCACATCGAGCAACAGATCGGGGTTCTCCTCCAACGCCAGCCCTAACGCCTTGCCGCAGGCGGCATAGTTGCTGCGAAAGGTGATTTGCTTTAATCCACGGCCACGAAATTTCCAGCCATCGCCACTGTCCACATTGCCATAACGACCGCCATACACGCATTCCGCAATCTCTGACTGCCGTGCGGCAGAGAGTGGCGGCTCGCTGGCTTGACGCCCCCACCGCTCACGTTGTTCGGCGCTCAGTCGGGAACCGAATATCTTCAGCCCCTCCACGCTGTAGTTCAAAGACTCCTCCAGGTGGCGGAAGCCACCGGATTCCACTCCGGTTTGTGCCAGAAAATGGGCCTGCCTAAGGGGAGTGTCGATGTCGCTGCTTTCCATCGCCACCCGCACAGGATGATACCAGCGGTTTGCCAGCTCAGCGGTCAGGCCGGTGGCACGCATAAACTCATTTTTCGTCATCAGTGACTCCTTGTAGAGATCCATTACGTTTATCGGTGATGTGTGGCCCAGAAGGGATCATCTGGCCATCGTTGCTCCTGTCGGTAGTAGTGCCGAACCTCGCTCTGATACACATAGCGAATTTCGGCAACGCGTTCGGCGTATTGCGCCAGCAGTGTCTGGTTCCCGCTCTGCAGCACAGCACTGACAGCCTCAGCACTGCGCACTCCCGTATAGAGGGCGTTGTAGAGTCCTTGCGACGACAGCGGGTCGAAGGAGAGTGCAGCATCGCCAGCGGCCACCCAGCGCGGGCCGCACACGCTGACCAGATGGCTTCCGGCAGCATCAACGACCTGTACCGGAAGGTGTGCCACAGCGTGCTTACCGGTTAACCCGCGCTGGATATAGCGGGTGGTTCGAAGCTGGTCCAGAAAACCCGTGGGCTGCTGAAGCAACGTTTTTGCCCGTTCCGGGAGCGTAAAAAAGGCAAAAAGCCGATTTCTCTCAGGTAGCCCAGCGCTGTACCACCAGCCAGAGGGCGCGGCCTCAATAATGCTGCGCGTATCATCGTAGCCATCGGGATACCACGCACAGAGGGCAAGCAGTGGCGGATCGCGGCGTGCGATCCCCCCTAATTGCCGCGCCACCGTTCGTGCCTTACCACTGGCGTCAATGATCCATTTTGCATGCAGGGTAGCCTCACCCGCCTGCACCTCTACGCCATGCTCGGAAGCGGTGACCGTATTCAGGTGTGCACGCAGAAAGCTGACCCCGGCCTCTCTGGCCGCGTTTTGCAGGCACTGTTCAAAACGCGCGCGATCAAGGTGCCAACCGCAACCGTAGGGATCGCGAATAGCATCGGTGGCATGGAGCTGTGCATTGCCCCAACTGGCGAGATTGCCGGGATTGGGCAATGGCTGACTTTGCGCAAACCAGGAGTGTAATCCCGCCGCTTGCAGCAACGGCGCAATGGCACCGGGCAGGCTCTCGCCCACTTTAGGGCGCATTGACGACAGGCTGTCCAGCATGATGACCTGCGCACCTTGTCGTGCCAGAACGCGGGCCGCAACAGCACCCGCAGGACCCGCACCGACAACCAGCACGTCACAGGACAGCGTCGTTATCGTTGACGCTGAAACGCTTCCCATTGCGCCTCCGTCCAGCCTGCCTGTTCAAGCAGGTTGGCCCGATTCAGGACAGGACGGCCATCAAGGGTGCCGCTAAAGGCTGATGCCGCAGCAGGAAGCGGCGGCTGGCCCGGCTTGCGTTGCTCGACAAACACCGTTTGTATCTGTTCGGCATAATCCGCAGGAGCAGGACGGCGCTGCACAATGCCCATTTCATCAAAGCGTGCCACCATCGCCTGCATCACGCTCTCATTGTCACGGTTCTCCAGCAGGAACGTCCGCAGCCACTTATCACGGGTCTGGAAAGCCTCCTGACGCTCTTTTTCCGACAGCGTGGTGTCACTGTAGAGCTGGTAATTCTCCTCGGAGAGCACTTCGTTCGGCACACTGGCTGGCCAGAAGGTCGGTAAGTAGGGATGAAATTCGGGATCGTAACCTGAACGGCAACGCGCGGTGTCACCCTGCCACGGCACAGCCATCCAACGCGTCAGATCGCCAGGCCCCTGCCCCTGCAGCGGACCATTTTCAGCGACGGCCTGTTCCGGGGTCAGCAGATCGCCATAGTCTTCCCCGATCAGTGCCGTATCGCGGGATTTGATACGCACCAGTTCGCTGTACAGCGAGGCGTGGCGCATTGGCCATGTCAGCTCACAGCCCGGATGGAACGCATCAGCGCAGCAGAACGAGAGCGGGCCAGCATCTAGCCGCGCGGGTTGCTCAGCAACCGGTGACGCTTCGATCGGTTTGGCATACACCGGATCCGGAAATTGCGGGACCGACGGATAGTTTTCTGCATTCAGGTCAGCGGCAAAATCGGCCAGCACAAAGTCAGCAAGATGTTGATAGGATTGCGGTGCGACCGGTAAAAGATCGTCTTTTAACGCGGGTGATGCGCCGGCATAACCATCGCCATACAACTGAGGCCATTTCAGTGCTGCGCCGCCGTGCACCGTGGTGTCATCGGGTGAGCGGAATTTTGCATAGACATCAAAACGCTGACGATCGCTGTCTGCTTCAGGCAAGGTGCGCAACAATGCGGCATCAATGGGATCGGTGCCGCCCATGCCGTGTGCCTGAGCCGATCCCAGATTCACCCATTGCAGAGCGGAAAGGCGTTCCAGCAGCGGCAGGACATGTGCAGAGTAAGAGGTCTCTGCATCCGAAAGCGTCATTCCCGCCTCCACCGCAGTATGGCGCGCCATGTCATACAGCGAACGGAAAGGCACAATGCCGGGGGCATAGTCAGGCGGAGCCACCACCACCCAGGCACCCGTGACGGGAATCGCGTTGCCTTGCACACTGACCGTCGCAGAAACAGGACCGTCAGAAATATCGTCGTACCAGTCAACGGAGTTATTGAAGTTATGTTCTACGCCCTGCTCGTCATAAATCAATAACGGTGCGCCACTGGGCGACGCGGCCACGCCGTGACCGCCGAGCACCAACAAACGCCCCTGCTCATCAGTGCGCAACTCCCCCAGGTTTACCGGCACATTCTTGAAGCTGCCCCCGTCTAATTGCACGCTGGCGGCATTCACACCGCGAATATGTTTAGCCGGTGGTCTAATTTCCAGCGCCCGGCGTTGCTCACCGGTCAGCAGCGGGTTACGACGCGGAACCGACTGCGCTTTAGGCTGGTCCATCGCCGCGTCAAACACATACCAGGATGATTTGGTGTTCGCCACTTCAACTTGCCATTCGATATCCGCCGTCTCCGGGGTCAACTCTTTGATCGCGACACCCGCTTTGTTGTAACCATAAATTCTAAAACGGGCCGCCTGGCGCTTCATCGCCCCCGTGCTGTCACGCGTGGTGCCAAACGCCGGTGGCGGTGCTGCGGGATATTCGGGGCCAATATAAAATTCATGTTGGCTATTACCCACGCGCGCAATACCAATGCCGGGGTGAATTTTCGCATAGGCGATTTCATTATCCTCGACGACAGATAATGAAGAAATATTTTGAGTGGGTTCAGAAATGCCAGCCTGAGGATAAGACTTGTCGTTATTCATAATAATACCTTTATTTAATGACGGAAATTATTGTTCTTCCATGGTGAAATCATCAATTTCAAGTAATGAAACCCCGGAGCCAAAAAATTTTAATGAACGAATCGCTTGTCCTTTATCGGGAACAAAAACCAACTCTTTACTTTCATTGCTCACGTATTGAAATGGAGCAGACGTCATGGTGCTGGATTGGTCATGCACCGACAGCGTAATAGGTTTCTCGCCCTGTAGTTTCGCCGAAATATTAAGTGCGAGCTGTTTCAGCGGTTGATTGAAGATAAATTCGCAGCCGACTACTTGTTCATATTCATTTTTTAACTGAAAGGCATTTCCTCGGGTAATTGATGTTGATTTGCCAATACGATAGGTCAGGCTGCTGTACATCGTATTACTGATTTTAAGCCGGGAAGTGTCATAAACTTCACCGGGACGGATAGTGGTTTCAGGAAAGCGAGCAAAGTCCTCGATGAAATGATCCTTATCGGGCGACCATGGCCGCTCAAACGTGGGCTGATAAGGCGGCTCCGGCGCTTTTGCCGGGCGGGGACGCACAGGCTCCCCGGTCGACTGCCCATTCGTATCACGCCGCGTCTGCGCTGAAGAGCGATACACCACCTTACGCGCCTCAGCAATGCTGCCGAGGGGAATCATTTCCGGCAGCGTGCGCCAGATATTGTAGGAGAGCGTCTCGCCGTAAGCCCCTTGCCCGCGCGCTTCAACGGTCTGCTGTGGCAGGATAAGCGTTGCCACTTTCACCGGCACCGCCTCGTCCTCCTTCCATAAGCTACGGGCACTTTCTATCGACTGCGTCTCTGGGTTATTGCGCAGTTGAACATAAAAATTCAGCCTAACCTCACCTTGTGACAGCCTCTCTTTTAAATCTCTGCCAAGGTAATTGGCGGCGTCCTGATCAACCGGATTCATCGGATCGGCAACCGATGCGCTGTCCACCTTGAATTTGCAATAGTTCCCCTCACCAAACTGATAGGGCACACAGCTCCATAAGGGTTCGGTCAGCACGCTTTCCACGGTTCTTTCTTCCATCGCTTTCAGGATGGCTGCGGTTTCAGGGTGCGTTTCAAGAAAGGCGGGTAACTCTCCCGCCAGCGCCGCTGATTTAAAGGCATACATCTCCTCGGCATCGGCGGCAAAAAACACCTCCGTGTTTTGCAAAATAAAATCCAGGGTCGAACTGTGGACATCTTCTTCCAGCATCTTTTCGCCGGGCACACCAAACAGTTTTATCCCCAGCCCCACGGTGGTGTTTTTATCCGGTTTCTCATCCGGTACGTCACTGGAATAACGCACCCAGGCTTCATAACTGGCACCCGGTTGAAAAATACCGACCTGATACTGGCTGGCCAGTTGTTCATCAACCTGGAATGTGCCGTAAGCACTGCCGTGCTGTTTAATAAAAGCCGCGCGCTTTGCCGGCGTCTGTTTTTCATCAACGATGTGATTGCGCTGTACCACATCCACAAACATGCGTCGGATCCCCTCAATCGCCTCTTCCTTATTCTGAGTCGACAGCATGGTTGAGACTTCTCCAAGGTTTTCTTTTCCGTTAATAGTGTGATGGTTGCTCATAGCCTCTCCTGCCCTTGATTATTCCGTCATGGAAAAATTATCCAGCTCCATAAACGTCAGTTGGCCTGAATAAAAGGCCCGTAGTTTATGAATCTTTCCTTTCGTGCCATCCGCAACGAACTCGATATATTTCGTCGTGCTGCCTACGGTTTGTGGCGTAGCCATATCCGCTGCATTCTCATCGGTTGCCGCAAAGGTAATGGTGTCGGACAGTAATTGGGTGGAAAGCCAGAAACGCACCTTCGAGACGGGCTGATTGAACAGAATTTCCAGTGACCCGGATTTTTTATTCAGATTATCAATCTGCAGGACGTTGCCCTGAACACCCGGCTCAGCCATACGGCTGGCGGTAATCACCATGTCAGGCCCGGAATAGCCATTAAACACAGTCAGTCGCTGGGTATTGAATGAGGTTCCTGCCGGAATGACCGTTTCGTCGAAACGTTCAAAGTCCTCTGTTTCTGCCGATGCGCCCGCCTGAATAGTCAGGGCGCTGATGCGTGACATAGTGACGCTGGATGCACCCACCTGCTGAGTGGTATACCAGAGATTGACTTGCCCGCCGCTGCTTTTACGAATGTAGTCACCGGGAATCAGGTAGCTATAGGCTTTGCCAGCCAGGTCTTCGGTAATCGCCAGCGGATAACTGGTGACCGACCCCGCTTCGCTGCTGCCCTGCCAATACACGGTGAGTAAATCATAGGCTTTCAGGTTGGCCTCGGCGGGAATGACCACCGTGGCGTGCGAGACACTGTCAGAGAGGCTGCCGTTGCTGGCCTCCACCACGGAAGGCGCAGGCAAAATACCCGCGCCCTGACGGTCATGTTGATGAAGTTTATTCATCGGTTTAATCTCCACTGTATTTTATAAGATCGGTGACGGGCGCAATATTGATTACTCGCCGCTGTCGATAACATCAGCACCGGCAATAGCCGATAGCCTTGCAGACATCGCCGTGAATGGCGTATATCATGTTTAACAATTGCACTTAATGACTGACGAAAGCCCTCCTAACATTGACAGGATTAAATAAGAAGAAATAAAAAAGTTGAGAATATACTCAACATCGCGATGGGCTTTTATATTGAATCAGGAATAATAAAAACAAATAGCGTCATTAATTCAATATCATTTCTGCAGGCCTTGCCGCATACGCTCTATTTTTTGGATAACGTCTTTATCGTTATTACATTGCCGAAGCGCACCTAATAACATCATATTAAAGATAACGCTTTGCCCATACGTCATTTTGTTGGGGATACCAGGCACCGGTGTTTCAGCGATCAGACTGGCCGGTAGCGGCAGGATTGGCTTCTGACTCAGATAATTGTCTGTCGGTTCGTTTTCCTGCATTGCGCAATTGCTCAAGAGCAGCGGGAGGAACAGGTAGCGCAGCGGTCGGGTCGCTCTCCAGGGACTTATTGATTTTCCCCAACATATGATTAATTCTCTTATCATGATTCTCTCTATCGGCGTACATTTTCATCAGAATATCGTTGCTGCTTTGCAACTGCATAATCAAGGCTCTGAACTCATCATCCATGGCTTTATTTTTCATCCGTAACTCCATAATCCGCTGTTCTTTGACATCCAGGAGCGCTTCAAGACGATTATTCGTCGATGTAATATTATGATTGCGAACATTTAATCCCAGCAGTATTGCGCAAATCGTTAACACAACCATTTGTGGGATTTTATTAACAACCATTGAAAATAGTACCTTCAACATTACTGAATTGACTCCTGTTATCGATTAATACGGATGAGTGACAGCCACGATGTATGGTGCTCCCCTGGCCTGTTATTTATTCATTTCGACACATGTTACTGACAAAGCATCACCCCACTTCGTTATGATGGCCAATTTTCTTCCTTAAAAATTCAAACAGGCAATCAGTACCCAGAAAGCCTAAAAAGGCAGCCAACAGACGCACCGCATGCTCATTGGTAAACAGATCGGTTGCCACATAATCAGGAAACGAGTGCTTGATTATGGAGGCGCCAATTTCAACGGCAGGCTGCAGATTAAAGGCAAACAGGATACAGATAGCCGCATCCTGAAAACGTCGACACCAACCATCACGGTTGATCCAACTCGCACGCAATAAGGCCATCGCACCCGCAATGCTTGCGTAGATGAAATTATTTTCGTGTAAGTAAAACCACTCCAGGTTATACATAACGTATCAGAGCACTGTGTGTGCCCTCTCCTTAAAAATTACACGTTTACTTTTCTACTGCCGCGGCCGTAAAGAAATAACGTATTCTTAAAAAAGAAAAAACATTGATATTCTCAATAGACAATCTCAATGACCATACCCTGGAGACGATTCAGATAGCGGATATTATCGAAAACTCACGTCTGTAAAAATATCGCGTGCATTGTTTTCCTCTTCATAACACGTCGATACCAGCATGAGATAAAACGGTTTGATGTATTTATAGGTGGTCGTTTTTTTTATCGTGATAAGGCTTTCTATTTCTCTGCTGACATCGGAAAAGCTCATTTTTTTACCCCCCGGAGAAGGATAATCGTGAAAGTAATGACTTATCTTTTCATTCTGTCTGGCGTTTTTTTTCTGGGGGTACTTGCCGCGATACCGACAATACGTCTGCACTTGACCCTTTCCTTTACAATCCAGGCAAACAACGCTCCCTTGCTCTGATACAGACAACCCCTTTTCCTTCTCACCCAGGGCAAGCCCGCGGCGGGGTGGTTCAAGGTTTTCCTGCGCTGGCAGAGCCACTGACCTGGCACCCTTGCCGCCACACTTTTTGCACGGCGTCAAACTCGTCGCACTGTTGGCATAATCCGCGTAGGCAAAGACACAAAGCAACTCCAATACCTCTTTCAACGACTCCGCATTCATGCGCATAAAAAAGGGATATTCCTTTGCTTTGATCAGCGCCGTTTTATATAAAAATCCTAACGATTTTTTGGGCGAATTAATCCCCATTTTGGCCATATAAAGCTCAACCCCAAACGCACACTTATCGCTGACATAACTTAATGCCATCATGGCTTCATCATGCCCGGAATCACAATACGATGATGACGTTTTTACCCGATCGAGATTGACGGCGGCAGGTGTAAAATGTCTATACATTTCATCAAAGTTCACGTTAATACCTCTTTCCTTAAATTAACTTCAAAATTATTTCAATTATTCCCGTGGATTAATTTATAATAAAATGCCATAGGCGAATTTAAGAATGATATGAATCATCCCTTTGCTAATCTCGCAGACAATGAATTAATAGAAGAAGAGATAAAACGAGCGCCATGGCCATGTGTAACACATGGCTCATTTATTAAATCCATGACAAGGCTGGCACACATTATTTTTTCCAAAAAAAAATGGCCATCACATTTCACAATGTAATGGCCACTAAAAACAGACGTTAATTACTCATCTCAGTGGTTCAATGGATTTACGACTTAAGATTTTAACGAAATAGTAAAACAGGGATAACGGACTTTATTCAACACTCCCGTAATTTTTATCACACTCCTGCGCAGCAAAAGAATTTTAAAATCTATTCACTGTGTGAAGACGAATTTATCAGTTAACAAATCTATCAGACGAAGGGAAAGAAAGTTCTGATAGCCGCAATAAGTAAAAGGCAGAACGCCAATCATGGACAAATTCAACCATATCTTTCCGCGCAGTTCAAGATAATTATTATATTTAAAAAAACACCCACCTTTCATTGCCTTATCTTAAAATCGAGGGTGAAACACAAAATGAAATACATTTAAATAAATTAACATGTTAACTTTAAATAATTCCAGAACATTTACGAAAGAATTTATTATTATTTTAAGATCAACACCGCGCCGTATCCTTTAATATTACTGTCAGCGTAACTATTCAAAAAATTCGTGTGACTTCAAAACAAAATCGTCTCTTCGCCATACGATGGCATCACCTGCTGAAAGGCGTTATCTGTAACAATTATTACTGTGCTGATCCGTCAATATCGATGCGTCAGGGCTTTGCCCCTTCTGTCGCCGCTGAAAAAGTATCCGTGCAGCGCCACTCTTTCAACAACGGGATAGCCTGCGCTGAACCACATCCCTAAGATGTCGAGCCATCATAAGGGTAAGGACAATGCGTGGCGGGAGATACGTCTGGAAGTAAACCGGTGGGTCGGAAGATAGCAAAAGGGGAGCATTGCGCTCCCCTTGTGTTTCACTTAAATAATGCCCTGGCTGCGCAGGTAATCTTCGTAATTACCTGAGAAGTCGTTGATTTTTCCCGGCGTCATTTCGATCACGCGTGTTGCCAGAGAGCTGACAAACTCGCGGTCGTGCGAGACGAAAATCAGCGTCCCTTCGTACATTTCCAGCGCCATGTTCAATGACTCAATGGATTCCATATCCAGGTGGTTGGTGGGTTCATCCATAATCAAGATATTTGGGCGCTGCATCATCAGCTTACCAAACATCATGCGGCCTTTTTCGCCCCCGGACAGCACCTTCGCAGGCTTCTTGATATCATCTTGCGAGAACAGCAAGCGTCCAAGAATACTGCGCACAGCTTGCTCGTCATCCCCTTCCTGCATCCACTGGCTCATCCAGTCGAACACATTCAGGTTGTTATCAAACTCTTCAGCATGATCCTGAGCGTAATAACCAATTTTGGCGTTTTCAGACCATTTTACCGTGCCTGCATTGGGTTCACTCTCACCGACTAACAGTTTTAAGAGCGTGGTTTTACCGATACCGTTGGTGCCCAGAACCGCCAGCTTCTCACCCACTTCCAGCAGGAACCCGAGCTTGCTAAACAGTGGACCGTTCTCAAAGCCTTTGGTCAGCCCTTCCACTTCCAGCGCGTTACGGAACAGTTTCTTGTCCTGATCAAAACGAATAAAGGGGTTTTGACGGCTGGAGGCTTTCACTTCATCGAGTTTGATTTTATCAATCTGACGCGCGCGCGAGGTGGCCTGTTTGGATTTTGAGGCGTTGGCGCTAAAGCGGCTCACAAAGGATTGCAGCTCAGCAATCTGCGCTTTCTTCTTGGCATTGTCAGACAGCAGGCGTTCACGGGCCTGGGTGGCTGCCGTCATGTATTCGTCGTAGTTGCCGGGATACACGCGCAGCTCACCGTAATCCAGATCCGCCATATGCGTACACACCATGTTCAGGAAGTGACGGTCATGCGAAATAATGATCATGGTGCTGTTACGTTCATTCAGCACGTTTTCCAGCCAGCGAATGGTGTCGATGTCGAGGTTGTTGGTAGGCTCATCGAGCAGCAAGATTTCGGGATTGGAGAACAGTGCCTGCGCCAGGAGCACACGCAATTTCCATCCCGGTGCCACTTCACTCATGGGGCCATAATGCTGTTCCAGCGGAATACCCACGCCTAACAGCAATTCGCCTGCACGCGCTTCCGCGGTGTAGCCGTCCATTTCACCGTAGGCCACTTCAAGATCGGCCACTTTGTAGCCATCTTCTTCGCTCATTTCCGGCAGCGCATAGATGCGATCGCGCTCTTCTTTCACTTCCCACAGCTCGCCGTGTCCCATGATCACCGTATCAAGCACGGTATATTGCTCAAAGGCGAACTGATCCTGACGCAATTTACCAATGCGCTCATTCGGATCCAGGGAGACATTACCTGCAGACGGCACCAAGTCACCGCCGAGGATTTTCATAAAGGTTGATTTGCCGCTACCGTTGGCGCCGATCAGGCCATAACGGTTGCCGCCACCGAATTTAACGGAAATGTTTTCAAACAGTGGCTTACTGCCAAACTGCATGGTGACATTACTGGAAACGAGCACAGGATTGCCTTAAAAATAAAAGTGTGGATTAACGTACAGTATGCCACAAACGCAAAGGGCCGGACAGAGCCGACCCTTAAGTGGTGTCGCGTGACGTTAGTTTGATGTGGCTTTACGTCCACTGAGCCGCGCCACTTCGGCTTTCTCTTCATCGTTACTCAGCCAGTCATGCAGATAGTGCTCAATCTGCTCCAGACTGCGATTGCGCGTTTCCGGCACGCACTTAATAACAAAGTAGCCGGAAAATACGCCGATAAAGGCAAAGATAAAGAACGCACCGGCCAGACCCACGGTCGACAGCAGCAGCGGGAAGGCCAGCGAAATCAGGAAATTGGCGATCCACATCGCGAAAATGGCCCCGCCCATAAACACGCCGCGCAGTCGCGTAGGAAAGATTTCAGACAGCAGCAGCCATGTTGCCGGTGATAGCGCCCCTTGCTGGAAACTGAGAAAGGCAAACATGCCCAATAAGACCAGGTAGCCGCGCAGCGCATCGGGCTGTCCATTGAGGGTTTCAGGCATCAGATAACTGACCAATGCGATAAACAGCAGGCTGGCAGTGCAACCAAACTGACCGATCATCGTCAGGGCACGGCGACCTATTTTACCCAGCGCCCAAATGCCTACCAGCACCATCACCACGGAGATAACGCCGTTGCCGATCGTGGCAAACAGTGCGGCATCCGTACTCATCCCCACGGCTTTTAACATGGTTGGCGCGTAGTACATGATGGTGTTCACGCCGGATGTTTGCTGAATAACCGCAATCCCCAGGCCAATAAAGAACAGTTTGCATAGCCAGGGCTTTTTAAAGACATCCCGCAGGCTGGGATGGTTGCGGTTTTGCTCTTCATCCAGCGTTTCTTCAATCTCGGTCAGTTCCCATTCCACATCCTGCTTCGCACGGGTGCGATCCAGTACCCGACGCGCATCGGCCAGACGTCCTTGCATGGCATACCAACGCGGGGTATCAGGCATAAATAACATACCAAACCACAGCATCACCGCCGGCAGCGTTGCCACCACCAGCATATAACGCCAGGTTTCATGCCCTCCCCAGGCCGCGTTAAAACCTGCATTTGAGGAGTAGGCCAGCAGTTGGCCAAAAACAATCATAAACTCCTGGATGGTCACCAATTGCCCGCGCTTGTTCGCCGGTGCAATCTCAGCAATGTAGATAGGTACGGTCGCGGAGGCCCCGCCCACCGCAACACCTAATACGGTGCGGAAGAAAATCATCCACTCAACATTCGGCGCCATCGCTGTGCCGGTCGAACCGATCGCAAACACGATAGCCAGAAACAGAATGATTTTCCTGCGCCCATATTGCGCAGCGAAATGCCCGGAGAACAGTGCGCCAAAGGCTGCACCAAACAGCAAAGAGCTGGTGACCAACCCGGTAGTGAACGGCGTTAACTGCAATTCATCGCCCATGAATAACAGTGCGCCGGAAATCACGCCAGTGTCATAGCCAAACAGCAGGCCGCCCAGTGTCGCCACGGCCGCTATCACTTTCACGAAAGGCTCCGTTTTGGCATGACTGTTCGGCCCGGATGCCCGATTGGGCGTGAGATATTGTTCTTTTGCCATAGTGTGTCCAGTGACCTCTTTCAACCTGGTGATGGAACATGCGGGATGAAGCCACGATGCCAACCCCATCCACTCCCGCCTTCAACATAGTTTATTTATTTCATTTATTGTTATTATGAAAAACTGGTTTTGTGGTAGGTGTCATAAAATGGCGAACAAAATGTGACCAGTAGCACACTACTTGGTTTAAAGGGTTGTTAGTGAGTGGGAATGCTGCTGCGCCACGTTTTGATGATTTTTTCAGCTATCCGCCGGAGGGGAATTTTTATTTCGTTTTTAACGCGATTGCGTCACATTAAAATGAAACGCGCCAGAAAGGCGCGTGGGGAGAGATCAGGAGGTCGGTGCCGGGCCAAACACCGAATAGTCGGGTAAATCAAGCTGTTGATACGGCTCCCAGCCACCGCCCAGGGCTTTATACAGTGCGACCAGGTCAAGGCTGGTTTGCACTTTCGCGCGCGCCAGTTGCTGTTGGGATTCAGCCAGTTGCCGCTGCACACTCAGCACGTCAATAAAGGTACTCAGCCCCTGATGATAACTGCTGTTCGCCAAATCAAAAGCGCTTTGCAATGACGCCACAGCCTGCGTCAAACTGGCTAATTGCTGCTGATCCGTGCGGTAGCTGACCAGCGCATTTTCCACATCTTGCAAGGCACTTAGCACGGACTGAAGATACTGCAGCACCGCATTGGCCTGCTCTGCACGCGCCACTTTCACGCTGGAAACCAACCGTCCGCCCTGAAAGAGGGGAATCGACAGCGAGGGGCCGACACTGTAAAAGTGGCTGCTCCAGTTAGTCAGACTGTCCGCCTCGGTATTGCGTAAACCAAATTGCCCGGTCAGCGATAAACTGGGAAACAACTGGGCGACGGAAACCCCGATATTGGCTGTCGCAGCGTGGAGCTGCGCTTCCGCCTGGCGAATATCAGGACGACGACGCGCCAGCGTAGAAGGCACCCCCACCGCCACCGCATCGGGCAAATTTGGCAAGGCTTTCGTCGCGCGCAGCTCACTGTCCAGTGCACCAGGCGGTTGCCCCAGCAAGACCGCTAAGCCATTCATCGCCTGCCGTGCTTGCGCTTCATAAGGCGGTAATTGCGCTTGCAGTGCGCTCTGTTGCGCACGGGCATTTTCCACATCCATCTGTGGCGCCAGCCCATTTTGCTGCTGGCTGGTGGTAAGCGCGACGGTCTGCTGGGCAATGCCGATTTGCTGTTGCAGCGTCGCCATGATGGCCTGCGCCCCGCGCAGTTGCAGATAGGCACGTGCAACTTCCGCTTCCAGTGATACTAGCGCATCATTGCGCTGCTCAAGAGAAGCCTGGGTTTGCGCCTGCGCCATTTCCACTTGCCGACGGACTTTGCCCCACAAATCCAGCTCCCAGGCAGCATCAAAACTGCCCTGATACAGATTGATCGGTTTGGTGAGCCCATTTAACGCCTCTGAAAGCGCAGGGTCGATATCATTGGCGCGCGCAGACACGCCCTGAGACTCCAGTTGCCCTTTCAGTCCCAACTGTTGGTAGGTATAACCCAGCTTGCCGTTGACCGAGGGCAGAAAACCGCCACGCGCCTGGTTGAGCTGCTCGCGCGCGCCTGCAATGCGCAGCACGGTTTGCTGCAAATTCAGGTTGTCGCTGATGGCGCGGGCAATCAGTCGGTCGAGCTGCGGATCCTGGAAGCTGCGCCACCAGTTGGCCTGAGTCTGTGCGGCCTGTGGGCGGGAGGGTTGCCCGGAGGGCAGATCGCGCCAGTTCCCCGTTGTCACGCGGCTTTCAGGAGGATGGTAATCCGGCCCGACGGCACACCCGCTAAGGAGCAGCGAGAGCGCGATAAGGTGAGTGGTGGAGGAAACTTTCATGTCAGTGTGCTCCAGGGCTGCCTTCGCTCTTAATCGGCGACAACAGTAAACAAAGTGGGATCATCAGCATGGCGACAACCCCAAGTAACATAAAGACGTCGACATAGGCGAGAATGCGCGACTGCGCCACCATCTCTTTATACATCTGCCCGGTTGCCAGCGTCACCGGATCGCCGACCATCGAGGTAAAATCCCGGATGCTCTGCGCCATTTTGGCAATCGTCAGATTGAACTGCTCATTCAGCGGCGACATATGGCCCGCCAGATGGGCACTGTTAATTTGCGAATGATTGGTAATGGCCGCCGTGGAGAGCGAAATACCAATCGAGCCCGCCACATTACGAAACATGGTAAACAGCGCCGAAGCATCCCCGTTCAACCGCCGCGGCAACGAGGCAAAAGCAATCGTGGTCAGCGGAACAAACAGAAAGCCTAGACCAATCGACTGCGCGCTGCGCATCATCACCAACGTGGTGAAATCCACCTGGGGATTGAGTCCGGCCGAATAGAACATTGACAACATTAACAGCGTAAAGCCAAAGGCGATCAGCCAACGCGTTTGCACAATCGGCATCAGCTTTAAGACCAGCGGAATGGAGAGCACAATCAATACCGCACCGGGCGACAGCACCAGGCCAGACCAGGTCGCGGTGTAACCGAGATCCTGCTGCGCCAGTTGCGGCAAGACCACAGAACTGCCATATAAAATCGCCGCCATGCCCGCCATCAGAATGCCCGCTACGGTAAAGTTGCGGTCTTTCAGGCAGGATAAATCCACCACTGGCTTACGCGCATACAGCAACCAGTAAATTGCGCCCACCAGGCCAATAATCGTCAACACGGCAAACAAAATAATGAAATGTGAGTCGAACCAGTCTTCATCCTCGCCGCGATCCAGCATGACCTGTAAGCACCCCAGCCCCAGGGTGATTAAACTGATGCCGATATAATCGATACTGAGTTTGTCACGGGGGACTTTCTTCTCCCAGGGAGGATCTTCCAGTAACTGGTAGATGGCCAGCACCGTGAGGATCCCCACCGGCACATTGATAAAAAACACCCAGCGCCAACTGTAGTTGTCGGTTATCCAGCCGCCCAGCGTTGGCCCAATCACGGGCGCCACAATAATGGCTATCGAGGCCAGGCCAAAGGCTTTACCGCGATCTTCGCTTTTAAAATAGTCGAGTAACACCGAATGCTGCACCGGCTGCAATCCGCCGCCGAAGAAGCCCTGCATAATGCGAAATAAAATGATTTGCCACAGCTCGGTGGCAATACCGCATAAAAACGAGCAAACGGTAAACATCACAATGCAAATCAAAAAGTACTGCTTGCGGCCAAACACACGACTAAAGAAGGCTGAGATCGGCAAAACGATGCCGTTAGCCACCAGATAAGAGGTTAAGACCCAGGTTGATTCGCTGTAGCTGGAGGAGAGCGTGCCCGCGATATGCGGCAACGCCACATTCACAATCGTGGTATCGAGAATTTCCATAAATACCGCGAGCGTGACGGTGACCGCCACCAGCCACGGATTACTGGCAGGACGCCAGTGGCTGTCATGGCTCATTCCACCGTTACCGTCGGTGCCACTGAAAGGCCCAGTGGCAGCGGATGATTGGGATCCAGCCCTTTATCAATAACGATTTTTACGGGAACGCGTTGGACAATTTTCACGAAATTACCGGTCGCGTTTTCTGCCGGGAAAGCGGAGAAACGCGAACCGCTGCCCATTTGAATACTGTCGACATGCCCTTCCAGTTTACGGTCGGGCCAGGCATCAATTTCAATCTCCACCCGATCGCCGGGTTTCATGCGCGTCAATTGCGTTTCTTTGAAATTGGCGGTGATCCAGATCTCCGGCGAGACCAGCGAGAACAACCCACTGCCCGCCTGCACCAGCGATCCCATTTGCACATTACGTTTCGTGATAAAGCCGTCATAGGGGGCGCGCACTTCGGTGTAGGAGGCGTTGAGTTTTGCGGTGTCCAGTTGCGCTTGCGCCTGTTTCACCTGGCTGCGGCGCGCTTCAACATTGGTTTCTTGCTGACGGATTTGCAGCGTGATTTGCGAGGCAACCGCCACTTGCGCTTTGGCACTTTGCACCTCTGCTCGCGCAGAACGCAGTTGAGCACTGGCGGCGTCTATATTGCGTTGCGAGGTGGCACGCGGATCAACACCGCGCTGGCGGCGATAGTCCGCTTCGGCATTGCTTAAATTGGCCTCGGCCCTCGCCTGCTGCGCCAGCGCCTGATCGCGCTGGGCGGGATATTGCACTTTTGACAAGGCCAACTGGGCTTCAGCCTGATGTAACTGTGCCGTTGCCAGCGCAAACTGGGCTTCCGCCTGCTGCGTACTGGCCGCCGTATCGCGTGGATCGATAACCACCAGCAAGTCGCCCTTTTTCACACGCTGGTTGTCGGTGACCCGCAGTTGCGTCACATAGCCCGACGCCTTGGGGGCAATGGTGACTGCGTTACCTTCGGTGAAAGCATCATCGGTGGTTTCAATGTTGCGCGTCGAGAGCCAATACCACAGCGCCACCACCAGCATCACAACCACCACGATCGCCAAAATCACTAACGGTTTTTTGCCCGGCCGCTTACGTTGAAATTTATCGCTTTCTTCTGCTGAGGAGGCGTTTTCGTCTTGAGAGGCAGTCTGTTCGGTCATAATTTTCATCATGTTTCATCGGCCTCACCTTGAGGCCGGATTCCCTAAGCTGACTTAACAATAGGAGGAAACCTGACAAAATCAAAGATGGCTTTACACTCAGCCACATTTCATGACACTCATCGCCCGTAGAGCAGCAACCACAGGCTCCAGCCGCTAAGCAGCGCCCAGAGGAACAGCGGGATAGAGTAGAGGTGGAAGTGCCACCAGATAGCGCGCTCTTTCGCCATCCGCAAAGCAATTAAGTTTGCCAGCGATCCCGGCAGTAAACCAAACCCCCCAATATTCACGGCCCAGGCGAGTAATGGCGTGGCCGGAAGCATGTTGAGCAGCAGAATGGTCGCGGGAACATTACTGATCACCTGCGATAAGCCTGCCGCCAGTAAATAGGTTTCTCCCTGTCCCAGTTGCTGGGTGAGCGGCAAGGCATGTTGCAAGAGCGGCAGCTTGAGCAGCAGCCAGACATCAATAAACATCATCACAAAGACGAACAGCAGGCTCCAGTCCAGTGTCAGAAGCATACGGCGCGCCATCAAGCACAAAGTAATAAACACCAGTGCAACGCCCCACAACGCGAATCCTTGTTCCAGTAAAAGGATAAAAATCCCATACAGCAGCGCACTGACATACAACAGGGGACGTTGCCAGCCGCTCTCCGCGGTCACGGTGTGTCGTTGGATTTCACGTCCGCGAAAACAGATGGCCGTTAACACCAGTAAACTGGCGAGCAGCCACGCGCCCAGCGGCAACATCTGCGCAATAAACCCCACGAAACTGGCCTCGCCGTGCTGCCACAGCAAGATGTTTTGTGGATTGCCTATCGGGGTTAACAGCGATCCCGCATTTACCGCCAGTGCTTCAAAGATAATGAGCCGCGACAGCGGTAAGGTCGAATATTTACGCAGGGACAATGTCAGTGGCACGGTAATAAACAGCGCCACATCGTTGGTCAGGAAAGTGGACAGCAGTGCCGAGGCGGACACCAGAAACAGGGCCAGCGTGCGCTCGTGCGTGAAGCGGTGGATAAGACGCCGTCCCAGCCAGTCAAAATAACCGCTGGCTTCGATGCCTTTGGTCAGCATCAATAAACCGGCCAGCGTCATAATGGTCTGCCAGTCAACGGCGGCGGGCAATGACCGCCAGTTGAAGGGAGAAAACAGAGCGAGAATAATGCCAACAACCACTAACAGGTGCAGGAAACGATCCCGCAAAAAGGGCAGCAACAGCGCGCGCATGGTGTCTCACTGGGCGTAATAAGGTTAACGGTTTTCCGTAAATTTCTGGAAGATGGCCAGGGTTTCATCACTGACGTGGTGTTCCAGACCTTCTGCATCGCGCCGCGCCGTATCCGGGCTGACGCCCAGAGCCAGCAAAAAGTTCTCCACAATAAAGTGACGCACACGGCTCGCTTCTGCCAGTTTTTCGCCCTCTGCCGTTAAGAACACGCCACGGTAAGGAATTTGCTCCACCAGCCCCACCGTGCCGAGACGTTTTAACATCTTCGCGACGGTCGGTTGTGAGACGCCCAAACGCGCAGCCATATCAACCTGGCGCGCTTCACCAAACTCAATAATTAAATCCGAGATCAGCTCAACATAATCGTCAATCAGTTCGCGACGATGCGCTTCACGTACCTGACGAAAACCTTCGACATGCTCTTCAATATCTTTCAATGGCCCGTTAAGGCTGGCCGCAGGTTTTGCACGACGACTCATTTAACTTCCTCTCTTTATCACCGCTCTGAAGACGCCAGAGTGGTTGCGGGTGGCACATTGTAAACCAGCAGCACAAAAGAACCAATTTTGCTGAAAATAGCCTTGTCTTTAAATTATAGCCTGTGCTATAAATGGACATATAGTGACCACATAAATCTTACGGAGACCACGTGAAACCTTGTTCAACACCGTTATGCCACTTGCAGGAGGACACCATGAAAAAACCGCTGCTGTTTAAACTTTGGGGCCGTTCCCCCTTCCAGCTTCGCTTGCAGTTGATTGAACTGCTCACCGGCAGCAAGCAGCACACCACGCCATAGCCCCGATGCCCTCGGGGCTTTTTTTTATCCTGCTCACAGAATTTCCTCATCACGCTGGTTGCTATTGCAAATAAGGCAGATTATCTTTCCGCAGCCCGTTCGTGAGAGTGCTGGCCGGTGAGAAGTGCTTCCCCAATCCCCCATTCATAACGAGTCGATATCGGCCGTCGTTGCGTAGTGTTTTTCCTGCGTTGTTGAATCCCTGTAGCCCGAAGAAAAATGAATTTAATACTCAGTGCGCGTCAAACCATGAGCCAGCTTCGCGCCGCGCTCAGTCCGTGGAACGGACTTTATCTGCTGTTATCGCTGTTGATTAACCTTGGATTGGGTTACGCCCTGAGTCCGCTGTATACCTTTGCTTTTGCGGCACTGCTTATCGTGCTGGCAAATCGATTCCGGCGTACACAGCGATGCCTGATTTTGGTTTCCACGCTGACCGCTGCCGCCTACTACCCTTTTGGTCAGGCTTATGGGCCGCCCAATTTCAATACCCTGCTCTCTTTGCATGCCACCAACATGGCAGAGGCCAGTGAAATTGCCGCCATCTTCCCCTGGCACAGCTATCTGGTGGCCGTTTTGATTTTGGTGGTGGGCCTTATCGCCTTCCGCCGACCGCTGCCCGCAACACGCAAAAGTGCGCCTTTTGAACAGGCCTGCCTGGTGTTCACTCTAGTGGCGGCGCTGACGCAGCCAATCAGCAATGCCACCAGCGGCGGCGTTTTTAGCCTGACCGATATCGGTTTTCCGGTGGTGCGCTTTGTGAAAGACACGGTCGTTAGCCAGTTAACCGTGCAAGAGGAGCTCACGCGCATGAACGCGCTGGCCTCGCTGCAGGACAGTTGGCAGGTGACCAGCGTTCATCCCAATAAGCAGGTGTATGTGATTGTGATTGGCGAAAGCGCCCGCCGCGATGCCTTAGGAGCTTTTGGGGGACGCTGGGCCAATACGCCGTGGATGAGCGAAGCCAAGGGACAACTGTTTGTCAACTACACGTCGGCAGCGTCGTCGACCCAAAAGTCGCTGGGAATTACGCTCAATCGACTGGAAGAGGGCAAGCCGCTGTATCAAGACAACATTATTACTCTGGCTAACCGCGCAGGTTTCAGCACCTACTGGTTCTCGAACCAGGGACAAATTGGCCAGTATGATACGCCTATCGCCAGCATCGCTCGGCGGGCAGATTACGTTCACTTTCTGAAAGAGGGGGATTTTGAGGCGGATAAATCCACCACCGACAATGACCTGCTCACTTTGATGCCGCAGGCGTTAAAGCAGCCGCTGGATAAACCGCGTCTGATTGTGCTGCACTTAATGGGATCTCACCCTAAAACCTGCGATCGCACAGGTGGGCATTATGATACCTACTTCCAAAGCCCGGAACTCTCCTGCTATCTGTACACCATGACGCAGACCGACCGCTTTTTGCAGCAACTGTGGGAGCAGCTACACAGCAGCGGGTTGAGTTATTCAATGATTTATTTTTCGGACCACGGTTTAGCCATTAAAGGTCGCGGGACAAAGAGTGCTTTTCTGGCGCATGATGATCATTTCCAACAAAACTTCGACGTGCCCTTTTTTATTACCTCCAGTGGCGATACCCAGCATCAGGTGTATAAGGTCGCGCGCTCAGCAAATGATTTTTTAAAACTCTTTGTGCAGTGGACAGGGATTACGACGCCGCAAATAAAACCTGACTATCGTTTTATTTCCCGACAAAAAGCGCCACCGATTTATGTGACCAATTTTAAATTACAGCGCGTTGATTATCGGCAATTAAAACAAGATCCCCTCAGTCGATAACACGATGGAAGAATAAAAAAAATCCGCCCGTGGGCGGATTTTTTTTGGCGGTCAGCGGATTAGAAGCTGTAACCCACGCCTGCAGTCCAGGTGCCAATATCCACGTTACGGATGCGGCTCTGCTCATAACCCACATCGACAGCGATGTTTTCAATTGGGTTGAACTGCATACCGGCACCGTAGGAGAAACCGACGTCGCTGGAATCTTGTTTAGCCAGTGTCACCTGGTCGTTGTTCTGGAATTTGCCGTAGCCGATACCCACAACACCGTAGATGCTTGCCCAGTCGTTCAGACGGTAAGCTGGACCTGCGGTCACGCCGTAGTAGTTCGCTTTAGCGTAGTCATTGCCTACGGTGTGGTCTTTCTCGGTGTAGGTGAAAGAGCCAATCCAACCCAGAGCATCAGCGCCATTTTCATAGCGATATTTCAGGTTAAAACCGTTGGCTTTGTTGGCTACACCTTGGTAATCGCTCTGCGCATAACCGGCAGAAACAGTGCTTTTCGCCATTGCGGAACCCGCAGTAACAGCCAGTACGCAAGCTAACGCTGAAAGACATGCAATTTTTTTCATAACCACCTCAAATGTGAAAGTACTTATCTCCTGACAACGCTGAAAATATAACAAAAGTTAGCGAGAAACTCTGCCCGCTAAATGTTGTCCAAGGGAATCTTTCGTGTAACAGGAAGTTAATGAAATATTATATGTCATTCATTTTACATGTCTTTTTTGTGACAGACTGCGCATTAAAACCCTTTGTAAAAAAAGGTTCATTGAGACAAATCCTAAAATACTCTGACACTGATTGACAAAAATGCGCAAAAAACGCACTGCCGCGGGCTTTATCTTTGGCTGGCACTCCTCCTTTTTTCTTCGATCCGCTAGACTGTCAGCCTCTACATAAGCGTGGTTCGCTTGTCTCTCACAAGGTAAACAGGATGTCCCTTTCTTCATTTAAAGCCTCTGTTGGTCTGCCTATTCTGGTCTTGCTGATAGCGATGACGTCCATTCAAGGCGGTGCCGCACTGGCAAAATCGTTGTTCCCGGTGATTGGCGCTCCCGGTATCACCGCGCTGCGTTTAGGCTTGGGCACCCTGATTTTGTGCATTATTTTTAAGCCCTGGCGCTTGCGTTTTCGACCTGAACAACGGATTCCTTTGATCTTGTACGGCCTCGCGCTCGGCGGCATGAATTACCTGTTTTATCTCTCCATTCGCACTGTGCCACTGGGTGTGGCCGTCGCACTGGAATTTACGGGCCCGTTAGCGCTGGCGCTGGCCAGTTCGCGTCGCGCGCAGGATTTCATCTGGGTGGCACTGGCCGTGCTTGGACTCTGGTTTCTGCTGCCGTTGGGGCAAGATTTCAGCGCGGTCGATCCGAAAGGTGCGCTGCTGGCAGTAGGCGCTGGAGCCTGTTGGGCGTTGTATATCATTACCGGTCAACGCGCCGGTGCCGATCACGGCCCGGCAACCGTTGCGCTAGGCTCGTTGATCGGCGCCATGGTGTTTGTGCCACTTGGTGTGGCGTTTTCGGAATTGGCTCACTGGAGCTGGTCATTGCTGCCGTTAGGGCTCGCGATTGCCGTGCTGTCGAGTGCGCTGCCTTATTCACTGGAAATGATTGCTTTAACCCGCTTGCCCGCCCGCACTTTTGGTACCTTGATGAGCCTTGAACCGGCGATGGCAGCGTTTTCAGGCATCTTATTTTTAGGCGAAACCTTGACCCTGATTCAGTGGTTGGCAATGTTGGCGATTATTATTGCCACCATGGGTTCCACCTTAACCATGCGCCGCGACGTGAAAATAGAACCCGTTGACGTTCGCGAATAACAATAATTCCGTTTCGCACTGAGTAACGCAGTGCGAAATATTATCATTTGCTTACGCTTTGATGAAAATATAAATACCTGTTCCGCGCTAAGGTCATTATTAGCCTTCTCTACATCTTCATGCATCCGTAATAAAATTCTCACTCCCTGTTAGTAGCAATTAATGCGATAGGCACAGCCACGCCTGCAAACCGCCAAACCCCTGCTATACTTATTTCCGTGCTTCAGAGGACTATTTCATTATCAAGAGGATATAAATGATGGGTACCGCTAAATTGGTAAAAACGAAATCTCCAGACCTTATTTACACGCGCAACGATGTGGCGGAGAGTGAGAAGAAAGCCACCATTGCGGTGTTGAATCGTTTAACAATCGCCTTTATCGATCTCTCTTTGATCACCAAGCAAGCGCACTGGAACATGCGCGGTGCAAACTTTATTGCCGTGCATGAGATGCTGGATGGTTTCCGCGCTGCGGTGGTGGATCACTCCGATACCATGGCGGAACGTGCCGTACAGTTAGGTGGCGTTGCGTTGGGCACCACGCAAATCGTCAACGATAAAACCCCGCTTAAGCCCTATCCGCTGAATATTCACAGCGTGCAAGACCACTTGAAAGCGCTGGCTGACCGCTACGGTGTAGTGGCGAATGACGTGCGTAAGGCCATCAGCGAAGTTGAAGATGAAGACACGGCCGATATTTTTACCGCCGCTTCACGCGACCTGGATAAATTCCTGTGGTTTATCGAATCCAATATCGAGTAAATCGTTAAGTGATCTGGAAAGAGGGGCTGTCCCCTCTTTTTTTATGTCTGTTGTATACCGATTTCCCTGCCAGCCTGCCCGCAATGCACCATAATGATCCCATTGCACCATAACCGGGCATCATCTTAGTGCAAAGAGACATCCGCCACAGAATCTTTCGGAAAGAGATGAAACAACCAATTGTTTTTGCTTATAGTAGAAAAGATGGCACGATTTTTTCATATCGTGGCGTGCTATACACGGGGATCCTCCCCGCCGGACAGATAAGGATAAAATGATGAAGTCAGCATTAAAGTTTTCTCTGGCTGCATTGGCGCTTGCCTTTGCGGTTTCTTCCACGGCTGCAGACAAAAAACTGATCGTCGCAACGGACACTGCCTTCGTTCCTTTTGAGTTTAAGCAAGACGGTAAATATGTTGGCTTTGATATCGATCTCTGGGATGCGATCGCCAAAGAGCTGAAACTGGACTACGACCTGAAACCTATGGATTTCGCCGGGATCATTCCTGCGCTGCAAACCAAAAACATCGATTTAGCGCTGGCCGGTATCACCATTACCGATGAGCGTAAAAAGGCGATTGATTTCTCTGAGGGTTACTACAAAAGCGGCCTGATTGTGATGGTGAGTGAAAAAAATGACACCATCAAATCCGTGCAAGACCTGGACGGGAAAACGGTTGCCGTGAAGAGCGGTACCGGTTCAGTTGATTACGCGAAAGCCAATATCAAGACCAAAGATCTGCGTCAGTTCCCGAACATCGATAACGCCTATATGGAACTGGGTACTCAGCGCGCTGATGCGGTTCTGCACGACACGCCAAACATCCTGTACTTCATCAACACAGCCGGTAAAGGCAAATTCAAAACCGTCGGTGAGTCTCTGGAAGCGCAGCAGTACGGTGTCGCTTTCCCGAAAGGCAGCGATGAACTGCGTGAAAAAGTGAACGGCGCACTGAAAACGCTGCGTGATAACGGTCAGTACAACGTCATTTATAAAAAATGGTTCGGCACCGAACCTAAATAAGAGTCGGTTGTTTACCCTCAGCGGCTTAGGCAGCTGAGGGTTTTTGATGTTCTTTTTCACGGCCACAAAAAACCGGAGAATTCACCATGCAGTTTGACTGGAGCGCCATCTGGCCAGCAATCCCCCTGTTGCTGGAAGGCGCGAAGATGACCCTATGGATTTCGGTCCTGGGTCTGGTAGGCGGTTTAATTATCGGCTTAGTTGCCGGTTTCGCCCGCGCCTATGGCGGACGTATCTCGAATATGCTGGCGTTGATTTTTATTGAAATCATTCGCGGCACGCCGATTGTTGTGCAGGTCATGTTTATCTACTTTGCCCTGCCGCTGATTTTCTCGGATTTGCGCATCGACCCGTTCAGTGCCGCCGTCGTCACCATCATTGTGAACTCAGGTGCCTATATCGCTGAGATCACGCGCGGTGCCGTGTTGTCGATCAACAAAGGCTTCCGTGAAGCGGGACTGGCCCTTGGTCTGTCGCGCCGGGAAACGCTGCGTTACGTCATCATGCCATTGGCACTGCGTCGTATGCTGCCACCGCTGGGGAATCAGTGGATTGTTAGCATCAAAGACACCTCGCTGTTCATTGTTATCGGGGTGGCTGAGCTGACGCGTCAAGGTCAGGAAATCATTGCCGGTAACTTCCGCGCGCTGGAAATTTGGAGCGCCGTTGCGGTTATCTACTTAATCATCACCATGGCGTTGAGCCTGGTGCTGCGTATCATTGAGAAAAGGATGAAAATCCTGTGATTGAATTTAAAAACGTCTCCAAGCATTTTGGTCAAACCCAGGTGCTGCATAACATCGATTTAAACATCAACCAGGGCGAAGTGGTGGTGATTATCGGGCCGTCTGGCTCCGGTAAATCTACGCTGCTGCGTTGCATCAACAAACTGGAAGAGATCACCAGCGGTGAGCTGATTGTCGATGGGCTCAAAGTTAACGATCCCAGGGTCGATGAGCGCCTGATTCGTCAGGAAGCCGGTATGGTGTTTCAACAATTCCACCTGTTCCCGCAAATGACCGCCCTGGAAAACGTCGCCTTTGGCCCCATCCGCGTTCGCGGCGTGGCGAAAGAAGCCGCCCACAAGCTGGCAAAAGAGCTGCTGGCAAAAGTGGGTCTGGCAGAGCGCGCGCATCACTACCCGTCTGAGCTTTCTGGCGGTCAGCAACAGCGCGTCGCTATTGCCCGTGCGTTGGCGGTGAAGCCGAAAATGATGCTGTTTGATGAGCCGACGTCGGCACTCGATCCAGAATTGCGTCATGAAGTGCTGAAAGTGATGCAGGATTTGGCGGAAGAAGGCATGACAATGGTGATCGTGACTCACGAAGTGGGCTTTGCCCAGAAAGTGGCTTCGCGTTTGATCTTTGTCGACAAGGGACGCATTGCAGAAGACGGCAACCCGGATGATCTGATTACCGCTCCTCCGAGCCAACGTCTGAAAGAGTTTTTACAGCACGTCGCCTAAAGCAACGGCGGTCTGGACGGTTGATCCGCCAGACCGCTGTTTCGCTAGCGTAACGCTTTACGCTGCGCGTCTGGCGTCATAAAACTCCAGGCCAGAAAACGACTCTGCTTTTGCCCCTGCGCCATATCCACCACGCGCACCGCAACCGCTTCAACGTCCGCTAACGCTTTTTTCAACGCGGGCAGATTCTCCTGGCGGGACACCAGCGAGGTAAACCACACCACTTGCCGCGCATAATCACGACTCTCCTTAATCATGCGCGTGATAAACGCCACTTCTCCGCCTTCACACCACAGCTCGGGCTGCTGACCACCGAAATTACGCGCGCTGTTGGCGGCTAATCCCAGATTTTTCAGTTTGCGCGCCGTGCCACGCTGCGCCGTTTCTGCCGAATCATGAAACGGTGGGTTGCACACCGAGGCGGCATACCGTTCCCCTTTGTGGATCACGCCATGAAAGATGTTTTCGGCCTGCTTTTGATGACGCAAACGGATTTGGCGATTGAGGCCGGGATTGGCCGCGATGATCGCATTCGCCGACGTAATCGCGGCGGGATTAATGTCGCTGCCCGTAAAACGCCAATCGTACTCTTTGCTGCCAATCAGCGGATAAATCAGGCTGGCACCGCAGCCAATGTCCAATACCGACCAGGCTTGTGCCGGTTTGTCGGCCTGCGTTTCGCGGAGCAAATCCGCCAGCGCGTGCACGTAGTCGGCGCGCCCCGGAATCGGTGGGCAGAGAAACCCCTCGGGGATATCCCACTGTTGAATACCGTACCAGTGACTCAGCAACGCCGCATTCAGCGCACGTACCGCGGCCGGATCGGCAAACGCGATCGTATCTTCACCGTGTGGGCCCGTCTGAACAAACGGGCTGAGTGCAGGCAACGCCTGCTGCAATGCAGCAAAATCATAACGGCCCTGATGGCGGTTACGAGGGTGAAACGGAACTTTCGGGGCCGGGGTTCGCATGGTCATTCTCCTTTCTGGCGCGCTACGATACGCGCCGCAGCACGCAGGGTAAACTGCCTTTTCAACATTTCCGGGTTACACTGCCTTTTTCTCTCTGGAGTGACCATGACACGCAGCCGCTACAGTTACCGCCCAACCGATGGCCATGGGCTACCGCACGATCCTCTGAATGCCATTATCGGCCCACGCCCTATCGGTTGGATCAGCAGCCAAAGTGCAGCAGGTGCGCGCAATCTGGCACCTTACAGTTTCTTTAACTGTTTTAATTATCGTCCGCCCATTATTGGTTTTTCCAGCAGCGGCTGGAAAGACAGCGTGCGCAATATTACCGAAACGGGTGAGTTTGTGTGGAATCTCACCACGCGCCGACTGGCCGAGGCGATGAACGAAACCTCCGCCTCACTGCCCCACGGCGAGGATGAATTTCTGCGCGCAGGATTGACGGCGCTGCCGGCTACGCAGGTCAATGTCAGCATGGTGGCCGAAAGCCCGGTGAACTTTGAGTGTCGCCTGACACAATGCATTCAACTGCACAATGCCGGAGGTGAGGCCATTCCCACCTGGCTGGTGTTGGGTGAAGTGATTGCCGTGCATATCGACCCCGACCTGTTAGAAGCGGGCATCTTTCAGACTGCCCGCGCCGAGCCGGTGCTCCGCGCGGGCGGCCCGAGCGCCTATTACGGTATCAGTGAAGCGCACCGCTTTGATTTAACACGCCCTGATGCGCGTTAACCCGGCTTGCCGGTTGGCGAAGAATATCGGCGCTGGTCGCAATTTCCGGCGCTAGCCAACGATCTTCGTGCCAGGTCGCAATACGTTCGCGCAAGCGACCTAATGCCTGGCCCGTTCCCGCGCCCAGTTGCAGCCCCTGATGAAACTCCAGCGCCTGCCCGGCCAGCAAATACTCAATCGCCAGAATATGGCGCACGTTATCGGTCAGTTTGTGCAGCTTCAAGGCCGACAGCGTGCCCAGACTCAAGTGGTCTTCCTGTAGCGCCGAGGTGACATAGTTATCCAGTACGCTGGGCTGCGCCAGTTGTTTGTTTTCCGCGCACAGGGACGCCGCCACATACTGGGCAATCATCATGCCCGAGTTCACCCCCGGCTGCGTCACCAGGAAAGCGGGTAAGCCACTGACCAACGGATTAACCAGTCGATCCAGTCGACGCTCAGCCACACTGCCGATTTCAGCCAGTGCAATCGCCAGATTATCGGCGGCCATCGCCACCGCTTCGCCATGTGGGTTGGCCTGTGATACCACCCGCCACGCATCGGGTTGCCCCAAAATCAGTGGGTTGTCGGTCGCCGCATTTAACTCAATATTGATTTGGGTGGCAGCAAAGGCCAACTGGTCGCGACAGGCCCCGTGAATTTGCGGCATGGAGCGCAAACTCAAGGCATCTTGTGTACGGACGCCCTGATGTTTCGCGATGATTTCGCTGCCCTGCAGCAGCGTGCGCAGCCGCTCGCCTACCACTTGTTGCCCCTTGCCCGCCTTGAGCGCCAGCACTGCCGGGTCAAAAGCGACCGTTTGCCCCCCCAGGGCTTCGAAACTCATCGCACCGGTGATATCCGCCCAGTCGAATAAATTTTCGGTTTCTGCCAACGCCAGGCAACTTAATCCGGTCATACAAGGTGTGCCATTGACCAGACTTAATCCCTCTTTGGCCCCCGGCACCAACAGCGCGATGCCCTGTTGCGCTAACGCCTCGGCGGCCGGCAACCTTTGCTCGCCACACTGCACCTCTCCAACGCCCAGCAGAGCCAGGCCGACGTGCGCCATGTGCGTGAGGTAGCCCACCGAGCCCTGTGAAGGCACGCACGGAGTGATGCCGCCGTTCAGAAGAGCCATCAGTTTTTCCACCGTGGCGGGCGCAATCCCTGAATACCCGTGGCTGAAATTGGCGATTGCCGCGCAGATAATCGCGCGCGTTTGCGCCACACTCAGCAGCGGCCCCACCCCGCACGCGTGGCTCAACAGCGTATTGCGCGATAAGGTGGTCAGGGCCTGCGGCGAGAGCACCACATTACACAGCGCCCCTAATCCGGTGTTGATGCCATAGGCGCGCTCTCCCTGCGCCACAATCTGTTCCACCACCGCCCGGCTGTTTGCCATTCGCTGCCAGGCGCTGTCACTTAATGCCAACGGCTGACCGTCACGAGCAACAGCCACCACCTGCTGCCATTGCAGAGGAGCATCACCAAAAATAACCTGTTCCATCCTGTCCCCGATTAATGATGACTGGAAATAAATTGACGAAAACGCGGCGATGCCGAATCGCCAAACATCGCGGCTGGCGCACCCTGGCTGTCGATCACCCCCTGATGCATAAACACCACGCGGTTTGAAACGTTATGGGCAAAGCCCATTTCATGGGTCACCACCAGCATGGTGCGTCCCTCTTCTGCCAGACCGCGCATCACTTTCAGCACTTCCCCGACCAGTTCAGGATCCAGCGCCGAAGTGGGTTCATCAAACAGCAAGACCTCTGGGTCCATTGCCAGTGCCCGCGCAATCGCCACACGCTGTTGCTGCCCGCCCGACAATTGTGCCGGATAAAAATCTTTGCGATTTAGCATGCCCACTTTGTCGAGCAGCGCCTCAGCCTGTTCCGTGGCCTCCGCCCGCGAGCGTTTCAATACAAAGCGCTGTCCCTCGGTCACATTTTCAAGTACCGAACGGTGAGACCACAGGTTGAAGCCCTGAAATACCATGCCCAGACGCGCACGTAGGCGCTCTACCTGTTTGGGATCGGCCGCCAGTTGGTGCCCGCGCGCATGGCGCTTCATGGCGATCACTTCTTCGCCGACGCGTACCGTGCCCGTGTCCGGTGTTTCTAACAAATTAATACAGCGCAAAAAGGTACTTTTGCCGGAGCCGCTGGCCCCTAAAATTGAGATCACATCGCCGCGATGCGCATCGAGGGAAATGCCTTTGAGCACCTCCAGCGCACCAAAGGATTTATGGATATCGTGCATCGACAGCGTCACAGGCTGTTGTTCAGTCATGGTGTTCTCCTGCCACTTTTAACGGCTGCGTCGGGGTGCGGGATGAGGGACGGCTGCCTGGCGTCAGGCGATGTTCAATCCATGCATACACGCGCACCAAAATAAAATTGAGGATCAAATAGATAGCCGCAGCGCAGAGGAAGACCTCCATGGTGCGATAGGTGCGCTGAATGATTTGCTGTGCCACACCGGTGACGTCCCATACCGTTACCAGACTGGCCAGCGCGGTGGATTTCACCAGCAGAATGGCTTCCGTCGAGTAGGCTGGCAGCGCGTAACGCATCATGACCGGCACGATAATGCGTCGCAGCATGACCCAGCGCGACATGCCGCAGGCGCGTCCCGCTTCGAGATGTCCGGGCGGAATGGCCTGCAATCCCCCGCGCCAGATTTCAGCGGTATAGGCTGCGGTACAGAGTGCCAGCGCGATCACCGCGCACAGAAACGGCTCGCGAAACAGCGGCCAAAACAGACTCTGACGAAATTCAGGAAACTGAGCCAGCCCGTAGTAGATTAAAAACAGTTGGATCATCAGCGGCGAGCCGCGAAACACCAAAATGTAGCCACTGGCAAACAGGCGCAGAGGCCGGTACGCACTGACACGCATGGCCAGCACGCCCGCGGCTAATAGCGCCCCCAACAACAGTGAGGCGGCAAACAGTCCCAGGGTGGTGGGAATTGCGGCACTCAGTTTTAAAAAGGTGCTGGTTAAAAAAGGAATATCGACCATCTCAGCCTCCTGCCGCAGCAGTGCGTTGCAGATAAGCACGGTTCATCCGCGTCTCGGCACGTTTAAAGGCCTGATTGGAGAACAGCGTGAGGACTAAATAGCAGATACCGCCTGCCAGATAGAAACCGAAATAGTCGCGGGTTGATCCCGCCGCCAGTTGGCTGGCACGCATCAGTTCAACAATCCCGGTCACGGAAACCAGCGCCGAATCTTTCAAGCTCATTTGCCACACGTTTGACATGCCTGGCAGCGCATAGCGCACCACTTGCGGAACGATAATGCGTTGCAGAATACGCCAGCGCGGCATGCCGATGGCGGCGGCCGCTTCAACCTCACCGGCACGTAACGCCAGACGCGCCGCCCGATAGACTTCGCCCTGATACGACCCGGAGATCAAGCCAATGGCTAGCGCCCCAATCATAAAAGGCGGCAGCTCTACAAACCCGGAGGCACCAAATAACTGGCCTATCTGGCTCACTAAAGCGCCGCCGCCGAAATAGAACAAATAAATAATCAGCAGCTCCGGGATGCCACGGAACACCACCGAATAGCCCTCGCCCAACAAGCGGAAAAAGCGGTGCTCAGAGAGTTTGGCCGCGGCCACCATCGCCCCCACCACGGCTCCGACACCCACGGCAGCCACCGACAGCAACAGCGTAGTCAGTGCCGCCGATAACATCGGCCAACCCCAGCCGCTGTCGCTAAAATTAAATAACTCCATCATATCGCGCCCCCTATGGCGTCATGTCTGACTTAAACCACTTCATACTCAGGCGCAGTACAGTGCCGTCTGCCAGTGCACCTGCAATCGCCTTATCGAGCTGCGCTTTTAATTCGGTATCGGCTTTGCGGATCCCCATTCCCTCTCCTTCACCCCAGATCGGGCCGCTGAGTTTCGGGCCGCTAAAACCAATGTCCTCGTAACCGGGTTTCGACAGCATGGATTCAATAAAGGTGACATCATCGAACACTGCATCAATGCGCTCGGCTTGCAGATCCAGTAACGCATCGGCCGACGCGCTGTATTCACGGATGGTGGCAATATCGCGGAAGTATTTATCGATAAAGGGCGTATACAGCGTGCCCATCGCAATGCCGATGTTTTTGCCTTTCAGCGCGCGTCGCAGTTCAGCAATAGCGGGCCGCACTTCACGCTCATCGTCATGCAACTTAACGGTGGCCTGCGCGCCCGTTGCCTCGGGCAGCAGATGCCCTTTCAGGGCGATAAAGCTGGCCGGTGTGCTGGCATAGGGGCGCGTGAAGCCGATAACCGCTTGCCGTTCAGGCGTGATCACGATGGCGTCCATAATCACATCAAACTTTCCGGCATTCAGGCCGGTAATCATGCCGTCCCAGTTTTGCACCACCAGCCGACAGGAGGTTTGCATGCGCTGGCATAAATCTTCCATCAGCTCGGGTTCAAAGCCACCGAGCTTGCCGCCAGGCAGCGTCAGGTTCCATGGCTCATAGCTCCCTTCCGTGGCAATGGTTAAGGTGCGCCCCGCCGCGTTCACTGGCGCACTCAGCAGTGCACTCAACATCACTGACAGCGCCATTACGCCGCTCCAACTTATCCGTTTCACTCCAACCTCCCGTTATCGCGCATATGCCATGTCATGTATATACAAGTTATGAGACGCCTTTCGCATCTGTCAGAGTAAGAATCTGTGAGCCTGGTCGGTTAATCAGATGTAAACAGCAGTAACACATACATGTAAATACAACATCTAACCTGCTAGCAATTTCAGTGCCAGTGCAAGATTAAGCATCAGGAAGGGTTGGCGTCAGGGAAAACCAGGCAGGCAATGCCCCACTCAGGTGCGCAGCGCACCTGAGTGGGGCACCAAAACGATCAGCAGTGACCGTGCGCCACGTACGTCGACATCAGTTGCTTGAGTAAGGTTTGTGTGGCTGCGGCACGTTCAGCGTGCCAGTTGAAAGGCGCCTGCTCTTCCATATAGTTAATTTGTGCCAGCTCCAGTTGCACCGCATGCTGCTGTTTCGCGGGTTGCCCATATTCACGCGTGATATAGCCCCCTTTGAAGCGCCCATCGACCACCCAGCTTAATTGCGTTTGCTGAGCGCATACCGCCTGTAGCGCATCACGGATTTCCGGCGAGCAACTGTCACCGCTGTTGGTGCCCAGATTGACATCCGGCAGACGCCCGTCAAATAAGCGCGGGACCGTTGATGCGATAGAGTGCGCATCAAACAGCAAGGCATAACCGTATTTTACCCGCAGACGGTTCAATTCACGCTGCAGCGTTTGGTGATACGGTTTCCAGATAGTCTCCAGATATCCCTGGCGCAGCTCGGGTGTCGGTGCCTGCCCGTCCAGAAACAGGGGCGTCCCGTCAAACAGCGTATTCGGCCATAACCCCGTGGTTGCCGTGGTGTAGAGCGGCTGATCGTCGGGGGGACGATTAAGATCGATCACATAGCGCGAATAATTGCCGATCAGCACGCTGGCCCCCATCTGGCGGGCAAAGTCGTACAGCCGGGGAATATGCCAGTCGGTATCCGGCAGCGTTTTGGCCTGTGGCACTAAACCGGCTTCCACTTCTGGTGTGAGTGCGGTACCCGCATGCGGAATACTGATTAACAGGGGCAGCGTGCCCTGCTCAAAGTGCAAAACATTCATGAACGTCGTTCTCCCTTAACGATGGTTTGACACGGCAGTTGCCCACCCAGCCAGTAGGTCAGTTCCGCCGGACGCGCCAGCGGCCAGTGGACAAAATCCGCGATTTTCCCCGTCTCCAGGCTGCCACGCTGCTGTTCTTCACCCAGCGCACGTGCGCCATACAGCGTAATCCCGGCCAGGGCCTCTTCGGGCGTCATGCGAAACAACGTACACGCCATATTGAGCATCAGACGCAGTGACAGCACGGGGGATGTCCCGGGATTGGCATCGCTGGCCAGCGCGATGGGCACGCCGTATTGACGAAACAACGCCAACGGCGGCAGTTGCGTTTCACGCAGCAGATAAAAAGCGCCTGGCAGCAGCACCGCCACCGTGCCACTGGCGGCCATCGCCTGCACATCCGCTTCGGTAGCATATTCCAGATGATCGGCAGACAACGCCTGGTAGCGAGCCGCTAACGCGCTGCCGCCGAGCGCCGAGAGTTGCTCCGCGTGCAACTTCACCGGTAAGCCCAGTTCCCGTGCGCGCTCAAACACCCTGGCCACCTGCTGTGGAGTAAAGGCCAGATGCTCACAAAAGGCATCCACGGCATCCGCCAGCTTTTCACTGGCGACGATCGGCAGCAAGCGGTCGGTGATGATCTCTATCCAACCGTCAGGGTTATCGGTGAATTCTGGTGGCACCGCGTGTGCGGCGAGACAGGTGGCTTTAATGGTCACGGGCAAGCTATCACCCAGCGCGCGGATCGCCCGCAGCATGCGCAACTCACTCGCTTCATCGAGGCCATAACCGGATTTGATTTCCAGTAGCGTGACGCCTTCGGCCAGCAGACACTGGATGCGTTCACGGGCTTTTTGCTCTAACAACGGCTGACTGGCTTCGCGTGTCGCCCGTACCGTGGCACGAATGCCGCCGCCGTTGGCGGCAATTTCGGCATAGCTGACGCCATTAAGGCGCTGTTCAAACTCATCACTGCGATCGCCGCCAAACACCAAATGTGTGTGGCAGTCTACCAGCCCTGGCGTGATGATCCCGCCGCCGAAGTCGGTCGTCTGTTGCGCCTGAAAGGCAGTGGATTCGCTTCGCGGGCCGCACCAGATAATGCGTCCCTCGGTCACGGCAATCGCCCCGTCTTCAATGGTGTTATAACGCCCATCGCGCATTGTCACGATGTCGGCTCCTACCCATAAACTGTCGCAGTATTGCGTCACCGTTCGCCCTCCTGAATCCGGTTTACTCTTGATCGATAAGTATGTATATGTATATACAAGCTCACTCCTCAGAGGTCAACAATGGCAACCTGGTTTGCGACACGCGCCCTATTACGCGACGGCTGGCGCCACAATGTGCGCATTGAAACAGACGCGTATGGCATGATTACCGAGATCACCCCAGATGCCGATGCCACCGGCGCACAGCCACTGGCAGGCGCGGTGATCCCCGCGATCAGCAATCTGCACTCGCATGCTTTCCAGCGCGCGATGGCGGGACTGACCGAAGTCGCTACAAATCCGCAAGACAGTTTTTGGAGTTGGCGTGACCTGATGTATCGCATGGTTGGCCGCCTGTCACCGGAACAAACAGGCGATATTGCCCGCTGGTTGTACATTGAAATGTTGAAAGGCGGCTATACGCAAGTGGCTGAATTCCACTATCTGCATCACGATCCGCAAGGTCAGCCGTATTCCGATGATGCCATGCTGCAACAGTTAATCCTCGCCGCAGAACAGGCTGGCATTGGGCAAACTCTGCTACCCGTGCTCTACAGCTACAGCGGTTTTGGCGCTCAGCCACCGCTGGAAGGCCAGCGACGCTTTATTCAATCCAGCGATCAGTATCTGCAACAGCATCAACGGCTCAGCACGTTACTGCGTGACAAACCGCTGCACAATGCCGGGCTCTGTTTCCATTCATTGCGTGCCGTCAGTGAAACTCAAATGCACGAGGTATTAGCGGCTACTGATAAAACACTGCCCGTGCATATCCACATTGCCGAGCAGCAAAAAGAGGTCAACGACTGCCTGGCCTGGAGCCAACAGCGCCCGGTCGCCTGGCTGTATAACCATTTCGACGTTGATCGCCGCTGGTGTCTGGTTCATGCCACGCACCTGGATGATATCGAGCAGCAGCGTATGGCCCGCAGCGGTGCCGTCGCCGGGTTGTGCCCCACCACGGAAGCGAATCTGGGTGATGGTATTTTTCCGGCCAGCGACTACCTACGCATGGGCGGAGCATGGGGCATTGGTTCCGACAGCCATGTCTCTGTGGATGCGCTAGAAGAGTTGCGCTGGTTGGAATACGGTCAGCGCCTGCGCGATCGCCGCCGCAATCGGATTACCACGGCAAAGCAAGCCTCGGTGGGCGATGTCTTGTGGCACGGTGCCGCACGCGGCGGTGCACAAGCCTGTGGCGTGCCCTTAGGAGAGCTGGCAGTGGGCAAACGTGCCGACTGGCTGGTATTACGCGAAGATGCACTGCTGGCCGATATCAGCGATGCCAGTCTGTTGAACCGCTGGCTGTTTGCCGGTCATCGCCAACAAATTCGTGATGTCTGGGTAGCGGGTCGTCAGGTTATCGCTGACGGCGAGCATGCGCAGCAAGAGACGGCCGCCGCCGCCTTTCGGCGTGCAATGGCGGTACTGCAATGATCCGTCTACTGGATTACACCGCCCTCCCCGCGACGCGTTGGAAAAATGGCGCGGGAGAAACGCGCGAAATCATTTCTGTTCCCGCCCGCGAGGCGGGATTTCTCTGGCGCGCCAGCATTGCCACCGTCAGTCAGGATGGCCCTTTCTCACCCTTTATGGGCATTGATCGGGTGATAACGCTGCTGGAAGGTGAGCCTTTTCAACTGGTCAGTGACAGCACATCGCACCTGCTGCAGTTACACCAGCCCTGGTCATTTGCCGGAGAAACACCGATTGAGGCCAGACAAGTACGCAGCGCAGGCCTGGATTTTAATGTGATGACGTTACGCGGCCAGGCGCAGTCCAGCGTGTGCACGGCCAGCGTTCAGCAAAGCCTCCAGCATGAAGGCGTGGCCTGGGTGCTGAAAGGGCGCTGGCAAACCCCCGTGGGAGAGATAGCGCCGCGCGGCGGCGTTGTGTGGGATAACACCGCGACAGGCATGCTGACGCCGCTTACCGCCAATGCTCTGCTACTGTGGGCGACAATCGTACGCCACAACTGATCTTTGCTCGCCTGCGCTTGCGTGGGGCGAGCCCTTTCTTCCCCTTCTTTGTAGTAGTCCTCTTCTACCGTCACACCGGGTTTAAAACTTAATTCATCAGACTAAAAAAGATGACAAATGTCCGTTTTTCGAGACAGGTCTCAATGCTGCGTCACGCTAAAAAAAGAGAAAATTCTGAGTTGAAAGGTCAATCCCAATGCAATCTAGCCACATGTGGCTTGAGAGGACGATAAGGATGCTTTGGGGAAAGACGCTTGTGTATATCAACCGGGAAACCCTATGCGCCTCAAAAATTCACCTCAAGCCCTGCCCTCTGGCGTCGTACGTAAGTTTGTTTACGCACAAATCGCTGTTCAGGTCGGCATTGCACTCACCCCCTTCTGGGCTGTCACCGTACAGGCGGCCCTTGCGGAACCACAGGAAAATACGTTCCTGAATTCCGCCGCCGGCACGCTGAACGCTGCAGGCCAGGCCGCACAATCGGGCAGTCTGAACAGCCTTGCCGCCCAACATGCTACTGGCATGGCAACGCAAGAAATTCAGCAGTGGCTGAATGGCTTTGGTACCGCACGCGTTGAGCTCGGTACCGACGGTAATTTCAAACCGCGCACCGGTGCCGCCGACCTGCTGCTGCCACTGCATAAAAGCGACACGCGCCTGCTGTTTACCCAAAACGGTATTCGCAACACAGACGGTCAATTCACCGCCAATATTGGTATCGGACAGCGCCACTTCACTGGCGACTGGATGTTTGGCTACAACGCCTTCTATGACCAGAATTTCAGTCGCGGTCACAAACGTATCGGCACCGGGGTAGAAGCCTGGCGCGACTACATGAAACTGACCGGCAATGGCTACTGGCGTACCTCTGGCTGGAAAGCATCCGGTGATGTGGAAGATTACGACGCGCGTCCGGCAAACGGGTTTGATCTGCGCGCCGAAGCCTGGCTGCCCGCTTACCCAGCGCTGGGTGGCCGCCTGATGTATGAGCAATATTACGGTGAAGAAGTTGCGTTGTTTGGTAAAGACCAGCGCCAACGCAATCCAAACGCCGTGACGGCGGGCGTCAGCTGGACACCGGTTCCACTGATTTCACTGACCGCCGATCATAAAAAAGGCGGCAGCCAGTCTGAATCCGCCTTTGGTTTACAACTCTCCTGGCAGTTAGGCCAATCCCTTGCCTCACAACTGGACCCTTCTGCCGTTGGCATGAAGCGCACCCTCGCGGGCAGCGGGATGGATCTGGTCGAGCGTAACAACAATATTGTGCTGGAATACCGTAAACAGCAGGTGATTGAGCTGACCCTGCCTAAAACGCTGTCGGGTGCCAGTAACAGTACACAGCCTATTAACTATCAAATCCAGACCAAATATGGCCTGGCAAACATCGTGTGGAACGATGCCGCACTGGTCGCCGCAGGCGGTAAAATTACCGACCTCGGTGCTGGCCGTTATCAGTTGTTACTGCCTAAATTTGTACCTGGCACCGCCAATAGCTATCCAGTCACTGCTGTCGCGCACGACGTGCGTGGCAACGCCTCTAAAGTGTCTGCCATGACCGTCAGCGTGACGCGTCCAGCCGTCAGCGCCAGCAAAAGTACCACCACCGCCTCACAAGACACAATTATCGCCGATGGCAAAGCAACCTCATTGATTTCTATCGCCCTGCGCGATGAAGAGGGTCAGCCGGTAACCGGCCTGGCGGCAGATTTAACCGTTAGCCTGGCGGAACAGATCGATACGGCGGCGGCAGCGAAGAAAACAACAGCCACCAAAACCGCACCGTCCGCGGCGCAACCCGCCACGTTGGGTAAAATCACCGAGAAATCCGGTGGCGTTTATACCCTGACGCTCACGTCGGCAACCCGTCCGGCAACAGCCGTGGTGACGCCAGAACTGGCAAAACAATTATTAGCCAGCGCCAGCGTTAAGCAAATCAGCGATGCCGCCTCGGCCATCGTCAAAGACGGCGATTTAAAACTGGTGCTGGATAATGTGGCCGCCAATGGTCACGCAGAAGCCCGCGTGCAAGCGCGCGTCACCGATGCCCAGGGCAACCCGGTCGCAGGCACCACGGTGACCTTTACCCTGAGCGGCTCCGCACAGGTCGCCAAAGGCAGTAGCCTGACAGGTGTCAGTGATGCCAACGGCTATGTCACTCTGCTGTTTACCGATACGGTCGCCGAAACGGTGAACATTTCGGTTAGTACCGCCAACGGCGGCTCAGCCAAAGTGAACGCCACCTTTATTGCTGATAACACCTCTGCCACGCTGCAAGATGGCAGCCTGACGGCTGACCGCACCACGGCGATTGCCGATGGCAGTGATAAAATTACCTACAGCGTGAAAGCTGTCGATGCGAGCAGCAATCCGATTGCGGGCATCAATATCAACTGGCGCACCGATGCGGGTAATTTGAGCGCCGCCAGCAGTGTAACGGGTGCAGACGGTATCGCCCGTATCACGCTCACCAGCACGCAAGCAGCACTGATCACCGTGAGCGCGTCAGTGAACAGCAGCAGCCTGAACGCAACCGCTGTGACCTTCACAGCAGATGCCCGTAACCCAGATGCAGGTCGCTCTACACTCAGCGCGTCAGCGCCGGTTATCGTGGCAAACGGCACTTCCGCGTCTGTGATTATCCTGAATTTGAAAGACCGTAATGACAATCCGCTGTCAGGACAGACCGTCACCTTCTCGACGGTTCTGGCCGGTAGCGTGATCGGTACCGTGACTGACCAGGGTGATGGCACCTACAGTGCGCCTTTGACGGGCACCACAGCAGGTAATGAAAGTATCAGTGCTCAGGTCAACGGCACGAACTTAAGTACAGCAGCGGTGAGCGTCACCCTGACTGGCAATGCCGAACGCCTGGACGGCAGCAAATCCGCCCTGAGCGCATCGCAGCCCTCTATCGTTGCCAATGGCAGTGCCGTGTCACTGATCACGCTCAGCTTGAAAGATGTAAACAATAATCCGGTCGCAGGACAGACCGTGAGCTTTGATAAAACACTGGATGGCAGCACCTTTGGCACCGTTCGCGATAACGGCGATGGCACCTATACTGCGGCGTTAAGCGGGACCCGTGTGGGTGTGGAAAGCATTACCGCAACGGTATCTGGCACGGCGCTGAATGCAACGCCTGTGGCCGTCACGCTGACTGCGGATGCCAGTAACCTGGATGAAAAAAATTCCACCCTGAGCGCTTCGCACGCCACGATCATCGCGGACGGCACCAGTGAATCGCTGATCACGCTGACGCTGCAAGACAAAAACGCGAACCTGATAGCCGGTCAAAGCGTGGTCTTCACCAGCAATTTCAATGGCGCTACGCTGGGTAACGTGACAGACAAAGGGGACGGCACTTACACGGCTTCACTGACCGGTACTCATGCAGGCACGGCCCGCATCACTGCCACCGTCGGCGGCGTCGCCTTTAACGTTGCACCTGTCACCGTTACCTTGAAGGCCGATGCAGGTCATCTGGACGTGACGAAATCAGCCCTGAACGTATCAGCCGCTTCAATTGTGGCTGATGGCACCACCGCATCGGTCATCACCCTGAGTCTGAAAGACATCAATGATAATCCGGTCAGCGGTCAGGCTGTTAGCTTCAGCACAGCGCTGGCAGACACTAAAATTACCACGGCGGTTGATAACGGCGATGGAACCTACACCGCGTCCATCACGGGAACTCAGGCGGGCGTCGCCTCCATTTCTGCCCTGATCAGTGCGGCCGTCTTCGGTAAACCGGTTAGCGTCACCTTGGTTGCTGATGCCAGTCAACTGGATGCCACGCAGTCTACGTTGACAGCCGCGCCTGCCACCATTCTGGCGAACGGCAGTGCGGAATCCGTGATTACCCTGAGCCTGAAAGACAAGAATAACAACCCGGTCTCCGGTCAGACAGTGACGTTTAACAGCAGTCTGGCGGGCAGCAGTGTTGGCACAGCGCAGGATAACGGTGACGGCACCTATACGGCGAAACTGACGGGAACCACGGCGGGCAGTACGAATATCACCACGCAAATTGGCGGCAGCGCCTTTGCTGTGGCAGCCGCTGCCGTCTCTCTGACAGCCGATGCCAGCAAACTGGATGCAACCCAATCAACGTTAAGTGCAGCACCAACCACTATCGTGGCGGATGGTAGCACTGCGTCAACGGTTACGCTGACACTGAAAGACGTCAACAACAACCTGGTATCAGGTCAAAGTGTCGTCTTTATCAGCAGCCTGACAGGTAGCAGCATGGGCACCGCCACCGATAATGGTAATGGAACCTACACCGCGACACTGACCGGTACAACCGCGGGCAATGCCAGCATTACAGCCCAGATTGGCGGCGCTGCCTTTGCTGTTGCAGCCACCTCTGTCACCCTGACGGCGGATGCCAGCAAACTGGATGCCTCGCAATCTGTGCTCAGCGCAAGTCCTGTCACTATCGTGGCAGACGGTGTGACAGGATCCACGGTCACACTGACATTGAAAGACATCAATGGTAATCCAGTTGCCGGTCAGAACGTTGCGTTTAGCAGCAGCCTGAACGCCAGCACTATTAGCACCGCTGCCGATAACGGCGATGGTAGCTATACCGCAACGCTGAAGGGGACCAAAGCAGGCGACGCGCTGATCACCGTCAGTGTGGGTGGCACCGCCTTTGCCGTAGCAGGCAGCACCGTGAAACTGATTGGCGATGCGGCGAATTTGGATACCACCAAATCTGCCATCAGTGTGGTTCCAGACACCATCGTAGCGGACGACACTGAAACATCCACGGTTACGCTGACGCTGAAAGACGTTAATGACAACCCGGTTGCAGCTCAAAATGTGGCATTTGTCAGCAGCCTGACGGGTATCACATTCAGCGCAGTGACGGCGAACAGTGATGGCACCTACACGGCCACGCTGACCGGCACCAAATCAGGAAGCGCCAGCATAACGACCACCGTCGGGGGTAACAGTTTTGCCGTTGCAGCCGCGACCGTCACCTTAACCGCAGACAGTGACAATCTGGACACCAGTAAATCAACATGGGTCGCCACACCTGCCACTATTTTGGCTGATGGCGTTGAAAGTGCGTCGCTGGTACTGAGTCTGGTCGATGTCAACAGTAATCCGGTCAGTGGGCAAACCGTTGCGATCAGCAGCAGCCTGGCAGACAGCACCGTCAGTAATGTTACCGACAACGGCGATGGCACTTACCATGCAACGCTTACCGGTACATCGGCAGGGACAGCAAACCTGACTCTGACCGTTAATGGTGAAGCACTGGCGCTGGGTACGGTAAGCGTACAAGTTAATCCGATCCCGGTCGATCTCACCTTAGCCGTGGATGGCACCCGCAAAAACATTGGCGACACCATTCAGTTAACCGTGACGGCGGTACGTAAAGGGACCACTACGCTGGCCCCGTACGTTAAAATTTCGCTCAAAGAGACGCAGGTGCTTAACCGCCAAAATAATGCGGCAACCAGTGGCGGCGTCAACGCTAACAGTGCAAGTCTGGCTAGCTACCAGGGCATTACGGATGCCAATGGACAAGTGACAATCTCGCTGACTGACCCTGCGGGTACCGGTGTGAAAACCACTTTGGAAGCGAAATCTGATAATGGTGATACCAATACGCAAGACGTCACCTTTAATGTGAAAACCAGCCCGGATGTTGCCACCGCGAATATGTGGGGCTACATGACCGAAACGTTAACCGTCGGTGCCCTGACGTTCCAGCGTCCCTACTTAAGTTCGGAGAAAACGGGGACAAGTACAGTGACGCAGAATAATGAAGTCTGGGCCCTGTTCACCTGGGCTGCGGCTTCAGCACTGTGCAGCGTGCCGAATGAAACTGAGTTAGTGAACCTCTACAAGGCCTACCCTAACAGTGGTGTACTGACTCAGCATGGCTGGCCGTTGCTGAATGTGTACCGTACATCAACATCTTATGGCGGTTCATATAAATACGTGTATATGACCAATGGGTTGCTTTCCTATAATCCAGGTACAGGTAACACCAATAGCTACGGTGTCTCGTGTAAAATATAACGCTATGCCTAAATCCTAAGATAAAAAGCCCGCGTCTGGTCAACAGACGCGGGCTTTTTTATGCCGATTATTTGTGGCGTTAACACATCGCAAGTGACTCAGCCGTGGCCTTTGAAACTGCCAATCAACTTATAACGCGAGCCCGGATACAGCAGACGCGCATAGGTGACAATTTTGCTGTCGCTCCAGGTTTGGCGGCGAATCAATAAGCAAGGTTCATGCTCTTCCATCGCCAGTAATTTTCGCTGTTGCACACCCGGCATCACCGCTTCCACCACATGCTCACCCGCGGTTAACGGAGCAACCTGCATCAGATAGGTATAAGGGGTTTGCAGATCGTAATTCTGTTTCAGGTAATCGGGTGCCATTGCCGGATTGACTAAGCGATCTTCCAACTGTACTGGCAGCGCATTTTCAAAATGCACCATCAGTGAGTGATAGATTTTTTGCCCCGTTGCCACGCCCAACATCGCCGCCTGTTCCGGGTCGGCGTTGATCTCATGCAATGTCACAATGCGCGCACTGTGCGTGTTGCCGCGCCCGGCAATTTCATCAGCAATATTGTGGACCTCCAGCATCGCCGTCCAGGCTTTTTGCTCCGCCACAAAGGTACCCACGCCTTGCATGCGCATCAGATACCCTTCGCTGGTCAACTCGCGCAGCGCCCGGTTAATGGTCATACGGCTGACGCCCAACTCATTCACCAGTTCACTCTCAGAGGGCACCCGCTGATGAGGTGGCCATACGCCTTCGGTAATCTGGCTCACAATGGCCTGCTTCACGCGTTGATAAATGGGCGCTGGCTGATCGCCCATCGCTGCCGCCAGTTGTGCGATAGCTGACACCTCGGTCATAGCGTTTCTCTCTCGGATTCAGTGACGTGCAGTTTAGCGCTCAATCTGCGGATTGTATATACATCCAGCGCCTGGCCGATCGCTGATTCAGGCGATTACTGTGATCCTGTTATCAATCCATAACCAAATTGTATAGACAAGAATATACATATCTGATTCACTGAATTCGTCTTCTACTTCGGTTGCGCTGCACTTGCGCAGCGGCCTCACTCTTGGAGCGGATCATGTCTGATTTACGCGATTGCCCGTTAACGCCAGGTGACGTGGATTTAGCCACGCTGCGGGCGATTTATCAGGGAGAGGTGCGTCTGCATCTCGATGCAGCAGCCCATACCGAGATTATTCGTTCACAGGAGACCGTGAGCGCGATTGTGGCCGAGGGCCGCGTCACTTATGGCATTAACACTGGCTTTGGCAAATTAGCGCAGACCACTATTCCTCACGAACGCCTGGCCGAACTGCAACGTAATCTGGTGCTGTCACACTGTGTCGGCGTGGGCGACCTGCTGCCCGACAACGTAGTACGGCTGGTGATGGCCACCAAAGTGGTGAGCCTGGCGCGCGGACATTCGGGTATTCGTCTCAGCATCATTGAAGCGCTGCTGGCGCTGTACAACGCCGGTGTGCTGCCTTGTATCCCGGAGAAAGGCTCTGTCGGCGCATCCGGGGATTTGGCCCCGCTGGCGCATCTGGCATTGATGCTGATCGGTGAAGGCGAAGTGCAGCATGCAGGGCGGCGCATCCCCGCCGCAGAAGGCTTGCGCATGCTGGGTTTACAGCCGTTTGTGTTGGGCCCGAAAGAGGGACTGGCGCTGTTAAACGGTACCCAGGTGTCCACCGCATTGGCGCTGCGCGGCCTGTTCGAGGCAGAAAGCGTGTTTGCCGCTGGCCTGATGGCTGGCGCATTTTCTCTGGAAGCCATCAAAGGCTCTGTGAAACCGCTGGATGCCCGCATTCATCAGGCGCGTGGGCAACAAGGGCAAATTGCCGTCGCCGCCGCAGTAAGTACCTTGCTGACAGGCAGTGAAATTTTGCAATCCCACAGTCAGTGCGGACGCGTACAAGATCCCTACTCGATTCGTTGCGTGCCGCAGGTGATGGGTGCCTGCCTCGATAACCTGCACCACGCGGCGCGCGTATTACAAATTGAAGCCAACGCTGCCTCAGACAATCCACTGGTTTTCAGTGACAGTGGCGATGTGATTTCGGGTGGCAACTTCCACGCCGAGCCGGTCGCCTTTGCCGCCGATATTATCGCGCTGGCGGTCGCAGAAATTGGTGCGATCTCAGAGCGCCGCCTGGCGTTACTGCTCGATAGTGGTCTGTCGGGCTTACCGCCCTTTCTGGTCAAGGACGGCGGCGTTAACTCCGGCTTTATGATTGCCCAGGTCACCGCTGCTGCGCTGGCCTCAGAAAACAAAGCGCTCGCCCATCCCGGTAGCGTTGACAGCTTACCCACCTCCGCTAACCAGGAAGATCACGTGTCAATGGCGACCTACGCCGCACGTCGCCTGGGCGACATGTGTTTCAACACCGCCGTGGTGGTGGGCATTGAAGCCATGGCTGCCGCACAGGGGATGGAGTTCCATCGCCCGCTGCGCAGCTCGCCGTTACTGGAAACGGCGTTTACCGATTTGCGCCAACGCGTCGATTTTCTCTCGCAAGACCGCTATCTGGCTGCGGATATCGACACCATGCGCGAGTGGGCAAGTCACGCTGACTGGCCGGATGCCGTCACCGCGTTACTGCCAAGCCATTCATTGCATATGCACTAATACGTAATAAGGACTGAACATGACCCAATCACTGTCAACCGCGGTTTCCCGCGCCGTAAGTGCACCAACCGGCACCACGCTGAATTGCGCCAACTGGCTGATTGAAGCCGCCTATCGCATGATCCAGAACAACCTGGATCCCGATGTGGCTGAGCGCCCGGAAGATTTGGTGGTCTACGGCGGGATTGGCAAAGCCGCGCGCAACTGGGAATGCTTTGAGCAGATCCTGCGTTCATTAAAAGCGCTGCAGCCGGAAGAAACCCTGGTAGTACAGAGCGGAAAACCCGTTGCGGTGTTCCGTACGCATGCTGATGCACCGCGCGTGTTAATTGCTAACTCCAACCTGGTGCCACACTGGGCCAACTGGGATCACTTCCACGAACTCGATAAAGCCGGTTTGATGATGTACGGGCAAATGACCGCGGGCTCCTGGATTTACATTGGTGCGCAAGGCATTGTGCAGGGAACCTACGAGACGTTTGCCGAAGCCGGTCGTCAACATTACAACGGCGATTTAAGCGGTAAGTGGATCCTAACCGCAGGTCTTGGCGGTATGGGCGGCGCACAACCGCTGGCAGGCGTGTTAGCCGGTGCCAGTGTGCTGGCGATTGAGTGTCAGGAATCGCGTATCGATTTCCGTATTCGTACGCGCTATGTGGATTATAAAGCCACGACGCTGGATGACGCGCTGCAGATTATCGCGGAGGCCAACGCAGCGAAAAAAGCCATTTCCGTCGGCCTGTTGGGTAACGCGGCCGAGATCCTGCCAGAACTGGTGAAACGTGCGAAAAATGGCGGAATGCGCCCGGATATCGTTACCGATCAAACCTCCGCCCATGACCCGATCAACGGCTACCTGCCCGTAGGCTGGAGCGTTGAACGCTGGTTTGATGAGCGTGAAACGCAGCCGAAAGCGGTTGAGAAAGCGGCGCGCGCGTCGATGGCGACCCACGTGAAAGCCATGCTGGACTTCCATCATATGGGCATTCCTACCGTGGATTACGGGAATAACATTCGTCAGGTGGCACTGGAAGAAGGGGTGGCAAACGCCTTTGATTTCCCTGGCTTTGTGCCTGCTTACATTCGTCCGCTGTTCTGCGAAGGCAAAGGGCCGTTCCGCTGGGTTGCGCTGTCGGGTGATGAAGAAGACATCCGCAAAACCGATGCCAAACTCAAAGCGCTGTTCCCTGACAACACTCACCTGCATCGCTGGCTGGATATGGCGCAAGAGCGTATCGCCTTCCAGGGCTTGCCTGCACGTATTTGCTGGTTAGGCCTCGGCGAGCGTCATTTAGCCGGATTAGCCTTTAATGAAATGGTGCGCAATGGCGAGCTGAAAGCGCCAATTGTCATTGGCCGCGATCATCTGGACTGCGGCTCAGTGGCCTCACCGAACCGTGAGACAGAATCGATGTTGGATGGCTCTGATGCCGTGTCTGACTGGCCCTTACTCAATGCGCTGTTAAACACCGCAGGCGGCGCGACCTGGGTCAGCCTGCACCACGGCGGCGGCGTCGGTATGGGCTTTTCACAGCACTCCGGTGTGGTAATTGTCTGTGATGGTACCGAAGCGGCAGACCAACGGCTGGGCCGCGTTTTATGGAACGATCCCGCCACTGGCGTCATGCGTCACGCCGATGCCGGTTATGACGTGGCAATTGCCTGTGCCAGGAAACACGCATTGAATTTGCCGATGCTGAAATAAAGCCAACGCAAAAATTGTTAAAGGCCGCGCAAGCGGCCTTTTTTTTTGCTTTGTCAGTCCGCGCGCCACATTTCTTTACGCCCGCTCGCGCGAAAATGCTGTCTAACCGGGGTTATGTCAGCCAACGTCAATTGTTGATCAATTTTATTGAAAGAGAATCTCAATCTTATTTGATTTTAAATAACGCACAGTGCGGGAATAATAACCTCATTGGCAAGCAAGCCAGCAAATACAAATACTATCAATGAGGAACACATTATGAAATCTATCAAATATTTTGCCGCTGCAATCGCTCTGACCGCTGCTTTCACTGCAACTGCTGCACAGGAAGTTGCCCCTTCCGCCGCCAGCAACCTGAATAAAGTCGGCGTCGTCTCCGCCAGCGGAGCCACCACGCTGGATGGTTTACAGGCCCAACTGGCTGAAAAAGCCGAGGCAGCAGGCGCAACCTCTTTTAAAATCAGCTCCGTCACCGGTCAAAACCTGCTGAACGGCACTGCCACTATTTATAACTAATTCAGGCTAAAAACACAGATGATTGTGTTGGGCGACACCGGTCGCCCGCCTTATCAGTATCCTGCTTCCGTTAAGTGACGAATCCCCTCTTCCAGCGACGACACACGCCCCACCGCCAGTAAACATGCCGCAATTTGCAAACGTAATGCCTGAGGCACCGCCACGGCTTGCGCCAGGCAACGCTGCGTCCATTCCGCTGTAACCGCTGCGTCTTTCAGCTCAGGCAACGCATCCCGCGCAATGCCGCTGTCATCCTGACGCTCAACCACAATCTGTTGCGCGGCACGGGCAATATGGGTGATTTGCGGGCAACGCTGTGGATTGGCATACACCTCGCCTTCTGTGCCGTGCATCAGCAATGCACGTCCTCCGGTAGCGGCGATAAATTTTGCCACGCGCGGCACATATTCCGGGTGTGAGACGCTGGCTAAGCGCAATGCCGCATCGGGCGCAAAGGGCGTCGCCAGTTTTGCCAGCGTATGTGCGCTGTTGCGCACCCCCATCTTCCAACGCAGAGAGAGTTGCTTCGCCAGCGGCGGGCACAGTGTATCGATGGTTAACAATACCAATTCATCACGATCCAATGCCTGCTGTGCGGCCAGCGCGCTGGCATGGGGCGCTATTCCCATTTCTGCAAACACCGCTTCACTGGTCACGCGCGTGGGATCGTCACTCACCGCATGCACCACCACTGGCACACCGAGTTTTTTCAGTAACAGTGCCAACAGCGGCGTCAGGTTGGCCTGGCGGCGTGCGCCGTTATAACTGGGGATCACCACCGGCATTGCCTGATTCGCGGGCAACGCCAGCTGCAACACGCGCTGTTGCATCGCCGCCCAAAATCCCAACATCTCCTCTTCCCCTTCGCCTTTGATGCGCAGGGCAATCAGAATGCCTCCCAATTCCAGCTCCGGCACTGCGCCGTCCAACATGGCACCGTACAGTGCTTCGGCGGTGGCGCTATCGAGATCGCGCGCATGGTTTTTTCCGCGCCCTATCTCTTTAATAATCTTGGTGTAATCCATTTGCTCACCTACTTGGTCTGTGTTTTTCGGCGCGTCCGTCCGCTGCGTCGCGTCGGTGCGGCGGGTTTTTCACGTTTGACCGCCGGCATGTCGGGCGGCACTTCAGGTTGTAACAAGGGAAAAACAGGCAGCGCTGCCAGTAGCCGCGCGCCATAACCTTTACTGAGCAATCGCCGGTCATAAATGATGATTTCACCCTGACACGCATGGCTGCGAATCAATCGACCGACTTGCTGAATCAAATTGAAGGAGGCGCTAGGCAGACTTTGTACCTCAAAAGGATAGCGCTTGAGACTTTTCAGCCACTCCCCTTCGGTCAAAATGACCGGGCTGTCTACCGGCGGAAAAGCGATTTTGTGTATGTGAACCTGCGACAGCAACTCGCCTTTTAAGTCCAGACCTTCGGCAAAAGATTGCAAGCCGACCAGAATGCTTTTGTCACCCGCCATCACCCGTTTGCGGTGGTGTTCAACCAGCCGATAACGCGGCTGATCGCCCTGCACCAACATCATAAGACGTAAATCCGTCAAATGGCTGAGGAACAGTTGCATCGCGCGATGGCTGGCAAACAGCACCAGCATGCCGCGATGCTTATCCAGCGCGACCTGATGGCGGAAAAAATGCGCCATTTCAGTAATGTGCTCGGCTTCCTGCGCCATTAAAGGCTCATAGCGCATTTGTGGAATCAGCAGTTTGCCCTGTTCAACATGGTTAAACGGCGAATCAAGGGCCACAAAGCGGTCATCGGCTTTTTCGCTCAGCCCGGACATCTCCTGCAAACGCTGAAAGCTGTTTAACGATCGCAGCGTGGCGGAGGTCACCACCACATGCGGGATTTTGCGCCACAGCATTTTTTCCAGTTGGTCACTCACGCGAATACCCGCGCAGTGAAACAGCAGATGCGGCTGACCGTCGCGCAGCTCCCGCGTCACCCATTTCGACACCGGTGCACCAGACGCCTGCTCCATGGCCGCCAGCCGCCACAACTTGGTCAAGGCATCAAAAGCGCCAAACGCGCGGTTCATCTGTAAAAATGCGCGATTTACCCGCACAACGTCAAACTGCCCGGTTTTATCCCCGAGATCGTTGAGCAAGGCTTCAGACAACCCACGTAAGGTGTCACTGAGTTTGAACAAGCGCGCACAGATTTCCAATACCGGCTCTGGCAGCTTGCCCATTTCAAAGCGAAATTCGCCGGGCGTTCCGTCTGCCGGAAGATAGGGGGCCAGCAGCAGCGACAGCATTTGCAGTTGATCGCGAATCATCTCGCAGTGGGTTTTCAGTTTTTCAGCATTGGCGGCCAACGGCGGCGGCGATTTTGGCCGAAACTGCGCCATGCACTGCTCTACCAGGCGACAGAAAAGATCGAGTTGTAGGCTGACGGCAGCGGGTGTGATATCACCACTCATTTCCAGTTGGTCACGCGCCACATCCGGCAGGTGATGGCCTTCATCCACCACCAGCAACAGATGTTTCGCGGGCGGCAACACCGATTCACTCTCCAGTGCCGCCATCACCAGAGCATGGTTGGCGACCACCACATCGGCTTCTTCAATTTCGCGGCGGGCAATAAAAAAGGGACACTGTCGATACCAGTGGCAGTGGTGGCCCAGACAACTGGCTTTGTCCGTGCTTAAACGCTGCCAGAGCGTGTCATCGATGGCTTCATCAATATGATCGCGCAGGCCATCCCATTGAAAACTGCCCAGCGCTTTCTCCAGTCGCGAGCACTGAACCTGCTCCTCTTTACTGGCCACCAGATCATCATCGAGGTACAGCAGAAGATCGCCCTGCTGACTTTGATCTGCCGCCAGCGCGGCCAGGTTCCGCGGACACACATAGCGGCCACGGCCAAAGGCTGCCGTAAAGGTGAGTTCTGGGATGATTTTTTTCAGCAGCGGCAGATCTTTGGTAAAGATTTGATCCTGCAAGGCCACATTGGCGGTACTCACCACCAGCGGTTTATCCTGGTCACGGCCAATGGCAATGCCGGGGATCAGATAGGAGAGCGTTTTCCCAACGCCGGTCGGCGCTTCAATCGCCAGGTGCCGCCCGTCATCACCGGCCAGCGTGCGCGCGACGGCGGCGATCATTTCGCGCTGCGGCGCACGGGGAATGAAATCAGGAATTTGTTGTTGCAGCGCTTTATACCACTGCGCGATTTGCGCTTTTAACGCGGAAGTTAACGCCATGACACTCTGAGTCTCTCTTCAAGAGGCGGCATTTTGTCACAGCTTAACCGCAACGTCAGCCCGAATTGATCACAGTTGATGGCGATCGCGTATCTCTGCGAGACCTCACACACCCTGCACAGGGATTTGTCCCTCTCGTGGCATCCCCGCGCGCAACCCCTACATTAACGTGAAGGTGCAATAGAGAGACCTGACGATATTCAAAATAATGCCGATGGTATGCGCTACGCCTGATTATTCACAAAGGATTCACACCCTCTTGCGCATAATAAAAAGATTAAACAGTAAGCGTGTATTTCATCTCGCCTGCCAGATAAAGAGATGTTCCCCCTTTCATTTCAACACAGCTTAACCTGCCACATGTCTCATTAATCATTCACAAAAATTCATTTTTTATCAGCTTAAAAAGCCACATAACATTTTTAAATCACCGCCTATAACATTAATTAACGGTAAAGTCACTTTACGCGACCGGCGCCGCTGATATGTTCAGCGCCACGCCACCACATCGACTAAAGAGAGGTTTCAGCCATACCTGACCTGCGTAAACACACGTTCAGTTAACCTCTACCAGGGAATATTTCAGTTAATGATTTCAAAAAAAAGAAAAGTCTGTTTTTTACTTTTTTCGCTGTCTTTTTTAATGCCCCCCGCAATCGCGAATGAATATATTATCATTGATAATAAGAGTCTGGAAATTGATGGTGAATCGGATCCAGATGCACGCTACCGATTAATTAATTATGGACGATTGATCGGTAAGGGATCGGTCAGCGGCTCTATCGAGGTAGGTGCTGGCGGTACTTACGCCACGCTGTTAACGGAATCGGATGAAAAAGGAAAAAGATCGGTAATCAATGGCGATGTGACGTCTTATGAGAGAGGCATCGTCCAATTAAGGGATACGGATATCACCGGCAGCGTTTATATTCCCGGGGGGAATTTCTTAAGATCTTTTGATAAGAGTACGATTGCAGGTTCCGTTATCGTAAAAGACGCCCTTTTGGGGCTTTATTCTTCATCCGTCAGTTCTGTCTTGATGCAAGATTCACAGCTCTTCTTTGATCGTTCCACGGTGGGGGTGGACGGCGATGCGGAGTTTGCCATTAAGATGCAAGGAGGAAGAGCCTTCATATTTAGTGCTGATATCCAGGGAGATACCTCGTTTATTTTAGAAAGCAGCTTGGTAAAAACGTCCCCGGTCGAGATTCAGACGTTTGGCTCTCAGGTTGTCCCCGCGGGCGGAACAGCGTTCTCTGTCAGAGCGGGAGCGCCACTGCACCCTGGTGAGTTTAATTTAGTTTTAGACGATAATACGCGCGTTTATGCCGAGACCCTGTTGGAATCACAAGCCAACACCCAGGTTAATCTTAAGCTCGTACGCAGCCATGCCACAGGCGATATCCAAGCCGATGAAAGCAGTGAAGTTAATGTCAACCTGCACAACGGCAGTACCCTGCGCGGCGCGATGCGCAACGTGGCTTCGCTCTCACTCGATGACACATCCGCCCTCACACTCACTGGCGACTCCAACATCGGTGCATTCGCGCTCAACGGCGGGACGGTCAGCTTTGCACCCACCACCAGTGGAGATTTCCACACACTCACCCTCGATACACTCTCCGGTGGGGGCCGCTTTTCTATGAACACCGATGCCGCTGGCATGCGCAGTGATTTCCTTGAGGTCTCTGGCCATGCTGAGGGCCACTATCTGCTCCATGTCGCCAATACAGGTGCGGAGCCGGGACAAACCGAAGAGAGCCTGATTCTGGCGCGCACAGGCGGTGGTAGTGCGGAGTTCTCACTCGATGGGGGGGCTGTCGACATCGGCGCCTGGCAATACAATCTCGTCCGACGGGGTAATGAATGGGGGTTGGAACAATCCAACACGGATGAGGATGATGACGTCTATCCGCTGCCGCGTCCGGTGCGACGCACCGCCGCCTCGACCGATGCTGTGATTGCCCTGGCCAGCGTGCCAAAAGAGATGTTTTACGCCGAGTTAATGACGTTACGCAGCGGCGAAGCAAGGCTTGCCAGCGGCCTATGGGGAACCTTTCTGCATCACCGTCATGATGTGCAAGGGCCCCTGCATGCCGCATGGCATCTACGCCAAAATGGCCTGATGATCGGTTCTGATGTGGTGCGCGAAACGGACGCCGGTGCGCTTGTAACAGGCGCTTTCATGAGCCAGTCATCCGGTAAAGTCCATCATGCGCGCGGCGGAACCAGCAGCGTCGAAGCATGGGGGGCCGGGGTATACGCCCTCTTACAATCAGCCGAGGGCAGCTACCTCAGTGGCGTGGTGAAAATTAACCGTTTTGATAGTCAATTATCCGCACAGATGACCGATGGTGTTGGTGTGAGCGGCCGCTGGCAGAGTTTGGGTTACGGCGCTGGGCTGGAGAGTGGCATTCCTACCCGCCTCGGCCAGGGCGTCACCCTGACGCCCTATGCCGGGCTAACGGCATACCAAAACCAGTCACATCAGATCCCGCTCAGTAACGGAATGATCGCGGATACGGGTAACGGGCGATCGCTACAAATTAAGGCGGGAACGCGGCTTGCCGCACAGTTGACAGCACGCAGCGTGCAAGTTGCGCCTTACATTGATGCCTCGGTATCGCAGGAGCTGGCACGGAGCCGTTCGGTACAAATAAACCGTACCTACCACTTTGACTCAGACTATCGCGGGAGCGTAGGTAAGGTGTCAGCCGGAGCAGACGTACAGCTTTCGCCACGGACATCCGTGTGGGCAGAGACGAATTATGGCCGTGGGGAACACAGTACGTTTCCGTTAAGTGGCAACCTGGGTGTGCGCGTTAACTTCTAAGCCAATGCAGGCCGTGTAGTGGCGGCCTGCTCATCCTGTACTTTGTTCCTGGTCTGCGGTTGCCTCCAGGCGCGGCAGCATTTTGTACATAATCCGTGTCGCATCGCGCTCTCCGGTCACCGACAGCGCATAAGCGGGGATGGTACCCGACTCCTGCCACCCCAGGCTGTCGTACAGCGCGGATGCCGCATCCCCCACGCGGGTATCCAGCACCAGCAACTCGCGCTGGTGGCTTTGTGCCAACGCCTCGACCCGTTGCATCAGTTGGCGCGCCAGTCCTGTGCGACGGGCCGTTGGGTGCACTAACAGCTTGCAGACTTCTGCGCGATGCAGGCCATTCGGCGGCATCGCGGTGACCAACATCACCGTGGCCACCACTTTCCCCTCTTGCTCGGCGACCAACAGATGTTTATCTCCTGCCGCCAGTGCAGGCAACTGCTGTTGCCAAAAATGCCGGACGGGCTGGGGATTATCACGCTCGGTAAAACCGATGCTGGCCCCCTCGGTAACACAGCCCCACAGCACCTCACAAAGTTCATCCAGTCGGGCTGCGGCTTCCGTAGCTTGTAACAGACGGATCGTCATGTCTGGTCTTCCTCAGCAGATTAAATTGGCGATCGGTCACGCGCTTTTGCCATTCTCGTTTCCGAATTTATTCTGTTGTATGAGAAGATGACGCAGGGCTGCAAGTTGTACAATGAAAAAAACATTGTACAACCTCGCATTCGTTAGCCACTATTAAGACAGGGCATTTGACAGAGATCATGCATGGCTGTTTATAGCATCGGGGAAGTTGCCGAACGGTGCGGCATTAATCCCATTACATTACGGGCCTGGCAGCGCCGTTACGGCCTGTTGAAGCCGCAGCGCTCAGAAGGCGGACACCGTCAGTTTGATGATGAAGATCTTGAGCGCATTCAGGAAATTAAGCGCTGGGTTGATAGCGGCGTGCCGGTCGGTAAAGTGCGCGCACTGCTGGAAGGCGAAGCCGTTAATCGTGACGACGGTTGGCAGAAATTGCAGGAAGAGATTACCACCGCGTTGCGCCTGATCAAGCCCAGTAAATTGCGCACCCGTGTGGCGACCATTGGACGCGAGTACCCGGTAGACGCGCTGATCGACAATGTGTATTTACCCCTGCGCCAGCGTTTAAACCTTGAGCAGAGCACCGCCAAAATTTTGCTCAGTTTGCTCGACGGGGTGTTGATTGACTATGTGAGTTTTTGCCTGGCGGGCTCGCGCAAAAAACCGGGCAAAGATGCCCTGCTGGTGGGCTGGCACTGCAAAGACCGTACGCGTTTGTGGCTGGAGGCCTGGCGCTTCTCGCAAGCCGGTTGGCGCATTGATGTGTTGGCAGAGCCGCTGGACATCCTGCGCCCGGATCTGTTTGCCGGACAGCATCTGGTGATTTACAGCGACAAGCCCCTGACCCGGCCACAGTTAGCACAGGTAACCGAGTGGCAACAGCAGGGTTACGCGCTCACGCTAAGCAGTGAACCCGGTATCGCCACGTGATGAGGTGTTAATGGCGCGAACAAGGATGTGGCAGGCGCTGTTAGCAGGATTATGCTGCACAGCGGGCAGTGCAGCAGCAGACACCCCTGTCGCGCCCGGCGAATTGCTGTATCAGCATAACGCCATGGCACTGCGCCCCTGGCACAGCGACAGGTTGCTGGGCAAAGTCAGTGTCATATTACATCTGGCAGGACGCCCAGGCACACAAGCGATCAATTTGTCGGTGATTAATGCGATTCAGTCGGCAAAGTTTCCTGAAAATAATTATCAGTTGGTGACGATTATTAATCTGGCCGATGCGATTCCGGGCAGCCAGTATTTCGTTCGCCGCGCGCTGGAAAATGTCAAAAAAGAGACACCAACGGCCAATGTGATATTAGATGATGACGGACAGTTGAAACACAACTGGCAACTTATTGACGGACAATCGGCGCTGCTCATCACCGATAAAACAGGAAAAATTCAATACGTTAGAGACGGAAAACTTAACGAAAACGATATTCATGATGTCGTAAAGTTAATTCACACATTATTAATCGCTCCCGCCGCATAATATTTTATCCTGCATCGCGCCATTTTGTGCGCTCGCCGAACAGAATGCGTTTAAATTAATGTAAATCTGCCTCGCTCACTAGCAAAACGTTCACCCTGCCACTACGCTTTTTAATATTACTTCGCACTGTCGATCAGCAACCGCGTGTTTTAACGCGTATTCACGATGCGTGTTATCCGCATCCCGGCCCGTGACGTTAACCTGCTGGAATCATCTTTATGAGCGTCAATGCAGAACGAATCATCAGTGAAGAAGAGCGCCTGCTGGCTCTACAGGACACCTTGCAATTACACCTTGAGCAGGTCATGCCTGCAGGGGCACAGGATGATGCCATTATGGCGGCGATGCGCGCAGCAACGCTGGTGCCCGGTAAACGTATCCGCCCGACCCTGTTAATGTTGACGGTGCAAGATTTGGGCGGTAACCCGTGGCACGCAGATGTTCTGCATTTTGCGGCCGCCATTGAGATGGTGCATGCGGCGTCTTTGATCCTCGACGATCTGCCGTGTATGGATAACGCCACGACCCGGCGGGGCCAACCGGCGTTGCACTGTCAGTTTGGCGAAAGCGTCACCATTCTGGCGGCCATCGCGCTGCTCAGTCGCGCTTTTGAGCTACTGGCCACCACCGCACTGCCTGCCGAGGCAAAGGCCGAAGCCGTCAGCGAGCTCTCACGCGCTGTCGGTCAGCAGGGCCTGGTGCAGGGACAGTTTCGCGATCTCACCGGCGCGCCTCGCGCCGTTGACAGCAGCGCGGTGACCACCACCAACGATTTAAAAACCGGTGTGCTGTTTGAAGCCACTTTTCAACTGGCCGCGATTGCCAGTGGTGCCTCTGCACAAAGCCGCCAGCAGCTACGTGAAGCCTCAGCGCATATGGGGCAAGCCTTTCAATTGCTCGACGATCTCAATGATGAGCGGCAAGATACCGGCAAAGATGCCTGTCAGGATCGCGGTAAATCCACGCTGGTCAATCTGCTGGGCGTCAGCAAAGTGCGTCAACGCTTGCAGCGCCACATCCAGCGTATTGGGTCGCATCTCGATGCAGCCTGCCAGGGCCCCAATGCCGCGGGACGCTTTCTGCATCTCTGGTTTCACAAGCAACTGGCGAGGACATTTTCTTCGTGAGCGCAGCCAAACCGGCATGGGATATGATTTTGGTAGGGGCCGGATTGGCGAATGGCTTGATAGCCCTGCGGCTGCTTGAGAAGCGTCCTGACATACGCTTGTTGGTGATTGAAAGCGGCCCTCACGCGGGTGGCAATCACACCTGGTCTTTTCATCAACACGATCTTACCCCGGCACAGCACGTCTGGATGGCGCCCCTGATTAGTCATCGTTGGCCGGGTTATGACGTGCGCTTCCCCCGGCACGCGCGCACTCTGCAGCAAGGCTATTACAGTATCACCTCCACGCACTTTGCCGCCCATTTGCAAGCGCAATTGGGTGACAGGCTGCGACTGGCAACCGAGGTGATAACCGTTGCTCCGCAGCAGGTAACCCTGCGGGATGGCACTACGCTCACGGCTGCAGCAGTCATTGATGGGCGCGGAAACCTCTCCAACCCTCATCTGACATTGGGGGTGCAGGCCTTTTTGGGACAAGAGTGGACGTTGGCTGCTCCACACGGCCTACAACACCCCATTTTGATGGATGCCACTGTCGCGCAACAAGGAGGCTATCGGTTTGTCTATACCCTGCCCTTAAGCCCGACGCGTCTGCTGATTGAAGACACCCACTACCGAGACGCCGCGCCTGCTGATGTCACCGCATTGCGCCCCGCTATCGCGGCCTATGCGCAGCAACAAGGCTGGCTGTTACAGCAGCTAATCCGTGAAGAACAAGGTGCGCTCCCGCTGACGCTGGCAGGCGATGTCGCGGCATTCTGGCACCACCACGCCGGGCAACCCGTGAGCGGCTTGCGGGCCGGACTGTTTCATCCCGTCACCGGCTACTCGCTGCCCGATGCGGTGCGGCTGGCGGAGCGCATCGCCGCACACCCTTCGCTAACGGCAGACGCGCTGTTTAGCGTTTTACAGCATCACGCCACGCAACAGTGGCAGCAGCAACGTTTTCTGCGCATGCTCAATCGTATGCTGTTTTGGGCCGCCGAACCGGAGCAACGCTGGCGCGTCATGCAGCGTTTCTACCAACTCCCGGCGGCCTTAATTGCGCGCTTCTATGCCGGACAATTAACCGCGGCTGATAAAGCACGCTTGCTGATCGGCAAACCCCCTGTTCCCCTGCTTGCCGCCCTGCGTGCCATCACGCAGCGGCAGGCTTCCCAACGAGAAACCTGTCATGAATGAAACGCTGGTGATTGGCGCTGGATTTGGTGGGCTGGCACTGGCTATTCGTTTACAAGCCGCCGGTATCCCCACGCGCATTTTAGAACAACGCGACAAGCCGGGTGGCCGCGCCTATGTGTATCAGGACCAGGGATTTACCTTTGATGCCGGTCCAACGGTCATTACCGACCCCAGTGCGCTCGAAGCCCTGTTCGAGGTGGCGGGACGCAATATGCACGATTATGTGACCTTACTGCCCGTTCGCCCTTTTTATCGTCTGTGCTGGGAGTCGGGGCAAACCTTTGATTACGATAATGATCAAGCCGCGCTGGAGGCGGAGATCCGCCGTTTTGCTGCCGAAGATGTGGCCGGTTATCAGCGCTTCCTCGCCTATTCGCGCGCGGTATTTAATGAAGGCTATTTGAAATTGGGCACGGTGCCGTTTCTTGCGTTTCGCGACATGCTCAGCGCTGCGCCGCAGCTCATCCGCCTGCAGGCCTGGCGCAGCGTGTATGACAAGGTGGCCGAGTTTATTCAGGATGATCACCTGCGCCAGGCCTTTTCTTTTCACTCATTATTGGTTGGCGGTAATCCTTTTGCCACATCGTCAGTGTATACCTTGATTCATGCACTGGAGCGTCAATGGGGCGTCTGGTTTCCTCAGGGAGGCACCGGCGCTTTAATTAACGGATTAGTAAAACTGTTCACCGATTTAGGCGGCAAGATGGAGCTGAATGCCAAAGTGGAACACTTCACCACGCAAGGCCATCGCGTGACGGGCGCGCAACTGGTGGATGGACGCTATTTTCCCTGTCGGGCGCTGGCGTCGAATGCCGATGTGGTACACACCTATCAGCACCTGCTGGGGCAGCATCCGGTCGGCGCGGCGCGCGGCAAAAAACTGGCCGCCAAACGCATGAGCAACTCGCTGTTTGTGCTCTATTTTGGTCTCAATCAACCCCATGCGCAGTTAGCGCATCATACCGTGTGCTTTGGCCCACGTTATCGCGAGTTGATTGAGGATATCTTTCATCATGATGGCCTGGCAGATGACTTTTCGCTGTATTTGCATGCGCCGTGCGTTACCGATCCTTCTCTCGCCCCACCGGGATGTGCCAGCTTTTATGTGCTGGCACCGGTGCCGCATTTAGGCACCGCCAATCTTGATTGGGCAGTCGAAGGGCCGCGTTTACGGGAGCGTATTTTTGACTGGCTTGAGGCGCATCAAATGCCAGGATTGCGCAGCCAGTTGGTCACGCATCGTATTTTCACCCCGTTTGATTTTCGCGACGAACTCAGCGCCCATCAGGGCTCGGCCTTTTCACTGGAGCCGATCCTTACGCAAAGCGCCTGGTTTCGCCCGCATAACCGCGACAGCCAAATGGCCAATCTCTATTTAGTCGGCGCAGGAACCCATCCCGGTGCCGGTATTCCCGGGGTTATTGGTTCAGCGAAGGCGACCGCCTCGCTGATGATAGAGGACAGAGATCGATGAGTAGCACACTGTATGAACACGCTTCCCAATCGATGCGTCAGGGATCGAAAAGTTTTGCCAGCGCGTCGCGACTGTTTGATGCCACCACGCGACGCAGTACTCTGATGTTGTACAGTTGGTGTCGCCACTGTGACGACGTGATTGATGGGCAAGCGCTGGGCAGCACACCAGAGCCGCTGACGCCGGGTGAAGCCTGCGCGAAATTGCAGATGCTGGAGAGCCAAACCCGCCAGGCTTATGCGGGCGTGGCTCTGTCAGAACCGGCATTTGCCGCCTTTCAGGAAGTGGCGCTGCGCCATGACATCCCCGCTGCGCTGGCCTTTGCGCATCTGGAGGGCTTCGCCATGGATGTGCGCCATCAGCAGTATGAGACGCTGGATGACACCCTACGCTACTGTTATCACGTTGCAGGCGTCGTGGGATTAATGATGGCTCATGTGATGGGCGTGCGTTGCCCACGCGTGCTGGATCGGGCCTGCGATTTAGGATTGGCCTTTCAACTGACCAATATCGCTCGCGATATTGTTGATGATGCTCAAGCTGGACGCTGCTACCTGCCGCGCGAATGGTTACAGGAAGAGGGCCTGACGCCGGAGACTCTGGCTGCAGTGGAACACCGACCTGCGTTGTCCCGACTGGCTTGCAGACTGGTTGCAACGGCTGAGCCTTACTATGCCTCGGCGCGCATGGGGCTACAGGGTTTACCGCTGCGCGCCGCGTGGGCGATTGCGGCGGCCCACGGGGTGTACCGTGAGATCGGCGTTAAAGTGCGGCTGGCGGGCGAACACGCCTGGGATCGCCGTCAAGGCACGCGCAAAAGTGAGAAACTGGTGCTGGTGTTGTCAGGCGCGGCGCACGCCCTCAGTTCTCGCGTGAAGCCGGTGGTGCCTCGCGATCCGCAGTTGTGGCAACGTCCCGATCACCTTCTCGTCGCGCACGCAGCGTAGCCTGCAGCGATTCAATCGACGGCGAGTACAGAAAACCAAACGAGACGCAGCCTTGACGTCCGCGCACCGCATGATGCAGGCGGTGCGCCATATACAAACGCCGCAAATAGCCGCTGCGCGGCACATAGCGAAACGGCCAGCGCTGATGCACTAAGCCATCATGCACCATAAAATAGAGCACGCCATACAGCGTCATGCCCGTCCCTATCCACTGTAAAGGCCAGATACCCGCTGCGCCGAGTGCAATCAGCGCGATCGCCACCAGCGCAAATACCACCGCATAGAGATCGTTACGCTCAAACGCCCCGTGGCGCGGTTCATGGTGGGAAGCATGCCAGCCCCATCCCCAACCATGCATAATGTATTTGTGGGTCAGCGCCGCGATCATCTCCATTGCCGCCACTGTCACTATTACAATTAGCGCGCTCCACACTGCGGTCATTTCGCCTCCATTGGCCGGTTGCCTGTTGTCACTTCAGTGTAGTCGGCATCCAACAAAAGACGGCCGTAATGTGCGGCGGGCATCCTGCATACCTTAACAAATGCGTGCGAATGCCTTATCCTGCCCGCGCAGCAAAAAACCGTTAACCGAGGGGATGTAATGAACTGGCAAAAAATGGGAATGATTACCCTGTTTCTGATTATGTCGTTGGGCGGCGTGGGCGGCCTGATGCTGGTCGGTTATACCGTGATACTGCACTCACGCTAAAAGACAGGCATCAGCCTGTCCTGGCGTGCTTATTGCGCCGCCACAAAACGGGCGAACTGTGCGGGAATGCGTGAAAAGGTGTGTAAGAACCAGGGCGTAAAGCGTTCAGGATGCGCACGCATTTCAGCGTCAATACTCGCCAGTGAAGCATAACGCCATCCCTCGGCTTCTTGCGGATTCGGTGTCGGCAATGCATCGCTGATGGCGAAATAAACATGCCCGTATTCGTGTTCAATCAGTCCATTGCCCATTTCCAGCTTGTAACTTAACTGGAACACCGGTTGTAACGGGATCTGCATTCCCATCTCTTCAAAGAGACGCCGCTCTGCCGCATCTTGCGTAGCTTCCTGCGGCCACGGGTGCCCACAGGTGGTGTTGCTCCATAACCCACCGCAGTGATACTTATCCAATGCGCGCTGTTGCAGCATCAGTTGATGTTGTGAATTAAAGACGTACACCGTGATGGCCCGGTGCAACAATCCCTTCTCGTGAACTTCCAGCTTTTCCATGCGACCCGTCGGCCGATCCTGCTGATCGACCAGAATCACTTCAATGGCAGACATAGCAACTCCTCAACATGCTCTTCTCTATTTTGGCACATCCTCAGCAGGTTTCACGGTACAATTTTAGGCATGCGTCGCCATGCCATAAAGAATGGACTGTTAAGGTATAGAATAAAGCATCCGTCATACCGTTGCGTAACCCAGGCCCGTTGAGAAACACTCGGTGCGCTCGGCTTCCTTTGCGCTTATTAAGGTCAATCCACAATGAATATCGCCGCCCTGCCCGATACCCAGCCATACCGTCTTTCTCCCGCCCGTCAGGAAGATGTCGCCCCCGTCGCTACATTGTTACAAGCCAATACCGCCAGCCAGGGGGGCGCACTGAATGGTGAGTTTCCCGACGCAAAAGTGGCGCAGATGCTGCTGGGGCAAGGTGCGTATGCCGTGGTCGCACGCCGTGAAGACCAGGTGGTTGGCGTGCTGTTTAGTACCACTTCGCTGGCGGCCGCGCCGGCGGTCATCAAAGATATGCTGGCTGCCTGGCCTGCGGGTAAGCAGTGTTGGATCTACGGTCCGGCCTGCGTCAGTGCCTCCGAGCGTGGCCGCGGATTATTAACCTTGTTGTACGCTGCCTTGCGTCAGCACTATGGCGCAAAGCCGCCCGTTTTGTTTATCAATGCCACCAATGAAAGTTCACGGCGTGCCCATGAGCGGCTGGGCATGCACCGGGTCGCCGACTTCACTTCCGGCGGGCAACAATTGCAGGTGTATACCAGTCTGGCCTGAGACGTCCTGCCAGCGCGGGCACGCTGGCAGAAACCACCGGCTACAAACGAAAACCGGCCACCACCTGTTCAAGCTGAATGCTTTGCGCCTGCATGGCCTGTGCCGCTGCGGAGACCTGCTCCACCAACGCCGCGTTTTGCTGCGTGGTGCTGTCTAACTGCGTAATAGCCTGGTTTACCTGTTCAATGCCCATACTCTGCTCACGGCTGGCAGACATAATCTCCGCCATCAAGGTCGTGACATTGCTGACCCCTTGCGTCAGTTCATGCATGGTCTCCCCCGCTTCACTGACCAGTTGATGCCCGGCGTCAATATTGGCCACCGAGGCCTCAATCAGCAGTTTGATTTCACGCGCGGAATTGGCCGAACGCTGCGCCAGATTACGCACTTCTGCCGCCACCACCGCAAAACCGCGCCCCTGCTCTCCGGCACGTGCGGCTTCTACCGCAGCATTAAGTGCCAGGATATTGGTCTGGAAAGCAATGCTGTCAATCACACCGATAATATCCACGACTTTACGCGAGGAACGATTGATTTCGCCCATCGTGCTCACCACCTGCTGCACCACCTGCGAGCCTCGTGCCGCCACTTCCGAGGCTTCTCCTGAGAGGTGATTAGCGTGGGTGGCGTTGTCAGCGTTCTGCCGCACGGTGCCGGTAAGCTCTTCCATCGATGCTGCCGTTTGCACAATGGCGCTGGACTGACTTTCCGTGCGCGCGGAGAGATCGTTATTGCCACTGGCAATCTCGCGCGACGCCGCCGTGATCGCATAAGCACTCTCGCCAACCTGGCGCATCAACCCTTGCAGGTGGGCGATAAACTGATTAAAACTTTGCGCCACCGCGTTAAATTCCGGGCTGTTACTGGCTGGCAAGCGCTGTGTTAAATCAGCCCCGCCGCTGGAGAGCGCCTGGATATTGGTATTTAACTGATGCATGCGGCGCATCATGTTACGCACAAAGCCCAGTAGCACCACCAACAACACCAGCGCTAACGGGATCTGCACCGCACCAAGGCGCGTAAGCATGGCATGGGTTTTCTCCGTCAGCAGACTGCTGGGCACATCGGTGGCTAAAAACCACGGACTGCCCGCGACAGGCTGTAAAAACAGCGTATGTTCACCGTCATCACTTTCAAAGGTGGTTTGCCGCAGCGTCTGCGCGGAATTAACCGCCAGCAACGGGCCGAGGGCATCCCTTAACGGGCCTTTGCGTTCCTGCAGCTTTTGCAATTTCGGGGCGGCATCGACCAGCGACGCATCTCCCACCACTTTCCCATCCGCTTCAACAATCAACACCTGGCCGCCCACTTTCTCGCCCATCTCTTGCGCCAACTGATTGAAGAAACCCAGCGTGACATCAATGGTTGCCACACCCCATACTTTGCCGTCGCGCCAGATAGCCATGGCGCAGTTTGTACGCGGTTGCGGGCTGGCAGCATCCTGGTAGGCCGGAGCCCAGGCACAGGCTCCTTTCGGTGCGGCCATACCGGCTTTGTACCAGCTCTGCTCGTAATAATTGGGGGCTTCGGCTGAATTCCAGTAGGTGTTGACCTGTAACTGGTTACTGCTGTCGCGGGCAAAGAAGGTGCTGAATTTGTCCTGCGCGGGATCGCGCTGACGGGGTAACGGCCAGACGCCGCCGCCAAACACGTTGGCATCCTGATACTGGTTCACCAGGGCAGGCAACAGGCTATCAATCGCCGTGCTGTCAACCGCACTGACAGCCTCGGTTATCGAGCGCTGCTGCGCCTGGACGCGGTTCATCTGTTCGGCAATGCGCGACGCCAGCACATCCACCTGATAGCGCACCAGTTTGCCTTCACTCTCTGCCACCTGCGGTGCCACGAAGCGATTAATAACAAAAACGGTGATCAGCAGTAACACGACAAAGAAACCGATAATCGACAGCGTAAAACGCGACTGTGTGGTTCTGAACATCTGCACACCCCGGAAAAGTAGAAAAAGCAGGATTGCCTGATCCGGGTTAACGGCGCGCAATGGCCTTTCTTTAGGTGAGCAAAATCACATTGCAGGAAGATAATTTCGCGGTGGAATTATCTGGTAAGCAGGGTTGAACAGCGCTGACGGCGGCAAGCGGAAATCCATGATATTGCGAGCCACGGGCTTAACAATGCGCCTAAAACCAAATAAATAACCTGTTGAAAAAATGCTCTTTTTTTTATCACTGCAGATTTGTAATGTGAGAATGGTTTTCCGTGTTGTTACGCTGCGCTTTTCAAACATGAGTAAAAATGATGAGGGAAAAATAAGGGTATAGCCCAACCTTTACAAAATAATGACGGCATTCACTGCCTGCGCCGCTGATCGTGACGGGACACTCCCTCTTCCCGCACATTGCCTTTTAAGCACCTAAAACTCATCAGCGTCGCACACGTCCTGTCGTGGTCGAAAAATATGGCTACAGCCCTGGGCACGCAGGCGGCCAATCACGGTTTTTCCCCCCTCGGAATGGGTGGCAGCATAGTGCAGTTCGTTCGCCGTGATCGGCGTGCTCCATAACAGTTGCAGCCGATCACCTTCCACTTTAGGCAGCACGATTTGGCCTTTGTCGTCAGCTAACTCATGCGAGAGCGCAAAGCCTTCAAACCCCACCGGACAGAGCTCAGACGTTAATACGCTGCCTTCCTGCAACCAGTCAAAATGCTGCCATGGAAAGTGGGCAAATTCCGCCAGCGCCGTGGCCATGCGCAACGCATTTTCCTGGGTCATAATTTGCGCATCAATCGCCATGGCCACTTCGGCACGACGCAATCGCGGCGCCTCTTCCGGCAAGCGGTAGTCCACCGCGGGCATCGGCCGAATCGACATGCCCAGCGTAAGGAAGTACCAAACGCCTTGATGCAGGTGCTGCGAAATCGCCATCGGTGGCCAACGTCCCTGGTCGATGGTGTAATAATTCAGGGCATTGCCATAATGGCGCTCATAGCAGGAGATCATGTCGCGCTGGAGCGCGCCCCAGCGCTGACCCTCTGTCCAGTCGCGCCAAAACTGACGATGCTGCTCCGCCAGCGCGTAATGTTTATTGGTGGAGGCCGAGCCTAACGGCGCGGTGAGCGGATTGGGTTTGATACAACTGGCGGAAAAGCTCACCTGTTGATCCTGGTACAGGCTCCAGCCGGGGATCACCGCCAACAGTTGCCCGTGATACCAAAGTGCAGCCCCTTCGTCGCCCGGCTCCCAGACAATGGTGACCCCGGCGGGATCAATCATCGGCTCCGGCTCCAGCGTACGGCAGAATTCCGCGCTCAACAGCGGAGGGATCCCCTGTTGATAGGCTTCTTCATCGGGTTCGCTGGGGGCCGGTGAGAGGTTACGCAGCCAGCATCCGCGAACCGGAAATTGCCCACGCAGCGGCTCTGTTGGCCACAGATAGAAATAAGCGGTGCGTGCATCCTGCTCAACAGTGGCTTTCAGCGTCTGTTGTTGATTAAACACTTCAGCAACCGGTAACGTAAGTGACATAGTGCCTCAACGGTGAATTGTCGGCGGGTGATGCTTATCCGAGAGTCGTTGAGGATCGCGCGATGCACCCTACGCTGGCAACAGCATTAGTCTTAAATTTCACGCCCCATGCGCCGCATCGCCCGTTGATAAGCCCCACGACGCACAGCCCAGCGCAGCATCCCGGCCAGCCCTTTAACTTGCCAGCGCACCTGACGCTGTTGGGCCACGCTTAACGTTAAGCCTTGTGCCTGTTGCGCCCACCCAGGTAACAGATCGATCCCTGCACGCATCACCACATGCATCGCCAACTTGCCGGATTTTCCCGGCGGCGGCGCATTGAGCAAAATGCGCGTCACTTCGTGCGTACGTTCATCACAACGCAGTTGCGGCTGCAACGCGGCAAAATAGGTATCAACCTCGGTCACCGTTTGCGGAACGTCCCTGGCACCCAGCGCCTCAGCCACCCAGGCCGCTTCCCGGTAGTACTGATTTTGCTCCGCCAGCGTCAGGTGTGGGTTTTTATAGCGTAGATGGGCGGCGAGAAAACTGCGCGCTTCTGCCACATGCACCCAGGTTAATAACTGCGGATCGCTGGCGGCGTAAGGCACGCCCTGATTATCCACTCCACTCACCTGCAGGTGAATACGCTTTACCCGCTCAATTAAGGTCATGGCATCCGTGCGATTACCAAAGGTGGTGACCGCAATAAACTGGCTGGTCCGCCGTAAGCGCCCCAGCATATCGTCGCGAAAGCGCGAGTGATCCCAGACGCCCGCCAGTGCAAGCGGATGCTGCATTTGCAACAGCAATGCACTGACCCCGCCGCACAACATTGAGGTGAAATCCCCATGTACCCGCCAGATGACAGAATCAGGGCCATACAAACCGGGATCGCCTTCCGGCTGCGTAATATCAAATTCCTGTAGTGAAAGCCCATTCACCGCAAACACGCGGCGTTCAACGCGCTGGCGCAGCCACTCCATCTTGCCGCCTTATTTGAGGGGAAAGGGTCGCTTCAAAGGAAGCGACCCGGTCTTTTAACGATAGGTGAAGGTTGCCTGCTCTGTTCGCACGGCGTCCAGTCCGATCATGACATTGAACTCGCCTGGCTCAACAACCTGCTGCATGCGCGCATTCCAGAACGTCAACGCCGCTCTGTCAATAGGGAAACGAACCGTCTGCGATTCGCCCTTCTTCAGCATAATACGTTGGAAGCCTTTTAGCTCCTGCACCGGACGGCTCAGCGTCGCCACTGGATCGTTAAGGTACATCTGCACCACCGTTGCCCCCTCGCGGTCGCCGGTATTCGTGACGGTAACCGAGGCTTCAAGTTTGCCATTCCCCGTCAGGGTTTTCGCCGACAGCGTGACAGGAGAAACCTTAAACGAGGTGTAGCTTAAGCCATAACCAAAGGGGTACAGCGGGCCATTAGCCGTGTCAAAGTAGTGTGAGGTGTACTTATTGGGTTTTTCAGGATTGTAGGGACGCCCGGTCGGCAAATGGTTGTAGTACACCGGAATCTGTCCCACTTCACGCGGGAATGACATGGGCAGTTTGCCTGACGGGTTGTAATCGCCAAACAGCACATCGGCTATCGCGTTGCCGCCTTCGGTGCCGCTAAACCAGGTTTCCAACAGTGCATCGGCCTGCTGATCCTCTTTCACCAACGCCAGCGGGCGACCGTTCATCAACACAATCACCAGCGGTTTACCGGTGGCTTTGAGCGCCGCCAGCAGGGCTTGCTGGCTGGGCGGCACGGTAATGTCGCTGCGGCTGGAGGCTTCATGCGCCATGCCTTGTGCTTCGCCGACCGCAGCCACAATCACATCGGCTTGCTTCGCCGTGGCTACCGCTTCATCGATCATCTGTTGTGGCGTGCGGCTGTCCACTTTCACCGCCTGTTCATACAGATTCAGGAAGTCCTGAATGCCTTTGTGATCGGTGACATTCGCCCCTTTGGCATACAGCAGCGTCGCTTTGCCTGCGGTGGCATTTTTGAGGCCCTGCAGCAGCGTGACCGCCTGTTGCGCACGCCCTGCCGCAGACCAACTGCCCATGATGTCACGCTGGCTGTCTGCCAGCGGCCCGATCACGGCAATGGTGCCTGATTTTTTCAGCGGCAGCGTTTGCTGACGGTTTTTCAGCAACACCATGCTTTTACGCGCCACATCGCGGGCTTCCAGACGGTGCAAACGGCTTTCTGCGTTGGTGTCAGCAGGATCGCTCTCTTTCGCGCCCAGATGGCTGTAAGGATCGTTAAACAGCCCCATGTCATATTTCACATTCAGCACATGGCGCACGGCATCATCCAGATCGGCACGGCTGACCACGCCACGTTTCACCAGGTCCGGCAAATACTGGCTGTAGTATTCATCGCTCATGCTCATGTTGACGCCAGACTGCAACGCGATGCGTACGGCATCCTGCGGATCTTTTGCCACGCCGTGTTTGATTAACTCTTTGATCGCCCCGTGATCGGATATCGTGATGCCTTTAAATTTCCAGTCATCGCGCAGCAGCGTTTTCAGCAGCCAACTGTCTGCAGACGCAGGCACACCATTGAGCGAGTTAAGGGCAACCATCACACCGCCTGATCCGGCATCCAGCGCCGCTTTATAAGGTGGCAGATAGTCTTGTGCCAACCGCTGTGGGCTCATGTCGACGCTGTTGTACTCTTTCCCGCCCTCTACCGCACCGTAGGCGGCAAAGTGTTTCACGCTGGTCATCACCGAATAGCGGTCAGCCGCGCTGTCGCCCTGCATCGACTCAACCATCCAACGTCCCATCGAGGCTGTCAGGTAGGTGTCTTCACCAAAACCTTCGGAAACGCGTCCCCAGCGAGGCTCACGTGACACATCCACCATCGGTGCCCAGGTCATGTTTAACCCGTCATCCGCCGCTTCATAGGCAGAAATACGACCCACGGTTTTGATGGCGCTTTCATCCCAACTGGAGGCAAGGGCTAACGGGATGGGGAAAATGGTACGTTGACCGTGGATCACATCAAAGGCGAAGAACAAGGGGATTTTCAGACGGCTGAGTGACATCACCTGATCTTGCATGGCGCGAATATCTTGCCGCGTCACCGTATTAAAAATGGCACCGACTTGTCCTTTGTGGATCATGTCGCGGATCGCTTCTTTCGGATTATCAGGCCCAACGCTAATCAAACGTAACTGGCCAATTTTTTCATCCAGCGTCATTTGCTGGAGCAAATCAGTGACGTAAGCATCACGCGCTTCAGGGGTTAATGGGTGAGGCCCAAATTTGACGTCGGCCAGTGCAGGTTGCAGAGCGAGGCTCACGGCCAGGCTTAACGAACACATCCATTTCATCGATCGGAATACTCCTAACGCGTTGCGAAATAACGAGATATTCAACCACCGCCGGTGGCAGGAATGGTATTACTATGACACAAAATCAGCGCCATCAGCAGCGCGAGTCGATGACTTTGCGAATATCACAGGCATGCTAAAGTATGAAAAGTGATAAATGACAGGACAATGGATATGCAAACAGCCCTTTCTACCTCCGATTTACTTTCTGCCCTGACACGCATCGTTGGCCCCCGCCACATTCTGACCGACCCCCAGCAGACCGAACGCTATCGCAAAGGGTTTCGCTCCGGAGAAGGTGATGCGGTCGCCGTGGTCTTTCCTGGCACGCTGTTAGAACAGTGGCATATCTTGCGTACCAGCGTGGAAGCCGGTCGCATCGTCCTGATGCAGGCCGCCAATACGGGCCTGACGGAAGGGTCGACGCCAAACGGCAATGACTACGACCGTGAAATTGTGATTATTAGCACATTACGCATGGATAAAATTGCGCTGATTGACGGCGGCAAACAGGTGTTGGCCTTTCCTGGCAGCACATTGTATCAGCTGGAGAAACGGCTCAAACCGCTGGGACGCGAGCCGCACTCGGTGATTGGCTCTTCCTGTATCGGTGCCTCCGTGCTGGGTGGCGTGTGCAATAACTCGGGCGGCTCGCTGGTCAAACGCGGCCCGGCGTGGACGGAAATGGCGTTGTTTGCACAAGTGACCGCAGAGGGCAAATTGCGCCTGGTGAACCATTTGGGCATTGAACTGGGGGCCACGCCTGAGCAAATCCTCTCCGCACTGGATGATGACCGATGGAAGCCCGAGGATGTGCGCTTCGATAACCGCCAGGCCTCCGATCATGACTATGCCGAGCGCGTGCGCGATGTTGAAGCTGACACCCCGTCACGATTTAATGCCGATCCGCGTCGCTTGTTTGAAGCCTCAGGCTGTGCAGGAAAATTAGCGGTGTTTGCCGTGCGTTTGGATACCTTTGCGGCTGAAAAACAGCAGCAGGTGTTTTATATCGGCACCAATCACACTGACGAACTGGACGCGATTCGCCGCCATATGCTGGCAGAATTCACCGATTTGCCGGTGGCCGGGGAGTATATGCACCGCGATGCCTTTGACATCGCAGAAGTCTACGGCAAAGACACGTTTTTAATGATCGATAAACTCGGCACTGACAAAATGCCGCTGTTTTTCACCCTTAAGGGACGCGTGGACGCCGTACTCAGCCGGATGCGTTTTTTTAAACCTCATTTCACCGATCGCCTGTTACAGAAAATCAGCACCTTCTTCCCCGCGCATTTACCCAAACGCATGAAGCAGTATCGCGATAAGTATGAACATCACTTAATGCTGAAAATGTCCGGCGACGGCATTGAAGAGGCGCGTAAGTTCCTGAAAAGCTACTTTCGGGAAGGCGAAGGCGAATTTTTTGAATGCACGCCAGAAGAAGGCAGTAAAGCGTTCCTGCACCGCTTTGCGGCGGCGGGTGCCGCGGTGCGCTACCACGCTATCCACGCCGATAAAGTGGAAGATATTCTGGCGCTGGATATCGCCTTGCGCCGCAATGACCGTGAATGGTTTGAACAACTGCCGCCTGAGTTTGATGGTCAGCTCACCCATCGACTGTATTACGGCCACTTTATGTGCCACGTGTTCCATCAGGATTACATCGTCAAAAAAGGCGTGGATGCGCATGCATTGAAAGCGAGGATGCTGGAGATCCTCAACACGCGCGGTGCTGAGTATCCCGCGGAACACAATGTGGGTCACATTTATCAAGCCAAACCGGAGCTTGCCGCTTTTTATCAGCAGTTAGATCCCACCAATACCTTTAACCCAGGCATTGGTAAAACCAGCAAACACAAATGCTGGGGCGAATGCCACCACGATTAAGCCCTGCGATGTTCCCCTTGCGCGAGGCACAAGGGGAACCTGTTTACTGCTCTTGCAATACCGTTGCGCCGTTTTTGCGTTCAATCACCATGGTTTGTGGTGAAGAGAGCGCGACGCCTTCACTGCGCAAACGCGTGAGGATCTCAAACAACAAGTCACTTTTGGCCCCCGCCACCTGGCGTGGGGTCGCGACGTTACCGGTGACGCTGAGGATAATGCCCGTGGCGGTGAGATCTTTAAAACTCACCGACGGTTCCGGCTGTTCCAGAATGCGTTCATTGGCGTTATACACCTCCAGCAGCAGCTCTCGCACCTGCACCGGATCGATGTCCAGCGGGAAGGTCAGCGTAATGGTCGCCACCCCTTGCGCATTGCCCATGGTGGCATTACGGACGTTTTGCGAAATAAGCTGAGAGTTCGGCACGATAACAGTGGATTTATCGCCCAGTTGAATCTCGGTCGCTCGTACGTTGATACGACGAATATCGCCCTCAATGCCGCTGATACTGACTAAGTCACCCACCTTCACCGGGCGTTCGGTGAGCAAAATCAGGCCGGAGATAAAGTTTTTAACGATCTCCTGCAAACCAAAACCAATCCCCACCGACAAGGCACTGACAATCCACGCCAGCTTGTTCCACTGCAGGCCCATCGTCGACAGCGTCAGCAGAATCACCATCACGTAACCGACGTTACTGAGCAGCGTCACCAGCGAGACCCGCATGCCGGTGTCCATGGTGGTTTTGGGCAAGAAATCTTTATCCAGCCAGCGCTTGACCGAGCGCAGGATATAAATCCCCACCACCAGCGTAATGAGCGCATTCACCAAATGCGCCGGCACAATATTGAGCGCCCCTAACCCTTTACCGCCCCAAAATTCTACCGCACGCTGCAGTAATTCAATCGGGGTCGAGGTACCGAAAGTCCCGTTCAGAATAGAGACCACCGCGAATAAAATCAGCACGGTACGCCCAATCGCCGACAGCAAAGCCGCCGCCTGCGACAGGTGGCGCTCATCAATATTCAGCGAACTTTGAATACGTTGACCGGTAGGATTGCTGGTCGAGAGCAGACTTTCACAGGCGTCGGTGAGCAAGTTACTCAGAATGTAGAAGCAACCGCAGACCAGGCCAATCCAGATCAGCTCATAGCTCAGGAAGCGCGCCATAGTGACGTAGCCAATCACCAGCGAGAGCAAAATCGCCACACCTGAAAAGGTGATCGCCATTTGAATCAGGCCAACCAGCGTCGAACGCGCCTCTGGGGTGTGCCCCTCTTCCACCATTTTGCGGCGCACTTTGCTGCTGCGGAAACTGATAAACAGCGCCGTGGCACCAATCAACAATGCGGTCAATCCATTGGCAAAGATGGTGGTGCCGAGACTGGTACCCACACTGCTGTTGAAGGCTTCCATGGTCTGGAAAATAAACACCAGTAGCGCCGCCAGCGGCGGGAAAGGACGCAACGTCAGTGCCACTTCGTTGGAGATAGCAGGTAAGCGCCAGGAGGGTCTGCGCGTGGAGAGTAGCGCACGGCCTAACCCGGCGATTAATCCACAAATCACGCTGATTTGCAGCAAACGGTCAAAGAAACTTTGTACGTCCTCGGAAACATCGTCGCGGCGGGTAAAGGCCAAATCAATACAATTCAGCGCGATAATCACCGCCGCAATCGTGGCCAGCGCCGTGGCAGCCGCCAGAAAACTGCGGCGCAATCGCCCTTCCGGCAGCACATGAATGCCCACCCATGCCAGAAACTCTTCGGTGTAACGGCGTCCAAAGGTGGCGACTAAGATGGCGGCAAGCAGCCACGCCAGCGTGCCATAGCGCCAGTCGGGCTCCCAGGCCAGCGCGAAGGTGTCCATTAACTCACTGGAAAAAGACGAGATTTTGTCAACGTCATCTTGCTGCGGAGCGTACAGCGGAGCCCAAAACTTGGCCCCAAAAAGGGTGCCAGAATTCAAAGCGAGTTGGGTTTTTAAGGCATCACGACGCAGGTTAGCGATTTGCCCGGCAAGGTTATTCGAGGCGCCTTTAATGCCTTCCGCCTGCTTAATTTGATCGTCGAGCCTGGCTTTTTGCGCCTCCAGCGTATTACGTTGACGCGTCACTTCTGGCGTCTCTTTGACACCACTGCCTGCTTTTGGCGCCGGGCCTAGCACTTCCAGTTGCGCCTGTAATTGTGCCCGCTGTGGGATCAGCGCCTGCACCAGGGTGTCACCCGCGTTAGACAACTCGGCCGCCAGATCGTTAAGCGCACTGAGTTTACCGTCGTTGGTTTCCCCCGATACCTGCTGCTTGATCTTATCCAGCACCTTTTGCATTTTTGGCAGTTCAACTGCCGCATTCACTTTCGGGGCTTCGGCCTCAGAAACGGTATCCGCCGCTGAGGGCGTCTCCGCTTCGGCCTGCGCAATACCGGCCATCAGCGTCATCAAGGTCAACAGACAGACGCGTAAAAAGAGTAACCCACTCGACATAATTGAGACGATCCCGTTGCGGCGTAATAAGGATAACTTCTGCGGTCAGTGTATGTGTTTGCCTGCCAGCACACTATAGGAATGGCAGAAGAATTCCGCGCTGTACCGGCAGATTTCATGAACAGCGGGCGTATTCGAAAATACGCCACAGCGCGTTACTCGACGGCAGCACCACTGACGGCATTGCTGGCCATTTGTGCCGCCCGTTGCTTGCGATAATTCAAGGCTTCTTGCGGGACCGGTGCAGACTTGCCGGTTTCCATCCAGTCGCGCAGGCGTTTCGCATCGGCAAAATGGGTAAATTTGCCAAACGCATCCATCACCACCACCGTCACCGGGCGCTGGTTCATTACCGTGCGCATCACCAGACAGTGTCCCGCCTGATTAGTAAAGCCGGTTTTGGTCAGCGCAATATTCCATTTATCGTTGTAAACCAGATGGTTGGTATTACGAAACGGCAAACTGTATGCCGGATGGCTAAAGGTGGCGGTCTCTTCTTTGGTCGTGCTGAGTTGTCCAATCAGCGGGTAAAGCTGGCTGGCCAGGAGCAACCGGGTGAGATCGCGCGCCGTAGAGACATTTTCAATCGATAAGCCGGTCGGTTCAACATAGCGCGTGTGCGTCATGCCCAACGCCTGTGCCTTGGCGTTCATCGCACGAATAAAGGCCTGATAACCGCCGGGATAGTGGTGCGCCAGGCTGGCTGCCGCGCGGTTTTCCGATGACATCAGCGCCAACAGCAACATATCGTGGCGGCTTAACTCGCTGTTGAGTTTCACCCTGGAAAAAACACCGCGCATTTCAGGAGTCTGGCTGATATCCACGCTGATCTTTTCATCCAGCGGCAATTTGGCATCCAGCACCACCATCGCCGTCATCACTTTGGTAATCGACGCCATTGGGCGCACAAGATCGGGATGACTCTCATACAAGATATGGTGGGTTTTCAAATCGACAATCATGGCACTGCCCGACGCAATCGCAGGTTGGCCTGATACAGGAGCAGGCAGCGGAACCGCTGCCAGCGCAGGCGGTGTGCCAATGGCACTGACGCAGAGAAAAACCAGGGAAAACAGAGAAAAACGGCGTTTTGCAGGCATGATACGATAACTTAACCAAAGGGAATTGATGCGTTATGCATGCTGCCATCCTCAACCTCAGAATGGCTGGCCCGCTTATCATACGCGCGCCCACGAGAAATATCTCATGTTGATTGGTTTCGAATATTAACAGCGGGCCGCGCTGTTGCAGCCCGCTCAGTTTACCGCATACAACCTGCCCGATTTAGAACAGTTTTGGCCCGTAGCCCCACAGCACCACGGTAATGGCTAACAGCACTTCAAACACCAGCACACCGATCGCCAGCGTCGACCCAGAAAAGCGCAGGCTCTCTTCACGGTCGATATTAAGAAACATCGGGATACCCACATACAGTAAATAACCGGTATACAGCAACGCCAGCGTTCCGACTAACAAGCAGAGCCAGACCAACGGATACAAGGCGACAAGACCACTGAGAAATAACGGTGTTGCGATATAACCGGCAAACACAGTACAGCGTTCAACGCTGGGTTGATTGGGATAGTTGCGCGCCATCCAGTGAATGACCCGTCCCATCACCGCCACGCCACCTAAAATCACCAGATAAAAGACCACGGCCAGGGCCAGTCCGGTCATCAAGCTCAGGGGAATGGCATGCCCTGCGCCCAAGTTCCAGCCCAGTTGCGTCGTGCCGATAAAAGCACAGATCACCGGAATCGCCGCCATCAGTAAAACGTGATGCGTATAGTGGTGCGAAACCGACTCGTTTTCCTGCTTAATCTCGCGCATCTCGCGGTCGGGATGCGATAAAAGTCCCCAAACATGGTTCATCATCAACACTCCTCTGCAACAACTGACCGCCCCATTCAACACGTCGGCGGCGATACTTTGAATTATAGTAGTAACCCTTGATTGCGCTTAGCGTTAACCGGAGGAAATTTTGCACATCGATGTGAACGCGCTGATTACTCAATATGGCTACTGGGCACTGCTGATTGGCTGTCTGGCCGAAGGGGAAACCTTTACCTTGTTAGGCGGTATCGCCGCGCACCAGGGACTTTTGCACTATCAATGGGTGGTACTGATTGCCGCGCTAGGCGGTATCATTGGCGATCAATTGCTGTTTTGGATTGGACGCCGCTACGGGCACCCTTTGCAGCAACGTTTTAAGAAACAGCAAGCGCGCTTTGACACCATTAATCAGTTGATCCGCCGCTACCCATCACTGATCGTGATCGGTGTTCGCTTTATGTACGGCTTTCGTTTGATTGGCCCGGTGATGATTGGTGCCAGCCGCCTGCCCCCGCTGAAATTTCTGCTGCTGAATATTATTGGCGCCTTTTTATGGGCCACGCTGTTTGTCTCTTTGGGCTACCTCGGCGGCGAGGTGATTGCCCCCTGGTTACATAAGATCGATCAGCATCTTAAACACCTTGTCTGGCTGGGGATTGCCGTGGCCTTTGTCGTGGCGCTGCGTCTGCTGGTGCGTCGTTATAAAAAAAACCGTTGATATCACTGTCTATAGTTAAGCAGGGAGCAATACACCACGACAGGAGATTTCATGACACGCGATACCCGACGTATTGATGATCACGGCGTGATTGGCGATCTGCGAACCTGCGCGCTGATTGCCAATGATGGCACACTGGATTACCTGTGCTGGCCTGAACTGGACAGCCCTTCTCTGTTTACCGCGTTACTGGATAGCGATGCATCGGGCTGCTTCTCGCTGGCGCCAACGTGGGAGGCCCCGCGACGCCTGCAACTTTATCTGCCCGACACCAATATTCTGCAAACCCGCTGGCTCTCTGAACAGGGCGTGGCAGAGCTCACCGACTACATGCCCATTTGCCACACGCAGAGTGAATATCCCTGCATCGTGCGCCGACTGACCATGGTGCAAGGTGAAGCCACCTTTACCCTGCGCTGCAATCCGGTGCACGATTATGCGCGCGCGGATACCCAGGCCAATGCGCAGCACGGACGCGTCGTGTTTAGCGCCGAAGGGCAGCCCAACCTGGTGCTGGTGGGCAGTGAAGTCCTGACGCTGGATACGCAGGCGGCGCATGCACGTTTTACCCTCAAAGCCGGACAACACGCCGAGTTTCGCCTGGGCGCGCCCGACGATAAGCGCCTGGATCTTCTCAATCAGGACATCTGTTTCCGTGAAACGCTGCACTACTGGCGCAACTGGTCGCGTCAGAGCCACTATCAGGGACGCTGGCGAGAGGGGGTTAATCGCTCAGCGCTGGTGCTCAAACTGCTCACCTCACGCGAGCACGGTTCAATTGCGGCGGCGGCAACCTTTGGGCTGCCGGAAACGCTGGGCGGCGAGCGCAACTGGGATTATCGCGCCGCCTGGATCCGTGATGCCTCTTTTAGCATGTATGCCCTGATGCGCCTGGGTTATGTGGAAGAAGCCCGGCATTTTACCCATTGGGTGGGCAAATGCGTGGAGCACAGTCACCACGACGTTGAAAAGTTACAGGTGATGTACCGACTCGACAGCAGTACCGAACTGCACGAAATCGAGCTGCTTAACTTAGCCGGTTACGCAGGCTCACGCCCGGTGCGTATCGGCAATGACGCCTGGCAGCAGAAACAGCTCGATATTTATGGCGAACTGATGGATGCCCTGTATTTAGCCAATAAATACGGCGAAGCCATTTCTCACCGTGGCTGGCTGCATGTCAGCAAAATGATTGACTGGCTGTGTGACCACTGGGAACAAGCCGATGCGGGGATCTGGGAAATGCGCGGCGAACCTGAACACTTCCTGCATTCGCGCCTGATGTGTTGGGTTGCCATTGACCGCGCCATTCGGTTGGGCGAAAAGCGTTCGCTCTCGACGCCCGTCGCGCGCTGGGACAGTGCCAGAGCCGCCATTCGCGAAGATATCTGGCACAACTTTTGGAACGCTGAGCGCGGCCACTTCGTCTCCACGCGCCACGGAGAGTCACTGGATGCCTCGATGCTGCTGATGCCGCTACTGCGCTTTGTCAGCGCGACCGATCCCGACTGGCTGGCGACGCTGGATGCGATCAAAACGTCGTTGGTCAGCGATGGCCTGGTGCGGCGTTACCACCGGCAAGATACCCCTGCGGATGCACTGGCAGGTGAAGAAGGCGCCTTTGTCGCCTGCTCCTTCTGGTATGTCGAGTGTCTGGCGCGGGCCGGAAAAGTGGAAGAAGCACATTTTGAATTTGAAAAACTGCTTAGCTACGCCAATCCGCTCGGCCTGTACGCGGAGGAGTTTGACAGCAGAGGATTCGCCCTGGGGAATTTTCCGCAGGCGCTGAGCCATCTGGCCTTGATCAGTGCCGCCTATTTCCTTGATCGCAAACTCAGCGGTAACGATCCGCTTTGGCAACCTTAAACGCCCTTAATTTGACCCATATCGGTTACTGGATTCACTAACTGGACATTTTTTCGTAAAGATAGTTCAGATGCGAGAAATGCAGGTTTCCTCTGACCCCGTTATGCACATATAATGCGCAGTCGGTCTCAAGACCAATATGGGTCGTTTCTCAACAAGCCATTAAGGCATTACTACCTGATAAATTATGAAAAAAAGCATTCGCGCAATCGTCTCTCTGGCACTGGCCGTGGCTGCATTCAGCCACTCTGCTTTTGCTGTGGTTTATCCTCTGCCGCCGGCCAACAGCCGACTGATAGGTGAAAACCTCGAAATCACCATTCCTGCAGACAGCAAACTGCCGCTGGAAGCCTTTGCTGCACAGTACCAAATGGGGCTTAGCAACCTGCTGGAAGCCAACCCTGGTGCGGATGTTTATCTGCCTAAGCCGGGCAGCAAACTGATCATTCCTCAGCAGTTGATCCTGCCTGACGCCCCACGTCAGGGCGTGGTGATCAACAGTGCCGAAATGCGCCTGTATTACTATCCAAAAGGCACTAATACCGTGGTGGTTCTGCCTATTGGTATCGGTGAGTTAGGTAAAGATACGCCGATTAACTGGACAACCACTGTTCAGCGTAAGAAAGCGGGCCCGACCTGGACTCCAACCAAGAAAATGCATGAAGAGTACAGAGCGCGTGGCGAAAGCCTGCCTGCCGTCTTCCCGGCTGGCCCTGACAACCCAATGGGTCTGTATGCCCTGTATATCGGCAATCTGTACGCCATTCACGGCACCAACGCCAACTTCGGTATCGGCCTGCGTGTCAGCCACGGCTGCGTGCGCCTGCGTAACGACGACATCAAGTGGTTGTTTGATAACATCCCGGTAGGCACCCGCGTACAATTTATCGATCAACCGATGAAAGCCAGCGTGGAGCCCGATGGCAGCCGCTATGTGGAAGTCCACAACCCGCTGTCACAGACCGAAGAGCAATTTAAGTCGCGCGAACCTGTGCCATTGACCATCACACCGGCCGTTAGCAAAGTGGTGGTAGATGCCAGCGTGAACAGCCAGGCAATGGACAATGCACTGAAAGCACGTAGCGGTATGCCGACCAAAATCAATGGTCCGGCTGAAGAAGAAGCCACCGCTGCCCCGGTTCCGGTGGAAGAAGGCAATGGCGCACAGCCAATGGAATCGCCTATGACGCCAGCGGATCAACCGCCAGCGCCAACGGAAACCGCGCCAGAAGGTGAGAACGCACCGGTCAGCGATGCCGCTCCCGTCAACAGCGCACAATCCGTCTCAGCATCCGAAGCAAACCCTTCCTGATTCTGCGATGACATAAAAAACGGGCCTGCAATGGCCCGTTTTTTTTTGCTTAAGGCGTTACACCTTAAGCCGTTGTTGATGCTGGAGTTGTCCAATACGCAATGTGATGAACAGCGCCGCGACAATCACCATCGCCCCCGCCAGATACACGGTTTCCACGCCCCACCATCCCACCAGCAAGCCCGCAACCGGCCCAACTAAGCCAAGGCCTAAATCTAAGAACGCGGAATATAAACCCAGCGCCGTGCCTTGATTTTGCACCGGTACCTGCTTCACCGCTTCAATGCCCAGTGCCGGGAAAACCAGTGAAAAGCCCACGCCGGTTAAAAATGCTCCCACATCGACCCACAACGCAGAAGGGGCTAACCAGATAGTGATTAATCCCACGGCCTCAAGCGCAAACGACCAGACGGTGACTTTCACACCGCCATAACGCGTGATCATATTGCTGCAGGTCAGACGCATCAGGATAAAGCCGCCGCTAAACAGCGTCAGCGCAAACGCGGCCCCGCTCCAGCCACGATCGGAAAATAATAGCGTGATAAACGTCGCTAACGTGCCGAATCCCACCGTGCCCAATCCCAGTGCGAGGCCAAACAACCAGATTTTTGAGCACACGGTTTGAAACGGCACGCGATGGCCGCTTGCCACCTCAATCGCCGGTTTTTGGCTGGCGAGCCAAAAGCCCAGCAGCCCCATCAGCATGATAGGCACGGCAAAGCCCGCCAACCCGGCAACCTCATTCAGCACAACGCCCAGCGGCGCACCGACTGCCATCGCCAGATAAGTCGCGACGCCATTCCAGGAGATAACCCGCGCACTTTGCAGGCTGCCCACTAAATTAATGCCCCACAGCGTGGCGCCCGTGCTGGTCAAACTCTCACCGACGCCCAATACCAAGCGCGCCAGCGCCAGTAACGCCAGGCTGAGCCAGGGCGTGGCGACAGACAGCATCGCCAGCAGCATAAAGACGCCACTAAGGCCGCACAGCACCACGCCTATCATCACCACTTTTTTCGGCCCTAACAGATCGGCATAACGTCCGGCTTGTGGGCGGCTGATCAACGTGGCTACGTATTGCAAACTGATGATGATCCCGGCGATAAAGGAGCTATAGCCTAACTGGTGATGCACAAAACCGGGCAATACCGCGAGCGGCAAGCCGACGCAGAGATAACAAAAGAAGGTGAAAAAGATGACAGAAAGGATGCGTTTGTTGAGTGCGCCTGTGCTGGTTTCTCTGGCAATGCTGGTCATGGATCCGCTATCCGGGGACGTGACAAAGGTCACATGATAGCGTCATCATCGTAGAAAATCTTCCCCAGGGAATAATGATCGCGCTAATCAGAATACTGACAGGTTAACACTGACGATCAATAACACGAGAAATGGCATCTGAGCGGGTCAAGGCGCGGATTTCACTGAATAAGCCGCTGGCTTCAGCATATTCTTTACGCAAATAGCCCAGCCACTGTTTGATACGCGCAACATGGTAGTGCCCCGTATCACCCTGTTTTTCCAGCCGACTGTACTTTTGCAGCAGTTGAACCACCTCTGGCCACGGCATGCGTGGCGCGTTGTGTTTGATGACCCGGCTGAGGTTCGGCACGTTCAGCGCCCCGCGCCCAATCATAATGTCCTGACAGCCTGTCGCTTGCAGGCACGCCTGCGCGGAAGCGTAATCCCACACTTCCCCATTGGCAATAACTGGAATATGTAAGCGCTGGCGGATCTCACCGATGGCAGCCCAATTGATGCGATCGGCTTTATAACCGTCTTCTTTGGTGCGGCCATGCACCACTAGTTCGCTGGCACCGGCCTGCTGCACCGCATCGGCAATTTCAAAACGCCGCTCACCCGATTCCCATCCGAGGCGAATTTTCACGGTGACCGGCAAATGCGCAGGCACGGCTTCGCGCATAGCCTTTGCACCGCGATAGATTAAATCAGGATCTTTTAGCAGGCTGGCACCACCGCCACTGCCGTTCACGGTTTTCGATGGACAGCCGCAATTCAGATCCACACCCCATGAGCCGAGTTCAACGGCACGCGCGGCGTTTTCGGCCAACCATTCGGGATACTGGCCAAGCAACTGGATGCGCACGCGGGTAGCAGAAGGTGTGCGGCTGCCGTGATGCAACTCGGGGCACAGCCGATAAAACAGTTTCGCAGGGAGCAGCGCGTCGGTGACGCGCAAAAACTCAGTGATACAGAGGTCATAATCATTGACCTCTGTCAGCAGTTCTCTGACCAACGAATCGAGCACGCCCTCCATCGGGGCCAGAAGCACACGCATAGGACTTAGCGATTACCGCCCGTTGGCGCACCGCGACGTCCACGTCCCTGACCACCGTCCTGACGACGCTGTGCATTTGCCGGACGTTCACCGTTCTGACGGCGCGGCTGGCCGCTGTTATTACCGCCATTGCCGGAATTACCGGAATTGCCGCCGCCGTTACGCGGCGCACCGCGGCCACGGCCTTGACCACCGCCGTTGCCACCGCCACCACGTTGCTGACGACCATTCTGGATCGGCTCTGCTTTGATAGAGGGATCGGGCTCAAAACCGTCGGTGGCGATGCGCGGAATTTCACGCTTCAGCAGACGTTCGATATCACGCAGCAGTTTGTGCTCATCAACACAGACCAGCGACAGGGCTTCACCGGTTGCCGCAGCACGGCCAGTACGACCAATACGGTGGACGTAATCTTCCGGTACGTTTGGCAGCTCGTAGTTCACCACGTGTGGCAACTCTTCGATATCCAAACCGCGCGCGGCGATATCGGTCGCCACCAGCACGCGGATGCTGCCGGTTTTGAAATCAGCCAGAGCACGTGTACGCGCCCCCTGACTTTTATTGCCGTGGATTGCGGCAGCCGTGATGCCATCTTTATTCAGCAGTTCTGCCAGGTGATTCGCGCCGTGTTTTGTGCGTGTAAATACCAACACCTGCTGCCAGTTGCCGCGACCAATCATCAGCGACAACAGCTCCCGCTTGCGTTTCTTATCCACAAAGTGCACGTGCTGAGTAACCTGCTCAGAAGCCGTATTACGGCGCGCCACTTCAATTTGCTGCGGGTTATGCAGCAGCTTTTCAGCCAACTGTTTGATTTCGTCGGAGAAGGTGGCCGAGAACAACAGGTTCTGGCGTTTTGCAGGCAATTTTGCCAGCACGCGACGAATATCGTGAATAAAGCCCATATCTAACATACGGTCAGCTTCATCCAGCACCAGGATTTCCACTTTCGAGAGATCCACGGCGTTTTGGTGTTCTAAATCCAGCAAACGTCCAGGCGTGGCAACCAAAATATCGACACCGCCACGCAGCTTCATCATCTGTGGATTAATGCTGACGCCACCAAACACCACCAGCGAACGTACGTTGAGGTATTTGCTGTAATCTCGGACGTTTTCCCCTACCTGAGCCGCCAACTCACGCGTTGGCGTCAGGATCAGGGCGCGCACCGGGCGACGGCCCTTTGGTGCGGGTTGAGTAGATAAGCGTTGCAACAGTGGCAGTGTAAAACCCGCGGTTTTACCGGTACCGGTTTGTGCGCTGGCCATTAAATCGCCACCGTTAAGCACCACCGGAATCGCCTGCCGTTGGACAGGTGTCGGTTCACTGTAACCCTGTTCAGCCACGGCACGCAGAATATCGGCACTCAAGCCAAGAGCGTCAAAAGACATAAAGTATATTACTCCAGACCGCCCTGACCGTTTGCAACGGTGTAGTTTCCAGGGGGTAGTGACTGCCCGGCAACGCCAGACAGAAGATTGGGGGCACAAACCACAGTGCATGAGCGCCGGAGTGTAGCAGATCGCCGGTTAGCGGGAAAGTATTGTTCAGTCCGCTGCCAGGTGTTGATGCCGCAGCGTTAATTGCGCAGAACGCCCGCGTTGCGTTATGGGTTATACCCATTGCAGCAGCATTCGCTATATAGTCAAATACACAGCGATAGTAATACCGAAAGAGGTTTTTTAATGAATCTGTACATGTTTTATGTGGGTGGCAATGCGGGTAAATCGAATATTGAAGTCCATGATATCCAGTTTGTTGCCGCCAATAAGCCCGAAGAGGCCTGGCCAATCCTGCGCGACGCCTGGTTTGGCGATCGCGACAAAATTCACATTGACGGCTACAGCCGGATAACCTGGGCGGATGGCTATGCCGTTACGCTCACTGCTGAACCCTCGCCCTGCGCGCACAAATTATTTTTCGTCAACGCTGGCGGTTACCGACCTGATACGCTGGCAGAGTTACATGAATTCGATTTGTTTGTTGCTGAAAATGCGCAACAAGCCAAGCAGAAAGCGTTGCAGACGCTGCTGTGCGGCACGGACCAGCAGCATAAAGATAATCTGAAAGACGTTGATGATTGCCTGTTACTGGAAAAGGTCGGGGAGTTGTTTGTCCATTTGGCGCCCTGCCCATCAGGAAAGCGTGATCTGCCTGAATGGCAGGGCTACCAACCGATAGGTGTCTGAGTTTCAGGAGCACTGGCCGTTGCAACGTATAACGGCCAGTCCTGGAGAAGCGTTATTTCAGATCCAGCGCACTGATCACCCGGGCAATTTCTGCGATATCGCTCGCTGACAGCGGTGGCCCTGGCGCGAGCAATGGCAGTGTGTCAACACGACGTTGCATAACGTCATCTTCACTCCAGCAGTGCAGGCTGTGCACCTGCAACATGCGGCATCACCGATTTCATCAGCGTGAAAAAATGGCGTAAGCGCGCCGGGTAGTAACTGGCCCACGGATAGGTTAGCCAAACGGGTAGCGCTGCGGGTTGCCAGGCAGGACAGAGTGGCACGAGTCGGCCAGCAGCAAGATCCTCTTGCACCACCCAGGCAGAGACAGCAGCAATGCCCATCCCGGATAATGCGGCTTTGCGCACGGCATACAGGCTGTCGCTGTAAAATCGCGGGGCAAAGGTCAGATTATGGGTCTCGCCAGTGGCGTTTTTTAGCGCCAGCTCGGTGCGATAGAAGCTGGTCAGGGCAACCCAGGGCAGCGACGAGAGCTGGCTGACGTGCTGTAACGGCGGGTGGGCGGCCATCAGTTCAGGGGATGCCACCACCACACGGGGAACTTCCGCCAGCAGCGTGGCGACAATTGCCGGATCGTCCGGTGCGCCGACCTGTATCGCGCAATCAATATTCTCGGCAATAAAGTCAGGCGTGCGATCGTTAAGCATCCATTCAACGGTGAGGCGCGAATGCCTGGCGAGCCATGCCATCAACGGCTCCATAAGTTGATCCTGACCAAAGGCGTGGGGTGCCCGCACGCGCAGCGTACCCACCGGATCGTCACTGGCCCCCGTCAGCGCATCTTCGAGCGCAAACCAACTGGCCAATAGCTGTTGCGCCTGCGCATAGCAGCGCTCACCGTCATCCGTGAGTTTGAGTGCATGCGTGGTGCGCAGGATCAAACGCTGGCCCAGCATCTGTTCCAGGGCCTGTAAACGCCGACTGATGGTGGGTTGACTGGTATTCAGTTGCGCGGCGGCGGCGGAAAGGGTGCCGCTCTCGACAATGCGAATAAAAGTTTGCATCAGTTCAATGCGGTCGATGCTACCGCTGGCGATTTTTTTCATACGTTAAGCGTATAACAGTTTTACCTCTGTTGCCTCTACCACGTATAAAACATCTCAGGTGTAATGCGCTGACTTTACCAGGGGAACACACTATGTCAGCGCTTCACTCAGCCGCATCGCACTCTGCTCACACACCGCTCTCGACACCGGTCGTCTTTACACTGGCAGCCGGAGCAGGGCTTAGCGTCGCCTCGATTTACTACAGCCAGCCCATGCTCGATATCATCAGCAACGCCATGCAGGTGGGAACCGGTGCCGTCGGCATGGTGCCGATGTTGACCCAAATGGGCTACGCGCTGGGGATTCTGCTGCTCGCTCCGCTGGGTGATCGTCACGATCGCCGCATGATGATCATGATTAAGGGTCTGTTGCTGGTCGCCGCGCTGCTGCTGTGCGGATTTTCAGGTGGCCTGAATGCTCTGTTACTTGCAAGCTTCCTCGTGGGCCTCACGGCAACGGTAGCACAAGATATTGTGCCAGCAGCTGCTCATCTGGCACCGGAAAACCGCCGCGGCAAAACGGTAGGCACCGTCATGACCGGCTTACTGGTGGGGATTTTGTTGTCACGTGTGGTAAGTGGCGCGGTGGCAGAGTATATGGGATGGCGGGCTATCTGGCATATTGCCGCAGTGATGGTGCTGTGCATCACCTTCGCCCTGTGGCGCATTTTACCGCCGATGCAACCCATCACGCGGGTCAGCTACCCGCAACTGCTTCTGTCACTGGCCCATCTGTGGCAGCAACATGCCACACTGCGCCGCGCGGCGTTAGCTCAGGGCTTGTTGTCCGTGGCATTCAGTGCCTTCTGGTCAACGCTGGCACTGATGCTCAGCGCACGTTTTCATTTTGACAGTGCAGTGGCGGGTGCCTTTGGTTTGGCGGGCGCCGCGGGGGCGTTGGCCGCGCCACTCGCCGGTAGCCTGGCGGATAAAATGGGGCCAGCGCGCGTCACCCAATACGGTGCCGGATTGGTGATGGTGTCATTTGCGTTGATGTTTTTGCTGCCTTTACTGCCTCTGGCGGCACAACTGGGAGTCATTATCCTCTGTACCATTGGGTTTGATTTAGGCGTGCAGGCTACGCTGGTGGCCCATCAAACGTTAATTTACGGGCTGGCACCCGATGCACGCAGTCGCTTAAACGCCCTGCTGTTTACCGTGGTGTTTATTGGTATGGCCTCGGGGGCGGCGCTGGGCAGTATGGCATTGGCCCATTTTGGTTGGAATGGTGTGGTTGCCCTAGCGACGGTGGCTGCTGCCGGGGGATTAGGGGTTCGGCTGGGCAGTCGTCATCGCTGATGCCGTGCCAGAAAAACGAAGGGCGCCGAAGCGCCCTTTTTCATTCAGGAACGTTTCTTGTGCGAAACGCGAATGCGGCTTGGCTCTTTTGCCAGTAACGAGACCACTGCGGGTCCGATCAGCATCACCAAACCGAGACAGCCTAACAGCAGGCTGTTATGAACAACGCGGGAGATCAGGAAGATAGCCAACATCGCCGCACCAAAATAGTAGGTGGTTGATGCTTCTTCGAGAAAGTCCCCGATGGAACGCAGACGTGCAATACGCTGCGTGACCAGCATGGAAACAAACACCACGCCATAGCTTGCCAGTAAAACGGAACTGACCTCCACAAGCGCCTGATGCTTCCAGCCCCAAACCAGGGCCGCGATTAACAACAGATGCAGGGAAATGTGTACACAGGTTTGTCCGGTGACAATCTGAATACGGTTAGACCATTTCATCGTTTTCTCCTGGAGGGCTCACCGGGATATCCGGGGCTCCATGACAGTAAAATGTCATCGGCTCAGACTACCCTGGAATTCGGAAAATGCCGCAAATATCCCGCAGCAGCCGCACCCTTTTGTGACAAAGACTACACTTTACCCTTATCAACCTGATAAGGAGAGCCGCGTAGTATGCCATATAAAGAGGAAAAGTTTGCGTTAAAAGTCCTCACCATTAATACCCACAAGGGATTTACCCCTTTCAACCGCCGTTTTATTTTGCCGGAGCTGCGCGATGCTGTTCGCGCGACCTCGGCAGACGTGGTCTTTTTACAAGAGGTGATGGGGACCCATGCCCTGCATCCCCTGCAGGTAGAGAACTGGCCCGCCACGCCTCATTATGAGTTTTTGGCTGACACCATGTGGAACGATTACGCTTATGGACGCAATGCGGTGTATCCCGAGGGACATCACGGCAATGCGGTCTTATCACGCTACCCGATTGTGGCGTTTGAAAATCGCGATATCTCGGTGGCAGGCACAGAAAAACGGGGCGTCTTGCACTGTGAAATTCAGTTGCCCAATGGGCTGGGGATCTTACATGCCCTGTGCGTTCACCTTGGCCTGCGGGCAAAACATCGCCACGCGCAGATGAAAATGATGTGCAAAATGATTGCCGACCTGCCCCCGGAAGCGCCCATCGTGGTCGCCGGGGATTTTAATGACTGGCAACTGCGCGGTAATCGCTTTCTGAAACGCTGCGCGAACCTTGATGAAGTATTCAGTCGTGACACGGGCCGCCCTGCCCGCACCTTTCCCGCACGCTGGCCGCTGTTGCGGCTTGACCGCATTTATGTGCGCAGTGCTACCGTCAGCCATCCGCAAAAATTACCGTCACGGCCCTGGTCACATCTGTCCGATCATGCGCCACTGGCAGTGGAGATCCATCTGTGAAAACCCAATGGTGCAGCGGCAACACGTTAACTCTGCTGATTAACGGTGATGAATTTTTCCCACGCGTTTTTGACGCCCTCGCCGCAGCGCAATCCTCTGTCTACCTGGAAACCTTCATCCTGTTTAATGATGAAACGGGTCAGGCATTGCATCAGGCGCTACTGGCTGCTGCACAGCGTGGTGTCCGCGTTGAAATCATGGTGGATGCCTACGGCTCGCCCGACCTGGAAGGCCATTTCACCGATTCGCTCACCGCCGCTGGCGTGCGTTTTGTGTTGTATGATCCTGGCCCGCGCCTGTTTGGCGTACGGACCAATATGTTCCGCCGCTTACATCGCAAAATCATTACCGTGGATGAAAAGCGGGCCTTTGTTGGCGGCATTAATTTTTCTGCCGAACATATGATCGATTACGGCCCACAGGCCAAGCAGGATTACAGCGTGGAAGTCTGCGGACCGATTGTGGATGATATCGTTGCGTACACTCGCGAGCATGCGGCTAACACGCAGCGCCCTCGCTATTGGTGGTCGCGGCGTCGAACCACACTGCCGAAGGACGAAACTGAAGGTAATGCGCAGGCGCTGTTTGTCTGGCGCGATAATCATGAGCACCGTGACGATATTGAACGCCATTATCTGAAGATGCTGCGCGAAGCCAAACGTCAGGTGATCATTGCGAATGCCTACTTCTTTCCCGGTTATCGCCTGCTGCGCGAAATGCGTAATGCCGCCCGACGTGGCGTGCGCGTCAAGCTCATTGTGCAAGGTGAGCCGGACATGCCGATCGTTAAAGTGGGGGCCGAGCTGCTGTACAACTACCTGGTAACAGGCGGCGTTGAAGTGTACGAATATATTCGGCGTCCGCTGCATGCCAAAATTGCCGTACAGGATGCGCACTGGGCCACCGTCGGCTCCAGTAATCTTGATCCTCTCAGCCTGTCGCTTAATTTAGAGGCCAACCTGATCTTTCACGATCGCGACTTTAATCAGTTGCTGACCGATCATCTCCAGGGGCTGCTCAATGAGGAGTGCGTGCGCGTTGAAGAGCGTCACTTGCCCAAGCGCACTTACTGGCAGTTAGCCAAAAATGTGGTGGTCTTCCACTTCTTACGCCATTTTCCCGCCATTGCGGGTTGGCTGCCTGCCCACACGCCGCGACTCAGCGAAGTGAGCCCGCCCATTCAGCCCGAACTGGAAACGCAAGATCGCGTGGACACCGAGAATCCCGGAGTCAAACCCTGATGTCACATCCCCATCCCACCTGGAAGCGGATCAAAAAAATCCTCACGGTGCTGTTTTTTACCGCCGTCGTGGTGTTGTTGGTGCTGTATGCACGCAAAGTTAACTGGCAGGACGTGTGGACAGTCTTGACCGAATACGATCGCACCGCCTTTTTCAGCGCCATCGGGCTGGTCATCCTCAGCTACCTGATTTACGGCGGCTATGATTTGATTGGCCGTGCCTGGTGCCAGCATAAATTGGCTAAACGCCAGGTGATGCTGGTCTCTTTTATCTGCTACGCCTTTAACCTGACGCTGTCGACCTGGGTCGGTGGCGTCGCAATGCGCTATCGTCTCTATTCGCGGCTCGGTTTACCGGGCAAAACCATCACCCGCATCTTCTCAATGAGCATCGCCACCAACTGGCTGGGCTATTTATTGGTCGCTGGCATTATTTTTGTTAGTGGCAGCGTGCCTGTGCCCGGGCATTGGTATATCGGTGAGGGGATGCTGCAAATCATTGGCGGCCTGTTGCTGGTACTCAGTGCGGTGTATCTCGGTTTTTGTACCTTCTCACGCAAGCGCAGTTGGACTGTACGCGGCCACAAACTGACGCTGCCGACGCTGCCCATGGCGCTGTTTCAGTTCGTGATATCCAGCATCAACTGGATGGTGATGGGAACGATTATCTGGCTGCTGATGGGGCAGCAGGTAGCATGGCCAATGATTTTAGGCGTGCTATTGGTAAGCAGTATTGCGGGGGTGATCATTCATATTCCCGCCGGCATTGGCGTGATGGAAGCGGTGTTTTTAGCGCTGCTGGCAGGCGAACATTTGCCTCACGGCACCCTTATCGCGGCGCTATTGGCCTATCGCGTGCTGTATTTTATCTTACCGCTGCTGCTAGCGCTGGTGCTGTACTTATGGCTGGAGGGCCGGGCGAAAGCGCTGAAATCACACAATCAGCAACAGCTGATGCGCTGAAAAAAAACGCCTCGCTATGCGAGGCGTTGCGTTGAGTTGCGTTTAGCGGCGGTTGCCGAAGATGCGCAGCAGCATCAGGAACAAGTTAATAAAGTCCAGATACAGCGTTAACGCCCCCATGATGGAGTAACGACGCATATTGTCGCTATCACGGGTGTCGATCTGCTCACCGATATTTTTCAGCTTCTGCGTGTCATACGCCGTCAATCCAACGAACACCACCACGCCAATGTAGGTCACGGCCCACATCAGTGCCGGGCTTTTCAGCCAGATGTTCACCAGTGAAGCCAGCACAATGCCGATAAGCGCCATAAACAGCATGCTGCCCATCCCGCTTAAATCGCGCTTGGTGGTATAGCCCCAGAAGCTCATTGCGCCAAACATCCCCGCGGCGACGACAAAGGTGCCGGCAATCGACGATTGCGTATACACAATAAATATCGACGCCATGGTCAGCCCGGTCAGCGCTGAATAGAGCATAAACAGCCCGGTTGCCAGCGTGCCACTGATCTTATGCACAAACATCGACAACACCACCACCAACGCCAACTGCGCGATGATCAGGCCGAAAAAAGTCATCTGGCTTTGGAAAACAAATTGCAAAATACGCTCAGAGCCAGCGGCATACCAGGCCACAAACGCCGTTAACAGTAATCCACAGGTCATCCAGCCATAAACCTGCGCCATATAGGTTTGCAGGCGGCTGCCCGACTGCGAAACGATGGTATTTTCAGATCGCGGATATCGATCCATGATGCCCCCTAAAAGAGTGAAGTAAATCGGGAACCGCGCACCCCGCGCGCGGCGTTGCTCTTAGTCTGGCACAGATAGTGTTTTCCTGGCCAGTCTGAATATGTTCCTGCTTAGCCGCCCGCCCGTGTTAAGCAGCGTTGATAGCGGCTGTCCACGCGCTGGGCAAACCAGGCCGTCGTGAGATTACGGGTGATTTTCGGGCTTTCCAGTTTAATACCGGGTAACACTTCACGGGCCACTGGCTTCCCGGCTTGCTGGTCTGCCAGGGCAAAAACCTGCTGATACAGCTTGGTGTCAGCGAAGGCTGCACGATCGCCTTTTTCCAGCGCACTGCGAATCGCACTGTCGCTGAATGTTAACGGTGGGCTCAGTAAGCGCACGGCTTTTTCCGTTGCGCTGATTTGACGGCTCCCGTGCACGATAAGATCGCCATCCAATGCCAGTTTGATGCCGCTGAGCCGACTGACCGCCGCCTGGAAAGCCGCATTACGGCTGGCATACCACCCGGCATTAAAATCCGCAAAGCGATATAAGGGTCGGCTGTAATCGGCCGGATAGCCCCACAGGTGCATAATGCCGTAATACATGCCGCCGTGCCGGGTGAAGACCTCATTGCGCACCCGCTTTTTGACCGGCCACGGATAGCCATCCGCATGAGCCTGAGCAAAGGCAATACTTACCTGCATTGGTCCGCCTGTTTTGATGGGATTTAAGCGTCCAAACAGACGCTGCCCCATTGGCACAGAATCCAGCATATCGTCAAAAATATCGCTCAAATCCTGCTCGGTTTTCACCTTATCCAGCCGCTCGCTGTAACTTTTGCCGTTAGGTGATGGGATCCGTAAGGCGGTATGCACCAGAAAGGTGGGGATATGCAGCTGTGCCGCACGGCGATCAATTTCGCCCCAGGCGATTTTGGGCAGCCCCGGCACCGCAGGGTTGGCGGTCAGTGTGGATTCCTGCTCGGCCACCGCAATTACTGCGCAGAAATGTTGGGCATCCATCGGCAGTTGCTGGCTGCGAAAAGCGACATAGATATCGTCAGCCCATCCCTGGCGGTCTTTCACCCCATTGGGTAACAGGCGCAGCAATTGCGCTTTTGCATCAGCGGGTTTGACAGCTGCTGGCGTGGGCTTTTGCTGGCTACTGCACCCGGCGAGCAGCAGCGTGAGCAGCAATAAAGGGCATATCAATCGCGTCATGGGGGTCCCGTGTCTTCTGAGGCAAGGCGTTACCTTAACCGCGTGCAGACAGTGACGCTATCGGAAAAGTTTACCAGCGCGCAGCGGCGTGGTGGTCACTGTCACGCGACTCAACCCAGCGATCGCCTTCCGGCGTCGTCTCGCGCTTCCAAAAAGGCGCACGCGTTTTCAGGATATCCATCAGATACTCCGCCGCCGCAAATGCGGCGCTGCGGTGGGCGGACGTCACGCCAACCAGCACGATTTCATCCCCCGGATACAGGGCACCAACACGGTGAATCAGGGTGACGCGTTGCAGCGGCCAGCGGCCACGCGCCTCTTCAACCAGCGTGTGCAGCACCTTTTCGGTCATGCCCGGGTAATGTTCTAAGGTTAGCGCACGCACGCTGTCGCCCAGATTGTGATTACGCACTTTGCCGGTAAAGGTCACTACTGCCCCATCGCTGTCACAGGCCGACAGCCAACGGTACTCATCACCAACATCAAACGGGGCTTCGCCCACGCGAATACGGGTTTCCATTTAGCCTCCGGTCACCGGTGGGAAAAAAGCCACTTCATCACCCGCATGCAGTGGATGCGTGAGAGGGACCAGGGTCTGGTTAACCGCGGCCAGCAGTTTTCCCTGCTCAAGCGCCAGCGCAGCGCGATCGTTTTCGGCCGCCAGTGAAGCGCGTAACGCTTCCACATTAGCAAAAGTGCCCGCAGAGACCGTGCGCCCCGCCGCCCCCATCAATTCACGCACCTGCGCAAAGAATAAAACTTCAATCATGATGCTTCACCTGCCTGAAAATCACCGGATTTGCCGCCGCTCTTGCTCAACAAACGCACCTGCTCAATGACTATGTCTTTCTGCACCGCTTTGCACATATCGTACAGGGTCAATGCCGCAACCGAGGCCGCCGTTAAGGCTTCCATCTCCACGCCGGTTTTTCCCGTCAGGCGGCAGCGCGACTGAATGCGAACCTGGTGGGTCTCTGGCTCCGCGCTTAGCGTGACTTCGACTTTGCTCAGCATCAGGGGATGGCACAGCGGAATCAGCTCCCAGGTGCGTTTAGCCGCCTGAATGCCCGCAATGCGCGCCGTGGCAAACACATCCCCTTTATGGTGGCTGCCATCCATAATCATCTTCAGGGTGTCAGCCCGCATGCTGACCAACGCTTCGGCACGTGCTTCTCGCACGGTTTCCGTTTTGGCGGAGACGTCCACCATATGGGCTTCGCCCTGGGTATTAATATGCGTAAGTTGCGACATAGTTACACTTTCTTTAACTGAGAGACGAAATTACACGGGCGATGGCGGGCATCGAGTTGCTCGACAATCACCCGCTCCCAGGCCACGGCGCACGCGCTGGTGGAGCCCGGCATGGCAAACACCAGCGTGCCATTCGCCAGCCCCGCAACGGCGCGTGACTGCACCGTTGAGCTGCCAATGTCTTCCCAGGAGAGCATACGGAACACTTCACCAAACCCGGCTATTTCACGGTCAAAGAGCGGCAGCAGCGCTTCGGGCGTGCTGTTTTTGGCATGGAAACCGGTACCGCCGTTAACCAGAATCACCTGCACGTCACTGCTGGCAATCCAGCTTGAGACGCAGGCGCGAATGCGGTAGCGATTATCCGCCACAATCGCATGGTCGACGACCTGATGGCCAGCGGCAGTGACCGCCTCGCGCAAGTAGTCGCCGGAGGTGTCTTGACTGGCATCGCGGCTATCGGAAACGGTGAGCACCGCGATATTTACAGCCTGAAATTCAACGCTCGGTTTACCCATGAAACCTCCCTATCATCCACCAATAAACGAAAGATTCTGCGTGATGCCGGTCTGGCCCTGGTGCAAGAAATGGGTCTGTTTCTTTTCACCGAGGCTGTGAGCGATACGCGCCTGTAATTCTGCCTGTTGATCGTCCTGCACCAACAGGTCACGCAGCGGCACCCCGCCGTCACCAAACAGGCACAGATGAAGATTACCCACCGCAGAAACGCGCAGGCGATTGCAGTGAGTACAAAAATCTTTTTCGTAGGGCATGATGAGGCCAATCTCGCCCAGATAATCAGGATGGCGAAACACCTGTGCCGGGCCATCGCTGCGCCCTCGCTCCTGCAGTTGCCAGCCCTGCATCAGCAATTGCTGGCGAATGACCTCACCCGAAACGTGATGACGGCGAAACAGGGCGCTGCCCTCGCCGGTTTCCATCAGTTCAATAAATCGCAGTTGGATAGCGCGTGTTTTGATCCAGGCGAGGAAAGTGTGCAGGCTGTGATCGTTAAGATCGCGCATCAACACGGCATTGACCTTGACCTTTTCAAAACCGGCACTAAATGCCGCATCAATGCCCGCCATCACCTGGTGAAATTTATCTTGCCCCGTGATGGCATGAAACTGGCGCGCATCCAGCGCATCCACGCTGACATTGATGGCATCTAATCCCGCAGCGCGCCACTGTGCAACATCCCGCGCCAGGCGATAGCCGTTGGTGGTGACCGCCAGTTGGCGAATGCCCGGCGTCTGTTTAACGGTTGCAATAATGTCCGTGAAATCGCGGCGTAGCGAGGGTTCTCCGCCCGTCAGGCGCACCTTTTCGGTTCCCGCCGCGGCGAAAGCCGCCGTTAAACGACGAATTTCATCCAGCGTCAGAAACTGTTTGTTGGTCACGCCCTGCGGTTTGTAGCCGTCAGGCAGGCAATAGGTGCAACGGAAGTTGCACACATCGGTGACGGACAGGCGCAAATAGTAAAATTTGCGCGCAAAAGCATCGATAAATTGTGACACCAATAACACCTTTCCAATCGGGAGGCACCGCCATTTCTCGCGATACCCTGGCAGCTTAGGCTGCGGCCAACCCACCGTATCTTGCGACCCAGGTGAGAGGGCTAGAGTGTGTGATTTGCCGATGAGCAAATCTGGTTAACTGAGTGTAGCGCTAACTGTCGGGCGCTGTCATCTGGGTTACTCGTTGTATATATTGATATATACCGACCAACTCCCGCGTGATGTCGACAGAATACGCGAATATCGCCACCTAACTTTGACATAAATCAGGTCAGGAACATGACTCAACATTTTGTTATATTTAGCGGAGCTTATTGTGACCATTTTACAGGAGCATCATGCGTAATCTTACGCTTGCAGATTTAGATCGCGTCGTCGCACTCGGAGGCGGCCATGGTCTGGGACGCGTCATGTCAGCCCTCTCCCCTTTGGGCTCTCGCCTGACCGGGATCGTCACCACCACGGATAATGGCGGATCGACCGGGCGCATTCGCCAGTCCGAAGGCGGGATTGCCTGGGGCGATATGCGCAACTGCCTGAATCAATTGATTATGGAGCCGAGCGTAGCGTCCGCGATGTTTGAATACCGTTTCGCCGGTAACGGTGAACTGGCCGGGCACAATTTAGGCAATTTAATGCTCAAAGCGCTGGATCATTTGAGCGTGCGCCCGCTGGAAGCGATCAACTTGATCCGCAACCTGCTAAAAGTGGATGCCTTTCTGATCCCGATGTCCGAACAACCGGTGGATTTGGTGGCCCAGGATACCGACGGCAATTTGGTGTACGGCGAAACCAACATTGACCAAATGCCGCAGGCACCGGCCGAATTAATGCTCTCGCCGCGTGTCAATGCGACCCGCGAGGCCATCCAGGCGATCGCAGAGGCCGATTTGATTCTGATTGGTCCCGGCAGTTTTTATACCAGTCTGATGCCGGTATTGCTGATGGATGAGATGGCGCAAGCGCTGCGGCGTACCCCCGCCACCATGGTATTTATCGGTAATTTGGGCAAGGAACTCAGCCCGGCAGCCGCCAGACTGCGTGTCTGTGACAAACTGGCCATTATGGAGCAGGCAATTGGCAAACGCGTGATTGATGCCCTTGTGCTGGGGCCGCACATTGATACCGAAGGCGTAACGGATCGGCTGATCATTCAGGAACCGTTAGAAGCGGAAGATATACGTTACCGCCACGACCGCCATCTGCTGCGAGTGGCTATTGAACATGCCATTCAGGCGATTGAGTAACCGACTCCCTCCACGCGCAGAGAATGGCGTGGAGGGACGTGCATTATGACGCGGCGATAAACAGCTCGCGTACCTTATGCAGGCGGTCACGTACCGCTGCCGCCTCTTCAAATTCCAGATTCTGCGCATGCTGCTGCATCTGCGCTTCCAGTTCGTGAATTTTCTTCTGCAAGGCTTGCGGTGACATGGCCAGATCCGCAGCGTCGTTTTCCGCACTGCGTTGTGAGGACGATTTGCCGCGCCCTTTGCCTTTCATTTTGCCAATGCCCTGACCCAATTCCAGGATGTCTGCGATTTTCTTATTCAGCCCTTGCGGCACAATGCCATGTTGTTCATTGTGCAACTGCTGTTTTTCGCGACGGCGCTCTGTTTCACCAATGGCTTTTGCCATTGAGGCGGTGATTTTATCCCCGTATAGAATCGCTTTACCGTTCAGGTTACGCGCCGCACGCCCTATGGTCTGAATCAGTGAACGTTCAGAGCGCAGGAAGCCCTCTTTATCGGCATCCAGAATCGCCACCAGCGACACTTCGGGCATATCCAGCCCCTCACGCAGCAAGTTGATCCCCACCAGCACATCAAACTCACCCAGACGCAAATCACGGATAATCTCGACGCGCTCCACGGTATCAATATCCGAGTGCAGATAACGCACGCGCTCGCCGTGCTCTTCCAGATATTCTGTCAGGTCTTCTGCCATCCGTTTGGTTAAGGTGGTAACCAGAACCCGCTCATTGATGGCGGCCCGCAGACGGATCTCCGACAGCAGATCATCGACCTGGGTGGCGACCGGACGTACCTCAATCAGCGGATCAAGCAAGCCCGTTGGGCGCACCACTTGATCGATGATATCGCCGCCCGATTTTTCCAGCTCATAATTGCCAGGCGTTGCCGAAACATAGATGGTTTGCGGCACCAACGCCTCAAACTCTTCAAATTTCAACGGGCGGTTATCCAGTGCCGACGGCAGACGGAAACCATACTCCACCAGGGTTTCTTTACGTGCGCGGTCACCGCGATACATGCCACCAATTTGCGGAATGGTTACGTGGGATTCATCCACCACCAGCAAACCATCAGCCGGCAGATAATCAAACAGCGTCGGCGGGGCTTCACCCGGCCCGCGCCCGGAGAGATACCGCGAGTAGTTTTCGATTCCAGAGCAATACCCCAGCTCATTCATCATTTCTAAATCAAACTGGGTGCGCTGCGTGATGCGCTGCTCTTCCAGCAGCTTGTTATTCTCCATCAACACTTTGCGGCGATCGACCAGCTCCACTTTGATCTCTTCCATCGCCTGCACGATGCGCTCACGCGGCGTGACATAGTGTGTTTTGGGGTACACGGTATAGCGAGGAACTACCTGATCCACTTGCCCGGTCAAAGGATCAAAAATGGATAACCGTTCGACTTCTTCATCAAACAACTCCACGCGCAGCGCGTAGTCGTCGGACTCCGCCGGAAAAATATCAATCACCTCACCGCGCACACGGAAGGTGCCGCGCTGAAACGCCTGATCGTTACGGGTGTACTGCAACTCAGACAAGCGGCGCAAAATCGCGCGCTGATCGATGATCATGCCGCGCGTCAAATGCAGCATCATTTTGAGATATAAATCAGGATCGCCCAATCCATAAATGGCGGAAACCGACGCCACAACGATAACATCACGACGCTCCAGCAGGGCTTTGGTGGCCGACAAACGCATCTGCTCGATGTGTTCATTCACCGAGGCGTCTTTTTCAATAAAGGTGTCGGAACTCGGCACGTAGGCTTCAGGCTGGTAGTAATCGTAATAGGAGACGAAGTACTCCACTGCATTATCCGGGAAAAACTCTTTCATTTCGCCATAGAGCTGCGCAGCCAACGTTTTATTAGGCGCCAGCACCATGGTTGGACGATTGAGATCCGCGATGACATTGGCAATGGTAAAGGTTTTACCGGAGCCGGTGACGCCGAGCAGCGTTTGATGCGCCAGGCCATCTTCCAGGCCCTCTTCAAGGCGACGTATCGCTTCGGGCTGATCGCCTGCGGGTTTAAAGGCGGAATTTAAAGAGAATGCTTTACTCATAGCGATATAACCTGCCTGACTGCGTCGCGAGATGGACAATAATTCTACGCGTCATTGGCGGATTTTCCAACCAATGATACTGGATAAAAAAACAGTGCGACACGCTGCGGATACGTATTGCACTTTTTGCTGTTTTCAGCGTGTGCAACGGTGAGGCGTTGCGCAAACTTATCCCCAGCCCTTTTCTCTTCATTAACATTTGTCAATAGTCTGTCATGATTTTCGCAGGACGATTAAGTCCACTTAAGGCCAAGTCTTGCTTTTAATTAATGGATTGATAATAAATGCTTTTTTCCAAAAGCCGAGTTTCGCATCATTTTGCAGACAACCCGCGTCCGCTCTCGTATTCCATGAGTTTTCACAGTGTCGTACACAGTGTTATCCACAGGAATAGTGGATAAGTGTTTGCAGCCCATATTGCACAGGGGATTGAGAAAAATCTGCTTTAGTCATTTTGGGCACGCAAATAATTTTTTTCCGCTTTTTTTAGCTGAACAAAGTCTCTTTTTCAGGCGCACAAAGGCCTGTTTTTAGTTGACACCGCGCAGGCCACCTGCATCAAAAGCCCCTATTCTTATCCTGCTGCACCGCCATCGATCTTGCACCAGCACCGTTGTAGTGCAAGAAAACGCCCCCCCGGCGGAATTAATTAGCCAGATTGACCATTCCGGCGGATAAAAGGCCAGACATATCGCCTTCTTTACCCATTTAACGCGGTATTGGCCTGCTTATTGCAACTTTACGCTGTGTTAAAAATCGGGAGCGCGTAAACCAGGATTGTGCGCATCTCCCGCAGGAAAACCCATGCCAAACGTCGAAGAACGCAAGCAGCCATGAGTGCTCGAAACATCTTGAGGAGAGTATCCGATGTTACGTTTACGTGCGGTAAATCAGTTTTATGGACAACACCATATCCTGTGGGATGTGGATCTGGATTTAGCACCCGGCAGTTGCACGGCGATCTTAGGCCGACCGGGCATGGGTAAAACCACCCTGGTGAATTGCATTATGGGCAATTTACCCATTAACAGCGGCACGATTGAATGGCAGGAAGCAGGCGCGCCCGCAGAGAATTTACTGGCGTATCCGGCAGCGCAGCGTGCCGCCATGGGTATCGGTTATGTCCCGCAGGGACGGCTGATTTTTTCACAGCTTTCCGTCGAGGAGAACTTACATATCGCCCTGATGGCGGGCCAGGCCGATCGCCATCGCGCCATCCCGGGCAGCGTTTACGACCTGTTTCCCGCACTCTATAGCCTGCGGCATACCCGCTCCGGCGAATTACCCGCGCAACAGTTACAGCATCTGGCATTAGCCCGTGCGCTGGTGCTTGAACCCAGGTTGCTGATTCTCGATGAACCCGCCGAAGGCATGACGCCCTGGCTGGAAGAGGAAATGGGCAATATTATTGATCGCCTGAATCGCGATTACGGCATGACCGTGTTACTGCTCGAACAGCGGATTTCGCTGATCCGCCGCGTAGCACACTATTTTTGCGTGCTGCATCGCGGCAGAAATGTGGCGCAGGGTCGCGTCGCCCAAATGGATGACGCGATGCTGGAGAGCTGGATGATTGCCGTGTGAGTTTAGGGCAGGTGGATAAATTGCCCCAGATCGCCCTGTTGTTGTTCGGCGGTTAAATGGGGGATCTCCCCCAGCAGCGGCGCTTGCAGATGCTGGGTGAGATAGCGCATATAGGCCAGATGCCGTGGACCGGGCGCCACGATCTGATTGGCAATCCAGCCCACCAGCGGCAATCCACTGGCGATGACCGCCTGTTGGGTAAGCAACGCGTGATTGATACAGCCTAAACGCATGCCCACCACCAGGATCACCGGCAACGCCGCCTGCTGTACCCAATCGGCGTAAGATTCCTGCGCTGAAAGCGGGGTATACCAGCCACCGGCACCCTCTACCAGCAGCCAGTCCGCCCGTTCGCTTAAATGCGCCAGTCCTGAATGCATCTGGGGCAAGCTGACCGGATTGTCGCTTTCAGCGCTCACGATGTGCGGCGACGTCGGCTCACCAAAGGCAAAGGGATTCACTTCCTGATAGGTTAAAGGCAACGCGCTGTGTTGTTGCAGTGCCAACGCATCTTCATTGCGCCAGCCCTCTGACGTCCACGCGCAGCCGGAGGCGACGGGCTTATAGCCTGCGCACCGATAACCCGCGCTTTTTGCCGCCTGCAACAGGGCGCTGCTGGCCACGGTTTTACCCACTTCCGTATCCGTACCGGTTATAAAATAGCGTTTACTCAACCTCAATCACTCCATACACCAACTGATAACTTAATCGATAGCCCTGCGCATCGCGAGGCCACACCGCTTCCAGCGCACGTAAACGCGCCTTGCTGAGCATCGGGCGCGACTGTCCGCTGTGCAGATGCGTCGCCCCAATCCCTTTCAAGGACTGCAGTGCCGCCAAAGGGGAAATAAAATGTTCTGTCAGCCTGTCAGTGACCAGACGTACCTTGTACTGCGCACACGCCTGCTGGATTGCTTGCTGGCTAAGAAAGCGATTGACCGGTGCTGGCGCGCCCAGCGCCTGCCAGGCCAGCGTTAGCTCCGGCAGAGACGCAGCCTCCAGCGTGGAAAAAGCCACCTGTCCGCCCACGCGCGTGACGCGCGTTAGCTCCTTTAAGGCCTGCGGCAGAGATTCACACCACTGCACGGCCAGGTGGCTCCAGACACCATCAAACGCGCCCTCTGGCAGCGGCAACGCCTCAATATCCCCCATCAGGTAGGCATCCGCTGAGTGCAGTTGTTCAGCCTGCGCCAGCATGCCCGGCGACAGGTCCAGCGCCGTAATGGCATGCCCTTGCTGACGCCAGCGGCGGCTAAACCAACCGGTACCACAGCCGGCATCCAGCAACCGCTGATGTAATGGCAGGGTCAATAACGCCATCAGGTGTTCGCCGCTCCTGCTCTGCAGGCCTGCGTGCTGCTGATAGGTGGGTGCCGCCCGTCCAAAGGCCTGCGCAACGGCGTGCTTATTCACCAGCGTCACTGAGCGCCTCCACCAGACCGCGAATGTCTGCTTGCGTATGGGCCGCGCTGAGGGTGATCCGTAAACGCGCAGTACCCGGCGGCACAGTCGGAGGCCGAATCGCGCCAACCCAGTAGCCGCGGTCGCGTAAGCGTGCCGCCAGCGCCAAAGTACGGGCATTGTCGCCCACGATAATGGGTTGAATCGGTGTAGTGGAGACCGGCGGTGTCCAGCCGTGCTGGCGGAGTTGCTGCTGGAAAAAGGCGATGTTGCTGTGCAACTGCGCGCGCAGCGCATCGCCCTGCTGCACACACTGTAAAGCACGGTGTAACGCCAGCGCCTGCGCGGGGGGCATCGCGGTGCTGTAGATCAAATGCCGCGCAAATTGCAGCAGATAATCTGCGACCGCATCACTGCATAAGATCGCCGCCCCGCTTAGGCCAAAGGCCTTACCAAAGGTGACGATCAGCAATTCGGGACGGACACCTTGCTGCCAACAGCTTCCCCGACCGCCTTCCCCGAGAACACCGATACCGTGGGCATCATCCACCAGTAACCAACTGCCCGCTTGTTGGCTAAGTGCATGCAAGTCTGCCAGCGGCGCGCTGTCGCCATCCATGCTGAATACGCCTTCGGTGACAATCAACGTTTCTCCGCTCACCGGGCTTTGCAGACGCTGTGCCAGCGACGCCACGCTGTTATGGCTGAAACGCCGCAGTTGCGCCGGGCAGAGCGCAGACGCTTCCAACAAAGAAGCATGGGCCAGCTTGTCCGCCAACACGCGATCATCTTTACCCATCAACGCGGTAATCACCGCCTGATTAGCGGCAAATCCTGACAGAAACAGCAGTGCCCGCGGGTATCCCAGCCAGTCGGCCAGCGCGTGCTCTAACGCGGCCTGCGCGGGATTAAAGCCCGTGACGTGCGAAGACGCCGTACTGCCTACGCCATGCGCCGCCGCTCCCTGTTGCCAGGCGCTGATGACCGCCGGATGGTGGCTCAAACCGAGATAATCATTGCCGGCAAAATTCAGCCAGCGTTGACCCGCGCTCTCCAGCCATCGTGCATCAGGCCGAGACAGCGCCTGGCGAGAGCGGAATGCGCCCGCCGCGTGTCGCGCAGCCAGCGCACTCTCAATACGTGCAGACCAGCTCATTACAGTGCAGCGTTATAAAATTTTTCGGTGTCAGCGTGCAGCAATTGTTCACTTAATGCCTGCTGTTGCTCGTTATCGCCATACTGCGTCGCGCTGTGCTCTGGATTCAGACCGAGCTTGCGGAACAACAGCAGATCCTTGTCCTCTTCCGGATTAGGCGTCGTCAGCAACTTGCAACCGTAGAAGATGGAGTTCGCGCCGGCCATAAAACACATGGCCTGCGTTTGCTCACTCATTTGCTCACGCCCGGCAGAGAGACGCACATGTGAGGTCGGCATCATAATGCGCGCCACGGCAATGGTGCGGACAAAATCAAAGGGATCAACATCTTCGTTATCCGCCAGTGGCGTCCCTTTGACCTTGACCAACATATTGATAGGCACGCTCTCTGGCGGAACGGGCAGATTGGCCAACTGTACCAGCAGGCCTGCGCGGTCTGTGACCGTTTCGCCCAATCCCACGATGCCGCCAGAACAGACTTTAATCCCCGCACCACGCACCTGGTCCAGGGTATCCAGGCGCTCCTGATAAGTCCGGGTGGTGATGATATTGCCGTAAAATTCTGGCGAAGTGTCCAGATTGTGGTTGTAAAAATCCAGCCCGGCTTCTGCCAGACGCTGCGCCTGATCGCCACGCAGCGTGCCCAGCGTCATACAGGTTTCCATGCCCATCTCTTTAACGCCTTTCACCATCTGTTCCAGATAGGGTAAATCGCGGTCATGGGGATTTTTCCAGGCTGCGCCCATGCAAAACCGGCTCGAGCCTGCGGCTTTCGCTTTGCGCGCAGAGGCCAGTACGTCTTCCACTTCCATCAATCGCTCTGACTCAAGGCCGGTTTTGTATCGTGCGCTTTGCGGGCAATACTTACAGTCTTCAGGACAAGCACCGGTTTTGATCGACAGCAGCGTGCTGACCTGCACCTGCCGCGGATCAAAATGTTCACGGTGTACCAACTGCGCCTCAAACATCAGTTCCAGGAAAGGCTTATTAAACAGGGCCTGTGCCTGCGAGAGAGTCCAACGGGTTGCCATTGCATGCTCCAAAAAGTGGGTTGTACTTCATTTTTACGTGGTTATACTTGTAAACTAATTTTTTTAAATTTGGTTTACAACTATTTTTATGAACTCCGATGACCTCGCGTTTGACCGCCAGCACATCTGGCACCCCTACACCTCGATGACCCAGCCTCTGCCCTGCTATCCGGTGGTGAGTGCGGCGGGTTGTACATTGACGCTGGCAGATGGACGCGAAGTCGTGGATGGCATGTCTTCCTGGTGGGCGGCGGTACATGGCTACAATCATCCGCGCTTAAATGCCGCGCTACAGGCGCAAATGGCCAGGATGTCGCACGTGATGTTTGGCGGTATCACCCATCCCTCGGCTGTCGACTTGTGTCGCCAACTGGTTGCCATGACACCGGATCCGCTGACCTGCGTCTTCCTGGCGGACTCTGGCTCGGTGGCGGTGGAAGTCGCCATGAAGATGGCATTGCAGTACTGGCAGGCCAAGCGTGAGGTACGCCAACGTTTCCTGACGCTATGTCGCGGCTACCATGGCGATACGTTTTCCGCGATGTCGGTATGCGATCCGGAAAATTCGATGCACAGCCTGTGGCAAGGCTATCTGCCCCAACATCTGTTTGCCGCCGCGCCGACGGGGGGATTTGCGGGCCATGCACCCGAAATCGACGATTTTCATCGCCTGTTAGCAGCACATCATCGCGAGATTGCGGCAGTGATCCTCGAACCGATCGTGCAAGGCGCGGGCGGAATGCGTTTCTATTCTCCGGCCTATTTGCAGGCCGTGCGTGACCTCTGTGACCAGTTTGGGGTGTTGTTGATTGCCGATGAAATTGCCACCGGCTTTGGCCGTACAGGTAAGCTGTTTGCCTGTGAACATGCAGGAATTGCGCCCGATATTATGTGTCTGGGCAAGGCACTGACGGGCGGTACCCTGACGTTGTCAGCCACCTTAACCACGCGCCAGGTTGCCGACACCATCAGCCAGGGTGAGGCAGGCTGTTTTATGCATGGCCCAACCTTTATGGGTAACCCGCTGGCGTGTGCAGTGGCAGCGGAAAGTCTGCGTATACTCTCAGAGGGCCACTGGCCGCAGCAGGTCGCCGCCATCGAACGTCAACTCTGTGAAACGCTGTTGCCGCTGCGCGCGTTAGAGACGGTGGCAGACGTGCGCGTACTGGGCGCTATTGGCGTGGTCGAAACCCGGCGTCCGGTCAATATGGCGGCTTTACAGCACCATTTTGTGACATCCGGTGTGTGGATCCGCCCCTTTGGCAAGCTGATCTATTTGATGCCGCCGTACATTATTTCGCCGTCACAATTACAGCAGTTGACGGATGCCGTGGCCGCCGCCCTCAAGGATGCCACCTTGTTTGCGTAAGCGGGGTCGTTGCTCAGGCAGGGGCCGGGCGTTTGCACTACGCTTGTATGACCTTCTTCTCACAAGAGGTCATTATGCCGCAGGAAAAACACACCAATCGACGCGTTGTGCTGGCATCACGCCCGCATGGCGCGCCCTCTGAAGCACATTTTCGTCTGGAGACGCAGCATGTTCCTGAGCCCGCCGAGGGCCAGGTGTTGCTACGCACCCTGCTACTCTCTCTCGATCCTTACATGCGTGGACGCATGAGCGATGCCCCCTCTTATGTGCCCCCGGTTCCCGTCGGCGAGGTGATGGGCGCGGGCACGGTGGCCGTTGTTGAGCACTCCAGACATGCGGAATTTCAAGCCGGTGACTGGGTGGTCAGCCAAAACGGTTGGCAAGATTTTGCGTTATCCGATGGGCGCGATCTGTTTAAACTCAGCGGCCCGGTACTCAAGCACCCTTCCTGGGCATTGGGTATCCTCGGTATGACAGGTTTCACCGCCTATATGGGCCTGTTGGATATTGGTAAACCGCAGGCCGGTGAAACGGTGGTGGTTGCCGCGGCAACCGGTGCCGTCGGATCGGTTGTCGGTCAGATTGCGAAACTGAAAGGCTGCCACGTGGTGGGGATCGCCGGTGGCGCGGAGAAATGCCGTTACGCAGAAGAGGTATTGGGTTTTGATACCTGTCTTGATCACTATCAGGAAGGGCTGGGTGAACGTTTAAAACGCTATTGCCCGGAAGGCATTGACGTCTATTTCGAAAGCACCGGCGGGAAAATCTTTGAGGCTGTTCTGCCCTTAATGAATAACCGTGGCCGGATCCCCGTGTGTGGCTTAATCGCCGATTACAACAGCACACAGGTACCAGCAGGCCCCAACCAGCTCCCTCTTTTACAGAGCGCGATTCTGCGTAAACGTCTGCTGATGCAAGGCTTTATTATTACGTTGGATTACGCCGATCGCTTTGACGAATTTTTCCGCAAAATGAGTCAATGGGTGGCTGAAGATCGCTTTGTGTTCCGTGAAGATGTCGTCGATGGCCTGGATAATGCGCCTGAGACCTTTATCGGCATGCTGGAGGGAAAAAACTTCGGCAAAGTGATCATTCGCGTTGCCGGAGATACGCCACCGCAATAAGGAGAGCAGCATGAAAGTCTTAATGGTGTTGACCTCACACGACCAGTTAGGTGACACCGGGAAGCAAACTGGCTTCTGGCTGGAGGAGTTCGCAGCCCCCTGGTATGTCTTTAAAGATGCTGGCCTGAACGTGGTACTGGCCTCTCCGAAAGGTGGGCAACCGCCACTGGATCCCAGTAGCGATCTGCCCGAGGCGCAAACCGAGAGCACTGCTCGCTTTCGCCACGATGCCTGCGCTCAGCAGGCATTAGCCAATACTCAGCGTTTGGACAGCGTAGATGCCGGTCACTTCGACGCCTTATTTCTGCCTGGCGGGCATGGGCCGCTCTGGGATCTCACTCAGGATCCGGCCTGTCTGGCCTTGATTGAAAATATGCTGGCCAATAAAAAACCGGTTGGTGCGGTTTGTCATGCCCCTGGCGTCTTACAGCACGTGAAGCAGGCAGATGGCACACCTTGGGTCGCAGGCAAGCAGGTAACGGGGTTTACCAATGCAGAAGAACAGGCGGTGGGATTAACAACGGTGGTGCCGTATCTGGTGGAAGAGGCATTAACCGCACAGGGTGCCCATTTCAAACAGGCCGCGCCGTGGTCTGTTTTTACCCTAACGGATGGCTATCTGGTGACCGGGCAAAATCCAGCGTCCTCCGCGGCAACGGCGCAGCAGGTCATCGCATTATTAGGACACGGGTAAACGTCTGACAAGAAAAACCCCATGCTCAACATGGGGTTTTCCGAAGCCGCAAGGTTTATCCTAAGGGATGGATCACCACCCACATCGGGCCTTGTCCCACGGCGTAGCGCTTCAGTGGCGTCAACGCGCCGTTATCCGCATCAATACGGTACACTTCGATATGGTGGGATTTTTGACCCGCCGCCACGAGGAATTTCCCGTCTTTATCAATGTTGAATCCGCGCGGTTGCGTTTCAGTCGGCTGATGCCCTGCTAAGGTAATGCTCTCACCCGTTTCGCTGACATTGAAAATAGCTAACACGCTGGCGGTGCGATCGCACGCATACAGGTGACGGCCATCTGGTGTCAGGTGAATATCCGCACCCCAGCGGGTATCGGCGAAGCCTGCTGGCATTAGATCAATGCTTTGCACGCGCTCAACCGGGCCGTGCTCTCCCTGCAAACGCCAGACATCCACAGTGCAATCCAACTCGTTCACGCAATACGCAAATTGACGGTTGGGATGGAAATCCATGTGACGCGGCCCGGCACCAGGCGCTGTAGTGACCTGCTCCTGCGGCGTGGCGGTCAGTTTGCCGTCGGTTCCGAGGCGATACAGACAGATACGGTCTTGTTTCAGCGCGGGCACAAACAGTGTTTGATTGGCGAGATCAATGTTCGCTGAGTGGCACCCATCCAAGCCTTTTATCACTTCAATCGGTGCGTGCGGTAATCCCTCGACCAGTGGCGTGACGCTGACGCAGGCATCATTATAAGAGCCACAGAACAGCCAACGGCCATCCCGGCTGGTGGAGATATGCGTTGGACTGCCGGGCAGTGCGGCTTCACCGGCTTTGCTCAGGCGGCCATCTGCCGCAATGTGCCAGGCCAGCACGCGAAAATCGGGGCGCACGCCCGTATAAAGAAAACGTCCATCAGGGCTCACCACCATGGGTTGCACCTGTGCCTGCACATCCACCACCTGTAACAGCGTCAGCGCGCCTTGCTCGTCCATCTCAAAACAGTGAATCTGACCACTTTCCGGGCTGGCGGTGTAAACAACGTGTTTCATGTGCTCTCCTGTAATCTGCCTGTGGTGTGCCCGATCGGCTGTACGCTAAGCGTAGACAATCTGACACGTCTGTTTTGGTCTGCTGTGCGTCCGGGTTTGGAACACAACGCAGCGCGGTGTAGTATCAAACTTTCCCTCTGACAAACTGGACCCTTCATGAGCTATCGCGTTATTGCCCTGGATCTCGACGGCACGTTGTTAACGCCGCGCAAAACCATTCTGCCTGAATCACTGGAAGCCCTGAATAAAGCCCGCGCTGCTGGCATCAAAGTGCTGATTGTGACGGGTCGTCACCATGTTGCTATCCATCCTTTTTATCAGGCTCTGCAACTGGATACACCTGCAATTTGCTGTAATGGAACCTATTTGTATGATTATCATGCAAAAAAGGTCTTAGCTGCCGATCCTCTGCAACCTGCACAAGCGCTGCAGGTGATTGAACAACTCGACCACTTTGGCATTCATGGTTTGATCTATGTAGATGACGCCATGCTGTACCAAACGCCGACCGGACACGTTGAACGCACCCTGGCCTGGGCACAATCGTTACCGGCAGCACAGCGCCCCGCCTTTATTCAGGTTCCTTCGCTGGCGCAGGCCGCACGCGATGCAGACCAGATTTGGAAATTCGCCTTGTCGCATGAAAACACCGATGAGCTGAAACAGGTCGCCAACCACATCGAGACGACTCTCGGATTGGCCTGCGAATGGTCATGGCACGACCAGGTCGATGTAGCACAACAAGGCAACAGCAAAGGTAAACGTCTGAAGCAGTGGGTGGAAGCGGCGGGATATCGGATGGATGAGGTGGTTGCCTTTGGTGACAATTACAACGATCTCAGCATGCTGGAAAGCGTAGGGCTGGGCGTGGCGATGGGCAATGCTGATGACGCCATTAAAGCACGTGCCAAACGCGTGATTGGCGATAACCTTTCGTCCGGCATCGCCGATCTGCTGTACAAGGAAGTGTTGTAATCAGGGCGTAATCGAAACGCTCTTAATCTGGGCATACAGCCACATACCCGGCTTTATTGACAGTTCATCGCGGGCCCAGGGCGTGATTCGCGCCCACAGCCCGCTGCTGCCAATCCGCAATTTCACCTCCACCTGATCGTCAATATCTAACAGCTCTTCCACTTGCGCAGGTAATACATTGCGGATACTGCTGTGGGCTGACGGGTGCAACACCAGGGAAACATCCGCCGACTGAATACGGATGCGCAAGGTCGATTTCGCGGGTGCGTCAATGCGGCTGACCCAAATATGCTGATCGCCCAGCGTCAGCGCCGTCATGGCGTAATCGGGATGCTGCTCTAAAACCTGTACTTTCAGCACCGTGCTTTGTTCTGCGCGTGGCAGCCACGGTCGCATCGCGCTACTTGCCCACACCTGCTCCAGCGGCCCCATGGCTTTCACTTTGCCTTGATCCAGCACCAACACATTGTCGGCCAGATGCAGGATTTCATCGAGGCTGTGGCTCACATACAACATGGGGATCGCCAGCGTTGCCGCCAGTTTTTGCAAATAAGGCAACAATTCACGCTTGCGCGGTAAATCCAACGACGCCAGAGGTTCGTCCATCAGCAGAATATCCGGGGCACTGAGTAACGCCCGTCCGATAGCAACGCGCTGTTTTTCGCCCCCTGACAGTGACCAGGGAAAGCGATCGAGCAAGGCTTCCAACCCCAACAGCGCGACCAGGGCGTCGAACTCGCCCTGCTTCTCCTTCGCCATGCCGTAGCGCAGATTGCCGCGCACACGGTAGTGCGGAAACAGACGCGCATCCTGGAACACGTAGCCAACGCGACGCTGCTCAGGAGGAAGAAAAATGCCGGTCGCCGCATCGCTTAATACGCGCTGGTTAAGGATCACCTGCCCTTGTTGCGGCTGAGTCAAACCACTAATGGCATTGATTAAAGAGGTTTTTCCTGCCCCTGACACGCCAAACACTGCGGTGATGCCACGCGCGGGAATATCGACATTGAGCTGTAATTGGTGGCTACCCAGCGTTTGGGTAAAATCGAGGTGTAACATCTAGCGTCCCAGCCTTTTTTGTCCCCAACGCGTCAGCCACTCAGAAAAGAGCAGCGACAGCAGCGCTAAAATAATGGCAATCACGCATAAACGCCCGGCATCGGCTTCTGCACCCGGCGTTTCAATCAGTGTGTACATCGCCAAAGGAATGGTGCGCGTTTCACCAGGAATATTGGAAACAAAGGTGATGGTGGCACCAAATTCCCCCAGTGACCGCGCGAAGGCCAATACCGTACCCGCGATCAGGCCCGGCAGCGTAAGCGGCAGCGTGATGGTAAAAAACACCCGTAATCGGCTGGCCCCCAAGGTGCGCGCAGCCTGCTCCAGCTTTTCATCCACCGCCTCCAGTGCCAGGCGGATGGCGCGCACCATTAAGGGGAACGCAATCACCGCCGAAGCCAACGCGGCACCGCGCCAGCTAAACGAAAAGCTAAAACCAAACCAGTCGTACAGCCACTCGCCAATCACGCCGCGTCGACCTAGCATGACCAGCAGTAAATAACCAATCACCACCGGCGGGAGCACCAGCGGCAGATGGATCAGGCTGTCAAACAGTGCCTTGCCGGGAAAACGGCAGCGCACCAGTATCCATGCACACAGGATCCCAAACGGCAGGCTCACCGCCACCGCCACTAACGACACTTGCAAACTGAGCAGTAACGCCTGCCATTCGAGATCGCTCAACATCATTTCTGCGGTGCAAATCCATATTGTTTAAACACGGCGGAAGCCTCCGGCCCCTTCAGGTAGTTGAAGAATGCTTTGACTGCCTCATTGTTGTGGTCTTTTACCACTGCCATCGGGTATTCGACCGGCTTATGACTGTCTGCCGGGAAGGTGCCCACTACCGCCACTTTTTGGCTGGCGACGGCATCCGAACCATACACGATGCCGTAAGGCGCTTCATCACGTTCAACCAACGCCAGTGCCGCACGCACGTTGTTAGCACGTGCCATCAGCGGCGACAATGTCTCCCACGCGCCCAGTTTCTGCAACGCTTCTTTAGCGTAGATACCGGCGGGCACGTGGTCGGGATCGCCCACCGCCAAACGCTGGCCGTTCATCAAACTTTTCCAGTCGGTTTGCGCATTAATGGTGACATTCGCCGCTTTCGCCGCAGCAGGCGCAATTAATACCAGATCGTTGCCCAACAGCGTGTAACGCGTGTCGGTAAGCACGGATTTTTTCTCTACCGCGTAATCCATCCATTGCTGATCGGCAGAAATAAACAGATCGGCCGGTGCGCCCTGTTCAATCTGGCGCGCCAGGGTTGAAGAAGAGGCATAGGAAGAGACAATCTCGACGCCTTTCTCTTGCTGGTACTGTTTTGCAATCTGATCCAGTGCATTGGTCAGTGAAGCCGCTGCAAAGACAGTGACTTTATCCGCAGCCACGGCGTGTCCCATAAAACTCAGACTGATGACGGCAGTGGCCAATAGGGTGTTCAACTTCAAAGACATGGGGTCTCTCCTGGTTCGTTATGTAGAACACACTATAACGTTATTTTTCAGGCTGTCATTTGATTATCGGCAGGTTTTAGCGAGGGATGAGCGAAAAAAAACGCCCGCATTTGCGGGCGTCAGGATTCAGACGTTGGTCTTTTTGGCCGGACGATCATCGCGGTGACCGATTTTAGAGATGATGTTAAAAACTTCACCCAGACCGTAAATCAGGCCCAAAATAATCGCCATGACCACCGGTACCATCAGTACCGCTATCGCCATGCTTTTCAGCAGTTCCAGCATGTGAGCCTCATTGGGTTGACGTGGAAAACCTCGATTTTAACCGCTAAGCAAATTATTGCACTCACCTTTTGTGCCCGTCGAGGCGGGAAGGAACGATTTGTTGCACGCGCTCACCGCTGCCATTCAGCAGATCCACCAGCGTCGTTGCCGCGGCCTTGCCCGCCTTGGCATAGCCGAGATCCACGGAGAGCGTATCGGGAAACAAAAAGTGCAACAGCGGCGTGTGTCCAATACTGCACACCTGGAGCTGACGCTCTGGGTGCCCCTGCAGAAATTTCATCGCCCCCAACGCCAGCGTATCGGTGGCGCAAATCAGCGCCGTGGCCTGCTCGCCGATCGCCTCACCCGCCAGCTCGAAGCCACTTAAATAACCGAGATCGCCCAATGCCACAGTGGGTGTAAGTTGGAAGTGTTCACAGGCTTGCAGATAGGCTTGATGGCGTAAACGCCCGGTGGTTTCATCCTGTAAAGCCACCCCCAAATAACCGATGTGGCGATGCCCGTCCTCCACCAGTCGGCTCATCAGCTGCTGCACCGCACCTTGATCGTCAAAGCATATTGAGGACAAACCGGGATACTGGCGCACCATCACCACCATTTTATCCTGCCAGCGGGACAATAACGCCGCATCAAGCCCGGTGAAACCGAACAAAATCACGCCATCCACCTTACGTTGCGCCATGATGCGCAAGTGGTCTTCCACCAGTGCTGGTTTCAACAGGCTCTCCATCAACATGGAGTCATACCCCTGCTCATACAGCAGCGGCAGGATAGCGCGCACCGCCTGGTTTTCGGAGGGGGAGTCCAGACGCGACACAATGATGCCAATAATCTTGTCGCTCTGCCCACGCATCGCTTGCGCTGAGCGCGAGGGAATAAAACCATATTGTTGAATCACGGCTTCGACACGCTCACGCGTTTCGGCACTGACGCGCCCTTCATGGTTAATCACGCGGGAAACCGTGGACTTGCCGACCCCGCTGAGACGCGCAATATCTTTGATGGTAAGACGTGATGACGCAGCCATGAAAAACAAACCCTTCAACGTGTGCTAAAAAAGCCAGTATAACAGAAAGTTAATGCTTTCTTTTTCCTCTTCCTCTCGCCATCTGTCCGCGAAAGAGTGTGATTGCCATCATAAATGGGAACGTTCCCGCTTTAGGTTTCAGGCTGCCCAGGTTACTTTCTCGCTGCCCATACTTTTGTTCGAATTCAACACCCAGGACATCACCATGAAAAAAGTCGATCCGCAACGCATTACGCAGTTAATCGATTTAGTGGGTGGCAAAGAGAACATTGCCACCGTCACACACTGTATTACCCGACTGCGTTTTGTGCTCAATAATCCCGCCCTCGCTGACAGCAAAGCCATTGAAGAGCTGCCGATGGTGAAAGGCTGCTTTACCAATGCCGGTCAATTTCAAGTGGTGATTGGCACGGACGTCGGCGACTGGTATCAAGCCTTGTTATCGCAAACCTCACTCAATCAGAGCGATAAAGAGCAAGTAAAACGCGCAGCCCGCCAAAACATGCGCTGGCATGAGCAAGCCATTTCCCACTTTGCAGAGATCTTCTTTCCCCTGTTGCCGGTATTGATCAGCGGCGGGTTAATCCTCGGCTTTCGTAACGTCATTGGTGACGTACCGCTGTTTGGCGATGAGCCACTCACCAAAACCTCGCCGTTTTGGCAAACGCTGTACGATTTCCTGTGGCTGATTGGTGAAGCCATCTTCTTCTATCTGCCCGTCGGTATTTGCTGGTCAACGGTGAAAAAGATGGGCGGTACGCCGTCGCTGGGTATTGTGCTGGGGGTAACGCTGGTTTCACCGCAGTTAATGAATGCCTATATGCTCGGCCAGCAAATGCCAGAAATTTGGAACTTTGGCTTATTTACCATTGAAAAAGTGGGTTATCAGGCCCAGGTGATCCCGTCATTGTTAGCCGGTATGGCATTAGCCTTTATTGAAACCCGCCTGAAGCGTCTGGTGCCCGATTATCTGTATCTGGTCGTGGTGCCCGTGTGCTCCCTGATTTTGGCCGTGTTCCTTGCCCACGCGTTGATTGGGCCATTTGGGCGCATCATCGGTGATGGTGTGGCCTATGCCGTGAAATTCCTGATGACCGGCAGTTTCGCGCCAATTGGTGCTGCGCTGTTTGGCTTCCTGTATGCCCCGCTGGTGATTACGGGCGTGCACCAAACGACGCTGGCCATCGACCTGCAACTGATTCAAAACCTCGGCGGCACCCCAGTTTGGCCACTGATTGCGCTGTCGAATATTGCGCAAGGTGCAGCAGTGCTGGGCATTATTTTTATCAGCCGCAAAAAAAACGAACGGGAAGTCTCGGTGCCCGCGGCTATCTCCGCTTTCCTTGGCGTTACCGAACCTGCGATGTATGGCATCAACATGAAATATCGCTTTCCGATGCTGGCCGCCATGATTGGCTCAGCCTGCGCGGGCCTGATTTGCGGCTTGTTTGGCGTGATGGCAAACGGCATTGGCGTCGGTGGACTGCCTGGCATCTTGTCGATTCAACCGCAATTTTGGCAGATTTTCAGTATGGCCATGATGGTCGCCATTATCGTTCCGCTGGTGCTGACCATCGCACTGTATAAACGCCACAGCCGCCTCAACCCCATGGCTGCGCAATAACTAACCTGTGAGGGGCCAGCCCGCTGCTGGCCCCTCGTTGTAAGGAGTCTGCATGACAACCCCCACGTTTCCCTGGTGGCAAAATGGCACCATTTACCAAATCTATCCCAAAAGTTTTCAGGACAGCGGCAGCCAAGGGCAAGGCGACCTGCGCGGCATTATCCAGCGCCTGGACTATTTACAGTGGCTGGGAGTCGATGCGCTGTGGCTGACGCCGATCTATCTCTCTCCGCAAGTGGATAATGGATATGACGTTGCCGATTACTGCGCCATCGATCCGGCCTACGGCACAATGGAAGAGTTTGAGACGCTGGTCAGCGCCGCGCGTGAACGCGGGATGCGCATCATTATGGATATGGTGTTTAACCACACCTCTACCGCGCATCCGTGGTTTGTTGAGGCACTGCAACCCGACAGTCCGAAACGCGATTTTTACATCTGGCGCGATGGCGTGGAAGGCACGCCTCCAAACAACTGGCAGTCAAAATTTGGCGGTAATGCCTGGCAGTGGCATGCGCCAAGTGGTCAGTATTATCTGCACTCTTTTGCCGTTGAGCAGGCCGATCTTAACTGGCGTAATCCCGCAGTACGTGAGGCGCTAAAAGACGTTTGCCGCTTTTGGGCAGCAAAAGGCGTGGCAGGACTGCGCCTCGACGTGATCAATCTGGTCTCGAAACACCCGGATTTTCCTGACGATCCCCAGGGTGATGGCCGCCGTTTTTACACCGATGGCCCGGAAATCCACGACTTCTTGCAAGAGTTCAACCGTGATGTGTTTGAACCACTTGGCCTGATGACCGTTGGTGAAATGTCCTCGACGTCGCTGGAACATTGCCAGCAGTATGCGCAGCTTGATGGGCGCGAACTGTCGATGACGTTTAACTTTCATCACCTGAAAATTGATTATCCCAACGGCGAGAAATGGTGTCGTGCAGCCCCCGATTTGCTGCAATTAAAAACCCTGTTCCGCGAGTGGCAGCAAGGCATGCATGGCCGCGCCTGGAACGCGCTGTTTTGGTGTAACCACGATCAGCCGCGCATCGTTTCCCGACTGGGCCATGAAGGGGAGTATCACACGCAGTCTGCCGTGCTATTGGCCATGGTGCTCCACGGGATGCAAGGCACGCCCTATATCTATCAGGGCGAAGAGATTGGCATGACCAATCCCCACTTCACCGACATTACGCAATACCGTGATGTTGAAAGCCTGAATGCCTGGCAGCGATTGCGCGCACAGGGGATCAGTGAAGAGAATGTGCTAGGGATTTTGGCGCAAAAATCACGTGATAACGCCCGCACGCCGCTGCAATGGCAGTCTGGTCTGCACGCAGGGTTTACCACGGGAACCCCGTGGATCCCGCTGGCGGACAATGCCCAGACGTTAACGGTCGAGGCCGCCAGAGCGGATCGCCACTCCATTGCGCGCGCGTATAAGCGATTGATCTTCCTTCGCAAACACTATCCGATCATCACGCTGGGGGATTATCAGGATTTAACCCCGAATCACCCTACTCTCTGGTGTTATTCCCGCCACTGGCAGTCACAAAAACTGGTGGTGATGGCCAACTTGTCATCAGACACGCAGCCCATTTCCTCTGAATTGCTGGGCGATCCAGCCCGCTGGCGCGTGCTGTTTAGCAACTATGGTGATGCCTGCCAGTCAATGGCGCAGCAGCAGTTGCGTCCGTGGGAAGCGATTTGGTGGTGGCAAGAGTGATGCACATGGGCAGGTGACAGCTTGCCCACACTCTTCTACACTCCCCAGCTTGAACCGGGAGGAGCAACCATGCAGGCCGATATTTCGTTAATCATTCATTTACAGGAAAAGCGCTTTGCCGATCCACGACGCATCGCGTTGCTGAAAGAAGTACGAAACACCGGTTCGATAAGCCAGGGCGCTAAACTGGCGGGTATCAGCTACAAAAGTGCATGGGATGCGATTAACGAAATGAATCAGCTCTCTGATCAACCGTTAGTCAACCGTGCCACCGGTGGCAAAGGCGGTGGCGGGGCCATGTTAACGCCGCGCGGTGAGCGCCTGATCCAGTTGTTTGAATTGCTGGGACAGGTGCAACAGAGAGCCTTTGACGCCCTGCAAGACGATGCGATTCCGTTGGACAGTCTGCTGGGGGCGATTTCCCGTTTTTCACTGCAAACCAGTGCCCGCAACCAATTCTACGGTACCCTGCTCACTCGCCAGTTGGGTAGCGTACAGCAACATATTAAGGTCCAACTGGCCGATGGCGTCACGGAGATTCAGGCCGCCCTCACGGCACGCAGTGCCGATCGCCTGCAACTGCACACCGGTCAGGAAGTGCTGCTGTTGATCAAAGCGCCCTGGATAAAGCTCGATAACCTGCCCAGCGAGGCGGAAAATCAACTTGCCGTCACCGTGACCGGACTGGAGCCCGGCCCTGAACATGCCGAAGTGTTACTGCAAACCCTGGGCGGCGAAATCTTGTGTGCAACGGTCCCCAACGCGCAGCTTGCGCAGCAAAATCTACAGCCTGGCAGCCAAACGCTCGCACATTTTCGCGCCGATGAAGTCATCGTTGCTACCTTGCTCTGAAAGCAGGCTCGGCGTTTGACATCGACGGACAGGATCCGTCATTGTGTTCCCTATAATGCATAAAATGGAACACGCTATGTCTATGTTGCAAATTTCGCAAGGCACGTTTCGTCTTAGTGACACCCAACTCCTGACCCTCAATGATTTACAGCTGCAACAGGGCGACAGCTTCGCCTTTGTGGGCGCCAATGGCAGCGGCAAGTCATCGCTGGCACGCGTGCTGGCCGGCGAATTGCCCGCGCAGAAAGGCAGTGTGACTAATCAATTCCTACGCCCGGTTCGTCTCTCTTTCGAACAGCTGATGAAGCTGGTGGCGGCGGAGTGGGAACGCAATAACACCGATTTAGTCAGCGCCGATGAAGATGACACGGGACGCACCGCCGCAGAGATTATCCAGTTAGATGTGCGTGATGCTGCACGTTGTCAGCAATTAGCCACCGAGTTTGGCATTGCGCACCTGCTTAACCGACGCTTCAAATATTTATCGACCGGAGAATCACGCAAAACCTTGCTGTGTCAGGCATTGATGCCACAGCCCGATCTGCTGATTCTGGATGAGCCGTTTGATGGCCTGGATGTGCAATCACGCGCACTGCTGGCCAGTATGCTGGAAACCTTGAGTCAGCAAGGGTACACCCTGGTGCTGGTACTCAACCGGTTTGATGATATCCCCGCTTTTGTCAACCACGTCGGCATCCTGGCGGACTGCACGTTAACGGATGTCGGTGAACGCACAGCCATCTTGCAGCAGGCACTGGTCGCCCAATTGGCCCACAGTGAAAAGATGGCAGGCATGACACTGCCAGAAGCTGACAATCCGCGTGAGCTTCCCGAACTGGCCGCCGATACGGCACGGGTACAGCTACGTAACGGCGTCGTCGCCTATAACGATCGCCCGGTGCTGCACAATCTGAGCTGGCAAGTGCTGCCTGGTGAACACTGGCAAATTGTCGGCCCCAATGGCGCCGGAAAATCCACATTGTTGAGCCTGATAACCGGCGATCACCCGCAAGGTTACAGCAATGATTTAACCCTGTTTGGCCGACGTCGCGGCAGTGGTGAAACCATCTGGGATATCAAACGCCATATCGGCTATGTCAGTAGTAGCCTGCATCTGGAATACCGTGTCAGCAGCAGCGTGCGCAACGTCGTGATTTCCGGTTTTTTTGACTCGATTGGTATTTATCAGGCGGTTTCTGACCGCCAAATCATGCTGGCCAACCAATGGTTGCACTTACTCGGGTTCACCGGCAGCCTGGCCGATCACTCTTTCCACGGGCTGTCGTGGGGCCAGCAGCGATTGGTGCTGATTGCTCGCGCCCTGGTGAAACACCCCACGTTACTGATTTTGGATGAGCCGCTGCAAGGCCTTGACCCGCTTAACCGCTTGTTAGTGCGCCGCTTTATTGACGTTTTGATGGCAGAAGGACGGACGCAGCTACTGTTTGTTTCTCATCATGCCGAAGATGCCCCTGACTGCATTACCCATCGTCTGAGCTTTGTGCCCGATGGCGACCTGTACGGTTATCAGCAAACCGCGCTGAAAGCCTGACGGCCACGCGGCCTCTTCCCGCACTGGGGAGAGGCCTGCCCGCTTGTGTAACCGTTACCAACCCTTCTCGCTGTAATCAGGTTTAATCGGTGCGCTGCCATCAATATACCGCACTGCTTGCCTGCGTCAGAAAGTGTAAACGATTCCATTTATACTGCGCCGATCACGCTTTTTTATGGCATGCTGTGCCAAACTACAGAGGAATACTGCTGAGGAGGGTTAAGGTTATGCGCGTATTGGTTACAGGTGGAAGCGGTTACATTGGCAGCCACACCTGTGTGGCGCTGCTCCAACAGGGGCATGACGTTGTCATTCTGGATAACCTGTATAACAGCAAACGGCGCGTGCTGGAGGCGATACATACGATCGCGGGCAAACAGGCCACCTTTATTGAAGGGGATGTACGGGATGAAGCCCTGCTGCAAACCCTGTTTGCGCAGCATGCGATTGACAGCGTTATTCACTTTGCCGCCTTGAAAGCCGTTGGAGAATCCGTTGAACAGCCGCTGGCCTACTACGACAATAACGTCTCAGGGACGTTGACGTTACTGCGTGCAATGCATCAAGCCGGTGTCTTTCAGTTTATTTTTAGCTCCTCCGCCACCGTCTACGGCTCCCAACCTCGCATTCCTTATGAAGAGTCTTTTCCGACCGGGAAACCTGCCAGTCCTTATGGACAAAGCAAACTGATGGTGGAGCAGATCCTCACCGATCTCGCCGTTGCTGATCCACGCTGGCACATTGCCCTGCTGCGCTACTTCAACCCGGTGGGCGCGCACCCTTCGGGCGAAATGGGCGAAGATCCGCAGGGGATTCCCAATAACCTGATGCCATTCATCGCCCAGGTCGCGGTAGGCCGTCGTGATTCGCTGGCGGTGTATGGCAACGATTTCCCGACTGCGGACGGCACCGGCGTACGCGACTACATCCATGTGATGGATCTCGCCGCAGGCCATATCGCCGCTATGCTGACCACCACGCAACGCGCGGGCGCGGAGGTCTACAATTTAGGTTCAGGCCAGGGCCACAGTGTGCTGGAGGTGATTGCCGCCTTCAGCGAGGCCAGCGGTAAAGCCTTGCCGTATCATTTTGCCCCCCGTCGCGCAGGCGATCTGCCGGCTTATTGGGCGGCGACCGACAAAGCGGCGCGTGAATTGAACTGGCGCGCACAACTTACATTACAGGATATGGCGGAAGACACCTGGCGCTGGCAGTCAACGCATCCTCAGGGCTTTAAGGATTAATCATGAGCACATTTAACCCCATCGATCACCCACATCGTCGCTATAACCCCTTGACCGATCAGTGGGTGCTGGTTTCGCCGCATCGTGCAAAACGCCCGTGGCAAGGCGCACAAGAGACCCCTTCGCTGGAGACCTTGCCTGCGCACGATCCAGACTGCTTTCTTTGTGCCGGTAACACCCGCGTCACCGGAGATGTAAACCCGAATTACACCGGTACATTTGTGTTTACCAATGATTATGCGGCACTGATGACGGATACCCCGGAAGCGCCTGAGAGCAGCGACCCGTTGATGCGCTGTGAAAGCGCACGCGGCAGCAGTCGGGTGATCTGTTTTTCACCCGATCACAGCAAAACCTTACCTGAGCTGTCACTTCCGGCACTGGAAAACGTCGTGCGCACGTGGCAAGAGCAAACGGCAGATTTAGGCCGTGATTACCCGTGGGTGCAGGTGTTCGAAAACAAAGGCGCGGCCATGGGGTGCTCCAACCCGCATCCACATGGGCAAGTGTGGGCCAACAGTTTTCTGCCCAATGAAGCACAGCGTGAAGACGATAATCAACGCGCCTGGTTCGCCGAACACGGCACCCCAATGCTGGTCGATTACGCGCAGCGCGAGTTGAAAGACGGTCGCCGTACGGTGGTCGAAACCGAACATTGGTTAGCGGTGGTGCCCTGGTGGGCGGCATGGCCGTTTGAAACACTGCTGCTGCCCAAAGCCTCGATTAAGCGCCTGGTTGATTTGAATGATGCACAGCGTAAAGATTTAGCGCTGGCGTTAAAACGCCTGACCAGCCGCTATGACAATTTGTTCCAGTGCTCTTTCCCCTACTCCATGGGCTGGCACGGGGCCCCTTTCAATAGCGATGCCAACGATCACTGGCAACTGCATGCCCATTTCTATCCGCCGCTGTTGCGTTCAGCAACGGTGCGTAAATTTATGGTTGGCTATGAAATGCTGGCTGAAACCCAACGTGATTTAACCGCAGAGCAGGCCGCTGAGCGTCTGCGTGCGGTCAGCGATATTCACTTCCGTGAGCGTGGAGCGATCTTATGAGCTTAAAAACCACTACCCAGCAAATTTTCACTGAAAAATTTGGCTACTCCCCCACCCACAGCATTCAGGCTCCGGGCCGCGTCAACCTGATTGGCGAACACACGGATTACAATGACGGCTTTGTGCTGCCTTGTGCTATTGATTATCAGACCGTGATTAGCTGTGCGAAGCGCGACGATCGCCAGATACGGGTTATCGCCGCCGACTATGATAATCAGCAAGATAGCTTCTCGCTGGATACGCCGATTACCCCAGTGAAAGACAAGATGTGGGCCAACTATGTGCGCGGCGTGGTGAAACATCTGCAACAACGCAGCCCGCAGTTTGGTGGGGTGGATATGGTGATCAGTGGCGATGTGCCACAAGGCGCGGGATTAAGCTCTTCCGCCTCGCTAGAGGTGGCCGTGGGCACCGTGTTGCAACAGCTTTATCACCTGCCACTGGACGGTGCCAGCATCGCCAAAAATGGTCAGGAAGCAGAGAACCAGTTTGTTGGCTGTAACTGCGGCATTATGGACCAACTGATTTCTGCGTTAGGCAAGAAAGATCATGCCATGCTGCTGGATTGCCGCGACTTAAGCACCCGCGCGGTGCCGATGCCAAAAGAAGTGGCCGTGGTGATCATTAACTCCAACTTCCGCCGTAACCTGGTGGGCAGTGAATACAACACACGCCGCGAGCAGTGCGAGACAGGTGCCCGCTTGTTTGAAAAGCACTCACTGCGTGATGTGAAACTAGAGCAGTTTCGCGCAGTTGAAAAAGAGATCGACCAGCAGGTTGCCAGACGCGTTCGCCACGTATTGACGGAAAATGCCCGCACGCTGGAGGCGGCTGAAGCCCTGGCGAAAGGCGATCTAAAACGCATGGGCGAGTTAATGGCAGAGTCGCACGCATCAATGCGCGATGATTTTGAAATTACCGTGCCACCGATTGACCAGTTGGTGGAGATCGTTAAGCAGGTTATCGGCGAACACGGGGGTGTACGGATGACTGGCGGCGGATTTGGCGGCTGTGTGGTGGCACTGATGCCACAAGCGCTGGTTGAACCGGTGCGCCAGGCGGTTGCTGAACAGTACAAGGCGCAATCTGGCCTGCAAGAGACGTTTTATGTCTGCACCGCATCAGCAGGAGCCGGCCAATGCTAAATCATACCTCGGTGGCACCCGATGGCCAGCCATGGCGCATCACCGTGCTGCGCAACGCGCAGGGGATGGTTGCCACCTTTATGGATTGGGGTGCCACCTGGTTATCTGCCCGTATTCCGTTAAGCGACGGCAGCGTGCGCGAAGCACTGCTAGGCTGTGCCACGCCCTCAGATTACCTGCAGCAGGCAGCCTATTTGGGCGCCACCGTGGGCCGCTATGCGAATCGTATCGCCCATGCCCAGCTCAATGCCGCACATATCACGCTGGCTGCCAATCAGGGTGAACATCAACTGCACGGCGGCCCAGAAGGGTTTGATAAACGCCGCTGGCAAATTGTTGAGCAAAGCGAAAGCCACGTGCTGTATCAGATTGACTCGCCTGATGGCGATCAGGGATTTCCCGGCCAGCTTATTGCGCAGGTCCGCTTTACCCTGACGGACGATAACAGTGTGGATATCCGTTACCACGCGACGGTTGATAAACCTTGTCCGGTCAATCTCACCAATCACGCTTACTTTAATCTGGACGCTGTACATGGCGATGCGCGTCAGCATCAATTACATATACAGGCCAGCCACTATCTCCCGGTCGACAGCCAGGGGATCCCCAATGCCGCATTACGTGATGTGCGCGGCACCACTTTTGATTTTCGCGTGGCAAAGGTTATTGCCCGCGATTTTCTGCAGGATGCCGATCAACGCGCCGTGCAGGGCTACGATCACGCCTTCTTACTCGCTGCTGAACAGGATTCACCGGCGGCCATTCTGCTGGCCGCGGATGGTAAGTTGCAACTTGAGGTGCTGACGACCGCACCTGCCTTACAATTTTATTCCGGCAATTATTTGGATGGCACCCCCGCCCGCGAACAAGACAGCTATACTGCCTTTCAGGGGATCGCACTGGAGAGCGAGTTTTTACCAGACGCGCCAAATCATCCAGAGTGGCCGCAACCCTCCTGCTGGTTGCAGCCTGGTGAAACGTATCAGTCGAATACCTGTTACCGCTTTCGCGCCCTTTGATACGTATCAATAAAAGCGGCTTAAAAACACGCACCGGGTAAGCTGATGGCTTACGCGGTGCGTCATTTTCCGTTATGGTATGGCACCAGAGAAAGGCCGCGAGATGGACGGCGGCTGACAGAATTTTGTCATTATCATAGAAATCCATAAGAATTAAGGAGTTAAGCTATGGCTGTAACGAAGCTCGTTCTGATTCGCCACGGTGAGAGCCAGTGGAACCTGGAAAACCGCTTTACCGGCTGGCACGACGTTGACTTGTCTGCGGCTGGCGTGAAAGAAGCCAAAGCAGCAGGTCAATTGCTGAAAGATGAAGGCTATACTTTTGATTTCGCCTACACCTCCGTGCTGAAACGTGCCATCCACACGCTGAACAACATCCTGGACGAACTGGATCAAGCCTGGCTGCCCGTTGAGAAATCCTGGCGCCTGAACGAGCGTCACTACGGTGCGCTTCAGGGTCTGGATAAAGCAGAAACCGCAGCTAAATATGGCGACGATCAAGTAAAACAATGGCGTCGTGGCTTCGCGATCACACCACCAGAGCTGGATCGCGCTGATGAGCGTTTCCCTGGTCACGATCCGCGTTATGCGAAACTGACCCCGGAACAACTGCCGACCACCGAAAGCCTGGCGCTGACCATTGATCGCGTGCTGCCTTTCTGGAACGACAGCATTCTGCCACGCATGAAATCCGGTGAAAAAGTGGTTATCGCCGCACACGGTAACTCCCTGCGCGCGCTGGTAAAATACCTGGATAACATGAGCGAAGAAGAGATTCTGGAGTTCAACATCCCAACCGCAAGCCCGCTGGTGTATGAGTTTGATGAAAACTTCAAACCAACCAAACGTTACTATTTGGGTGATGCAGAAGCGATTGCAGCGAAAGCCGCAGCCGTAGCAAACCAGGGTAAAGCGAAGTAATTCTCGACTGGCGTTAATGCCACCTGCGTAAAAGGCGTCCTCAGTGTTGGACCTTTTACTTTAAGGGGTAATGGAAATGGCCTGCATGCGGTATGACACCGCGCAGGCCATTTTTTTCGCCCGATGATTGGCGGTGTTTATGCTTATCAGGGGAACGCAACATCGCACCGTAATTAGTGCCGAAGCATTTTTTATGTAGATTATTTCAAACGTTCATGTGATGCAGAATCTCATGCCATCATTAGGATAATTCTATTTTTGTTGCCCTGGCTTATATGGCATCGGTCAGTACAGGAATACTCTCCATAATAAATAGATTATTGCATACATTTATGCCAGCTTTTCAGGCTTTAACATAACATGTCGCCTGTGCTTTAATATGACATGCTTCCTGCTTTCTAATATTAACAACCTGAAATACAAAATATAAGCCTGCATAGGCCATCTGAATTTTTGACGTAATTATACAATAATGTAATGGAGTGAAGTGGCTATGTCTGCCAAAAAAGGGAAGTTAAAACTATTTATTATAGTTTCTTTTATTATGTTGCTCTCCTGCCTTCTATTTATATCGATATTCTCTTTCAGAGCTTTTGCCGATCTTAAAGAAAAAGTGGATGGCTTTGCTTTAGGCTTCTATCAATATGACTCTCTGGCAAAAACCAGTGAACACCTCAAACTCAATGGTTTATCAGAGGGAAAAAGCCGCCTCAATCACCAAAGCCGCTGAAGCCTTTGAGGGCTTTCTTGAGGTTGCACCAATAAAAACCGCCAGCGGTATTAAAAAAACAAATGAATTAAAATCCGTAATCAATAAGATTCAACGATCTGCCACGACAGAAAGCATTGATGAATTTAAGCGTCTGGAGCATGATTTTCGTGGCCTTATTGTGAAGTATGATGTGCAAGGAACGAAAGAGAGCGTCGCAGCCTCATACCATTCGGTGATTGTTATCATATCAGCAACATTATTGATATTTTCTACTGCCTCCTTGTTTTTGTTTTTTATTTTACGCAGGGAGTTTTTATCTATCACCCAGGCCATTAAACACAATATTTATTTAATTTCTCAGGGGGATTTACTTCAAGACCAAAAAGCACATCGCGAAGATATTAACGGCGTGCACCATGAGCTGGACGGCATGAGAGCGTCACTGACCAAAATTGCAGCTTCCATTAAACATGCCTCAGCGCAGGTCCAATCCATTTCCTCGGAAATTACGCTCGGCAACCAGGACTTATCAGCCCGTACAGAGCAACAGGCGAGTGCATTGCAGGAAACGGCGGCCAGTATGGAAGAGATCAGAACCACTGTTGCCAGTAATACTGAAAACGCAAGGCAGGCTAACGGTCTGGCGGCAAAAGCCAATGATATGGCGCAGTCAGGCTCAGAAGTCATGGCCAGTGTGATCACCAGCATGCAAAAAATAGAACAAAGTGCCACGCATATCGCCGAAATTAGCTATGTGATCAATGGTATTGCCCAGCAAACCAATATTCTGGCACTGAATGCCGCCGTTGAAGCTGCGCGTGCAGGAGAGAGTGGCCGCGGATTTGCCGTTGTGGCGACAGAAGTGCGTCATTTGGCTAAACGCAGTGCGGATGCTGCCGAAGAAATTAGCGAATTGATTCAACAATCAATACTGAATGTGAATGAAGGGACGCAGCAAGTTCAAGATGCCGGTAATGCAATGCATAACATCGTTGAATCTATCGCGCGCGTCAGCACTATCATGCGTGAAATTACACAATCCTCTGAAGAGCAGAGTTGCGGTGTGAATCAAGTTGCTGTCGCTTTGAATGAGATGGATACGGTCACGCAACGTAATGCCTTACTGGTGGAGAAATCATCTGATATTGCTGAGGATATGGATACCTACGCACAGCAACTGGCTGCGGCCGTCTCCATTTTCCGCATTGATCCACGCCTGGAAAACACCTTGGTTGGCGAGGTGGTGTCACGGTAGTCTTTCGCGGTGCGGAACAACCTGACGACCACACCTTATTCCCGGGAGTCATGGGCACCGGTGTGGCATCGAAAATAAGGATTTGTGCAAAACGGGCAGTCTTTTTTTGGGTCCGCAATGTGACTATTCGCTCAATTACAAAAATTAAAGAATATTTTATTCCTATAAGGGTTGCAGCTTTTTGCCGGGCTGGTCAGGATGGATGACTGACTCCCAATGAAAGGATTTGCGATGAATAGCACGCCAAGGAAAGCCTTGGTTGCCGCGGCAGCCGGCAACTTTATCGAGTGGTATGAATTTGCCGTTTATGGCTTTCTGGCCACCATTATGGCGCAGAACTTTTTTCGCCTCGAAGGTGAAACCGAACTGACGGGTATTATTCTGACCTGGGCATCGTTTGCCATCTCGTTCTTCTTTCGCCCGCTGGGTGCTTTGATCTTTGGCCGTATCGGTGATCGCATGGGGCGAAAACCAACGCTGATCATGGTGCTTGTGCTGATGACACTGGCAACCACAGCGATTGGGTTGATGCCCACCTACGCCATGCTTGGCGTTGCCGCTCCCCTGCTGCTTACATTGCTGCGCATTTTGCAGGGACTGTTTGCAGGCGGTGAATTCGGGGGTGCCGTTGCACTGATGACTGAATATGCGCCACCAGGACGTCGTGGTTGGTATGGCGCATGGCAATCCTTTACCGTTGCACTGGGACTGCTCGGCGGTATCGGCATCGTTTCACTGTTGGTTGCCACCGTGGGTGAAGCAGGCTTGCTGGACTGGGCCTGGCGTATCCCTTTCTTGCTGGCACTCCCGCTGGGATTAGTGGCGCTCTGGCTGCGGCTGCATCTGGAAGAAACTCCCACGTTCAGCGATGCCCAACACCCGGCACAGGCTCACTACACCCCTTCGGCACGTGAAACCTGTAAAGCCATTGCACTGGGTATCGGACGCCTGATGGTGTGGTCGGCGGCGGGTTATACCTTTTTGGTCATTATGCCGGGCTATCTGCAAACCTCGTTGCACACCGGCATGCAGACAGCCTTATTAATGGCGTTGCTGTCGAATGTGGGGTTTGCGTTGACCATTTTACCGGCGGGCTGGCTGAGCGACCGCATTGGTCGCAGACGCGTTATGGTGAGTGCTGCAGTGATGCTGCTGGTGCTCACACTTCCTCTGCTCAAAGTTTTACAAGCCGACGTTGCAGTGGCGGTAAAAGGCGTCGCGGTCTTATTGGCCGGTGCGGTGGTAGGCTTACTCGCTGGCCCAGGACCTGCAATGCTGTCGGAAATGTTCCCCACCCGCGTTCGTTATACCGGCTTAGGGGTCGCCTACTCCCTGTCGAACGCCATTTTCTCCGGCTGCGCCGGCTTGATTATCACGTCGCTGATCAAGCAAACAGGGAATGTGGATATCCCGGCCTGGTATGTGATGGTTACTGCGGTGATCAGTATTGGCGCCTTGATGACGCTGCGCCCGGACGACCATCGCCGTGCACTGGATGCCATTGAAGAGAAATAAACAGGGAATACAGCGCCGCAGAACGCGGCGCTGATAAGATTAGCCGCGGCGGGTTTTCACTGCTGCTGCCAGTTGGCGCAATACGGTTTCGGTATCTTCCCAACCAATACACGCATCGGTCACGCTTTTGCCATACACCAGCGGCTCACCGCTTTCCAGGCTCTGGTTACCTTCAACCAGGTGGCTTTCAATCATGACGCCAATGATTGCGGTATCGCCTCCCGCCACTTGGCCTGCCACATCCTCACACACCACCAATTGCTTCTGGAACTGTTTGCTGCTGTTGGCATGGCTGAAGTCGATCATGATTTGTGCAGGCAAACCGGCTTTTTCAAGACCCGATTTCACCGCACTCACGTGGTGTGCACTGTAGTTTGGCTCTTTGCCGCCGCGTAAAATAATATGGCAATCCGCATTGCCGCCCGTTTCAACAATTGCCGAATGGCCATACTTGGTAACGGACAAGAAGCAGTGCGGCGCACCCGCAGCATTGATGGCATCAATCGCCACCTTAATTGTGCCATCCGTTCCATTCTTGAAGCCCACCGGACAGGAAAGCCCGGACGCCAGTTCACGGTGTACCTGAGATTCCGTGGTGCGCGCGCCGATAGCTCCCCAGCTCATCAAATCCGCCATGTATTGCGGTGTGATCATATCCAGGAACTCACCGGCCGCAGGCAAGCCGCTGTCGTTGATATCCAGCAGCAGTTTACGCGCAATACGCAGGCCATCGTTAATCTGGAAACTGCCATCCATATGCGGATCGTTGATCAGTCCCTTCCAACCGACCGTGGTACGCGGCTTTTCAAAATACACACGCATCACCACTTCCAGCTCGCCTTGCAGCTCTTCGCGCAGCTTCAGTAAGCGCTCGCCATACTCTTTTGCCGCCTCAGGATCGTGAATCGAACAGGGGCCGATCACCACCAGCAAACGATCATCTGTTTTTTTCAGAATATTGTGAATCGCCTGGCGGGATTTTGCGACCGTCTCTGCCGCTTTGTCCGTTGCGGGAAACTTCTCCAGCAGGGCTACTGGCGGAAGAAGTTCTTTTATCTCTTTGATTCTTAAGTCATCATTCTGGTAATTCATAACGCATCCGTTGTTGTATTTCAGTCGTGCCCGCCGGGCATATCCTGCCCAATTTATCCCGCTCAACCCACGCTGTAAATCAGCATTATCAATATGGTCACTCACGAAAGTGGAAAAAGTCACACAGGCAACTACACTTAATAACTGTTAACGCTAAGAACCCCCTGTAAATTCGCATTTCCTGTCAATTTTATGTCACAGGACGGGGTTTTATTTTGGATAGTTAGCGTTAAGCCACCAAACAACTTTATGAATGGTAACGGCAACGTTTTAAGGAGCAAACATGAATAAGTTCGCAATGGTTTTTCTGACGGCAGCAATGACTTTAGGTAGCGGTGCAGCACTGGCAGCAGACAGCGGCGGCACAGGTTCTGATAATGCCGCAGCAGATGCTGGCGCAGTGGCACCAAGTGCAAAAGAGAACCTGCCACCCAACAATGTTGATAACAGCAAAATCAACACCGGTGATACCAACAGCACGCATCAGCAGATGAAACATGGCGATAATATGAGCGCCAGTGATGTGCATAAAAACGCACAGTGCAAAGACGGTAAATGCCCCGACGTGAATAAAAAAGTCGGTGAGGATGCCAACACCAAAACGGATGGCACAACGCAATAATACCTTTGGGAGCTTCGGCTCCCTTCCTCTTTTCTCAATTTACTCAACGCGCGCATTTCTCTTCACAGCCTGCCCTGAAATTTCAGCTATCATGACATTCTCAACTTTTTGAACGAGAGCATTATGGCGCACTCCCACGCATCCCACGCCCCTTCTTCCGAACCCGAAAATAGCAACCACCGTCGCCTGTTCGCTGCCTTTATGGTGACAGCCGTCTTTATGGTGATTGAGGTCATTGGCGGACTGTGGTCAGGTTCTCTGGCGCTGCTGGCGGATGCGGGACACATGCTGACTGATGCCGCCGCGCTGTTGGTGGCATTGATTGCCGTGCAACTTGCTCGCCGCAAACCCAATACGCGGCACACCTTCGGGCTATTACGCCTCACCACGCTGGCTGCCTTTGTGAACGCCATTGCGTTACTGGTGATTACGGTGCTGATTGTTTGGGAAGCGGTGCGCCGTTTTTATCAGCCCCAGCCCGTGATGGGCAGCACGATGCTCATCATCGCCATCGCCGGACTCTGCGCGAATATATTGGCGTTCTGGCTGTTGCACCGCGGTGGTGGCGAGAAGAATTTGAATGTGCGTGCGGCGGCGCTGCATGTATTGGGGGATCTGCTGGGTTCCGTGGGTGCGATTGTGGCAGCGGTGATCATTATGTTGACCGGCTGGACGCCCATCGATCCTATTCTGTCGGTGCTGGTGTCAGGTCTGGTGCTGCGCAGCGCCTGGGGATTACTGCGGGAAAGTGGGCATGAACTATTGGAGGGGGCTCCCTCCAGCATTGATGCGGCAAAACTGGCGCGTAATCTGCAATTAAGCATGGCGGAAGTGCGGGGGGTTCACCACGTTCATGCATGGCAAGTCGGTGAAAAACCGGTGTTGACGCTGCATGTTCATGCGATTCCGCCCCACGATCACGATGCCCTGCTGCAAAAAATTCATCGTTGGTTGCACGAACACTACAATATTGAACATGCGACGGTACAAATTGAATATCAGCGCTGCGACGGTACTGAATGTGAATTGGGCATGAGCAACACAGATGCCCACGCCCATCATCATCACTGATGGCTCAATGCCCGTGAGCCATGCTCACGGGCACTTTTCATCCATAGCCAGCTGCCGTTGAGCGCAATCAGCGTCAGAATCATATATTCCACTGCCATCGCGTACACGCCCTGACGCGCAAAAATCATCACGCTTATCACGTTAATCACCACCCACAATAGCCAGTTTTCAACGTATTTCCGCGTCATCAGAACCATAGCCACAATCGACAGGACCATCATGCATGAATCCCAGAACGGGAAGGCATCCGGTTGCAACGCTGGCATGACCACATTCAGGCCCAGCCCTTGCATCACACTCACCGCAATGCGCGTCAGGAAGGCAAACACCGGATCGATAAACAGCGTCATAAAGGCAATGGCCACCACGCAAACAGCAGCCCAGATCATGGCTTTGGTGCGTGGCAGCCAGCGGATTTGCAACGCCGCCTGATTGTTGCTGGTTTGACGACTCCATGCATACCAGCCGTAGATATTGGCCGCAAAGAAAAACAGTTGCAGCAGTAAGCTGGCATACAGTTGAATCTGGAAGAAAATCACAGCAAACAGCGAAACGTTAATTAAGCCAAACAGGTAATTAATGATCTTTTCCTGGCTGGCGAGCCAGATACAGAGCAGGCCGGCCAGCGTGCCGATCGCTTCGATCCAGGAGAGTGAGTAGCCGCCAGCCCCCAACGGAATATGTACCATGATGTTCTGCGTGCTAAAAAAATCCATGTTGCACCTCGTCACGCTTACGCGTTGCCCTGTACCTTGAGTTTTAAGTCTGCTGCAAAGGTTAGCATACGATTCAAGGGGATCAACGCGCCCTCGCGTAATGCGGCGTCAACATGAATTTCATGTTCAGCGCCCCCGGTTTCCAATCCTTCAGCGATGGCTTTCAGGCCGTTCATTGCCATCCACGGGCAGTGCGCGCAGGTACGGCAAGTGGCCCCTTCTCCTGCGGTTGGGGCTTCCAGTAACTCCTTATCCGGGCAAGCCTGCTGCATTTTGTAAAAAATACCGCGATCGGTCGCCACAATCATCTGCGGATGCGGCAGATTTTTTGCCGCCTGGATCAACTGACTGGTGGATCCCACGGCATCGGCCAACTCGACAATTGCCTGCGGCGATTCAGGGTGTACCAGGACGGCGGCATCGGGGTACAGTTGCTTCATCCGCACCAGCGCCTGAGTTTTAAATTCATCGTGCACAATGCATTCGCCCTGCCAGCAGAGCACATCTGCCTGCGTTTGTCGGGTGACATAACGTCCCAGATGGCGATCGGGTGCCCAAATGATTTTTTCACCCAAGCTGTCGAGGTGTTCAATCAGCTCAACGGCAATACTGGAGGTCACCACCCAATCAGCACGCGCTTTTACCGCCGCCGACGTATTGGCGTACACCACCACCGTGCGATCGGGATGCGCATCGCAAAACGCAGTAAAGTCTTCAATCGGACAGCCTAAATCCAGCGAGCACTCCGCATTCAATGTTGGCATCAACACGGTTTTCTCTGGGCTTAGAATTTTGGCTGTCTCTCCCATAAAACGCACCCCGGCAACCAGTAGCGTGGTGGCCGAGTGCTGGCTGCCGAAGCGGGCCATCTCCAACGAGTCCGAGACGCAGCCGCCAGTTTCTTCCGCCAGTGCCTGAATCTCAGGATCGGTGTAGTAATGCGCAACCAGCACAGCATTGCGGGCTTTCAGTAAGCGTTTGATTTTTTCGCGGTAAAAGGTTTTTTCATCCGCGGACAAGCGGGCTGGTTTGGGAGGAAAGGGATAGACCGCAGCATCGGGGTCGAACATCACACTCATTGCAGGCATCTCGTTTTATGTAGTTAACATACAAAGCCCTTAAAAAGGAATAAAACGTTAAAAAGGGCTTTAATTGTTTTGTATGCTAAACACGATAACGCTTATCGCGACAATTGTCGTCGTTTTTTTACCCTGCCGAAACGACTTAGTGCGCTTTTAGGCCTTGAGCGTGAAGGAGGTGGCTTGTTCCAGCGTTAACAGACGTGATTTGTTATCCAGACCGCCAGCAAACCCGGTCAACTTACCGTTGCTGCCAATCACACGATGGCACGGCGCAATAATGGAAATGGGGTTTTTGCCATTTGCGGCACCGACGGCGCGCACGGCTTTAGGATTACCAATCTGTTCAGCAATATCGCGATAGCTACGGGTTTCTCCAAAGGGAATTTTGACTAATTCAGCCCATACCGATTGTTGAAAAGGGGTGCCTATAAAGGTCAGTGGCAGCTCAAAACACTGGCGTTCACCGACAAAATATTCGCCCAATTGGCGCTCAGCGTTTACCAATATCGGGTGATCGTCTTTTTGCTGTTGCGGCATGAGTGTTACACGGCCTACCAGCTCATTTTCCCATAACACTCCCACTAGCGCCGTGTCGTTGGCAATCAGTGTCAGCACGCCGACCGGTGAGGGCATTAATTTAGCGTAAAAAGTCATACTTCCTCCTGTGCGGGCCTCTCCCGCTGCCGATGCATTCCATTATCGTCCTGCCGCATCATAACACTGGCTGTTTTCGGACAGCAGGTTAAAAAGAGTTTCATGTCCGATTATGGCGAGTAGACTGAGACCTAACCCCCTAACCTGGACAGTCACTCCCCCGCACAGGCCATGATGATGATTGACTCAGATGCCGCCTATCAGGCACTGCTTTCCCGCGATACCCGCTTTGATGGGGTCTTTTTCGTTGGCGTCACCTCGACGGGGATCTACTGTCGCCCGATATGTCCGGTGAAAGCCCCATTGCATAAAAATTGTCGCTTTTTTAACAGCGCAGAAGCCGCTGAGAAAGCCCATTTTCGCCCCTGCCTTCGTTGCCGTCCGGAGCTGGCACCGGGCAATGCCCCCATGGACAGCGCACATCGTATTGCTGAACGTGTCGTTGCAGCGATTGATGAAGGCTTAATCGAAGGCGAAGAGAGTCTGGAGCAAATTGCCGGACGCTTCCATATCAGCGGTCGCCAATTGCGGCGGGTGTTGCAAAATGAACTGGGTGTATCGCCTATTGAGCTAAAACAAACCCGCCGACTCTTACTGGCCAAACAGCTGCTCACCGAAACGCAGTTGCCTGTCACCGAGGTCGCCTTTGCCAGCGGCTTTAATAGCCTGCGGCGCTTCAATGACGCTTTTCAGCAGCACTATCGTCTGGCGCCCTCACGTCTGCGCAAAACGGCGCGGGAAGGCGCAATAGATGTCTCTGAACATGCCAGTTCACAGCTTCAACTCAGCTATCGCCCGCCCTATGATTGGCAAGCGATGCTGGAATTCTTGCGTCAGCGCGCCATTTTGCACATTGAGGCCGTCGAAAATGACAGCTATATGCGCACCGTGCGACTGGGAAAAAGCCAGGGGTGGATACGCGTAACCCATGCGCCTGAACGGCATGCCTTAAAAGTTGAGTTTAGCCATTCGTTAACAGCAGTGCTTCCCGCGCTGTTACGCCGCCTGCGTAATCTGTTTGACCTCAGTGCGCATCCGGATCGGATAGCGCAGGTTTTACAGCAAGACCCACTGCTGGCTGGCAGCGTGGAGAAGTCGCCGGGATTGCGCGTCCCCGGTGCATTTGACGGTTTTGAGATGGTGATACGGGCCATATTGGGTCAACAGATTACCGTGAAAGCTGCTACGACCCTCGCAGGACGCTTCAGCGCCACATTCGGCGATCCTGTCAGTACGCCCTTCCCAGCCCTTACCCGCCTTGCACCACTGCCTGAGCGTATCGCTGAGGCCACGGTAGACGATATTGCACAGCATGGCATCGTCAGCGCACGATCTCGCTGTATCATCGCGCTGGCGCAGGCCTGTGCCTCAGGTGAATTAATGCTGAACAGCGCCCCGGATCCGCAGGAAGCGATTAAGCAACTGATTGCGCTGCCCGGCATTGGCCCCTGGACAGCACATTACATTGCGATGCGCGCCTTACGATGGCCCGATGCCTTTCCGAAAGAGGATATTGCGATTCGCAATAATCTGGGCGGGGTTTCAGCAAAAGAAGCGGAAGCGCTTTCTCACGCCTGGTCCCCCTGGCGCAGCTATGCGGTAATGCATATCTGGCATAGTTTAAGTGGGAAGTAAGGCACTGTGCGGCCAGTCCCCCTCCTCTGTCCTCCCCCGCAAGCGGGGGAGGAAGTATTAGCCCCTTCCCCTGCTTGCGGGAGAGGATGTATTAGCCCCTTTCCCTACGTAAGGCACTGTGCGGCCAGTCCCCCTCCTCTGTCCTCCCCCGCAAGCGGGGGAGGAAGTATTAGCACCTTCCCCTGCTTGCGGGGGAAGGATGGGATGGGGGGCAGACAACGCAATATCACCAGATAGCAAAAAGGCGCCTTTAGGGCGCCTTCTTACATAATGGTGGGTCGTGCAGGATGATTCGGCTTCGCCTCACCCTGCGGGTCGTTGCTGTCGCAACGCTGTCTCACTGCGTTCGACTCGAACCTGCTACAGGTTCGCATCCTTCACGATTTCTACATAGCAAAAAGGCGCCTTTAGGGCGCCTTCTTACATAATGGTGGGTCGTGCAGGATGATTCGGCTTCGCCTCACCCTGCGGGTCGTTGCTGTCGCAACGCTGTCTCACTGCGTTCGACTCGAACCTGCTACAGGTTCGCATCCTTCACGATTTCTACATAGCAAAAAGGCGCCTTTAGGGCGCCTTCTTACATAATGGTGGGTCGTGCAGGATTCGAACCTGCGACCAATTGATTAAAAGTCAACTGCTCTACCAACTGAGCTAACGACCC
>KZ478068.1 GCA_002837195.1 Enterobacterales bacterium CwR94
TGAAGAATCAGAAGGCGCAACAGTAATTCGGGAAGGCGTCGGGGTTTATCGCATTGAAAACGTATTTGGGCTTAATTCCGATGCTGCATGGGGCGGTATCGACGGCGGATTCGACGTTCCGCAAGACCGTAACAAACAGCCTCTAATCTGGCTGGACTACAGTGTTGATGCAGATGGCTCAGTAATAGTTAAAACTTTCCATCGCACGCACCCAAATGCGCCTGCATTTGCCCGAAACATCATTGACGGTATCGAAGAAGGGGAGCCAATTGATATCCCTGCCGATCAGTTCGTTTCCGTCCGCGTTCAGATGCCAGAGGACAGCGCATGGAATATCAAGCAGAGAGAAATTTTAGATAGCCTGGAACAAGAGCCATCTTCCTGATGTGTTTGATAATGCGAAGGTTAAAGCAGTAGTGGGAGGTGGTTTGGAGTAATATTTTAAGTTATTACATTGGGCATAAATTAATCAGCTATGCCCAATGTTATCATCATATGATGAGAGGGCTATTTCTAAAATGAATAGCCGACACCAATTGCCCACGTTCCAATTTTTAAAGGCTCGGATGTTTTTTCACTTCTATTATTTCTCATGTTTTCATAGGACAAGTCTACGGACCAGTTACTAATGGGAGTTACTCTAACTCCAGCGCCATATGCAAAGCTATTTACGCTATCTGCCCCTCCTATTTCACTAGGGAACTTTATTCTGTCATGAGATATCCCAACTAAACCATATAAACTTACCATGTCACTGACAGCATATGATGGGCCAGCTAGTACAGATAAATGAGATATACTTCCTTTTAAATCACTATTGTTAATTTTAAGGTCTGAGGATGTACGTGTAACGGATCCAATTACACCCCATTTGCTGTTAAGGTCTTCCCAGTTATACTTAATGTTTGCTCCGGGAGAGTTCCCTGAAAGATTACCTTTGTAATTGGAAAAGGCATAGCCTAAGGAAACCGTGCTTTTGGTATCATTCGCGGCTGCCATGCCAGACATTCCTGCAAGCATAAATAATGTTGCGACTTTTATGGATGATTTCAACTTTACTTCCTCTTTTGATTAAATATTTAACAGTGTGATTTTTTCACTATCTCATGAAAATTTAAGGTTATAATAAATTCGTAATATTAAATCATAATTAAACAACTCGCACCTATGTCACCTGTAAGTGAATTGTCATGAAAGTGTTTGTTTTTAATGTTTTTATGGACCTGTAACTTAAGGGTGGTAATTGGCATAAATTATTATGATGGCGTGTTTTATTAAGGAAATCCAAGGTAATGTAAATTAATTCTATTCTTTAATATGTATATGAGTATGTTTTTTCCAAGAGTTGTCGTTTCATTAGGTGATGAATTATTGTTAACTAATAATTGTGAATAATATTAATTATCTGGCTATAAATTAATTGTAATTAGAAAATACGTTGATTCAATTTCTATAAAGGATTGGTCAGGTATGTTAACCATTGTTTTTAATGGAGGAGCAAAACTACCCACCCGCTTAACTGCGGGTTTTCTTCCACGCCCCCAACAAACTAAATTCCCCTCTCTCTCAGCCACTTCCCTCCATTCCGAAAATTTCCAGTTGATAGTTTTCCTCGATCAATAATACTGTATATGCATACAGTTTTTGGGGTGCGCACAATGGGTAGACGATACGAGATAGAAGCGGCGTTTAGCGAGTCGCTGAAGATAACGAAACGAGGCTGGGTAGTTGAGACGCGGGAATTCGTCAGTAACCTGGCGAAGTACAACTGGCTCTGGACGCTGAAAGAGGCGAACAACTGGATTGAGATTCACAAGCACAACTTTCGCGACATTTCGACAGAAGAGGGCGAGGCAAGAACGTTCCACATGTTTGATCCACATGGGAGGTAAGCTATGGGATTTCCATCACCGGCTGCAGACTACGCTGAGAAGAGAATATCGCTGGATGATTTGCCTGGCATGGTTTACGAGAAGCAGATCATGGAGACGGACTACGGCTACGATATTATTGTGCCATTAACTCGTAAGCCGCTGGATGGCGATGAGTTTGTTGTTCGCATATGTGGGGAGGTTGGCAAGGTTAGGCTAACTAAGGGCCGACTTGTCACGAAAGAAGGCCACACGCTGACCGGCGATGAGCAGGACGAAATGGAAGTGCTTGGGCTCATCATCTATGAGTTGCGCCAGCATCGAATGGATCTGGACGGTGACTGGCCGTTCTAAAAGGGTGCGCACCCGAACTACTAGAGGGTTGCCGGAAATTGAATCGGCGAGAGAGATGGTATCGCAATGAAATCATCACGCCAGCGGCCCATGCAAAATCTGGAAGGGCGCTCGAAGAAATCACTTCACTCTTTCGTCAATCCAGTCCGCCCACCATTGCATCATTTAGGAAATGGCTCCCCAAAACTAAATACAACCTGCTGTTACTAAAAGATAATTTTAAACAACAAAATATCAATAAAACACCCTGTGAAAATGCATTAATCTATTGATTTTAAATGATTAATGCGAAGTTTTCGGCCACTGCCGTACAGGCAGCTTAGAAATGATGGATACGCGAAAGAATGTGAAAGCGCAAGTGCACTGCCGTACAGGCAGCTTAGAAACTGAGCCTCGATGGCCAGACCCGCAGTCTGCCGTGCACTGCCGTACAGGCAGCTTAGAAATGCAACCCTGCGTATCAAACTACATTCTGGAAGTGCACTGCCGTACAGGCAGCTTAGAAACTGCCCCATCAGTTGCAGTCCGTTTGGGCGCGTGTGCACTGCCGTACAGGCAGCTTAGAAATGCTGCGGGGTTGCTTGCATATGCCTGGCAAAGTGCACTGCCGTACAGGCAGCTTAGAAAAACAGAATATGAGGTGGTGACGTTTAACGGTGGTGCACTGCCGTACAGGCAGCTTAGAAACTGGCCCGTCTGCGTAACAACCGATGCAGAGTCGTGCACTGCCGTACAGGCAGCTTAGAAACCTGAGCAACTGGAGGCAATCAAGCAAATTGTGTGCACTGCCGTACAGGCAGCTTAGAAATCGGAAAATGCATTGATGATGTTTGATGACTGGTGCACTGCCGTACAGGCAGCTTAGAAAATCTTCTGCGGCTAGCAACACCTCAATCTGATGTGCACTGCCGTACAGGCAGCTTAGAAACGAACTGTGATGGCTCCCGCGAGTTCCGTGAAGTGCACTGCCGTACAGGCAGCTTAGAAATCATCCGGCTTAAGTTTGCCCGTGGCATCGCGGTGCACTGCCGTACAGGCAGCTTAGAAATGTGGTCTCAGATGTTCGTGTTAAAAAAGACAGTGCACTGCCGTACAGGCAGCTTAGAAAAACACGGCAAGCGGATGTGATTTCTTGTACTCGTGCACTGCCGTACAGGCAGCTTAGAAATCTTAGAATACGCTTTGAAAACCTGGCGTCAGGTGCACTGCCGTACAGGCAGCTTAGAAAAAGTAATCGCAGAGGATTTTTCGTTTCGGTTCACTGCCGCCCATACACTTAAGTATCCGTTGATAAAACCAGAGCTATGCCGCTCGTTAACTTCTGCATAAACAGCCACATTAAGCGTCAATAAAACGGCATACCTGCAATGCACTTCGTTACAGCAGGAGCTCATCACAGCGGTGTTATTAGTAATCGAAAGAGCACAGCGCAAAAAAGCGGAATTTCAGGCATAAAAAAAGACGTCAGTTGACGTCTCTTGATATGAATTTGGCACGCCCTGTAGGATTCGAACCTACGACCTACGGCTTAGAAGGCCGGTGCTCTATCCAACTGAGCTAAGGGCGCATAGTGATTGCGGACGAATTATACGGCGGCCTGCTAGCGAGTCAACGTTTTTGCCGCATATCCCCTTTAACTGACGAGGTTATGAACAAAAAAACGGACTCTTCATGCACACGACCAAACAAAATCAGCACCTTAGGTTGCTTCCGGCGGGGTTGATAGGTAACTCTGCAAACCCGTTTCAATGTGCTGAATGCACTGCTGGCACTGCACAAACAGACGAGAGATTTCGGTAATATCCTCGTTGTGAGCGGCCGTTTCCATTTTTTTGCAAATCTCTTTTAATTCAAGCGCATTGGTCATTTTTGCCGTGTTTAGAATACTGTGCGCTGTGTTGTGAATATGCGGGAAATTTTTGGCAGCGATATGCTGCTGTAATGCCGCAATATCCCGCTGGTTTTGTTCCCTCAGCGTTTGAACCACGCTTTTAAACGCGTCAGGGTCCGATTGCGCAAGCTGATCGAGGCAGACAATAATGCGCGGGTCCAGGGGCGCGGGCTGTGTTGCGGCGGCGGAAGCCTCTACACCCTCTATGCGTGAGAGCAGTTGGCGCAAATCGAGGGGTTTAAACATGCAATCAGTCATGCCGGCTTCCCTGGCTTGCTCTGTGACACTGTGTTCCGCCATCGCGGTGTAGCCAATAATTGGCACTGCAGGTGACTGGTTGGCGATTTCCAGGGCGCGCAGGCGGCGCGTTAATGCAAAGCCACTCATGCCAGGCATATTGCAATCCGTGATGATTAATTCAAACGGCGGACGGGCTTCAGCCCACGCCACCAGTGCCTGCTGTGCATTTTCCACAGTAATACAGTGATGGCCTGCGGATTCAAGTTGCTGGCTGAGCAGTAGGCGGTTTGGCGCATGATCGTCGACCACCAGGATTGATTTTGCCTGCGCTGCGAAGAGTGTATCCGGGGTGTGTTGCTGCGATTCCACAGCAGCAGGAGAGGCAAAGAAGCGGAATATAAATGTGGCCCCTTCACCCAGCTCGCTTTCAATGCTGAGCGTACCGTGCAGTAACTCACTCAGCTTATGGCAGATGCTCAGCCCGAGCCCGGTGCCTTTGTGCGTTGCTTGTGCTTCATCCACTTGCACAAAAGGCTCAAAAATATCCCGTTGTTGCTCAGCGGAAAGCCCAATACCGGAATCACACACCTCAAGCGCATATTCTGCCTGGCCTTCGACGGTGGATTTTCCCTCATACAGCGCGACCTCGACTTCACCCCCCTCCGGCGTAAACTTGATGGCATTACTCAGGAGATTAGAGAGGATTTGCCGAAACATCACCGAGTCGAACAGCACATACGCGTGAGTGACGGTTATTTCAGCGCGCAAGGTGATATTTTTCGCTTCTGCTGCCGAGCGGAACAGCGTCAGGCAATTATTCACGGTATTCGTCAGCGAAAGGGGGGCTTTTTTTACCGCCATCGTGCCGGATTCAATCTTCGCCATATCAAGAATGTCACCCACCAGCATAATCAGCGAACGTGCGGATTCATAGGCCACCGCGATGTTGTTTTTGCTCTGGCTGGGAGTGGAACGGCCAAGGTGCTCCAACTCCAGTAATCCGGCGAGAGCGTTCATTGGCGTGCGAATTTCATGACTCATTTGCGACAAAAAGGCGCTTTTGGACATACTGGCGCTTTCTGCTTTTTGGCGAGCGTCATCCAGCGCGAGCTGCAAACGGCGCTGTTCCGCCAGATTGCGTTTCAGGAAGCGATTACGCCAAAAAACAAAAATAATACTCAGGGTAATCAGGCTGGTAATGCCGATAAAAATATCGCGGTAGCGAATCCAGGTATTAAACGACTCTTGTGCATGGCGAACTTGCCAGGCACTTAGCTGGCTATCTAAAGACTGCGGGGTGTACTCCGTAAGCGCATTGTTAATGATCGCCAGCAGTGCCTGATTTTGTGGGCTGGAGGCCATGGCAATGCGCAGCGGTGCAAGCGGTAATGAACTGGCAATTTTAAAGTGGCGCGCCAGCTGTGTCTCAGCAAAATAGTTGGCGGCGTTGCGTGGCACGATGGCGCCATCCAGCGTGGTCGTCCACAAGGAAATGGCGGTGTCATAGGAGAAAATGTGCTCTTCAAAAATCACTTTCGGATAGCGTTCGCGCAGGGCGGGTAAATAATAGCTGCCGGCATAAACGGCCACTTTTTTGCCCGCCATCTCTTCCAGCGAGGTTTCCGGTTTGTCCTTGCGGGTGACCAGCACCCAGCCAGTGATTAAATACGGACGGCTATAGACCACTTTGGGATCTGGGGGCGCGGAGGCATCGGCAACCGCTACGAGCGCGTTGGGTTCTTTTTTCAGCGCGCTATACATGGACTCATAATTTTTAAATGTTTTCCAGGTGACTTTAATGCCAATTTTATGCGCAATGCTTTCAATCAAGGCCACTGAAAACCCGCTTTCATTGCCTTGGTTATCGAGAAAGGTTAAGGGAACGTGGCGATTCACCACAAAGACCGGCAGAACAGGATGTTGTTGCGCCCAGGCACGCTGCTCATCGTCTAAGGTGTATGCCCCCATGTTTCTGTTGGTGAGCGAGTCCAGGCCCCAAGTGCCGCTAATTTCATTCCGTGCCGCATAAGGCAATTCCGCCAGCAGCAGATTGATGGCGGAGATCAACGGCGCCTGGTTTTTCAGGGCGGCAAAGCGGAGATTTTGCGGGCCACCAGCATCGCTGTTCGCGATGTTGAGGCGGTTGCCATAGTCGCGTTGATTGATATTACTGAGGGTAATTTGATTACCCCACATCACGGCATCTGCGTTTTGTGCAACAGCGGCCACACCGTTGAAGTAGTCTGTGATAGCCGTTAATTTCGCCGCAGGGTAAAACTGATGCAGGCGCGTACGCAGGCCTTCGTCGCCAACGTAATAGAGTATTTTTCCACTGAGATGGTCATTGTAGTTGAGATGGCTATTGGGCTGATGAATCAACACCGCGCGATCGGGCTGATAAGTGTTGGAGAGCAGCAGCCCCTGACGTTCTTCCCCCCGCACACCCTCCAGAACATCCACTTCGCCCGCTTTCAATGCGGTGAGCGCGTCGGCTTCATTTGCGTAGCGCATGACATTAATTTTTACGGCATAGGTATTTTGCAGCAGCGCTAAATAGTCGGCAGAGAGGCCCTCGAAGCTATGCAAACCGTAATTCACCGCAAAAGGGGGATGGATTGGCATCCAGGTGCCTACGGTAATTTCGGGATGCTGTGACAGCCAGTTCTGCACATCTGCGGGGATCTGCACTGTGGGTTCTGACGGCGCTGAGCGCGCAACCAGCGTCAGTGGTGTCGCTTTTGTCAACGCGTGCGCTGAGAGACTGAGGATGAGTGCGCAAACAACAAAACAACGTTTTAGGATCTGCAACTCTCGAACTCCCTTTGGCAGCAGCGTAAACTTGTCGAATTATAACGCTTCATTTTATAAGCGCTTGCACTTTCTCTACGCTCGAGAATGTCACTCCGCGAAAGCCAGACGTTAAGAGGAACGCGAGAACATTTACCCGTTCGAGTAAGGATGGCTGGTCGCGTTGCCTAAATACCATTACAATTTATATACCTGCGTCTCTGTCATCATCACCTGCCTCTGGCTGCGGTATTGATGCGGCTTTTCAAGCCGGTCATGGGGTTTGAGCACGTGGTGAGGTTAAGGTTTTCACGGTAGCCTGGCAGTATGCAAGGCGGCTTCACGTGGCGGCCAGCACTTTTCACCGACACAGGTCATGATGAGTGAATACGTCGCTGTTTCATTTTTAACTGCAATAGCAGGGTGTGGAGAAATTCGGGAAAAAATGAAGATCGCAAGTAAATCCAGTATTCGCGTAGTGGTGGTTGATGATCACCCCCTGGTCCGTATCGCCATGAGTAACAGCATTCAAGAACATAGCAGCATGACACTGGTTGCCATGTGCAAAAGCAGTGAAGAATTGTTGCCCGTGTTAGCGAATGAAGCGATCGACGTGCTGGTACTGGATTATATCCTTGGTAACAGTACCGAAACGGATGGTTTACAGCTGATTAAGCAAATTCGTGCGCACTATCCAAAATTACGCATCCTGATGTACTCCGCCATAGAAAGCCCAGCTTTAGTACAGGTGGTACTGAAAGCCGGGGTAAAAGGCTATATTGGCAAAAGTTGTGAGCCTGAAGAGTTAATGGACGCCGTCATTAAAGTGGCCGGTGGTAAACGTGTGCTAAGTCGTGATTTACAGTATGCGTTGGACAAATTTAGCGTTAATGAAAAAAGTATGCAGGAGTATGTGGCGCCGCGTGAAGACAATGACAAACGGGATATTGACGCCCTGATTCGCGATCTTTCACCGCGTGAAAATGAGGTGGTGCGCTGCTATCTGGAAGGTATGAGCATTCAAGAGATAGCGATTAAATTTAACCGCAGCCGTAAGACAGTGAGCGGGCAAAAGCAGGGGGCACTGCGCAAATTGGGTTTGAAATCTGATCTTGAACTGTTTCGTTTCCGCGATTTCTGGCTCAAAAATTAAATGCATCAGCGCGGCTTTTGGTAGTGTGAACCTTGTTTTTTTGCTGTCTTATTAGAAGTAAATTCGACGCCATTTGGGGTTGTTCAGCAAAAAATCGGGGCGGATTGCCATAGGTTGAAATTTTTTCTTGCGCAGGTGTGGGATACGTGCGTTAATGACCCGTTGGTCTGATTCGCAGACAGTTTCACATAAGTCCATATGTATCTCTCATCTCAGTTAGTGCCGTTTTCCAGCCTACTCTTTGAGTTTTATCTTCGGTTCTGATTCTTTCTGCTCTTCAGCCGTTTATGCCGCAAGGCTCAATGAAAAAGGTAAAGATTATGTCTATGAAAGGCACTGTAAAATGGTTCAACGCTGAGAAAGGTTTCGGCTTTATTTCCCCAGAAAATGGCAGCAAGGACGTTTTCGTTCACTTCTCTGCTATTCAAGGTACTGATTACCGTTCACTGGACGAAGGTCAGAAAGTAGAATTCTCTGTTGAAGACGGCCCTAAAGGTCCTTCAGCTGTAAACGTGGTTGGACTGTAATATTTCTATTGTTTCACTGCGTTTAAGATGTCCACACTGTTGCAGTTCTCAGTACCGCACCTCTGTGTTTGATATCAGTAAAAGTAATCCTCATGGCGCGAAATGCATTTTTTGCAAATCGGCAATGGTCGCGAAAATCGCGGCATAACAGGTCGCCAGATGATCACTCAAGGCACTGCTTCGGCGGTGCCTTTTTTTTCTCTTTTTCCGCACAACGCCTGTCCTGTTTTGTGGCTCAAAGCGAGAACCTGTCATCGTGACGTCTGTCACACCCAGCACCTGCATCGCGCATTCGATGGCAGCCGAGAGGCCACAATGGCTGCACCCTATTGTTGAGCGTGAAAAGTTGTTCATTGAGTCGAAAAACGCCTGCTATTATTATTGGTGTCGCTGTCGGGATGTTTTAATGATAAAAATAGAGCCTGCACGCAAATTTTGTTAATAACGTTTAGTCCTGGTTAATTATTTGGGCTTTTGTAAACCCAGGTAGGATTTGTCTTAGGTTGCTCCCTGGCAGGGCCAGTGGATGAATATATCTGCCAATCAGAAACAGCGTCTTTATTTTGGTGAATATCCTAATCTTAGTGCCAGTAAATACTGTTTGGATGAATGATGTGTTAGGCTTGGCGCACTGAACAAGGAGTGTCAGGTAATGAAATATAAGATGATGTTGTTAATTTTAGTACCATTCTTTTCACTCGCTGCAAACCAAACGTCTGCCACGTGGCTAAAGTCATTGTGCAACGGTGTTGAGCGTAGCGAGGATGTTGCAGAATATAATGTCGCTAATTCTATTTTTAATCAGCTGAGCGAAAGAGAACGTGTGATGTGCCAGCTTAGAGACGATGATTATTCTCATTATCTCATTGCAAAATATCAATTCCGGGAATCAATTAGTCCATCAGATAATATGGAAGGCACCACTGCGCTGAAGGCGAAAGTGAATAACAAACAATAAATATTTATTGGTACTAATGAGAATCTTATTTTATAGGGTCCAGGAAAGGGACAAACAGGGCCACACGTGGCCCTGTTTGTCGGTATCCTTGTGTCAGATCACTGGCAACTGGATTTCCCGGTTTTATTGTTAATTGCGCCGTTGGCAATCAGCAGTTGCGCGACATCGTAAAAACCTTTTTCACAGGCCACACTCAGTGAGCTGGTTTCATTGCCGGTTTGCTCATTTTTGACCACCACGTTGAGATCCGGCTTGAACTGCAAGGCCCATTTCACGAAATCATAGCGACCGTCCACGGCACCCACCAGGAACAAGGTTTCGCCATCAGACTCACGCTTGTTCCAGTCCGTTTCGCCTTTTAATTTTTCGTACAAATAGCTGATCACTTCAACGTTACCGCCCATGACCGCAGATTTAAGCGCGTTATACACATCTGCGCGGTCGGTCGCACGGATGTCAGCACCGCTGTCGACCAGGAAATGCACCATGTCGGTGTAACCAATAAACGCTGCCCAACCCAGCGCCGTTTGCCCCTGCGAGGCATCATCTTTCGCTTCCAGCTTTTGCCCTTTCGCCACCATGGTTTTGACCCGCGCCAGGTTGCCCTGCTTAACCGCGTCGAACCAGGCCGCGTCTGGCCCGGTTGAAGGGGCGGCATAAAACGTACGGTGTTGAAGCAGGCTCGGATTTGCAATGCGGTACATTTCATTAAAGCTGTAGCGGAACTTTGTGTAATCGACCTGCATTAAGGGATCGCTGCTCTGGGCAACCGCGGTGTGGCTTACTGTGGCGGCAAAAGCGAGTACAAGTAATTTTTTAAACATCATGTTTTCCTGGTATTTGAGTTAGCGCGGCGAGTATAGCGTTAAAAAATAACGCACCGAAACGACTTGCTAGCCATTGAGCACTAATCGTCACGCTGTAGAGATTCCCTTGTCTGCGGCGGGTTGAATTGTGTTCTGACCAGCGCGCCGCGCGTGGGGACAACCTCAAGCACATCCGGTTCGAAGCGCCAGTTTTCAGGCAGATCCGTGGTATTCACCGTGATGCGATTGACGCGCCACGGTGTGGCGTAACTCACCAGCATGCGCCCCTGCCGATCGGTCACGCTGCCAAACTGGTTAAAGGTTCCCACGCTGGGCGTATCAGGAATTACCACCAGGCTGGCGGTTTCCCCCAACGTTTGGCCCAGCGTGATGCCCTCGGCATGTAGCACAATGCTGCCACTGGCATCTGCCTGCCAACGGCGAGTGCCGCCGCCCTGGTAGTAATTAAAGGTAGTATCGGCGCTGTTGGCTTGATAACCCATTCCGGCAGACAGGTACTCATCGCCGTGTGTCGTATGCTGCACATCCAGCGCGTAATGCAGGCGATAATCCTGTAGTGCCGAGCCTGAAACGTTAAGGCCATTGGAATTCAGATCCCGGCTGGCAAGGCGGTTGCTGTAGCCAACATTGATACTGTTATCGCCGATGTCGAGAGGCACACTCAGGTTGATGCCCACCACGGTCTCTTCGGAGACCCAGCGCGACCGTTGATAGCTCGCGTAGAGCGAGACATCGATATGTTGTAGCGTCATATTGTGGCTCAGCGTCAGGCTGCTGTAGGTGGTCTTGTGATGGTACTGCGTCTGGTTCCAACTCAGGCTTGCGCTGGCGTCCTCACCCAGTATCTGATTCAACAGCACTTCGCTGCCCCAGCTACGTTGTACGTTTTCATCCTCGTCGAGCCACGCCAGTGTGCTGTCCCGTTCAATTTTTTCTGCAAACGAGCGATACAGGCTGCCGCGCGGGTAGTGCAACAGCAGGGCACTCAGACTGGTTTCACTGTTAAAAAAAGCCTTCACATAGCGCAACCGCGCGACCTCACCCTGTAACTGCGCCTGACCAGAACGGTATTGCGCGTGGCTGATATCCACAGAAATCGCGCCCCATGATTGCAGGCTGCGACTGATGCCAAGCACTTGGCTGCGGTAGGTGTTGGCGCTCTGGATGCCCGCAAACAGGGTATAGCCCTGCGCTATGCCATAGGCCAGCGAGCCTTGCGCAAAGGCGGGTTTCGCGAGATCGGCACCGCGATAGGGCCGATAGTGTCCGATCAGCGTTTCGTAACTAAAATTCCCACGCTGTACCAGGTTAGGCATCGATGAATAGGGCAGCGTTCGACGACGTTCTGTGCCGTCGCTGTCGGTGATCACCAGTTCCAGGTTACCTTCAGCACCCGGCGGATAAAAATCGCGGATGCTAAAGGGGCCCGCGGGCACCTGCTGCTGATAGACGCGGTCGCCATTTTGATACAGCGAGACCTCTGATGGGCCGCGTGCATAGCCGTTGATCCAGGGCGAGAAGGGGCGCCAACTGTCCGGGAACATTGCCTCATCGCTGGCCAGAGAGACTCCGCGATAGGGCAGACTGGCAAACAGATGGCTGCTGCTGTCACCATCACCTACAGTCAGGCGTGAACGCCAGGCGCTGAAACTGCGATACAGCGTCTTTTCGCGAGAATAACTTCCGTGGTCTCCCTGGTTCTCCTTCCAGAAAGTGTTCTGGTAACGCAGCCGCCAGGGGCCGATGTTGACGCCGTTATCCATCTCCAGCGTTGCCGCACTGCCGTTGTCTGTGGGATCGCGGCGATGCGTTTCATGGTTGGCACTCAGACGATAATTGATCCACCCAGCCGTGATGCCCTCATCCCAGCGACTGGTGCTAATACCCTGTTGTTGTGGATGCATTGCCTCGTGCGGAATCAGCAACGTCAGCAAGCGTCCTGCCGGTTTAGACCAGAATTGTATGCCCAGTGAAGTCATGGATGCGGCAGAGAGGCAGCCTTGCGCTGTCCAGTCGGCATTTTTCATCAGCGGACGAGTCAGGCCCCATTCTGCCAACAATGGGCGTGTCAGACAGGGCGCGCCATTGAAAAAGCGCAACGCAATATCGCCTTTGTACTGGTTATTCAGAATCACGTGTGTGTTCTCTTCCGTCTGGCTGTAACACGGTATCGCGGTCAGCATAAGTCCTGTCCCTGATAACAGCCGGCGAAGAGCAATGTTGTTGAGAAGGCGAGTGAGCAACATGCTAAGTTCCTGGCAGGGCATCACCCTGATGCCCGTCGTTGCCCGTAGCGTAAACAGAAAGCCCTGAAATTACGCCGTGCGCCGTCTGCAAGCGGGTGTAGGGCCTTCCTCAATGTGTGTAGTCTGCATATAACAGGGAGAGAGCCTGTGACGCTGCCAGCCCTCCGCTTTCTTGCCAGGCGGCGACGGTGAGGTAATGGGATTTTTCTTGCTAAGAGTATTCGCACAAAAAATTCTGAAAACTGCAGTGTCAGGCTGCTTTCATTATGTTGAAAGCGGCGAGATCCGTATATTGACGCTCTGGAAAGGACGACTTTTACGATAACTCGCCTGTCACAAAGAAGATGGGCACTGACAAGGTTAACAGGTAACCACAATGGCAAAATATGGACGCTTTGCTGCGCTGGGAATTTTACTTTTATCAAGCCATTCGGCGATGGCGGTGTGTTCATTGGATCCCGATCCGAAATATGCCTCCCCCACCATCCTGCAAATTCCATCTTATACCATTTATGTTGATGCGGACGCGGCAGTGGATGAAAACATCCCGGTTAGTGATGTAACATCGGACAAGCAGCCAAATATTATCAGCTATCTCTGTAGCATTGGTGAAGACTATGGCAAGGCGGTAAATCCACCGTTATCACCACCAATGCTTGGTCAACGACTTTTCGATACTCAGGTTCCGGGCTTACGTGTACGTCCTAAATGGAGTAATGGGACGGGAGAAGGGCAATTTGAGTCTATAAGCGATGTGAAAACTGGACGTTTTGATATTCCGGCCAGCTCCTTCTTTCGCCTGCAGTTTGTAAAAACAGCACCGCGATTACAGCTAAAAGATGCTACCAACGGCGATTTGGTCTTGCCCGCAGGCATTCTGTTGTACAACTGGATCAACAGTCGCAGTGAAATGAATTATTATCAAAAATTGCAAATTGGTGAAATCCGCGTGATCAGTACGCCTGTGTGTAAAATCACTGCGCCGTCGGAAGTGGATTATAATACTGTTTCACCGACCAACTTAAAGAACGGGGTGGCGCGTCCGCTCAACTTCTCGATGTCGTGTGCCACCGATTATGATGACTACAGCGTGCAAGCCAGTTTGATTGCGCGTCAGGTCACCACCGACGGTTTTATTCAGGTCACCGATCAAGGTGGTAATACCGATCGTATGAAAATACGCGTTGAGGATAATTTTGGTAACAAGCTGCCGTTAGATGGAACGGGAGGCCAGCGCATTGAAAAATTGGCCAGTAATGTGCCTGCCAATTTTAACTGGCGTACCACCTTGTTACCCGGAGCCTCTGCGCTGCCGCCAGAAAGTGGCGCATTTAGCGCCATGGCAGAAATTATGCTGGTGGTGAATTAACCCCCGGTCTGTTATCCCCTTTGGTATTGTGTGTATCAAAGGGGAACCTTTACGTCTTGCCCTGCGGTTAGCAACGCTGGCCGCGTTATTCTGCAAATGAAAGTATTTTAGTCGCCGTCAACAACCCGCCTCTCATACCGCTAATAATCACGCGCTGCATTACCCCTTACAAAATGTGATCGCTTTAGCAAGATTGTGTCAATTAAGGTTTTTGTCATCCAGCTGCACTTCATAATCGTTTACGCTTGCCGCGACTTCTTCATTTGAGGGAATAAAATGAAACATTCCGTGGGCATTATGTTAATGGCGATGATGGGCGTAGCGTCAGTGCAGGCTGAAGATCCGGATCTTACCATCATCAATAATAATGGTGCGTTAGAAGTGCAAGTGGGCGAGCCCACTTATAAGCACACACTGCGTTATCGCAAACTGTATGAGGAGAAACCTTTTCCTGATGCGGTTATTTATTATTATCAAAATGGAATCTATAAAATTATTTCGCAAGGTGAAGACCATTTTGGCCTTTATGTTTTGCAAGGACAATTCAGCGATCAAACGTATACCATTCGCTATATTTCGATGCCATCGCGAGATTGGGGTGAAAAAACGGCGTATCATCAACTGACATTTGTGGACGGCGGCGATCGCAGTATTTTTATTCAAAATGCCATTACTGATACCGGTGAACAAATTAGCCAACAAAACGGTATCTATCAGTTAGAAAAAAACACGGAAACCGATGCCGCGAATCCAAAATGGAGTGCGGACAAAGCCATAAAATAAGCGGGTTCTTTTCTCTTTTCTACCGAGAGGGCATTGTGACAGCGATCGCCCTCTCACCTCTGTCGCCTTGCCAAATCAGCCCTCGCTCGCCATTATCCCCTTTGTATGCTGATCAATTTTTGTTTTTCCTTTGAGGATTATTTTTGAAACGTTAACCAGGGTAATGATAATGACGGCAAAAGATGCACTTCTTTTACAAATTAGTAATCTTTATTCCTTTCAGGACGCCGGATTTACCGCACAGGATTGCGAAGGGTTTGTTCCCGTTAATCGAAATGTAATTAGCCATTATCTCAATCGGTTATGTGATGAAGGCAAGCTGGTAAAAGAAAATACCCGACCGGTACGTTTTTATCTCGTTAATCACGCAGCGGGCCTGGTGTCCGCCAACGGCGATGCGGATGAACCTTTCCTGACACTTATCGGTAGTGAAGGCAGCCTGAAAGAGCAGGTGAATTTATGCCGCGCTGCGGTGAATTATCCCAACGGTGGCCTTGCGCTGTTAATGGTGGGTGAAAGTGGAGTGGGCAAAAGCCATTTCGCTAACCTTATTCATCGTTACGCGGTGCATCAGCAAATCATTGCAGCAGATACCACGCTGATTGAGTTGAACTGTGCCGACTACGCCAACAACCCAGAGCTGTTGTCGGCCACGCTGTTTGGCCATGTCAAAGGGGCGTTTACCGGGGCGGAAAAAGAGAAAAGCGGGCTGTTGGATCTCGCTGACGGCAGTTATCTGTTTCTTGATGAAGTGCATCGTTTGTCTGCGGAAAACCAGGAAAAACTGTTCCTGTTTATGGATAAAGGGTACTTCTATCGCCTGGGGGATAACAGCACCCGCCACACTACCCGTGTGCGCTTTCTCTTTGCCACCACTGAAAACACCAATGATGTTCTGCTCAATACGTTTCGGCGGCGCATTCCGTGTCGCGTGGTGCTGCCCGCGTTTAGCGAACGCCCAATGACGGAGCGTGTGGCGTTAGTCGAAGGTTTTATCCGCCAGGAGGCGCAGCAATTACAACGCGCGATTCAGGTCGATGTCACGTTGATTCAAGATCTGATTGCCTCGCCCGCGCGGGGCAATGTCGGGGAAGTGAAAAACCGAATCAAAGTGCTGTGCGCCCGCGCATGGAGCCAACAGAAAACGCAGACCGCAGGGCCGCTGATGCTGTCACCGCCTGGCGTGGACGACCGGGAATCCATCTTGGTGGCCGCCGATAATGGCAGACCTCTGCTGCGCATGGAGGATGTGGCTGATGCGCGGCGGTTGCTGCGCGAGTTTGTTGACAGCGCCAACCTGAAACTGTTCTCGCGAAAGCTGGAACAGCGCATGCAGGCGCATTATCCACGCACGCTGGAGCCCGATTGTGACTCCTGGCTACACCAGCGCTTGCAGCAAACGGTCACTGATTTTGCCGAACGCACAGGGGTGCAAATCAGTCCGGCACTGCGCAGAACCCTGATATTAAGTGTGGATTACGCTTTGCTGTGCACCTTGAGTGAAGAGGACATTGAAAGTCTGCATCAGGCCAGTTTATGGACGGCGCAGCGTGCTCAAATGCTGGCGGATGAGTTTCTGGAAACCTTACACAGCCAGGTGACGGCTCAGCCTTTGCCCCTGCTGACGCCGCTATTACACACCCTTTTTCATACCGTGGTGGAAGCAGAGCCCCTGATTCAAGGCGTGGTGGTGGCACATGGCAATGCCACGGCCTCCAGCATTGCTGGCACCGCCAACAAATTACTCGGTGGCTACTACCTGAAAGCCTTTGATATGCCTTTCTCGGTGGACACGCGCGGCATTATTGATCTGCTGATTCGCCACCTGGATAAAATCAAAAATGGCAGCGGCCTGGTGATCATGGTTGATATGGGATCGCTGAATGATATTTATCGGGAAATTAAACTGCATCTGCACAGCGATCTGCTGGTGATGAACAATGTCAGTACCGCGATGGCGTTGGATATTGCCGAGAAAATCCAGATGCGCCTGTCGATGCAGGACATTGTCGACAGCATTAAAGGGGCTTACGAAGTAGAAGCGCGCTATTACGAAGGCATTGGGCGCGGCAATAAAATTGTGATTTCTTGTATTTCCGGCGCGGGAGTGTCGCAGAAGATCAAAGATATTTTGCAACGGCATCTGCCAGAGGCATCTGACCTGGATGTTGTCACCATGGAGTATGATGAACTCAAATGGAAACTTGGCCGTGCCGATACGGCATTAAACGGCACCAAACTGATTATTACCACCACCGATCTGGATGCGGGCATTATTCCCTTTGTGAACGTGCAGCAGTTGTTGAAAGAGAAATCGACCCAGCTCTGGCAAAACTACTTCTTTAATTTACTCACGCCAGAGCAGTTGCAGCCGCTGATCGACGACATCGTGAAACTCTTTACGCTGGAAGGCGTGGCCAGCCACTTACGCTTCCTGAATCCCAGCGTGGTGATCGACGAAGTTGACCAGATTATCAAGCAGTACGAACTCACCTTTACGCTGCACTTTGAAAGTTATGTTCGCATGACACTGTTTATGCACATTGCCGCAATGATCGAACGTTTGATGATCAACGAAACCTTCCACCACCGTGACAGCCATTTACTGGCCGCCCAGCAGCAGGCGTTTTTACACGCCCAGCAGGATATTTTTGCACCGGTATTAAAAAAGTATCGCGTTGAGCTGTCGCAGACGGAGTCGTTAATGCTGTATGAACTGATTGAGCCTTGGGTCACGTTTTAAATCCATCGTGTGACCGCCATCAAAAAGAGTGCTGATGCCCGTTTTCGACACTGCGCCCGTGTCGCGAATGGGCTTTTTTTATGGTTTTGATTTATAGGGTTTTTATTTTCATTTTCGCGCCTGTTCAGCGGTTGGCACACTGGTTGCAATAATGTTAACAACCGAGTGTTAACAACCAACACGCATCCCTTCACCGACAGCGAGAATAAAGATGAAAACATCCTGGCTCGACCTTAATGGCAGCGTCATCGTAGTGACCGGCGGTTGCTCGGGTATTGGCGAAAAGATTGTCGAGACGCTGCATCACAACAATGCGCAAGTGGTGGTGATTGACCAGTCTCCGGCACCGGCCAATGCGCTACCGGGCGTCAGTTACTACCGGGCGAACATCACCGATGCGAAAAGTGTACAGAGTACGGTGGACGCCATTCGTCAGGATTGTGGCCGTATTGATGGCTGGATTAACAACGCCGGCGTTAATCGCCCCCGTCTGTTAGTGGATTACTACCGTAAAGCGCCGGGCTTTGAACTGAGCGAAGAAGATTATGACTTTATGGTCAATGTGAACCAGAAAGGCGTTTATCTCTGCTCGCAAAGTGCCGCGCGGGTGATGGTTGAACAGGCATCGGGCGTGATTGTGAATATCGCCTCCGAAGCGGGCATCGAAGGTTCACGTGGGCAAAGTTGTTACGCCGCCACCAAGGCGGCGGTGCACGCCTTTACGCTCTCTTGGGCGAAAGAACTCGGCAAATACAATATTCGCGTAGTGGGTGTGGCCCCCGGCATTAATGAGCAGACGCCGATGGGCGGCATCGAGTACCAAACGGCACTGGCCTATACGCGCGGTATGGAAGTGGGCGATATCAAAGGCAATTACAGTGAAAAATTGCCGCTGGGTCGCCCGGGTAAATTAAGTGAGATTGCCGATTTATGCAGTTTCCTGGTTTCAAACCATGCGAGCTATATCACCGGAACCACCATAAATATTACCGGCGGAAAGTCAAAAGGGTAATTAACTGCGAGGTGTGCTCATGACGGACGCTGTTTCTCGTCCCTGGATATTAATTATTACCCACGGTCGTTTTGGTGAGGAGTTGTTAAAAAGCGCTGAATTGATCCTCGGGAAAATAAAGGATGCGCACTGTTTTTCCTTACTGGAGGGAATGACGCCGGAAGCCTTAATGGAGGAAGTGGAAGCGGTGCTGCAGGCGGCACCCAAAGAGACATTGCTGTTCACCGATATTTTGTCGGGTACGCCGTCCAATGTGGCGGCGGTGTTTGCCAAACGATTGGGTTTTACGGTGATTTGCGGTGTGAATCTACCGATGTTGATTGAAGCGGAAATGTCGCGAGGAGAAAAACCCACGCCTTTACTGGCGGAGGACCTCGTCGCGACGGGCAGGGAAAGCATGATCAATATAACCAAAAAAGCCAATGAAAGGTGAGGCACATGAAGAACATCAAACTTGTACGCATCGACTTTCGCCTGATCCATGGTCAGGTGGTCACCAAGTGGAAAAATCTGGTCTCCGCCACCCAAATCATCATTGTGGATGACAAGCTGGCGAAGGATGAATTTCTCTCTGATATCTACGTTATGGCGGCGCCGCCCGATGTGGCAGTGGAAGTGATTTCCCAGCAGGCATTTATTGATAACGCGCAGGCTGGTCAGTATGACGACGGTAAAAATAACGCGCTGGTGCTGTTTAAATCCATTCAAACCCTGCGCAATGTGATTGATAACGGCGTGACGTTTACGGAAGTGCAAATTGGCGGCCTGGGCGGCGGCGTTAACCGTAAAAGCGTGACGAACGGTATCTCGGTGGACCGGCAAGACATCGACGATCTCAATGCAATTCATGCCAAACAGGTGGCGATTTACTTCCAGGTGACCCCGGAAGAAGTGCGCCTCACACTGGATAAAGCCGTGGCGAAAGTCGGGAGTCCCTTATGATCGAAGTCGCGATTTTCACCGGCATTTGGTACTGGATCTGTAAAACAGATTTTGGTTATGCCATTACCCACGCGGTGCGCCAGCCGCTGTTTTCCGCCATTTTTATTGGTTTGATTATGGGCGATCTGACGCAGGCGATCATCATTGGTGCCGCGATCCAGATCCTCTACATCGGCCTGGTGGCCGCCGGATCGAACCTGCCAGCAGATGATTGCCTGGCCGGATTGATCGCCATTCCTTTAGCCCTCAATACCGGGTTGACGCCGCAACTGGCGGTGGCGATTGCGGTGCCCGTGGGCGTAATGGGTGTCTTTATTGATCAGTTCCGCAAAACCATTAACGCCTTTTTTGCCCACCTGGCAGATAAACAGGCCGAAGAGGGGAATGCACGCGGTATTACGCTTACGGCGATTGTCTGGCCGACGCTGCTGGGCTTTTTCCTGCGTTTCCCAGTGCCTTTTCTCGCCAACCTGTATGGCAAAGACAGCATCAATGCGTTCCTGGACTCCGTTCCTGAGTGGCTGATTCACGGGTTCAGTGTGGCGGGTGGCTTGCTGCCGGCGTTGGGCTTTGCATTAACCATCTTTGTGATTGGTAAAAAGTCGCTGCTGCCCTGGTTCTTTATCGGCTACTTCCTGGTGCAGTTCAGCAATATTCCAGTGTTTGGCGCGGCTATTTTTGGTCTCAGTGCGGTACTGCTAATTGCCCACTACCAGAACAAAAAAGAGGCCTGAGGGGAACATCATGAGCGATATCCAAAACCTACAGCCCGGTGAAACCGTGCGTATCACTGAAAAAGACGTCAAAAACAGCTGGCTCTATTTCTACTTAATCGCCGAAATGGGCATCTCCTATGAGCGCTTGCAGGCGCTGGGGTTTACCGCGTCATTGGTCCCCATCTTGCAAAAACTGTATCCCGATAAAGAGGATCTCCGGCAAGCGCTGAAACGCCATCTGGTGTTCTACAACAGTGAGGCGGTGTATAGCGCGCCGATCAACGGCATCGTGATTGCGATGGAAGAGCAAAAGGCGAAAGGGGCGGAGATTGAAGATGACACCATCACCGGCATAAAAACCGGTTTGATGGGGCCAATGGCCGGGATTGGTGACTCGATTGACTGGGCCACGCTGAAACCCATTATCTTTGGTCTGGGCGTGACGCTGTCCGCCACGGGCAGCATGATCGGTGCCTTCTTCCTGCTGTTGCTGCCGATTATCCAGATCATTGTTGGACGCAATCTGGCGGCCTATGGCTATCGCAAAGGGCAGGCGTCGATTCGTGAAATCCTGCACTCCGGGCATATCAAAACCCTGATCACCGGGGCCAGTACGCTCGGCTTATTTATGATGGGGGCGCTTTCATCGACGTACGTGAAGCTCTCAACGCCGATTGAGTTCAGCTTTGGTTCTGGTAACCGGCCCTTTGTGCTGCAACAGGTGCTCGACAACATTGTGCCGGGGTTACTGCCGCTGGCGGCCGTGTTTGGTATTTACTGGTGGCTGCTCAAACGGAATCAAAACTTCACCATCATTATGTTGCTGATCCTCACACTGTCTATCGGCGGTGCCTGGTTGGGGCTGTTCTAACAGACCGCTAAGGAGCGAAGCATGCTGGCAGTACATTTTGGCGCGGGCAGTATTGGTCGGGGATTTATTGGCGATCTGTTGCATCAATCCGGTTATGACATCCTGTTTTTGGACACGGATAGCGAGTTGAATGCGCAACTGAATCGGCATCACGCCTATGACTTACGTGTGATTGAGGAGGGATTTCGCCGCAAGCGTATCGATCGCGTACGCGCACTCTCTCCGGTTGATAGCCCTGAACAGGCGATTGCGGCGCTGGTGGAGGCCAGCCTGGTCACCACGGCGGTGTGGGCGGATAACTTGCCCCGTATCGCGCCGCTGCTGAGTCAGGGCTTGCAGGCGCGACGGGCGGCGGGGAAAGCGAAAATTAACGTGATTGCCTGTGAAAATGCCCAAGGGAGTGGGCAGTTGCTGCGCGCAGCCGTACTGGCACAAAACGGGCTGACCGCCGCGCAATTGGATCAGGTTGCGGCATTCCCCAGCACGGCCGTCGATCGCCTGGTGCTGGCCAATCGTGCCGAAGGGGAGGCGGTTATTGATGTGGGGGTGGATTACGAGCTGATTATCGAACAGTCAGCACTGGTCGAGGCTACGCAGCAGCCCATTCAGGGAGCGTGTTACACCCTGCAACTGCCCAGCTATCTGGAACGCAAACTGTTTATTATCAATGGCGGTCATGCGTGGGCGGGGTATCTGGGCTGGATCCACGGTTTGACCATTATTCAGGATGTGTTCCGCCAACCGATTTTTAGCCAACAGGTCCGGCAAGCCATGCGCGAAACCGCCGCGCTACTGGCTGAAAAATATGCCTTTCCACTCAGTGAGTTGCACGACTATGTTGAATTCTCATGCCGTCGGTTTGCACTCCCCGGCATTGAAGACAGCATTGCTCGCGTTTGTCGTTCACCGCTGCGGAAGTTGGCCCCGCAGGATCGACTGGTTGCGCCATTAATGCAATGCCATGCGCAGGGCTTACCTTACGCCACGTTGCTCGATGGCGTGGCCGCCGCGCTGCTGTACGCGCATCCGGCGGATGAGCAGGCCGTAACCTTGCAAAGCATGATTAATCAGCAGGGCGTGGCCGATGTTGTGGCGCAGGTCTGCGCGATACCTGCCACGCATCCTGTGCATGCGGAGATCCTCGCACGTTACAGCGTGCTCGCACAGATTAAGCAACAGCAGCATCCCTGATACTGACTCTTCCCGTACTAATGCCCGCTTGCGGCAGGGGATCGCATAACTTTTTTACACCAACCCGGAGTCCACCTATGAAGCTACAACTGGCCCTTGATGAACTGAAATTACCGGAAGCACTGGCACTGGCGGAACGCGTGCGTGAGCATGTTGATATCATCGAAATTGGTACGCCGTTCGTGATTGATATGGGCATGCAGGCCGTCCGCGCGTTTCGCGAAGCATTTCCTGAGAAAGAGCTGCTCTCCGATGAAAAAATCATGGACGGTGGCTGGCTGGAATCAACGTTGGCGTTTGAGGCGGGCGCGAACTACGTTACCGCCCTGGGCGTGACCGATATTCTGACTATTGAGGCCTGCCTGAAAGCGGCAAAAGCGCATCAGCGCCAGTTAATGGTGGATATGATCTGCGTTGAAGACATTCCCACGCGAATTCGCGAGCTGGAAGCGGTCGGAGTGGACTTGATCGCCGTACACATTGGTGCCGATCAGCAAGCCGCCGGGCGACGCCCAATTGATGATCTGCGCCTGATGAAACAGCATGTGCAGCATGCCAAAGTGGCGGTGGCGGGGGGAATCAACAGTCAAACCATTGCGCAGTATGTGGCACTGGAACCCGATATTATTATTGTTGGATCGGCCATCACCCATGCCAGTGACCCGGTAGAAGAGGCGCGATTGATCAAAGCCGCGATGTTGCGCACGGAGGTGGTGTAATGAACCGCTGCGAAAATCTCCTCGCCATTATTGAAGAGCTGAAAAGCGATGCGCAAGCCATCGATCAACAGCAGGTTGATGCGGTCACCGCCTGTATCCGCCAGGCCCGGCGCATCTTTGTCGCCGGCGCCGGACGATCGGGGTTTGCCGCCCGCGCCTTTGCGAATCGGTTAATGCACCTTGGCTTTACCGTGAATTTTGTCGGTGAACCGACCACGCCCTCTATTCGCGAGGGAGATTTGCTGGTGATTGGATCGGGGTCGGGGGAAACCGCCAGTTTGGTGAGCATGGCGCGTAAAGCGCAGTCCGAGGGAGCACAGATCGCCACGCTGACGATCTTTCCAGAAAATACCCTGGGTCAGATGGCCTGCGCGATAATACGTATTCCCGGCCTGACATCAAAAGCCGATAACGCCAACAGCAAAGCCGCTTCTGTGCAACCGCATGGATCCTCATTTGAACAACTGAGTTGGTTAATCTACGACAGCATGATTATCGATTTGAAACGCACAACGGGGCAAAGCGAAGCGCAAATGTTTTACCGACATGCCAATATGGAATAGTTAATACATCATTCGATAGTGGCGATATATTGTGTCGCTGTATTTGGTTTTATAACTGTATTTTCCGTTAATTTATTTACAGCGAGATTAAGTGTGTAAGTTGGGGGTGATTCTTTTTGATTATTAATGGTTTCTGTAACGAGGGGTTGTAAAAATTACCATTAATAACAGTGTGTTATGTTTTTTCTGTTGAGCTTTTGTTTAATTAAAAAACGAATTTTTACTGTTTTTACTGAATTATCCAGTGGTATAGTTCGCTTCGTGGTGTTCAGCATGAAGAGGTTGTTCCTGACAACATTTGTGTTGAATTCCCCCCCAGGGAATTGTCATTCGGCATTTGCCGAAATTCTGTCCCATCCTTAGTATTTGTGTCTTACGACATAGGTCGTTTTGGCTGGCGCATTTGCGCCAGCCTCCCGTATTCCCTCTATTTCCTTACAGCACATCCATGCGTGTGAGTAATATTTTCATTTTATTTTGCGACAGCGTAATACGGTCTTGCAACTCGCTGAGCTTTTCCTCTTGTTCGCTCAGTTCTGTGAGATCAGGTGACCACACCGGCTTCTGCTGTTCAGGGGTTCCCTGTTTGGCTTGTTTTAGTTCGGCGGTCAACAGGCTTAAAATCGCAAATTCCCTTTCGAGTGCGACGGCAAGTTCAGTGCTGGTCATGTCTACTTCCCCGGAAAAAAACGCTTCTGACGCCGTTGATGTCAAGTTGACATCAACGCTCGCCACCAGGAACGCAACGTCATTGCGTCAGAAGCGTTGAGATATGTTTAGTAAATAAAACATCGTTACTCAATTTGTTAATCGAGCCGTTTATTTGAGCGAATAGCTATTTCCACGCACAATAAAAAACTAACTGCGCGTTATCGCTTTTTCAGCATTGAGTTTTGTCACAGAGGGTATTATTGTTTTCTACGAAACTAAACCCGACTAAAGTAGGGTGTCGTCTCAATTCCCTGCATTAATGCGTTAATTTGTGTTATTAACTTTAATGGCTTTTGACGTATCATTAAGATTCAAATCAAAGGAGTTGAGTGTGGACTATTCCATCGCGTTGGTGGTTGACGATCATCCGTTGGTTGCACGGGGCATTGCGAGTTTTCTACAGCATCACTGTGGATTTCGTGACGCTGCCGTGGTGACCAGTGGCGAAGCCGCCCAGCGCTATATGCTGGCTCAACCGCCGCCCGATCTGATTATCGCCGATTTCTGGCTGTCGGATGGCACGGCGCTCAGCCTGCTGCGTGAAGCACACCACAATTATGCCCCCCTGCATTCGCTGGTCATGAGCGGTGACGATAACAATGAAATCTGGCGGCAGGTGCGAGATGCGGGCGCTGACGGCTATATTCATAAGAATGAAACGCCGGAAATTTTTGCCCAGGCGGTAAAGGCCGTTATGAGTGGGCAATATTGGTTTCCGCAAATTGCAGGGGCGACCTCTTCGGTAAAGGGGACCTTCGCCGATTTTGGTCTGACGCAACGGCAAATTGATGTATTACAAATGATGATGCGGGGATATCCTAATAAGCGGATTGCGGCTTACCTGGAAATATCTGAGACCACGGTGAAAGAACATGTCAGCCATATTCTTAATAAGTTAGGCGTAAAAAGTCGGGTAGAAGCGATCACCCTATTACATCAGCGACGTATTGCTTCATGATTAGTCTGTTTAGTCATACACCCGTTATTATTTCACCCCGCTCGCAAATTCGATTACTGAATAACAGTTTTAAGCGGCTGGTGTTCAGTTTTAATGCCGTACCTTTTGTAGGTATTCCTTTTGCCGTGTGGTTATGGTGGATCACGGCAACCACCGGGCCAATCATTTATTGGGTCTGTTTTTATCTGCTGGCTGCCGTGGTCATTCGTCTCTGGCACCGGCACTATTTAGCACGTCAAAAAACTGAACAGGAAGAGGTGCTGCTTCAACGTTGGTTGCCATGGATTAACCGCGTGGCGCTGGCCCACGGTGTCGGTATCTCCTCACTGTACTTCTTCACCTGGCAAACTGACCATTTTGATTTTTTGCTGTTACTCAACATTAGCCTGGCCGCCATTGTGGCGGCCAATGCAACCCACCTGACCCCGGTTTTTAGTACCTTCAAACGTTTCTTTTTTGCCTGTTGGGGGATTTTGCTGGTCGGGGTAGTGTTCCGCTATGACAATGAACTGCCGATCCTGCTGCCGCTGAACTTGCTGTATGGCCTGGCGATTTACCGCCACGCACTCACCTCACACGAGTTTTTTATTCAGCAGGTGCAGTTGGAAGAAAACAGCATTCGTCTGGCAGAACAGTTCCGTCTGGCGAAAGAGGAAGCCGAACAGGCGCTCAACGACAAAAATCAATTTTTGACGACCGCCAGCCATGATCTGCGCCAGCCTGTGCATGCGATGGGGTTTCTTATTGAAGCCATCATTCACAAGAACCGCGATGCGTCGCTGGTACCGCAGTTGCAAGATTTGCAGCACAGCGTGCGATCCGTCCATCTGATGTTTAATTCGTTGCTTGACCTCAGCAAACTGGAAGCCGGGCATGTGAATGCGGCTTCAGCACCCATTGATATTGGCTCTCTGATTGATTCGGTGATCACGCTGTTTCGGGAAGAAGCCCGCTCCCGTGGCCTGGCCTTGCGTACCCGACGTCCTGCGCGTGCGCTGTGGCTGCAAGGGGATGTCAGTTTAGTGCGTCAGTCGCTGATAAACCTTATCCATAATGCTTTGCGTTACACCAAGCGCGGCGGTGTGCTGATCGCCGTCAGGCCGCGCGGTGAGCATATTTTGTTAGAGGTGTGGGATACCGGTATAGGTATTGCGGATGATGAAAAAGTAAAAATCTTTTCACCCTATTATCGACCCGAGCTGGCCTGGAAAATCAACAGTGCCGGTCACGGATTGGGGCTTGCAGTGGTGGCGCGTTGCGCCGCGATGATGCGTGTTCAGTATGGTATGACCTCACAGGAAGGGCGCGGATCACGTTTCTGGATGCAGTTTAAGCCTGCGGTCCCCGCGGTGATGGTCTGCTCGCACCCTGCGGAGAATCGGGTCGTGACCGCCCCGGTGGCGCCTGTGCAGTTGCAAGGGCGCTGCCTGGTTGTGGATGACGATCCGCTGGTGACCTCAGCATGGGCGAGCCTGATGTCGGCATGGGGCATTGACGTGCGCTGTGCTGCTTCGGCGGAAGAGGCCTTTGCGATTGTTGACGAGGGGTTTGAGCCACAGGCTATTTTGTGCGATCAGCGTCTGCGATCCAGTGAGAGCGGGTTTGATATTCTCTGCGGATTGTTTGCGCGATTGCCCGATGCCAGTGGCGCAATGGTGAGCGGTGAGTTTAATTCGCCTGTGCTGCAACAGGCGGAGCAAGAGGGCTATTTGGTGTTGCACAAGCCACTGGAACCGGCAAAACTGCACGCCCTGTTGAGCCAGTGGTTAGCGGCCTAAATCTACGCATACGGGCCTTTGGTCACCGACTGGCGCTGAATCAGCGTACCGTTAAGCAGAGGTAGCGGGGCAACGGCTTCACCATCCAGCAGTTTTGACAGTTGCGCCACCGCACCGGCGACCATTTCTGCAACCGGCACATGCACCGTGGTCAGTGCGGGAATGAAATAGGATGACATGGGCATGTTATCAAAGCTCAGGAGCGAGACATCCTCTGGCACCCGTAAGCCTGCTTCGTGCAGCGCATTGGCGGCACCAATCGCCATATCATCATTGCTGGCGACCAACGCGGTGAAGTGCGCAGGGCGCTGCTGCAAAAAGGCGTGCATCACACGTTTACCGCCATCGGGTGTCCAGTCTCCGGGAATGATCAGTGCATCGTTACGCGCGATCTGGTGTTTCTCCAGCGCCGCAAGATAGCCCTGTAAGCGGCTGCGTCCGGTGTAAGAGGAGCCAAGACCGGCGATAAACATCACTTCACGATGGCCTTGCTGAATCAACCAGTCTACGGCATTAAAGGTGTCTTGCAGGTGATCGGCGCACACGGAAAACTGGGGAAAGGTCTTTGACTGGCGATTCACGATCATCAGTGGCGCAGGCAGTTCAGGAATCAATGCATCAATCTCGTCCACGCTGAGATAACGTGGATACGCAATCAGCGCATCACACCGCATATCAATCAACCACTCAATCGCCTGGCGCTCTTGTTCGGCCGTGTGTTTGCCGTCTGCCAGCACCAGTTTTGATCCCATTTTCTCCGTCAGTGTCGCGGCCTGAAAGATCAGTTCGCTAAAAAAGGGGCCGTTATACAGGGTGTTCGGCACCATCAAGCCAATGCTGTGTGTCCGATTGGTTGCCAGATTTCTGGCAATCAGGTTGGGCCGATAGCCGGTCTCGGCAATCGCGCGATTGACTTTGTCGCGTGCGGTTTTCGAGACGTAGTGGTGACCCGCCAGCACGCGCGACACCGTTGCTTTTGATACCCCTGCACGTTTTGCGACATCCAACATGGTTGTCATAGTTTCACCCCTTTACGAAAACGGACGCAGTGTAGCGAAAAAGCGCCCGGACGGCATCTGTTACCGAAATATGTGAGCCAACAAACAAGAATATGAAACCGGTATCAGATTATTGATGGCAATTCGCGTTAATAACAAATATTCGTTTTTGCGATAGATCACAAAAGAGATAAACTTATCTGAAACCGGTTGCAGATGTTTCCGTCGATGCGCTACTAATTATAAAAAACACAGGGGTATATGATGATGAAAATCTTGTTGTGTTGCGCGGCGGGCATGTCGACCAGTATGGTGGTGCAGCGCATGGAAAAGGCGGCTCAAGCGAATGATATCCAAGCAAAAATTGAAGCGGTTAGCATGGATGAATTCCATGAGAGGATCGCGGAGTTTGACTGCTGCCTGTTAGGGCCACAGGTCAAATATAAATTAAAAGAATTTCAGCAGGCGGCAGACGAATTTAATAAACCCGTCGCCGTTATTAATATGATGGATTACGGCATGATGAATGGTGAGAAAATTCTCAATGCTGCAATGGCGATGATTAAACAGCAGGGGGCACAATGAGTACACTGGCTACCACGCTGTTTAACGTTATTGAAAATCGTATCAGTCCGATCGCGGCGAAACTCTCCTCGCAGCGACATGTGGTTGCCATAAAAGACGGCTTTATCGCCTCCATGCCGTTCTTGATTGTCGGCTCCTTTATGCTGCTGTTTTCACATCCACCGTTCAGCGCAAACAGTGAGTGGGCGTTTGCCCAGTGGTGGTTGGGGATCGTCGCACAGTACAACGATCAACTGATGCTGCCGTATAACATGACAATGGGCATCATGGCGGTGTATATCACGGCCGCGATTGCCTATAACCTGGCACAAAGCTACAAGATGAACGGCTTAATGGCCGCGTTATTGGCACTGATGAGTTTTCTGGTGGTGGCTGCGCCACAAACCAACGGCACACTGTCGGTGTCATCGCTGGGAGGTGAGGGGATATTCACGGCGATCCTGATTGCGATTTATACCACCGAAGTGATGCATATTTTGCAAAAGTACCGCATTGGTATCTCCTTGCCCGAGCAGGTGCCGCCTAAAATTCGGCAATCCTTTGATCTGTTGATTCCGATTCTGGTGATTTTCCTGACGCTGTATCCGCTGAACCTGTTTTTCCAAAGCCACTTCGGCATGCTGATACCGCAAGCCATTATGGCGATGTTCTCGCCCATTATCTCAGCGGCGGACTCTTTGCCTGCGGTGCTGTTAGCGGTGCTGCTGTGCCATTTGCTGTGGTTTGCCGGTATTCACGGTGCCGCGATCGTGGGCGGTATTCTGCAGGCGTTCTGGCTCAGCAACTTAGGCATTAATCAGGAAGCATTGAACAGCGGCGGTGAGGTCAGCAAGATTTTTATTGAGCCGTTCTGGCAATTCTTTATCACCGTGGGGGGATCCGGTGCCACGATGGGGCTGGTGCTGCTCTATCTGCGCAGCCGTTCCGCGCATCTGCGCTCGATTGGTAAGTTGGGGCTGGTGCCCGGCATGTTTAACATCAACGAACCCATTATCTTTGGCTCACCCGTGGTGATGAATCCGCTGCTGTTTATTCCCTTTATCACGGCACCGATGATCAATGCGGTGATCGCCTGGACCGCAACGCGTACGGATTTGGTCAACCATGTGATTTCTCTGGCCCCCTGGACCACACCGGGCCCGATTGGTGCCGCCTGGTCCACCGGTTGGGACTGGCGCGCAGTGGTGTTAGTGGCGGTGCTGATTGGGCTTTCAACCCTGATTTATTACCCCTTTTTCAAAATGTATGAGCGCCAACTGCTGGAGCAAGAGGCGGAAATGGCAGCAGACACATTCGCTCAGGAGGCAAAATGATGGATGCCATCGCAGATATGGAAACCACCGTGATGATGCTGATCATCCACGCGGGAGAAGCTCGCTCCTGCGCGATGCAGGCGCTGCAAGCGGCACGGCACTACCAGTGGGAAGAGGCTCAGCAACAACTGGATGCGGCTACCGTGGCAGCCCGTGAAGCCCACAAGATCCAAACAGCGTTGATCGGGGCTGATGAAGGCTGCGGCAAAGTGCCGGTAAATCTGATTCTGGTGCACGCGCAGGATCATTTAATGAATGCGCTGTTGTGTCGTGAGCTGGTGGAAGAACTGGTCCATCTGCATCGCGATATGCAGCAACTGAAACAGGCGCAGGGCTAACCGCACTGCGTTAAGACGTCGTTAATCTCACAGTAAAGGCAGGATTATGTCTCAACAACTACCGAAAGAATTTCTTTGGGGCGGCGCCGTCGCTGCACATCAGGTGGAAGGCGCCTGGAACGTTGGCGGCAAAGGTCCCAGCATTGTTGACGTGTTCACCGGCGGCGCGCACGGTGTGGATCGCGAAATCACCGATGGCGTGTTGCCCGGCAAACACTATCCCAACCATTTGGCGACCGACTTTTATCACCACTACAAAGAAGATATCGCGCTGTTTGCTGAAATGGGTTTCAAATGTTTCCGCACCTCCATTGCCTGGACGCGCATATTTCCAAAAGGTGATGAGCAAGAGCCGAATGAAGCCGGCCTGCAATTTTATGATGACATGTTTGATGAGCTGCTCAAGCATGGCATTGAACCGGTGATCACCCTGTCGCACTTTGAAATGCCGCTGCACTTGGTGAAAGAGTATGGCGGCTGGACCAACCGTAAGCTGATTGATTTCTTTGTCCGTTATAGCGATGTGGTGCTGCGTCGCTATAAAAACAAAGTTAAATATTGGATGACCTTTAACGAAATCAATAACCAGCGTAACTGGCGCAAGCCGCTGTATGGCTACAGCAACTCCGGGGTCATTTTTACTGACCACGCTAACCCGGAAGAGGTGATGTACCAGGTGCTGCACCATCAGTTTGTTGCCAGCGCCATCGTGGTCAAGCTGGGCCATGAGATCAATCCTGACTTCCAAATGGGGTGCATGTTGGCGATGGTGCCGTTGTATCCCTGGTCGTGTCATCCCGATGATGTGATGTATGCACAGGAGGCGATGCGTGAGCGCTACCTGTTCGGTGATGTGCATATGCGTGGTTACTATCCGTCATACATCAAAAGTGAATGGGCACGCCGTGGGTTCCACATCGAAATGGCCCCAGAAGATGAGCAGATCCTGCGTGACGGTTGCTGCGATTACCTCGGCTTTAGCTACTACATGAGCAACAGCGTCGAGCATACAGCGGCGCAACAGGCGGATAGCACAGCACTGGAAGCCTTCCCTGGCAGCCGCAAAAATCCGCATGTGAAAGCCTCGGATTGGGGATGGCAGATTGATCCCGTCGGCCTGCGTTACACGCTCAATACACTGTATGAGCGCTATCAGAAACCGCTCTTTATTGTCGAAAACGGCTTTGGGGCGTTTGATAAGGTTGAAGCCAATGGGGAAATCAATGATGACTATCGCATTGATTATCTGCGCGCCCATATCGAGCAGATGAAAAAAGCCGTGTTGGAAGACGGTGTTGATCTGATGGGCTTTACGCCCTGGGGCTGCCTGGACTGCGTCTCCTTTGGTACCGGCCAGTACAGTAAGCGCTACGGCTTCATTCATGTGGATCGCAACGACGATGAAACCGGGGATTTTGCCCGCAGTCGCAAAAAGAGTTTTGACTGGTATAAGCAGGTGATCGCTAGCCGGGGTGAGACGCTGTAAAAACGGCTAAGCGCTTACGCAGCGTGCAGCGCAAAGGTGAGAGGCCGCTGGCCTCTCATCGGCGCAGATGTGAGGCGCACAACGGCAGTGCGCCCTGTCGCCAAAGCGTCGTTCTCACAAAACAGGGCATCAATGCCTGTTGCAAACCGGCCTGCAACCCTTCCAGACGCATCAGCTCCTCGGTGAGCACGGTGCCGAGAAACAACAGGTCATCCACCTGTAGTTGATCGGCCAGTGCCATCACCGCACTTTGGTTTTCTCCGGCCGAAATATTCAATCTCAATGCCATATCGCCACGGGCTTGCAGTTGCCGGGTGACCTGTCACGATCATAAATCTGTCAGATTTGACTGCTCTAATCGTCGCATCCAAATCCGGGAGAAGTACCAATCATGTTGAAAAATATCACTTTGGCGGCTGTGGTTTTAGCGGTCTTTAGCGTTCAGGCGACGGCGAAAACCACCCTGACGCTGTACACCAGCCAACCGAATGACGATGCACAAATGACCGTCAATGCCTTTATGCAGGCGCATCCTGATATTCACGTTGACTGGATCCGCGATGGAACCACGAAGCTGACCGCCCGCTTACAGGCGGAAATTGCTGCCGGCGGCGCCACGCCTGATGTGCTGCTGATTGCCGATAGCGTGACCATGGAAGCCTTAAAACAACAACACCTGCTGGCGGCATATGCATCACCTGAAGCCGCCCGTTTTGATAAACAGTTGTATGACGCGCAAGGCTACTACTACGGCACTAAGCTTATCACCACCGGCATTGCCTATAATACGCAGGCCGCCTTTAAGCCCACCTCCTGGCAGGATCTGTTAAAGCCAGAGTTAAAAAACATGACCACGCTGCCCAGCCCGCTGTATTCCGGTGCGGCGCAAATTCATTTGGCGACCCTGATTGACGACCCGGCACTGGGCTGGCGTTACTACGAGCAACTGAAAGCCAGTGGCGCGCAGCCGCAGAGCGGTAACGGCGGTGTACTCAGTGCGATTACCTCGGGCACCAAAGGATATGGTGTGCTGGTGGATTACATGGCCATCCGTGAAAAAGCCAAAGGTGCGCCGATTGAATTCGTGTTTCCTGTTGAAGGCGTCAGCATCGTGACGGAACCGGTGGCGATGTTGAGCAAAGCCAGGAACCCGCAAGCCGCGAAAGCCTTTATCGATTTTGTGCTGTCGAAAGCGGGCCAGCAATTAGTCTTGCAACAGGGCTATTTGCCTGCTGATGCCAACTTACCGGTGCCTGCCGGATTCCCCCCGCGTGACAGCATTAAGGTCATGCCACTGAATGCCGCCAAGGCATTGGCAGAAGGTGAGCAGAACAAGAAACGCTTTGGTGAATTGTTTGGGAATAAGTAACGGATGCGTCGTGCCCTGAGTAAACCTGCCACGCGCAGCCCACCACGGGGGCTGCTGTGGACGGTGTTGGTACTGCTGACCCTGTTTAGTTTGCTACCCAGTCTGCGCCTGTTAATGTCGGCCCTGGATTTTCGCCAGGGCAGTTTGTGGCGCGTGTTGAGCAGTGAGTCGACGTGGGTGGCGTTGGCGAACAGCTTCTACACCAGTGGATTAGGCACGCTGTTGTCGCTTATCCTGGGAGGCCTGTTTGCTTTTTGCCTGGCACTCACTGATATCCGCGCGAAAAAGCAGTGGGTGTTTTTATTTATGCTGCCGCTGATGATCCCGCCGCAGGTCACCGCGTTGAGCTGGCTGCAACTGTTTGGCCCGAGCAGCATTCTGCTAAAAAGTATCGGGATCGCGCCAGCATTTGGGACGCCGAATCCGCTCTATTCGGCGGAGGGCATCGCGTTACTGCTGGGCATTCAGCATGCACCCCTGGTCTTTCTGGCTCTGCGAACACAATTGATGAGCCTGCCGAAAGAACAGATTGAAGCCGCACGGCTGAGCGGGGCTTCTCTGTGGCGCGTGTTTGTCGATATCGTGTTGCCGCTGTGTCGGACGGCACTGTGGGGCGGCGGCGCCATCGCCTTTGTCTCGGCATTGGGCAACTTTGGCATTCCTGCCATGCTGGGCATTCCCATTTCGTATTACGTGCTGCCGGTGCAAATTTATCAGAGCATGTCGAGCTTTGGCCCCTCGATGCTCAGCGATGTGGCTGCGCTTTCTGTGTTAATGGGCGTGATAGCGATGGGGATTGTGTCGCTGCAATCGGTTTTACAACGCCGCCATGCATTACCGCTGATTGGTATGGCCGGGCCTGCCCTGGCGTTTCATTTGGGGCGCTGGCGTTGGCCGATTGAAATCTTGCTGGGTCTCATTCTGTGTACCATTTTACTGGCACCGCTGTTGGCGCTGGTTTTCACCTCGCTGGTCCCCACCTTGGGGGTGCCCCTGAATAGCAAAACCCTTACCTTCGCGGCCTGGCAGAGTCTGCTGGATGGGCAAAGCGTTACCTGGCGCGCATTAAGTAACAGTATGCTGCTCTCCGTTTCTGCCAGCGTGTTGTTAATGTTGCTTTGTATTCCTCTGGCCTGGCTGCTGGTGCGCTACACCAATCGGCCGCTGCGCTGGCTGCACCGCGCCATTGATATTCCCTACACTCTGCCTGGCGTGGTATTAGCCATTGCCTTTATCTTATTGTTTGCTCGCCCTTTGCCACTGTTAGGGATCAGCCTACAGGGCACACTCATGATTATCTTTCTGGCTTACCTGGCGCGCTTTCTCACCGTCAGTTTAAAACCGGTACACACCAGCATGATGCAGCTTGATCCGGCAATGGAAGAGGCGGCCAGTTTATCGGGAGCGCATTTTCCCCAACGGCTGCGCCATATCGTGTTGCCCCTGTTGGCACCGGCCGCCTTTGCCGGGGCGCTGCTGGTGTTTTTAACCGCCGTCAATGAATTGACCGTCTCTGCCCTGTTGTGGAGTGCCGGACGTGAAACCCTCGGCGTGGTGATTTTTAATCTTGATGAAAGCGGTAATAAAGTGCTGGCCTCGGCGATCTCGGTCATGGTGGTCGCACTGGTCATGGGCGTGATGCTGCTACTCAGCGGGCTGGGCCGTTTTCTTCCCAAAGGGGTGATTCCATGGCAGAACTGATCCTTGAACAACTGCATAAACGCTATGGCGATCAAACGGTCGTCAGTGCGCTGAGTTTAACCATCCCGCAGGGGGCGTTTACCGCACTGCTTGGCCCCAGCGGTTGTGGCAAAACCACCACGTTACGCATGCTGGCCGGGTTGGAGCATCTGGACAGCGGTCGGCTCCGGTTGGGCAGCCGTGTACTGGCCGATGCCCAGCATCATACCCCGCCCGAACAACGCAACATGGGCATGGTGTTTCAATCTTATGCCTTGTGGCCGCACATGACGGTGGCCGAAAACGTCGGTTACCCGCTGAAACTGCGCAAGATGCAGGGGGCGGCACGCGAGAAAAAAATTCAGGCGGCGCTGGACGTGGTGGCATTGGGGGAATACGCCCAGCGCTCACCTCAGCAGCTCAGTGGCGGACAGCGTCAGCGTGTGGCGCTGGCCCGTTGTTTGGTGTCGGAGCCGGAAGTGGTGCTGCTGGATGAACCGCTTGCCAATCTCGATCGCCATTTACGGGCCACCATGGAAGAGACCTTTCGTGAGTTTCATCGCCGCACGGGCGCCACCTTTGTGTATGTCACCCATGATCAGGCGGAAGCGATGGCCCTCGCCAGCGATATTGCGGTCCTGCATCAGGGCGAACTGATGCAGTGGGGCTCACCGCAGCAACTTTATCAGCACCCAAAAAGTGCCTGGGTGGCCCGTTTTATTGGCAAGGGGAGTGTCCTTTCTGTCGTGGTCGATGACGCCGCTCCCTTACTGGAGAGCCATGCTTTGCATGTTGGCCTGGCGCAAGCTGACGGATTTCGCCAACCCGTATTAGTGCGGCCAGAGCATGTGCAGGTGGCTGACAGTGGCATCGCGGCACAAATAGAAAGCTGCGTTTATCAGGGAGAGCGTTATCTGGTGCAGTGCCGGTTAGCGGATGGGCAAAGGGTGATGGCTTTTCACTTTGCGCCGCTTAGCCGCGATCAGCGCGTCTTTTTACGCCTGCATCAAGGTTGGCGGTTGGAAGCCGCGTAAATATGCGAAATAATCCCCTTCTTTGCGCGCCTTTTATTGAGAGCCTCCATGTCGCTTATCGCTAAACCTTTTGTCTTTATTCGTCACGGTGAAACCCCACTGAACCGCGCTAATGTGATCGGCGGCAGCACGGATGTCCCCCTGACGGAGGCCGGAGAGCTGCAAGCGCAAGCCGCGGCCAGCGTGCTGGCACAGCGTGAGTGGTCCTGTCTGGTGGTCAGTCCGATGTTGCGGACGCGACAGACGGCCGCACTGGCACTGCCAGGGCGTGATATGGTGTTGGTCGAGGGGATCCGCGAGCGTGACTGGGGCGCATTAGAAGGGCGACCGCTCAGCGAGCAACCCGCCTATGAAAGCACGCCGCCAGAAGGGGAAGCCTGGGATGATTTTTGCCTGCGCGTGACAAGCGCATTAAATCGTGTGTTGCAGGATTACGACACACCCGTGGTGGTGGCACATTCAGGCGTGTTCCGCGTTCTGCGTCTGCTGGCAACCGGAACGCCATATGGACCCCGGATTGGCAACGGTGTCCCCATGTGGATCCAGCCGGGGACAACGCCTGACGCCTGGCGCATCGAACCGCTGACCGACTGGCTCCGCGTGACGCAAGGCGAGTAAGCGCGATGTGGATTTCATTCTGGTTTGTTTCCTAAAAATACCCGGTTATCTGCAATAACCGGGCAATTTTGCAGGCTACATTCCCGAGTTAATCCACTGCTTTACCGACATCCTGGTTACTGCGATAGATAAACCAGAGCGCGGCGGCAAGACAGACGATAGCCGCGAGGCGATGGGTGGAAAAGGGAATCGCTGTGTTACCCAGCCAGCCATAATTATCTATCAGCAGGCTCATGGTTAATTGCCCGAAGATGACGGCAACCGTGGCGACCGCAGTGCCAATACGCTGCACGGCAAGGACCATAATCACAATATAGGGGACGCCAAACAGTGCGCCAATCAGTTGCCATTTGGGCACATCCATCAGTGTTAAAGGGTGGGCAGATTCAAAAAAGAAAATCAGTAACCCTGTGATCAGCGCGCCCACGGAAAAGGTCAGAAACGCACAGCGAAACACGCCCACTTTAGATCCCAACTGACCATTAATTGCCGCCTGCACGCTGAGTAAAGCGCCGCCCAGCACGGCTAATATCACCATCAATACCGCCATTCTTTATCCCCTTGCCACCAGCACCAGTGCGATGACGATCAGTCCCAATGCCAGCAAGCGCTGGCGGTTAACCGGTCGGCGTTCGCTGCCTAACAGACCGAAGTGATCGATCACCACACTCTTAAAGACCTGACCCACCAAAATACCAATCATGGTCATGGCAATGCCGATAACCGGGGTCGCCAGCGTCAGGATCACCACATAGGCGGGCCCCAGCACACCGCCCAGTAACTGCCAGCCGGGTTGAGCCAACAGCGAAGGGCCCTGGCGCGGGCTAAAAAACAGCATCAGTAAAAAGGTGAGTGCGGCCCCCACACTGAAAATACTAAAGGTTGCCCATAAATCACCGACAGCATGTCCCAGCGGGCCTAACAGCCCGGCTTCAACGGAGAGTCCCATGCCTGCGGCAATCACGAATAAAAGTAAAATAAGCTGCATCGCTGTCCTGCCTTGTCTTGAGTGGTGGGCAGCTTAGGGCAATTGAATAGCGCGAAAAACGGTATAATTCATGAAACAACATTGCGAGATGTGCATTAATGATCGGTTCCGGAGCCGTAACGCTGCGCGCGTTACATATTTTTGTGGCGGTGTTCGATACGCAAAATTTTTCTGTGGTGGCGCGCCGGGAGGATATGTCACCGTCTACGGTTTCACGCATTATTCACCAGCTTGAGGACGCTATCGGCCAGCAGTTGTTTTACCGTAATACGCGTGCGGTGATCCCAACGGAAACCGGAAGGGTGTTTGTAGAAAGCGCGCGTAAAATGGTGGTGCAGATGCAGGAAGCCGAGCGTGCACTGCAAGCGCGTGTGGAAGAGCCTTCGGGCGTGATACGCATCAATGCGCCGGTGTTTTTCGGTCAACACCACATTGCACCGTGGTTAGGCGGTTTGGCGCAGCGCTACCCGCGTTTATCCGTGGAGCTGACACTGAATGATGATCTGATTGATCCTCATCGCGATGCGACCGATCTGTTGTTTCGCATTGGAACGCTGACCGACTCCAGTTTTCATGCGCGGGTGTTTGGCCCGCAGCGCTATTTTCTGGCGGCGTCTCCGGCGTATATTCGCCACCATCCTGCGCTGTGCGAACCGGAATCGTTAGCCGCACATGATTGCCTGGTTTATAAAGGGCATGCCGGGCCGAATCGCTGGTTATTTCGCAAACCGGGTCAACCTTGGGTGCACTATCCCGTCACGCCACGGCTGGCGTCGAATGACGCCTTAACTCTGCTCACCGCGGCAGCCACCGGAATGGGCGTGGTGCTGTTTCCTGACTGGTTGCTTGGCGACAGCATCAAAAAAGGCGCGTTAGTGCCATTGGCAACCGGGTACGAGGTTGCGATTCAAACTGAACAGCAGCATGTGGCGGCCATTTATCCACATGCGCGCTACGCTCCCTTCGCCGTTCGTGCCGTTATTGATTACTTTGTCGATGTTTTCGGTCAGCCTCTGTACTGGCAGCCCTGATTCACGCCTGACTTTTACCGTTCCCGCTATACTGCTAACAGCATGAATCGCTGACACGCTTCAACCAGGGGTTTTATGAGAAAGAACTGGGATTTGATTCGCGATATTTTGTTGAAAGCCGATGAGCTGGAGCCGAATTACTCTTTTAATGAGAATGATTTAGCAAAATACGATTACCGAGAGACCGCCAGGCACCTCGTTATGTTGGCGAACATGGGCTTTATTATCCATGTCGATCCTCATACCATTGCCTACCAAACCCGTATCTGCTGTGGCCTGACCCGTGAAGGGGATGAATTTTTGGAGATGATTCGCGATCCGATTATCTGGGAACGAGCGAAAACAATTCTAAAAGATAAAGGCTTAGAGATGACATCGCATACGCTGCGTGCGGCCACGGCTAAAGCTATTGCGCTCATATTGAAATAGCGCTGAAGGACACTCTTGTTGAAAGGAAACTGGAAAGCCGGATTTGCTATCTGGTTATTGCTCTGCTTGCTGACCGCCATCGCGATGGGGGTCTGGCAGGTACGTCAATTGCATCAACACTATAACGATACCTTTTATACCCTGCAGCGCACGCTGAGCAATTTATTGACGCAGAATGAAACCTTCTTGCCTCTGCTCAGTGGCGACGAGTCTTTAGAAACGCTGCGACATAAATTTCCCCAGGTGGTGGCGATTGAGAAAATCGGTGAACGTCCGCTGCAAGGAGAGCGGGTCGAGCCTGCGAGCGACGGCCGTTACTGGTTGTATAACCCTTACCGGCGCACCCGATTTTTGATCGATTTGCAAGAACCGCTCAATCAAACTCAGCCTTTTCACTATCTGGCATTAACCTGGCATCAGCAGGTGGTGGTGCAGCGCGGTGACAAGCAGGCGGGCAGTTTTTGGCAATGGCGGCAACAACTGACCCATCCCTTACAGCCCTTTACGCTGCAAGCCGAAGCCAATCCGCAATGGCAGCAGCTTCCTCTGTTGCCGATGTTATTGATGTCTGGCGTATGGTTCGCGTTGATTGCCACTGTGCTGGTGCTGTTACACGGGCGTAAAGAGAAGCGTCAAGCTGACGAACGCGCGCACTATTATCAACACTCGCGCCTTAATGCGCTGGGTGAAATCACCGCTGGCATGGTGCATGAAATTAATCAGCCGCTGACGGCTATCCAAAATTACGTGCACAGTGCGCAGCGGTTGGTGGCGAAACAGAACTATGCCCTGTTGCCCGATGCACTCACTGCCGTGCTGACGCAAACTCAGCGGATTGGCGATTTATTAAAACGCTTTCGCGACAACGTGTCGCAAAAAGAGGTGCAGCTAGAGGCGGTGAACATCGTGGAATTGACCTCCCGCGTGGCATCACTGCTGGAGCGTGAAATCCGCCTGGGACAAATTCAACTGCGCACGCAATTTTTAACCGGTTCTGAACGGGTCTGTGCCGATGCGCTATGGCTGGAGCAGATTTTTCATAACCTGATTAGCAATGCGGTGCAGGCGCAGCAGGGGCAACCGCAGGGAATGGTAAGCGTTGCCAGCGCTCGAGACGGTGAGCAGGTGGAAATTCGTATCACCGATGCCGGGCCCGGTTTTTCCGATGAGGCGCTGGCGCAGGCGTTTATGCCGTTTTACACCACGCGTAAAGAGGGTATTGGATTGGGGATGCCCTTAACGGAAACGCTGATTTTGCGGATGAACGGGCAGATTGCTCTGAGTAATCTGCCTGCGGGGGGCGCATGTGTTACCGTGCGCTTACCGGTGGCAAAGGAGTAGCGGATGCAGAAAATTTATATTGTCGATGACGATGCCTCAGTACGTGAGTCACTGCATTTTCTTATGCAATCGATGGGCTGGCAGGCGGAGATATTTTCGGGGATTGATGCCTTTTTACAGCACACGGCGGAGCACCATACGCTGACGGGATGTTTGCTGCTGGACGTGCGCATGCCCGGTAAGAGCGGGCTTGCCTGGCTGGAAGAGGGGGAAACGCCTTTTCCATTGCTGCCCGTCATTGTGATGACAGGACATGGCACGATAGAGACTTGTCGGCGTGCCTTTCGCCATGGGGCCTTTGAGTTTTACACCAAGCCGCTGGATGTGGATGCGCTGATTGAAACCATTAACGGGGCGCTGCAAGAGAGCGAGCAGCGTGAGTCGGCGTGGAGCGCGCAGCAGCAACTGAGCCAGCGCTATGCGCAACTCAGCGTGCGTGAGCGCGAAGTATTAAGTTTGCTGGTGGAGGGACAAACCAGCAAAGAGATTGGCCGCTTGCTCGATCTCTCCCCACGCACGGTGGATGCGCATCGGGCTTCTATTTTTCAGAAGGTGGGCGTCAGTAACCTGGCGCAGGTTATCCGTGATTATCAACGACTGCATCCCGCGGCGTCATAGGCATCTCTTTAATGAAAATCCGGCGCGGGAAAGTGGCCGCAGTCACTTTGGCTGGGGCTGCTTCCGCCCGCACAGCTTTCCGCCCGCGATTGCTGCACTGGCTGTTTTTCTTCCGGGGCAAACGGACCGCCGCTGCAGGCCGAGAGTAAAACGATAATAAGTGACAAACTGACATAACGCATATCCGCTCCTTACAGTAAGAAGGTGAGAGCAAACAGACGTCGGTGGCCATCGGGGATCGTTGACCAGGGGCGTGTCTTATCAGTGTGGCAGGCGTGGTGAGGGTGTCAATTTAGAACAGGGCAAACAGCAATACGACGGGAAAGCTCATCGGCCAGGTGGCGCCGATAAGCGTAGCGCTGAGCAGGCGCATACTCAGGCGATCGCGGGCAATAAAAAAAGTGATCAGTGCAGCAATACCGCCCATGGCGGCGTAAAAAATCAGCATGTGTTGATAAAGCGTCATCGGGTTTCCGCACAAATCGTCAAAGATTAATCCGTGCGCACTATGCGGATTTATGTGATGTAGATCAAGTTTTTTTGGCGGTGACGTTGCCATCACCGCCGAGTATCACAGGCCAGCAACGCCGAGCAAATCCGCTTTGGCGCCTGGTGCCGCTGCCAGCACAATGCCACCGTGCAGGAGCTTGTCGCCTTCAACATCATAGGGATAAGTCCAGCCACCGGCCTCTTGCACCAGGCAAAACCCCGCCAGGCAATCCCAGGCATTCATGCGAGGTTCGTAGTAACCCACCAGGCGTCCACAGGCAACGTAGGCCAACATCATTGCGCCAGAACCGTTACGAAAGAAGTTGCCGCCTCGTGCCAGGACGTCGCTCACTATCTCACCGACACGCTGAGGTGTGACGTGGCTGTTTGAGCCAATGCCCGTCAGGTGATTTTGCATCGTGCGTGTGGGATCGACCTGCAATTTACGCCCGTTCAGGGTGGCACCCTGGCCTTTCGCCGCCAGGAAAATTTCTTGCTGGTTTGGGCAATATATCGCGCCAATCACCGTATCGTTTCCATGCACGACGGCCACTGAAACACACCAGTTAGGAATGCCGTGGACAAAAGGACTGGTGCCATCGATAGGATCGACCACCCAGGTGTAGCCAGAGGTACCGGGTTGCAAGCCAAACTCTTCGCCCAGAAAACCATCCTCAGGAAAATCACGGGCGATGGTTGCGCGGATAAATAATTCCACTTCCCGGTCAGCAATCGATACCACATCCTGGGCATCGCGCTTGGTTTCAATCACCAGGCTGTCGCGTCGTAAACAGTAATCAAAGGCTTTTTCACCGCCCTCACGCGCTACTTTCTCTGCCAGAGCCAGGCGTTGGCTTACTGCGTGTACAGACATGGTCACTCCTCATTGGGGGCCATCAGTGCCAGACCCTGTGGATTAACATTTATAGCGACGCTAGTGGCGGAGAGGATTGCTTTAGCCTGAGCATGGCGTCAGCCGGTCGCACGCGATGCTGTCAGGCTTCGTCAAGCCACATTGGCGCATCATCAAACATCTCTTCTAACAAACGATGCAGCTTTTCACGATCGCTTTTGTTGCCGCTGGTGTTCAGAGCCGGGTTGTGCATCGGCTTAACGCGAACTTCCGCTTCTGGCCAAATCCGGTGCACACGCCGGGTCAGCTCAGCCAGGAGTTTCTCACTGGCATTCGGTAATCCTGCAAAGTTACGTTTGTCATAAACCAGCTCTACGAACATCCTGTTATCCTGATAATTTAACTGTATGAATACACAGTGTATCAGTTTTTCAGGTCAGCGGAAACGTGCGTTTACTGGCTATCGTGCACTGGCCAGGCGGCGGTCAACAGGGCGCGCTGCTGCGCCTGACTGTAGGTCACCCAACTGTTTTTGCTGTTTGAACGGGCGAGGATCCAGTCCATTTCCTCACTGCGCAATGAGGGGGCATTCTCCCAGAAGGGATAAATAGCGTGGCGCTTGATCCAGTCATGTAACAACTGGGCGGGTTGCCCGGATTGTGCCGGAAACAGCGCGTCGGCAAGCAGTGCCAGTAAAAGTTGCTGTTGTGAGTGCGCACTCTCATCCAGCAGGGTAAGAAAAGGCAGCAGTAAGCGCCCGCACACTTCACCGTGGTGCCAGGGTTTTAAAGCACCCAATTCACCCGCAATACCGTGGATCACACCCAAACCTGCCACGCCAAGCGTTTGTCCTCCCAGCCAGGAAGCCATCAGCATCGCTTCGCGCGCGGCATCACCTTGTCCATCGTCGCGATGCAGGTGTGGCCAGGCCTGAAAAAACAGGCGTAATCCCTGTAGTGAGGACTCACGTGTAAAAAAGTTAGCCTTGTTAGAGAGGAAAGATTCAAACAAATGCGTAAAAGCATCAATGGCACAGTTCGCCAACACCGCAGCCGGTGTGCCTTTCAGTAAATCAGGATCGAGAATGGCGATAGCGGGGACAAAGTTTTCATGGCGCAGCGATGCTTTGACCTGAATCTCCCCTTGATCGGTGATCACTGCATTTTGTGTTGCCTCACTGCCGGTGCCTGCGGTGGTGGGCACGGCGATCACCGGCAGCGTAGCACCGGTGACTTTGGTGTCGCCGACCTTTTCCAAATACCGCACGCAGGGAAGCGGGTGCATGCAGAGCGCGGCAACAGCCTTGGCAGCATCCAGTACGCTACCCCCGCCAATCGCCACCACCCGACTGACTTTGCCACGCCAACGGTTAACCCAGGCGTCTATTTCAGCGGGCGAGGCTTCATGCCGCACGCACTCCTGGCCCGTTAGCAACGGGCTCAGCACCGGTTCCAGTGCAGCCCACTGCGACCCACGCAAAAAAGAGGGATTGCACAGCAGCAGTGTGGATTGCGGATCTTCGTTCAGTAAAAGGGGGAGCTGATGCAGTGCGCCGCGTCCACTGATGACACGGCGATTGCCGATGAGCTGGCTGGTGGTCATAACAGATCCTGAAAGAGGTTGGCGTTAACAGTGAAATCCATCTTTATCACGCCACTGTGTTAATCCCGTGTTAGCGACCCTATTTTGTGAGGGTTGTCACGTTTTTGCGCTGTGCTATCCAGCAAATCATCCCGGCCAATAACCCCCAAAACGCCGCTCCCATGCCTGCCAATGTCAGACCGGAAGCCGTTACCAGAAAAGTGACCAGGGCGGCATCACGCTGCTGCACATTTTCCAGCGCCTGTTGCAGGCTGGAGCCTATCGTGTTTAACAGCGCCAGGCCGGCAATCAAATGGATCAGCGTGGCTGGCATCAAAGTAAACAGCAGACCGATAGCGCCGCCAAACAGGCCTGCCAACAGATAAAAGCACCCGGCAGCGGCAGCGGCTTGCCAGCGCTGGCGTTTATCGGGATGGACATCGGGTCCCATGCAAATGGCCGCCGTAATCGCCGCAATACACACAGAGAATCCCCCCAGAGGCGCTAACAGCAGTGATGTGAGCGATGTCCAGCCCATCAGTGAAGAGGTGGGGGCGGCATAATTAAAGGCGTTAAGCGTGGCAATACCGGGTGCGTTTTGTGAAGCCAGAGTCACCAAAAAATAAGGCAACCCAATGCTGAGCAGGGATGCCAGAGTGAAATGGGGCGTCGTCCAGACGGGCCAGGCGATGTGTATTGCGGGCAGCGCACCGCCAAAGCGTCCCTGGGCACAGGCGGTAACCAATCCTGCCACTAGCGTGAGCAGAATGGCGTATCGCGGTTGCCAGCGGCGCGCCAGTAACCAGGTGAGGCACATCACGCAGGCGAGCGGCAGATCAAATTGAAAACTGGCAAACGCCTCAAGGCCAAAACGCAGCAAGATACCGGCTAACATAGCGGAAGAGATCGCGCCGGGGATCAGATTCATGATGCGGGCAAAGAGTCCGGTCACGGCGCAAAATAAGGTGAGGGCGGAGGTAAAAACAAAAATGCCCACGGCTTCATTCAGGGTAGTACCGGGCAGACTGGTGACCAACAAGGCGGCACCGGGGGTGGACCAGGCGGTGAGCACGGGCACTTTGTAGCGCAAAGATAAGCCCAGCGAGGTGATGCCCATGGCGATCCCCAGCATCGTCAACCAGCCACCCAGTTGCGCATCTGTGGCACCTGCAGCTTTAACCGCCTGAAAAATTATCGCTGCTGAACTGGTGTAACCCACCAGTACGGCCACAAACCCGGCGGTGATCGCGGGCAACAGAGGATAGCGTGAGGAGGTGAGGTCTGACATAATCCCGTTCCAATGTGCGTTATAGCGCACGAGCCTAACATTGTGCGTTATAACGCACAAGGGAGAGCGCTATGGAAACGGTTGCCCATCACTTAGCCACCACTTTAAAACAGCTTCGCCATGCGCGTGGCTGGAGTTTATCGCACGCTGCAGCCCAAACCGGCGTCAGCAAAGCCATGCTTGGACAAATCGAGCGGGGAGAATCCAGCCCCACCATTGCAACGTTGTGGAAAATTGCTACCGGATTTAACGTGGCGTTCAGCGCGTTGATCACGACAGTTGAAAACAGCCCGCCGCACTTTGCTCAGCCCGGTGCAGCAATGAGTGCCACCACGTTATTTGCCTGGCAAGCCGAACTGGGCATGGAAATGTTAAAAGTGACGTTGGCGGCGCGGGCGCACAGTGTATCGACGGCACATGAAAAGGGCGTGATTGAGCAAATCGTGGTCATTGCCGGGGAGTTGGAGGTCACGCTGGCCAGGACATCACAGCGACTGCGGGCGGGTGACACCTTTCAATTCCAGGCCGATGTTGCACACGCTTATACCAACATAGGGGAAGAAACGGTTGTTTTTCACAACCTGATTCACTATCCGCGCCCGATTGCGCAGTAGGGCGAGCGCTGCGCCCGCCCTGGTAGCGACCCTAATGGGGTTGCTCAAATCCTGCGGCCTGCATTTTCTTACGGAAATCGTCCGTGATTTGGCGATTGCCCCCGGTGACCGGATACACCACATTGTTCAGGACATCATTCATATAGTGCACTGCAAACTGCTGCTGCGATTGTACGCTCCCGCCTTCTCCATTGATGGCAATGCTGCCACGAATCAATCCGCCTTGATCAGAGGCTTTCAAACAGTAGCGACCAATACAGGTATTTAACTGGCTCATACGATCTCCTTGTTACTGGGTGAAAGGTCATAACAAATGAGCTCGGCATTGCTGATGCCAGTAATAAGTCTAGCGGCACACCAGCATTGTGTGCCGCAGTGAGGGAGTTTTTAGCCGGTAGCGTGATCTCGCTCGCGCGTTACCGTGGACTGAGAAGCGGCGATCAGGACTTCAACCTGATGCGATTCGATTTCGCGTCGCACTGTCTCTGTTAACCTGGCGTCGGTGATGATGCTATCAAATTGCTTGAGATCGAGCGCCAGCCAGGTCGCCACTTTATTGTATTTCGAGCTGTCAGCCAGCAGCACACGCTTGCGGCTAACGCGTGCGGCACTGCGTTTCACACTGACTTTTTCTTCATCGGGCGTATAGCTGCCGCGTATGCCCCAACATGAGGCGGAAAGAAAGGCGATATCAATCGAGACATTACCGATTGCCAGCGCGGCGGCCTCCCCAACACATGATCGGTTTTCACGGCATAGCGTGCCGCCGGTGTGGATCATACGGCATTGTGAAGATTCGATAACAAAAGCAGCAATCACGAAATCATTGGTCACGATGGTCAGGTCACTGCGTTGACTCAAGGCGCGCGCCAGGGCAAGCGTGGTGGTTCCCGCATCCAGATAAATGCAGCTATTGAGTGGAATGGTGGTTGCCGCGAGGGTGCCAATCGCCAGCTTTTCCATGCTGTACATGGTGGTTTTATCCAGATGCGAGGGTTCACTGGACAAGCGATCGGGGGAGCGCACGCCACCGGAAACCAGCAGTACAGCACCTTGCTCTTCCAACTTTTGGAGATCGCGGCGGATGGTCATGTGTGAAACATTTAGCCGTTCAGTCAACTCATTGATGCTGACCACACCGCGCTCAGCCACCAGTGCAAGGATCTGTTGATGGCGTTCAATAGGGATCATGACAACTCCTGTAAGGATCGGGCCCACAAAACGTGTGACGAGTATAGCGCCATGCCAGTAAACCTTTCGCAAATATTCACGTAAGAAAGTCAGCGGCATGCGCTTAAATCAGCAATTCCTATCATCCTACATCAACTATTGTATTGATAATAATGAAAAAATACCGCTATGTGAAACATTGTTAATGATGGGTGGTGGTTGTTAATTATTGTGATAGTGATCGCATCGTGGCGGCGAGTATCGGGTTACAATTAACATAACAACACAATTTATCACCTTAATTAACACGGAGTCAGTATGTCACAGACGAATACGTCAGTTTGCGTGATTGGGTTAGGCTCAATGGGGATGGGCGCAGCGCAATCCTGCTTGCGTGCGGGTTTACGCACGTGGGGTGTTGATCTGAATCCCCAGGCGCGCGAGACGCTGCTGGAAAGCGGTGCGCAAGACGCGGCTGAGAGTGCTTTGGCATTTGCCAGTCAACTGAATGCTGTACTCCTGCTGGTGGTGAATGCGCAACAAGTGAATGCCATTTTATTCGGTGAGCAAGGCTTAGCCGCGCACTTAACGCCGGGTACGGTGGTCATGGTGTCATCCACGATTTCTTCTGACGATGCCAAAGCGATTGCCAGCAAGTTAGCGGAGCACCAACTGCTGATGTTAGATGCGCCGGTTTCAGGCGGAGCCGTAAAAGCGGCTGCCGGTGAGATGACCGTAATGGCATCAGGCAGCGATGAAGCCTTTGCTGCGCTGCAGCCCGTGCTGGACGCGGTGGCCGGTAAAGTGTATCGCATTGGTAGCGAGCCTGGCCTGGGATCAACGGTGAAAATCATTCACCAGTTGCTGGCGGGTGTTCATATTGCGGCAGGCGCTGAAGCGATGGCGCTGGCTGCGCGTGCGGGCATTCCTCTCGATACCATGTACGACGTTGTGACCAATGCGGCAGGTAACTCCTGGATGTTTGAGAACCGTATGCGTCACGTCGTGGACGGCGACTACACACCGAAATCGGCAGTGGATATTTTTGTGAAAGATTTAGGTCTGGTGGCGGATACCGCGAAAACACTGCGTTTCCCACTGCCGCTGGCCTCTACGGCGTTAAATATGTTCACCTCGGCCAGCAACGCAGGCTTCGGTAAAGAAGATGACAGCGCCGTGATCAAAATTTTCAGTGGCATCACGTTGCCAGAGAAGGATAAATCCTGATGCAGCGTCTTGGCGTAATTGCAGATGACTTCACCGGCGCAACGGACATCGCCAGTTTCTTAGTGCAAAACGGTTTACCTACCGTGCAGTACAACGGTGTCCCTGACGGTGAAGCGACCCAAAGTGCGCAGGCGATTGTGGTCAGCCTGAAATCACGTTCATGCCCAACAGAGCAGGCGGTTTCCGCTTCGCTGGCGGCGTTAAAGTGGCTGCAGGCGCAGGGTTGCGATCGTTTCTATTTCAAGTATTGCTCCACCTTTGATAGCACCGCGAAAGGCAATATTGGTCCGGTCACCGATGCCTTGTTAGCGGCGCTGGGAGAAACCTTCACCATTATTTCACCTGCGCTGCCTGTAAACGGGCGCAGTGTGTATCAGGGCTACCTGTTTGTCTTTGATCAATTGTTGTCAGAATCTGGAATGCGTCATCACCCGGTGACGCCAATGACCGACAGCGCCTTGCCACGCTTAATGGAAGCGCAGGCGCAGGGGCGGTGTGCCGTGGTCAATGCCGCGGCCCTGGAGCAGGGTGCGGATGCCGTGCAGCAGCGTATGCAGCAGTTAAAAGCCGAAGGCGTACGTTATGCCGTATTGGATGCTACCTCTGAAGCGCATCTGATCACCCAAGGTGCAGCCGTTAAAGATCTGCCGTTGGTGACGGGCGGATCGGGGCTGGCAATCGGTCTGGCACGCCAGTGGGCAACGCCGGGCTATGATCGCCAGCAGGCGGAAGCCGCAGGACGTCCAATGGGTGAGAAGGCCGTTGTGATTTCAGGTTCTTGCTCCACGATGACCAACGCCCAAGTCGCACGCTATTTGACACAGGCACCGGCCCATGTTGTCGAGGTTGAAGCCTGTCTTGAAGACCCTGAAGCCTACGCACAACGTCTGTGTGACTGGGTTGTGCAGCAGGAAGGGGCGTTGGCGCCGCTGTTGTATGCCACCTCCGACGCGCAGGCATTGCAGCGTATTCAGCAGCAGTACGGTGCGCAACGCAGCAGCGAAGCGGTTGAGGCCTTATTTTCTGCAGTGGTGCGCGAGCTGAAAGCACGCGGTTATCAACGGTTTATTGTGGCCGGTGGCGAAACGTCTGGCGTCGTCGCGCAAACCCTGGGGATTCACGCTTTCCATATTGGCCCGGTGATAGCACCTGGCGTGCCGTGGGTGCGTGCAACCGATCAACCTGTTTCGCTGGCGCTGAAATCAGGCAATTTTGGCAACGAAGATTTCTTTGCTCATGCACAGGAGGCGTTTCGCAATGACTGAACAGCAAGCTCGTGAAGAGATGGTCAAGCTGGGGGCATCCTTTTTCCAACGCGGATACGCCACTGGCTCAGCGGGTAACCTGTCGATGCTGCTGGACGACGGCACCCTGTTAGCGACGCCGACGGGATCGTGCCTGGGGGAATTACAGGCCGATCGTTTGTCGAAAGTGACGCTGGAAGGCGAGTGGATCAGCGGTGATAAGCCCTCAAAAGAGGTGAGCTTTCACCGGGCCATCTACCTGAACAAACCGTCATGTCGCGCGATTGTGCATTTGCATTGCCTGTATCTGACGGCACTCTCTTGCCAGCAAGGGCTGGACACCAAAAACTGCATCAAGCCGTTTACGCCTTATGTGGTGATGCGCGTCGGTGATGTGCCTGTGGTGCCGTACTATCGTCCGGGCGATGCGCGTCTTGGCGAGGATCTGGCGAAGTTAGCACCGCATTACAATGCCTTTTTGCTCGCCAATCATGGCCCTGTGGTGGTCGGCAAAACATTGCGGGAAGCGGCAGATAACACCGAAGAACTGGAAGAAACCGCCCGCTTAATCTTTACGCTCGGCGATCGCCCCATTCGCTATCTTACCGCCGATGAAGTGGCGGAATTACGTCCATAAGGAGCCGATATGCCAAAGTTTGCCGCGAATTTAACCATGCAGTTTACGGAGTATCCGTTTCTTGAGCGTTTTGCTGCCGCGGCGCAAGCGGGCTTTCGTGCGGTGGAATTTCTGTTTCCCTATGATTACGCCCCAGAAGTGATCAAGGCTGAGCTCGACAAGCATGACTTGCAATTGGTGTTGTTCAACACCGCGCCGGGTAATGTTGAGCTGGGTGAGTGGGGATTGGCTGCGGTGCCGGGACGTGAAGCGGATGCACGTCGCGATATTGATCGTGCGCTGGAATACGCGTTGGCACTGGACTGCCCACAGGTGCATATCATGGCGGGTGTGGTGGCTGAGGGCGCTGAGCGCGAGCCATATTGCACCACGTTGATTGAAAACCTGCGCTATGCGGCGGATAGCTTTGCTCAACACGGCAAACGTATTCTGCTTGAAGCGTTGAATCCTAAAGCCAAGCCGGGCTATCTCTATGCCAGCCAATATCAGACACTGGATCTGGCGGCCCGCGTCGAGCGCGATAACGTGTTTACGCAACTGGATTTCTTCCACGCGCAATTGGTGGATGGCAACCTGACGCATTTGATTCGCGAATACGCTGGCCGTTATCAACATATCCAAATTGCTTCTGCGCCGGATCGCCATGAGCCGGACGAGGGCGAAATCAATTACCCGTGGATTTTTGCGCAGTTAGACGCCTGTGGTTACGACGGCTGGATTGGCTGCGAATACAACCCCCGCGCCGGCACAGTAGAAGGTCTTGGCTGGGTAAAACCCTGGTTACAACAACAATAAACGTCAGGCTGGCCCCTATGTAGGGCCGGTCATTACACTTGGGAACATTGCGCACACAAGCGCATCTAATCAGAAGGCTTACCTCTTTATGTCAACCGCTATGCTGTTAACCATCGCGCTGCTTAGCGTGGTGCTGCTGCTGCTTTTGGTTATTAAGGCCAAAATCCATCCTTTCGTTGCGTTACTGGTGTCCAGCCTGTTTGTGGCGGTGTGCAGTGATATCCCCGCTGAAAAAGTGGTGAGTGTCATTACCACCGGCCTGGGTTCACTCCTGGGTGGCATCACCATCATTATTGCACTGGGTGCCATGTTGGGCGCTGTGATTGAGGCCTCCGGGGGGGCAGATTCACTGGCGAAAAAACTCACCGCACGTCTTGGGGTAAAACGCAGCGTCGGGGCGCTCACGCTGGTGGCCTTTATTCTGGGCCTGCCGGTGTTCTTTGATGTCGGTTTTATTATTGTGGTGCCACTGATTTACGGTTTTGCCAAAGTCGCCAAAGTCTCGCCGATTAAATACGGCTTGCCGATGGCGGGTGTAATGTTGATGGTGCACGTGGCGATTCCGACTCACCCAGGTGCTGCGGCAGCGGCGACCTTGTTGAATGCAGATATGGGTCATCTGATGCTGCTGGGACTGGCTGTCTGCGCACCTGCTGGGATCTTCGGTTATGCCGTGGCGCGTATGATGAACCGCCGCAACTACCATTTATCGGTGGAGGTGCTGGAGCAGCTTCAACTGACCGAGAGCGAAGAGACCACAGCGAGCAAAACGGCACCGCCCAGCGCGACACTGATTGCCGGTTTGATTGTGCTGCCGATTTTACTGATTTTGATGGGCACGCTGGTGACCGAAAATCTGCAACCTGGCATGCTGCGTAATTTACTCACCATTATTGGTTCGCCTTCTATTGCTTTGCTGATTGCACTGACACTGGCCGCATGGTTAGTTGGCATTCGTCGTGGATGGACGCGTGAAAAGCTGGAAGAGATCACCGGACGTGCCATTCCAGGCGCGGCCAGTGTGATTCTGGTTTCTGGCGCAGGCGGTGCCTTTGGTAAGGTGTTAGTGGAATCCGGTGTGGGTAAAGCGCTGGCTGAGACGTTGCATCAACTGCACCTGCCGTTGATCCCGGCGGCGTTTATTCTGTCGCTGGCGCTGCGTGCTTCGCAAGGTTCGGCAACCGTCGCCATTGTGACCACCTGTGGCCTGTTGGTTTCCGCAGTAAGCGGCTTGTCTGATATGCAATTGGTTCTGGTGGCACTGTCCGCCTGCTTCGGTGGACTGGGCTTATCACACGTTAACGATTCCGGTTTCTGGGTGGTGACCCGCTTCCTGGGACTGTCGGTGGCTGATGGCCTGAAAACATGGACACTGTTGACCACACTTATCGGTGCTGTCGGCTTTATCATGGTATGGGCATTATCGCTGGTACTGTAAAAAATCAGCGTGAGGACGCTATCCGGCGTCCTCATCGCATTTAAGCGACTACACTTAAAGGGTTTATGGCAACTGTCCATGTTGGACAAGGAGACAAAATGCTTAAAATTCTACTGTGGGTTATCGCGATTATTTTTGTAGTGGGTTTGCTCACCCTGACGGGCGTATTCAAGCTGATTTTTTAAGTGCATTGCAGCCCTGCAAGGGGCTGCATCATGATTCTTCCCTCTCGTGGCAGGTCTCTGCAACGGGTTCGACAGTCGGTGTCATGGGCAACAGATCCTGCCAGGACAGCACGTGATAACACCAGCCGCAGATGGCGCCATGCTGTGTTCCAGTACTGGGATTATACTGCGTGAAGATGACCTTACCGCTTCCACACTGACTACAGCGAACTTTCAGCATAATGCGCACGCCTCCTGTGCTGACACCCTTTCCTGACCATATTTTGCCAACCTTTACGCCAGATTTCACTGCTTTCAGACGCAATCCACTCCCAATGGCGTATAATAGACGCTAATCTCCCGTAAAAAATGCGTAATTTTCAAGACGCTTCTGATTGAGTTCCCTGAAAATTCCGAGAATTATTTGTGGGGGAGATCACATTGTTGAGGTGCGGTTTGATCTCGCCACGATACGATTACCTTTTATTAAAATGAGTAACTCGCGAGCGGCTGAAGACTGCCACAGGGCAGAATGCCGTCATGAGGACACCGAAAATTTCTCGTCAGCCATCTTGCGCTGGCGCGCCAGGACAATGATTGTAGAAGTGAAAATGCTAAAATATCTCCTCCCCTTGCTGCTGTGTTTTGGCGGATTGACCGGTGCTAGCGCGCAGGCTGAATCTACACAGAGTCGCACGCCTGAATGGTTGTCGGTCTTTGCTGGAAATGTAAAGCAGACGTGGCAAGAGCCACAACATGTTGATCTCTATATTCCCGCCGTGACCTGGCATAACCGATTGACGTACGATCAAGAACATATCGACAAATATAATGAACGTCCGTGGGGAGCGGGGGCCGGTATTTCTCGCTGGGATGAGAAAGGGAATTGGCACGGTATTTATCTGATGGCCTTCAAGGACTCCTTTAATAAGTGGGAGCCGATTGGTGGCTACGGCTGGGAAAGTACCTGGCGACCGTTGCAAGATCAGAATTTTCATCTGGGATTGGGCTATACCGCAGGTGTGACAATGCGTGACAACTGGAACTATATTCCGATTCCCGTTTTGCTGCCGTTAGCTTCAGTCGGCTACGCTAACGCCACGTTTCAAATGACTTATATTCCCGGAACGTGGAATAACGGTAATGTATTTTTTGGTTGGTTCCGCTGGCAGTTTTAATTGAGTCCTGTTGTATAAGTGAGAATGTTGTCAAAAAATAGCGATATTTATCACTTTTTCATCAACTGGGACTGGACAAATTGCCCGGCAATTGTTGTACTAGCACTCGACACAACTGAGTGTCCATTTTTCATGTAAAGGTAATATTGATGTCCAAGATTAAAGGTAGCGTTAAGTGGTTTAATGAGTCCAAAGGATTCGGTTTCATTACTCCTGAAGATGGTAGCAAAGATGTATTCGTACACTTCTCTGCCATTCAAAGCAATGGTTTCAAAACTCTGGCTGAAGGTCAGCGCGTTGAGTTTGAAATCACCAACGGTGCTAAAGGCCCATCTGCTGCTAACGTTGCTGCTATTTAAGTTAACAGTAAGAATTTTAGAACCCGCCTTATGGCGGGTTTTTTTGTGCCTGAAATCCGTGAAACAACGATTAGCGGCTGAAAAAGAGGTGGAGCCAACTCATGGTTACCAGTACTGCAATCAGCAGTGCAGCGCCTTCAGTCAGGGTTTTTGGCAGGCAGTTTCTCATTTCACACTCGCTCAGATGGGGAAGTTCTCATTGAGTGTGGCAAACGAAAATTAAGGAAACATTAAACTGATGTAAATTGATTAACCAGCCAGAAACCCAGCCCGGTGAGCATCAGCGAGCCAATCAGGTTAACCCCAATATTCAGCAGTGCCCAGCCAATCCGCCCTTCTTGTAACAACCATACCACTTCAAAAGAAAAGGTTGAAAACGTGGTTAGTCCGCCGCAAAACCCTGTGGTAATCAGTAGCTTCCATGCAGGATCCAGGTGTGAAAAGCGACTAAACAGGGCTATTCCTAATCCTATAATAAAAGCCCCGGTCAGGTTGGCTGCTAAGGTGCCCAGTGGAATGGCCTGATGGGCGGGATTAAGACGCATGCTAAGCGCCCAACGTGCCACGCTGCCAAGGCCGCCGCCAATAAACACAGCTAAAAGAGTTTGTAACATTCGTCTTCTCAATAGAACTTGCCGCACGGTAATGACTGACGTTATACAGTATCTTTAAGGGTAACGACAATCATCCCCACGGCGATGCGCAGTGAAAAAGGAGAAGTTAATGAAGATACGTCATGCCACAGAGCAGGATGCCTATGCATTGAGCGCGTTATTGACAGAGTTAGGCTATGCCGACACGGAAACCTTTATCACCCGCCAGTTGCAAAGGCTAATGGCTCATCCTGATGAGCAGCTACTGATTGCGGAGGAGGGCGACACAGTACTGGGTTTTTTGTCTCTGCATTTTATTCCCCAATTGGCGCTACCCGGCGACTTTGCGCGCATTAGTTACTTTTGTGTGGCGGAGGGCGAGCGCAGTAAAGGCTTGGGTCAAACGTTGTTGGCGGAAGCTGAGCAGCGGGCGCGAGCGCAGGGCTGCGATCGAATGGAAGTGCATTGCAACGCGACAAGAGAAAAGGCCAATCAGTTTTATGTGCGCGAAGACTACATTGAAGCGCCGGTTTACCGTGTGAAAATGATTAACGGCAGCGGAGCACCCAAATGAAAGTGGCTTTAGGGCAGTTTGCCGTCAGCCGGGATTGGCAAGAAAATCGGGCTACTTGCTCAGCCCTTATGCAGCAAGCCGCCGCCGAGCATGCTGATTTGCTGGTGCTACCCGAAGCTGTGCTGGCAACTGACCTTAATGATCCCCTTTGGGCGCTGCAGTCGGCTCAGCCGCTGGATGGCCCCTTTGTCACCGCCTTGCTGGCCGTCAGTGCCGAACAGACGCTGACAACCCTGTTTTGTATGCACGTTCCGGCCGAGGAGGGTAAAGCCTACAATACGCTGGTCGCCATTGCCGGTGGCAAGATTGTTGCGCACTATAAAAAGCTGCACCTCTACGATGCTTTTACAATGCGAGAATCCAACACCATTATGGCGGGCGAGACGTTACCAGCGCTGCTGACCGTTGCCGGTATGAACGTGGGATTGATGACGTGCTATGACATCCGCTTTCCAGAAATGGCGCGTTGGTTAGCGTTGCAAGGTGCTGATGTTTTGGTGCTGCCTTCCGCATGGGTAAAAGGGCCACTGAAAGAGCATCATTGGGAAACGCTGGTCACCGCCCGCGCATTAGAAAATACCTGTTATATGGTCGCGACAGGCGAGTGTGGGATGCGCAATATTGGTCAGAGTATGGTGGTTGATCCTCTGGGCACGATTATTGTGCGCGCAGCGGAGGCCCCGGCGCTGATTTATGCTGAGTTGACAGCCGAGCGATTAGCACATGCCAGAGAAGTGCTGCCGGTGCTAAAAAACAGGCGTTTTGCAGCACCCGTTTTGTCAAGTCACTAGACTTACTCTGTTACAGTTGCGGGTTGCCGTCCTCGCGGGGTGAGCGTCTAATTAAGGTAGCTTGAGCCTCTGTGGGCTCTTATCGATCAAGGCCGCTACGACGGTTAACTTTACAGGTGATTTATGGAAGGTATCAGCATTGCTAAGCTACTCATTATTGGCGCTTTGATTGTGTTGCTGTTTGGCACCAACAAGCTGCGCACGTTGGGTGGCGATTTGGGTTCCGCGATTAAGGGATTCAAGAAAGCCATGAGTGACGATGATGGCAACGGTAAGAAAGCAGTTGAGGATGCGCCTGCTGACCGTGTAAACCATAAAGAGTAAACGTCACAGAGAGAAAAGGCGGCTTGTTAGCCGCCTTTTTCATGCCTGATACACACGGGGTGTAAGGAATTATTTCACTTCCATGCCTTTTGCCTGCATGTCTGCGTGATAAGAAGAGCGGACAAAGGGACCGCAGGCAGCGTGGGTAAAGCCCATTGCCATGGCTTCTTCTTTCATTTCATCAAATTCTGCCGGGCTGACGTAACGCTGCACAGGCAAGTGATGACGGCTGGGTTGCAGATACTGGCCCAGAGTCAGCATCGTCACCCCGTGGCGGCGAAGATCACGCATGACTTCAACGATCTCTGCATTGGTTTCACCCAAACCCACCATCAAGCCAGACTTGGTTGGAATATGAGGATGAGCTTCTTTAAAGCGCTCCAGCAGCTTCAATGACCATTCATAGTTTGCGCCGGGGCGCACCTGGCGATAAACGCGCGGTACGTTTTCCAGATTGTGGTTAAACACATCGGGTGGCGTGGCCGTCAAAATCTCCAGCGCGCGATCCATACGACCGCGGAAGTCAGGAACCAACGTTTCGATTTTAATCGTCGGGTTTTTCTCGCGAATGGCACTGATACAATCAGCAAAGTGCTGTGCGCCACCGTCACGCAGGTCATCGCGGTCAACGGAGGTAATCACCACATAGCGCAAACCCATGTCGGCGATAGTCTGTGCCAGTTTCTCCGGTTCATTGCTATCCGGTGCCACCGGGCGACCGTGTGCCACGTCGCAGAAGGGGCAGCGGCGCGTACAGATAGCGCCCAAAATCATAAAGGTCGCGGTGCCGTGGTTGAAGCATTCGGCCAGGTTAGGGCAGGAGGCTTCCTCACAGACGGAGTGCAGGCCATTTTTACGCATGGCAGCTTTAATGCCTTGAATACGGCTGGAGTCAGCAGGTAGCTTGATTTTCATCCACTCTGGCTTTCTCAGCAGTTCCGTGCGTTCAGTGACCACGGTTTTTACCGGGATCAGGGCCATTTTGTCTGCGTCGCGGTATTTGACGCCGCGTTCCATCTGAATCGGTTTACTCATAATCTGGCGGTTCCACGTGGATAGCGCTTGCAACTCAACGCGTTATTTTGAGATTCAACTTTTTTTGATAAAAGCGACCCGAAGTATAACATTGCGGGCGATGACATTCAGCAGGCCACGCCGAAAAGGTTGCTGAAATGTTGTAAAGGCGCACGCACGGTTAAGGCACGGCGAGCACAGACGCGTCGTCATAGCGCCATTCGGCAATGTTTAACAGACGCACAAATTGCGCAATCAAGACCGGCTGTACTTCGGCCAGAGTGACGCCCGGACGCAGCGCGCTCAATTGCGTCATTTGCATGCCTGCATAGCCACAGGGATTGATACGCAAGAACGGTTCCAGATCCATATCAACGTTCAGGGCAAGACCGTGAAAAGAGCAGCCCTTACGGATACGCAATCCCAGTGAACAGATCTTGCTGTCGCCGACATACACACCGGGTGCATCAGGTCGCGCACGGGCAGGCACATCGAATTGGGCCAGCGTTTCAACCACCGTTTGCTCAATTGCCGTGACTAACTCACGGACACCCAGCTTGCGGCGTTTGATATCCAGCAACACATACATGACTTGTTGTCCGGGGCCATGATAGGTGACCTGGCCGCCACGGTCGCTTTGGACAACCGGAATATTTCCCGTCATCAGCAGATGTTCCGCTTTTCCGGCCTGGCCCTGCGTGAAAATCGCAGGATGTTCAACCAGCCACACTTCATCGGGCGTTGTGGCATCTCGCGCATCTGTGAACTGATGCATGGCGAGTGAAACGGGTTCCCAATGCTGTTGGCCGAGTTGACGAATAATCAGAGGTTCAGAATACACAGTAGGCGTTCCGATGAAAGGCGGGAGACCCCCGCCTGAGAAGTGTTACAGCACCATACGAACGATGTCGATTTTGCCCAGCTCTTCATACAGCGTTTCCACTTGTTCAATGTGGGTCGCTGTGATGGTAATCGAGACCGAGTGATAGTTCCCTTTGCTGCTGGGCTTTATGCTCGGCGAATAATCACCGGGGGCATGGCGTTGAATGACTTCAACCACTAAATCAGCCAGCTCCGGTTGCGCCAGCCCCATTACTTTATAAGTAAACGGGGTAGGGAATTCGAGCAGTTCATTCAGTTTGGTTTTCATGGTTACTCCGACACACTAAAACAGACGCTCCCGCAGAGCGGGAGCGATGATATGGCTATTATATGGGGATCGCAGTGGCATTAATCAAGCGATCAATGCCACGGTTAGCCAAACCAGTGATGAAACATCAGCTTAATGTAATCGATAATGCGACCAAAGAAGCCCCCTTCAGGCACTTCATTCAGTACGACCAACGGATGTTGTTCAATGGTTTTACCGTCTAACTGGAAATTGATGGTACCCACGACCTGATTTTTCTGCAAAGGCGCATGCAACTCAGTGTTGGTCAGTACGTAACTGGCTTTCAGATCTTTCATGCGTCCACGTGGAATGGTCAGATACATGTCTTTTTCGACGCCCAATTGAACGCGGTCAGTATCGCCAAACCATACAGGCTCAGAGGCGAACTCTTTGCCTGCTTTCAGAGGTGCTACGGTTTCAAAGAAACGGAAGCCCCACGTCAGCAATTTTTTGCTTTCTACTTCACGGCCTTTATAGGTATGGCCGCCCAGCACCGCAGAAATCAAACGCATTTGACCTTCGGTTGCCGACGCCACCAAATTATACCCTGCGGCAGCGGTATGACCGGTTTTGATGCCGTCAACATTCAGGCTGGTGTCCCACAGCAGACCGTTACGGTTCATTTGGCGAATGTTATTAAAGGTGAACTCTTTCTCTTTATAGACTGAGTACTCTTCAGGCACATCGCGAATTAACGCCCGGCCGATCAGCGCCATGTCACGTGCTGAACTGTATTGGCCTTCTGCATCCAAACCGTGAACGGTCTGGAAATGGGTGTTTTGCAAGCCCAGCGCTTTAACATAATTGTTCATCAGGCCGACAAAGGCATCCTGGCTGCCAGCGACATAATCAGCCATGGCCACGCAGGCATCGTTACCGGATTGCAGCACAATGCCGCGCGTCAGTTGCGAAACCGGGACGCGATCGCCAGGTTTCAGGAACATCAACGAGGAACCTTTAAACACCGGGTTTCCGGTGGCCCAGGCATCTTGTCCTACCGTCACCATATCGTCCTGGTGAATTTTACCCGCCTTCACCGCCTGACCGATGACATAGCTGGTCATCATTTTGGTCAAACTGGCTGGATCGCGGCGAGCATCGGCGTTTTTCTCCGCCAGTACTTTTCCAGAGTTGTAATCGATCAGCACATAGGCTTCAGCATCGATATCCGGTACGCCGGGGATCATGGTTTTCAGATTAATATCTTCAGCCTGCGCGGTGGTGTGCAGGCCAACGGCCAGAAGTGAAACCAGGCTCAGGCGTTTCAACGTACGAGAGGAAAGTAACGGGTTCATGTGCGGACAGCGGCATCCATGTTGATGAAAAAAAAGTGACTCACTATATCAAATGCGGACTGACGCGGCATCGCAGAATCTGACTGACTTGTTAGCAGATTTTTCCGTGCCGCGTGAAATGCTATATGCCTTTGGCGGCCTGAACGACAAAACCGGATTGTTGGGCTTCCGCAGACAGGCGTTGTTGTAACGCTTGTGCCTGCTGACGAGACGGGAAATGCCCTAACTGAACGCGGTAAACGTTGTCGGGCGTGGTGTCCACCGCCCAACTGACGCCAAACTGCTGGCCGAGGGATTTTGCTAACGACTGCGCGCGAGCGGCATCTTTCACGGCAGCGACTTGCACCATCCAGTTTCCGTTCGTTGTCGCGGGCACATTCGTTGTGACGGACGCTGAAACCGGGGCGGCAACGACAGCGGCTACCGGTTCGCTACCTTCTAACACGCCCGCTCTTAAGGGCTGAGCGGCACCCAGAAAACCGCTGCTGCGCACGGGCGCGCCAAGATTATCTTCTGAAGTCAGTGTGCGATTATCAATGGCCCGGCTTTCAGCCGCAGGTTGGCTGACCGGTGCCGCTGCGGGGGTGCCCATAATGGTCATCCCACCATTAAGATCGGGCCGCGAGGGCAGGGCATAGCTCTGCTTGGCAACAACGGTACCCACTGTGCCAGGACCTGATAGCGTGCCATCGGGGGCCACCTTGATATAGTCGACGCGCACTTTGGTGTTATTGGAAATATTCAGGCGATCGCCCGCCGCGCGTGACAGATCAATAATGCGCCCGGGAGTATAGGGGCCACGATCATTCACACGAACGACAATCTGACGGCCATTGGCCATGTTGGTGACGCGAACATAGCTCGGCAGTGGCAGCGTAGGGTGGGCCGCGGTTAAGCCATCGGGATTAAACGTCTCTCCCAGCGCGGTACGGTTGCCGCTGGCCTCATCGCCATACCAGGCAGCAAGCCCGACTTCACTGAAGTTCGACGGGTCTTTGACAATCTTATAGTTTTTGCCATTGACGCTGTAATCCTGACTTGTTCGTGGATCAACCGGTTCATATTGCGGTTCAACACCACCGATTTCGGTGATCGGACCGTTATATGCAGCGGGTTGTGGGGCCGGGGCTTGCTGTTGTGGTGGTACAGTACAGGCCGCCAGCATCAGTGATGCGCCCGCTATCCAAAGCCAATCCTTACGCATGTTTCGCCTCTTAAACGCTTTTCGACAACATTTTTCTGTGTGTGTGGATCGACATAATAATGCCAAATCCCGCCATCAAGACTATCAAGGCGGAACCGCCATAACTCACTAAAGGTAATGGCACGCCCACAACCGGTAAGATACCACTGACCATGCCGATGTTAACAAAAACATAAACGAACAAAATCAGCATTAATCCGCCTACCATGACGCGACCAAACGTGGTTTGCGCGCGGGCGGCAATCATCAGTCCGCGAATAATCACTAATAGGTAAAGGGCCAGTAGAACAATGACGCCGATTAGGCCTAATTCTTCTGACAACACGGCGAAGATAAAGTCAGTATGTCGCTCTGGCAAAAACTCAAGTTGTGACTGGGTGCCGTGCAACCAGCCTTTACCGCGTAAACCACCCGAACCAATCGCAATTTTCGATTGAATGATGTGATAGCCCGCACCCAGGGGATCGCTTTCCGGGTCCAGTAGCATCATCACGCGATCGCGTTGGTAATCGTGCATCAGGAAGAACCACAGAATGGGGATAAAGGCGGCGACCAGCACCACGGCAATACCAATCAGTCGCCAGCTCAAGCCCGCCAGGAACAGGACAAACATGCCCGAGGCACACACCAGAATGGAGGTGCCGAGATCGGGCTGGGCAGCAACCAATAAGGTGGGAACAAAGATCAATAATAGCGCAAGGCCCGTATTTTTTAATGAAGGCGGGCAGACGTCACGGTTCATAAAACGCGCGACCATCAGCGGTACCGCAATTTTGGCTATTTCAGAGGGCTGAAAGCGAACAAAACCGAGATCAAGCCAGCGCTGCGCCCCTTTACTGATCTGACCAAACACATCAACAGCAATCAATAGAATGACGCAAAAGATATACAGATAAGGAGCCCAGCCTTCATAGATGCGCGGGGGGATCTGTGCCATCACGACCATGACCACAAAGCCCATCATGATTTGCACCAGCTTGCGTTCCATCATACCCGGATCCTGGCCGCTGGCGCTCCACATCACCACGGAGCTATAAATCAGCAGCGCCAGAATACAGAGTAAAAAAATGGGATCGATATGGATACGCGTCCAGATCGAGCGTTTTTGCGGGTCGTCGTTCATCGACATAATTATTCGCCCTCAAAACCCGGCGGTACAGGATCCGCATCAGGCAAATTGGTGTTGGTATCGCCGAGCATTATGTGATCCAAAATCTGGCGCATCACCGTGCCGACAGCCGGGCCTGCACCGCCATTCTCCAGGATCATGGCGATAGCCACGCGGGGATTGTCATAGGGTGCATAGGCGGTCATCAATTTATGATCGCGCAGATGTTCAGCGATCTTGTGCGCGTTGTAGGTTTCATTCTCTTTTAAGCCAAAGACCTGCGCCGTACCGGATTTTGCCGCAATTTTGTATTTGGCATCGGCAAAACTTTTGTGCGCGGTGCCGTTGGCGCGATTGGCCACGCCGTACATACCGTCTTTGGCGATTTCCCAGTATCCCGAGTGAATATCAGCAATCGGTGGCAGAGTCGGTTGTTTAAACGGCACTAACACGCCATTTTCGCGCGTGGCACGCAGGAAATGGGGCACTTTCACCACGCCGTCATTGATCAGTGACATCAATGCTTTATTCATCTGCATGGGGGTTGCTGTCCAGTATCCCTGGCCAATCCCGACCGGAATGGTGTCACCCTGATACCAGGGCTTTTTAAAACGCTTCACCTTCCATTCGCGGGTCGGCATGTTACCCGCTCGCTCTTCAGCCAGATCGATACCGGTAAAATGGCCGTAGCCAAATTTTTCCATCCAGGCCGAAAGGCGATCAATCCCCATGTCATAAGCGACCTGATAGAAGAAGGTATCGGCGGATTCTTCAAGCGACTTGGTCACATTCAATCGGCCATGTCCCCATTTTTTCCAGTCGCGATAACGTTTTTCTGAGCCCGGTAGCTGCCACCAACCCGGGTCAAACAGAGATGTATTGCGTGTGATCACGCCTGCGCTGAGCGCCGAGACGGCCACATAGGGCTTAACCGTTGAGGCCGGTGGGTACAAACCCTGGGTGGCACGGTTGATCAGTGGGCGGTTTTCATCAGCCAACAGGGCTTTGTAATCCGCGCTGGAGATGCCGTCGACAAACAGATTGGGATCGTAGCTCGGGGTTGACACCATCGCCAACAAATCACCATTGCGCGGATCGGTAACCACAACGGCTGCGCGGCTGCCTGCCAGCAGGGTTTCAATATACTGTTGCAGCTTGAGGTCAACTGTCAGATAGATATCACGACCCGCCTGCGGAGACTGCTCATGTAATTGGCGGATCACGCGGCCACGGTTATTGACTTCCACCTCTTCGTAGCCGGTTTTGCCGTGCAGTACGTCTTCGTAATAACGTTCGATACCCAGTTTGCCGATATCATGGGTGGCGGCGTAATTGGGCCACTTACCCTCTTTAGACAGGCGCTCTACGTCGCGATCGTTGATTTTCGACACGTAGCCGATAACGTGGGTCAGTGCAGAACCATAAGGATAATAGCGGCGTTGATAGCCTTTCACTTCCACGCCGGGGAAACGATACTGGTTCACCGCAAAGCGGGCGACCTGCACCTCATTCAATCCCACTTTGACCGGAATAGAGGTGAAACGGCGTGAGCGTCTTTTCTCTTTGCGAAACGCTTCAATATCGTCATCGGTGAGATCGGCAACCTGACGCAGTTGATCGAGCGTTTTTTCGAGATCGTCGACTTTTTCTGGTACCAGTTCTAACTGGTAGATGGTGCGATTTAACGCCAGCGGAATGCCGTTGCGATCATAAATGATTCCGCGACTGGGTGAGACGGGCACCAACTTGATGCGGTTCTCATTCGAACGGGTTTGATAATCTTCGTGACGTAAAATTTGCAGGTGATACAGATTGGCGATCAGCACGCCCGTCAGGAGCAGAATGCCGCCAAAAGCGATGAGCGCTCGCCGAACAAACAGCGCCGATTCGGCGGTATAATCACGAAAGGAGTTACGTTTTAATTTCATCCGCTGCTTATTTAAACTCGTTGGCCAGAACTGTCACTCGCGGTGATAAGGATGATTTGCCGTAATGCTCCATGCGCGGTACAGGCTCTCCGCTACCAACACCCTCACCAGCGGATGGGGCAGGGTCAGTGCAGACAGAGACCAACTCTGCTCTGCTGCGGCTTTACAGGCGGGCGCTAATCCTTCAGGGCCGCCAATCAGCAGGCTAACGTCACGTCCATCCTGTTTCCAGCGTTCCATCTGCATTGCCAGTTGCGGGGTTTCCCACGGTTGGCCAGGAATATCCAGCGTGACGATACGGTTACCTTTGCCGACGGCTGCTAACATCAACTCGCCTTCCTTTTCCAGGATGCGTGAGATATCGGCGTTTTTACCGCGTTTACCTGCCTGAACTTCAGTCAGTTCAAAGGGCATATCACGCGGAAAGCGGCGTAGATACTCCATAAATCCTGTTTGAACCCAGGCGGGCATTTTGGTGCCGACGGCAACAAGCTGTAACTTCACCGCTTAGCTCCAGAGTTTTTCCAGCTCGTACAACTGACGGCTATCTTCCTGCATCACGTGCACAATCACTTCACCCAGATCAACCACAACCCAGTCGGCTGCGCTCTGGCCTTCAATGCCCAGTGGCTTAAGACCGGCTTGACGTGACTCTTGCATGACATGCTCCGCAATGGACAAAACATGACGTGTGGAGGTGCCGGTGCAAATGATCATGCAATCGGTAATGCTGGATTTGCCCTGAACGTTCAGCGCAACGATATCTTGGCCTTTAAGATCATCAATCTTATCAACAACGAAGTCTTGGAGTGCTTTGCCTTCCAAAAGTTTCCCCTTGCGTCTTTCTTTACATTGTTATGGAGAGCGCGGCGAGCAGAGAGCGCTACCGGCTGAAATAAGCGGCGCAGTATAGCACGGGCTTACGCCGGGCGATATAAACCCTGGCGTTGGATATAGTCTAACACCTGCTGCGGCAACAGGTGGTTACAGTTCTCACCCGTGTGAAGGCGATGGCGAATTTGCGTGGCGGAAATGTCGACCTGCGGTGTTTCCGCAAGCCAGACAAACCCTGAGGGTTGTGCATGCAGATCGTTCACATTGGTTGTGCGATGGGTATCCAGCCAGTGCTGCATTTCTGTGGTGGGCATCTGCATCGCGTAGCCAGGCCGTTGCATCACCAGTAAGTGGCACAATCCGAGCAGATCCTGCCAGCGATGCCACTGATGTAAAGACAGCAAAGAGTCTTGACCAATAATAAAGCCAAGGGGTTGCCGGGAACCCTGCTCCTGACGCAACGCTTCCAGTGTATCCACTGTCCATGATGGGGTATCGCGCTGAAGTTCGCGTGTATCCACAGCAAACAGGGGATTATTGGCAATCGCTAACTCAACCATTTCGGCGCGTTGCGCGGCGGTGGCTTCAGGCTGCGGACGATGCGGTGGGACATTGTTGGGCAGTAACGTCACGCGCTGTAAACCGGTTTCTTGTGCCAGGGCGGTGACGGGCTGCAAGTGACCGAAGTGGATCGGATCAAATGTGCCACCAAACAAGGCGTGAAGCGCTAAGGGTTCAGACATCACAATAGATCCCCGGAAATTGAGGGAGCGTCAACAGCAGTGATAGCGTTTCTAATTCAGACCAGATGGATTGGCCATAATCTTGTTTTATCGTCAGTTCAGCCTTGCTGAGCAAGCGAAAGGCCTGGTGTAATTGCGTCGCCGAGAGTCTGGAGAGCGCGTCAGTAATCAGTGGACGACGGTTCTGCCACACGCGGTGCTGGTCAAGTAAGGTGCGCAAGGGCGTGTGCAGGCTCTGACGTTGTAAGGTCAGCAATAGCGAGAGATCGCGTTGCAGGGTACGCAATAGAATCACCGGCTCACTCTCCTCCAGTCGCAATTGATGGAGAACATGCAATGCACGCTTACTTTTGCCCGCCAACAAGGCATCTCCCCAATGCCAGGGCGTGAAATGGGCAGCGTCACTGACCGCTTGTTCTACACGCGGTAGCGTGAGTTTGCCGTCTGGCCACAGCAATGAAAGGCGTTCTAACGCTTGTGCCAGCGCCAGCATATTGCCTTCATAACAGTAGCAGAGAAGCTGGCAAGCGGGGTCATCAAGCGTGAGCTTCATGCTTTTCGCACGCGCCATTACCCAGCGAGGAAGTTGCGCATGCTCAGGGGTTTGGCAGGGCACCACAACGGCATCAGCACTGATGGCTTTGTACCAGGCGCTGTTTTCCTGTGCTTTGGTGAGCTTGGGCAAGCGAAGCACCAACAGCAAATCGCTGTGCAGCAGGGTGCTAAGCGTCTCAAGTTGTGCACCTATTGCGGCATTGGGGCCACTTTCAGGCAGCAACAAGGTCAGCGTTTGACGACTGGCAAACAGGCTCAAGGCCTGACATTGGCTAAAGATAGTATCCCAGTCTGTATGTGTATCGACAGGATAACTCAGATGTTCTTCGAATCCCTGTTGCTGCGCCGCCTGGCGAATGGCATCCTGGCTTTCTTGCAGCAGTAAGGGCTCATTTCCGCTTAATAAATAACTGGCGCGCAGCCCCTCACGGAGCTGCGCGCCAAGTTGTTCAGGCCAAATTCTGATCATGAATCCGGTGTCATCGTCGGCCCGAGGGTAGACTCCCGGTCAGGTGATTCGCCAGGCGTACTGTCTAAACCAACAGGATCATCGCTGGTGCCTTTGCGGCTATTCAGCTGTTCTTCTGCTGCGTGAACAGTAAGGAGCTTACGCACTAGCTGCTCTGCTGCACGATCGCGCATCTCTTGCTGGATAATCTGCTGCTCGGAATCTTTGGCTAACGCGCGCTGCGGGTTATCAAAGAACGAACGGTAGACGGTTGAGCTGATAGGGAAAATGCCCTTATTAGGGATCAATACTTGCGCATTGATATGCATCACCAACTGGTATTCCGCAGCAGTACCGCTGCGGAAAATCGAGGCAACATCACGTCCCACACTGCTGCCGAGCACGCGTAAAGAAGGCAAATCGGTACGAAGCGTATCTTTCTCAACAATAGTGACACCGTTGAGACGCAGCTGTTCACGCACTGAACGGTTTAACGGCCCATAGGGATCGCTACTGTCCAGGATGAGCGTTTTCATATCATCGGGCACCTGAGTGGTGCCACGTGGGTGAAAACCGCATCCGGCGGTAACCAACACCGCCAGACCTAATACAAGACTGATAATCGCTTGTCGCACAACGTCCTCCTGCGCTTAACCTACAACCAGGTTAAGCAGTTTTCCTGGTACGTAAATCACTTTACGAATGGTTACGCCATCCAAATACTTCGCCACCAGGTGCTCTTGTGCAGCACGTGCTTGCACCTGCTCCTGGGTGGCATCCGCGGCGATAGTGATTTTGCCACGAACTTTGCCGTTCACCTGAACCACCACCAAAAGGGTGTCTTCAACCATTGCGGTTTCATCTGCTTGTGGCCAACGTGCATGATCCACATCGCCGTTACCGCCCAGTGCTTGCCACAGTGTGAAGCAGGCATGTGGCGTGAACGGATACAGCATCACCACCACTGATTGTAAGGCTTCTTGCATCAGTGCACGGTCTTGCTCGGTGTCCTGAGGTGCGCGCGTCAGCTTATTCATCAGCTCCATGATGGCAGCAATGGCGGTATTGAAGGTTTGACGACGACCAATATCATCCGACACTTTCGCGATGGTTTTGTGCAAATCGCGACGCAGTGCTTTCTGGTCGTCATTCAGGCTGGCGATATCCAGAGCGGTGACCGGGCCTTTTTCAGTATGTTCAAACACCAGACGCCAGACGCGTTTCAGGAAGCGGTTTGCGCCTTCAACACCTGATTCTTGCCATTCCAGCGTCATATCGGCCGGAGAAGCAAACATCATGAACAGACGCACGGTATCGGCACCGTAACGCTCGACCATCACCTGCGGATCGATACCGTTATTTTTCGACTTCGACATTTTGCTCATGCCGGTATACACCAGCGCGTTGCCTTCTTTGTCGACGGCGTTAACGATACGGCCTTTCTCGTCGCGCTCAACGGTCACATCAACAGGTGAAACCCAGTTGCGCTCACCGTTTGCACCGGTGTAATAGAAAGCGTCCGCCAGCACCATGCCTTGACACAGCAGGCGTTTCGCTGGCTCATCTGAGGTTACCAGACCTGCATCACGCATCAGCTTATGGAAGAAGCGGAAGTACAGCAGGTGCATGATGGCGTGTTCGATTCCGCCCACATATTGATCAACCGGCAGCCAGTAGTTTGCCGCTGCGGGATCTAACATGCCTTTATCGTAATCCGGGCAGGTGTAGCGCGCGTAGTACCAGGACGACTCCATAAAGGTATCGAACGTGTCAGTCTCACGCAGTGCAGGCTGACCATTCACGGTGGTTTTAGCCCACTCGGGATCGGCTTTAATCGGGCTGCTGATGCCATCCATTACAACATCTTCCGGCAAAATAACCGGCAGTTGATCTTCAGGCGTTGGCATGACGGTACCATCTTCCAGGGTGACCATCGGAATGGGCGCGCCCCAATAACGCTGACGTGAGACACCCCAGTCGCGCAGGCGGTAATTGACTTTGCGTTCACCCACGCCTTTGGCTGCCAGCGCGTCGGCGATGGCAGTAAATCCAGCGGCATGATCGAGCCCATCGAACTCACCGGAATTAAACAGGGTGCCTTTCTCCGTCATGGCGGCCGCAGAAACATCAGGTTCGCTGCCGTCTAATGCCAGGATAACGGGTTTAATGTTGAGGCTGTACTTCGTGGCAAATTCCCAGTCGCGTTGATCGTGCGCGGGTACGGCCATGACGGCGCCCGTGCCGTACTCCATCAGTACAAAGTTCGCGACCCACACCGGCAATTTCTCGCCAGTTAAAGGGTGAATGGCGAAGGTGCCGGTCGCCATGCCTTTTTTCTCCATGGTCGCCATTTCTGCCTCGGCAACCTTGGTATTACGGCATTCTGCAATAAAGTCAGCCAGTGCCGGATTGTTCATTGCCGCCTGGGCTGCCAGCGGGTGGCCTGCAGCCACCGCCAGGTAAGTGGCACCGATAAAGGTATCTGGGCGCGTGGTGTAAACCGTCAGTTTCTCGCTGCTGTCAGCCACATCAAAGGTGATTTCCACACCTTCAGAACGACCAATCCAGTTACGCTGCATGGTTTTAACCGTTTCCGGCCAGCTTTCCAGCGTATCCAAATCGTTCAACAGCTCATCGGCGTAAGCGGTAATTTTGATAAACCACTGTGGGATCTCTTTGCGCTCAACTTTGGTGTCACAGCGCCAGCAGCAGCCATCAATAACCTGCTCATTCGCCAGAACGGTCAAATCATTTGGGCACCAGTTCACCGCCGAGGTCTTCTTATAGACCAGGCCTTTTTCATACAGCTTGGTAAAGAACCACTGCTCCCAGCGGTAATATTCTGGTGTACAGGTGGCCAGCTCACGGCTCCAGTCGTAACCAAATCCCAGCAGTTTTAGCTGGTTTTTCATGTACTCAATGTTTTCATAAGTCCACGGCGCGGGTGCGGTGTTGTTTTTGACCGCAGCGCCTTCCGCAGGCAGACCAAATGCATCCCAGCCGATAGGCTGCAGGACGTTTTTGCCCAACATGCGTTGATAGCGAGAGATGACATCGCCAATGGTGTAGTTGCGAACGTGGCCCATATGTAGGCGGCCAGAAGGATAGGGCAGCATGGAGAGGCAATAGTACTTCTCTTTGCCTGGCTCCTCGGTCACTTTAAACGTTTGCTGAGTATCCCAATGTTGCTGTACCTGGGATTCTATCTCTTCCGGGCGGTATTGCTCTTGCATGGCAGCCAGTGGTCCTTATTAATTGCGCAAAAGACACTCAAAAATAGTGTCAATGAGATCCGCATAGCATAGCCGATAAGCCTTTGCATCAACAACACCTCATCTTGCTCTGTGGCGCTTTTCTCAATGGCGTGTGCTGCCTCTTCCATAATTGCCTGAAATCCCACTGGTAGCCGACGATTTTTACTGGCAGCGCCTACACTTAAATCTGTGGTCATCAATCAAGGAGTGACAATGAATAAGATAGCGCAACACTATCCACAGTTGCTGAGCACGCTGACCCGGCGTCTTGAGGCCGGGGAACGTGACATTGACCAATTGGTTGCCGAGGCGCAAGAAGCGTTGCATGCGCGTGGCGAGCTAACTCACACAGAAATTACGCAGATTACCCAGGCCGTAAAGCGTGATTTAGAGGAATTTGCACGCAACTACAATGATGCTTCCGAAGACAGCGTGTTTTTGCGGGTCATCCAACAGAGTATTTGGAAAGAACTGGCTGATATTACGGACAAAACACGGCTGGAATGGCAGGGGGTTTTTCAGGACTTGAATCACCATGGGGTTTATCAAAGTGGTGAGGTGGTGGGATTAGGCAATTTAGTGTGTGAAAAATGCCATTTTACGCGCGGGATCTATACGCCTGAAACCTTAAATCGCTGTCCGGAATGTGGTCACGATCAATTCCAACGGCAGCCCTTCGACCCTTGATAACACAGTGCGCTCCACGAAGGAGCGCACAGGGATTTTAGTGCAAGATTTTCGCGAGGAAGTCTTTGGCACGATCGGACTTAGGATTCGCAAAGAACTCATCTTTCGGTGAGTCTTCAATGATTTTGCCTTCATCCATAAAGATAACGCGGTTCGCCACTTTACGGGCAAAGCCCATTTCGTGGGTGACCACCATCATCGTCATGCCTTCATTCGCCAGTTCGACCATCACGTCCAGCACTTCATTGATCATTTCGGGATCGAGTGCTGATGTGGGTTCATCAAACAAAATAGCGACCGGGTCCATGCACAGCGCACGGGCTATGGCTACGCGTTGTTGCTGTCCACCGGAAAGCTGACCAGGATGTTTGTGTGCATGAGCACTTAGCCCGACACGTTCCAACAATTTAAGGCCTTTTTCACGCGCTGCGGCTTTATCGCGTTTCAGAACTTTTACTTGGGCCAGCGTCAGGTTTTCAACAATGGTTAAGTGCGGGAAGAGCTCAAAGTGTTGGAATACCATGCCCACTTTTGAACGCACTTGCGCCAGATTGGTTTTTTTATCCGTGATTTCGGTGTTGTTTACCACAATGGAGCCTTGCTGAATGGGCTCGAGTCCATTGACCGTTTTAATCAAGGTAGATTTGCCAGAACCTGAAGGGCCACATACCACAACTACTTCGCCTTTTTTGACATCGGTAGAGCAGTCAGTCAGCACCTGAAAGTGCCCATACCACTTAGAAACATTTTTCAGGGAGATCATCGTACAGTCCTTTTCTTCAGGTAGCTGACCAGCATCGAAGCAGAAATGCTAATCACAAAATAAACCAGCCCCGCAAAGAGCACCATTTCAACTTGTGTACCGTCACGCTCACCAATGGTGGTGGCGGTGCGGAAAAAGTCGGCCAGACTCAGCACATAGACCAGGGAGGTATCCTGGAAGAGGACAATTCCCTGCGTAAGCAACAGCGGCACCATGGCGCGAAACGCCTGTGGCAAAATAATCAATCGCATGCTTTGCCACTGTGTCATTCCCAGCGCCAGCGCCGCATTAGACTGACCACGGGAGACGCTCAAGATACCGGCACGAATAATTTCTGAATAATAAGCCGCTTCAAACAAGGCAAAGGCGACCATGGCTGAAATCAAACGAATATCTGTTTGTGGCGAGATGCCAAGCACTTTTTGTAACAGACTCGGCACCACCAGATAGAACCACAGCAGCACCATGACGAGCGGCACCGAGCGGAACAGATTCACATACAGGCGCGCAAACCAACTGACAGGTTTGATGGGCGACAGACGCATAACCGCCAGAATGGTGCCCCAAACAATGCCGAAAACCACGGCAATCAGGGTGATCTTAAGGGTAATGACGAGCCCATTCATCAAATAGGGCAGGCTGGGTGGAATGGAACTCCAGTCAAATTCGTACATTATTTACTCCCCATGTTGCCAGGTACGCGCACTTTACGCTCTACCAAACTCATAATGCCCATAATCACCAGGTTAATGGCGATGTAGGCGAGCGTGATGGCGGTAAAGGACTCATAAGCATGTGCGGAGTAGTCCAGTAGTTTGTTAGCCTGCGCCGCCATGTCCACCAAACCAATGGTTGATGCGATAGCCGAGTTTTTCACCAGGTTCAGCATCTCAGAAGTCATCGGGGGCACAATCACGCGATAGGCATTAGGAAGCAACACATAGCGGTAAGTCTGTGGCAGGGTTAAGCCCATCGCCAGGCCCGCGTTTTTCTGACCGCTTGGCAGCGACTGAATGGCCGCACGCACCTGCTCGCAGACGCGCGCTGCGGTAAATAAACCCAGGCAGATCACAGATGAAATAAAGAACTGAATGTTGGGATCCAGCTCTGCTTTAAACCACATGCCGAGATCTTCACCCACCAGTTCTGGTGCGACTAAATACCAGAAGAAAAACTGAACGATGAGCGGGATATTACGGAAGAGTTCAACGTAGGCGGTGCCAATGCCAGAGAGCAGGCGGCTGGGGACGGTGCGTAAAATACCGAAAAATGAGCCGATAAAGAAGGCGATTATCCAGGCGCTAATTGAAACGGCAATCGTGACCTGAAAACCAGACCACAACCAACCCAGATAGGTGGTGTTACCAAACGGGGCCTGTTGCAAAAAGATGCCCCAGTTCCAGTCAATTCCCATACTACACTCCGAGGAAAAAAGGGTAGCGAGGCTACCCTGTAGTAAAGATTGATGACGACCTCTGTTATTGCGCCAGCAGGGGAACGGCCTGCTCACGCTCAGTCTGTCCGGGTCGCTGTGCCATCAATCGGATGGGCGGCAAGCCGCCCTGATTATTTTAGTTTAATGCTTTGTCGTTCGGGCCAGAGAACAGCTTTTTCATGTCATCTGACAGGTCAAAATTCAGGTTGACGTTCTTCGGTGGCGTCGGGTTTTTAAACCACTTATCAAACCATTTAGCCGCTTCACCTGATGTTTGCACCTGCGCGATGGTCTCATCCATCAGCTTTTTAAAGCTGGGATCGTCTTTACGCAGCATACAGCCGTAGGCTTCGTTGGATTGTGGCGTACCAAGGATTTCCCATTGATCTGGCTTTTTCGCTTTCGCACGCTCACCGGCCAGCAGGGCATCATCCATCATAAAGGCCACGGCACGTCCAGTTTCCAGCGTACGGAAGGAGTCACCGTGATCTTTGGCGCTGATGATGCGCATTTTCATTTTTTTCTCATCATTCAGTTTGTTCAACAGAATTTCAGAGGTGGTGCCCGATGTAACAACCACGGTTTTGCCTTGCAGATCGGCGAAATCTTTAATTGGACCGCCTTTCTTCACCAGCAAACGCGTACCTACTACAAAAATGGTATTCGAAAAGGCCGCTTGTTTCTGGCGTTCAAGGTTATTGGTTGTGGAGCCGCACTCGAAATCGTAAGTCCCGTTTTGCAGCAGTGGGATACGGTTTTGCGACGTGACCGGGATCAGTTTTACCTGCAGATCAGGTTTGTTCAGCTGTTTTTTGACCGCTTCAACGATGGCGTTGGAGTAGTCCTGTGAGTAGCCAACCACTTTTTGCGCGTTGTCGTAGTAGGAGAAAGGGACGGAGGACTCACGGTGTCCAACAACAATCACGCCATTTTTGGCAATTTTATCCAGCGTTGATTGTTGTGCCGATTGAGCCGGAGCGTCTTCAGCATGAGCGATACCGGAGGCCAGTCCTAACAAGGCCAAGCTAAGCCCCAGTTTCTTGAATTTCATGTTCCAACTCCTTCTTTAAGGATTGTGGGGCGCTTTAAATTTGGCGCCGAGTGAGGTTGTGTGCATTTTCTGCTGCTTTTCTTGTCATCCCAGAGCGTTTACCCGCTCGGATACCTTCTAAAATAGCTGATTGTTAATGCTATGAAACAAGAAAGTTTCTTTTTTGAGAGCTCAAGCGCACCATTGCAACGCAAATATTTCGGCAATGCTCCGCCATGGGGCAGTGAGTGTGCCTTTATGGTGCAATGCGCGAGTCAATACGGCCTGCTCAAACTCTTTAAAAGCGTACAGAGGAAATGTTGCAAGAGGCGTGCCAGGTAGTGTTGGCAGCGAGGAATGGCGTGACGGGCGAGGGCATGCTCTCACCCGTGCACATTTTAACGGCGGCGCAAGCTCAATGCCGCGAGTGCCCCAAAAACGAGGGTGATTATCCAAATACCCGTATTTCCAATACGCGCATACGGGGTTAATCCGGTGGTCGGCGTGACAGAAGCATTTAAGACGTCACGCGTAAATTGCGGGATACTGGAAACGACATCGCCTTTGGCATCGACCACTGCAGTAATGCCGTTGTTGGTACTACGCAGTAAAGGGCGTCCTAACTCTAATGCGCGCATACGCGCCATTTGGAAGTGTTGCCACGGACCTATCGAGTGACCAAACCAGGCGTCATTTGAAATAGTGAGTAAGAAATTGGTATCCGCGCGGAAATTATCGCGCACCTGTTGGCCCAGAACGATTTCATAGCAAATCGCTGCCGTCAGGTTGTAACCTGCAACATGGAGTTGTGGCTGCACGTAAGCCCCCCGGCTAAACGAGGACATCGGTAAATCAAAGAAAGGAGCCAGTGGGCGCAGCAAGGATTCCAGCGGCACAAATTCACCAAAGGGCACCAGATGATTTTTCTGGTAACGATTGCCCGCAAAATAGTTATAGGGCTCTTTTTCCCCAAGGACGATGACCGTGTTGTAGTCGTGATATTGCTGGCCTTGCAGACGTGAATCGACCAGACCCGTAATTAAACTGCTACCTGCTTCACGCAGTTCTGCATCCAATGATTTAAGAAAGGGTTGCTGGTTACTCTCTAAATCGGGGATGGCCGATTCTGGCCAAATAATAATAGGGGCTTTGCCCATATAGGGGCGGCTAAATTGCGTGTAGATGCGCAGTGTATTGATCAGATTCTGCGGATCCCATTTCATCGATTGTTCGATGTTACCTTGCACCATCGCAACCTGCACATCGCGCTCTGGCAACGCTTTAAACCACTGAATTTGGCTGAGTGGCCACGGCAAGAGGAGCAGCGCCGCCGCCGCAACGCTGGCAGCGACTTTACGTTGATGAAGTGCGTAGACCGCCAGCCCGGCAATCATCATCAAAACAAAGGTAATGGCCTCAACACCTAATACCGGCGCGATGCCTTTCAGCGGGCCTGAAATTTGGGAGTAGCCAAATTGTAGCCATGGAAAGCCTGTTAGAATCCAACCGCGCAGAAACTCAGTGATTTGCCAAATTACCGGTGCAGCAACGACCAGCCGCCAAAGTGTAGTGCGTGGAAAGAGTCGATTGAGAACGGCAGCAAACAGCGCGGTGTACAGCGACAAGTAGAGGGCCAGCAACACCACCAGGAACACATTCACTGGCCCTGGCATGCCACCAAAGGTCGCGATACTGACATACACCCAATTGATACCGCTGCCAAACAGCCCGAAGCCCCAGACAAAGCCAAGCCATGTTGCCTGGCGGGTATTGCGATTCAGGGTGACGGCAAGCAAACCCGCCAGAGATATCAGGGCGGCAGGCCAAAAATCATAAGGGGAAAAGGAAAGGGTGCCAGCGGCACCCGTTAACAGCGCCAGCAGCGTACGCACGCGCTGGCTACTTAGCAGAGAGGATAAAGCCATAGTGACATTAATCTTCCAGTGATGGTGGTGTAGCGTCGTCCGGTATTGTCACATGCACCTGAATGATGCGGCGGCTGTCCGCCATCGCGACTTTAAATTGGTAGCCAGAAATATCGATGCTCTCACCTCGTGCAGGTAAGTGGCCGAAACTCTGCATGACCAGACCGCCAATCGTATCCACTTCTTCGTCGCTAAACTGCGTGCCAAAGACTTCGTTGAAATCTTCAATCGGTGTCAGAGCGCGCAACGTGTAGGTGTGAAGGCTGAGTTGGCGGATATCACTCTCTTCCTCATCGTCGTACTCATCTTCGATTTCACCGACGATCAATTCAAGAATGTCTTCGATAGTGACCAGACCTGAGACACCACCGAATTCGTCAATCACCAGCGCCATGTGATAGCGCTGTTGGCGGAACTCTTTCAGCATGCGGTCAACGCGCTTGCTTTCCGGCACAACCACGGCAGGACGCAGCACTTTTTCCATGCTAAAGGCGTCAGCATCACTGCGCATAAACGGCAGCAAGTCTTTGGCCATCAAAATGCCTTCGACATGATCCTTGTCTTCGCTGATTACAGGAAAGCGCGAATGCGCCGACTCAATAATCACATCCAAACACTCATCCAGTGTTTGATTGCGTTTCAGCGTTACCATCTGGGAACGGGGGATCATGATGTCTCTGACGCGCTGTTCGGCGATATCCATCACCCCTTCCAGCATGTCGCGTGTATCTTGATCAATCAGTTCTTTTTGTTCTGAATCGCGGATCAGCTCCAGCAGCTCATCACGGTTTTTAGGTTCGCCGTGGAATAATTGATTAAGCAGGAGAGAAAAGAAACCCTTCTTGCTACTGGGGCTGTCGTTGTTCTGAGAATGGTCGTCGCTCATGGCGTTTTGTGGTCATCACTCTTGTTAAGTTTAAGGCTGCCCAACGAAGTGGGCAGGAGATAGAAAAACGTTGTGTCGTGCTACCTTAAGGCAGCTCTTTCTCCGAAATGTACGGGTCAGGATAACCAAGAGCAAGCATTATCTCTGTTTCCAGTGACTCCATCTCTTCGGCTTCGTCATCTTCAATATGGTCATAACCCAGCAAATGCAGGCTACCGTGAATAACCATGTGCGCCCAGTGGGCATCCAGGGTTTTTTGTTGTTCTTGTGCTTCGCGCTCAACAACCTGACGGCAAATAATCAAATCACCCAACAACGACAACTCAATTTCCGGTGGCGCCTCAAAGGGAAAAGAGAGCACATTGGTGGGCTTGTCTTTACCGCGATAAGTCGCGTTCAGTTCCTGGCTTTCTGCTTCATCCACCAGGCGCAGGGTGACTTCACTTTCAGCCTGAAACTGCGGTAATACGGCTTCCAGCCAGTGCTGAAATTGGGCCTCGGAAGGGAGGCCCTTTTCATCTGCACAGGCTATCTGCAAATCAAGAATAACATTACTCATTTGGATACCTGATGGTCGGTCTGTTCTGCGAGCGCTTCGCGCTTACGCTCTGTTGCCTGCGCATCTCTGCGTCGTTGGTCGGCTTCTTCCCATGCTTCATAAGCCACAACAATCCGTGCCACCACGGGATGACGCACCACGTCTTCGCTGTGGAAGAAGTTAAAACTTATCTCATCAACCTCAGACAACACCTCAATAGCATGGCGTAAGCCCGATTTAACGTGGCGAGGCAGGTCAATCTGGGTAACATCGCCGGTAATGACGGCTTTGGAGTTGAAACCAATACGCGTCAGGAACATTTTCATCTGTTCAATGGTGGTATTTTGGCTTTCATCAAGGATGATAAAGGCATCATTGAGGGTGCGGCCACGCATGTAGGCCAGCGGAGCCACTTCAATCACATTACGCTCAATCAGTTTTTCAACACGTTCAAAACCTAACATTTCAAACAGTGCGTCATACAGTGGACGCAGATAGGGATCCACTTTCTGGCTCAGGTCGCCGGGTAAGAAGCCCAGTTTCTCACCGGCTTCGACAGCAGGGCGCGTTAACAGGATACGGCGGACTTCTTGACGTTCCAGGGCATCCACGGCGGCAGCAACCGCCAGATAGGTTTTACCTGTACCTGCGGGCCCGACGCCAAAGCTGATGTCATGGTCAAGGATATTCGCGACGTATTGCGCCTGATTTGGCGTGCGCGGTTTAATCACACCGCGCTTGGTTTTGATGTTTACCGCTTTACCGTATTCCGGCACGCTGTCTGCGGTCTGCTCCAGCACCCGGCTCTCTTTAATCGCCAGGTGAATCTGCTCAGGATCGATATCTGGGATGTGACCGCGAACCGGCGCGGTATCGACATAGAGATCGCGCAGAATAGTGACGGCAGCGTGCACACAGAGTGCACGCCCTGAAATCTTGAAGGCGTTATCACGGTGATTAATCTCGACACCCAGGCGGCGTTCGAGTTGTTTAATGTTGTCGTCAAACGGCCCACACAAACTTAACAGACGTGTGTTGTCTGCGGGCTCAAGCGTAATTTCCAGCGTTTCGATGTTCAAACTAATCCTTAGGGTCGCACAGGGCCAGGTTGAAGTGTGCCGAGTCAGGCTGGTGACCAGCGCTCTGACTGTCTGCATAAGTATTTATGTGCGCCGAGCATGGCGCAAGTTGCCCTAGTGATATTTGGGTAACCGCGTGAGAAATCAAGGGCAACAGTGAGAAAGGTGGCGGCGAGACTGCGAGACTCGCCGCAAAATTAAGGGAGAGATTACGGCTGAAAGAGGCCGACACCCAGCTCATCTTCTTTGCGCGTACGCGCAATCACTGAGGCGGGTGATTCGTTTACGCGCAGACCCATCTCTGCTTCAGTGCGTACCACTTTTCCACGCAGTGAGTTGGTCAGAACATCGACAATTTCAACGTCAACAAACTTACCAATCATTTCAGGTGTACCTTCAAAGTTCACTGAACGGTTGCTGGCTGTACGCCCGGTGAGTTCCATCACGTTGCGGCGTGAGATGCCTTCAACCAGCACTCGTTGCTCTGTTCCCAGCAGACGGCGGCTCCAGGCTTGAGCTTGCTGATTGATGCGATCTTGCAGGATGTACAAGCGTTGCTTCTTCTCTTCTTCTGTCACGTCGTCAGGCAAGTCCGCTGCGGGCGTGCCCGGACGCGCGGAATACACAAAGCTGAAACTCATGTCGAAGTTCACATCGGCAATCAGCTTCATGGTTTGCTCAAAGTCTTCATTGGTTTCACCTGGAAAACCCACGATGAAGTCAGAGCTAATGTGAATATCCGGACGTGCAGCATAGAGCTTACGAATAATCGCTTTGTATTCGAGCGCCGTATGCGCGCGTTTCATCAGCGTCAGGATGCGATCGGCACCGCTTTGGACAGGGAGGTGCACAAAACTTGCCAGCTCGGGGGTATCACGATACACATCAATAATGTCATCAGTGAACTCAATCGGATGGCTGGTGGTAAAGTGAATGCGGTCAATGCCATCAATCGCGGCGACCAGACGCAGCAGTTCCGCAAAGCTACAGACTTCATCATCAAAGGTGGCACCGCGGTAGGCATTTACGTTTTGCCCAAGCAGGTTAACTTCGCGGACACCCTGCGCGGCCAACTGTGCAATCTCCAGCACGATATCATCGCAAGGACGGCTGACTTCTTCACCACGGGTGTAGGGGACGACGCAAAAAGTACAGTACTTATTGCAGCCTTCCATGATCGACACAAAGGCGGTGGGACCATCGGCACGCGGCTCAGGCAAACGGTCGAATTTTTCGATTTCCGGGAAGCTGATATCCACCACCGGGCTTTTGCTGCCGCGCACGCTGTTAATCATTTCCGGTAAACGGTGCAGTGTCTGCGGGCCGAAAACAATGTCTACGTAGCTGGCGCGTTCACGGATATGTTCGCCTTCCTGCGATGCGACACAACCGCCGACACCAATGATCAGCTCTGGGTTGCGTTGCTTTAGCTTCTTCCAACGACCCAACTGGTGAAACACCTTCTCCTGCGCTTTTTCGCGGATGGAGCACGTGTTCAGCAGCAGAATATCGGCTTCTTCAGCTTCCTCAGTCAGCGTAAAGCCGTGAGTGGTCTCCAGGAGATCGGCCATCTTCGATGAATCGTATTCGTTCATCTGACAGCCCCAGGTTTTAATATGCAGTTTTTTTGTCATTGACTTGCCATTTATCATGCAGGAAGGAATGCAGGGCGCGTATTGTAATGCTTTGGCGCCTATGTGACCAGTGTAGTGCTTTCTGAATGCCCCTAAAAAATCCGCTACAATAGGCAACAATGAGCATTTTGACGTGAAGGCCTGACGAATAAGGTCTTTTTTGTCACATAATGAGGATAAAAAATGACAAATGCACATTTTGATATCGCCATTGTTGGCGGTGGCATGGTGGGAAGTGCATTAGCCTGTGGCTTGGCACAGCAGGGATTTAATGTGGTGGTGGTAGAACGCGAGGCCCCTCCCGCTTTTGAGGCCGATGCGAAACCCGATGTGCGTATTTCTGCCGTCGGGTGTGCCTCGGTTGATTTGCTGAAGCAATTGAACGTATGGCCTCGGGTGTTAGCCATGCGAGCGGTGCCCTATCGGCATCTGGAAACCTGGGAGTGGCAAACGGCACAGGTGAGCTTCGATGCAAAATCACTGGGGCTGCCTGAACTGGGTTTTATGGTGGAAAACCCTGTGTTGCAACAGGCTTTGTGGCAGCAACTGGAAACGCAACCTGTCACCTTGCGCTGTCCGGCTCGCGTGAGCGCGCTATCCCAGGCGAATGCGGGATGGCACCTCACATTAGAGGACGGGGAGACGCTAACGGCTAAATTAGTGGTGGGTGCCGATGGGGCGAATTCACACGTTCGCCAACTGGCGGGGATCGGTGTTCATGGGTGGAATTACACCCAATCTTGTATGTTGATAACGGTTAAAAGTGAGCACCCCAGTGGCGACACCACGTGGCAGCATTTTACGCCAGATGGCCCGCGCGCCTTCTTGCCGCTGTTTGAAAACTGGGCATCACTGGTGTGGTATGACAGTCCGGCGCGCATTCGCCAGTTGCAGGCAATGTCGATGCCACAACTGGAGAAAGAGATCGCGACCCATTTCCCGGCCCGGCTGGGAAGGGTGACGCCTGTGGCGGTGGGCGCTTTTCCTTTGGTGCGCCGCCATGCGACGAAATATGTGTTGCCGGGCATTGCGTTGGTGGGCGATGCGGCGCATACCATTAATCCGCTGGCGGGACAGGGCGTTAATCTGGGATACCGCGATGTCGATGCGCTTCTGGATGTGCTTATTACCGCACGTGACCAGGCGGAAGACTGGGCATCGGATGCCGTTTTACGCCGTTATCAACGTAAGCGGAAAATGGATAACCTGCTGATGCAGGGCGGAATGGATCTGTTCTACTTTGCATTCAGTAATCGGTTAGGGCCACTGAAAGTGTTACGTAATCTGGGGCTGATGGCAGCGGATAATGCCGGCATGCTGAAACGTCAGGCATTGCGTTACGCGCTGGGATTGTAAGATGTCGGGCCGGGATACCGGCCAAAATAAAAAAGCCCTCTAAGCGGGCTTTTTTATGAAGAGTGGCTGGGGTACCTGGATTCGAACCAGGGAATGCCGGTATCAAAAACCGGTGCCTTACCGCTTGGCGATACCCCAACAGAAATCATTTCAACACGTTGCGTTGGCTGGGGTGCAGGGATTCGAACCCCGGAATGCTGGTATCAGAAACCAGTGCCTTACCGCTTGGCGACACCCCATCAGGTGTGCAACGTATATTGTCGATAAAATTGGCTGGGGTGCAGGGATTCGAACCCCGGAATGCTGGTATCAGAAACCAGAGCCTTACCGCTTGGCGACACCCCAATTTTAAAATGGTGGCTACGACGGGAATCGAACCTGTGACCCCAGCATTATGAGTGCTGTGCTCTAACCAGCTGAGCTACGTAGCCGAATACTGCTTACTATGGCGAATAATCATCATAGTTGAAAAAAAGTGGCTGGGGTACCTGGATTCGAACCAGGGAATGCCGGTATCAAAAACCGGTGCCTTACCGCTTGGCGATACCCCATCCGTGCAATGCTCTTGAGTGAAATGGTGCGGGAGGCGAGACTTGAACTCGCACACCTTGCGGCGCCAGAACCTAAATCTGGTGCGTCTACCAATTTCGCCACTCCCGCAAAAAAGATGGTGGCTACGACGGGAATCGAACCTGTGACCCCAGCATTATGAGTGCTGTGCTCTAACCAGCTGAGCTACGTAGCCATCTTTTTTCGCGTCACCTTCATCGGCGTTGCGGGGCGCATTATGCGGAGTTGGTCATTAAGCGTCAACCTCTTTTTTACCGTTTTTCGACGGAATTGTGTCGTTTGTCTGGCTTGTAACCAGCATGATGATTTATTCATCACTTTTTAATTATAAATTGTCAAAAAAAGCAAAGCGGGCCATGAAGGCCCGCTAATTTCAATACCGATATCAGCAGCTTATTAATAGGCTGACTGGTGCACGCCGACAGCACGACCAGAAGGATCGTTCATGGATTTGAACGACTCATCCCATTCAATCGCTTTTGCGGAAGAGCAGGCAACGGAGGGACCGCCTGGCACACATTCTGCAGCGCTTGGCACCGGGAACAGCTCTTCAAAAATCTCACGATACAAATAGGCCTCTTTGGAACCTGGCGTGTTGTACGGGAAGCGGAAATGAGCTGTTTCCAGTTGCTGGTCGGTAATTTGTTTCGCCGCCACCTCTTTTAGGGTGTCGATCCAGCTATAACCTACACCATCAGAGAACTGCTCTTTTTGACGCCATGCAACGCTCTCTGGCAAATAGGAGGAGAAACACTCACGCAGAATATGCTTTTCCATCTTGCCGTTGCTGCCACACATTTTATCGGCTGGGTTGATACGCATGGCCACATCGAGGAATTTTTTGTCCAGGAAGGGCACACGGGCTTCAACACCCCAGGCGGACATGGCTTTGTTGGCACGCGCACAGTCAAACATATGCAGCGCTAACAATTTACGCACGTTCTCTTCATGAAACTCTTGCGCGTTCGGGGCTTTATGGAAGTAAAGGTAGCCGCCAAATACTTCGTCTGCGCCTTCACCTGACAACACCATTTTAATGCCCATTGCCTTGATTTTACGCGACATTAAATACATCGGTGTGGAAGCACGGATAGTGGTCACGTCGTAGGTTTCAATGTGGTAAATCACATCGCGAATGGCATCCAGGCCTTCTTGTACCGTGAAGTGAATTTCATGGTGCACAGTGCCCAGATGGTCTGCGACGGTTTGTGCGGCTTTGAGGTCGGGTGAACCTTCCAGCCCAACGGCAAAGCTATGCAACTGAGGCCACCAGGCCGCGCTTTTATCTTGATCTTCAACGCGGTTGGCCGCGTATTTTTTGGTAATCGCCGAGATGATGGAGGAATCCAGACCGCCTGACAGCAGGACACCATAAGGTACATCAGACATCAGGTGGCTTTTAACCGACTCTTCCAGCGCATCTTTCAGTGCGCCTGCATCCGTGGCGTTGTGTTCAACGGCGGCATAATCCATCCAGTCACGCTGCCAGTAGCGGCGAATTTCGCCATCGGTGCTGGACATGAAGCTGCCAGGAGGGAACTCCTTAATTGAACGGCACACGGGCACCAGCGCTTTCATTTCAGAGGCGACAAACAGGTTGCCGTGTTCGTCGTTACCCATATACAGCGGAATGATCCCGATATGGTCACGACCAATCAGATACTGCTGCTTCACGCTGTCCCACAGAATAAAGGCGAACATGCCTTGCAGCTCATCCAGAAAATCAACGCCTTTTTCCTGATACAGCGCCAGAATCACTTCACAGTCAGAGCCGGTCTGAAACGCATAACGATCACTGAGCTCAGCACGCAGAGCCTGGTGGTTATAGATTTCACCGTTGACCGCCAGTACATGGGTACGATCGGCATTGAACAGCGGCTGAGCGCCATTGTTAACATCAACAATAGACAGGCGCTCATGAGAGAGAATGGCCTTGTCATCAGCGTAGACGCCAGACCAGTCCGGTCCGCGGTGACGCATTAAACGAGACAGTTCTAACGCTTTTCTGCGCAGTTCAGTTGGATCAGATTTCAAATCCAAAACGCCAAAAATCGAACACATATTAAAGCTCCCTTAACAGCTCAGCCGTGCTGTTGTCTTTCACGATTATCAGGTTATGGCCGCGTATTGCTGCCGTCTTGATAATGAACATGCGGTAATTTTAGCGTTCGTGCAAGCGATTTAGATTTTCACTGATAAATGAGTTGTAGGTTTGGGCTGAAAATTAGCGGATCTTCATTTTTGGAGGTGATTTTTTGAAGGATATGCAAAAGTTATGACAAGGAGGGTAAAAAGTGAGCGTTGAGGATGGGTAAGGAAAGGACATGCCCCGCAGCGTGCGGGGCCATCTCATCAGAAGACGTCAATATCCGCCACAGAAGGGTAGATCCAGGTTGGGCGGAACGGCATAGCATCGATATCACTCAAGGTTGAAACGCCGGATAACACCAGAACCGTTTCTAATCCAGCCTGAAATCCGGCGAGAATATCGGTGCGCAGGTTATCACCCACAATTACGGTCTCATCTGAATGCGCCTGCATTTTATTGAGTGCAGAGCGAATGATCCACGGGCTGGGTTTACCCACCACAAAGGGCTTGCGACCGGTGATTTTCTCAATGCCAGCGCAGAGCGCCCCACAGGCAGGGTAATAGTCTCGCGCGTGTGTATCGGGGTTGGTCGCGATAAACCGGGCACCGTTTGCTACAAAGTAGGCGGCTTTGTGCATCATTTCCCAGTTGAAAGAGCGTGTTTCACCCACAATCACAAAATCCGGATTGATATCAGTGATGGTAAACCCCGCTTTATACAGCTCGTGAATCAGCGCACCTTCACCCACCACGTAGGCTTTTTTGCCTTCCTGACGACGTAAAAAATCTGCGGTGGCCATCGCTGAAGTGAAAAATACCTCGTCAGGCACATCAATTCCGGCGGAATGGAAACGGTTGCCGAGATCTTGCGCGGTTTGCGATGGGTAGTTGGTGAGTACCACGAGCGGCATATCTTGCTCAAGAATACGTTTTAGAAACTCCGCCGCACCTGGCACTGCGGTGTTGTCATGCATTAATACGCCGTCGATGTCGCAAATGACATTTTTAATGGTCATCAAAATGTTCTCTTTATTAACTTTCCAGCAGACGCTGAAGCAGGACACCATTCAGCATGGCGCGTTTTGCCAGCGCAAAGGCGCCAATGGCAGAGCGATGGTTCAGTTCTGAACGCACCACGGGTAAGTTCTTTCTAAACGCTTTCAGCGTTTGTGTGTTGATGCAGCTTTCAATGGCGGGGAACAAGATTTTTTCAGCGTCGGTAATTTCACCCGCAATGACAATTTTCTGCGGATTAAACAGGTTAATTGCGATAGCTATCGCTTTACCTAAGTGACGGCCAACCCATTCGATCACTTCACACGCCAGCGCATCCCCACGATTTGCCGCTTTGCAGATCTGCGAAATTGCGCATTCACTGTCGGTCAGCGTGCTGGGATAGCCTTGGCTGAGTAAATGACGGACGCGGTTTTCAATGGCTGCATTAGCCGCAATGGTTTCGAGGCAACCGAAATTTCCGCAATGGCAGCGTTCGCCCAGTGGGTCGACCTGGATATGGCCAATCTCACCCACGTTGCCGTTACTGCCGAGGAAAATGTGTCCGTTGGTGAGGATCCCGGCGCCTGTTCCGCGGTGCACACGCACCAAAATAGAATCAGCACAGTCCCGGCTTGCACCAAAGTAGTGCTCAGCCAGCGCCAAACTGCGGATATCATGACCCACAAAACTGGTGACATTAAAGTGTTGCTCAAGATGGGCCACCAGTGGCCAGTGCGTCACACTGATATGCGGCATATAGCGAATGATGCCGTTATGGGGATCAACCAGACCCGGCAGAATGACGGAGATAGCAATCAATTCGCGCAGTTTTCGCTGATGTTGTTCACAGAAGTGGTCGAGTGCCTGAAACAGGGCATGCTCCAGCGTCTCCTGCGTGCGCTCGGGGAGAGGGTAATCTTCTTCTGCCAGGGTCTTACCGCTTAAATCGAACAGCGTTACGGTGGCGTCGTTGCGCCCAAGGCGAACCCCGATGGTATTAAAACCACGGGTTTCGGTCATGATAGAAATGGCACGACGGCCTCCGGTGGAGGCCTGCTGTTCAACTTCTTTAATGAGGCCGCGCTCAATAAGCTGACGCGTTATTTTGGTGACACTGGCGGGAGCAAGCTGGCTAATTTCAGCAATCTGGATGCGCGAAATGGGCCCTTGTTGATCAATGAGCCGGTAGACGGCCGCGCTATTCAGTTGTTTTACCAGATCAACATTACCGATTTGTGCCTGTCCGCCGGTGGTCATTCCGTGTTTACTCGCTTAAGACTTCGTTACCATTAACGATCGTCTGAATAATTTGATAATCGCGAGAGAAGATCGTCAGGTTCGCCACTTTACCGGCTTCAATTGTGCCCAAATCCTTCTCAACGCCCATTGCTCTTGCAGGATAAAGCGTGGCCATTCTTACCGCTTCATCTAACGCAATACCTGCATGTTCGACGGCATTTGCCACGCTTTCGATCATGGTAATCGCCGAACCACTCAATGTGCCGTTCTCATCAACACAGAGGCCATTACGATAGTATATTGTTTTGCCAGCGAAAATGAACTGATCAATGGTCGCACCAGCTGGCGCAGTTGCATCGGTAACCAGAATTAACTTATCACCTTTGATGCGTTTTGCCGTGCGCAGGTTGGCAAAATCCACGTGCAGACCGTCGGCAATAATGCCGCAGTAAACATCAGGGGAATCAAACAGCGTACCGACCATTCCCGGATCGCGGCCGGTCAGGGTAGACATCGCATTATAAAGATGGGTGGCAAACTTCACGCCTGCACGCACGCCGGTTTGCGCCTGCTGATGTGTGGCATTGGTATGCCCGGCGGAAACCACAATGCCAGCTTCTGTCAGTTGACGAATCACCTCTGGGCCAGCATTTTCCGGGGCAAGCGTGACTTTGCAAATCACGTCTGCGTTGTCGCACAGGTGCTTAACCAGAGCCGCATCCGGTTTACGAATCAGCTCAGGGTTGTGGGTACCTTTTTTTTCTACGCTGAGCCATGGCCCTTCAAGGTGCAAGCCCAGTGCCTGGTGCTGATTTTGTGCCAACCAGGCACGCATCACCTCGATTGCGCGTTTCATCAGCGCATCCGTGCTGGTAATCAGCGTCGGCAGGAAGCTGGTACAGCCCGATTTTTCATTGGCTTTCTGCATAATACCAATGGTTTCAACGCTGATGGCATTGATGTCATCGTTAAATTGCACGCCGCCGCAGCCATTTAACTGTAAATCGATAAATCCGGGAGTGACAATCGCGCCTTGTAAGTCGCGAGTCGCAATACCTGCGGGAAGTTCAGACAGTGGGCAAAGTCGTTCGATACGATCGCCGTTAATCACAACTGCATGATTGTCCAGAATTTCGTGGCCAGTATAGAGACGGCCGTGAATTAAAGCGTACATAGTCACTCCCGGAGTGTCAGTTTCTCTCTCTCCGCACGGTGGGCGGAGAGAGGAGGGGATACCACAACAATGATGGTGTTACAGGTCTTTTACGTTTTCCGCTTCCATTTCACGGAAGTACTTAACGGTTTTCACTTTCAATTCCATGGTGGCGTTTTCATCACAAACCACCACGGATTTTGGATGCAGTTGTAAGCAGCTAATGGTCCACATGTGATTCACATTGCCTTCAACCGCCGCCTGCAGCGCCTGGGCTTTAACGTGGCCAGTAACCAGAATCATCACTTCTTCAGCGTCAAGCAGGGTGCCGACACCCACGGTCAGGGCATACTTTGGCACCTGATTCACATCGCCATCGAAGAAACGGGAGTTCGCCACACGCGTATCATGGGTCAGGGTTTTAATACGTGTGCGCGAAGACAGGGAGGAGGCCGGTTCGTTGAACGCGATGTGACCATCGTTGCCGACGCCGCCCATAAACAGATTGATTTTGCCGTATGAACGCATTTTTTCTTCATATTCACGGCATTCCGCATCAACATCCGGTGCATTACCGTTGAGCAGATTGATATTTTCGCGAGGAATGTCAACGTGATCAAAGAAATTACGGTACATAAAGCTATGATAGCTCTCAGGATGCTCTTTCGGCAGGCCGACGTATTCATCCATGTTGAAAGTGACGACGTGTTTGAAACTCACCTGGCCCGCTTTATGCATCTCAATAAGGTGCTTGTAGGCTTCCAGTGGCGTGCCGCCGGTGGGCAAGCCCAGCACAAAAGGACGCTCAGCGGTGGGTTTAAACGCGTTGATGCGTTGGACAATGTGGCGTGCAGCCCATTTTCCGACTTGTGCCGTGGTTGACAGGGGGATCAGTCTCATCGTTCACCTCATTTAAAGGATTAAGTCTGTTGGCGGGCGGATTATTCTACTGCTATAGCGTAAGCGCAAATAGTGCTTTACGCGATAAACAGTCAGGGGTTTTGCCCAGATATTTCGAATCATAAAATAAGTTTGTGATGAAGGCTATAAGAGATGCGCTTAATTTGGCATTTTTGGTGACCATCCTCACAAAAAACGAGGTTTTAATTTGCGATACGAAATAAATTCTTTTTAAACTCCGCACTGCGGTGAGAACTGTCATAATCAAACGTTGAAGACTGTGATAAAAACCAAACAACAACTTCAGCGGCCTTAGGGTTCATAGGGGGAAAGAGTGAATATTTTAGGCTATCTACAAAAGGTAGGCCGGGCACTGATGGTGCCCGTTGCAACACTACCTGCAGCAGCAATTCTCATGGGTGTGGGATACTGGATTGATCCTGTAGGCTGGGGGGGAGACAACGCACTGGCGGCGCTGTTTATCAAATCGGGTTCTGCCATCATCGATAACATGTCTGTGCTGTTCGCCATTGGTGTTGCATACGGCATGTCAAAAGACAAAGACGGTGCAGCTGCGCTGACCGGTTTTGTTGGTTTCCTGGTGTTAACCACTCTCTGTTCGCCGGCCGCCGTGTCGATGATTCAGAAAATCCCTGTGGATCAGGTCCCTGTCGCGTTTGGTAAAATCAATAACCAATTCGTCGGCATCTTAGTCGGTATTATCTCTGCGGAATTGTATAACCGCTTTAGTCAGGTTGAGCTGCCAAAAGCCCTCTCTTTCTTCAGTGGTCGTCGTTTAGTTCCGATTCTGACCTCTTTCCTGATGATCGCCGTTGCCTTCATCCTGATGTACTTATGGCCGCTGATTTTCAACGGTCTGGTGCACTTTGGTGAGAGCATTCAGAAACTGGGTTCTGCGGGCGCTGGCGTCTACGCGTTCTTTAACCGTTTGCTGATTCCTGTTGGTCTGCACCATGCACTGAACTCAGTGTTCTGGTTTGACGTTGCGGGCATTAACGACATTCCTAAATTCCTGGGTGGCGCGCAGTCAATTGCTAACGGCACAGGCATTGTCGGCATCACCGGTCGTTATCAGGCAGGCTTCTTCCCTATCATGATGTTTGGTTTACCGGGCGCAGCATTGGCTATTTACCACTGCTCTCGTCCTGAGAACCGCGCGAAAGTGGCCGGTATTATGATGGCTGCTGCGTTTGCTGCCTTCTTTACCGGGATCACTGAGCCGCTGGAATTCTCCTTCATGTTTGTGGCGCCGGTGCTGTATGTCATCCACGCCTTCCTGACAGGGGTGTCAGTCTTCATTGCCGCCAGTATGCAGTGGATTGCCGGCTTCGGCTTCAGTGCAGGATTAGTGGATATGGTGCTGTCTTCGCGCAACCCACTGGCTGTGCATTGGTACATGCTGATTCCACAAGGTCTGGTGTTCTTTGCGCTGTACTATGTGGTGTTCCGTTTCACCATCACCAAATTCAACCTGTTAACACCGGGTCGTGAATTGCCGGGTACTGGCGATGAAACTGACGGTTATGACACCAATGTCGGTTCGGTGAGTGGCGAGAGTGAAACTGAGCAGTTGGCGCGTAAATACATCGGCTCGATTGGCGGTTCTGATAACCTGACGGGTATTGATGCCTGTATTACACGTCTGCGCTTAAACGTGAAAGACAGCGCCGTGGTGAACGATGCGCAGGCTAAACGCTTAGGTGCATCAGGTGTGATTCGTCTGAACAAAAACAGCGTTCAGATTATCGTGGGTACGCGTGCTGAAACCATCGCGTCAGCGATGAAAACCGTGCTGGCGAAAGGCCCGATTGCTGCCGTTGCTTCTGGCGCACCTGCCGCCGCTGCCGCACAGCCTCAGGCAGTTGCGAATACCGCGAAAACCGTGGTGGAAACACTGGTTTCTCCTGTGAGTGGTGAAGTGGTTGCACTGGAACAAGTGCCTGATGAAGCCTTCGCAAGCAAAGCGGTCGGTGATGGTCTGGCAATTAAACCAACCAGTAAAACCGTGGTTTCTCCGGCTGCCGGTACCGTGGTGAAGATTTTCAACACTAACCACGCTTTCTGTCTGGAAACGGCAACGGGTGTAGAAGTTGTTGTTCACATGGGACTGGATACCGTTGCGCTGGAAGGTAAAGGCTTCACGCGTCTGGTTGAAGAGGGTGCGACCGTGACCGCCGGCCAACCTGTGTTGGAAATGGATCTGGATTATCTGAACGCCAATGCGCGCTCAATGATCAGTCCTGTGGTGGTTAGCAATATTGATGATTATGCTGGCGTGAATTTGCTGGCCGCGGGCAACGTGGTTGCAGGCGAGACGAAGCTGTTCGAAATCAAAGGCTAATTAACGCTGCGGCGTAAAAGCAAAGGGCAGGACTTGGTTCCTGCCCTTTTTTCATGGTTTGCACCAACAAACGGTTGTTTCTCTCTGCAGGTTTGTGGATCATAATCCGTTATTTCTATGCCTGAGTGTCGGGCATTTGCATACGTATCGAGGAATCTGTAATGAGTGAGGCAGAAGCCCGCCCAAGTAATTTTATTCGTCAGATTATTGACGAAGATCTGGCGAGCGGTAAGCACACCACCGTGCACACCCGCTTTCCGCCTGAGCCAAATGGCTATTTGCATATTGGCCATGCCAAATCTATTTGCCTGAATTTCGGCGTTGCGCAAGATTACAAGGGACAATGTAACCTGCGTTTTGATGACACAAACCCGGTGAAAGAAGACATCGAGTTTGTCGAATCCATTAAGCGCGATGTGCAATGGTTAGGTTTTGAATGGGCAGGTGAAGTTCATTACTCCTCCGATTACTTCGATCAGCTGTTTGGCTATGCGGTTGAGCTGATTTCAAAAGGCCTGGCGTATGTTGATGAGTTATCGCCTGAGCAAATTCGCGAATACCGTGGCACGTTAACCCAGCCGGGTAAAAACAGCCCTTATCGCGATCGCAGCGTGGAAGAGAACCTGGCGCTGTTTGAAAAAATGCGCCAGGGTGAATTTGCCGAAGGTTCAGCTTGCCTGCGTGCCAAGATCGACATGGCGTCCAACTTTATTGTGATGCGCGATCCGGTTATTTATCGCATCAAATTTGCCGATCACCACCAGACGGGCAGCAAGTGGTGCATCTATCCGATGTACGACTTTACCCACTGCATTTCCGATGCGCTGGAAGGGATTACCCACTCGCTGTGTACGCTGGAATTCCAGGATAACCGCCGGTTGTATGACTGGGTGCTGGATAACATTACGATCCCCGTTCACCCGCGTCAGTACGAATTCTCGCGTCTGAATCTTGAATACGCGGTGATGTCCAAGCGCAAGCTGAATCAACTGGTGACGGAAAACGTCGTTGAAGGTTGGGATGATCCGCGCATGTTAACCGTCTCTGGACTGCGTCGTCGTGGTTACACAGCAGCGTCTCTGCGTGAGTTTTGTCTGCGTATCGGTATCACCAAGCAGGATAATATCGTCGAGATGGCGTCATTAGAATCCTGTATTCGTGATGACTTGAACGAGTCCGCTCCGCGTGCCATGGCCGTGATGGATCCGGTGAAAGTGGTGATTGAAAACTTCCCTGCGGGTCAGGAAGAGATTATCACTATGCCAAACCATCCGAATAAGCCGGAAATGGGTACGCGTCACGTTCCTTTCAGCCGCGAGTTGTGGATTGATCGGGCGGATTTCCGTGAAGAAGCCAATAAGCAGTACAAACGTTTAGTGCTGGGCAAGGAAGTGCGTCTGCGTAATGCCTACGTTATTCGTGCGGAGCGTGTTGCCAAAGATGATGAAGGCAACATTACCTGCCTTTACTGCACGTGTGACATTGACACGTTGGGCAAAGATCCGGCTGATGGTCGTAAGGTGAAGGGCGTTATTCACTGGGTTTCTGCTGAGCACGCACTGCCCGCTGAGTTCCGTTTGTACGACCGCCTGTTTAGCGTGGCCAATCCGGGTGCAGAAGAGGATTTCTTATCCACGATTAACCCAGAATCACTGGTCATCCGCTCCGGTTTCGTTGAGCCAAGCCTGCAAGCGGCTGAGGCCAGCCAGCCTTATCAGTTTGAGCGTGAAGGCTACTTCTGCGCGGATAGTCACTATTCGTCGGCAGCCAATCTGGTGTTCAACCGCACCGTAGGTCTGCGTGATACGTGGGCCAAAATCGGCGCGTAATACCCTGAACAGACCTCCTCGCAGCAGAGGAGGTCTGCTTATTCGCATCACCTGCACATTCTCCCCTGAATTTTGTTACTCTGACGGCGTCTCTCCGTTGGGCTAACCCCTCATGAATAAAACAAAATCGGTAACCCTGTATGACGTGGCTGAGCAGGCTGGCGTCTCTTATCAAACGGTTTCACGCGTAATCAATCAGGCCGCGCATGTGTCGGTGAAAACACGTCAAAAAGTCGAGCATGCCATGTCGGCACTTAACTACGTGCCTAATCGCGTTGCTCAGCAGTTAGCCGGTAAACAGAGCTTCACCTTAGGGCTGGCGACGACCGATTTATCACTGCATGCTCCCTCACAAATCGCTTCTGCGATTAAAGCGCGCGCCGAAGCGCTGGGTTTTAACGTGGTAATGTCGATGGTACGGGAGCTCACGGCAGAAACCTGCCGCAGTGCGGTCAACAGTTTGCTTTCACAGCGTGTCGATGGGCTTATCATCAATATTCCGCTGGAAGCACAGGCGGCAGAAGATTTATTGATGGTCTGTGGCAACGTCCCGGCACAGTTTCTGGATGTCTCTCCCTCACTTTCTGTTAACAGTATTTTATTTAACCCTGCGGAGGGGGCGCGGCTAGGCGTTGAGCATTTGGTGGCGCTCGGCCACCGGCAAATTGGTTTAGTGACGGGGCCCCTCAACTCTGTTTCTGCACGTTTGCGCTATGAAGGTTGGATTGCCGCACTGGAAGCACATCAGTTATCGCCCGCGCAAATGGAAGAGGGCGAATGGAGTGCTGCATCGGGCTTTGCCTGCACACACGCGATTATGTCACGGCAGCCAGTGACGGCATTGCTCATGGGTAACGACCAGATGGCGCTTGGCGCATTACGTGCGTTAAATGAACGGGGTTATCAAGTGCCAGAACAGGTGTCGGTTGTCGGCTATGACGATACCGAAGACAGTGCCTGGTTTATTCCTCCACTGACCACCATTCGACAAGATTTTTCACAGTTGGGCACCGCCAGTGTTGAAAAGCTGGTGGAACAACTGCACTTCCCTGATGCACCTTCTCGCGTCGCGGTATTGCCCGTTACGCTCAGCGTGCGACGCACCACCGCCTCGCCGGGGAATAGCGACACCAGCGCGGCATTAGAGCAGGCGTTGATCGCCCTTGCTCGCCGCGTAGGGAAAATCTGAGCTTTCGACGGTAATGTGATCTTGCTCATGCTTATTCTCCCTGCGGCTTTACTCTGTCGCGGGGTTGGCGCAGGCTTTCTTTAAATTGTGAGCGAATAACATTTATTGCGGAGTGTCATTATGCGCCAGTCATCATCCTCGTTAGCTTCTCTGCTTGCACGTCGGGATTGGGAAAATCCAACCGTCACCCATTGGCATCGATTACCCGCACATGCCCCCTTTAATAGCTGGCCAGAGATAAACGCTGCACGTGATGAGCAGCCTTCATCACGCTTACGCCTGCTGAGCAGTGAAGACTGGCGATTCAGCTACTTTACGCAACCTGAAGCTGTCCCTGAAGACTGGTTGGTCGAAGATCTCCCGGGATCTGCCAGCACGCCCGTGCCTTCTAACTGGCAGATGCTCGGTTACGATGCGCCGATTTACACCAACATCAATTACCCGATTGCCACAACGCCACCGCAGGTTCCCGAAGAAAATCCCACGGGTTGTTATTCGCTCACATTTAATTGGGAGAGTCAGGATGAGGTTCAAACGCGCATCATTTTTGATGGCGTAAATTCAGCCTTCCATCTGTGGTGTAACGGCGTATGGATTGGATACTCGCAGGACAGTCGTTTGCCTGCTGAATTTGATTTAAGTGCTGTGCTGCAAGAGGGAGAAAACCGGCTGGCCGTTATGGTACTGCGCTGGAGCGATGGCACCTGGTTGGAAGATCAAGACATGTGGCGCATGAGCGGCATTTTCCGCGATGTCTGGCTGCTCAGCAAACCTCTCACTCATATTGCAGAGTATCAGGCAACGACGCCATTAAGCGCTGATTTTCGGCAGGGAGAGTTAGTGGTGCATGTTGCTCTTGCCGGGCAAGCGATCGCTGATAGCCCGCTTTTACTGCAACTCTGGCAGGGAGAGACGCTTGTCGGAGAGACAACCTCGTTACCCGGCACCGCCATTATTGATGAGCGGGGCGCTTATGCTGAAAAGACGACGTTGCGCATTGCCGTTGCGCATCCCCTGTTATGGAGCGCCGAAGCACCTCATCTCTACCGCGCCACACTTTCCCTGCTTACTGCAGCGGGTCAGATAACCGAAACCGAGGCCTGGGATGTGGGCTTTCGTCAGGTAGTGATTGAAGAGGGGCTGTTAAAATTGAATGGGCAGCCGCTGCTTATTCGCGGTACCAATCGTCACGAACACCACCCTGAACGGGGTCAGGCAATCGATGAAGCCACCATGCTGCAAGACATTCTGTTGTTGAAGCAGCATAACTTTAATGCGGTACGTTGCTCGCATTATCCAAATCATCCGCGCTGGTATCAGTTGTGCGATCGCTTTGGTTTGTATGTGGTGGATGAAGCCAACATTGAAACGCATGGTATGCAGCCGATGAACCGTTTGAGTGACGACACGCGCTGGTTGGCTGCTATGGCGGAACGCGTCACGCGCATGGTGCAACGCGACCGTAATCATCCTTCGATCATTATCTGGTCCCTGGGGAATGAATCAGGTTACGGGCGTAATCATGATGCTTTGTATCAGTGGGTCAAACGCGAAGATCCCACGCGTCCGGTGCAGTATGAGGGCGGGGGAGCCAATACGCCGGCAACCGATATTCTCTGTCCAATGTATGCCCGCGTCGATCAGGATCAGCCGTTCCCAGCGGTGCCCAAATGGTCGGTAAAAAAATGGGTTGGGATGCCAGGGGAAACACGTCCGCTGATTTTGTGTGAATACGCGCATGCGATGGGCAATAGCTTTGGCGGCTTTGACCGCTATTGGCAGGCTTTCCGCCAATATCCCAAACTGCAAGGCGGGTTTGTTTGGGACTGGGTAGATCAGGCGCTGCTTAAGCGTGAAGCCAACGGTGAGCGCTGGATAGCCTACGGCGGTGACTTTGGTGATAAACCCAACGATCGCCAGTTTTGTATGAATGGCCTGGTTTTCCCTGACCGGACACCGCATCCTGCCTTGTTCGAAGCGCAACGTGCGCAGCAATTTTTCCAGTTCCGTTTAGTTGAGGCAGCGACGCTTGCGCTTGAGGTGACAAGTGAATACCTGTTCCGCACGACCGACAATGAACAACTGCATTGGCGCATTGAAGCCGATGGCAAATGCGTGGCGCAAGGGGACGTCGTTCTGGCACTTCAGCCACAGCAGCGTACGGTGATTTCCTTAGGCACGCTTCCTGAGTGGCAGGGCCGTGAGCAACTTTGGCTGAATGTTGAGATACGCCAGCCCCGTGCAACAGAGTGGAGTGAAGCTGGCTATCGCACGGCATGGGATCAGTTCCGGTTACCGGCGGCATTGATGCTTCCCACCCCGCCGCTTTCTCAGGCGCAGGCGATAGAAGTGGAAAGTACGGCAGAGGCGCTGATCATTACCCAGGACAATAACCGTTGGCAGTTTGATACCTGCCGTGGCGAATTAGTGCAGTGGTGGCAAAACGGTATCGCCAGTTTACTGACGCCGCTGCGCGATCAGTTTACCCGCGCACCACTGGATAACGATATTGGTGTCAGTGAAGTTGAACGAATCGATCCCAACGCCTGGGTTGAGCGCTGGAAAGCCGCTGGTTATTACCAATTGGAAGCCCGTTTACTTTCGTTTGAGTGGCAATCACTGCGCAATAGCGTTGCGATTGAGACGGTGCATGCCTGGCAGAGCCAGTGCCAGACACTGTTGATTAGCCGCAAGCACTACCTTATCACGTCGACAGGATTATCCGTCCGCGTTGAGGTTGAGGTTGCCCAGGGCATTCCCGCACCTGCGCGCATCGGCTTGTATTGCCAGTTAGCTCAGACGCCAGAAACCGCCAGTTGGCTTGGCCTCGGCCCACATGAAAATTACCCGGATCGTAAACTTGCCGCGCAGCAAGGACGTTGGACGGCGGATATCAACGCGTTGCATACCCCCTATATTTTCCCCAGTGAAAACGGTCTGCGGTGTGACACACGTGAACTGACGTTGGGTGATCACACCTGGTCAGGCGATTTCCATTTTGGTGTCAGTCGATACAGTCAAACACAGTTGATGGCGATCACACACCGCCATCTGCTGCAGGAAGAGCCGGGATGCTGGGTGAGTTTGGACGGTTTCCATATGGGAGTGGGTGGCGATGATTCCTGGAGCCCCAGTGTCGCGCCTGAGTTTGTACTGAGTCAGTCGCAGTACCGCTATCAACTTCACTGGCGCCGCGGCTAAGGACTCACCATGCACTACATGAAAAACACCAATTTTTGGACCTTTGGGCTGTTCTTCTTTTTCTACTTTTTCATCATGGGGGCATATTTTCCGTTTTTCCCCATTTGGTTACATGACATCAACCACATCAGCAAAAGCGATACCGGCATTATCTTTGCCTGTATCTCGTTATTTTCATTGCTGTTCCAACCGCTGTTTGGATTGATGTCCGACAAGCTCGGCCTGCGTAAGCACCTGCTGTGGGTGATTACCTTGATGTTGGTGATGTTTGCTCCCTTTTTCATTTGGGTTTTCGGCCCGTTACTGAAAACCCATATCCTGCTGGGATCGATTGTCGGCGGGATTTATCTCGGCTTTATTTACAATGCGGGTGCGCCAGCCATTGAGGCCTACATTGAAAAAGTCAGTCGTCGTAGCGCGTTTGAATTCGGTCGTGCGCGGATGTTTGGTTGTATTGGCTGGGCCATTTGCGCATCGATCACCGGTATCATGTTTACTATCAACAACCAGTTTGTGTTCTGGTTGGGATCGGGGTGTGCGGTGATTCTGGCCTTGCTGCTATTGCTGGCCAAACCGCAGGCAACACCCACTGAGCGTGTGGTTGATCAGTTGGGGGCGAATCAACCGGCTTTTAGCGTGCGTCTGGCGGCGGAGTTACTCAAACAGCCCAAGCTGTGGTTTTTATCGCTGTATGTGGTGGGCGTGGCCTGTACCTATGAAGTCTTTGATCAGCAGTTTGCCAATTTTTTTACCGGCTTTTTCGCCTCAGCCGAGCAGGGCACGCGGGTATTTGGGTATGTCACCACGCTGGGTGAGTTACTCAATGCCTTCATCATGTTTTTCGCACCGCTGATTGTAAATCGCATCGGCGGGAAAAATGCCTTACTGCTGGCGGGTTTTATTATGTCGATCCGAATTATTGGATCTTCATTTGCCACGACTCCCGTGGAAGTGGTGGTGTTGAAAACGCTGCATATGTTTGAGATCCCTTTCCTGATCGTTGGGTGTTTCAAGTACATCACCACACAATTTGAAGTGCGTTTTTCCGCCACCATTTATCTGGTGTGCTTCTGCTTTTTCAAACAACTGGCAATGATTGTCATGTCCCTGTTTGCGGGCTACATGTATGACGCCGCAGGTTTTCACGGGACTTATCTGGTGTTGGGACTGATTGCCGCCATCTTTACGCTGATCTCCGCCTTTACCCTGAGCGGCTCGCGTGCAGCGGTGGTGAAAAGTGAAGCCCTGAAAGCGGGCTAATACCTTTGTACTAGTTTGTGAGAGCGTTTAATTGTAGACTGTGCGTCGTTCAACCGGTTATCCAGTGGATTACCGGTTTTTTTTATTCTCTTTCTGGCGAATCACGCTAAGGAATGCGACGTACATGCGCAGATCTGCACAACCCTCCGTGCTGTGGGGAACGCTAATTATTGCGGGCACTATTATTGGCGCGGGGATGTTTTCTTTGCCCGTCGTGATGGCGGGAGCCTGGTTTTCATGGTCGCTGTTGGCCTTGCTTCTCACCTGGCTCTGTATGCTGCTTTCGGGGTTACATTTTCTGGAAGCGAATCTGCACTATCCAGTGGGAGCCAGTTTTGCCACCGTAACGCGTGACTTATTAGGGCCGCTATGGAGTCGCATTAATAGCCTGTCGGTGTTGTTTGTCTTGGGTATTTTGACGTATGCCTATATTTCGGCCAGCGGGGCGATTTTCCAGCACACTTTCCAACGTGTGGGTTTACACGTCAGTGCGCGCGAGGCCGCCCTGGGTTTCACACTTCTGGTGGCGCTGTTTGTCTGGCTGGGAACCGGGGCAGTGAGTCGGATGACGCTGTTCTTTCTGGGCGCCAAATTACTGACCTTTTTTATGATTTTTGGCGGTCTGCTCTGGCACGTTGACAGCACTCAACTGCTGGCATCTTCTCAACAGCAGATGACCTGGTTTCCCTATGTCTTTATGGTGATGCCGTTTTGTCTGGCCTCGTTTGGCTATCACGGCAACATTTCTGGATTGATGGGCTACTATCAAAAAAATGTTCGCCGCACCGTGGCTTGCATAGTGGCAGGCACGCTGTTAGCACTGGTTATTTATGTGGTGTGGATGGTGGGCACGATGGGCAATATTCCCCGTGCACAGTTTGCAGAAATTGCCGCGCAAGGGGGCAATATCGATGTGCTGGTGGCGGCATTGTCGAATCTGCTGAACAGCCCGTCGTTGGACACGTTACTGGCCATTTTTTCGAATTTTGCCGTGGCCTGTTCCTTTTTGGGTGTGACCTTAGGATTGTTTGATTTTCTGGCTGACGTAACCCAAGCCCGCGGCAACTCTCTGGGGCGGGCAAAAACCACGCTATTGACGTTTATCGTGCCGCTGAGTGCAGCCATGATCTGGCCACAAGGCTTTTTAGTCGCCATTGGTTATGCGGGTCTGGCGGCAACCCTGTGGGCTGTGATTACACCTGCATTGTTAGCGTGGAAAGCGCGTCAACGGTTTGCGGAGCAGGGCGGATGGCAAGCGCCTGGTGGTACGGCAGGGATCGTGTTGGTTCTACTATTCGGTGGCGTGAGTATCGCGACAGCGCTGCTTTCCTATGCCGATTGGCTACCGGTTTGGGCACCGTAAGACATAAAAAAACCGGCGTGGTAGCCGGTTTTTTTTTAAGGATGCAGATTACTTGTCGTGCAGCGATTCATCTTCGCGGCAGTCGCCATCAGCACAGTGACCATACAGGTATAAGCTGTGGTTGGTCAGCTTGATACCGTGTCGGGTGGCGATTTCGCGTTGGCGCGTTTCGATTGATTCATCGCTGAATTCGATCACTTTGCCGCAGTCGAGGCAGATCAGGTGATCGTGATGATGTTGCTGTGTCAGTTCGAAAACGGATTTACCGCCTTCAAAGTTGTGGCGTGTCACGATGCCTGCATCATCAAACTGGTTTAATACGCGATATACGGTAGCCAAACCAATCTCTTCACCCATGTCAATCAGGCGCTTATACAAGTCTTCCGCACTGACGTGATGGCCTTCAGGCTCCTGAAGCACTTCCAAAATTTTCAGTCGCGGAAGGGTGACTTTCAGGCCGGCCTTTTTTAATGCGATGTTATTGTCAGTCATGCGGATATTGTCCTGTTACTTTTTCGAGACATACTGTGGCATTTGCCATGATTACTGGTCAGCGCGAATAAACGCCAGCAGAGTTTACCTGCTGAAAAGAAATGAGCATCAAGGGGAACAGGGAGGCGGCGACTCACATGAGTGCATCTTCTGGCCTGTGTTACGCCCATTGTCTGTGCTTCGCATTTCACGTTGCTTCGTGTTCTTGCGCAGGCGCAGGAAGGTAAAAGCGGGTGACCAGTTGCGATATTGTACCGTCTTGCCAGATAAAGTTACAAACTTGTCACTATCATTTGTATAGGTATTCCCTATCAAATAGCTTAGTTATTAAGATGTTAGATAACTTAAGCGAAAACGTCTTCTGTTATTTCAAAACCTACAAAAGTATATCGAAATCAACAGACAGGCGCTACCTTGAGTAACCCTAACAACAGCATCAGTTTATCAGCTTGTGCGCGGTGTTGCGTAATGAGGCTGTACAGAACCTAAATGTGAGGCATAAAAAAACCGCCCGTAGGCGGCTTAATGAGAGGCGTTGGCTTAGGCGTTAATGATCGCGTCCAACTGCAGCTCTTCTTTGACCTGCTTCACCCAGTTTAAGACGCGCTCGTTGGTGAGTTCTGGTTGGCGGTCTTCGTCGATGGCCAGGCCCAGGAAGAATTTATCATCTTCCGCCAGGCCTTTTGAGGCTTCAAAGTGGTAACCCGCAGTAGGCCAATGGCCGACGATCACCGCGCCTTTCGGTTCGATGATATCGCGGATGGTGCCCATCGCATCACAGAAGTACTCAGCGTAATCTTCCTGATCGCCGCAGCCAAACAGGGCAACCAGTTTGTCAGTGAAATCAATCTCTTCCAGCGTTGGGAAGAAGTCATCCCAGTCACACTGCGCTTCGCCGTAATACCAGGTAGGAATACCCAGCAACAGGATGTCGTATCCTTCGAGGTCTTCTTTGGTGCTTTTAGCAATGTCATGCACATCGGCGACGTCTTTACCCAGTTGCTTCTGGATCATTTTTGCAATGTTTTCAGTGTTGCCGGTATCGCTGCCGAAGAAAATGCCTACGATTGCCATGAGCTTAATAACCTCTTGAAACTAAATGATGTGGTGATTGCTTTTTCTGCACAGATACGGGCAATAATAGCAGACACTCTCAGGGTGATAAACGTGTAAAAGCACCGCATTTGTCGCAGAGTGCCATGCGATGAGACTGCTTAATCCGTACTGGATTGGATTTGCAGTTTTTCGAGCAGCATCTCTTCAATCAATTCACTGCGGCTCATATCCCGTGCTTCTGCCAAACGGTTTAACGCTTCAACGGCTTCGGCGTTCATCTTTAATTCAACACGACGCAAACCTTGCATCTTGTCGCGGCGCAGTTGATTGCGTTTGTTAATCCGCAGTTGCTCATCGCGCGTGAGCGGATTGGTTTTCGGCCGTCCAGGGCGTCGCTCATCTGCAAAGAGATCAAGCGTGGTTCGGTCTGTTTGTTCTTTTGCCATAGATCTTGCTTGCTGCGCGGTTATGAGTCCGAAAATCCTTTGCCGCTGCGAGAGGGCCGGCAAAATTAGCGCGCCATCATACTCCTCAAGCGCAGTCACGACAATCTGAAATGCGGTGGCGGCAAATCTTTGACTTATAGCGTAAAAAACCGACGAATTGCGCGTAAAACCGCCTCGGGTTTTTCTGCGTGTACCCAGTGACCGGCACCGGCAATAACGTGTGCGCGCGCCTGAGGGAATTGGGCTAACAGGGTGTCACGGTGCGTGTCATCCAGGTAAGGAGACAGCCCGCCGCGAATAAACAGCGCTTCTCCTGGCCAGGCCGGTACGGTTTCCCAACCCGAAATTTTGCTGTATTCGTGCCATAACACCGGCACATTGAACCGCCATTCGCCTTCATGGAAAGACTTCAGCAAAAACTGAATGATCCCTTCTTCGTTAATGTGCTCGCGCATAGCGTCAGCGGCGGCCTGGCGGGTTTTCGCACCTGCAACCGTCACGGCATTGACCGCAGCAAAGATGTCATCGTGGCGACGCGTTTGATAATCCACCGGAGCGATATCAATCAGGGCCAGTTTTTCGATGCGATCGCTTGCCAGTGCGGTCATCGCCATGGCTATTTTTCCGCCCATTGAGTGGCCGACTACGGAGAACGTCTCAATATTGTACTGTGCCAGGGTTTCCAGGACATCCTGTGCCATCGCCGCGTAGTCCATGGTATCGGCGCGCGGAGACAGACCATGGTTACGCACATCGATTTGCAGGACCGGGCACGCCTCTTTAATCCCGCGCGCGATAACACCCAGATTATCCATACTGCCAAACAGGCCATGTATGACCACCACGGGTGAGTGCTCAGTGCGTAATTGTTCAGAATGCAGGCGGGAATTCAAAATCATGGCAAAGTTCTTAGAGAGGAACGGAAACCTTAGGGTATCATGATTTTCACTATCGCTGCTGCCTGCAGTGTTTACACCTTAAGCAATGAGTAGGGCTTATTCCGACTTTTGCTTGTGGAACCGGGATCACGCTACACGCTACCAGGATTTAACTTTATAATCCTCGCGTTAGGCGTTGCCTGCAGGCGGTAACTCCTGAAAGCCTTAAACGTACTGGAAAAAGATGAAAACGATCGAAGTCGATGAAGATCTCTACCGCTATATTGCCAGCCACACGCAACATATCGGCGAGAGTGCCTCTGACATTTTGCGCCGTATGTTGAATGCCGCGGCGGGTCAAAAGACAGAAGTGGCGACGCCAGAAGCGCGCATAAGCGGCACCGCACCTGCAGCCACGCCCGCGAAAGCGGAGGCCGCTCACCCGCAAAATCGCGTTCGCGCTATTCGTGAATTGCTGTTATCGGATGAGTATGCGGAACAAAAGCGTGCGGTTAACCGTTTTATGCTAATTCTGTCGACCCTTTATCGTCTGGATGCAAAGGCATTTACAGAGGCAACGGAAACGGTCAGTGGTCGTACACGCCTCTATTTTGCTGGCGATCAGCAAACGTTGTTACAAAGCGGTGCGCAGACTAAGCCTAAGCATGTGCCTGGTACACCGTTTTGGGTCATCACAAATACGAATACAGGTCGCAAATCCAGCATGATTGAACACATTATGCTGTCCATGCAGTTCCCTGCGGAGCTGACGGAAAAAGTTTGCGGCACCCTTTAACCGTAAGCGTCAGGGAGAAGCGCCAATGGCCAATCACCCCCGTGCCGGGCAACGCGCCCAGCAGAGCGATTTGATTAACGTTGCACAACTAACATCGCAGTATTACGTTCTCAAGCCCGAAGTCGGTAATGCGGAACACGCGGTGAAATTTGGCACCTCAGGCCACCGTGGCAGCGCTGCGCGCCAGAGCTTTAACGAGCCGCACATTCTGGCGATTGCTCAGGCGATTGCCGAAGAGCGTAAAAAGAAGGGCATTACGGGCCCGTGCTTTGTCGGCAAAGACACGCATGCGTTGTCGGAACCTGCACTGATCTCGGTGTTGGAAGTGCTGGCGGCCAATGGCGTTAACGTGATTGTGCAGGAGAATAACGGTTATGCGCCGACACCGGCGATCTCCAACGCGATCCTGACGTACAACGCGCAAGGCGGTGCACAGGCCGATGGCATCGTCATTACGCCGTCCCATAATCCACCGGAAGACGGCGGGATCAAATACAATCCGCCCAATGGCGGTCCGGCAGATACTGATGTCACCAAAGTGGTGGAAGATCGTGCCAATGCCTTAATCACCGACAACCTGAAAGAAGTGAAGCGTTTAACGCTGGATCAGGCGTGGAAGAGCGGCAATATCACCGAGCAGGATCTGATCAAGCCCTATGTAGCGGCGCTGGATTCGGTCATTGATATTGCAGCAATTCAGAAAGCCGGTTTGAAAATCGGTGTCGATCCACTTGGGGGATCGGGCATTGAGTACTGGAAAGAGATTAAAAAGCATTACAACCTCGACATCACTTTAGTGAATGAAGAAGTGGATCAGACTTTCCGCTTTATGCACCTGGATAAAGACGGTGCAGTGCGCATGGACTGTTCTTCGCCGAGTGCTATGGCCGGTTTGCTCGCATTGCGCGATAAGTTTGATTTAGCCTTTGGTAACGATCCGGATTACGACCGCCACGGTATTGTCACGCCAGACGGTTTAATGAATCCCAATCATTACTTAGCGGTTGCCATCAACTACCTATTCCAGCACCGTCCGCAGTGGGGCAAAGAGGTTGCTGTAGGTAAAACACTGGTGTCGAGTGCGATGATTGATCGTGTCGTCAATGATATCGGGCGCAAGCTGGTTGAAGTCCCTGTCGGCTTTAAGTGGTTTGTTGATGGCTTGTTTGACGGTAGCTTCGGTTTTGGTGGAGAAGAGAGCGCTGGCGCTTCCTTCCTGCGTTTCGATGGCTCACCCTGGTCCACCGATAAAGACGGCATTATTCTTTGCCTGTTGGCAGCAGAAATCACCGCGGTGACCGGTAAAAACCCGCAACAGCATTACAACGAACTGGCTGAGAAGTTTGGTGCACCCAGCTACAACCGTTTACAGGCTTCAGCGACATCGGCACAAAAAGCCGCGCTGTCGAAGCTGTCACCTGAAATGGTCAGTGCCGAAACGCTGGCAGGCGATCCGATCATTGCGCGTCTGACCAATGCGCCGGGCAATGGTGCTTCCATTGGCGGTTTAAAAGTCATGACCAAAAATGGTTGGTTTGCTGCGCGTCCTTCCGGGACAGAAGATGCCTACAAAATCTATTGCGAAAGTTTCCTCGGTGCTGAGCATCGTGAATTGATTGAGAAAGAAGCGGTAGAAATCGTCAGTGAAGTGTTGAAAAACGCCTAACTGAAAAGGGCTGGCACTGTGTGCTGGCCCTTTTTTTCACTAAGGCATAAAACGGTAACCAATACCGGTTTCTGTCAGCAAGTGGCGAGGTTGCGCCGGACTGACCTCCAATTTTTGCCGCAAATGCCCCATATAAATGCGTAAGTAATGGCTGTGCTCTGTGGCGTTAGGGCCCCAAACCTGGCTGAGTATCTGGCGTTGCGTCAGCACCTTTCCCGCATTATTCAGCAGCAGTGCCAGCAGGCGAAATTCAATGGGTGTTAAATGCACGTCTTCACCGTCACGGGCAATACGGCGTGCGGCGAGATCAACCGTGATGGCACCAAACTGAAACTGACTTTGCTGCGGTGTGTTACCCGCATGATGGCGTAAAGCGACACGAACCCGTGCCATCAGCTCTCCGCTGCCAAAGGGTTTGGTCAGAAAATCATCTGCTCCGGCATCCAGCGCCTGAACTTTGTCCTGCTCGTCACTGCGGGCAGAAAGCACAATAATGGGCAGCAGGCTCCACTGACGCACTTCAGCAATCAGTGCCAGCCCATCGCCGTCCGGCAGGCCTAAATCAAGAATAATTAAATCGGGTTTACGCGTTGCTGCTTCAATCAGTCCACGCTGCAGGGTGTCTGTTTCAAAGACTTTGAGCTGCTCGCTTTCCAGTGCCAGACGGACAAAACGGCGGATCTCTTTTTCATCTTCAACAATCAACACTGAGGCCAATTTCACCCTCCATTTTCTGCCATCACGGTGGCGCGAGCATAACACGAACCCGTCATGGCGTCAGAAAGTCACATCTGTGTCGCATTCTTAAAACCTGTTCAACTTTGGCTTTACATTTTTGTAACTTTATTACGCGGTGGAAGGCGATTTGTGCTTTTTATTTGCACTTTAGTGGTCGGATCAGTAGTAAACTTTCATCAAAAGCGGTACTATTTTGTACAGATTACATTTGATTTCATTTTTGCGTGATAACGCTCAATAAATTAGGAGGACGTATGGCGATGTATCAGCATTACCCTTTCCATAAAATTATCCTGCGTCGTGCCGCTGTCGTGGCGATTGGCCTGTTGGCACTGCCAGTGATGCTTTTTCGTCAGGATCGTGCACGCTTTTACAGTTATCTGCACCGCATCTGGTCTAAAACCAGCACTAAGCCGGTGTGGATGGCACAATCCGAAGGGATTGGCAGTGACTTCTACTGATTCAGCTCAGTAAGAAACCCGCAGAGATGCGGGTTTTTTTATGCCTGTTTGCGGGAATCACTCGGCGAAAGGCAAGGTTTCTGGCTATACTTTAAACTTATACAAAAACAAAATGGTTGTATAAGTATGAGCAAGAGAATCCCGATAGGAATCAGCGCTTGCCTACTGGGTGAGCCGGTAAGGTTTGATGGCGGACATAAGCGCTGTGATTTTGCCGTCGACGAATTGGCCCAATTTGTGCGTTACGAACCGGTGTGCCCGGAACAAGCGATTGGACTGTCGACTCCGCGCCCGGCATTACGTCTGGTGGAAGATGAAAACGGCATCAACCTCTGTTTCAGTAAAGAGGGCGGTGAGAATATCAGTGCCGCAATGCGTGATTTTTCACAACAACGCGTGGCGTATCTTCACCATCTTTGCGGATACATTGTGTGTGCCAAATCGCCCAGCTGTGGCATGGAGCGCGTCCGTGTTTATCAACCGGCGAATAACAATAATCGCAAGGCTGGAACAGGGATCTTTACCCAGATTTTGATGGAGGAAATGCCCTGGTTGCCGGTTGAAGAAGATGGTCGCCTGAATGATCCTCTGATCCGCGAAAACTTTGTGGAGCGGGTGTGCGCCCTGCATGAAATTAATCAGGTGATCGAACACAATTTGACGCGCCATGCGTTGATTGATTTTCACAGCCGCTACAAGTTGCTTTTGCTGGCGCACTCACAGCCACTTTACCGCGAATTGGGGCCGCTGGTGGCGAACATCGCCCACTGGGACTCTCTGTACGATTTTGCGATTGAGTACCGGCAACGGCTTATGACGCTGCTCTCACACCAGGCTTCCCGCGAAAACCACACCAATGTGCTAATGCACATTCAAGGTTATTTCACTGAGCACTTAACGCGCGATCAACGTTCCGAACTTTCTGGTCTGATTGATCGCTATCGGCAAGGGATCCAGCCGCTGTTAGCCCCCGTCACGCTGCTGAAACACTATCTGGCGGAATTCCCGCATCCCTGGCTGGCTTATCAACGCTACTTCGAACCTTACCCGGAAGCGCTGCGCTTGCGCTACGGACGCTAACATCAGGATTGCTATGACTCTTCATGTCGTTTGGTTGCGCAATGACTTGCGCATTCATGATAACGCTGCGCTCTATGCTGCCTGCCGCGACCCACAGGCGCAGGTGAGAGCGCTGTTTATTGCCACACCGCAACAGTGGCAGCAACATGCAATGTCACCGCGTCAGGCCGCATTCATTAAAGCCAGCCTCGAAGAATTAGCCGAGGCGCTGGCCGAACGGGGTATCCCTTTTGATTATCATCAATGTGATACCTTCCAGGATGCGGTGGATTATTTGGACAGCTACTGCCAGCGTTTAGATGTCGATGCGCTGTTCTATAACTATCAATATGAAATTAACGAGCACCAGCGTGATGTACAAATGGAGCGCCGATTAGATGATGCGGGCGTCATTGTGCAGGGCTTTGATGATAGCGTGCTGCTGTCTCCAGGTAGCGTGCGCACGGGCAGCGGTGAAATGTACAAGGTTTTCACGCCTTTCAGCAAGGCGGTGGTCAAACGTCTGCAGGCCGCGCTACCGGACTGTTATGCTGCCCCCAAAAAACGACCGGGAGCACCCGCAAAAGCGGCGAGAATCTCGCCTTTTGACTATCCCACTCAGCCGCTTGATCTTACGCTATTTCCACCGGGTGAGCAGGCTGCACTTGTTCGCTTGCGTGAGTTTTGCTTACAGCCTGTTGTTGATTATGCCACGCGCCGGGATTTTCCTGCTCTCGACAGTACCAGTCGCTTGTCAGCGTATCTGGCAACGGGCGTGCTCTCGCCGCGTCAATGCTTGCATCGGTTGCTGCATGAACATCCGCAAGGGCTGGAGGAAACCCGTGCGTTTGTCTGGCTCAATGAAATCATTTGGCGTGAGTTTTACCGTCATTTAATGGTCGCCTGGCCGCACTTGTGCAAGCATCAACCTTTTGTGGAGTGGACCGCTAACCTGCAATGGCAGGGTAGTGAAGCGCAGCTCAACCAGTGGCAGCAAGGGCAGACGGGGTACCCGATAGTGGATGCCGGGATGCGCCAGTTGCTTTCGCTGGGCTGGATGCATAATCGCTTACGCATGATTGTTGCCAGCTTTTTGGTCAAGGATTTGTTGATCGACTGGCGTCAGGGCGAGCAGTGGTTTATGTCACAACTGGTGGATGGCGATTTGGCGGCCAATAACGGTGGCTGGCAATGGGCGGCGTCAACCGGCACCGATGCAGCCCCCTATTTTCGTATCTTTAATCCCACCACGCAGGGTGAACGCTTTGATAAAGAAGGCGATTTTATCCGCCAGTGGGTGCCTGAACTGCGTGATGTTCCGGCGGAGGGCATACATCAACCGCACGTTTGGGCCAAAAAGCAGGGGATAAAACTCCACTATCCTGAGCCGATGGTTGATCATAAAGTGGCGCGTAAGCAGACGCTGGCGGCCTTTGAAGCGGCAAAAGATCCGCGTTAAGATCCGCGTTAAGGTAGAGGCATCGCCAAAGGAGAATAAGCAGGATGAGAAATACCGAACTGGAAAATCTGGTGAATCAACAGCTGGATAACGCAAGTTTTAACGATTATGCGCCCAATGGCTTGCAGGTTGAAGGCCGTCGTGAGGTAAAAAAAATCGTCACCGGCGTCACGGCAAGCCAGGCGTTGTTAGATGAAGCGGTGCGTCTGCAAGCGGATGCCGTCATGGTGCATCACGGCTATTTTTGGAAAAATGAATCTCCCTTAATCAAGGGCATGAAGCGTCAGCGCCTGAAAACGTTGTTGGCCAACGACATCAATTTGTATGGCTGGCACTTACCCCTGGATGCCCATCCGCAACTGGGGAATAACGCGCAGTTAGCCAAATTATTAGGCATTGATGTGCAGGGGCAAATCAAACCCTTGGTGCCGTGGGGAACACTGGACCAACCCATCAGTGGTGAAGCATTGGCAGCACGTCTTGCAGAGCGTTTAGGGCGTGTCCCCCTGCATTGTGGTGACCATGCGCCCACACTGATCCGCCGCATTGCCTGGTGTTCGGGCGGTGGGCAAGGCTTTATTGATGATGCTGCTGATTTTGGTGTCGATGCCTTTATTACCGGAGAGGTGTCAGAACAAACGATTCACAGCGCGCGCGAGCAAGGACTGCATTTTTTTGCCGCAGGCCATCACGCCACTGAACGTGGGGGCATCAAAGCGTTAGGCGAATGGCTGGCAGAAACGGCGGGCCTTGATGTGACCTTTGTTGATATTGCCAATCCAGCCTGATCTCTGAAAAAGAGCGGCGCGTCCGCTCTTTTCTTGTCTCTGAAAGCACATCATTCCCACGTCCTTGCGGTTTGTGGGTTGACACGCTTATCTCCATTTAGCATAACTATCCGCTAACTCTATCTATACATTCAGTTTCTACAGGGGATACCAGTGCAGCGTGCTCGTTGTTATTTACTTGGTGAACGTGCAGTGGTGCTGGAGCTGGAACCACCGATTTTGGTCGCCAGTCAGCAGAGAATTTGGGGGCTGACGCAGCGTCTGCAGGGCCATGAAGCCGTTATTGAAGCCATTCCTGGTATGAATAACCTGACCGTGGTGTTACGCCATCCGCAGGTGACAGCCTTAGACGCCATTGAGCGTTTGCAGCAGTGGTGGGAAGAGAGTGAAGCCGTTGAACCGCTTTCACGTGAGGTGCATATTCCTGTGGTTTACGGCGGTGTGCAGGGCCCCGATCTGGAAGATGTGGCCCGCCGCTGCCAGTTAACGCCAAAAGACGTGGTGGCGATGCACAGCAGTGTGGAATACGTGGTCTATTTTATTGGTTTTCAACCGGGATTTCCGTATCTGGGCGGGTTACCTGAAACGTTGCATACGCCGCGTCGGGATGAGCCCCGCCTTGAAGTGCCTGCCGGCAGTGTGGGCATCGGGGGGAGCCAAACCGGTATCTATCCACTTGCTTCACCGGGAGGATGGCAACTGATCGGGCATACGCCACTGGCGTTATTTGATCCTACCAAAGCAGTGCCTGTGCTCTTGCAGCCGGGCGACCGCGTACGCTTTGTGCCGCAGAAGGAGGGGGTATGCTAACGATTCTCAAAGCCGGTCTGCATACCACAGTGCAGGATGCAGGGCGTACTGGCTGGCGACAATATGGTATTGGCCTCAGTGGTGCGCTGGATCTGCCTGCGCTGCAAACCGCCAACATGCTGGTGGGCAATGCGGACGATGCGGCAGCACTGGAGATAACGTTAGGCCAGTTTTCTGCCCGTTTTGAACGAGATAGCTGGATAGCGCTGACCGGCGCAGGCTGCGACGCCGAATTAGATGGCCGCGCGGTGTGGACAGGCTGGCGTATTCGCGTCAAAAAGGGTCAGCAACTGAGCCTAAAAATGCCCGTGCGCGGTATGCGGAGCTATCTTGCGGTGCAGGGCAGCTTCGCCATTGATCCGATGCTGGATTCACTGAGTACCGATTTAAAAGCCGAATTTGGTGGCTGGCAAGGGCGGCGATTACGGGATGGCGATCAACTGCCATTAGGTCACGCGGGCCGTGATTTTACGCGTTCCGTCGGAGTGCGCCAGCTATTATGGGGCAATCGAATCCGTGTTTTGCCTGGCCCGGAATACCATGAATTTAGCCCGGAGTCGCAGGAGGCTTTCTGGCGAACGCCCTGGCACTTGAGCCCACAGAGTAATCGCATGGGTTATCGGTTAGAAGGGCGCAAATTGCTGCGTCCCGCTGGCCGCGAGCTGCTGTCTCATGGTTTGCTGCCCGGTGTCATTCAGGTACCGCCGGGTGGCCAGCCGATTGTGTTAATGGCCGATGCGCAAACCACCGGTGGATACCCGCGCATTGCCTGTATTATCGAAGCCGATCGCTATCATCTGGCGCAGGCAAGGCTGGGTGAGCCGATGCATTTTGTTCACTGTACGCTGGAAGAAGCGCAGGATGCCCGACGCCATCAACAACTGGCGCTCGATCAAATCCGCTGGGGACTGGAAGATGAAAATTGATTTAAACGCCGATCTGGGCGAAGGGGCCGACAGTGATTATGCACTGTTACAGCTGGTTAGCTCGGCCAACATTGCCTGTGGCTTCCATGCTGGAGATGCGCAAACCATGCTGCAAACCGTACGATGGGCCAAAGCGTTGGGGGTGGCGATTGGCGCGCATCCGAGTTTTCCCGATCGCGACAACTTTGGCCGGACGCGCATGCAGTTACCACCAGAGACGGTGTATGCGCAGACGGTGTATCAAATTGGGGCGCTACAGGCGATTGCCAGCACTGAAGGCGCAACAGTACGGCATGTGAAACCGCATGGCATGCTGTATAACCAATCGGCAGAGGATCCGGTTCTGGCTGATGTCCTCGCACGCGCGGTGCAAGCCTGTGGTGACCAGCTCGTGCTGGTCGGACTGGCCGGCAGTGAATCTATCGCCGCCGCACGTCGTCTCGGCATGCAGGTCTGTGAAGAGGTGTTTGCCGATCGCGGATATCAGGCGAATGGTGCATTAGTTCCTCGTGGCCAACCTGGCGCCCTGATCGAAGAAGCGCAACAGGCGATTGACCAGACGCTGTCGATGGTCAAAGACCGTCGCGTGCAGGCGGTCAGTGGCGAATGGGTGTCCGTTAACGCACAGACGATTTGCCTGCATGGCGATGGCGAACACGCGTTGGCCTTTGCGCGCCGACTGCGTGAATCTTTTGCGGAAAACGCAATTCTTATCAATGCATAAATAACAACAATCAGCTCTTCTTCTCAGGTCTGAGGGAAGTTGTATTCCAGGAGGAAAAATGGAATCTGTGGTCAGCATGTGGCCGTTACTGGGGATTGCCGCGATTATCGTCGGCTTCTTATTGCGGTTTAATCCGGTGTTGGTGGTGATCGTCGCCGGTATCGTAACGGGTGTGGCGGCAACGATGCCTATCGCCACCATTCTTGAAAAACTCGGCGCGGGCTTTCTGAGCACCCGCAATCTGCCTTTCATTCTGCTGTTACCGCTTGCCGTGGTGGGCCTCAGTGAGCGCCACGGGTTAAAAGAGCGGGCGCAAGCCTGGATTGCCAAAATCAAAAGCGCCACGGCGGGGCGTTTACTGATCATCTATCTGTTCTTACGTGAGGCCACGGCTGCGCTGGGATTAACCAGCCTGGGCGGGCATCCACAAATGGTTCGCCCACTGCTTGCGCCGATGGCGGAAGGGGCCACAGAAAACCGTTATGGTGATTTACCGGCTGATGTTCGCCATCGCCTGCGTGCCATGTCCGCCGCGACGGATAATGTGGGCCTGTTCTTTGGTGAAGATATCTTTGTGGCCTTTGGTGCCATCATCTTTATGCACAACTTTATGCTGGAATCTGGCGGCATTCAGACGGAGCCATTGCACATTGCTTTGTGGGGGATCCCCACTGCGATCTGTGCATTTATCATCCATGCCTTCCGGTTGCGCCGACTGGATAAGCGTCTGGCGGCAGAGCTGGGGCGTTTGAATGCTGATGCATTAGATGCGAAAGGAGGCCACTAATGTTTCAACAAAACTACCTGTACTGGTTCGCGGGCATTATTCTGCTGGCGGTGGCATTTTTGTCGCTACGCGATAAAAACAACCCACGTCGTTTTTCAACCGGCCTGTTTTGGGGATTGTATGGCCTGACCTTTTTGCTCGGCGACTGGGCTTATCACCTGGCGGCGCAGTGGGTAGGCGATGCTGATGCCGGGAAGCGCTACCTGAATATCAGCGTTGGGGCGATCGTCGTGATCATGGCGCTGATTGCCGGATTCGGTGGTGTGCGTCTGGGAAGCTATCATCAACGCAGTGAAACGCAGCGAAAAGAGAGCGCTACGCGACTGGGCAACAAGTTATTTTGGCCAGCGCTGGCGATTCCAATTGTGACGGTCGTGGGAGTGTTGAGCTTTAGCTATATCCCAGGCCTGCAACAGGCACTGTTTGGACCCGGTAACCACGCAACGCTGATTACCTTGTTCTCCATGACGCTGGGCTGCTTGATCGGTTGGGGCATTGCGCTGAAATTAACCCATGAAAAAGCCGGGCAATCCCTCCAGGAAGCGCGTCGTTTATTGGACTCCATTGGTTGGGCTTTTATTCTGCCGCAACTGCTGGCGACGCTGGGTCTGCTGTTTACCCAGGCTGGCGTCGGCAGTGCGATCGCACACCTGACGGAAACCTGGCTGGCAGTGGATAACCGCTTTATTGCGGTGGCGACCTATGCCATCGGCATGGCCGTGTTGACGATGGTAATGGGCAATGCCTTTGCCGCATTCCCGATAGTGACTGCCGGTATTGGCATTCCGATTCTGGTGTTACAGCACGGTGGCAATCCGGCGGTGATGGCAGCGATTGGGATGTTCTCGGGTTATTGCGGCACGTTAATGACACCGATGGCAGCGAATTTCAATATTGTGCCTGCCGCACTGTTAGAACTGCCCGATCGTAATGCGGTCATTCGCGCGCAGATCCCCACGGGCGTGACCTTGCTCGGGGTTAACGTATTCTTACTCTACTGGTTAATGTTTTTGTGAGGCCGCAATAATGAAAACCGTATTACTCACGGGGTTTGAACCCTTTGGCGGCGAGACGCTGAATCCGTCCTGGGAGGCGGTGAAGCAGTTGGCAGGATGGCAGACGCACGGGGCCGTGGTGCATACGCTGAAACTGCCTTGCATCTTTGGTGTATCACGACAGTTGCTGGAAGAGCAGATGCGTCTGTTACAACCTGATGTGGTGATCGCCGTGGGGCAAGCGGGCAGGCCTGATATCACGCTAGAGCGCATTGCTATCAATGTGGATGATGCACGTATTCCTGATAATGCAGGGTATCAACCGGTTGATATTCCGGTGATTGCAGGCGGTGCGGCGGCATTTTTCACCACCTTGCCAATCAAAGCCACGTTACGGGCAATGCGCGAAGCCGGTGTCCCGGCTTCGGTATCGCAGACGGCAGGCACTTTTGTGTGCAATCACATCATGTATGCCATTTTGCACGCTCAAACACTGGGTGAAAAAATCACCAAAGGCGGTTTTATTCATGTGCCGTGGATGCCAGAGCAAGCCGTCAACCATCCGGGAGCGGCCAGCATGGCCGTGGAAACGGTGGTGAAGGGGCTGAAAGTGGCGGTGCAAGTGGCGCTGACAGTGCATGAAGATGAATCGATAGGTGCCGGAGCCACCCACTGATGCCAGAAGGCCCGGAAATCCGACGTGCGGCAGATAAACTGGCGGCGGCCATTGAGGGGGAAAGGTTAACCGATGTCTGGTTTGCGTTTCCTGCTTTGAAAACCTATGAGCCGGAGCTGGTGGGGACGCATGTCACGCGTTTTGAAACGCGCGGTAAAGCCTTGCTGACGCACTTTTCCAATGGCCTGACGCTGTACAGCCATAATCAGCTCTACGGCGTCTGGCGGGTTGCCAGACCGGATGCGCCGCTGGATGCCAAACGTTCTCTACGCGTTAAGCTGGCAACGGCGAACAACGCGGTGCTGCTGTACAGCGCCTCTGACATTCAGTTGTTAAATGCGCAAACGCTGGCCACCCACCCTTTTCTTCAGCGGGTGGGGCCGGATGTCCTTTCTGCGACATTGACGGTAGACAGCGTTAAAGCGCGTCTGTTGAGTAAACCTTTCTCGCGGCGGCAATTCAGTGGATTATTGCTTGATCAAGCCTTTTTGGCGGGACTGGGCAACTACCTGCGCGCTGAGATCTTGTGGCAGGCCAAACTGCTACCTCAGCACCGTGCGCAGGATCTGGATGCGGCACAATTGACGGCGCTGGCCAATGCCATAGTGAGCCTTCCCCAGCTCTCGTATCAAACGCGCGGCACACGTCGTGAAGAACAACATCATGGTGCACAATTTGCGTTCCATGTGTTTCACCGGCACGGCAAACCCTGCGAGCGCTGTGGTGTACTGATTGAAAAGGGCACGGTATCCTCGCGACCTTTTTTTTGGTGTCCGGGCTGTCAGATATAAAAAAACCCCGCGTTGCGGGGTTTTTTCTGGTCGTCGTTTTATTTGGTCTGCGACTTGAAATCACGTTTGTCGTAGCCGGTATACAGCTGACGCGGACGAGCAATTTTAATGCCGTCATCGTGCATTTCTTTCCAGTGAGCGATCCAGCCCACGGTGCGCGCCATCGCGAAAATCACCGTAAACATGCTGGACGGAATGCCCATTGCTTTCAGAATAATGCCAGAGTAGAAATCGACGTTGGGATACAGTTTGCGTTCGATAAAATACGGATCGTTCAGCGCAATGTGCTCCAGCTCCATCGCCACTTCCAACAAGTCATCTTTCATGCCCAGTTCATTCAGCACTTCGTGACAGGTTTCACGCATCACCGTTGCACGCGGGTCATAGTTCTTGTACACGCGGTGACCAAAGCCCATCAGACGGAAAGAGTCGTTCTTGTCTTTCGCACGGCGGACAAATTCTGGAATGTGCTCGACTGTGCTGATTTCTTCCAGCATACGCAGCGTGGCTTCGTTAGCCCCACCGTGCGCGGGTCCCCAGAGGGAGGCGATACCGGCAGCGATACAGGCAAACGGGTTAGCGCCAGAAGAACCGGCGGTGCGTACTGTCGACGTTGACGCATTCTGCTCGTGATCGGCATGCAGGATCAGGATGCGATCCATTGCGCGCTCCAGCACCGGATTCACTTTATATTCTTCGCACGGCGTCGAGAACATCATGTTCAGGAAGTTGCCTGCGTAAGAGAGATCATTGCGCGGATAGACGAAAGGCTGACCAATCGAATATTTGTAGCACATGGCGGCGACGGTCGGCATTTTAGACAGCAAACGGAAAGCCGCGATTTCGCGGTGACGTTCAATGTTGACGTCCATCGCATCATGGTAAAACGCCGCCAGTGCGCCTGTCACACCACACATTACCGCCATCGGATGAGAGTCGCGGCGGAAGCCACGGAACAGATGCGTAATCTGCTCATGAATCATGGTATGGCGGGTAACAATGGTTTTGAACTCTTCGAACTGTGCTTTGGTTGGGGCTTCGCCGTTAAGCAGGATGTAGCACACTTCAAGGTAATTGGAATTTGTGGCGAGTTGGTCAATCGGAAAACCGCGGTGTAACAGAATACCGTTATCGCCATCGATATAGGTAATTTTGGATTCACAAGACGCGGTTGAGGTAAAACCCGGGTCGAACGTGAAATAGCCTTTTGAGCCAAGCGGGCGGATATCAATTTCTTCCTGTCCCAGCGTGCCTTGTAGCACGTCCAACTCGACAGGTGCTTCGCCTTGTATCGTTAGCGTCGCTTTTTTATCAGCCATTCATAGTCTCCTTAGCGCCTTACTAATTGTAGGGATCTTTATACACCGGAAAGACCACATGTATCACCGGCCACTCGCAAAGGGAAGCAGACTATCAACTCTGCGGCATGGTTATCGTGCAGGGTACAGAGTGATGGGCGCATACGAGATGATGCAGATATTCATGCGTATTCTGTGTTTCACGGTTGTTAAAGATCGGGTCTGGTCGTCATTCTTACGTAACCGATACCTGATGCAAATAAGGGGTATAACCCAACCAATGTTACATAACTTACGCTTAGGGGAAAGTGTATCCCCATAACTTTTGTGCATCATAGTGATTTTGCTGCGTCGTTTGTAACAGGAATGTTGAACTTTTGTCAAATCAGATAATTAAAATTGTATGAATTGTGAAAATCGTGAGGTGGATCACTGTTCCGCCTAAATGTGACCAAAGTATTTGTGGGGGAATTGTAATGAGTTTGTGATCCCCCTATACTTCCGCCAGGTCTCCGGAACACCCTGACACCAGGAGCCACCCAGCGTTTTACCGCGTCAATTAACACTGGATGTTGCTGTTTTGGTGACGGTGCTTAGTGGTCTTTTCTTTATTAAGAGCAAGAAAGGATCGACCTTCAGGCCGGAGGAAGCAAAATAAGAAAGGCTGTGTGGGCAAAACCGTGAAAAAACAAAGACCTGTCAACTTGGATCTCACTACGATCCGGTTTCCCGTTACTGCAATAGCGTCTATTCTCCACCGCGTCTCTGGCGTCATCACCTTTGTGGCCGTCGGAATACTGCTCTGGTTACTGGGCCTGTCATTGTCGTCCCCCGAAGGTTTCCTCCAGGCTTCAGCCGTTATGGACAGCTTCTTTGTCAAATTCATCATGTGGGGCATCCTCACCGCGCTGGCATATCACATCGCGGGCGGTATCCGCCATATGCTGATGGACTTTGGCTTCCTCGCTGAAACGCTGCAAGTGGGAACCCGTTCCGCCCAATTATCATTTGGTATTACTGTCGTGCTTTCAATTCTGGCTGGAGTCCTCGTATGGTAAGCAATGCTTCTGCACTGGGGCGTACTGGCATTCATGATTGGCTGCTGGTTCGCGCCTCGGCCATGGTGATAACCCTGTATGTGCTCTATATCCTCGGTTTCGTTATCTTCTCTGACACCCTGACTTATGAAAGCTGGCGCGGCTTCTTTGCCTCCAACTTTACGAAAGTCTTCACGCTACTTGCTCTGTTATCCATTCTGGTTCATGGCTGGATTGGTATGTGGCAGGTGCTCACTGACTACGTTAAATGCCAGGCGCTGCGTCTTTGCTTGCAGCTGGCCGTTGTCGTGGCACTGCTGAGCTATGCGTTTTATGGAACTGTTGTGGTATGGGGTGCGTAATGAAATTGCCAGTCAGAGAGTTTGATGCCGTTGTTATTGGTGCCGGTGGCGCAGGTATGCGCGCGGCGCTACAAATTTCCCAATCCGGACAGACCTGTGCGTTGCTGTCTAAAGTTTTCCCAACCCGTTCCCATACAGTATCTGCGCAGGGCGGTATCACCGTCGCGCTGGGTAATACCCATGATGACAACTGGGAATGGCATATGTATGACACGGTCAAAGGCTCCGATTACATCGGTGACCAGGACGCGATCGAATACATGTGTAATACCGGACCTGAAGCCATTCTGGAACTGGAACACATGGGACTGCCTTTCTCACGTTTAGAAGATGGCAGCATCTACCAGCGTCCGTTTGGTGGTCAGTCGAAGAATTTTGGTGGTGAGCAAGCGGCACGTACCGCTGCGGCCGCTGACCGTACCGGGCATGCGTTATTGCACACCCTGTATCAACAGAACCTGAAAAACCAAACCACCATCTTTTCTGAGTGGTATGCGCTGGATCTGGTGAAAAACGCGGATGGCGCGGTGGTCGGTTGCACGGCAATGTGCATCGAAACCGGCGAAGTCGTGTACTTCAAAGCCAAGGCGACCATTCTGGCGACCGGTGGTGCGGGCCGTATTTATCAGTCCACCACCAATGCGCACATCAACACCGGCGACGGTGTAGGCATGGCACTGCGTGCCGGTGTACCGGTGCAGGACATGGAAATGTGGCAATTCCACCCAACCGGCATTGCTGGCGCGGGTGTGTTGGTAACTGAAGGCTGTCGTGGTGAAGGCGGTTATCTGCTGAATAAACACGGTGAGCGTTTCATGGAGCGCTATGCGCCAAACGCCAAAGATCTGGCGGGTCGTGATGTGGTTGCGCGCTCCATGATGATTGAAATTCGTGAAGGTCGTGGCTGTGAAGGGCCATGGGGACCCCACATTAAACTGAAACTGGATCACCTGGGCAAAGACGTTCTGGAATCCCGCCTGCCGGGCATTTTGGAATTGTCTCGTACCTTTGCCCACGTTGACCCTGTTAAAGAGCCGATCCCGGTTATCCCAACCTGCCACTACATGATGGGCGGGATCCCAACGCGCGTGTCGGGTCAGGCCTTAACCATGAATGCGCAGGGCGAAGATGTCCTGATTCCTGGTCTGTTTGCCGTCGGTGAGATCGCCTGCGTTTCTGTACACGGCGCTAACCGCTTGGGCGGTAACTCGCTGCTGGATTTGGTGGTCTTTGGTCGTGCTGCGGGCTTGCATCTGCTGGAGTCGATTGCCGAGCAGGGGACGCTGAAAGACGCCACTGACGAAGAAATTGAAGCCGCGATGGCGCGTTATACCCGTTGGGATAACAACACCACCGGTGAAGATCCTGCTGAACTGCGTAAAGCGCTGCAAACCTGCATGCAAAACAACTTCTCGGTATTCCGTGAAGGTGACGCAATGGCCAAAGGCCTGGAAGAGTTAAAAGTGCTGCGTGAGCGTTTGAAAAAAGCGCGTCTGGATGACCGTTCAAAAGACTTTAACACCCAGCGTGTAGAGTGCCTGGAACTGGATAACCTGATGGAAACCGCGTACGCCACAGCGGTCGCCGCAAACTTCCGTACCGAAAGCCGTGGTGCACACAGCCGCTTCGACTATCCAGATCGTGATGACGCGAACTGGCTCTGTCATAGCCTGTATCTCCCGCAGAGCGAAAGCATGACCCGCCGTGAGGTGAACATGCAGCCGAAACTGCGTGAGGCATTCCCGCCGAAGGCGCGTACCTACTAATTTGCGGAGAGACAGCGATGATCGTCGAATTTTCAATTTATCGTTATAACCCAGAAGTGGACGACGCGCCGCGCATGCAGGATTACAGCCTGGAAGCGGAAGACGGACGTGACATGATGCTACTGGACGCGTTAATGCGTCTGAAGGATAAAGATCCTACACTGGCCTTCCGTCGCTCTTGTCGTGAAGGTGTGTGCGGCTCTGATGGTTTGAACATGAACGGCAAAAATGGGCTGGCGTGTATCACGCCGGTTTCTGCACTGGGTGCGGGCAAAAAGAAAATTGTCATTCGCCCGTTGCCAGGCTTGCCTGTGGTGCGCGATCTGGTGGTAGACATGAGCCAGTTCTACACCCAGTACGAAAAGATCAAACCTTTCCTGATCAATGATGGCAAAAATCCGCCGGCGCGTGAGCACCTGCAGATGCCAGAGCAGCGTGAGCATTTGGATGGTTTGTATGAATGTATTCTGTGCGCCTGCTGTTCAACGTCTTGCCCGTCTTTCTGGTGGAACCCAGATAAGTTTATTGGTCCGGCAGGACTGTTGGCTGCGTATCGCTTCTTGATTGACAGCCGTGACACGGAAACCGATGCGCGTTTAGACAATTTAAATGATGCATTCAGTGTATTCCGCTGCCACAGCATCATGAACTGTGTCAGTGTGTGCCCAAAAGGCTTGAATCCGACGCGTGCAATTGGTCATATAAAGTCGATGTTGCTGAACAGAAGTGCATAATTGCTTTCCGGGAACGCATAAGCGTTCCCGGAGGTTTTAAGGAAATCTTTGAAAGGACTTTCCCGGCGATGGAAAAATCTTTGCAAAGGTTCCCTTACGGGCCTGGGCGCGGTTGCGCGCGATGCTCGTATCGAACCGGACTACGGCAAGCCGTTAACCCGGCACAAATGAAACCTCGAAAAAAAGCAAATAATGCTTAAGGGATCACAATGCAGAACAGCGCGATGAAACCCTGGCTGGACTCTTCCTGGCTAGCAGGCGCGAACCAATCATACATAGAGCAGCTCTATGAGGATTTCTTAACCGATCCTGACTCTGTTGATACTGCGTGGCGCGATCTGTTTCAGCAGCTCCCCGGTGCTGGAGCCAAGCCAGAACAATTTCACTCCACTACGCGTGAATACTTCCGCCGTCTGGCGAAGGATGCCACCCGTTATACCGCTTCGGTTAGCGATCCTGAGACCAACTCCAAACAGGTTAAAGTCCTGCAGTTGATCAACGCCTTCCGTTTCCGTGGTCACCAGAACGCAAACCTTGATCCGCTGGCGCTGTGGAAGCGTGATACGGTGCCGGATCTCAATCCGTCCTATCACGATCTCACCGACGCGGATTTCCAGGAAAGTTTCAATGTGGGTTCTTTTGCCATTGGCAAAGACACCATGAAACTGGGCGATCTCTACGCGGCACTGAAGCAAACCTACTGTGGCTCCATCGGTGCAGAATATATGCATCTGACCAATACCGACGAAAAACGCTGGTTACAGCAGCGTATTGAATCGGTGGTCGGCCAGCCTTCGTTTTCTGCAGAGGAAAAGAAAGGCTTGCTGAAAGAGCTGACCGCAGCGGAAGGTCTGGAGCGTTATTTAGGCGCGAAATTCCCGGGCGCAAAACGCTTCTCACTGGAAGGTGGTGATGCGTTGATTCCGATGCTGCGTGAGATGATTCGTCATGCGGGCAAAAGTGGCACGCGTGAAGTGGTGCTGGGTATGGCGCACCGCGGTCGTCTCAACGTTCTGATTAACGTACTGGGTAAAAAACCGCAGGACTTGTTTGACGAGTTTTCGGGTAAGCACAAAGAGCATTTGGGCACCGGCGACGTGAAATACCACATGGGCTTCTCGTCGGATGTGGAAACCGAAGGCGGCATGGTGCACCTGGCGTTGGCGTTTAACCCTTCGCATCTGGAAATCGTGAGCCCGGTCGTCATGGGTTCAGTGCGCGCGCGTATTGATCGTCTGGATGAACCAAGCAGCAGCAAAGTGCTGCCGATCACGATTCACGGTGATGCTGCGGTTGCTGGTCAGGGCGTGGTGCAGGAGACATTGAACATGTCTCAGGCGCGCGGTTATGAAGTGGGCGGTACCGTACGTATCGTGATTAACAACCAGATTGGTTTCACGACGTCTAACCCACGTGATGCACGCTCTACCGAATACTGTACTGACATCGGTAAAATGGTGCAGGCGCCTATCTTCCACGTGAATGCAGACGATCCAGAAGCGGTGGCGTTTGTGACCCGTCTGGCGTTGGATTTCCGTAACACCTTTAAGCGCGATGTCTTTATTGACCTGGTCTGTTATCGCCGTCATGGCCATAACGAAGCGGATGAGCCAAGTGCTACGCAGCCGGTGATGTATCAGAAGATCAAGAAGCAACCTACGCCGCGCAAACTGTATGCTGACAAACTGGAAGGCGAAAAGGTCGCCAGTCTGGAAGATGCCACGGAAATGGTCAATCTGTACCGTGACGCGTTGGATGCCGGTGAGTGCGTGGTGCCAGAATGGCGCCCAATGAGCTTGCACTCCTTTACCTGGTCGCCGTACCTGAATCATGAGTGGGATGAAAACTATCCCGATCGCGTGGATGCCAAGCGTTTGCAAGAGCTGGCAAAACGCATCAGCACGGTACCGGATACGGTTGAAATGCAATCACGCGTGGTCAAGATTTACGGTGACCGCGCTGAGATGGCGGAAGGCAACAAACTGTTTGACTGGGGCGGCGCAGAGAACCTTGCGTATGCCACACTGCTTGATGAAGGCATTCCGTGCCGTTTATCCGGTGAAGATATGGGCCGCGGCACCTTCTTCCACCGCCATGCAGTGATCCACAACCAGGCAAATGGCTCGACCTATATTCCTCTGCAGCACATCCACAATGGACAAGGTGAATTCCGCGTCTGGGATTCCGTGCTGTCCGAAGAGGCCGTACTGGCGTTTGAATACGGTTATGCCACGGCAGAACCGCGCACGCTGACCATTTGGGAAGCGCAGTTCGGTGATTTTGCCAACGGTGCGCAAGTGGTGATCGACCAGTTCATCAGCTCCGGCGAGCAGAAATGGGGCCGTATGTGTGGCCTGGTGATGCTGCTGCCGCACGGTTACGAAGGCCAGGGCCCAGAGCACTCCTCTGCGCGTCTGGAGCGTTACCTGCAGCTCTGTGCTGAGCAGAACATGCAAGTGTGTGTGCCTTCTACCCCTGCACAGGTTTACCACATGCTGCGTCGTCAGGCGCTGCGCGGTATGCGCCGTCCGCTGGTGGTGATGTCACCTAAATCCCTGCTGCGTCATCCGCTGGCCGTCTCTTCAATGGATGAACTGGCTAACGGCACGTTCCAACCGGCTATCGGTGAGATCGACGACCTTGATCCACAGGGCATCAAGCGCGTTGTGCTGTGCTCTGGCAAGGTGTACTACGACTTGCTGGAACAGCGTCGTAAGAATGAACAAACCGATGTGGCTATCGTGCGCGTCGAGCAGTTGTATCCGTTCCCGCACAAAGCGGTTCAGGAAGCACTGCAGGCCTATGCGCATGTGCATGACTTTGTGTGGTGTCAGGAAGAGCCACTGAACCAGGGTGCCTGGTATTGCAGTCAGCACCACTTCCGTGAAGTTGTGCCTTTCGGGGCTTCAATGCGCTATGCCGGTCGTCCCGCTTCCGCTTCACCGGCTGTTGGTTACATGTCCGTTCACCAGAAGCAGCAGCAAGATCTGGTAAATGACGCGCTGAACGTAGATTAATTAAAGGATAGATAATGAGTAGCGTAGATATTTTCGTTCCTGACCTGCCTGAATCCGTTGCCGACGCCTCTGTGGCGACCTGGCACAAGAAACCCGGCGACAGCGTCCAGCGTGATGAAGTGCTGGTGGAAATTGAAACCGATAAAGTGGTGCTGGAAGTGCCTGCTTCAGCCGACGGTATTCTGGAAGCGATCCTGGAAGATGAGGGCGCAACAGTGACCTCACGTCAGGTACTGGGCCGTCTGAAAGAGGGCAACAGCGGCGGTAAGCCGACCTCGGCAAAAACCGAGGCCACGGAGGCCGCTCCTGCTCAACGCCAAACCGCTTCTCTGGAAGAAGAGAGCAACGATGCGCTTAGCCCAGCCATCCGTCGCCTGATTGCAGAGCATGAACTGGATGCTGCACAGATTAAAGGCACGGGTGTCGGTGGCCGTTTGACCCGCGAAGACGTGGAAAAACATCTGGCACAAAAACCGGCCGCGAAAGCCGATGCGAAAGCTGCAACCGCGTCAACCAGCGCACCTGCACTGGCGAACCGCAGTGAAAAACGCGTTCCTATGACGCGTCTGCGTAAACGTGTTGCTGAGCGTCTGCTGGAAGCCAAAAACAGCACAGCGATGCTGACCACCTTCAACGAAGTGAACATGAAGCCGATTATGGATCTGCGTAAGCAGTACGGCGATGCCTTCGAGAAGCGACACGGTGTGCGTTTAGGCTTTATGTCTTTCTACATCAAAGCGGTGGTTGAAGCGCTGAAACGCTTCCCGGAAGTCAACGCCTCTATCGATGGCGAAGACGTGGTTTACCACAACTACTTCGATGTCAGCATTGCGGTTTCAACGCCTCGTGGCCTGGTCACGCCGGTATTGAAAGACGTAGATGCATTGAGCATGGCGGATATCGAGAAGAAAATTAAAGAGCTGGCAGTGAAAGGGCGCGACGGCAAACTGACCGTTGATGAACTGACTGGCGGTAACTTTACCATCACCAACGGTGGTGTATTCGGATCCCTGATGTCGACGCCGATCATCAATCCGCCGCAGAGCGCCATCCTTGGCATGCACGCCATCAAAGATCGCCCTATGGCGGTGAATGGCCAGGTGGTCATTCTGCCAATGATGTATCTGGCACTCTCCTACGATCACCGTTTAATCGATGGACGCGAGTCTGTGGGTTACCTGGTGGCGGTGAAAGAGATGTTGGAAGATCCGGCACGTTTGCTGCTGGACGTCTAAAAACTCGCAGGGTGTGGCCTTAAAACCACACCCGTTTTCTGTGGTTGGCGAGCGATACTAACCGAACGTTAGCGAAGCCAACCAAGTCGTTATCAGACCTGAATGGGTAGAACATCATGAACTTACACGAGTATCAGGCGAAACAGCTATTTGCACGGTATGGCATGCCAGCACCGACCGGTTACGCTTGCACCACACCACGCGAAGCGGAAGAAGCAGCCTCTAAAATTGGCGCAGGTCCGTGGGTGGTAAAATGTCAGGTGCATGCCGGTGGCCGCGGTAAAGCGGGCGGCGTGAAAGTGGTTAACAGCAAGGAAGATATCCGTGCATTCGCTGAAAACTGGTTAGGTAAGCGCCTGGTCACCTATCAAACTGACGCGCAGGGTCAACCGGTAAACCAGATTCTGGTTGAAGCGGCGACCGATATCGATCAAGAACTGTATCTGGGTGCCGTTGTCGATCGTGCAACCCGTCGTGTGGTGTTCATGGCCTCCACCGAAGGCGGTGTTGAGATTGAAACCGTTGCGGAAGAAACCCCGCATCTGATCCACAAAATGGCACTGGATCCGCTGGCAGGTCCACAGCCTTATCAGGGCCGTGAATTGGCCTTCAAACTGGGTCTGACCGGTAAGCAAGTCAGCCAGTTCACCAAAATTTTTATGGGCCTGGCCACTTTGTTCCTGGAGCGTGATTTGGCGATGGTTGAAATCAACCCGCTGGTGATCACCAAGCAGGGCGATCTGATTTGCCTGGATGGTAAATTGGGCGCGGATGGTAACGCCTTGTTCCGTCAGCCTGAGCTGCGTGAAATGCGCGATCCAAGCCAGGAAGATCCTCGCGAAGCACACGCGACCCAGTGGGAGCTGAACTACGTTGCTCTGGATGGCAACATCGGTTGCATGGTGAACGGTGCGGGTCTGGCGATGGGTACTATGGACATCGTGAAACACCACGGCGGTGAGCCGGCTAACTTCCTGGATGTGGGCGGCGGCGCGACCAAAGAGCGCGTTACCGAAGCCTTTAAAATCATCCTGTCCGACGATGCGGTAAAAGCCGTATTCGTTAACATCTTCGGCGGCATTGTACGCTGTGACCTGATTGCTGATGGCATCATTGGTGCAGTGGCTGAAGTGGGCGTGAACGTGCCAGTAGTGGTACGTCTGGAAGGTAACAATGCTGAGCTGGGCGCGAAGAAACTGGCGGACAGCGGTCTGAACATCATTGCAGCAACCAGCCTGACAGACGCGGCACAACGCGTTGTTGCTGCAGCGGAGGGTAAATAATGTCCATTTTGATCGACAAGAACACCAAAGTCATTTGCCAGGGTTTCACTGGCGGACAGGGTACATTCCACTCTGAGCAGGCGCTGGCTTACGGCACGCAACTGGTTGGCGGTGTCACGCCAGGTAAAGGCGGTACAGAGCATCTGGGTCTGCCTGTGTTCAACACCGTGCGTGAAGCGGTGGAAGCTACCGGTGCCACGGCATCGGTTATCTATGTCCCAGCGCCGTTCTGCAAAGACGGTATCCTGGAAGCGATCGAAGCCGGTATCAAACTGATTATCACCATTACCGAAGGCATCCCAACGCTGGATATGTTGACGGTAAAAGTGAAGCTGGACGAAGCGGGCGTGCGTATGATTGGCCCGAACTGCCCAGGCGTTATCACGCCAGGCGAATGCAAAATCGGCATCATGCCAGGCCACATTCATAAGCCGGGCCGTGTGGGTATCGTTTCTCGCTCCGGTACACTGACCTATGAAGCGGTTAAGCAAACCACGGACATTGGCTACGGTCAGTCTACCTGTGTAGGTATTGGTGGTGATCCGATTCCGGGTTCTAACTTCATCGATATTCTGAAGCTGTTCCAGGAAGATCCACAGACTGAAGCGATCGTGATGATCGGTGAGATCGGCGGCAGTGCGGAAGAAGAAGCCGCGGCCTACATCAAAGCGCACGTGACCAAGCCGGTTGTGGGTTACATTGCCGGTGTTACTGCGCCGAAAGGCAAGCGTATGGGCCATGCTGGCGCCATTATCGCAGGCGGGAAAGGTACTGCAGACGAGAAGTTTGCTGCGCTGGAAGCCGCTGGAGTGAAAACCGTACGCAGCCTTGCTGATATCGGTGATGCCGTTAAAGCCGTATTACCTCAATAAAAACAGCAGCATAATCTCGACATGTTGGCCACCTACGGGTGGCCTTTTTTATGCATAAAGGGCAAATAAAAACGACATTCATGGCAAAAAAAATAAATAGTTATCGATGTGTAAAAATAAGGTGAAATAAAAAGAAGAAAAAGAACCTGAGTAAAAAAGTCGGTTATTTAATTTAATAATTAACAAATTAATCCCAGTGTTTTCTTATTATTCTCACCGATGTAGCAATGGCGAACAAAGTTTTAACAACCCTGTTACTTACCACATTCAATAATGTGCTGGCCTTAACATAGATCAAAAAAGACGACGATATAACTGGCTGTACTGCTGGCAATAATTTCCAAAATTCGTTTAAATTGTCCTGAGTCAATTTAGCCGTTTATCTCGTTCTACGTGATCCCTGAGACGATTAAAAATGAATCCTCGATCACGAAATTCGACGCGCCTCGTCAATGTGGCGAAACGGGTTATACTCATATTTCATTGGGGTGTTTTTTTAACGTTTTCGTTACTTTGGTCGTTTCTAATAATGACAGGGTAGGGCAGCGTGTCTGTGTGGAAGCATTCAACATAAAGAAGGCGGAATGGCGCGTTTTACTGGGCCCGTTATTCCCGTTATCTTCCCGATAGGAGCAAGGAGTCAAGATGTTAGATATCGTCGAACTGTCGCGCTTACAGTTTGCACTAACGGCGATGTACCATTTCTTGTTTGTCCCATTAACGCTAGGTATGGCGTTTTTGCTGGCAATCATGGAAACGGTCTACGTGCTGTCCGGCAAACAAATCTACAAAGATATGACCAAATTTTGGGGCAAGTTATTTGGTATTAACTTCGCTCTGGGTGTGGCAACAGGTTTAACCATGGAGTTCCAGTTCGGAACGAACTGGTCGTATTACTCCCATTATGTCGGTGACATCTTTGGGGCGCCGCTGGCTATTGAAGGCTTAATGGCGTTCTTCCTTGAATCCACCTTTGTGGGTCTGTTCTTCTTTGGTTGGGATCGTCTGAGCAAAGTTCAGCATATGGCGGTGACCTGGCTGGTTGCGCTGGGATCCAACATGTCTGCGCTGTGGATTCTGGTGGCGAACGGTTGGATGCAAAACCCGATCGCCGCTGATTTCAATTTTGAAACCATGCGAATGGAAATGCTGAGCTTTTCCGAGTTGGTACTCAACCCGGTTGCACAGGTGAAGTTCGTACACACCGTGGCAGCAGGTTACACCACCGGCGCGATGTTTATTCTGGGTATCAGTGCCTGGTACATGCTGAAAGGCCGTGATCTGGCATTTGCTAAGCGCTCTTTTGCGATTGCCGCCAGTTTCGGTATGGCGGCGATCCTGTCGGTTATCGTGTTGGGTGATGAATCTGGCTACGAAATTGGTGACGTGCAGAAAACCAAGCTGGCCGCCATCGAAGCCGAATGGGAAACGCAGCCAGCGCCGGCAGCGTTCACCCTGTTTGGGATCCCCGATCAGGAAACGCAACAAAACAAATATGCGATTCAAATTCCTTACGCATTGGGTCTGATCGCTACGCGTTCGACTGACAAGCAAGTGACAGGTTTGAAAGAGCTACTGGCACAGCATGAAGTGCGTATCCGTAACGGTATGAAAGCCTATGGCTTATTAGGTGAGCTGCGTGCCGGCAGTAAAGATCCGGCCGTGCGCAGTGAATTTGAAGCGGCTAAAAAAGATCTCGGCTACGGCTTACTGCTGAAGCGCTATACCGATAACGTGGCAAACGCGACGGAAGCGCAAATTCAGCAGGCAACGAAAGACTCTATTCCTCGTGTAGCACCGCTCTATTTCTCCTTCCGTATTATGGTGTTCTGCGGCGTGCTGCTGTTGGGGATAATCGGTTTCTCTTTCTGGAGCGTTATCCGCAATCGCATCGGCAAAAACCGTTTCCTGCTCAAGGCGTGTTTATACGGTATTCCGCTACCGTGGATTGCCATTGAAGCGGGTTGGTTTGTTGCGGAGTACGGACGTCAGCCATGGGCGATTGGTGAAGTGCTGCCGACGGCAGTGGCGAACTCTTCACTCACCATTGGTGACCTGCTGTTCTCCATGGCGCTGATCTGCGGTTTGTACACGCTGTTCTTGATTGCCGAAATGTATCTGATGTTCAAATTTGCACGCCTTGGGCCAAGCAGTCTGAAAACTGGGCGTTATCACTTTGAACAATCTAACGCGTCCACTCAGCCGGTTCGCTAAGACAGGAGTCCATCATGGTAGATTACGAAGTATTACGCTTTATTTGGTGGGTGCTGATTGGCGTTCTGTTAATTGGCTTTGCGGTGACTGATGGTTTTGACATGGGCGTGGGAATGTTGGCGCGTCTGATTGGCAAAACCGATACGGAACGCCGCATCATGATTAACAGCATTGCCCCGCACTGGGACGGTAACCAGGTTTGGTTGATTACCGCCGGTGGTGCGCTCTTTGCTGCCTGGCCAATGGTCTATGCTGCTGCCTTCTCCGGTTTTTATGTGGCGATGATTCTGGTACTGGCTTCCTTGTTCTTCCGTCCGGTGGGTTTTGATTACCGCTCTAAGATTGAAGACATGCGCTGGCGTGGTATGTGGGACTGGGGCATTTTTATTGGTAGCTTTGTGCCGCCGCTGGTGATTGGTGTGGCATTCGGTAATTTGCTGCAAGGCGTGCCGTTCCGTCTCGATGAATATCTGCGTCTGTACTATGAAGGCAATTTCTTCCAACTGCTGAATCCGTTTGGTCTGCTGGCGGGGGTTGTGAGCTTGACGATGATTTTGACGCAGGGGGCAACTTACCTGCAGATGCGTACCGTCGGTGAATTGCACATCCGTACGCGCGCTGTCTCGCAAATTTCATCGTTGGTGATGATGGTATGCTTTGTATTGGCCGGTGTTTGGGTGGTTTACGGTATCGATGGCTATGCTGTGAAAAGCGTGCTGGATCACAGTGCCGTTTCCAATCCTATGAATAAAGAGGTCGCGCGTGAAGCCGGTGCGTGGTTGGTGAACTTCAATAACACACCGATTCTGTGGGCCATCCCGGCGTTGGGCGTGGCATTCCCGTTACTGACCATTCTGTGCTCACGACTGGAAAAAGGCGCCTGGGCGTTCTTCTTCTCTTCGCTGACGCTGGCGTGTGTGATCCTGACCGCAGGGATTGCAATGTTCCCGTTCATTATGCCTTCCAGCATTATGCCGGCCGCTAGCCTGACCATGTGGGATGCAACATCCAGCCAGTTAACGCTGAATGTGATGTTATATGCCGCGATTATTTTTGTGCCGATTATCCTCGCCTACACCACCTGGTGTTACTGGAAAATGTTTGGTCGTATCACCAAACAGGATATCGAAAGCAACAGCCATTCTCTCTACTAATAAGGAGCGGCAACATGTGGTATTTCGCCTGGATTCTGGGAACCTTGTTAGCCTGTGCCTTTGGCATCATCACTGCACTGGCCATTGAGCACGTTGAAGACAGTGCTGCGCAGAAGAACGATAACGTCTGATGCGAAAAGTGATCGGTAGATTGTATGCCATCATGGATAAGCGCCCCTTGCGGGCGCTTTCTCTGCTACTGGCACTGGTTGTTGCGGGATGTATGTTTTGGGACCCGTCGCGTTTCGCCGCGAAGACCAGCCCCCTCACTGTATGGCAAGGTTTCTTACTGATGTGGGCCGTGTGTACTGGCGTGATTCATGGTGTGGGGTTCCATCCTCGCCGCTTGCGCTGGCAAGCCTTTTTTACACCTTTGCCTGCACTGATTATCCTGCTGGCTGGCGTGGCCTTCTTTTTCTTCTAAAAGTGGCGCAGGCAGGGCCAATCTGGCGCTGCCTGCTTCAATTTTTGTCTTTTTTTGTCAGCTTGTTGCCTAAGATTTCTCCGGAAGCGTCAGCGAACCGTTTCCAAAGGATAATTATTTTCTCAAGGTTCTGGCGATCCATTCCAAACCCGATCATGAATGCGTATAGTACACGCTGAATCACGCCATAGCGGGCTTTAACGCCATGGTTGAGCAGAATGTTAAATGCATTGCCGGGATGTCGAGTGAGTACAACGCTGTTTAAATGGCCGGTACGTGTCTACTACGAAGATACGGATGCCGGTGGTGTGGTTTACCACGCCAGCTATCTGGCTTTCTACGAGCGGGCGCGTACAGAAATGTTACGCAGCTTTGACTTCCACCAGCAGATGCTGCTGGAACAGCAGGTGGCTTTTGTCGTCCGTCGGATGACCATTGATTATCGTGCCGCGGCGCGTCTGGATGATCTTCTCGAAATCCAGAGCGAAGTGGTATCACTGCGTCGTACCAGCATGACATTCGTCCAACGTATTCTGAATGCTGAGGGTCAACTTCTGAATGAAGCGGAAGTCTTGATCGCCTGCATTAACCCACACCGAATGAAGCCGATTGCGCTTCCTGAGTCTATTGTCGCGGAGTTCAAGCAGTGACTGACATGAACATTCTTGATTTGTTCCTGAAGGCAAGCCTTCTGGTCAAACTTATCATGTTGATATTGATTGGGTTTTCTATCGCCTCTTGGGCGGTCATCATCCAGCGTACGCGTATCCTGAATGCTGCAGGGCGTGAAGCCGAAGCCTTTGAAGACAAATTTTGGTCGGGCGTTGAATTGTCGCGCTTGTATCAGGAAAGTCAGGCCAGACGCGACGATCTCAGCGGCTCAGAGCAAATTTTCTATTCTGGCTTCAAAGAGTTCGCGCGCTTGCACCGCGCCAACAACCATACGCCTGAAGCGGTGGTAGAAGGCGCAACGCGTGCGATGCGTATTTCCATGAACCGTGAACTGGAAACCCTCGAAACACACATTCCTTTCCTGGGCACCGTGGGGTCGATCAGTCCGTATATCGGTTTGTTTGGTACCGTTTGGGGCATCATGCACGCCTTTATCGCACTGGGTGCGGTGAAACAGGCGACACTGCAAATGGTGGCGCCAGGCATTGCCGAGGCACTGATTGCGACGGCCATCGGTCTGTTTGCTGCGATTCCTGCGGTAATGGCGTTTAACCGCCTGAACCTGCGCGTGAATAAGCTGGAACAGAACTACGATAACTTTATGGAAGAGTTTACGGCTATTCTGCACCGCCAGGCCTTCTCCGGCGAAAGCAGCAAGTAAGCAGAGGTAACGCATGGCCAGAGCTCGTGGTCGCGGCCGTCGCGACCTGAAATCCGAAATTAACATCGTTCCTTTGCTGGACGTGTTGCTGGTGCTGTTGCTGATTTTTATGGCCACGGCGCCCATTATCACGCAAAGCGTGGAGGTTGACTTACCCGATGCGACTGATTCGCAAACGGTCGCCAGCGACGATAATCCGCCGGTGATCGTTGAGGTCTCCGGTGTCGGCCAGTACACCATTGTTGCTGACCACAATCGTATGGAACAGTTGCCCTCTGAGCAGGTGATGGCGGAAGCGCAACGCCGTCTGGAAGCCAATCCAAAGACGGTCTTTCTGATTGGTGGCGCAAAAGAAGTGCCTTATGACGAAATCATCAAGGCGCTGAATCTGTTGCATCAGGCTGGCGTTAAATCCGTCGGTTTGATGACACAGCCGATCTAATCTGTTTTTTGGGAACCGAGCGTGTCGAAGGCAACCGAACAAGATAAGAAGTTAAAACGCGCCGTTATCGTATCGGTCATTTTGCACATCCTGTTGATTGCATTGCTGATCTGGAGCTCGTTTGACGAAAAAATTGAGTCGAGCGGCGGCGGCGGTGGTGAAGCCATCGACGCGGTGATGGTGGATCCCGGCGCAGTGGTGGATCAATACAACCGCCAGCAGAATCAGCAAGCTGACAGCCAACGCGCCGAACAGCAGCGTAAGAAACAGGCTCAGCAGCAAGCAGAAGAGCTCCAGCAGAAGCAAGCGGCTGAACAGCAGCGCTTAAAGCAGCAGGAAAAAGAGCGCTTGCAGGCGCAAGAAGAGGCGAAACAGCAGGCGGCAGAGCAAGCTGAGCAACAACGCCAGGCGCAAGAAGCCACCAAGCGTGCGCAGGAAGAACAGAAACAAGCTGAAGCGGCGGCAGCGAAAGCCAAAGCAGAGGCTAAAGCGCAGGCCGATGCGCAAGCGAAAGCCGCCGCCGAGGCCAAAGCGAAAGCAGATGCCGAAGTGAAGAAAGCGGCTGCTGATGCGCAGAAGAAAGCGGAAGAGCAGGCCAAGGCTGCTGCTGCCGAAGCAGCAAAAGAGAAAGCTGCGCAGGAAGCAAAAGCCGCTGCTGCCGCGAAAGCGAAAGCGGACGCCGATGCACAGGCAAAAGCCGCCGCCGCCGCTGCTGCAAAAGAAAAAGCAGCGACGGAAGCGAAAGCCAAAGCGGAAGCCGATGCCAAGAAAAAGGCGGATGCCGCTGCTAAAGCTAAAGCCGCCGCTGAGGCGAAAAAGAAAGCCGCAGCAGACGCTGCAAAAGAATCGAGTGATGTTGATGATCTGCTAGGCGGTTTAAGCGCCGGTAAAAATGCCCCGAAATCGGGTAGCAATGCCGGTGGTGCTCCCGCAGGCCAGGGTACTCAGAAGAAAGCGGGTGCCTCAGGTGCCGCAATCGACAGCTACCTTGGGCAGGTGCGAGGCGCTATCGAAAGTAAATTCTATGACGCTGATACTTTCAAAGGGCGAACCTGTGATATACGCATTAAATTGCGCCCTGATGGTTTCTTAGCTTCAGCAACGGCTGCGGGCGGCGATCCCGCCTTATGTCAGGCTGCAATCAACGCAGCACGAATGGCACGAATTCCGAAACCGCCGAGCCCAGATGTCTGGGAGGCCGTAAAGGATGCTACGCTGGAGTTTAAACCCTGAAAGTCAGGGTAGGATGCGGTACTGAAAGTTGTTGGTTTACCGCAGTCTGTAATCTTGCATTTCGGCTGAGTTGACCGGCTACTTTCAGTACCAGAATAGACTGTTACTGCACGTAGCCGGACAGGAAGACGGCGTTTATCGTGGACTCACGTCCAGGTATGGGAGAAAAAATGAAGCAGGCATTTCGTGTAGCGTTGAGCTTTTTACTTTTGTGGGCAGCCGTGCTGCATGCAGAAGTTCGAATTGAAATTACCCAAGGTGTAAACACCGCCCGTCCTATTGGCGTCGTGCCGTTTAAATGGGAAGGGCCTGGGGCGGCGCCTGAAGATATCGGCGGGATTATCGCCGCTGACCTGCGTAACAGTGGCAAGTTTAATCCGCTGGATCGCGCACGTCTGCCACAGCAACCCACGTCGGCGCAAGAAGTACAGCCGCAGGCATGGAGCGCGCTGGGTATTGATGCCGTTGTGGTCGGGCAGATCCAACCGGGGGCAGATGGCAGCTATACCGTCTCTTACCAACTGGTCGATACCTCTGCTAATCCAGGCGCGGTGCTGGCTCAAAATCAGTACAAAGTGACCAAGCAGTGGCTGCGCTATGCGGCGCACACTGCCAGTGATGAATCCTTTGAGAAGCTGACCGGCATTAAAGGTGCGTTCCGTACGCGTATTGCTTATGTGGTGGTGACTAACGGCGGCCAGTTCCCTTATGAACTGCGCGTGTCTGACTACGATGGGTATAACCAATTTACCGTACACCGTTCACCGCAGCCGCTGATGTCTCCGGCCTGGTCTCCAGACGGAAGCAAGCTGGCGTACGTGACCTTTGAAAGCGGAAAATCAGCGCTGGTGGTACAAACGCTGGCCAATGGTGCCATTCGCCAGATTGCTTCGTTCCCGCGCCACAACGGTGCGCCATCCTTCTCACCTGATGGCAGCAAGTTAGCGTTTGCCCTGTCGAAATCAGGCAGCCTGAACTTATATGTGATGGATCTGGGATCGGGTCAGATGCGTCAGGTGACTGAAGGGCGTTTCAACAGCACAGAACCGACCTGGTATCCGGACAGCCAGAGCCTGGCTTACACCTCGGATCAGGCGGGACGCCCACAAATCTATAAAGTCGGTATTAACGGCGGTGCGCCTCAACGTGTGACGTGGGAAGGTTCTCAGAACCAGGACGCAGACGTAAGCACCGACGGCAAATCAATGGTGATGGTTAGCACGAACAGCGGTGCGCAACACATCTCCAGACAGGATCTGGAAACGGGAGCCGTCCAACAGTTGACGGATACGTTCCTGGATGAAACGCCAAGCCTTGCACCTAACGGCACGATGGTAATCTACAGCTCTACTCAGGGGTATGGTTCCGTGTTGCAGTTGGTTTCAACTGATGGGCGTTTCAAAGCGCGTCTTCCGGCAACTGATGGTCAGGTTAAATTCCCTGCCTGGTCGCCGTATCTGTGATGCATGTGTAAATATGTATGGCAAACAATAATAGGATTAAAGAAATGCAACTGAACAAAGTGCTGAAGGGTTTACTGCTGGCGCTGCCAGTGATTGCAGTGGCTGCATGTAGCTCTAACAAAAACAACGGCAACGACCAGACTACCGGTATGGGCGCTGACGGTGCTTATGGTAACGGCGCAAACGGCAACATGTCTTCTGACGAGCAAGCGCGTCTGCAGATGCAACAGCTGCAGCAGAACAACATCGTTTACTTTGGTCTGGACAAGTATGACGTTCAGTCTGATTACGCGCAGATGTTGGATCAACACGCTGCATTCCTGCGTGGCAACCCGTCTTATAAAGTGACTGTTGAAGGTCACGCGGATGAGCGCGGTACGCCAGAGTACAACATCTCCCTGGGTGAGCGTCGTGCTAACGCAGTGAAGATGTACCTGCAGGGTAAAGGTGTTTCTGCTGACCAAATCTCTATCGTTTCTTACGGTAAAGAGAAACCAGCTGTACTGGGCCATGACGAAGCAGCCTATGCTAAAAACCGTCGTGCCGTACTGGTTTACTAAGAGAACCTTCTAATGAGTAACTTCAGCCGTCATTTACTGACGCTGTCGTTACTGGTTGGCGTAGCGGCCCCCTGGGCCGCTAATGCCCAGGCGTCAATCAGTAGCGTCGGTTCAGGCTCCATCGAAGATCGTGTCACCACACTTGAGCGTATCTCTAATGCTCAGGCACAGCTTCTGCAACAACTTCAGCAGCAACTCTCCGATTCGCAAAGCGACATTGATTCGTTACGCGGTCAGATTCAGGAAAATACGTATCAGCTTAATCAGGCGGTAGAGCGCCAGAGACAGATCTTTCAGCAGATGGATACGTTAAGCAGTGGCGGCGCAGCAGCGGCTGCAGGGGCGACAGCCACCGACACGGGTGCCAATGCGGCAGCGCCTGCGGACAATAGCGGTGCAGCACAGGCCAATACGGCGGCTCCCGTACAAAGTGGCGACGCTAACAGCGATTACAACGCCGCCGCCGCACTGGTACTGGAGAAAAAGCAGTACGATCAAGCGATCACTGCGTTCCAGGCTTTTGTGAAGAAATATCCGGATTCAACGTACCAGCCAAATGCAAATTACTGGTTGGGGCAATTGAATTACAACAAAGGCAAAAAAGATGATGCGGCGTACTATTTTGCCACCGTGGTAAAAAATTACCCGAAATCACCCAAAAGCTCCGAAGCCTTGTATAAGGTTGGCGTGATCATGCAGGACAAAGGTGACAACGCGAAAGCCAAAGCCGTCTACCAGCAAGTGATCAAGCAGTACCCCAATACAGAATCTGCGAAACAAGCGCAAAAGCGCGCTGCGGCACTCTAAGTTTGTGGTTTGACCGGATTTCGACGGAATTCTGGTCTTGCCGCGTGAAATGCAAGCAGTTGAACCACTTATTGGAAAATAAGGGTTGCGCCTGAAAGCGAAATCAGTAATATATGCCGCCGTTGCCGGGACATATCGCAAGTGAGTTCAGCAACGCTGAAAGTGGGTCGTTAGCTCAGTTGGTAGAGCAGTTGACTTTTAATCAATTGGTCGCAGGTTCGAATCCTGCACGACCCACCACTTTCAAAGAAGTGCTCGGTGTTATCAAATCACCAGTTTCAGAGCGTAGGCGCTAGCGGGTCGTTAGCTCAGTTGGTAGAGCAGTTGACTTTTAATCAATTGGTCGCAGGTTCGAATCCTGCACGACCCACCACTTTTTAAAGAAGTGCCCGGTGCAAACCGTGAAGGATACGAAGTTAAGTTATCCTGCATGTGACGCCATCGCCTGATACGCATCCCCAATAATGGGTCGTTAGCTCAGTTGGTAGAGCAGTTGACTTTTAATCAATTGGTCGCAGGT
>KZ478069.1 GCA_002837195.1 Enterobacterales bacterium CwR94
GCCGCCGACGACACCGCCGCCGACGACACCGCCGCCGACGACACCGCCGCCGACGACACCGCCGCCGACGCCGTCGCCGACGGGAAGTTCGACGCCGGAGCCGTAAGCGTAATGTGCCCCGTTTCGACGGGGCCTGATAACCGTTCAAAAGGAGAGAACGATGCAACCAGCAGCAAGAGTCAGTGATTCCATCTGCCATGGCGGCGCTGTCGCCAGCGGATCTGGAAATGTGTTCATCAACAGCCTGCCCGCCGCCGTCGTGGCGATGAGTGTGGCACCGTGCAGCCTGCACGGTGCTGCTTCAGTCGCCTCAGGATCAGGGACAGTGTTTATCAATAGCCTGCCAGCCGCACGATTGGGGGATGTTACGGGGTGCGGCTCCGCCATTGTCTGCGGTTCTGGCGATGTAAAAATCGGGTAACGCGATGCAACTGCAAATGAATTGGCCACCAACAGGCCTGCGCTTAGCGATTCCTGAGGAGCGCGATGGCGGCCGTGTGATGATGTTTTGCATGGTGACTCACACCCTGTTGCATGAACTGTCTGAAGGGCAAGAAAACTACTTCTGCATTTGGTGGAACCAGTGTGAGCCAGTGATGCGTGTCCACAGCTCAACCTATACCTGTCTGATGGATGGCCGACGTTTGCAGCCCGATATGCACTACTCCTTGCGTCTGGGGAGTGTGATTCAGGCGGGCATGGCAGCATTTTCTGTTGTGCCCGCTCTGGAGAACACCTATCACCATCAGCTTGACCAATTGGGGCTTGCCACACCAGAGCCGAGTGCGGTTCCACCGTTAGAAGCACTGCTCACACACGGTGGGCATCACACGCCCTGGCAGTCGCAGGTTACGCGCGAACTCCACTCTGATGATGTTTTGAAGCACCTGTCCGCTGAATACAAACGTTATCTGTTGTGGGGGGATCAGAGCCGGGCCTTCGTTAAGCAAAACACGCAACTGGAAAACCGCCTGCCGGCCCGCGATCCCTATCTGGATAACGTGATCGACAGCGTCAAAGATAAGACGTTGGTGGAGTGTATTTTTAATGAAGGGGCGCTGATTGATCGCGTCCTTGCCGATCTCCTGGCCTTTAATCAGGAAGCCATTCCTGAAGAAACACAGCCCGATATTTTGACTGCACTCGCACCTGAAAACCTTTCGCGCATTGAACGTCGAGAGGTTTCGGAATTGCTGTACCGCGAACTTTATAAACTGGGGCTGGATAGCCATCTTTAATAATAATGAGGAATACCATGACCAATCCAATGGTGACATTAAGTGAAAGCACACTGGCACTGGATGAGTGGGTTGCAAACGCAATCGTTGATGTGAAACGCACACCAGGCCAGCTTGAAGCGCGTTGGCAACTGGTTAAGCTGTACTGTTTACAGGCTGACTGGGATCGCGCCATGCGTCAGTTGGACACCCTGCTAAAAATCGAACCTGAGTGCCAGCGCCAGGTTGATCTGTACCGCAACCTGATCCTCAGTGAGCGGTTGCGTACTGCTGTGTTGGTCGGTGAACGGGAAGCCGTCACCGTTGAGGGGGCGTTGCCGGAATGGGCGGCGCAATTAGTGCAGTCTAACGCGCTGTATGCGAACGCAGATTACGCGCAGGGCGAGAAGATGCGCCAATTGGCGTTGGAAAACGCCTCGGCATTACAAGGCCAGAGTGAATCGCTGGGGCAATTTGAATGGCTGGCTGACAGTGATGATCGACTCGGTCCCGTATGTGAATTTATCTGTGCAGGTGGCTACCGCTGGATCCCGTTTAGCTCTCTTGACAGCTTGCATGTCAGTGCGCCGAAAGGTCTGAATGATCTGGTATGGGCACCGGCAACCGCCCGCGTCAATGGCCAAAATTGGTTGGGTTATATTCCTGCGCGTTATCCGGTCACGCTTGATGATGATCAAAAAGTCAAAGCGGGTCTGGAGACGCACTGGATTGAACAAGGGGCTCGATTTATCGGTGCTGGCCGCAAAATGTGGCTGAGCAATGTCGGCGAATGCTCGTTGTTTGAAGCGGGCGCAATTGAGGCCAATACAGCAGATGAAGAACAATCGGCGTAAGCCCTGGTTGCCTTGCCTGCTGGATCGTTTGTTGGATGATGAACCCCGCAAGCAGGTAGAAACCTGGGATCGGTATCATTTTGATGCTCGCGCGTTGCGCAAAATTATTCAGCAAAATATTGCCGAGATCCTCAACACCGCCAATATTGAAGAACGTCTGCACCCCTTGCGGCATCGTTATACTGCCGGTTCCGTATTGAACTACGGTATTTCTCCGCAGGTGGGGGGTTATTCGACGCCGCATAATTGGAGTGATTTGGAACGCATGATCCGTGATGCGCTTATCCGCTTCGAACCGCGACTGATTCCAGACTCGATCGTCATTAATCTTATTGGCGATCGTCAGGCTCCGGCCTGCAATGGCATTATTCAGTTCGATATTCGCGCCCTGGTGTGGTGGGATCCTCAGCCCTTTGATTTGGCGATTGGCGCACGCTATGACCTGGAAACCGACAGTGCCAGCGTAACGCTCAATCATTAAAACCCAGGCAGGGGGTGTAAGATTACGTAAACCCCCTGTTTAATCATCGTGATGCGACTACGTTTATCGAAGGAATATGTCAGGAGATAAACCATGTCGCGTTTGTTGAGATCGTTGCTGCTAACCACCGTATTTGCTGTTTTCCCCGCTGCCGCCGCGAAAGTTACCGTTGAAACGTTGCAAGACAACCTGGATCACCCGTGGGCGGTGGCTTTTTTGCCTGATGATCAGGGCATGTTGATCACCGAGCGAAGTGGACAACTGCGCCACTGGCAGGCGGGCAAAGGGCTTTCAACCCCGATCGGTGGGGTGCCAAAAGTCTGGGCGCAACGGCAGGGGGGATTACTGGATGTTGTGCTGGCGCCCGACTTTCCACAGAGCCGACGCGTTTGGCTGAGCTATACCGTTGAAGGCGCGCAAGGGGCGGGGGCGGTAGTCGGGTTCGGCACGCTCTCCGCGGATAATCGCCAGTTACAGGGCTTTAAACCCGTCTTGCAACAGACCCCCGCACTCTCCTCCGGTGCCAATATCGGCACGCGAATTGCGTTTGATCGCGAGGGGTACCTCTGGATAGCCTTTGGCGATAATTTCGTGGCTGAGAATGCGCAGAAGCTCGACAGCCTACAGGGAAAATTGGTGCGTCTGACTGCCCAAGGGGATGTCCCGAAAGATAATCCCTTTGTCGGCCGTGCCGGTGCGCGTCCAGAAATCTGGTCTTATGGTTTACGTAATCCGCAGGGGCTGGCTTTTAATCCCTGGACGCTGGCCATCTGGGAGAGTGAACATGGCCCGCGCGGCGGTGATGAAGTCAATATTCCTGCCAAAGGCAAGAACTACGGTTGGCCTCTGGCGACTTGGGGCGTGGATTACAGTGGTTTGAAAGTACCAGGATCGCTGGGGGGCAAAGTGGCAGGCACTGAGCAACCTGTCTATTACTGGGAAAAGTCACCGGCGCTGAGTGGTATGGCGTTTTATAACAGCGCGCGGTTTCCTCAGTGGAAAAACTCTTTATTTATCGGTGCGTTGAAAGATCAAAATCTGATTCGTTTAACGTTGAATGGCGATAAAGTGGTGAGTGAAGAGCGTCTGCTCGACGATCGTGGCGAGCGCATTCGCGATGTGCGAATGGGGCCTGATGGCTATTTGTATGTCTTAACGGATGCGCGCGACGGCAAATTACTGCGCGTCGGTTTGTAATTTATCAGCCCCTTCCAGACAAGCGGAAGGGGCTAAACTCCTATCGACTCCAGTTCAGTACTTCCCAACCTCGCTGCCGGGCGGCATCATGAAGCAGGGCGTCAGGATTCACCGCAAAGGCATAGTGTGCTTGTTCCAGCAGCGGAATATCATTGTGTGAATCGCTGTAGGCCCAGACATGATTGAAGGTGTGTTGGGATGATAGCCACTCTTTCAGGCGTACGACTTTGCCTTCTTTGTAAGTGAAGGTGCCGTAGGTGTTGCCGGTGTAGCAGTCATCGACAATTTCAACACCGATAGCCAGCGCGCCATGTGCATTCAATTGCTCGGCTATCGGACTGACCAAATGTTCACCATTGGCGGAGATAACAATCACGGTGTCGCCGCGATCGCGATGAAACGCAATGCGTTCTTTCGCCAGCGGATAGACGCGCGGCAAGATATCGCGATGAATAAAACGACGCACCCAGCCGTCAACCGTTAGCGTGGCTTTACCAGCAACGGGTGCCAACATATTGCGCATGTAGTCTTCAATCTGCAGACTTCCGTGGTAGTAGCTCTGCATCAGGACTTTATCTCTTTGCAGGATCTCCTCACTGGCAAAGCCTTGCGATTCCAGCCAGCGCAGCCACAAGCTGGCCGTATCTTCACATATCAATGTTTCATCAAGGTCAAACAGAGCTAAATCCATGATCGCTTCCTCGCAACAAACCCAACTCAGGGTAGCGGAAATTTTGTCGTGATCCGCTTCCCATAATGCAAATTCAGAATTAGACGTAGAAAAAGTTCGCCACTCAGGCGGCAAGATACAGATTTTTCTAATAAACTCTAAAAAACTTTACGGTATGAATGTTTTATTACGTTCCGGGAATCGTTAGCGTAGTAACGAAGAATATTCGGCGTTAACTGACTGAACGATTTGACTTTAAAACGGAAAAGCTGGGCCAGCCATGAAGAAAACTTCCCTTAGCCTCTCGGCAACACTTTTGTTTGTTCTCTCTGCCTCCGCACAGGCCGTTGACGCGCCCGCTGCCCCTCAGGTTGATGCTAAAGCCTGGGTACTGATGGACTACGCCAGTGGTAGCGTATTAGCGGAATCTCAGGCCGATGAGCGACTGGATCCCGCCAGCCTGACTAAAATTATGACCAGTTATGTGGTGGGTCAATCACTCAAACAGGGCAAGATTAAACGTGACGATAGAGTCACGGTGGGCAAAGATGCCTGGGCGACCGGTAACCCCGTGCTACGTGGTTCCTCACTGATGTTCCTCAAGCCCGGTGACCGCATTCCCGTTGAGGCGTTGAACAAAGGCATTATTATCCAGTCAGGTAATGACGCCAGTATTGCACTGGCCGATTATGTGGCAGGCAGCCAGGATTCCTTTGTGGGCCTGATGAATAATTATGTTAAAGCGCTGGGCCTGACCAACACGCATTTTAAAACGGTTCACGGCCTGGATTCGGAAGGTCAGTACAGCACCGCGCGCGATATGGCGCTACTGGGACAAGCATTAATCCGCGATGTGCCAGAAGAGTATGCCATCCACAAAGAGAAAGAATTTACCTTCAATAATATTCGCCAGATAAACCGTAACCGTCTGTTGTGGAGCAGTAATCTCAACGTGGATGGTATCAAGACCGGACACACCTCAGGCGCCGGTAATAACCTGGTGGCCTCGGCAACCGAAGGCAATATGCGTTTGATCTCGGTGGTTTTAGGCGCGGAAACGGATGCCATTCGCTTTCGTGAAAGTGAGAAACTCCTGACCTGGGGATTCCGCTTCTTTGAGACCGTGACACCAATTAAAGCTGATAAGCCTTTCGTCATGCAGCGCATCTGGTTTGGTGATAAGAAAGAGATTGGTCTTGGCGTCATTAACGATGCCGCGATCACTATCCCTAAAGGGCAGATGAAGAACCTGAAAGCCAGTTACACACTGACCTCAACGCAAATCGAGGCCCCGCTGAAAAAGGGGCAACAGGTGGGTACCATTGATTTTCAACTGGACGGCAAAAGCGTTGCGCAGCGTCCACTGGTGGTGATGGAAGAGGTGCCGGAAGGGGGCTTTTTCAGTCGAATGATAGATTTTGTGATGATGAAATTGAACGGATGGTTTGGCAGTTGGTTTAGCTAAATCCTGGTACGTTGTCCTTCCCAGCAAAACGGGAAGGACAACGTTAGCGCAGCAAGCCGCTTATTTCACTGGCATACCTGGCTGTGCGCCGGTATCGGCACCGAGGATAAACAAGTCTTTACCGCCAGGTCCGGCGGAGAGCACCATCCCTTCTGAAACGCCAAATCGCATTTTACGCGGTGCCAGATTGACCACGACGACTGTTTGGCGACCGACCAGTACTGAGGGATCGGGATACGCGGCGCGGATACCGGAAAAGATCTGCCGCGTTTCACCGCCCAAATCCAATTCCAGACGCAACAGCTTGTCAGAACCCTCCACAAACTCAGCCACTTTAATCAGCGCAATACGCATATCGACCTTTGAGAACTCCTCAATGGTAATACTCTCTTTCGCTGGTGCTTCGCTGTTGGCCGTTTTACCTGCTGTGGGCGCGCTGGCTGCGGCCGCATCCTGTTTTGAGGCGTCGACCAGGGCAGCCACTTTCGCCGGTTCAATGCGGTTGTACAGCGCTTTGAACGGGTTAATGGCTTGCGCTAACAACGGCTGTTGCACGGTATCCCAGTGCAGTTGCACACCGAGGAAGGCTTCCGCACGTTCGGTCAGGGTTGGCAATACCGGTTTTAGATAGGTCATCAGCACGCGGAACAAGTTAATGCCCATCGAGCAAATCGCCTGCAGTTCGGCATCACGGCCTTCCTGCTTGGCCACCACCCACGGTGCCTGTTCATCAACATAGCGGTTCGCCAAATCGGCCAGCGCCATGATTTCACGTATCGCGCGGCCAAACTCACGGCTTGCCCATGCTTCACCGATGCTGTCTGCGGCATCCGTAAAGGTTTTATACAGCGCCGGGTCGGCCAGCTCTGCCGCTAATTGGCCATCAAAGCGTTTGGTAATAAAGCCTGCATTGCGGGAGGCCAGATTCACAACTTTATTGACAATATCGGCATTAACACGCTGCACGAAATCTTCCAGATTCAGGTCGATATCATCAATGCGCGAGGAGAGTTTCGCCGCATAGTAGTAGCGTAAGCTGTCGGCATCCAGGTGTTGTAACCAGGTGCTGGCTTTGATAAAGGTGCCGCGAGACTTCGACATCTTCGCTCCGTTCACCGTCACATAGCCATGGACAAACAGGTTGGTGGGCTTGCGGTAACCGCTGCCTTCCAACATGGCAGGCCAAAACAGGCTGTGGAAGTAAACAATGTCTTTGCCAATAAAATGGTACAGCTCGGCGTCGGAGTCTTTCTTCCACCAGGCATCAAAATCGATATCGCCACGCTTATCGCACAGGTTCTTAAAGGAACCCATATAACCGATTGGCGCATCTAACCAGACATAGAAGTACTTGCCGGGCGCTCCCGGGATTTCAAAGCCAAAGTACGGTGCATCGCGCGAGATATCCCACTGCTGCAAACCGGACTCAAACCACTCTTGCATCTTGTTCGCCACTTGCTCTTGCAGCGCACCGGAACGCGTCCAGGTTTGCAGCATGGCACTGAAGCTCGGCAAGTCGAAGAAGAAGTGCTCTGAATCACGCAACACCGGGGTTGCACCAGATACCACGGATTTCGGATCGATCAGTTCCGTTGGGCTGTAGGTGGCGCTGCACACTTCGCAGTTGTCACCGTACTGATCAACGGCCTTACATTTCGGGCAGGTCCCTTTGACGAAACGATCAGGCAAAAACATGCCTTTCTCAGGATCGTACAGCTGAGAGATGGTACGGTTTTTAATAAAACCGTTCTCTTTCAGCCGGGTGTAAATCAGCTCAGACAGCTCGCGGTTCTCATCACTGTGCGTCGAGTGATAATTGTCATAGCTGATATTAAAACCGGCGAAATCAGTCTGATGCTCCTGGCTCATTTCAGCAATCATCTGCTCGGGTGCAATCCCCATCTGCTGAGCTTTCAGCATAATCGGGGTGCCATGTGCGTCATCGGCACAGATGAAGTAAACCTGATTGCCGCGCATTCGCTGGTAACGCACCCAAATATCTGCCTGGATATGCTCGAGCATGTGGCCGAGATGGATGGATCCGTTGGCGTACGGCAGGGCGCACGTTACCAAAATTTTCTTCGCGACTTGAGTCATAGTGAGACTTACACTTCCTGATTGAAAAGGGGGTTTAGATGTTACCTGAAAGCGCAGGGCGGCGTAAACACAGGTGGTTAAGTTGCTGATTTACGATTGGGAGGAATTTAAGAATCTGGAATCTGGGGTCGCTCTCTGTTCGCAATGACCAAAAAAGATTTTGAGAACAATGGAACATTTAACGTTTGATTTTAAGCCAGACCTTCCCGTGCACTATGCATTTCAAAAAGCCCGCTATGATTGCGAACATCTGCTTATTGTCATGTCAGGATTTAATGTTCCTGATCCCACCGTCTATGATTTCAATATGTTGCAGCATTGCCGCTCTGCAATATTGTGGATTAAAGACGATTTTAACCGACTCCCCGCCTACTATCTCTGCCGCGGCATGAAGTTTGATGTTGAGCAGGGCGTGAGTGCGCTTATCGAGGCGGTTATAAGCCATATCAAGCCCAAAAGCGTCTCAATTATGGGAGGCTCGAAAGGTGGAACGGCGGCCCTGTATTATGGCATCAAGCATAAGTTAAAGAACATTATCTCTCTCGTGCCGCAATTCAAAATTGGCAGTTACGTTACCGAGGGGCACTGGGCGCAAGTTGGCAAGGAGATGATGGGTAACGTGACCCTAACCAACCGCACGATGCTCGATAGCTTGCTGCCACACAAAATCAAAAGTGACAGGCAACTCGATAGAAATATTTATCTGTTTAGTTCGACTGAGGACAAACAGTTTCTCACTGAAGTAGAACCCAACCTGCCTTTGTTTGAAAAATATGAAAATTTTAATCTGATTATGTCTAAAAGCCCTTGTGTTACCCAGCACATAGAGGTGACGGCTTACAATATCAATCTCATTTTATCGCTGATATATCAGTTCGAAGCAGAGATTGCGCCTCGCTGGGGAAAGATTGAGAACGGTTCGCTGCGTACACGCTAGCAGCGCGTGATTTACGGCATAATTTTAATGATGGTTCTCCAGAGGCCTGGCACATCTGATATCCTTTAACAGGTTAATCACAAGAAAATAAAGGAGCCGGGATGCGCGACCAGTCCCAGGAGTCCTTGTCACCAGAGACGCTGCGCGCCATGGTGATGGGGGTATTGACCCAATTTGAACATCCGACACTCAAGCATAATCTCACCACCTTGAAGGCGATGCGTCACTGTGCGCTGATCGACAACAAGCTGCACATTGAGCTACTCATGCCGTTTGTGTGGAACAGTGGATTTGATGATTTAAAAGAGGCGGTGAGCAGTGAGTTGTTGCAGATGACCGGTGCTGATGCCATTGACTGGCGGTTGAGCCATGACGTGGCGACGTTAAAGCGCGTTAAAAATCAGTCGGGCGTCAATGGCGTGAAAAACATCATTGCCATCAGTTCGGGTAAGGGCGGTGTGGGGAAATCCAGCACGGCAGTAAATATGGCATTGGCTCTGATTGCTGAAGGGGCTCGCGTCGGTATTCTGGATGCCGATATTTATGGCCCCTCCGTGCCGACTATGCTGGGCACTGAAGATCAGCGTCCAACCTCACCGGATGGCACACATATGGCGCCGATTATGGCGCATGGGCTGGCAACCAATTCGATCGGCTATTTGGTCACCGATGATAATGCTATGGTGTGGCGCGGCCCGATGGCCAGTAAAGCGCTGATGCAACTGCTCAATGAAACCCTGTGGCCTGACATCGATTATTTGATTCTGGATATGCCGCCGGGGACCGGGGATATCCAATTGACGTTGGCGCAAAATATTCCGGTCACCGGTGCCGTTGTCGTTACCACTCCGCAGGACATTGCGTTGGTAGATGCGCGCAAGGGTATCGTGATGTTTGAAAAAGTCAGTGTGCCGGTCGTTGGGGTGGTGGAAAATATGAGCATGCATATCTGCAGCCAGTGCGGCCATCACGAACCTATCTTTGGCACGGGCGGTGCTGAAAAGTTAGCGGAAAAATACCAAACGCGTTTATTGGGTAAAATGCCTCTGCACATCCAGCTTCGTGAAGATCTGGATATGGGCGAACCCACGGTGATTCGTCGGCCAGACAGCGAATTCACCACCCGCTATCGCCAGCTGGCGGGGCAGGTTGCCGCACAGCTTTACTGGCAGGGTGAAGTGATTCCGGGTGATATCGCGTTTCGCGCTGTCTAAGTCGGTAAAGTCGGTAAATAAGCAGGAATATTCCTGCTTATTATTTTTAACACTTTATTTACGGATATTTTCAGAACGCCTTAATGCTTTTCCAGATAATAATAATCAGGCTTATCTTGGCATTTTTTTTACAAAATGCGGCTATCAATTTGGCGCACTTTCAGGCAAAGTTGTGCAAACTTTATCTATCAGATGAAACTGATTCTCATCGCGTGCGCTGGCAGATAAGCTAGATGTGTCACGTATGGACGCTGACGTTAATCCACCAGATGTCCTGTGAGTTATCCATGTTTGAGTTTCAACTCTTCCTTATAAAAACGTATTTTCCGAATTTTTCTCCTGAGCGTGATGCGATCGGGATGATGTCTTATTTCGTTATTCCGGGGTCTCATGAACAGTCACGGCAGTTTTGAACGCAGTTTTCTACATCCTCGCTATTGGTTAACCTGGGTTGGCCTGGGCGCGTTTTGGCTTTTTATGCAATTACCCTATCCCGTCATTATTCGTGTGGGAAGTGGGGCGGGTCGCTTATGTTTGCGTTTGTTAAAGCGCCGTGCGCGCATTGCCGATCGCAATCTGGAGCTGTGTTTTCCTGAGTTAAGTCCGCATGAGCGCCAGGTATTGGTACAACGCAATTTTGATTCACTGGGCATGGCTTTGGTTGAAACCGGTATGGCCTGGTTTTGGCCAGACAAGCGGGTGCGCAAATGGTTTGATGTCGAAGGACTGGCTAACCTGCAACGTGCGCAACAGAACCAACGGGGCGTAATGGTAGTGGGCGTGCACTTTATGTCACTGGAGTTGGGGGGCAGAGTGATGGGCCTGTGCCAACCTATGATGGCAACCTACCGACCACATAACAATCCACTGATGGAGTGGGTTCAAACACGCGGCCGTATGCGTTCAAATAAAGCCATGCTTGATCGCCGTAATTTGCGCGGCATGGTGAGTGCACTCAAAAGTGGCGAGGCGGTTTGGTTTGCACCCGATCAAGATTACGGCCCGAAGGGCAGTACTTTCGCGCCCTTTTTTGCGGTGAATTCTGCTGCAACGACGAATGGAACCTATGTTCTTTCTCGACTCTCAGGTGCTGCCATTCTTACCATCACCATGATCCGCAAACCCGGGTACGCAGGCTACACGCTGTATATTGAGCCTGAATTGCAAGATTATCCTATCGATGATGAAGCTGCCGCCGCGGCCTGGATTAACCGTGTGATTGAGCGAGAAATTTTGCGGGCGCCAGAGCAGTATTTGTGGATCCATCGCCGCTTTAAAACGCGCCCAGAAGGTGAAGCCAGTCTCTATCTGTGATCTCCCCTGTCACCCGCGCCAATCGAAGGGGTTTGGTGCGATGGTGGTTAGGGGATTGCCCGGCAGGACGATGATGATTGCGTGTGATGCGGGATATAGCAAGTGACAGGAATAATGGAACCGCATGGCGGTTCCATTTAGCCTTTAAATACCCATGACCAGTTGGGCAATTTTGAAATAAATAATCAGCCCGGTGCCATCAATAAAGGTGGCAATAAAGGGAGCAGATACCACGGCCGGATCGATACCCACCTTTTTTAATACCATCGGGATAATAGAGGAAACGATGGCGCTCCAGATAGTGATGGCGACCAGCGTAATACTCACCACCAGTGTCACTTCAACACCAACACCCATTATCCAGGCGCGGATCCAGGCTGCAACGCCAATCGTCAGCGCAATTAACAGGGAGGTTGAAACCTCTTTGCGAATAACGGCTCCCACGTTACGTAAACTCACTTCACCTAATGCCATTGCTCGCACCAGCGTGGAGGTAATTTGCGTACCGCTGTTGCCGCCGGTACCGATTAATAGCGGAATAAAAAAGGCTAGTGCAATGGCGGCTTCAAGTTGTTCCTCAAAAGCTTTTAATACATTACCGGTATAGGCCTCTGCGACAAACAGCATCAAAAGCCAGGCCGCGCGCTTACGCCACAGCGTCCATGGGCTGGTCTGCAGATAAGGCGTTTCCAGCGGCAGACTCGCTCCCTGGCGCTGCGCATCTTCCGTGACATCGTCTGCCAGCAGGCGATGAATTTCGCGTTCGCCCAGCACGCCTACCAGGCGTTTGTGCAACACAATAGGTACCCACTCAACGTTAAGCTGTGAGAGTTGCTCCGCGACTTCACTGCGCGTCTGGCCCGGACTTAATTGGAAAAAGTCATGCGTGAGTAAGCTGGATATCGGTTGATGACTCTCTTCCGCCTGTAGCAGTTTCTTTAATGACAATACGCCGCAGAGCTCTTTATCACTGGAGATGACGGGAAGAAGGGAGGGGATGTCACCTTCTGGCATTGTTTTAAGAAAATAGCGACGTGCTTCTTCGATGGAATACTCTTCCGGCAAAGCAAGAAAGTCACGGTTCATATAGGTTGCCAGTGTTGTGTCCTGGTGAGAAGGCACTGACTTTGAGAAGGAGGGTGTTGCTGTGTATGTATTTGACATTGTGGAAGTCCCAGATTCTGTTAAATGACAACAGTGAATCGTGTGGGGCGTTATAACCAAAATGCGAGAGAGCAATATGCTTTCTCAACTCGGTTTTAGCACTGTACAACGTATCTGCACTGATTATGCAGAAGTGACTTTGGGTAATACCTACGGTCGATAATACCTGTCCTAACCTTGGGCATCTCGCGATGTCGTCAGATCAGTCACCTGTGTTTGTACAGGAGCCTCGCCAAACGAAAACTGCCTGAAAAGCGGGGCGATAATAACCGTACTAATAAGATGAGCGCGTGAAATGAGATGCTCGTATATCAACGGTTGATATACGGATTTTTGGATAAAGATACTTAATAACGGGGAGAAATGCCGAGCGACAGCCCGGTCTAATCAATATCAATTAGCAGTTATTACGTATTTTCCACCAAATGCGTTTTTTCCGTGTGACGAGTAAGTGAATTTATCAGGGAGGCGATAATGAAACAGATAAGAAGATATTATTTTTCTTCTGCCAGGCTGATTGAAATTGCCGTCACTGTTGTGACGGAATGAGTGATATTTACTTTAATAAAAAGCAATGCCAAACGAGGTTTGGGCAATAAGGCCTTTCCGCGTTTATCCAGAAGATACCTTTAGGTTACAAGTTGGAAGTCCTGCTGTTTTCAAGCACGATGACCGATGTTAAAGGGGTTGTGTCTGTGCGTTCCCGCTGGCATTATCTTTGGCAGGGATTAACAACGCGTTAATCGCAACCAATTGATTTTGATGTAAATGACTCGGGGTGCCCCATCACTGATGGGCTGAGAAATACCCGTACCACCTGATCTGGATAATGCCAGCGTAGGGAAGTCAGATGCCTAACCGCATTGCCTTCTTCAGCGCCGGTTAGGAGTTTGTATGATACATTCTGAACCCTTCACTGCCCGCGATTCAGCACCTTTTCTTACGCTTTTTCAACAACATACCCCGCTAGTACATTGCCTGACAAATGAGGTGGTGCAGTCGTTTACTGCGAATACGCTTTTGGCGCTGGGGGCTTCACCTGCGATGGTGGTGGAAGCCGAAGAAGCCGCTGAATTCAGTGCGATAGCCAATGCATTGCTGATCAATGTTGGCACGTTAACCCAAACGCGCAGCGAAGCGATGCTGGCGGCGATTGAGGCGGCAAATGCACAGCAGCGTCCCTGGGTATTGGATCCGGTTGCGGTTGGCGCATTACGCTTTAGAACGGCTTTTTGTCGTGAGCTGCTTTCACTCTCTCCCGCTGCGATTCGCGGGAATGCCTCTGAAATTCTTGCCCTGACGCAGGCATCTGCCGTGGGGCGCGGGGTGGACAGTTTGCACTCGTCTGATGCCGCTCGTGAGGCAGCACAAACATTGGCACAATCCTGTGGGGCAATTGTTGCTGTTACCGGAGAGGTGGATTATGTCACCGACGGGCAGCGTATGCTGGCTGTGCCGGGGGGCGATCCATTGATGACGCGCGTTGTGGGCACCGGGTGTGCGTTATCAGCGGTCGTTGCGGCTTTCTGTGCACTACCTGCAGATCGCCTGCAGGCGGTAGCCAGTGCCTGTCAGGTGGTTTCTGAGGCGGGAAAACGCGCAGCAGATGCTGCGGCAGGGCCGGGCAGTTTTATTCCTCATTTTCTCGATGCGCTTTATCAATGCCAACGTCAGGAGGCCAAATGAAACGGATTAACGCGTTAACCGTTGCTGGCACCGATCCCAGTGGTGGGGCGGGCATTCAGGCCGATTTAAAAACCTTCTCAGCGCTAGGGGCCTACGGCACCAGTGTGGTCACCGCTTTGGTGGCGCAAAATACCACGGGCGTGCAGTCGGTATACCTTATCGAACCTGAGTTTGTGGCTGCGCAATTGGATTCGGTACTCAGTGATGTGCGAATTGATAGCCTGAAGATAGGCATGTTGGCTGAAAGCGATATCGTTGAGATCGTAGCGGACAGGCTGCAACGTGCGCCACTTCCCTGGGTCGTGCTGGATACCGTTATGCTGGCAAAGAGTGGCGATCCACTGCTTTCACCGGCTGCCGTCGCTACTTTGCGTGACCGTTTGCTACCGCAGGTATCTTTGATTACGCCCAACCTGCCCGAGGCGGCTGCATTGCTCAATACGTCAGCTGCACGTAATGAACAGGAGATGTGCGCGCAAGGGCGTGCCCTGTTAGCCATGGGGTGCAAGGCCGTATTAATGAAAGGGGGGCATCTTGAAGAGGGGGAAAGCCCGGATTGGTTGCTGACTGTGGATTTTGAAGAGCGTTTTACGTCGCCCCGTATTCGCACTAAAAATACCCATGGCACAGGTTGTTCTTTGTCTGCCGCGTTAGCCGCACTGCGTCCGCGACATGAAGACTGGGCCTCAACGTTGCGTGAGGCCAAAGCCTGGTTACAAGGTGCCTTACAGCATGCGGATACGCTGGAGGTCGGACACGGGCATGGGCCTGTTCATCATTTTTGGCGCTGGTGGTAAAAACGGTACTCCTCTGTATCAGAGGAGTAAATTTCACAAAGAAAAGGCCACTTTTTTCCCATCGGGAAGATCCACATTGACGGTCATTTTCCCGCCCATGGCCTCAATGTAACGTTTCAAAGTTGATATTTTGATTTCGTTACCGCGCGACTCAATCGCTTTTACTGAGGGTTGTGCAATCCCCATGCGGCGAGCGACTTCGCTTTGCGTGAGTTTACAGCTTTCACGCAGACGGCTGAGTTCGACATCCATCATCAGCGCAAGTGCTTTGTCCGCAATGCGCACCTGACTTTCCGCTGAACGTTGTGCAATCATTTCTTCCAATGTTTTCATCTTTACTCCCCATTTGCTAAATGGCGTTGATAGCCTTCATCTGCTTGTCTGATGGCTTGGCGGTAGAAGAGAGCGTCATCCTGACCTTGTTTATTGCCGCCACACAGAATGATGGCCTGTCGACGCGGATTAAACGCAAAAAACAGCCTAATTGGGCGACCCTTACTCTGCACTCGCAGTTCTTTCATATTAAAAAAACGCGATCCCTTAATGTGATCGACCCAGGGACGTCCCAGGCGAGGACCGTACATTTTTAGGACTGCCAATGATGCCAGAACATCTTCAATCAGTGCGTCGTCTTGAGCGTTAAGCCAGATTTCCATGTCTTCGGTAAAGTTTACTTCCCACATCCTTGTCACCTATAGAGTCCAGTCTATACGTAAGCATTATATATTACAATCTATAATGCGCGGTTTTTTTAAACATCCGTGACAAGTGTGTGAGTAAAGGAGGAAGAGGGCGAGGGGAAAACAGGGAAAAGTCGAGGCGGTGCGCAAATCACCGCCGGGCGTTAAAGATTTTCAAACCATTCGCTGTTCTGTTCGGCGATCGGCGTAATTGAAAAGATCATCTCTTGCAGATGGCGTCGCAGTGCCTGTTCTGCCGCTTCTGCATCGCGAGCCTTCAGGGCTTCAAAGATGTGTTGGTGCTGCTCGATAAGTGACCAGGGTGGGGAAACTTTACTCAATGTAAGAAAACGCACGCGGTCCATCGTGGCTTTAATATTCTCCACGGTTTCCCAGGCGAGTTCACACTGAATACTTTGGGCAATCAGCCGATGAAACTCATCATCCAACAGGAGAAACCCCTGCGCGTCATTGCGTTGCGCAGCAAGGCGTTGCAGTTCAAGGTTGTGCGACAGTTGCAACAGGGCGTTATCACTGGCTTCCAATGCCGCGCGACGAATAACGGCTACCTCAACGGCTTCACGGATAAAACGTCCATCTGCGACGCGTTGTGCAGAGATTTTTCGCACAAAGGTGCCACGCTGCGGCAGTACTTGCACCAGTCCGGCTTCTGCCAGTTTGATAAAGGCTTCGCGCACAGGTTGTCGCGAAACATTAAAGCGGGTGGAAATTTCTTTTTCTGAAAGCAACGAGCCCGGAGGAATAGCGCAGGTAACAATATCCTGACGCAGTAACCGGTAAATCTGCTGATTAACCGGTTCGCTGTTATTCATTGTGTAAACTGACACAGATAAATCCTTTCACGGGCAAGGGGTTACTCAGTTTAAACACCCCTTAACCCGAGCGCCAGTGTTTAACGCAGGGAAATGGCCTGTTGCAGCGTGGCATGTGCGCCCTGTTGAACGAGTTGCAGATAGAAATCACTGACACGCTCAACAAATATTGGCGTGGCAGGCAGCGTCTCGCCGAATATTTCTGTCAGTGAAAGCAATGCCGTGACGCGGGATGTATCCTCTGTCGACGCTGCAACCTGGGCTGCAATACGCTCACTCAGGGGATCGTTAATCTCTCTGCGTCTGCCGTGTTGATCTGTACCTGAGACATAGTGCATCCAGCCCGCCACGCCCAGCGCCAGCCAGTCAAATGCGCTGCCGTTATCTATGTGCCAGCGAATGCTGTCCAGCCACCGCTGAGGCAGTTTTTGGCTGCCGTCGTTTGCAATTTGGGCAGTGCGGTGCTTTATCGCCTTGTTTTCATAGCGTTGGATCAGGGAATCGGCATAGGCCGCGAGATCAACATTGACGATTTCCAGTGTCGGCGCCTGCTCTTCCAGCATGAGTTGCCGTGTCGCCGTACGCAAGGCGTCATCTTGCATACAGTCGCACACATGCTCGTACCCTGCTAACTGCCCCAGATAGGCAAGAAAAGAGTGACTGCCATTTAACATGCGCAGCTTCATCTGCTCCCAGGGAAGAACATCCGCCACCAGTTGCGCCCCTGCTAATTCCCAACGTGGGCGACCTTGCGCAAAGTTATCTTCGATGACCCATTGGAAAAATGGCTCGCAGGCCACACCAAGGGGATCATAACTGCCAAGCTGCCTTTCAAGGGCGGCCAGAGTATCAGGCGTGGTGGCGGGCACAATGCGATCGACCATGGTTGAGGGGAAACGGATGTTATCGGCTATCCATTTACCTAAATCGTCACTGTGGTGGGCGGCCAGTTGTAAGAGGATATCGCGTGTGACGCGGCCATTTTCGGGCATATTGTCGCAGGAGAGCACGCTAAAAGGCGGCAGGTGGCGCGATTTACGGGTGATGATGGCCGCTAACAAAATGCCGGGTACAGAGCGGGGGCGCAGAGGGTGTGCGATATCATGCACGATATCCGGGTGATCGCGATTCAGCTTGCCTGTTGCAGGTGAGTGGCAGTAGCCTTTTTCCGTAATGGTCAGTGAGACAATGGCAATGTCTGGCTGACACAGCGCCTCAATGACCGCATCAATACCGTCTCCTGCGCCGTGCACCGCCTGGGTAATAATGCCTGCCACCTGCACCTCGAGCGCGGCTTCATCCATGACGGCAACGGAATAATAAAAATCCTGCTCACGCAGAGCCTGAATGCCCTCGCCGCTGTGCAGATTAATCACACAGTAGCCCCAGTCGCTGTGCTGCTCGTTTGCCAGTTGTTCTGTGCACAGCGCCTGATGCGCGCGAAAAAAAGCCCCGAAGCCCACATGGGCTATGCGTGTGCGCAACTGCTGTCGCGCATAGCGTGGTTGGGGCAGCGTTGCGGGAAGTGTATTGAGAACCAACATAGAAATTCCTTGCCGGAAAAGCCCCTCTGGCAAGGTATGCCAGAGGGGGATCGATTACAGGCCGGTTTGGCTGGCCGCGGGAGTGGGCTCAGCCTTGGGGCTTTTAATAACAAACAGCACTAAAAATGCGCCCAGCGCAGCGACGACGCCTGCCAGCACAAAGGCACTGTCAAACTTACCGGTATTTTGAACAATAAAGCCGGTCACAATCGGTCCGATAATGCCGGAGACGCTGCCAATCAGGTGGATAAAGCCACTGACACCCCCGACGCGACTCTTGTGCACCACATCCTGAATGATGGCCCAGTAGATAGCGCCCGTGATGTACAAGAAGAAAATGGAAACTGACATCATGGCAACCGCAGGCGTAACGGATTTCACCGTGCCAGCCAGCGCCACGCACACTGCGGCAGCCAACAGCGAACTGACCAGCACAATTTTGCGTGACAGCAGCAAGCGACCCGTGATGTTGAAAATCTTATCGGAGATCCAGCCACCCAGCGCCAGGCCGACAAAGCCAACAATCCACGGAATCATGGTGGTGATACTCATGGCTTTAATATCCAGTCCGTGAGCCTGCACCAGATACGCCGGGAACCAGCTTAAGAAGAAGAACAAAATGTAGTTGTAGCAAAAGAACGCGAAGGCCGTGACCAGAATAATCGGTTGGCGCAAGTAATAGCCCAATCCGTGCGAGGCCGCATTCAAATCCTCTTCGATATTGACGTTTTCCTGCTTCATCTCGGCGATAAGCTCACGCTCTTCCTGGCTCACCCGTTTGCTGCGCAGTGGATTATCTGCGGCCACCAGGAACCAAATCACCATCCATACGATACCGACCATACAGATGATCATAAACGCGGGACGCCAGCCAAAGCTCAAGGCCAGATAACCAATAATGGGGCCCGCCACTGCGCCACCCAAAGGCGAACCTGCACTGAGTAATCCCATGGCTGTAGCGGCCTGTTTCTTCGGAAACCAGCCGTTGATGGCTTTGTTGGCTGAGGCGCAGATCGGGCCTTCTGCCATGCCGAATAACACGCGCAAAATCAGCATTGACCAAAAGCCAGTCGCGATAGCGGTCATGCCGCAGAAAATCGACCAGAGTGTTACGGCCACGCCCAGCACCAGCGTGGGCCCGTAGCGATCGACCGCCAGCCCGCCAATAAAGTTAAAGATGGCGTAACCAAAGAAGAAGCTGCCGAAAATCATGCCAAACTGCTCGGCATTCAGCATCAGGTCTTTTTCGATCATTGGGACAGTGAGGGACAGGGCAACACGATCGAGGTAGTTGATCATGTACACCAGGAACAGCAGAAGTACGATAGTCCAACGCAGATTCTTGAACATAGTCGCTCCTAAATAATTATCGTTATTATGGGTTCAGAGAGCCCTCGGTTAAAAGGGCGATTGTCGGTCAATCCATTGCCAGTACCACTTTGCAACAGGTACGTGGGTCTTTTTCAAACAAGGTCATGGCTGTTTCCACCTCTGCGAGGGGGAAAGTGTGGGTGATAAGTTGTTCTGGGTGCAGCAGGCCGCGCGCCATCCAGTCAATCACCTGTGGGAATCGACGGCTGTTCAGCCGCGAGGTAAACAGGGATATCTCTTTGCTGGTCAAACTCTGTTGCGTCAGGGTGCAGGCCTCACTTGAAAAACCAAGCAGGCCAATCCGTGCCGCGGGCGAGGCGATCGCTGCCGCTTCGGCCAAAATGGCAGGGTGGCAGGCAGCATCAATAATCAGTGTGGGTTGGGTGCCCGCCAGGCTGTCCGACAAGGGCGTATCAAGGTTGTTGATCACCTCGTCAGCGCCGTTTTTTAACGCCAGCGTGAGCCGCTCTTCCAGTCTGTCCACCACAATCACGCGATGCACACCGTAAACATGCTTGAGGACCTGAACGGCGGTTAATCCCATCGGGCCCGCACCGTAAATCAGTGCCACATCACCGGCTTGTGGTTGTAAAAAGGCCGTAATATTGGCGGCAATGGTGAAAGGTTCGATAAGGCTGGCATGCTCGTCGGGGATGCCGTCAGGAACCTGACAGGCATTTTCCGCCGGCACCACCGCATACTCACTGAATCCACCATCGCGGTGTACGCCAATCACTTGCAGCTCACGACAGACATTTGGTCGCCCTACCGAGCAGGGATAGCAGTGACCACAGCTCACGACCGGATCAACGGCTACGCGCTGGCCAACTCGGGTGGGATCGACACCGTCACCCACGGCGTCGATCACGCCAAAAAATTCATGACCTATAACGCGCGGATAGCGGGCGAAGGGATTGTGCCCGTGCCAGATATGCACATCGGAACCACAGATACTGGCAAAACGCACTTTGACACGGACTTCACCGGCATGCGGCTCAGGGCGGGTGCTCTCAAAGAGTTGCAGTTCGCCGGGATGATTAATTTTAACGCTGCGCATCAGTGGGCTCCTTACCAGTTCCAGAGGGTGCCGTCTTCCAGACGTGCAACGGGCAAATACGCGGGCTCATAGGGATATTGCGCTGCCCGTTTTTCATCAAACTCAATGCCGAGGCCTGGTTTATCGCCAGGATGCATATAGCCGTTTTCAAACGTCCAGTTCACGTTGAACACCTCCAGCATTTTTTCGGAGTAGCCCATGTACTCCTGCACACCAAAGTTGGGCACCCATAAATCAAAGTGCAGGGCAGCCGCATGGCAAATCGGTGACAAATCCGAAGGCCCGTGAGACCCCGTGCGCACCTGATATAAAGAGGCGAAATCAGCAATGCGGCGCATACCCGTAATGCCCCCGGCATGCGTAATGGTGGTGCGGATATAATCGATAAGTTGCTCTTCAATCAGCTGCTTGCAATCCCAAATGCTGTTAAAAACCTCGCCGACGGCAATCGGGGTCACAGTGTGCTGGCGAATCAAACGGAAGCACTCCTGGTTTTCAGCCGGCGTCGGATCTTCCATCCAGAACAGGCGATAATCTTCCACACTTTTACCGAAGCGGGCGGCTTCAATCGGGGTCAGGCGATGATGCATGTCATGCAGTAAATGCTCATTAAAGCCAAATTTATTGCGAATGGCGTCGAACAACTTCGGGGTGAAATCGAGGTACTTTTCGGTGGACCACAATTGCTCCTCCGGCCAGTCACCTTTGGTTGCGGGTTCATAGGCCTGGCCTTTGCCTTTGGCCATGCCGTAGGTGGTCTTCATGCCGGGTACACCACACTGCGCGCGAATGGCTTTAAATCCCATCTCTTTATGCTTCGCGTAGTCATCCATCACTTCATCAATCGAGTGTCCCGTTGTATGGCAATACACCATGACGCCCGTGCGCGATGCGCCGCCCAGCAACTGGTAGAGCGGCATATTGGCGGCTTTGCCTTTGATATCCCACAGCGCCATATCCACAGCAGAGATGGCGGACATGGTCACGGGGCCGCGACGCCAGTAAGCGCCTTTGTAGAAATATTGCCAAATGTCCTCAATTTGATGGGCATTACGACCAATCAACTGTGGGCAAACATGATCTTTCAGATAAGAGGCTACCGGTAACTCACGGCCATTCAGCGTGGCATCACCGATGCCCGTCAGACCCTCATCGGTGGTGATTTTTAACGTGACAAAATTCCTGCCGGGGCAGGTCACAAACACTTCCGCTTTTACAATTTTCATAATGCAAACCTTCTCTGTACCGCGAGGAATGGTGAAAAAGTACGCTCTGCACTACTACCATACAAGTATAAAAATCAGGATGTGAGATCAGGATCGCAATTCGCGGTGGTTTAGATCGGGGGAAGGGACAGGGCGAGATGCTGCTCGCCCTTGCAGCCTATCAGGCGATAAGCGGACAGGCTGGCGGCAAGCGGCAGCTTAATGCAGCGGGTAAAATCTCAATGCGGAACTGGGTACCCGACAGGGGTTCACCATCGAGGTTAAAGGTCATTTCATGTGGGGCGCTAATTTCCAACCAGGGCACGGTGGCACGAATAATATTGGGATTATCGTCGTCGCCGCCAAACAGGGAATTGAGCAGTGTAGGCACCACTTCTTGCGCCGTCACCACGCTGATATCCAGTAAGCCATCATCTATCAATGCCTGCGGGCACAGACGCTGTCCACCGCCAGCCTGACGGCCATTGCCGATGCCGATCACCAGTGCATCGCCTTGCCAGTGGAAATCCGGGCCGCGCAGTTCACAGCTATCAGCTTTCAGTTGATCCATGCGCAACAGACCATGAATGAAGTATGAAACGCCGCCCAGCGCGGATTTCAGTTTTTCCGGCGTTTCAGTGGTAATACGCGTACCAAAACCCCCGGTGGCCATATTGATGAAATAGCGTTCGCCATTCACGCACGCCAGGTCCACTTCATAGGCTTTGCCCTGAATCGCCAGCCGCAATGCGTTTTCCATTTCTTCCGGGATACCTGCGCTGGTGGCAAAATCATTGGCGGTACCCAGGGGAAGGATCCCGAGTACCGGGCGATTGGCCGCGGGCAGGCTGGCCAGTGCCGTCGCGATTTCATTAATCGTGCCATCACCGCCGCCTGCAACCACCGTCGTGGCGCCCAACTTCAGGGCTTCTTGCAGATAGCGTTCGCCATCGCCATGTTCCCAGGTGACACGAATAGCAAGATTAAATCCTTCGTCGCGCAGGGTTTTCACTGCGTTACGCAACATTTCGTCGCCCGCACCTTTGCCATTGATAATGAGCAGTGTCAGTTCTTGATTCATCATGTCAACTCGCTGTTTTATCGCTGAATATGATGTTTATAGCACAGTGCGCGGCGGGAAAGGCAGGATTGCGGAAAAGTCAGAAAAAGAAAAGCCCACACGGGGGAGCCGTATGGGCCAATGAGGTGGTTCTTGGTACAACCTGCCGTTTCTTGATGCTGGTTATGAGCACGCGCATCATACGCGAAATCAAGCAACTGGAACCGTGATCGGTTTCTAAAAACCGCGATCAGGTGGTTAAATTTGCAGCCACGGATTGATGGGGATTACGCGTGTTTCCCCCGTCAAGATTGCGCATCAGCAACGCATACTCCAGCGCGATATCGTCAGGTACCGGGATCCAGACAAAATGTCCGTTGCCGGGGGCAACATCAATGGCGTCGCTTTTCTTGTTTTCCATCTGCTCGAGGGTAAAGATGACATTCCCGGCCGGCGTCATTAATTCCAGGCTGTCATGCAGGCTGAATTTATTTTTTACATCCACTTCTGCCAGATGACCACGTCGTTGACCGGTAAACTCACCAACAAATTGCTGACGTTCAGACACAGAAAAACCATTCTCATAATTTTGGTAGCTGTCATGAGTATGGCGGCGCAAAAAGCCTTCGGTATAACCGCGATGTGCTAATCCTTCAAGCGTGGTCAGCAGTGTGGGGTCGAAAGGCTTACCGGCTGCGGCATCATCAATTGCACGGCGATAGACCTGTGCGGTGCGCGCACAGTAGTAGAATGATTTAGTACGGCCTTCAATTTTCAGGGAGTGAACGCCGATGTGGCTCAGGCGTTCTACGTGTTCGATTGCCCGCAGATCTTTTGAATTCATGATGTAGGTGCCATGTTCATCTTCAAAGGCACTCATGTACTCGCCGGGGCGCATGGCTTCTTCAATCAGATAGACCTTGTCGGTGGGAGCACCTACGCCCAGCACGGGCTCAATCTGTTTCACCGGCAGTGGTGCATACTGATGAACGATATTGCCGACGGCATCCTCTTTGCCTTCCTGAACCTTATACTCCCAGCGACAGGCGTTGGTGCAGGTACCCTGATTCGGGTCGCGCTTATTGATATAGCCAGACAGCAAACAGCGCCCGGAATAGGCCATACAGAGCGCACCGTGTACGAAAACTTCCAGTTCCATCTCGGGCACCTGCTGGCGAATTTCGGCGATTTCATCGACCGAAAGCTCGCGCGACAAAATAACGCGGGTTAAGCCCATCTGCTGCCAGAATTTTACGGTAGCCCAGTTGACGGCATTTGCCTGTACCGACAGGTGAATTTGCATGGCGGGAAAGGCTTCGCGCACCAACATAATCAGTCCAGGATCGGACATGATCAGCGCATCTGGCCCCATTTCCACGACTGGTCGTAGATCACGAATAAAGGTTTTCAGCTTGGCGTTATGGGGCGCGATGTTCACCACAACATAGAATTTCTTGCCCAACGCATGGGCTTCATTGATGCCCAGTGCCAGGTTTTCATGATTGAATTCGTTATTACGCACACGCAGGCTGTAGCGTGGCTGGCCAGCATAGACCGCGTCGGCACCATAGGCGAACGCGTAACGCATGTTTTTCAGCGTACCGGCAGGGGAAAGCAGTTCAGGTTTCATGATTCTCTCTGATGTCAGGTCAGAATTTGCTGTTACACAACAACGTGCGGCAGGAGGATAGCGAAAGGTGGCGCAATAAACATTGCGCCAGATCAAGGTCAGATTTTACGGCAGGCGTCAGCTTCCCAACGGTAACCCATGCCATAGACAGCGCGGATAAAAGGTTGGTCGGCATCCAGCGCCTCCAGTTTGCGGCGCAGGTTTTTTATATGGCTGTCGATGGTGCGATCGGTGACTACCCGATAATCATCATACAAATTATTCAGCAGCATCTCGCGCGAAAAGACCTTTCCCGGCTCTTGCGACAGCGTGCGCAGCAGGCGAAATTCAGCGGGTGTCAGATCCAGTGCGCTTTGATTCCAGCTGGCCTGGAAGCGGCTTTCATCAATCACCAGCAGAGAATCTGCGGCGGCTTCGCCTGCCGGGCGTTGAACACGTTTTAAGACGGTTTTGACGCGTGCGACCACTTCGCGAGGGCTAAAAGGTTTACAGATGTAGTCATCGGCCCCCATTTCCAAACCCAACAGACGATCAATCTCTTCGGTTTTGGCGGTCACCATGATTACTGGCAATTCCGAGAAACGGCGCACTTCGCGGCAGAGGGACAGGCCGTCAAGTCCGGGCAACATCAAATCCAGAATCATTAAATCTGGCGGTGTGGCGCGGGCATAGTCTACGGCCTCATCGCCACGCATCAGGTGATGGGTGCGATAGTTGGCCGCTTGCAAATAATCCACCAGCAATTGGCCCAGTTTCGGTTCATCTTCAACAATTAAAATCAGCGGAGCAGGGGTTTCACTCATGGCGCACCGAAGGCAATTTAAACAGGGATATCAGCAGGCAAGTGTATCACAATCTGCAAACCGCCCCGCTCAGAGTGCTCTGCTTTCATGCGGCCATTATGGGCTTCCACGATATTCTGACAAATGGCCAGCCCTAAACCGGAGCCGCCACTGGCGCGATTGCGGGAACTTTCTGCACGATAAAAGCGTTCAAAAATCTGCACCCGTTGCTCATCGGTCACGCCGGGGGCGCTGTCATCAAACAACAAAGTGGTACCCGTGGCGTCATGTTGCAGCGTCACTTGCAACCCGCCGCCCGCATCGGTGTAGCGCAGACTGTTTTCCATAAGATTGGTGAACAATTGCATCAGGCGATCGGGATCGCCAAACACCGGCGCTTCTGCGGGCAGTTGCAGGCTAATACTCAACCCATGTTGTTGAAAGCGCGCCCGAAAACTGCCGGAGACCAGTTCAAGAAGATTCACCAGGTCGGTAGGTTGCTTGCGATACGTCAGCGCACCTTCATCTGACAGCGAGAGTTGATGCAAGTCATCCACCAGCTTGGTCAGAGTGGCGACTTCCGATTGCAGCGACACCACGGAGTCGGGCGTTAACTGACGAACGCCATCCTGAATTGCTTCCAGTTCACCCCGTAAAATTGCCAGTGGCGTGCGCAATTCATGGGAGATGTCCGCCATAAACGCACGTCGCATATGTTCGTTTTTCTCCAGTGTGCCCGCCAGACGGTTGAAATCTTGTGCCAGTCGGCCCAGCTCATCGCGGCTGCTGACCTGCACGCGACTGGCATAATCACCTGCGGCCAGGCGACGTGTGCCCTCGACCAGGCGTTTCACCGGTGCCAATAATCCCCGCGCTAACAGCCATGTCACGGCCGCCGCCAGCAGAGTTGAGATGCCCACGATCCACCAACTGGTGCGCCGCTGCTGTTGGTCAAAACTGATATCTGTGCTGCGCGTAAGCCGCTCGGGCGGTGCGCTCACCACCCAACCCACGACGCGACCATCATCCAGTTTAATCGACTGGCGAAAGCCATCCGGTGGCACAGGGCCGCGTGGGCCCACCATCACGGTAAAGCGATCATCCAACACCCAAAACTGCGTGCGCCAGCCATGCGGAGGCAACTGCTTATTGCCATCGGGGTTTTGATCAAGGGATCGCAACATCTGCCAGACCAGACGCTCATTGTTGCGCAGAAACGTCCAGTTGCCGTGATCCTCATACTGATCGGCCAGCGCATCGCTCAGCAAGGCAACGCGTTGTTCATTGCCGTGCTTGATATAGTCGATAAACCCGCGTTCAAAGCTCAAACGCACGCCCCAGTGCATCAACACCAGTAACAGCAAGCAGGTTGAGAAGATAGCCAAAAACAGCTTGGCACTGATGCCTGGGCGAAATTTCATCATGGGCGCTTTTTACTCCGGCGGGCGAGGATAACGTTTTTGCTGATATCCGTCGGTACGCGCCAGAATACGGCAGCGGGTAGCAGGATAATCAGAGACATGCAGCAATAGGTCCAAATAAAGGTCGTGTGTGAGGCGCTGCTGTCTGGCAACGCCTGGTGTCCAAACGCCCCCAATAACAGGCCCGCCACCGTGACGCCAATGCTCATGGATAACTGCATTACCATCGACAGCAAACTGTTGCCACTGCTGGCAAGCGTATCGGGCAGCGTCTTTAGGGTGAGGGTGTTCATGGTGGAAAAGCGAATAGCATTAATCATGCCCTGTAAAAACAGCACCACCGGCAGCAGCAGTGTCCAGCCCAGTAGGGCAACCAGCGGGAAAAGGACCACCACCAGCGCCAATGCCAGCGTTGAGCCCACCAGCACGTTACGATAGCCAAAGCGATTGACGATTTGCACCACAATGCGCTTCATCCCCATATTGCCCAGCACCATCGGGATCATCATCAACCCGGCATGAAAGGGGGAGAAGCCGAGGCCCAGTTGTAAAAACAGCGGTGTCATAAAGGGCAACATGCCGCTGCCAATACGGCCGGTAAAGCTGCCGAATAAACCAATCGAGAAGGTTTTATTCTCAAACAGTTGCAGGCTGAACAGCGCATTGTCGTTTCGGCGAGCGTGTAGCAGATACAACAGCAAAGCGCACAGACCAACCAGAATCATCGCCGCCAGCAAGACTTGGGAGTTCAGGGTGCGTTGACCATCCAGGGCCAGCGTCAGCGTGGCCATGCCCACGGCCAGCAGAATAAATCCACGGATATCAAAACGCCGCGTTTGCACGGTGAAATTCGGCATCAGCCAGAGCGTTGCGATGGCACCGATCAGGCCCACGGGGAGGTTGATCAGAAAGATCCAGTGCCAACTGGCATATTCTACCAGCACCCCACCCAGCGCAGGCCCCAGTAAGGGCCCGATTTGGCCGGGCAGCGTGACAAAGGTCATCGCCGCCATATATTGCTCGCGCGGGACTAATTTCATCACCGTTAGCCGCCCAACGGGCACCATCATGGCCCCGCCAAAACCCTGCAGCACGCGAGACCACACCAACTGATCCAGCGTGGTGGCTAGCGCGCAGCACAGCGAGCCCAGGCTAAACACCACAATGGCGGTGAACAGAATATTGCGCACGCCAAAGCGATCGGCCAGCCAGCCACTCAGCGGCAGCGTGACCGCCACAGTAAGCACATAGGCGACAATCACCGCGTGCATGCGCAGCGGGCTGGTCTCCAGGCTGGCGGCCATGGAGGGCAGGGCCGTATTGACGATGGTGGTGTCCAGCGCCTGCATAAAAAAGCCGAAGGCAACAATCCACAATTGCCAACGGACGGTGGCGGTTTGGTTATTCATGGCTGCGGGCCACGATGGGCTGTGGTGGTGGAGGCGACCTCGGCGTCAGGCCGTGGACGACGACGCAGTTTATCCATATAGATATACACCACGGGCGTCGTATACAGCGTTAACAGCTGGCTCATCACCAATCCGCCGACGATGGTAATCCCCAGCGGCTGGCGAATTTCCGCGCCATCGCCGCTGGAAAGCACCAGCGGCAGCGCGCCCAACAGCGCCGCGAGGGTGGTCATCATAATGGGGCGGAAGCGCAGCAGGCTGGCCTGGAAAATGGCCTCACGCGCACTGAGCTGGCCGTTGCGCTGAGCGACCACAGCGAAGTCCACCATCATGATGGCGTTCTTTTTCACAATGCCAATCAACAGCAAAATACCGATCAGGGCGATCAGGCTGAAAGGAGCATTAAACATTTGCAGCGCCAGTAACGCCCCGACACCGGCAGAGGGAAGCGTGGAAAGAATGGTCAGGGGATGAACATAGCTTTCATACAGCATGCCCAGCACGATATACACAGTGGCGATCGCCGCCACAATCAACGCTATCTGGCTGCTCTGCGTATCCTGAAACAACTGCGCGGTGCCGGCAAAACTGCCGCGCACGTTGGCGGGTACGCTTAAGGAGACCATTGTGCGTTCAATCGCGTCTGACGCCTGTGACAATGAAACGCCTTCCGGCAGGTTAAACGAGATTGTCGAGGCGGCATCCAGACCTTCATGACTAACAGACAGCGGTGCATTCGCCGGTTGCCATTTTGCGAAGTAGGCAAGCGGAATGCTTTTCCCTTCACTGTTAATCACAAACATCTTATCCAGTGCGCTCACGTCCTGCGTGTAACGCGGATCCACTTCCATCACCACTTTATATTGATTGAGTGGCTGGTAAATGGTGGAGATTTGCCGTTGCCCAAAGGCGTTATTTAACAGCGCGTTGGCCTGTGACACATCAATGCCCAGGCGTGCCATGCTTTCCCGGTCATAGGTCAGCGCCATTTCTGCGCCGTTATCTTGTTGGTCTGAATTGACATCCGCCAGTTCAGGCAGTGTGGCAAAGGCTTTGCGGATTTTGGGTTCCCATTCACGCAACGCGGCAAGATCGTCGGATAACAGGCTGTATTGATAACCGGCGTTCGACTGTCGGCCGCCAAAGCGCAGGTCTTGTACCGCCATCAGAAACAGATTCGCACCAGGTTCTTTGGCCAGCTTCACACGCAAACGCGCCATCACCTGCTGGGCGTTTTCGCTGCGCTCTGACAGGGATTTCAGCGAGATAAACATGGAGCCACTGTTGGTGCGCGAGCCGCCGGTAAAGCCCACAACGTTGTCGACCGCCGGATCGTCACGGACGATTTTCATGAAATCTTCCAGTTTGCCGCGCATCGCCTGAAAAGAGATGCTTTGGTCAGCCTGAATAAAGCCCATCAGGCGCCCGGTATCTTGCTCAGGAAAGAACGTTTTCGGGATCGCGATATACAGATGTACGGTGAGTGCGACGGTGGCGAGCAGCGCCAGCAGGGCCAGCCGTGAATGGCGTAACACCCAGTGCAGTGAACGGGCGTAGCCTTGTTGCAGGTGATGAAACAGCTTGCCAAATCCGCGCCGGGTAGGCTGTGCGTGTGCGACATGGGGTTTTAGTAGCCGCGCGCACATCATCGGCGTCAGGGTGATCGAAATCAGTAATGAAATGCCAATCGCGACCGACAGGGTCACGGCAAACTCCTGGAATAGTCGTCCGACTAATCCGCCCATAAACAACAGCGGAATAAACACGGCCACCAGGGAAACACTCATCGATAACACGGTAAAACCCACTTCACGCACGCCCTGCAACGCGGCCTGCAGGGGTTTCATACCGGCTTCAATATGCCGGGCAATGTTCTCCAACACCACGATGGCATCGTCGACCACAAAACCTGTGGCAATGGTTAGCGCCATGAGCGACAAATTATTCAGGCTGAAACCGCACAGATACATGGCGGCAAAGGTGCCGATCAGGGATACCGGTACCGCGACCGCGGGGATCAGGGTGGCCCGCCCTGAACGCAGGAACAGGAACACCACCAGAATCACCAGCGCCACGGCAATCACCAGTGAATGCTCGACTTCTGCCAGTGAGGCTCGGATTGTTGGGGAGCGGTCTTGTGCCACCTCCAGCGAAATCGCCGTCGGGACAATTTCGCGCAGTTCCGGGATCGCCGCGCGAATGCGATCGACCGTTTCGATAATGTTTGCCTCGGGGGTTTTACGCACCATCAGCAAGATAGCGGGTTTGGCATTTGCCATCCCGGCGTTACGGACATCTTGTACAGAGTCGCTAACCGTGGCGACATCCTGTAAGCGGACCGCCGCACCCTGGTTGTAATGCACAATCAGCGGCTGATATTCGGCGGCGGTTTTCAGTTCATCGTTGGTTTTTAACTGCCAGCGCTGATTAACGTCTTCGACGGCGCCCTGGGGACGTCTGACATTGGCATTGGCTATGCTTTGACGCACCGCATCCAGCGAGACGCCCTGATTGAACAGTGCCTGCGGATTCAGTGACACTCGCACGGCGGGCAGGGAACTGCCGCCGACTGAGACATCGCCGACACCCTCCATCTGCGCCAGTTTTTGCGCCAATTGCGTTGACGCATAATCATACAGTTGACCCTGAGAATAGGTATCGGACGTCAGGGTGAGGATCATGATGGGGGCGTCTGAGGGATTGGCCTTACGATACGTGGGACGGCTGGGCATTCCGGTTGGCAGCAGGCTTTGTGAGGCATTGATGGCCGCCTGGACATCACGCGCGGCCCCATTAATGTCGCGTTCAAAATCAAAGACCAAAATGATGCGTGTACTGCCCAGCGAACTGGTCGACGTCATTTCACTGATGCCAGCGATGCGACCCAGCGAGCGCTCAAGGGGTGTTGCCACGGAGGATGCCATGGTTTCAGGGGAAGCGCCTGGCAGGGAAGCGCTGACCATAATCACCGGGAAATCCACCTGCGGAAGTGGGGCGACCGGCAATAAGCGAAAGCCCAGGAAGCCCGCCAGCGCGATGGCAACGGTAAGCAGAATGGTCGCCACCGGGCGATAAATAAACAGCGCGAAGAATCTCACGATGCCTCCCTGTGTCCTAAACGGCGGCGAGTGGCGTGGGCCAGACGATCAAACAGCAGATAGATAACCGGCGTCGTAAACAGTGTGATCACCTGACTTAGAATCAGACCGCCAACCATGGCTATGCCCAGCGGACGGCGTAATTCTGCACCCACCCCGGTACTTAACATCAAGGGTAATGCGCCTAACAGGGCGGCCAGCGTGGTCATCAGGATGGGGCGAAAACGCAGCAGGCACGCCTGATAAATGGCTTCATACGGGGCCATGTCTTGCTCACGCTCGGCGGCCAGCGCGAAGTCAATCATCATAATGGCGTTTTTCTTCACAATGCCGATCAGCAAAATAATACCAATGATGGCAATGACATCCAGTTCGCTGCCACTGAGCATGAGCGCCAGTAATGCCCCCACGCCAGCGGTCGGCAGCGTGGAAAGGATAGTGATCGGATGGATAAAGCTCTCATACAGCACGCCCAAGACGATGTACATCGCCACGATAGCGGCCACAATCAACCACAGGGTGCTGTCCAGCGCGGCCTGGAAAGCCAGGGTGCTGCCTTGAAACGCGGTCATCATTTCCGCTGGCATTTGAAGGTCACGCTCAGCTTGCGTTATCGCATTCACGGCCTCTTCCAGCGAATAACCGTCCGCCACATCAAAGGAAAAGGTGGTCGAAGGAAATTGATCGAGGTGATTGATGGTTAAAGCACCGTGGCGTTGCTCAATTTTCGCAATCGTACTGAGGGGCACACTGCCTCCCTCGCTGCTGGTCAGGCGAATGGCATCCAGCGCGGCAAGTCCCGGCGTCGCCGTATTATCTTGCTCCAGGACCACACGATACTGACTCGATTGCGTATAAATGGTGGATATAAGGCGCTGACCAAAGGCGTTATACAGGGCGTTATCCACATCTGACAGGCTGATGCCGAGGCGACTGGCGGTGTCGCGGTCAACGCGCACAAAGGCTTCCAGTCCTTGGTCTTGCCAGTCACTGCTGACGTCTTTCACCTGTGGCACGGCGTGCAGTCGCGCCACCAATTGCGGCACCCAGGTACTGAGTGACTCCAGCGATCCGGCCTGCAATGTGAACTGGTATGGCGTGCGGCTGGCGGTGGTATCAATCGTCAGATCCTGAATCGGTTGCAGCCACAAGTTAATGCCCGGTAAATGGGCGGCCTGCGCTTGCAGGCGTTCAATGATGGCCGGAATACGGTCATCGCGTTCAGCTAGCGGCTTGAGGGTGATTTGCAACCGCCCGCTATTGAGCGCGGGATTGGTGCCATCCACCCCCACATAGGAGGTCACACTTTCGACCGCCGGGTCTTGCATAATGATGGAGGCGACTTCCCGTTGACGCTGCGCCATGCTGGTGTAGGACACGCTTTGCGGTGCCTGCACGGTGCCCTGAATAATCCCGTTATCCTGAGCCGGGAAAAAGCCTTTCGGGATTGCCCACCACAACAACACGGTGAGGGCGAGGGTGCCAAAGGCGACGCCCAGCGTCAGCCACGGATGATTCAGTACCACCTTCAGCCAGACACCGTAGCGGGCGATGACGCGGTCAAAAAAGGCCTCCGAAGCGCGTGAGAAACGGTTCTGTTTACGCAGAGACTCATGGCTCAGCATCCGCGCGCACATCATCGGGGTGAGGGTTAACGAAACGATGGCTGAAATTAAAATGGCCACCGCCAGCGTCACGGCAAATTCGCGAAAGAGTCGGCCCACGATATCGCCCATAAACAGCAGCGGAATCAACACGGCAATCAGCGAGAAGGTCAGTGAAATAATGGTAAAACCGATTTCGCCTGCGCCTTTCAGCGCCGCGGCCAGCGGCTTTTCCCCTTTTTCGATATAGCGTGAGATGTTTTCAATCACCACAATGGCGTCATCCACCACAAAGCCCGTGGCGATGGTTAAGGCCATCAACGTCAGGTTATTGATTGAAAAATCCAGAAAATACATCGCTGCAAAAGTGCCCACTAACGAAAGCGGTACGGCAACGGCGGGAATAATAGTGGCGGGCACATTGCGTAAAAACAGATAAATAATCATCACTACCAATGCAATCGCCAACATCAATTCATGCTGAGTATCGTTTACCGAGGCACGAATATTGGTGGTGCGGTCTGATAACACTTTGACATCGACCGATTTTGGCAGTGAAGCGGTAATCGCGGGCAGTAACCGACGGATATCGTCCGCGGTACTGATAATGTTAGCGCCGGGCTGGCGTTGTACATTGACCACAATCGCCTGCTGGCGGTTAGCCCAGGCACCGAGCCAACTGTTTTCCGCGCCTTGTTCAATGGTCGCCACATCACGCAGGCGGACGGGCGCGCCATTTTGGTAACTGATAATCAACTGACGGTAATCTTCTGCCGATTTCATTTGGTCGTTGGCGGAGAGCGTAATCGAGCGTTCAGGCCCATCCAGGCTGCCTTTCGCCGAATTCACGTTGGCATTGCTAATCGCCGTGCGCACGGTTTCACTGCTCAAACCGCGTGCCGCCAGCGCTTGCGCATTCATCTTCACGCGCACTGCCGGGCGCTGTCCGCCTGCCAGGGTGACTAAACCGACGCCGGAAACTTGCGCAATTTTCTGCGCGACGCGGGTTTCCACCATATCTTGTACCTGGGTCATGGGCACAGCATCGGAGGTGACGGCGAGCGTCATGATCGGCGGATCGGCAGGGTTAACTTTGTTGTAGACCGGAGGATTTGGCAGGTCACTGGGCAGTAAATTGGTGGCGGCGTTAATCGCTGCCTGCACCTCTTGCTCCGCAACATCCAGCGGCAGGGGCAACTGGAACTGCAGCGTCACCACCGAGGCGCCGCCGGCACTTTGTGAAGCCATCTGTTTTAGGCCTGACATTTGCCCAAATTGACGCTCAAGCGGAGCGGTAATCGCGGAGGTCACCACGTCCGGGCTGGCGCCAGGGTACAGTGTGACCACCTGAATGGTGGGGTAATCCACTTCCGGCAGAGCAGACACCGGCAGGGCGCGATAGCCGATGATACCGGCCAGTAAAATCGCCACCATCAACAGCGTAGTGGCGACCGGGCGGAGAATGAATTGGCGAGAAGGCCCGCCCGTGCTGCTTGGAGGCATCACCTGCATTAGCCGCGTTCTCCTTTCGCAGGTTGGCCTTTGGTGTTCGGCAACGCCGTGCTTTGCGGGGCGACGACTTCTACCGTTGCGCCTTCAGTGAGGCGGTCCAGCCCGTCGGTGACCACGCGTTCACCGGCATCCAGCCCGCTGCTGATCACCACCTGGCGGCTGTCTTGCAGTTGAGTGGTCACCGCTTTTTTGCTGACGCGATTTTCACTGTTCACCACCCAAACAAAGCTGCCCTCATTGCCCATTTGCAGCGCTGCGGCGGGGATCACCACGGCATTTTGCAGCGTATTCACTTTCAGACGCGTATTAACAAATTGATTAGGAAACAGCGCATCGTCCTGATTTTCAAAGCGCGCTTTTAATTTGATGGTGCCGGTTGTGGTGTCGATTTGGTTATCCAGGCTCAGCAACGTGCCGCGGGTGAGCAGATGTTGATTGCTGCGATCCCAGGCTTCAACGGCCAATTGCGGGTCACGTTTCTGCGCTTGCAAAATCTCGGCGATATTATTTTCTGGCAAGGTGAAAAGCACATCCACGGGATGGGTTTGCGTAATGACCACTAAGCCTGTGGTGTCTCCGCTACTGATGTAATTGCCCAGATCCACCAATTTCAAGCCGACGCGCCCGTCAATCGGCGCCGTGATTTTGCTGTAGGTCAAATTGAGTTGCGCACTGGCAACGCTGGCCTCGCTGGCTTTTAAGGTACCTTCACTTTCACTGACCAGCGATCGCTGAGTATCCAGCTCCTGGCGGGAGACCAGGTTGGTTTTTGCCAGTTGTTGATAACGCGCCAGATCGCGCTTAGCGTTAGCCAGCGTAGCTTTATCTTTTGCCAGTTGCCCTGCGGCCTGCGCCAGAGCGACCTGATAAGGTCGGGGATCGATTTCTGCCAGCAGTTGCCCGGCGGTGACCTGCTGGCCTTCGGTGAAATGCAGCGCCATTAATTGCCCATCAACCCGGCTACGCACGGTAACCGTATTGGCGGCGGTGACTGTGCCAAGGCCAGATAAATAGTGTGGCACGCTCTGGCTGGTGGCGGGAGCGGCTTGCACCGGGGCCAGCGCGCCGCCGCCGCGACGACCTCCGCGTCCGGCGCCGCGCTGTTGACTCTGCGCTGTCGCTTGCGATCCGCTGGCATCGGTATCAGCCGTTGTCTTACTGAAGTGCCATCCCGCCCAAATACCCGCCGCCGCCAGGACGACAATAATCAAAAGTAACAGTTTACGACGCATATTCGGGTTCGCTCTCCAGCAATGTTATCCCTCACAAGGGACGAGAATTCCAACAAATCACAGTTTACTCAGTATAAGCGGCTTAAAAATGAAGGAAATAAGGATCTCTCGTTCGTCTGGTCGCCACAGGTTGAAAAAAAATCGCTGTGGCACGTATTGCCCAGTTTAGCGCCGCCAGGCAGAAGATTTTGTGCCAGGCTTTTCCCTGCGCGAAAGTTATCGTTCAGGAGAATGAAATGAGTGAGCTTAGATTACGGCGTTTAGGCAACAGCCCTTTGCAGGTGCCGCCGCTGACGTTTGGTGGCAACGTATTTGGCTGGACCGTGGATGAGAAAACCACCTTTACATTATTAGATGCCCTGGTCGAAAAAGGGCTGTTTTTTATTGATACCGCCGATGTTTATTCCCGCTGGGTTGCGGGGAATCAGGGCGGAGAATCGGAAACCCTTATTGGGAAATGGTTAAAACGAAGCGGTAAACGCGACCGTATTATTCTGGCCACAAAAGTGGGGATGGATCTCGGCGACGGGAAAACCGGGCTGGCGGCAAAATACATTGAGCAGGCCGTGAATGCGTCACTGCAGCGCTTACAAACCGATTGCATCGATTTATACCAGGCTCATCGCGATGACCCGCAAACGCCGCTGGAAGAGACGCTGTCAGCGTTCGACAACCTGATTAAAGCCGGGAAAATCAGAGTGACGGGCGCCTCAAACTACAGCGGTACGCGTTTAGAGGCGGCACTGCAGGTGAGCGCTGAGAATCATTTGGCGCGCTATGAAACACTGCAACCGGAATACAATCTCTACGATCGCGCGGACTATGAGCAAGATTTAGAACCCGTGGTGCAGCGTCACGGACTGGGCGTGATTAACTACTATGCACTGGCCAGCGGCTTCCTCAGTGGCAAGTATCGCAGCAAAGCGGATGCGACAAAAAGTCAGCGTGGTGCGGGCGTTGTTGAAAAGTATGTCAATGCACGAGGACTGCGCATCCTGGAGGCGCTGGATACCGTGGCTCTCGCTCACCGGGCTTCACCCGCTCAGATTGCGCTGGCCTGGCAAATCGCGCGCGATAGCATCAGTGCACCGATTGTCAGTGCCACATCGCTGGCGCAGATTGATGAATTGGTTAATGCCGCGCAGTTAACGCTGAGCAAGGCTGAGATTGCGTTGTTAGCCGAGGCTTCTGCATAAGCCGCCTGCTCCCCCGGCAAGACAGGGGGAGCCCCTCAGCGTTCGGTTAACGGAAGATAACTTCTGCCCAGCGTGCCAGACCGGCCGTCACAGAACCAAAGTCATCACCGCTTTTTAAGGGAATATGCGGCCAGCGGGCCTGAAGCGCCGCGCGGATTAACGGTGATTTGGCGCTGCCACCCGTCAGATAGAAGACATCCGGCGGGGTTTCACTCAGGGCCATCGCCAGTTCGACTTGCTCCAGAATGCGCTCCAGCGGTTGGCTAATGGCGGCGTTCAGGGCGGCAACATCAATCGGCGCGTGTAAGCCTTCAGCAATAAAACTCAGAGCGCTGTCGCTTAATTCGCGCTCTGACAGCGCAATTTTGCTCTCCTCAGCGGCACGCACTAAACGATAGCTCAGGCGCTGTTGCCACACTTTCAGCAGGCGAGCGACCTTTTCCGGTTCGACCGCATCGCGGACCAGATCCTGAATCTGCTTACGTGAAGCGCTGGAATAGAAATCACTCTGGGCCGGAACATCATTGATGGCTACGGCATTCCACCAGGGCAGGGCCGGTAAGGCGATCCCGCGTTCCGTGCTGCCGCCCAATCCCAGCTGTGGCATCAGTTCTTTAAAGGCCAGCATGATATCTAAATCATTGCCGCCCACGCGACAGCCGCTGTGGCCCAGCAAACTGGCGCTGCGATCGGACTGTTGGCGCCATTGCGGGCCCATCAGTAACAGAGAACAGTCGGTGGTTCCGCCGCCAATATCCACGACCAGTACGCGGGTTTCTTCGGTCAACGAGGCTTCAAAATCTAATCCGGCGGCGACCGGTTCAAACTGAAAAGCAACCTGCTCAAACCCTGCGCGGCCAGCGGCACGTTCTAAAATGCCTTGTGCCTGCTGGTTTGCGTCGTCACCGCCCAGTCCCTGAAAGTTAATCGGTCGGCCAATCACGGCACCGCGAATCGGTTGGCCGAGGCTGGCTTCGGCAAGTTGGCGAATATTGAGCATCATGGCGCACACCAAATCTTCAAACAGCGCCAGTTGCTGCGATTTTAAGCCGCTGGCACCCAAAAAGGATTTTGGTGATTTCACAAACCAGACTTCGTCGGGATCGGTCATGTAGTGCGACAGCGCCTGCAGACCAAACTGTACAGCGTCCGGCTGAATGGTGACGTCTTCATCGCGATTTGCCCGGATAGCGCGTTGCAACATGGCACGGCTGTCGTCATTCGGCGTAGGCACCTGATGATGGCGCCACAGCCATTCAGAAACGGCCTCACGGGTGGGCCCACAAATCATCGAAGGCAGATAGGGAGAGTGATTGGCGAGCGGCAGCAGCGTTGGCGTACCCTTTTGCATGACTGCGACTGAGCAGTTGGCCGTACCATAGTCAAAACCGATAAACATCATCCCCTCCGACAGAGAAAAAAGGGGGCGACTTTACCGCACGATCTACCGCCTCGCAAGCAAAGGCGGCGTCATTTAATCGCGAAGTAACTGTGGCTCAACAGGGAAGATAACGTTTGCTGCGGCGCCACGGCGGGGCCCCAGACGCCTTCAATACCAATGTTGCTCAGTGTATTCAAGGCCACCGGTAATTCTATCGGCCCGGTGAGCGTTGAAATGTTCATCCGTTGCGCGTGACCGTGGATGATTGACACCATCATTTCATCCATCAGATTGCAGTGTACGTTGGCCACCAAATCCGGGCTCAGCAGCAGATAATCACACTCCTCGGAGCGCAGTTGCGTAAAGGCATCCAGGTTGCGGCCAAAGTCCTTCACCAAAATACGGCAGCCCAGCGTTTTCAACTGCTGGACGTGAGCGTGAATCAGCGGGTTTTCATCTAACAGGGTATCGAGCGTAACGCAGAACGTCAGGCGCGTGGGGGAAAGCGCGCTCTGGATCAGTTGCACCACCAACAGACTCATCAATTCGCGGTCGCGCAACCCGGCACTGGAGAGCGGCAGGGCGATTAAAAGGCCTTTGTGCGCAACTTCTTGCGCATGATGCTGGAAGAATTCGGTGATGAGTTTGCGGTCCAGTTCGACGAACAGCGCACACTCCTGCAAACCGGCTCGGAAGGTCTGTTCATCAATCAGATGCCCTGCGGGCGTGGTCAATTGAAGTTCCGTCAACCACAATGATGTGGACTGTGGGATGTTTGGCGGCGTCACGGGCCAGACGTTGAGCGTTAACGGTTGATGGCGCAACGTCCGCTCATTGTCCTCACGGCTCATTTTGGGCTTGAGTCCTGCCAACAGACTCTTTTCAAATACCGAGAGCTGTCCTCGTCCACTGTGTTTCGCGTTATAACAGGCGAGGTCGGCTTGTGACATCACCTCTGCGGCAATGCAGTTATCCTGCGTGATCAACGTGACGCCAGCACTGGCACCCACACGATGCACCCGACCTTCCCACACAAAACGGTACTCATTGACCGCCGTCACAATGTGCTGAATGACATCCAGGGCTTTGTCCAGAGGGCAATCTGGCAACAAGACACCAAACTCATCGCCGCCCAAGCGTGCAAGGAAATCTGTGCCACGCAGCGGATGTTGCATCAGTGCCGAAAGCTCCCGTAACAAGGCATCGCCGGCGGCATGGCCTGCGGTATCATTAACGGCTTTAAAACGGTCAAGATCGATAAACGCCAGCACGTGTTGCTGACGAAACTCAACGGCGCTGAGTAATAAGCGTTTCAGCTGCAGCTCGAAATTCATGCGATTAGGTAAACGCGTCAACATATCGTGGGAGGCGCTGTAACTCAGGCGCTTCATCATTTCGCGCGACGCACTGACATCATTCACAATCATCACGGTGCCAATATGATGGCCATCCAGCGTTTTCAGCGGCGTGATGCTGTAGTGAATATCAAACTGTTCACCGGTTTGACTGTGTAATACCAGCTCTTCTTCAAAATCGGGCGTGGATTTGCCTTCCGGTAAATCGCACAGCAGCAGATTGTCCATCACCGGCCCGCCGCGGCCATGCGTGATATGTAAAATCATCGACAGATCTTTGCCCTGCGCATCCGCTTGTAACCAGCCACTCATTTTTTCAGCCACCGGATTCATAAAGGTGACTTGCATCTGCTCATTGGTGCTAATAACGGCTTCACCAATCGAGTCGAGCGTGATCTGCATGCGTTCCTTTTCCTGGAACAGCGCTTCATTCAGCCGACGCAATTGTGAAACATCCTGCACAATGCCCAACATGCGTGCCACTTTGCCATCCTGATTCAGCACGCGGTTGGCTTGCGCACGAAGATAACGCACGCCCTGAGAAGAGTGGATACGATACTCGACGTTCAGCGGCTGTTGATGCAGCAGCGCATTTTGAATAGCGGCTTCTGCCATGTCCAAATCTTCAGGGATGACACGTGCCAGCGTAATTGCGTAGTTGGGAACGGCATCGGCGGGCAGCTCATAAATTTCGAACATGCGTTTATCCCAGTTCATTTCACCGGTAAGCACGTTCCATTCCCAAACGCCGATGCCGCCCGCCTCGTTAGCCAGCGTAATGCGCTCCATCAGGCGCTGATTCACCTGTTCGGACTGTTTGAGTTCAGTGATGTCTTTAATTTGCGCGATTAAATACAGCGGATGGCCTTCATTATCACGCACCAATGACACCGCCAGCAGCACCCAGACGATATGTCCATCGCGATGCAAATAGCGTTTTTCCAGCGTGTAATTTTCGATTTCATCCTGCAGCAGCGCTTGCAGTTGGCGAAGATCGGCGTGCAAATCATCAGGGTGCGTGATTTGCTGGAAGGTCATTGCGCGCAGGGTTTCAGCGTTGTAGCCCAGCAGACGACATAGCGCTTTATTCACCTGCATCCACTGCCCGGTAGGAGAGACCAGTGCCATACCAATGGTTGAGAATTCCATCGCGTGGCGAAAGCGGGTCTCACTTTCACTGATGTGCTTTTTCTCTTCACGAAACGAGTACATCACCAGCGTCATCATGTGACAGGGGATCAGCGCCAGCAGGAAAGGGAGCCAGGGCGCAGTCAACAGCAGTGACGAAGTGGTTAATTTAGCAGGATGCTCGTTAACGGCTAATTGCAGCGACATCACCAACAAGTTGGCAAAAAACACCACAAAGGCTTCAAAACGCGGCAGGCGAACCGCGCTCCAAAACAGAATCACGACGACAAAGGTAAAAGGTGACGGCAGAAAATGCAGGGCAACGTAGCACAGCAGTAACGTCATGCTCAGCGTTATCAGGGTTTCAAACAGCGTGTTCTGATTCAGTTGTTTGAGATAGTTGTTACGCCACAATAAGGCCACGGGGGCCAACGCCATATTACCAATGGTCTCTGATAAGACCCAGGTAATGTAGAAATGACCGGCACTTTCACCGGTGAGTTTAAGCACCAGAATAGCGATAAAACCCACCAGTAAGGGCGCAAACAGGCCAGCACTGACCACCAGTTTGCACCAGGCGCTCAGGCTGCTGAGTGGCGCTTGCCGGTCTAACAGCAAGCGCATCAGCAATCCGGCAATCGTGGCCTGCGTCAGGTTTAGAAAAGCATAAATAAAACTGCCTGCGGAGAGGCCGAGGATGGTTGCGTTGCCAACAACGATACTGCTTACGCCCAGCAACACGCTGTAAAACAGCGTGCGTCCACGCAGACGAAAGATAACCACTGTCAGCAGGGCTGTGGGTAACCAAAGTGGCGCGATCTGACCATTAATACGGATCAGTTGTAGGCAAAAAAGGGTAAGTAATAATATCGCAAGGCCCGTCAGGAAAACTTTTTCCCAACGAACAGATTCTTTCTCAACAGGATGAAGGGTGTCTGTTGTCATTCAGTGATCCAGCATGTGCTGTAGTGCGCCAGCCCGCTCGGCTGGCGTTATCTTTTCATGCGATGCTAACACAAATCGTCCAGTATGCTTGTAAAATCCGTTTTATAACGCTCAGTAGTAAGTCTTTAGGGCTGGGATTCCGCGGGCGGAGCCTCTGGTGCCATATCGCTGCGTTTAAAAGCGCGCTGTTCGCCACTGAGTGTTTTCGACAGCTCTTGTAAGTAAAGTTGGGTTTTGGCCTGGTGTCCCTGGCTAAAAAGCAGCATCGGCACTAACAGGGCCACACAAAATTGAATCAGCGACAGGTTTTTTAAACGTGTGCGGCGTTGGGCGAGCAAAAACAGGCTGCTGATCATAAGCCCCAAAATCATACCGGCAATCACTTCACTCTGAGAATGCACGTTGAGCATCAGGCGTGAGGCACCCACCAATAATGCCAGCGCATAGCCCACGGCAATCAGCAGCAGACGCAAAGCCAGCGGAAAACGACCAGCGAGTAGCCAAAACATCACGGGCCACAGCGTGGCGGCCAGTGCGGTGTGACCGCTGAAACCGGTAAAATCGAGATGCTCGATCCCCAGTCCCCAGCCCATAAAGGCAATTTTAGACACACACACAATCAGTCCGGTTAAACCAAATACACCCAGCCAATACCAGACGGTACGGCGATTGTCGCTTTTCCAGGGAAGAAACAGGGCAATAATTATCGCCGTTGGCAGAAGCAGCATGCTGTCGCCAAAGTAGGTGAGGGTTGTCCAGGACACATTGGCTCCTTAATTCACAGGTCGGACGGCATACCGACAACCCACAGTTTACTGAGGTTTGCCGTGTAAGGCTAAGCGCATAGTCTGAAATTGCCCGTGAGCAGGCGACCCGCATCGATAACTGCTTTTTTCTGGCATCACAACAGGGGAATCCCTATAATTGCCAGCATCTTTACCATCCAGACATTCGCTCTTCTTTAACACCAGGTTCAACTATTTATGACTGATTCTCATCCGTGCGTCATTGTCGGCATCGCAGGTGCATCTGCATCCGGAAAAAGCCTTATCGCCAGCACGTTGTACCGTGAAATTCGCGCCCAGGTGGGTGATGAAAATATTGGCGTAATTCCCGAGGACGCGTATTACAAGGATCAGAGTCACCTGACCATGGAAGAAAGGGTCAAGACCAATTACGACCATCCCAGCGCGATGGATCACGATTTACTGCTCAGCCATTTGCAACAGTTGAAAGCGGGGCAAAGCATTGAGCTGCCGATGTACAGCTATGTTGAGCACACGCGCACCGATCAAACGGTGCATTTGCAGCCGAAAAAAGTGATTATTTTAGAAGGCATTTTGCTGCTGACGGATGCGCGCCTGCGCAATGAACTGAATTTCTCTATTTTCGTGGATACGCCGCTGGATATCTGCCTGATGCGGCGTATGAAACGCGATGTCAATGAACGTGGTCGCTCAATGGACTCGGTGATGGCGCAATATCAAAAAACCGTCCGGCCGATGTTTTTGCAGTTTATCGAACCCTCCAAACAGTATGCCGATATCATTGTGCCGCGCGGTGGCAAAAACCGCATTGCGATTGATATTTTGAAAGCCAAAATCACGCAATTCTTCGAGTAAACGCACAACTGGCAGCAGTTATCCGCTTCAGGACTGGTACTGCCTGCCTGAATCACTTAAATTCACCGTTTAAGCTCCAGAATCTGAGGATGGGGTTTTCACGGCGCCAACGGAGTACAACAGCATGAGATTGTGTGATCGCGACATTGAGGCGTGGTTGGATAACGGCAAACTGGCCATTTCCCCACGACCACCGGCGGAACGCATCAATGGCGCGACGGTCGACGTGCGACTCGGCAATGGTTTTCGCACGTTTCGGGGCCACACGGCGGCCTTTATTGATCTGAGCGGCCCGAAGGATGAAGTCAGTGCTTCCCTCGATCGCGTCATGAGTGATGAGATTGTGCTGGAAGAGGGCGAAGCGTTCTTTCTGCATCCTGGCGAACTGGCACTGGCCGTCACCTTTGAGTCGGTGACGCTACCGGACGACCTGGTGGGCTGGCTGGATGGCCGTTCATCCCTGGCGCGTCTGGGATTAATGGTTCACGTGACCGCTCATCGCATTGATCCCGGCTGGCAGGGCCGCATTGTGCTGGAGTTTTATAATTCAGGTAAACTGCCTTTGGCGCTGCGCCCTGGTATGCTGATTGGCGCATTAAGTTTTGAACCTTTGTCGGGGCCAGCAGCACGCCCTTACAATCGCCGTGAAGATGCGAAATACCGCGACCAGCAGAGTGCGGTGGCCAGTCGTATCGATAAGGACTAGCTAACGGTGGTTTGCCGGACTGAGAGGATGCAATGAGAAGACTGATTACCACGCTGGCAATCTTGCTGGTGGTTATTGTCGCAGGGATGACGGCATTAGTGTTGTTAGTCAATCCTAACGATTTCCGCACTTATATGGTTAATCAGGTTGAACAGCGTAGCGGCTACAAGTTAACGCTTGAGGGCAGTTTGCGCTGGCATGTATGGCCACAACTCAGCATCCTCGCGGGCCGAATGACATTAACCGCGCCGGGCGCCACCGAACCCATGGTGAGTGCGGAGAACATGCGACTGGATGTGCATTTGCTGCCCCTGCTATCGCATCAACTCTCGGTCAAAGAAGTTATGCTGAAAGGGGCGATCATTCGCCTGACACCGCAGAGTAAAGTCCAGCGTCCGGCTGACGCACCTGTCGCGCCGGGGAATTTGCCGGATACGCATCCGATTGACGAAGGCTGGAAGTTTGATATCGCCAGCCTGCAAGTGGCAGACAGCTTACTGATCTGGCAGCAGCCAGGCGGTGAGCAGATAAATTTCCGTGATATTGCGCTATCGATGTCACAAAACGAACATCAGCAAGCGCACATTGAGCTCAGCAGCCGCGTAAACCGCGATCAGCGTGATTTGCAGCTCAACCTCAACGCCGACATGAATGTCGCTGATTATCCTCGCCAACTCACCGGCGTGATCAATTCTCTCGATTACACCCTAAAAGGGGCGGATCTGCCGGTTCAGGGCGTCAGCGGCAAGCTGGGCGTTAACGCGCGCTGGCGTGAAGATCAAACCTTCGCGCTGGATAACCTGTCGTTGTCGGCTAACGATACCGTCTTAACCGGGTCACTGTCGGGCACGCTGGCCGCCGCGCGCACGCTGAATCTTAATCTGCAGGCCGCCAATCTTAATCTTGATGCCCTGCTGGGTTCGGTAGCGGACAACAGTGGAAAAGGCGCGGCAACCGGAGAAAATACCGTCAGCGGCAAACGCCCAGTGATTGCCGATCCTGTTGAGTTTAATCATCAGGATTCTTTGCTCAATCAGTTCCGCATGCAGATTGCGCTCTCGGCACAAGCCATGCAATGGCGCAATATGACCTTTTCGAACGTCACTTTTGCTGCTTACAATCAGCGCGGCGATATAACCATTCATCAGTTCAGCGGCAACAGCCAGCAAGGGCATTTCTCCTTGCCGGGACGGCTGGATATTCGTGATGTGGAGAGCCGTGCCACCTTTACGCCTTCGCTACAAAACATTGAAATTGCGCCACTGTTAAAAGCCTTCGATATGCCAGAATCACTGGCGGGGGCGCTGACGCTGGATGGCACATTCAGTGGTATGGGCTTGAGTGTTGAAGACGTTAAGCAGCGCTGGAAAGGCAGTGCGAAACTGAGCATGAATAATGCGCAACTGCTGGGGCTAAATTTCCAGCAATTGGTGCAACGCGCAGTGGCTAATAACAGCAGCAATCGCGTTCAGGGTGCTGAAAGCGATGTGGATTACACCGAGATAAATCAATTATCAGCCAATGCACAATTGAATCGTGGCGCATTAAAGCTGGAGCAACTGAAAGGCGCTGCTGCCATCTTAAATCTGGCGGGCAGTGGAGATGTCGATATTGCGCGTCGTCAGTGCGATTTCACCTTCCAGGTCACGGTAACCGGGGGCTGGCGGGGTGACAGTGAGCTGGCGAAGACACTTAGCGAAACGCCGATTCCTATGCGTATTTACGGTGACTGGAACGCCCTGAATTACACGCTTGATGTCGGCAGGCCTCTGCGTCAGCGTCTGGAAGATGAAGCCCGCCAGCGTTTGCGCAACTGGGCAGACAACAACCAGGATAAACAACGCGGAAAAGATGTGAAGCAGTTTCTCAACAGCCACTGAGTGTAAGAGCGCCTAACGGGCGCTCTTTTCTTTTGCTGCATCGGCATCAAGGTGAACAATCAGCACCTTTTGAATACGGTGGCTTTCCACCTGTATCACTTCGAGTCGGTAGTCGCCAATCTGTGCTTCATCACCTATCGTGGGCACGCGCTGCAACCAGGCCATCAGTAATCCCGCCAGCGTGTGGTAATCGCGTTTTTCATCCAGCGGTAAGCGAACGTACAGCGATAAATCGTCGAGAGGCATATACCCATTCGCCAACCAGCGTCCTTCGGCGAGGGGCTGAATATCGCGTCGCGTATCGGGTGCCAAATCCTCATGATCGTCCGGCAGATTACCGGCGATGGTTTCCATGACATCACTCATGGTGACCACGCCTTCTACGCTACCAAATTCATCAACCACAAAGGCAAAATGCGTACGCGCAGTGCGAAACTGCTCCAGGGCCTGCAGCAATGAGAGGTTTTCTGGAAATACGGGGGGCTGGCGAATAAGAGCGCGTAAATCGAGGGTTTCCTGACGGAGTTGCTGATGCAGTAAGTCAATAGCATGAATGATGCCCAGTGTTTCCGATTGTTTGTCCACCACTATGATGCGGGTGTGCTGATTATTCAGCAGCCGTGCCACGATTTGCTCGTGGTCATGGTGTAAATCGAGTGTTTCCACATCGTGGCGGGTGGTCATCACGGAACTGACCCGGCGCTGGCCTAAATCCAGCACGCGCGCAATCATGTGACGCTCCTGGCGGTTAAACAGCGCAAACTCTTCACGATTTCCCGTCACCAGTGAAGCGGTATCATGATCCAGCTCAGCCTGCTCAGTCTGTCCGCGTAATAAACGCAACACGGCGGCAGCCGTTCGCTGACGTAGAGGCTGCATCCCAGACAGGAAGCGGCGACGATTAAACATGGCGACCTGATTGAGTGACTCGATCATGACCGAGAAACCAATAGCTGCATACAGATAACCTTTCGGGATATGGTAGCCAAAACCATCCGCAATCAGGCTAAACCCAATCATCAACAGGAAACTCAGACACAGAATGACAATGGTGGGGTGGCTGTTAACAAATCGCGTCAACGGCTTGCTGGCCATCAGCATCACAAGAATAGCGACAGTGACTGCCGCCATCATGACCGGCAGATGATCCACCATCCCAACGGCAGTAATGACCGAATCCAGAGAGAAAACGGCATCCAGCACCACTATCTGTGCCACCACAGGCCAAAAACGCGCCCCTCCACGGTGAGTCTCATCGTCACTGTCTTTCCCTTCCAGCCGCTCATTCAGTTCAGTGGTGGCTTTAAACAGTAAGAACAGGCCACCAATCAACATAATCAGGTCACGTGCACTGAAGGGATGGGCAAACAAGGTGAAGAGGGGACGCGTTAAATCGGCCAGCCATGAAATAGACGCCAGCAAAACCAGGCGCATTACCAGCGCCAATAGCAAGCCTGTAACGCGTGCACGGTCACGCTGCGCGGGCGGCACTTTTTCGGCAAGAATGGCAATAAAGACTAAGTTATCAATACCTAAGACCAGTTCGAGCACAATTAATGTCACTAAACCAGCCCATATTGAGGGATCGGCTATCCACTCCATCGGCACAGGGGCTCCTTACTTATCGCCATGTCTGGTTAAACCTATGTTTTGATAATGGTATGCTTTTTTTTGAAATGCAAACGCAGGGACCGCAATTAATGACGGCCCTTGAAATTGAAAAAACAAGCATTGTGCGGGCAAATTACTTAGCGGAATAATTGGACTTGTTTTAACCAGGATAAATGCCATGCCGTGACTTAAAGTTGCTGGATTTATATTATCAACACGGAAAGTTCTGGAAATGACGTTGTCACATCTGTTTTGTAATTTCCTGATTGTTAACTGTTTTTTTTCAAAACCCTTAGTCTTATTCCTAAAGTGACATTTAACCTCTGTCCCGCGCTTGTCACAAACATTCAATAGTATAAAAATCTAGCCATAACTTTTGTGCTTCAAGACAAATCATTATCACTCTGCGGCCAGGATGATTCGGATTTCTTGCAGGTGAACAATATTTATCTACCGCGTGGGGTAGGTGAAATATTAACTTAAACACTAAGAACTATCTTATTAACGGCGTGGGTTGCTGGAAGCCAGGGGCGGTAGCGTGCCTGAATTCAGATGAAAAGATTAAAAATGACTGCGTCAATAAAGATTATCTTAATTTCGTTTTTTTAGGATTATCCGGTTAATAAAATAACGAAATTATATTTATCCAGAATATTCCGAAGAGTCACTTTATTGAGAGTGATTTGAAAAAAGTGATGCATTTACAAAGCATTACAGAGGCTTCGGAATGTCGCGGTAAGCGAAGTACCCAGCTTCTTTTGTTGACGAGAATTCACGTTAACAACTTATTGAGGCAGCTGGTTTGCCAGAACGACTACACACTCCTGTTGAAGAGGGCCATACATCTTATGACGGAACACCAATAGTTTTGGGTGAAGTGAAAAGTGACACAGGCCAGAGGAACTGCCTGCTGGCATCGGAACTTTTGCGGTATAGCGCCGCGTAAGACAATAAATCAGCAATAGCGATGATAATTCAATGACGACATCAAATTTTAAGTTGGCACCGTTGCTGGTGGCTATCTCTCTCATTAGTGGCTGTACCGTAGTACCGGGACAGAATCTTTCAACCAGCGGAAAAAATGTAATTAAGCAGCAGGATGCGGATTATGACCTCGATAAGCTGGTCAATGTCTATCCGATGACACCTTCACTGATTGAGCAGATGCGCGCTCGTCCGGTGGTTGCGCGTCCTAACCCGGCTCTGGATCAAGAGCTGGCAAGTTATGAGTATCGCGTCGGAGTGGGTGATGTCTTAAGCGTCACCGTTTGGGATCACCCTGAACTGACGACGCCTGCCGGCCAGTACCGCAGTGCCAGCGACACCGGCAACTGGGTGCACGCGGATGGGTCGATTTTCTATCCCTACGTTGGCAAGGTCCGCGTGGCAGGACGTACGCTGAGCCAAATTCGTGCCGAAATCCAACGCCGTCTGGCGGAATTCATCGAGAGCCCACAGGTTGACGTCAATATTGCGGCGTTCCGTTCGCAGAAAGTGTACGTCACCGGGGAAGTGGCGACCTCGGGGAAGCAGGAAATCACTAACGTGCCCCTGACGATCCTGGATGCCATTAACAACGCCGGCGGTCTGGCGGCTGATGCGGACTGGCGCAATGTGGTGTTAACCCACAATGGGCGGGAAGAGCGTATTTCGCTGCAGCAACTGATGCAGAACGGCGATTTGATGCAAAACCGTCTGCTGTATCCGGGCGACATTCTGTATGTACCGCGTAATGACGATCTGAAAGTGTTTGTGATGGGTGAAGTCACGCGTCAGCAAACCCTGAAGATGGATCGCAGCGGGATGACCCTGACGGAAGCGCTGGGCAATGCCGAAGGCCTGAATCAGGAAGTGGCCAATGCGACAGGCGTGTTCGTGATTCGTCCGAATCGTGAGCAGGGTGGAAAAATTGCCAATATCTACCAGCTGAACACCTCGGACGCGACGTCCATGGTGCTGGGAACCGAATTCCGCCTCGAACCTTACGACATTGTGTATGTCACCGCGACACCGTTGGCACGTTGGAACCGTGTTATCAACCAGTTAGTGCCGACCATCAACAGCGTACGTTATGGCGTTGATGTGGCCCGTGACATTAAGAGCTGGCCGTAATTATGTTTAAGTCAATTTTGGTGGTCTGCGTGGGCAACATCTGCCGCTCGCCAACCGGCGAGCGTCTGTTGAAGCAGTATTGCCCACAACTCGACGTTCACTCGGCGGGATTGGGGGCGATGGTCGGGCATGAGGCTGAAGAGAGTGCCAGCCTGGTTGCCGCGAAGCGCGCAGTCTCTCTGGAGGGACACGCTGCTCGCCAATTGACATCGGAGATGTGCCGCAAACATGACCTGATTCTGGTGATGGAGAAAAAACACATTAACGAAGTGAGCAATATTGCGCCGGAAGTTCGCGGCAAAACGATGTTGTTCGGTCATTGGGCGGGGCAGAGGGAGATCCCAGACCCGTATCGGAAAAGTATGGAAGCTTTTGAATCCGTATACGTCTTATTGGACGACGCCGCTCAGAAATGGGCTAACGCACTAAACCGATAATCAGGCACAACAATGATAGATAAAAAATCGATTAGCACCCAAAAAAACACGGATGCCAAAGATGAAATCGATCTGGGGCGTTTGTACGGCTCATTACTCGATCATCGCTGGTTGATCGCCGGAGTCACCGTGTTCTTCACGCTGCTCGGCGTGCTTTACAGCATGTTTTCAACGCCGGTTTACCAGGCCTCCTCCATGATTCAGGTCGAGAGCACGCAAGGCAATTTGGTGATGAACCAGTTGAGCGGCTTTTTACCCGATGCGAAACCGGACTCCAACGCCGAGATCAACCTGCTGACCTCGCGCATGGTTCTTGGGAAGACTATTAGCGATCTCAATCTGGATACGGTAGTAAAACCCAATTATATGCCGGTGATTGGTGCTGGTTGGGCGCGCTTGATGGGCCAGACGGCGCCGGAAGTCGCGGTATCACGCTTTAACGTACCGGCCAAAATGCGTGGTCAGGAACTGACGTTATCCATGGGTGAAAATCAGGCCTGGACGCTGGCTGATGAGGATGGCAACGCGTTGCTGAACGGCACCGTGGGTCAACTGGCGACCAAGGATGACTACTCGCTGTTAATCAGTGATTCCACCGCAGAAGCGGGACAAGAGTTTAGCATCACCAAGATGTCGTTCCTGGCGACCTATAATGGCCTGTTTGCCAACTTGTTGGTGGAAGATCGCGGTAAAGACACCGGTGTGTTGAATATGACGCTCACTGGCACCGACCCCGATAAAACGCAGACCGTGTTGAACTCGATTGCCAATAACTATCTGCTCCAAAACGTTCAGCGCAAATCTGCGGAAGCCGAACAGAGCTTGTCTTTCATCCAAAAACAGTTACCGGAAGTACGCGGCAAACTGGATGACTCAGAGAACAAGTTGAACACTTTCCGCCAGACCAATGACTCTGTGGATCTGTCGCTGGAAGCGAAATCCATGCTGGATACCATGGTCAATGTGGATAACCAGTTAAATGAGCTGACGTTCCGTGAAGCCGAGATTTCTAAGCTCTATACCCGTGAGCACCCGGCGTATCGCACGCTGTTAGAAAATCGCAAAACGTTGCAGTCTGAAAAAAGCCGTTTAGAAAAGAAAGTGGGCGCATTGCCGAAAACGCAGCAGGAAATTATTCGCCTGACGCGTGATGTGGATGCGGGCCAGCAAGTGTACATGCAGTTGCTGAATAAACAGCAAGAGCTGAGCATCAACAAAGCCAGTACCGTGGGCAATGTCCGTATCGTTGACCCGGCGTTGGTTCAATACAAACCGATTGCGCCGCGTACTCCGCTGATCATTGCGATTGCCTTTATCCTGGGGCTGATCTTCTCCACGCTGTATGTGTTAATCAAAACCATTATGGTGCGCGGCGTTGAAAGCCCTGAGCAGTTGGAAAACAGCGGCATTAACGTGTACGCCAGCATTCCGCTGTCTGAATGGCAACAGCAGAAAGATCGCCAACTGTACAAACTGGCGAAAACCAGCGGCAAGAAATCAATTCGTTCCGCCGAACTGTTGGCGATGGCTAACCCGGCCGATCTGGCGGTTGAAGCTATCCGCAGCCTGCGCACCACCATGCACTTCGCCATGTTGGATGCCAAAAACAATATGGTGATGATTTCGGGTACCAGCCCAGGCATTGGTAAAACCTTTGTCAGTTCCAACCTGGCCACCGTGGTGGCGCAATCCGGTCAACGCGTGGTGTTTGTTGATGCGGATATGCGTAAAGGCTACGCACATGAATTGTTCCAGAAAGAGGGGAAACGCGGCCTGTCTGATGTACTCGCGAATCAGATCAACCTCGAGCAGGCGATTCAGCCAACGGATATCGACAACCTGCACTTCGTTGCACGCGGTCAGATTCCACCTAATCCGTCTGAACTGCTGATGAGCCAGAAATTCTCGCAAATGATGGAAGAGCTGCAAAAACGCTATGACATCGTCATCGTGGATACCCCGCCTATCCTGGCCGTTACCGACGCCGCAGTGATTGGTATGCAGGCCGGTACCAGCCTGGTGGTGGCCGGTTTCGAGAAGACCACGGTGAAAGAAGTCGAAGTGAGTATTCGTCGCTTTGAACAAAACGGTATCGAAATTAAAGGTGCCATTCTGAACCTGGTCATGAAGAAAGCCGCGGGTTACTACGGCTACGGTTATTACCACTACAGCTACGAAACGCAAAAATCCTGAGACATTCAGGCCAGCCGCTGAGGTTGGCCTGAGCGTTGTATTACCCAGGGCGGGCAGAGTCTCCTGCCCCCATACTGCGAGAAATGTTATGACATCCGCTTCCACGCCACGGGTCAGTGTCGTTATTCCTACTTTTAACCGCGCTGACGTGATTATAAAAACGCTCGACAGTGTGTTGAATCAGACATACCGCAACATTGAAGTCTTTGTGGTGGATGATGCCTCAACGGATTTAACGCCAGAAGTGATGGCAACCGTTGCCGACCCGCGCGTCACTTTTGTGCAGTTACCGGTCAATACTGGTGGCACGCGACCACGCAATGAAGGCATTGAACGCGCGCAGGGTGAATTCATCGCGCTGCTGGATTCTGATGATGAGTGGCTTCCCGAAAAACTGGAAAAACAACTGGCTTATATGAACCGTCAGGGGGGCAAAAATCGCGCCTGTATGACGGCGAAGTACAATAAACGTCCGGAAGGGCAGTATGTACGCCGCAATAAGTCGCCCAAGCACTACAGCGGGATAATGGAGTTTTTGCTGTTAGGCAACGATTTCCAGACCAGTACCTTGCTGCTCGATGCCAATATTGCCAAAGCGGCGTTGTTCGATCCTGAACTGCGTAAGCATCAGGACTGGGATTTCGCTCTGCGCCTGGAAGAGCATAACGCGACCTTTCTCTACTATGACGAGCCGCTGACCATTTATGACGACTCCGATGGTGCCGGACGTATCTCCTCGGATGGCAAACGCGAGAAGTCTTTGGCCTGGCTGGAAAATATTAAGAGCCGCGTGCCCGCCTACATTTGGTATGGCTTCTACGCCAAGATCATTGCAGACAGTTACCTGTTGTCCTCAGGCCAGAAAGGCAAAGGCATCAAAATTTACCTGAGCCTGTTCCTGAGTGGAAAAATTAAAGCCAAACATTTTTTCCACATGATGAATGAACGTGTGCGCAAATTGGCACTGATCATGTTTAAAAAATTGGCACCAGGAAAATAAACGGAACATCACTCCGTGTCAGACCAATGACGACAATGGGTTAAAAACATGAAATTTATTTCGCTAAAGATTGGCGTCAGAAACGATCGCTACATCTATTTTGATGCACACATCACATTGATGCTTTTTCTGGTGTTGCTGATGATGATGATTGTGTTAGCGATGGCGAAAGAGTCCGTGATGCCGACGTACTTTTTCTCCGATCAGCGCACCATTTTCAATGTCATGCCCTTTGCCTACAGTTTTCAACCGGGAAGTTCGTACAGCAGTACCGCCTATTTTTATAAGCTATTGGGATTTGAAGAGAGTTCAGTGATTTTTGCCCTGATCTCTTCGGTGCTGATTATGGCCACCTATATCTTTATTTTGGTGAAGGTGAAAGGCGGTCAGTTAAATATATTCGATCTCGGGGTTTTCCTATTTTTCGTTTTTTTGTCAGTTGTTAACTTAACCTGGCAGAGCAAAGACTTTATTGTATTTCTGGTGATGCTGCCGTTTCTGCTCACGTTTGCCAGTCCAAAATTGGGATTGGCGATATGGACAATTGGCGCATTGCTGTTTGCCTACTACTTCCGTTCCTATTGGTTCTTGTTTGTTATCGAGTTTTACGGGTTGTTGTTTGTCAGTCGGTTTATCAAATCGGCCAAAATGATGATTGTGATGTGTCTGCTGTCGATGTTTGCCCTGGCCGTTGCCATGCAGGTCGTGATGGGGGTGGATGTTGACTCATTCCGTACCGCAGTCAATGAAATACGACTGGACAGGGAAGGGGATGGCTCGAACACCTTGATAACACCATGGGTGCCAGGCGGAAACCCGGTATTTGGTTGGATTAATATCAGCATCACGTGGTTTACGTTTTTTGTCCCGTTTCCGCTGATTTTAATGTTGTCGCCGTATTATCTGGTCATCTCGTTTTTCATCATCATGATGTTTAAGCGTATTTGGACAATTATTAATAGAACCTTGCAGTCCAAAGAGCACCCTTTACTGCTGTTGTATGCGCTGATGATCATTGCTTTCACCGTCATACAAAGCATGTTTGAACCGGATTACGGTAGCTATTTGCGCCACCTTGGGCCTTTTTATCCGTTTATGTTTTATGTCTATCTCTCTTTTGGGAAAGTTAACAAGGAAAACTAAATGAAAGTACTGCATGCCGCAGAAACCATTAAAGGTGGCGTGGCGACGGTGTTGAAGCAGTTAGTCGCCGCGCAGCAGGCAGAACCTGCAGTGTTTACCATTCAGTGTTTAATTCCAGCAGATCAATCTGCTGAGCTGGACACCGCTGCAGAAGAGAACATTGTGCGTTGGCAACGTAAGGGCAGAAGTGTTGGGGCGTTATTTTCATTTGCGCGCGCGTTTTGCCAAACCGTGTTGCGTTTCAAGCCGGATGTCGTGCATTTGCACAGCTCTTTCGCTGGCGTCATTGGCAGAGTGTGTTTGATTGCGCTCTACCCGTTTGCCAGACCGAAAGTGGTGTACTGTCCTCATGCGTTTAGTTTTTTGATGGAAACCAGTGGCGGTAAGAAAAAGATTTATAGCGCCATCGAGAAAGCGCTGTTGCCGATGACCGATGCGATTATTTGCGTGAGTGAATATGAAGCGCGTCAGGCAAAAGCCAGCGGGATTAATAGCCATAAGCTGTATGTCGTCCACAACGGCGTGCCTGTGAAATCAGAACAGGCAGCGCCGCCGGTGAAAGAGCAGGGTGTTATCGATTTACTTTTTGTTGGACGGTTCGACTATCAAAAAGGGTATGACCTGTTAGTCAATGCGATGAAGCGCCTGACCAATCCTAATATCCGCCTCACGGTGATTGGGGATGCGGTACACGGCACAGAGTCGTTAGAGAAATTGCCAGAAGCACATTACACCGGCTGGATCAAAGCCAGCCAGATGGAACACTATTTTCAAACGGCAGACGCCTTGGTGATCCCCAGCCGATGGGAAGGATTCGCTATGGTGCCTCTGGAGGCAATGAGTTATGCATTGCCTATTGTCGCCAGTGACGCGACCTCTTTGCCTGAAGTGGTTATTGAGAAGGAAACCGGACTGTTATTCAAAAATGGTGATGTCGATTCGCTTGTTTCCGTGCTGTCTAATCTGAACCAATACGATTTGCGTGAAATGGGTGTAAAGGGAAATGCGTTATTTATTCAGAACTTTACCTCACAAGCGATGATTGCCAAAACGCATAGTCTCTATGCCGATATTACGAATAATTGATCTAACGACTTTTAACACAGAGAGGTCTAAATCGTGTCTTCAATCATGCATGAATTAGGCAGGAAGAAAAAAAAGATGACCGTCGCGAATGGACAGCGGAACAAAAGCAATGCCTCTATTATTTCGATGATGCAGCGCTTTTCAGATATTTTTGTCATGTTCTTGGGACTTTACATCCTTAATCACCTGCACAGTCAGTCTTTTACTTCCGCCTGGTGGTTACTGCTACTCACCGCACTGGTGTTATTCCAGATGATCGGTGGAATGACAGATTTTTACCGCTCCTGGCGCGGTGTCAGTTTTGCCACCGAACTGCAGTTGATCCTGCAGAACTGGAGCTTGAGTATTCTGATCACTGCTGGGCTGATGTCGTTTATCAACGTGATTGATATCGATTTCCGCAGCTTCTTCATTTGGTGGGGATTGGTGGCGGTGGGCTTTATTTTTTGCCGCGCCTTGATTCGCTATCTGGCCAGAATGATCAGAAAACTCGGTTACAACACCCGTAATGTGGCGATTGTTGGCAATATGCCGATTGGTGTGAGCCTGGCCAGCAGTTTTATTGACGCGCCCTGGATGGGAATGCACGTGGTTGGGTTGTATTCCAACGATCAGCCAGACCATCTGTACGAGGCCGATACCGATCTCAAATATTGCGGCAATGTCAGCCAGTTGGTGATTGATGCGCGTGAAGGCAAGCTGGATAAAATCTACATCGCGATGGCGATGTCGGAAGAAAACGCGATTCGCGATTTGGTGGCGCAACTGACCGACACCACCTGCTCTGTGATGCTGATCCCGGATATTTTCACCTTTAACGTCTTGCAGTCGCGTACCGAAGAAGTCAACGGTGTGCCGGTGGTGCCCTTGTTTGAAACGCCGATGCACGGCATGAACATGGTCATGAAGCGGATTGAAGATATTATTATTTCTACGCTGATCCTGCTGCTGATTTCACCCGCGTTATTAACCATTGCCGCCTTGGTGAAGATAACCTCGCCAGGACCGGTGATTTTCCGCCAGGTACGTTATGGCATGGACGGAAAACCCATCATGGTCTGGAAGTTCCGTTCGATGAAAGTGATGGAAAATGGGGCAAAAGTGGTACAGGCAACCAAAGGCGATGTTCGCGTCACGCCCATTGGCCGCATTCTGCGCTCCACCTCACTGGATGAGCTGCCGCAGTTTATTAATGTCTTGAAAGGGGACATGTCGATAGTTGGCCCGCGTCCACATGCGGTAGCCCACAACGAACAGTATCGCGCCTTGATTCAGGGCTACATGCTGCGCCACAAGGTCAAACCGGGTATTACCGGTTGGGCACAAATTAATGGCTGGCGTGGCGAAACCGACACGCTGGAAAAGATGGAAAAACGTGTTGAATTCGATTTGCAATATATCCGTGACTGGAGCGTCGGTCTGGATCTGCGCATTATTTTCCTCACCATTTTCAAAGGCTTTGTAAGCAAAACCGCCTACTAATCCAACGGGCATTTCATTTGAAATGCCCTTATTTTTTTACAACGTCAAGGGCGAGGGACGCTTTAGCTGTGGCACTGATAAAGGAAAAGAACATGAGTGATAAGCCATTAATCTCCGTCATTATTCCCTCTTATGGCCGACCGGACAGTCTGCCGCGTGCAATTCAGAGCGTGCTCGATCAAAGTTGGCCCAATATTGAAGTGTTGGTCATCAATGATAATCCGCACGACTCTGAATTTTTTGAAGCCACCAAAGAGGTGAAAACGCAGTTTGCTGATGATCCTCGGGTTCAGGTGTTTGCAGACGGTGTGAATCGCGGTGGCGGCGGGGCGCGTAATATTGGCATCACCCACGCGATGGGGGATTACATCTCCTTTCTGGATGACGATGATGTCTATTTTCCCAATAAGCTGGCAACGCAGTATCAACATTTGATTGAAAATCAGTTGGATGTCACGGTCTGTGATATGGAAATGCATCGCGATGGGGTGTCCGTTAATGACCGCAAATGTCGGGCCATTGTCGGCGATGTCGCGAACTTTATTATTTGTGGCAATGCCTTCACGCCAATGATTTTTTGCAAACGTAACGTCTTAACCGATATCGGTATGTTCCACGAAACGCCTCGCTTCCAGGATCATGTGTTGATGATCAAAATTTTGGAGCGGGATTTCAAAGTGGGTGAACAGCACGTGGCGCTGTTTATTCATAACGATCACCTCGGTGAGCGCATCACGTTGTCAAAAAAATCGGTGCTGGGTTACCAAATCCGCCATCAATTTGAGGCGCGCCATTTACATAAACTCAGCCGTTCGCAACGTCGCCAGTACAACCTGAAGGTGGCGCTGCTCAATGCGCGCATCATGCGTAATGAGGATCGTCTCGGCGACGCCATCAAAGAGATCGTTCGTGCTTACGTCAATGCCTCAAACGTTAATCAATATATCGCGGTGACCAAACGCTTCGGCAGTGTACTGCTGAAATCACGCACCACTTTCTAACTTCCGGTTTGATACCGTCTGGACAAGAGTTAATCCTTATGACTGATGTGAAACAGACGCCGTCGCTTGCGGTCATTATTCCCGTCTACAACGTACTGGACTATGTTCAAGAGGCGGTGGACTCTATCCTTAACCAATCCCAACTACCGGCAGAAGTGATCATCGTTAATGATGGTTCAACCGATGGCTCGGGTGATTTGGTTGAGAAATTATATGGACAGCATCCTCGGGTGAAGATTGTTCATACGCCGAATGGCGGGCTGGGTGAAGCACGTAATGTCGGCACGCGCGTGGCGACCGCTGATTTTATCTACTATTTCGATTCTGATGATATCTCAGTCAACGGTTTGATTGCCGCGTTCAACACCGCGTGGCAAAAGAGCACCGACCTCGATATTTATGCGTTTTCAGCGGATTCTTTTAATGATCCCCTTACGCACAAAGCGGACGGTGTTCAGCATAAGCTCATGAGCTATCGCCGCGAGATGGAAACCGTTTTTAGCAGCGGTGAAGAGGCATTTAACGTTTTTTGTCGACGCGGAAATTTTATCCCGAATGCATGGTTATATATTTATCGCCGTGACGTGCAGGTGAATAATCAACTGTGGTTCCTGCCTATCATCCATGAAGATGAAGAATTTACACCGCGTCTGTTCTTTGCGGCAAAGAAAGTGGTGGTGACCAACGAAATTTTCTTCCGTCGCCGCGTGCGCATGGGCTCCATTATGCAAAGTGGGCGCGGGGAAAAAAATGCCATTGGCTATTTGCGAGCCTGTGAAGCCTTAGAGGGGCTGATGGTCTCATGCCGCAAAAAAGAGAGCCTCGCCACGCTCAATAATCGCATTATTGAAAATCTGGTGTTGATCATGTCTATCCGTAAAAAGGCGGCGAAACCCTTTACGGCGAAATCGGATATCGATTTGGACAATCTGAAGAAACGCCATCGTAGTTTTGAGCTGTGGCTGGCGAACAATACGTTGTTCTGCTGGCGTGTGATGAACTTCGCGCGTAAACAGATGCGATCACGCGTTTCAGCGTAATACGCAACAAAAAAGCCAGTCATCATGACTGGCTTTTTTATGCGATTTCGCGGCAGTTAAGCAGGAATGATTTTTTGGTGTGAAACTAAATTGAGCCACGGAGCGGTTGCCGATTCACCGAGGGCAACCCAGAGTTCGTCATTGCCTAAGGTCACTTGCTTGCCAGCAAATTTACTCATCGCATTCAGGCGTGATTGCGCGTTTTTCAATTGGCTTTGCGTGTAGCGCAGCTTGTTATCAATACCGATATTGTCCTCAATCAGCCAACTGATATCCGGTGCGGCATCTTTTGCCACATAGTTCAGTGCCCGCTTTTCCTCTCCGACCACCGTGTTATTACACACGGTCAACGACTGCGTGATGCCGCTGAGGGCGGCAAAGCGTTCACTGGCCTCGACGGTGGTGTTACGAATACTCAGCGTGTTGAGATTGGGCAGGGTAAAGGCGGTTTTACACCCGCGATAAATATCGCCGTTAATATTGATGTTGCCCCCTTTGCCCTGAGTGATGGCCATGCCGTCCTGTGTGCCGTTCAATTCATGTCGGCAGTTCACGCTATCAATATTGGTTGCGCTGGTCACACGAAGCGTGACGGCGCGGGCGAATCCGTGGGTGCGTAAGTTTTCCATACGGAAATCGCTGGGATTATTGAGAAATACGGCAGAATTCTGGCGCGATCCTTCATTGCGTAAGGTGCCCGATAAAGTCACATCCATATCACCGGTTTGTGTGGCCGTTGCAAAACCGTGCGCGCGCGTGCCTTCAGCAATTAACACGCTGCTGCTGATGTTAACGCCGTGGTTAAAATTCACCACTGCGATAGCGGCTTTGATCGGCTTCCAGGATGCCCCGTTCTGGTTATCCGGGGGATTGGTGTAGCGGATAACGTTTTTAACAATGACGTTTTTGCACTGAATATAGGCTTCACCCCACCAGGTTGCGCCTCCCATTGATACATTGCCAATTGAGACGCCGTTGGTGATGTTCTCCATGGCAAAATGGCGGCGGAAAGGCCCTTTTGCCATATTGTTCATCATAATGATGTCTTTATGGTCAAAATCGCGCACCGTGCGGCGGGCGCCGTAGAGTCCTTCAGCATGAAAAGCGAGGCGTGCATCCTGGTCGGCACGGCACCAGGCGTGATTTCCGGTAATAATCGAACCAGAGCCCCAAAGCGTGACGGCATCGCCACGATCTTCGCCTTTTGACGACGAAAGGTCGTGCTCCCCTGCGCCGGCACCCAGGCACTCCAAAAACCAGTTATCAATAATTTTGGTCCCGTAGGCACCAAAATTCGCGGGCGCAACGATTGATTGCAGCATGCGATAAAAGTAGCAGTTGGCGATTTCACAATAATTTGCGGCGATGGTGATACCGCCCTGACGACCGCCATTGGCACTTTTTAACATCATCGGATTATCTAATACTAACCCGTGCACTTTGGTCGCATCGGCGGTGAGTTGCATCAGATATTTATTTTCCATGCCCTGCAGTGGGGTGATTAATCCGTTACCACGACCTTCTACAATTTGATTTTTTTGTGACAGTTTAATGGTATTGGAGATACTGATGGGTGTATCAATCGTCAGGTATTTTTTGTCTTCCATTAATTGCTGGAAATCAGCGAAATTATCAACGGGGCCGACGCTGCGTCGTGCGTCATTGCGTATTTTTGCCCATGACGTTGTCGCATGGTCAAGGATAATGCCGGGGGCTTGTCCCTGAAAGCGATCGGTGACGGGGGCGGCCACCGCCAAGCCCGGCCGCAGCACCGTGCCTGCAGCGCCGAGGCCAGCTGCGGTGAGAAGAAGTTTGCCTAACACCTCTCGTCGGCTTGAGCGTTCGGATTGCGGTGTCTCAGTTTTCGGTTTTGTCATTCCAGGGCCTTCTCCAATAATATTCGGACTGGTGTCATTATTCAGACTGCATGGCATGCTGAGAAGATGATAAAGGTAAATTTGTATCAGTTATTTATAAGATAAGATTTCAGCGCTGGATTAATCACGGTTTTCAGGTGATATTTTAAGATTATTCGTATAATTTCATGAGTAAATACTGGTGCAGTAATCTTTCTGTGATTTATTCAATCAGAGTGAATGAGTTTATATCGATAATTAGGAATAATCGCGAACGCAATTTTTGGCATTCAGACCGAACGCAGCGGGACTCGCTGAGGGGAATGTTGATGAACAGATATCTGTTAAATTTTCAGAATATGATTATACTTCTCGTCAGACCATTTACTGCATAATCGACCCACGTTTTATCATCAAAAATATGGAAAAAATATGACCAAGCTTAAGGCAGTTATCCCGGTTGCGGGCCTCGGCATGCATATGCTCCCTGCGACTAAAGCCATTCCTAAAGAGATGTTACCCATTGTTGATAAGCCGATGATTCAGTACATCGTCGATGAGTGTGTGGCAGCGGGTATTAAGGAAATTGTTCTGGTCACCCATGCTTCCAAAAATGCGGTGGAAAACCACTTTGATACCACCTATGAACTGGAAGCGTTATTAGAAGCGCGCGTGAAGCGTCAGCTGTTGAGTGAAGTGCAGGCTATCTGCCCACCGGGTGTGACGATCATGAACGTGCGTCAGCCACAGCCCTTAGGGTTAGGCCATGCTATTTTGTGTGCCCGCCCAATGCTTAACGATCAACCTTTTGTGGTGGTTCTGCCCGACGTAATTATGGATACCACCACCACCGATCCTATGCGTTACAACCTGGCGGCGATGGTAGCGCGTTTTGAAGAAACTGGCCGCAGCCAGGTACTGGCTAAGCATATGCCAGGCCAGGAACTGTCAGAGTACTCCGTAATCGCCACCAAAGAACCGCTGGATCGCGAAGAGAAAATCAGCCAGATCACCGCCTTTGTTGAAAAACCTGAGCAGCCACAACAGCTGGATTCCGATTTGGCGGCCGTTGGGCGCTACGTACTTTCTGCCGATATCTGGGCAGAACTGGAAAAAACGGAGCCTGGCGCCTGGGATCGTATCCAGTTAACCGATGCGATCGCCACACTGGGCGAGAAGAAAACCGTCGAAGCCATGTTGATGAAAGGGCGCAGTTTTGACTGCGGTCGTAAGCTGGGTTACATGCAGGCTTTCGTCACCTACGGTTTGCGTAACCTGGATCAAGGCCCTGCGTTTCGTGACAGCATCAAGGCGCTGTTAAACAAATAATTCTGCTGCCGCGTGATAAGCGCGGCTTTCAAGGAGAACTTATGGCTGTGCTGGTCACGGGCGGGGCGGGCTACATCGGCTCCCACACGGTTTTATCCTTGCTGATGCGCGGTGATGAGGTTGTGGTACTGGACAACCTGAGCAATGCGTCACGCGAGTCTCTTCGTCGTGTTGAACAACTGACGGGTAAAACGGCAACCTTCATCGAAGGTGATATTCTCGATCGTGCCGTGTTACAGGCCGTGTTTGCGCAGCATCCGATTCAATCGGTGATTCATTTTGCAGGCTTGAAGGCGGTGGGTGAATCTACTCGCAAGCCGTTGGAGTACTATCAGAATAACGTTACCGGCACGCTGGTACTGCTCGAAGAGATGCGTGCGGCGGGCGTGAAGCAGTTTATCTTTAGTTCCTCTGCGACGGTGTATGGTGCCAATGCGCCAGTGCCCTATGTGGAAACCACAGAAATTGGTGGCACGACCAGCCCTTATGGCACATCAAAACTGATGGTGGAGCTTATTTTGCGTGACTATGCTGCCGCCGATGCTGATTTCAGCGCCATTGCTTTGCGCTATTTCAATCCCGTTGGGGCGCATGATTCGGGTGAAATTGGCGAAGATCCCAACGGTATTCCCAATAACCTGCTGCCTTATATCGCGCAGGTTGCAGTGGGTCGCCTGCCAGCGCTGGGCATTTTTGGCGATGACTATCCTACCCAAGATGGCACCGGGGTGCGTGATTACATCCATGTGATGGATTTAGCGGAAGGGCATTTAAAAGCACTGGATAAACTTCCCGCCATTCAAGGTTATAAAGCCTATAACCTGGGGGCAGGCGAGGGCTATTCAGTCCTGGAAATGCTGAAAGCGTTTGAATTGGCTTCGGGCAAACCCGTACCTTACGAAATAAAACCGCGCCGTGCCGGTGATTTGGCGGCATTTTGGGCCGATGCTTCACTGGCTGAGAAGGAACTCAATTGGCGCGTCAGCCGAGGACTGTCTGAAATGATGGCAGATACCTGGCGTTGGCAGCAAAAAAATCCACAAGGGTTTGCGCAATAAAAGACGAAATCCCTCGTGGGATTGAAAATAATGAGTAAAACGGCATGAGACAGCGACTGTCTCATGCCGTTCGCCTGCGGGAAATAGACATTGATTAGCATGACAACGCGATCAGGGAGGAAGACAGGTGCTAACACGAATAATTTCAAAGGGACTGATTGCACATTATGGGACTATGCCAGCATAAGCAGTGCATTTAATTCTGATAAGGTTCCTCTATGAAGAAAACACTAAGAAGTAACATTATTTCTCTATTTATTTTGCAGGGATCGAATTACATTATTTCGTTTATTACCTTTCCCTATTTAGTTCGTGTCTTAGGCCCTGAGCATTATGGCCAGATAGGTCTGGCAACCACTATCATTCAATATCTGGTATTGTTCGTTGATTTTGGTTTTAACCTCTACGCATCGAAACGTATCGCCCGTGCCAGCAGTGATCGGCAGATAAGCACCATTTTTTGGAATGTCATCGCCGCGAAGTTTCTTCTTTTCCTGATCTCCATTGCAATTGTTAATGGATTGGGATTTGTCAGTCCGACGCTGTCAGCCATCTCGCCATTGATGAACATCTTGCTGCTACAGGTGCTGGGTACCGTGCTGTTGCCCGTCTGGTTTTTCCAGGGCATCGAACGCATGAAGAGCGTCACCATCTCGTATATCGTGGCGCGAGGGGGCATCACCGTCCCGCTGACTTTCTTGTTGGTGAAGGACAATAATGATGTGGCTATGGCGGCACTGGTACAGGGTGCGGGCATGCTGGTTGCCGGTCTCATCGCCAGCTATTTGGTCTGGCGGACAAAGATTATCCATCCGGCCAACATCCGTCCCAAGCGCATTCGTATTTCGTTGAGTGGCAGTCTGCCGATTTTTATGGGGATTGCGGCGATCAGTATGTATACGCTTTCAACGCCTTTTGTCCTTGGATTTGTGAGTGATAATCACCAGGTTGGCTTATATGTTGCCTCCGACAAGCTACGTCAGGCGCTGATTGGGGTGTTTTTGGTAATGGGGTCGGCACTCTATCCGCGTGTCAATAAGCTGTTCAAGGAGTCGCGTACTGCCGCGTTTAGCTTCATCCGCAAAATTGTGTTGATTGAGTGCAGCGTCACTTTGGTGTGTAGTTTGCTGTTCTTCTTTTGTGCCCCCATTATCACGCGCATCGTCCTGGGCGATAAATTTGATGATGCCGTGGGGATAATCCGCTTGATGGCACCGATGATCTTCCTCATCACCACTTCGGTTATCATGAGTAACTACATCTTGCTGCCGCTAGGGTTTTCTTCCATCTATGCGAAGTTGCCTTACTTCACCGGGGTCATCCATCTGGCCTATGCCATTGCACTCTGCCACTATTTTGGTGCACTCGGCGGGGGGATGGCCATCCTGATGACCGAAATTGTTAGCTTCAGCGTGTTGTTTATTATTTGCTGGCGAAAAGGTTTCATTCAGGAAGTATTTAACAAAGCCTAATCAATGGATTAAGCGCGTATCTGCAAGCCTGGCACGTTGTCAGGCTTTTTATATTGCAATTTCACCTTGATGCGAGGCACAGGCGAATTTGCATTGTCCGGCGATACGCTGGAATTGTTCCCTCACATTGGATGATAACGTCGCGTAATCAGAATTAGCGATTATAAAATCGCCTCTCCCCGTTAAAACTGTCGTTTTTTTGTCACACTGTTGACGAAATACCACTTTTGGTCTTGTAACTGCACGATGAACGTATGAAAATTGTTGCCAATTTTTTCAGTCATTTTGTTTCTTCTTTTCAGGAGTAATCCTGATAAAAAAACCTGTGAATCTCGCTACTCTGGCTATGCTTGAGTAGGGGAAAATCACCTGCAGCGCACTGGTAGCTGGAAGCCAGGGGCGGTAGCGTGGTTCAGGCACTCTATAACTGGACAGTGGTGCACACATGCAAGAGATCGTATGCGTATTCATTGGCGCATTTGCGTTGCTTTTCGCTGCGCGTAAGGTGGCCAGAAGAGTCGGTTTAGTCGATAAACCCAACGCACGTAAGCATCATCAGGGACACATTCCTCTCGTCGGGGGGGTATCGGTGTATCTGGCGCTGTGGATCCTCTACGTTATGCAGCCCGGCTGGCTGCCTGATTTTTCAGTTTACCTCTTTTGCGCATCCGTTTTGCTGTTCGTCGGCGTATTGGATGACCGCTTCGATCTGCCGGTGATGCCCCGTATCGGCGTGCAGGCATTGATGGCGGCTATCATGATGTGGAACGGGCTCTATCTCTCTTCACTTGGCGCGATACTTTTTGGCTATGAGTTTACGCTGGGTATCTTTGGCTATGCTGTGACGCTCTTTGCGGTGATTGGTGCGGTCAATGCTTTCAATATGGTTGATGGTATCGACGGGCTGCTCGGGGCGCTTTCTTGCGTCACCTTTGGCGCTCTCGGTATTGTGTTCTCGATGGGCGGGCGCAGCGAATTGGCCTTGTGGTGCACCTGTCTGATGGTCGCTTGTCTTCCCTACATTTTATTAAATCTGGGCATTCCGTGGGGCCGAAAATTCAAAGTCTTTATGGGCGATGCCGGCAGCACTCTGATTGGTTTTACCGTGATTTGGTTGCTCATTATCGCAACACAGGGGCCAGAAGCGGTTATGCGACCGGTAACCGCCTTATGGTTAATCGCGGTGCCTCTGATGGATATGTTGCGAGTGATGATTGCCCGAGTAAGACGAGGGGACAGCCCTTTCAAACCTGACCGTGAACATTTGCACCATGTATTAATGCGCATGGGCTTCAGCGGGCGTGGAACACTTGCTGTCATGGTCTCTGCCGCACTGCTGCTCGCCGTGACGGGCATCTGGCTGGATACTTACCACATCAGTGATTTTTGGCAGTTGGTCATGTTTTTGGGCGGCTTTGTGTTTCTTACCATGACCATTCACACGGCAGAAAAAGTAAAAAATACCTATCTAAAACACCTGACGATTAAATAGGTGTCACTCACAGTTTGAGAGAGAAGCATTCACGTGAAAATTTTAGTAACAGGCGGTGCCGGATTTATCGGTTCTGCAGTGATTCGACATATTATTAATAATACAAAAGATAGCGTTATCAATGTTGATAAACTCACCTACGCTGGAAACCTTGAATCTCTGGCCAACGTTGCCGCTTCTGATCGTTATGCTTTTGAGCATGCCGACATTTGTGATGCTGCAGCAATGGCCAACGTGTTTACTCAACATCAACCCGATGCGGTAATGCATTTAGCGGCTGAGAGCCATGTGGATCGCTCAATCACCGGTCCGGCTGCGTTTATTGAAACTAACGTGGTAGGGACGTATACATTGTTGGAAGCTGCGCGCGAGTATTGGAATACGCTCGAACCTTCCCAGAAAGCCGCTTTCCGTTTCCATCATATTTCAACCGATGAGGTTTACGGCGATTTGCCGCATCCGGATGAGTGGACAACGGATGAAGCGTTGCCTCTGTTTACCGAGAACACGCCTTATGCACCCAGCAGTCCTTACTCGGCATCAAAAGCGTCCAGCGATCATCTCGTGCGTGCCTGGCTGCGCACTTACGGTTTTCCTACGCTGGTAACTAACTGCTCTAATAACTACGGCCCTTACCATTTTCCTGAAAAACTGATCCCGCTGGTTATCCTCAATGCGCTGGAAGGTAAACCTTTACCCATTTATGGGAAAGGGGATCAAATTCGCGATTGGCTCTACGTCGAAGATCATGCGCGTGCGCTGTATCGCGTGCTCACCGAAGGTAAAATCGGGGAGACCTACAACATCGGCGGACATAACGAAAAGAAAAATTTGGATGTCGTCGAGACAATTTGCACATTGTTGGATGAGTTGGTTCCTAAATCTACCTCTTATAGTAAGCAAATTACCTATGTCGCTGACCGTCCAGGGCATGACCGGCGTTATGCGATTGATGCAGATAAAATTTCCCGCGAACTCAATTGGCAGCCAGAAGAAACGTTTGTCAGTGGTATTCGCAAGACGGTGCAGTGGTATTTGGATAATACCGATTGGGTTGAGAATGTTAAAAGTGGCAGTTATCAATCTTGGATCGAGCAAAACTACGAGGCTCGTCAGTAATGCGTATCCTGCTATTAGGCAAAAATGGGCAGGTTGGCTGGGAGTTGCAGCGTGCTTTACTGCCGCTGGGTGAATTAATCGCCTTAGACTCAAAATCGTCAGAGTATTGTGGCGATTTAGCCCAACTGGAGGGGCTTCGTCAGACAGTCCGAACCCTGAAACCTGATGTTATCGTCAATGCAGCAGCCTACACGGCGGTTGATAAAGCTGAAACTGACCGTGAACAAGCGCGTTTAATTAACGCGCAAGCAGTGGCGGTATTAGCAGAAGAAGCGGCGGCAATTGATGCTTTATTCGTGCATTACTCAACAGATTATGTTTATGCCGGCGAAGGTAAAAAACCGTGGTCTGAAAGTGATATCACATCACCGATTAACACTTACGGTCAGACTAAACGCGAAGGTGAAGAGGCGATCGAGCGTTGTTGCAGACGTTATCTCATTTTCCGCACCAGTTGGGTCTATGCGGCAAAAGGCAATAACTTCGCCAGGACGATGCTGCGGTTAGCGAAAGAGCGAGCTGAACTTTCAATTATCAACGATCAATTTGGTGCACCCACGGGAGCTGAGTTGATTGCTGATACAACAGCACACGCCATCAAATATGAAAGACAACAGGGTGAAGTGAGTGGAATTTATCATTTAGCCGCAGCTGGCGTTACTAACTGGCATGAATACGCAACATTTGTGTTCGACATTGCCAAAGAACAAGGGGTTGAACTTAAATTGCAAACGGCTCATGCGATTTCAACGGCCGATTATCCGACTCAAGCAGCAAGACCACTGAACTCCAGATTACAACTCGGAAAAATTGAAAATACATTTGAGCTAAAAATGCCTGAATGGAAAATTGGTGTTAAGCGTGTATTGACCGAATGGGCGTGTGCTTAATTATAAAATTTAATCACAAGCTATAGCAAAAAAAGCTTGTGATTGTGATATTGAGAACAAAAAATGAAACGTAAAGGTATTATTCTTGCGGGTGGTTCTGGCACGCGTTTGTATCCAGTAACTATGGCTGTTAGCAAACAACTGTTACCTATTTTTGATAAACCCATGATCTATTATCCTCTCAGTACACTGATGCTGGCAGGTATTCGTGACATTCTTATCATCAGTACGCCACAGGATACCCCACGTTTTGAGCAACTATTAGGCGATGGTAGCCAATGGGGTTTAAATCTGCATTATAAGGTGCAACCGAGTCCAGACGGTTTGGCACAGGCTTTTATCATCGGTGAAGAATTTATCGGTGAAGATAATGTTGCTTTAGTGCTGGGCGATAATATTTTCTATGGTCACGATTTGCCGAAAGAGTTGGAAGCCGCGATAACAAAAACAGAAGGAGCTACTGTTTTTGCTTACCACGTTAACGATCCTGAGCGTTATGGTGTTGTAGAATTCGACAAAACAGGTACGGCAGTTAGCCTTGAAGAAAAGCCTTTAGAGCCGAAAAGCAATTATGCTGTTACGGGTCTTTATTTCTATGATAATGATGTCGTTGAAATGGCGAAAAATTTAGAACCTTCTGCGCGCGGTGAACTTGAAATTACCGACATCAATCGTTTGTATATGCAACAAGGCCGCCTTTCAGTAGCCATGATGGGAAGAGGATATGCCTGGTTAGATACCGGTACGCATCAAAGTTTGATTGAGGCAAGTAACTTTATTCAGACCATTGAAGAGCGCCAGGGATTAAAAGTCTCTTGCCCTGAAGAAATTGCCTACCGCAAAGGCTTTATTAGTGCAGAGCAAGTGAAAGTTTTGGCTGAACCGTTGAAAAAGAATGCATATGGTCAGTATTTATTGAAGATGGTAAAAGGCCACTAAGTTATGAATATTATCAAAACAGATATTCCAGATGTCTTAATCATTGAGCCTAAAGTCTTTGGTGATGATCGCGGTTTTTTCTTTGAAAGCTTCAACCAAAAAGTTTTTGAAGAGGCCGTTGGACGCAAAGTTGAATTTGTGCAGGATAATCACTCAAAATCCAGTAAAGGTGTTTTGCGAGGATTGCACTATCAGTTAGCACCTTATGCGCAAGGAAAGTTGGTGCGTTGCGTTGCGGGTGAAGTTTTTGACGTTGCGGTTGATATACGTGACTCCTCTCCAACTTACGGAAAATGGGTTGGTGTGCATCTTTCTGCTGAAAATAAACGGCAACTTTGGATTCCTGAAGGTTTTGCACATGGCTTTATTACTCTGGAAGATGACAGTGAAATTCTTTATAAAACAAATAATTTTTATTCTAAAGAATGTGAAAGAGCAATTGTCTGGAATGATGATAAATTGAAAGTTGAATGGCCCTTGAAGCCAGTTATAATTTCAGAAAAAGATATTCAGGCATCAAAGTTCGCAATTGCAGATAAATTCAGCGAGTGGTAAATGGAAATTAAAATCATACCGTTACAAGCCCATGGTGATGATCGTGGCTCTCTAATCGCGCTTGAAGAGGAAAATAATATTCCTTTCGAAATAAAACGTGTTTATTACATGTTCAATACAAAGGATGGAGTGCGAAGAGGGCTCCACGCTCATCGTAAGTTGAAGCAAGTTGCTATTGCTGTTCGTGGGTCATGTCGTTTTGTACTCGATGATGGTACCGAACGTGTTGAAGTATTACTGGATAACCCAGGGCAGGGATTACTTATTGATTCATGCATGTGGCGTGAAATGTACGATTTTTCGAAGGACTGTGTCCTAATGGTACTGGCAGATAGCCATTACGATGAACATGATTATATTCGTAACTACGATGATTTTTTGAGCGTCGCTAATAAAAATACAAACTCTGCCACTGAGTGATTAGAATACTACAAATACTGATGTGAAGTGTGATATCTGAAAGAATTATATATATTTATATCGGATGCTAAAATTTTATAAACGCATAAATTTTAAAAATACTTCCATTAGAGTGGGATTCCCCTCCAAGAAAAATAGAGAAACCAGAAATTCAAGTTATTGATTGGTTTATGTGTGATTCTCACAAGGTTTTTTATTTTGAATGCTAAAAATAGTTCTATTTTTGAAAGGAAGTTTTTTCTGATACTTTTTAATTAAATAATGTTCTGGAAATTATAATTGTAAAGTGCATGATTGGAGCTGATTAAATAATTATGAAAAATGTTCCCGTTAATGCTGTCATTTATGAATATCCAGTAAAAAATGGGTAAGCTCGAAGATGAAAATTAATTTTTTAGATTTACAGTCAGTTAACAATCGTTATGATAAAGAATTAAAAGAAGCATGCGCACGTGTAGTCGACTCTGGTTGGTACATTGCAGGGAATGAGCTTAATTCGTTTGAAAAAGAGTTTGCTTCCTGGTGTGGAGTAAAACATTGTATTGGAGTTGCTAATGGACTCGATGCATTAATACTTACCATTCGAGCATGGAAACTTCTTGGGTTATTAAAAGAAGGTGATGAAATACTCGTTCCTGCTAATACCTATATTGCAACAGTGCTAGCTATTAGTGAAAACGGTTTAAAACCAGTCTTTATTGAACCAGATGTTAATACGTTTAATATTTCATTAGATCAAATTAAAAAGCATACCAACTCTAAAACCAAAGCGATAATAGCAGTTCATTTGTATGGCCGCATTTGTCCAATGGATGAAATCATGGCTTATGCAAATGAAAAAGGGTTACTTGTTCTTGAGGATTCTGCACAGGCTCATGGAGCTAGTATTAATGGAATACGTGCAGGAAATTGGGGACATGCCAGTGGCTTTAGCTTTTATCCAGGTAAGAATTTAGGGGCACTGGGAGATGCTGGTGCGATCACCACGAATAACGATGAATTAGAACAAGTTTTGCGAGCACTGCGTAACTATGGTTCCCATAAGAAATACGAAAACATTTATAAGGGTGTAAACAGTCGGTTGGATGAAATTCAGGCGGCAATGCTGCGTGTAAAACTTAACTATCTTGATTCAGATACTACAGCTCGCCAAAGGATTGCAAAAAAATATATTTCTCAAATCAATAATCCAGTGGTGCAGTTACCCTGTAATGACATTGAAGAACAGAGTGTATGGCATCTTTTTGTTATTAAGGTAAAAAACAGAAAAGTGTTTTCTGATTATTTAAGTTCAGCAGGTATTAGTACACTAATTCATTACCCTATTCCGCCTCACAAGCAAAAGGCCTACGCCGAATATAATCATTATAACTTCCCTCTAACAGAGTCTATCCATGATAGTGTACTATCTCTGCCAATGGATCCTACGATGACAAACGAGCAAGTTGAATTTGTTATTCAGAAGATCAATGAGTTCAAACTATGAAAAAACTGTTGAGTGTAACTTTTTTTACTGGGTTACTCACTTTGAGCAGAATGATGGCAGGGTTTTTAGTTTCAAAGGCTATCGCAGTTTATACCGGTACGGCTGGCATGGCATTGCTAGGGCAGGCACAAAATTTGATAACGATGCTTAATGGCATAGTTAATGCTCCAACTAGTAGTGCTGTAGTAAGATATACATCTGAATATTGTGATAAAGGTTTTGCAGCATGCTCGCCTTGGTGGCGTGCATCAGGGCAGTGGGTAATCTTATTTTGTGTTTCTCTTATTCCAACAGGCGTTATATTATCAAAATATATATCTTTATGGCTCTTTGAAACACCAGATTATAACTGGCTAGTTTGTGTTATTTTTATAGTATTGCCATTTTCAGCAGTGTCCACGCTAATCAATTCTGTCATTAACGGTCAGCAACAATATAAAAAGTATATAGCTTTAGGTATTGTTTCTTTAATTATTTCAACTGTCGTTATGTTGGCATTAATTCTGTGGTGGGGAATTAATGGCGCATTGATAGCTGCAGCGATTCAGTCTGCTTTGATTGGTGTTGTCATGTTTGTCATATGCATCAGACAACCGTGGATGAAAATAAATTTATGGTGGGGAAAGGTAGGTACTGAACATCGACTAAAAATCGGTAGCTATATACTTATGGCTATTGCCTCAGCAATTAGTATGCCACTGGCATTAATTGCGATTAGAAAAATTATTATCGTGAATGTAGGTTGGGATGCCGCTGGTCAATGGCAGGCTGTTTGGAAAATATCAGAAGTGTACCTAAGTGTTATAACTATGGCGCTGGGGATATATTTTTTACCTCAACTTTCAAAATTAAAAAATTATGTAGATATTAGAAATGAAATTAACAAGACGGCATTAATTATAGTGCCTGTAGTCATTTTAATGGCCTTGTGTGTTTACTTTTTGCGAGATTTAGCTATCACTGTTTTGTTTACTGAGAGTTTTAGAAATGCCCGGGATTTGTTTGGTATTCAGCTAATCGGTGATGTTTTGAAAATTTCGAGTTGGCTCTATGCTTACCCTATGATATCTCGTGGTGCTACAAAATGGTTTGTTGGCAGCGAGATTGTATTTTCCATATCTTTAGTTGTTATGACTGCTATTTTCGTTCCAGAGTTTAAAACAGATGGTGCTAATATTGCCTACATGATTAATTATGCAGTCTATTTTATTTTCGTTTTTACAGCAATGAAACATATCTTGCGTGATAAAAAGGGGCCTTATGAGTCTGCCTAAGATAAGTGTGATAGTTCCATGTTTTAATCATGAGCGCTATATAGATAAATGTCTCGAGAGTATTAGGGGTTCCTATCAAGGCATTATTGAAGTCATAATCTGTGATGATAAATCAATAGATAACTCACTTCAAAAAATACAAGATTACTTGAGTAAATTTACTGATAACAGCATCTCTTATGTTTTGCTGACCCATGATGTTAACCAAGGTATAACAAAAACATTAAATGAATGTGTTTCTCATGCAACGGCCGATTATATTTATTTAATAGCTAGCGATGATTATCTTGTTAAAGATGGTTTAACGTTAGCAATGAACTGTTTGTTAGACAGTTCAGCTGATGCAGTAATATCTGATTGTTTGGTGGTAAATTCTGATGATTCAATATTGCATCAAAGTGCTTTTTTTGAATACCGCCATGCATCTTTAACCAATCTTCAAAAAAAAATAGCAAAAGAACTAGTATTCAATTGGGTAGTTCCTGGGCCAGCATTATTACAAAAAAAGTCAGTTTTTATATCTCTCAATGGCTTCAACAAAGATTTAATGGCAGAAGATCGAGATTACTACCTACGTCTGTTAGCTTCGAAAAAGGTGGTTTTTAACGAACAGGCAATTGCTAACTACCGTGTTCACCTCCATAATGTTAGTAGAAGTAAAGAATACTTAGCTAAAGCCAATTCAGAATTTGCTGTAGTTAACTATAATGCCAGTAAGTTGTATAAAGGGTTGGCTAAATACTATCTTAAGACATATTGGTTTGACCTCAATAATGCCCCGGCTTTTTTAGTTTCAAAGCTTCGTAAATTTTTTAAAGTGATCTATATATTACGAGGCTAAAATGGATAAACTTGAATTTGCGGAATTATATGCTTCACATCTTAGCGTCGGACTTCCAATAACAATAATAACAATATTGATTGTTTATTTTATTCTGAGAAAACAAATATACAGTTTGTTTGATCCCATGAATTTTATTATTATTTTAGGTGGTTCAAGTTACTCTGTTGTTTTTTTTCTATACTATTATGACTACATAACGGATTATTACTTTTATTCGTTTGTTGCAACGCAGACTGCTTTTTTTATCGGATTGTTATCAAACCGGAAGCATTCGCTGAAAAGAATATTTCAAAACAATAGCCACCCACTGCCTAGATATGCAGGGCCGATTACTGTAATTTATCCCCTATCAATAATCCTTTTTGTGCTATGTCAGTCTTTGGTTTACTACACAAGCGGTATACCGCTTTTAATGACTTCGCGAATGGAGATATTTTCAGGAGGCGGAGGCTTCGGAATAGTTAGTAGAATAATTCAAGTTACCCAGATGATAACTATTGTCGTTGCATTTTATAGACTTTTGTTTATTAAAAAAGGATTCCTTTATAAATTATTGGATTCTCTAGTTATAATTTTCGGTTTATTTGTAGCAGTATTAAGTGGTTCAAAATCAGCTATTCTATTCATGATATTTAGTATTAGTTATGTTGCTATTTTTTCGCATCGTTTCGACGTCTCTCCAAAAATTTTCAGGAGAATAAATAGGATTTCTTTTTTATTGCTTTTTCTAGGTATCATTGGCGGCATAATTACCATTGTTTTCCAAACGGGTAATTCAAACATTGAAAAAGCATTAACTGTTTTAGCTATGCGTTTTATCAATACCGGTGATGTTTATTTCATGGCTTATCCCAATGGCCAAATAGAAAATATGGAGCATGGGAATTTTTTCTTAGCTTTATTTAAGGATTTTTTTGGTGCGTTTCGTATAATTGATTGGGATAAATTACCTGTAAATCTTGGACTGCAAATATTTTGGAGTATTTACAACACTGATATGATTTCTGGACCAAATCCACGTCACAATGTCTTTGGATTATTCTACTTAGGACCAGTTCTATCTGTTTTTTATTCGTTTTCCGTTGCGTATTTTATAAGCTATATTAGAAATAAGGTGCTTCTGAAAACGAGTCCTGACTTTATGGGACTCATTTTGTATGTATTGCTAGCATCTAGTACTATATATATGGAACAGGATATGACCTATGCTATAGGGCAACTGATATCAATATCAATTGTATATATTCCTCTGTATATGTTTTCAAAGTTTTTAGTGTCCGCTAGTTATAAGTCGAGAAATATTCATGAATAAGATTTATTCTTTAATTACAACATATCAACCTGACATTAACGATTTAAAATTATTGGTTGAAAATTTGTCCAGGCAAAGTGAATTTATTGTAATATCAAACAATTCTAATTTTAATATTGATGAAAATGACTTTGTTAGTAATGCCCCAATGAAAGTGCTTAATTTTGGGAAAAATTTGGGTATAGCAGAAGCCCAGAGTATTGGTATGAAGTGGGCTTTTGAGAATGGTGCTGACTTTATACTACAAATGGATCAGGACAGTACGCCCCACGAAAATATGATTCAAGAACTGCTCAAATGCTATGGAGAAATGCTTGCTTCGGGAAAAAATCCAGGCGTTATTGGAGTGCAAGATTATGATAAGATCACTGGGCATATAAATAAAGCAAGAGTAAAGAAAGGGGTTCCTATCAATGAAAATTACTTCGATGTTGATTGTACCTTGAGCTCTGGTAGCCTAATCCCCAAAAAAGCTTGGATGGCTATTGGTGGAATGAGAGATGATTTATTTATTGATGCTGTCGATCATGAATACTGTTGGCGTTTGAAGGATGCCGGGTTTGATATTATTCGTAATAAAAAGGCTCTTTTAGCCCATCGGTTAGGTGATGGACGATTTAAAATTATGAATTTAATCTCCGTTGGAATGCCTGGGCCATTCCGTCATTATTATGCTACCCGTAATGTTTTTCTTCTTTTAAGAGAAAAGCATGTGCCTTTATTCTGGAAGTTTTCAAGCTTGCTTAAATTAGCTGGAAAATTAATCTTTTATCCAATGTTTTTACCTAATGGTAAGGAAAGATTCACTTTTTTCCTAAAAGGGATTAAAGATGGCGTCAAAGGTCGTAGTGGTATAATGAAATGAGCAGTAAAATGGAAAAGTTTTCAGTGTTAATGAGTGTTTATCATAGTGATAATCCTCATTATCTTGATGTAGCATTGCACTCCATCTATGACGACCAATTAGTTAAGCCAGATCAAATTATAATAGTTGCTGATGGAGAGCTACTTCAAACACAGAACGATATTATTGGAAAATTTATTTCCCATTGTCCCAATGGAATAGCAGAGCTATTGCAACTCCCGTATAATGTTGGCCTCGCTGCAGCGCTGAATACAGGATTGGAGCATTGTAGAAATAATCTCGTCGCAAGAATGGATTCAGACGACATATCAAGTCCAGACCGTTTTCAAAAGCAAATCACTTTCATGTCAACTCATACAGAGATTGATGTGTGCGGCTCTTATATTGATGAAATAGATCCTGTCACTGAAACGTTCATTTCTACGCGTAAAGTACCATTAACACATAACGAAATTATTGTTTTTGCGAGGAAAAGAAGTCCATTTAGTCATCCATCAGTTGTCTTCAGAAAGAATAAAGTTATCTCCGTCGGTGGATATCCGCCGTTCAGAAAATCTCAAGATTTTGCTCTATGGAGCAAGATGATAGTTAATGATGCTAAATTTGCTAATATCAGCGATGTACTTTTAAGGATGCGTACTGGTAATGATATGATGGCAAGACGTGGAATTTCTCATTTAAAATATGAGATTAAGGTATTGGGATATCAAAGAAAAATTGGTTTCATCACTACTGGACAATTTATTCATGTTCTGGCTATACGTACCTTTTTCCGCATTCTTCCAGGCAATTTCAAGAAAGTAGTCTATAAAATCATACGGAAATGTTACGGCTAACTAATTGTATATTCAGCGGTTTTTTCTTAATATAGTGCTGTTGACCTGATATCTATATGGGCCCATTCTGATCAATCCTTCACTATCCATCCCTATGTTTCCTGAGTTAATATCTAGGCCACATTTCGAGTCGCGCATTGTCGTGACGACCCTTCCTGACAGGAGTATGTAATGTCCAAGCAACAAATCGGCGTCGTTGGTATGGCTGTTATGGGGCGCAACCTGGCGCTCAACATCGAAAGCCGTGGTTACACCGTCTCCATCTTCAACCGCTCGCGTGAAAAGACGGATGAAGTGATGGCGGAGAACACCGATAAGAAACTGGCTCCGTTTTACACTGTAGAAGAGTTCGTTGATTCGCTTGAAAAACCACGTCGTATCCTGTTAATGGTGCAGGCGGGTGAAGCTACTGACAAGACTATCGCTTCACTGACACCGCATCTGGACAAAGGTGACATCATTATTGATGGTGGTAACACCTTCTATAAAGACACTATTCGTCGTAATAAAGAGCTGTCAGAGCAAGGCTTTAACTTTATCGGTACCGGCGTCTCCGGCGGTGAAGAAGGCGCACTGAAAGGCCCATCGATTATGCCTGGTGGACAGAAGGACGCATACGAACTGGTTGCGCCGATTCTGCATGACATCGCGGCGCGCGCCGATGACGGTGAGGCATGTGTTGCCTATGTGGGTCCAGATGGTGCGGGCCACTATGTTAAAATGGTCCATAACGGTATCGAATACGGCGATATGCAGCTGATTGCAGAAGCCTATGCGCTGTTAAAAGGTGGCCTGAACCTGTCTAATGAAGACCTGGCGAAGACGTTCACCGAGTGGAACAACGGTGAACTCAGCAGCTACCTGATCGACATCACCAAAGATATCTTCACGAAGAAAGATGATGTGGGTAAATACCTGGTTGATGTGATTTTGGATGAAGCGGCGAACAAAGGTACCGGTAAATGGACCAGCCAGAGCTCATTGGATCTCGGCGAACCGCTGTCGCTGATCACCGAGTCTGTGTTTGCACGTTACATCTCTTCACTGAAAGCGCAGCGTGTTGCAGCCTCCAAAGTGCTGACTGGCCCACAGGCGAAGCCTGCTGGCGATAAAGCCGAATTTGTTGAGAAAGTCCGCCGCGCCCTGTATTTGGGTAAGATCGTTTCTTATGCTCAGGGTTTCTCCCAGCTGCGTGCTTCTTCCGATGAGTACAACTGGGATTTGAACTACGGTGAAATCGCGAAGATTTTCCGTGCGGGTTGTATTATTCGTGCGCAGTTCCTGCAAAAAATCACGGATGCGTATGCAACCAATGTAGCAATTGCGAACCTGTTACTTGACCCTTATTTCAAAAATATTGCCGATGAGTATCAGCAAGCGCTGCGTGACGTCGTAGCCTATGCGGTGCAGAACGGTATACCAACGCCAACCTTCTCCGCAGCCATCGCGTACTACGATAGCTACCGCTCAGCGGTATTACCCGCTAACCTGATTCAGGCTCAGCGTGATTATTTCGGTGCTCATACCTATAAACGTACTGATAAAGAAGGTGTATTCCATACCGAATGGATGGAATAATCACCGCTAAGTAAGAAACCTCCCAGTTGGGAGGTTTTTTTTACATTTTTTTTAAGAAAAGTCGCGTCGCATTTAGGTTTTAATTTATATACTTTCAATGGTTTGTACGGATTACATTCAGCGATGTGGAATGATTAAAATATGAGCGATAAGAATAAGCAACTTGATGTTGCACAGACAGCAGTGCGTCAGACGTTTTATAACAATGACGATGAGTTAGATTTGATGGATGTCATCGCACAGCTATGGAAGGGTAAGGTCATAATTATTGCTGCTGTAGTGGTGTTTGTGCTGCTAGGACTGAGTTACGCATTGCTGGCAAAAGAGAAGTGGACGTCCGAAGCCATCGTCACGCAACCCAGTGCCGGGCAAGTCGCGAACTATAATGCGGCACTGAATGTGATGTATTCACAGTATCCGCAAGACAAATTAGGCATTGCTGATTTACAACAGCAACTGTTTGCACGCTTCTACGCGTCGATGAATGCACAAGTGAATGCCCTACAGAATCTTGAAGAGCCGCTGGATCTCAAAGTCGCTGAAGTGGTGAAAGGGCAGAAGGAGCCGTTAAGTGTGAGCTTCACTGCACAGACTGCGAAAGAGGCGCAAGCGCAGGTTACGCATTACATCAAGCTCACCAATGATGATGTGGTGAAGGATTACGGTGAAGATATCAAACGTAACCTGGCCGTAAAAGAGCGTGAACTCACCGATAACCTGGCTTCACAAGAGCTGGTTTTTGAATCGAAAAAGCAGCAGCGCATTGATGTGCTTAAACAGGCACTGAAGATTGCGCAAGCCTCGAACATTGTCGAATCAAACCTGACGCAGGCTGAATTTTTGTCGGATGACACTTTATATATGCTCGGCTCCCGCGCATTGAGCGCAATGATTGCCAATGAGTCCACCAAGCCTTTGTCGTTTGATGATTTGTATTATGGGACTCAGCGCGCTTTATCGGCCATCCAAAACCTGAAGATTCAGGTCGATAATTTACAGTCTTTCCGCTACATCATGCAGCCGGATTTGCCCATTCGCCGCGAGAGTCCTAAGCGTGCGCTGGTCATTATCTTGTCAGCATTGTTGGGAGGATTAGTGGGGGCGGGTGCTGTGCTTGGCCGTAATATGATGGCCAATTATCGCCAGCGCCATCCGCTTTAATCCCTGTCATAACAACGGCCAGCAGCGATGCTGGCCGTTTCTCTTACTGATGGCGCTGACGAAGATTGTCAATAATTGCGCTCATATCTAACGACTGATCCTGCAATAGCACCAATAAGTGATAGATCAAATCAGAGGCTTCGTTGGTCAGCTCTTCCCGATCGTTCACCGTTGCCGCCAACGCCGTTTCAACGCCTTCCTCTCCGACTTTCTGCGCGATGCGCTTGGTGCCACTGGCATACAGACGGGCAGTGTATGAACTCTCAGGGTCAGCGTGTTTACGCGCGGCCAGCAGTTGCTCGAGTTGATACAAAAAGGCCCAGTCCGGTGCCGCAGGCGAAAAGCAACTGGATGTGCCGAGATGGCAGGTTGGCCCAATCGGATTAGCCAATATCAGGAGCGTATCCTTGTCACAGTCGGCAGTGATACTTTTCACCTGCAAAAAGTGACCGGAGGTTTCCCCTTTTGTCCACAGACGCTGCTTGGTGCGCGAAAAGAAGGTGACGTTGCCACTCGCCTGCGTTTCAGCCAGCGCGTCCTGATTCATGTAGCCATGCATCAATACTTCACCAGAGATCGCGTGTTGAACAATCACTGGCATCATGCCGTCGGTTTTTACCCAGTCCAACTGGGCGAGTTGTTGTTCGGTTAACACGTGCGGATCTCCACATCTTGTTCGGCGAGAAACCTTTTAAGTTCGCCAATATTGATAATCTGCTTATGAAATACGGAAGCGGCCAGCGCGCCATCAACGCGGGTTTGCTGAAAGGCGTCTAAAAAGTGCTGCGGCGTGCCAGCGCCACCAGAGGCGATCAACGGCACGCGGCACCGCTCACGGACTTTCTGTAATTGCACGAGGTCGTAACCCTGGCGCACGCCATCCTGATTCATCATGTTTAACACGATTTCTCCCGCACCGCGCTTTTGGACTTCTTCAACCCAGTCGAGCGTTTCCCATTGCGTAATGCGTGTGCGGCTTTCATCGCCGGTGTACTGATTAACGTGATATTTCCCGGTCTCTGCGTCATACCAGGTATCAATGCCAACGACGATGCACTGCACGCCAAAGCGATCGGCCAGACGGGTGATCAGTTCTGGGTCGGCAAGGGCGGGTGAGTTAATTGAAATTTTGTCCGCACCGAACGATAAAATCTGTGCTGCATCTTCTGCTGATTTGATGCCGCCCGCGACACAGAACGGAATGTCGATGACCTCTGCGACACGTGACACCCAGCTTTTGTCGACCACACGACCGTCTGAAGAAGCGGTGATATCGTAAAACACCAGTTCATCTGCGCCTTCCTCAGCGTAGCGTTTTGCCAGGGGAACGATGTCACCGATGATTTCATGATTGCGAAACTGCACGCCTTTGACGACTTGCCCATCGCGAACATCCAGACAAGGAATTATCCGTTTTGCCAACATGCTATCGCCTCCTCAACGGTGAACTTTTCTTCCAACAACGCACGACCCACAATCACACCGCGCGCGCCGCTGCCACGCAGAGCGGCAATGTCATCCAGCGAACCAATACCGCCAGAAGATTGAAAAATGATATCTGGAAAGCATGCTGAAATTTCCTGATACAGGGCAACGTTTGAACCGGCGAGCGTGCCGTCGCGTGAGATATCAGTACACAGGACATGCTTCAGCCAAACCGGCTGAAACTGTTCAATGACCTCTTCCAGCGTGACGCCAGCCGCTTCCTGCCAGCCGCTGATCGCCACTTCTTTGCGATTGTGCGCATCAATGCGAACATCCAGTGCCAACACAATGGCCTCGGCACCAAATTCGTGGAACCAGGCTTTGACTTCTTCGGGCTGTTTCACCGCCGTTGATCCCACGACCACGCGCGTGACGCCCGCATCAAGCAGGGCTTTAACGTCTTCACGGGTGCGAATGCCGCCGCCAACCTGGACAGGAACACTGACGCCCGCCACCAATGTTTTCAGCAGGGCAATCTGCCGTTGTGCCGGATCTTTCGCACCGGTTAAATCCACCAGATGCAGCACTTGCGCGCCCTGGCGTTGATACGCTTGCAGGCGCGGCAGGGGATCGCTGCCGTAATCACGCTGTTGACCATAATCACCCTGATGCAGGCGAACCACTTTACCGTCAATTAAATCGAGAGCCGGGATAATCACAGGCTTACATCTCCAGGAAATTCTTGATTAATTGCGCACCCGCCCAACCCGAACGCTCCGGGTGGAATTGCACGCCATAGAAATTCTCTTTCTGCACGGCCGCGGTAAACGGCTCGCCGTACGCACACTGAGCGATGGTGTGTTCGTTAACCGGCATGGCATAGCTGTGTACAAAATAAAAGTAAGCGCCGTCATCAATGCCACGAAAAAGATGGTGGCCTGCCTGCGGGGTGATTTTGTTCCACCCCATGTGCGGCAGTGGCAAGCCGTGATCGGTCATTTTTTTCACTGGCGCATCAATAATACCCAGTGTTGCAATACCGCCACTCTCATCGCTCTCGCGACCCAGCAGTTGCATGCCGAGACAGATGCCCAGCGTCGGCTGGGTACAGGCTTTGATCAAGTCGATGAGCTTACGTTCACGCAGTTGATTCATTGCCGCCTGCGCGGTACCCACACCGGGCAGAAACAGTTTATCGGCATTGAGAACCACATCGGCATCACGGCTGACCTCAGGCTGATAACCGAGACGCTGCACCGCCCATTTCACGGAGGAAAGGTTGGCGCAACCGGTGTCCAGAATCACCACTTTCATCAGAGCACCCCTTTCGAGCTCGGCAGGGTGTTGCCTTCCACGCGAATCGCCTGGCGCAGCGTACGGCCGAAGACTTTAAACAGGCTTTCCACACGGTGATGGTCATTCTTGCCTTTGGTTTTCAAATGCAAGGTACTGGCCATGGTGTAAGAGAGGGAGCTGAAGAAGTGTTCAACCATTTCGGTGCTGAGATCGCCGACACGTTGGTAGTTAAACTCCGCCTTATATTCCAAATGCGGGCGACCGGAGATATCCAGCGCACAGCGCGCCAGGCACTCATCCATCGGCAACACAAACCCAAAACGGCCAATGCCACGTTTGTCACCCAGCGCTTTGAGCAGCGCTTCGCCCAGCGCCAGGCCGGTATCTTCAACGGTGTGGTGATCGTCAATATACAGGTCACCATTGACGCTGATATTCATGCGGAAGCCACCGTGGGTACAAATTTGATCCAGCATGTGGTCAAAGAAACCGACACCGGTATTGATCTTGCTGCCGCCTTCGCGATCCAGCCAGACTTCAACATGGACCTGGGTCTCTTTGGTATTACGCTGCACTTGCGCATAGCGATCGCGCTGAGTCAGTTGCTGGGTGATGGTTTTCCAGTCAATGCCTTCCGGTCCGTAGCGCAGACCTTTAATGCCCATATTTTGCGCCAGTTGCACATCGGTCAGGCGGTCGCCAATCACATAGCTGTTGGCGGTATCCAACACACCCTCGACCAACCAGCTCTCCACCAGACGGGTTTTGGGTTTGCGACAATCACAGTGATCTTCCGGTTTGTGTGGGCAAATCAGCACCTCATCAAACTGAATACCTTGGGAAGTGAAAATCTGCATCATCAGATCGTGGGGGCCGTCAAAATCTGCCTGCGGGAAGCTGTCGGTGCCCAAACCGTCCTGATTAGTAATCATGACCAGTTTATAACCCGCTTCCTGCAAGGCTTGCAGGGAAGCGATGACATCTGGCTCGAACGCCAGTTTATCCATACGGTCGACCTGATAATCCGTGGGGGGTTCAGAAATCAGGGTGCCGTCGCGGTCAATAAAAAGGGTCTTCTGAGTCATGCTTGCTCCAGGGATAAGCCAGCGCCAGCCAGCGGGCGCAGGGCAGAAATTACTCGTTCACATTCGGCGCGGGTGCCGACCGTTATGCGCAGGCAACCGCTCAGGCTGGGCTGCTTGTTTTGATCTCGCAGAATAATGCCCTGATCCCACAAGGTTTTAAAGACATTGCTGGAGGCGCTAAAGCGGGCCAGCACGTAGTTGGTTTCGCTGGGGAATACCGCTTCAACGCAGTCACAGGACTGGAGCTGTTCGATAAGCCACTCACGGGTGCTGAGTACGTCCGCTACATTGCTGCGCATCAACGCAAGACCGGCTTCGCTCAGCGCTTGTGCGGCAATATCGGCCACTGGCGTTGAGAGCGGATAAGGGGCAATCACTTTCATCAGCAAATCAATCACCGGCTTATTGGCCAGGGTAAAACCACAGCGCAGTCCTGCCAGGGCAAAGGCCTTTGAGAGGGTGCGCAAGATGACCAGGTGTGGGTACTCTTTCAGCCATCCTGCCAGCGTCGCTTGTGGGCAGAACTCAATATAGGCTTCATCGGCCACCACGATGGCTTTACCCGCAGTCATCGCCAGCAACTGGCGCAGATCATCAGGATTGATCAGATTGCCAGTCGGGTTATTGGGACTGCAAACAAACAGCACTTTTACGCCGTCCAGTTGCTCAGCAATGGCGGGTAAATCTAACTGCCAATCCTCTAAGGCGGGGACGGTACGGTACTCCACGCCAATGGTTTCCGCACTCACGCTGTACATGCCATAGGTGGGAGGGCAATACAGCACCGCATCTTTACCTGGCTCACAGAATGCGCGGATCAGCAGTTCTATGCCTTCATCGGCACCCCGGCTCACCAGCACTTGCTCCGGTTGCACACCGGCATAGGCGGCATAACGCTCGATAACCGCTTTCGGTTGGCACTCCGGATAGCGATTCAGCGTTTGCTGGGTCAGTTGCCACGTTTGTGTTTGGGCAAACTCGTTGGCATTGAGCCATACATCGCCGTTGCCACCCAGGCGACGTGCGGACTGATAAGGGGTCAACGCGCGAACGTTGTCGCGTGCCAGGTCTTCAATAGTGGAACTCATGCTTGCTCCCTCAGCGCGGCAACGCGCAATGTCACGGCATTTTTATGCGCGGTCAGCTGTTCTGCCGCCGCCAGGGTCTCGATGGTGTGCGCCAGATTGCGAAAACCTTGTGGCGTTAATTCTTGCACGGTCATGCGTTTTTGAAAATCTGCCAAACCGAGGCTGGAGTAGGTCGAGGTAAAACCGTAAGTCGGCAGGACATGATTGGTGCCGGAAGCGTAGTCGCCCGCAGATTCCGGGGACCAGTCGCCGAGAAACACAGAGCCTGCGCTGGTAATGCTGTCGACCAGGTCCCGAGCCTGACGGGTTTGAATAATCAGGTGCTCAGGGCCGTACTGATTAGAAATTTCAACGCATTGCGTGAGGTCTGCCGCGACAATCAGACGGCTGCTTTCCAGCGCTTTACGTGCGGTTTCGGCACGCGGCAGTGCTTCCAGTTGTTCAGCCACCGCCGCGGCAACGCGTGTTGCCATCTCCGCTGACGGTGTAAGCAAAATAACCTGCGAATCAGGGCCATGTTCGGCTTGAGACAGGAGATCGGATGCCACGAACGCGGGCGTTGCGCCCGCATCGGCAATCACCAGGACCTCCGAAGGGCCCGCAGGCATATCAATGGCGGCACCATCTAAACGCTGGCTGACCTGGCGTTTAGCTTCGGTCACGTAGGCATTGCCCGGCCCAAAAATCTTATCCACGCGGGGAATCGATTCTGTGCCCATCGCCATGGCCGCAATCGCCTGCGCGCCACCCACCTGGTAAATCTCTTCGACACCGCACAGTGATGCTGCATACAGAATTTCATCGGCGATAGGCGGGGGAGAACACAGCACCACGCGCCCACATTTGGCGATGCGCGCCGGAGTAGCCAACATCAGCACGGTTGAAAACAGCGGAGCGGAGCCACCAGGAATATACAGGCCCACGGAGGCAACCGGGCGTGTAATCTGCTGGCAGCGGACGCCGGGTTGGGTTTCCACATCAACCGCCGGCAGTTGCTGGGCAAGATGAAACTTTTCGATGTTGCCTACGGCAACGGCCATTGCCTGCTTAATGTCATCGCCCAGTCGTGCGCTGGCTTGCGCCACTTGCTGAGCCGTCACACGCAATGCATCAACCTGGGTTTTATCAAAGGTTGCGCTGTATTCGCGTAAAGCCGCATCACCGCGAGATTTGACGTTGTCGAGAATGGCGCTGACCGTCTGACTGATGTTGGCGGAAGCGGAGATCGCCGGTCGCATCAGCAGGGCCTGCTGTTGATCGCGGCTCAGCGCATTCCAGTCATACAGGGTATTAAAGCTGCTCATGACTTACTCCATCATCTTCTCAATCGGCAGCACCAGAATGGAGCTGGCTCCCAGGGCTTTCAGTTTTTCCATGGTTTCCCAGAACAGGGTTTCGCTGCTGACCATATGCATTGCCACGCGGCTTTGATCATTGGCAAGCGGTAACACGGTCGGGCGTTCAGCGCCGGGCAGCAGGCCAATCACTTCTTCTAAGCGATCGCTTGGCGCGTGCAACATAATGTATTTTGACTCGCGCGCTTTAATAACGCCCTGAATACGGGTCATCAGCTTGTCGATCAATTCTTGTTTGGCATTCGGCATTTCGCCATCGCGCTGGATAAGTACCGCTTTTGAACGATAGATCACTTCGGTTTCACGCAGGCCATTGGCCTCTAACGTGGCACCCGTGGAGACCAAATCACAAATCGCATCCGCCAGACCCGCACGCGGAGCCACTTCCACCGAACCGTTCAACAGGCAGGATTTAAAAGGCACGCCTTGCTTATCCAGATACTGCTTGAGGATGTGTGGATAAGAGGTCGCAATGCGCGCGTTTTGCAAGGTTTGTGGACCGTTGTACTCGGCATCGACGGGCATCGCGATGGACAAGCGGCAGCCACCAAAATCCAGACGGCGTAAGGTGAAATAGCGTGGGTCTTCTCCCTGAGCGCGACGGCTGAGCAGCTCTTCTTCCAGCACGTTCTCACCGATAATCCCCAGGTCAACAACGCCATCCATCACCAGGCCGGGAATATCGTCATCGCGAACGCGCAAAATATCGATCGGCATGTTTTCCGCAAAGGCGATTAAGCGCTGCTGTTGAAGATTAATTTTAATCCCGCAGCGCGCCAGCAATTCGCGTGAATCATCGCTTAAACGCCCTGATTTTTGCATAGCTATGCGTAAACGTGAGTTATCTAACATATTCCTGTCCTCTGTTCCTGTCACCTTGCGGCACTGATTTGAATGTTGTGTTATGCGCTCAGGCCAAAAAAAAGCCCCCGAAAGTGAATCTTCCGGGGGCTACTTTTGCGTTCTGCACCACTGGAAGATCCTAATCGTCTCCCAGCACACATCGCCTGAAAGACTAGTCAGGATGATGGTGATGATGGTGGTTTGTTGTTTGAACGCGGCTCATAAAATTCTCGTATGAATGACTATTCATTTGTGACAGTTAACCTAAACAAGTTATTGCACGATGGCAACCCTTTTTTGCACTGTTTGACAGATTCTCACTCACCACAGCATTGCCAGCGAGAAGTGGCTCACGTAGCCTAGATTTTAATTCTAAGTCGGTGCGGTTTGCGCATGGGGTGAAGCATGAAAAAAGTGGCGATTGTCGGGTTAGGCTGGTTAGGGATGCCACTTGCGTTGGCACTGGAAGCGCGAGGATGGCAAGTAAAGGGCAGCAAAACAACGCCAGACGGTGTTGAAGCCGCGCGCATGTGTGGCATTGAAAGCTATGTGCTGCAGCTTCCAATGCAAGCGGACACCGATGCGCAGGATTTACAGGCGTTGCTGGATGTGGATGCACTGGTGGTGACGCTACCTGCACGCCGCACCGGTGACGGAAGCGCGGTCTATATGCAGGCCGTGCAGGAAATTGTGGATAGCGCACTGTTTCACCAGGTGCCCCGCATCCTGTTTACCAGTTCAACCTCCGTGTATGGGCCGGGTGAAGGCACCGTGAAAGAGTCTTCCGCGCTGCAGCCGGTCACCGAAAGTGGCCGTGTGCTGGTGGAGATTGAACACTGGCTGCATGATTTACCTGGGACGTCTGTCGATATTCTGCGTCTTGCCGGTTTAGTCGGGCCGCATCGCCATCCGGGGCGCTTCCTGGCAGGGAAAACAGACGTTACCGAGGGCACGCACGGCGTGAATCTGGTGCATTTGGATGATGTGGTGGAGGCCATTGTGTTGCTGCTGAACACGCCGAAAGGGGGGCACACCTACAATATCTGTGCCCCCAAACATCCCGCGCGCGAAACTTTTTATCCGCAGGTGGCGCGGCAACTGGGCGTGACACCGCCGCAATTTCGCGCCGGCAGCAGCGGCAAAGGCAAAATCATCGATGGCAGTAAGATTTGCGATGATTTGGGCTTTGAATACCAGTATCCCGATCCGCAGCAGATGCCCGTGTCGTAATTACACGCCAAAACGGTCGCGCAGGGAGTACCAAACGGCACCCAGCGCGGTAAGCGGTGCCTGAAAACGCCGCCCACCGGGGAAGGGCAAGTGGGGAATATTGGCGAAGGTATCGAAGCGTTCGGCATCGCCACGCAGCGCTTCTGCCAATACCTTGCCCGCCAAATGGGTGTGTGTCACCCCGTGCCCACTGTCGCCTTGCATATAGTAGACATTGTGCTCAAGCCGACCGAACTGCGGCATTCTTGATAAGGTCAGTAAGAAATTACCGCTCCAGGCATACTCCAACGCAATGCCACGCAACTGGGGAAAGGTTTTTTCCAGCTTGGGGCGAATTAAACGTTCAATGTCCTGTGGCTCACGCGCACCATACACCACGCCACCGCCGTACAGTAATCGGTTATCCGCCGTCAGACGGAAGTAATCGAGCAGGTAGTTGCAATCTTCGACGCAGTAGTGATTAGGAAGCAGTGATAACGCACGGTCGGCGGACAGCGGCGCGGTAGCCACGATTTGCGAACCGCAGGGCATGCTTTTGGCTGCCAGTCGCGGTTCTAACGCCGCCGCCAGGTAGGCGTTACCTGCAAACACCACAAATTTGGCGCGCACTTCGCCTTGGGCCGTTTGCAGCAGATTCGGCGTACCATAGCGCACCTGGGTCACCGCTGACTGTTCAAAGATGCGCCCGCCATGACGACGTACGGCTTCTGCCTCGCCCAGCACCAGATTCAACGGATGCAGGTGTCCCCCGGCAAGATCCAACAACCCGCCGCAATAGCGCTCGCTGGCAATCTGGCGTTTAATGCCCACCTCATCCAGCATTTGCAACTGGGTATTGCCGTAGCCTGCCCAGCGTTTCTGTTGTGCTTCCAGCGCAGTCAGTTGGCGTGAGGTAAGGGCGGCAAATACGCCGCCTGGGCGATAATCACACTGAATCGCGTAGCGGTCGATGCGATCGCGGATAATGTTGCCGCCTTCAAACATCATGGCACCAAAAAGACGCGCAGCATCCCGCCCGTAATGCGTTTCTATCACGTCAATATCACGGCTCCAGGAGTTCACCACCTGGCCACCATTGCGTCCGCTGGCGCCAAATCCAATACGCGCCGCTTCTAAAACCACCACATCATAGCCCGCCTCCGCAAGAAACAGGGCGGATGAGATGCCGGTAAAGCCGCCGCCGACAATGCATACGTCGCAGTCAATCGAGCTGTCTAACGTTGGCCAGGCCTCGTGCGGATTCGCCGTTGCGGCGTAGTAACTTTGCGTATGTTCAGCCATAGCGCTCCTTACTGAATTCAGGCTTAGAATGTGGTGGGCGTATGCGCACTCACAATACGGCAGCAGGCATCGCCTGGATTATAAAAACTGTGCGGCAGGCCAGTATCAAACACATAGCTCTGACCGGCGGTTAACGCGAAGTCTTCACCATTGACGGTAAGAATAATGTCCCCTTCCAGTACCGTGCCGGTTTCCTCTCCGGCGTGACGAATCTTTTCACCGGTGGTGGCACCGGGCTGATAGGTTTCCAGCATCATTGATAGCGTACGCTGGGGATTGCCGTTGTTGACCATCAGCAAGGAAACCCCCTGACCCCCAATTTCAATCAGATCCTCACGATCCACCACGATGCGAGGTAACGCGGTGGATTCGGGCTCGGAAAAAAACGCCGAGAGGGATAAGCCATAGACTTTGAGCAATTTTTGCAAGGTGCTGAGGGCAGGGCTGACTTTATCTTGCTCAATGGTGCTGATAGCACTGTGAGTCAAGCCTGACAGCTCTGCCACGCGACGTTGCGATAACCCACTTGCCTGACGAAGTTCAGCCAGGCGCTTTCCGGGGGCGAGCGGCGCGTCATGCATAAGGGCGGTCCTGGCGATAACGTAAGCAGGCCTGAATAAAGGCAGCGTACATCTGTTGAGAAAGGGCATCGCTGTCGCTGTGCCACTCAGGATGCCATTGTACGGCGAGGGCAAACGGGTGATCGGGCAAGCTGACGGCTTCTATCAGGCCATCAGGCGCATGGGCTTCTGCCTGCAACTGGGGGCCAATATCGCGGATACCTTGCTGATGCAGCGAATTTACCGGGTATTGCGGCTGTGTCACCCCGAGGCGGGCTAATAATCCCGTCGGGTGCGGCGTGATAATGTGCGCGTGCCCGTACTGAACCTCTAAGGATTGCTGTTCATCTTCCCGATGATCCAGCAAGCCCGGCACCTCTTGCACTTTGCGGTGCAGTTTACCGCCGGTGGCGACCACTAACTCCTGTAATCCGCGGCAAATGGCAAACAGCGGCATGTGCTGCGCAATACAGTAATCCACTAAATGAAAAGCCAGACGATCACGACCCGGATCGGCAAAGGTTTCATGGCCCGACTCACCATAATGATGAGGTTCGATGTTGCTGGGGCTGCCGGTTAGTAAAATACCGTCCAGTCGAGCCATACTGTTTTCTAATACCTGAGGCGCATCCATCAACATATGTGGCAGAGCCACCGCAATGCCGCCGGCCTGAAAAATGGCCTCCAGATACTTGTTGTGCACCATCTGGGTAGGATGACCGTCTTTATCGAACTGACACATTATGACGCCAATCAACGGCTTGGTAAAAATAATGCCCATTTCACTCTCCGCGCGGGTGGTCAAAATAGTGAACAAACAGGGCCGTCAGGCGGCGATGTGTGCAATATATTTTCAATCTAGTCAGGAGTTGTTCATTATTCAAACGCAAATGTTACATTTGCACACTTTTTGTGGAACAACTATGGTTATTGTGTGGCTGTTTTTTTGAGCAACAGCCGCGAAAAAGGCACACAATTTAACCTGGCGGTGAATCATGACAAACCTGGTCGAAGTTGAAGACTTCACGAGACTGCGTGAAGAGCGAACCAGCGCGTTCCGGAACGAAATAAAAGCGTATCTGGAACGCCACCCAGAGACGCAATTTGTCGATATTCTCTTAAATGATTTGAACGGTGTTTTTCGCGGTAAGCGCATTCCGGTAACCAGCTTGCCAAAGCTCGACAAAGGGTGTTACTTCCCGGCCTCGGTATTTGCGATGGACATTCTGGGCAATACCGTAGAAGAGGCGGGGCTTGGGCAAGACCTCGGCGAACCGGATAACATCTGTTTTCCAGTTGCCGGTAGCCTGGTGCCTTCTGCGGCAGACCCTGACCATCTGGCGCAATTGTTGCTCAGTATGCGTAATCAAGATGGCACTCCCTTTGACGTTGAACCCCGTAATGTGCTTGAGCGATTGTGGCAACAATTAGGCGATCGCGGCTTGTTTCCGGTGGTAGCGGTAGAGTTGGAGTTCTATCTGGTGGATAAACAGCGCGATGCAGAAGGGGCGATTCAGCCGCCTTGTGCGCCGGGCAGTGACGAACGCAACATGCAGAGTCAGGTTTACTCCGTCGACAACCTCGACCATTTTGCCGATGTGCTCAGTGACATTGCGCGCTTAGCGAAATTACAAGGTATTCCCGCCGATGGCGCACTGGCCGAATCTTCGCCGGGCCAATTCGAAATTAATCTGCATCACACCAAAGACGTGCTCAGTGCCTGCGATCACGCGGTGCTTCTCAAGCGCTTAATTCGCCAGGTGGCGGAGAGCCACGGTATGAACGCCACTTTTATGGCCAAGCCGTATGCCGAATTTGCGGGCAGCGGTATGCATGTGCACATCAGCATGTTAGATGCAGCCGATCACAATGCCTTCGCCAATGACGATGGCAGTGATTCGCCGCTGCTTAAACGTGCACTGGCTGGCATGATTGCTCTGATGCCAGCCTCTATGGCGCTGCTCGCCCCAAACGTTAATGCCTATCGCCGCTTTGTGCCTGATGCGTTTGTCCCTTTGCAGGCTTCCTGGGGACACAACAATCGCACCGTGGCGCTGCGTATCCCCTGTGGTGATACCGAAAACCACCGCGTGGAGTACCGCGTAGCGGGAGCGGATGCCAATCCTTATCTTGTGATGTCGGCTATTTTGGCGGGCATTTTGTATGGCATCGATACTGCGCTGCCCTTACCGCCGGCGGTGAAAGGCAATGGCTATGAGGCTGACGGTGACGCTCTGCCGGTGCGACAAAGCGACGCGCTGTGTGCCTTTGAAGAGAGTCACCCACTGCAGGTTTTACTGGGGCCGCGTTTCTCAACCGTTTGGCACAGTTGCAAACATCATGAGTTGATGCACTTTGAGCGATTAATTACCGCCACGGAAATCGACTGGATGTTAAAGAACGCTTAGCGCAGGAGGCATTATGAGCAGCAATCAACAGTGGCAACAACGCCGGGAAGCGGCAGTGGCACCCGGCGTCGGCAATGCACTGCCGGTGTATATCGCGCGGGCAAAAAATGCGGAATTGTGGGACGTTGAAGGAAAGCGTTATATCGATTTCGCCTCGGGGATCGCGGTGCTGAATACAGGACACAACCATCCCAAGGTGATTGCCGCCGTACAGGCGCAACTGGAAAAGTTCACCCATCCGTGTTTCCAGGTGACTCCTTATGGCAGCTATGTTGAGTTAGCCGAAAAGCTGAATGCCCTGGTGCCGATTCAGGCTCCCACCCAAACTTTCTTTATGAACAGCGGTGCCGAAGCGGTTGAAAATGCCATTAAAGTCGCCCGTATTGCCACGGGACGCAGCGCCGTAATCGCCTTTCGTGGTGGCTTTCATGGTCGCACACTGCTTGGAATGGCGTTAACCGGTAAAGTGCAACCGTACAAAAAAGGCTACGGCCCGTTCCCGGCAGAAATCTACCATGTGCCGTATCCGGCAGCGTACCTCGGTATCAGTGATGACGATGCGCTGGCTGCGCTGGACGGCATTTTCGCCGCGGATGTCGCCGCCAGTGACGTGGCGGCCATTATCATTGAACCGGTGCAGGGGGAAGGGGGCTTTTATGCCGCCTCAACCGCTTTCTTACAGGCGTTGCGTGCACGCTGTGATGAACACGGCATCGTGCTGATTGCCGATGAGATCCAGAGCGGCTTTTGTCGGACGGGGAAAACCTTTGCTATCGAACACAGCGGTGTGGAGCCGGATATTGTGACCATGGCCAAAAGCCTGGCTGGCGGTTTTCCCCTTTCAGCGGTGACCGGGAAAGCACACCTGATGCAAAAAGCGTTGCCCGGCGGTTTGGGCGGCACCTATGCCGGTTCCCCCATCGGCATTGCTGCGGCACTGGCGGTGCTCGACCTTATTGAAGAAGCACAGTTGAATGCGCGCGCATGTCAGCAGTCGGAACATGTAGTGAATTATTTACAGCGGCTGGCTGAACAGTGGGACTGTATTGGTGAAATACGCCATTGCGGTGCCATGATTGCCATGGAATTGGTTGAAGCGGGAGAGGCTTCGCGCCCGGCAAAACAGCTGACACAGGCGCTGGTACAGGAGGCGGGCCGCCAGGGACTGGTTCTTCTCTCATGTGGCGTGCGCGCCAATGTGATCCGTTTTTTAATCCCCCTCACTGCTGAACAGGAAATTGTTACCGAAGGTCTCAACCTCTTGTCATCCTGCCTTACAATGGTGCATAATCCGCGCCTTGCAAAATAGAATAATAACCGTCGCAACTAAGCGCCGGTTATTTTTTTTGCACTTTTCTCGCAACACCAACAGAGGCCGGCCAGTGCCGGACTGATACACGTATTTGCACACAGATGTGTCATTGAGGATATAAAGATGGGGCTGTTTAACTTATCACCGGTGAACACCGGTAATCGCTTCCGTGATGATTACGGCGCCGCTGCGGCTTTGTTCGCACCCGCCTGTCAAACTCTTACTCCTTCAAATCGCTTCTCTCGCTCCTCGCGAAGTTTCCCTGTGGTTCAGCCCAGTAGTTTGGCTGTGTCTGTAGGGAGGCTGAACCATGACGCATAATGATTCTGCTGTGCCTCAGCAGCGCGCACACCTGAAAAAAACGCTGACACTGTTGCCTGTGGTGATGATGGGTCTGGCTTATATGCAGCCGATGACACTGTTTGATACTTTTGGCATCGTCTCCGGTCTGACCGATGGTCACGTTGCAACTGCCTACGCGTTTGCGTTAATCGCTATTCTGTTTACCGCGTTAAGCTACGGTAAGCTGGTACGCCGCTTCCCATCTGCGGGCTCCGCTTACACTTACGCGCAGAAAGCCATTAACCCGCACGTTGGCTTTATGGTGGGTTGGTCATCTTTGCTGGACTATTTGTTCATGCCGATGATCAACATTTTGCTGGCCAAAATTTATTTCGAAGCGCTGATCCCGGATGTGCCATCGTGGATCTTCGTCGTGTTGCTGGTGGGCTTTATGACCATCTCCAACCTGAAAGGCATTAAAACCGTTGCCAACTTCAACAGCGTGATTGTTGTGCTGCAAGTGGCAATCATCATTGCCATTATGAGCATGGTGGTTTATGGCGTGGCGCACGGTGAAGGCGCAGGCACATTAACCAGTACGCGTCCATTCTGGTCGGAAAATGCGAATGTGGTCCCGATGATTACCGGTGCGACGATTCTGTGTTTCTCGTTCCTCGGCTTTGATGGCATCAGTTCACTGTCTGAAGAAACCAAAGATGCAGGGCGTGTGATCCCGAAAGCGATTTTCCTGACGGCGCTGATTGGTGGGTTAATCTTTATTGTGGTTTCCTACTTCTTGCAGCTCTATTTCCCGGATATCTCGCGCTTTAAGGATCCTGACGCGTCGCAGCCAGAAATCATGCTTTACGTGGCAGGCCGTGCCTTCCAGTTTGGTATTTTGATTTTCTCCTGTGTCACCGTGTTGGCTTCTGGTATGGCCGCGCATGCTGGCGTTTCCCGTCTGATGTATGTGATGGGCCGTGATGGTGTCTTCCCATCGCGCGTCTTTGGCTATATCCATCCGAAGTGGCATACCCCGGCATGGAACGTGGTTCTGGTAGGCGCAGTGGCATTACTGGCGATTAATTTCGACCTGGTCACCGCAACGGCATTGATTAACTTTGGTGCGCTGGTGGCGTTTACCTTTGTTAACTTGTCGGTGATTTCCCAGTTCTGGATCCGCGAGAAAAAGAACAAAACGCTGAAAGAGCATTTTAACTACCTGATTCTGCCGCTGTGCGGGGCGTTGACGGTAGGGGCGTTGTGGTTGAATCTGGAAGCCAGCTCAATGACATTGGGTCTGGTTTGGGGTGCGATTGGCTTAATTTATCTGGCCTTTGTGACCCGCAGCTTCCGCAATCCTGTGCCGCAGTGCACTGAAGAAGTGTTCTAATCGTTACCGTCCCCTCACCAGCAGGTGAGGGGACGGTGTGTATTACGACGTCAATTCGCGCGCGTAGTCATACAGCGCTTTTAACTGATTGATCTTCGCCGTATCCCCTTCATGCTCATTCGCCAGCATTTCCAGTTCCTGTAAAAAAGCCTGAACACGTTCGGGGCTCAACTGCTCACGACGGTGCTGTAACCAACGCTGCTGCTCTGCATCATCCAGCGTGCCCGGAAAATTGCGCGCGCGGAAGCGAAACAGCAGTTTTTCAATACGCTTATCTGCGAACTGCAAATTTAATGCGGGCAAATTTTCTGGACGGGTCTGATGAATAATGTTCATGGCCGCACGATCGGCATCGCTAAAAAAGCCGTTGTACAACTGCGCATCTACATCTTCTGACGGTGTAAAAGGCTCAGCTTCGGCGAACACGGCCAGCGCTTTTTCACGCACTTCAGCGTGCGCGCGTAGTGTGGCTAAATTATCCAGACAGCGTTGACGATCGATGCCCAGCCGCTCGGCATCCTCGGGCCGCAGCGTATTGCCGGGTGCTAACACGGGGCATTTATTAATATGCACCAGCTTAAGCGGTACCGCAGAAAGGTCGCCGAGGTCGGCTTTACGTGTATACAGGCGCTCGCGCAGCGTGTCGGCATCTAATGCCAGCAGCGGTTCAATATCCCCTGCCAGGTCGCAGCAAATCACCGCGTTACGGTTTTCCGGATGCCAGGCCAGCGGCACTATCCAACTGGTATTGCCACGCAGTGCGCCAAACATGCCTGAAACGTGCACCAGCGGTTTCATCTGCGGGATATCAATTAAGGTATTGATCTTGTTTTTGTTGCGATGGGTGAGCAGAAAATCAAACAGGCGTGGCTGCTTCTCTTTCACCTGCTTCGCCATGGCGATGGTGGCCCACACATCAGACATAGCGTCATGCGCATTTTCGTGAGCAATACCATTGGCTTTGGTCAATTGCTCCAGTTTAAAACTCGGTAAGCCATCCTCATTTTCGGGCCAGTTAAGTCCTTCCGGGCGCAGGGCATAACAGGCGCGCATCACATCCAGCAAATCCCAACGGCTGTTACCGTGCTGCCAACTCCAGGCATAGGGATCGATAAAATTGCGATAGAAAATATTGCGGGTGACTTCATCATCGAAACGCACATTGTTATAGCCCACCACGCAGGTGCCCGGCACGCTGAACAGCGCATGAATGCGATTGGCAAACTCGGTTTCATTGACGCCGCGCGCCAGTGCCACTTGCGGCGTGATGCCGGTTATCATCACCGCCGCTGGCTGGGGCAAATAATCATCGGCGGGTTTGCAGTAAAACACCTCAGGTTCGCCAAGCGGATTGAAATCAGCATCGGTGCGCACACCGGCAAACTGGGCGGGACGATCGAGATGCGGGCGGGTGCCGAAGGTTTCGAAGTCGTAAAAAAGGTAAGTCTTTTGATTTTCAGTTTTCATAGTTGATATTGTATGCCCAAGCGTGCAACCTTAAATTCTATTTAATCAGTGAGTTATGTGGTTCATTCTGCTTTCTTGGTTCGCGCTTGATTCTGTTTGTTCATCGATGATTGTTATCGTAGCATTGCAAATGAGTACATGCTGAGTACAATAAAATCAATCAGAGTGAGTACAGGAAATAACATGGCTTTAAGCGACACTAAACTGCGTTCTATCTATGGTAAACCATATAGCGGGCCAGCAGAAATAACAGATTCGGACGGGCTTAGTGTGAGGGTTACACCAAAAGGAGTGATCAACTTCCAGTACCGGTTTCGCTGGGAAGGGAAGCAGCACAGGCTACCACTTGGTAAGTATCCCGGAACAACCCTCAGAGACGCCAGAAACAAAGCCACTGAGATTAAAGAATCAATTGATCGGGGTATAGATCCCCGCATCATTGATGTTGGAAGAAAAACGGTTGGTAACCCTACTGTGGGCGAGTGTCTTCGTTATTGGGAAGAGTGCTATTTTCCGACCTTGAGAGATGGCACTAAGCGCTTGTATACCTCAATGGTTCTGAGAAACATGAGAGAAGCGTTTCCAGGCATACCTGCGGTAGATGTGCCAGTAAAGGCTTGGGTTGATTTATTCAGCGCAATTGAAAAGGAAAGTCCAACTAAGGCGCACATTCTCATCAAGCAAACGCGCTCAGCAATCGGCTGGTGCATCAGGCGTCAATTTCTCGAAAATTGCGAGGTTATGAAGATCCTCCCAAAAGATATTGGGGTTAAACCCACAGTTGGCGAGATAACCTTGTCATACAATCAACTTGCCAAAATCTGGATTGCTATTGAGCGCAGCAGGGCGTCAACAGCCAACTGCATACTCCATCAAATGCTAATGCTATATGGGGCTCGCAATTCTGAGGTAAGGGAGGCCGTGTACTCTGAATTCAATATTGAAGAAGGGGTTTGGGTGGTGCCATCCGCACGATCTAAAACTAAAAAAATTATTCGGCGTCCCATATTTAAGCAGATCGCTCCATTTTTAGAGAAAGCGCACTTAGCTCACGGTGAGGTTTTATTTTCTGGTGCTGATGGTAAGACAGCCATGACAATCGCCGGGGCCAACAGGTTCTTGGGCCGTATCCAACAAAAGGTTGATATAGGCCCATTTACTTCACACGATTTCCGGCGAACCCTTGCTACCCGCTTGTCAGAGGAAGGAGTTGCCCCGCATGTTATTGAAAAAATGCTGGGGCATGAATTGGGAGGGGTGCTATCCGTTTACAATAAGCATGACTGGATAGCAGAACAGAAAGAGGCTTATGAATTGCACGCTGAAAAATTATTCTGGCACATTAAGAGAGCCTCTGGTTAATACCGCCGTTTAATATCCAAGCCACCACTTCAGCCTTTAAATACTTTTTGGGGTAGGTGGTTATGGGTTTCGGAAAACCATAATCGCGGATGTAACGGTATATGGTATTTCTGGCGTTAACCTCCACCAACTCCATAACTTCCTTCTCGGTAATTCGCTCAATATCAGGCATTTTTCCCCTCCATACACCAGCAGTAAATCTCAAACATACGCTTTACTGTCTCTCTGCAATAAAAACCTTCAATGTCGCGCGTCAAGTCATATCGCTGTCCGTAGCGCATATGCATCATTCTTTCAAAGGATCTGTGCATGAAGCTCCCCCAATTTTAACTTGGCTCGATGAGAGCACGCGCGGATCACCGCATCAGGCACATACTTCATTAACTCCTTCACCATGAAATCAGCGTGGGTGTTGTGCGCGATAATGTTTTCTTTTTTCTCCTGCTGGCGAAAGATGGCCAGGCGAGCACAAAGAGCCGCACGGATGCCATTGTTCTTTTTCAGGGCGTATGCAGCACGATTATGCCAGCCATCATCGCGCTCCTGTGGGTACTCAAGCTGCAGCTTCGTTTGCTCGATAACAGCAGTCACTTCTGCCAGCGCTAAAAGGCAGGAATCCAGGTCTTTAATATTGCTCAGTTCGCTGTATTTCATTTTTCGGCCTCTTTTTTTTCCTGTGACATGAGGAATGCAATCATTGCGGCGCGGAGTGGTTTTTTTTGTGAAGCAAAGACAGCAACTCCTTCATCAGAGCCAACCGCCAGGCGAGCATTCAGTGTTGCCTCTGCTTCCCACTCCCCATTATCGTGGTAGAGGCTTATCCCATGCGCCTGAATAACTGGCCCCGCATCAGCCCATGAATTGCAAAAGTCTGTGCACAAATCTAACCCTTCAACGGCGTAAATGGCTTTGCCGTTTTCGCTATGAAGGACAGTTCCGCGAGTTATGGCTACCAATTCGTTGATTTGATGATCGGTCATCTGTGCGTATTCTTTTTTGGTCTTCATCACACGGCCCCTATATCTTGCTGCACAGTCTTGTAACTGCGTTTGCGTGGTTTCTTCTTCGGCTCAATCTTGACCGGCGCAACCTGGACAGGTTTTGGCCGTGGCTCGTTAGTGCCGTTCCGCATGCGGCGGCGGGCGTTCATATCCCACACGATGCAATATTTGTGGTCGCAACCGTCATCAACTTTGACGCTGGCCAGCACAAGTGGATCGCTCAGGTCTGCCATTTCATGCTGCGCCATTGATCACCACCCTGGAGTATTGAAACTGGTTCACCAAAATCATTGCTAATTGGGTTGCTGTGCGTTTGCCCCACAGCGCCTCTTCAATGATTTCGTTAAGCTCATCCTGTTTCACCTGGTCGAGCGTTACAGGCCAGGCATGCGATGGAACCTGCAAACTGATTAACCCTTTCAATTGCTGCAGCGCCAGCATCACCTCCTGCTCAGCGTGCTTTTCTGGTCGACGATATCCGGCAGCCCAAACCGCATCTGTAACGTCACTTGGAGCGGTGCCGGCTGCCGTGATGATTTGCGCTAGAGGAAAAATGTTTGTGTTTGTCACCAGATCACCTCCGCCAACATTTTCAGGTAGCCAAGGCCCGCCACCGCGCCGATCATCAGGCCCAGGCCACAGAGCATCGAGAAGAACAGCGACCACATAACCAATTCAAATACCTGTTTCATCGAATGCCTCCTCAATCAGCTCGAAAGCGCTTTCCGTCATCGGCATGATGACCATCATTGGATTGCCGAATAAGTGGTTAACAGCCTTATCAAAAATAAGCTGACAGGGTTTATCTTTACCCCAGGACTTAAACCCAACAACCACAACGCCTAGGGACGGGCCAAACATCAGATCCGGCAGGGCAAGCAATCTCGACTTAAAGATAGGCATCCCACTAATTGGCTCTGGCTCGCCTGCAAGGAGATTGCTGAAATTTGGATATTGGCATTCAACGGGCTCAAGGATGTTTCTCCCGACCACCTGGTTATCTTCGGTAACGTGCATGGCTACCACCGTCTCGTTGACAAGGTTGATGAATGTACCTTCTGCCTCCGGGGGGATCATGCCGATAACAATGAACACACCCTCAAATGGATTTTTGTCACCATGCTCCATCGAGACGCAGGCGATTTTGTTGCATGCCTGGATGTGCGTGCTGGTGATGTGAATGCCCTGCAGGTAGCGGCGCTCTTCTTTAGAGTCAGCAACGCAGCAAAGCGCGGCACGAAGCAGATCGGTGTGAATAAACATTATTTAGACCCCCATCCGATAGCTTGAAACAGACCCATGCTGGGGTGAAACCATTTGGTATTTCGTTGTTCTGCTTCGGTCATCATTCCGCGAAAAGTAGCCATAAAGTCAGCCTCGAGAACAATTTTCATGGGGCGCGGCTGGCCGTCAGGGGTCATGATGGTGATTGTGTCGGTGGGGATGTCGTAGCTTTTGACCAGCGTCCGGCATTTGGCATCAGACATGCCACACTTGACTTTCAGCACCGAGAATCCAGCCCAGCCAGCAGGAATCGAGCCGCGCTTAATCTTCTCCACGGTCTCAGCGACTTCATCTACCTTGCTTTCCACATGGTTGATTCGGCGTTCTTGGTCGACATTGGCCAGCGCCATTGCCGCAATGATTTCATTTTGCGATTTAGGGCGTGAGCGTTCGTTCTCCAGCTCTCTCCAGCGGTCAATAAGACGAGCAGTAAACTCAGGGGAAAGCTGTGCAACTACTACAATGCTGTCGCGTTTACCTGCTTCGCCTTCAAACACGAAAGCGGTTGTAGGTCGTCCTGCAGTAGGCTTTTCCTCAATTTGAGGAGAAGTGATAACTCCCCTCCCAACCAGAGCCTCGATCGTCCTTTTAACATTGTCGTGGCGCTTGCCAACCAGGTCAGCAATCTCCTGGCTATCCATCGCAGCAATATTCGGGGTATTCATAATTAATTTAATCATTGTTTGGCCCTCAGTGAATTACTGGCATGGCGGGCATGCCTTCGGTTTGCAGGGAACGAATAAAGCCATCGTGAAGCATGCACAGACCATCCCGGCCCATTGCTGACATACGCAGGCCATTCTGTGGGCAGCTTTCAATCATGCCTTTGTACATTTTCAGAGCGAGATCCAAACCTAAGTCACGCCCATACTTTTCTAACGCAGTACCCTCAACATGATTTGCAAGTGAAAATCGGAGCGGGCCGGGATAAATTCCCAGGCCGCCTTCTTTGCCACAATAAATAACCGCAGTGTCGGTACCGCCATCTTCATTTGGTATGTCTACGGTGCCGTTTTTAAAAAGCTCTTCATTGATGAATACCGTTGCAACCAACCAGCGCCAGATAATGATCTCTTTCTCAATATCCATCCGATACCAGCCAGAAGTAACTCCCTCCTGGATAGCGGCGATCACATTCAATCCATCGAATAAACGGCGGTCATAGTTTCCACTGCACAGGCTTTTAACTGCCGTCGAGTAACCGATTATTTTGTTTTCAACCTTAACCCCGTCAGGTGTGGCCTCGGCGCTTTTGATTTCTTCCACGTAGGGCTCCTCAATAAGGTTTCTGGCTGAGTAATTCAGCGTACTGCTGTTTAAATGCTTCGTGCTTACGCTCCCATAAATTGAATGCACGCTTTTTAGCGAGAATTCGGCGCAGGCGGCGGATGCAACGTTCATGCGCACTTAAATATTGCTGGGTTTTATCACCAATTTTATTAGCCAGTACACCATCAACAAAAACCTGTTCGTAAGGTTCTTCGGTGGGAATGCCCGACACGGAGAAAACTTTGCTGACCATGAAGTGAGCCAGGTTATTCAGTGCCGCGCTACGGCTAAGACAGCGCTTATAGCCGTTATGGCGAGCGACAACATAAATTGGCGCGTTGACAATGCGGAATGATTCGTCAATTCCATCTTCTCTGATTACCTTCAACATCATTCTTTTCCTCGCTGCTGAAATGCCTGCTCTGTTAAATTTTCAATTACCGCGCTGATAAACTCATTGCCAGTGTTAGTTAGCGTGTCAAATTTCTTGCTAACGCATCGCTGATAAGTCTGGATAATGTGAATCTCTGCCTTCTCACGCTTATTGGTGTCGTAAACCATCGCCTCAAATAACTTGATAAGCGCCTTCTCTAATATTTCTTCTGTTAACTCAACTGTGGTGATCGAGCCATCAGGCAAGTCAATCAGTATGTTGTGGGTGTTGGTTGTGGCCTTCATATCCTGCAATTTGACCCTCACCAATCTTTGTCGGCAGCGCTCAATTTGCAGGTTCATCTTCTTTATCCTTCTCTGCGGCCCATAAAAGAATTTCGGCGGAAAGGTTGTAAGCCAGCCCGATTAACTCACTATTAGCTTTAACTCCGCTGCACCCATGATCGTGTATCAGACACAGCAGTTCGGTGAGTTGGGCAGCCTTGTCATGCGCATCCCAGTTACTATCTACAGACCCCATCACTTAACCCCATAAGCAGCGCGGAGAAATAAGTTAGCCAGTACGTCATGGCCGGATTTGTGAAAAATTTTCGCCAAACGGTAATCGCTGTGGTTTTTAATCATCAGCATATTCCGGCTCCTTCTCGACGTAATTAAGTCCGGCATTAGCTTTCGCCAGTAACTCAACCTCATCTTGGGTGAAGTGAACTTTATAATCAGCAATCAGTTTTGAGATAACACGCCCTATAACATCCATAAATCCAACCAACTGACCATATCTAGATTCGTCTTCAACTTCTGTCATATCCCGAATCACCAAGCCCAGACTGGAAAATGGTTCGGCTCCATTTGTTTCAATATGCTTCAACCACAACCAGGCAAGGGCGCTACCCGTTGTATTTCCACCGCTATAACCACCGGTGGCAGGAACATCAAAAAAATTAAGACCAAGACCGTCCTTCTGCTTACCGCCAACAAAAGGCAATCCGTGCAACGGCAATTCTTTATTCTTGTGAAATTTAAGAGTTTTCATTTTCATCACTCCATAAATGGCAGCGTAATAAACGCGAAGACCATTGAGAGGCTAGCGAGGATTGATAGTGCGATACATAATTCCATACTGACCTCCGTGAATTTTGGTTGTATAAATCCCCAGCGCCATACGCTGTAATTATTTAAAACCCAATTAATAAATTACGCTTTAGATACTGACTCTATAAGTTTGTTCTGGAACTTTCTTGCAGCCTCTCCAGCGCCTGGGAAAAGTTCAATTGCTTTCATTTCTTCTTCTTTAATGTCATTGAGATCTTCAATTTCACAGACTATAAAGATTCCATCTTCATCTCTTGCCTCTAACCTGCTGGTGTAAGGAGGGATTAGCATTTGGCTAATGGTGAATTTGAAGTTCATGATAATCCCTCTAAAACAAATTTGTAATTTGACTTTAAAATCATTACAGCTTCATCGTTTAGGTCGCCTTTAAATACGAACACACAAAACAAGCTGGCTGTGTTTAATTTTATTTTATATAGTCCATAAATTACTTCATCATCGCAGTCGATAACGTCTAAAGCGGTGTCATTTTTCACCTTGCTATTTTTTGTTTGGAGAAATAAACCAGCATACTTACCGGAGTACGCTGAATTCCCAAGTGCAAATTCAGATTTATCATGACTCTTGATTGATTCTATTTTATCACCCATATCACAGGCCCTGTTGCTTGCCGATGAATTAAGAATACCTCTAGGTAATAAATTTCGTCAATACCCAGCGGTAACATAATTTATGCTTTTTTCATAAGTTATTGAATTGAATTGTAATTAATGGGCATAAAAAAACCCGCTCAGAGCGGGTTTCAAAATGATGGGTATCAGATGAATTTTTGCCGGGATTCGATTGCTACGCCGATAATCCTGCAGTTTCCGTTGATAGGTATCAAGGGGTATAGCGGGTTTAATGGCTTGAGGTATTTCTCCCCACCGTCGATAACCAATTTTTTGAAAGTAGCTTCGTTCGCATCGGTAGCTTTAGCGAGGACTAAGCTACCATGCTTAGCCTCTCGTCCAGTATCAAATAAAACTAGCAAACCCTCCGGAATGCTTAGCCCAACTGGTGATGTCATTGAATCACCCTTAATTTTTAACCAGAAACCATCGCCTTCTACGTGAGCGTCAGTTTCGCACCACTCTTCAATGTCCTGCAGTGTATAAGGTTCCAATGCTTCCGCCCAGGCTCCGGCACTAACCCAGCTTACTACGGGATAGCGCCTTGTATTGATTGGTTGAGGCACAAACGTAATGTTAGATTTTTCATCAACAATTCCATCCATCCATCCCCTGGGTAGAGAGAAGGCGCTCTCAATAATTTCAATCATGTTGTCAGCAATGCGTTTACGACCTTTTTTATCTTCAGGCCAAAGCATTCTTGATACGTAAGAAGGCTCCCGGTCTATGCGCCGGGCAAGTTCTGAACCGTTACCGTTGCAATAATCATCCCGCAACTGGATGAGTCGTAATCGACGTTTTTCGTATTTATCCATGTCTTGAATTCTAATCGTTGTTACCTGGCGGTAAATGGCCTGTGGGTATTGATTATCTCGTTACCTGTGGGTAATATCAATCTGTGGATTTATACAGAAGGTTGCTATGGACGAGTTAAAGCAATACCTCAACGCTCTGAGTGCCGCCGAAAAAATCGCATTCGAGGCATCTTGCGGAACCACAATAAATTACCTTCGCAAAGCGATGAGTAAGGGGCAGATTCTCGGCCCGGAATTGTGTGTTCTGATTGAAAAGTCTTCAAATGGTGCGATCACTCGGCAGGATTTAAACCCTGAGCGATGGAGAAAAATCTGGCCAGAGTTGGAGGTTAGTGCCAATGAAAAGCCCGTTAACTATGGGGCGAATGCCTAACCATTACAGCGAAGCCGATGCTGGGTGGATTCAGGGGCAGTTAGAACGGCTTAGCAGGCAGCAGCGAGAAAGGGCGTTGGCCCGGTACTCAGAAATCTATCAGCAGGCCTACGAAGCGGAACCTGTTGAATACCGAAAGGAGAACAAAGCGAGGCGGGAAGCAAACACAAGACTCCGCCTCTTCACAGCAAACTGCGCTGCAACTCGAAACGGTGACTTTTCAGCACCAAGGGAGTTTGGAAGCAGTCCCCGCTAAAAGTGTCCCGATGTATCACCCAGCTAGTACAAAGTGGGGAAGAGGGGAAAACTTTCTAGGAGGGGGTTTGGGGGTGGTGATCTTTGAAAGGGGTGTTAGGGATGGCTTAGCCAAGGGAAGAGCGCACTTAGGTTAAGTAGGGTGAGATCTAAGAGCCATTGCCCTGGTAAAGCCCAACACGGTTAACAACATGCACTACAGGCAACCACAGGAAGCAAGAAGCCGAGACAGAAGACTTTGGCGAGTAGCTGAAACGGCCCTTGCAGGAGACAACGATGTTAAACATCAAGCCCAATGTAGCACAGGAGCGAGCCTTAGGCACACTGAGGGCTCACTGGAAGCAGGAACGGACATTCCTGGTCTATTCACCAACAGGGAGCGGTAAAACAGGGCTGGCGGCCTTCATCGTAGATGGCATGGTGTCACGGGGTATGCGCATCATGTTTGCGGCACCGTACACCATTTTGCTGAATCAAACCGCTACGCGCTTTATCGAGTACGGCCTGAACGCTGACGATATTGGCTATGTTTGGGCAGAGGCAGATCCGCGCTATGTCGATGGCGAGAAGAAAATCCAGATAGCCTCCATCGATACCCTGATCCGTCGAGAGTTCCCGGACAACATTGATCTGCTGATCGTTGACGAGGCCCACATGCGCCGCAAGCGTCTGCTGGAGTACATCCGGGACAGTGGCGTTAAGGTCATTGGCCTGTCTGGTACGCCATTCGCAACGTTCATGGGCAATTACTATGAGCGCCTGATCAAACCAACCACGATGAAAGAGCTGATCGCCAGTGGCGTTCTGAGCAGCTACGAGTTTTACGCACCGACCAAGCCGAATTTAAACGGCGTTAAGACCATCACAAGCGATGATTACGGCAGCGATTACAACGAATCGCAGATCGCTGAAATCATGTGCGGAGCTGACCTGGTTGGCGACATTGTGAAGAACTGGCTGGAGAACGGGCGCAACCTGCCGACCATTTGCTTTTGCGTCAACGTGAGCCATGCGAACTACCTGACGATGGCTTTTGTTCGTGCCGGTATTAGCGCGGAGGTCATGACGGCGGAGACCCCGCAGGAAGACCGCCAGCAAACTATTAAACGATTTGAGAAGGGCGCAACGAAGCTACTGATCAACGTTGGTGTGCTGGTGGCAGGATTTGACAGCGATGTGCGTTGCGTAATCTATGCCCGTCCAACCAAGTCGGAGATCCGCTGGCTTCAATGCATTGGTCGTGGACTGAGGACGGCACCGGGCAAGGATGCCTGCCTGATATTCGATCACAGTGGCACAGTGCACCGCCTGGGTTATCCAGACGAAATCGAATACAACGAGTTGCTGACAAAATCTGATGGGTTGAAAGAGACCCGCAAGCAGCAACAGAAAGAGCGTGAGGAAAAGCTGCCCAAGGAATGTGGCCAGTGCCACTTCATGAAGCCCGTGGGCGTTTACGAGTGCCCACAGTGCGGGTTTAAGCCGATCATGGGTGAAGACGTTGAGACCGATGAAACGCGCAACATCAAGAAGATGAAAAAGGATAAGAACGCCCCGACGCAGGAGCAGAAGCAAAGCTGGTGGTCGCAAATCCTCTACTACCGCAACCATCAGGAATCTTTGGGCAAGAAGCGCAAGAGTGACGCCTGGTGCGCCAACACTTTCAAAGATAAGTTTGGCACATGGCCCCGCAACCTTTCCGACTTCCCGCAGCAAATCACGCCGGAGGTTCAAAACTTCATCAAGTCCAAAAACATCGCATGGGCTAAAAGTCGAAAAGCACAGCACGACGCGAAAAATAATGCCGCACCAGAGCAGCAAGAGCTTGGCCTGAGCAGAGGGCAGCGCAGCCTGAAGCGTATCCGTGAAATGTTAGATACCAGAAAGCAGGGGGCCGATCATGAACACCATTGAGGCTGCCAAAGGTAACTGGGCGGTTATTTTTAACCACTTCAAATTGCCAGGCATTACTGGTAAACGGCACTACAAGGACGAATGCCCTGCCTGCAAAAGAAAGGGAAAATTTCGGTGTGACGATAAATATGGCAACGGCGACTGGATTTGTTCTTGCGGTAAGGGGACGGGATTTGACCTGCTGAGGCTGGTCACGAAAAAGGATTTTAAAACGCTTGCGGCAGAGGTGGATCAAATCATCGGGCGCACCTTTGTTAAAGGTGAGGCACCAAAGAAGGTGGAAACAGACACCGCTGAACTGCGAAAAAAAGTTACTGAGCGTTTTCAGAAACTGAAGTACCTGCGCGGCACGGATGGAGAATCTTACCTTAAGGGTAGGGGGATTAACGTGCTGCCGGCAGAGGCGATACGCTTCGAACCAAGCCAGAAAACTCACGGCGGAAAGGTCATGCAGGCGCTGTGGTCGATGGCAACTGATGCTAAAGGCCAGTTGTGCTACCTGCACAGAACCCTGCTCGATGACGGCAAGAAAGCCCTGCGCGAAGATGCCAAAAAGATGACCAGGATGCAGGAGCAAAACTACTGTGATCACGCTGAATCAGTCGCCGTGCGGATGTTTCCGGTAGATACCACGCTGGGCATCGCGGAGGGGATCGAGACGGCGCTGTCCTGCCGTGAGCTGTACAAGTTTAACGTCTGGTCTGTTCTCAACACTTCGCTGATGAAGCGCTTCAAGGTGCCGATGGGGGTGAAAAAGCTGATCATCTTCGCTGACTCAGACTGGCACGGTGCCGGGCATGCTGCCGCATTCCACTGCGCAAACATCAACATTCTCGACAGAAGCAACGATCTGACAGAGGTGAAAGTGGTTTTCCCTGATTCCGGCGACTTTAACGACGTTCTGCTGAATAACGGCAACGTGCGCGAAATTAACTACATCAAAAAGGTGGCGGCATAATGCGTGATATTCAAATGGTTTTAGAACGCTGGGGCGCGTGGGCGGCAAGTGGAGAGACGAATATAGGATATCCGCGCGTAGCTGGTGGCCTGTCCCGGTTACTTCCTGCAAGCCGTCAGAGCCGCCTTTCATGCTGCGATGATGATGGCATGTTCATTAACGAAGCGATGATCCGCCTCAGCAAACATGACGAATATCTTTGCTCACTGTTGGAATGGCATTACATCGATAACCTGCCTCTGAGAGCAATGGGAACTAAGCTGGGCATATCACACAATCATGTTTCTGTAAGGCTTCAGGCGGCGGAAAGTTGGATTGATGGCTGCCTTTGCGCACTGGATATTAAGCTGGAAATAGATCGAGAATGCCGCAAAGAAAATATTTTACCACCCAAGTTGAAAAGGGTTGTGTAATTACAAAAAGGCATTTATCTTGTTAAGCGTGGTCGCTGCGCCACACTACTTAATATGAAATGTTCTGCGAGCCCTGCCTATTTGGTGGGGTTTTTTCGTTTTTATCCCTCGTTATTTCCTCGGACGCCTCGCTCGGCGTTAAATAAAATCCACAACTTTTCAGGGTGAGCCAGAAGGGACGGTATTTCGTCGCCTTGTGGTTGCTATCCCTGAGCGTTGGCTCACCACTAAAGAGAGACGAACCTATGTTTGGCATTTTCAAAAAGAAAGCACGTAAAGCGGTAACTGAAGTGAAGAAGATGGAAAATCGTGACGCAGTTGAGGCAACTGTCTGGGGCGCTTATTCAATCGCCTATGCAGATGGCTCTTGTGACGCCAAAGAGATTTCAATCCTGGAAAAAACCATTTCTGCACTACCTGCCTTCGCTCCCTTTGCCGGTGAAATCGCACAAATGAGCAGCAATATCCGCGCGCGGTACGACGCATCACCGCGCAGCGCTAACGCCCAGGCTATGGTTGAGTTGGCTGATGTTGCTGGAACGCCCGATGCTGTCAGCGTGCTTTGCCTGTGCCTGGATATTGCAGATCAGGATGGCATCGGTGAAGAAGAAGAAAAGCAGTTGAAGAAGATCGCGCAGGCCTTGCAGTTGCCGCTGGATCAGTATCTGTGATTGGTAAGATTCGCTGGGCCGCCGCTGGAGTTCTGTTGTTTCTGGTGGTGGCAATCGACTTCACCAGCAAAATGATGTCTGTTCTGGCAGATGGTGTTCTGGTTGCTGGCGTGATTGCTTTACTCTGGCCGATTTTTACAAAGACAGATTAATAACTATCGAGGTGGCCCAGCACTGGGCCATTTTTATAGCACAACAGATAAGCGCATTCGCGGAGCATCGGATAGATCCACACTGTGGACTTTCGCGGATAATCGGAGTGTGCTTTTCGTTGTGGTGAATGTGTTGCGCCTGCACATAAGATTGCTATCAAGACGGCGGCTACAGCTATCCAATTGCTAATGGTCGTTGACTCTATTTTAAGGTATCCATGTCTGAATTGATTAACGCGATCCTCCCGTTATTTTCTCTCGGGTTCGCATGCTTCGGGCTCGGCAGAGACTAACTTTCAAGGTTAGTGCGGGGACATGAGGTATGGAATCCTGATATTTAAAAAGCCTTTACGAAGCGAAGTATCCATATGGATAAATGCTGTCCCATTGCATGGGAGAGGGATTTCGTATGAGTCATTGATGTGAGTAACTAAAGTATAGGGTGTAACTATCCTTAAGTTTAGCTACCAAAAGAAAAACAATAAGGTTAAATTATTCTTAACAAAAAAAGCCCTTCCTTCATGAGGATACCGAGCAAGGTAATGAAGGAAGGGTGCCTAAACCGGCCAACACCAGGGAAAACACGTACTGCACGCGATTATAAATATAAAGCATCCTTAAGTAAAACAATGTCAGAACAAATTTACATTTCTTGCATCACTTGCGACGTATCTTATGTACTTGGCCTAAAAACTATGATGTTTTGTAAGCTGTTTATCTTCTAGTCACTTTAGCAATTCTCTATCCAATAGATATGGGCTGTGGAGGCGTTTTTACAGAATTCAGGCCTTAACCTTACTATCTGTAAGTGAATAATCATATCTGACCCCGCCAAGTGCGGGGTTTTTATTTTGCGCCGCAGACATGGCTCTCCTTTCCTGTGGACTTTTTCGTCTGTGAGCGCCTTTTATTCTCCCTTTTCCCTACACATAAGCCGCTCTGAGAGGCGGAGAGACAATGCGATGTCAGCAAATGATCCGGGCTTTTGGGCGACTCTTATAGCCTGGCTATACGCCCACAAAAATGAATGGGGCTATGCAGGGTTGGCAGGTGTTATGGCACTAATACGAGCTTCTTACTTTGGCCGGGACTCATGGCCCAGGCGCTTAATGGATGCAGCAATGTGCAGCATGTTCGCATTCTTCGTTAAGCCAACCTTGCTGATCCTTGCCTCCATCTTCAACTGGCAGGTTGGCGACGATGCCGCGTGGGTTGCCGCGATCCTAATCGGCTTCACTGGCATTGATTACTTCTCTTTCCGTATCCGTAAACAGCTTGATAAGCGATTTGGAGGTGAAAGTGCTGACCAGTAAACAGTTTCAGAGCGCTGCCAGATTGAGTGATGAACTTGCCGCTAAATGGTTTCCACATGTCCTGGCTGCAATGTCCAAATATCAGATAAACACGCCGCTGCGTCAGGCGCATTTTCTCGCACAGGTTGGCCACGAATCAACGGGATTTACCCGCACTGAGGAAAACCTGAATTACCGATATGGTGCACTGCTGGCAATGTTTGGTAAGCGGATCAGCAAAGAGGACGCGTTGAAATATGGCCGGGTCGACGGTGGGCCAAACGCTCACCCGGCAGATCAGAAGATGATCAGCAACATCATCTACGCCAACCGGAACGGAAACGGCAGCGTTGAATCCGGCGATGGGTACCGGTATCGGGGCAGGGGATTAATTCAGGTCACCGGCAAGGCTAACTATGCGGCGCTGGTGGATCAACTGGGCGTCGATATTGTTGCTGAGCCTCACTTGCTGGTGACGCCACACATGGCAGCAGAATCCGCTGCCGCCTGGTGGTTCAATCACAAACTGAATGCTCTTGCCGACGCTGATGATGTTGACCGCATCACACGCGTCATTAACGGTGGAACGAACGGACTGGATGACAGGAAAACCCGCCTCACACAGGCTAAGGGGATTCTATGGCAAACGTAATCAGCTTCTTCCGAAATAACACTCACTTTTTGTTCATTGGTCTTATTTGCATTTGTTTATGGGGATTGAATGCCCGTAATGCACAGCTAACGGCCACGAATGAACGTCTCGAAAAACTCGCCAACAGCAAAGACCAACAGATTAACGATCTGCGTCAGAAGAATGACAGCCTGGCTGACAGCGTGACCGAGTTGGTCAGAACGCTGCGGGAAGGCAATGAGCTTCAGGCCGTCGCTGTAGAGCAAAAAAACAAGGCCGAGGTAGTCAACCGTGAGCTCCAAAATGATATCCGGCAGTACCTCCGGGATGATAAAGGTGCCGCTTCTCCTGTCCCTGATGGTGCTGTTGAACGGTTGCGCAGGGCAGAAGCCGCCGCAGGTGGAGTACCGGACGATAAAAACACCCTACATCCCGCTATCCCCGCTACTGACGAGTGACATTCCGATCCCGACGGTTCCAGCGGGTCGCCTGCTGTACGGTCAAAGCATTGAACTGAACGTGGCTCTATACGGTGCGTTGGGTCAGTGCAACATCGATAAGCAGGCTATTCGGCGAATTGAAAACTTACGAGCAGGTAGCTTTTTCGAGAATCAAGCGCCATAAACTTAGCACTACATCGCAGACAACCTGATATGGGGCGAGCACTGCTTATGAGTAGGGAGAAAGCCTGAGAATTAAGGGATGATGTTGACAGGTTTTTTAAGTTTGTTTATAAAAAGCATCGCCTGCCATATCTATGTTCCATCGTCCAATCAGTCAAGGGTGGCAGGTATGAACCCCGGTTATCACACCGGGGTTTTTTATTGCGATATTGGAGCTAGAGTCTAGAATTAAATGGTAGCTTCTCTTGTTGTAGCATCTTAAGTCTATGACTTGCTCCGGCCCTCGCATGACCTCCGAGGGCCTTTTTTTACAGCTTCCCTGCGGCTCGCTTGGCAATGAGTGATATGGCAGCACGGAAGATTTCAATCTTTCGTTCGTCCTTTTCTCTCTCAAGATGACTGATAAGCCTGATCATCATGTCTTTGTCATCGAGTTCGCCAAAGTTATCAACCATGATTTGAACAATGCGATTAGCTGCGGCCTGTTCGTGCCTGAGCTCCTGGAGTTCATCATCAGTCATGAGCTCATTGACTACGTTGGTAAGCTGAGAGTTTAGAAGCATATACACCGCTAGTTGAGGTTGAGGTAATCGGATTCTGGCTTGGGCAGAAATATAATCTCAGTTTCCTGCGGCGATACGTCAAAAGTTGAGTGCTTAATGAACGTTTAAAGCCTGAGCCCGGTAGAGTGCCGAACTCAGGCCCAGACAGCCGTCTGATGAACCGTCGAACTTTAAGGGGCGGTTTATTATTGTGATTTTAGGATTTAGTTCTATTCTAAAAAAGTAGCTATAACGTCATCATAGCTAACCCTTGCTTGTAGTCCATTTAGCCTATGGCTAGCTCCAGCCCTCGAACCACACCGGGGGCATTTTTTTCCTCAATCGCTCTAAGGTCGACATGCCAAATTCTGGAATACTCTTTTTTTTAGAAAAAAATTCACGACGAGATGGAACACGTTTAGTGCATAAGCAAGGATGCCGAAATCTACCCTCGAAAGAGCACCGAATTTTCATTGGGACTTTATACCAAGCCCACCAGGCCCTGAAGACGGCTGAGCGTTATCATAAAGAGAGTAAGCTGTGTGAAGGATGCAGCGGAAGGTATAGCTGGGTAGTGCACTTATCAGCGGGCTAAGTTGAAAGAATGTTAATCAGACCTCCTCCGGGAGGTTTTTTATTGCATCACTGATGGCTTTCAATCGAGAGTCATCACTAATGCAAAGTCGCCACCAACGCCCACCGCTCACCCTGAGCATGTTGGCTGGTGGCTTTTTATTTTCTGCTGCCTCAGCGGTGGCGCAGTGCTTTAAATCAGCATAAACGATCTGATTTCTCATGCGATGGTCTGGCTATTCGCGGGGAAGTATCAGGCATACACAGCAGGAAACTCTGAATGAATATTTTATTGGATGACAACGGATACCATTTGAGCAGCAACCTCGGATCAGCATCGTACGATTTGAATGGTAAACCTTTTTTAAAAATTGGCCTCACTGATAATTTCCCGGAAGAGTTGAATGTTACAGATCGTCGCTCTGCACCGTCCCCAAGCGACGTCACAGTTGAATCCCTGGCATTTGGAGTGCGTGTTAAGTGGAATTGGCCTGTGGGTGCTGGCATCGGTTGGGTGGCCAATCTCCGCTATTCGCGCATTGATGCATCTGGTGAGACTGTTGAATCATACAAAGACGTTAAGAACGTCGACGGCAGCGCATCAGCGAGCGATGTTAAGTACGGTCTACCTGTTGGGGAACGAGTATTTGTTTTGGTTTCAGTTACCTCCCCGGATGGTAAAAAATCGAAACACGTTGAGGCGGTAGGTAAGACGTGCGATGCGTTTGGCGTTTTGTTTGATATCGCGAAACATGAATCAGCTCCCGCGCTTTTTAGGGTATGCAATGGGCGAATCCATATTAAGGACGCACTTATTAAAGATAGCCCCAATACGATCACCAATGCCGCCGTCAATGTAGACAGTACGCAAGAAGACTTAGCACGCCTCATCAGGGAGCAAATCATCAAAGAGCAGCAACCTGGCGGATTACTACACGGGCGCTAGTTAGCATGGCAACCAATTCCCCCTGGCACAATTTATACAACACCAAACGATGGTATCGACTCCGATACTACCAATTACAAAAGCAACCCCTTTGTGAGTTTCATTTAAAGCGAGACCAGGTTATTTCGGCTGCTGTTGTGGATCACATTAAGCCACACAAAGGGGATGAAACTTTATTCCATGACCCGGACAACCTGCAGTCACTTTGCAAGCGCTGCCATGACTCCGTGAAGCAGCGAATGGAGAAGGGCGGCACGGTAACCGAGTTCGATAATAAAGGCCGGGTAATCTGGTAAACATCAAATGATGTTAATTATCACAATCATTAATACGAGGGGGGAGGGTGAAAACTCTGGCGGAATAACTTTAAAGACCGCGCCCTCAAGTTTTTTTTTAAAAACGTCCAGAAAAAAAGGTAATTTAAATGGCACAGCGAGGCAGAAAATCTCTAGCCACGCAGTCTGCTGTTGCGCTTCCTTCACTTCCTGAAAACCGATTACAGCCATCCATCCACCTGAGCGATCCAGAAATAACGGTATGGATCCGACTGGTCAATGACAGTCCGGCAAACTCATTTAGCGAAACCCATCGCGATATGCTTGAAATGTATTGTCGGCATGTTGTGCAGGCCAGGCTGCTGACTACTCAGATTGAAGATTTCGAAATGGAGTGGCTTAGTCGCGATGACGGCCTGAAGCGTTACGACAAACTGCTAACGATGCGTGAAAGAGAAGTCCGATCAGCCTCTTCTCTGGCAACGCGACTGAGGATAACCCGACAGGCTACGGTTGACCCGAAAACAGTGGGCAGAGCAAACAGCAATATGCCAACTGAAAAGAAACCGTGGGAAGTCTGAAAAGGCTGTTAATTGATGGCTGAAAATATAATGACCAGGGCAGAGCGCAACATACTTTGGTGTGAACAAAACATCATAATTCCCGAAGGTAAGTTTGTTGGTCAGCGACTAAAAATGGCCGATTTTATGAAGGATGACTTCAGGGCTATTTTTGATAATGAGTATGGCACCCGCAGGGCGATTATTAGCCGGGGAAGAAAGAACGCAAAGACGGTAGAGACGGCGATGTTAATGCTGCTTTATCTTCTTGGCCCGGAGGCGGCGCACAACTCCCAGCTTTACTCTGCTGCCCGTTCACGCGATCAGGCGTCAATTCTGTTTAACCTGGCATCAAAAATGTGCCGTATGAATCCAAGGTTAATGCAGTACGCGCAAATTAAGGATTCTGCAAAAGAAATTCACTGCCCTGAATTGGGCTCTTTTTATCGTGCACTGAGCGCTGAAGCAACAACGGCTTACGGATTTTCACCGCGCTTTGTTGCACATGATGAGTTGGGACAGGTGCGAGGGCCACGCGATCCACTGTATGAGGCGTTAGAAACCGCAACGGCTGCACAGGACAACCCAATCTCAATCGTTATTAGTACGCAGGCACCTGATGCCAGTGACTTGCTCAGCTTGCTAATTGATGACGGCTTGACCGGTGCTGACCCCCGCACGGTTGTGAGGCTCCAGTCAGCACCGGAAGATATGGATCCTTTCTCGGAGGATGCAATCCGCGCCGCAAACCCGGCGTTTGACGTTTTCATGAATAAACGTGAAGTGCTCGACATGGCAGCGAGTGCCAAGCGCTTGCCGTCACGCCAGGCTGAGTATGAGAACCTTGTTCTAAACAGGCGGGTTGAGGCTAAAAACCCGTTTGTTAGCCAGGCCGTTTGGCACATGAACAAAGCTGAGCCACAGCCATTAGATAACAAACTTTCTGTTTGGGGTGGGCTGGACTTGTCGAGCGTGTCGGATCTGACCGCTCTGGTGCTTGTGTCGGATGATGGCGATGTTAACTGCGAATTCTGGCTTCCTGCCGATGGATTAGAGGATAAAGCCCGTCACGACAGGGTGCCGTATGACATTTGGCGTGACCAGGAGTATCTCAACACAACGCCGGGTAAGGCGATTGAGTATGGCTACATCGCTGTTGTACTGCGCGATTTGTTTGACAGGTGCGATGTTCGCAAGCTGGCATTTGACCGATACAACATGAAATTCCTGAAGCCTTGCCTCATAGAGGCGGGATTTTCTGAGGATGAGCTTGAGCGTTTTGTTGAATTCGGTCAGGGCTATGTATCGATGTCTCCCGCGTTGCGTGAGTTAGAAACAAGACTTCTCGGCGGACAGCTCAAACACGGCAACCATCCCATTCTTGAGATGTGTGCAAAAAATGCAACGGTTGTGATGGATCCAGCAGGCAACCGCAAATTTGTGAAAACAAAATCCAGCGGACGCATCGACGGAATGGTTGCACTTGCAATGGCAATTGGCGCACGTCACAGCGACGAACTAGAAGCACCCGCTGACCTCAATGATTTTATCTACAACTTCCTGAGCGTTTGATATGGCTGATACAGATTACAGCATTGATCTGCGTACACGTTCGCCATTCTGGGCGCGTATGGCAGCAATTTTTACAGGTGGTCGCCTGGTAACTCCAGAGCATGGATCGCAGATGGGCGGCACTTCTGCCTCAGGAACTGTGGGCGATTCCGTTGTTTCTGATGAGCGGAACATGCAAATCAGCACAGTCTGGGCATGCATCCGGCTTATTTCTACAGTTACTGCATCATTACCGCTAGACGTTTACGAGACGCTACAAGATGGTAGCCGCGTAAAAACTAATGAGCATCCGCTTGCAAAGTTACTACGAACTCACCCTAACCAGTACATGACCGCGCTGGAGTTTCGCGAAGCGATGACAATGCAGCTTGCTGCATATGGCAACGCATACGCACTGGTTGAGCGGAACAGAATTGGTGATGTTATCAGCCTGATGCCTCTCATGAGTGCCAACATGGATGTGCGGCTTAATGACTCAGGGAAGGTGGTTTACAAATATCAGCGAGACAGTGAGTACGCCTACTTTAGCCAGAAAGAAATATTCCACTTAAAGGGGTTTGGTTTTAATGGGCTTGTTGGCCTGTCCCCTCTGGCTTTCAGTTCAAAATCGGCGGGTGTGGCGATAGCGATGGAAGACAATCAGCGTGATTTCTTCGCAAACGGGGCTAAATCGCCACAAATTTTGATGACGGACGGCAAAGCGATAACGCCGGATCAACGTAAGCAGCTTGAAGAAAACTTCAGGGAAATTGCTGGTGGCCCTGTCAAAAAACGTCTTTGGATACTTGAACATGGATTCACTAATCAGGCTATCGGCGTTTCGCCACAAGATGCACAGATGCTGGAGGCGCGAAAGTTTCAGGTCGCGGAACTGGCGCGTTTTTACGGCGTGCCGCCGCATCTTGTTGGGGATGTAGAGAAATCTACATCATGGGGTAGCGGCATTGAGCAGCAAAACATGGGCTTTCTACAGTACACCCTCAAGCCTTATCTGGATCGTTGGGAGCACAGCATTGAGCGTTGGCTTGTCAAAGACTCTGACCGGGGAAAGGTGCATGCAGAGCACAACCTTGATGGTCTGCTTCGCGGTGATTCTAACGCCAGATCGAATTATCTTAAGACCATGACAGGCAGTGCACTCCTTACAATCAACGAAGCGCGAAGGCTTGATAACAGGCCACCGATCCCCGGTGGTGACATTCCCTACGTTCAGTCACAGAACGTACCTCTCGACCAACTTGGACGAATCAATACGCCCCGCACTGACGGGGCTTAATTTTTTATGAGGTCTGTATGACTGATATTCAAAAAACACTGGCGTTTGATCAGACGGAAATCAAATTCACCGGGGATGGTACTCAGGGAATTTTTGAGGGCTACGCCTCCGTATTTAACAACACTGATTCTGACGGCGACATTATTCTGCCGGGCGCTTTTGGCAAAGCACTTTCAGGGCAGTCAAGAAAAGTCGCCATGTTCTTCAATCACCGCACGCGTGAAATTCCAATCGGAAAATGGGACGCACTGAGTGAGGACAGCAAAGGTCTTTACGTTAAGGGCGCTCTAACACCTGGACATAGTGTCGCGGCAGATATCAAAGCAGCGATGCAGCATGGAACGGTGGAAGGCATGTCCGTTGGTTTTTCAGTGAGTAAAGACGATTACACCCGTGGTGATACCGGGCTGGTCTTCAAAAATATCTCATACCTCAGAGAAATAAGCGTCTGTACCTTTCCGGCCAATGAACTGGCTGGCGTTTCATCGCTTAAAAGTATCGAAACCATAAAAACCATTCGTGATGCGGAGGCTTTCCTGAGGGATTCAGCAGGGCTTTCGCGCGCAGAAGCACAGGCGTTTATCGCAAGTGTTAAGTCCGCAGGTCGAAGCGAGTTCGGCGGCGGCGACATTGAAGCGCTTTCACAGCGCATTACCTCATTTGCCGCTCAACTGCGGAACACCTAACAACGGAGTTTTACCCATGTCCGAATTAGCACAAATCGAAAAAGCCCTTGAGCAGTCTCAGAACGAAGTGAAGAGCCTGCTTGAAGAGCAACGAAAATCTATTGCCGAAAATGGCGAAATCAACAAAAAACTCACTGAGGATCTGGCGAATGCGCAGGAGGAACTCAAAACTGCGGGTTCACGCCTCTTTGATTTGGAACAGCGCCTGGCAGGTAATGCGCCAGACCAGTTGGCAAAAAAATCATTTTCGGAGCGCGTATCTGAAGACCTGATTAAGAATTGGAACGGCAATCGCTCTCACTCAAAAGTCACCAGCTTTGACAAGGTGATTGGCTCTGGTGCGGCATCTGCCGGTGCGTTGGTTCAGCCTTTTCAGGCTCCTGGTATTTTGATGCCTGGTCTTCGCCGCCTCACCGTGCGTGATCTGCTCGCTCAGGGCCGCATTTCAAGCAATGCACTGGAATACGTGCGCGAAAACGTGTTTACGAATGCCGCTGCTCCGGTGGCAGAAAATACGCTGAAGCCTGAAAGCAATATCACCTTTACCAAAGAAACGGCGAACGTAAAAACCATCGCTCACTGGATTCAGGCGTCCCGCCAAATTATGGATGACGCGCCAGCGCTACAGTCCTATATCAATAATCGCATGATGTACGGCCTGGCGCTGGCAGAAGAGAATCAGATGCTGAACGGTGATGGCACCGGCGACAATTTGCAGGGTGTAAACGTCGTGGCTACTGCTTATGAAGATGGCTTAAATGCCGATGGTGATACCGGGGCTGATATTTTGGCTCACGCTATTTATCAGGTATCACTGAGTGAGTTTGAAGCCGATGGCGTTGTGCTTAACCCTGCTGACTGGCACCGCATTGCATTGCTGAAGGATGCGAACGGAAATTACATCCTTGGTGGTCCTCAGGCATTCGCCTCTAAAGTACTGTGGGGCCTTCCAGTTGTTTCTACCACTGCGCAGGCGGCTGGCACATTCACTGTCGGAGCTTTCGGTCTGGCCTCGCAAGTATGGGATCGAATGGATGCAACGATTGAGATTAGCAACCAGGACCGTGACAACTTCGTCAAAAATATGCTGACAATTTTGTGTGAAGAGCGTCTTGCGCTTGCACATTATCGCCCGGCAGCGCTTGTTACCGGCAGCATCACCCCAGCCACCGCTCCATAAAAAGCAGGGCGCGGTCAGCAATGGCCGCGTTATATCCCATGAAGATTAAAGCACTCCGTACGTTCTCACACTTTCATCTGGGCACGGTGTCTCAGGGTGAAGTCAAAGTGGTTAAAAAAGACATCGGCGAGATGTTGGTGAAAATGTTCCTGGCTTCAGAAGTAGACGCTACTGATAAGGCAATAAATCCTGAACAGCCTGAACAGCCTAAGTCAAAAAAAGGGGTTAAAGGTGGAAATAAGCCCGGAGCAGATAGCGAAGATAAAGGAACACCTGAAGGTTAATAATAGCCGGGAGGATGATCTGATACAGGATTATGTCGAAGGTGCTATTGATTACGTTGAGTTCTATTGCGGCGGCCCACTTGTCACAGCGCTGACAGAGCCTGCAGATGGGGAGGACGCTCCTGCAGAAACCCTTTTTACTAAAGGAATTTGGCAGGCAATTCTGCTACTTGTCGGGCACTGGTATGCAAATCGTGAGGCCGCCGCCGCAAGCCAGGTTGAAATACCCTTTGGGGTGGATGCATTGCTTTTTCGCCACAGGAGGCTCCGATAATGGCATGTAGCGGATGTGAAAAGCGGCGCGAGTGGATTAAAAAGTGGGGAAAAATAGCTTATGAACGAGCAACAGGTAAGCGACTTGCTGAAAGCGCTGGCGGCACAGACACTGGCAATGAGCGAGCAGTCAAAAGCGATTCAGCAACTGGCTGAATCCAGTCTTGCGCTTGTTACAGCGTTTCAGGATGCACTTAGTGATGATCTCGAAATGACGACCATCAGCGATCTGGAGCCAACGTATCTTAGCGGCAAGCCACGGAGGTAATCATGCAGGCCGGAAAATTACGGCATTGGGTGACGCTTCAAAGGCCAGAAAAGGTACAAGACCCAAAAACAGGAGCTATCAGTAATAGCTGGGTTATCGTCGATGAGATGTGGGCTGATGTAGTTCCCCTTTCAGCGCGAGAATTTGTTGCTGCCCAGGCAGTTCAGTCAAGCGTGACAACCCGCATTACCATTCGCCAGCGCGATGATATATCCAGTAAATGCAGAATCATTCATGATGGCCGGGTATTCAATGTAGAGGGCGTTCTTGCGGATCCTAAAAGTGGCCGTGAATACCAGACACTGCCTTGCTCAGAAGGGGTTAATGATGGCTGATGGTGTGAATCTGACAATCAATGGCCTTGAATCGTTGTTGGGTAAGCTGGATTCCATCAGTGATGACATGCGCCGGAAAGGTGGCCGTGCCGCTTTACGCAGAGCCGCAAACGTTGTAGCTGAGAAGGCCAAAGCGAATGCCCGCAGAATTGATGACCCCGGAACAGGAAGGAGTATCGCAGATAACATTGCGATCCGATGGAACGGACGGCTTTTTAAACGGACTGGAGACCTTGGTTTTAGAATCGGCGTGCTGCATGGCGCTGTACTCAAGAAACATCCAGACCTGAACAAAAACGCCCCCACACCCCACTGGCGTCTGATCGAATTTGGCACTGAAAACATCAGAGCCCAACCCATTGTGAGGCCCGCGATTGATAGCTCAGTTGGGCAGGTGATTAATACCTTCGTGACAGAGTACGAAGCGGGAATTGACCGGGCCATTCGCCGCGCCAGTAAGAGACAGGGAGGTAACTCATGATCGCGCCGATTTTTGAAGTTTGTGCCACTAATGATGCAGTGACTGCGGTATTGGGCAGATCCCCGGTGAGACTTTATCCTTTTGGCCTCCAGGATGACGCGGTAGTTTATCCATACGCCGTCTGGCAAAACGTCAGCGGCACCCCGGAAAATTACCTTGGCAACAGGCCAGACGCTGATCACTTCACAATTCAGGTCGATGCTTATGGTGATACTGCAGCGCAAGTGATCGAAGTAGCTCAAGTGTTACGTGATGCAGTTGAAACCCATGCTCACATTACCCGCTGGGGAAATGAGGAATTAGACCCTGAAACTAAACGCTACCGCTATTCTTTCGACATTGACTGGATAGTCCTTCGTTAATCCCTACTTTTAACCCAATCAACCCGCCCTGAGCGGGTTTTTTTATGCCTGGAGAAAAGCTATGTCAGTCGTGACACAAGGCACACAGTTGTACGTACTTGCTGGCGGCACCGTCAGTGAAGTCGAATGCATTACCAGTTTTAACCCTGGCAACAACCCGGCAGATCAGATTGAAGACACATGCCTGAGTGAGCGCAGTACCCGAAGTTACAAAAAGGGGCTTCGAACGCCGGGACAGGCAACGGCCACACTTAACGCGGATCCTGCTAACGCCAGCCATTTGATGTTGAGTAATCTGGCGGAATCCTCTTCTCAGGATGACCTGACTTTTGCGATCGGTTGGTCTGATGGTACCGCAGCACCTACCGCAGCAGCGGAAGATGATGAAGATGCCGTTGATGGTTTGGTGCTCCCGTCAACGAGAACCTGGTATGTGTTTCAGGGATACGTCTCTGACTTCCCGTTTGATTTCCAGGGCAATACGGTGGTGCAAACCAGCGCAAGCATTCAGCGCAGCGGTGCCGGCATGTGGGTACCAAAAGCCGGCGCTGTAATAACGCCTTAGTTATGAGGGGCCAGTCCCCTCTGTAATCATTTACCTGAGAGATAAGAATGAAACTGAGCATTGAAAATCTGACGGCTGAGGGAGCCTTTACTGGCCGTCCAATTGAAAAAGAAATTGAGTGGAAGCAGGGCGAAAAGGAACTGAAAGCGACGGTTTATATCCGTCCGTTGGGTTACCGCACGGCGACGGCTGATGTGCTGTCTGCAGGAGGTAAAATTGATGGCGTTGCGGGACGAATTGCGGCATCGATCTGCGATGAGGAAGGAAACCCTGTATTCACTGTTGCTGATATCACGGGGCAAGCTGATCCGGAACGCGGTGAGCTTGACGGTAACCTGACGGTGGCGCTGCTGATTGCGATCTCTGAAGTGAACAGCCTGGGAAAGGCTTCAGCCTCTCAATTGAAGATGAAATCTGGTGCGAGCTTGTCCTCAACGGAATTGGCGGACGAACAGTAGCAGAGGCAAAGGAAAGGTTGTCGCTCAGTGAGTTTCAAATGTGGGTGGAGTACCGCAACAAGTGTGGCTCATTCAACGAAGGGATGCGAACGGAATGGGGGGCGGCGCTGGTTTCAAGCATGATCGGAAACGTTAACCGAGACCCAGAGAAAAGCGAACCATTTTCAATAGCTGATTTCGCACCACACATTGAGAAACCAGCAATATCGCTTAAAGATGCTATGTCGCAGTGGAATTAACTAACAACAAAATTGTTAGAAATTGTTTAATCACGTTCATGTATTTTCCAGTTTTTAAAAAAGGGAAAATTATATGAAAAAGTTGATAGTGGTATTTTTAAGTGTGTTTGCTTTATCGGGATGTGCGACGATTGTTGGAGATAAAACCCAGCTTGTTCAGATTAACAGCCAGCCGCCAGGTGCGAGCTTTCAGATCAAAGACGAAACTGGTCGCATTGTTTCACAGGGCACGACGCCGCAGGGTGTTACATTGGCAAAGTCTGATGGCAGCTACTTTGGTAAAAAGGCTTACCAAATTACATTCAGTAAAGATGGATTTCAGCCTGTCACCCTCCCAATTAAATCCAGCGTAAACGGATGGTATATTGGCGGGAATATTGTTTTCGGTGGCCTGATTGGCTGGCTGGTGGTAGACCCATTCAATGGTGGCATGTATAACCTTAACCCGAAAGAAACTAATCCCATCATGGTTACGCAGCCGATATCACATTAAGTATGCAAAGCGTAATAAACACTAACCCGCCAGGCGCGGGTTTTTTTATGCCTGGAGAAAACAATGGCAGGAAAATCACTTGGTACATTAACCATTGACCTTGTCGCTCGCGTTGGCGGTTTTGTATCAGGCATGGATAAAGCAGAACGTGCTTCCGCAAAGTGGGCAAAGCAAGTTCAAAAAGACGCTGAGGCAACCGTTACAGCCGTTGCATCAGTTGGGGCGGCTGCGTATGCGGCAGCAACGGCGGCAGGAGTCGCTGGATTTAACTTGCTCAAAAGCACCTCACAGCAAATCGCTGAAACAGATAAGTGGGCTAAGTCTCTTCAAATTTCTACGCAAGAATTATTGTCCTGGCAATTTGCTGCCCAAAAAGCAGGTGTCGCTGGCGATAATATGGCTGATATTTTCAAAGACCTGAGTGATAAAATTGGTGATGCCGTCCTGAATAAATCTGGAGAAGCAGTTGATGCACTCGATGCGTTAGGCCTTTCAGCAGAAAAACTATCAAAGGTTTCTCCAGACAAACAGATGCTTGCCATTGGTGAATCGCTTGGGAAAATATCTACAAACGCAGGGAAGGTAACCATTCTTGAAAGTCTGGGTAATGACCTGTCTAAATTACTTCCTTTGTTTGATAACAATAATGAAAAGCTGAAAGAGTTTATAACGCTTGCAAAGGATTATGGTGTTGCTCCAGACCCCTCACAAATTGATGATTTAGTCAGGGTTAATGATTTATTCAGTGATATCGATACGCAGGTAAAAGGTCTAAAGATTGAGATTGCTTCCGGACTTGCTAAAGCAGATTTATCCCCTCTCCAGAAATCTCTGGATAAAGTTAGAGACGTTCTGACAGACCCCGCCGTATTGCAGGGGTTAGTAGACCTGGTCAGTGAGGTCGCTGATTTAGCAGGCTGGTTGATAGACACTGCGGCGGCGGCAGGGAAACTTTTAAAATTTCAGAGTAATAAAGTGGCCGCTATCGGTGGCCGCATTGATTTAGAAAATGAAGACCAGATCAGAGAGAGGATATCTTTTTTACAACAGCAAATGCAGAGAGGCTCTGGTGGGGAGGGCTTTTTTCGTGATTTGTTCGGGCAGGGTGATGACTTCAAAAAAGCCGCTGAAGAAATTGATAGCTTGTCGGCCTCACTGAAGAAATTGCAGTTTAAAAACATCACCCCTGAAACCGTAAATGGACTGCTGGATTTCGGAAATCCTGTTACTGACGTAAATGATTATTCCAATAACGGAAGAACCAACGGAAAGATAAAGCCTGACGCGAATGGGAAAAAATTAGAAACAGCCTTTAAGGCCACTGAGACCAGCTATCTCCGTCAAATATCACTGATCGACACAACCGGTAAAAAGGTTAATGAAGTAACAGAGCTTCAGAAACTGCAGTTCGATCTGGCCGATGGCAAACTGAATGGCATTAACGCTCTTCAGCAAAAACGATTAGAGCAACTCGCGGCAGAAGTAGACCGCCTCAATGCAGTCAAAAAGGCAAATCAGGACAACTTAAAAGTTGCAGAGCTTGTTGCTAACCTCCAGGCGCAGAACAGCAACTCCCGTGAAGATCTTAATGCAGAGCTGATCGGCGCTGGCATGGGTGATAAAGCGAGAGAAAGAATGCGTGAGAGGCTCAGCATTACTCGCGAGTTCCTTGAACAGGAACGATCGCTACAGGAAGAGTATGCGCGTACGGGCAATAAATCACTTTATGATAAATCCGTTGCAGCCGTCAGAGAGGCAAAAGAGGAGCGCCTACGTGATCTGGAGGACTATTACGTGAAGGCCGACAGCATGCAAAGCAACTGGCTTAACGGCGCAAAAGACGGTTTCACAAACTGGTTTACCGACTCTTCAGATATTGCGACATCGACCTCAAACGTTGTGAGCAGCACAATGAGCAGCGCTCTTGATAATGTGGGTGATGCGCTGACAGGCAACACAGTTAGCTGGCGGAGTTGGGCTACATCCATCATCGCGATGATGGCTAAAGTTGCCTTACAAATGGCGGCGGTGAACGCTATCAGTGGCATATTTGGTTCTTTCTCTACGGGTGGCGCTGTCGGTGCATCAGGTGGCGGCGGTACTGGTGACATGGGGCTGTCAACGGACTTTCGTAATTTCGATGGCGGCGGTTTCACCGGGCAGGGGGGGAAATTCGACCCTGCAGGAATTGTGCACGCAGGTGAGTTTGTTTTCACAAAAGAAGCCACTGACCGTATTGGCCTCGACACGCTTTACGCAATGATGAATGGCAAGGGATACGCCGAGGGTGGCCTGGTTGGTGCTGTGTCAGCCAGCCGCATGCCCACCGTCAACCCTGCTGGCATGGGTGCCGGCACAAACATCCAGGTTCATGCGCCGGTAAGCGTATCAGGTGGGGGCGGAGGCGATATAAGCACTGGCAACACAGCGGCAGCGGCACGACAGATTCAGGGTATTGTCCAGGATGCCATCACACAGCGTTTGAAGAAAGAAACATCGCCTGGCGGTACGCTCTACAGGAGGATCGGTTAATGGCAACGGACACCTTCACGTGGTGCGTGCGTATCGATGCGAACAGCACGGAGAACATTTCTGTGCTCTCTGCGCGATTCGGGGACGGATACAAACAAGTTGCGACAAACGGCATTAATGCATCAGTTGAGACATGGAACCTGTCATGCACCGGAACTGTGGAAGAAATGAAGATTATCCGCGCATTCCTTCGGGCTCACGTTGTGAGTTCGTTTTGGTGGGTAAATCCCTGGGGCGACAGGCAGCTATACCGCGTTAAGCCAGACTCAATCGCCGCGAGCTTTCCCACGGGGCAATTGTCCGATCTCTCTTTTGTGTTTGAACAGGCATACGCGCCATAACGTTTACAACTCTGACAGGCCACCTTCGGGTGGCTTTTTTTATGGGTGAAATATGAGCTTTACAGGTGATGTGCAACAACTGGAAGCGGGCGGAATCGTTCGGCTTATTGAAGTAGATGGCACTGAATATGGGATGGTTGAGCCCCTGCGGTTTCATTGTTACAACATCCCCGCTGATGGATGGGCCTCATTTGCATCTGATGGGCTACCGTCAATCCGCTGGCAGGGTAATGAATACGATCCGCATCCCTACGAACTAAAGGGTTTAGAGCTTTCCAGCGAAGGGGCACAGCCAACGCCAACGTTATCAGTCGGCAATGCATTCAACTATGTCACCGCGCTGTGCCTGCAATTCAAAGACCTCGTTAAATTTAAGGTGCGCATCCGCACAACAATGGTCGCCTATCTTGACGCTGCGAACTGGGTGGCGGGGAATCCCACTGCAAACCCAACGCAGGAAAAAGTGCAACTTTTCTACGTTAACTCTGCGCCAACCAAAAACCGGGCACAGGTTGATTTTGAGCTGTGTTCGCCGTTTGACATTCAGAACCTGCAATTGCCTTCCCGCCAGATAACGCCTCTCTGTACCTGGTGCATGCGGGGCTGGTACCGGACGGGAACCGGGTGTGACTACGCCGGAAGTAATTACTTCACAAAGGATGGAACGCCGACTGACGACCCATCAAAAGATGTATGTGGCGGCACACTTCCCGACTGCGAAGCCCGGCACGGGGCTAACAATCCATTACCTTATGGCGGTATGCCTGCAGCAAATTTACAGGGTAAATAAAATGCGCGAAAAGTTGATGAATGCTATCCGCGAGCATGTCGCGTCAGAGTATCCCCGTGAAGCCTGTGGGCTCATTGTCCAGGAAGGCAGGAAACAAATTTATATCCCGTGCCGTAACGTCGCCTCAGAGCCAAAAGAACATTTTTTAATGGCTCAGGATGACTTTCAGGAGGCCCAAAAGCGCGGTGAGGTGCTGATGGTTGTTCATTCCCATCCCGACGTAGTGCAACTGATCCCATCTGAGCGAGACCGTATTCAGTGCGATCACATGAGCATAGAGTGGGGGATTATGTCATGGCCGGACGGCGACTGGTGCACTATTTCCCCGCGAGGTGAGCGGGAGTATGCGGGTCGCCAGTGGCTTCTTGGATACGCCGATTGTTGGACACTCATCAGGGATTACTATCGCCTTGAATTTGGCATTGAGCTAAGTGACTGGTCTGTTGATTACGAGTGGTGGAAAGGCGGCAAAGAAAACAGGTACGACGAAAACTGGCAGGCGGAAGGCTTTGTACAGGTGCCGCTGGAATCCATGTCACCGGGCGACATTATCATGATGCAGATCGGCGACTCTCCCGTCACAAACCATGCCGGAATTTATCTCGGTGACAACATTATGCTGCATCACATTACCGAACAACTATCAACGCGAATCCCTTACGGGGAGTATTGGCGCACAAGAACAATGCGCATCGTTCGTCACAAGGAGTTGCTCAATGCTTAAAACTTTAGAGTTGAAAGGCGCAGCGGCCAAGCGATTCGGCAGAGTGCACAAATATCATGTTGCCGATCTTAACGAGATGATCCGTGCCATGTGCTCGCAAGTGAAAGGTTTCAAAAAATATCTGTCTACGGCACATCATGAGGGCGTGCACTTTGCCTTTTTTCGGGATGGCCAGAACATCGGCGTTGCTGAGTTTGAACTTACGTCGAACGCCGAAACTTTCACAATGCAGGTTATTCCAGCGGGCTCAAAGCGCGGCGGGATGCTGCAAATCGTTATCGGTGCCGTTGCGCTTGTAGCGGCTTTCTTCACCGCAGGCGCTTCATTCGGTGCCTGGGCGGCGGCGGCGGGCATCAGCGCCACGGCAGTCTCTGCAACGACGACAGCGCTGGTGGGGATCGGCCTTTCAATGACCCTCGGTGGCGTCGTTCAGATGCTGACACCTCAACCCAGCTTTAATGCTGGTGGCTCCTCTAGCGCAGACAACAAACCCAACTATGCGTTTGGCTCTCCGGTAAACACTGTCGCGATGGGGTACCCGGTGCCGGTACTGTACGGAACGCGTGAAATCGGTGGCGCAATCATCAGCGCAGGCTCTTTCAGTAGCGACCAGCAATAAAAATTTTAACAGTTGAACATAGGCTGCCTCCGGGCAGCCTTTTTTTATGGGTGGAATATGAGACTGATTGACGGTGGCGGCATTGGTGGCAGTAAAGGTGGTGGCGGAAGTGCCTACACGCCAGTTGAGCAACCAGACGACCTCTTGTCTGATGGCGTTACTAAAATGCTGCTGGCTATTGCAGAGGGAGAAATTCAGGGTGAGCTGACGGCTCAACAGATTTATCTGGATGATACGCCGCTGGCGAATGATGACGGGTCATTCAATTTTAAAGACGTCAAATGGGAGTACCGAACCGGCCAGCAGGATCAGACTTACATCAAGGGGATGCCGGAAGTTGCTAACGAGCTGGGTGTTGGCCTTGTCATTCGTCAGAACCAGCCCTGGACGCGTCAGTTTACTAACCTGACGCTGGACGCCGTGCGCATTAAGTTAAGTCTTCCTGTGCAGTATCTGTATAAAAATAATGGTGACCAGGTGGGCACCGTTACTCAGTACGCAGTGGAGCTATCAACGGATGGCGGCGCATACCAGACTATCGTTAACGGTAAGTTTGACGGTAAAACAACGTCGACCTACCAGCGAGATCACCGAATTGATTTACCGAGGGCCACGACTGGCTGGTCGCTCCGCGTTCGCCGCATTACCCCGGATTCGAATGATTCCAAACTGATCAACGCATTCAGCCTGTTTTCGTATGCGGAGGTTATCGACAGCAAACTCCGCTACCCCAACACGGCCTTACTCTATGTCGAGTTTGGATCGGCGCAGTTCAATGGCCGGGCACCCAAGGTCACATGCAAACCGAAAGGTAAGAGAATCCGGGTACCATCAAATTACGACCCGGTCACAAGAACCTACACAGGCGCGTGGGCTGGCGATTTTAAAATGGCCTATTCGAATAATCCTGCCTGGGTTTTTTATGATCTGGTGCTGGATAAAATTTATGGTATGGGAAACCGTGTTGACGCCTCGATGATTGACCGCTGGGAGTTGTATGCAATTTCTCAGTATTGCGATCAAATGGTGCCTAATGGCGCTGATGGAACCGAGCCACGTTTCACCTGTAATGTTTACATCCAAAGCCAGCAGGACGCTTATAACGTTCTGAAAGACATTGCTGCGATATTTCGCGGAATTACCTTTTGGGGCAACAACCAGATTTACGTCAGCGCCGATGTTCCCGTTGATGATGTGGCTTTCTCATACCACGCCTCAAACGTTATCGACGGATTTTTTAACTACGGCGGCGGCTCTTACAAAAACCGTTATTCGTCTTGCCTCGTCAGTTATTCTGATCCGGCCAATCACTACTCTGACACGATTGAAGCGGTTTATGACTCTGAGCTGGTCAGTCGGTACGATGTCAATCAGACTCAGTTAACGGCCATCGGGTGCACATCTCAAAGTGAAGCGCACCGCCGTGGTCGTTGGGTACTGCTGTCAAATGCTAATGATGGAACCATTTCGTTTTCCGTTGGGCTTGATGGTCAAATACCCATGCCCGCTGATGTTATCGCTGTAGCCGATCCGCTCCTTGCGGGTAAAGCAAATGGTGGCAGAATTCGCTCGGTAGCTGGCTTGTCTGTAACTTTGGATCGTGCTGCAGATTATGCTGCCGGTGACCGCCTAATCGTGAATCTCGAAGATGGCACGGCGCAAACGCGAACCATTGCCAGCATCAGTGCCGATAAGCACACGGTGACTGTTAATACTGCTTTTCGTATACAACCTGTTGCGGGGGCGGTGTGGGCTATTGATAGTGATAATCTCGCTGTGCAGTATTACCGCGTTACATCAATCACCGAGGGGGAGAGCGGCACGTTCACCATCGCGGGCGTTGTTCACGATCCGAATAAATACCGCTTTATCGATGACGGCGTACGCATCACACCACCGCCGATTACAGTCACGCCAATTAAGACCGTTCCAGCGCCAAAAAACATCGTCATCACGGAGGTTGACCATGTATCACAGGGCGTAACAGTAGCAACAATGGAGGTGAGCTGGGATAGGGTAGACGGGGCAATTAAATATGTCGCGCAGTGGCGGAAAGACAATGGAGACTGGGTAAACGTCGGTCAGACAGGCACGCAGGGATTCTCAGTCGCCGGGATCTATGCTGGTTCATATGACGTCCGTGTCAGAGCTGTGAATGCCGCAGAGGTATCTTCTCCCTGGGGGAGCGCTTCAACGACAACACTGCCGGGGAAAATAGGCAAACCTGGTACGCCGGTCAGCCTGCTCGCATCCACGGATGTTGTCTGGAATATCAACCTTACCTGGGCTTTCCCTGCTGGATCTGGCGACACTGCCTATACAGAATTGCAGGTTGCGACAACTGCAGACGGTCAGAACCCGCAATTACTTACGCTCGTACCCTACCCAGGCGTCGATTATCAACATGGGCCCATGCCAGCCGGTGCTGTTCGCTGGTACCGCGCCCGGCTGGTGGACAAAATTGGTAATACGGGTGACTGGTCTTCATTCGTTCGGGGGGCCAGTAACTCAGAGGCCAGCGACTTAATCGGCGATGCTGTTGAAGACTTCCTGAACTCGCCAGACGGTAAAGAGCTACTAACGCCAGTAGAGACCAGCCCGGAAGCTATCATTCAGAACGCCCTGGCAAACAACTACGCTGTTGAATCAGAGTGGGCCCGCTATGGACAGAACAGCGCAGCAATCATTGAGGCGCGGAAAGTCGCATCTGATGCACAGAGTTCTGTAGCATCGCTGGAAACCTCGGTTACGGCGAAATTTGATGACACAGAAGCTGCACTTCAGGAGAAGTTGACGGCATATGCTGACGCTAATGGTGGCTCAGCTATCTACACTATGAAGACGGGGCTTAAATACAACGGCGTGAATTATGATGCCGGCCTGTCAATTGCCGCTGTTGTTAACGGTACCCAGGTTGATACCCGCGTTGCTATTAACGCCAACAAGTTCGTCATCATGAGCGGATCAGGAGATAACTTCTATTCACCATTTGTTGTGCAAAATGGGCAGGTTTTCATAAGCCAGGGCTTCATTGGTGACGGTTGGATACAGAACGCGATGATCGGCAATTTTATTCAGTCGAATAACTATGTCGTCAATACGACTGGATGGCGGCTGGATAAAACCGGAACTTTCGAGAATAACGGCGCGGTGCCGGGTGAAGGGAAGATGAAGCAAACCAATACGACTATCTCTATCGCAGATGGAAGTAATCGGCTGCGTGTTCAAATAGGCAGATTGACGGGGGTGTTTTAATGGCCGAGTGGGGCGTAAGAACATGGGACGCAAGCGGTGTAGATAATAATACGGGCATTGTGAGGGTGCTGGTCGTTGGCACTTTATCAATGGTTCAGTCACAGCAAACTGGCAGTGTGTCATTTACCGTCCCGGCTGGATACGTGCTGGATTATTTTTTCCAGTCTACGCAAGACGGTT
>KZ478070.1:0-94228 GCA_002837195.1 Enterobacterales bacterium CwR94
TGGTTGCGGGAGCCGGATTTGAACCGACGACCTTCGGGTTATGAGCCCGACGAGCTACCAGGCTGCTCCATCCCGCGTCCGTGGATGCGCACTATACTCTCCGCGATTAATGATGCAACCCTTTTTTAGAAGCAACGCGTTATTTTTCCACTGATTGCTGAAAATTTCTGCCGATTGCTAAAAAAACCTTCGGCCCCCTTCGCTCTTTTTCAGCACGACCATTTTAAAAGCGCAGGGGCTTTGTTATCTTCCGGACAAACCGACGCCAGTAGAGGAGCAGGAAATGCGTAGTATGTGGAGTAAAGCAGCATGTGTAGGCGCAGTATTAGCGCTGCTGGCGGGATGTTCATCAAAACCCACGGATCGTGGACAACAATATAAAGATGGCGAGTTACATGAGCCATTGGGGCTGGTCAATCAGCCTAATGCCAAAGGGCGTCCGGTGAATGCCAAAGATTTCACCAGCCAGGTAATGGAGATTCAGTACGCCTCACCACGTCTGTTTAAACGTGAGCAGGGTACCTATTCTGCCGTTCAGCAGTGGCTGATGGCCGGAGGCGATACGCGCCAGTTGCGCCAGTTTGGTTTGGACTCCTATCAAATGGAAGGCGCCGATAATTATGGCAACGTCCAGTTTACGGGGTATTACACGCCGGTGATTCAGGCGCGCTATACCCGCCAAGGCGAGTTCCAGTACCCGCTCTATCGCCTGCCACCGCGCAACGGTAAGCGTCAACTGCCCAGTCGTGCGGAGATCTACAGTGGTGCCATTGATGAGCGATACGTGCTCGGCTACAGCAATTCACTGATGGATAACTTTATAATGGACGTTCAGGGCAGCGGTTACGTCAATTTTGGTGATGGGCGTCCGTTAATGTTCTTTGGCTATGCTGGCAAAAATGGTCACGGTTATTACAGCATCGGGAAAGTGCTGATCGATCGTGGCGAAGTGAAGCGTGAAGATATGTCGATGCAGAAAATCCGCGAATGGGCGGATAATCACAGCCCGGCAGAAGTTCGCGAGTTGCTGGAGCAGAATCCCTCTTTTGTCTTCTTTAAAGCCGAGAATTTCACACCGGTGCGCGGTGCTGCCGCGGTGCCGCTGATTGCGAAGGCGTCTGTGGCCTCCGATCGCTCTCTGGTGCCCACCGGGAGTACATTACTGGCGGAGGTGCCGGTTTTGGACAACAACGGTAAATTTACCGGACGTTATGAAATGCGCGTGATGGTGGCGCTGGATGTGGGCGGTGCGATCAAAGGCCAGCATTTCGATATCTATAAAGGTATTGGCTCGCAGGCGGGGCATGAAGCCGGTTTCTTTAACCACTATGGCCGCGTGTGGGTGTTGCGTAATGCGCCGGGCACCGGAAATATGCCGCTGTTTGCCAGTAATTAATGCAAAGCGATGACCGGGTGAGGTCTGCTCGCCCGCTGTATGACTAAGGAATGAACATGAGCAGTTTGTCTGACGCCTGGCGTCAGCGGTTTGGCGGTACGGCGCGTTTATACGGTGAAAACGCGCTGCAATTATTTGCCAACAGCCACGTGTGCGTGGTGGGCATCGGTGGTGTGGGTTCATGGGCTGCCGAAGCGCTGGCCCGTACCGGTATTGGTGCTATCACGTTGATTGATATGGATGATGTGTGTGTCACTAATACCAATCGTCAAATCCATGCTCTGCGTGAATCGGTAGGCCAGGCCAAGACGGAAGTGATGGCGGCGCGTATTTTGGCAATCAATCCTGAATGCCGCGTGACCTGCGTGGATGATTTCCTGACGCCGGATAATGCCGCCACATTGCTGGGTGCGGGCTTTGATTATGTTATTGATGCTATCGACAGCGTGCGGCCAAAAGCAGCGCTGATCGCCTGGTGTCGCCGTAATAAAATGCCGCTGGTCACGACGGGAGGCGCGGGGGGGCAAATCGATCCGACGCAAATTCAGGTCGCTGATTTGGCGAAAACGATTCAGGATCCGCTGGCTGCCAAGCTGCGCGAGCGCCTGAAGAGTGATTTTGGCATTACCAAAGGCAGCAAAGGTAAGCTCAATGTTGATTGTGTGTTCTCAACAGAGGCGCTGAAATATCCCCAGGCGGACGGTTCCGTCTGTGCTTCGCGCAGCACAGCCGAAGGCCCAAAACGCATGGACTGCGAGTCTGGCTTCGGTGCCGCGACGATGGTCACGGCCACCTTTGGCTTTGTCGCCGTCTCTCACGCGTTGAAAAAAATGATGGCGCGTGCAGAGCGGCAGAGTCTCTAACTTGCCGCTCGTTGTACCGCAGCGGCCAGTGCATGCAGGCCGCTGCTACGCGAGGCGCTAAGCTGATCTTTAAGCCCCAGTTCACTGAACAGGGCTAAGGGGTCATGCTGGCGCAGTGTCGCAGGCGTTTTGCCCTCCACTGCGGTCAACAGCACGGCCAGGAGTCCGCGTACAATCCTGCCTTCACTGTCGCCATAAAAATGCAGTGTGCCATCCGGCATCTTTTGCCAGCCTAGCCAGACGCGATTTTCACAGCCACTCAGCTCGGTGTCGGCGGTTTTCAACTGTTCATCCAGCGCGGGGAGCTGCTTACCTAACTGGATCAAATGACGATAGCGCTCTTCCCATAGCTGATACTGGGCAAAAGCGGTCTGCAGATCGGCTGCGAGAATTTGATGTCCAAAGGGGTGTGGGCCAACCAGGTGATCGTTCATTCATCTTCCGCCAGCAGTGAACAGGCCAGTTGCACGGCTTTCACCAGTGCTTCAACGTCTTGCAAAGTATTGTAGGGGGCAAATGAGGCTCGCAGGGTGCCGGATACCCCTAAAGCCTGCATTAAAGGCTGAGCGCAGTGTTGCCCGGCACGCACGGCAATACCCGATTCTGCCAGCAGCGTGACCATGTCGCTGTGGTGAATACCCTGAATATCAAACGAGAGAATGCTGCTGCCGCTGGCACGAAACGAGCGGAAACCAGGCAGGGCTGATAACTGCTCTTCCGCCAGTGTTGCCAAGCCCCGGCTCCAGCTTTCCGCTCCCGCGATGTCAATCGTTTCTAACCACTGCAATGCAGCGCTCAGCCCGGTGACACCGGCTACGTTCGGGGTGCCGGCTTCAAAGCGCCACGGCACTGGCTGCGCGGTAAAGCCTGCAAAGCTCACGTGCTCGACCATTTTTCCACCGCCTTGCCAGGGAGCCATGGCATCCAGTAACGCGGCTTTTCCGTAAAGCACGCCGCTGCCGGTAGGGCCATACAGTTTATGCGCTGAAAAAGCGTAGAAATCGATATCCAAAGCCTGCACATCAGGGGGAGCATGCACCACGCCTTGGGCACCGTCGACCATCACGCGTGCGCCCACGCTGTGCGCCAGTTCGATGGCTTTCGCCAGGTCCGGCATGCCGCCGGTCACATTCGACATCTGACCAATTGCCAGCAAGCGTGTGCGTGCGTTGAGTAAAGTAGGCAGGGCGTTGAGATCGGGCAGCAAATCACGGCCTAACGGCAACGGGACCACCCGAGCGCCGGTTTGCTGGGCAACCTGTAGCCAGGGAACCAGATTGGCGTGATGCTCTGCTTCCGAGACAATCAGTTCATCGCCGGGTTGCAGATGCGGCCGCAGAGCACTTTGTGCGACCAGATTGATGGCCTCTGTCGTACCGCGCGTCCAGACAATCTCATGCGCACTGGCGGCATTCAGCCAACGCGCGACGTGTGCGCGCGCTTGTTCATACTGCTCGGTGAGTTTGCGTGCCGCGGCGAATTGGCTGCGATGCACGGTCCCGGCACTCAGGCGATACAGCGCTTCGGTGGCATCAATAACGGCAAGCGGCTTCAATGCAGTCGCTGCGCTATCTAAATAGACCCCCGCATCTTTCAACGCCGGAAACTGCTGACGAAAGAGCGTGGGCTGGAAATTTTTCATGCAGTCCTCATGTTTTCTTTAGGACCAGACTGAAACAGACGGTCATCACTGGCAAAGCTGGAAAAGCGCGTTATGCTAAATCATGCAAGGCTTAAACAATTACCTGCAATCAAATCGTGCTTTATCACTTTTTTTGACTAATGGCACGGCGCGAGGCAGGGCGTTTAATAGCATATTATCTGCAAGGAGAAGAAAATGAAAAAACTCACCGCAGTACTCGCTACCGGAATGATGGTGCTTTCTTTGGCTGCTTGTTCCAGCAATTACGTGATGCACACCAATGATGGCCGCACCATCGTTGCCGAAGGCAAGCCTATGGTAGACGATGATACCGGAATGATCAGCTACAAGGATGCCAACGGCAAACAGCAGCAGATCAACAAAGGTGATGTTAAAGAAATGGTTGAAATGGGGCAGTAACACGCCTCCTGGGATCGGCAGGGATGGCTGATTCTCTTACTGGAACAACAGGCAAAAAAAAGCACCGCAAGTGGCGGTGCTACTGATATCGCTATGGACAGACAGGATAATTCTTCAGGAAATGAAACAGGGTACGCATACCCGAATCTGCAAATGCAGATCAAAAAGCAAACACAACATCACGACCACAAGCCAAAAGCCCCTCACATTTCTGCGATCTCTCGCACAAACTGCAAATTGCTTTTCGTTCCGGCTCAGGAAGTGCGGCAACTATAGGTATTTGCTGGAGTCTGCTCAACGGACAAATTATAATGCCTCGGATTACATAAACTAATGTGTAAACCGGGTTTACACCCCGATTTCCAGTTGTAAATGGATAGTAACCAAATCATGTCCAAACGCCTTCCTCCTCTTAATGCATTGCGCGTTTTTGACGCAGCTGCGCGCCATTTAAGTTTTACTAAGGCGGCAGAAGAGCTGTTTGTCACCCAGGCGGCTGTCAGCCACCAAATTAAATCTCTGGAAGATTTTCTCGGATTAAAGCTATTTAAGCGGAGGAATCGTTCGTTATTGCTCACTGAAGAGGGGCAAAGCTACTATCTGGACATCAAGGAGATTTTCTCCTCACTGAACGATGCGACGCGTAAGTTGCAGTCTCGCAGTGCCAAGGGCGCATTAACCGTCAGTTTGTTGCCGAGTTTTGCGATTCAGTGGTTGGTCCCACGGCTTTCCAGTTTTAACTCAGCTTATCCGGGCATTGATGTCAGAATTCAGGCCGTCGACCGCGATGAAGAGAAATTGGCGGACGATGTCGACGTGGCCATTTTTTATGGGCGAGGTAACTGGCCAGGGCTGCGGGTTGAAAAGCTGTATGCCGAGTATTTGCTGCCCGTCTGTTCTCCTCAGTTGCTGACAGGCGAGGTGCCGTTGACCTCACCGCAGGCGCTGGCGGAGCATACATTGCTGCATGATGCCTCGCGTCGAGACTGGCAGGCGTATACTCGTCAGTTAGGACTTAACCACATTAATGTGCAGCAGGGGCCGATATTCAGCCACAGTGCGATGGTGCTACAAGCGGCCATTCATGGGCAGGGCGTCGCGTTAGCCAATAATGTCATGGCGCAAAGTGAAATCGAAGCCGGACGTCTGGTGTGCCCCTTTGCTGATGTGCTGGTCAGTAAAAATGCTTTTTATCTGGTTTGTCATGACAGTCAGGCAGAACTCGGTAAAATAGCGGCCTTCCGACAGTGGATTCTGACGAAAGCGGCAAGCGAACAAGAAAAATTTCGCTTTCGTTACGATAACTGACCCTGTTTCTGCCGCGTGGGCCAGGCCCGCGTGAGCCCGATTTTGAGGATAAAAGCATGTCCAGCCGGGCGATGTTGATTTTTGCCGCTATCAGCGGATTTCTCTACGTATTATTTGGTGCCTTCGGTGCCCATGTATTAAGCCGGACATTAGGGCCAACGGAAATGGGCTGGATTCAAACCGGCCTGAATTATCAAGGGATGCATACGCTGGCTATTTTAGGGTTGGCATGTGCGATGCTGCGCCGCGCCAACATCTGGTTTTACTGGAGCAGCGCACTGATGGCGCTGGGCACCGTGTTATTTAGCGGCAGTTTATATTGTTTAGCACTCTCGCATCTCAAGATGTGGGTGTATATCACCCCGATTGGCGGAACCTGTTTCCTGATTGGCTGGGTATTGATGTTGATTGGCGCATTGCGTCTGAAAAAACGGGGCGATCGCCATGAATAAAGTATTGTTGTACTGCCGCAGTGGTTTTGAAAAAGAGTGCGCGGCAGAAATTGCTGCCCGTGCAGCAGAACTGGAAGTTTTTGGTTTTCCGCGCGTAAAAGAGAATGCGGGCTATGTGATGTATGAGTGCTATCAGCAAGAAGATGCTGAAAAGCTGATTACCCAGCTCGCTTTCAATACCCTGATTTTTGCCCGCCAGATGATAGTGGTCGGCGAGCTGCTGCGGGATCTCCCACCAGAAGATCGCGTTTCGCCGATCGTGGGCATGATCCAGGGCGTGGTGGAGCGCGGAGGGGATTTACGCGTTGAAGTGCCAGACACCAACGAAGCCAAAGAGCTGTTGAAATTCTGCCGTAAGCTAACGGTGCCTCTGCGCAGTGCGCTGCGCGATGCCAACGTGTTGATGAAACACGAAAATGCTACGCGTCCGGTGGTACACGTGTTTTTTATTGCGCCAGGCCATTGTTATGTCGGCTATTCACTGAGCAATAACAATTCGCCGTTCTTTATGGGCATTCCGCGTCTGAAATTTCCTGCGGATGCGCCCAGCCGCTCCACCCTTAAGTTGGAAGAGGCATTTCATGTCTTTATTCCAGCCGATGAGTGGGATGAGCGTCTGGCCAGCGGGATGCGTGCGGTGGATTTAGGGGCGTGCCCCGGCGGCTGGACCTATCAGTTGGTGAAACGCAGCATGTGGGTTGATGCCATTGATAACGGCCCGATGGCACCGAGCCTGATGGATACCGGACAGGTCACTCACTATCGGGAAGACGGTTTTAAATATCAGCCGACGCGCAACAACAATGACTGGCTGGTGTGTGACATGGTGGAAAAACCCGTGCGGGTGGCGCATTTGATGGCGAAATGGTTAATCAACGGCTGGTGCCGTGAGGCCATTTTCAATCTCAAGCTGCCAATGAAGAAACGCTATGAAGAAGTGATGCAAAATCTGACGATGATCCGTGAACTGCTGGAGGCGGAAGGCATTAACGCCCAGTTTCAGGCGCGTCAGTTGTATCACGATCGCGAGGAGGTCACTGTGCATGTGCGCCGCATTTGGGGAGCGATCCCTGGCCGCCGAGACGAGCGCGATCGCAAATAGTTTTCAGCGCGATCGCCCCGCTGTTATGGCGAGTAGCGCAGTGCTTTCATATTGCCGTTAACCGGCAGGTCGCGTTGTAAGGTCGCGACTTGCTGGCTAATCAGCGCCATTTCCCGATGGGCAACCAGCTTTTTACGCCACTTTTCGGGCACTGCATCCAGATCGCGATAGATCGCAGCCAGCGATCCAAATTGGGCTAACAGTTCACTGGCGGTTTTGGGGCCGATCCCAACGACGCCTGGGATCTTACTGCTGCTAATCCCTGCCAGTCCCCAGAAATCGGTAAGCTGCTCTGCACGCACGCCAAACTCTTTCTCAATAAAGGGAACATCCAGCCAGCGTTTCTGAAAGTAATCACGGATTTGCAATTGCGGTGCCAGTAACTGGCAATAGCCTTTGTCTGTCGAGACCAGCGTAGCCTGGTGTCCACTGGCCAGTGTTTTACTGACCAGCGTCGCCGCTAAATCATCGGCCTCTTCACCGGCGGCGTGCCAACAGGTGACGCCTGCACGCTCGAATGCGCTGCGGATAGCAGGCATTTCACGGGCGAGATCTTCAGGCATCGGCGCGCGTCCGGCTTTGTAATCGGGTAACAATTGGTGGCGCCAGCCATGGTGACGACGATCGTCATCAAACACCGCGACGGCATGCGTTGGCGCGGTGTGGCCGAGCAATTGTTGTAATGCATTCACACAGCTCTGTTCGCAAGGTGAACCTTGCACAGCGTGAATACGACGAATCAGGTTGAGTGCGTCAACCACCAGTAAATGCAGTGTCATAAGCAGTAAAAGGGCGGCCAGGCCGCCCGATAGGATCAGTGGGCGATTTCGTAGCAAGGCACATAGGCGCTGCCCGGCAGTTTCATACGGTGCTGGGCGACAAAGCCTTTGAGCAAATCGTCCATACGACGCATTAACTGCGGATCGCCATTCAGCTTATAGGGACCATGCTCGCGAATAGCACGGATGCCCATCTCTTTCACGTTACCCGCAACGATACCCGAGAAAGCACGGCGCAAGGCAGAGGCCAGTTTTTCCGGTGGTTGCTCCAGGTGCAGATCCAGATTTGCCATATTTTCATGTGTTGGCAGGAAGGGTTGCTGGAAATCCTGTGCAATGCGGATCGACCAGTTAAAGCTGTAAGCATCACCGGTCTCGCGGCGGTGCTCTTTGACGCGCGGCATGGCATTTTTCATCTGCCGTGCAACGGCGGCGGCATCATCAATAATGATTTTATAGTGACGACGTGCAGCTTCCCCGAGGGTGCTGACAATAAAGGCATCCAGCACGTGGAAATAGTCTGCGCTCTCTTTTGGCCCGGTGAGGATCAGTGGCAGAACCTCATCTTTGTTTTTCGGGTTCATCAAAATGCCCAGCAGATACAGCAGCTCTTCTGCGGTACCCACGCCGCCTGGGAAAATAATGATGCCGTGTGCGATACGCACAAACCCTTCCAGACGCTTTTCGATATCCGGCATGATGATCAGCTCATTGACCAGGGGATTCGGTGGCTCAGCGGCGATAATCGATGGCTCAGTCAAACCGATAAAGCGGCTGTCACGGTAGCGTTGCTGTGCATGGCCGACCGCTGCGCCTTTCATCGGGGCTTCCATGACTCCTGGTCCGCAGCCGGTACAAATATTCAGCTCACGCAAACCTAATTGCGATCCGACACTGCGGCAATACTGATACTCCACGGCATTAATAGAGTGACCGCCCCAACACACGACCAGATTGGGATCTTCGCCAATGTGCAAGGCACGTGCATTACGCAGGATGGAGAACACCAGATTGGTAATATGGCTGGAATCTTCCTTGTCGAGGTTTTGCAGGCGTCCTGCACTGGCGAGCTGGCCGTTAACAAATAAGATGTCGCGCAGCACTGCAAACAGGTTGGCTTGCAGAGAGCGGATAATGCGCCCATCCACGAAGGCCTCTTCTGGGGGATTGATCAGTTCCAGTTTTACGCCTCGCTCGCGGCGTAAAATATTGATATCGAAATTTTCAAAGCGTGAGAGCAGCTCATGGCTGCTGTCGGTCTGGCTGCCGGAGTTCAGCACGGCGAGTGAACAGTTGCGGAACAGTTGATAGAGATCGCTGCTGGCTGTGCGCTTGAGCATATCGACTTCCAACTGCGACAATAAATCCATCGAGCCCAGAGGGCTAACATGAGTAATCAAGTGAACTCCTTTACACCCGCCAGGGTGACTTAAGGCCCAACCCTGCTGGATTGGGCAAACATGCCCGGACGCATCCTTTCATTGCATCCCATCTCAGAGTAGCGCTGAGATGCAGGGGACCACAACACTTACCTGCACGCAATTTTGCGTGCGATATCACGGATTTACTGACGAACTAACCGTGAATGAGCGGGACGAAATGTTGTGTTGCTGCGCCAGGGATTAATATCCAGGCCCCCGCGACGCGTGTAGCGTGCGTAGACACTCAGGCTTTCGGGCTGACAGAAACGCTGAATATCGTTAAAGATGCGTTCCACACACTGTTCGTGAAACTCATTATGGTGGCGGAACGACACCAGATAGCGCAGCAATGCCTCACGACAAAGGCGTGGGCCACGATAGCTGATCTGCACAGAGCCCCAGTCTGGCTGATGGGTAATCAGGCAGTTGGATTTCAAAATATGGCTGACTAGCGTTTCTTCTACCACCTCACTCCCCGCCGCATTGGCCAGCAGTTGGGCATCGAACTGATAGTTATCAATGGCAATGTCCTGCTCATCAATGCACTCACCCTGCATGCGGCCTATCGGCTGGCCTTCGATTTCCTGTAATCGATACAACGCCACAGAGACGTTGCCTTGTGCACAGGCACTGAGATCGCGCTCAAGGGTTGTGCGCACTTCGCCCCAGTCGGCAAAGCGCGTTTGGTTGAAACTGTTCAGGTAGAGTTTAAAACTTTTGGACTCCACCAGATTTATACTGAAGGCATCCAGCGTCACTTCACCGACGGCGACTTGCGGCACGCCTTTGGCGTTTAACCAGGAGAGTTCGTAAAGCGTCCAGATGTCAGCACCCTGAAAGGGCAAGTTGTCAGGGAATAAACCCAGTGGCTCGCGGTTAAGCGCGCGTGGCACAGCCTGCAATAGCGAAGCATCGTAGCTATCGTGGTATTCTGTCGGCTTGCCGAGCGTCAGGCCAGACAGTGCCTGATGGTTATCATACGATGACATAACATTACCTTAGAGCGATCAAAATCTGGGAAACAGTCGCCTAGTGTAACGCAGGAGAGAAAAAAAGAATGGCACATGATGTCACTACCGCTTTAAAGACGTTTACTGAGAAATATGTGCAGCACTGGCAGCAGGCGCTGGGGCATTTGCCAGCCAGTGAAGCCGTGTTGGGTGTGCCTTCTCCCTGTGTGGTCGAGACGCTGGAAACAGAAGTCCGCTGGCAGCCTCAGCCTTTTACGTTGGCAAAAAATCTGGATGGCATTGAGCGTGCACTGGATCTGCGCGTGCGTGAAGAGGTGGTCGATTTTTACACCACGCAGTTTGCAGGCGATATGCAGGCTGAGATCAACGGACAGCGCATTGAGTTGCTGCAAGTCTGGAGTGAGGAGGATTTTACGCGCATCCAGGAGAATTTGATTGGTCACCTGCTGATGAAGCGGCGATTGAAACATAGCCCTTCACTTTTTCTGGCAACAACGGCCTCTGAATTGGATATTGTGTCGATCTGCAACCTGACAGGGGAAGTCTATCTTGAGCAACTTGGGATGAAAAAGCGCGACCTGTTGGCTGACTCGCTTAAGAGTTTTCTTGAAAAATTACAGCCTCTTACATAGTGCAAAGCGTAATCTGCCATTGCTCGTGTGAGAGATCTCTCACGTGGATTGTGAGAGATCGCGTTGACTTAAAGTCGCTTTCACTGTTTAGAATTTGTAATCATACAATAAATCATCAACTTAGTTCCGCTAGCTACTAAAGTTAATGTAAATACTTTGCGCCAGGTCATAAGGTACCTTGTTTCGTTATCTCAAAACGGCAAAATGTCTCTCACAGGACAGGATGTCCAGTGTTAAGGATAACCATCGGGATGCGGTCTCTTCAGGATGAAGTGGGCTTCCAGGATGGAGCAAGGGACGATTCAGGATGAATCAGGAATTCCCAGGACGGGATAAGGGACACCTCCAGGACGGAGAATGAGAACCGAGCAGGATGTTCGGTGGGTTAGGAAGACCAAGGGAGTTGCCACGAAGGCGAGGTCAGGAAGACTGACAGGAAAAGTTTTCAAGGATGAGCAGGGAGCACATGAGTTGCAGGACTGCGACAAACGAACCGGGGGCACTGTGAAAACAGTGCCCCCTTTTTGTACTGTTTTTCTCCACGCGCAGGAATGGTATTCTTGCCGCCGTTTCTTTAAGCACGAGTATGTTCATGAGCCGCGACACCCTGCATCAGCATTTGCTGGCCCTCGAAGAGGCACTACGCACCACCAATAACTGGCAATCCATGCCTCCCCATCCAGAAGCACTGAACAGCACAGAGCCTTTTTGTCTGGATACGCTGGCACCGACGGAGTGGCTGCAATGGATTTTACTGCCGCGTATGCGTGCATTGCTTGAGAGCGGCGCGCCTTTGCCGCAAAACTTTGCGTTGACGCCCTATTATGAAATCGCGCTGGATGCTCAGTTTGAGGGGCGATTGCTGATTCTATTGCGCCTGACAGCGCTGGACGATTATTTCGCAGGTCGCACTCATGCTTGAAATCCTGTATCAGGATGCGTGGTTAGTGGCCATCAATAAACCTGCCGGCTGGCTGGTGCACCGCAGTTGGTTAGATCGCCATGAAAAAGTCGTGGTGATGCAAACCCTGCGTGATCAACTGAATCAACATGTGTTTACCGTGCATCGTCTCGACCGGCCCACGTCGGGCGTGCTGCTGCTGGCGCTTAACAGCGATGTGGCGCGTTTGCTGTCACAACAGTTTGAGCAGCATCAGCTACAAAAAACCTACCATGCACTGGTACGCGGTTGGTTGAGTGGTGGGGAGCGGCTGGACTATCCGCTGTTAGAAGAGCTGGATAAAATTGCCGACAGCCAGGCAACGGCACCGCGCGAGCCGCAATCCGCGGTGACGCATTGGCAGTCGCTGGCGCAGGTTGAAATGCCGGTTGCCGTCGGAAAATATGACACTGCACGCTACACGCTGGTCGAGTTAAAACCTGAAACCGGGCGTAAGCATCAGCTGCGCCGTCATATGTCGCATCTGCGGCATCCCATTATTGGCGACTCGCGGCACGGTGATTTACGCCAGAATCGCGGGGCGGCCAACCATTTTGGCTGTCAGCGGCTGATGTTGCATGCCAGTGAGCTTTCCTTCACGCATCCGGTGACCGGAGAGGCACTGACCCTCCGCGCGGGATTAGATACTGTTTGGCAAACCCTGTTCGCCCATTTTGGCTGGCAGCAACAATTACCCACCTTGCCCAGAGTGACATCGCCGGTGCTCAGCGAGGAAGCGGACAACACCTTAGCAGGAGAAGACTAATGGCAAAGATTGGCATTTTTGTGGGCACGGTTTACGGCAATGCATTGCTGGTGGCAGAAGAAGCGCAGGAGATACTGCAAAGCGCAGGGCATGAAGTTGGCGTTTTTGAGGATCCGACGTTTGAAAACTGGACGGCGTATCAGGATCAGGTCGCTCTGATTGTGACCTCAACCACCGGGCAGGGCGACCTTCCCGATAGCATCAGAGAGCTGTTCGCAGCATTACAGGATCAGTATCAGCCCTCGCTGCGTTATGGGGTGATTGCGTTAGGAGACAGCAGTTATGACGACTTCTGCGGTGCGGGCAAAAAATTTGATGCGCTGCTGCAAGAACAAGCCGCTCAACGCGTGGGTGACGTATTGCTGGTGGACGCGGGGGAATATCCCGAGCCTGAAGAAGTGACTTCCCCTTGGGTTGAAAGCTGGGCGGCACAGCTGTAATTGTCGCTGCCCACGGGTGGCGTTTAGAGAGCAAGGATCGAATATGTTGGCGCAAGTCCGATTAGGTTTACTGGCGGTGCTGCTCAGCCTGCCGATGCTGGTGATCGCAGCAGACGGTGAGAACGATGACGGCGATGATGCACAAATTTTAACCGGCACCATCGGCAACCAAACGGTGGTGGTTTCACTGGCACAGGATGAAGGTGATGCCGTGTATGGGCGTTACTTCTATCAGCAATATCGACAGGATATTGCACTGGAAGGCACATTGAAGGGCGACAGTCTGGTCTTGCGCGAGGGGCCGGAAGAGAGCCCATCCCGCCCGGTGCTGACCCTGAAAGAGACGCCTGAGGGGTGGCAGGGCAACTGGCGCAATAACAAAGGCAAAAGCGCCCCTGTCGTGCTGCGCAACATCGAAGTGCCTGAGGCCGCCACTGACAATGCCTGGTGGGCGCGTTTAAGAAATCTGCATCCCTACGATTACTTGCGCATGCACGATGTGACGCTGAAGCAAGAAGAAAGCCAAACCTTCATGGGTTATCAGTTGCAATGGTTGAGCGATCCGATTTCGGGATTGCGGATGTTTCAGCTCACCTCGGGTTATGACAGCGAGCAAATGGCCCGCGTTAATCAGTTGCTGCGCACCCGCTTGTATAACGAAATCATCAGCTATCACCAATGTATGGTCAGCGATCGTTTTGAAGGTGGGGAATTTGAGCAGCAAGTGGTGCCCAAACTGCTTACGCCAAATTTGCTGAGTGCGGAAATTTTTACCAGCTACGACTGTGGCGGTGCGCACCCTGATTTTGGCAGTTCGCCCATCAATCTGAATATACAAACCGCCCGTACGCTGGGGCTGGAAGATGTGTTATGGGTTGGACAGGGCAAAGCGTTCCATTTTGTGGAGCTGGATGGCAGTGGCGAACGCATTGATTCGGGCGTCAGTTTTGATACGTTCACCGAATATCGCGACACCTTCTTTGCGCCCTGGCTGTTACAAGCCATGACGGCGGCGCATCCGACAGAAATGGCCGCCCCGCAGGAAGAAGACGAGTGTGATTACCGCGATGTCAGCGTGTGGAAATACCCAACGTGGTACATGACTGAGCAGGGTATCTGGTTGGGCCCCTCTTTTGCCCGGGTGATGCGCGCGTGCGAAGGGCCAGATTGGTCACTGTTGCCCTGGGCGGTGGTAAAACAGCATCCCGGTGGCGCATCACTGTCGTTGCCGTAAAGCGCGATCAGGTGACAGGCGCAGGATTAAACACCGCCAACGCATTGTGGATCCCCCAGCGGTCAGACCAGGTTTGCTGGTCGCCGCTGGCAATCGCCAGAATACACTCAAACAGTCGCCAACCGACCTGCTCAATACTCTCTTCACCCGTCGCGATAGTGCCTGCATTGATGTCCATCAAATCATGCCAGCGCTGCGCAAGAGCCGAGCGGGTGGCCATTTTGATCACCGGAATAGCAGCCAGTCCGTAAGGTGTGCCGCGTCCGGTGGTGAACACTTGTAACGTGATCCCCGATGCCATCTGCTGCGTGCCGCAGACAAAATCACTGGCCGGTGTGGCGGCGAAAATCAGCCCGCGTTTGGTGGGACGTTGCCCGGCGGAGAGCACTTCCACAATGGCGCTGCTGCCTGATTTCGCAATAGACCCCAACGCTTTTTCTACCACGTTTGCCAGCCCGCCTTTTTTATTGCCTGGCGAAGGATTGGCGCTGCGATCGGTTTGTCCCTGGCTCAGATAATCGTCATACCACTGCATCTCTTCCAGCAGACGTTTGCCGACGTGTTCATCGGCGGCACGCGGCGTGAGCAAGTGGATGGCATCCCGCACCTCAGTGACTTCAGAGAACATCACGGTGGCCCCGCAGCGCACCAGTAAATCAGAAGTAAAGCCCACCGCCGGGTTGGCAGTAACGCCAGAAAACGCGTCGCTGCCGCCGCATTGCATACCAATAACCAGATCGGCAGCGGGACAGGTCTCCCGCTGGCGTTGATTGAGACGCTCCAGGTGGCGTTCGGCCACCTGCATGATTGCCGCGACCATGGCACCGAATCCGGTGTGCTGCTCATCTTGCAAACGCACAATGTCGTTGTCGCCGATATCGATGGCTTGCACATCGTCACTGGCGGCCAGCAAGCGCTCCGGTTGCAGTTTTTCGCAACCCAGGCTGACCACCATAATCTCGCCACCGAAGTTGGGGTTGAGCGCCAGATTGTGGATGGTGCGAATCGGCACCACGGCGGCGGGGGCGTTAATCGCCACGCCACACCCGTATAAATGATTCAAGGCCACCACGCCATCGACGTTGGGAAAGCGCGGCAACAACTGTTTCTCAATCATCTGCACCACGTAATCCACCACGCCTGCAACGCAGTGCACACTGGTGGTGATGCCCAGTAAATTGCGCGTCCCCACGCTGCCATCGGCATTGCGATAGCCTTTAAAGGTATAGCCCGTCAGCGGCGGAAGGGCGGGAGGGACACGGGTCGCCAGCGGCAGGGTTTCCAGTGCTGGCGCTTCGGGTAGCACGACCAGCGACTCTTCAATCCAACTGCCTTGCGCGATGTCGCGGGCTGCATAACCAATCACCTCGCCGTAACGCAGGATAGCTGCGCCTTTGGCGATCGAACTCAGGGCGACTTTATGGCCCTGCGGCACGTGCTCTGTCAGCGTCAACCCATCAGGAAAGGTGCTGCCTGCGGGTAACCCCTGGTCATTGACGACGATGGCGACATTGTCAGTTGCGTGCACTTTAATGCAGCGAGCTTCAGTAAGCGTGATGTTCATTGTGTGATCCGTTTATCAGTGAGCAGGGAAATTGCCCTGGCGGATTCTGGTGTCGGTACGACTTTGCTAACAAAAGTATAAAAGGCGTACAGCAATAGGGCATCGGGCAAATGCCCGTCTTAACGTGCCATAAAACACCTTAATTTCTGGCGTTCGACCAGTGTTCAGTGAAGCGCTTCACAAACATTTCCCGCTGCAATAAGGGGTTGCGATCTGGCTCGCAGAATGGAGGCGTTTCGTGAGCCACTGCGCAGTGGCCTGGACAAATGCCCGAGAATTAACAGTGCATCTCTGAAAATCTCGTGTGATTGCCTGGTGCGGTGCCGGAGGTTCGCTCCCTATACTTTTCCCTGTTTGAAAGTTTGGTTATTTGTGGTCCGACTTTGCCAATGCAGGACACAACCTTTGTTTAACCCAACATCATTCTGATATTTAGGCTGCACCCTACCAGGCAAGGTGGGACGCGGTACCCGGTATGCAGTCAGAGTGAAAGTAGCCTGTTGGCTACATTTCAGGAGTGCATCATGAATACTGAAAGCCTGGTAAACAGCGCCGTTGAAAAACGCACCAACGCGCGTTACTGGATTGTGGTGATGCTGTTTATCGTCACCTCGTTCAACTACGGCGATCGTGCGACGCTGTCGATTGCCGGTTCATCAATGGCAAAAGATATCGGTCTTGATCCCGTGGGCATGGGCTATATCTTTTCGGCCTTCTCATGGGCCTATGTGATTGGGCAGATCCCCGGTGGCTGGCTGCTGGATCGTTTTGGATCGCGTCGGGTCTATTTCTGGAGCATTTTTACCTGGTCGCTGTTTACCCTGCTGCAGGGCTTTGTCGATATTTTCAGTGGCTTTGGCATCATCATTTCCCTGTTTACCTTGCGTTTTCTGGTCGGGCTGGCAGAGGCACCTTCGTTTCCGGCTAACAGTCGGATTGTCGCCGCCTGGTTTCCTGCTCAGGAGCGCGGCACGGCGGTGGCAATCTTTAACTCGGCACAGTATTTCGCCACGGTTATCTTCGCGCCGATTATGGGCTGGTTGACGGCGCAAGTTGGCTGGGCACACGTGTTCTGGTTTATGGGCGGGCTGGGCATCATCCTGAGTTTTATCTGGCTGAAAGTGATACGCGATCCCTCTGAGCATCCCGGTGTTAATAAGGCAGAGCTGGAGTACATGGAGCAGGGCGGTGCGCTGATCAACATGGATCAGAAAAAAGAAGAGAAAAAAGTTTCCTGGAGAGAGAAACGCTCGCAAATCAAACAGCTGGTTTCATCACGCATGATGATCGGCATCTATCTTGGGCAGTACTGCATCAATGCCTTGACCTACTTCTTTATCACCTGGTTTCCGGTGTATCTGGTGCAGGCGCGCGGCATGTCGATTTTAAAAGCCGGTTTTATCGCCTCAATTCCTGCCATTTGCGGTTTTGTCGGCGGCGTAATGGGCGGAGTGATCTCTGACTGGTTGATGCGTAAAACCGGGTCGCTGAACATCGCACGTAAAACACCAATTGTGCTTGGAATGTTGCTGTCGATTTCGATGGTGGTGTGTAACTACGTTGAGACCGACTGGCTGGTGGTGTTCTTTATGGCGACCGCGTTCTTTGGCAAAGGCATTGGCGCACTGGGCTGGGCGGTGATGGCGGATACGGCACCAAAAGAGATCAGCGGACTCAGCGGCGGCCTGTTCAACATGTTTGGTAACGCCTCAGGCATCATCACGCCGATTGCGATTGGCTATATCGTGGCCTCCACCGGCTCCTATGAGGGCGCACTGATTTACGTCGGCATCCACGCCTTTATCGCGGTGATGAGTTATCTGGTGTTGGTAGGCAACATCGAACGTATTGAACTGCGGAAGGAGGCATGATGAGCACGCAATCTTCTCCGATCATCACCGACATGAAAGTGATCCCGGTGGCGGGCTACGACAGCATGTTGCTGAATATTGGCGGCGCGCACAGTCCCTTCTTCACGCGGAATCTGGTGGTGTTAACCGACAGTGCCGGACACACCGGCGTCGGTGAAGCCCCCGGCGGCGAGACCATTCAGAAAACACTGGAATCGGCGATTGGTCAGGTGGTCGGTCATCCGCTAGCCCGTATGAATCGCCTGGTACAGCAAGTCCATAAAGGCAATCAGGCGGCCGATTTCGATACCTTTGGCAAAGGTGCCTGGACCTTTGAGTTGCGGGTGAATGCCGTGGCGGCACTGGAAGCCGCGCTGCTTGATTTACTCGGCCAATGGCTTCAGGTACCGGTAGCTGAATTATTAGGGCCGGGCCAACAGCGCGATGAAGTCACGGTGCTGGGTTATCTGTTCTACGTTGGCGATCGTCAAAAAACGGATTTGCCGTATCTGGATGGCGGTGCGCGTCGTGATGATTGGTATCACCTGCGCCACCAGCAAGCGCTGTCGCCGCAGGCGGTGGTCGAACTTGCGCAGGCCGCGCAGGAAAAATACGGCTTTAAAGATTTCAAACTGAAAGGCGGTGTATTGCCGGGTGAGCAAGAAATTGCCTCCGTACTGGCGCTAAAACAGCGTTTTCCCGATGCGCGAATCACCGTTGATCCCAATGGTGCCTGGCATCTGCAAGAGGCCATCGCGTTGTGCACAGGCCTGCAGGGCATCCTGACTTATGCAGAAGATCCTTGCGGTGCCGAGCAGGGCTACTCCGGGCGCGAAGTGATGGCGGAGTTTCGCCGCGCCACCGGATTGCCGGTAGCCACCAATATGATTGCCACTAACTGGCGTGAGATGAACCACGCAGTGCAGCTCAACGCCGTCGATATTCCGCTCGCCGATCCGCATTTTTGGACGCTCTCTGGTGCAGTGCGTGTCGCCCAGTTGTGCGATGAATGGGGACTCACCTGGGGCTGTCACTCCAATAACCATTTTGATATTTCACTCGCCATGTTTGCGCACGTCGGTGCGGCGGCACCGGGCAATCCAACGGCGTTAGACACGCATTGGATCTGGCAGGAAGGCGATGCACGCCTGACCCAGGATCCGCTGCAAATCCGTAACGGCAAAATTGCTCTGCAAGATAAGCCAGGGTTGGGCATTGAGCTGGACTGGGCACAAGTGGAAAAAGCCCACGCCTTGTATCGCCAACTGCCCGGCGGCGCGCGTAACGATGCGACCGCCATGCAGTATCTGGTGCCCGGCTGGACATTCGATCGTAAACGCCCGGCTTTTGGTCGCGCGCCGTTCACTCAATAAGGAACAGATGCAATGACAACTCCTCTGATTCAATCCATGCAGGTGATACCCGTGGCGGGATACGACAGCATGCTGCTTAACCTGAGTGGTGCGCATGCGCCGTTTTTCACCCGTAACATCGTTATCATTAAAGACAATGCCGGACATACCGGCGTGGGTGAGATCCCCGGCGGTGAACGTATTCGTCAAACGCTGGAAGAAGCCAGCGCCCTGCTCAAAGGCCAGCCGATTGGCAGCTACAAAAATTTGCTCAGCAACGTGCGCACCACCTTTGCCGATCGTGATGCGAGCGGACGCGGCACGCAAACGTTTGATCTGCGTACCACCATTCACGTGGTGACCGGCATTGAAGCGGCCTTACTGGATTTACTGGGTCAGCATCTGGAAGTGAACGTGGCCTCCCTGTTGGGCGAAGGGCAGCAGCGCACGGAAGTCGAGATGCTGGGATATCTGTTCTATGTCGGCAATCGCAACAAAACCCCGTTGGGTTATCAAAGCCAGACCGATGAGCGCTGTGACTGGTATCGCCTGCGTCATGAAGAGGCGTTAACGCCAGACACGGTGGTGCGTCTGGCTGAGGCGGCTTACGAGAAATACGGCTTTAACGATTTTAAACTGAAAGGCGGTGTGCTGGCCGGCAGTGAAGAGGCTGAAGCGGTGACGGCGTTAGCGAAGCGCTTCCCGCAGGCGCGTATCACGCTGGATCCCAATGGTGCCTGGTCACTCAATGAGGCGATTGGCCTGGGTAAGCAGCTAAAAGGCGTGCTGGCCTATGCTGAAGATCCCTGTGGTGCTGAACAGGGTTACTCTGGACGTGAAGTGATGGCGGAGTTTCGACGTGCGACCGGACTGCCGACCGCCACCAATATGATTGCGACCGACTGGCGACAGATGGGGCACACCTTATCGTTACAGTCGGTGGATATTCCCCTGGCCGACCCCCATTTCTGGACGATGCAAGGCTCTGTGCGTGTGGCACAGATGTGCCATGAATTTGGTCTCACCTGGGGTTCACACTCCAATAACCACTTCGATATTTCTCTCGCGATGTTTACCCACGTGGCTGCGGCGGCACCGGGTGAGATCACGGCCATCGATACCCATTGGATCTGGCAAGAAGGTAATCAGCGTCTGACGAAAGCGCCGTTGCAGATCGTCGGCGGAAAAGTGGCGGTGCCGCAAACGCCGGGGCTGGGCGTTGAGTTGGATATGGATCAGGTGATGAAAGCCAACGCGCTGTATCAAAAGTATGGATTGGGTGCGCGTGACGATGCGTCAGCCATGCAGTACCTGGTCCCGAACTGGACTTTCGATAACAAACGCCCGTGTCTGGTGCGTTAAGTAAGGAATAACCATGAATCACGCAAGCTATCCAAACCGTTTTCGCCAGCGTTTACTGGCGGGTGACACCCTGATTGGGTGCTGGTGTTCAATGGCCAATCCCATCAGCACGGAAGTGCTGGGTCTGGCAGGCTTTGACTGGCTGCTGCTGGACGGTGAACACGCGCCCAATGATATCTCGACCTTTGTTCCACAGTTAATGGCGTTGAAAGGCAGCAATAGCACGCCGATTGTGCGTCCACCTGCCAACGAGCCGGTGATCATCAAACGTCTGCTGGATATCGGTTTTTACAACCTGTTGATCCCGTTTGTGGAAACCGCTGAAGAGGCCGCACGCGCCGTGGCGTCAACGCGCTACCCACCGGAGGGGATCCGTGGCGTGTCTGTCGGACACCGCAGCAATTTTTACGGCACGCTGCCGGACTACAACGCCACCATTAACGACAATATTGGCGTGATGGTGCAAATCGAAACCCAACTCAGCGTTGACAACATTGATGCCATTGCCGCCGTAGACGGTGTCGATTGTCTGTTTGTGGGGCCGGGAGATTTGTCGGCGGCATTGGGGTATCTCGGCCAGCCTGCTCACCCCGAAGTGGTGAAGGTTATTGATCATATCTTCGCCCGCGCAAAAGCCGCGGGAAAACCCTGCGGTATCCTGGCCCCGGTAGAGGCTGATGCGCGACGTTATCTGGAAATGGGGGCAACCTTTGTTGCCGTGGGCAGCGATCTGGGCGCATTTCGTGGTGCGACACAGGCATTAAGCGACAAATTCAAACGCTAATTAATGGGGAGTCAACAGATGAAAATTGGATTTATTGGTTTAGGGATCATGGGCAAACCCATGAGCAAAAACCTGGCAAAAGCCGGATTCAGCTTAGTGGTTCGCGATCACCATCCAGAAAATGAGGCGGAGCTGGTGGAACTGGGTGCCACCGTCGCGGATTCACCCAAAAGCGTTGCCGAACAGAGCGATGTGATTATCACCATGCTGCCTAACTCACCCCAGGTGAGAGAAGCGGCACTGGGCAAAAATGGGATTGTTGACGGGGCGAAACCAGGCACTATCGTTATCGATATGAGCTCCATCGCGCCACTGGCCAGTCGTGAGATCCACGATGAACTGGCGAAAAAAGGCATCGCGCTGCTGGATGCGCCGGTCAGCGGTGGCGAACCCAAAGCCATAGAAGGAACGCTCTCCGTTATGGTGGGCGGTGAGAAAGCCATTTTTGACAAGTGCTATGACATCATGAAAGCCATGGCGGCATCGGTAGTGCATACCGGGGACATTGGTGCGGGTAACGTCACGAAATTGGCCAATCAGGTGATCGTTGCGCTGAATATTGCCGCGATGTCAGAAGCCCTGACGCTGGCGACCAAAGCGGGCGTTAACCCGGAACTGGTTTTCCAGGCCATCCGCGGTGGCCTGGCGGGCAGTACGGTATTGGAGGCCAAAGCGCCGATGGTGCTGGACGGCAACTTTAAGCCGGGCTTTCGTATTGATTTGCACATCAAAGATCTTGCCAATGCGCTCGATACTTCGCACGGTGTCGGCGCACAGTTGCCGCTTACCGCAGCGGTCATGGAGATGATGCAGTCGCTGAAAGCAGAAGGGCACGGCACTTCAGATCACAGTGCATTGGCACGCTATTACGAAAGACTGGTGAATATTGAGGTTCGACGCCAGTAATCGTGGCCGACGCGGGCGCGCGTCGGCGATCGACAGTTAACGCTGGCCAGGCCAGCGCAGATCGCGTGGAAACGGTATGAAAATAGTGATCGCACCCGATTCATATAAAGAGAGTTTATCCGCCCAGCAGGTAGCCTGTGCGATTGAAACGGGCTTCCGTGACATCTTTCCCGATGCCGATTATCACTTGCTGCCGGTGGCAGATGGCGGTGAAGGGACGGTGGAAGCCATGGTGGCGGCCACCCAGGGAACGCGCATCACGCTGACGGTTACGGGCCCGTTAGGTGAGCCGGTGGAGGCATTTTATGGCCTGTCGGGTGACGCGCAAAGTGCGTTTATTGAAATGGCGGCGGCCAGTGGCTTAGAGCGCGTGCCCTCTGATCGTCGCGATCCGCTGGTCACCACCTCCTGGGGCACCGGCGAGTTAATCCGCAGCGCACTGGATAAAGGGGTCAGGCATATCATCATTGGCATTGGCGGCAGTGCCACCAACGATGGCGGTGCCGGGATGGTGCAGGCGCTGGGTGCCAAATTGCTGGACGCACAAGGACAGCAAATTGCGCAGGGCGGCGCGGCGTTAGAGCAATTAAGCCGCATCGACCTCAGTGCATTTGATCAGCGTGTGCAGCAATGCCGGATTGAAGTGGCGTGTGATGTGACCAATCCCCTCACCGGTAAAGAGGGGGCATCGGCCATCTTTGGCCCTCAAAAGGGAGCGACACCCGAACGCGTTGCACGACTGGATGCGGCACTCACGCACTATGCTGAGATCATCCATCGCGATCTTGACCAGGATGTCCTGCGCATTGCTGGCGGTGGTGCCGCAGGTGGCATGGGCGCAGCACTGCATGCGTTTTGTGGCGCAGAGTTGCGGCGCGGCATAGAGATTGTCACCGAAGCGCTGGGGTTAGCGGCATTGGTGGCTGATGCTGACCTGGTGATCACCGGTGAAGGGCGTATCGACAGCCAGAGCATTCATGGCAAGGTGCCCATCGGTGTGGCTCAGGTAGCCAAACAGCACGGCGTACCCGTGATCGGGATTGCTGGCAGCCTGACAGCCGACGTGGGCATTGTGCACCAGCACGGACTGGATGCGGTATTTAGTGTGCTTTACAGCATCTGCACCCTGGACGAGGCGCTCAGTGAGGCGGAAGAAAATGTGCGCCTGTGTTCCCGCAATGTGGCAGCCGCACTGGCTATCGGGCAACAACTCACGACGCGACACTGAACCTTCCCGCCTCTGTGACTAAGAGGCGGGTCTTGATTCAGGCTTCGCGTTCCACCAGCAGTAACGTCAAGGTAAAGGACAACGTGAGCGCAATGGCGACGCCGCTTATCGCGTACGGGAACCACGGGCCAATATAGGCGGGCAGACTGAAAATGCTCGAAAGAATATAGCCAAACAGGCGCACGCCAAAAAAGGCGATAAACGCGGAGGCCAGGCTACTGGCAACGGTGGCGGCAATAAACGCTTTCTTATAACGCGTTAACACGCCAAACAGTGCCGGTTCGGTGATCCCCAGTAACGCAGAGACTGCCGCAGACAGCGTCACCGTCCGTTGCGCCTGCTGGCGTTGGCGAAACCAGATGGCAAACGTCGCGCCAGCGATCGACATGTTGGCCATGCACATCATTGGCATCAGCATGTCATAACCGTGCTCACTGAAATTCTGCAAAGCGATGGGCGTCATGGCGTGGTGCATACCGGTTAAAATGGCTACCGGGCGGATCGCGCCCACAATCAGCCCCGCTAAACTGGCGGAGGTGTCAAACAGTCCCTGGATACACCAGGCCAATCCTTTACCCAGCCAGATCCCAGCCGGGCCAATCACGACCAAAGCCACCAGCGCCGTGATAAACAGCGTCAGCGTAGGGGTAAACACCGTTTTGAGCACTTGCGGCATGACACGGTCTACCGCCTGATGGATATAGCGCAGCGCCAGCACGGAGAAAATCACCGGGATCACGCTGGAGGCGTAATTAAAGACGGATACCGGCAAGACGCCAGCAAACCAGAAAGTAGAAACGGCCTCCGGTGCGCCGCTGGCGAGCAGTTTAGCCGCATCGATCAGGGTTGGGTACATCAGACAGGCCACCACGGCGGCGGCCAGATATTCGTTGGTTTTGAAAATTTTTGCCGCCGATACCGCGAGGAAAAAGGGCAGAAACCAGAACACGCCGCTGGCGATTAAATCGATGATCATCACCGTGTCGCTTTTGGCAGGCAATACCTGCAAAGCAATCATCCCAGCCAATAAGCCTTTGATCATGCCAGCACCGGCGATAGCGGGCACAATCGGGCCAAACACGCCAGACACGGTGTCCATAAACAGCGAAATCACCCCTTTGCGTTGCCCAGTCTGCGAAGGGGTTTGCGGGGTGAGTGTCAAACGCTCGCTCAGTTGTTGATACCAGCCATTGACCTGCGGCCCAACCACCACCTGAAACTGGTCGCTCTGCATTTGCGATCCCAGTACACCGGGTAACGCATTAATCTGCTGTTGGTCGAGTTTGCTGTCATCCACCAAATCAAACCGCAAACGCGTCATGCAGTGCCAGACATTATTAATGTTCTCTTTGCCGCCTACCCACTGAATCAGGTGATTAATTGTCGCTTCATTGCTCATGGTTATGCTCCTGCCCACGGGAGAAGGGTGCCGGGATCGATGTTGGCGAGTGTAAAAAACGGCCCATTAAAAAACAAACCAATGAAAGTTGATGTGGCTCACATTTGCCGACAGTAAAACCATGTTGGGGCGAAAAAAGGAAAATTGGTCTGGTTTTTTGGCGTTTTTAGTCGCGCGGTTGAACCAAAATAAAGTACTGGATAGCGGGCGAAAAGACGGGAAATAATGGTCACCAGAACAGGCTTAATTTTCAGGAGCGGAGATGACCCCGACGCAGATTACCGGTATTGAGTGCACCATTACGCGCCCCGACCGCCACAACCTGGTGGTGGTGAAAGTCACCACCGATAAAGGCATCACGGGTTACGGTTGTGCCACCTTTCAGCAGCGTCCTTTGGCGGTGAAAACCCTGGTGGATGAGTATCTGCAACCGCTGCTTATCGGGCGTGATGCAAATGCGATTGAAGATCTGTGGCAGATGATGAACGTGAATGCCTACTGGCGTAATGGCCCGGTGATGAACAATGCGATAGCCGGTATCGATATGGCGCTGTGGGATATCAAAGGCCAATTGGCAGGCATGCCGCTGTATCAGCTGTTTGGTGGTCAGTCGCGCGATGCGATTGCGGTCTACAGCCACACGTCGGCGGAGTCACTTGATGCACTCTATCCGCAGATTGATGCGTTGCTGGACAAAGGTTGGCGGCATATTCGCTGTCAACTGGGGTTCTACGGCGGTACACCACAGGATATGCACACCACGCGCGCGCCAACGCCCGGAGCCTACTACTCGCAAGAGGAGTACATGGCCAACACCGTGGCTATGTTCAAGGCACTGCGTGAAAAATACGGTCAACGTTTTCACATCTTACATGACGTGCATGAACGTCTGTTTCCGCAGCAGGCGATTCAGTTAGCCAAAGAGCTTGAACCTTATCAGCCCTATTTTATTGAGGATTTGCTGGCCCCGCAGCAAAGCGGATGGCTGGAGCAGGTGCGTCACCAAACCAGCGTGCCGCTGGCGATGGGCGAGTTGTTTAACAATCCAGCGGAATGGCACGATCTGATTGTGCATCGACGTATCGATTTTATTCGCTGTCACGTCTCGCAGATTGGCGGTATTACGCCAGCCCTGAAACTGGCGGTGCTGTGTCAGGCGTTTGGTGTGCGCTTAGCGTGGCACGGGCCGCCGGACATGACGCCGATTGCCGTTGCGGTGAATACGCATCTGAATATTCATTTGCATAACGCGGCCATTCAGGAATTTATTCCACCGGAGGCTAACACACTGGCCGTGTTTCCACAGGCCCCGCAGGCACAAGCCGGTTACCTGTATCCTCTGCAAACGCCAGGCATCGGGGTCACGATGGATGAAACGGCGGCGGCGTGCTTCCCGGTGGTCTATCGTCCGCACGAATGGACGCAGGCCCGCTTACCCGATGGCGCGATTCATACGCCCTGAGTGGACGTGCGGTAGTCGAGGTTCTCAGCATTAAACGGCGTGACGTAGGTGCAGTCGTAGTGGATATCCACCACGACGCTGAGAATAAAAACCTGACCACCGGCCAAAATACCGCGGTTGGTAATTTGCATGGCCGGTGCTCCCCGCTTGCAGCCCAGTAACGCGGCCTGGGCTTTATCCACGGCGATGGCCTGATAGTGGGTGAGCGAGTGAGAAATCGGCCAACCGCAGGCGCTGACATAACGTTGCAGTGAGCTTTCGGTAATTTGCTGAGTGAGGGTGGGAAACAGCGACACCGGCAAACAGGAGGTTTCTATCTGTGTGCAACGTTCGTCGACAAAGCGCAGCCGCACCACGTGCCAAATGTAGGTATCGGCGTCAATGCCAAATACCTGCTGTTGATCTTTATCCGGCAATCGCTTGTGCAGACTGACCTGCTGATAACGCATCTGGTCAAAGCGTTTTTCCGTAATCGAGTTGTACACCAGCGGATTGCTGCGCGCCTGCGGATTCACATAAATACCGGAGCCCTGCACGACGCGAATCACACCAATACTGAGCAGCTTTTTTAAGGCCTCACGGATGGTAAAGCGTGACACGCCATACTCTTCTGCAAGCTGGCGTTCAGGCGGCAAACGGTGCGGCGTCTCCCCGCGATACTGATAAATTTTGCTCAGCAAATCTTGCGTAACAAAGGCCTTCTTTTTCATCCGCCTAGCTCGACTGGCCTAAAAACTCATTGGCTTGTCTGGCCACGTTGGCCATCTCGTCCAGCAACTCAAACAGTTCAGGTTCGACGGCCTGCACATGGTTTTCCTGCCGCAGTTGCTTTTCTAACTGCATACAGAGCCGTTTCAGGTGTGGCACGCCGCTGTAACTGGCGCTGCCGTGCAGCTTGTGAATGATTTCGCGCAGCGCCTGAACATTATTGGTTTCCTGATACTCTTCTACCTTGCTTTGCACTTCCGGCAGGAAATCGACCAGCATTTGCAGCAGGTCACGCGCCAGGTCGGGTTTGTTGGCCGCTTGTCGCAGGGCCAGCTGCCAGTCTAAAGAGGCAGGGATGGCGGTAGACCAGTCGGTGGCGGGCAGGGGCGTGCCAACAGGTTCACTCACGGGCGTATAGCGCGCCAATAAATTGGTGAGTTTGTCTTCATCAATGGGTTTAGCCAGGTAATCGTTCATGCCTGCTTTAAAGAGCGCCTGACGCTCGCCATCCAGTGCGTGCGCGGTGACCGCGACGATGGGCGTGGTGACATGCTGTGGCATTTCACGAATCACTTCGCTGGCACGCAGACCATCAATTTTAGGCATCTGAATATCCATCAGGATAATGTCCAGCGCATGCTTGCCCGCCTGCACAATGGCTTGTTCACCGCTGTCACACAGAATGATATTGGCCACTAACTCATCTAACAGGGCGCCAATCAGTTTCAGGTTGGCCGGATTATCATCAACAGCCATGACGGTGAGCGGCAAACGCTGGCGGCCCGGCGTCGGCGAGTCGCGGCGACTGTGTTGATCAATGATAATGGGCAGCAAGCGCGTGAGCGTCACGGGTTTCAGCACGCAGCCATCAATGCCGCGTGATTTAAGAAACTCAGTATGCAACTGCATCTGACTGGGCAAGGCCAGCAAGGTGGTGGTGGCGAGTTGACGCAGACGTTCTGGCAGCGTAGCGCTCAGTGCATCGATATCATCGCCCACGGAAAGCCCCATTAACATGATGTCATAGTGGGCATTGGCAAGAGCATCCAATGAGGTGCTCCACTCCACTTTCATCGGCGTGGCATTGAGGAGTTCCAGCGTGGCCATTGCTGCGACGCGGTTCGCCTCCACGTAGGCCAGACTCTTGCCCTCAAGGCAGTTCAACGCGCGCGGATCGCTGGCGGCATTCGGGTTCAGCTCCAGGCTGATATGGAACCAGAAGGTGGAGCCTTCATTTTGACGACTATGGAAGGAGATCTCACCGCCCATCTCATTCACCAGACGCTGGGTGATCACCAGGCCTAACCCGGTGCCGCCGTGACGTCGCGAGATGCTGGCGTCTGCCTGGCGGAAGGCCTGGAATAACTGCGACTGCTGCTTTTCAGAAATCCCAATTCCGCTGTCGTGGATTTGAATCTCGACTTCCACTTTGTTCTGGCTGATTGAGCGTTTTTCAATGCGCAGATCAATGTTGCCGTGTTCGGTAAATTTAATCGCATTGCCGAGGAGATTGGTGAGAATTTGCTGTAATCGCAGCGGATCGCCAATCACATTATCGGGCACTTCCGACTGAATACTCAGCGTCAGCTCCAGCCCTTTTTCATGCGCCGATTGCGCTAACAGCACCACCACTTCATCCAGGGTTGCACGCAACGGAAAGGGGATGCTTTCCAGTACCAGTTTACCGGCTTCCAATTTTGAAAAGTCCAGCACGTCATTGATGATACTCAGCAGGTTATTCGCCGAGCGTTCGATGGTGTGCAGGTAATCACGCTGGGTAGAAGAAAGCGAGGTTTTCAAGGTCTGCCGGGTAAAGCCAATAACGCCATTCAGCGGTGTTCGTAGCTCATGCGACATATTGGCGAGGAATTCAGATTTTATACGCGCCGCTTCCTGTGCCCGGCGTTTGGCTAAGTCCAGCTCGACGTTCTGAATTTCCATCTGTTCAAGGGTTTCGCGCAGGTCATAAGTGGCCTGATCGATATTTTGCTGCATCTCTTCGTGATAGGCCGTCAATGACATCGCCATCGAGTTAATGCCGTTTTTCAGCATATCTAACTCGCCCAGCATATGGCCTTCAACGCGGCTGTCTAACTGCCCGCGGCGAATGCGGTCAACCGTGCTGACCATGTTACGGATCGGGGCCGTGACATCGCGCATCAGGCGATAGGCAAACAGCATGGCCAGACTCAAACACAGCAGCAGAAGCAGCGTGGAGATAAACACCTCTTTAAACTGCTGCAGGCGGATGGATTGTAAATCGAGTTCGATGGCGACATACCCCAGCGGATTGCCGTTGGGTTTGGCATCCTGACCTGGTGATTCATCTGGAAAATAGGTTTCAGAGACAATCGGCGTGCGCAAGATCAATGTGTTGCCGTGGCGTTCGCGCGTTAATGACTGCGGCATACTGCCAATTGGCGTGCGTAAGAGTGCCTGATTCTGTTGAATATTTGACGTGACGAACAGTTGGTTCTTATCGTCAAACACCGTGATCGCGCGGACGATTTGCGAATGACGTCGGTGCAGTAAACTCACTAACTGCCGAACAGATTCGCGGCTGTGAAAGGTCATGCCGTATTCGCTGGAAACCGCCAGCGGTTCAATGATGTTGGCGCCGGCATCAACAATTTGGCGCTGTAATTCGTTATAGCGGTGCACCACGAAGAAAGTACTGAGCAACAACCCAATCATTAAGGTGGGTGCCAGAATCAAAATCATCATGCGTGCCCGCAGGCTATATTTGGTCATAATATTCCATTAACGGCGGCACTATGGCTGTCGAATTCACGCTCCCTCATGTAGGCTATGCGCGATTTTAACCACTTCCGGAACGCGACTGAACTATGGCGCAATTTTATTCGGCAAAACGGCGTGTTACGACACGGCAGGCCATCACCGTCACCATTGAAAGCCTTGATCCTTTTGGGCAAGGTGTGGCGCACCATAATGGTAAAGCGCTGTTCGTTAATGGTGCACTGCCAGGCGAGCAAGTCGAAGTTACGCTGTCGGAGGATAAACGCCAGTTCTCCCGTGGCAAAGTAAAACGCATTTTACAGCCTTCCACTGAGCGCGTGACACCGCGCTGCCCACATTTCTCCCGCTGCGGCGGTTGCCAACAACAGCATGCGACCCCAGCGCTGCAACAGCATAGCAAAGCCGTGGCCCTGACGCGCCTGTTATCGCGCGAAGCCGGGCAGACGATCACAGTCAATAATATTATCGCTGATACGCCATGGGGCTATCGCCGTCGGGCACGTCTTTCCCTGAATGCCACGGGAAAACAGGTGCCGCTGGAGATGGGCTTTCGTGAAGAGGGCAGCAATACCTTAGTGGATATTCAGCAATGTCCGGTCCTGCGGCCTGAACTGGAAGCCCTGCTTGCCCCATTGCGTGACTGCCTGACGCAGTTACAGGCGGTTAAACGGCTGGGGCACGTTGAATTGGTGCTGGCAGATAATGGCCCGTTACTGGTGTTACGTCATTTAGCCCCGCTAAGCGCTGCGGATCGGCAAAAACTGGAACAGTTTTCGCATCAGCATCAGGTGGCACTCTGGCTGGCACCCGATAGCGAACGCGTAGAGCAGATCAGCGGTGAGCAACCCTGTTACAGCGTGGCGGGCGTCAGTCTGAATTTTAGCCCGCGTGATTTCATTCAGGTGAATGCCGGGGTGAATGAGCAGATGGTAGAGCAGGCGCTGGTCTGGCTGGATTTGCAGCCTGACGATCGCGTTCTGGATCTGTTTTGCGGCATGGGGAATTTTACCCTGCCGATGGCAAAACGCGCGCGACAGGTCACAGGCGTGGAAGGTGTTGAAGCATTAGTGACGATGGCCCGGTATAATGCCTCTCAGAATTGTCTTGCAAACATTCAGGTTTTTCATGAGAACCTTGAAGAGGATGTCACTCGCCAGCCGTGGGCGGCCGAGGGATTTACCAAGGTTCTGCTCGATCCCGCACGCGCGGGCGCGCCCGGTGTCATGCAGCAGATTGTTCGATTAATGCCACAGCGTGTGGTCTACGTCTCCTGCAATCCGGCAACGCTGGCACGCGATAGCCAGACATTATTGCAGGCGGGCTACCAACTGGAACGGGTCGCGATGCTGGATATGTTTCCACATACCAGCCATCTGGAGTCGATGGTGTTATTTAGCCGAAAGTAGGCGTCTTAGGGATGCTAAACCAGGAGAGGATATGGTTGCGGTAAGAAGTGCACATTTGAATACGGCGGGTGAATTCGCCGTCGATTCATGGGTCGCCAGCTTGGGGATTGCGAATCCACAATCATGTGAACGACTGGCCGCCACCTGGCGCTATTGCGACACCGCCACAAAAAATCATCAAGATGCTGCGCTACTGTTGTGGCGCGGTGTGGAAATGGTGGAAATCCTCTCCATGCTGAGCATGGACAGCGAAACGCTGTGCGCTGCGATGCTGTTCCCGCTGGTGGATGCTGAACTGGTTTCTGAAGAAACGCTGGAAGCGGATTTTGGCAAAGCCATTGTTTTCCTGGTGCACGGCGTGCGTGATATGGACGCCATTCGCCAACTGAAAGCGACGCATAATGATGCTGCGGCGTCTGAGCAGGTTGATAATGTCCGTCGCATGCTGCTGGCGATGGTGGAAGATTTCCGCTGCGTGGTGATCAAACTTGCCGAGCGCATTGCGCACCTGCGCGAAGTGAAAGATGCGCCGGAAGATGAGCGCGTGCTGGCGGCGAAAGAGTGCACCAATATTTATGCGCCTCTGGCAAACCGGCTGGGCATTGGTCAGCTTAAATGGGAGCTGGAAGACTTCTGTTTCCGCTATCTGCATCCCGACGAGTACAAACGCATTGCCAAGCTGTTGCACGAACGGCGTATCGACCGTGAGCAGTACATTGACACCTTCGTGCAGTCACTGCGTGACGAAATCGTCAAAGAGGGTGTGAAGGCCGAAGTCTATGGCCGACCAAAACATATCTACAGCATCTGGCGCAAGATGCAGAAAAAATCCCTTTCCTTTGACGAGCTGTACGATGTGCGTGCCGTGCGCATCGTCGCGGAGCGCCTGCAAGATTGCTATGCCGCGCTGGGGATTGTACACACGCTGTATCGCCATTTGCCCAACGAGTTCGATGATTACGTCGCCAATCCCAAGCCGAATGGCTATCAGTCGATCCACACGGTGGTGCTGGGGCCAAAAGGGCAGACGGTTGAAATACAAATCCGTACGCGTCATATGCATGAAGATGCTGAACTTGGCGTCGCAGCACACTGGAAATACAAAGAGGGCACGACCGCTGCGCCGGGACGCAGCGCCAGTGGGCATGAAGGGCGCATCGCCTGGCTGCGTAAGCTGATTGCGTGGCAGGAAGAGATGGCGGATTCCGGTGAAATGCTGGATGAAGTGCGCAGCCAGGTGTTTGACGACCGCGTGTATGTGTTTACGCCGAAAGGCGATGTGGTGGATCTCCCGGCGGGATCGACACCGCTGGATTTTGCCTACAACATTCACAGCGATATTGGGCACCGCTGCATCGGTGCCAAGATCGGCGGGCGCATCGTGCCGTTTACCTATCAGTTACAGATGGGCGATCAGGTCGAGATCATCACTCAGAAACAGCCAAACCCGAGCCGGGATTGGTTGAATCCCAATTTAGGCTATGTCACCACCAGCCGTGGGCGTTCAAAAATTCACGCCTGGTTCCGCAAACAAGACCGCGACAAGAATATTGTGGCGGGACGGCAGATTCTGGATAACGAGCTAAATCATCTGGATATCAATCTGAAAGAAGCCGAAAAGCTGCTGCTGCCGCGTTATAACGTGAACACGCTGGACGAGCTATTGGCCTCGATTGGCGGCGGTGATATTCGCCTTAATCAGATGGTGAATTTCCTGCAATCCAAACTGAATAAACCCAGTGCGGAAGAGGAAGATCAGGAAGCTCTGCGCCAACTGACGCAAAAATCTCATCAGCCGCAAGGCCGCAGCAAAAAAGAGAGTGGCCGTGTTGTGGTGGAGGGCGTTGGCAATCTGATGCACCACATTGCACGTTGCTGCCAGCCTATTCCCGGCGATGATATTGTCGGTTTTATTACGCAGGGCCGCGGGATCTCCATTCACCGCGCGGATTGCGATCAGCTTTCTGAACTGATTTCTCATGCGCCAGAACGTATTGTGGATGCCGTATGGGGAGAGAGTTACTCCAGCGGGTATTCACTGGTGGTGCGTGTGACCGCCAATGATCGCAGCGGTTTACTGCGTGATATCACGACGATTCTGGCGAATGAAAAGGTCAACGTGCTCGGCGTTTCCAGTCGCAGTGACACCAAAAAACAGTTGGCGACCATTGATATGGATATCGAAATCTACAATCAACAGGTGCTGGGCCGCGTGATTGCGCGGTTGAACCAGGTGCCTGATATCATCGACGCCAAACGTCTGCACTAAGCGGCAAACCACGCTGTCCTTTCCCCTCCCGTCACGCAGATGGCCGGGAAGGTTTATCTCCTCCCCCGTTTACGGGGGAGGAGATAAACCTTCACCCTCCCCCGTTTACGGGGGAGGGCTGGGGAGGGGGACAAACGACTCAAATCTCACCCAACCAATGGAATTTCCTGCATGTCCTCCATAAACCGTCTCCTCACTATTATGCAAACCCTGCGCGACCCGGAAACCGGTTGCCCGTGGGATCGTAAGCAAACCTACGCCACCATCGCGCCTTATACCCTGGAGGAGACGTATGAGGTGCTGGATGCGATTCAACGCGAAGATTTCGAGGATTTGCGCGGGGAATTGGGCGATCTGTTGTTTCAGGTCGTGTTTTACGCCCAGATGGCCCACGAAGAGGGACGCTTTGATTTTGACGGTGTCTGTGACGCCATCAGTGACAAACTGGTGCGCCGTCATCCCCATATCTTTGTCGATGCCGTGCCGGAGAACAAACCCGACTGGGAGGCTATCAAGCGCGCTGAACGCGCAGAAAAAGCCCAACACTCGGTGCTTGACGATATTCCGCGCCATTTCCCGGCGTTAATGCGTGCGCACAAAATCCAAAAGCGCTGCGCCAGCGTGGGATTTGATTGGGACACGCTGGGGCCGGTGCTGGATAAAGTGCACGAAGAAATTGATGAAGTGATGCACGAAGCGCAACAGGCGGTTATCGACCCGCAAAAACTGGAAGAGGAAATTGGCGATTTACTGTTTGCGACGGTGAATTTCTCGCGCCATTTGGGCAGTAAAGCAGAAAGTGCATTACAGAAAGCCAATGACAAGTTTGAGCGCCGTTTTCGGCAGGTGGAAAGCCTGATTGCCCAACAGGGATTGGCGATGCAAGACGCTACGCTGGCGCAAATGGAAGCCGCATGGCAGCAAGTGAAAGCGCAGGAATAATTCGCTGACTCGATTCAACAAAAGTGTGATCCCCATCAACCCTTGTCGCGACTAACTACGGCATACTGCCCGCTATGAAATGTGTAAGCGGGCACACTGCTGGGAAGGATTCGTTGTCGAGCGTGAGGGATTCGGGTATACTGTTTTCCCGTCTTGGTTACTCCATCGTCTTTAAACCTAAACTCTCAGGTTCAGCATGACAACGAATTATATTTTTGTGACCGGCGGGGTCGTATCCTCTCTGGGTAAAGGCATTGCCGCAGCCTCCCTGGCAGCCATTCTTGAAGCCCGTGGTCTGAACGTGACCATCATGAAACTGGACCCGTACATCAACGTGGATCCCGGCACCATGAGCCCAACGCAGCACGGCGAAGTGTATGTCACCGACGACGGCGCTGAAACCGATCTGGACCTGGGTCACTACGAGCGCTTCATCCGTACGAAAATGACGCGTCGTAACAACTTCACCACTGGCCGTATCTACTCTGAAGTCCTGCGCAAAGAACGTCGCGGCGACTATCTGGGCGCCACCATCCAGGTGATTCCTCACATTACCAACGCCATCAAAGAGCGCATTATTGCGGGCGGCGAAGGCCATGATGTGGTGCTGGTGGAAGTGGGCGGCACCGTCGGGGATATCGAATCCCTGCCGTTCCTCGAAGCGATTCGCCAGATGGCAGTGGATGTGGGCCGTGAGCACACCCTGTATCTGCATCTGACGCTGGTGCCGTATATGGCCGCTGCGGGTGAAGTGAAAACCAAACCTACTCAGCACTCTGTGAAAGAGCTGCTGTCTATCGGTATTCAGCCAGACGTGCTGATTTGCCGTTCTGACCGTAACGTGCCTGCTAATGAGCGCGGCAAAATTGCCCTGTTCTGTAACGTGCCTGAGAAAGCGGTCATCTCCTTAAAAGACGTTGATTCTATTTATAAGATCCCGGGCTTGTTGAAATCACAGGGTCTGGACGACTATATTTGTAAACGCTTTAACCTGAATGCCCCGGAAGCCAACCTGGCGGAATGGGAGCAGGTGATTTATGAAGAGGCAAACCCAGGTGGTGAGATCACCATCGGGATGATCGGTAAGTACGTTGAACTGCCGGATGCCTATAAATCGGTGATTGAAGCGCTGAAGCACGGTGGCCTGAAAAATCGCGTCACGGTCAATATCAAGTTGATCGATTCGCAGGATGTGGAAACACGTGGCACCGAATTGCTGAAAGATTTGGATGCGATCCTGATTCCAGGCGGTTTTGGTTACCGTGGCGTGGAAGGCAAAATCATGGCGGCACAGTATGCGCGTGAGAACAACGTGCCTTACCTCGGTATTTGCCTGGGAATGCAGGTGGCACTGATGGAATTTGCCCGCCATGTGGCTGGCATGGAAGGCGCCAACTCAACCGAATTTGTGCCAGACTGTAAATACCCGGTGGTGGCATTAATCACCGAGTGGCGTGATGAAGAAGGCAACGTCGAAGTCCGTAGCGAAAGCAGCGATTTAGGCGGCACGATGCGTCTGGGTAGCCAGGCCTGTCAGTTAACGCCAAACAGCCTGGTGCGTAACCTGTACGGTTCCGACACTATCGTTGAGCGTCACCGCCATCGCTATGAAGTGAACAATATGCTGTTGAAGCAAATTGAAGCGGCTGGATTGCGTGTAGCAGGTCGCTCCGGGGATGATCAACTGGTTGAAATCATCGAGAACCCGAACCACCCGTGGTTTGTGGCGTGCCAATTCCACCCGGAATTTACGTCAACGCCGCGTGATGGGCACCCGCTGTTTGCCGGTTTTGTTAAAGCGGCAAGCGAGCACCAGAAGCGTTTAGCTAAGTAATTGTTACATAACAACGCGCGAACTTTTCGCGCGTTGTTTGTCTTTAAGTTTTACTGATTAGCTTAACTTGTACTGAGGAAAATCTAATGTCCAAAATCGTAAAAGTCATCGGTCGCGAAATTATCGATTCTCGTGGTAACCCGACTGTTGAAGCAGAAGTGCACCTGGAAGGCGGCTTTGTTGGTTTGGCTGCAGCGCCATCAGGCGCATCTACCGGTTCCCGCGAAGCGCTGGAACTGCGTGATGGTGACAAATCTCGCTACCTGGGCAAAGGCGTAACTAAAGCAGTTGCTGCGGTTAACGGCCCAATCGCTGACGCGGTAAAAGGTAAAGATGCGAAAGACCAGGCCAACATCGATAAAATCATGATCGATCTGGACGGGACTGATAACAAATCTAACTTCGGTGCAAACGCCATTCTGGCTGTTTCTCTGGCAGCAGCAAAAGCAGCAGCAGCCTCTAAAGGTCAGCCACTGTATGAGCACATCGCTGAACTGAACGGCACCCCAGGCAAATTCTCTATGCCACTGCCAATGATGAACATCATCAACGGTGGCGAGCACGCTGACAACAACGTCGACATCCAGGAATTCATGATCCAGCCAGTAGGCGCGAAAACGCTGAAAGAAGCGATTCGTATGGGTTCTGAAGTGTTCCACCACCTGGCCAAAGTGCTGAAAAGCAAAGGCATGGGAACCGCTGTGGGTGACGAAGGTGGCTACGCGCCAAACCTGGGTTCTAACGCAGAAGCACTGGCTGTAATCGCAGAAGCGGTGAAAGCAGCAGGTTACGAGCTGGGCAAAGACATCACGCTGGCGATGGACTGTGCAGCTTCTGAATTCTACAAAGACGGCAAATATGTGCTGGCTGGCGAAGGCAACAAAGCCTTTACCTCTGAAGAATTCACCCACTTCCTGGAAGATCTGACCAAAAATTACCCAATCGTTTCTATCGAAGACGGTTTGGACGAATCTGACTGGGCGGGCTTCGCTTACCAGACCAAAGTACTGGGCGACAAAATCCAGCTGGTCGGTGACGATCTGTTCGTGACCAACACCAAGATCCTGAAAGAAGGTATCGAGAAAGGCATCGCGAACTCCATCCTGATCAAATTCAACCAGATCGGTTCTCTGACCGAAACGCTGGCGGCGATCAAAATGGCGAAAGACGCGGGCTACACTGCCGTTATCTCTCACCGTTCTGGCGAAACCGAAGATGCAACCATCGCTGACCTGGCGGTAGGTACTGCAGCGGGCCAAATCAAAACCGGTTCAATGAGCCGTTCTGACCGTGTGGCTAAGTACAACCAGCTGATTCGTATCGAAGAAGCATTGGGCAGCAAAGCACCGTTCAACGGTCTGAAAGAAGTGAAAGGCCAGTAAGTTGCCTGCCTCCCTGTGATTAAGCGGGGGGAAACACTTCAAAGCCTCGTCGATTGACGAGGCTTTTTTTTGGCTGTTATTTGCTCTCCAGCGCAAGCGCCTGCGGAGAGCGGCGTTTAAGCATGATCGCCACCGCGGCCACCAGCGCGGGCAAACACAAGCTGAGCAACAGGCTTTGGACACTCCATCCCATCGCCATGATGTGTGCCGCCATTAAGGTTCCTGAAACGCCACCAAAGCGTCCTACGCCTTGCATCCAGGCGATGCCGGTTGCCCTGGCCTGCGTCGGATAGAAAGTGGCCGCCAGCGTTTGCATACCGGATTGCGCACCGTTCATTGTGATACCCACCAGGAAAATCGCCGCGCCTAGCATCACGATGTGGTGATCTTCCCGCGCCATCACCACGATCAATGCCGCTGTGATAGCAAAACCCACCATCACCACCTTATGCGCGCCATAACGATCCATCATCCATCCTGCCAGCAAAATGCCCAGGGTGCCGCCAAAGGTGAACAGCGAAGTCAGCGTGGCGGACTGCGTCATCGAGAAGCCTAATCCCTGCATCAGGGTGGGCATCCAACTCAGTAGCACATAGTAGATGACCAGCCCCATAAAGTAGGTTGTCCACAGCATAAAGGTGCCGCGTCGATACTCCGCTGAGAACAGTAAGCCTACTGGCGAGCGCGGCGCGGCAGTGGTTTCCTGCAAGCGGAAAGTGCTGTGAGCAGGGATAACCGCCTGGGTTAAGCGCTGCATAATACGGCGCATTTTGCTTTCCTGATCGGGGCGGTTGGCCAGGAACTTCAACGATTCTGGCAGCCAGATAACCAGCAGCACGGTCAGCAACAACGGCACGATGGCACCGAGCAGCAGGACGCTGCGCCAGCCCCATAGGGGGATCAGCCAGGAGGAGATCGCCCCGCCTGCCGCGGCACCCAACGGGAAACCGCAATACATGGTATTGATCACCCGTGAGCGGCAGCGAGCAGGCGCATATTCAGCAATCAGCGTAATGGCATTGGGCATGGCGGCACCCAGGCCAACGCCGGTCAGAAAACGCCAAATCGTCAACGAAGTAAGAGAACTGGCCAGCGCAGTAGCCAGCGTTGCCAGGCCGAAAAACAGGCAGGACAACACCAGCATACGTTTGCGTCCCCAGCGATCGGAGAGCGGTCCAGCGCCCAGTGCGCCAAACGAGAGGCCAAGCAACGCGGCACTGAGTACCGGCCCCAGGTCTTGCCGTGCGATTTGCCACTCCTGCGACAGCGAAGGCGCGATATAGCCCATGGCGGCGGTATCAAAGCCGTCCACGGCGAGGATAAAGAAGCCCAGTACGATTAACAGCCAGTGAAATCCACGGAGTCGGCTATTATCAATAACGCTTTGCACGTCGATAGGTTGCGATGGTGTCATATTGCCTCAATCTTGATTATTTTTGATCTTAGTTGTCCGTTCTTGTATAGACAATTATAAGCAACCTCTAAAGTCAATCAGCCGCGGTGCGTTTTTGCAGCTAACTAACATTTCTGTTGCAAAAAGCGGCAGCAGGCTATGTTCAGCAGGCCAGCTCTGGCATACTTTGCGCCCTTCTAAAATTGATAATGAGTGTGTGATGCAGTACCCGATTAACGAGATGTTCCAGACTTTGCAGGGCGAAGGGGTGTATACCGGCGTGCCCGCGATTTTTATTCGACTGCAAGGATGCCCGGTGGGATGTAGCTGGTGTGACACCAAACACACGTGGGAAAAAAGGGACGATCGTGAGACCGGGCTCGGCGACATTCTGATTAAAACGGTAGAAAGCGATGCCTGGGGCTCAGCCGATGCGGCAACACTGGTTGCCACCGTGCGCCAGCAAGGATGGACGGCGTTGCATGTGGTGATTACCGGTGGTGAGCCCGCGCTTTATGATCTTCGCCCACTCACCGCTGAGCTGGAAGCCCAGGGCTTCACATGCCAAATCGAAACCAGCGGCACACATGACATCCACTGTTCAGAAAAAACATGGGTGACGGTCTCGCCGAAAGTGAATATGCGCGGGGGTTATGATGTGATTGCTCAGGCGTTACAGCGTGCAGATGAGATTAAGCATCCGGTTGCACGGTTACGTGATATTGAAGCGTTAGATGCGCTGCTGGCAACGCTTAGCGATGACAAATCGCGGGTGATTGCGCTGCAACCGATTAGCCAAAAGGCGGATGCCACCGCATTGTGCATTGAAACCTGTATTGCGCGTAACTGGCGCCTGTCGATGCAGACCCACAAGTATCTGAATATTGCCTGATGCCGTGTGCGCACAGGGTTAACCGTGCGCACACCGACTACGCCTTACTTTGGCTGTTTCGCCATGTAAGCATCGTAGGCTTGTTTGATTTCTGCTTTGCCTTCGGCCGCCGTTTTAAAGCCGTTCAACTCGACTTTTTTACGGCCATCTGGTAACTGCTTATAGACGCGGAAAAAGGCCTGTAAGCGTTCCTGTTCCAGTTTGGGCAGATCACTGACCTCTTTGATTTCGTCATAGGTCGGATCGATTTTGCTGGCAGGGACAGCAATGATTTTGTCATCCACTTCACCGCCATCAATCATTTTCAGCACGCCAATCGGACGCAACTTAATTAGCGTGCCGGGTGCCATTGGCGCGCGGGTATAGAAAATCACGTCCAGAGGATCGTTATCGCCGCCCAAAGACTGGGTCAGAGAACCGTAGTTGGCAGGGTAAGCAACCGGCATCGACTGGAAGCGGTCAGCAATAATAAAACCGGTTTTGGCGTCAGTTTCATATTTGATGATGCCACCGGCCGGAATTTCGGTCAGCGCGTAGAATTCATCAGGATTATTTTCTGGCTGTGGAAAGTCGAGGATGTTGGCGGCATTGGCCTGAGCGCAGGCACCCAGAAAAAGAACAGCAACAGACAATTTTTTCATCAGTTTCATTATTCTGCTCATGAGATTAGGGAAGTTCAGCCAGCAATCTAATGAGCAGAGATAACAGAATTATGACAAACGCAAACTATTCGCCGCGGTAGACGCATCCTGCGGTGCAGGTTTCTTTAATCATCACCGCACTGAGCAGCGGCAGAACCGGCTTCATTTCGTGCCAAATCCAGGCGGCCAGCACTTCGCTGGTGGGATTTTCAAGGCCGGGAATGTCATTTAAATAGTGGTGATCCAGGCGCTCATAGACCGGAGCAAATGCAGCTTTCAGCTCAGCGAAATCCATTACCCAGCCTGTATGTGGGTCGACCTCACCGGTAATTTCCAGTCGCACCAGAAAAGAGTGGCCGTGCAAGCGCCCACACTTATGCCCGGCAGGCACGTGAGGCAGACGGTGTGCGGATTCAAACTGGAATTCTTTAAAGAGGGTGGTTGACATGATTGACCTTGCTGAATGAAAAAACGGGCGCAGTCTACCTCAGCGGACTTTTTTTCGCATCCGTTTCTCCCTGCCACAATGTGCCGATTGTGTGCATGTAGGACCGGATATTTTTAACTCATTGATCGTAGGTCATATTATCTATCACTTTTAGTGTTTAATCATAACGGTAAAACTGTTTAGTCGTTTTGGTTATTTATTATTTCCAACCCTTATTTAAGGGTTATTATGCGACTCGCTACCCTATGCTCAGCCTCTACATTGCGATACATGACACTGGAATCCTCAATACATGACCACTCAGGCACCTCCATCCTCTTTGCTTCCGCTTGCGCCGGATCAACTGGCTCGCCTCCAGTCGGCGACGGAAGGCTTCACCACAACGCAACTGGCCTGGCTTTCTGGCTATTTTTGGGGCGTGGTCAATCAGGCTCCGGGCAGCGCTGCTGCCGTCGCGCCGGCCCCGGCTGAAGCCTCGACCATCACGCTGATTTCCGCGTCGCAAACCGGAAATGCACGTCGTCTGGCGGAGCAACTGCGCGATGATTTACTGGCTGCCAAACTGAACGTCAATCTGGTGAATGCCGGGGATTACAAGTTCAAGCAAATAGGTCAAGAAAAGCTGCTGGTGGTCGTGACCTCCACACAAGGCGAGGGTGAACCGCCAGAGGAAGCTGTTGCGCTGCACAAATTCCTGCTGTCGAAGAAGGCACCGAAATTTGAAAACACGGCATTTGCGGTGTTTGGCCTCGGGGATACCTCTTATGAATTCTTCTGCCAGTCGGGCAAAGATGTCGATAATCGCCTGGCCGAACTCGGCGCTGAACGCCTGTTAGATCGTGTGGATGCCGATGTGGAATACGCCGCCGATGCCGAAGCATGGCGCGGCAAGCTGGTGGATATTCTTAAGCAGCGTGCGCCAGCACAATCGCCGACCGCTGCCGTCGCAACGGCCAGCGGTGCATTGAATGAGATCCACAGCAGCCCCTACACCAAGGAAGCCCCGCTGGTTGCCAGTTTTTCCGTGAACCAGAAAATCACTGGCCGCGAATCGGATAAAGACGTGCGCCACATTGAAATCGATCTGGGGGATTCCGGCCTGCGCTATCAGCCAGGTGATGCGCTGGGCGTGTGGTTTGAAAACGATGCGGCATTGGTCGAAGAGCTACTGGCTCTGCTGTGGCTCAAAGGCGATGAATCGGTTGAGGTGCAAGGCGAGACGCTGACCGTTGCCGATGCGCTGCAAAAACATTACGAGCTGACGGTGAATACGCCGCAGATTGTTGAGCAGTATGCTCACCTGTCGCGCAATGATGACTTGTTGGCGATGGTCGGTGATAAAGCCAAATTGCAGCAGTATGCGCAGAGCACCCCGATTGTGGATATGGTGCGCCGCGCACCGATTGAGCTGCACGCTGACCAACTGACGGGCCTGCTGCGTCCGCTGACACCGCGCCTGTACTCGATTGCCTCCTCTCAGGCGGAAAATGAAAACGAAGTGCACATTACCGTGGGCGCTGTGCGTTATGACATTGACGGCCGTGCTCGCGCGGGGGGCGCCTCCAGTTTCCTGAGTGACCGTCTGGAAGAAGAGGCGGAAGTGCGTGTGTTTATCGAACACAATGATAACTTCCGCTTGCCAGCTAATCCGGACACCCCCGTCATTATGATTGGGCCAGGCACCGGTATCGCGCCTTTCCGTTCCTTTATGCAGCAACGTGATAATGAAGGCGCAGGTGGCAAGAACTGGCTGTTCTTTGGCAATCCACACTTTAGCGAAGACTTTCTCTATCAGGTGGAATGGCAGCGTTATGTGAAAGACGGCGTGTTAACTAACATTGATTTAGCCTGGTCGCGTGACCAAAAACACAAAGTGTATGTACAAGATAAGATCCGCGAAAAAGGATCGGAAGTGTGGCGCTGGATCCAGGAAGGGGCACACATCTATGTCTGCGGTGATGCAAACCGTATGGCGAAAGATGTCGAGCAAGCGCTGTTGGAAGTGATCGCTGCACAGGGTGGCATGGACACCGAAACTGCAGACGAATTTTTAAGTGAGCTGCGCGTAGAGCGCCGTTATCAGCGAGATGTCTACTAATGAGCAACGATAAACATCCTGGCCCGCTGGTGGTCGAAGGCAAACTGACTGATGCAGAGCGCCTGAAAAAAGAGAGTAATTATCTGCGTGGCGGCATTCTGGAAGACCTCGATGATGGTCTGACGGGCGGCTTTCGCGGTGACAATTTTCTGTTGATCCGTTTCCACGGCATGTATCAACAGGATGACCGTGATTATCGTGCTGAACGTGCGGAGCAGAAGCTGGAGCCACGTCATGTCATGATGCTGCGCTGCCGCTTGCCCGGCGGCATCATCACGCCGCAGCAGTGGTTAGCGATTGAGAAATTCGCCGCCGACCACACGATTTATGGCAGTGTGCGTCTGACCAACCGTCAGACATTCCAGTTCCACGGCATCCCTAAAAAGAACGTGAAACCGGCGCACCAAATGCTGCACGAAGTCGGGCTGGATGCGTTGGCTACCGCCAATGACGTGAACCGTAATGTGCTCTGTACTTCCAACCCGGTGGAATCTGAACTGCACCAGGAAGCCTACGAGTGGGCGAAAAAGATTTCTGAGCATTTGCTGCCGCAAACGAGCGCCTATGCGGAGATTTGGTGGGATCAGGAAAAAGTCGCCACCACGGACGAAGAACCGATTCTGGGGCAAACCTATCTGCCGCGTAAGTTTAAAACCACTGTCGTGGTGCCGCCGCACAACGATGTGGACTTGCACGCCAACGATCTGAACTTTATCGCTATCGCAGAGAACGGCAAGCTGGTGGGCTTTAACCTGCTGGTTGGCGGTGGCTTGTCGATTGAACACGGCAACAAAGCGACCTATGCGCGTACCGCCAGTGAGTTTGGCTATCTGCCGGTGGACAAAGTACTGGATGTCGCGGCCGCCGTGGTGACCACGCAGCGCGATTGGGGCAACCGTACCGATCGTAAAAATGCGAAAACCAAATACACCCTTGAGCGCGTTAGCGTTGAGACCTTTAAAGCGGAAGTGGAAAAGCGTGCTGGCCTGACCTTTGAACCTGTTCGTCCGTATGAATTCACCAGCCGTGGCGATCGCATTGGCTGGGTAAAAGGCATCGATAAGAAATGGCACCTGACGCTGTTTGTTGAAAATGGCCGTTTGCTAGACTATCCGGGTCGCCCACTGAAAACCGGCGTGGCGGAGATCGCGAAAATCCATAAAGGGGATTTCCGTCTGACCGCGAATCAGAACCTGATCGTGGCGGGCGTGCCGGAAAAAGAGAAAGACAAGATTGAAGCGATTGCCCGTGCCCATGGTCTGATGGAAAACGTCACCGCACAGCGCGAGAACTCCATGGCGTGTGTGGCATTCCCAACCTGTCCGCTGGCGATGGCCGAAGCTGAGCGCTTCTTACCGGCCTTCGTAACTAAAGTGGAAGAGATCATGTCCAACCACGGCATGGGGGAAGAGCACATCGTACTGCGCGTGACCGGTTGTCCAAACGGTTGTGGTCGTGCGCTGCTGGCAGAACTCGGTTTAGTGGGTAAAGCGCCGGGGCGTTATAACCTGCACCTCGGTGGGAACCGCATCGGCACGCGCATTCCGCGTATGTATCGAGAAAATATTACCGAACCAGAAATCCTGGCCACTATCGACGAGTTGGTTGGCCGCTGGGCACGTGAGCGTGATAACGATGAAGGTTTTGGTGATTTTGTCATCCGAGCGGGCATCGTGAAGCCAGTACTGGATCCCGCGCGCGATTTCTGGGAATAACGGAGGCGTAAATGGCGGTACTTGATCTTGCAGCGCTTAACGCGTTGCCAAAAGTGGAGCGCGTTATGGCGCTGGCCGAAGTCAACACGCAACTGGAGAAACTCTCTGCCGAGGAGCGTGTGGCCTGGGGGTTAGAAAACCTGCCAGGGGATTTCGTCTTGTCATCCAGCTTTGGTATCCAGGCCGCAGTGAGCCTGCATCTGGTCACTCGCCAACGCCCGGATATGCCGGTGATCCTCACCGATACGGGCTATCTGTTCCCGGAAACCTACCGTTTTATCGATGAGCTGACTGAGCAGCTCGGTCTGAACCTGAAAATTTTCCGTGCCGATACGTCACCGGCCTGGCAGGAAGCACGTTACGGAAAATTGTGGGAGCAGGGCGTAGAAGGCATCGAGCAATACAACCAAATCAACAAGGTTGAGCCGATGAACCGGGCGCTGGAAACCCTGGGCGCACAGAGTTGGTTTGCGGGCCTGCGCCGGGATCAGTCGGGTAGCCGCGCGCATCTGCCCGTTCTGGCGATTCAGCGCGGGGTCTTTAAGCTGCTACCGATTATCGATTGGGATAATAAGCAGGTGTATCAGTATTTGCAGGCCAACGGTTTGCGCTATCACCCGCTGTGGGATGAGGGCTATCTCTCGGTGGGCGATACGCACACCACCCGCAAGTGGGAGCCTGGCATGGCAGAGGAAGAAACCCGCTTCTTTGGCTTAAAACGTGAATGCGGATTGCATGAAGGTTAATGCACGCCTGTCAGATCAACGCCCTGCTTAATCGCAGGGCTTTTTTTTGCCGCCGCTGTATCCGCGCCGATGCGCGTCCAACACCCTGAGCCACAGAGAATATTTTTCCCCGCGCGACGTCATGCCACACGGCGTGCAAAAGCCGGGCGCATACTCTAAACCTGTTAGATATCATTCACTAAGCAGAAATATCGCTAAGCTATGCCAGGGCGTTATTCCATTCCGATACACCTCATTCCAATTCGTAATTTCATAAGCATAAAGTCAGGGCCGTATAGTCCCGGTTAGTTTAGTGATTACAAGCAAGGTCGTTGTGGACTATCTCCCTCTATTTGCAGATATCAGCCAAAAACCCGTACTCGTCGTTGGCGGCGGTGATGTGGCAGCACGCAAAATTTCGCTGCTGCGCCGTGCCGGTGCCGAGGTGCGGGTTGCTGCCCAGTCGCTGGGTGAAGAAGTGCACCCGCTGTTTGAAAGCGGTGCCGTGCAGTGGGTGGCAAAACAGTTCTCACCTGCGCTGCTGGATGATGTCTGGCTGGTGATTGCCGCCACCGATGACAGCGCACTCAATGCGCAGGTTTCAGCGCACGCCACTGCGCGTCGCGTACTGGCCAATGTGGTGGATGACCAACCGCAATGCAGTTTTATCTTTCCGTCGATTGTCGATCGTTCGCCGCTGGTGGTGGCTATCTCTTCCAGCGGCACCGCGCCTGTGTTGGCCCGCTTACTTCGCGAGAAAATAGAAGCGCTGCTGCCGCAGAATTTGGGGCAAATGGCGAGTCTCGCAGGGGAGTGGCGCGACAAAGTGAAAGCGCGCTTTCACAAAATGTCTTTGCGTCGTCGTTACTGGGAGAAGGCCTTTAATGGGCGTTTTGCCAGTGAAGTGGCTGCGGGCAACATTGTGGGTGCAGAAGCCGTATTGGCTGAGCAACTGGACGCACCGGACGACAATCAGGGCGAAATCATTTTAGTGGGTGCCGGGCCCGGTGATGCAGGTTTGCTCACGCTGCGCGGTTTGCAAGTGATGCAGCAGGCGGATGTGGTGTTGTATGACCATCTGGTCAGCGATGAGATTTTAGAACTGGTGCGCCGTGATGCCGACCTGATTTGCGTTGGTAAACGCGCGGGCGCGCACTCTGTCCCGCAGGAGGAGACTAACCGCCTGCTGGTTAAACTGGCACTGGAAGGTAAGCGCGTGGTGCGTTTAAAGGGCGGTGACCCCTTTATCTTTGGCCGCGGTGGCGAAGAGTTACAGGCCGCCGCAGAGGCGGGGATCCCGTTTCAGGTCGTGCCAGGAATCACGGCCGCCGCGGGCGCAACGGCCTATGCAGGCATTCCTTTAACGCATCGCGATTACGCGCAGAGCACGTTGTTTATTACGGGTCATTGCCGTCCGGGTGGCGATGGCATTGACTGGCCTTCACTGGCGCGGGCGCGCCAGACGTTGGCCATTTATATGGGAACGGTGAAAGCCGGAGAGATTAGCCAACAGCTGATCGCGTATGGACGAGATGCGCAAACGCCTGTGGCGGTGATAAGCCGCGGTACGCGTCAGGACCAACAAGTGTTGACCGGCACGCTTGCCGAGCTGGAACAATTAGCGCAGCACGCGCCAACGCCCGCCCTGCTGGTGATTGGTGAAGTGGTTAACCTGCACGCGCAACTGGCGTGGTTTCAACATTCAGCACAACCGTCGGACCGCGCGTCTGCCGTTGTCAATTTGGCTTGAGGAAAGATCATGGATCAAAAACGACTTACGCATCTTCGCCAGCTTGAGGCAGAGAGCATCCATATCATCCGCGAAGTGGCGGCGGAATTTGGTAATCCGGTGATGATGTACTCCATCGGTAAAGACTCATCAGTGATGTTACATCTGGCCCGTAAGGCGTTCTTCCCAGGGACGCTGCCGTTTCCGTTACTGCATGTGGATACCGGTTGGAAATTCCGCGAAATGTACGAATTCCGTGACCGCACTGTCAAAGCGATGGGGGCTGAACTGCTGGTGCACCGCAACCCTGAAGGGGTGGCAATGGGCATCAACCCCTTTGTCCATGGCAGCGGCAAGCATACCGATATCATGAAAACCGAAGGCTTGAAGCAGGCGCTGGATAAGTACGGTTTTGATGCCGCCTTTGGTGGCGCGCGTCGGGATGAAGAAAAATCGCGTGCGAAAGAACGCATCTACTCCTTCCGCGACCGTTTTCACCGTTGGGACCCTAAAAATCAGCGTCCTGAGCTGTGGCATAACTATAACGGTCAGGTAAACAAAGGCGAAAGTATCCGCGTGTTCCCGCTCTCTAACTGGACTGAGCTGGATATCTGGCAATATATCTTCCTGGAAAATATCGACATTGTGCCGCTGTATCTGGCAGCGCCGCGTCCCGTTCTGGAACGTGATGGCATGTTGATGATGGTGGATGACGACCGTATTGATCTGCAACCGGGTGAAGTGATTAAGCAGCGTATGGTGCGATTCCGCACGCTGGGATGCTGGCCACTGACCGGTGCCGTTGAATCCGATGCGCAAACATTGCCAGAAATTATTGAAGAGATGTTGGTGTCAACCACCAGCGAACGTCAGGGGCGCGTGATCGATCGCGACCAGGCAGGCTCCATGGAGCTGAAGAAACGTCAGGGTTATTTCTAAGGAGCCGCCATGAACACTATCATTGCCCAACAGATTGCCGATCAAGGCGGCGTAGAAGCCTGGCTTCACGCTCAGCAACACAAAAGCCTGCTGCGCTTTCTTACCTGCGGCAGCGTCGATGACGGTAAAAGCACCTTGATTGGTCGTCTGCTGCACGACACGCGCCAGATTTATGAAGATCAGCTGTCGTCCCTGCAAAATGACAGCAAGCGTCACGGTACCCAGGGCGAGAAAATCGACCTTGCGCTGCTGGTGGATGGTTTGCAGGCCGAGCGTGAGCAGGGCATCACCATTGACGTGGCGTACCGCTACTTCTCTACGGAAAAGCGCAAATTTATCATCGCGGACACGCCGGGACACGAACAGTACACGCGCAATATGGCGACCGGGGCATCCACCTGCGATCTGGCTATTTTGTTGATTGATGCGCGCAAAGGCGTGCTGGATCAAACGCGTCGGCATAGCTTTATCTCGACGCTGCTGGGTATCAAACATCTGGTGGTGGCGATCAATAAAATGGATCTGGTGGATTACTCACTAGATCGTTTTGAAGCCATCAAGCAAGAGTATTTTGATTTTGCTGCGCAGTTGCCCGCGGATCTGGATATCCGTTTTGTGCCGATGTCAGCGCTGGAAGGCGACAACGTGGCAAGCCAAAGCGAATATATGCCGTGGTACAACGGCCCAACGCTGCTGGACGTTTTAGAGACCGTTGAGGTGAAACGCGTGGTTGAGCAGCAGCCAATGCGTTTTCCCGTGCAATACGTCAACCGCCCAAATCTCGACTTCCGTGGCTATGCTGGCACTTTGGCATCGGGGCAGGTTCGCGTAGGACAGCGTGTCAAAGTGTTGCCTTCCGGGGTGGAATCAACTGTTGCGCGTATCGTGACCTTTGATGGCGATCTGCAACAAGCCGATGCCGGTGAAGCGTTAACGCTGGTGCTGAAAGATGAAATTGATATCAGCCGTGGCGACCTGTTGGTGGATGCGGGTGACAGCCTGCCGGTGATTCAACAGGCTGAAATCGACGTGGTATGGATGGCCGAGCAGCCATTGAAACCGGGTCAAAGCTATGATGTGAAAATTGCGGGCAAGAAGAGCCGCGCACGTATCGACAGCGTCGCGTATCAGGTCGAGATCAACTCACTGGCCACCCATGATGCCAGCGAGCTGCCGCTCAACGGCATCGGCCGTGTGCTGGTGACCTTCAGCGATCCTATGGTGGTCGATAACTATCAACACAATCCGGTTACGGGTGGCATGATCTTTATTGATCGCTTAAGCAACGTAACGGTCGGTGCGGGCATGGTGGCGGCCATCCGTGAAGATAGCCAGGCCGTAAGCGGTGAATTCAGTGACTTTGAGCTGGAGTTGAATGCGCTGGTGCGTAAGCATTTCCCACACTGGAATGCACGCGATTTGCTGGGCGGCAAATGATGGCGGCGGCCCACGATGAAAATGTGGTGTGGCACGACCACGCGTTGACGCGCAATGACCGTGAGAATCTACACGGTCATCAAGGCGTCGTGCTGTGGTTTACCGGGCTGTCTGGCTCGGGTAAATCCACGCTGGCGGGCGCACTGGAACAGGCGCTGTACACGCAGGGCGTCAGCACTTATCTGCTGGACGGCGATAATGTGCGTCACGGCTTATGTCGTGATTTGGGTTTTAGCGACGCAGACCGCAAAGAGAACATTCGGCGCGTGGGCGAAGTGGCGAAACTCATGACGGATGCGGGACTGGTGGTGCTGACCGCCTTTATCTCTCCGCATCGCGCTGAGCGTCAGATGGTGCGTGAAGCGTTGGGCGAAGGGCGCTTTTTAGAGGTGTTTGTCGACACGCCACTGGCAGTATGCGAATCACGTGATCCCAAAGGTTTGTACAAGAAAGCCCGTGCCGGAGAGCTGAAAAACTTCACCGGGATCGATGCGGTTTATGAAGCGCCAGTGTCTGCTGAAATCCATCTCGATGGCGAACAATTGGTAACAAAATTGGTGCCCCAATTGTTAGACGTTCTCCGTCAGCGAAGTATTATTTCATCCTGAGAACATCGCAGCGGTACGGTACGAGCACTTTCGACGGTATCGCTGCGCTATGCGTCAAAGGAGTCCTATGCAAAACGTTACCCCCATGCTGGCGCGCAAAGATGAGCGCGAATATGAAACGCCTTCACGTTCGTTTCCCGGTGGTGTGATTGGCTTTGCTTGCTGGTGGGTGGCGCTCGCCACACCTTTCCTTCTGCTCGGGGCTAACACCCTGTTTTTCTTTCTCTACACCTGGCCGTTTTTTCTGGCGCTGTTGCCGGTTGCAGTGGTGACGGGAGCAGGGATGAGTTTGTTGGTGCGCGGAAGATTGTTCTGGTGTGCGATTGCCACGGCAGTGGTGGTGACGGCGTTATTCTGGTTGTTGTATCTGTTCTTAACCGTCTGGTAGACGCGGCGCTCCTCTTCATCCGTGAAAAAGAGCGCGGCAGGTTATTTCAACACCTTACTCAGAAACGACTGCGTGCGCGGGTTTTCCGGGCGCGTAAACAGCACTTCCGGGGTATCCATCTCTTGAATCACCCCTTGATCGATAAAGATCACGCGATCGGCCACTTCGCGGGCAAAGCCCATCTCGTGCGTCACAATCACCATCGTCATGCCTTCCTGCGCCAGCGTTTTCATCACGCTGAGCACTTCACCCACTAATTCTGGGTCCAGCGCCGAGGTCGGTTCATCAAACAGCATGATACTTGGCTCCATCGCCAATGCGCGTGCAATAGCGACACGCTGCTGCTGTCCACCCGATAAACTGTTCGGCCAGGCGTCTATTTTGTCCGCCAGACCCACTTTTTCCAACAGCACTTTAGCCTGCTCGACGGCGGCCTGGCGCGACATTTTGCGCACGCCCATGGGGGCCATAATCAGGTTTTCCAGCACCGTCATATGCGGGAACAAATTAAAACGCTGAAACACCATACCGACCTGCTCACGCAGGGCATTGAGGTTGGTTTTTGGGTTCTGCACTTCAAAACCGTTTACCACCACGCGGCCGCCTTCGATGCTTTCTAACCCGTTCAGACAACGCAGAAAGGTGCTTTTACCTGAACCCGAAGGGCCAATTACGCACACCACTTCCTGGGCCGTAATCTCGCAGGTGATGCCTTTCAGTACCGAGTTCTCACCAAAGTTTTTCTGTAAATTCTCAACGTGAATCACTTTTGCCGAACCTCTTTTCCATATAACGAACCAGCAGTGAAAGCAGGAAAGTAAATACCCAGTAGACGACAGAAATCACCAGGTAGGGTTCCCAATAGGTGGCATACGCCCCAGACACGGTACGGGCCGCATACGCTAAATCAGCGAGGCCAATCGCCGACGCCAGTGAAGAGTCTTTCACGATGGCAATGGCATTATTGCCCAGCGGTGGCAGCATGCGGCGGAAGGCCTGTGGCAAAATCACCTGGCGCATGGTGCGACCATAGGACATGCCCAGTGAACGAGAGGCTTCCATTTGACCGCGATCGATTGATTGAATGCCGGCGCGGAAAATTTCCGAAACGTAGGCACCCGCATTCAGGGTAATCGCCACCACGCAGGATAAAAAGGCCCCGTAGTTGGCACGCAGTTCGCGAGCAAAATCCACCGACATGATGCCGTTGGTCACCAACAGTCCATCACGCGGGTTGATAAACAGCGGAACCAGTGCAAAGTGCACCACCATAATCTGTACAAACAGCGGGGTACCGCGAAAGGCGCTGATATAAATGCGCACTGGCCACTGTACAAAGTAATGCAAAATGTATTTCCACGGGCCATGCGGTGCCTGCGCCAAACGGCCTAAACCGAGCGTCAACCCCCACAGGGTGCCCGTTATCACACAAATCAGGGTGCATTTCAGGGTCATCATCGCGCCGTCGATAAACAGCGGCATATACTCCTGGATGATTTCCCAACGAAATCCTGTCATAGAACGTCCTTAAAGCGCCGCGCGAGGGCGCGGCGAAGTGAAATTACTCAGCGGGCAGGGTCGGTACGTTGTTGTCGAACCAGGTGCTGTAGATTTTGGCGTAGGTACCATCGGCAACGATCTTTTTCAGACCCGCGTTGATTTTATTGCGCAGTTCATCGTTACCTTTGGCCACGGCGATACCGAAATATTGGCGCTCAAATTTGTCGTCTGACACCAGCTTAAACTGCTTTTCCGGATGGGTTTTGATGTAGTACTTGACCACGCCAACGTCGCCAACAGCGGCACCGATACCGTCTTCATACAGCTCTTGCAGCATCAGCGGCGTGTTATCAAAACGTTTGATCGCGGTGCTGTTTTTGCCCAGCACATCAGAAACCACGATATCGCCCGTGCTGGAGTTCACCACGCCGACATTCAGTGATTTTAGCGATTCCAGTGAGCTGACCTTTGAGGCTTCAGGAATGACAATCGCTTGCTCTGCCGGGAAGTAAGGTGCGGAGAAATCCACCATCTGCTTACGCTTGTCGGTAATCGTGATGCCAGAAATAATGATGTCACGATCGCCGGAGTTCAGCGTGGCGAAAATCCCTTCCCACGGCGTATTCACCAGTTTGATGTCAAAATTCTCGGCTTTCGCGACCGCTTTGATGATATCGATATCAAAGCCTTCCAGTTGCTTCTGCGCATTCTCAAATTCGAATGGACGGTAAGTGCCGCCGGAACCCACGACATAGGTAGTGGCTTGTGCGGTGGTCGCGAACAGCGCCAGCAGCGCGCCCATCAGGGCAAAGCGGGTAAACATAAGAACTCTCCTGGTAAAAATAAAAAAATCATTTTATGCATATTAAGTGCATAAAAATACACTTTGCTGCATGGCGTGGCAAGGGGTAAGCGGGCTTCTTTTTTAAGACTTACACCACAAATAGTGGCAAACGCGTTGACGTGGTGGAGTAACGCCAAAAGTTGTGGGATGATTGAGCCGTTTTTCAGGGGGCGCGGATGGGTAAACTGACACTGCTGTTACTTGTTTTACTGGGCTGGTTGCAATATTCACTTTGGCTCGGCAAGAACGGCATCCACGATTACACGCGGGTCAGCGACGATGTCGCGCTGCAGCAGGCGAATAACGCCAAATTAAAAGCACGTAACGATCAGTTGTTTGCTGAAATTGACGATCTCAATGGTGGCTCAGAAGCGATTGAAGAGCGTGCGCGCAATGAACTGGGTATGATTAAACCCGGTGAAACCTTCTATCGTCTGGTGCCGGATCAAAACCGTCGCAACGCGTCGGCGTCGCAAAACCAATAACGATAATCATGAATACACCTTCCTTCCCGCGGATCATCGCCGTGGTGCCTGCGGCCGGTATCGGCAGCCGCATGGCGTCTGACTGCCCAAAGCAGTATTTACGTATCGGTGCGAACACCATTCTTGAGCATGCCATTGGATCACTGATGGCACAGCCAGCGATTGAGCGTGTCATTGTCGCGCTCAGTGCTGACGATCAGATCTTTTCAACGCTGCCCATTGCGCAGCATCCCCGCGTCTCCACCGTTATCGGCGGCCAGCAGCGTGCAGATTCCGTGTTGGCGGGCTTGCAGGCTGCGGGTGACGAAGGTTGGGCTCTGGTGCACGATGCGGCCCGTCCCTGCCTGCATCAAGATGATCTGCTGCGTATGCTGGCGATGACACAGCGCAGTGAGGTCGGGGGCATTTTGGCTGCACCGGTGCGTGACACGATGAAGCGGGCCAATGCCTGCAACGGTATCGATCATACGGTGGATCGCGAAGCCCTGTGGCACGCCTTAACACCGCAGCTGTTTCCGTTAGTCCTGCTGCGTGAAGCCTTACAGCGCGCGTTACGCGAAGGTGCCGTGATTACCGACGAAGCCTCCGCCCTTGAACATTGCGGCTATCATCCTGAATTAATTGCGGGCCGCAGTGATAATATTAAAGTCACCCGCCCGGAAGATTTGGCGCTGGCGGCATTCTATTTGACACAGATTTCTAAGGAGAACGCATGATGCGTATCGGTCATGGTTTTGATGTCCATGCTTTTGGTGGCGAAGGCCCTATTGTGATCGGCGGGGTGCGTATTCCCTTTGAGCAAGGTTTACTGGCGCACTCTGATGGAGATGTGGCACTGCATGCCGTCACGGATGCCCTATTGGGCGCTGCGGCATTAGGCGACATTGGCAAACTGTTTCCTGATACCGATATGGCCTACAAAGGTGCCGACAGCCGTGAATTGCTGCGTGAGGCCTGGCGCCGTATTCAGGCCAAGGGATATACCTTAGGGAATCTCGACGTCACGCTGATTGCCCAGGCACCGAAGATGGCCCCGCATATTCCGCAGATGCGCGTGTTTCTGGCCGAAGATCTGCAATGCCATATGGACCAGGTCAACGTGAAAGCCACCACGACCGAAAAGCTCGGTTTTACTGGGCGGGGTGAAGGGATCGCGTGTGCTGCGGTCGCGCTGCTGGTTAAAGCGGGGGCGTAATGGCACAACAACAGCTGCATTGGTTACTGGGCATGCCCACATCCACAGGCGTGATTAAAACGCACCCTGAAGATTTTGTGGTTAAGGAAGATTTAGGCTATCGCCCGGATGGCGAAGGTGAGCAGGTGCTGGTACATGTGCGCAAGATTGGCTGCAATACCCGTTTTGTGGCAGAAGCTCTGGCAGCCTTTGCTAAAGTGCCGGCCCGTGATGTGAGCTTTGCGGGCATGAAAGATCGCCATGCTGTCACCGAGCAGTGGTTCTGCTTACGCGTTCCAGGCAAGACCACGCCAGATTTCTCCCGTTTTGTGCTGGAAGGCTGTGAAGTACTGGAAGTGGCGCGCCACCAACGCAAAGTGCGTACGGGCGGCTTACAAGGCAACGCGTTTCAACTGATCGTGCGCCAGATTTCCGATCGCCCAAACGTGGAAACGCGTCTGCAAAGTGTTGCTTTACTGGGGTTCCCCAACTATTTCGGTCAGCAGCGTTTTGGGCGTGGCGGCAGTAACCTCGATCTGGTCGAGCGTTGGGCCAACAATGCGATTCGTATCAAAGAACGCAGCAAGCGCAGCCTGACCCTGTCGGCGGCCCGTAGCGCAATGTTTAATCACGTCACCAGTGCCCGCCTTGCCGACCAGGGTAATCTCAGCACGCTGATGGCGGGCGATGCATTGCAGTTAAGCGGGCGTGGGAGTTGGTTTGTGGCGGCAGAGGATGAAGATCCTCAGGCACTGCAGCAACGCATCGACAGCGGCGAGTTACGGATCACGGCACCCTTACCGGGAAGCGGCCGTCCCGGTCCTCAGGGCGCGGCATTGCAATTCGAACAGCAGCATTTGGAAGATAAGCAAAGCTGGATTGCCTTGCTTGAGCGTGAAAAAGTTGAAGCCGCACGCCGTGCTATGCTGGTGATTGCTTGCGATCTGCGTTGGCAATGGTTAGACGACGCAACACTGCAGCTTGATTTCTGGCTTCCGGCGGGCAGCTTTGCCACCAGTCTGCTGCGTGAATTGATTAATCTGGAGGGTGATCATGCGGATACTGCTGAGTAACGACGATGGCATCCATGCGCCGGGTATTCAAACCCTGGCGAACACCCTGCGCGAGTTTGCCGAGGTACAGGTGGTGGCTCCCGATCGCAATCGCAGTGGCGCATCAAACTCACTGACGCTGGAAACGCCTCTGCGTACTTTTGCGTTTCCAAATGGGGACATTGCGGTTCAGGGCGGTACGCCTACTGATTGCGTGTTCCTCGGCGTGAACGAATTAATGAAGCCACGCCCGGATATCGTTGTCTCTGGTATTAATGCCGGGCCGAATCTTGGCGATGACGTGATCTATTCCGGTACCGTCGCGGCCGCGATGGAAGGGCGTCACTTAGGGCTTCCCGCGCTGGCGGTATCGCTCAATGGTTATCAGCATTACGACACGGCAGCGGCGGTAACCGCCACATTGCTTCGCGCGTTGATGCGTGAGCCGCTGCGCACCGGGCGTATTCTGAATGTGAATGTGCCCGACCTGCCGCTCTCCGAAATTAAAGGGATTCGCGTTACCCGCTGTGGCAGTCGCCATCCGGCGGATAAAGTGATTGCCCAGCAAGATCCCCGTGGCGCAACGTTATATTGGATCGGCCCGCCAGGTGATAAGCATGATGCTGGCCCGGATACTGATTTTGCCGCCGTTGATGAGGGTTATGTCTCCGTCACCGCGCTGCATGTTGATCTCACGGCACACGCGGCACAAGAGGTTGTTGGCGCATGGCTTGAGAAAACTGAGGTAGCCAAGGCATGGTGAGTAAACGTGTTCAGACCCTCATTACCCAATTGCGTCAGCAAGGCATCAATGACGAGCGCTTACTGTTAGCGATTGAAGCCGTGCCGCGAGAGCGTTTTGTCGATGAGGCATTTGAACACAAAGCCTGGGAAAATACGGCGTTGCCGATTGGTTCAGGGCAAACTATCTCGCAGCCTTACATTGTGGCGCGCATGACGTCGCTGTTGAATCTCACGCCTACTTCACGGGTACTGGAGATCGGCACCGGATCGGGCTATCAAACTGCTGTGCTTGCACATTTAGTCGAGCATGTGTGGTCGGTAGAGCGCATCAAGAGTTTACAGTGGCAGGCCAAGCGCCGCCTGAAACAGCTTGATTTACACAATATTTCAACCCGTCATGGTGACGGTTGGGAAGGCTGGCCGTCACGCGGGCCGTTTGATGCCATTATTGTGACGGCGGCACCCGAAGCCGTGCCTACAGAATTAATGATGCAGTTAGCGGAAGGCGGCATTATGGTGCTGCCCGTTGGCGAGAGCCATCAACAACAATTGTTGAAACGCATTACCCACAAAGAAGGCGAGTTTGTGGTGGATATCATAGAACCCGTGCGGTTTGTTCCTCTGGTAAAAGGTGATATCGCCTGAGAATCTCTACTTTGACGCATTAAGTAATTATTTTTACACCACAGTTTCGTAGTCTGTCTGAGTCGATATTGTTAGACTCTCGGATATTTCCGTCTGGTGGTTCAGGGAAACAGACGAGACACTATCGCTTGCTGCGCCTGATTCTGGCGTAATTCGAACGTCACCGTATGCTGCATGGGGGATAAATGAGCACGGGAAGCCCAATATTAAAACTGCGTCGTATTGCGACTCTCTCTTTGGTCAGTTTTTGGCTGGCAGGCTGCGCCAGCGATCACACACAGGCACCGATCAGCAGTGTCAATGGTGGGGGCAACAGTGGCGGTATGCTGCGCGGTGGTAACAGCGCGTCCTCCGGTGGCGTGCCGACGGCACCGCCAATGAGCAACAGCGCGGGCTTGCCTTCACGTCCGGTGATTGGTAACGCGGCGCCGGTGAACAGTGGCAATGTCGTCCCGGCCAATAATCCGGCGATGAACTCAGCCCCTGTGCAAAATGTTGTGACTGAGAACGGGCGTATTGTGTACAACCGTAGCTACAACGATATTCCTAAAGGAAGCTACAGCGGTGGGGATACCTACACGGTAAAACGCGGCGATACGCTGTTCTATATTGCCTGGATTACCGGCAACGATTTCCGTGATTTGGCACAACGTAACAATGTGCCTGCGCCTTATAGTCTGAACGTAGGGCAGACGCTGTCGATTTCCAATGGAGCGGGAACGCCAATCACCGGTGGCAACGCCATTACGGCCGCCGATGCCAGCCAGGCCGGTGTGACACCTCCACCATCGTCGACAAAAATTCAGCAAGGCGCGGTTGCACGACAACCTGTAATTACGTATTCTGAGGATTCAGGTAGTTCAAACAACGGCAAAATGTTGCCGTCTTCGGGAACAACTGTTGCAACGACAACAGCCCCGGTTACCGTACCAACCGTCAGCAGCACCACCAACAGTTCGACGCCGGTAGGAAGTTGGCGTTGGCCTACAGACGGTAAGATCATCGACAACTTCTCTGCTTCCGAAGGGGGCAATAAAGGGGTTGATATCTCTGGCTCGCGTGGACAATCCATTGTAGCAACCGCCTCAGGACGAGTGGTGTACGCTGGTAACGCGCTCCGTGGTTACGGTAATTTAATTATCATCAAACATAATGATGATTACCTGAGTGCCTATGCCCATAACGATACAATGCTGGTTCGCGAACAACAGGAAGTTAAAGCAGGTCAGAAAATCGCGACGATGGGCAGCACTGGTACCAGTTCAGTACGTTTGCATTTTGAAATTCGTTACAAGGGGAAATCCGTAAACCCGCTGAGGTATTTGCCACAGCGATAACCGGCAGAACCCTGGTGTTCTGCCCTGGGAATCACGGGTAGGAGCCGCTTATGAGCCAGAATACGCTGAAAGTTAATGATTTAAACGAGAATGCGGAATTCGACGAAAACGGAACTGAAGAATTTGATGAGAAGGCTCTCGTCGGAAGCGAACCTGTTGATAACGATTTAGCTGAAGAAGAGTTATTGTCACAAGGTGCTACGCAGCGCGTGTTGGATGCGACGCAACTTTATCTGGGGGAGATTGGCTATTCTCCCCTGTTAACGGCAGAGGAAGAGGTTTTCTTTGCCCGTCGCGCACTGCGTGGTGATATTCCATCACGTCGCCGCATGATCGAAAGTAATTTGCGTTTGGTGGTTAAAATTGCCCGCCGTTACAGCAATCGTGGTCTGGCGTTGCTGGACCTGATTGAAGAGGGCAATCTTGGCCTCATCCGCGCAGTAGAGAAGTTTGATCCAGAGCGTGGGTTCCGTTTCTCTACTTATGCAACCTGGTGGATCCGCCAGACAATCGAACGGGCGATCATGAATCAAACCCGTACGATTCGTTTGCCTATTCACATCGTCAAAGAGCTGAACGTCTATCTGCGTACGGCACGTGAACTGTCACATAAGCTGGATCACGAACCAAGTGCAGAAGAGATTGCAGAGCAACTGGACAAGCCGGTTGATGACGTCAGCCGCATGCTACGCCTTAATGAACGTATCACCTCGGTAGATACGCCTCTGGGCGGCGATTCAGAAAAAGCACTGCTCGATATTCTGGCCGATGAAAAAGACAACGGCCCGGAAGATACCACCCAAGACGATGATATGAAACACAGCATCGTGAAGTGGTTGTTCGAGCTGAACGCTAAGCAACGCGAAGTGTTGGCACGTCGTTTCGGCCTGTTGGGCTATGAAGCGGCAACGCTGGAAGATGTGGGACGTGAAATTGGTCTGACGCGTGAACGCGTCCGCCAGATTCAGGTTGAAGGTTTGCGTCGTCTGCGTGAGATCCTGCAGACACAAGGGCTGAACATTGAAGCGTTGTTTCGTGAATAATCGCTGTTAGCGGGCATATAAAAAGCGATGACCTTAGGTCATCGCTTTTTTGTTGGTATCACACCAGTGATTTTAAGCGATACACCCATTCCAGCGCCTGACGCGGTGACAGTGAATCAGGATCCAAGGCTTCCAGTGCTTCAACGGCCGGGGATGTTTCGGCGGCCAGTAACTGCATCTGCGACCCTTCAATGGTGGATGTCGCGCTGCTGTTCGACAGTGTTTCTAACTCTTTCAGCTTCTGGCGTGCACGTTTGATCACTTCTTTAGGCACGCCTGCCAGTGCCGCGACGGCCAAACCATAACTTTTACTGGCCGCGCCCTCTTGCACGCTGTGCATAAAGGCAATGGTGTCGCCATGCTCGATGGCATCAAGGTGGACATTCGCGACGCCCTGCATTTTTTCTGGCAGCGTGGTGAGCTCGAAATAGTGCGTGGCGAACAGCGTCATGGCTTTGATGCGGTTTGCCAGGTTCTCAGCACAAGCCCAGGCAAGGGATAAGCCATCATAGGTTGAGGTTCCACGGCCAATTTCATCCATCAATACCAAACTCTGCTCAGTGGCATTGTGGAGAATATTGGCCGTTTCTGTCATTTCCACCATGAAAGTGGAACGTCCAGAAGCCAAATCATCAGCGGCACCCACGCGCGTAAAAATACGATCAACCGGGCCGATTTGTGCTGCATCTGCAGGCACATAACTGCCGATATACGCCATGAGCACAATTAAGGCGGCCTGACGCATGTAGGTGCTTTTCCCGCCCATATTGGGGCCGGTAATGATTAGCATCCGACGTTGCGGTGACAGGGTGAGGGGATTGGCGATAAAGGGCTCTTTCAGCACTTGCTCAACCACTGGGTGACGGCCGCCTTTAATCTCAATACCGGGCTTATCGGTGAGTGTCGGGCGGACGAAATTCAGAGTATAGGCGCGCTCTGCGAGGTTACAGAGTACGTCGAGTTCAGCCAGCGCCGCGGCACTCATTTGCAAGGCTTCCAGATGAGGCAGTAGCGTATCCAGCAACGCTTCGTACAAGGTTTTTTCGAGCGCCAGTGCTTTGCCTTTTGACGTCAGAACTTTGTCTTCATACTCTTTGAGTTCGGGGATGATATAGCGCTCAGCATTTTTCAATGTCTGGCGGCGGACATAGTGCATCGGAACCAGATGGCTTTGACCACGACTCACCTGAATAAAATAGCCATGCACAGCATTAAAGCCGACTTTAAGCGTGTCCAGACCCAGTTTTTCGCGCTCGCGGATCTCCAGACGATCCAGATAATCTGTGGCACCGTCGGCTAAGGCTCGCCACTCGTCCAGCTCTTCGTTGTAACCCGGTGCAATCACGCCTCCGTCGCGAACCAGCACAGGAGGTGCTTCGATTACTGCCCGTTCCAGCAATTCACGCAGCTCGGTAAATTCACCCATGTGGCTGCGTAAATTGACAAGATGAGGCGCAGACACCGCGTCAGTTTCAGCGTGAATGGCTGGCAGTTGTTGGAAGGCGTGGCGCATGCGCGCAAGATCGCGAGGGCGCGCTGTTCGTAATGCCAAACGTGCCAGAATACGTTCTAAATCGCCGACCTGACGCAGCAGTGGCTGAAGCTCAGCGGTGAGATCTTGCAGTTGTTCAATACTGTGTTGGCGTCCGACAATGATTTGGCTGTCACGCACTGGCATGTGCAACCAGCGTTTCAACATGCGACTGCCCATGGGCGTGACGGTTTTATCTAACACGGCGGCAAGCGTGTTTTCAGGGCCGCCTGCCAAATTCTGGGTGATCTCAAGATTGCGTCGCGTTGCCGCATCCATAATGATGCCGTCTTGCTGGCGCTCCATGGTCACGGAACGGATGTGCGGCAGGGCCGTGCGTTGAGTATCTTTCACATATTGCAGCAGACAGCCCGCGGCGACGATCGCCATGTCGGCTTTTTCTATACCGAAACCGATCAAATCACGGGTGCCAAATTGCAGGGTGAGCTGCTGACGCGCGGTGTCAATTTCAAACTCCCACAGCGGGCGACGACGCAATCCCCGGCGATTCTCGATAGACGCCAGATTGGGGAAATTTTCAGGGTACAGCAATTCGGCAGGATTGGTGCGCTGCAGTTCTGCAGCCATGGCTTCCAGGTCACTGGGTTCCGTGACGCGAAAGCGACCTGAACTGATGTCCAGCGTGGCGTAGCCGAAGCCGTTGGCACCCTGGTAAATAGCAGCCAACAAGTTATCTTGTCGTTCTTGCAGCAGAGCTTCATCACTGATCGTACCGGGGGTGACAATGCGCACCACTTTGCGCTCAACGGGGCCTTTACTTAAAGCTGGGTCGCCAATTTGTTCACAGATAGCGACCGATTCGCCCATTTGTACCAAACGCGCCAGATAGTTCTCTGCTGCGTGATGCGGTACACCCGCCATCGGGATAGGTTCACCTGCTGAAGCGCCCCGTTTTGTCAGGGAGATATCCAATAGTTGTGACGCCCGCTTTGCATCATCATAAAACAGCTCGTAGAAATCCCCCATCCGGTAAAACAGCAGGATTTCAGGGTGTTCGGCCTTAAGACGCAGGTACTGCTGCATCATTGGGGTGTGCGAGTCTAAATTTTCTATTGTACTCATCGGTTTGTGATGTCCATTTTCTTAATTTTTAATGAGTTAGTGTTTTTTATGGTTATCGTTAGGTTTCACGTTGTCTCATCGGATATCATGAAATCCTACATTTAAATGTAGGTTAAAGTGTAGCTTGCCAACCTATGGCTTGGTAAAATATGGGCACATACAGCGCAACCTACATTTATGTTCATGACTAACATAAGGTGCATGATAACGGAGTCTTTATGGCAGGAAAACAAGAGGGAAAGCCACTTTCGTTTAAAGCGGTTGAAATGATGAAGCCAGGCGATAAAGATAAGGCTGATGTTGGCGAAAATCGTGGCTTACGTGTCTCCTGTGGTGCAACTGGGGTTAAGTCTTTTTTCTACCGTTACACAAGTCCTCTGACTGGCAAGCTTGCTCAGGTTAAAATTGGTAACTTCCCGCAGACTTCTCTCGCCGCTGCACGTCTTAAACTCCACGAATTAAAGCTCATCCGACAGGAAGGTCGGTGCCCTGCGACTGAACTCAAAAAAGACAAGCTCCAGCGTGCGATTGAAGCTGAACAAGCTAAGATCCCTGAATTGACCGTACAGGGATTAGTTGAACTGTATCTTACTGAACGTATTGAGGATCGTAAAACGAAGGACGGAAAGGTCATACCCGGTGCCAGAAAGCCGAAAGGGCAGGCTGAGGTTCGTCGTACTCTCTATGGTGACGCTGTTAAAAGCTTAGGAACCCGGAATGCTGCTGAGATTACGCGCCAGGATGTCATTAATTTAATCAATGGCATTGTAGCTCGAGGTGCAACCGTACAGGCAGGGAATGTACTGAGGGAGCTTTCACTTGCATATGAATATGCAATTGGCCTTGGGCGCTTTGATGACAGTTTTGCGAATCCGGCGTTGTTAGCAAAATCCAGCTTACGACAGACCAGAATCAAGCTCACAAATGGACGTGGAACACGAGTACTGAGTGAGGACGAGCTTGCAAAATTCCTTAAATGGCTTCCGGGCTCTGCTTATACGCCAACGATCAAAAACGTGTTACGTCTGACTCTCTGGACCGGTTGCCGTACCGGTGAAGTCTGCAATATGGCATGGAAGGATGTTGATCTTGAAAAAGGCACCATTCATCTACGGGAAACCAAGACCGGGGTAGAGCGCTACGTTCAGTTATCCGATCAGGCTATCGACTTTCTCAAAGTTCTACGCCTCACCTCCGATAAATACCTATTCCCTTCACAGGCGACGAAGAAGCCAATCCAGCAGAAGTACCTGACGGAAAACTCATGGCGTTTACGTGAAAGTGCTCAAATGCTTGATATACCCCATTGGACGCCGCATGATCTGCGTCGTACAGTGCGGACAGGATTATCCCGCTTGCAATGTCCAAATGAGGTAGCCGAGGCCATATTGGGGCATACGCGCGGTGGAGTTGAGGGGATTTATAACTTGTATAAGTATGATGCTGAGTGCCGGAAGTGGTTGCAGGTGTGGGCGGATTATCTAGAAAAAATAAATAGTGGGATATGAGGGGGATGCGCCAATGATCTATTGAAGATCATAAGGCGCATGAGTTGAACATTGGTTGGTAGCCTAAGTTCAACCGTGTGATGAATCGTTCCTAGCTCATTAAGTCTACTACTTAATCGTGACAAGCGCAAAAAGCTTGCATAATAGCAGTTAATAAATACTATAGAGATGTTAGGAAAAGTAATTTCATCGCGGTATACATTGGTGGAAGCCGAGATCATGTTGCATTTAATTTGTCGTGAGCACTTGACAGATTAGAGGTGGCATTAAAATTTCACATAGCAGAGTTTTGCTTGTGGCCTAGTGACCATAGCACTGTTTTCCAGACACAATGTGTCAGGTCTAACAGTGGGTCTATCTCGCCTAGTTGTAGCAGGTGGTGCTGGCAATGCCCCCATCTTAGTGCGTGATGAATTGTTCCTAGCCGGACATGCAACGGTTATAGGCAATTTAAGGGTACCCCGTGGCTAGTCATGCTCCAATCTAAGGAGCTAGTTATGATGTCGCTTATTGTTGACATACTTAACCTGATCGTTGCAGTGCTGCAACTGATTCAGCAGTTCTATTCCTAGAATTAGCACTGATAGGTGAAGAGCTCTTCTGACCAAAGAGCTTGGATCCTAACCTCAATTCAAATGATGTGTTTTTTCCCTAATATGGATTGACTATTAATTGTCACATTTTTTCTTAGTAAGTGTGGAAATAATTCATTATTATTGACTTGAGATTTTAGTGTTAAAATTAATCTTGCGAGTGATGAATTATTATGGATGAAATTCAAAAGATGTTAAGGCAACTTAAAAGGGATCACTCAGATGTTAACCTGTCTGAATTAAAGGGCATGTTATCGAGTATGAATGATTATTTGGATAAAAATGTCACAAAAAGAGGTGTTAGGAGGTTAAGAAATGATTTATTTTCTCATCCAAGAATAATTTCCCATGACCATGTCTATGCAAATGTTTATTTTGCAAGGGAACATTTAAATGATTTTTTTGAAATTTTGAAAAGTGGACATATAAAAGAAGAATCAGACATAGTTGCGCTGTCAAAAGAATTTATATATGATTTGTGGGATCTTAATTATCATTCCGGAGTTAATTTTTTAAATTTAGATGGTAGAATTACTAAGCCTGTTACGCAGTGGGCTTCGATGTTTTATTTTAAGGCATCATGGCTAGGAACTAATAATTATAAGACAATTCCAAATCTTAATGTTATGAATTTTGATATTTCCATTATACCTGTTTTTATCAGAATGGCATTGGAAATGAAGATCAAGGAAGTGATTGGATACGAAAAAGCATACGACTCTCATAATAAAGAAAGTAATATAACCGTCCATCAAATATTAAGTGTTATTAAACAAAATAAAAGACTTAATTTCTTTGGCGAAGTTATTGATGTTAATGATCTTTTACACGTAAACAGATGGGCTAACTACTTTGTTCATACTGGTGTTTCGTCGTATTATTGGAAATATAGAGAGGCAATTTCCATACTGAATCCACTTTTTAAAGAGGAAAATGGATTTAATATGCAAGGCCGAACCTTTGCAGTCAATTTTGCAGGGATTAAGGCGGAATTGTCAAAGAAATATAAAAAGAAAGTGATTCTGGTTTCTTGATGTTAAGATAATTATTTTTAAAAGTGAGGATTGTGATGACTCAAGATGATTACAACAATAAATTTGAAGTTGATAAGCATAACTCTGAATTATTAAAAGCTGCTTTCACTCAAGTATCAGATATTAGGAAGTTTGAAATTGAACTTTACTGGAAAAGAGCTAATTATTTTTGGGCATTGATAGCGGTAGCATTTGCAGGTTATTTTGCTGCTTTGTCTTCTGATAATATAGAAAATAAGTATTTCATATCAATAATAATTGCAAATATAGGGTTTGTTTTTACCTTTGCATGGTTTTTATCTAGTAGAGGAAGTAAGTATTGGCAGGAAAATTGGGAAAATCATCTCGATATGCTTGAGAATAAAATAACAGGCCCATTATATAAAACACTTCTTGAACGGCCTGGGCATAACGATTTTTTTGAAAGAATTTTTACTGGCCCTCTAAGCATATCAGTTTCAAAAATAAACCAATGGGTTGCAACCTATGTCATGATGTCTTGGGTTGTTGTTCTGTCATACTCACTCTATAAGTCTTTAAAAAATATATCTTTAATTAATGGACCGTTTTTGTATATTTCAGCTCATTTTTTTGTTGTTTTATTAGCTTGTTTGCTTTGCTGTTTAATGTTTTTTTCTGGTAGAACACATAAAGACAAACATGCACCAAAAGCGATACTGAGGGAAACATCTATTGAGTAGAGTTTTAATTTTTTATCAAGTTATCCTTTTGGATGGAAGGGACTCCACCCAAAAGAAAGTCTAACTGTTATAAAAATATTATAAGCCTGAGACGTTTATATAGAATTGGCCTTTCCCCTCATCAGTTTTTTGAATCCGGTATGTGATTGGCAGGGAGTTTTGCAGGTCTGGTTTTGTGAAGGTCAAATCAGCGGCACACTGATAAACATCAAGGCCTGATTCATAGCTTATTGTTCTGACATTTTCTACTGTAATCCGCACATCCTTATCCAGTGTCATGCCTTTCTCGATTGTCTTTCTGGCAATATCCGCGACTAGGTTTTTTGCGTCATCACTACTACATTTTGGCGTTTTCTCGCCGCAGCCAGCCAGCAAACCAGCAGCAATTAATACCAGAAGTATTGCTCTTTTCATCTGTATGTAGTTCCTTCGTTAATTAACGATACTTATTACTTCTTATTAAATAGACCATCCATTGCGCCTGCCGCAGAATCCCCGCAGTATCCTTCGCAACCACGAGCCATCACGCTGGTCTTGCCATTATTCAGTTCACTGATTATTGCGACACACTGGCTGGCATTGTCATTCCAGACCCAGCGACGCTTTTGGCTTTCTCCGGCAGCTATTTGTTGTGCCGTACCATCCATATTGCATACGCCCGAACCATCCCCTGTTGAGGCATTAATGTTGAATTCAGCATTACCCTTCCCCGGATTCAGGGTTAGAACCGCTCCGGGTTTTACGTACTGCGCTGCCGCGACAGGTAGCGTTATGGCCGCCATCAATAAGGCCAACAGTTTTCTGTTCATTAATTAATTCCCTGTTAAGTGATACGGATGTTTTTGGTGATTTTCCCCAGTGCCAGAGGTCTGCGTTTTTCCACAAAGAAATAAACGACGTTGAATGCGGACTTGCGATGATTCCCTCGACCAAGAGAAGGCCAGTTGCGGAAGGATTCGATCTGTTCTTCTGAATAAGGCGTGTCAGAGAAGTCAAACAGCACAAGCAAGGCTTTGCCATCGTGCTTCATCAATTTCTTTACTTCTGTACTGTTGACGGTCGCGGAGACATTGGAACGTGCCGCAGTTGGTTTACGTACTGCAAACTCAACGGCTACATCATCAATGACAAAATCAATGTAACCGTGCCCGGATACAGTTCCTGGCAGCTTGCTTTTTACTTCCGGTGAGACGTTATCTGCAAACCAACCCAGCAAATAGCAACGTACCAGAGGCAGTAATTCCCGCTCGCTACATTCGTTCAGACGCAGGGTTTTGACGAATTCCCTGCGATAAAGAGAACTGAAAAAATACTCAAAGCATTCCGTTATTTCAGTGATGGTGGTTGCCATGGTTGCATCCTTTACCTGCTACTTGATCCATTTTTAAGGGCATACCTTTCCGGCCATAATGTTTCCGGTGTCGTATCCAGAGCTCCGGCAATAATGCGCTCAGCTCTGGGGTAATGACGCTCTAAGGCGTTATTTAATGTACGTGGCGCAAGGCCGTGACTGCGTGAAAGCGACGCTAGCGTTAACCCTCGCTTGTGAAGTGCTGCCACAATATCGGCACGATGCCAGTTCCCTGAACTTCCTTTGCTCTGTTTTTTCTGCGATGCTGTTGAGTTACGCACAGTATTAACTCCATGGAATCAGTACATGGATATTAAATGCGAATGAAAGATACCTTTCAAGTTCTTTTGGTATCTATTTTTGTGTTTTTTATTAACGCATTGATATCTGGTGAAATTTATATGAGCAGTAAGAGATCAGTATCGGCTATACCGACCCATCCTGAAGCTTCTGTTGAAGGGGCTAAAGACTGGCTGACAGCAGAGGAATTCACTCATATTGAGGGAATGCCGGGCACGCCTCGCGGTGCAAGAATGCGCCTAGAAAAGTTGGCATCCCTGCACCCAGAAATACGTCGTAAAAGGACTACCGGGAAAGGTGTGGTTTACCATATCAGCGCAGCCACAATGTCTCTTGACGATGAGAGAAGCAGGGCTAAGGGCGAAGCGTTTACTCTCACCGACAGCGATCGCCAACTTAGTCTCTGGATACAGTTGTATCGCAATATGTCACCAGCTTCGCGGGCGCAATTGATGGAGCAGGCCCTCAGGCTGGTAAAGGACGATCTGATATCTCAGGGGCCTGATGTTTCTGAACTGGCGGTACAAATCATGAAGCTGCCCGAAGATGAGCGTAAGAGCCTGTTTGAAAAGCTGAACGGGAAGGTGTGATAGCGTCAGTTTTCCGCCATGCCAGACAGAAGGAACCACCCCGGAACCCTGACCTGTCTGACATGGCAGAATGGAAAGTATGCCATCACTTAATAATGAATAAAAATCTGTTGTCAGTTATTTCTTTTCTGAATCATAAATTAGTTTCTTTTGTTATTATTTGCAGTGAAAGTATATTGTTGGTATAATGTCATTGCTGGATAGTGTTATTACTTGCAGCCAGTATTTTGCCATGTGCTTATTATTTATCAGGTGATTAAAACCCGCCGATACTGGTGCAGGCATGATGTCTTATTAAAATAGATTGAACAGGAAAATCACTGATGAATATTGTCCATCAGGAAGGGCTTGCTATGCCCGTCGATCAAGAATTAATAAATATCATTTTAAATGAAGCGGGAAATCCACCGCCGCATAAAGCCAAAATTACAGCCGTCAGTCTATTATTTAAAGACCTGAGTTACAGCGCTGAAAAGGGCGGTTACCATCCTGTCGAAATACGGCTTATTTCTCGCAATAACGAATGGTATTTTGATTACATTACCGACTTCAGTTATATGGGAATGGTGTACCCCGAACTGGAAAAGGAAATTGATATCAGCTGGAGTCAGCAATATGTCTTTCTGGCTAATGTTGGTGACCTACCTGTTAACGCCGGAAGGGAGTTATTTGAACTCTGGCAATCCAACTTTATTCAATATCACGCCATGAACATCTACACCATTACCGTTCTCTGGGAAAGCTAATCCCTCTGTACTAACCATCACTAATTTATGAGGAATAATCTGTGACGACTGACAGAGGGATACGTGCGTCTCAACAGGGCGAACTGGACTGTCTTTGCGGTGCTTATTGTGTGGTTAACATGCTGAGCTGGCTGTTTGACGGCAGGGTTAAACGACGCCCGTTAATGAACCGGCTTATTCAGACCTATCAGCAGCGCTGGCCTTTGCATGAATGGCTGACTGAAGGGATTGAAGAAGACCGTTTAGACTGGCTGATAATGCAGGTGTTGCAGAAAGGGCATTACAGCCGCCAGTTTCCGGTTCAAATCACCAGACCCTTTGCAGGGAAGCGGGGGTTAACAGACGGGCGGCTGTTCAGGGAAATGCAGCGGTTTCTTGACGTCACTGACCATTCCCGCCTGATTATGCTCAGCGACCAGTTTCACTGGTCCCTTCTGGTCAAAATGGATGAAGAAATGCTCTGCTTCTTTGACAGTAACGGGCGAACTTCAATGCCCCGTAAAGCTTTCTCCCTGCGTACTGGCGTAACCCGCCGCCAGCTGTTTCCTGACGCCATATACTTCATTGAACGGGAGTTCTGATATGACCATGTTTACCCAGCGTGAAACCCGTATCCTCGATCAGGCGCGTGACATCATCAGCCGGTGCTATCAGCGTGGGGTTCAGCTCTGTTCCCCTGATGATGTACGGCGGTGCGTGATGGTTGAGCTGGCACCGCTTGAACATGAAGAGTTTGGCATCATCCTGCTCGATAATCAGAATCAGTTGCTGCACCGCGAAATCCTATTCAGGGGCACATTAAACTCGGTCAGCGTTCACCCCCGCGAAGTTATTAAGCGTGTGCTGAAACATAACGCCGCCGCAGCCATCCTTGTCCACAACCACCCCAGCGGCGAGCCTGAACCCAGCCGTTGTGACATCCAGTTGACCAAAAAGCTTCAGGAGCTGCTGGAAATGCTTGATGTGCGGTTACTTGATCACTTTATCGTGGCAGGAACTGAAACTGTGTCGATGGCTGAGCGAGGGCTGGTGTGATGCTGAAAGTTACCTGGTTTAATGTACGTTATTGCGGGTTAGGCGCATGAGCCGGACCGCGTTACGTCAGGTCATTCCGGTGGTGCAAACAACGGTGTTTGATGCGTATATTGGCGGTCTGGCTCCCTCGGGGCGGAGAGGTATCACCAGCCTGTTAAACCGCAGTGCCGGCATACTTAAACGCGGTGCGTGTGCAGATAACTACCCGTGGGAACAACTAAACTACGCCGCCGTCGCTAAAGTACGTGCGGCACTGCTGGATGACGGTTACGCCGTGTCGTCGGTGAACATGGCGCTGTCAGCACTGCGGGGCGTGGCACAGACGGCCTTTAACCTCAATTGTATGGATGCCGAAGCGCTGGCACGTATCCGGTCAGTGAAGCGTGTGAGCGGCGATATCCAGCGTAAGGGAAGGGCGCTGGACAAGCAGGAAATCCGGGCACTGATTCAGGCTGCAAAACAGCATCCGCAACCGGTACGGCGCTACCGTGATGCCGCTATTGTGCTGATGCTTTGCGGAACGGGCCTGCGGGCCGGGGAACTGGTTAAACTTGAGTGCCGGGACTATGACAACGGCATCCTGACAGTGAGGCAAGGGAAGGGGCGTAAATACCGCGAAATTCACGTGGCGGATGCAGTGGATAAGGCTATCCGCGCGTGGCTGAAAGTTGGCGCAGAGGAGGCTGAAAGCGCACTGTTCAGCCGTATCCAGCGCAATGGTAAGGTCGCCAGCCAGCCTCTGACAACAACCGGGTTAACGGGTATCTTGGCTGAATTACAGCAAACGTCAGGCATAGCACGTTTTACCCCACATGACATGCGCCGTACTTTCATCACCCGGTTGCTGGAGCAGAGCGTGGATATCAACACCGTCCGCCAGCTGGCAGGCCACAGCGACATATCCACTACGACGCGCTATGACTGTCGTGGTGAGGGGATGAAAATCAGTGCCAGCAGACGGCTCAAATGCTGGTGACGGTATCATTTACCTGTATGGTGAGAGTATGTCGTTACGAGCAATTTCATCCATTTTGTTTATTTTCGATTTTCATCAAAAGCTTTAGTACTTTCTCCGGGTTTAGCATCTTTTCTACGTCCTTCTCTGTCCATGCTTTAGGGTCCATTTTTTCGTCTGTCAGGACGTCAGCAATAGCGCCAGGCCTGTCAAACCCTCTGTTGATCATGGTCTCCCTGATGGTTTCGTTATCCTTGCCTCTCATTTTCAAACGATGAACATGTTTGAAAACTCGAATCAGCTCCTTAGCTGGAGCAGTTCGGGGATTGAATACATAAACAATGTAATGAGCATCAATCAGTGTGGCCAGTACCTCGCTAAAACGCCGACCTGTTCCTGATTTCCTTGTAAGCATGCCCTCATGACCATAGAACACGCATAACTCCCGTAACCTCGCCTTAACCTGTGCATTCATATTGATTGAGAAAGCACTTCCAATCTCCTCTTCGAGTTTTTCCCTGCTGGCTATAACCCGGATCACGGCATCACTTGTTTTCTGCTTTTTCATTAAGCCCCCAATGTTGTAGTCAACCATCACATGAAAAAGCAATCGTTGCTTCGTGGAAGTATAAAACCTGAACTGATTCGAAAGAGAAACAGTTGCTTCATGAAACGATTAAGCCTGAACTGACCCACAAAAGCAACTGTTGCAATTTTGATTTCTCGACTATGCAACTGTTGCTTTTGGTGTTTTTGACCCAAATAGGGGGGGAATGATGGTTGTAAAAGCCTGTTCGCATCAGCCGATGCGTAACTTAAACAGGTGCGTTATGACCACAATTCGTATCATCAAAGTCCCGGAAGTTCTTGAGCGTTGTGCCATGAGCAGGGCTTCGCTCTACAGAATGCTCCAGCGTAATGAATTCCCGCGGCAGGTCCGTATAGGTATTCGTTCGGTAGGTTTCTACGAGCATGAAGTTAACCAGTGGCTGGCTGACCGCCAGCGTGTTCAGTAAGTGCATGAACGTCTAACAGCACGTTATTAGCGCACTTAAAAGCATGAGCAGAGAACATATCAGTCAAGGCTGACGCTGGGTTAGTTAAGCCTACAGTAAAGAGCAGTTACTAATAATAACTGTACGGGAAGGTATTGCTCTCTGTTCCCCACTGGGTTAATACCTGAGAGGAACAACAATGACTAAGAATAGTAACTGGCTTAACAGGAAGAATATTGAACTCAACATATCAAATGAAATCTGCTGTAGTAGCTATGGACACCGAATGACAATGCGAGCTGATGGTATTACATCAGTTTCTCGCTTCCATAGTGAAGAAGAGAAAGAGGAGTTCTTGCAGAAGCTTGAGTATGTGCTTGGGAGGCGCTGGAAACAGTATCGTATTGAACGTAAATCGACTCAGAATAAAGCGGGTAAGCCTCATCCCTATAAATATGGACTGTCAGTGTACCGGAAGGGTGATGACTCACCCATGCTTCTGCACATCAACTGGGGACCTCGTCACGTCAAGACAGGTGGGATACGCTTCGAGTTCCGGCCGCAACACATGGATGCAAAAGCGATGGATCACATGCTGGGATGGCTGAGCGATCGGCTCGGTGCCATTTTCTACCGTCTGTTAGCGAGATCCTGGGTAACTCGTATTGATATCGCTCTGGATGTGTATGGTTGCAAGCTCAATGACTATGTCTGGGATCTAAAGGGAATATCTGTCTTCAAGGACCACGTGAATTTTAAGGGGCTGCCTGGGCTGAACTTAGGCGGGAAGAGCGAGCTACGGTTTAACCTTTATGAGAAGGTATATGCAGGTGTGCTGAACTCGCTGGGTTTTAACCAATGTAGTGAGGTTGTATTAAAAGATGGCAAGGCTAGGCAGGAACAGTTCATTGAGATCAATCAGGAGGAATTTGAAAAATTTCTACGCATAGAAGCTCGTATTATGCCTGGTCGTCGTTCTGGTTCATGGTCTGTCACCCTGGCGGAACTCACTGAGCTCAAAAACCCGTTCGGGCAAATTGTGGTTTATGAAGGAAAGCTTAAATCCGTTCTTGTTAATGACTTCATTGAGTCATCGCGGCCAAAGAGTAACAGCGCCAAAGCCTGGGCCAAGCACGCCATGGGTGATGTAAACAGCCGTATGTCGCGAAGGTTAAAAAGGGCGCTGGTAACGCATGAAACGGAGCTATTCAACAAGAGTGAAGTTTGGGCTTACTGGCATTCTTGTGTTGCTGCGCTGGGTACAATAATCGCAGAGTTGAAGCCAGTGAATGCAACGAAGAAAGAGATGGCTGTAAGCCAGTTCATCGAGTCGAAGCCGAGTAAAAAGCGTAATCCCCGGCGATTAACAAGGCGCGAACAGGTACGCCCGAAGCGTAAACATCGGGATTGAACTGGCGTGATGGCGGTCATAAGACCGCCATCAGCTAATTGGGTAGTGGGATAAGATCATCTCTAGTGGGCGGGTGTGCTGCATTACTCACACAAGGCAATACGTCAGCTGCATCAACATATCCGGGAGTTGTTTATGCTGGCTAAGCTTCAAGCTTGCACTCGGACCTCTTATTAACTTTTTCTCTGAACATTCTGGCCGCACTGTTATAGCTGTCAATAAGTTCATTTAATAATTTTTCGATGCTAATATCTTCTTCGCTTTTCCTGCTGTATTCAATAAATCTCTGAAAAAAATCTTGAATGGAAGGTTCCAGACTATGCTGTTTTTCAGCCAGCAAATCTTCTAGCGTTTCCCAAGGGACATTGGAAAATTTGGCCGTTGTGTCGGCAATAGCATCATCAACGGCTTTTTGCTTTTTGTTATCTTTAGTTTTTCCAAATTCTCTGAACATGCGTTCAACATGTCTAGCAGAATTTGCTACTCTCAGATTATGCATCCGAGTTTGAGGTCTGGGCTCTTGTGGGCAGTAGACAACTACGTTATCCACTTCTGGGCCGAGAATTCTCTTCCTCCACTGATTGAATGTTTCTCCCTGAATAACCCCAGGGACTTTGGAAAGATGCGGTTTTCCATCAAAATCAACAATCACCGAGTGAATCTTTAAGATTTGATAACAGTAACGCTCTTTAGCTGCCACGTTGTTCCTTCCCTTAGGAAATTTTTATTTACCATCTTGCCATAACAGAGTTGTCACGCAACATAGATTTGTTGATGAGCTTTTCGCTGAAATCTCGCAAAGAGGGGATCGGGAGGGTATGCAGATGCGTTAACTCGCATAGTTGCTGAAAATGGGCGATCAACACTATTCAGCACTGGTAGGCTAACCATGGTGAAAACAATTGGCGCTTTGAAAAAGTGATTGAGTGATTTAGTGATTGCGGCTTTGTAGGCGAGCCTGGTCTCTGGCTGTGCAATTCTGCATTCAGCTCTGAGCTGGGTTGCGGTTCTTCACCAGCAATTCATCCGTTAGCAAGGGGGCAGTCCGCTTCGTCATCAGCCTATTGTACGGAGACCAGCCCGGCAGATTCAGAGGCCAATTACTTCACTGATTAATCGGTTAACAGGCAGAACTGAAGTGAGTGACCTGCAAAAAACACCCTTCCAGACCGCCCAATGTTGCCGGATTTTGGCGTGGTAGACCGGCGAACTACCGCTGCTGTTTAGTGTCCGATTCGCATCTCGTACAATGGCAGGGGGAAATCGGCGATAGTTTCCCCTTATTCTGATGGTTGCAAGGAGCGGCGGTTTTGAGCAAATTCGAGGTTTCAAAAGAATAAAACCAGAGAATAACATGTGTCTACAACCGCTATTGAATGTCTCCGGGAGGGAGTTGCACCGCTTAATAACCGGTAACGTTTTACGTATCCGCTAATCCCATTCTGACCAAGCTGATATTTAATCGCTATTTACGTCTACAAGGTATATAGACGTATCTATTATACTCTTTATACCCTCTATCTCTATATTATTGTATATATGTCATTACATACTATAGCCATTATCCAGTATCAGCTATCATGAGGCTCCAGCCTCCAATATTATGATCATTACCCAGCATCTGAACCTTGTTGGGTTCACATATGATTTGCGTAATTCAGTTGTAAATAAATGGGGTCAGGGCATGGTGCTTTGATCTCAATATACAGGTGAATTATGAAACCATACATTACGCATAACAATATCCTAGTGACAGATTCAACGCTGGACTATTTCAAAGAAGTTGTTTTCAGCATTCCTTATAATGGTGTGCCAGGTCTGCGGCGTCCCTTTTATCGTAATATAGCAGTATTTCTCCAGCATGTTATTTGTGTGTCGACCTGTAGTCGTAAAAACAAGAAAAAAGCAAAGATTAAGGCGAATAAAAAATGGTCTTATTCTGTTCCAGTACCATTTGAATTAGGCCGGGAGAAACTTCCTGGAGTATTTAAGAAAAGCGGGCCGACGCATGAACGTGCAATGGAAGCACTCAAAAGGGCCGGGATCATCAAACTAACAGGGTATTCCAATGCTCAAAGCTCTTGCCGGGAATATGCTGTTTCTCAACATTTTCTGAGCAAGTTGTTTGGCAACGACCGCGAGGCATACCTTAGCCGTAAGGATCGCTACCATTACCTGACGGATATTTTCACCAAGCGTAAAAGTTACTCATTTGATGAACTGATTGGGATTGCCATTGATCGTGGGCAGCATGCCAAACATGAGCAGTCTAAACGTGATATCCCTAACGCTGCTTTCAGGGAACGGGTTGTGAGTGTATGGGACAACCTTGAGCCGCTTGAAATCAATCTGGATGCACTACTTGCTTATCATCGCAAACGTTCCACTGAGAAGAACAAAATCTTCATTTTTAACTTCTTGTCGCGACTGGCTGAAACAGGTGTGGAGCTGGTGAAGGAATCACCGTTGATAGTGTCCTATAGGCAATCGTATAAAACCGCATACATTGGCGGAAGATCCTTTGAGGTTGGCACTGGCTTTCAAAGTCTGCCGTCCGACATGAAGTGGGCGTGTCTGGCACGTGGTGTAAACTATGACATCAAGGGATGCCAGCTTGAGATACTACGGCATGAGCTGTTGAGTATTGGCGTCTCGGACAAATCGCTGGAGGTGCTGGAAACTCAATATATTTGCCGGGTATTGCGTGTCGCGGAGGAGCTGGTGAAGCAATTCAGGTTTTCCAGCGTATTCAACGCCGGGTTCGTTACGCTATCGCTTAAATCCAGTACCAGACGCTTGCTGAACCGTGAGTTAGGTCAGGAAGAAGCAAAGCGAGTACTGAAACGTTGGAAGCGCCTTCTGAAACCTTTACGGCGGGATCTGGCTTTACTGCTGGATCATTACGAAGGCACTGCTAAAACCAACCGTTATGGCAAATTCGTTACCAATGCGGTAGGGCAACCATTTAACATTACCTATAAAGATGTGGCAGCGCGTAAACGCAGGAAGTCAGATGTGATGCGCCGGAAGCTGCTCTCGCACATGTTACAGGGGCTGGAAAGCTGGGCGGTATACGATTACGTTGTCAGTCATAAGGGCGTTTGTGCACTTGAGCACGATGGGTTTGTTTCATATGAAGAGGTCACTGACTGGTCCCATCCATACCTTTTGATTGAGAAAAAACATTAAAGGGGCCATTCAGTTCGCTGAGGCCTATCCCATGAAGAAGCGTTTTCTGATGAAAAGATCATCAATATTCTTCAGCGAGGGTATCCGGTGGAGGCAAGAACAGATCAGCGCCCTGCGTTTGCCTGCCGTGCTCTGAATTAGTGGGCATTAGAACATAATGTTGAGCCGTGGCTTATTCAGCTAGGTAAGCCGACGCAGAATGGGTTCATAGATGTTGTTCATGTAAGATAAATTATAAGCGCATGGTAGCAGGACTAAAACGACGGCCGGTCCCATTCTTCCCTGCATTATCAGATACATCCATTGTTCACCGTGGGATGGCGAAACGGAGAATACGGAAGTAAATCAACCGACATTACTAATTGAGTGTTATATCTAATCTTGGGGGCAGGTCAAGGACGACGTGAAAGGACTTTAGGTTAGGTTCCTAGTGGTGTTTAATGGATACGTTATGTGGATTATGGCAGACTAACAGTAACTAAAAACTCAAAACGTCCCAGTCTGAGATTCAAATGAAACAAGAAAACATCATTCAAAAAATTTGGGGGTTGTGCAACATCCTGCGAGGGGATGGGATAACCTATTATCAATATGTATCAGAGCTAAGCTATTTGCTTTTTCTCAAAATTGCTCAAGAAAACGGCACAGAAAAACTTCTTCCAGAAGGCTTCCGCTGGGCTGACCTTGCTGCTCATCATGAAGACGGGCTCTTAGGATTCTATCAAGAGATGCTAACACATTTAGGGGCATCTGTTGAAAATGACGTGATCAAGGCGATTTATGCTTTTCCAACTACGGTGTTTTCTCATTCAGAAAATCTTAAAGCAGTTATCGATGGCATTTCACGAATAGAATGGCATCAGGTTGGTAAGGACGGCTTTGGAGATCTTTACAGTGGATTAATTGATAAAAGTGCCCAAGACACCCGATCTGGAGCGGGTCAATATTTCACACCGCGACCTTTAGTTGAAACTATAGTTAGCTTGGTGCAACCTAAGCTTGGGGAATTAATACAGGATCCGGCATGTGGAAGTGGTGGCTTTTTAGTTTCTGCAGACGGGTATATTCGTAGAAATTATACGGAAAAACAATACGAAAATAATAAACCAAAATATTATGGTGTTGAAATAGAAAAAAATACTCGTCGCATCTGTTTGATGAATACTTTCTTACACGGATTGGACGCAGATATTATCTATGGTGATGCTCTTACTGAAGATGCTTCTCAACTTGAATCAGCTGATGTTATTCTAGCAAACCCACCTTTTGGTAGCAAAGCCGGGAGTAAACGTCCACTCCGAGATGATATTCCTTTTCCAAACACCAACAAACAATTTGCTTTTCTGCAGCATATATATTTAGGCTTAAAAAAGGGGGGGAGAGCTGCTGTTATTTTGCCCGATAATATTCTTTTCGAGGAAGGGGTTGGTAGCTTAGTTAGAGAAGAATTCTTGGAGAAATGTAACTTACATACTATCCTTCGTCTTCCTACAGGAATTTTTTATGCTGCAGGTGTGAAAACGAACGTCCTATTCTTTTCTAGAAATACCGATAATTCTAAAGGTACTGAGAGGGTATGGATTTATGATATGCGTTCAAATATGCCGAGGTTTGGAAAAACATCACCACTTGAAGTAAGTGATTTTGATGATTTTGTTACATGTTTTGGTGAAGATCCTTTTGGATTATCTCCTCGTAAAGATCTTGGTGAGAAAGGTCGATTTAGGTGTTTTACCAGAGAAGAAATCGATAAGCGAGATGGAAACTTAAATATTTCTTGGCTTCGTGATGATGAATCTGAGGAAGAAATGACTGATCTCGATAATATTGCAGCCTCAATTATTGAGCATCTTAATTCTGCTTTACTCGAAATCGAGGCAGTAGCTAATGAAATTGTTGAGTCCAAAAATAGTAACTAATTTTCAAATCCAAATATGATTTTATATAGAAACACATTTTTCATATTTGAATGTATTCTAAGTAAGAGAAAATAGAAATGTTAAAAAACAAAAATCAACTTACGAATACAAAACTACAGATTTGCTACATGATAAAAGGCGTAGAGAATGAGTGAAGCTCGTTGGATTGTTCCTAAAAACTGGGAATGGACAACTATCTCCCGGATCGCAAAGATCGTTGGAGGAGGAACCCCTTCAAGTAAAGTTCCAGATAACTTCACCAAAAATGGGATTCCGTGGATTACTCCTGCAGATCTCACTGGTTATTCAAATGCTTACATAAGTCATGGTCGTAGAGATTTATCTGAAATAGGCTATGCTTCATGTGGTGCAACGCTTTTACCTATTGGAACTGTGCTTTTCTCCTCCAGAGCACCAATTGGATATTGCGTAATCGCTGCAAAACGATTATCTACTAGCCAGGGTTTTAAAAATATTTTACTTAAGAAAGATATTCTCCCTGAATATGTTCGTTACTATTTGTTAAGCTCAAAACAATATGCTGAGAGTTTAGCTGGCGGTTCAACTTTTCTTGAGTTGTCCGGGCAGCGTATGGGTGAAATAGCCATTCCTATAGCACCTTTTGCTGAGCAAAAACGTATTGTTGAAAAAGTTAGTGGTTTGTTATCTCGTACGGCGAATGCTAAATATGAATTAGATAAGATTCCTGCACTAATTAATAGGTTTAAATCTATATTGCTAACGAATTTATTTGATAGTGAATTAACTAATAACGTTGATAAAATTAGTTTAAAAGACTTAGCGATCTCTACGCAAAATGGAATTAGCAAGCGTCGTGGAGACACAGGAAGACCAATAAATGTTCTTAGATTATCAGATTTGTCTAATGCTAAATTTATAGGTGAGTCTCCTAGAACGATAGATTTGACTGAAGTTGAAGAAGAAAAATTCACGTTGCATGACGGGGATTTACTTTGCATAAGGGTAAATGGCAGCGAGAATTTAGTCGGTAGAATGTTAACATGGAATTCAAAAGAAAAATGGGCTTTTTGTGATCATTTTATACGGTATTCTCTAGATACAAAAAAGGTCATTCCTGAATATATTGAATATTTCTTCTCAACAGATAAAATAAGAAATGTTATCGAGACTTCGTTCGTATCTAGCGCTGGTCAGAAAACCGTCAACCAGAGTTTGATAGGCAATATATCAATACCAATACCAAATAAAAAAATTCAAGCTGAAATTGTGCGCCGCATTAAAAATAATTTGTTGTGGCTAGATCAAGTAGTCGTTGATTGTAATCTCTGCAATGAAAAGCTTTCTAAGCTAGATGCAGGGATTCTTTTAAGTGCTTTTAAAGGAAATCTGACAACACAAGATTCAAATGATGAGGTTGCAGAATTACTTCTCTCCAGAATAGTATCAGAGAGAATTTCGGTCCCTAAAACATCAAAATCAAGAAATAGCAAAAATAAGCCTATGATAAGTGATCCTAAAGCTCGCCTTTTACAAGACAGTGAAAGTTGGCCAGATAGAGGTCTTCCCTTCGATGAGGTAGCCAAAAGAACTCCAGTTCCGCATGACACTATGCGCGATATCCTTTTTTCTTTATTATCTGAAGAAGAACCTGAGCTACAACAATTTTTCGATAAAGATGCAAAATGTATGTATCTTAAGCGGGTGAGAAAATGAGACTCCGTCGTTTAAAAATTGAACGTTCTTCTGCAAATGCAGGCCTATTTGACGGTTTGGATGTCTGGTTTGGGCGCGGGGACGATGGGAAAATGGATGCTTCGTTTGCGCCTATTTGCCTAATTGGACCTAATGGATCGGGGAAATCTCAGTTCTTACAGCTTTTAGCTGAGATTTTTCAAGCAGCATGGTTTGAACACGCTCCTACAGAAGAGCGTAAGAGCGCTAATGATGATGTTATTTTTGAACTTACCTATCTAATTCAACCAGATATTAATAGTGAGCCTGTTGAGGTTACTCTATTCAGGACAAAAAAAGGGCGCGGCGTAGGCCCAGTTGAATTACTTTATAGCGATAAAAAAATTAGCGTTAAGGCGGGTACTAAACAATTTGGGAAATTTTTACCATCACTTATTATTGGTTACACCTCGGGTGACAATGAAACTTTAAGTTTACCATTTCTAGTTAGTAGGAGTGGTTATGCTGAAGATGTAGCTCGTGCTGCTTTAGGCGATTCAACAAAAGCTAGAGTAGCTGATAATCGGCTAGTGCTAATAGATTATAGTACCAACCTTGAAGTTTTGTTCTCGAACCTGATGCTTGGAGAGGAAAAGTCGCGTAAGGAAATTTTAGCTCACGCTCGAATTTCAGATTTAGCTTCTTGTCGATGCGTTGTTCGTCTTGCCCATCCTGTCATTAACAAAGTTTCAAAATCGCAGTCATTAATTTCAGGAAGAAAAGGTATCCAGCTTACACCCGAACTTGAAAATATCATTCAATCTCTGAAGAATACAGCTACGTGCTGGAGTGAGGATGCGAAGACTGAAACTTACACTTTTGATTTTTTTATTACGCAAGCCACAAGAGACGCGTTCTCTCACTTTTGGAACGATGCTTTCTCGCTCTATCGGGATTTACATAAGCTTGCATTACTAAATGATTTGGCTATACCTAGGCCTGCTCGTAAAAGATTAGAGCGGGCAGTAAAAGAGAGAAGGTTTGCATCAAGACTACCTGTGCCGCAGCAAGAGGATATGGTATTTGGTTTTGAAGAAGTCCGCTTTTGGCCTCTAGAGGATAGCAGAAATGCGGTTGACTATGTTTCTTTATCTGATGGGGAACATCAACAGGCTTTGATTCTGGGAACATATGCGATGATCTCCGAAGAGAATGCTCTTTTTTTACTTGATGAGCCAGAGTCACATTTTAACCCACAATGGCGAGTTAAATTTGTACAGCGTCTTATGGATTTAGGTGGAGAAAGAGCAAAACAAGAAATGCTCTTGACTTCTCATGCTCCCTTTGTGCCATCTGATATGCCTAAAAACCAAATTTTAATTTTCTCTCGTCCAAACGGAAAAATTGAAGTTGATGAGCCAAAAATAGAGACTTTTGGAGCGGCATTTGATCGGATTCTTGAAAGTTGTTTTGACATTAACCCACCGATTTCAAAGATTGCTGAAGAAAAAATAAATGAGTTACTCGAATCTGATAATATATTAGAAATAGAAGAAAACCTTAATGAACTTGGACAGTCTGTAGAGAAGGCTTTTTTGGCAAACCACCTAAGAATGTTAAAGAAGAATATCTAATGTTGTTTACTTATTCACCTAATGCACTTGCCGAAAACTGGTTGAATTCTGCTATAGTTAGCATTTTAAATGAAGGTATGACCAATATTCTTTCTGGACAAAGAATGGTTTCTTGGCCGAGAAATATACCGCTTGAATACAGAGAGTTATTGCGTAACCGACGTGGTATCCGAGATAGACTTACTGTGTTTTGGCGTGAGTATGCTAATTTAGAGCGACAACATCAGGAGGCTCTGCTGGTTGCTATGCGCGAGCAAACGTCTTTGCCTGAAGTTTTCAGTAATGATGCAGTATGTCCTAAAATTGATACATTCCCTGACGTTATCAGAGTAATTATAGACGACTTGTTTCGCTTTCTCTTTGAGAAACAATTGAATAGTATAATTGTTCGTGAGAAAAGTTTACGTGATTTGCATTATGAATCAATCTATTTTAGCGTACCCAGCCATGTATGCCCTTTTTGCGGCCTTGGACATTTAAGAGCCCCTGGTGCTCCAAGGCATGCTCTTGATCACTATATGCCTATTTCAAAGTATCCTTTTGCAGGCGCTGATTTACGTAACCTTCCACCAATGTGCAGCGAATGCAATTCTGACTTCAAAAAAGATACTGATATTCTGATAGATGAGCATGAATCACGGTTGCATTGTATTGACCCATATAATGGTCCTGTGTTCAATATTAGCTTAGCTGAAAGTATTCCTTTTGCTGGAAGAATTGAAAGAGCTATTAGATTACCCCAATGGATTATTGGTTTCGTTGGTGATTCTCAGGATTATGCTGAAAATTGGGATAGGGTTTTCAAAATTCGAGAAAGATATGAGAGAGATGTATTAAATGCTAATTTCAGGTCCTGGTTAGAACACTTTGCCGTTTGGTATTCTAATCCACGTACTAGGAATGCCTATGATGATATAATTGATTCATTCTCCGAATATATTGACTCTGTTATTCAGGATGGATTTACAGATAAAGCTTTTTTAAAAGTTGAAGTTTTCAATCTAATTAGGAATGAATGCGTCCACCCCGAACGTGGGGAGGACATGATAGCTTTTCTGCAACTTCTAATCGATAATGTATAATTTTAGCTTATTGTTTCATGTTTGGACATCTCTGGAAAAGCTTGTCTGAAATTGAGTTCTTGATGGGGGATGATGTGAGTTTATACTGAGGTTTAGTATGATTTTTTTAAAATGGATTTCACCCCTATTCCTACTTTTAGGAGTGATTATGAATATTCATACAAGTTATGCCAAGCTGTCTCGTGCTAAGATCATTCGCTCAATAGCAACACCTAACTGTTAATGAGATAGGTTAGTCCTCCTCGAAGATAGAAGCTTCTGCTGAACCTACGCGCAAAAATTTGCGTATTTACGGCTTGCGGTTTCATCACTTCTTAATGCTTCTCTGACCCTGTGCCTCATCGGCTCGTAGTTTATTGATAAGCCTGCATGGATTGCCGATATATACCGGCTTCATTTTGCTCCCCGCTATGATAAACCAGTGATTTACATCCTTCCTTAACGGCCATCACGTTGGCTAATAGTCGCGATAAGCCTCCGTTCCCCTCTCTGAATGTATGGAAGAGTATTAGCTCAACATGGGTTATGGCGATGGCGGTGATTAGTTGGTTTTCGTCCATGCCGCGTAAGGATACAGATACTTGGGAACGAAATCGTTCATCAGTTTTGGCTACAGTGCTGAGGGCGCAAACATAAAGCAGCCCTTGCTGATATTGACCGCCCTTTCTTGTCCAGCCTACTCGTAGATGTTACATAACCAACGGCGATGCCAGCTTTTTAGCATGGCTACGCTGAGCTGTCCTTCCGGGAACTTTTCTTCAAAAACGGACTAGTAGAGTTGTTCTAACAGGACAAGTTCAGCCTCATCCATCTCATCAGAAGTAGCGATCCCCAGCTTATTAGCCAAAACCTGCTCGCCATAGTCTTTCTCATACTGACCTTCGCTGCTGGATACATGGTATCGGCTCATGGAGATGCCCAGTGTTATTAGAGGGATGGGAAAACAAAGGGAGTATAACGTTGGATGAGTACATCAAACAATATTCTTAAAATCAGATAGTTACAAAAGCGTAGGTTAAAATGTAGTTTTTATTCTCTGGTGGAAAATAATCTTTAATAATCAGCATTAACACACCACTGCATCATGGGCGTGTGGGCGGCAACGGTATTGGTCTCTGTCATGAAGTAACCCGATCTAATCCTTTGAAAAATAGACTTCAATGCGGCAGTCATCACTGCTGTCGCGGCTTTTATCGCGCGACCGCTAGTCTACCGCAGCAGGAGCAAAACTGACACCAGGCAGAAGCGGCGTTGTCGAGATGCTTCGCAAAGTTGGCTTTCAGTGGGGGAAGCAGGTTGTTGCTGCCTTATTGGTGTTGTCGCGCTGTGATACAGTGGCGTTATTGCTTTTATTCGGAGCCGCTTATGTCTTTCATGCAAGGTAAAACACACGTTAGCATTTGGCAGTCAGCCGATCTCGGCGGCGAATTGCTGAGTGGTTGCTTTCATGATTTTACCTACCCGGTACACACACATGAAACGGCCTGTTTTGCCTTGTTGACGGCAGGGGCCATTCGTATTCGGATGCGCGGCAGTGAATTTATTGCACGTAAGGGCGATCTTTACGCGATTGAAGCGGAGGAACCCCATGCTGGTTGGCCTGTTGACAATCATGGCTGGCAGCTACGTACGTTGTATGTCGATACACGCCACTTGCGCCGACTGTTGGCAATCTCAGGATGTGCGCACGCTGTCGATTTGCTAGGACCTGTGATACGCGATCAGGCTCTGACGGGATTATTTCAGCAGGCGCATTGGTTGTCACAGCATGCAGGTGAACGCCTGGTGCTGGATGAGCACTATCTGCGTTTTGCGTCCCGCCTATTTGAGCGACATGTGCGTGGCAGTGGCCCGAACGTTTCGCTTACCCATGAGCCTCGGGCTATCCGAGTGACTCGCGAATACCTGGATGCTCATCTGGCCTGCAATGTGCATCTGGAGGACATTGCCCAAGCCGCAGGTTTGCCTGTCTATCGCCTGTTTCGCACGTTTGAGCAGTATACGGGAATGACTCCGCACGGTTACCTACGTCAGGCTCGCGTCAGGCAAGCCATTAGCTTGATTAAAGCGGGAGACAAGCTCAGTGATATCGCTGCTAGTGTGGGGTTTTCCGATCAGGCTCACCTGACACGTCATTTTCGGCGCATCATGGGGGTGACGCCGGGTGTTTACCAAAAGGCGATGCTTAATTAAGGTGCGTCCTGGCGCTGAACATGAAAAACCTTGGTTTATCCGCGTTTTTCCGCACGTCCACTGAGCCTCACTAAATCATCTGCGATGTCTCCAGTGAGGTGATCACGCTCTTCAAGCCTGACATACTCAGTGGTTTGTTGTATTAACTCAGTAGTTTCAAGTTGGCGACTAGCTTTCTTACTGGTTTCTTCGCCCCCACCAGGGCAATGCCCACATATTGCAGATCATCTTCTTCGATTTCAGCCACCGCGGCACGGAATGCCTCATAGTTAGTGGTTTGTTGCCCCTGAATTGGAAAGCTGACAATTTTGCAGCCTTGTTCCAGCGCAGTGCGCCGCAGTTTGGCGAGTGCGCTGCCTTCTGCACTTAGGACGGGAATACCAATCGGAATTAATCCCGGGTGTTTAGTGCCAGAAGCATCAACCAGGGGCTCGCCGACCAGTTTTGGAAATTGCTGCCCAAGCGTTAATGCAATTACTGCAGCAGCGTTCGCTGCGTGGCCTGCGCCTAATGCATCATCAATCACAATGACGCAGCGCTCTGGAACAAATTCATCAGGTGTTGGCATAGTATCAGACATCATTTTCTCCTCATGGTCTCGGCACCAGCATGTCAAAACGTGTGATGCCAGTCTTGAACGCTATTGCAAAACTGACAGCATTAGGCGATGGGCAGCGAATCGGATACACTTACCCCAATTTTTGTATGGATTTGAGGTGAAAATGGAAACGTTACCCCCGTGCCCTAAATGTCAGTCGGAATACAGCTGGCAAGAGGGCGAGATGTTGAATTGCCCGGAGTGTGGTCATGTATGGTCGGCTCATGCGTCGGCAGAAGCGGACGATGTGCTGATCGTCAAGGATGCTAATGGCAATCTACTGGCCGATGGCGATTCCGTTACGGTGATTAAAGATTTGAAAGTAAAGGGGAGTTCAACCCCGCTGAAGATAGGCACACGCGTCAAAGGTATCCGTCTGGTTGAAGGTGATCACAACATTGATTGTAAGATCGACGGTTTTGGCCCGATGAAGTTGAAATCGGAGTTTGTGAAGAAGAATTGATTATCAGGCCGCCTTGTGCGGCCTTTTTTGTGGCCAGCGATGAGACCAATAATGTTAAAAGTTGTGTAACTTCACTGGCTGGCTGTTTTGTCAGACTCTTCTATGCTTTACCATGCTTTGCAGTTCTCAACCCTGCACAAATGGATGTCTGATGCGTTATTTGGTTGCCTTTCTCCCCTCAGTTTTATTGCTTGCTGCTTGCAGCAGTGAGCCTAAGTCCGCGCAACCCTCCGCGATGTTGACGCCGCAGACAAAGCCTGTTCCCGCGCCACCTGGTGGTTTTTTACTGGAGCTAGAACATGCTATTCGTCCTCTGTGGGGCGATTTTGCAGACAACGCAGCGGCGAATGCATTTATCGATAAAATGGTGCAAAAGCACGGTTTTGATCGCCAACAGCTGCACGACATTTTAGCCCAGGCTAAGCGTCTGGATTACGTGTTGCGCCTGATGGATCAACAAGCACCCAGTGTCACTGTGCCGAGTGGACCGAACGGTGCCTGGATCCGTTACCGCAATAAATTCGTTACCCCAGACAACGTGCAAAACGGTGTCGCGTTCTGGAATCAGTATCAGGATGCGCTTCAACGCGCCTGGCAGACTTACGGCGTCCCTCCCGAGATTATTGTGGGTATCATCGGCGTGGAAACGCGATGGGGCCGCGTGATGGGCAAAACCCGTATTCTGGATGCCTTAGCAACGTTGTCATTCAACTATCCACGGCGGGCGCAGTACTTCTCCGGTGAATTGGAGACGTTCTTGTTGATGGCGCGCAATGAAAAAGATGACCCGTTGGAATTGAAAGGATCCTTCGCGGGGGCTATGGGCTACGGCCAGTTTATGCCTTCTTCCTATCAGCAGTTTGCCGTTGATTTTAATGGTGATGGCCACATTAATTTGTGGGACCCAGAAGATGCCATCGGCAGCGTGGCGCACTACTTCAGTGAGCATGGCTGGAAGCGGGGAGAGGCTGTGGCGATTCCGGCCACCGGTCAGGCACCAGAATTGGCGAACGGCTTTAAAACGCGTTACAGCTCCTCACAGTTAGCCGCTGCCGGTTTGCGTCCGCAAAGCGCACTGGGTGGCCATGAGGAAGTGAGCTTACTGCGACTGGATATGGGTACCAGCTACCAATACTGGTATGGGTTACCGAATTTCTACGCAATCACGCGCTATAACCACAGTACGCATTATGCGATGGCTGTGTGGCAACTGGGAGAAGCCGTGAGTAAAGCCCGGCAGGGTGATTTTTTGATTAACTGACACAGTAAAGGGCGACTTCGGTGGCCCTTTTTTATGCGTGATGAAGGAGAGCGTAATGCAAGATTGGGATCCTGAACTTTACCGTCGGTTTGAAGCAGAGCGGACGCGTCCGGCGGAAGAGTTGTTGGCGCGGGTCAATGTGCCGCAGGTGCGTGTGGCCGTTGATCTGGGATGTGGGCCAGCAAACAGCACGGAATTGTTGGCGAAACGTTGGCCTCAGGCTGCGGTGATTGGACTTGATAGCTCTGCCGCCATGCTAGAGCAGGCGCGTGAGCGACTGCCTGATGTGACCTTTGTGCAGGCGGATGCTCAGCAGTGGCAGGCACAAGTCCCTTGCGATCTCATTTATGCGAATGCGTCATTGCAATGGATGTCCAACCACGCACAGTTACTGCCGCATTTAGTCGCGCAGTTGGCTGCTGGCGGGGCATTAGCGGTGCAAATGCCGGATAATCTCGAGGAGCCTTCTCATGCTTTGATGCGCAAAGTGGCAGGTGAACCTGACTGGCAAAGCAAGGTCGGAGGGCTCAGCCGTAAAAAACTCCTCAGCACGTCGGAATATTATAATCTGCTCACTGCGGCAGGGTGCCAGGTGGATATCTGGCGTACCACGTACTACCACGTGATGCCTGCGGTCTCCTCCATTGTTGACTGGTTGCGGGCAACCGGTTTACGGACTTATCTGGAACCGCTCAATAAACATGAGCAGCATGGCTTTCTGCAACGTTATGAAGCTGAGCTTATCCATGCGTACCCTACGCATCATGACGGTTCCGTCTTACTGGCTTTTCCTCGTCTGTTTATGGTGGCGCATAAGGCTTGATATTTGGAAGCCTTGCCGCAATCTCTGTTCCATGTCCGCTCACCGCGTAAGAAAGGTGTTATCTTTCACGCACCATACACAGGAGACTGCATGAACGATCAACAGCTTGTGATGCTTAGCGCGGCGTTAGGTCAGGCGCTTAAACAACAGGGCGCCACGGTGACGACGGCGGAATCCTGTACGGGGGGCTGGATAGCCAAAGTGTTGACCGACATTGCAGGCAGTTCCGCCTGGTTTGAGCGCGGTTTTGTCACCTACAGCAATCAGGCGAAATCTTCGTTGGTGGGCGTGAACGCCGCCACACTTGCGCAGTGGGGAGCGGTAAGCGAAGCCGTGGTGTGCGAAATGGCGGAAGGCGCGCTGCAGGCGGCAAATGCTGATTTCGCGGTCTCAGTCAGCGGCATCGCAGGCCCTGATGGCGGCAGTGCTGAAAAACCGGTAGGAACAGTGTGGTTTGCTTTTGCACAGCGAGGTGGGCAAACCCTGGCACGGCACCAACTATTTACAGGCGATCGCGAAGCCGTGCGCCGACAAGCCACCGCATTTGCTCTAAACACGCTGCTGAAGCATTTTTTCAAAAAAGAGACTTGATACTGTATGACTATACAGTATAATCAGCAGCATCTTCAGATACAGCGTGCAAGTCGCAGGGCGGCTTGAACAGGACCAGGAGTGAACATGAGTATTGATGAAAACAAACAGAAAGCATTAGCGGCTGCACTGGGACAAATTGAGAAGCAGTTTGGTAAAGGCTCCATCATGCGTCTTGGCGAAGACCGTTCTATGGATGTTGAAACCATCTCTACCGGTTCGCTCTCTCTGGATATCGCGTTGGGCGCAGGCGGCTTGCCGATGGGCCGTATCGTTGAAATCTATGGCCCAGAATCCTCGGGTAAAACGACGCTGACGCTGCAAGTGATTGCCGCTGCACAGCGCAAGGGCAAAACCTGTGCCTTTATTGATGCCGAGCATGCGCTAGATCCGGTGTATGCAAAGAAATTGGGCGTCGATATCGACAATCTGCTCTGTTCTCAGCCGGATACCGGTGAGCAAGCATTGGAAATCTGTGATGCACTGGCGCGCTCTGGCGCAGTTGATGTCATCATTGTTGACTCCGTGGCGGCGTTGACGCCAAAAGCTGAGATTGAAGGTGAAATCGGTGACTCTCACATGGGCCTCGCGGCACGTATGATGAGCCAGGCGATGCGTAAGCTGGCAGGTAACCTGAAGCAATCCAATACGCTACTGATTTTCATCAACCAAATTCGTATGAAGATTGGTGTGATGTTTGGTAACCCAGAAACCACTACCGGTGGTAATGCACTGAAGTTCTACGCTTCTGTTCGCCTTGATATCCGTCGTATCGGTGCCATCAAAGAAGGTGACGAGGTGGTGGGGAGCGAGACGCGCGTTAAAGTGGTCAAGAATAAAGTGGCCGCGCCTTTCAAACAGGCTGAGTTCCAAATCATGTACGGTGAAGGCATCAACGTCTTCGGTGAGCTGGTTGATCTGGGCGTGAAGCATAAACTGGTTGAGAAAGCGGGTGCATGGTACAGCTATCAGGGCGAAAAGATCGGTCAGGGTAAAGCCAACTCGATTAACTTCCTGAAAGAGAACCCGGCGATTGCCAATGAGATTGAGAGCAAGCTGCGTGAGTTGCTGTTGAACAACCAGGACGATAAGCCTGATTTTGCCGTCGAGGATCACGACAAAGATGTCGCTGAGGCCCAGGACGATTTCTGATTGTCAAATATGATGAAAGGCGCGGAGAGATTCCGCGCCTTTTTGCTTTTCTGTGCATGCTCAAACCCTAAAGATTTCCGCTATGTCTGACTTCAACGATCCCCGAAAACAATTTTCCAGACTGCTCGAAAAAGCCACACGGATCCTGGCGATGCGCGATCACAGCGAAACGGAACTGCGACGTAAACTCGCGCTATCGCTGATGCGTGCTGAACAGACCGACAGGCAGGATGAACAGGCGTCCGACATTCAACAAGAACAATTGAACAAAGTTATTCAATGGTGTCAGGAACATGGTTGGCAAGATGATGCACGATTTACAGAGCGTTTTATTGCCAGCCGGGCGCGAAAAGGCTTTGGGCCACAACGTATTCGTATGGAGCTCGCGCAGCGCGGTGTCGAGAAAAGTGTGGCTGAGGAAGGCCTGGCTGCCAGCGAAGTGAACTGGCTGGATCAGACTTATCACGCTGCCACAAAGAAGTTTGGTGAGCCCTTGCCAACCGACTGGCAATCACAGGCAAAAGTGCAGCGTTTTCTGATAGGAAAAGGGTTTATCAGTGAGGATATTCGGGAGATTTTCAGAAATTTTGCAGATTGACCCGCCTGGTGTTTTACTTCCCTTTGAAGAAAATTTATCTTATTCCCACTTTTTTGCTTGTTGACTGTACATTTTGTTGAATCACAACGAATGGAAAACCAGCAGGCAATACATTCGTTAGCGTGATTCCAGGACATATATGAGCAAGAGCACTGCGGAGATCCGTCAAGCGTTTCTCGACTTTTTCCATAGCAAGGGACATCAGGTTGTAGCCAGTAGCTCCCTCGTGCCACACAACGATCCGACATTGCTGTTCACCAATGCCGGAATGAACCAGTTTAAAGATGTGTTTCTGGGTCAGGATAAGCGTAGCTACAATCGCGCGACCACGTCACAGCGCTGCGTGCGTGCAGGTGGCAAACACAACGATCTGGAAAACGTCGGTTACACCGCTCGTCACCATACCTTCTTTGAAATGCTGGGCAACTTCAGCTTTGGCGACTATTTCAAACAGGAAGCGATTGCCTTTGCCTGGGAGTTATTAACCAGCCCGCAATGGTTTGCTCTGCCAAAAGAACGTTTGTGGGTGACCATCTACGAAACCGATGACGAAGCCTTTGATATCTGGGAAAAAGAAATTGGTGTGCCGCGTGAGCGCATCATTCGTATTGGTGATAACAAAGGCGGAGCCTATGCGTCAGATAATTTCTGGCAAATGGGTGATACGGGGCCGTGCGGTCCTTGTACCGAAATCTTCTATGATCATGGCGATCATATTTGGGGCGGGCCTCCAGGCAGCCCGGAAGAAGACGGTGACCGTTATATCGAGATCTGGAACATCGTCTTCATGCAGTTTAACCGTCAGAGTGACGGTACCATGCTGCCGCTGCCAAAACCCTCGGTGGATACCGGCATGGGGCTTGAGCGCGTAACGGCTGTGCTGCAGCACGTTAACTCCAACTACGAAATCGATCTGTTTGCGAATCTGATCAAAGCAGTGGCCGATGTCACTGGTGCAACGGATTTAAGCAACAAGTCTCTGCGCGTGATCGCCGACCATATTCGCTCTTGTGCGTTCCTGATTGCCGATGGCGTTATCCCTTCGAATGAGAACCGTGGCTATGTCCTGCGTCGTATCATTCGCCGTGCTGTGCGTCACGGTAACATGCTGGGCGCAAAAGGCAGCTTCTTCCACAAACTGGTGGCACCGTTAATTGCGGTGATGGGAGACGCAGGATCTGAACTGCAACGACAACAAGCACAGGTTGAGCAGGTGTTAAAAACTGAAGAAGAGCAGTTTGCTAAAACGCTCGAACGCGGTTTGACATTGCTGGACGAAGAGCTGGCGAACCTGAAAGGGGATACCCTGGACGGCGAGACGGTGTTCCGCCTGTATGATACGTTCGGTTTCCCGGCAGACCTGACCGCCGATGTGTGCCGTGAGCGGAATCTGAAAATTGATGAGGCAGGTTTCGAGCGTGCAATGGAGCAGCAGCGCCAGCGCGCCCGTGAATCTAGCGGCTTCGGCGCTGATTACAGCAACGTGATTAGCATCGATAAAGCCTCTACCTTCCGGGGTTATGATCATCTTGACTTGAAAGCCACCATCACTGCCCTCTATGTTGAAGGTAAACCTGCTACTGAGATCAGTGCCGGTCAGGAAGGCGTCATCGTGTTAGATGAAACGCCTTTTTACGGTGAGTCAGGCGGACAGGTGGGGGATACGGGCCTGTTAAGTGGCATGAACGCAGAATTTGCGGTAACGGATACGCAGAAATACGGTCAGGCTATTGGTCATATTGGCAAGCTGCATTCCGGCCATGTGAAAGTAGGGGATCGTATTGATGCCGCTGTTGATGAAGCTCGTCGCAATCGCATTCGCCTGAATCACTCAGCCACGCACTTGTTGCATGCTGCACTGCGTCAAGTTCTTGGTGAGCATGTTGCGCAGAAAGGCTCGTTAGTCAATGACAAGTATCTGCGTTTCGACTTCTCCCATTTTGAAGCTATGAAGCCGGAAGAAGTACGCCAGGTTGAAGATATTGTGAATGCGCAAATTCGTCGTAATTTGAGCATTGAAACCAATATCATGGATTTGGACGCCGCCAAAGCCAAAGGTGCGATGGCACTGTTTGGTGAGAAATATGATGCGCGCGTGCGTGTTTTGACCATGGGCGATTTCTCTACCGAATTATGCGGTGGCGTGCATGCGAGTCGCACGGGTGACATTGGCCTGTTCCGCATCACCGCGGAGTCAGGAACGGCGGCGGGTGTTCGTCGTATCGAAGCGGTCAGTGGCCATGCCGCCATTGACGCGATGCACGAGCAAAGTGATCAGCTACAAGCCATCACTCAACTGTTAAAAGCCAACAGCAGTAACCTGAATGAAAAGGTTAAGGCGATGGTTGAGCAGACGCGTCAGTTGGAGCGTGAACTGCAACAGTTGAAAGACAAACAAGCCGCGGCGCAAAGTGCCAATCTCAGTGACAATGCCGTTGCTGTTAAAGGCACCAAGCTGCTGGTAACGGAACTTAGCAATGTCGACCCCAAAATGCTGCGTACCATGGTGGATGACCTGAAGAATCAGTTAGGTTCAGCCATTATCGTGTTGGCAACGGTGGCTGACGGCAAAGTGTCATTAATTGCCGGGGTGACCAAAGATCTGACCGATAAAGTGAAGGCAGGGGATCTGATTAGTTCTCTTGCACAACAAGTCGGTGGCAAAGGTGGTGGTCGACCTGACATGGCTCAGGCGGGCGGCACAGATGCGCAGGCGTTGCCTGCCGCGCTGAGCGGTGTTGAAGCCTGGGTAAGCAGTAAACTGTAACGATAAAATAATGTCTCGCTTAACGCGCCAGTGCCATTAAGCACTGGCGTTTTGACGCGAGAAGTGGTTGTGTAAACACAAAGTCGGGTCGCGACAAAGGTTTTCGGCTAAACTAACTATCAGCAGAATGTATTGGTATGACGAGAGAATTGTCATAGTCTACGTTTAGCGTTGTATGATGGACATGCCGGGGACAGTGAACCCCCCGACTCTTTCAATCTTTCAAGGAGCAAAGAATGCTTATTCTAACTCGTCGAGTTGGTGAGACCCTCATGATTGGCGATGAGGTGACGGTAACAGTTTTAGGTGTAAAGGGTAATCAGGTTCGCATCGGTGTGAACGCCCCGAAAGAAGTCTCTGTACACCGTGAAGAGATCTACCAGCGCATCCAGGCTGAGAAAACAACACAGAACTTCTAAATTTCTGCGAATTAGGCGTTTCGCTGTACTGTAGCGAGACGCCGCTCTTCTTCTTTCCCCTAATACTCTGTTTTTTCTTAGCCCGTTATTATCCCGGTTTGATCCTGTTTGCTGTTGATAAATCACCCTTTTCGCCGTCAAATTGCGCGTATTGAGTGGGTTTTGTGCAATCAAACACGAAGCGGGAAAAATTGTTTGACTTATAAGTGCGGGAAAGTAATATGTGCGCCACGCAGTGCCGATGAGCAGAAACAAGTTCAGCGGTGCAGTTCACAAGAACGCGTAAGGTGAGGTGGCCGAGAGGCTGAAGGCGCTCCCCTGCTAAGGGAGTATGCGGTCAAAAGCTGCATCCGGGGTTCGAATCCCCGCCTCACCGCCATTTTAAGAGCGCATCCGTAGCTCAGCTGGATAGAGTACTCGGCTACGAACCGAGCGGTCGGAGGTTCGAATCCTCCCGGATGCACCATCTCTTACAATACGTGTTGCGTAATTCGATGGTTGAGTTGTTCTCTTCATCATGGTGAGTTGTTAGCACCCTGCGTTATACCAAGAAATACCGATGCATCCGTAGCTCAGCTGGATAGAGTACTCGGCTACGAACCGAGCGGTCGGAGGTTCGAATCCTCCCGGATGCACCATCTCTTC
>KZ478070.1:94312-114372 GCA_002837195.1 Enterobacterales bacterium CwR94
TGATGCATCCGTAGCTCAGCTGGATAGAGTACTCGGCTACGAACCGAGCGGTCGGAGGTTCGAATCCTCCCGGATGCACCATCTTTCAGACTTCCTTTCAAGTAACACACTCTATTACCTTCTCTGTTTCATCCTCAGACTTATAAAGCACCGCATTAAACTCAAACTTAAGATTCTCCTGTCCATCAGCATTATCTGATTCCTAAAATACCCTGATATATCAAAGCATTTGCTGCTCACCACTGACGGCGACAATACGGCCACTTTGCGCTAAAGTAAGGATCCTGTTGTTCACTGGCTGGAGAGACCATGTACGACCGCTACGAAGGATTGATCTTTGATATGGATGGCACCATCCTGGATACCGAACCAACGCATCGCTTAGCCTGGCATGAGGTGTTGAAACCCTACGGTATGCGATTTGATGAAGAGGCGCTGATTGGCCTGAATGGCTCTCCAACCTGGCGCGTGGCTGAAGTTCTGATCAATAGCCATCAGCGTGATATGGATCCCCACCAACTGGCCGCCGAAAAAACGGCACTGACCAAAACCATGCTGCTGGATACCGTTAAACCGTTGCCGCTTATTGAGGTGGTGAAGGCATATCACGGCCGCCGCCCAATGTCTGTTGGCACGGGCAGTGAACACGCAATGGCAGATATGCTCCTCAAGCATTTACGGCTGCGTGATTACTTTATGGCGATTGTGGGGGCAGATGATGTTAAACGTCACAAGCCAGAACCTGATACCTTTCTGCGCTGTGCAGAACTGATGGGTGTGCTTCCCGCAAAATGCATTGTGTTTGAAGATGCTGATTTTGGCCTGCAAGCTGCGAAATCAGCAGGTATGGATGCGGTGGATGTGCGCCTACAGTGAGCGAATGGCTAATTTTCGGCTCGCTGTTTGGTAGCAGTTTTCTCAGTGCAACATTGTTGCCGGGAAGTTCTGAAGTGTTATTGGCAGGATTGCTGCTTGCGCATCAGCAGGACGTTGTGAGGTTAGTCGTGGTCGCCACTGTTGGAAATACGCTCGGTGGCATGACGAATCTCATTATCGGACGCTTGTTGCCGGAAAAAATTCAAAGCCGTCATGCGACGCGCGCGAAGACCTGGCTAAAACGCTGGGGGCCTGCCGCGCTATTATTAAGTTGGGTGCCCGTTATCGGGGACCTGCTGTGCGTGGCGGCAGGTTGGTTACGTTTATCATGGCTGACTTGCCTGATATTTCTCGGGGTAGGGAAAGCTCTACGTTATATCGCGGTTGCGACCGCTACATTACAGGGCATTGCGTGGTGGCACTGAGTGATTCAGCAGAACCGCGCTTGAAATATTATGCTTAACAATAAAAATCTCACACAGCGGGAGGTCAATGTGATCCCGGACGTATCTCAGGCGCTTTCCTGGTTGGAAGCCCATCCTGACGCTCTTAAGGGCATTGGTCGCGGTATTGAGCGCGAAACGTTGCGCGTTCAACCCGATGGCAAGCTGGCACAAACGCCACATCCCGAGTCGTTAGGTTCAGCATTGACCCATAAGTGGATCACCACTGATTTTGCGGAAACGCTGTTAGAATTCATTACGCCGGTCGAGAGACAAATTGATCCTCTGCTGGAAACCCTGCGTGACATCCATCGCCATGTTGCTCATCAATTGGGTGAAGAGCGCATGTGGCCGCTGAGTATGCCTTGCTTTATTGCGCAAGACAGCCACATTGAGCTGGCGCAGTATGGCAGTTCAAACATTGGGCGCATGAAAACCCTCTACCGTGAAGGCCTAAAAAACCGTTACGGCGCATTAATGCAGACAATATCAGGCATTCATTACAACTTTTCGCTGCCGCTGTCTTTCTGGCAAGCGTGGGCAGGTGTGAAGGATGAGGAGAGCGGCAAAGAGGAAATTTCTGCCGGTTATCTGCGTCTGATTCGCAACTACTACCGCTTTGGCTGGATTATTCCTTTCCTGTTTGGCGCATCCCCGGCCGTCTGCCGCTCCTTCTTGCAAGGAAAAGAGAGTGCGCTACCCTTTGAAGAGCACAAAGGCATGTTGTATCTGCCTTATGCGACTTCGCTACGCTTGAGTGATTTGGGCTACACCAACAAATCGCAAAACATGTTGGGTATCACGTTCAATAAACTGGAAACCTATGTCGAGGCATTAAAGGCCGCGATTAAAACGCCTTCAGAAGGGTATGCGAAGGTGGGGTTGAAAGATGCAGACGGTAACTATTTGCAGTTGAATACCAATGTGCTGCAGATTGAGAATGAACTCTACGCACCGATTCGTCCTAAGCGCGTCACCCGTTCAGGTGAAGCGCCTTCAGATGCACTGCTGCGCGGGGGCATCGAATATATTGAAGTGCGCTCTCTGGATGTGAACCCCTTCTCGGCGATCGGTGTTGATGAGCGACAAGTGCGTTTCCTCGATCTGTTCCTGATTTGGTGTACGTTGGCTGATGCACCAGAGATGAGCAGTGATGAGTTGATTTGCTCACGCCAAAACTGGAACCGGGTTATTTTGGAAGGGCGTAAGCCTGGGCAAACCATCGGGATGGGTTGTGGTGATGAACACCATCCCCTGGCGCAAGTCGGGAAAGCACTGTTTGCCGATCTGCACCGTGTGGCTGAAGTGCTTGATCATAACCATGGCGATAACCGCTATCAGGTCGTGTGCGATGAGCTGGTTGCCTGTTTTGACAACCCTGAATTAACCTATTCCGCTCGTATTTTGCAGGCCATGAAAGATAACGGTATCAGTGGCACCGGCCTTGCGCTGGCTGAGCAATATCGTCATGCGCTGGTTGAAGAGCCTTTAAAGGTACTGACGGCGGGACAATTTACGGATGAAGCGTTGCGTTCGGTAGAGAAACAGCGTGAGATAGAGGCGGCTGATACGCAAAGTTTTGAAGCGTTTCTCGCAGAGCGTGCCGGATAGCAGAAAAGAAAAAGGCCACTTCACTGTGGCCAAATTAACATCTCTGTTGTCAGGGATGATTGATGATAACAAATGCGCGTCTTTCATATACTCAGACGGGCATGGAGAGAAAAAGTTTCATCGGTCGTAAAATTTTTTATTTTTTGAGGTGACCTATGCCATTGCTGGACAGCTTTACCGTTGATCACACTATTATGAACGCCCCTGCGGTGCGTGTAGCGAAAACCATGCACACGCCTGGTAACGACACTATTACCGTGTTTGATCTGCGTTTCTGCAAACCAAACAAAGAGATCCTGTCTGAAAAGGGGATCCATACGCTGGAACATCTGTTCGCCGGCTTTATGCGCAACCATTTGAACGGTGATGGCGTCGAAATCATCGACATCTCCCCAATGGGTTGCCGTACTGGCTTCTACATGAGCCTGATTGGCGCGCCCAATGAAGAGCGAGTGGCGAAAGCGTGGAAAGCCGCGATGGAAGATGTTCTGAAAGTGTCAGACCAGAACAAAATTCCTGAGCTGAACGAATATCAATGTGGCACCTACATGATGCACTCATTGGATGAAGCGCAAGACATCGCCCGCAACATCCTTAAACATGATGTTGGTGTGAACAAAAATAATGATTTAGCCCTGCCAGAAGAAAAACTGCGCGCGCTGGAAATCTAAGTCAATAAGGCGGGAATTATCCCGCCTTATTCTTTAATGCAGCGGTTTTTCAGGTGTAATCCTCACCTGCTTTACCACGTTATTTTCGACGTCAATCACTTCCAACTGATAGCCTTTAATCAGCGCCTGTTTCCCGGCAGTGGGGATGTCTTGCAGTATTTCCATCAGCATACCGTTGATGGTTCTTGCCTCATCCGCAGGCAATGTCCAGTGAAAGGCTTTATTAATCTCCCGAATGTTGGCGCTGCCATCAATCAGCACCGAGCCATCCGTTTGGGGCTGAGCTTCTTCAGCCAGCGTGGGTGACATTGACGTGGTGTAATCACCGACGATTTCCTCAAGAATATCTTCGATAGTGATCAGGCCTTTCACGTCACCATATTCATCCACGACCAGACCCACTTTCTTACGGTTGCGCTGAAACTTCACCAATTGGACATTAAGGGCCGTACCTTCCGGCACGTAATAGATTTCATCTGCCGCGCGCAGCATCTGTTCTTTGGTCAGCTCTTTTTTATCACCCATTGCACGCCAGGCTTCACGGACACGCAACATGCTGAGCGTGTTATTGAGGGATTCCCGGTACAACACAATACGGCCATGCGGTGCGTGCGTTAACTGGCGCTGAATAGATTTCCAGTCATCACTGATATCAATACCTACGATTTCGTTACGCGGCACCATGATATCGTCAACGGTGATTTTCTCGAGATCCAGCACGGACAGCAGCATGTCCTGATTTCGCCGTGACATCATGTGATGGGATTCATGCACGATGGTGCGTAGCTCATCTTTGCTCAGTGCAGAACTGACGGCATGATCGGTTTTGATGCCCACCATGCGTAACAAAATGCGGGTGATCACATTAAACAACCAAACCAAGGGCTGTAAGATCAGGAGCAACGGGCCGAGCAGAAAGCTGCTGGGATAAGCCACTTTTTCAGGGTAAAGCGCGGCGAAGGTTTTGGGCAGCACCTCTGCGAAGATCAGCACCACAAAGGTCAAGATACCTGTGGCGATGGCGACGCCAGCGTCTCCGTACAGACGCATGCCGACGATAGTTGCCAGTGAAGAGGCCAGAATATTCACCAGATTATTGCCAATCAGCACCAGGCTTATCAGGCGGTCTGGGCGGCGCAGCAGTTTTTCAACGCGTTTTGCCGCGCGATTGCCATTTTTGGCCAAATGACGAAGACGATAGCGATTAAGCGTCATCATGCCGGTTTCTGAACCGGAGAAATAGGCGGAAACCAGCACCATTATCACCAAAGTGATAATCAGTGCTGTGGTCGAGATGTGTTCCAAAATAGGTGTCCTGAGGAGTGACGATTAACCGCTGATCACATGCTGTAACACGCGGCTACCAAAGTAGGCCATGGTGAGTAAGAAAGCCCCGCCGCAGTTGAACCACACCACGCGGCGGCCGCGCCAGCCTTCATGGTAATGTCCCCACAGCAGTACGATATAAACAAACCAGGCAACGATTGACAATACGGCTTTGTCTGCGTTCTCTCGACTGAAGAAATCGTCCATATAGAACAAGCCCGTGCACAGCGTGAGCGTCAGGAGCACAACGCCAACCTGGGTGATGTGAAACATCTTACGTTCGATACCCATCAAGGGGGGCATTTCACTGCTAAAAGCCATTTTTTTGTTTTTCAGCAGATAGTCGATCCACGCCAGTTGCAACGCGTACAACGCGGCAATAATTAAGGTGGCATAGGCGAAAAGCGCCAGCCCAATATGAATCATCACGCCAGGCGTGGTTTCCAGATGGGTGATAAAGGCATTTGGCACGAAGGTGGCAAAGGCGAGGTTGATCAGCGCAAACGTATAGACAATGGGCAGCAACAGCCAGCCGCGATTGCGCGAAGCGACAATTGTCATAATGCTACAGATCAGCAGGCTAACGAGAGAGCCAATATTGAGCAGGCTGAGGTTTTGCCCTTCACCCATACCAAAAATACGCTGCTGAAGTGTAATCGCATGGCAGACCAACGCGACAACGGCAGACAACAAGGCTGCCCGACGCCAGGCGCCACTTTTCCGTAGCAAACCAGGAATGATCAGAGCAAGACTAAGAGACCAGGCGAAAAGCGCCACTATCGCGAAAAGGGACATAAAAGTTGTCAGATACCGACCAGTTTAAGTAAAAACAGCAGTATAGCGCCAGCATAGGCTGGCTCCAAACGATCTCCGCTCGTGGGGCAGAGATTGCATAGACTTCATGTTATACTCCCGCCATTAGCGTCGCCCGGGCGACCTCGCTGAGAACCTTGAGTGAGATACGATGTTTGATAATTTAACCGATCGCTTGTCGAGTACGTTACGCAATATCAGTGGCCGTGGCCGCCTGACCGAAGACAACATTAAAGATACCCTGCGTGAAGTGCGCATGGCGTTACTGGAAGCCGATGTCGCGCTGCCAGTCGTGCGTGAGTTCATCAACCGCGTTAAAGAGCGGGCGGTAGGCCACGAAGTCAACAAGAGTCTGACGCCAGGTCAGGAGTTCGTCAAAATTGTGCGCAACGAATTGGTTGCGGCAATGGGCGATGAAAACAACGCATTAGCGCTGAATGCACAGCCACCGGCGGTGGTTTTAATGGCGGGCCTGCAAGGTGCCGGTAAAACGACCAGCGTGGGTAAGCTGGGTAAATTCCTGCGTGAGAAACACAAGAAGAAAGTGTTGGTGGTCTCTGCTGACGTTTATCGCCCTGCGGCGATCAAACAGTTGGAAACCTTAGCCCAGCAGGTCGGTGTTGATTTTTGTCCTTCCGATCTGAGTCAAAAGCCGGTTGATATCGTTAACAATGCGCTGAAAGAAGCGAAGCTAAAATTCTATGATGTGTTGCTGGTGGATACCGCCGGTCGCTTACACGTAGATGAAGCGATGATGGACGAAATTAAACAAGTCCATGCGGCGATCAATCCGGTAGAAACGCTGTTTGTGGTCGATGCAATGACGGGGCAAGATGCTGCTAACACGGCAAAAGCCTTTAATGAAGCCTTGCCGTTAACCGGTGTGATCCTGACTAAAGTCGATGGTGATGCGCGCGGTGGTGCGGCGCTGTCAATCCGCAGTATTACCGGAAAACCCATCAAGTTTATGGGCGTCGGTGAAAAAACCGAAGCGCTTGAGCCATTCTATCCCGATCGTATCGCCTCCCGTATTTTGGGCATGGGCGATGTGTTGTCCTTGATCGAAGATATCGAAAGCAAAGTTGACCGCGCGCAAGCCGAGAAACTGGCGAATAAACTGAAAAAAGGCGACGGCTTTGATCTCAATGACTTCCTTGAGCAACTCAAGCAAATGCGCAACATGGGCGGAATGGCAAGCCTGATGGGCAAGCTGCCTGGCATGGGGCAAATCCCTGATAACATGAAGTCGCAAATGGATGACAAAGTGTTAGTGCGTATGGAAGCGATGATTAACTCCATGACGCTGAAAGAGCGTGCTGCGCCAGAAATTATTAAAGGATCGCGTAAGCGTCGTATCGCGACGGGATCCGGCATGCAGGTGCAAGATGTCAACCGCTTACTCAAGCAGTTTGATGACATGCAACGCATGATGAAAAAAATGAAAAAGGGCGGAATGGCGAAAATGATGCGTGGTATGAAAGGAATGATGCCACCAGGTTTTCCTGGCCGTTAACCCACAAGCCTGAATCTCAGCGCAAGCAAGGACTTTTTGATTGCTTTTTGCGCCCAAATGAGTAAAATTTTCGGGCTTTGCATATAGCACCCGGGCCCCGTTCCTCGATGGGGCCCGGTTGTTTTATTAACTGAAGAGGATGTTATGGTAACAATTCGTTTGGCACGTCACGGCGCTAAAAAGCGTCCATTCTACCAGGTAGTCGTCACTGACAGCCGCAATGCTCGTAACGGTCGTTTCATCGAGCGCGTAGGTTTCTTCAACCCGATCGCTTCTGGTCAGGCTGAAGGTCTGCGTCTGGATCTGGACCGTATTGAGCACTGGGTTGGCCAGGGCGCTACGCTTTCTGATCGCGTTAACGCGCTGATCAAAGAAGCAAAAAAAGCAGCTTAATCTGTCACGGTGGTCAACATGAGCAAGCAACTCACCGCGCAGCCTCCCGCTAACCCCATTGTGATGGGGAAAATGGGATCGGCCTACGGTATTCGTGGTTGGCTCAAAGTGTTTTCCTCCACCGAAGACGCCGAAAGTATTTTCGACTACCAGCCTTGGTTCATCCAGCGTGCCGGACAATGGCAGCAGGTTGAGCTCGAAGCCTGGAAGCATCACAATCAGGACTTGATCATCAAAGTCAAAGGCATTGACGATCGAGATGCAGCCGCACGTTTAACCAATGCTGAAATATTGGTGAACAGTGACAGCTTGCCTGAACTCGAAACTGGTGATTACTACTGGAAAGACCTTATGGGCTGCCAGGTGGTCACAGTTGAAGGTTATGAGCTGGGAAAAGTCATCGATATGATGGAAACCGGTTCAAACGACGTACTTGTCGTTAAGGCAAACCTGAAAGATGCATTCGGTGTTAAAGAGCGGTTAATCCCGTTTCTTAATGATCAGGTTATCAAGAATGTCGATCTCACTACTGGCATTATTGAAGTTGAGTGGGATCCTGGTTTTTGACCTCCGAAATTCAAGGTAGACCAACGGCACATTCTATGTGGATTGGTGTAATTAGCCTCTTTCCAGAGATGTTCCGTGCAATTACCGAATACGGGGTAATTGGCCGGGCAGTAAAAAATGGCCTGCTCAGCATCCAAAACTGGAGTCCTCGCGACTTCACGTATGACAGGCACCGTACCGTGGACGATCGTCCTTACGGCGGCGGACCTGGGATGTTGATGATGGTGCAACCCTTACGGGATGCAATCCACGCAGCGAAAGCGGCGGCCGGAGAAGGTGCTAAGGTGATTTATCTGTCACCTCAGGGGCGCAAACTTGATCAACAAGGGGTTTGCGAACTGGCGACAAACACGAAGTTAATTCTGGTGTGTGGTCGCTACGAAGGGATTGATGAGCGCGTAATTAAAACCGAGATTGACGAAGAATGGTCGATTGGGGATTACGTACTCAGCGGTGGTGAACTGCCTGCAATGACCTTGATTGACTCTGTCTCCCGTTTAATTCCGGGAGTCTTAGGCAAACAAGCGTCGGCGGAAGAGGATTCGTTCTCGGAAGGATTGCTGGATTGTCCTCACTACACCCGCCCTGAAGTGTTAGAAGGTATGGAGGTTCCGCCAGTATTGCTGTCAGGAAACCATGCTGAAATTCGCCGTTGGCGCCTGAAACAGTCGTTGGGCCGTACCTGGCTTAGAAGACCTGAACTTCTGGAAAACCTGGCTCTGACTGAAGAGCAAGCAAAGCTACTTCGTGAGTTCCAAAAGGAACATCCGTTGCAGCACAACGATGAGGGACGTGCGTAAGCCGTCCGAATATCAGTTTACCCAGGATTAGAGAGTAAATTATGAGCAACATTATCAAGCAAATTGAACAAGAACAGCTGAAGCAGGACGTACCGTCCTTCCGCCCGGGTGATTCCGTGGAAGTGAAAGTATGGGTTGTTGAAGGTTCCAAAAAACGTCTGCAGGCATTCGAGGGCGTGGTTATCGCTATCCGTAACCGCGGTCTGCACTCTGCATTCACTGTTCGTAAGATTTCCAACGGCGAAGGTGTTGAGCGTGTCTTCCAGACTCACTCACCTGTAATCGACAGCATCACCGTTAAACGTCGTGGTGCCGTGCGTCAGGCCAAACTGTACTACCTCCGTGAGCGTACTGGTAAGTCTGCTCGTATCAAAGAGCGTCTTAACTAAGGTACAGCTCCGGCTGCATCCAAAAGTTAATATCAATAAAGGGGTTGGCGATGAGCTAACCCCTTTTTTTGTAGTCAATGGCGTGATCATGCAGAAATGAGAGATCGCTGCTGCTCAAAATAAAGCCGTTTACAATGGCTCCAATAGAAGATTAGGTGGGGCGCTTAAGGTGGTAGATCGCGGTATTTACCGGACCTTTATCAAGAATAATCAGACCGTAGCGCGTATCAATGAACTCTGCTCCTGCGCGATGGGCGACTTGCCGACTGGCAAGATTGTCGGCGGCGGCCAATATTTCGATGGTCTGAACATGGGGAAAAGAGAAGCCTTTCTCTGCCAGGTAATGCACTGCGCGCGTCGCGATCCCTTGTCGTTGTGCTCGGGTTTTCACCCAGTAGCCAATCGCGGGTAAACAAAGCCGATCGGCTGGGTAACGAATACCGCATCCCCCGAGCAGTTCTCCGTGCGCATCGGTTATTGCTAACTCATCAGCTTCTCCCTTCTCCCTGACAATCTGCGTATAGCGGATCCAATCCTCTGCTTCTTCAACGCTGTAATAGGGATGAGCCCACACCATCCAGGGAAGCAAGGTATCCAGAGAGTCGTTCACTGCTGTAGCAAAAGCAGTAGCGTCCTGACTGTGCCAGGGACGAAAGTGTATAGATTGCATATCTTTCTCCTGTAACGATAAAACAGTAGGGCAAAGGCAACGGAAATGAAAGCCTCTTATTGATGTAAATAATAATTTACACAACCCGCATTGGGTGTTTTTAATATATTATTGTTTTTATTAATATTTATTTAATTTGTTCAGTTTTGTACGTAGCATGGAAAAATATATGTACAACTATCGTTGCGCGTTGTATCTATTGTGGTACAGTGTGTCCTCCTCACTGAGGATCATGAACACGCTAACGAGTAAACAAGGATCGCATCATGCAAAAAGACACCCTCAACAATGTGCACATTGCCGACGAACAAGTGCTTATCACGCCTGAAGAATTGAAAAATAAATTCCCACTCAGTGCCGCGCAAGAAGCGCAAGTGGCTGCTTCACGTAAAACCATTTCAGATATCATTGCGGGGCGCGATCCGCGTCTGTTGGTGGTGTGTGGTCCTTGCTCAATTCATGATCCCGAAGCGGCGCTTGAATACGCGCGTCGCTTACAAAGTTTGTCTGCACAGTTGAAGGATCAACTGTTCATCGTTATGCGTGTTTATTTTGAGAAACCTCGTACCACTGTCGGCTGGAAAGGGTTGATCAATGATCCCTTTATGAATAACTCGTTTGATATGGAAGCGGGTTTGCACATTGCGCGTGAATTGCTGGTGAATCTGATTGAGATGGGACTGCCGCTTGCGACAGAAGCCCTGGATCCAAATAGTCCGCAGTACTTAGGCGATCTCTTTAGCTGGTCAGCCATCGGCGCACGTACGACGGAATCGCAGACACACCGTGAAATGGCTTCCGGACTGTCAATGCCTGTTGGCTTCAAGAACGGTACAGATGGCAGTCTGGCAACGGCCATTAACGCCATGCGCGCCGCAGCCATGCCACACCGTTTTGTCGGTATTAATCAGGCGGGGCAGGTCTGCCTGCTGCAAACCAATGGTAACCCGGATGGACACGTCATCCTGCGCGGTGGTAAGCAACCTAACTACGGTCCTGAAGACGTCGCACAATGCGAAAAAGAGATGATTGCTGCGGGACTCCGCCCATCCTTGATGATAGATTGCAGTCACGGTAATTCGAACAAAGATTTCCGTCGTCAAACAGGTGTTGCGGAATCAGCGGTCGCCCAAATTAAAGATGGCAATCGATCCATTATTGGTTTGATGCTGGAAAGTCACATTCATGAAGGCAATCAGTCTTCTGAGCAACCGCGTAGCGAAATGCGTTACGGTGTCTCTGTGACGGATGCCTGCATTAATTGGGAGACGACCGAAAGTCTGCTACGCGAGATCCATCGCGACCTTGAAAATGTACTGACGGCGCGACTTTCCTAAGAGGTATAGGTTGTTATGGTGGCTGAACTGACCGCGCTTCGCGATCAAATTGATGAAGTAGATAAAGCATTACTCGATTTGCTGGCTCGCCGTCTTGAGTTGGTGGCAGAAGTCGGTGAAGTCAAAAGCCGCTTTGGTTTACCTATATATGTGCCTGAGCGTGAAGCCTCAATGTTGGCTTCGCGTCGTAAAGAGGCGGAATCCCTTGGGGTTCCGCCGGACCTGATCGAAGATGTGCTGCGTCGCGTAATGCGCGAGTCTTATTCCAGCGAAAATGATAAAGGCTTTAAGACTTTGAACCCTGAGCTGCGCCCCATTGTGATTGTGGGCGGTAAAGGCCAGATGGGGCGTCTGTTTGAAAAGATGCTGACATTATCGGGGTATCAGGTTCGCATTCTTGATAAAGAAGATTGGGACAGCGCTGAAACACTGCTGGCAGATGCTGGCATGGTGATCGTCAGTGTTCCCATTCACCTGACTGAGACGGTGATTGCACGTTTGCCGGTGCTGCCAGCGGATTGCATCCTGGTTGATCTGGCCTCTGTCAAAAATCGGCCTTTACAGGCGATGCTGGCGGCGCACAGTGGCCCAGTGTTGGGATTGCATCCCATGTTTGGTCCTGACAGTGGTAGCCTGGCAAAACAAGTGGTGGTGTGGTGCGATGGCCGGCAGCCCGAGGCTTACCAGTGGCTGTTGGAACAAATACAGGTGTGGGGTGCCCGATTACACCGCATCAGTGCAGTAGAACATGATCAAAACATGGCATTTATTCAGGCGCTGCGCCACTTTGCCACCTTTGCTTATGGCCTGCACCTGGCTGAAGAAAATGTACAGCTGGAGCAATTGTTGGCACTCTCTTCTCCAATCTATCGACTGGAACTGGCGATGGTTGGGCGCTTGTTCGCACAAGACCCGCAACTTTATGCTGATATCATCATGTCATCAGAAAGCAATTTGGCCTTGATTAAGCGTTATTACCAGCGCTTTGGAGAGGCGATTAAGCTGTTGGAGACGGGCGATAAGCAGGCATTTATTGAAAGTTTTACGCGAGTTGAACACTGGTTTGGCGACTATGCGAAACGTTTTCAGGCCGAAAGCCGAACGCTGTTACGTCAGGCAAATGACAGTCGAGCATAAGCGCATTGTGGAAAAGGCATCCCTCGGGATGCCTTTTTTAATTATTGCGGGTCAACGGGAACGACATTCTCACTGGGATAACACCCCAGTACCTTAAGAGAGCGTGTAATATCACCCAATTCTTTCAAGGCTTGCTGCATCTCATCAGCGTTCAGGTTGCCCTGGATATCCAAATAAAACATCTCTTCCCACGGATTGCCATGGATTGGGCGAGATTCCAGTTTGCTCATGATCAAGTGATGGTTTCGCAATACCAGCAATGCTTCGACCAGGGCACCGGCTTGCTGACCTGTGGCCATAATTAACGTCGTTTTCGCGGGTACTTGCTGGGATACAGTAACGGGTTTCCGTGCCAACACGATAAAGCGTGTGATGTTTTGTTTCTGATTGGCAAGGTTTCGCTCTAACACCTGCAAATTATACAGCTCGCCACCCGCTTCACTGCCTAACGCCGCTGCCGTGGGTGAATTCAAAGAGGCAACTTTTTCCATCGCAGCAGCGGTGCTCTCTGTGTATTCAATTTTCCAGTGCGGGAATCGTTGCAGGAAATGGCTACATTGCTGGAAAGGCTGAGGATGGCTATAAACCGTTTCTATCTGTTGTAAATCCGTACTGCCTGCAACCAATACGCAGTGATCAATCGGTAAGGTAAGTTCACCGACAATCGACAGGCTGGTTTGCTGCAGCAAGTCGTAGACATCGTTGATTGAGCCTGAGCTGGTGTTCTCAATCGGCAATACGGCGTAGTCAGCCTGGCCCGTCTCGACTTGAGAAAAAATATCATGAAATTTCAGGCAGCCATGCTCAATGAATTGCTCAAAATGGCGTGCAGCATAGGTGCGCGCAGCCAGGTGAGAATACGAACCTTTAGGGCCTAAAAACGCGATACGAGCGGATTGATTTTTCGTGTTATTAAGGTGTTTTTGCAGTAATGCTTGTTGCGTCAATACCGAGTCTTCAATGATCAACTGAAACAGGCGGGTGATGAAATGCCCATCAAGTTGGTGCTGTTTTCCCTGATTGATCAGATGTTCCAGCAGATCGCGCTCGCGATCAATATCACGAATAGGGCGATGGGTGGCCATTTTGGCACGTGCGACATCCAGGGCTAACAGACGTCTTTCACCTAACAGGGCGAGGAGTTGCTCGTCTACAGCGATGATTTTCTCACGTAAGGCCAGCAACGGATTTTCTGCGGTCATAGTGCACCTTGTGGGTTTGCCTGAAATAAAAAAGCCTCCCGGTTGGGAGGCTTTGCTGTTCGTCTTCACTTACTTTCTTACAGGACGAATTGCCTCCCAGTTCAGGGGAAGGTAAAAAAGAAAGCGAAGAAAAACGGCAGAATATTCATAAGGGGACTCTTTAAATTTGCTGGTTGCTAACTTAACCGCTGACTATACGTGCGTCAATAAAAAACGCGCCCTGTAGGCGCGTTGTTTGTGTCATTCTTGCATCGGTGTGACGCTGATATCTTTCACGCTGGTGTAGGCGCGTCGTGCCTCGCCTTTGTGCTGCACTTTATTGAGCTGGCGTTCCAACTTAGCCAGGAGCTCGTTGATAGCGATATACATATCTTCATGCTTAGCACTGGCGACCAGTTGACCATTCGGCGTATTAATACTCGCATCAGCCACAAATTCTTTTGGCTCTTTGGAAAGAACGATATGCGGATTAATCAACTGTGTTTGCCACTTCTCAAGTTTCGCGAGACGGTCCTCGACATGTTGGCGGATTGCCGCCGTGATTTCCATTTGCTTACTGGTAATGTTCAGAATCATAGTCTTACCTCTCCGTCATTTCCGTCTTGGTGAAACCAGCATACCGCGAAAAAAATTAAAAAGTGTGATCAAAATCACCTATTTTTGTCACTTTTTGTCAGGAGAAAAATTCTGTGAGACATGCTGATAAACCCACTAAAAAGGGTTGTACTTACGTGCGGCAGGGGGCAATATTGATGGGATTTCGTGTTCGCCACGCATTAAAAAAGCAGCCAGTTGGCTGCTTTTTTATTGAGCGAAGGGCTTATTTTGCGGAATTGGCCGCAATAATTTTAGCCACTTTATCTGCTTCAGCTGTTAACTGCAGCTGACGATACGCATTTTCCATCAACGGCAAAGCTTCACGCGTTGCCTGGGTATCAGGATAATCACGCAACATTTGCTCTGAACGATTCACTACCGCCACATAAGCACCGCGTTTCGTGTAGAATTGTGCAACGGATAGCTCATACTTCGCGAGGCGGTCTTTTAAATAGACCATACGCTTGCGTGCGTCAGGCGCGTACTGGCTGTTAGGATAGCCGCGCAGGAGTTGCGTAAAGTCTTTAAAAGCGTCGCGTGCATGAGTAGGATCGCGGTCAGAACGGTCAACGCCGAAGAAACCCTGTAATGCACTGTCATCCAGTGCCATATCTGTTAAACCACGCATATAGATGACGTAGTCGATATTTGGATGCGTGGGGTTCAAACGCATAAAGCGATCGATTGCCGCTTGCGCCAGGGGTAAATCGGCATTTTTGTAGTAGGCGTAGATCAGATCCAGCTGAACTTGTTGGGAGTACGGCCCAAACGGATAGCGGTTATCCAGCGCTTCCAGTTGCGTTATTGCTCCTTTAAAGTTACCGTCCTGCAGTTTTTGCTGAGCCGTGGCATACAGCTCTGATGGCGGACTGTCAGGCACCGTATCCTTTGAGCTGGAACAGCCCACTAACGCAAGGCTCAACGTGGCTGCAGCCACCAGATATTTCATACGCGTCATGACGATTTGATTATCCTCAACTGTTATTCCGGAAGCTGTCCGTTAAGCTTCCGTTAGTGACCAGGTACAATAGCATATTATTTTAAACGGCATAGCCGTAAAACCCAACGTAAACGAAGAAGCTGTCTATGGCACAACAAGTACAACTCACCGCTACGGTGTCCGAATCACAACTCGGACAGCGTTTAGATCAGGCTTTAGCGGAAATGTTCCCTGATTATTCACGTTCACGCATAAAAGAGTGGATTTTAGCAGGCCAGGTGCAGGTCAATGGCCAGGTATCATCGACGCCTAAAGAGAAAGTGCTAGGTGGTGAGCGCGTTGAAATTTCTACGGAAATTGAAGAGGAAGCCCGCTGGGAGCCGCAAGATATCCCTCTAAATATCGTCTATGAAGATGATGATATTTTAGTGATTAATAAGCCAAGAGATTTGGTTGTTCATCCGGGGGCTGGCAACCCTGATGGCACGGTATTGAATGCTTTGCTGCATCATTATCCGGCAATTGCCGATGTCCCACGTGCCGGTATCGTTCACCGCCTGGACAAAGACACCACGGGATTAATGGTTGTGGCTAAAACGGTGCCAGCACAAACGCACCTGGTTGATGCGCTGCAACGCCGTGAAATTACGCGTGAATACGAGGCCGTGGCGATCGGACACCTCACGGCTGGCGGGACAGTGAATGAACCTATTAGCCGTCACTCCACCAAGCGCACCCACATGGCTGTTCATCCCATGGGGAAACCAGCGACAACGCACTACCGTATAATGGAGCACTTCCGCTCGCATACACGGATGCGTTTGCGTCTGGAAACCGGTCGTACGCACCAAATTCGCGTGCATATGGCATACATCAGCCATCCACTAGTCGGTGACCAATTGTACGGTGGCCGTCCTCGCCCACCGAAAGGGGCATCGGAGGCCTTTATTCAGGCATTACGCGTTTTTGATCGCCAGGCTCTGCATGCGACGATGCTCCGCCTTTATCACCCGATCACCGGGATTGAAATGGAGTGGCATGCCCCTTTGCCGCAGGACATGGTCACATTGATCGATGCGTTAAAAGCCGATACCGAAGCGTTTAAAGATCAACTGGATTGGCTGTGATCCCCTTTTTGCGCCCCCAATGGGCCGCGCCTGAAAATGTGCGTGCCTGCTCCACGACACGCGAGGGCGGCGTTAGCCGCTTTCCGTGGAACAGCTTGAATGTGGGTGAGCATGTCGATGATTCTTCTGCCGATGTGCGGGAGAATCGCCTGAGGCTTCAACGCGCCGCGCAGTTGCCCTCTGCACCAATTTGGCTTGAGCAAGTACACGGGATTGAAGTGCTGACGCTGATCTCTGCTGAGCCAGCCAGTCGGCGTGCCGATGCTGTATATACGTCAACGGTCGGGCGGGTCTGCGCGGTGATGACCGCGGATTGTCTGCCTGTGTTGTTTTGTTCTGCGGATGGAAAAGAAGTCGCAGCGGCACACGCTGGATGGCGCGGGCTGCAAGCCGGTGTACTGGAGGCAACAATTAACGCCTTCTCGGCCTCTCCTCATCAGCTTTATGCCTGGCTGGGGCCGGCTATTGGCCCAGGTGCGTTTGAAGTGGGCGCGGAGGTGCGCGAAGCATTTTGTGGCACTCAATCGGAAGCCGCCGGCGCTTTTCGCCCACAGGGCGATAAATTTTTTGCGGATATCTATCATCTCGCGCGTTTGCGCCTGTCCGCTGCGGGTGTCGTCAATGTGAGTGGTGGCGAACATTGTACATTCCGCGATTCTGCTCAATTTTTCTCCTATAGACGCGACAGAATCACTGGCCGTATGGCAAGTTTGATCTGGCTGAGCTAACCTATCGCCACAAGACGGTCCAGGATACGTTTTCTCCAAAACTGCAGGTCATTAACCTTGAAAATTTGAGGGATGACCTCATTTAATCTCCAGTAGCAAATTGACCTGTAGGGGGAATAATGCGTCTGGATCGTCTTACTAACAAATTCCAATTGGCTCTCGCCGATGCCCAATCTCTGGCCCTTGGGCGTGACAACCAATTTATCGAACCACTTCATTTAATGAGCGCTCTGCTCAGTCAGGAAGGCGGTTCCGTTCGTCCACTGTTGACCACTGCCGGTGTTGATGTTGCAACGCTGCGCAGCGGTATCGAACAAGCAATCAGTCGTTTACCACAAGTTGAAGGCACAGAGGGCGATGTCCAACCCTCTGCCGATCTGGTGCGCGTGCTGAACCTCTGTGACAAGCTGGCGCAAAAGCGCGGCGATAATTTCATTTCATCTGAACTCTTTGTTCTGGCTGCGTTGGACTCTCGCGGCTCATTGAATGATCTGCTGAAATCTGCAGGTGCAACGACGGAAAAACTGAGCAAAGCGATAGAACAGATGCGCGGGGGAGAAAGCGTGAACGATCAGGGAGCAGAAGATCAGCGGCAGGCGTTGAAAAAATACACGATTGATCTCACTGAACGTGCCGAATTAGGCAAACTTGACCCCGTCATTGGTCGTGATGAAGAAATACGTCGCACCATTCAGGTCTTACAGCGTCGAACCAAAAATAACCCGGTGCTGATTGGCGAGCCTGGCGTGGGTAAAACGGCCATTGTTGAAGGGCTGGCTCAACGTATCATTAATGGTGAAGTTCCTGAGGGCCTCAAAGGCCGCCGTGTGCTGGCCTTAGACATGGGGGCGCTGGTGGCTGGGGCGAAGTATCGTGGTGAATTTGAAGAGCGCTTAAAAGGTGTGCTCAATGATTTATCGAAGCAGGAAGGCAACGTCATCCTGTTTATTGATGAATTGCATACGATGGTGGGGGCGGGTAAAGCTGACGGTGCCATGGATGCCGGAAATATGCTGAAACCTGCGCTGGCGCGAGGCGAGTTGCACTGCGTTGGCGCGACAACGCTGGATGAGTATCGCCAATACATTGAGAAAGATGCCGCGCTGGAACGCCGTTTCCAGAAAGTCTTTGTCGCTGAGCCTACGGTAGAAGACACCATCGCGATTTTGCGTGGTTTAAAAGAGCGCTATGAACTGCATCACCATGTACAAATCACGGACCCGGCGATCGTGGCAGCAGCCACGCTGTCGCACCGTTATATTGCCGATCGCCAATTGCCTGATAAGGCTATCGACTTAATTGATGAGGCTGCGTCCAGCATTCGGCTACAAATTGATTCTAAGCCGGAACCTTTAGATCGCCTTGAGCGCCGTATTATTCAGTTGAAACTGGAACAGCAGGCGCTGAAGAAAGAATCTGACGATGCCAGCCTTAAGCGTCTTGAGATGCTTGAAGATGAGTTGTCGCAAAAAGAACGTGACTACTCTGAGTTAGAAGAGGAGTGGAAAGCGGAAAAAGCCTCTCTTTCAGGCACACAAACCGTGAAGGCTGAGCTTGAACAGGCCAAGCTCTCAATGGAGCAGGCGCGGCGCACAGGGGATTTAGCGCAGATGTCTGAACTGCAGTACGGCAAAATCCCTGAGCTTGAGAAACAGTTAGCAGCGGCCACGCAGGCGGAAGGGAAAACCATGCGTCTGCTACGTAACCGCGTGACGGATGTTGAGATTGCCGATGTGTTGGCGCGCTGGACCGGGATCCCTGTGGCACGCATGATGGAAGGCGAACGTGACAAACTGCTGCGTATGGAGAGCGAGTTACACCAGCGGGTTATTGGTCAGGATGAGGCCGTTGAAGCGGTATCGAATGCGATTCGTCGTAGCCGTGCAGGGCTCTCGGACCCCAATCGTCCCATTGGCTCATTCCTGTTCCTTGGGCCTACCGGTGTGGGGAAAACTGAGCTGTGCAAGGCGTTAGCGAATTTCATGTTCGACAGCGATGACGCGATGGTACGTATCGATATGTCTGAATTTATGGAGAAACATTCGGTTTCGCGGCTGGTCGGTGCACCTCCGGGTTATGTAGGTTATGAAGAGGGTGGATACCTAACGGAGGCCGTGCGGCGTCGACCTTATTCCGTCATCTTGTTAGATGAGGTTGAAAAAGCGCACCCGGATGTATTCAACATTCTTCTGCAGGTATTGGATGATGGACGCCTCACCGATGGCCAGGGAAGAACGGTTGATTTCCGTAATACCGTGGTGATCATGACGTCGAACCTGGGCTCAGATCTGATTCAGGAGCGTTTTGGCGATCTCAATTATGATGATATGAAGTCGCTGGTGATGGGTGTTGTCGGACAACATTTCCGTCCGGAGTTCATTAACCGCATAGATGAGCTGGTGGTATTCCATCCGCTTGGCGAGACGCATATCGCTTCCATTGCGAAAATCCAGTTGCAGCGCCTCTATGATCGTCTTGCGGAACGAGGGTTTGAATTGCACATTAATGATGATGCATTACAACTGCTGGCGCAGACTGGCTATGATCCGGTGTATGGGGCCCGTCCTTTAAAACGCGCAATACAGCAGGAGATTGAAAATCCTCTTGCGCACCAGATCCTTTCCGGTGGGTTTATACCCGGAAAACGCATTGTTATGGATGTGAAAGAGGGGCACATTGTTGCCCATCAGTGATTGTTGATAGTGAAAATGGGCCTGTTGGCCCATTTTTTTGTGTGAAATATCAGCTTTACGTAGTTTTACTAAGCGGATTGCCTGCAAAGTAATCGAACGATTCATTTAATTTAAATTCCTACTTGTCAGCCGTCAGGAACTCCCTATAATGCGCCTCCACTGACACGGAACTACGGCTTACAAGCCACGGTGTCAGCAGGGTGCTGAGTCATCCGACCCGTCAGAAA
>KZ478071.1 GCA_002837195.1 Enterobacterales bacterium CwR94
TCTGTCCTGTTGAGTGCCCACACAGATTGTCTGATAAATTGTTAAAGAGCGTTGCAACGCAGCATTCAGCCTGCCGTTGCGAGGTGGCGTATATTACGCTTTCCTCTCTCAGAGTCAACTTCTTTTTGAGAAGTTTTTCTCTGCCGGCTCAGTTTCCTGAACCGCTGACCCGGTGGCCTGTAAGCCGTTGTTCCGTGTCAGTGGAGGCGCATTATAGGGAGTTCCTGACGACTGACAAGTGTTTATTGCAAAAAAAGGAATGAGCGCTGAATTATTCCACAAAGCGCCTCTTTTTAGGACATTTTGCCTAGCAAACGACCAAATTCCTGGGCAAAACGTGTTACCTGATGCCAGTCGGTATATTCGACTTCCTTCGTTGTATCGGTTTCCCCTCCTGTCATTCGCATAATCAGTTGAATCATGATGCGGTCAAACCACCGATAGCGAGGGTAACGCAATGCGCCCGCAAAAACCGCGCACAATTCAGGTTGCCACGGAGACTGTAAAAGGAATTTCCGCGTGTAGGCGTTAGTTTGCGGTGTGCGCTTCTCAGGTTTCCGAGCAGTGAGGTTTACTGAGAAGAATCCATTTGGCCTGTTCTCGATCTCCACTTTATGCTTTTGAACAAAGGCCATCAGTGCAGGATCAAAACGGCCATAACGGATGGAGGCACCAATTAATACCCGATCGTATTGCGTCCAATTCAGCGCTTCAGTGCGGACAATATTGATCACATCCGACTCCAGCCCTTTCTCTTCACGCATCGCTGAAGCAATAAAGGCTGCAATCTCACGGGTTTGCCCATCCCGGCTGGAAAATAGAATTAATGTTTTCACGGTATCCCTTCCCCGTTATTCACGCCAAAAGGTTGGCGTAAAGAGAACCAAAAGCGTAAAGACCTCAAGGCGTCCAAACAGCATCGTAATGATGAGCACCCATTTGGCGACGTCATTCATTGAAGCAAAGTTATCGGCGACAACACCTAACCCAGGTCCCAGATTGTTGAGTGTAGCGACAACCGCCGCAAACGCTGAAAAATCATCGACGCCGGTTGCAATGATGGCCAACATACTGATTAAGAAAACCAGCGCATAGGCTGAAAAGAATCCCCATACCGCTTCGAGGATACGCTCGTTCAATGCGCGATTGCCCAGTTTGATGGTGTATACCGCATTCGGGTGGACCAAACGTTTAAGCTCACGGTTACCCTGCTTAAACAGAAGAAGGATACGGATCACTTTCAAGCCACCGCCCGTTGACCCTGCACAACCGCCAATAAAGGCAGAACAGAGCAGCAAAATAGGGAGGAAAAGTGGCCAGTGCGCGAAGCTGTCAGAGGTAAACCCTGCCGTGGTTGCCATCGATACCACCTGGAAGAAGGTCTGATCGAGGGTCTTCCAAAAGTTGTCATAAGTATTGTGGAACATCAGTACGATCATGCAGATAACAACCAATGCAAACTGCACACCTATAAACATACGAAACTCAGGATCGCGCGTGTAAACACGCAGGCTACGCCCACTCAACAGAGAAAAATGCAGGCCATAGTTACACCCTGATATCAGTAAGAAGATAGCCACAATCGTGTTGATTGCAGGGCTATTGAAATAGCCCAGACTGGCATCATGGGTAGAGAAGCCCCCGATAGCAATCGTAGAAAAGCTGTGCCCGATGGCATCAAAGAAGGACATTCCCGCGCCCCACAGCGCAGCACAACAGGCAATGGTCAACAATACATAGATAAGCCAGAGTGTTTTGGCCGTTTCTGCAATACGTGGGCGCATCTTATTGTCTTTGAGTGGACCCGGCATTTCTGCACGATACAGCTGCATGCCCCCGACGCCCAAGATAGGTAAGATTGCGACGGCCAGCACAATGATTCCCATGCCGCCAAACCATTGCAGCATCATGCGGTAGAACAAGATGGCCTTTGGTAAGGAGTCTAATCCCGTCAGCACGGTGGCACCGGTAGTGGTTAAACCAGAAAACGATTCAAAGAACGCATCCGTGATGGAGAGATTCGGCTGTTCAGCAAAGATAAACGGCATTGCCCCCACGCTGCCCAGCACAACCCAAAACAGCACCACGATCAAGAAGCCTTCACGCGGCTTCAGCTCCCCTTTTTGCTTGCGATTTGGCCACCACAGTAACGTGCCAATCATCAAAGCCATCAGGAACGTCTGACTAAAAGCCCGCCCGGCACCATCGCGATAGATGAGAGCAACCAGTCCCGGCAACATCATCGTGCCGGAAAAAAGAATAATGAGTAAACCCACGATACGGGTTATGGGGCGCAGCCGCAGCATCGCCAGTTTCCTTATCTAAACAACTATTGTAATGGGCGCATTTGCAGCGACCCGCGACTGATATCAGTGAGTTGACGGGAGAAATCATTGTTCGTTCCTTCGGGCAAAGCCAAGGTTAACGTAATGTCTCCGGCAAAAAGTGATTCTGTAATACTGCCATCAAAGCGTGCGACCAACGTTTCGACCAGCGCCAACTGCGCATAATCGCAGATTAGCGTAAATTCCTGCATCGGCACACGCCTTGCTGTCAGCAATAACTTTAACGCGTGCTGAACACCGCCGCCGTAGGCCTTCACTAATCCGCCGGTGCCCAGTTGAATGCCGCCGTAGTAGCGAACCACGACGGCTGAGATTTCACCTATTTCAGCACCCATTAGCTGAGCCAGGATAGGTTTGCCCGCCGTTCCGGCGGGTTCACCATCATCGGAAAAACCCAGTTGCTGAGAATCACTGGGTGACCCTGCCACATACGCCCAGCAATGGTGCGCAGCCTGAGGATGCGCCGCACGCACCAACTGAATCCACTGGCGCGCCGCTTCAACGCCGTCCGTGTGAGCCAGCAGCGTAATAAAGCGGCTTTTCTTGATCTCTTCGCTGAATTCCACTGATTCAGCAGGGATCGCCCAGCCAGTACTCATGCCAGATGCAAATCACGCGTCATGTTTTCAACGCGATCGGCGTGGAACACCACATTGTCTTCAATGCGCACGCCACCAAAAGGTTTCAGGCTGTCAATTTTTTGCCAATTGAAATGCTTACTGAAAGGGCCTTCACGCCAGGAGGCTAACAACGATTCAATGAAGTAAAGCCCTGGCTCAATAGTCAGTACCATGCCAGGTTCCATGACACGAGTACATCTCAGGTAGGGATACTGCGCCGGTGCAGCAAGATGGGTTCCTTTATCATCTTGCATAAAGCCTGCGACATCATGGACCTGCAGACCCAGCGGGTGACCTAAACCATGCGGCATGAAAGGCCCGGTCAAATCCTCTTTCACCATGGCCTCTTCGCTGATATCGCGGACCAGATCGTGTTTCTTTAAAATGTTGGCAATGCGGTGGTGCATCTGCTGATGATATTCCGTGTATCGCACGCCCACTTTCAGCGTCCCAATCAGTGCCAGCTCCTCCGCATGCATATCCTTCACCAGACTGGCAAATTCACTGTTGCTCTGGGCAGCATAAGTTCGGGTCAGATCAGCGGCATAGCCATTATATTCCGCGCCAGCATCCAACAAAAAACTGTGCATTTCGGCGGGAGCTTGCTGCTCAAGCTCGGTGTAATGCAAAATCGCCGCATGCTCATTAAGCGCCACAATATTGCCGTAAGGCACATCCGTATCACGGTGTCCTGTGGCAGTGAGATAAGCCATGTTGATATCGAACTCACTCATGCCTGATAAAAAGGCTTCTTTAGCTGCACGATGACCCACAACGGCAATCTTCTGCGCTTCGCGCAAACAGAACAGTTCGTATTTCGTTTTATAGGAACGGTGATAATGCAGGTAATCAATCACCGGTTTGGGATTGATATTCTCCGCCAGAATATCCAGTTGGCGCGCGCGTTCAGCGACAGGTCCAATATAGGCAATACGTTCACGGTTTGCTGGCAACAGTTGACGAATGTCCTCCGCATTACGCAGGGGGATCACCTCAATGTCATGCGTCCAGAAGCTATTGGGCAGCGGTGTGACTTTGTGCCAGTAGTCGACAGGTGACCAGAACCACAGTTTTGGCTTATTGACGCCATCAACCCATAGCCAGCAATTAGGGACCTGAGTGACAGGAACCCACGCTTTAAATTGCGGATTCACCTTGAAAGGATAATGGTGATCGTCCAGAAACACCGTCATTAATTCACCAGAGTGAATCAATAGTGCATCAACATTTCCACGTGCCAATGCCTGCTGCGCACGCTGCTGTAATGTCGCGAGATGCGCCTGAAATAATGAAACCAGCGAATCCATACTTACCTCCTTATCCTCGGGCAAATTTGCCGCATCTTACCACAGCGAGTAAACCTGTCGCGATTGCGCCTTCGCTGTGATCTCGTTTGCAAATTAGTAATGACTCATTTGCATTTAGTTAACACTGCTACCACACTCCTGCCTATCTGGTAAGACCAGTTTACTTATCGCAGCGCAGGAGAAAGACATGCTCTACCAAGGCGACACCCTTACTCTCGACTGGATCCACGATGGCATCGCAGAACTCGTTTTCGATGCCCCAGGATCTGTGAATAAACTGGATACCCAAACCGTCGCCAGCCTGGGCGAAGCCGTTGCGGTGTTGGAAAAACAAACCGCCCTTAAAGGCGTACTGCTGACCTCGCGTAAACCCGCCTTTATCGTTGGTGCTGATATTACCGAATTTCTTTCTCTCTTCGCAGCGCCTGCTGAAAAACTGGAAGACTGGCTGCATTTTGCCAACCGGATTTTCAATCGGCTGGAAGACTTACCTGTTCCAACCGTCGCCGCCATTAATGGTTATGCCTTAGGTGGCGGTTGTGAGTGTATTTTGGCGACCGATTTTCGCGTTGCCTCACCGGATGCACGCATTGGGCTACCGGAGACCAAGCTGGGCATTATGCCAGGTTTTGGAGGATCGGTACGCCTGCCGCGCTTGCTGGGTTGTGATAATGCGTTGGAAATCATTGCCGCGGGCAAAGACATTGATGCGCAGCAAGCGTTGAAGCTGGGCCTGGTCGATGCCGTCATTGAGACTGAAAAACTGCGTGAGGGTGCCCTACGCTTACTACGAGAGGCGATTGACGGCAAACTTGACTGGCAGGCACACCGGGCACCCAAACTGGCTCCGTTAAAACTCAACAAAATTGAGTCCATCATGAGTTTTAGTACCGCCAAAGGCATGGTGATGCAAACAGCAGGTAAGCACTACCCTGCACCCATCACGGCGGTTAAAACCATTGAAGCTGCTGCCTCTCTCCACCGTGATGAAGCCCTTAAGCTGGAAACGCAGGCCTTCGTTCCTCTGGCGCGTTCCAATGAAGCGCGGGCACTGGTGGGGATTTTCCTCAACGATCAGTGGGTGAAAGCCAAAGCCAAAAAAATGGGCAAATCTGTCGACACGCCAAAGCACGCAGCAGTATTGGGGGCGGGGATCATGGGCGGTGGGATCGCCTACCAGTCCGCCTGGAAAGGTGTGCCCGTGCAGATGAAAGACATCAGTGAAGCCTCACTGGCGCTGGGTATCACAGAAGCCGCAGGCCTACTAAACAAACAGGTCGAACGAGGAAAAATAGACACGCTGAAAATGGCGAACGTATTGTCCTCTATCCAACCAACCTTAACGTATTCAGGCTTTGAACGCGCCGATGTGGTGGTTGAAGCCGTCGTCGAGAACCCTAAAGTCAAAAGTGCAGTGTTGGCTGAAACGGAAACGCATCTTCGTCCAGATGCCGTGCTGGCATCAAATACATCCACTATTCCAATTAGTTGGCTGGCGCAATCGCTGCAGCGCCCGGAAAATTTCTGCGGCATGCACTTTTTTAATCCGGTGCATCGCATGCCGTTGGTTGAAGTGATTCGCGGTGAAAAATCGTCCGACAGCACGATTGCCAAAGTCGTTGCCTGGGCCAGTCAAATGGGGAAAACCCCGATTGTAGTGCGCGATTGCCCGGGATTTTTTGTTAACCGCGTGCTGTTCCCGTACTTCGCAGGCTTCAGCCTGCTGCTGCGCGATGGCGCAGATTTCCGTCAGGTCGATAAAGTGATGGAAAAAGTGTTTGGCTGGCCAATGGGCCCCGCTCATCTGCTGGATGTGGTGGGCATTGATACTGCGCACCATGCTCAAAGTGTCATGGCGGATGGTTATCCGGATCGCATGAAGAAAACCTATCGTGACGCCATCGATGTGCTGTTTGATGCCGGACGCTATGGACAGAAAAAACAACGCGGTTTCTGGCTGTGGGAAAAAGACCGCAAAGGAAAAGCCAAAAAGCTGCCTGATGCAGAAACCGATGTTCTGCTGAGCAAAGTCAGTGCTGAAAAGCGCGTCTTTACCGATCAGGAAATTATTGATCGCATGATGATTCCGATGGTTAACGAAGTGATTCGCTGTCTGGATGAAAAGATTATTGATAGTCCGGCAGAAGCGGATATGGCTCTGGTTTATGGATTAGGTTTCCCTCCTTTCCATGGTGGCATCTTCCGGTGGTTGGATACACAAGGTAACCAGGCTTTTGCACACCGCGCTGAAGCCTATACCGCGCTTGGCACACTGTACTCGCTACCTGCTGCACTACAACAGAAAGTCGCGACGGGCGATAGCTGGTATCCCGCCGCACCCGCAATTGACGAATCCCAACTGAAAACGGCGTAAGGAGCCATTATGGAAAACGTAGTCATTGTTGATGCCATCCGTACGCCAATGGGTCGCTCAAAAGGCGGTGCTTATCGCCACGTTCGTGCCGAAGATTTGTCTGCGCAAATCATGCGCGCCTTGCTAAATCGTAACCCCACGCTGGCAGAAGCTGAGGTCGACGATATTTATTGGGGGTGTGTACAACAGACGTTGGAGCAGGGCTTCAATATTGCGCGTAACGCAGCGCTGTTAGCAGAAATTCCTCACACCGTTCCCGCGACCACCGTGAACCGCTTGTGTGGCTCTTCGATGCAAGCCCTGCATGATGCCGCGCGCGCGATTCAAACCGGCGATGCCCGCGCCTGCCTGATTGGTGGCGTGGAACATATGGGGCATGTCCCCATGAGTCACGGCGTAGATTTCCATCCTGGCTTAAGCCGCTCTGTCGCGAAAGCTGCGGGTATGATGGGGTTGACCGCTGAAATGTTGGCGCGCATGCACGGTATTGGTCGCGAAATGCAAGATGCCTTTGCAGCACGTTCACATCAGCGAGCCTGGGCGGCAACGCAATCGGGGCAATTTCGTCGAGAGATCGTTCCTGTTGCCGGGCACGATGCCGATGGCGTGCTGACACGCATCGACATTGATGAAGTGATTCGTCCTGAAACCACGGTTGAAACCCTGGCATCACTGCGTCCCGCGTTTGATCCCGCAAGCGGTACAGTGACCGCAGGCACCTCTTCCGCGCTGTCAGATGGCGCAGCAGCGATGCTGGTAATGAGTGAGAGCCGTGCTCGCGCATTGGGGATGACGCCTCGCGCGCGGATCCGTGGGATGGCTGTTGCGGGCTGTGATCCATCCATTATGGGCTATGGCCCCGTTCCAGCGACCCATAAGGCGCTACAACGCGCAGGCTTGAGCGTTCAGGATATTCAATTGTTTGAATTAAATGAGGCTTTTGCCGCGCAAACGCTGCCCTGCATTAAAGATTTGGGCTTGATGGATGTTCTGGATGAGAAGGTTAACTTGAATGGCGGCGCTATCGCCTTAGGTCACCCATTAGGGTGTTCCGGTGCACGTATCAGCACGACGCTGCTCAATTTGATGGAACAACGCGATGCCCAGTTTGGCGTCGCCACAATGTGCATTGGGCTGGGCCAGGGCATCGCGACGGTATTCGAGCGCATCTAATACGTTGATATGGGTTTATGCTTTGCCGTTTTCCCGCCCGTTATGGGCGGGTTTTTTCTGCACGGCGATCAGATAAACGCGAAGGCATCGCCAAACATTCTTGCCGCATCAGCACCACGTTCTGCCACAAAGCGATCGCGCGCAATTTTCGCCATCTCGAAGCGCCCCGCGATATAAATATCGTGGCCTGCCAACGTACTGTAATCCTGTAATACCGCCGTTAAGACAGTGCCACTGCGGCCTTGCCAGCCCGCTTCAGGCTGTTCAACAACCGGGATCACTTTTAAGTTTTTGTGGCGGATAGCCAGCGCGTTCAGCTCATCCATATCGTAGAGATGTTTGTACTCACGGCCGCCCCAATAGATAGCAATTTCACGATCGGGTTGCTGTGCTAACGCAGTGAGCAGGATAGAGCGCGCGTAGGAAAAGCCCGTACCGCCCGCAACCAGCACCAACGGCGCACTGCCTTCTTCACGCAACCAGGCATCGCCGTGAGGGATATCAACCGTGATTTCGCGATCTTCTTTAATTCGCTCCATCACCGCCATGGCATACAAGTTCACGTCTGACGCACCGATGTGCAGCTCAATAATGTCTTTTTCCATTGGCGTAGAGGCAAGTGAGAAGGGGCGCTTATCGCGTTCATCCATCACAACCATTAGGTACTGCCCTGCAAGGAAGGTAAAATCGGCGCCAGGCACCAGGCGTACACGGTACACAGTATCGGTTATGGCCTCTACCGAGGTCACTTTACAGCTCAATATTGTCATGCGTTCCCTCTGTCGGGTCGTCACAATGATTTACCGCGCCTTAAGGCTTCGGCGTATCGTTAAAAATTGCCAATTCATCCCAGATTGCGTCAATACGCGCAACCACATCCGCATCTTTCTTGATTGGACGTCCCCATTCGCGCTGGGTTTCACCTGGCCACTTGTTGGTAGCATCAAGGCCCATTTTTGAACCAAGTCCGGAAACCGGAGAGGCAAAATCCAGATAATCGATCGGCGTGTTTTCCACCATGACCGTATCACGCGCAGGATCCATGCGGGTAGTGATCGCCCAAATGACATCATTCCAGTCACGGGCATTGACGTCGTCGTCACAGACAATAACAAATTTGGTGTACATAAACTGGCGCAAGAATGACCAGACGCCCATCATGACGCGTTTAGCATGGCCGGCATACTGCTTTTTCATGGTTACCACTGCCAGACGGTATGAGCATCCCTCAGGCGGCAAATAGAAATCGACAATTTCCGGGAACTGCTTTTGCAAGATCGGCACAAAGACTTCGTTCAGCGCCACACCGAGCACCGCCGGCTCATCCGGTGGCCGCCCGGTGTAGGTTGAGTGGTAAATCGGGTCACGGCGCTGTGTAATATGCGTGACCGTAAATACCGGGAAGCTGTCTATCTCATTGTAGTAGCCAGTGTGATCGCCATACGGCCCTTCAGGAGCCATTTCTCCAGGTTCTATATACCCTTCCAGCACAATCTCGGCGCTGGCTGGAACCTCTAAATCACTGGCGATACATTTCACAACTTCTGTTTTATTGCCACGAAGTAAACCAGCGAAAGCATACTCAGACAGCGAGTCGGGCACAGGCGTTACCGCGCCTAGAATGGTCGCCGGATCGGCACCCAAGGCGACGGCCACCGGGAAACGTTCACCGGGATGTGCCTGGCACCACTCCTGGAAATCAAGCGCGCCGCCACGATGCGATAACCAGCGCATAATCAGTTTGTTTTTGCCGATTAACTGCTGGCGATAAATCCCCAGATTTTGGCGTTCTTTGTGCGGGCCGCGTGTGACGGTTAAGCCCCAGGTGATGAGCGGTGCGGCATCCTCTGGCCAGCATTTCATGATCGGAATACGCGACAGGTCGACGTCATCACCTTGCCAGATCTGTTCCTGACATGGCGCCGAACGCAGGCGTTTTGTCGGCATATTCAACACTTGCTTGAACTGCGGCATTTTATCGAACAGATCGCGAAAGCCTTTTGGCGGTTCGGGTTCTTTCAGGAAGGCCAGCAGTTTTCCAACATCACGTAGCGCGGTGACATCTTCCTGGCCCATACCCAATGCGACGCGGCGCGGCGTGCCAAACAGGTTGCACAAAACCGGCATGTCATAGCCTTTGGGATTTTCAAACAGCAATGCCGGACCGCCAGCCCGCAACGTGCGGTCAGCAATTTCCGTCATTTCCAGATTAGGATCGATCTCCTGGTGAATACGTTTTAGTTCACCAGAGGCTTCAAGTTGAGCAAGAAAGTCACGTAAATCGTGGTATTTCATAGGGATCATCAATGCGGCCAGAAAGAGAGCCATTATAGGGGGGATTGGCGTGTGAGGATACGGCTGAGGAGATTAACACCCAAGATGGCTCTGCGAATCGCATTAATCACACATGTTACCCTCTGTGCTTAAGTGCTAAATTTAAGCAATATCGTCACGCATTGCGGTTAACTCACGCAGATGCGGGGGGCTCAGTAGCGCGAGTTTCGGGGCTTTGATATGCTTACCGTCCACTACGCTGGAAAATAAATTTTATGGAAGCCTGGTACTTACTTTACTGCAAACGCGGTCAATTAGAGCGCGCACGCGAGCATTTGGAGCGTCAGGCCGTGGCCTGTTTCAGTCCAGTAATCGCGATGGAAAAAATCGTGCGCGGCAAACGGACGACGGTCAGTGAACCCCTGTTTCCAAACTACCTGTTTATCGAGTTTGATCCCGAGACCATTCATACCACCACGATTAGCGCAACGCGGGGTGTCAGCCATTTTGTCCGCTTTGGCAATCAACCTGCCACCGTTCCCGGTGATGTCATTGATGCCCTGAATCACGACCTACCAGAGACACTGGTCGATCCTGAAACACCGCAAGTTGGCGATACCGTATTGATTATTGATGGGACGTTTGAGGGTTTACAGGCGATTTTCGCGGAGCCTGATGGCGAAGCCCGCTCAATGTTATTGCTGAATTTATTGAATAAACCGGTGCTGCGTAGCGTGGATAACCGCACATTTACCAAGATGTAATTTCCTCCTCCTGTCAGAAGGAGGAAATTTTCAGCGGCTAACGCTGCATTTTGTCATCGTGTAGCCACTGAGCAACCTGCTTTGAAAAATACGTTAAAATGCCGTTCGCCCCTGCGCGTTTAAAGCACAGCAATGACTCCATAACGGCCGGTTTTTCTGCCAACCAACCGTTCTGAATCGCCGCCATGTGCATCGCATACTCACCAGAAACCTGATACGCAAACGTCGGCACGCCAAAGGTGTCTTTGACCTGGCGAATGATATCAAGGTATGGCATACCGGGTTTCACCATCACCATGTCGGCACCCTCCTGCAAATCCTGGGCGATTTCTTGCAGAGCTTCATCGCTGTTTGCCGGATCCATCTGATAGGTCATTTTATTGCCGCCTTTCAGATTGCCCGAAGAGCCAATCGCATCGCGAAACGGCCCATAGTAGCAGGAGGCATATTTTGCCGAGTACGCCATAATTTGCGTGTTAACCTGCTTTTCCTGCTCAAGACGGTCGCGAATGGCCGCAATACGCCCATCCATCATGTCGCTGGGCGCAACGATTTCAGCGCCGGCTTCTGCATGAGACAGCGCCTGGCGCACCAATATCTCTTTCGTCACATCATTGAGCACATAACCTTCGGCATCGATAACGCCATCTTGCCCGTGAGTGGTATAGGGATCGAGTGCCACATCCGTCAGCAACCCCAGTTCCGGTACAGCATCTTTCAACGCGCGAACCGCGCGTTGCACTAAGCCATCCGGATTGTAGGCTTCCTCAGCATGCAGTGACTTCTTATCGCCTTCAATAACCGGAAACAGCGACAGCACGGGGACGCCTAATTTGGCAATCGCTTCGGCCTCTTTGACTAACACGTCAATGGTCATGCGATTAACCCCGGGCATCGAGGGCACTGCTTGCGTGGTATTGTTACCTTCCATCACAAAGACCGGATAGATCAGGTCGTTCACCGTCAGCAGGTTTTCAGACACTAAACGGCGGCTGAAATCGTGACGGCGCACACGGCGCAGGCGGCGGCCGGGAAATGCGCCCGGAAATGCATAGCTCATATTGATTCTCCTGGTTATTACGCCAGGTCGCTGTTTTCTACGCCTGACGCGCTCAGCCTGAACAGGCGGCGAGCATTTTCATCCGTTTTCTGCGCTAAAGTGTGCGGGTCTTCGCCACGCCAGTGGGCAACCTGCTGCACAATATGCGACAAAAAACAGGGTTCATTACGGCGGGTCGTCGGACGTGGCCGCATATCCCGAGGCAACAGATACGGCGCATCTGTTTCCAGTAAAAGTTGATCGACAGGGATCAGCGGCAGCATATCGCGTAGCGCCGTGCCCCGGCGCTCATCACATACCCAACCCGTGATACCAATCGATAGCCCAGCGGCCAGGCACTCTTCCAGTTCATCACGGGTTCCGGTAAAGCAGTGCACTACGGCGCCAGGAAGCACGTTCAGCCACGGTTGCAGAATAGCCATAAAGCGCGCATGGGCTTCGCGGCAATGCAAAAACACCGGAGCGTTAATCTCTGCGGCCAGCGCTAGCTGGGCATTAAACGCATACTCCTGCTGTTCAGGTGCAGAAATATTGCGATTGAAATCCAGTCCACACTCGCCAATCGCCACCACTTCCGGGCGATCCATTAAGCGGCGCAGCGTACTTTCCGTCTCAGCAGACCATTCGCTGGCATAGTGTGGGTGCACACCCGCCGTTGACCAACAGAATCCACGCTGTTCCTGGGCGAGGCTTTGCGCCTGTTGGCTTTCTAACGCGCTGGTGCCCGTGATTAAGAATCCGGTTAAGCCCGCTTCTTTCGCACGCTTGACCACGTGCTTTCTGTCTTTAGAAAACTGAGTACTTGTAAGGTTTACACCGATATCAAACATGCATCTTTCCAAACGATAACCGCCCATACGGGCGGTTGAAGGCGGATTCACTCTACAACAGAGTGCGGTTAGTCAGTATCAGGGATTAATACCATAACCAGACCGGACTTTTCTGTAGTAGGGATGCAGAATCGGAGCATTCCCGATAGTCGCGATCACACTTCCTGATCGTCACCCTCTTCTTCCTGCTGTTGACGACTCTTGCCAACATAGAAGCGCGCAAAGAACACCCCGACTTCAAACAGGCAGTACATCGGTATGGCGAGTAACGTCTGCGACAACACATCCGGCGGCGTCAACAGCATCCCGACAACAAAAGCCCCCACCAACACATAAGGGCGTTTCTGACGCAATGCTTCCGGTGAGGTGATCCCCGTCCAGCACAGCAAAACAATGGCCACCGGCACTTCAAACGACACGCCAAAGGCCATAAACAGCGCCATGACAAAGTCGAGATAGTTGTTGATGTCGGTCGCGATAAGTACACCTTGCGGCGCCGTTTTGGCAAAAAATCCGAATGCCAACGGGAACACCACAAAATAGGCAAACGCCATGCCGAGGTAAAACAACAGCGAGCTTGAAATCAGCAACGGCACCACCAGTTTCCGCTCGTGGCGATACAGCGCCGGGGCGACAAATGCCCAGACCTGATACAAGATCACCGGAACGGCAACAAACACTGACACAATCATCGTCAGTTTGATGGGGGTGAAAAAGGGCGATGCGACATCGGTGGCAATCATACTCGCACCGACCGGGAGCTGTTTAATCAGCGGTGCTGACACCAACTGATAGATATCATTCGCAAAGTAGGCCAGACAGCAAAAAATCGCTATCACCGCAATGATGCAGTGCAGCAGACGCTTACGCAGCTCAATCAGGTGGCTGATGAGCGGTTGGGTATCTTCAACAGCCATGTTTACGTTTTATCACTCGGTTGAGAGAAAGAGGCAGGTTTGACCGATGGCGTTTCAGCCCCGGTTGCAACCACGGGCGTTTCCGCCGATTGCATATGCACCGTCACGGCTTCGGCCGGCACCTGAGCCGGTGCTTCAGCCTGATGGCCCGCTTGTGCCGGAGTCACACCGTCATGTGATTGCGCAGGATCTTTCACCAGCGGATTGTGAATGGTATGTGCTTCATCATCCGCTTTTTCGTGGTCCTGGTGATGGTAACCGCGCTTAAGTTCGTCAGCCGCTTGCTTAAGCTCATCCATCGATGCCTTCAATTCCGGCGACAGAGAGTCTTTGCTCGCCTGCTCAACTTTTTTCAGGCTGTCCTGTAACTCCTGCAACTTGAGTTCCTGTGCCAGCTCATTTTGCACGGAAGAGGCCAGCGAGCGCATCGCGCGGATCCAGCCAACCACGGTTTTGACCGCCACAGGCAGGCGTTTCGGGCCAAGCACAACCAGCCCGATAACGAAGACTAATACGAGTTCACTAAAACCAATGTCGAACACGGCTTACACCTGCTCTTTGTCGCTCTTCGCGTCATCTTTTTTGGCATCGCCAGGTTGCTTGTCTGCCAGCGTTTTTGTCTGGAAGTCCGCGTCGTCCTGAGCCGGTTTGTCCTTTTCCTTCTCATCATCACCCATGGCTTTTTTAAAGCCTTTGATGGAGGAACCTAAGTCAGAACCAAGATTACGCAACTTATTGGTGCCGAACAGAAGAACAACAATCACGGCAATAATTAATAACTGCCAAATACTGATACCGCCCATGGTTTTGCCTCTGAAAAAGTAGTGTGTGCAAACTGCAAGTATCGTCCAGAGCATCCTGCACTGACGAAGGGCCCAGAGTCCCTGGCCCTCATTAAAACGTGTTTTTACCTGCCCTGACAATCAGTTTGTCAATTTGTACGGCGCCAACCCACGATCCAGCTCACAACCCCCGCTGCCATTAACGATGCAGGCAACCAATCCCACTGCGGGTGCGTGATTAAAATAGCCGTACCACTGAGCAACAACGTGGCTCCTACGCCGAACAGAAAGCGCGATTGGCCCTGTCGCTGCCGGTGTTGACGCATTTCGGATGTCATACGATCAACACTGTGCTGAAGCTGACGATGCTGCTTCAAGCTGTCATAGAACAACTCAGGCAATTCAGGCAGTTTCTCCGCCCAATAGGGTGCCTTCTCTTTCAGTGAACGCACAATCGCCGGAATGCCAATTTGGTCTTTAATCCAGTTTTCTAAAAACGGCTTCGCCGTTTTCCATAAATCGAGTTGCGGGTAGAGTTGGCGGCCCACGCCTTCCACATACAGCAACGTCTTTTGTAACAACACCAGCTGTGGCTGCACTTCCATATTGAAGCGGCGTGCCGTATTAAACAGGTTTAACAGCACATGGCCAAAAGAGATTTCCGCCAGCGGCTTTTCAAAAATCGGCTCACACACGGTACGAATCGCGAACTCGAAATCCTCTACATTTGTGTCGATAGGCACCCAGCCTGAATCGACATGCAGCTCAGCCACTTTACGGTAATCGCGATTAAAGAACGCGATGAAGTTCTCGGCCAGATAACGCTTATCTTCTTTATTCAGTGAACCCACAATTCCACAATCAATGCCGATATACTGCGGATCTTCAGGATGTTCGTAGCTGACAAAGATGTTGCCTGGATGCATATCCGCATGGAAGAAGCTATCGCGGAAAACCTGGGTAAAGAACACCTGCACGCCCCGCTCAGCCAACAATTTCATATTCACGCCATGCTGTTCCAGCATCGCGGTATCGTTGACGGGGATCCCGTAAATACGCTCCATCACCATCAAAGATTCACTGCCGTAATCCGGGTACACTTCCGGAATATACAGCATGTTGCTGTTATCAAAGTTGCGGCGTAATTGAATGGCGTTCGCCGCTTCACGCAACAGATTCAGCTCATCCAGCAGTGTTTTTTCATAATCGGCCACGACTTCAACAGGCCGAAGGCGACGGCCATCCGGCAACCAACGCGCCACTAAGCGCGCCAGTCGATAGATGAGACGCATATCCGCTTTAATCACAGGGCGAATATCCGGGCGAATCACCTTCAACACCACTTCTTTGCCGTTCTCTTTAAGAATAGCAGTATGTACCTGGGCGATGGAGGCAGATGCTAACGGCTTGATATTAAAATCATCAAACGACTGCTCAATGGGGCCGCCGAGAGATTTTTCGATCTGTTCGCGCGCCTTTTCTCCATCAAATGGCGCTACGCGATCCTGCAACATCGCCAGTTGATCGGCGATCACTGGCGGAAAAAGATCGCGTCGCGTGGACATCATCTGGCCAAACTTAATCCACACGGGCCCAAGCTGCTCAAGCGCCAGGCGCAAGCGCTGTCCAAGGGGTTCTGAGGTATGTTGATTCGGGATCCAGAAGATGCATTTGCGCCATAAACGCAAAGGCAGCGTCATGCGTGTGACTGGAATCAGTTCATCCAGACCATAGCTTAAAAAGACGCGAATGATTAAATACAGACGGCGTAACTCTCCAAACGTCATCGTAACTCCATTTTATCCAACCGCGCTTCAAGGCTTTCCAGCTCACGTTGGGTCGCTTCGACTTCTTCGGCATACCAGGCCAGTTCCAGTGCGCCAGGCGCGACACGCCACTCTTCCGTCAGGGTTTCCGCCAGATAGCGATGTTTGCGGGTAGCATCGGCTTTTAACCAACTAATGCCACTTTTCACGCCCTGACTCAGCGTCTCAGCCAGCACGTCGCCCGTCCAGGGGGCCAGGTACTCCGCGGGATCCAGTTCAGCGAGATCCATCATGGCACTGAAGTGCTGAACGACACGTAAATCGCCTTGCACATCCAATTCTTCTGCACGAATCAGTGCCGTCAATTGCTGACGGTCACGCAGTTTGGGCAACGTCGACAAGCGCAGTGCCACCGTGCAATCCGCCTGATCCTCCCACTGTTGCAGGATATCGAGCTGATGTTCGCTGAAAACCAGCACCAAAGGATGGTCGATTTCCTGTAACTGAATACTCAGCACTTTGCCATTAAGCCGCTGGCGCGCGGCTTTTAAACTGCGATCGCGATACAGCACCGCGTTTAACGCGGTTTCCATGCCAGCAATCAATAACGGAGGCAATTTCATGACGCATCCCCGGTCAGAATTTAAAACCACGATGTAACGCGACGATACCGCCCGTCATATTGGTGAAAGTGGCGTTTTCAAAACCCACGGCTTCCATCATGGATTTCAGTGTTTCCTGATCGGGATGCATACGAATGGATTCCGCCAGATAACGATAGCTGTCAGCGTCTTTCGCCACCAGCTCACCCACGCGCGGCAGGATATGGAATGAATAGGCATCATACGCCTTGCTCAGTGGTTCAATCACCGGCTTAGAAAATTCCAGCACCAGTAGACGCCCACCCGGCTTCAGCACACGAAACATGGAAGCCAGCGCTTTGTCTTTATCCGTTACATTGCGCAAGCCAAAGGAGATGGTAATGCAATCAAAATGATTATCGGGGAAAGGTAAGGCTTCGGCGTTTGCCTGCACGTAGTTCACGTTACCCACAATGCCTTTATTGCGCAGTTTTTCTCGCCCCATTTTCAACATTGAGCTGTTGATATCAGCCAGCACGACTTCGCCAGTTTCGCCCACTAAACGTGAAAATTTCGCGGTTAAATCGCCTGTGCCACCCGCAAGATCAAGAACACGTTGCCCGCGACGCACGCCGCTGCAATCAATGGTGTAACGCTTCCAGATGCGATGAATGCCAAGCGACATCAGATCGTTCATCAGGTCATATTTGGCCGCTACGGAGTGGAAAACGTCTGCAACCATTTCGGCTTTCTCGTCTTTCGCTACGGTACGAAAGCCAAAATGGGTAGTGTCGCGGGATTCATCTGCCATGATTTCTGCCTGTTTTCAATTCAATACTCGCCCAAGTGTAACAGAGACAGGGTACGCAGACACCTGGCCTGGTTAATCATTGACACGTCTTTGCGAATGCGCATTTAACGGTGTCGTGACCTGCTCGTGTTCTTCATTTTCAGCGGACGCATTATCCACCAACTGTGGATTGATCGGCCGTTTGACTTCAACACCGAGATGGCGAAACGCTTCCGTTTGGGCAATCAAGTTGCCACGCCCTTCAGACAATTTTTTCATGCTCTGCCGATAGCTTTCCTGCGCACGATCCAGGTTTTGGCCGATTGCCGTCATATCATCGACAAACAAGCGCATTTTGTCATACAGCCTGGCAGCGCGATCGGCAATATGCTGTGCATTGCGGCTCTGATGTTCGTACCGCCACAGATTGTTGATGGTGCGTAATGCCACCAGCAACGTCGTTGGACTGACTAACATAATGTTGTGGCGTAGCGCTTCGTTGACCAACTCTGGTTGTCTGTCTATCGCCAGCAAGAAAGCGGGTTCAATGGGAATAAACATCAACACATAATCCAGAGAGCGTAAACCCGGTAATTGTTGATAATCTTTTCGTCCTAACAGGCGCAAATGGTTGCGAATCGCCGCAATGTGTTCATCCAATGCCTGGTTGCGTACAACATCCTCTTCTGCATTGTAATAGCGCTCGTAAGCCACCAGCGTCATCTTGGCATCAATCACGACGTCTTTGCCCTGCGGCAACCGCACAATCACATCCGGTTGCATTCTACCCTGCTGTTCCAGGGTAATATTGACCTGCGTTTCGTACTCGTGCCCCTCACGCAGACCCGATGCCTCCAGCACGCGGCTCAGCACCACTTCTCCCCAATTCCCCTGAGTTTTGTTGTCGCCCTTTAAGGCCTTGGTCAGATTGATGGCATCCTGCGCCATTTGAGCATTCAGTTGTTGCAGGTGACGAATCTCATGGGCCAGCGTGTGCCTCTCCCGCGCTTCTTGCCCAAAACTGTCCTGGATTTGCTTACGAAAACCGTCCAGTTGATCGCGCAGCGGCGTCAACAATCCCTGCAGACTTTGGCGGTTTTGTTCATCGACCCGGCGTCCACTTTGTTCAAAAATACGGTTTGCGAGGTTTTCGAATTGCGCCTGTAGGCGCTGTTCGCTGTTGATCAGCAGCCGCTGTTTCTCTTCTGCAGCCATCCGTGTCTCTTCAAGACGAATGGTGACTTCCCGTAGCTCAGCTTCCTGAGCACTGTTGACGTCCAGTTGGTTACGCAACTCACGGCTCAGTTGTTCGCTCTCATTACGCCAGTGATCAAAATGCTGCTGTTTTTCACGTGCCGCAGCCAAGGCCGCATGTAAATCACGCTGCGCCACTTCGGCCGACTGACGCTGCTCACGTTCTTGCTGAATATGCGACTGCTGCTGTTGGATTTGGTGAACCAGTTGGGATTGCGCCTGTTCGGCAAGTTGGCGGGCAGTTTCCAGCACGGCAATGCGCTGTTGTGCTCGCACATGGGCGATGATGGCACCGATAAGCACACCCGCAAGCCCACTGGCAATGCCATAGATTAACCCGCTATCCATCCCTATTCCCCGTATCACTGTGATAATCAGGGAAAAGGTAGAGCGACACTGTATGAATGTCCAGACAAAAGAGTGGTATTACGCGATCACTCTTCCAGAAAACGATTTCTAATGGCGTCGCAGGCATGCGCATCCAGGCCATATTCACTGGCGAGCCACTGTTGGGCAGTGCCATAGCGCGCTTCAATTTCGTCGAAGGCAGCCTGTAAGCAGTGCGGGTGCACTGAAAGCACAAAATCGAGCTTGCGTAAGCCACTGGCATCGAGCCGATCATTAAAACGCGTTAACAGCGTGTCGCGAAACGGCGCTAGTGTCTGTTGTGTCATCAGGTAATCCTGCAGGATGGTTTGCTTGTCCGCTCCCAGAGCAAACAGCACCAAGGCCACACCGATTCCTGTGCGATCTTTCCCCACTGCGCAATGCTGAATGATGGTCTGCGTGTTTTCATCGCGCAGTAAATCCACCAGTTGACGATAAGCGGGATTTTCAAAGGGGAGCAATCGATAAAGCTCAAGCATAAACGCATCAGCATCAAAATCATGGATCGCTTCGCTGACCAGCGTATCTAGACTGGCGCTGACTTGTGCTTGCAAAGGATTGGCGGGCGCAGCGTAATAACTCGCCGTTTCCCACAGACGGTCAGGATGGATATCACTTTCCCGCGCATCACGATAATCAATCACCGCTGTCGCAGGCAGCGTACTTAAAAGGCTTAAGTCCGCGTCGCTAAGATCACTTAACGCGCCAGAACGAAACAACATACCCGGTCGCACACGACGACCGTCTTGCATCCTCAAGCCACCCAAATCGCGAAAGTTAATGCCATTTTCCAACGCAATCGCTGTCATTGCCAACGTCTCCTGCTTTCTCCGGGAGAGCCACTGTAACAATGTCTGGGCAGCCTGACAAAGCGGGTATATGACTCACACCCGCTTTGCCTGTGGATTAGACCAGCTTGCGCGCGGCCTCCACCACGATAGCCACGGCATCGCTTTCTGTTTGTTTCATGGTTGCTGCATCGGGGATCTCTTTCTGGGTGCGGTTAACAATGACGCCCGCGACCATGCCCGCACGCAATCCCTGACTCGCACACATGGTCAGCAATGTTGCGGATTCCATTTCATAGTTCAGCACACCCATTTGCTGCCACTCTTTCATTGATCCCTGAAAACGGCTGACCACACGGCCCGAAACGGTATCGTAACGCTCTTGCCCTGGGTAGAAGGTATCTGAGGACGCGGTGATGCCAATGTGTGTTGGCGCCCCACGCTCTTTTGCCGCCGCTACCAGTGCGGTGGTGCAATCAAAATCGGCCACCGCCGGGAACTCCATCGGCGCAAAATGCAGGCTGGCTCCGTCCAGGCGTACAGACCCCGTGGTCACTAAGACATCACCGACATTGATATGCGGTTGAATAGCCCCCGTCGTTCCTACGCGAAGAAAGGTTTTCACACCCAATTGCGCGAGTTCCTCAACGGCGATAGAGGTAGAGGGACCACCGATGCCGGTGGAACAGACCACCACCGATTTGCCATTCAGTTCAGCACGCCAGGTGGTGAACTCTCGATGCGAGGCCAGGTGGACAGGATTATCCATCAGTGCTGCAATCTTTTTAACACGCTCAGGATCGCCGGGAACAATGGCGAGTTCCGCGCCCTGTAAATCTGCTTTGGTGATACCGAGATGAAAGACGTCAGACATGACAGACTCCTAAATTAGTCACTGAATAAGTAGGTGGGCACTGTAGCCTAATGGTGCGTCACATTGAGTGATGACAGTCACTCATTAGGATGAAACTTACATTATCAACTGCGCCAAATGAGATATATATCACATATAGATACTGTATTTCCGCGAGAGCCGTTTACCGCTCACGGTTCCCTGCCTTCTGAGTGGTATTAGTAATCTGTCGCTGTTACACCCTAACCACAGGGTAATCCTGGCTATAGTTAGCTGATTGCGCGAAATATTGCATGGAGAGAACAATGAAAACCGAAGATATCCAAGCCACGCTATCCACTGGAAAAGGCTATGCCGCGGCCGTGGAGCCCGTCGCTGAGACCGCGATCCAGACCGCCAGCCACACTATTCAGTTCGGGCCGACCTCAATTGCCTCGCAGGGCGAGAACATGCCAGCGTTCTTCGCCAAGCCCAAACATCACGAGAAAGACTTACCTGTTGTATTGGTGGTGCAGGAAATTTTTGGTGTTCATGAACACATTGAAGATATTTGCCGCCGCTTAGCCTGCGAGGGTTATCTTGCTGTGGCTCCTGAACTCTACTTCCGTCAGGGAGATCCCGGCGAGTACCAGGATATCCCGACCCTGTTGAAAGAACTTGTCAACAAAGTGCCCGATCAGCAAGTGCTGAGCGATCTCGACCATGTCGTGAACTGGGCACTCAAGCACGGCGGTGATAAAAATAAAATTGGCATTACCGGCTTTTGTTGGGGCGGACGTATTACCTGGCTGTTTGCTGCGCACAATCCACAAGTCAAAGCGGGCATCGCCTGGTATGGCAAGTTAGTGGGTGAGAGAACAATGGCCCAACAAAAACACCCGGTAGATGAAGTGGATAATTTGAGTGCGCCCGTTTTAGGTCTGTATGGCGCACTTGATGAGGGCATCACACTGGATTCTGTCGAGTCGATGCGCCAGGCAATTCGCGCGGCCAATAATGCCTCAGAAATTGTGGTCTATCCCGAGGCGGGTCACGCCTTTAACGCCGATTATCGGCCAAGTTATCACGAGGAATCGGCAAAAGATGGCTGGCAACGCATGCTGGCCTGGTTGCAAAAACACGGCGTAACACCCTGACGATAAAAAAGGGGCGCCAGAGCGCCCCAAGAAAAGCCATATCAACACAACACAGAATTTCACACCTTCTCACGTAGCTGACGCGCCGCCGTCACCATGTTAGCCAGCGCCTGGCGCGTTTCTGGCCAGCCACGGGTCTTCAGACCACAATCGGGATTAACCCACAGGCGCTCTGCTGGCACGCGCTCCGCGGCTTTCTTCAGTAATGCTTCTATCCATTCAACGCTGGGCACATTGGGTGAATGGATGTCATACACACCCGGCCCAATTTCGTTGGGATAATCAAAATCTTCAAAGGATTCCAGCAGTTCCATATCTGAGCGCGACGTTTCAATGGTGATGACGTCGGCATCTAATGCTGCGATAGCCTCCATGATGTCGTTGAACTCGCAGTAACACATATGAGTGTGGATCTGCGTATCATCTCGCACAACCGTAGCATTGAGGCGAAAAGCCTCCACCGCCCATGACAGATAAGCAGCCCATTCTGATTGGTGCAGCGGCAAGCCTTCACGCAGGGCGGGTTCATCAATCTGGATAATCCCAATGCCCGCTTTTTCCAGATCTGCTACCTCATCTCGAAGCGCCAGAGCAATCTGCTTCGCGATGGTTTCCCGCGTCACGTCTTCACGTGGGAATGACCAACACAGGATTGTCACCGGCCCCGTCAACATCCCTTTGACCGGTTTCTCCGTCAGAGACTGCGCATATTTTGCCCACTCAACGGTAATGGCTGACGGACGGCTTACATCACCGATAACCACCGGCGGCTTAACACAGCGCGAGCCGTAACTTTGCACCCAGCCATTCTGCGTAAAGACGAACCCTTCAAGATTCTCGCCGAAGTATTCCACCATATCGTTACGTTCCGCTTCACCGTGCACCAACACATCCAGCCCCAGGCGTTCCTGCTCCACAATGGCCTGCTTGATATGTTCTGCAATCCCGGTGCGATAATGGCCACCATCAATATGCCCTTTTTTGAAATCCAGCCGCAGGCCGCGAATTTCCGTGGTTTGTGGGAAAGAACCAATGGTGGTGGTTGGCCAGGCAGGCAGTTGGAAACGGGCATGCTGAGCGCGGGCTCGCACGGGATAAGGATTTTGGCGCAGGCTGTCTTGCGCTTGAATACCCGCTAAGCGCTGGGCGACAGCGGCATTGTGTACACGCTGAGAATGTTCACGGGCGCGAAGGGGAGCACTCCATGCCACCAGCGCAGCGGCGTCATTACTGTTCAGTGCATTGCCCAGCAGGGAAAGCTCAGTACACTTCTGCAAGGCAAAGGCAAACCAGCTTTTGACCTCATCATCCAGTCGCGTTTCTACACTTAAATCAATCGGGCTGTGCAGCAAAGAGCAGGACGTGCCGATCCACAGTTGCTTACGCTGACTCACCAACGGCTGCAGATGCGTGAACCAGCGACTCAGGTCTGCGCGCCACACATTACGGCCGTTGATCACCCCCACAGACAGTAGCCAGTCCGCAGGCAGTGCCGCATGTATGGCGGCAATATCCTGTTTACCGTGCACCAAATCAACGTGCAGTCCCTGTACGGGCAAGGTTTTAATCGTGTCGATGTTGTGTGAAATGCTGTCGAAATAGGTCGTAAGGAGTAATTTTGTCTGCCCCTGCAACGCCTCGTAAGCCACCTTAAACGCCGCTCGCCACGCCTGAGGTAGCTCAAGCACCAATGCAGGCTCATCTATCTGCACCCATTCCACACCGCGTTTAGCCAACTCGGCCAACACCTGCTGATAGACAGGCAAGATGTCGGCTAACAGGGTTAAGCGATCAAAGTCTGTGCCTTTCACTTTGCCTAACCACAGATAGGTCACCGGCCCCAGCAACACCGGTTTTATACGATGGCCAAGTGCCAGCGCTTCATCCACTTCATCCAGCAACTGTGTCCAGGTCAGTTTGAACGACTGGCCTTGGGTGAATTCCGGCACCATATAGTGATAGTTAGTATTAAACCATTTGGTCATTTCAGCGGCCGCAGCGGGTTGGCCCGAGGGAGCGCGGCCACGTGCTATACGAAACAGCGTATCAATATCGACGCTACCGTCCTGGTTCTGATGGCGAGCAGGGACGTTGCCCAACAACAGGCTGGTGTTCAGCACATGATCGTACCAGGCAAAGTCACCCACTGGCAGCAAATCAACGCCTGCGGCTTGCTGCTGTTGCCAGTGGCGCGCACGGAGCTCTCGACCCGTTGCGCACAGCTCTTCCTGCGAGCAAGCCCCAGCCCAATAGCGCTCCAGGGCCTTTTTCAATTCGCGACGCAAACCGACACGAGGGAAACCGAGGGTATGATTCAAAATCGTCATGGGATTCTCCAGCCTGTTATTTTCTGACGCTTTTCACGTCGCGAAGACGACTTGCCTGAGCCATTTAGCCGTCCAGATGTTTACACCGCCATAATCGCAAGGTACTGTATCCCCCTCAAGCGCAAATTATTCACAGGCGATGTGAAGGACTCTCATGATCGAACTTAAGCACTTACGGACGCTACAGGCTCTGCGTAACACCGGATCGCTGGCCGCTGCTGCCGCACAGTTGCATCAAACCCAGTCGGCTCTCTCACACCAGTTCAGTGATTTGGAAACCCGGCTGGGTTTTCGTCTGTTCGTTCGTAAAAGCCAACCGCTGCGCTTTACCGAACAGGGAGAGATCCTGCTGCAACTGGCTGAGCAAGTGCTGCCGCAAATCCAGCAGGCGCTCCAGGCCTGCAATGAGCCGCACCAGACCACATTGCGAATTGCCATTGAATGCCATAGCTGTATTCAGTGGCTTACCCCCGCGCTGGATAATTTTCGCCAGAGCTGGCCGCAAGTCGAGATGGATTTTAAATCCGGTGTGACGTTTGATCCGCAGCCCGCACTGCAGCAGGGTGAGCTGGATGTGGTATTGACCTCAGACATCCTGCCGCGTAGCGGCTTACACTACTCACCGATGTTTGATTTTGAAGTCCGTCTGGTACTGTCCCCGGACCATCGATTAAGCACAGCGGCGATCATTACGCCGGAAGATCTGGCAAACGAAGTGCTGATGATTTATCCGGTTCAGCGCCAACGCCTGGATATTTGGCGTCAGTTTTTACAACCCGCAGGTGTAAGCCCAGCCTTAAAGAGCGTGGACAACACACTGCTGTTGATTCAGATGGTGGCTGCACATATGGGGATCGCGGCATTACCGCACTGGGTGGTTGAGAGTTTTGAGCGCCAGGGTCTGATCGTGACGCGTACACTGGGTGAGGGGATCTGGAGCCGCTTATACGCCGCCGTGCGCGATGGAGAACAGCGTCAACCCGTCACTGAGGCGTTTATACGTTCGGCGCGTCAACATGCCGTTGAACACCTGCCTTTTGTGCGCGATGCGTCTAAACCCGGTGTTGCCGTGGGATAAACACGGCCCCTTTCCTCTCGAAAGGGGCAAGAGGTCTAACGGGAAACCACCCAGCGCTTGTGCACCCACAGTGAGGCAAAAATCACGGCGGCACCGATAAGGAAACTGCTCCAGTGCGGCTGTTGCTGCCAAATCGCCAGATTCACTAACAATCCTGCCGGGACGTGCATATTGTTCATGATGCCCAACGTACCTGCATCCACCTGCGTCGCGCCGTAGTTCCACATAAAGTATCCCAGCCCTGACGCCGCAATCCCCAACCAGGCCAGAATGCCCCACTGTAGGCCGGTGGTAGGTAATTTTTGCGGATTACCCCACATAAACCAGGCCACCAGCGCGACGGCCACCGCCCCCAGATAAAACCAGGAAAAAGCCTGATGCTGCGGCATCGGGCGCACCTCCTGCAGGCGTTTATATCCCACCATACCGATCGCAAAACAGATATTGGCGAGTTGCACCAACAGCAGCCCGAACCAGAAATGGTCGCTGACCCGATCGTAACGAATAATCGCGGCACCGATTACGGCCAATCCCGCGCTCAGTGCATAACCCATACGCAAACGGCGCTTACTGAGCAGATCATAGATCAGCGTGATGTACAGCGGCGTCATCACGGTAAACAGCAGAAATTCCGACACGCTCAAATAGAGATAGGCTTCAAAACTCAGCAGATACATGATGCCAAGCTGCATCGCCCCCACCGCCATGTACAGCAACAACGTTGAGGCTTTCTGCCCACGCCAGCGTAAAAACGGCAAGAACACAAGCGCAGCCAGCACCAGACGCGTCAGCACAGCGAAAACGCTATCAACCTGCCCGGCCAGATATTCGCCAATCAGGCTAAAAGAGAATGCCCACAAAATAGTGGTGATGATCAGTAACGCCACAACGACTGCCTCAGGAAAGTTTCAGGCCGCCAGTTTACCGTTTTCTCTGCCAGGCTTCCTCGCCATCTCGTTGACATCTGAATAATTAGCGAACACATAAAATGCGCAAAAATGAAACCAAACGCGCGCCAAACGAAATGAATCATGCTTAAAGCGCATATTTTTGTGACACAAATCACACAATGCAATCATTTAATGCGCGAATTATCACAAAGGTGAAGCAATCAGTAGCCACAGTGTAATAAAAATGCAACATTCCTCCCGCACCGCGTTAAGGCGGAAAAAATAACACCTGCACAGTACCACTGGAGGCTACATGCTTAGCATTTTTAAACCTGCTGCTCATCAGGCGCGCGTCGAGGAGGATCGGGTTGATCCGCTCTACCGTCGTCTGCGGTGGCAAATTTTTCTGGGGATTTTCTTTGGTTATGCCGCCTATTACCTGGTACGTAAAAACTTCGCACTCGCGATGCCGTATTTGGTTGAACAGGGGTTTTCGCGGGGTGATTTAGGCTTTGCCTTGTCAGGTATTTCCATTGCCTACGGCTTTTCTAAATTCATCATGGGATCGATCTCCGATCGCTCAAATCCGCGCGTTTTTTTACCTGCTGGCTTAATCCTGGCCGCCGCCGTCATGCTGTTTATGGGGTTCGTGCCGTGGGCAACCTCCAGCATCATGGTGATGTTTGTTTTACTTTTTCTGTGCGGCTGGTTCCAGGGCATGGGTTGGCCACCTTGTGGACGGACGATGGTGCACTGGTGGTCGCAGAAAGAACGCGGCGGCATTGTGTCGGTCTGGAACTGCGCGCATAACGTCGGTGGAGGATTGCCTCCGTTGCTGTTCCTGTTAGGCATGGCGTGGTTTAACGACTGGAAAGCCGCACTGTATATGCCTGCGTTTGGTGCGATTGCCATTGCACTGATTGCCTTCGCTTTGATGCGTGATACCCCTCAATCCTGCGGTTTACCGCCCATTGAAGAGTATAAAAACGACTATCCTGTTGATTACGATGAAAAACACGAAGAAGAGCTGACGGCGAAGCAAATTTTCATGCAGTACGTCCTGCCCAATAAGCTGCTGTGGTACATCGCGCTGGCGAACGTCTTTGTGTATCTGTTGCGCTACGGCATCCTTGACTGGTCTCCAACCTACCTGAAGGAAGTGAAACACTTCACATTGGATAAATCCTCCTGGGCCTACTTCCTGTACGAATACGCCGGGATCCCCGGCACGCTGCTGTGCGGCTGGATGTCAGATAAAGTCTTTAAAGGAAATCGCGGTGCCACAGGCGTGTTCTTTATGACGTTGGTAACCATTGCCACCGTTGTTTACTGGATGAACCCCGCGGGTAATCCTGGCGTCGATATGGCTTGTATGATTGTGATTGGCTTCCTGATCTACGGCCCCGTAATGCTCATCGGTTTACATGCACTGGAGCTGGCACCGAAGAAAGCCGCCGGCACCGCAGCAGGTTTTACCGGACTCTTCGGCTATCTTGGTGGGTCGGTCGCGGCCAGCGCGATTGTCGGCTATACCGTTGATTACTTCGGCTGGGATGGCGGCTTTATGGTGATGATTGCCGGCTGCGTACTGGCGGTGATTTTACTGGTCATGACCATGCTGAGTGAAAGTAAGCACAAACGTGAAATGAATCGAGCTTAAGTTTACGGAGGGATACCCTGTTGAAACTCATGGTTGCATTCACCTTGCTGGCGGCCTCGGTCGCTGCCAGTGCGGAAACCAACGGAAAAATCGTAATTGCCCATCGTGGCGCAAGCGGATATCTGCCGGAACACACACTGCCAGCGAAAGCCATGGCTTACGCTCAAGGTGCCGACTTCCTGGAACAGGATCTGGTGATGACGAAAGATGACCGGTTAGTGGTGCTGCACGACCACTATCTGGATCGCGTAACGGATGTGGCTGAGCGTTTCCCCCAGCGGGCACGCCAGGACGGTCGTTACTATGCGATTGACTTTACGTTAGACGAAATCAAAACCCTGAAATTTACCGAAGGCTTTGATCTGGTTAAGGGTAAAAAGGTCCAAAGTTATCCCGGCCGTTTTCCAATGGGCAAATCGGATTTCCGCGTGCACACCTTTGAAGAGGAAATTGAGTTCGTTCAGGGACTCAACCACTCAACGGGGAAAAACATCGGTATCTATCCTGAAATCAAAGCCCCCTGGTTTCATCGTCGGGAAGGGAAAGACATTTCTGCTCACGTACTCGCGGTACTGAAAAAGTATGGCTATACCGACAAGCAACATCCTGTTTGGCTGCAATGCTTTGACTTTAATGAATTAAAACGCATTAAAAACGAACTGGAACCCAAGCTGGGTATGGATCTCAAGTTGGTACAGTTGATTGCTTATACCGATTGGGAAGAGACACAGGAACAGAAAGACGGGAAATGGGTCAATTACGACTACGACTGGATGTTTAAACCGGATGCCATGCCAAAATTGGCCAAGGTGGTGGACGGCATCGGGCCGGATTACCACATGTTGATCAACAAGCAGAGTAAACCGGGGCAACCTCAGTTAACGCCGATGGCACAGGCAGCGCACGCCAGCCATCTGCAGATCCATCCCTTTACGGTGCGCGCCGATCAACTGCCTGACTGGGCAAGCAATGTCGATCAGGTGTATGACGCATTGTACCGCCAGGCGAATGTGGAAGGCCTGTTTACGGATTTCCCTGACAAAGCGGTCTTGTTCTTACAGAAGTAATGACGATCAACGGGCCTTCCCTTACAGGAAGGCCCGTTTAATCAGACGCTGAATTGCTTACGCAGGTAATGCGGTACCGCATCTTCCACATTTGAGCCAATCACTTCTAACTCAGGCAGCAGGTCTTTTAAGCGCTGATGCGCATTACGCATAATGCAGCCCTTACCCGCCATAGAGAGCATCTCTTTATCATTTAAACCGTCACCAAAGGCGATACAGTCTTTCAAGCTATAGCCCAGTAACCTGGCCACTTCATCCAGCGCATGGCCTTTCGATACGCCTCCTGCCATCACTTCCAAACAGGTAGGGAAAGAGAAGCTGACGTTAACGCGATCGCCCCAACGCGCGATGATGGCTTGCTCGACAGGCAATAAACGGTCGGCATCATCACAGATAAAAAACACCTTGCTGACACCCTCAGTGCTGAGTGTATCGGGTTGATAAACTTGATAATTAAATACGGACTCTTGAAAGTATTTCTTCTCTTCTGGGCGCTCGCGGCACAGGTACCACTCATCATCACGATAAACATTGGTGAGAATGTCAGGCTCGTTATACAGCATGCCATAGAGATCCCGCGCGATGTCAGCATCCAGGTTGTGGCTAAACACCAGCTCTCCCGCCATGTTGTGCACGCGCGCACCGTTTGAGGTGATCATGTAAGCGTCAATATCAAGATTGTCACGCATCTGCCCGACATCAATGTAATGACGGCCCGTGGCAAAGACAAAATGCGCGCCTTTTTGGGTCAGCAATTGCAGGGTTTCTTTGGTGTACGGGGTCAGTCGGTGGTCAGGGGATAACAAGGTGCCATCAAGATCGGAAGCAACAATTGCGTACATGGGGTAATTTTACCTCTGGTTAAAAGCGTCTTAGCAGGCGAGTACTCGCCCGTGAAAAACTGAGTCGTGCAAATTATGCGTGGCGGGCAAAAAAAGCATCAATGTCCGCCAACGCCTCAGCGCGCATACTGTCTTTTTCAAACAAGATCTCATGACGCGCACCGTGAATAATTTTGGGCTTACCGCCTTCCAGCGGTTTTCCCGCCGCCGCCATTGCGGCACAAAAGCGGTCCTGGGCCAAATTGGCAACCACTTTGTCATCTTCGGCCTGCAGAAGTAATACTGGCGTATTAATGTTACCCGCGTTTGTCAGCAATGCCTCACCTGCCAGAATGCTTTCTCGCACCCAATGATAGGTAGGTCCACCGACGCGTAAACCAGGATCGTCTGCATAGAATCGCAAATTACGGCTGTAACGCTGCCAGCTGTGCGTGAGTTCATTGATGGCGAAAGGACGTGCGCGCCAGCGGCCCGTCCCTAGCGCATATCTTTCACGGATAGCAGGCCGTTTTTCAGCCCAGCGCAAAATACGATTGGCCATCCAATGTGGCATCGGTAAATGAATACCGAGCATTGGGGAAGCCAGCACCACGGCATCAAAAAACGGATGCGATTGCGTCAGCATCATCGCCATGATGGCACCGCCCATCGAGTGCGCCAACCCGTAACGGTGGCGATAGCGCGGCACGGCAATTTCACGCTGCCACAGGGTCTTTAAATCGCTGACATAATCATCAAAGCGCTCGACATGACCACGATGTGAATCTTGTAGCAAACGGCCTGAACGCCCTTGTCCACGGTGATCAATAATCACCACATCGTAACCAAGCTGGTAAAGATCGTAGGCCAGTTCCGGGTATTTAACGTAGCTCTCAATGCGCCCGGGGCTCAGTAAGATCACTTTGTCATGCGCAGCATGGCGAAAGCAGACGTAGTGAATGGGCACATTGTCTACGCCAGAAAATTGCCTCTCCTCTCGCGTTTTCCAGAAATCCAGCAAGGGCCCTGTCGCAAAGGCGGCAAAAGCCGATTCACGTGTTGACCACATTTCTGCGTGCGATGTCATCTGATCAAACCTGCCTGGTGCGTCGCCGTAATAACTGGCGTATTGTGTCACAATTCAGCCTGTTCAGGGAGCATTACCATGACACTGGAGTGGTGGTTAACCTATCTGCTCACAACCGTAATCTTAAGTCTTTCCCCGGGTTCCGGTGCCATCAATACCATGAGCACGGGCATTAGCCATGGCTATCGTGGTGCGGTGGCGTCTATCGCCGGCTTACAGGTGGGATTATCAGCCCATATTGTGCTGGTGGGCGTTGGCTTAGGTGCGTTGTTTTCTCGCTCTTTACTGGCATTTGAAGTGCTGAAGTGGGCCGGTGCGGCGTACTTGATTTGGTTGGGCATCCAACAATGGCGTTCGGCAGGGGCGATTGATTTAAATGCCGTCTCTAAAGCGATGCCACGCCGTCGTCTGTTTCAGCGCGCGGTGCTGGTGAACCTGACAAATCCCAAAAGCATTGTCTTTCTGGCCGCCCTGTTTCCACAATTTATTATTCCGCATCAGCCACAAGCCATGCAGTATTTGGTGTTGGGTGTGACCACTGTGGCGGTAGATATTGTGGTTATGATCGGCTATGCCACACTGGCAACCCGCATTGCTGGATGGATCAAAGGCCCACATCAAATGAAGCTGTTGAATCGTATTTTTGGTGGCATGTTTGTCGCTATTGGCGCTTTGCTGGCAACCGCACGACGAGCAGCGTAAGCGGTTTATGCCTGGCTTCGGCAGAGAAGATGAAGCCAGGCAGCATGCTTAGCGAGAGATAATCAGATGGATGCCGAATCCCGCAAATAGCACCCCAGCCACACCGTCAACCCACTTTGCCAGTTTCTGATAGCCACGGCGCATTTTAGGCAGCGCGAATACGGCTGCAACGACGGTAAACCAGGCGAAGGTTTCGCCGACAATCAACGCAAACAGGCCCCAACGCTCAGCCGCGCCAACGTTATCACCCACAAACAGTGAAAAGACGCTACCAAAATAGATAACCGCTTTGGGGTTCGATAAATTGGTTAAAAAACCTTTGATAAAGCAGCGCCCACCCTGCGACAACGCCACTTTCACTTCTGTAGTCGGTGGGTTGAGGTGCTGCTGACGTGCAGAACGCAGCAGTTGCCAGCCCATCCACAGCAGATAGAGCCCACCACCGACCATAATAATTTGATGCAGCCAGGCCATTTTTTGCAGGATCAAATGCAGCCCCATCAGCGCAACACCCGCCCAAACAACAATACCCAGTGAAATACCTAACACACCCAACATCGCTTCCCGACGTGAGCGGCTGGCAGCCGTTTGTGAAACAAAGAAAAAGTCTGGACCCGGGCTCATTAACGCCACCAGGTGCACCATCGCTACGGTAAGAAACAGCATCAACATTTTTTTATCCTTGCCTGTCAGTAAAACTATTCGTCGTCGCCATCTACGTGCTCACGGATCATGACCATGAAGGGCTTACCAAACCGTTCTAATTTGCGATGCCCAATGCCATTGACGCTCAGCATTTCTGAGGCGGTTAAGGGCATTTGCTCGGCCATTTCAATCAGCGTTGCATCGTTAAACACCACATATGGCGGTACATTTTCTTCATCTGCAATTGCTTTGCGTAATTTGCGCAACTTGGCAAACAGCTTGCGATCATAATTGCCGCCATAGGATTTTGCCGGGCTACTTTTGCTTTTAAGACTGACCAAACGCGGCACGGCCAGCATCAAGGGCACTTCCCCGCGCAACACGGGACGCGCGGCTTCAGTCAGTTGCAACGCCGAGTGCATGGCAATGTTTTGCGTCACCAGACCAAGATGTATCAACTGGCGGATCACGCTGACCCAATGTTCCTGACTTTGCTCACGCCCCAGGCCGTAGACAGCCAATTTATCGTGTTGCAGATCGCGAATGCGCTGGTTGTTAGCACCACGCAAGACCTCGACGATATAGCCCATCCCAAAGCGTTGGCCGACGCGATAAATCGTGGATAACGCCTTCTGCGCTTCCGCTAAACCGTCATAGCGTCGCGGCGGATCAAGGCAGATATCGCAGTTGTCGCATGGCTGCTGACGCCCTTCACCAAAGTAATTGAGTAATACCAGGCGACGGCACGTTTGCGCCTCAGCAAAGGCTCCCATGGCATTGAGTTTATGGCGTTCAATATCTTGCAGTTGGCCTGGCGGCTTTTCTTCCAGACAGCGGCGCAGCCATGCCATATCGGCAGGATCATAAAACAGCAGTGCTTCAGCAGGCAGGCCATCACGCCCTGCTCGCCCGGTTTCCTGATAGTAGGATTCAATGTTGCGCGGTATATCGAAGTGCACAACAAAACGCACGTTTGGCTTGTTAATACCCATGCCGAAAGCCACGGTGGCGACCACAATTTGCAGGTCATCGCGTTGAAAGGCTTCCTGCACATCGGCACGCACGCCTGCATCAAGGCCAGCATGGTAGGCCCCGACACTGAAACCGCGGCTCTGTAATCGTGCAGCAGTGTCTTCCACTTTTGCACGGCTATTGCAATAAATGATGCCGCACTTGCCACGCTGATCTTGCACATAGCGCATCAGTTGATCGGTAGGTTTAAACTTTTCGACCAGCGTATAACGGATATTGGGACGATCGAAACTGCTGATTTGGATTAGGGGATCCTGCAAGTCCAGCAACCGGGAGATATCGTTGCGGGTCGTGTCATCTGCTGTGGCAGTCAATGCCATCACAGGAAGCTGGGGCAGACGCTGGCGCAGTTGGCCCAACAACGCATATTCTGGGCGGAAATCGTGTCCCCACTGAGAAATACAGTGCGCCTCATCCACAGCCAACATCGCAGGTTCCCAACTCGCCACACGCTCGAGAAAGTTGTCCATCATCAAGCGCTCTGGCGCGATATAGAGCAGGCGAATTTCGCCGCGGCGACAACCGTCCATCACCGCCATTTGCTCTTCACGCGACATGGTCGAATTCAGGCAGGCTGCCGCGACACCGTTGGCCAACAGTTGATCGACCTGATCCTTCATCAGCGAGATCAGCGGCGATACCACCAGTGTTAATCCATTGCGCACCAGCGCGGGGACTTGATAACACAGCGATTTTCCACCGCCGGTTGGCATAACCACCAGGCAGTCACGTCCTTCCAGCGAGGCCGCAATAATGGTCTCCTGTCCGGGGCGAAACTGTTGGTAGCCGAAGGTATCGCGTAAGACTTGCTGCGCGAGGGTGTCCTGATTGATGACTGACGCCGTAGACACTGCTTAAAATTCCAAGGTTGCCTGCCCGGATGGGCAGGCGGTCTGCTGATCAAAAGAGATCGTTGAGAGTCACGCCGACGCCGAAACGGGTCTGGTTATGGTTGTAATCGATCAGCGACTCACCATAGCCACTGAAGATTTGCGTATAGAAACGAACGTGTTCGCTAATTGGATAGCTCCAGGCCACTTCTGCGCCGCCATAACCGCTGTTCCAGTTATAGTTGCCCTGCACGCTGAAGATACTGTCGCCCATCTGGTAACCGAGCTTCAGACGATAATAACCCATATATTTGGTGATATCGGGGTTATCATCATTATTTTCGCTTTCTGGAATACGGTACCACGGTTTCACTTCCGCCATGAAATTGCCGTTTTGCGCCATCAAGCGTGCATAAACACGATTCCAGCTACGAGAAGTGGGTTCAGAACGCCCGTTTGACTGGTGATTCAGCCCCAGTTCAATGTCGCGTAACGTCCAGCCAGCAAAGCTGTAATCCGTTGCCCAGCCAAGAAAAATTTGCGGCTCGTAGTTGGTCTCACGAAACGGAGAAGAAGCGCTGCGATTGGACAACTGCCACCATGAACGCTGAGTGTAAGACGCGCCAAGCACGGAGTTGTCACCTAAAATGCCGCGCCACAGGGGAAATCCCAGACTCAATTGAAATTTGACTTCATCTTTTTTAGCGTTGTTCGACCACTCATAAGATTCAATCGCATCTTTGTTCAGATTGGTAGTGTAGGTGTACAGCAGATAGTTGTTTTCATAGGGATACAGCACAAACGGGTTATCGTGCTTCTCCAGCAAGTTTGCAATAATGCTACCGCGTACAGCAGGGGCGTCATGCACCTCCTTCATGGTGGCTTCCTGAGCCTGTGCCATCGCAGGCAACGTCAGCGCCGCCAAAAGCCATCCATACTGCCTGGACATATTCTTCTCCGAGTAAGGTCAAAATGACAAATTTGGCTCATTCTACACGCAATGAATACCAAGATTGAGCGCGGTTTTCTGAAAGTGGCTGGCTGGGCAAGGGAAGCGTACAATCAGTTTTTAACATATTGTTCACATCGCAACAGGAATGCCGTTTTATGTCAGCTCCACTGCTTACTCAGCACACAGCTCGCCAGCTTATTGGCGAAATCTTTGTCTATCATATGCCCTTCAACCAGGCGATGGGCCTGAATTTGCTTCGCCTGGAGAGCGACTACGCAGAGCTGGGTTTTAAGAACCAAAGCATGCTGGTTGGCAATGCGGCACAGCAGATTCTGCATGGGGGTGTCATTGCTTCCGTGTTAGACGTTGCCGCTGGACTGGTATGTGTGACGCACTCACTGACGCGCCATGAAACGATCAGCGAGGAAGACTTGCGCCTGCGACTGTCAAAAATGGGCACTATTGATCTGCGGGTGGACTACCTACGCCCAGGCCGTGGCGAAAACTTTATTGCCAGCAGTAGCTTGCTGCGTGGCGGTAACAAAGTGTCTGTCGCCCGCGTAGAACTGCATAACGATGCTGGCTTACATATCGCCAGCGCAACCGCGACCTATTTAATCGGATAATCATGAATACGCAACAAACCCGCCAGGGTATTTTTTGTGCTCTTGGTGCTTATTTTATTTGGGGCATTGCTCCGGCTTATTTTAAGTTCATTCAGGAAGTCCCACCGCCAGAAATCATGACGCATCGCGTGATCTGGTCCTTCTTTTTCATGCTGCTACTGGTGAGCCTGACACGACACTGGCCGCAGGTTGCCGTGGTGCTTCGCCAGCCTAAAAAAGTGTTATTGCTCGCCTGTTCGGGTGCGCTGATTGCCGGCAACTGGCTGTTGTTCATTTGGGCGGTGAATAATCACCATTTACTGGAAGCCAGCCTGGGATATTTCATCAACCCGCTGATTAACGTGTTGGTGGGTATGCTTTTCCTCGGAGAACGGTTCCGCCGCCTGCAATGGTTAGCTGTTGCACTGGCAGCGTGTGGTGTCGTGGTGCAACTGTGGAAATTTGGCTCTATTCCCCTGATTGCACTCGGGCTGGCGTTGAGTTTTTCGTTTTATGGCCTGTTGCGGAAGAAAATTGCTGTTGATGCTCAAACCGGCATGCTTTTAGAAACCAGCTGGTTGCTGCCACTGGCTGCCATTTATCTGTTTGGTATCGCAGATACGCCAACCAGCCATATGGGGAATAACAGCCTGTCATTGAATATGCTGCTGATCGCTGCCGGTATCGTGACGACGATTCCACTGATGTTATTCACCGCTGCGGCAACGCGATTGCGCCTCTCAACAGTGGGCTTTTTCCAGTATCTGGGCCCCACACTGATGTTCTTGCTGGCCGTTATCTTCTACGGAGAAGCCATGACTGACGACAAAGTCGTGACTTTTAGCTTTATTTGGCTGGCTCTGGCGATCTTCATCCTTGATGCCCTGCTGTCACTGCGTACATTACGTACGCGCGTAGCGTGACAGAAAGCGTGCCAATGCCGGCCCCGTAAACAGGATGGTAAACAGACGCAGCGTCTGTAATGCCATCACAAACGCCATATCAACGCGGCTTCCCGCCGCGATAATCGCCACGGTATCCAGCCCACCAGGGCTGGTTGCCAGATAGGCGGTCAGCAAATCGACGTGCAGAACCTGGGTCAATCCCCATGCCATCGCGCCACACAGCAGCATCAATCCAATAATGGAGAGCACCATCTGCGGCAACGTACGCAACGCGAGTTGGAATACTGGTCGCGTGAAGCGCAATCCCACGGTCCAGCCAATCAACGCATATGCAATGGCTAACAGCCATTCTGGCACCTGCAACGGCAGCGTGTTTGTGCTGTGCAGTGTTGCCCCCATGATGGCGGGTAATAACAATGCACCAGAGGGGATTCGGAAACGCTGGCCTAACCACGCCCCCACGATCACCACGCCAACCGTTGCTAAAAAACCTTGTCCCAGTGGCGGAAACCACACCAAATTGACATTCTGCGCCTCATCGCCGAGGCCAATACGTGCAACAACAGCGGCAGCTCCCGCCACTAACAAGACACGTAAATACTGCATAAATGCCACCAGGCGGACATCTGCACCAAACTCGCCGGCCATCGCCACCATCGCTGACGCCCCGCCGGGTGAAGAACCCCAGGCCCCCGTCGAGCCGGGTAGATCACTGAATCTCACGAGCAGCAACCCTGAAAGCGCGCTGGCGGCAAGTGTCATCACTAATACCCCGAGTACAATGGGCCAATCAGCCAGTAAAGGGGTGAGAATCGATGGCGACAGGCTTTGAGCAATCATGCAGCCCAAAATTGCCTGACACAGAATAAAAAGCCGTTTATCGATGCGGATGGTTGCCCCGCTCAGCCCCATTGTCACACCGACAATCATGGGGCCAAGCAGCAGCGCTGCCGGGACATGGAAGGCATTCAACCCAAAGCCCAGCACCAGGGAAACAATAAGTAAAACTGACCATTGAAGGGAATGCGGTAAAGATTGCATGGCTGGAAATCGATTAATTATTAATACGTTATAGCCTACGCCTTTCCCACGAATGCCGCTACCTTGCTGCGACAATCCGCCAGGCCAGCCGCGTTACTCCTAAAATAAATTAATCAAACTTAATCTAAACGTCATATATGTAGACTGTACAATTTGCAAGGAAAGCGTCAAAATATCCCGGCGAAATCATCGTGATAGAATAATCACGTTGTAAAAATACGATGTAAACTCAGGCGCTTGCTGCCAACCTTAGGGATGCCAGATGGAGGGATGATGTTAGAAATTATTGATGTTAACTATGAATCATTGCCTGAAATTAAATCAGATGAGCTCTACACGCTCAGGAAAGAGACTTTTAAGGATCGCCTTAACTGGGCTGTTACCTGCACTGATGGAATGGAGTTTGACGAGTACGATAACGAGAACACACGTTATCTGTTAGGGATCATTGAAAATCAGTTGGTGTGCAGCGTCCGCTTTATCGCCACACATCTTCCCAACATGATTACGCACACTTTTCATACCTTCTTCGATAAAGTTAGCCTTCCAAAAGGGGATTTCGTCGAATCCAGTCGCTTCTTTGTCGATAAAGAACGTGCACGTAATTTACTCGGCAGCCAATTTCCGATCAGCTCCGTGCTGTTTCTCGCCATGATCAATTATGCGCGCCACTATGGACATGAAGGTGTCTATACGATTTGCAGCAAACCGATGTGGACGATCTTGAAACGGTCAGGCTGGGAGATCGAGGTGGTTGAAGTGGGTATGTCAGAGATGAATAAACCGGTTTACCTGTTGTTTTTGCCGGTTGACAGCAAAAATCAGTCTATCCTCACCGATCGCATTGCGCAAAGCAGTGGAATGAGCAACCAAGCCCTCACGCGCTGGCCCATGACGCTCGAGTTTATGACAGAACAGGTTTGATCAATTGCAGCTCAATGCCGAGCCGAATGGCATGCTTGGCATTGAGTACGCCCAACTTCTTCACCACGTTTTTGATATGAAACTTCACGGTGCTCGTCGTGATCCCCATAATCAACGAGATCTCCTGATAGGTTTTCCCCATGCTTGCCCAGTAAAGGATCTCGTTTTCGCGTGAAGAAAAAATGTCCTTGTCACTCGGCTGGCGAATATTTTGGGTCTCCAGCATCTCTTTATACAGCGAGTGCATCTTCTCATGAGCGCTGATCAGCAACATTTGTAGCTTGTCGCGGTTGCGCTCGACGGTTTCTTCCATGTCATCAATGGTTTGATCATCCATCATCAACGATAGCATCGCCAGGTTGTTGGCGTGATCGTGAAGGACAAAGGTGAAACCGTTCACGATGTTGTACTTCTTCGACAACGTGAAGATTTTCGACATTTTTAGATTAGAACTAATGACAATATTTTCATCCCAGGAGAAAGGGGAGATTTTATTGAAGGCGGTCAGAACGACGGGGTCAATGTGCTGATAGTGATTGGCTTTATAAATCTCAACCCACTCATCAGGATAATTCGAGATAATCATCATCTCTGCGGGATTTTTCTTATTCAGAATCATATACGCGTACTTCGGTTCACCGTAACGCTTTAGTTTACGATCGAAATAATTTCTTATCGTACTGGTTATGATTTCATTATCAGAGAACAATAAAGACATCACTTAACCTCAATTCTGAATGAAGAACACCTTGCGGAATATACCTAAAAGTATAGCAGCAAACTATACTTTAGTCTAACTACCATCACTGGGTAATTGCCGTATACTCCAACCCATAAAAACGAGATCGACAAAACGCGAATAAAAAAAAACCTGACCACTTTGGATCAGGTTGCCACATAGGCCAACACCAGGGAAAATTTTCCGGCTATTATGCTGGTTAACGATGCCAAGAGTCAAGTCCGAGCCCATTAATTTGGGTCGTTTGACTGTCTGTCATGCGTTTATTTTTCTTATTCCCATCCCTCTAAGAATCCTGGCCCTACCCTCGCTTTACATGTGCTCAAAAAACAACCCAGCCTCTGTGCAACTAATCCCTCCCTTATAGTTACTCGTTGTAATCAAAAAGACTTTAACATGACATATTTATGACAACTCCCTTTTCCAATTAAACCTGCCATTATCTGATAAACGACTGAGCCGCCCTTTAACAAATGCCTTATTAACAGTATGGAACCGGTTCTGTATTGAAAAAGATGACTCATACAATCATTTTTAATTTGCAGTTCATTAATTTTCATTCAGCAACGAGAGATATATAGTCGTCGCAAAATGAGACGATGATCGTTATTAGTTTGCATGACGAACCTGCTCACCAAATTGAAAATCCTGGCGCAACAGGATGTAATCCATTACATACTTATCGATATGTTTGGCAAAAGAATGATACCTGAGAAGGCCTAAGAGATATTGCAGAGGGAAGGGCCATTTACGTTCTGATTTTGTGTAACGCTGCGCAAAAAAATGACTTGCTTCTGGTCGGCCTCGCCTAAAAAACTGTATATTTAAACAGTCATAACGATCAGGGAGGAATAATAATGATGAACACTGAATCGATAAATACTGAGCGACACTATCCTGGCTGGGAACCCTGGCCGGAGACGCTTATCCTGGGCAATGAAATTGGCCTGCCAATGGATTTATCCTTAACCGACGGGGACGCGATTGATCATGCACTCTTGTGCCAACGCAAAGTTGATTGCCTCACGATGGGCAACGGCCAGTATCGCTCTCTGTTAGCCAGTTTAAACGACCTGCGTAGAGTCCTGGACGCCCCTTTGCAGAACCACATTTGCGATAACGCGCAGACGCACGAAGCCACTTCCGCCCCATTTGCATTAGATTCCACTACGTTACTTGAGTACTGCATTACGCTTACTGAGCTTTTGGATACTGGGGCTATGAACGCGAAACAGAGCGCAATTATTGATGGGCTCTTGTTCGACCTGGTGTATCTGCAAGCGGCGGAAATCAGCCGCGGTAGCCGACCACTGACGCCTGGTGGTACTAAAAAGGTTTAAGAAACCAGTGCTACGCTGATCATCTTTTCACATGAGGATAACGTGATGGCATCTCGGCTTTTACTTTTCATCTTGCCTGTATTGCTCTCAGCGTGCACTATCGATCCCCCGGAGCGCTCAGTACAGGAAAACAAAGAAGCCATTTGGATGGGTAAGCAGCAAGACTCCCGTCGAAATGTCGATGGAAGCTGGCAAGTTGATCGTCGCATGGATCGTATCCGCGCTCAAGGCAGGATTGACAACAGTGCGGATGGTGGAACGCGCATTGGCTGGTAGGCACTCTCCCCTGTAAAAAAGGCAAGCACGCAGGCTTGCCTTTTCACTGATTGCGCATTGCGGAAACTTATAGCCAGTTTTTACGCTTGAAGTAGAGATAAGGCGCCAGACCGGCCATGATCATAAAACCGATCGCACCGGGATAACCAAAACTCCAATGCAGCTCAGGCATGAATTCAAAGTTCATACCGTAACTGGACGCCACCAAGGTTGGAGGCAGAAAGACAACCGAAACTACCGAGAAGATCTTAATGATGCGGTTCTGTTCGATACTGATAAAGCCCATGGCCGCCTGCATCAAAAAGTTAACTTTTTGGAACAGTGATTCGTTGTGTGGCAACAGCGATTCGATATCGCGAAGGATTTCACGAGCCTGCTCCAACTGCGTCGTTGGCAAACGCGCTTTGCGCACCAGGAAATTGAGCGCGCGTTGGGTATCCATCAAGCACAGACGCACTTTCCAGCCAATATCTTCCAGTTCCGCCAGGGTCGACAGCGCATTGTCAAACTCTTTACCTTGCGTACCTTCCATAATTACACGGCTAAGTTTCTCAAGATCGCTGTAGATGTTTTCGATTTCATCTGCCAGTTGCTCGATTTTCGTTTCAAACAAATCCAGCAACAACTCATAGGCGTTGCCGTCTATCAACGTCTGATTGCGCGCGCGCATGCGATACAAACGAAAAGCGGGTAGCTCGCGCTCACGTAATGTATACAAGCGGCCTTCACGAATAGTAAAGGCGACCGTGGCATTTCCAGCATGGTCTTCAGCATCTTCAAAAAAGAAGAATGAGTGAATATGCAGGCCATCTTCATCTTCGAAGAAACGTGCGGAGGCCTCGATATCTTCCAACTCTGGCCGTGTGGCCAGGTTTTGCCCCAACTCACTTTGGACACGCGTACGTTCTTCTTCTTCTGGCTCAATCAGATCCACCCAGACTGAGTTGATCATCGTATCGGACTCATCCAACTCAAGGCGCGTCAGGCGATTTTGAACCAGTGTGAATGCGCTCAGCATAGGCAGTGCTCCCAAATAAGCAGTGTCTGTTGGGACGAAGCATCTGAACACGCCCAGGAATGGGCATCAGTGAGAATTTGACTCAATTACGACGAGAACAGGAAGGTCGCCGACAACCACTATGGCCGCCAGCTGAAAGGGGCCTTAGAGGTTGTGCCTGCAGAGTTGCAGGAACATGAGCCAGTATCGACTGGGTGTGTCCAAGGCCGGTGTCCTCTCGGGATAATAGTGGGCGCATGTTACGCAAAGTCGTAAAAAGCGTCAAGTTACCCGCAGGCCCAAGCATTGTCTGAACAAGGCGCTGCACACGGGTCTGTCACACAGTTTCTAACCTGGCGTAGGCCGCCGCCAGCCATTTGATACCTTGCCCCTGAAAAGCCACCTGCAGACGGCAATGATCGCCACTGCCTTCCAGATTGACAATGGTACCCTCGCCAAATTTTGCATGGCGAACACGCTGCCCGAGTTTGAAACCACTGTCATTTTGTAACTGCGGCGTGCCCATCCGTTGATGGTTTACTGGGCGGGAGACACTGGCTCGAAGACGAACTTCCTCGACACAATCTTCCGGTAATTCACCAATAAAGCGTGAAGGACGATGATAAACTTCTTTGCCATACAGACGACGCGTTTCGGCATAGGTTAATGTCAGCTTTTGCATCGCGCGGGTTAATCCGACATACGCCAGTCGGCGTTCTTCCTCAAGGCGCCCACCCTCTTCCAATGACATCTGGCTCGGGAACATGCCTTCTTCCATACCGACAATAAAGACCTGCGGAAACTCCAGGCCTTTTGCGGCATGCATCGTCATCAGTTGCACCGCATCTTGCCAGCGATCGGCCTGCCCTTCTCCGGCTTCCAGTGCCGCGTGAGACAAGAATGCTTGCAGCGGCATCAAGTCCTCATCTTCATCCTGATAGCTGAACTGGCGCGTTGCCGTTACCAATTCCTCTAAGTTCTCAATACGGGCCTGACCTTTCTCCCCTTTTTCCTGCTCGTACATCATCCAGAGCCCGGAATCTTTGATCACCCGATCGGTTTGCACATGGAGTGATAACTCTGCCGTCTCATGCGCCAGCGAATCCACCAGCTCGGTAAAACGTTGCAATGCTGACGCCGTTCGCCCGGCCAGTGCTTTATCCTGTAATAGCTGCCGCGTCGCCTGCCATAAGGTCAGTTGGTTATCACGCGCAGTTTGCCGCACCACGTCTAACGTACGATCGCCGATCCCGCGTACTGGGGTGTTTACGACACGCTCAAATGCGGCATCATCATTACGGTTTGAGATCAGTCGTAGATAGGCCAATGCATCTTTGATCTCCTGACGCTCGAAGAAGCGCATGCCACCGTAAATTCGGTATGGCATGCTGGTTTGAATTAACGCCTCTTCCAGTACGCGTGACTGGGCATTGCTACGATATAAAATCGCACACTCTGCCAGAGCCCCGCCGTTTTCTTGCCACACCTTGATGCGATTCACCACATAGCGCGCTTCATCAAGCTCATTGAACGCACAGTACAAGGAGATGGGATCGCCATCGCCGCCCTCAGTCCATAGCTCTTTACCCAGGCGGCCATTGTTATTGGCGATCAGCGTATTTGCTGCACGCAAGATATTGCTCGTTGAACGGTAGTTCTGTTCCAGGCGAATCGTCTGGGCGCCGGGGAAATCATTGAGGAAGCGCTGAATATTTTCAACCTGCGCGCCTCGCCATCCATAGATAGACTGATCGTCATCACCCACAATAATCACTTTGCCAGTGTCACCCGCCAGCAAGCGGATCCAGGCATACTGGATACTGTTGGTGTCCTGGAATTCATCCACCAAAATGTTGCTGAAACGCTCGCGATAGTGCTGCAGAATGGCGGGCTTATTCAGCCACAATTCATGGGCTCGCAGCAGTAATTCGGCGAAATCGACAAGCCCGGCGCGATCACAGGCTTCCTGATATGCCTGGTAGATGCGCAACCAGGTTTGTTCGATGGGGTTACCGTAGCTTTCGATATGTTTTGGGCGCAAACCCTCATCTTTTTTACCGTTGATGTACCACATCGACTGGCGTGCAGGCCATTGTTTTTCATCAAGGTTCATGGCTTTGATCAGGCGCTTAAGCAAGCGCAATTGATCATCGCTGTCGAGGATTTGGAAATCTTGTGGCAACCCCGCATCCAGATGGTGAGCACGCAACAATCGATGAGCCAGGCCATGGAAAGTGCCTATCCACATACCGCCCTGACTGGTTCCAATCAGTTGCTCGATACGATGGCGCATTTCTGCTGCCGCTTTGTTGGTAAAGGTCACGGCCATAATGGAATAGGGCGAGCTGTTTTCTACCGCCATTAACCAGGCAATACGATGCACCAGCACCCGCGTTTTTCCACTGCCTGCTCCTGCCAGCACCAGCAAATTGCTGCGCGGCGCGGCAACCGCCTCACGTTGATTGTCGTTGAGTCCGTCGAGCAGGTCTGAAACGTCCATTAGGTACCTTTGGTCTGACGAGGAAGCGAGTGACGCTTCACTGGATATTTATACAGAAGATTATATCAACGCAGTCAGCGATGCCAACTGCGTAATTTCAAGATGGGGCAGTAAGCGAGTATCCGCCACGTGCATCAGGTTATCACCGCGCAGATTAATCCAGCAGGATTGCGCACCGCAGCGAATGGAGCCGGCCACATCGGTTGTCAGGTCATCACCCACATGCAGCATCTCAGCAGGGGAGATCCCAAGGCGTTGTGCGGCTAAACAATACATATCTTGATAGGGCTTGGCACGGCCATCCGGACCCGCACGCAGTACAAACTGAAAATAGTGATCGATACCAAACAGATGGGGTTCTGCATTGCCATTTGTAATTGCCACCAACGGCCAACGTTCTGCTAACGCCGCCAATGCCACATGATTTTCTGCGGGTACCGTGATTTGACTGCGCCAATGCGCAAACACCTGCATGACCTCGCGAGAACCTTTCTCAGCTTTTTCTGCATCCAGGCCAATATCACGCATCGCCTTTTCAACCGTCCGTCGCCGCCATTCGGTTACATCATGCCAAATATCCGGCTCTGCTATCACGAGCTCGTCACGCAGTTGCTGGTAAGCGTCCAATGAAAAATCACGTAGATCTGGATGGTAATTTTGCAAAAACTGATGGGATTCTTGTGTGGTCTTACGGATCACATCGTAGTTATCGTACAGCGTGTCATCCAGATCAAAGGTGATCGCTTTGATCGGGCTGAGCGGTCGGTAAAATTTCATTCGTTTTTTCCTCGTTTCGCACGGGGATGAGCAGCATCATAAACCGATGCCAAATGTTGGAAATCAAGATGGGTATAAATCTGCGTCGTCGAAAGGTTGGCGTGGCCTAACAGTTCCTGTACCGCACGCAGATCACCACTGGACTCCAGCATGTGGGTGGCAAAAGAGTGGCGCAATTTATGCGGATGGATATGGCTGGAAACGCCCTGCTTCACTCCCCATTCGGCAAACCGCTTTTGTACATTCCGCGTAGAAATGCGTTTGCCCTGACTAGAGATAAAAACAGCATTGTCCTGCGGACCGAGCAAATCACGCATCAATAACCATTTTTCCAGCCATGTGGCCGCTGTGCGCCCGATGGGCAAGCGGCGTTCTTTACTGCCTTTACCGAGAACCCATACTTCACCAACCGCTAAATCCAGATGGCTAATATCGATTCCCGTCAGTTCGGATAAACGTAGACCGGCACCATACATCACTTCCAACATCGCGCGATCCCTCACGGCCAGTGGATCGTTATCATCAATGGTCAGAAGACGATTCACTTCATCGACGTCGATATTCTTGGGCAGATGGCGCGGTGCTCGCGGTGTAGCAATACCTTTCGCAGGGTTAGCTTTCAGCACGCCTTGACTCACCTGCCAGTCAAGAAAGCTCCGCAATGCCGAAAGGCGCAATGCCAGGCTGGCAGGCTGTAATCCCGCACGCCGACTGCGTGCGGCCAAACTGCGCACGGCCGCCGCGTCCAGAGCGGGCCAACGGGCAATACGCATCTCTTCCATCAGGGCGATAAGCGCATCAAGTTGCTGAGCGTAATTTTTTTGCGTGAGCGGACTAAGCTGGCGCTCAACTTTGAGATAACGCAAAAATGCCGTGACGGCTTCGCGCAGCAGTACGCCACTCATACACGCTCAATCCAGCGCGCAAACAGTGCGGGAAGCATTGTGGCCAAATGGTCGAGTAAATCGGTGCCCATGCCCGTGTGATAATGCTGGGAATCGCGGCTGCTGAACATCAACACCCCCAAATCACCTTGCTCGCCCATCAACGACATCGCGACAGAGCCAATTTGCTTCGCCTGGGGAAGCAACAACAGCAATTCCGGGCCGTTCAGGCTCCCGAGATAGTGTTGATGCTTGCCAAGGCGCTGAATGCGAACCGGTTCAAAGGCGTGCCGTGATAATGCTAATTGAGTAAAGCTGGACGGCGCATTGAGACGCCAACGATCGCTGAACAGGCGCACATTCGCCCCGGCAAGCCCAAGCTCACGCGCCCAACGATGCAAGCGCGACAGCATATCTTCCAAACTGTCGGCGCTGGCTAACCGCCCTTGCAACGCTAATAATTGCTCAAACAGTTGCTGATTGGCCACGGAGTGCTCCATCAGCAGCGTGATTTCTTCTTCCAACTGACTAATGTGATTACGCTGTCGAGCCAACTGCCATTCCACCAGCGATACCGTACCGCGTACCGGATGGGGAATGCGCATTTGTTCAACTTGCCGTGCATGGCGAATGAAGAAATCTGGATTTTGTAGCAGCCAATTGCTGACCGCCTCATCATCAAGCAACGGTGCATTAACCGTCTGTTCGCCAACATTTTTCATAGATGGATAATCCCGTCATAAACATGAGTGGCAGGGCCCGTCATGAACAGCGGATTGCCCGGCCCTTTCCAGGCGATGTGTAACGTGCCACCTGGCAGGTCAACGCGCACTTTTTCACCCAGCAAGCCTTGCTGAATACCGCTGGCTACCGCCGCACAAGCACCGCTGCCGCAGGCTTGCGTTTCTCCCGCACCGCGCTCATAAACACGCAGGCGAATGTGCTCTTTATTAACCACTTCCATAAAACCAACGTTTACGCGCTCAGGGAAACGTTCGTGGCTTTCCAATACTGGCCCTAATGTCTCAACAGCGGCAGTTTTCACGCTCTCCACCTGGATAACACAGTGCGGATTGCCCATTGATACCACACCAAACATCAACGTTTGTTCCTGCACACGCAACAGATAGAGATTTTCCGCTTTGTTCGCGCGAAACGGCACTTCGCCGGGCTCAAAATTCGGTTCACCCATATTGACGCGAACCAACTCATCCGGCGTCACGCTCAGCACCATGCGGCCATTTTGGGTGCTCACACGAATGTCACTCTTGTTGGTTAATCCCTTTAAGCGAACAAAACGTGCGAAACAGCGAGCCCCGTTCCCGCACTGCGCGACTTCGCTACCGTCAGCGTTATAGATGCGATAGTGGAAATCAAGATCCGGATCGTAGGGAGGCTCAACGATCAACAGCTGATCGAAGCCAATACCCAGATGACGATCGGACAGACGTCGGATCAACTCTGGCGAAAAATAGACGTTTTGCGTAACGGCATCGACCACCATAAAGTCATTGCCAAGGCCGTGCATTTTGGAGAACTGCATCTTCTGCTCCGCCGAATGAGTCATGATTTATCGCGTCGAACTCAACCCTGACGGGGTGGCGGACGGGGCCTGTGACACATCATCAGACGCATTCGCCGGCGGCGGTGGCGCGGGCTGCGTCTGCTGCGAATTATCTTTCGGTGGGAAATACAGCGGGCCTTTCAACCCACATCCAGCAAGGCTTGCCGCCGCCAATAACAGGGCCAGCAGGCCAGTCATTTTTTTCATTGTTTGGGTGCTCATCCAATAATCCTGATGGCCTATCATCGCAGGTGATGTGTGAAAATCAACGGGAATTGCAGCAATCTCCGCCTCCACACGCGCTTTAGCCGGGTGACACCCCTTCGATCTGGCACGCTTTCTCCGTATACTGCCCGGATAACTCTAAAAGGAAGCAATGATGACCGACAGTGAATTTCACCAACTGGCCGATGAAATCATGGTGATCGTAGAAGAGCGTATTGAACGCCATAACGAGCAGAATGATGACGCCACATTCGACATTGATTATGAGATCAATGGCGGAACGATGAATCTGGAATTTGATAACGGCAGTATCATCGTAATCAGCCGCCAGGAGCCTTTACATCAAATCTGGTTAGCTGCGAAAAGCGGTGGTTATCACTTTGCCAAACAGGGCAATCAGTGGATTTGCAACCGCAGCGGTTTTGATTTCTGGCAATTACTGGAAGAGTCCTGCACGCAGCAGGCAGGAACGAAAGTCGAACTCACGGACGCTTAAGCCGCAACTCACGGGCCACGTCAGGCCCGTCTTAGCTCAATGCATTTGATAGCGCGGCAAAGAAACGTCGGCTTGCGGTGTCACCTCACCTGACGGGCCATCTTGCGGTACAGATGCGCAGAGTTGCGCCAGCGTCTGACTGCGAAACGGAATCACCTGAACCTGCCCGTTGTCTTCCACGATTTGGTAAAACTGCGGCAAGTTGAAATTCACAAAGCTGTTGCCAAACGTGAAACGATCATGCGAGGACGAGTAGAAGCGGCTCACATCCCGCACTAACTCTTCTTTGCTCCCTTCGCAGTGGTGATAAACCTCAACGCGGTTGCTTTCATCAAGAATGTAGATATTGAACCCACGGTCATTGCGCGTCTCTTCAAAGAAGAACTGAATGATACCTTCGCTGGCATACCCATTGACGACCGAAGGCAGCTGCGTTTGATTAGGTTCAACTTTGATCGATAAACCGTGCAATTTGTTATTAGAAATCGCGCCGTAAAATTCAATCGCGTTTTCCAGTTTCTGTACAGAAACACTCAGTCGCTCAAAAAACAGTCCCCACGTCTGACCCGCTACCCGTACCGCTTTAAATCGGCCGGGATCTTGACGTGTACTGGAGAGGCGCAGTTCCACACACTCACTGACCAGTTGCTGTACGCGCGTGCGGATTAAGCCACGCAAATGTTGGCTATAACAGAAAACTTCAACGGCATCTGGCGGCGCAGCATCTTGATGCATCTTCCCTAAAATGGTTTTCAGGGCCTCAATCATCGCCTGTTCGCCGTTAAAATGCAGGGTACGCACTTCATTCCAGGAGTTACGGTACAGCAAATCGATGCTACCAATTAAGCACTGCTGCTGCTGGCCAAAGCTAAACACGTCTAATTTACGGAAATCAAAATGGACGACCTGATTGCGGAATGCCGCCGTTGGGTCGTACTCCAGATTGACGATGATGGCGAGATGGCGAATTTCGCAGGGGCTGTACAGCGCTTTTGGCGTCGGTGCCGGTAAGCGCACCGGGAAATGGTGCGACACATCGGCCACCAGTTCCTGCAGGCGTGGCAAATCGACGATTCCGCTGCCTTTAACGTGCAAGCGCGTTTTCGGCGTCAGTAAGCCGTTAAACCAGGCCCATGCCACCAGCTTGTTCAGGTAACGGTTATATTCCAGCGGCTGATGGCTAATGATCGAGTCCATGTCCGGCGCCTGATTATACAGATACCAGCCCGCACGATTCGCACGGCCGCCAGGGACGTGGATAAACGTAAGGTTTTGCTCTGACAAATCCGGGGTAATTTGCGGATTCACCAGCGTAACTTTGCCCGGCAACGCTTCAAAAGCCGCGTATAACTTACGCGTCAAAACACCGATGTCTTGTGGGCTGGCACTGACGCTGAGGTTATTACGGCGCGCAAAGCGGATAAGGTTGCGATAGCTCTGCATCATCGCATCCAGCAGTTCATTGTGCGCTTCGCGTACGCGCCCAATTTTCCACTCCGCCCGGCTGTCGAGAATGGCCAGCGTTTCCGCACTCCAACCCCATTCCTGCACCAGTTGGTTGAGAATTTCACCTCGCCAACCGCGCTGCTCGTTGCACTCCGTCTGCGACAGCTTCTCACAAACTTTCATATAGAAGCAGCGGCGCACTAAATCGAGGCGGGCGCTATCACCTATTTTGTTCAGGTACTCGGTGACTCGCTCCAGCATCATGCAGTAGGGATCAAGTCCAAACGACACAATCTCGCCGTCATGCAGGCGCTGTTTAATGTCCATCGCCAGCAGTTGAGTATTGGGATATTCCCAGGAGTACGCTTCCAGCAGCAGCGTTTTCAGCACCGCTTTGTAGGGCGAATCGATGCTTTTATATAATTGCCACAGGCTCGCGCCAAAATACTCTTCGGCAGACAACGTGCCTAAACCGCCTAAATCCAGCCACTCATTGGGCGTCAGAGCACCCTGTGCGTAGAGCGTCATCACGAAGTCGTCGTAATGATTTTCTTCTTCCTGCGGGACCAAATTCCACAGCAGACGCTTGCCCGCCATGCGCACCGCCGTACGGTAAAACTCATCCAGCAATAAAATATGTTGGGTTGAACCGCAGTCTTCCGCTCCTAAACTACCGCTCTCATTATGGCGGAAACGGTTCTCATCAATCAGGAAGAAGCTGACTTCAACGCCCATTGAGGCGCTCCAGCGCGTCAACAGATTGCACTTTTTCTGCAGTGCCAGGCGCTCTTCATTGTCGAGCCAGGAGTGGTGGCAAACCCAGATATCTAAATCAGACGTGGAGTTTTGCCCGACCGATGAAGTGCTGCCCATCGAATAGACGCCGATGATGGGCGATTCACCGTACATCGCGGCGGAGGAGTAAACCGAAGGTTTTTCTGCTAATTCAGATAGATACTGACGCTGGATTTCATCAGACGCGAAAAAACTGATGCCATGGGGAACATTACCTGCAAGGTAGCCCGGCATCAGTGGATGATGATGATGTAAGAAGAGAGGCAGCAGATGATACACCTGCTGAGCTGCGGAGCTCATGACAGCCAATGCGCGATCAATACGCAGTTGGTTGATAGCATCCAGTCTCTGTTTTAATGTCTCAATATAGAGGTACAAGACGTTTCGCCTGATTGTCCCAGTGTCTAAAGCCTTGTTTCCGAAATCTGCCGCTTAATAGCAAATAATGTTGGGCAAATTAGTGCTGGAAACGTGATCAATCTAACACTCGACAGATTGACCGTAAAGAAAGTTGAGCTATGTGAACTATAGCACAAAAATCGGCCAAACTGCGTTACCAATCCATTTAACCTTTTTTCCTTGCCGCCTTTAGGACCGGGGCTGCTGTCAGCATAACTGCATCAATGATAGGATAATCATTGAACGATAAAAACGGTTGCAAGTATGTTAAATCAAATTTTAAGAATTGCCACAAGACAAAGTCCTCTCGCCCTGTGGCAGGCACAGTATGTTCAAACCCGCCTCCAGGCCGCGCACCCCGGGCTCCAAGTCGAATTAGTCCCAATGGTCACTAAAGGCGATATCATTCTGGATACCCCGTTGGCTAAGGTCGGCGGCAAAGGGCTGTTTGTTAAAGAATTGGAAACGGCCATGTTGGAAAATCGCGCAGACATTGCGGTGCACTCCATGAAAGATGTGCCGATAGCCTTTCCTGAGGGGTTGGGGCTGGTCACTATCTGCGAGCGGGAAGATCCGCGTGATGCCTTTGTCTCCAATCATTACGATTCTCTGGATGCCTTACCTCAGGGCGCCATTGTGGGCACTTCCAGCCTGCGCCGCCAATGCCAGTTGAGTAAGCATCGCCCCGATTTACAGATTCGATCGCTGCGCGGTAATGTCGGGACACGTCTGTCAAAACTCGACAACGGCGACTATGACGCCATTATTTTGGCCGCCGCAGGATTAATTCGTCTCAACCTGCAAGCGCGTATCCGCTACGCTTTACCTACCACTATTTCATTACCCGCCGTGGGACAAGGCGCTGTGGGCATTGAGTGTCGATTGAATGATGAAAGCACCCTTTCACTTTTGCAGGCATTAAACCACGATGACACCGCCGTTCGTGTGACAGCGGAACGCGCCATGAATACGCGCCTTGATGGTGGCTGTCAGGTCCCTATTGGCAGCTATGCTGAACTTGAGGGCGACGAACTGTGGCTGCGTGGGTTAGTAGGAAGCCCCGATGGCCGCGTGATGGTATGTGGTGAGCGTCGTGGTCACCGTTCTGAAGCAGAAAAAATGGGGATTTCACTGGCGGAAGAATTACTGGAAAAAGGCGCCCGTGAAATTTTAGCTGACGTGTATCAGGGGAACCCACCTGCATGACCATTTTGGTAACTCGCCCTTCCCCCAGTGCTGAGGCGCTGGTGAGTCGCCTGCAAGCCCTGGGTAAGCAGGCTTGGGCGATGCCATTAATTGAATTCACGCCGGGTCGAGAACTGGATGCGTTGCCCAATGCTTTGCAACAGTTGCAAGCCGGTGACATGGTATTTGTGCTATCCCAGCAAGTGATGCCCTATGCGAACCGCGTATTGCAACATTCGGGCAAGCACTGGCCGCGCACGGTAGACTATTATGCTATTGGGCGCGCCACGGCGATGGCCTTACATGAAGCCTGTGGTCAAAACGTTGTCTGGCCGCATGAGCGGGAAACCAGTGAAATCCTGATTCAGCTCCACACACTGCAAAATGTCACCGGCAAACGTGCCTTGATATTGCGCGGAAACGGCGGACGCGCGTTACTGGGAGAGACATTGCAATCCCGTGGTGCAACCGTTGATTTTTGCGAATGTTATCAACGTTGTGCTAAACATTATAACGGCTTTGAAGAGGCCCGCCGCTGGCGAAATCGCAAAATCGATACGCTGGTTGTCACCAGTGGCGAAATGCTTCATCAACTTTATGCGATGATTCCTGATTATGATCGTCAGGAATGGTTGCTACGCTGCCGACTTGTTGTCGTCAGTGACCGTTTGGCTACGCAGGCCAGGGAATTAGGCTGGCAAGATATTGTCGTAGCCGAGAGTGCCGATAACGACGCGCTACTGCGCACGTTACAATAAACTTTAATATGGGAATGCCCAATGACGGAACAAAAAGAGTCCTCCGCCAAGGTTGATGAGACCCCTTCTGTGGTCACCGAATCCGGCAGTATTCATCAGACGCTACCAGCCGATGATCAAAAGAAACGGGGTTCTGGCCATGCGCTGAGCGTACTGGCTATCGTGATTGCTTTAGCGGTAGGTGCGGGTGTCTGGTTTAACAACCATCAGGAAAACCAGCAGCAAACTCAAGCGCGGGAAGCGCTGGCGGCGCAACTCAATACTCTGCAACAGCAGACGGGCAGTGAAAAGCAGTCTTTACTTCAACAATTGACTGCGCAGCAGCAGGCGTTGGAGAGCGCGAAGCGTGAACAAACTGCGCTGGCGAAAGAGCTTGATGAACTCAACCAGAAAGTCGCCACCATCTCTGGCAATGACTCTCGCACCTGGCTTTTAGCGCAAGCGGATTATCTGGTGAAACTGGCAGGTCGCAAGCTGTGGAGCGACCAGGATGTCACCACCTCCGCCGCATTATTGAAAAGTGCCGACGCCAGTTTGGCTGACATGAATGATCCCAGCCTGATCGAAGTCCGTCGCGCTTTAACGCAGGATATTGCCGATTTATCGGCGGTAAGCCAGGTTGATTACGATGGCATCATTTTACGCCTCAACCAACTCGCCAACGGCGTCGATAATCTGCGTCTTGCCGATAACGACAGCGATAATGCGCCAATGGACGCAGACAGCGGTGAGCTCAGTAGCTCGCTGGCCGAATGGCGTCAAAACCTGGTCAAAAGCTGGCACAAATTCATGGATGATTTCATCACCATCCGCCGCCGCGACAACACGGCTGAACCTTTGCTGGCCCCAAATCAAGATGTTTACTTGCGTGAAAATATTCGTTCTCGCCTGCTTATCGCCGCTCAAGCTGTACCGCGCCATCAAGACGAGATTTTCAAGCAATCCGTTGATACGGTCTCAACGTGGGTGCGCGCCTGGTATGACACCAATGACGCCGCTACCAAGGCTTTCCTGAGTCAGTTGGATGAGCTGAGCCAGCAGAGCATTTCCATGGATGTCCCGGAATCACTTACCAGCCAACCTTTGTTGGATAAACTGATGCAAACCCGCGTGCGTGGCATGCTGACGCAGCCAACGGAAAATTCGACGCAGGCTCAGCCGCAGCAGGGAGAATAAGCATGCTTAAAGTTTTCCTGCTTTTTCTGTTACTGATTGCCGGTATCGTCATCGGGCCGATGATCGCGGGTCATCAAGGCTATGTGCTCATTCAGACAGATAACTGGAATGTTGAGACCAGCGTGACCGGCCTGGCCATCATGCTGATCCTCAGCCTGATTGTGATTTTGCTCGTCGAGTGGCTACTGCGCCGACTCTTGCGCACCGGTGCGAAAACGCGGGGCTGGTTTAGCGGACGCAAACGCAATCGCGCACGTGCACAAACGCAACAAGCGCTCTTGAAGCTGGCTGAAGGCGACTACGGGCAAGTTGAGAAGCTACTGTCGCGCAACGCCGATCACGCAGAGCAACCGGTCGTTAACTATCTGTTGGCCGCAGAAGCCGCTCAACAACGTAACGATGAGATGCGTGCAAATCAGCATCTTGAGCGTGCTGCAGAGCTGGCTGGGAGTGACCAACTCCCCGTGGAGATCACTCGCGTGCGCATACAGTTAGCGCGCAATGAAGACCACGCCGCGCGCCACGGTATCGATCGTTTATTGGAGATCGCACCGCGTCACCCAGAGGTACTGCGCCTGGCAGAGCAAGCCTATCTGCGCACAGGTGCCTGGAGTTCACTTCAGGATATCCTGCCTTCAATGGAAAAATCGCGCGTTAATGATGAAACACACCGTGCAGGATTGCAGCAGCAAGCCTGGTTGGGTCTGATGAATCAAGCAATGGCCGATCAAGGCAGTGAAGGCCTAAAGCAATGGTGGGGCAATCAAAGCCGTAAAACACGTCACGACGTCGTGCTACAGGTGGGAATGATTGAGCATCTTATCGAATGTGATGATCATGAAATGGCACAGCAAATCCTGCTAGAGGGTTTGAAGCGTCAATATGATGAGCGTTTGATTCTCCTGATGCCGCGCTTGAAAACAGGCAATCCTGAGCAACTGGAAAAAGCCTTGCGACAGCAAATCAAACAACATGGTGCGACACCTTTGTTGCACAGTACTTTGGGCCAGTTGTTGATGAAACACGGTGAATGGCAACAAGCCAGTGATGCCTTCCGTGAGGCATTGAAGCAGCGTCCAGACGCATTTGATTACGCCTGGCTCGCTGATGCATTAGATCGCGAACACAAGCCTGAAGAAGCCGCGCAAATGCGTCGTGAAGGCCTGCTGTTAACGTTAAAAAATACGCCTGCTCAAAGTTAGTCCTTTCTATCACAGTCCTCACCGCCTCAGGTGAGGGCTTGTTCTCTGAATAACGCCCAAAAAAAACACCTGCCGCAAGCGACAGGTGCAAGATCAGGTCGTTTAAGACAACCGAGTGATGTCTGACTCAACGGTTTGTCCGGGATTCCAATATTAACAATGTAATAATGGATAGCTGGACAGCAGACATCGTAAATGGCTCTGCATCATTCCCGGGTTTATGAGGCCGAAGCGAACATAAGAATGGAATGAGCATCTACAGTGCTTAGTATTGCAGATCACGTGCCAGATTGATATTTAGCGCCAAAATAAATTGCATCTCATTAATTATAAAGGAAATTAATTTACGCCAATCAGCCGTTTTTGTCCTTTGTGTCGCCAATGACATGTACAGGCGTATCAGTTAAGCGACAACTTGATTAAGTGTTGGCAAAGCACTGAAAAATTAATAAGTTAGATGTCTCCCCACAACGACAAAGCGTCTCTTAGCCAGTGCAGAACATATTTTGTACGTGAGTTAACGACCGACGAAAAAAAACCTGTCACAAGGACAGGTTTTCTAAATTTGGTCGGCGAGAGAGGATGACGACTTAGAACGTCGCCCTGCGGGCCGTTGCTACGCAACGTTGTCTCGCTCCGCTCGACTCAAACCTCCTGCGGAGGTTCTCATCCTCTGTTGGCTACAGACGAAAAAAAACCTGTCACAAGGACAGGTTTTTCAAATTTGGTCGGCGAGAGAGGATTCGAACCTCCGACCCACTGGTCCCAAACCAGTTGCGCTACCAAGCTGCGCTACTCGCCGAAATACTGCTTTTTTGATTTTGTTGGTGCGAGGGGGGGGACTTGAACCCCCACGTCCGTAAGAACACTAACACCTGAAGCTAGCGCGTCTACCAATTCCGCCACCTTCGCATGCCACAAAATCTGGGGTGGCTAATGGGACTCGAACCCACGACAACTGGAATCACAATCCAGGGCTCTACCAACTGAGCTATAGCCACCATCGTACTGCTTACTTCTACTAACGCGGTATACCTACCACCGCAGCTCTTGCGCACAAACATATGGCGCGCCCGACAGGATTCGAACCTGAGACCTCTGCCTCCGGAGGGCAGCGCTCTATCCAGCTGAGCTACGGGCGCTTAGCGCCGTTGCGGATGCGAATACTACGGGCTACAGCTTTAGCTGTCCAGTCCTTTTTTTTAAAAAAGGATCTGTTTGCTTACGCTTTGTGCACCGCATCCACAAATGCTCTGTTTTCAAACACAAGCTAACGATATATGTCGATATTTTGTACTAATCGTTGACCTTAAAGATCACCCCGTATGTGATAGCCAAGATACTTCAGCAAGCGCAACTGACGCTTTAAGCGAGTGGGCTGTGAGAGCAGTCGATAGAGCCATTCCAGCCCTAATTTCTGCCACAGCTGAGGTGCGCGTTTCACATGCCCCGTAAAAACATCGTACGTTCCCCCTACGCCCATATACAGCGCTTGTGGGTAGTGGGCTTTACAGTCACGCATCAATAACTCTTGCTTTGGGCTTCCCATAGCAACAGTCACCATTTTGGCCCCGCTGGCAGCAATGCGTGTCAGTAAGGCTTCACGCTGTTCTGCATTGAAATACCCATCCTGAAAACCAACGATGTTCACTTGCCACTGGCTACGCAGTTTTTGCATCGTCTGATTAAGCACTTCGGGTTTACCACCCACCAAAAATACCGGCGTTCCCTCTTGCCCGGCTCGCGCCATAAGACCTTCCCACAGATCAGCACCAGGGATCCGCGTAACCAGAGCATGCGGATATTTTTTGCGGATCGAACGCACCAGACTAATGCCATCCGGATATTTGTACTCTGCCTCATCAACCAGCGCACGTACCTCGGCATTACTCTCAACCGTTAAGACCTTTTCGGCATTCATCGCCACTAAAGTGCCCACTTTGAGCGTGTTATCCGCATACAAATAATCAATAAACTGCGACTGGCTATTAAAGCCATACAGCGAGATGCCGCGAATGCGATAGAGCGGCACCGATGTCGAATTCATAGTTGTTCCTTAAGGCACCGGCGGCAGCATTTTTGTGTTGGAACGCAAACGGATAACACCCGCATGATCTAACAACCAAAACACCAGTTTTGCTATGAAAATACACAGCGCATAAATAATCGCAAAGAATACAACGCGAGAAGCAAAGGCATCCACACCCTCTCTGGCCAGCACGATCAAATTGAACACCGCGCCAAAACAAAAGGCCTGCAAAATCGCTCCTTTATAGCGATTGGGTTCATCACGCCCTAACTGATAGAGCCAATCAAACCACTTGATGATCATGCCTACGCCGACTGCGCCAATCGGGATAAACCACACACCACCCATAATGATCAGAGAGCCAATCAGCGTAGGTGAAATAGCCAAACCGGAATGGTTATTCAAAACTTCCCACGTAAAGTAGTTGGCACTGTTCAAAATAGCGCTGGGCCGGTCTGGCCACAGCCAACCGGGGATGAAAACATAAAAATCACGTGCGATGGGTGCCAGCCCCTGGAACGCAATTTTGTCGTAGTTTTGCAGCAACAGCGCTAAATTTTCCCACGGCGAGAAGGTATCTCGCGTGAGATAGAGGAAGGTATAAAACGCTTCAGAGCCTGCGACATCAAGGTTATAGCGGCGCAGCGCTAACCAAAACATACCCACAATGCTGAACACTCCCGCACTGCCTAGCATCCAAAGCGTAATCCACCCACGACTGATGCCAATAAACAAAAACAGCGCGAAAGCAATGATGATGTTAGCCCGTGTTCCTCCCACAATCGCGTAGGTCATTAGACCAAACGTGACGCAACTGATCAGGAAAAACATCCAGCGGCGCATGTCCGGACGCAGGAAATACACCACCAACATGGCAGGAATGAAGAAGTAGAAAAACCGCTTTAACGCAACGCCAGAGACGTCACTGGAGAAGATTTGGTTATAGGCTGTAAGACGAAACAGCAGAAAACCGTTATGCATAAAGAAGATGCTTACGGTGCCGAGTGCAATCGCTAACAAAAGCAGCCAACTCAAGTGGGTTTCGACACGATTCATACCAAATCGCGGTCGCGCCTGCGTTGTCCGTCGTGAGATCAACCGAGTTCGGTAGCTGACATAATAGATTGCATAAAATGCAGTCGCTGCCAGCAGTGCCTGCAACAGATACTCAGGCGGCACAACGCTGACGTTGAAATTAAAGACCAAAATGCTGGTCAGCGGAAAACCAAAATAAAAGGTCAGGACAAACAGCAAGGAAAACAGCAGATGGAAATTAAATCTCACACGGCGGAAATCCCGCCATGTGAGCGTCAAAATAAAGCCGACGGATACCAGCCACACCAACAGCAGGCCAAGAAAAGCAGAGAGGCTCATCTTTATTTACTCTCCTCGTCACCCAATGCCTGTTGCCAGCCTTGGATAAAACCAGGATCAAAAAAGGCAATGTCTTGCTTGTTTAAGTGGGTCATCTGGCGTTTCGCTTCCTCTAACAACGCGGGTGTTAATGCATCATCGCTGAATAAAACCGGAACGTGCTGTTCAGCGAGATCTTGCCAGAACGGGTTTTTCCGACTCAGCACAAAGGGCACATTGGCTTGAATCAGTAGACACAGTGTGCCAATGCCCTGTTGTCGTTCAAAGATGAAATAACCCGCGTCACACTGACCAATAAGCTGTAAATAAGCATCAAAATCGAGTCTGTCCGTGAGCAGTTGAACATTGTCAGCGGAAAACCGTTCTAATGCCGCAGCACGAACTTCTGCGATGTAAGTCTGGTTATTGTCAGGATACCCCATTGGTATGACCAAATTTACTTGATGACCAAAAGACTGGTAAATACGCTCAATGGCATCAATGTGTCGATTACTGCGATCCCCTGAGTTACCCACTAAAAAGGTCAACATCGCGCGATTTTGTTGGATGGGGAGTGCCCAATCAGTCGTCATTCGCGTAGGGAAGTAAATCAGCTGACTGGGTACGCGTGGAAAGCGCTGATGATAATGATGAAGATCACCGCGAGTGGCGAACACCTTTGCCACACGACCTTGTGCAATACGGCGTAAGAGATAAAACAGGCGAAATTTCAGGCTTCGCGAGTCCTCGTACAGGTCTGCGCCCCACACATGCCAGTAAGCCTGATTGCGGCGAATTTTGCCCGCTAATAACGCCAGCCAAATCCAGGCATTGAATTGACCATGGAAGAAGAAGGTCTGTGCGCGATCGGCCGCACGAGCAATAACCGCCTGCGCCAGCGATTTCTTATCGGCATAGATTTCAATTGTCAGTGCGTCAAAACCTGCAAATTGCTCGGCATCACGCGCAACCACCATAAATTGGCGGGCAGACCGCGCAGGAGCGGCTTCAGACAATACCTGATTAAAAAAGCGCAGCACCGTAAGATTGTGATGCGGTAAATCTGAACCGAGAACATGAATCACGCGTGAGTTGCTCGTCGTAAGTAGATGATAAAACCCAGGCAACAGAGGATAAACCAGACCATGTAGGTCATCATATAGGCTTGCGCCGCACCTTCCGCACCCTGCGCTGGGATAAGCCAGCGTGAAAAACCCGTTAGCAGAACAAACTGCGAAATTTCCGTCAAGAGATAAAGGCGTAATGCGGCTTTAGCGATAATCAAATAGCCAAATACATAGCATCCGACTTTCAGCACATCTCCCGTTAACTGCCAGACAAACAGGTCGCGCATACCGTGAAAAGCATCGGAGAAGAGCAGCCAGATCGCCACATCTCTCAGTAACCATACGCTAAAACTGACCGCGATAACGGCAGGCATGACAAAACGGAAAGCCTTAAACATCTCACGGCGGATATCCGCTGTGTGTTGTAGACGCGCCAGTGTAGGTAGCAACCACACGCTAAAGGTGGCCGTGATAAATTGCAGATAAGCATCAGAAATCGTTGTTACAGCCTGCCATAAACCCACCTGCTGCCAGCTATATTGCACAGCCAGTAGATTACGCATCATCATCCAGGCGACAGGTAAAGTGACCGCCGTCATCAACGCCATCAGAGTATATTTGCTCAGGCTTCGCGCGAATTCTGGCTGCCAACGGGGCTTAAACCATTTTAAGGTGAATCCTTCTCGGCGCGCTAATAGCCAAACCGCGGGCAGAAGCGTTAATGCGGGCACCAGTGCCAAACCGATTAATGCCCCCGCGTATCCCCCTGCGAAATAACACAAGGTATATGCTGCAACGCCAATCAGACTGCCGCCAATCACAGAGAGCGCATTGCCTCGCGCATCACGATACCCTTTCAACACCGCGAGCGTCAGATTTGCCCACGCAATTCCCATTTGCAAAAAGGCAACGCCGCGAATCACGTTCTGATAACGTTCATGACCAAACAAAGCGTGGCTGATGGGTGCAGCAGCCAATAAAAAGACCAGTGCGACAGCCAGTGAAGAAATCAAGACAATGGTGGCTGCGGTGCCGGTCACCTGCTGTAAACGCTGAGGATCTTGTTGATGCTCAGAGACAAACTTAGTGATGCCATTGAAGATGCCCGCACCCGCCAAAACACCCAGCACCGTCAGTAATTGCCGGTAATTCCCCGCCTGACCAACGCCCTCAGGGCCAAAGCTGACCGCCAACAGTTTGATGACTACCAGTCCGGCAATAATCTTGACCAATGTAGAGCTGGCCGTCCAAATCGATGCTTTAGCCAGTGACATTAGCCAAAAAAGCTCCGTAATGACGCAATCACGGTGCTTTGATTGTTGCTGGATAAGTTGTAGAACAGCGGCAAGCGTAATAAGCGCTCACTGTGAGAAGTGGTCACGCGATCTTCGCCATGGAAAGCACCAAATTGCAAACCCGCAGGGGAACTGTGCAGTGGTATGTAGTGGAACACCGCCAGAATTTCCGCCTCTTTTAACCAGCTAATGAGGCGGGCCCGCGTGGCTTCATCCCGCAGTTTGAGATAGAACATATGGGCATTATGTTCGCACTCATCAGGGATGACAGGCAGTTCAATCTCCCCGCGCTCGGCGATGGGTTGTAATGCAGTATAGTAACACTGCCACAGATGTAAGCGCTGCTGATTCACCGCTTCGGCCGCTTCTAATTGCGCCCAGAGATAGGCGGCTTGCAGATCTGCCATTAAATAGCTTGAACCGATATCACGCCAGGTATATTTATCAACCTGCCCACGGAAGAACTGGCTACGATTTGTTCCCTTCTCACGAATCACTTCAGCACGTTCAACCAGGGCCGCATCATTAATTAACGTTGCGCCACCTTCACCACCCGCCGTGTAATTCTTGGTTTCATGGAAGCTAAAGCACCCAATATGGCCAATAGTGCCTAATGCTTTGCCCTTGTAACGCGACATGACGCCCTGCGCGGCATCTTCTATGACATACAAATTATATTTGCGTGCCAGTGCCATGATGGTGTCCATTTCACAGGCAACGCCTGCGTAATGCACTGGGACAATCGCTCGCGTTTTATCGGTGATAGCCGCTTCAATTAAGCGTTCATCAAGGTTGAGCGTGTCGGGTCGCACATCAACAAAGACAATTTTGGCACCGCGTAAGACAAAGGCATTGGCCGTGGAGACAAAGGTATAGCTGGGCATGATCACTTCATCACCCGGCTGGATATTGATCAGTATCGCTGCCATCTCCAGCGACGCCGTGCAAGATGGCGTGAGCAAGACCTTCAGGCTACCAAAACGCTGTTCCATCCATTGCTGGCAGCGACGCGTATAACCGCCGTCGCCACAGAGTTTGCCGCTGTTCATCGCGGATTGCATATATTCCAGCTCGCTGCCTACGACGGGCGGCGCATTAAATGGGATCATGATAGTTACCTGTATAGCCAGTAAGACGTGCGCTCTAACGAGGCACCACAGCGTAAATAGAGGCGAAGGGCCGGCAAATTAGCCAGTTGGGTGGCAACACGCAGTGTTTTCAAACGCCGGGCCCGACACCAATCCTGTGCTGCAATCATGAGCTTTAGCCCTATCCCCTTGCCCTGGTGTGCAGGCAAAGTTGCCAGTAAGCCAATTCGAGCTTCATCTTGAGCAATTTCGCGAAGAGAGACAAACCCCTGAATTTCATTTTGCGGCCCAACGGCCAACAAACAGAGGTGATCGAAACTGCCTTTCACCGCATTTTCGATCCACTGCGCATAAAATCGCGCACTGTCGTGCTCGGCAAACCACGGCGCCCGAAAGCGGCTATGAGAAAAAGCCTCGCTGGCTGCTATTCGCAGCGCGGGAATATGCTCCGCTCGCGCGATACGCACGCCTGTGGGGCGCTCGCCAGCGTCAATGCGCAACAGTAAATCTGCTTCGCCTTCCACGAGGCGAAACCCCATCGCGCACAACGCATCAATATCGGAGGTTTGCTGAGCATCCAGTTTTGCCTGAACAACATCAAAGTGTTGCATCTGTTCATCGTCAAGCAACTGCGGCTGGTTGAAATCCAACAATCCACTGCGTAGACCGAAGAAGTGACTCTCCCATTCCAGTGCTTTGATTCCGGCATTAATCATACTGCGCCACCTCTGGTGTTTATCGCCACACCCCTTTGGTATCAACAATAGCCTGTTGATGTAGGGTGTCGCTGGCGATGGCACGGAATTCTCGGTGATCCACCAGCATAACCAGCACATCCGCGCGGGCCAGTGCCTGCTCAACGGAAACCAGCGTTGCAAGGCCAGCCAGTTTTGCTGGGGTTTGCGCAATATTGGGTTCTACAACCAGAGTCGTGCCGGTATGCCACTCCGCGATGAGTTGTGTAACGGCCATCGCAGGGCTTTCACGCAAATCATCAATGTTGGGCTTAAAGGCCAGACCAAAACAGGCAACGGTGAGTTCACTCGCACGTTTATTGCTTACCGTCAGGCTGTCTGCCACGCATTTTTTTACCTGATCCAGTACCCAGTGCGGTTTAGCATCGTTAACCTCACGTGCCGTACGAATCAAACGCGCTTGTTGTGGGTTTTGCGCAACAATAAACCAGGGATCGACTGCAATGCAGTGTCCACCAACGCCAGGCCCGGGTTGCAAAATATTGACCCGTGGATGACGATTCGCCAGAGCGATCAATTCCCATACGTTGATGTTCTGATCGGCACAAATCAGTGACAGCTCATTGGCAAAGGCAATATTGACATCACGAAAGCTGTTTTCGGTCAGTTTGCAAAGCTCAGCCGTGCGGGCATTGGTTTCAACACATTCCCCTTCAAGGAAAATGCGATACAGTTCACTGGCGCGGGCCGAACACGCTGGCGTCATACCGCCAATAACGCGGTCATTCTTAATCAGTTCAACCATGACCTGTCCAGGCAGCACACGCTCTGGGCAATAGGCAATCAAGATGTCGGCGGCTTCGCCCACTTGCTGAGGAAAGGTCAAGTCTGGTCGTGCGGCAGCAAGCCATTCGGCCATCTGTTCAGTTGCGCCTACAGGCGATGTTGACTCCAGGATCACCAAGTTACCCTTGGTCAAAACGGGGGCAATGGCCTGTGCCGCTGACTGGACATAACGCAAATCAGGTTGATGTCCTTCCTGGAAAGGAGTGGGTACCGCGATCAGAAACGCATCCGCCGCTTCAGGCTGTGTTGTGGCGCGCAACCAGCCCTCTTCCACCGCCGTTTTTACGACGCTGGCTAAGTCAGGTTCAACAATGTGAATATCGCCGCGATTAATGGTGTCGACGGCTTGCTGATTGATATCAACGCCAATGACTTTTTTTTTGCGCGACGCAAAAACGGCAGCGGTAGGCAGGCCAATGTAGCCCAATCCTACGACAGAGAGAGTATTGAATGTCATAACGTTACCCGGTTGTTTTTTAATGCCTGTACGATGCGTTCACAGGCATTACCGTCTCCATAAGGATTATGCGCCCGACTCATTGCTTGATAAGCCTCGTCATCGGTTAACAGCTGTGACACGGCAGCCACAATTTTTTCGACATCCGTGCCCACCAACTTCACCGTTCCAGATTCAACGGCTTCTGGACGCTCCGTTGTCTCACGCATGACCAGTACAGGTTTGCCAAGTGAAGGCGCTTCTTCCTGAATGCCACCTGAATCCGTCAGGATAAGCCAGGAGTGATACATCAAATAGACAAAGGGCAAATACTCTTGCGGCTCAATCAGAATAATATTCTCGATGCCCTTAAGAATACGATTTACCGGCTCGCTGACATTGGGATTCAGGTGCACGGGGTAAACGATTTGTGCTTCAGGATGCGCGCGCGCCACCTGCGCCAGTGCACTACAAATACGTTCAAAACCATCGCCAAAACTTTCGCGGCGATGTCCAGTGACCAGAATCATCTTTTTATCCTGGCATAAAAACGGATACCGGCTGGCGAGTGATGACCACAAAGCCTGATCGCCAAGCACGCGATCGCGTACCCAAAACAGCGAATCAATCACCGTGTTTCCAGTCACAAAGAGACGTTCAGATGGAAGGTTCTCGCGCAGGAGATTTTGCCGCGCACGTTCTGTGGGCGGGAAGTGCCATGTCGCAAGGTGTCCCGTTAAGGTGCGGTTGGCCTCTTCTGGCCAGGGCGAATAAAGATCGCCGGTGCGCAATCCCGCTTCAACATGGCCAACGGGAATACGGTGATAGAACGCTGCCAGGCTAGCGGCAAAGGTTGTTGTGGTATCGCCATGTACCAGCACCACATCAGGTTTAAACGCCGCGAAAACCCCTTTCAACCCTTCAAGAATGCGGCTGGTGATTTCCGTCAAACCTTGTCCTGGTCGCATGATATCCAAATCATAATCTGGCGTAATAGCGAAGAGTTTAAGCACTTGATCGAGCATTTCACGGTGCTGTGCTGTTACGCATAACCGCGCGTCAATCTCGGGATCATTTGATAGCGCATGAACCAGCGGCGCCATTTTGATCGCTTCGGGACGAGTACCAAACACCGTTAATACTTTCACACTTGCTCTCTTCTGTTCATGGCTTCAGCGACGAGAACGACGCATCAGTGCAACACCCGCGCCTACCAGTGCGCCCATTGTTCCCCAGAGTGCCATCAAAAAGGCACGGCGGGGACTGTCGCGTTTTACAGGTTCTTCAGGCGTACGCAAATAGCGATAGCTCTGAAACTTTTGATCCAGAACTGGCCCTGCTTCTAATGAATGCAGCATCGCACGATTTTGGTAGTAGTCGAGCGCATAATCAGGCCCGCTGGCACGCAAATTTTCTAACCGCGCCTGCAGCAAGGGTCTGCCGAGTTGGAACATCTCCGACTCGGGAAGCTGCTCCGTTGGTGTTGCCGTTCTTGCCTGCTCGATACCTTGCTGCTGCGCTATCTTAAGCGCCTGTTCAACGCTATTGATCTGCCGCTTATAGATAGCTTGCGCAACATCCTCCTGGCGTCTGACTTGAGCCGCCAACTGGTCGCTACGCGCCGCCCAGGCCGCTTTGATTTCATCATTCAGATGACGAGCGGCCCGTTCGCTGGCAAAAGCAATGTATTGACGCAGCAGGTTATTCGCATCCGTCGAGGTATCAGCAATAAGGCGGACGTTATCTGTCAGGTTCTTTTGCGCATCCGCCGGCGTGTACTGAATGTTATTAATCATCTCATCCAGCAGTGCCGCATCGCCTTTGGCGTTACCACTGCGCCGCGCTTTAAAATAATCGGTTTGTTGCCAGAACTGGCGGCGCGTATCCCATGAGGAAAGCTGCATAACGAATTCTTGCCAGGCGTTTTCCATTACCGAAGGTTCAGGCGTGACCGCTATGGCATTGTTGTTGCGGGCATCCAGATTGCGTAAAAATTGCTGCTGGGCGTAATAACGGCCCAGTTGATTTACCGTGGGACGGTCAGTGATCGCGGTCGCACTCCACTGTTGCGTCACAAATAACGAACCCACATAAGCAATAAGCGCAAATAAAAACGCCAGCCCAACAATCCATATTTTACCGCGCCACAACGCACAGCCAAGGCTGCGAATATCCAGTTCGTTCTCGATGGTTCCTAAAGAGGCGGTCGGTCCAGTCTCTGTTTTCATTACCATAGGTTCCGAAGTCATCAGTCTGCTTTGGGTGAGTGAGCTCTGCGCATACGGCGTTTCACGCGTTTTAAGAAGCGAGCGACGCGCCATGCACGTTTAATGCAGTAGCCATAAAACAAAAAGGCGAGAAGAAACAGTACCAGCATGAACCATTCGGGTACGAAAGCGAGGTATTCACCTAAGACGCCAATGCCTGCCAAAATAGCGGCGGCTAGCGTTATCAGCACAAACGCCTGACCCGGCGTAAAGCCCGCGCGCATAATCAGATGGTGAATATGCTGGCGGTCGGCAGAGAAAGGACTCATGCCTTTGCGCAATCGACGATACATAATCGCGACCATATCCATCAGTGGAATGGCGATCAGCCACAGGGCAGTGACAGGGGTAATAGGGTGCGTTTTGCCTTGGGTGGTTTCTAACAAGATCCAAATAATGGTGAAGCCAATCAGCGTACTGCCGGCATCGCCCATGAAGACTTTATAACGCCGTCCAAAGACACCCAGATTAAGGAGAATGTACGGGATAATGGCGGCAATCATTGCAAAGCACCACATCGCCAGGCTGAGCTGACCATCGAAATAGAGAATGATGCCCATCGCGGCAAAGGTCACACAGGATAAGCCGCCCAGCAGCCCATCAATACCGTCAACCATGTTAAAAGCGTTGATCGCTGCCCAAACGGCAAACAGCGTAAGTACATACCCGAAGGGTCCGACGACCAGCTCCCACGAACCAAATATGTGGCCCAGGCTCAGCAAATAGAGCTTTCCGTACCACATCATAGCGATAGCGATAAAAGCCTGAACGGTAGCGCGTATTTTTACGCTGATATCAAATCGATCATCTAAAGCGCCGACCAATACCAATACGCCTGCACAGGCCAGGTACAGCAGGTCATGGGGAATGTAGTAATTTGTGATGAGGAAAGTGAAGCAAATCCCTGCATAGACCGAGATGCCTCCCACTAACGGGATAACACCCTGGTGACGTTTGCGATAGTTAGGTTTATCCACCAGACCAATTCTTTTCGCCACTTTGCGGGCAAAGAACAGGAACACCAGGGAAAACAGAAAAATCGACGCCAGCTCGGTACTCATCGTGAGTAAATTCACATTAACAGATCTCAACAAGAAACACTGGAGAATGAAGCAATTAGCATGTCGGCAATGATGGTGACGTTGCACCAAGCCGGGGAGGGATCCTGCCCAGACCGCGATGGCAATTAGCTTTTCATGTCATATCGTATAGGGCATAAAAGAAAAACGCCACGATTGGACGTGGCGTTACCCGAGTTTTTCTTAGATCTTAAGCGCGGCTCACTGCGAACGCAGCCGCCGCGAATTAAGCGACCAACTTATGAGCGCTTCATCATGTCGAAGAAATCATCATTGGTTTTGGTCATTGCCAACTTGTTGATGAGGAACTCCATCGCATCGATCTCGCCCATTGGGTGGATAATTTTGCGCAGGATCCACATCTTTTGCAGCTCTTCCTGAGTGGTCAGCAATTCTTCTTTACGCGTACCTGAGCGGTTGTAATCAATCGCAGGGAAGACACGTTTTTCAGCGATTTTACGCGACAGGTGTAATTCCATATTACCTGTACCTTTAAACTCTTCGTAAATCACTTCATCCATCTTCGAACCGGTATCAATCAGCGCGGTTGCAATAATGGTCAGACTTCCACCCTCTTCCACATTACGTGCAGCACCGAAGAAACGCTTCGGACGGTGCAAGGCGTTAGCATCCACACCACCGGTTAACACTTTGCCAGAGGCTGGAACAACGGTGTTGTAAGCACGGGCCAGACGGGTGATGGAGTCGAGCAGGATGATGACGTCTTTTTTGTGCTCAACCAGACGTTTCGCTTTCTCGATAACCATTTCGGCGACCTGAACGTGACGAGAAGCGGGCTCGTCAAAGGTGGAAGCAATCACTTCACCTTTCACCAGACGTTGCATTTCTGTCACTTCTTCAGGACGTTCGTCAATCAACAGCACCATCAACACGCAATCGGGATGGTTATAGGCAATGCTCTGCGCAATATTCTGCAGCAGCATTGTTTTACCGGCTTTTGGCGGCGCCACGATCAAGCCACGTTGACCGCGACCAATAGGTGATGCCAGATCCAGAACGCGTGCGGTTAAATCTTCTGTCGAACCATTACCACGCTCCATGCGCAAACGTGAGTTGGCATGCAGTGGGGTCAAGTTTTCAAACAGGATCTTGCTACGCGCATTTTCCGGTTTATCGTAGTTAACCTCGTTAACCTTCAGCAGCGCAAAGTAACGCTCGCCTTCTTTAGGCGGACGGATTTTACCAGAAATGGTATCACCAGTGCGGAGGTTAAAACGGCGGATTTGGCTGGGAGAGACGTAGATATCATCGGGACCGGCAAGGTAGGAGCTGTCTGCAGAACGGAGGAAACCAAATCCATCCTGCAATATCTCCAGCACACCGTCGCCGAAGATATCTTCGCCACTTTTCGCATGTTGCTTAAGGATGGCGAAGATGATGTCCTGTTTGCGCATACGCGCCAGGTTCTCTAGCCCCATGTTTTCGCCGAGAGTTATCAGGTCAGAAACCGGCGTATTCTTTAATTCGGTAAGATTCATAGTGGTGGGTTCTTAAACTCGGGGTAAATCTCGAAAGTATGTCGTGAATGGTATGGCAAACAAATCCATGCCAGTTAATGGCGTCTTGTTGACGCTTCTGCACATCGCGAACACCGAGCAATTGTGGAGAACGGACACGAGGAAACGTGCGAAACAAGGTGCCTGAAAACGTTGACGTTAACCGTCAGATTGCTAATGCCATGCACTGATATATGTGGAGCAGGTACGGAATTAACAAGGGATAAAACTAAGATTCAAACTACAGGTAAGTTCATAATGCAGTGAGCGTAACTTAGCACGCTCAAAGCAGGGCGTCCAGCAGTCAGGGAAAAAATTCGACCACCGACGCCCAGGCGGCTTAGCTCAGATTCGCGGTAAGGAACTCTTTCAGCTGGCCTTTAGAAAGTGCGCCAACTTTCGTGGCCGCCACTTCGCCGTCTTTAAACAGCAGCAGTGTAGGAATACCGCGGATACCATATTTCGGTGCAGTGCCCGGGTTTTCGTCAATGTTCAGCTTGGCGATTGTCAGTTTACCGTCGAACTCTTCTGCAATTTCATCCAGGATGGGTGCGATCATCTTACACGGACCACACCACTCAGCCCAGAAATCAACCAGCGTTAGACCGTCCGCTTTCAGGACGTCGGTTTCAAAGCTATCGTCGGTCAGATGAACAATTTTATCGCTGCTCATTTCTTACTCCAAAAGTTATGCCAGACAGATTGGTGCAAAATTTACCAACCCAGGTTGACTTTATTTCAACGGATACGCTTTCGTAAAGCAATACTATGCTGATATTCTACCATCACTATGAGCAAAACACACTTAACCGAACAGAAGTTTTCCGACTTCGCCCTGCACCCCAAAGTAGTTGAAGCTCTTGAAAGTAAAGGGTTTCATAACTGCACGCCGATACAGGCATTGGCATTACCGCTGACGTTAGCGGGTCGCGATGTCGCGGGGCAGGCGCAAACCGGTACGGGCAAAACGATGGCGTTTCTGACGTCAACGTTTCATCATCTCCTTTCTCACCCGGCGGCTGAAGGCCGTCAGGTCAATCAACCGCGCGCCTTAATCATGGCGCCGACGCGCGAATTAGCCGTGCAGATCCACACAGACGCTGAACCGCTGGCGCAAGCATCAGGCTTAAAACTTGGCCTGGCCTATGGCGGCGACGGTTACGATAAGCAACTGAAAGTGCTGGAAAGTGGCGTCGATATACTGATCGGCACCACCGGCCGTCTAATCGATTACGCGAAACAGAATCACATTAACCTTGGTGCGATCCAAGTTGTGGTGCTGGACGAAGCCGACCGCATGTTTGATCTCGGCTTTATTAAAGATATTCGTTGGTTGTTCCGTCGCATGCCTGCTGCAAATCAGCGTCTGAATATGCTGTTTTCCGCCACGCTTTCCTGGCGTGTACGCGAGTTGGCTTTTGAACATATGAACAACGCTGAATATGTTGAAGTTGAGCCAGAACAGCGCACCGGCCATCGCATTAAGGAAGAGTTGTTCTACCCTTCCAATGAAGAAAAAATGCGTCTGCTGCAAACGTTGATCGAAGAAGAGTGGCCAGATCGCGCCATTATTTTCGCCAACACCAAACATCGCTGTGAAGATATCTGGGGCCATCTGGCCGCGGATGGTCATCGCGTTGGGCTGTTAACGGGTGATGTGGCGCAGAAAAAACGCCTGCGTATTCTCGATGATTTCACCAAAGGTGATTTGGATATTTTGGTCGCCACAGATGTAGCAGCACGTGGTCTCCATATTCCATCAGTGACGCACGTCTTTAACTACGATTTGCCGGACGATCGGGAAGATTATGTTCACCGTATCGGTCGTACGGGACGTGCAGGTGCGAATGGCAACTCAATTAGCCTGGCGTGCGAAGAGTACGCACTCAATTTACCCGCTATCGAAGAGTATATTGGCCACGGTATTCCGGTCAGTAAATACAATAGCGATGCATTGATGAGTGATCTGCCGCCACCTAAGCGCTTGAGTCGTCCGCGCACGGGTAATGGTCCTCGTCGTGGCGGTAGCAACAATGGCCGTCGTAATGGCCCACCGCGTAATAATAATCGTAAACGCTCGAGTTAATTATCTATGCTAAGTGCGTCGTCTCTTTATGCCGCCATCGACCTGGGGTCTAACAGCTTTCATATGTTGGTGGTGCGTGAAGTGGCGGGCACTATTCAGACCATGTCACGTATCAAACGCAAAGTGCGTCTTGCTGCGGGTCTGGATGCCGAACAGCGCCTGTCGCAGGAAGCGATGGAGCGCGGCTGGCAGTGCTTACGTTTGTTTGCCGAACAACTACGCGATATCCCTGCCGATCAAATCCGTGTCGTGGCCACAGCAACGCTGCGACTGGCGATAAATGCCGACGATTTTCTTGCTCCCGCCGCACAAATTCTGGGTTGTCCCGTCAACGTGATCAGCGGTGAAGAAGAGGCGCGCCTGATATACCAAGGCGTGGCGCATACAACCGGCGGCTCCGACAAACGTTTAGTGGTGGATATTGGTGGTGGTTCTACCGAATTAGTTACCGGAAATGGCGCTCAAACCTCTGCACTATTCAGCCTGCCAATGGGTTGTGTGACCTGGCTGGAACGTTATTTCTGTGACCGACATTTGGGACAGGAAAATTTTGCACAAGCTGAGCAAGCTGCACGTGAAATCATTCGCCCTGTCGCTGCGGAATTACGCCAGCAGGGCTGGGAAGTGTGCGTGGGGGCATCTGGTACGGTTCAGGCTTTGCAAGAAATAATGATGGCGCAAGGCATGGACGAGCGCATCACATTAAGCAAACTGCAGCAGTTAAAACAGCGCGCGATTCATTGCGGCAAGCTGGAAGAATTGGAAATTGAAGGGCTGACGCTGGAGCGCGCATTGGTCTTTCCGAGCGGACTGTCCATCTTGTTGGCGATTTTCACTGAATTGAAAATTGATAACATGACACTGGCTGGCGGCGCACTGCGTGAGGGGCTGGTCTATGGCATGTTACATTTGCCGGTCGACCGCGATATTCGTGCACGCACATTACACAGTATTCAGCGTCGTTTTGCGCTGGATATGCAGCAAGCAGAACACGTTCGTGAGCTGGCGAGCGTTTTTTTTCGTCAGGTCAAATCAGCCTGGCAGTTAGATGCGCGCTGTCAGGAAATCCTCGATAGCGCCTGCCTGCTGCATGAAATCGGACTGAGCGTCGATTTTCGTCGCGCGCCACAGCATGCAGCCTATCTGGTCAGGCATCTTGATCTCCCAGGTTTCACCCCTGCCCAAAAAGTCCTGTTGGCCGCACTGCTTCAAAATCAAAGCCAAAATATCGATCTGGCCTTACTCAATCAACAAAATGCATTACCGCCGCGAATGGCGGAGCGGTTATGCCGTTTGTTGCGACTGGCGATTGTGCTGGCCAGTCGTCGGATGGACGACAGTTTGCCTGCTGTCCGTTTACAAGCCAGTGAAGATAACCTGATGTTAACCTTGCCCCCTGAGTGGCTGGCATTGCATGCCCTGCGGGCAGAATTACTCGAGCAAGAGCGTTTATATCAGAGCTATGCGCACTGGACGCTGACCATTCAATCATCTTGAGGCATATCAGGGCGATTTCGCTTTGTCTAACATTGCCCGGATATTAGCAATACGACTTTGCCCGGTTTTCATCCGCTCTTCTGCACTGACCGTTTTGCGTTTTGTTTCCCACACCACGTCGTCTTGCGGCAGTTCCATCAAAAACCGGCTGGGTTCTGGACGCACAAGTTCGCCGTACTGACGGCGCTCTCGGCACAGTGTAAAGGTTAACTCGCGCTGCGCTCGCGTGATACCCACATAGGCCAGACGGCGCTCCTCTTCGACATTGTTTTCATCAATGCTGCTTTGATGCGGTAATAACCCCTCTTCCATTCCCACTAAAAACACATAGGGGAATTCTAATCCTTTAGAGGCGTGCAGCGTCATTAGCTGAACCTGATCGGTTTCCTCATCACTTTCACCGCGCTCCATCATGTCGCGTAATGTGAATCGTGTGACCACTTGTGTGAGCGTCATTGGCTCATCAAGATCGTTGCCTTCCAGCATTTCGGTCATCCATTGAAACAGCGTATTGACGTTTTTCATGCGCATTTCAGCGGCTTTTGGGCTTGCTGACGTTTCAAACAACCAACTTTCGTAATCGATACCGCGGATCAAATCGCGCACAGCGTTAACGGGCTCACGCTCTGCCATCGTGGCAATTTCTCGCAGCCAGCCGGTAAATTGCTGTAACGCATTGAGTCCACGCCCCGTTAACGTCTGCTCCAATCCCATATCAAAACTGGCACTGAACAAACTTTTATTACGTTGCATTGCCCAGTCACCCAATTTTTGGAGTGTGGCCGAGCCAATCTCGCGCTTAGGGGTATTCACCACACGTAAAAATGCGCTGTCGTCATCAGGATTGGTCAGGATGCGCAAGTAGGCCAGTAAGTCCTTAATTTCAGGACGTGAAAAGAAAGATGTACCGCCAGAAATTTTGTACGGAATGCGGTTTTGCATCAGCATCTTTTCAAAAACACGCGACTGATGATTTCCGCGATACAGAATCGCGTAATCTTTATATCCGGTCTTATTGATAAAGTGATGTGCGATCAGTTCACCAATCACGCGCTCGGCTTCATGGTCTTCGTTATTGGCCGTGATGACTTTGAGTTCGGCACCGTATCCCAACTCTGAAAACAAGCGTTTCTCAAAGGCGTGCGGATTATTAGCAATCAAAATATTTGCCGCTTTCAATATCCGCTCAGTGGAACGGTAGTTCTGTTCCAGCTTAATCACCTGTAAGGCGGGAAAATCCTCACTCAGCAATACCAGGTTTTGCGGACGCGCCCCGCGCCAGGAGTAGATCGATTGATCATCGTCACCGACCACGGTAAAGCGCGCACGTGAACCCACAAGCAGTTTCACCAGCTCGTATTGGCTGGTGTTCGTATCCTGATACTCATCTACCAGCAGATAGCGAATGCGCTGCTGCCAACGCTCGCGGACTTCCTGATTTTTTTGCAGCAACAACGTTGGCAACAGTATCAAATCATCAAAATCCAGTACGTTGCAGGATTTTAAATGGGTATCGTAGAGCCCATAACAGTGAGCAAACAGCTTGTCGCGTTCAGATTGCGCCTGAGCTGCCGCGCCCTGCGGACCCACCAGATCGTTCTTCCAGTTAGAGATCGCAGAGATCAGTTGCTGTAGTAAGGTTTTGTCATTTTCCAACCAGCGCTCGGTGAGATCTTTGAGCAGCGCCATCTGATCAGTGTCATCAAACAAAGAAAAGTTAGCTTTCATACCCAGCGCTTTGTATTCCTTTTTGATGATTTCCAATCCCAGGGTGTGGAAAGTGGAAATCATCAACCCACGCGCCTCTTTACGGCCCATGGTTTGTGCCACACGCTCTTTCATCTCGCGCGAGGCTTTGTTGGTGAAGGTGACTGCAGCAATATTGCGGGCCTGGTAGCCACACTCACGCACCAGATGGGCGATTTTATTCGTGATCACGCGAGTTTTACCTGAACCCGCCCCCGCCAGCACAAGGCAAGGCCCGGTAACAAATTCAACGGCATGTTGTTGACTGGGATTCAGACGCATAAACAGGATTCGCTCATTGGCTAGGGCTGGGTTAAAATCGCGCCACAGTATAACGAACACTCAAGGTACGATCATGGCAAAAAACGCAGCTGCACTGCATATCCTTGTAAAGGAAGAGAAACTGGCTTTAGACCTTCTGGAGCAGTTGAAGAATGGTGCTGATTTCGAAAAGTTGGCGAAGAAACATTCTACATGCCCATCGGGTAAGAAAGGCGGCCACTTAGGCGAGTTCCGTCAAGGTGCTATGGTGCCAGCTTTTGATAAAGTTGTGTTCTCATGCCCACTGCTGGAGCCTTATGGTCCGCTGCATACGCAGTTCGGTTATCACATTATCAAAGTGTTATACCGCAATTAAAAAAGGCGCCGAAAGGCGCCTTTTTTCATCTAAAACCAGGCTACATTAACCTGCAACAGCAATGCGTTTCATGTCAGTCATGTAGTTACGCAGCTTGCTACCCACGGCTTCAATGGGGTGATTACGGATGGCTTCGTTCACATCGCGCAGCTGCGCGTTATCAACAGCGTTACCCGCGATCGCTTTGCCCAAGTCACCCGCTTGCAGCGTGGTCATGAACTCTTTCAGCAGCGGTACCGCAGCGAAGGAGAACAAGTAGTTACCGTATTCTGCGGTATCAGAGATAACCACGTTCATTTCATACAGACGCTTACGTGCAATGGTGTTCGCAATCAGCGGCAGCTCATGCAGAGATTCGTAGTACGCAGACTCTTCGATGATGCCCGCATCAACCATGGTTTCAAATGCCAGCTCAACACCCGCTTTCACCATCGCAACCATCACCACACCGTGGTCGTAGTATTCTTGCTCAGCGATTTTACCTTCAAACTGAGGCGCATTTTCAAACGCAGTGCGGCCCGTCTCTTCACGCCAGGTCAGCAAGTTTTTATCATCATTCGCCCAGTCCGCCATCATGCCCGCAGAGAAATCACCCGCGATAATGTCATCCATGTGCTTCTGGAACAGCGGCGCCATGATCTCTTTCAACTGTTCAGACAGCGCATAGGCACGCAGCTTAGCCGGGTTAGACAGGCGATCCATCATCAGGGTGATACCACCAAACTTCAGGGATTCGGTGATCGTTTCCCAACCAAATTGCAGCAGTTTCTCTGCGTAAGCAGGGTCAGTGCCTTCTGCCACCAGCTTGTCAAAGCACAGCAGAGAGCCCGCTTGCAGCATGCCGCACAGAATGGTCTGCTCACCCATCAGGTCAGACTTAACTTCTGCAACGAAAGAGGATTCCAACACACCCGCACGATGACCACCGGTCGCAGCGGCCCAGGCTTTCGCCAGCGCCATACCTTCACCTTTTGGATCGTTTTCTGGGTGCACCGCGATCAAGGTTGGAACACCAAAGCCACGTTTGTACTCTTCACGAACTTCAGTACCTGGGCACTTCGGTGCCACCATGATAACGGTGATGTCTTTACGTACGGTTTCACCCACTTCCACGATGTTGAAGCCGTGAGAATAACCCAGTGCAGCACCGTTTTTCATCAGTGGCTGTACCGCCTGAACCACAGCGGAGTGCTGCTTGTCTGGCGTCAGGTTAACCACCAAGTCGGCCTGTGGGATCAGTTCTTCATAGGTCCCCACCTGAAAACCGTTTTCGGTGGCTTTGCGCCATGACGCACGTTTTTCTGCGATAGCTTCTGGACGTAAGGCATAAGACACATCCAGACCTGAATCACGCATGTTCAGGCCCTGGTTCAGACCCTGAGCACCACAACCAACAATGACGACTTTTTTCCCTTTCAGGTAACTTGCTTCATCAGCAAATTCATCACGCGTCATGAAACGACATTTACCTAATTGCGCCAACTGCTGACGCAGGTTCAAAGTATTGAAATAGTTAGACATGGGTACTCCATTATTCGGTTGTGTTTGCTGTTTTGTTCTGCAGATAAGCGCGTATTGCCTCATCACTATGTCCCCATCATATGACAGGAAATGCATTGCTTAAATTGATATATTAACAACGTGATATTGCATAAAACGAAACGTCATTATAGGGCTGAATCGTATGGATTTACGTGATCTGAAACTCTTTCTGCATCTTGCAGAGAGTCGGCACTTTGGTCGCACGGCGCGAGCGACGCACGTCAGCCCTTCCACGCTGTCGCGTCAGATACAACGGTTGGAAGAAGATCTGGGCCAAACGTTGTTTTTACGTGATAACCGGACGGTCACCCTGACAGAAGCAGGCGATCAACTTCGCCAATTCGCACAACAGACGCTGCTGCAATATCAGCAACTTTGTCACTCGATAGGTCAAAATGGCCCCTCGCTGAGCGGCGAGCTTCGCCTGTTTTGCTCAGTAACGGCGGCTTATAGCCATTTGCCACCGATCCTGGACCGCTTTCGTGCTGAACATCCGTTGGTTGAAATCAAGCTCACGACCGGAGACGCGGCCGATGCCGTTGAGAAAGTCCAAACAGCAGATGCTGATTTGGCGATTGCAGGTCGCCCAGAACATTTACCGGCCAGCATTGATTTCACGCCGTTGGGACTGATTCCCCTGGTATTGATCGCGCCAGCCTTGCCCTGTCCCGTCCGCCAACAAGCCACGCAAGCCGAGCCTGATTGGAACCAAATTCCATTTATCCTGCCCGAACAAGGCCCGGCCAGACGCCGAATTGATTTGTGGTTACGCCGCCACCGTATCTCCAGTCCTTTAATTTATGCCACGGTTTCAGGACATGAAGCGATCGTATCGATGGTGGCATTAGGGTGCGGCGTCGCTCTGTTACCCGATGTGGTGTTGGAAAACAGCCCAGAGCCCGTGCGCAACCGCGTACTGGTGTTAGACGGTATCGAATCGGTTGCGCCCTTTGAGTTGGGTGTTTGCGTACAAAAAAAGCGGCTCAATGAGCCGCTTGTTGATGCGTTTTGGAGTCTGCTGTAATCAGGCTTTGGCATTGCCGCCCAGAAAGAAGCGAAACGCTGGGTTTTCACTTTCATCATGAAAGTCATAACCCAAATCATTGAGATGCTCTTCAAAGCGCGGTTCGTTATCGCCCAATTCAAATGCGGCCAGAACGCGACCATAATCGGTCCCGTGGCTGCGATAATGGAACAGGGAAATGTTCCAATGCGTGCCGAGCGTTTGCAAAAATTTCAGCAACGCACCGGGCGCTTCTGGAAACTCAAAGCTGAACAACCGCTCTCTTAAAGGTTGAGAGGGTCGGCCACCGACCATGTAGCGCACGTGGAGTTTAGCCATCTCATCGTCAGATAAATCAACGACTTTATAGCCACCACGATCCAATTGCGCGATGATTTCTTGCCGCTCTTCATTGCCACGCGTTAAGCGTACACCTACAAAAATGCAGGCATCTTTTGTGTCGGCGTAACGGTAATTAAACTCTGTGACCGATCGCCCACCTAAAATTTGGCAAAACTTTAGGAAGCTACCTTGTTGTTCCGGAATGGTTACGGCCAGCAGGGCTTCACGCTGTTCGCCTAACTCACAGCGTTCGGACACATAACGCAGACCGTGAAAATTCACGTTGGCACCCGAGAGCACGTGCGCTAAACGCTCGCCGTGAATACCGTGTTGCTGTACGTACTTTTTCATGCCTGCCAGCGCTAATGCACCTGAAGGCTCCGCAACCGCACGCACATCATCAAACAAATCTTTTACCGCTGCACAAATGCTGTCGCTGTCCACCGTGACGATATCATCAAGATACGCCTGGCAAACGCGGAAGGTTTCGTCACCAATCCGTTTCACAGCAACGCCTTCGGCGAATAAACCGACGCGGGCTAAATCAACCGGTTTTCCCGCGTTCAGCGCCGCTTTCAGGCAAGCTGAATCTTCCGCTTCAACGGCGATCACTTTCACCTGTGGCATCAACTGCTTAATCAATACTGCCACACCGGCCGCCAGCCCACCGCCGCCAACCGGCACAAAGACGCGATCAATATGCGCATCCTGTTGCAGCAGTTCCATCGCCAATGTGCCCTGCCCGGCGATCACTGCGGGGTGATCAAACGGCGGAACAAAGGTGTAGCCTTGTTGCTCCGCCAATTCGATGGCCTTGGCTTTCGCCTCATCAAAATTTGCGCCAAACAGGTAAGCCTCACCGCCAAATGTACGCACCGCATCGACTTTGATATCTGCTGTTGCTAAAGGCATCACAATCAGTGATTTAATGCCTAATTTGCTTGCCGATAATGCCACTCCCTGGGCGTGATTTCCTGCAGACGCGGTAATCACACCGCGAGCTTTTTGCTCTTCCGTTAGACCGGCAATCATGGCGTATGCGCCACGCAACTTGAAGCTGTGTACGGGTTGGCGATCTTCGCGTTTCACCAACACCGTGTTACCCAATCGTGCAGATAACTTTTCCATTTTTTGTAATGGCGTCACCTGTGCAACCTCGTACACGGGTGCGCGCAACACAGCACGCAGATACTCTGCGCCGTCCGGGGCGTCAGATAGCGGTTGAGACTCAGCCATATTTAGCCTCCCAGCTTGGACTTGTCGCGAACGGCGCCTTTGTCCGCACTGGTTGCCAGTGATGCATAGGCACGCAATGCAAAGGAGACCTGACGTTCACGTGAATGCGGCGTATAAGCAGCATCACCGCGCGCAGATTCTTCTTCACGACGGGCATGCAGGACGTTTTCCGCTACATCCAGCACCATTCCACGGTTAGGAATATCGATATTGATCATGTCGCCATCGCGCACCAGTGCAATATCTCCACCGCTCGCTGCTTCGGGTGAAACGTGACCAATCGACAAGCCAGACGTCCCGCCGGAGAAGCGTCCATCGGTAATCAAGGCACACTGTTTGCCCAATCCCATCGACTTCAGATAGGTGGTCGGATACAGCATTTCCTGCATGCCGGGGCCGCCTTTCGGGCCCTCGTAGCGAATAACAACCACATCGCCTGCAACCACTTTGCCACCAAGGATCGCGTCTACCGCATCTTCCTGGCTTTCATACACTTTGGCTGGGCCGCGGAAGGTCAGGTTGTCTTCATCAACACCCGCCGTTTTCACAATACAGCCGTCCTGTGCCAGGTTGCCGTACAGTACGGCCAGACCACCGTCTTGACTGAAAGCGTGCTCGCGAGAGCGAATGCAGCCTTCCTGACGATCATCATCCAACGTATCCCAACGGCAATCCTGCGAAAAGGCTTGCGTGGTACGAATCCCCGCGGGGCCCGCGCGGAACATCTTCTTCACGGCTTCATCTTTGGTCAGCGTGATGTCGTACTGGTTCAGCGTTTCGCGCATCGTGATGCCAAGGACGTTTGGCACATCGGTGTTGATCAAGCCCGCGCGATCCAGTTCACCCAGAATACCGATCACGCCACCGGCACGGTGAACGTCTTCCATATGATATTTCTGTGTACTGGGTGCCACTTTACACAGGTGTGGAACCAGGCGTGATAAGCGGTCGATATCAGAAATATTGAAATCAATCTCGCCTTCCTGCGCCGCAGCCAGCAAGTGCAGAACGGTGTTAGTGGAACCGCCCATCGCGATATCCAACGTCATGGCGTTTTCAAATGCCGTTTTACTGGCAATATTGCGCGGCAGGACGCTCTCATCATCTTGCTCATAATAACGCTTGGTTAAACCAACAATGCGTTTGCCTGCGTTGATAAACAGGTCTTTACGATCGGCGTGAGTTGCCAGCAATGAGCCGTTGCCAGGCTGAGACAAGCCCAGTGCTTCGGTCAGACAGTTCATTGAGTTGGCGGTAAACATACCGGAACAAGAGCCGCAGGTAGGGCAAGCGGAACGTTCAATTTGCTCACTGTCTGCATCTGAAACGTTCGGGTTGGCCCCTTGAATCATGGCATCAACCAGATCCAGTTTGATTATCTGGTTAGAGAGCTTGGTTTTTCCCGCTTCCATTGGGCCGCCGGAAACGAAAATAACCGGAATGTTCAGACGCATTGAAGCCATCAACATTCCTGGGGTGATCTTGTCGCAGTTGGAAATACACACCATCGCGTCTGCGCAGTGTGCATTAACCATGTATTCCACAGAATCTGCGATCAGTTCGCGAGAGGGCAGTGAATAGAGCATACCGCCATGTCCCATCGCGATGCCATCATCAACAGCAATGGTATTGAACTCTTTGGCAACACCGCCGGAGGCTTCAATTTGCTCAGCAACCAGCTTACCTAAATCACGCAGGTGCACATGGCCTGGCACAAATTGAGTGAAGGAGTTGACCACGGCGATAATCGGTTTACCGAAATCGTCATCGGTCATTCCGGTTGCGCGCCAGAGGGCACGGGCACCCGCCATATTACGGCCGTGGGTGGTGGTGGCGGAACGGTACTTAGGCATGCTCAATTTACTCCAATTTCAACAGGTTGCGGACAACGAAACCGTTGCCCGCGAGTCTTATCGTGATTATGGGTTAACCTGATCCAACCAACCCCATTTGTCTTCAGTTTTGCCACTGAACAGACCAAAGAAGGCTTCCTGAATACGTTTGGTCACCGGGCCACACTTGCCAGCGCCGACCTGAATGCGATCAACACTGCGCACAGGCGTGATCTCTGCAGCAGTACCTGACATAAACACTTCATCGGCCAGATACAGGGATTCACGAGACAGCACTTGCTCGCGCACTTCAATTCCCATGTCTTTCGCCAGCGTGATAATGGCATCACGCGTAATTCCTGGCAGCGCAGAAGAGGTAAATGGCGGCGTGAACAGAATGCCATCTTTCACTTCAAACAGGTTTTCACCTGCACCTTCAGAAATATAGCCCTGGGTATCCAACGCGATACCTTCCTGATAGCCGTGACGACGTGCTTCGCTGCCGACCAGCAACGAAGACAGGTAGTTACCACCGGCTTTGGCAGCAGTCGGCAAAGTGTTAGGTGCTACGCGGTTCCAGGACGAAACCATGGCGTCGATTCCCTGCTCCAGCGCTTCAGCGCCGAGGTAAGCACCCCACGGAAACGCTGCGATGATCACGTCAGTTTCGTAACCATCGGGCGGGTTCACACCCAGCCCCACATCGCCAACAAATGCCAGTGGGCGAATATAGGCACTTTTCAGGTTATTTTTACGAATCACGTCGCGGCAGGCATCCATCAATTGCTCAACGCTGTATGACAGTGGAAAACGGTAGATTTTTGCTGAGTCATGCAGGCGCTGCATATGTTCACGATGACGGAAAACGACTGGCCCTTTATGGGAGTCATAGCAACGCACGCCTTCGAAAACGGAAGTGCCGTAGTGTAATGCGTGGGACATGACGCTGACTTTTGCCTCTTCCCACTTAACCATCTCGCCATTAAACCAAATAAAGTCAGCTTTTTTCGTGCTCATTCTGTATTCCTTTTACGCTTGTGCGCGGATTTGTTGTGTTGTCTGTTGTTGTACCTGAACGCAGGCGACGTCCATCAATTTACTTAGCTGCGTTGACAGTAAATCGACAGAGCGCTGGCTGGCAACGGTCAATTCAATATTAATACTCTCACTGTTCGTAGGCGAATTCATATTCATCGCGCAAACCTTGAATCCACGATGGCGAACAACGCGCAAGATGCGTTCCAGTATTTCGGGTCTGAAGCGCGCTTCAATAGACAATTGGTGCTGATTCATGCGGTTTTCTCCATCATATTTGCGTTGCTGGCACCCGGCGGCACCAGTGGCCAGACGTTTTCATGCTCATCAATTGAGACATGCAGCATGTATGGCCCTTCGCTATTCAGCAGAGCGTCTAATGCGGCGTCGACCTGATCTTTACGGGTAATCCGCTGGCCTGGAATATCAAAAGCACTGGCCAGCGTCAGAAAATCGGGGTTATCAGACAGGTTGGTTTCACTGTAGCGCTCAGAAAAGAACAACTGCTGCCACTGACGAACCATGCCTAATCGCTGGTTGTCCAGCAGGACAATTTTCAATGGCAACTTCTTGCGCTTGATGGTCCCCAGTTCCTGCACATTCATCATGAAAGAACCATCGCCCGACACACATATTACGGTGTCATTGGGACGTGCCACTTGCGCGCCCACGGCGGCCGGCAAGCCAAAGCCCATCGTTCCTAATCCACTGGAAGTAATGAAATCTTCAGGCGCGTCTACGGTGATGTGCTGAGCAGCCCACATCTGATGCTGACCAACATCCGTGGTAATCACCGTGCGGGCAGCTTTACGATCGGAAAGTTGTTTCAGGAACAGTGGCGCAAAAATGGCTTCACCGGGGTGATCGTAGCGCCAATGATGCTCACTTTTTAACTGCTGCACTTCCTGTCGCCACGCATCGATCTCCAGCGGCTGTGACAGTGCAGGTAAAACGTCGTTTAACTCACCACGTAAAGCCACATGCGCCTGGCGCAGTTTATTGAGTTCTGCAGGATCAATATCTAAATGGATGACGCTGGCATGAGGGGCGAACGTATTCAGCTTACCCGTCACACGATCATCAAAACGCGCGCCGACAGCAATCAACAAATCACAATCTTGTACTGCAAGGTTTGCGGCTTTGGTGCCGTGCATGCCCAGCATCCCCAGATAGCACGGGTCACTGGCATCTGGCGCCCCAAGCCCTTTTAATGTCGCAACCGTTGGGATGCCGGTGGCTTTCACCAGATCCCGCAATGCAGGTACCGCATTCGCCATACCCACACCGCCACCGATATAAAACATCGGCTTTTTCGAGTGCGCCATCATGTGCCGAGCTTGCGCTATCTCTTCGGTGGGATAGTCATGCTGCTCTTCAACTTCGAGCAGGTGTGGCAGCCAGTCACCCTTAGCTAACTGGATATCTTTAGGAATATCAATCAGTACTGGGCCAGGTCGCCCTGACTGCGCGATAGCGAAGGCTTCAGCCATCGCTGCTGGCAGTTCGTCTAACGACTCAACTAAAAAGCTGTGTTTGGTACAGGCCAAAGAGAGGCCTAATACATCAATTTCTTGAAACGCATCCGTGCCGATAAAGGGAGAAGCCACCTGACCTGTGATAGCCACGACGGGAATGGAATCCATCATCGCATCCGCCAGTCCTGTGATCAGGTTGGTTGCACCAGGGCCGGACGTCGCAATACAAACGCCCGTCTTTCCGGTTGCACGCGCATAGCCAATCGCGGCCATGACAGCGCCCTGCTCATGACGGCACAGTAGGTGTTCGACGCCGCCATCGTATAGAGCATCATAGACTGGCATGATTGCGCCACCTGGATAGCCGAATACTGTTTCAACCCCTTGCGCGCGTAACGCTTGAACCACCCACTGAGCACCATTCATAGTTATTCCCCCGCCTCTCGCTGGGAACAACAGGATTTTATTCTATTGTTCATTTTTCATTCCTCTGCCAGTTAATGCCTGAATATAAAAAAACCCCCGAACCTTTCGGTGCGGGGGTTTTTCGGATTCAGACTTGATTTTTAAGCCTTTCTTTCTCCAAGTGCTGCCCCGCACGGTGGGATAATAATCACCACCACGCTAATCACGACCAGGCTAATCACTCGTAGAAGGGCTGTCATATTCGGTTCGATTTCATTCTTGCTCGAAGTAATGCCTACAGAGTTATCACAGTTTTTGGGTGCATGGCAATATTTTTTTGATTAGCGGGTAAAATGCTCACCCCCGAAATCGATGCAAAGCTAATGATTTGTCAGCATATATTAGACGCTTGGTTATTTTCGTTAAAAAAGACATCGGGACAACCTTTACCAGGATGTGCACAAAATTCCAGACCACGTTGCAACGCATCGTTTTAGTCTGGAAAAGCCTGCGCAAATCACACCGTCAGCAGTGGGGCTCCATCTTTTACTCAGACATACTTCTTGCTCTTAGGGAGAAGATTATGTCATTAGCGACAGTATTTAGCCGCGCAGCACTGGGAATGAACGCACCACTGATTTTGGTTGAAGCGCATGTCAGTGGTGGATTGCCGTCACTGAACCTCGTCGGGCTCCCAGAGACCACGGTGAAAGAAGCGAAGGATCGCGTACGCAGTGCCATCTTAAATAGCGGCTTTCAGTTTCCGGCCCAACGCGTCACCATTAATCTTGCACCGGCAGACTTGCCAAAAGAAGGCGGCAGATATGACCTTCCAATTGCTATCGCTATTCTGGCGGCCTCAAGTCAAATCTCACTGGAAAAACTTAAAGACGTTGAGTTTTTGGGGGAGCTTGCTCTCGATGGTGCTTTAAGAGGTGTACAGGGTGCTATACCCGCCGCTATGGCCGCGCAGCAAGCCGGGCATACATTAGTCTTGCCACAGGCCAACGAAGCTGAAATTGGACTTATGCGTGAGGGCCATGCTCGTCTCGCACAGCATCTATTGCAGGTTTGTGCCTTTCTACAAGGGGAAGACACCTTGACCGAAGCACAACCTGCTCCTGAAGCGCCTCCCCGCATGGTTGGTGATCTGCAAGACATTATTGGCCAACACCAGGCCAAACGCGCCTTAGAGATCGCCGCTGCTGGGGGACATAATCTGCTCCTTATTGGCCCCCCTGGCACCGGAAAGACAATGCTGGCTATGCGATTGCCTGGCCTCCTACCTGCACTCAGTGAGCAGGAGGCCTTAGAATCCGCCACTATTTACAGCCTGGTTGGCATGAGCAAAGGCATCGTACATTGGCGTGAGCGGCCTTTCAGAGCCCCACATCACAGCGCATCACTGTATGCGCTCGTGGGTGGCGGTAGCTTGCCACGCCCAGGAGAGATAACGCTCGCCCATCGGGGAATACTGTTTTTAGATGAACTTCCGGAATTTCAACGCCAGGCTCTGGATGCTTTACGGCAGCCGTTAGAATCTGGAGATATCACTTTGTCACGTGCCAGAGCGACAGTCACCTTTCCCGCAGAGTTTCAATTAGTCGCCGCTATGAATCCAAGCCCGACAGGGCATTATGCAGGTACGCACAACCGCACTTCGCCACAGCAGGTGTTGAAATACCTAAATAAGCTCTCTGGCCCTTTTTTGGATCGTTTTGACCTATCCTTAGAGGTGCCACTTTTACCGCCGGGAACCCTGGCACAGCATCACCAGGCAGAAGAAAGCAGTGAAAAGGTCCGATTGCGCGTGATTGCCGCACGTAACAAGCAACAAACACGAGCTGGAGCGATCAATGCCAGAATGGACAATGGACAGATTAAACAGTGGTGCCATTTGAAGATACAGGATGCGGAATGGCTTGAAAGTGCATTAAACGCACTCGGGCTGTCTGTGAGAGCCTGGCAGCGGTTACTGCGTGTTGCCCGCACCATTGCTGATTTAGCGGGCGAGGAGGCGATACAGCGCGAGCATCTCATGGAGGCGCTCGCCTACAGAGGGATTGATCGCTTACTGATTCAACTACATCGCGCTATGGGATAAAAAAATGGAGCCACTTGGGCTCCATCTCTTTTTAATCATCGCTGTCGCTGTAGTCTTCCACCCCTTCGACCTGCGGCTTACCGCCAGAAAGAGTGTGGAAACGTTTAGGACGCTTAATGCGTGCAGTGTATTTACTCCATACACGTTCAGCTTCAGTTTGCGCCTCACGAACACCGCGGCAGACATCAATAAACTGGCGCTCTTCATCAGTTGATGGTTCGCGTTTTGCCAAATCCAGTTCGTTGAACGCATAACCATGACGCTCAAGAAGCTGTGCTTCCTTAATTGTGAAATCACCGTGACGCGAAAAACCACGAGGATAGTGTTTGTTATCAAAAAAACGATTAGTTGTTGCGAAGCTTTCCGCCATTTTACACGCTCCTAACTCTTCTATGGCCGTGCTATTTATGGCGCGGAGTATTAGTTAGGCTTGACAGAGTGTAAAACAAAACATTTAAATCAACTCGACAAACATTTTTTAGGGGATAGATGTGGATACGGAATTACTTAAAACCTTCCTGGAAGTCAGCCGGACGCGCCACTTTGGGCGAGCTGCAGAAGCCCTCTATCTTACGCAATCCGCCGTGAGCTTTCGTATAAGGCAGCTTGAAAATCAACTGGGTGTGAATCTGTTTACGCGTCATCGTAACAATATCAGGTTAACCTCCGCTGGTGAGCGCCTACTGCCTTATGCTGAAAGTTTGATGAGCACATGGATTATGGCGAAGAAAGAGGTATCTCATACGCAGGAGCACCATGAGTTGGCTATTGGAGCAAGTGCATCGCTTTGGGAGGCGTATTTAACCCCCTGGCTGCAAACACTTTACGAGAATCGTGAAAACCTGCATTTGGAGGCTCGCATTGCACAGCGACACTCGCTTGTAAAGCAGTTGCATGAGCGACAGCTCGACCTGCTCATCACAACAGAAGCCCCCAAGATGGATGAATTAACCAGCCAACAGATTGGTCATATTTCTCTGGCGCTGTTTCGGTCTGTAAAAGCTGAGAGGCGCGATAAATATGATTACATCAAACTGGAATGGGGTGCTGACTTTCATCAGCATGAAAGCTACCTGGTGGGTGCTGACGACGTTCCCGTCCTCACTACAACATCGGCACATTTAACGCGACAGTTGCTACCCACAACAGGAGCCTGCGCATTTTTGCCAGATAGCTGGCTAAATGAGTATGACGATTTAGAAGTCATCCCTAATACAGCCGTCGCCGTGCGCCCGTTGTATGCTGTTTGGCTACAAAATAGCGATCAGCAGACCTGGATCCGACAATTGCTTAAGCAACCCGTCAGCGTGTAATGGTATTTTAAAAACGCAAAAGGCTGCTCTGAGCAGCCTTTTTTCTATTTTTACTTGAATTTTAAGCAAAAAAAAATCCTTTGCCGAAGCAAAGGATTCTTAATTCTGGCAGGGGCGGAGGGACTCGAACCCCCAACACCCGGTTTTGGAGACCGGTGCTCTACCAATTGAACTACGCCCCTAAATAGGGTGGCGGAACGGACGGGGCTCGAACCCGCGACCCCCTGCGTGACAGGCAGGTATT
>KZ478072.1:0-79000 GCA_002837195.1 Enterobacterales bacterium CwR94
TCTGGTTGAGAGTTTACTCACTTAGTCGCGTGTCCACTAATGGTGGGGAGGATCAAGCCCATGCAAAATACCGTATTAAAAGCAGGCGTCAAAACGTGAAAATATCATAATGGCTCACAGCCATTTAAAATGATTTATCAATGACGTCAAATACCCTGCTGCGGTAGTATTCTCGTGCATGATCTGACGAACATTAATCTCACGGAACAGCAACAAGCTACGCGGGAATAACCCCGGTCCGGTGGAAGTATCGACAGGGTAAAACGTCTGTGCGTTTTTGTCCGGAATCAACCTGCATCCTCAGCAGTTTTGGCAATCAAGTGACCTACAGCATGTTTCTGTGTAGTTAAATCTCACTCAAGTCAAGCTGATATATATCATGATTAGAGGTGATACCGAGTTTCTTCATGGCGGTACGCTTTTGAGTACTGACTGTTTTTACACTTCGATTAACACGCTGTGCCACCTGAGAAACAGAAAGCCCTGCGTGAATATATTCAAGAATGAACTTTTCCCGTGCGGTAAGTAAGGTAGTCCTTATGTTTGGTGAACATTTTTTATCTGCATAATGGTTCGATTTTACATCGCAAGAATGATAGTTATGTGCCCATTTCAAACCCGATAAAATATCATTTACAGGCAGGCTCTTGCAGAGATAAATTTTCACCATGGGCCTTAAATTCATGCTTAAAAGCTGATGGCAAGGACTCTCACCCAGTGCTACCAAAGTAATGTCAGGATAATATTTATGTAGTTTTACGACTGTTTCCTTTATGTTTACCCCACCCTCTGGCTGGGATAAATCTATAATTACCATATTCGCTTTAAAAATGCTGAGAGAATAATTTAGCTCATCAGTGTTGATGCAGCAATCGAGGACGCGAAACGCCGGACTCTCGTTTAGAATGTGTTTCAACCCATACAGATATAGCGGGTGATTACTCATAATAACAATCTTTTTCTTATTACTGTTAATCATATGGTGTTTTCGTTAAGCAATGGGTGATGAATGATAATATTTATAATATAGGATGGGTGATTTTTAATTAGGCGCGTTCATGCAAACCTTTATTGTCAAAAATTTATGTTTATTTTCGTAAGTTTTAGTCCGTAATTATTAACTGGCTTCGATTGTGAATAAGTTTCAGCCAGCCCGCCAGGATGTTAACTTACGGCCCAAACAAAAAGCTTGGATTGATAGCTGGAAAACATCTACAACGTTTAATCTTACTTAAAACTGATAAGTCCATGCCAAGGAATTACAGTATGAGGAACATGTGAATGTGAGTTTAACTATTTAAGATAAGCTTAAAGTAAGTCTCACATCACTGTTCGGCCAGCATTCTTCTGAGTGTCATTGTTTTTTCTTATTATGGGACATTCATTACCCCATGAAACAAAAATGATATTAGAAATTTAGCTTGCTAATTCTATATCAGAACCCTCTCAATTAACCAGGAAGTATGCCGGTTTGTACTTATTCCACTTCACTGTCAAATATCAGGGTTACACCCCCTTTCCAGTTTGAACCCGGTGCTTTGACCATTTTCTCAACTTCAGGTTTATTGACGCTAAAATTGAGTTTCGAGTGTAGATCGACCACAAACCGTCCGGGCATATCGATGGTGTGTCCCAAAGTGTCAGTGTTTAACAACAAATTACGCACTGGCTGCTGATTTGAAATAAAACCTGGGATCGTTATTTTTACATCTAACGGCAGCGTTTCAGCTGATGCCTGATTTTTCAATCCGCAACCTGACCCAACATTATGCTCACACTGCATCCAGACTTTGAATCCGCTGGAAGTGCTCAGGGTAAAGGGTACTTCCTTTTTTAGCATATCGGGTACTTGACCACCATTTATCCATGCCCCCCAGCCATTAGTTGGCGCTAACTGAACGTTTTCACTGCCATTGGGAAATTGATAAAAGAAAGCGTGCTCAACTGACACATTAAATTTTATCTTTACTTCATCATCATTATAAGCCAAGGCATGATAATCGATATCTTTACCATTCCCAAGAGTATAAATTAACTCTCCTTCATAGTCGCCTGATGGTAAAAGTAATGGATTAGGTGTTTCAAGCACATACCCAAAGCTAAGTTCAAAGATAGTTACGTCACCTCCATTTGTAAGTTCATCGTAACTTCGTAATCTTGAATAACAATCTTGAATTCCTGGGTTAACTCTCCATATGAGAGTACTTTCATCTCCGGCAGCTGAGCCTCCTAGATACGAACAACCGCCTGAAGGCACAAAAGCATATGGTGACTTTAGCCCTTTCGTTCTTACTGAGAAAATATTAATTCTAAAATTAACATTAGTTTTTACACCTGTTTTAAGATTGGTAAGAATAACTTCCCTATTGCGCCCATCGATTGTATAGTAGTAATGATTGTTCTTTAGGTCAGATGATTCTTTCACATAATGCTTATTAACACTTATACCATTAACACCCACGCCAAATACACCATTGCGGCAGTAATTTGGGTGCCTAATACAAAAACCGCCTAAGGGAGTCGTATTAATAAACTGATTCAACCCGGGCTGGCTTATGTCGCTTTTGAACGACGCTGTAATATTTACTTCGGCAGCGGAGGCTGAGAATGAATTTGAAATCATCGCATAAAAAAACAACCTTAACATCACAGAAAAAAAACAATTGCACTGAATTTTACAAATCATAGTTAATTTTTCACCCAATACTTTTTTTATCTGATTGTTTATCGGCTAGCGTTATCCCCTCACAGGTGACATTACCGGCAAATAGTAATTCGTCTCGTTTTTCCGTTTCCGGGTTTAGGCGTATTTCGCACTGCATACCGGAATGATGTTCAATACTGACCACCGGATTCTTCTCATGCAGCTCCAGCGTGAACATGCCATCAGATTCGGTAACGGTGCGTCCTGCATGGTTAATCACTCTGGCACCGCCCAGCGGCGTGCCCTGATTATCCACCAGTCGTCCCATCACGGTAACGGTTTTCATTACCCGAACTTCATGGCTGCTGACGCCGCCGCGCACGTGGTGGTAATCGAGATACTGCGGCCAGGCTTTCAGTGCCGGAGCATCTTTCCCAGGGAAATCTATCTGTACGGCGCCCGGCTTCCAGGCTTTCACCGGAATAAAGTTTCGCCCGGCTTTTAAAGGGGTTGAACCTGCTTCGTGATACGCCATTAAATTCACGCTGACATCGTCAGACACCACATCGACAATCATGCCGCCTCCCTGGTGTTGCTGCGCGTCACGGCTGAGCACCACTTTGCCCTGCCCCAGGGCCAGCGTACTGCCAACGTTAAGACCACCGCTTAACTGGCGATCTGCGCTGGAGCGCTGGCCCCAGAAGCTGCCGTTGGCCAGCGGCGCGTCAAACTGATTGTAGCTGCTTAATCCTGCACCGTAGCGGTCCATGGTTGCCGTCACGCTGCTCTGCTTCATCAGGGTGTTTTCCCATTCCTGATTCAGGGTGGCAGAGGCGTACATGTCGCGACTGCCCTTCGCATCGGTGCGGCTGCCAATGCTGGCGCTGGCGCTTCGCCCCTGGCTGCCGAGCGAGAAGCTGGCGGTCAGCGCCATGCCACGGTTGCGCGTTTTACCGTTATCGCGGTAAGGCCGGTCAAACGCCGAGAGCTGTATGTTAACCGGCGTGCCGCCAATGGCGACGCGGGTGTTGTAACCGGCGTCAACACCAACGCCGCTGTTACTGCTGCGGTGCGTCAGGCGAGTACTGATGCCCTGGTTACTGTTCAGGCGATAGCTTGAAGACAGCGAAGTGCTCTGCTCGGTTCGCGGGCGCGAGGAATAGCTCATCTGCCCCAATGCATCTTCCGGCGTGTACCAGCTGCGGCTGTGGTTAAGCGCCACGTTACCCTTTTCATGCACCCACATTGCCTGTGAATCAAAACCATAGCCGGTGACGCTGCTGTGCCACAGGTTGCTATACAGCTGCACCTGCTGCCTGGCCTGCCAGTCGAGTGAGATACCAGCCTGCTTCTCTTTGCCCACCTTTTGCATCGCCACGCCGCCCGTCATATTGGGCTTGATGAGGTAGTTCAGGCTCGTGCCTGCCGCCATCTCACCGTGCTGATCGTTACGCTTGTTGCTCATCAGCGCCGTCTGCTGACCGGCAAACAGGTTGTAGCGCAGACGCTGATCAGGGTTGCGCCAACCTGCAGGTTTGTTCACGGTTTCCAGATTGCGACTGGTCTCCTGACCATCCTCCAGGATGCGAACCTCCACTTCATAAATGCCGCCCGGTAACGGAGCGGTATCCAGCGCCTGTAGACCTGGCTGCACCGGCTGGGAGTTAATCAACACGCCGTTGCGATAAATTTCGGCAATCCCTTCTCGGTTGGCCGTGACCCAGATCGGATAGAGGGCGGGCGTGTTGCCGTCTTTCATCAGAGTATCGCTGCTGCCCATCATGAGTCCTGCCATCGTGGTCACCCCGGAGCCCCGTGAATAAGGCTGGCGTAATACGCCCTGGCTGTCGGGTGCAAACAGCCCGCCGCGATAGAAGGTGTGCTGACTTTCGCGCATCAGATAGAGCGAGGTTACCGCATGCTGGGTTTCGGCGCCTTTTGTCCCGCTGCGATCCAGCTGGTACTGGCCAATAGCGCTCCAGTTACCGATGGCAGCTTCAAGCCCGCCGAGCCAGCCTATCGCTGCGCTTTGCTGTTGCCCTCCTGACAGGTTGAGCTGGTTAGATAACAGCATGCCGGCACTGCTTTGTTCCGGCAGCGCATGCCACATTTTCTGCGCCGCGCTTTCCGGTAAGGTGGAAGTGATCAGCGTTAACTGCGCATTGGCAAGGTTATAATCTGCTGCCACCAGATTCGGCGGACAACTGCCGGTGCACTGTCCCAGCGCCAGGGGCTGAGAAAATGCCGTTAACCATTTCTGACGTTCGTTTTCCGGCCATTCACTGCTGCTGACATCCGTAAAATTCACGATCTGCACGCGCTCATCTTCGCTCAGCACAATGCTGGCATCGCCCAGCAGCTTGCCATCCAGCATCACACGCGCCGAGACGGGGGCGTTGAAAAAGTGGGAGCGGAAATCCGCGGGCATTGCTGCAGCCTGCTGTGCCAGCGAAGGGGGACGTTGAGGCGGCAGAGTTTCGGCCTGCGCCATTTCTGCGGAACACAGCAGCAGGGTCAGGCCGGTGATGGAACGGGACAGATGCATAATTAGGTTCCGAAGCAGAATATGAAGGAGAAAGTGGCCCTCCTCCTTCTGGTCCTAGTTCAAACGTACTGACGTATTATCTCTGCTGAGAGAGCCGCGCTTTCTTATGACTCATCACTTGGAACGCTGTCGAACATCATGGTAATAGCACCGCTGTATTCGCCCGCCGCTGGACGGCTCCCAGCCGTAAACGGAGCGGTCTGAGAAACGTTCATGACTCGGGTTCTCTCCGTGCTGGCTTCGGTCTCGCTGACGATTTCAACGGCACCGGCCGCGCCGACTGGCAGCGTCTGGTTATAAACTTTGACGGTCAGCGGAATCGGGTCCGGGTTGCTTGAAGAGGTCAGCACGGCTGCATCCTGCAGATACGCTTTGATGCCGCCGTTGGCATTTTTCATTTTCAGATCCTTGTTAAAGGCATTCAGCGAAAGATTATTTTCGTTCCATGACATGCGCTGCGTTTCAGTTTCCCAGCCGGTGCCGATAACATAGAAGGTATTGTCCGGAATAGAGGCTTCCACGTTAAACTGGACCTGTGCAGCCTGTGCAGCAAAGGATGACGCCATAATGATCGCCGCAGCGCTGATGATTTTTACTGACATGTTTTTCTCCAAAGTAAGACTGATTAATGATTGTTACCTGAGGTCAGGATTTTTTTTTGCGTACCCTCATACAGGGTGTACTGCCAGATCTTTCCGGTAGTTACCGGTTTTTCCAGCTTCATGCCCGGGCGTAACTGATGATTAATGACGCTACTGCAATTCTTTAAGCCTTTATCGCACTCTTTCATAGAATGGATAACAATACTGGCGTTGCCATTATTGGTTATTTGTAAGTTGCGGCTATTTTCCGTTATCTTGGTATTAAACTTTACCGAGTCCGGTAGCACCGTAACAATGGTGCCGAATCCCGTTAATACCGTAACGCCAGCACTGATTTTACTCTGATATTTTTTTGCTTCGTCTTTACTCAACCCAAATTCCCTCGCGTCTTCCGGGATTACCGGTATATACCGCACGCGGTAATATCGTTCTTTATCACGACTACCAGTAAAGACTAATCGGTTGGTTTGCATGCCTTTCGCCGGAATAATTAATCGCGCAGGGCTGGAAATTAAACCCGTGCCGGTGCCTTTAATCAGGGTGTTGGAATCAAGTTTATTTTCGGTATAACCACCACCGGAAAATACCATTTCATCGACACTCACTCGCACAAAGGCGGTTGCATCACCGGTGTTATTAATTCTTTTCGCCAGGGTGTTTTTTTTTGGCTGAATATATTCATTTAACTCCCCGACGTTGATCATCGGTCCGGCAACAGCAGGCATTATCGCTAATGAAATAGCGACAGCAAGAACAGCTTTAAACATGTGAACCTCATAAGCTTTAAAAAAAAATCTCATGCTGCGCATCTGAATAAAGCATTCAGCCCTGGAGCGCCTGACTCGAACGGGATATTAACGTCGTGGGTGGACTCCGCCACAGCGAGTAGGCGTACTTTACGACTGTGACGTATATGGATCTGCAAGACCACTCTCAAAAATACCGGCACAGGTATTACGAAACGCCCTGAGGTCTCCCTGATAAAATTGCAGTACACTCTGTATATCCAATGGTTAACCTGAGCGTTACAAATGCCAACCTTTTCTCGTCAACAAATCTCTATAGCTTTACTGGACGATCATGCCCTGGTGTTACGCGGCCTGATTCAGGTCCTGGGAGAAAGCGCTGAATTCCGTGTGGCTGGTAGCTTTACACAAAGTAAAGAATTACTTCAGAGCCTGAAGCGTGAAAAAGTGGACGTTGTTATCGTGGATTATGAGCTGGAGCCTGCGGATACTGATGGCTTAACGCTGATCCAGACGCTGACGCGACTGCATCCGGCAACGGCTATATTAGTGGTGTCAGCACACTATAATCCTGCTACGGTAGCACTGGCGATACGGGGAGGAGCCAAAGGGTTTATCGGTAAAAACCGCCCGTTTGAAGAAATCCGGAACGCGGCACTGGAAGTGAGCCGAGGCCGTGTCTTCCTCGAGCCGCAAATGGCCAGGGAAATGGCGCAACAGCAGCGTTACGGAGAAGTACTACTGAACGGTCACTACAGTGAGGAAAATATTCAGCGCGCCGTCAGCCTTTCCTCCCTGTCCCCCAAAGAGCAGGAAGTGATTCGCTGCTTTCTGTCCGGTATGAAGGTGACTGACATTGCCGAGAAGTTTAACCGCAGCCTGAAGACCATCAGCGGGCAAAAGCAGAGCGCGATGCGTAAGCTTGGATTGAAAGCTGATCACGAGCTCTTTATTATTAAAGATGAACTGCTGAAGTCACTGCAGTTTTAAGCGATGCCAGCCAGGCATTTGTCTGGTGCGGCGTGACGGGTTTACCCTCGCGCAAATGGTTTTCAATCTTCTCGGCTAAGCTTGCCAGCGGTATAAGCTGATACATCAGTGCTGTGCCGTGAAGGCGGTGAACATGATGCTCCATTTGCTTGCGATTCAGTTTCTGGCACGCACGGGCAAACAGCTCTGCATCCTCAGACAGCGACTGCTTAAGCTCTTCATCCTGCACCGGTAAAGATAGCTCTGTCACTGCCTGGTCGTCAGTCGTACACCAGCGTGTCAGGCAGGCAGCCAATGCAGACAAAATAATCGGTTTACTCAGCACCGCATCAATGCCACTTAGCAGACACTTATGATGGTGCGCGTGGTCACTCATTGCCGAAATAGCCACCAGGGGCATAGGTGGGTTACCGCGCTGTATTTCTGTGACGCGCCAGCGACGCGCCACATCGTAACCACTGATATCAGGTAGGTTGATGTCCAGCAGCATCAGATCGTAATAGTTTTCATCTTCAAGCAGGTTGAGCGCCTGCTGGCCATTTTCCGCCCATTCCACTTGGCAGCCCAGTGTTTTTAACTGCGCTGAGAGTATGCGTCCGGCGGCAGGGTGGTCTTCCACCAGTAAAACGGACGTACCTTCAATGAACTGCGGCAGGGGAGCGTCAGCGTGCGTCTCAGGAACAGAACATATACGCAGCGGTAATCTCAGCGTAAAGGTACTGCCTGCACCGGGCGCGCTGTGGCACTCTAAACCACCGCGCATTAACTGGGTAAGCTCCCAGCAAATCCACAATCCAAGACCACTGCCACCGTAGTGTCGATCGGGGCCATTATCAGCCTGCGTCCAGGCTTCAAAGATATTCCGCTGAGCCTCCGGTGAAATACCGATTCCTGTATCCGTGATCGCCAGTGAGATCATGCAGGTCTGATCGGGAAAATCTTCCGCCTCCAGCGTTAAGGTTATGCCGCCCCTTTCGGTAAACTTTATTGAATTGGACAGCAGGTTATTGATGATCTGGCGCAGACGATGGGCATCTCCCACAACCCAACGCGTACGCAGGTTCGGGTTGATTATGGTGCTCAGCGAAAGGTTCTTTTGTTGTGCCAGAGGGCGGTAACTCTCACATACCGTGTCGATCAGCTCGCTTAACGCAAAAGGATAACTCTCCAGGACAAGATGTTTTTGGGACAGCTTGCTGTGATCCAGAATGTCATTAAGCAGCCCCAGTAAACTTTGTGCCGAAGAATTGGCCAGCGCCAGGTACTGCGAATGTTGTGCTGCCGTTACCGGATGATTGAGCAGCTCCAGTGATGCAATCATGGCATTCATCGGCGTGCGAATTTCATGGCTCATCATGGCGAGAAATTGCGTTTTCCGCTGTTCACTGGCTGTTGCCTGCCGTTGTAAACAGATGGCTCGGCGTAGCAGCCACGCCAGCAGCATAAGCAAAATGACAAAAGTAACGATTTCAGTTTGATAAAGTGAAAAAATCACCCCTGCCGAGGGATAGCCGAGTTTTAAGTCCCCCGCCCAGTGTTCAAATATCCGATTGGCAGTGGCGGCCGGGATGGCCGCGAGCGCTTTATTTACAATACTCAGTAGCAACGGATCCTGCACATGAATGCCCATGCTTATGCCCGCTGTAAGTTCCTGAATCTGCCCGGCAATCGCCAGCTTATGCGAAAAGAAGCGATAAAGCAGCGGTCGCATTACCAGGTCAGCGCCCAGGCCAAACTCTGCACGATCGTCATACACCGCCTCAAACACTTCTCGCGTGTGATCGAGCGGCAGGAGCAGAATGTCAGGGCGATGTTTGCGCAGCCAGCTTTCATAGAAAGTATCACGCCTGACCGCCACGCGTTTTCCGCTTAACTGATCGAGTGATTGCACAACGCTGGCACTGTTGTGGCCGATCACCAGTGCGCTGGTTGTGAGCCACTGCTGGCTGAACCGCCAGTCTGTCAACTGGTCGTGCTCCAGCAGCGCAGGGGCGATGGCGGAGATTAAGCGGGGTACCTGGCTGTTGCGCGTAGCAGGGACAAAGCGCAGCCCGGTCAGCCGGCTGATTTCATTCAGATAATCACGGCTCAGGCCAATGTGTTCGCTATTCTGCTGATAGTCCAGTGGCCAACTGGAAATGAAACTGTAAGGAATTTCTGGGTTATCTGTTATCCAGCGCCGTTCTTCAACGCTGAGCGACAGGGGCCCTGCCAGGGACAGGGATGAAAAAAAGATTATAGCGGGTAACAGTAACCACCGGAAAAAAGGAGAAAACATAGCAAATAACCTGGCAATCGGGGAGCGTGGCCGAAACCACACACTAAAAGTCCGGTTATTTGATGAAAAAATCGGCCGCGCCTCTACAAGAGCACTCTCAATACGTTTCTGAAAGCGGCCGATTCAGCTGAAGCTGCTGCAGCCAGTGTGCCATGAGGCCGGCGTCAAGCGCATGTTGATGGCGGAGATGGGTTTCGATCTCATCGCTGACAGTTGCCAGCGCATTTAGCTGATACATCAGCGCCACGCCTCTGACGCGATGGATAAAGTAGATCATGTTCTGCCGATCTTGCTCATCGCAGGCGCGGGAGAAATGGTCTAAATCCTGTTTTATCCACGCCTGTATTTCTGCGCTGACCGCCGGTGCTGCCGCGATGCCCGGATAAAACTTGCCCATCATGGCGGCGAGATCGCCCAGCCGGATGGGTTTAACCAGCACATCATCCATACCGCTCTCAAGGCAGCGCTGGCGGTGTTCTGCGGTGCTGACCGCAGAGATAGCTATCATTGGCGTATTATCCCGTTGCTGGGTGCGCTCAAAATGCCTTATCTGCGTGGCGAGCCAGTAACCGTCTTTGCCGGGAAGGTTGCAGTCGAGAAGCATCAGATCATAATAATTTTCCTCGTGCAGCAAGCGTATGGCCTGCTCGGCGCTTTCGGCCAGCTCATAATGGCAGCCCAGCTGAAGTAACTGCGCGGTCAGCACCTGCTGATTAGCCGGGTGATCTTCCACCAGCAGCACAGAAAGATTAGCGGCAATAGCCGGTAAGGCTGCAGAGAAAATGTCTGGTGTGCTGGGTGCACAGGGCGGCAGCGGTAACTTACAGCAAAAAGTACTGCCCTGACCGGGTACACTCTGCAGGGTTAATTCCCCTCCCATCTGCCGCGTCAGCTGGCGGCAAAGATAGAGTCCGAGACCGCTGCCGCCGCGCAGTCGCGCTTCGCGGTTCTCTGCCTGGTGCCACGCCTGAAATAGGCGCTGTTGATCGGCGGGCGCAATCCCGATACCGGTATCACTGACTGAAATCAGACAGGTATCGTACTGGCAGTCAGCCCGTAATATAATTTCACCACGATCGGTAAACTTCACCGCATTGGACAGAAGATTATTCACAATTTGCCTGAGGCGGTGCGCATCGGCCTCAAACCACTTTCCGTGTAGCGCCGGTTCCAGCACCAGGGATAATGTCAGCCCCTTACGTTCGGCGGAGGGGCGCTGGCTGTCACTCACCGCCATCAGCAACGTGGACAGATCACAGGGTGCGGTATACAACGGCAAATGCTGCCGGGTGAGCTTACTGTGATCCAATACGTTATTAAGCAACTCCAGCATATCCTGTGAAGCCGAAAGCGCCAGAGCCTGATATTCACGCTGTTTCTCCGGAACAGATGGCTTCTGCTGCAACTCCAGCGCCGCAATTATTGCGTTCATTGGCGTGCGGATTTCGTGGCTCATGACAGCCAGAAATTCGCTTTTGGCCTGCTCACTTTGCTGGGCACGTTTTTTTGAGCGGCGGGCGCTGGCAAGCGCCAGCAGAAGGGCAATCAGCATGAGGCTGCCCGACGCTATCTGCAAGGGATAAAGATGCAACAACACGCTCAGCCGCGGCGTACCCAGTTCCGCTATCGGGATCCAGCTTGTATAGATGCGCTGCACATCGTAGCTGCTGATGTTATCCATGGATTTATTCAGTATTTCAAGTAACTGTGGAGATGATGGAGTAACTGCCATGTGGATGCCGCTGGCCATCTCAGGCACCTGAGCTGCAACCGCCAGGCGGTCAATATAATGGCGCTGCAGTACCGGGAGCATCACGATGATCGATGCCATGGCCGCAGGCAGTTCTCCCTTATCCACCTGCTCCAGCGCTTCGGGAAGTGAATCAAACGTTACCAGCTGTATGGCCGGGTAATGCTGACGCAGCCAGGGGGCATAACCACTGTTGCGTAAAATGGCCAGCTTCTGTCCCTCCAGCTGCGCCAGAGAACGGATTCGGACTGTACTGAACCTGCCGACTATCAACGGTAACGTATTGGTCCAGGACTGGGTCCAAAGCCAGCGCTGCCGTTCTTCAGGCGTCAGCAGATCCTCCAGCACCGATGGCAGCAGCATCGGCGGCTCAATTAACGCCTGACCTGACGGGACATATACGAAACGCAGACCGGTGCGTTTTTCCAGTTCATTCAATACCGTACGGGTCAGTCCGGTATGCTGTCCGTTGCGGATAATCTCTTCTGGCCAGCGGGGCTCAACACTGTAGGTCACCACTGGATGTGCTTTAATCCAGGCCCGGTCGGTGTCCGTCAGCGCCTGATGATGCGGAAGCTGCTGATGAACCTGCGTATCTGCGAACGCCGAGGTACAGCAGAACACCGTGAGCAGCGCGACCAACGAATGTATAAGTGATTTCATCCAGATTTCCGCAGTGTGTCGGGTGCAGTCAGTATCGGATATTCTGAGCCTGAAACCAAACGGGGACTTACTGCCCCGTTTCTGCTAAATCTGGATCCGGTGCTTCCTGAGCGGGATGCCGGGTTATTCATTCAGCAATACCCGCTTAACCGAACCGTAACCAGCCAATATCTCGCCCGGATTCGTCCCTCTGAAGTCAGGCTGAACAGGCTGATATCAGACAGAAAATTATACAGCGCGTCCGCCCGTGTCGTGCAGACAACAAAGGCCCTCACGGGCGGATTTCAGCCCCCTTGTGTTTTCAGGACCGGGATCAATTTCGATCACGCCGCCTCCGGAACGGGGCAAAATAAGCGTCAGAAGCGCGCATACGCCAACTCCTGAAGTCTGGCGGCCGCTTCCCCGGTGCGAAAAGATTTCAACCCGCGCGCGGACATATTACACCGCTATGACCTTCTGATGCGTCGGGCGAGGGGCGTTCACCTGAACGGGATAGCCTAAAACAAAAAGACAAAGTCATGTGGTTATCCTCAATCTGGGTAAGTAATGCAGCATTATTTACCCGTAGCTGAATAAAACTTTTTCGGCACAGAGCCAATCTTAATAATCAATCCTGTCCTTATCTTATTTTTATCCTTTCAAACCTGACTGGTTAGCAGTCGATGACTTTCAGAAAAGTGAAAGGAGTAAAATTTCTCCATGAGGTGCTGATGACCGCATTTAACCAATAAAGAGCATCAATATTTTATTATTAAACTCCCTGTAATATTAACAATGAGGTATATTCTCATCGGATGTTGTTTTATGGCTGAAATAAATTATCCGGAACGCTGGCAGGCAGGAATTTCTGCACCGCGGCCCTGCTGTTAAATCAACGATTATTTTTCCCAGGCGGCACATTGAAAATGATTGAACTCTTTGTTTCACAGGACATGCCGGTTGCCAGTACATGGATGGATACCGAGATGTACTGAGATGTCTTTGCCTTTATCTGAAGTGCTGCAGAAGTGATCCCATACTGAAGTCAAAACGTGCGTTTCCGGCTCACTGTGGATCGTCTGAACCGTCAGGCCGAATCAGCCTGACGGTTCAACACTCGTTTCTCCCTTTCAGGTAATGCTGACCCTGTCCGGACATTGAGCCAGGAGTGCCTGACAGCATGTATGGCATCACAGATGCTCAATCCTGCAGTTAATCTGTTCGCTGGGATTTGCGTCTGACTGGGTTGCCATGCCGGATTTTGGTTGGCTCAGCATGGTATTTCACACCGCTTATTTCATAAAAAGTGATTTGATCTGCAAGCAACTCAAGGGAATATCGCTCAGTCATCCCACGACTACTGTAGCTGTGTGACTTGCCAGTTTCTTCATCTATTTTTTTAATCTCAGGACTGAACCATTCATAACTCCTCTCATCATCATAATCATATTCGAAGAGTTCGGCAGCGAAAGTGTCTCTTCCACTGTCTGCATTTTTTACTGTGGATGACCTGCTGAAAAGCACAATGTTGTCATGGTTTTCTTTTTCTTTATCCTCATTTTTTTTCTGCGTTGACCTGAATGTTATACCGTCAAGATTATGTTTTTGCGATACAGAGAGATACTCAGCGACGGCCTGGGTAATAAGATATTCACTGTCTGGGTTTCTTCCTGATACTGGCAGGGTCAGCTTACGGGAAAGGGTTCTCAGAAAGGCTGTTATTTCATTTCTCCGGATGATCTTCGGGTCAAAATAACTCTCCTCAGATATGCTGAGCTGGTCTAGGGCTGATAGGTCAAGTACCTGCAGAGAATTAATTGGCCTGAATTCAGCCACGACAACAAAGCTGCCGACTGCAGGGCGCACCTCCGCCAAAGCGGTATCCGGAGAGGTGGCGCCATAGAAGACAGGAATACCGTACGCATTCATTCTCCCGGATGTGGCGATATCGGGCGGTGGCGGACCAAAATGACGTTCCGGATGACGCAGTGCTTCCTCCACCTTTGCGTAATTCTCAAATACCCTTGCCCTGTAAATTGCACAGTCACTATCAACCGTTACAATAGCTGACCCGCTATTTTCTGTCTGAAAAGTGCTGAGATCGTCAAATATATTATCCAGGAACTCTTTTACGCTTCGGTTAAAAAATCTTGCCTCACTCTGCAGCGATCTCTTCATTTCTTCCCAGGCCGAATCAAGCTCTCCATTTACAGGCGTTATTCTTCGGTAGATATAATCTTCGCTGTAAACTTCCTCCCAGCCATCCATGTATTCATTATGTTTATTCTGCAGTATGTTATGAATGTCAGAGGCAATTTCAAAAAAAACATCCAGACACTCACTGATAATATCTTCTGCGGGGCTGCCACTGTTATGGTCGAAATAATAGATGTCCTGCCTGAAGACTCTGAAATTCCGGTTAAACACCTCGTGCATCATATCCGCCACGGTATCCAGCGGAAGATTTATTATCTTATTATTGCAGTAGCTGCAATTTTCTCCGGCATCCCCGTTATTTTTCACCGTCAGGCTCACGTACTCATCGCCAATACATTGGTGACAGATATACTTCTCTTCTTCCATTCTCTCCGCCGTTCTCTGGTCAGTGATCCTCAGAAGAATACGCCAGAAATGTCGCCCACAAAGTCTTTTTCCATAACTCCCTCCCCCGCCAGGCATGCAGCCTGGAGTGCCTGGTACGCGCCCTGCCCCGCCTTTTTCCCGAACTTCTCTTTACCGTCAGTGAGTTAGGTGACATTCTTCGCCGGAACCGCCGCCGATCGCCCCGCTTTTTATTCCGGGTCGTCCAGGTTATTCTCCGTATACGGGAGAAAAGCCTGAAACCGGATCGAAACCGGATCCGCTGCGGATCGATTTATTCCCGTGGTTTTCGCTGGACAGACGCGCGAAAATACGTTCTCACCCGCCCGACAACGGAGAATGAAATTCTGAGCACTTTACCCCGGGAAATGACGCAGATTTTGCGTAGCGACGCCGATGGTCACTTTTCAGGCGATACGGGCGCCGCGCGCTACTTCGACTATGAAAGCGCCGTGGCGCTGCGCAACCTGGCCGCCGCCTACGGCACCGACATGCCCCGTTACCTGCTGGCGCCCGAGGTGGCGGTGCTGCTGTCAAAGGTGACCGATCTCCGCAAACGGCTGTTCATCGACGCGCTGTGGAACACCGGCGGGCGGCTGAACGAGATTCTGCCGCTGGCCCGGGAGGACTTCGCGCTCGACGACCCGCTTACCGGCGCCCCGCTGTCGTCACCGTTCGTGGTGCTGCGCACGCTCAAGCAGCGCGGGCTCGAGGAGGCCGCAAGAAACCGCAGCCGCCGGCGCGGCCGCCCGACGAAGGAGGAGCAGCAGGCGGAGCGCGACGCGGAGGCGGAGATCCGGGACAACCCGCCGCGCGCGGTGCCGCTCACCGATCCGGGGTTCGTGCAGCGACTCAGGGAGTGGTTTGCGACGGCGCAGCTGCCGGCGGGCGCCAGGCTGTGGGACATCAGGAGCGAGGACACGGCCCGCAGCTGGATCTCGCAGGCGGTCGCGGCCGCACAGCGTGACGGCGTCACGTTCTCCATCCGGCCGGTGACGCCGAAGACGTTCAGGGACTCGTTTGCGATGCACCTGGTGCAGCACCAGGTGCCGCAGAAGGTGATCCAGACGCTGATGGGGCACAAGGACGCGAAGTCCACCGAGTGGTATACCAGGGTGTTCGCGCTGGACGTGACGCGCCAGCTCGGCGTGCGGTTCTCCATGGATGCGGGTGAAGCGCAGAGGCTGCTGCTGCCCAACTCCCTTACTTCACGCTGATCGCGCCGGATAGTTTCAGTCGCAGGGCAGTCAAACACTGTAGCTTACTCGCCCCCTTGGGCAATTCCGCCCTCACTTTTTTAGCCCTGCGGAGTCATGTTTTTAGTTTTGTTAATAAAAAAAACAGTTTGCATTCCGCAAAATGAAATAGTTATCCACAGGCGATGAAATGTCATAAACGTACTTATTACAGTAATTCGTGGTAGTCAGGTGTGGGCAACAGGTAGGGATTATTTAAAGCTTACTTTCCTCAAGTACGTGATTTTAGAGGTTCCCTGAGCCATTTCGTGATCAAATAAAACCGTTTGGCCCTCGCTGATAAGAGGGAAATAATCCTTTTTTTCGGATCCCGTATGGCACACTTGCTTAATAAATGTGCGAACGATCATCTTGGTAAAATATTTATTGCAGGTCTTGACATCACGTCTGGCCTTGTGATTCCAAGGGATCCGCTGCAGCCCTTGAAAATCAGGCCCTTTTCCCGACGATTCAGCCTCTTGTTAAGCACCGGTAAATTCATACACTATTGCTTTACGGGGCTCATATAGACGTTGATAAGCTTCTGCCCCCTGTATGTAGTGTTTATCCACAGAGTTCATCAACCGCTCGCTGAGTGTGCATTTTGTGGAAGAGGCAAAAAAAAAGACCAGCCTCTGGCTGATCTTTTTCCGGAAGCGTTTCCCGCGCTGCAACGCAGGTTATCCCTTCCTCAGACGACACTGAACATGTTGTCTGTGTACTGTGCTGATGAGAATATCAAAAACCCGCGGGTGGTATCAAGCGGGCCGGTTCTGAAGTCTGCCCAGGTTATGTTCCCAACGTGCCGACTGCAACGGTACGCAGCGCCATCCGGGACGAAGCTGAACGTGTTGTCTGTGTACTGTAAACAGCACAAAAAAGCGCAGCGGGAATTTCGTGGCTGACTGCGCCAGGTGACGCCCAGTACCACAGGCTGAATGCACATGGACGCGTTCTTATGTGTGCTGAAAGGGCTCCGTACGGCCCTGAGCGTGGTGATTTTTCTGATTGAAATCACCCGTTAAGTGAAGCCCTCTCAGGGAAACCTGAGGGGGCTTTTTTCTGAGGCAGACATCTCACCGGTAGACGCCGGCTCGGACATAGCGGTCAGAAGGAGCGCCATTTCCGGCCCGGGCACTGGCGTCCGTAGCGTAAACGCCGACGGCGCTACGGCTTATGCCATGGCACACGCCAGATACTTCCATCATCGAGCTTCAGAATTCCGGCCTTGTCATCCGTCCGGAAGCACCGGGTGACTTTGCCGTCAACGGTGGTGCAGTTTGTCCAGGACAGCGTAAGCCCCTCCGTTTCCTCCTGCAGCTGTGCCAGCACCGTCCGTCGCGCGTGTATCTCATCCAGCGAGGGGACAAGCTTCCAGATAAGCACGCCGGCCACCAGGCACATCATCCCCTGCGCGGCCATAAACCAGATCCAGTTGCGCCAGCTGAGCGACCGGCAGGCGCGCTCATAGCGGTCGGCAGCCTTCTCTGCTGCACGATCGGCTTCGCGGAAGTGCTCCGCCAGAAGGCGGGCAGACTCCTGCGCCGTTGCCCCGGCCATGGACGTGACGGTACTGGAGACCTCATCCCTAACCTCACGCATCTGCCTTTCATGCACGGCGGTAACCTTAAGCAGCGCTGACGTCGCTCTTTCTGCCGTATCTCCCTGCCGCTGTGCGGCCTGAAGGAGCCGGTCTGCGGCGTCGAAAAACAGGCGTATGTCGTCTTCGCTGACAGCGTTTGTGTTTTTCACCGGCTCAGCTCCCACCCCGTGTCGCGATCGATGGCGTGCTCTCTGTCCCGCTCTGCCTGATGCTCCATTTCCTGCCTGTACCCTATCCATTGCTCATGCGTCATCGACAGCTCCATAATATTCTTCAGCTCCGCATACCGCAGGTTCCCCCTGCCGTCGCACACGACGATCAGCGCGCCCGCGCTGCTCTCTTCATCCACTCCCTGGCACCACCTGACCAGCTTCAGGTAGTCACTGACGGCCTGCGGGTTTTCTTCATCAGTGTGACCTGCAAAGATGCTCCGCGCGGTCTGCGCAATAAAGCGCTCAAGGTTCAGGGGATCAGCCTGACGGGCCGTCAGGGAAAGTGCGCTGAGGTAGCTCGAAAAGTAGGTTTTTACGCCCGCCTTCACGTCAGGGGTGGTCTCAACGTACCAGTGGATCCGGTGAGAAAGCGGCATCAGTGCCTTTTTACAGGTCAGCGCGTATGAAAGCTTTCGGAAGCGTGCCTCCTCTTTGCCGGACCGGTTAGCCGCATTTTTGAACTCAATCAGCCGCAGCGTGCCGGGGAAGGACAGCAGGACGTCACCCAGCGCCTTATCTTCCGGCGTCTGCTGCAGCAGGTTGACGGAGGCTGGCAGCACGTTCCCCCCCAGGCGCGCGCCCACTGAGACGCCCAGTCCGTACAGAAAATTACCAATGACCACGTTTTCATAGAGCTTCACTGCCTGCTTCCCTCCCTGGTGTTTTATGCGGATCTAAAAAAACGTCTCCTCACCCCGGCACGGGCAGATTCAGGAGCACTCCGCCCTGTCTCCGGATGATTAACGGCCTGTACGGAAATGCTGACTGATTTCAGACGGGATTGTTACATTACCGGCAACCCCGGCGCAAATCTGCGCGCCGGAAAAGGGAGAATGAGGAAAACCCTCTTCTCTCTTTCCTCTTTTATCTCGAAAATGTTTATCCGGCGTAACGCGTTAATCTTCTATCATTATCTGCCGATATAGCTTCACGTTTTCAGTATACGGAATATGTGAACTATGCCAGTTTCCCGTCAATTAAGAGCGTTAATCGCGCTTGTGCCTGCTGCGTTTCTCGCAGGCTGCTCTGCCAAAGGAAGCGTGAATAACTGCCGTGGTGGGATGATTTTCTATTGCATGCTTTCCAGTGGGACAAAGTTTGCTATGGATCAGTGGTATGCAGAGCTCAAGAATATTGGCATCCTCGGTCACAGCAGGCGTAGGGATGGGCTGCGTTTTGATACCGACACAAGCTTAATGGTGGAACGGGTGCCGATTTCTTTGTTAGACACTACTGCGTGGATCTTTTCCATGCCCCGACCCTGCATAAGCTCGATAAAGCGGCGACAAAAAAAGCAGGAAAGTAAATCCTGAACCATTCCCGGATACGTCAGAATAGCGATATCGTTCTGACTCTCCGCCCTCCCACATCTGATCCTCCCCACCATTAGTGGACACGCGCGACATCATTGAGGTGGCCATGCGCAGCCTCAATCGCATCTGGCTGGATGACCGGCGCTATATGAAGGCCGGCATTATGCTCGATGATTTCACCCCCAATGGAGTCAGCCAGCTCAGCCTCTTTGACGACGCGCAGCCCCGGGCCAACAGCGCACAGCTCATGAAGGTGCTCGATGGTATTAACCAGTCCGGACTGGGCAACGTGTGGTTTGCCGGCCAGGGAATAAGTACCGAATGGAAAATGAGGCGTGAGATGCTTTCACCGGCGTGGACGACCCGCTGGGAAGATATTCCTGTTGCAAAGGTGTTTTGAGAAGGCTTGACCGTTTTACCAGATTAACTTAATCGCACAGGCTGAAGAGTTAACAACCACCCTAATCAAATAGCAAGATAGCAAGATAGCAAGATAGCAAGATAGCAAGATAGCAAGATAGCAAGATAGCACCACATCATGTTAACAAGACCATGTAAATTATTATCTTATATAAATTATAATTATCTTGTTAAGATAACAAGTTGTGATTATAATCTCTTGATATCTTGTTATCTTATGAGGTGGTTATGATCATTGTTCTTGGTAGTCAGAAAGGTGGCGTTGGTAAAAGCACATTAGCGGTCTCTATTGCTTCTTGCCTTAAGGCAGCTGGAAAGTCAGTCATAATTGTCGATGCCGACGATCAGAAATCCGTTCTTACCTGGTACAACAACAGGCCTGAAACATACCCCCATATCCCGGTCACCGGGGCTACAGGTAACATCAAGGCGATGTTGAAGGAGCATGAGAAATCATATGATTTCGTGATTGCGGATTGTGCAGGACGAGATAGTGCGGAAATGCGAAGTGGCCTTATGTCTGCAGATGTATTCATTTCCCCTTTAAGACCCTCTCAGATGGACCTCGACGTTGTTCCGCATACCTGCGAAGTTTTCACTGCAGCAAAGGACTTCAATGAAGGGGTAAGAGGATATCTGGTGCTCAATATGGCTCCGACAAATATGTTCGTAAACGAAGCACATCAGGCCGCCGAAGTCTTGGCTGATTATCCTCAAATGAAACTGGCTCAATCACGAATCTGCGATCGAAAAGCTCACCGAGATGCCTGGGCTGAATCTCTGACTATTTATGAAACCCAAAATGAAAAGGCTCAGGAAGAAATTTCTGCACTTGTTAAGGAGATTATCCAATGAGAAACAGATCTAATACACCTCCGAAAGACGAAAGTGCATTCATAAATGGAGGCTCTGCAGGTTTAGGCTTAGTCCAAGAGCGAAAAACAGATACCCGAAGTAAAGCGAAACCGGTAAGCATCTCTTTTGCCGCCTCCAATTTAAACTCAATTGATAATTGCATAAGAGATGAGATGAATAATTCGGGAACCCGGGTGAATCGCTCAGATATTGTTAGGGCTGCCATTATGAAGTTTGAAAATCTTGACTCGGAAGAGCGATCTCAATTAATAAAAAAAGCGAAACTTCAATAAGTTAACATCTTATTATATTAACAATATATTATCTTAATAAGTTGTTAAAATACAATCTTGTTAAGATAACATCATGCTAATGCGTTTGAATTGAATGATGCTTCGTTAGATTTTTGAGTTCGTTTTCAAAATTGCCACAGCCTAATTTCCCGGCATCTGAAACTGCACCCGGTGCCGGGCCGCCACGTCCAGCGCAAACACCCGAGTATAGATCTCCGTCGACTTAGCGCTCCTGTGCCCGAGCAGGCTCTGCAGCGCCTTCAGCGGCGTGCCGGCGTAGAGCATGTGCATGGCGTAGCTGTGCCGGAAGGTGTGCAGGGTGACCGGCACTGAGAAAATGCCCCCTTCTGACGCAGCTGCCTCCACCGCCTCGTTGAGCCAAGTACGCGCCGTCCGGTCGGTGATCTCCCACAGCCGCACCCGCTCCGTGCGCCCCGTCTTTTCGCTCCTGCGCTCAATGGGTATGCGCAGGGTGGCGATCATCATCTCCAGCTGCGTGAAGTACTGCGCGTCGGAAAGGGGCACCAGGCGGTGGGGCACGACGCCGGCAGCGCGGCGTCTGGCCCCACCGCCTTATCCTCCCGCTGCTTGAGCGGGGCCAGCTGCACGAACGGGGACTGCTGACGCAGCAGAAAATCCCCTCTTGTGAGTGCCAGCGCCTCGCTGATGCGCACGCCGGTGTTCCACAGCGTGGTGAACAGCATCTTGCGCCGCAGGTCGGGCATGAAGTGGGGCAGGGCGCTGACCTCCGGCGCCAGAAGGTACTTTGACAGCTCGTCGACCAGCGCGGCGGGGTGGTCGATGGCCACCGGCAGCTGCTGCGCCTGAAACTGGCCGCCGGCCAGCGCAGACAGCAATGGAAGGTTCATGCGTTTTCTCCGGAGTCGGAAGCGTCGTCTGCCGCTTTTTTTCTCATGTCATTCTTAATTTCAAGCGTAGCCAGTGAACGAGCAAAAAGGACGGCCTGCGCGGCGCGCCTCTTTCTCTCGAGCCGCCACACTTTCCAGAGTACACGCTGAGCCGACCAGAACGTGGCGTCAAGGCGGGACCCGGGAAAGCCGGCTAGCTTGCGCAGTTGCCGACTTAAGATAATGGCCTTCAGGCCTAGACGGGTATACTCGTACTGGCGGGCATCAAAGAACTCGTCGTAGTCCGGACCGATAAAATCCACCGCATCGATGGTCCGGTCCGATTCGCTCTGGAGAACGGGCAGTTCCCTGAGCTTGTACATGAGCCTGACCGGCAGCACGCGCCAGTCACCCGTTACGGCTGAATAGCTGAGTTCGGGCCGTGGAAAAGAAGGGGCAAAAGCATGCTCGTGTTCCAAACCGTTATCCCGGGCAACGCTCGCGCAGCCCTCAGCAAACTGCTCCAGCAGAAAGACCAGCTCGGTGCCGATAAAATACCGCTCCCGGGCAAGCTTTTCCTCTGCTTCCTGCCTTTCGTTACGTAACCTCTCCGCCGCCGCCTTTTCTTCCCTTTCCAGCGCGTTTTTGTGGCTGCGGTGGTTCACAAACAGCGCCACGCCGCCAGCAATCACACCGCCCGCCAGCGTCTGTAAAAGCGGGAGCCATGCTGCGGCCCCTTCAGCGACCGATTTGACACTCGCTGCCGCAGAATGCGCATCTGTCATTGACTGGCTCCTGAAAAGTTAACCACGGCCGGAGGCGAGTTCTTCAGCCAGTTCCGCAAAGCCATCATGCTCGGTCTGAAGATACTGGCTGTACACCCTGGCATCCCGTTCCGTCAGCCCGCCGGGATTGCCGTTAAAATACCGGTGAAGAACGTAGCGCCCCTGCGGGGCGAGCACGGCTGCTTTGCAGCCTCAACCGTCTTTAAGCCCCTGCCTCACATCAACGCCGGTGCCCGCCTGACGGCCCAGCGGCTCGCACGGTAGCGCATACCCCACTCAGCGTTAACACCCGCATAAAATGAGCACGCCTGTGGCGTGAGCCGACTGGCGCCGACGCCCTTTTACTGTTCCCTGCCTCCCTGTAGACTCTGCACCATGTATATTCCCAGACCCGCAAAGCTGCTGTTCCAGCATGACGATGGCTGGAGTCGCTATCTCGACAAACACGGCGACTCCCTCAGCGACTGGACCAAACTCGCCGTCGAGCGCATGCTCGCCTGCGGCACCTGTGCCATGGGTGTGCGCCGTTACTGCTGTGCCTCACCGGATTGCACCCATTCCCGCTTTTTCTGCCAGAGCTGCAAGTCCAAAGCCTGCAGCAGCTGTGGCCTCAAGGCCACCGATCAATGGATCGCCGAACAGCAGCACATCCTGCCCGACTGCGATTGGCAACACATCACCTTTACCATGCCCCACCTGCTGTGGCCGTTCTTCAACAACAACTGGCCCCTGCTCAATGACCTGTTTCGCTGCGCCACCCGCGCCATGCTCCGCTGGGCGCGCCAACAGGGGATCGAAGTCGGTATCTTCTGTGCGCTCCATACCTACGGCCGGCAGCTCAATCAGCACCCGCACATCCACGTGTCCGTCACCCGCGGCGGCCTCGACATCAAAAACGGCACCTGGCGGCAGCTGTTCTTTAAAAAGAAAGAGGTAGAGCAAATCTGGCGCAACGCCGTGGTTTACCTGCTGCGCGACAACTACGCGCGAATCAACCCAGGCGGCCTGGCGGGCCTCGGTCATATCCGTAATGAAGAGCGGTGGCACCGTTATCTGCATGCCCAATACCGACGTTGCTGGAAAGTGCATTTTGCCAAAAAGACTCGCGGCGCCTGGCGCAGCGTGAAATACCTGGGTCGTTATCTGAAGCGCCCGCCGGTGGCCGCTTCTCAGCTGCGCCACTATCGCGGCGGTGCCGTGGTGCATCAGTATTACGAGCACCGCACTCAGCAACACAAACGCCAGAAAATCAGCCAGGAGGAGATGCTGCAGCGGTACGTCAGCCATATTCCGGCGCGACATTTTAAGATGGTGCGATATTACGGTTTTCTGGCCAACCGCAAGCGGGGCTCGCTGCTGCCGAAGGTCTATAACGCGCTGGAGATGACGGTACGGGAAAAACCGAAACGCCCCGGGTTCGCGGTGCTGATGAAAGGCTTCCTGGGCACGGATCCGTACCAGTGCATCCTCTGCAAAGGCCGGCTGCGTTTTGCCGGCGCCGTGGCGGGTGAGCACGCCACAAAAATGCTTTCTGACAGGCTGCATCAGATGGCGAAAAAACGATGGCTGCGGATGCCCGAGCTGGATCGGTGCGCCTGAAAAACAGGTTTCAGGTTAAAAATACGGCGAAGATGGCATTTTCACATCAAAACCCACACAGATCAGCAGCAGCAATGGAGTAGACCGTGCCACTTTTCATGGTCAGGCGATCTCAAAAGAAGCGATTCAATCTCCTAACCATGAACAGATCATTTTGCTCTGAAAGTTCTCCAGTGGAGGAACACCAGAGGTAGTTCAGCTTGCTGGCCAGCTTTGCTCTGACGCCCAGTTGCCGACCCTGCTTCAGCAGCCATTCAATGTCCGGAGTGACATCACGGGGAAAACGACGTTGCTTAAGTGCGCTGCCAAGCCAGCGGGTAAGGAAGATATTTTCCTGTACTGGTGACGACACTTCACCATTATGTCTGCCCAGCGCAAGCGCAACCAGGGCGCACCAGGCCAGATGGCCCGATTTTTCTGTAAGCGTCACTGTGTGCAGTTTCCTCCATGTAATGCATACAAATTTCTGTTGTATTAAAGGTATGCCCGGTGTGATTTGTTTCCCACCTGCTCCGTATGCGCGAAGCGCATGCAGGCGACAAATATACTAAAAATACTGCGCGAAAGTCGAACGTCGCCGGTTGCGCGGCTTTGCCGCCTGGATCGACAGGGATCATCTGGCTAAATCCCCTCCCTGCAAGACCGAACCCGCTATTACCAATGAAGTGTTTAAGGTGCGCCTTCGGAGTTGTCCGGGCGAAGCCCGGGCGTATCTCCGCGTGTGAGCGTTTAGCGAGCTACGGGCGCGTACACGAATGCTGAAGCGACTTATCGCGGAGATGAATGAAACCGGGTCTCTGCCCAACGGAACGTTGGGAGGTAACTAAGCGTAGCGTTATCGAACCGGCGAGAGCGTAGCTCTCTGCAAGGGCGTTCCTATTTATTTTTCTCAGCACGGAGTTGAATTGAATAAAGATCTTTTTAATTAGTTTACTAATTAAAAGATAAAACCTTTGGGGTTTGAATATCTTGCAGATAAGGAGGGACTCTTTTCCGGATAAACCTAACATCTGATTTGCGGGTAAATGTGAAACAAGACAACGTCTCTCCGGCACCGGCGTTAAGTGAACGTAACGCGCTGTTAACGCGGCAAATTAGTGAGTGAAATTTGCGCAAATATGCTCGCGCAGCAAACACAGAAACCGCCAGCGGCGGTTATCAGTGAAGAGGTCAATGCTTCTCAGTGAATGTTGTCAGGAGGGGGATCGTCAAGGCCCAGATTAAGTTGATACAGACGCAAATGCGCCATCCTTTCAAACTCATCAGTGCTCATCTGGCATACCTCATCTGCAGGCAGATTTTTTACCAGCCATTTGGCCATCGCATTGAGCCTGTCGTCGAATGGGAGCTTGCCATATTTTTTTACCCGCTTTTGCTTCACAGCTTCTTCCCGGCGCCGGACCAGGGTTGCCTGACGCATGCGTTCATACCAGCGCTTACGCGCCGCACGAACGCTTATCTCCTCACCTGCAGATAGAAAACCATCGGCTTCTGCATGCAGCCGCTCAGACTGCTGGGCATAAATTTTATCAATATTCACACCGATAATTTTCCAGAGTTGCTCCGACAGAACGACATGCTTTGGAAACCAGTGCCTGTTGATTCTATCCCACTGTACACCAGTGGGCAGTTCAAGGAGTCCAAACGTAATCAGTTCACCGATTAGTCGGCAAATGCGCGTTACCGTGACTGCCGTTTCAGGTATCACCTCATTGTTTTCATCTTTGGGACTCAGTGCCGCGGCCAGTTTAGAAAGATTCATGGCCACGATATGTGTAGATATGTCAGCACAACTGATGAGCAGAGGGACCAGCGCGTCAATAAGATGCTGCCGGTCGGGGCGGAAATCACGAGAACGCCCCGCTGCTTCCCTCAACTGAACAAAGTAAGGATGGCGTGAAACCCTCATACGCAGCGATGCCTGCCGGGTTTTTCTGTCACGTTTAATCAACCTGCGGTAAGCGTACCCCAGTTCTCCAGCAAGCGGTTTGTAGTCCTCCGGGCGACTGAAAAAGGGGTTGGGACATTTGCAGGCAGTTGAATGCTCACCGCGACGTCGCCTGGTGGGTTTTACAGGTCTTACGGAATCTGTCTGGTGAATCCACTGCCAGTAGGTCTCATCACGTGAGGCACGCTCAAGTGCATCTAAGTCGATGTAATCCGGAGGTGATTCAGATTGAAGTAGTTTTGAAGGCTTCTTAGCCACACCCGCCGACACTTATGGCGGTGTTCGGGTATTGTTTTCTGAATTGCATGCGTTATAATCCTTCACAGGCCAGCGCCTGCTTTCGACCCCCTGATATCTGAACCTTCCGCCAAGTTGAGACAGATTTCGGGGGGTTTTTGCATTTGGGGTTCAGACAACATTTTGAACCACCACCCTGGACGTTTTTATGGATACGTCCCATCCCTGAATTTTTTTTTACCCTACAGTGGCATGAACACTTAAGGATCGGAAAACATATTTTTACATATATTACCGTGTATTACCTCGATCGCGCGATGATATCGCTATGACCAGTCTGCAAAGCATACCTTCTGACGCAACCGAAATCCAGCATGATGAATGCAGATCGTGGATCCTGAGGATCAAATACATCTGGTTTGAATGATAACGCGCCCCTGACGGTTAACCTTTATGCCGCACGTCTGCTTCTCTGACCCCTGAGTTTTCAAAACTATGCACTCCCCCACACATGCCGCCGGCAATCCTCTTCTGCTTGTTCTCCTTAGCCTACAATTTGCTTACTAACGGAAATTAAATTTCCTTGGATTTCATAGCGACGATACTTATCTGGTCATTACAGGCTGTCTAGCGATACAGACTTCGGCTATAAAGCACATTTGTGACGCCTGTCACATTTAATTTAACTGCATTGTATCTATTTTCCAGGGATCCCAATGGCAACAATGAAAGACGTCGCTAAGCTGGCAAGAGTCTCTGTCGCCACGGTCAGCCGTGTAATTAACAACACCGCTTATGTTGAACCTGTAACTCGCGAACGCGTTGAAAAGGCGATGCGGACGCTAAATTACAGGCGTAACGCTGCGGCTGTCGCACTGGCCACGCGCAGCGGTTGCATGCTGGGTTTACTTACAGGAAATTTGTCAGACCCGTTCTTTGCTCTTCTGGCCAGCGGAGTGGAAGATGCATCTCGAAAAAAGGGAGCAAGGCTCATGGTCTGCAATGGGGGACATGATGCCGGGATGGAGCAATCCGGGCTTGAATTTTTGATTAATCAGGGGTGCGAGTCGATTGTAGCCCACATTACACGCATGCAGGATCAGGACATACTGCGGTATGCAGCCCATACGCCAGCCCTTGTCCTCGTAAACCGCTATATCCCGGCGATTGCCCATCGATGTATATGGCTGGACAATGTAAGTGCATCACAACTTGCCACACAATATCTCATAGAGAATGGCCATTCACGAATAGCCTGTATTACATCCGAATTGTTAATTGATGACCGCAACCACCGTCTGCAGGGATATCTCAACGCAATGGCCGCAGCCGGTATTCATGTCCCTAAAGAATGGATTATTGCTGTTCCATTTAATGAAGAAGGTGGAGAGCAAGCGGCTCAGACAATTTTGAATGAGTGCCAGAATTTCACTGCCGTAGTCACTTTTAATGATGTGATCGCCGCCGGGATGATGAAAGTGCTGCAAAAGCATGGAGTCCGTTTACCCGAACAGATGTCTATCATCGGATTTGACGATGTTGTTATGGCAAGCTATCTCAATCCCCAACTCACAACACTCCATTCCCCAGTTGAGAGAATGGCCCGTCGGGCGGCCAATCTTGCTCTAATGATTAAGGAAAATGGCGTAGTCCATCCGGGCAAGAATATGTTCTCAGCAGAATTAATCATTAGAAATTCAGTTTGCAAGAGCAAAAAACTCACTTGAAGGGTGTAATTCAACCAATTTAGTGTGATATTGATCACGAAAATAATCTTGATGTAAGCGTTTTCATGACGCAACATCCTGGCTCACATAGACGATTGGACACATAAATTAATATGTTGTGACAAAAGTTATAAAAATGGAGTTCAGGATGAATAATAAAAAGACTTTGGGCCTGGGTTTAGCCCTGGTACCTATAACAGTGATGCTTTTAGTGCTCAGTGTAGGGCATGGGATAATGGATTTGCGTATAGAGCCACTACTGCTTCTCTGTGCAGTAGTAGCTAGCACTCTGGCACGATTGCAGGGATTCAGTTGGGATGAAATCCTTGCTTCTATTACAGATAAATTGGCAAAAGCCATGCCTGTTATTTTAATTCTGGTATGTGTTGGCGCAATAATCGGGACATGGATGCTAAGCGGCACTATTCCTTATATGGTCTACTGGGGCTTAAAATTGATAAGTCCGAAGTACATCCTCATTGCCGCGTTCTTCATAACCAGTGTTATCTCTGTCTGTACAGGAACATCATGGGGAGCTGCAGGGACTGTCGGTGTTGCTCTGATGGGAGTTGCGGCTGGACTTGACATATCTTTGGCAGCAACGGCAGGTGCTGTCGTATCAGGAGCTTACTTCGGAGATAAAATATCTCCCCTTTCTGACTCCACCAATTTTGCAGCGATTGTGGCAGATACGAATCTATATGATCACATCAGGCACATGATGTATACAACAGTGCCAGCCTTCGTATTAGCGTCCATCGTTTACCTTATTGCAGGCTTCACGGGTATCAGCGGCGGAATTTCAACGCCAGAGAAAGTATCTCAAATACTGAATGAACTCAACAATCTTTATAATTTCAACATTTTACTGATTTTACCCCCTGCATTAATTTTATGGGGAGCTATCACCAAACGCCCAGTGATCCCTGTGATGTTAACCTCATGTGTCATAGCTATTGCCATTGGAATTATTTTTCAGGGATTTAGCCTGCAACAAGGTATTGACTCATTTATGGAGGGCTTCAATCTTACGATGTTTTCTGCTCAGGGGCAGTCCATTACAGGCATAATCGCTGATGTCCCTCGTTTACTCAATCGTGGGGGTATGTCTTCCATGATGGGTACGATCCTACTGGTATTTTGCGCATTTTCATTTGCTGGAGCTTTAACAATTACGTGTGCACTGACAGTCATCATAAACCGACTGCTAAAATTGATTCATTCCGCAGGCCAGTTAATTGCGGCCACAATTGTAACAACTGTCGCGGTAACAGGATCAACCTGCGATGGGAAACTGGCTTTGCTTATTCCTGCTGAGTTGTATAAAGAGGCTTATAAAAGACTAGGCCTGGATAATAAGAATCTCTCCAGAACGATAGAAGATGCCGGAACCGTCATTGAGCCACTTATCCCATGGACAGCTGCAGGAATTTTTATGGCATCCACACTGGGAGTTAATACTCTTGAATTACTGCCATGGGCGGTACAGTGCTATGCAGGAATAATATTCGCCCTAATTTGTGCATTTACAGGACTAGGAATAGCTAAAAATAGCACTCCAGGTAATCTCAACATGAGCGAGGCCTGAAATGACAGATTCTATTTTCGATCAGGTTGTTATTCGTGAAGGAACAGGCTCAGTTAAGTGGGATTTCATGGAGCAACATCTCGACATTGACAAAACCGGAATATTACCAATGTGGGTTTCGGACTTTGATTTTGAATGTCCAGAAGTGGTTCGCAAGGCACTACATGACAGAGTTGAACATGGCATTTTTGGCTATAGCGACAGGGATAAGTCTTATTATCAATCTGTAATAAAATGGTTTGAAGATCATCATAACTTGCACCTAAAAAGAGAATGGTTCACAACAGTTGAAGGTGTAGTGCCTGGAATAGCTATTCTCATACAGTTATTAACAATCCCTGGTGATCATGTCGTTGTACAAGGCCCATACTATGGCTCATTTGCAAAAATCATAAAGATGAATAGCAGAGAACTCCTTGTTAACCCATTAAAGGAATCTGAAAGTGGTTACCAGCTAGATTTAGATAATCTGAAATCGACTTTTGAAAAATTCAAACCACCAGTTATGATATTTTGTAACCCTCATAATCCAACAGGCCGATGCTGGAGCAGAGATGAATTGGGTCAGTTAATGGAGATTTGCATTGAACACGATGTAACCGTTATTTCCGATGAAATATGGTCAGACTTGATACTTCCTGATCAAACATTCACTTCAATGTTACATCTGAAAAACGAGTGGCATGAGAAAATCATTACAGCTTCGTCCGCAAGTAAGACTTTTGGCCTGTCATCGGTTCGAATATCTAACATTTTGATCCCTGATAATAAAATTAGACATCAATTCACAGAACGTCTCAATGCTCACGGCCTCGATGTTTTTAATGCACTCTCTATGGTTGCAGCAACAGCTGCTTATCGCTTTGGTGGCAAGTGGTACAACGAACTACGTAATTATCTGGCAGAAAATCGACAATGGTTTCAACGTGAATTAGAAATTTCGGTCCCCTGGTGCAAGATGTCAAAGGCTGAAGGAACTTACCTTGCATGGCTTGATTGCAGAGCACTCTCTATGGAGGATAGCAGCCTTAAACAGGCACTACTGCAAAAGTCAAAGATAGTAGCATCGATGGGTGTCGATTTTGGCGAACAAGGAAAGGGATATATACGCATTAATCTCGGATGTCCTCGTGTCTATCTACAGAGGGCGATTAATGGTTTAGCTCAGTTAACACCCCAAGTCTATTAATTTTAAGAATCTGCCATCGTTATCTTCACCCAGTGGAAATTACGATGGCAATGAAATCGTATCTCATCCAATTCGCACTTTATTAAATTAAATCTTTGGTGGAACCAAATCTGACCTCCACTAAAAGAAACGGTTTTCATTTCATATTTGATGCGTGAAATTAAATACTCATGAAAACCAGACTTAAGTTGGAAATCTATAATGGAGCAACTTTGATGTGCATAACACCATTTGCAATTAATTCTTATTTACACATGGCATCACCTTTCGGAATTAATAACAGAGCATGTCAATTTACAGAAAAGAAGGCAGTTTTAACTTCTTATTATTCCTTTGTCAGGATTGGAGAATACCATGTTACGAGTTAGTGGACTGTGGAAACTTCGCCTGATGTTTCCTGAGCTTACCGAGGCTGAATTCCAGGTATTGATGTACTATGCATTCGGTGGTGACAACGAGAGCACATCGGACATTCTTAAATGTTCTGTCTCATGTATAAAACAGGCGCAAAAGAGGATAAGAGAAAAGTTAGGCCTTGAAAAGCTAGATTCTGCGCGGAGCATTTACCATGCCAGAACCCAGGCTGCGCTAATAGCAACAGATGACTTTGTTGGAAACTATTATGAGGTTATGTACAAGAAAACACAGCCGCAACGCGCATCGCACTGATTGTTTTTTGTACAAAAAATTAGCCTACAGGACAGTTCTCAAATTAATTAATATGTGAGAAGATATTCATATCAAAACAGATTTGACATGAGCCACTACTTAACCGCCAAGAGGGTAGTGGTTCATTTCAACTGGTCCATTTACAGCATGAGTATATGGATGATGAAGAATAAAACCGAGCTACATAAATCGATTCCATTTTTTAATTTAAATGATTTCAATACTAAAAATTCACCGTATTTGCACTAGATAAATATGCTAGTCGAGAGACTTACTGATGACATCCAGTAGCCTTTCAATTGTTTTCCGAGCCTCTTCAAGTGAAGCTCTATATTTTTTTGCTTCAGCTTGAGCGTCATAATACGGGTTGAGTGACTTATTATTTCTATTTTGATGAAACAGCAATATAGCTTCTGCTGCTGCATCATCCAAAGTGTAGAAATAGCCCTCTGGATAATCCAGAACTTTAGCCACACGAACGATGACGTCAAAGGATGGAGTAAAGCGGCCGCTTTCGTAGTTAGACAAGCGGGAGTTTAGGCTTACGCCCTCGATACCGATGAGCTCTGCCAGTTTTGACTGTGATAATCCTGCGGCTTCACGAGCTGCTTTAAGTCGCTTGGGTACCATAACTGTGCCACCTTTGAGTATCAGTGGATCATATAAGCACTGGCCACAGGATTTATCATAATTACAAATGCATTTGTTTCCATGTAGGTTGGTGCTATAGTTTAGTCATTCCGGGTTCCACCGCCAAGAGAGCCGGAGCATGAATACAATCCAAGTAGACTGAGCAATACCTCTGTCTGAATCACAGGACGTTGTGTGTACAACTCTGTTTCAGAGCTATCGCCCAGTGTATTTGGCAATAGTCAAATACAGAATGAGCCCTCAGGGGGATCGGTTCGGGCGAGAGCGTGATGAATATCGAGCAGATTGATGGACGTAACTGGTATTTGGCGCAGTACATTTCCGGTGGAAAAAATCGTGAAAGATTGTTTGATTGGCTAAGTGATCAGCAAATCATCCCATGGACTCCACTGACGGTAAAAACCGTACGACGTGCAGATAAAATTAACTGCGTACGCAAACGTATTTCGCCTTTGTTCCCTGGGTATTTTTTTTTAAAGGCAAATTTGGCCACACAGCCTGTGGCAAAAATCCGGACGCACTCAGCGTTCTGTGGTTTTGTCATGACAGGCTCACAAATTGCCCCTATGCGCTCTCTAGTGGTTGAAGGACTGATGAAACTTCATCCAGATCCATCATTAAATTTGGATGCTAAGAACGAGCTATCGGTCGCTGCTGACACCTGGCTAACAAATCAACAATATCAGTATTTACTTAACCTTGAACGTGAATCGCGCCCTGTCTCACGTGTAGCGCTGCTGATGCAGCTTGTTTTTGAACCCAACACCAGGGGTTTTTAGCTTTACCTTTGTATGACTCTTCCCCCGGCACTCCACCGGGGGCTTTTTTTAGTCCTCATAATCTTTCCCGATCTTGGCAATGGTGCCTGAAACAGCCCCCTCATGGCGTCCCTGCCTTTATTGCTGTTTGTCTGTAAAGACCTTCTCCATGGCGAAAGAAGACCAGGCACCATTGCCAGAATCAGGTAGCGCCCCTTAACTTAGAAGGAATCCCTGTGCATCCCGCTGAAAATTCAGTTTCGCATCTCCTGTGGTGCATCATCGTCGCGCTGCGTACCGCTGAAGAAGACTCGCCGTTTACGTCAGAAACAGCACGCCGTCGATTTATCTCTAACTGGCTTAATTCAGCCCGTGACAAACCAAGTTTCAGAGATATGCCTGGAGAGTTCACTACTCTTCGTGAATTACTGAATAAAACGAGCAAATCGGTTTGTGTTACTGAAATACTGGTAACGCTTCTGGAGAATGCGCACGAAGCGCAGCGTTGTGACTTATTTAGATTTCGTTCCGCCGTGAGCATGCTGCTTGGTCAAGGATGGAAACATACAGTTTGCCGCTATCCCGAAAGCATCTCTGAAGCACTTCTTGCACGACAACGGGGGAGCGGCCTGCATGCATTGCAGCTCACCCGAACTGAACAGGCTTTTCTTCCTGTCGGTGAAATGATCATGCCCGTTACCTTCCAGATACTCGTGTCTAACACTGATAGCGAACCTTATGGACCTGAAATTGCCTTCCACAATGAGGGTTTTGACGTTGTGCTGGTCGGAGGCGAATTGAAGTTGAACGAGAGGATTATACGCACAATGCATATTGGGCTGCCCTCAATACCCACAGCAGAATGGAATCCACTCCATGATCATATCTGGGCTCCTCCGTTGGAGAACCGGGCCTACCATTAATTCAAATACAATCGGAACGAAGTTATGAGTCTTACCATCATTAAAAAAGACCTTCGCGAACTGCAAATTCGCCATCGGATGAGAAGGGTCGCATTTCGTAGAGCGTGCCGAAAGCGAGAGAAAAGCCCTAAGACTGTCCAGTTCAGCCACCTCACCGATTTGCGGTGCTTAATCGATGAAGCTGAGGATGATATCGCCACTTTTCTGAAGGAAAACCAGTGTTAGCCCTCGGTATTTTCTCTTCCCGTTAAGCCGCCCGATCCTATGGCGCGGTGCCACTACACGACGACGCCTATGAAAATCAAACATACCTCCTTGCTCCTCCCAGTACTACTGGGCGGCTGTAACATCCCACATTCCCGAACGGGTTTAAGCGATCCTGGCCAGTTTGTCGAAGCACAAATTGCTATTCAGCTACAGTCCATTCAGCGTTCGCAAAACGAACTGAAGCGGGCGGCAGATGGCTATGGTTCAGAACAGAAGAAGCCTAAACCCATGACCAGTAAAAGCGCGACGACACTGACGCCAGATAAGCTCAGAAATCTTTCGCATGTGAAATCACTGGGTGTGGAACAGTCATTTTCATATATCAACATCAGTGAAAGAAATATTAAACCCCGTCTGCTGCTTCAGAAAATAGTTCCGCCAGGCTGGAAGATTGCCGTATCAGCCGACATGAACGCGAAATTCGACAGATCCGTCAGCCTTAATTCAAGTGACCAGTGGCCGTATGCACTTGACCGGCTACTTCAGCAAAATGGTTGGGTGGGACTCATCGACTGGTCTAATAAACAGGTCTCGGTGGCATACCAGGCATCGGCCTTCTCAACAAGTCCACCGGCGGCATCCTCTTCACTTCCTGATCCGGAGCGGCTAAAAACCACCACGACATCCTCTGGCTTGAAAAACAATACTCCTTCCCGAAATCCTTTCAGTAATTCCAGGGGAACAACAGATAAGATCACATCAACTTCACCAGCTGGAAAAATTCCAGTGAATGAACCGATGAACCCCAAAGTAGCCCCGGTCCTCAAGCCGCTTCCCGTACCAAAAATCTGGCGCATCGATGCCGGCAATACGCTGAAAGACGCATTGTTCAACTGGGCTGCCACAGAAAAATGCACCACACCAGGTGTGAACAACTGGACTGTCGCCTGGCTGACATCAGTCAACTACCGGGTTGATGCTCCGCTTCAGTTTGAGGGGAATTTCCGGGAGGTACTGAACAAGCTGTTCACGCTATATGGCAGGGCACAGGTACCGCTTTACGCTGGCGTGCGTAGCGCGCAATGCGTCGTATCGGTTGATGATAAGGGAATTCACTGATGAGCCTCTTGCCACACCATCCGGGGAGTCCCGGTAAGGAGCAATAATGATCTACTGGATACTTTCCGCATTTCTGGGATTCATTATCTGGGTAAATGTCCCTCCTAACGATCAGGCTGGCCTGAAGCTGCAGGAAAGCATACTTAACCAACGTGCTGTGCAGACTGTCAGCTACATCAACGAGATCAATGACTGGCGTTATAAGAACCCTTCGCAGCAGGACGGAACGATTCCTGACAGCTCACTCGGTTGGTCATCCGTACCATATTTACACAACGTACTGCAGGCCGGACGGGTTTATGTCTGGCAACCGGATACGCCAGGACTGATGTCTGCACTGCTGGCTCAAACCAGGCAGAGCGCCTTAATTGGCCGGGTCGCTGCCCGCCGTCTCACTGACAGTGCCGGGAATGATATGCAAGTTAGCGTACCCGCCAGTATCGCTGACGGCAGCCTGGTCTACCTCAACTAATCCTCTCTCACCGTAAGGTCAACAATGAAAAGATACCTTCTCCTCACCGGGCTGGCGACGGCGCTTTGCCTGTTGCTGACAGGATGCGCGCCGTTAGACCGCATTGACCGGACAGATAATCAGGTGTCCGCAAATGAAAAGCAGGCTAACAAACACATTCAGATGCTGAAAAGCGGCCCTGTCGTTCGTGACCTGTCATCCCAGTGGATCAACCCCTATCCCTTAAATACCCAGACAGGCAGTTATAACCTGATGCCTCCGTGTCAGGTGGCCATTAATCGACCGGGCAATATTACGCTGGCCGAAGTCAGCGCCTATATCAGCAAGCGCTGCAAAATTCCGGTTGTAGTCACACCGGATGCGCTGGCGATGATGGCGCCAACCGGAGGCAAGACGGAGCAACTGAGCGGGCCTATTCCGGCACCGGATGCCAGTAGCATGGTCCCCCTGGCTTCGCTCGGATCACCACAAACGCGGTCTATGCCTGTAGCCACTGCGGGTGTTCTCAAAGGCCTGTTCTGGCAAGGTGAATTGGGGGGAATGCTCGAAAACGTCACTACCCGTCTGGGCTTATCATCGCGGTTTGAGAATGGGCGTATCGCAATTTTCTACCTCGATACCCGGACCTTCCCTGTCATGTTCATGGACAGCGATGCGTCCTTTGGCTCCAACACAGTCAGTGGCACCACATCATCCATGGGGGCTACCGGTGACAGCAGCGGCGGCGGACTGAAAGGAGACTCTAACACCTCTCAGTCAACGGAGATGAAGATCAAATCCAATCTGTATGAGGACGTATCGAAAACCATTAAGACAATGTTAACGCCGGATACTGGTCGTATGAATCTCTCCGCCGGCGTGCTGACGGTGACAGATACACCGCGTGTACTGGAGCAGATTGGTCGTTATATCGATGACCGCAATACAGAGCTCAACCGCCAGGTCGTGCTAAACGTGCAGGTCTACAGCGTGGAAAAACGCACTCAGGATCAGCTGGGCATTGACTGGAACGCCGTCTTCAACAGCGGGAGCGTCGGGTTGTCTTTGACTAACGCATTTACTGGCGCAGCGTCCGATGCCCTGAGCGGTGGTGTATCCATTCTGGATGGCAAAGGTGCCGGGACAAAAGCGTTTGTTAAAGCCCTCTCTGAGCAGGCCAATGTCAGTGTAATGACCGAAGCCTCCAGTATGACCACCAACCTGTCCGCGGTGCCGATCCAGGTTGCCCTGCAGCAGGACTATGCCTCAAACGTCACCACGGAAAATACGGCAAACGTCGGTTCATCAAGCAGCATCACTAAATCGACCATCACCACTGGCTTCAACATGACTGTGCTGCCGTTCCTGATGCCGCAGTCTCCGAAGATGCAGCTGCAGTTTGCGATCAACATGTCTGATGACCCGACAATGCGCACTTTTACCAGTGACACCACCTCGGTCGAGTTGATGAAAACGCGCCTGAAGACCTTCACACAGCGCGTCATCATGCAGTCCGGGCAGACCCTGGTGCTGAGCGGCTATCAGTCACTGAATGACACGGCCAATCGCCAGGGCGTAGGGAGTTTCCGTTTCTTTGGACTCGGTGGTGGTGTAAACGGCGAGAACAACAAAACCATGCTCGTCATCCTTATCACGCCTGTCATTCTGGGGTAAGCCATGAAACAACAAACGACCTGGACGCTACAGACCAAAGGCGTCTGGCAGGTGGCAGGCCTCAGCTGGCAGTACCTGCCTTTACGCGGGCATCGGGGTATGCGCCTGCGAGCTAAAGAAGCTGATGCAACTCACTGGGCAGAATTACTGACCGACGACGGCCGCTCTCAGGGAACACTGCTTGGCACCGTGGCGCTCACGGACAAAGCAGCATTAAAGCCCGGCCGGCATAAGCTGGCTTCACTGGCGCTAACCGCTCTGCCCTCGCTGCCACGTAACTGTTATGGCGTCATTGAGCTGCCGTCTGGTCAGTACTGGTTTGTAGCTGTCAGTAACGGGATGCTGTCGCCGTTCGGCGATATTGTGGGCGATGAACAAAGCATCCGTACGGCCGTGTCCAACTTCCTGAGCATCTCCCCAGTACCGGCGGACGGCTGGGCTGTGTTTGCACCTACGGGTTTTTTCCCCAATCTGCAGACAGAAGAAAAACCACTTTCCGCACTGACAGAAAACAGAACCAACCTGAGACGCTGTCGACTGCGTAAGACCAGCAATCAAAAGGTCTTGTGGTTATGGGCTGTTGGCGCGGTGGCCGTAGCAGGCGGGTATCTGATTGCCACTGCCTGGCAGCAACATCGGGAAGAGGTCCGGGTGGCGGAGGCTCAGACCGCATTACTGGCCAGACAGCACCAGGAAGGCAGCGCGCCGGCGGACAGCCTGAAGCCCTGGGGCAGGCAACCTCGCTTTCCCGTGATGTTGAGTGCCTGCAGTACAGTGTGGAAGGCTGCGCAGATTTCGATTGCCGGGTGGATATTCAATACCGCGACCTGTAGCGCTGAGGGAAATATCGCTCTGCACTACACGCTACCAAGTGGCGGGACCGTTGGGGATTTCGCAGCCCGACTTCCCGTTATCTACGGTCCGGATATTCAACCTGAGTTCAATATCCCGGGTCGGGCCGATGATGCTTCGTTCACGCTGGCAGTACCGGTATCACCGCCAGCTACACCTGAGCCTTTACTCCCGGGCAATCTGCAAATCCAGCATCTGACCAGTTACGCCCAGCGTATCAACGCCCAGCTGCGCATCAGTGAACTGACGACCAACACGCAGTTATCCCAAGGTAATGTGCAAAGCCTTCCATGGCGTACATTCAGTTTCACATTCATTACCGACATTCCTCCGGACAGGTTGTTTGCTCCCACACGCTTTAACAGCAGCGGGATGAGAGCCTCACGCATCATGACCACGCTCAAAAACAATCGCCTGGAGTACACCATTGAGGGACTTCTCTATGCCAACTAATCTCCGGAGAGCCGCATGGGCGCTCTGCCTGCTGTGGCTGTCACCTGGTGTCTTCGCGGCACCGACGACAACCCTGCCGCCGGCCCCATCACCTGAATCAGCACCTGAGCAAACTGAATCTGCCGATGTACCACAAGCGACAGCCTTCACCAGGGTAGAAGCTAATCGAGCATTGAAACTGGAACATCTGGAGGACATACAGGCGGAAACCGTGCTGTATGAATTTCAGTTAAGCAGAACCAAAGCATTGAATGAACTTCAGAAGAATGGCTATGACAGTGGTCACAGTCAGCCTTTTAACCCAGCGCCGCCATCCCTTGATGGTAAAGCAGATGTTAAGGGAACCGCTCAGGATGCTGTGCCCCCACAAATTGTGGAGATCACCGGAACCGGAAACGGTTATCTGGCCGTACTGTCCCTCAGTAATGGAAACCAGGTTACGGTCCAGACTGGCAACCGCATTCCCGGCACCGACTATATCGTTAAGCGTATCACGCTCAATGAGGTCGTCGTTTCCGGTAACACCCAGTCACTGATGTCGCTTTCATTTGCGGGGTAACGTTAATGCACAGTAATGCAGCCACTGAATATACGTTCCTTGATCGCGAACGCGCTGAGGGACCAGTGCTATTTGTCTCTAAGGCGCACAGTAATTCGCTCAGCGTTCAGTCTGTAATTGCCGGAACGCTAAAAGCTAACCCGGGCCTGCAGATAGAACGCATTCAGCTCGACAGACTGATTGAATTGAAAAGCAGCATCCAGAGGGAGCAAAGCAACTCCAGCGCGCACTCTGAGCAGCAGAAGAAGATAATCAGTTTCTTCCGCCTGGCCAAAGCAAAGTCAGCCAGTGATATTCACATGCTCATCGGGATGAATAACGTCACGATCGTACAGTTCCGCGTGCATGGCGATTTGGAGGTCATTGTTCAGCTTGATGTTGAAGAAGGTATGACACTGGCCTCCACGATCGTGATGTCCATGTGCGATGTGGCCGAGAAGAGCTTTAACGCAAACCGCGCGCAGGATGGCCGTGTACGCAAGGAGTTCCTGCAGGGCCTTGAGCTTTTTGGAGCCCGTTATGCTCATACGCCTGCTGAGTTTGGTTTGTATGTGGTGATGCGTATCTTACCGGATGACGGTAAAACACCGCCTACCCTCGATGCGCTGGGATTTCTGCCGGAGCAGCAGTCACTCATTCGCCGTATGTTGTCCAGACCTGAAGGAGTGATAACCCTTTCCGGTCCAACCGGATCAGGTAAGAGCACCACGCTGCGTACCTTCAGTGCGATGTACCTGGCCGCTACTGGCAACCGCAAGCGACTGATGACCCTGGAAGACCCGCCGGAAGGCGAAATTCCCGGAGCGGTACAGACGCCAATTATCGCCGACAAAAGCGACCCAGATGCCGTTAACCGCGCCTGGACACGATCAATCTCCGCGTCCCTGCGTCTGGATCCGGATGCCATGGTGGTGGGCGAGATTCGTGATGCCAACTCCGTCCGTTCCACTCAAACTGCAGCTAAGTCCGGACACCTGGTAAAAACCACACTGCATGCCAACGACGCGGTGGGCATTCTGGACCGGCTGACAGACACTCTGGACATCCCAATGGGCCAGGTTGCTGACCCACAGGTAATGATTGGTCTTATAGCTCAGCGTCTGGTGCAATTACTTTGCCCGAACTGCAAAAAGCGCTGGGAGCAGGTTAAATCGCAGCTGGATACGGACCAGTTAGCTTTGCTGACACAGTTCTGCGAAGTCGAAAAACTCTGTTTCCGTCACCAGGCTGGATGTGAATATTGCTACAAAGGGGTGACCGGTCGCCGCGTCATTGCGGAGGTAATTCGCCCAGATGCACGGTTCATGGAGCTCTTTCGTCACAATGGTAAGCTCGCCGCACGAAGTTACTGGGTGAACGAGCTCGGCGGGATCACACGCGGGCAGCATCTGATGCGTTATCTCAATGAGGGACTGGTTGACCCGATCGACGCCGATTATATCAGCCCGCTGGATGAGGACAGTCTGACCCTGTTGCCCCAAGAGATCACTGTATGATGAGCCGTTTGCGTGAGAATCTGAATCGCCTGCGCATGCGAGTCCCATCCTCAGATCCCTTGAATATCAGCGCCGGGCGCTGGCTGGCGCAAAAAACCTTTTCCACCTCCGACCGTCTGACGCTGTATGAGGACCTCGCGTTTCTGCTTGATAACAACCTGAAGGTCGAAAAGGCCCTTCAGGCCATGATTGCCAGCTACGGTGGCAAACGACCACCGGTAGTCTTCTGCCTTGAAGACATGCTCTCCGCTCTGCGACAGGGCCAGTCGGTTGACCAGGGATTGAGCTCATGGATCCCTCACCAGGAAGCCGCCATTCTCAGTTCTGGTGTACATGACGGAAATCTGGCTGCTGCGCTAAACCGCGCCATTGTCGTAGTGAAAGGTATGGGAGAGATGAAAACGGCCGTGATTTCCACCCTGGCGTATCCGGGTCTTTTGATGGGTACCACATTCGCCATGATGAAGATGGTGAATGAGGAATTTCTTCCACGACTGGAATCTCTGGCCCCGCGAGAAAGCTGGCAGGGGGCCCTGTGGTGGCTGAGTTCGCTCTCGGAGTTTTTTGTAAACAATGCCATTGTTCTGAGCCTTCTCGCCCTGTCGCTGGTTGCATTTGTACTGTGGTCAATGCCCAACCTGACAGGAAAAACGCGGCAACATGTGCTGGACAGGATGCTGCCCTGGAGCGTTTATCGTGATGTTCTGGGCGTGGCATTTTTACTGAACTTCAGCGCACTGATGCGGGCAAACGTAAAAACGGATGACGCAATTGACATCCTGTGTCGCTATGCCCCTCCCTGGCTCTATGAACGTCTTGCGGCCACACAGCGTCGTGTAAGACAGGGGAATCACCTAGGGCTGGCATTGCGTAATGCCGGGTACGGTTTCCCATCACCCCGCGCTATCGACAAACTGGTTCTGCTAACCGATGGCGATAACGGCGAAATCATCATTGAAAATTTTGCGCATGTCTGGCTAGCGCAAACCGTTGTCAGGATCAAGCGAACAGCGACCGTGCTTTCCCAAATCGCATTGGCCACCAACGCGCTTTACATGATCCTGATTGTCATTGCTACACAAAACCTCAACGACCTGGTGATTACGCGTTAAGCGACTCACTTCTCTCAAACCTAAAGGAAATAGTATGGAACTTCTACGAACTCCATCCCGTTCGGCTGTGCATCGCGGGGCCATCACCCTGATGGAAGCCGCAATTTATATCGTGATTGGGCTAGTCGTTCTGGCCATCGCCATGTCTCAGGGGGGCGGCCTGTTTAACCGAAACGACGCAAGCACGGAATTTAGCAACTCTGCGGAGCTGATGAGTAATGCCCGCTCAATGCTCAAAACTTCCGGTATCTATAACTTCAACAGTGCTGATGATATGACCGGTGCCATGATCCAGTTTGGTGGAGCGCCAGCCAGCATGACGATTGTGGGCACAAAGTCTTCCGGCACGGCGAAGTTACAGAATCTGTGGGGTGGCGCGGTGACGTTGCTCCCGGTAGCCACTGCCGGGGGGCAGAAATCCACGTTCTCACTGACTTACGCCGCTGTTCCACAGGAAGCCTGTATTACGCTTGCTACCAAATTGAGCTCAGCGCCTAACGTGGTCACAACGAAAGTCAATGGCACTTCCACTGACGGGCCTATTGCGGCCAGTGATATTGGCGCACAGTGCACGGCCGATAAAGGTTCCGCTGGCCAAAACACCATTATTTTTACCAGCAACACCTGATGCCCATCCTGCCAGCGGCTACCGTCGCTGGTTTCTCTCTGGAGTGCATTTTCATGCGATTTCTTTTTCGTCAAACCCTACTTTGCCTGGGCTTCGGAGGCATGATGCTGACTTCAATGCCGGCACAGGCGTTCTGTTTTGATGAGGCGGGAGCCAGGTACAAAGTCGATCCTCTGCTAATACGGGCCATCACTTATGTCGAGAGCCGCAACAATCCTAAGGCCATGAATTTTAATCGTAACAAGGCGGGGGGAATCCTGAGTAGTGACTCCGGATTAATGCAGATTAACTCTACTCAAATACCCGGCTTGCTAAAAATGGGTGTATTAGAAAATGAAAAAGACCTGTTAACAAATCCATGTCTCAACGTACATATTGGCACCTGGATCCTTGCAAAACATCTACAGCAGTGTGGTGTTAACTGGGAGTGTCTGGGTTCCTACAACGCAGGATTTGCAAAGAACAACACTGCCCGCCGAATGATTTATGCCCGAAAAGTTTACACAGCTTATCTTAAATTGCTGGACGGCGTTGCATTATGATCACTGTCTCAAAAATCGTTCTGATGATTATTTGCACAGCGGGGCTGGCCATAAGCGCTTTGCTGCTTGTTAGACAGGCTCAGGCATTCCTGCTTGAACACAGCGGCCCTGCCCTAACGCGGCTGCAAATTTGGAGCGTAACAACAATTTTCACCTGTTGTTCCCTGTTGATCCTCACAAGGATGATCTTCTTTAGTACGGCATGGGAAGACACCGGGAGAGCCATCACCCTGCTTGCATGGGGGATCCCCATGACATTGCTGGATATACGTAATTATTGGCTTCCACTTAGATTCACAAGCGGTTTTTGGCTGACAGGCTTGCTATTTACGTTACTACCTGCCCCTTTGCTGCCACTAACAGAAGCTCTAGTCGGCAGCATTACTATGTTCCTGGCGCTTTATATCCTTCACTTCATCGCAAAAAATTTACGCGGCGAGGAAGGTATTGGTCTTGGTGATGTGCATCTGATCGCAGCGCTATGTGCCTGGTTTCCATGGCAGATAGCAAGCCTGCTAAGCGGCAGTGCATTTTTTCTGTTTGCAATAACTGCACTGATAACCCGCAAGATGGCTCAGCCCTATGCACCCTGGCTTTTCGGTGTACTCGCTGTGCTATCCGGATGTTTTACTCACCTGAAAATTGGAGATGCTTTATGACAAAGAAAAGTGACAAGCCACGTATAAACCGGGGGATCTCACTGGTTTCAATGAGTATCGTGTTAGCGATAGTTCTAATCGCTGCTCCTATTGGCATGCAGCGGTATGCCAGCTTCATTGAGGAACAATCATGGACAGTGACAGCCACGCATCTGAGCACTGCAAGTGTGGCCGGGCGCAACTACGTCAGAGATAATTACGACACTCTGCTCGCACAAGTAAAAGCAACAGGCAGCATAACAATAACGGGACAGACATTACGTGATAAGGGATATCTGCCATCCGGCTTTGCACTGGCCAACAACAGCTCCCAAAACTACATCCTTGCCATTACGCGTAATCAGGGTCAGCCCGAAAAGCTAGTCGCCTTTATGCTCACAGCGGGGGGGCAGGAAATGTCTTTTAAAGCCCAACGCTATATTGCCCAAAATACATCAGGCTTGGGGGGATATATTTATCCTGCCAATATGGCTAACGGAGCCGGTGGGGGCTGGCAGATAAATTTATCGGGACTGGGACTCAGCGGGCAGAGTGGCCATCTGGTGACATATATGACATCAGATGTGCTGGCGGGTGGTGCCGAAGAGAGCGATCGTCTTTACCGCTTCCAGGTCAGTGGACGTCCGGATCTCAATCGAATGCATACAGACATAGATATGAACGGCAGTAGCTTGAATAAAGCTAAAGATGTGAATGCCGAAACAGGACATTACAGCGGTCAGTTAACCGCAGGTTCGGGTGCGTTCAGTGGTGCTGTCACTGCGGGTAACGATATAAGAACGACAGATGGCTGGTTTATCACAAAAGGGAATAAAGGATGGATGAATGAAACCCACGGCGGCGGGCTTTATATGGATGACAACAACTGGATTAAGGCAGCAAACGGAAAAGGTATTTCGACCACGGGCCAGCTTAAAGGCGGAACTGTCAGTGCGGAAGGTCGCTTATCTACTGGCGACGTTATCGGGCTGGGAAAAATCAGCGTGAAAGGATCGGACTGTACAACCATTGGTGATATCAGCCGCGATGCAAAGGGAGCAATTCTGTCCTGCCAGGATAGAAAATGGAAAGGAGCAGGTACCGCTGACGCCTGGTTTTCCAAGCGTATTCTAAGAGGCAACACGTTGGATCTCGGTTCTCATTCTTACTGTGCCCTGGCCCTTGCTTCTTTTGACTACAACAACTGGCGTGCCTGTGAAATCACGCGCAAGCCTAACGGTAACTGGCAACTTCGTGCACAGTTTATCGGAAATGGTCAGTCGGAATGTCAGGCTGTCTGTTTTTAAGTCCGGCCCCCTCTTCCCGTCTCTTCCTGTCTCTTCGTTAAGCATTCATATCTGAAAGCCCTCTGGGTGAATGAAGGAATAATCACGATGAAAACCACTATTCTGGCCACTTTGGTCGTCACAGTTCTGTCCGGCTGTCAGACTGCCAATAACGCCTCAATCGCAAACCCGTTAACCGTCTCTGACGATGCATCATCAGTGCGCAAAACGATGCAACAGTTGTATTTGAATAGCGCTATTAATCAAAAAAAAATCAGTATACCCGGCAGTTTTTCGGCAAACAGCGATCGTCTCTCGGTTAATTGGGAAGGAGATGCCACCGAGCTGCTTTCTCAACTGGCCCGCCAGCGCGGTCTGGCATTTGTCTACAGCGGTGTCCGACTGCCGCTGCCGGTCATCGTTCACGCAGAGAACATCACATTTGAGAATCTGCTTCGCCAGCTGGAAATACAGATTGGCTGGCGGGCTACGCTGAAGCAGCAACCGCTTGAGCTTCATCTCTATTTCGCCTTACCTGATAAGGGAGGTCGCCTTGCATGAAACGATCGTTACTTGCCGGCCTACTGTTATTCAGCACCCTGCCGGCGCTGGCAGAAGATGCTCCGCCTGGGAGTATTCAGGATTACCTGAATCCGGCCGCCAATGACTACAACGGACTGAGTGATACCGTCTGGCAGATGCTAAATGATGCAGGCCAGACCGTTGGCTTTCAGGGAGGTAAAGCCCAGCGCGCCTGGGAATTACGCCAGATATTGACGGAATGGGACAGCGCTCTCAGCGCAATGTACGACTTCCGGCCGCTTATCAGCCGTCAGGGCTACCTGCCGCCGGTGATAGCCACTTCTGCAGACATGGCCCATGTCACGCCTGACCAGATTCGCACGGCATACCGGACGTACAACATCTTGGTCCCGGCCCGGTTCGTCAGTAATCCACCAGGCTGGCGTACCTGGCTTTTGCCGGGTCTGGCCAACAAGCGCATCGATGTACCAGATGCCAGCGTTCGTCCAAAGAACAGCAAGGAAAAGGCGGTCTGGGAAGCCGCAGTTCGCAAGGGTTGGGAAGATGGCCGCCAGAGTGCAGACCGGACGCTAGAGTCAAACTTTAACCGCCTGACCCGCGACTACACGGGTATGTTGCGTTACTCCACGCTCCTGCAACAGGGCATCATCCAGGCACCGGATGTGAAGGAAACTCAACAGAGCGTTACAGGCACCCGTGATGAGCTAATGATTGGCGATAAGGTCAAACGAATTCAGGATCCTGCCGGATTTGTTGTGGACAAGAACAAATGGAAGCCCGTTATTCGTAAGGGGGCGCAATGACGCTACCTGCATTTAATTTTCACGAGCATGGCGGGCTGCACGCTGACAGCCTGCGGGCCTTTCTGGTCCACTGCGCGCGAAACAGTGTTTCCGATATTTTCCTACAAGGAGGTGGGCCACTGGTCGTGGATTTGCATGGCCGTAAAGTCCGCGCCAGTGAGTTTCGGATTGAACCGCCACAGTTAACCCGACTGATGGATGATGTCTTTTCGGAGCAAATCAAAGGCAACCTGAAGGCTGGTAAAGGTGTAGATCGGGCACTGCAGCTGACCGGTGATATGTACAACCGCTATGGGCTGGAACGCGGTGAAAGCCTGCGTTTTCGCTGTAACTTTGTTCAGGCCACTATCGGTGATTACGACATGGTACCGGCTCTGACACTCAGGACCATCCCGACGGTCATCCCTGAACTTGATGAGCTGGGGCTTGAGGAGGATTTGCTCCCCTGCCTGCTTCCCCACAAGGGTCTTGGCCTGATTACCGGCGAAACAGGGTCTGGTAAATCCACCCTTCTGGCGTCTACCTATCAGTATACCGCCAGGAATGACCCCGATCGCAAGATAGTCACAGCAGAGGATCCTATCGAGTTTCTGCTTAATTTCCCCGATGCGATTCTGATGCCTGAACAATCGCAGATTGGCAGGGATGTCGCTTCATTCGCTGAGCACCTTCGCCTGACGCTGCGCCGTGCTCCGGGCGTGATTGGTGTGGGTGAGATACGTGACCCGGAAACGCTCAGCGGCGCAATCATGAATGGTCAGTCCGGACACCTCTGTCTGTCCACCATGCACACCAACTCCCCCGGGGAGACTATCCCCAGGGCCCTGATGCTGGTTCCGGAGGATCAACGTGAAGCGATGGCCTGGAACCTGCTGAGCAATCTGCAGTATGTCATTACCCAGCGTCTGCTTCGGACTACGGACGGAAAACGCCAGTCGGTCAGAGAATATCTGGTCTTTGATGATGAAGTGAAAGAATCGCTTGGCCAGCTGAAGCACACACAATGGCGAAACTGGATTGATAACCGCCTCAGCGAGCGCGGTGAGCGGATGAGCGATAAAGCCTGGCGGATGTATCAGGCCGGTAGGATTGACCGCAAAGAACTGTTAACGGTTATCAGCCCACGTGAAATTACGCGTAGGGAGGCGCTGTGAAAATCTGCAAGTGGCGAGATTCAGGACGCCGGCTGGAAATTTGTGGCATCCCCGTTGTCCTGTTTGCCCTGTACTTTGCGTGGTTCCAGTGGCCCGAAACTAGCACGTTCTGGGCCGTCACGATTCTGATTATCTTCTTTCGGATCCTCTCCTTCTTCGGCTTCACCATCACTGTGTTATGGCAACGACTCGTTAGATTCCTGCGTGGCAGGCTGCTGACCGGACGTCCGTGGTGGTACCGCCGGTTCTTTGAATAACAGCAGGAACTGATTATGCAAAAACGTACCTACCTCACTATCACACCGGATAACAAAAAGGACGCTCTTCGTGCGGCCGGACGCCTGGCTGATGGAAATTATGCTCTTGAGTATGATCGTTCAGAAAAACTCTGGTTCGCAAAGCCAGACGCTGACCTTGAGAAGGTAAAACCCTGGCTTCCTGAAAATACTGTCTCTCAGCTGAATCAGACCACCAACAACAATCTGACGCCCGCAGAAGAGTTCGCACAGGTGCTTAAGGATGCCGGCTTTATCCTTCCGAAGAACAGTCTTCCTGAAATGGACGGCAAGCGACACAGGGTTGCCACCGATGGCGATAAAGCCGGAGCCAGCTCCGGTGTATACCAGGGCTTTCTCGATGGACGTCCGGCGGGCTGGTATCAGGATCACCGGGCAAGTGAAGGCAAGGTGAACTGGACCTCCACCGGATCACATACCTATGACCCGGCAGAGGCTATGAAGCAACGTGCGCTGGCCGCACAGAAACGCTGGGACAGGGAGATACAGTCACAGCTGGAATTTTCCCGGATGGGAAAAACTCTTTCGCGGCAATGGAGCAAAATGCCCCCGGCCACGGAGACACACGCTTATCTGGCCCGGAAAGGTGTACCGGCAGCCGACGGCGTTCGTCTGGATAAATACGACAATCTGGTCATCCCGCTACGAAACAGCGATGGCGAACTGCGCACCCTTCAGTACATCAAGCCCGACGGTACCAAGAACCTGAAGAAAGGCGCGGAGAAGACGGGCAACTTCTTTGTAGTAGGGGGCGAACTCAGTCCTGAGCGCCCTGTTCTGTATGCCGAAGGTTATGCCACGGCCGCCAGCCTGCATCTTGCGACCGGAATGCCGGTTGTAATGACAGTAGATGCCGGCAACTTGGTGACAGTGTCACGAAACCTGAAGGAACGCTATTCGGATAACCACCACATCATCCTCGGCGAAGATGACTTCACTAAAACCAACAACCGCGGGGAACAGGACAATAAGGGGGCTAAAAAGGCACAGGAAGCCGCAGCGGCTATTGACGGCATTTACATCATTCCTTCATTCACTGAAAGCGAGCGTGTACAAGCGTTCGCCGGTACCGCCTCATTCAGCGATTTTAACGATATTCACGTGGCCAACGGGCTGAATGCGGTTCGCGAACAGCTGGCACCGATTTTCGATGAACTCATTCCCGACTGGCGTCAGTCCTTTACGGAGACTCACAGCATGCCTGACAATGACATCCGGCAGGATGACCCTGCCGTTCCCTTCCCTGACATCATGGATTATCCGGACCTCGGCGATGACTTTCAGGAAGCATTTGCACCACCAGAGGATAGGCCTGAGAGCACGGTGACCTCCGTGCAGGTACAGGATTTACCGGAGCCTTCACCTGAAATCGCGCCGCCTGAACCCTCTGTTCCACCACTGACTACGGAGGCAGAGGCAACACCTCCATTACCTCCGGATGACAAGGATTCTCATCAGGTCCCCGACGAGCCGGTGTTAAACGTGGAACCCGCCGCATCAGATACCGTCGGGGCATCAACTGCAGAAACAACATCGCTATCAGCGCCAGAGACACCAGTCGTAGCCAGCGCGCCCACGGCCACGGATAACCCCGACCTGCAGAATGCGCCGCTGGCTGAGGCTGTAAATGCACAAACGCCACCGGCTGATAGCCCACCTCCCGTGGATGCAACTGCAGAGGACCAGCTTATCGATGCCAGTATTCCGCCAGTGACAGAGCCACCATTGAAAAAGGCGTCTTCACCGGAAGAACCACTGCAGCCGGCAGCGGCGGAAACGGCTACCACACCGGCTCAGGAAAATGGCTTCTCATTCACCTTTGGGCGGCTGCCTGGTGACACGAACCCGGAGGGACCGGAAGTCACCCGGATTAATCTGGACGAGCTCCTGCAGGGGCTTACCAGCCGCCAGGAAGACAGAACCTGGGTATATGCGCTCAATGGCGAAGATGCATTTCGCGATTATGGCGATCGCATCGTTATGGCTTCGCCGCAGGCAAGCGAAAACGATCGCATGATCCTAGCCGCCCTGCTCTCCGCCAAAGCCAATCAGCGTGGTGCTGTGGAGGTAACAGGCAGTCCGGAGTTCATCCAGCGCACACTGACGTTGATTGCCGATCACAACATCGAGGTGCATCTGAAAAACCCGCAGCAGCGCGAGCAATTTGAAGCGCTGTTACAGGCCAGAGCCGCTGAGGCGATGGCAAAGAATGGCATCAACATCAGTACGCCAGGACAGGAATCAGCGCCCTCACCTATCGTAGATACACCGCCTGCTGCACCTGGCCCGGCACCCACCACCCCAGTGAATGACACCGCCAGCCAGGTTCCTTCGAAAACCGCCGGACCCGCGACTCCGGAAATGACCGTCTTTGAGAAAGAAACACTAAGAACCGGGCTGACCGGAAAGCTGCTCGAATCCGGACGGGCACCGTATCAGTTCGATAAAGCCAACACGGACAGCTTTTATGTCCAGCTGCGCACAAAAGCAGGTAACAAGATTTACTGGGGTGTGGAGCTGGAACAGGCCCTGAAAGACAGTGGCCAGAAACAGGGTGACATTGTGAAGCTGCAGTATCTGGGCAAGAAACCGGTGACCATCAACGTTCCTCTTACCAATGCAGAGGGGATGGTAACCGGATACGAACGTCAGGAGAAACATCGTAATCACTGGTCACTGACGCCGGCTCAGGATAACCGCTTACTGGTTGCTGACCGACAACACGTTGCGCCAGCAGAACTGTCAGCCTATGACGGTAATGCCTTCTGGCAGCTCCAGCACCAGGTTGTTAAGACGGCCGCACTGTCTTTAACGCTTCCGGATCCCGCAGGCCACGGTCTGCTATATACCGGCCCGGACGGTGAAGGACAAAAACCGCCTCAATCAACTCCGGAAAATGCTGTGGTACCGGCGCTCTCAAAAGCTGCAGGCTCAGTGGTCATGCAGGCAGCTGGCGCTGAAGGCGAACTGCTGGCACATCTGGTGAAAGGCCACGGCGATTACCTACAGGGTGTGATGCGTCATGAAGGTGAGCTACGCCATGTACTGGCCCGGGTATGCACGGGCGCCAACGGAAATACGTGGCTTGCCGTAAATACGGTTTCCGATACCGGCACTCTCGCCCTCATTGGCCACGGTTCGGCGGTGAACGCAGTGAAGAATGGTGAAGCCCAGCGGGATACCTTTGCCTTTCAGCTTAAAGGGAAGGACGCCCCGAAATTCGCCGTTCCTCTGCTCTCACCGGAAAAGATCCCGCCGGCCCTGCACAGCAAGCTGGGGTTCGACAAACCCTGGACACCGCCGAAAGCACCGGAGCCTGAGCAGGCACCCCGGGCGCAGGCCAAACCGGCTAATCAACCGCAACCCATGTGAGGATCTCATGCGAAAAATGCTCTGTACCACCCTTCTTTTTCTGGCGTTTCTTCCTGCCGCTGACGCGGCTTCCTGTCGCGCAGGCACTGCTGCAAAAGCAGGTAGTGAAGCCGGATACAATCGGGCAAAAGAAGCCGCTGATGCCTGGTCGCAGCGCCAGAACAATGTCACAGCGTCATTGGGTGACTGCCTGGGGAATATTTCCACCACTATTACGGCGCCAACGTTTCCCAACCTGACCGACGTCATGAACCAGATTGGCCAGAAAATTTGCAAGGTGGCTCGTGACAAAATCAGTGATTACGTCCCTCCAACCATCGACCCCTGGGGAGACTATGCCTCCAGTAGCGGCCTGTCGTCCTACAACTCGGGAACAACTTCCATTCCCGTCACAACGCAATCATCCCCGGCGGCCACTGACAGTGGCCGTTCTTTTATCTCACTGAACTGATGGAAACCACCAAGTGACGAAACAATCTCCAGCCTCCCCGGGGGAGGCATCTTCAGACACGGCCAAAAAGGTTCCCGAGTTTGATGAGAAACACCTCGCACCCTTCATGGAGGCAATGCAGCTTCAAAAAGACAGGATGCTTAACGCCGCCTTTGCCCGTAAATGTTTGGCAGTCGCTCTGGTGTCCGTTTCCTTCAACCTGGTGCAGTTTCCGGTTAACGCCTGGCTTGCCTGGCAGGTCGCTCACCCTCCGGTAAAATACTTCGCCACGCTAAATGGCAGCGTACTGGCGCAATATCCAACGTCCGAGCCGGCTTACAGCGACGATGACGTCATTGCCTTTGGTGACAAAGTTATCCGCAGCGCCTTCCAGCTCGACTTCAAAAACTTCCGCACGCAAATAAGCGATCAGCAGCAGAAGTTCTCAGAGGACGGCTTCAGGAGTTACTACAGCGCGCTGACAAACTCAAACCTGTTCGCAAAGGTGAAGAAAGACAAGCTGCTGATGTCGGCCAACGTCACCCGCAAGGGGATGATTTACCGGCGTGGCCGTGAAGGTTCGGACGGGCCCTATATCTGGGAAGTTCAGTATCCCGTCACCCTGAGCCTCGATGGCCAGACCCGCAGTCTGCCACCTCAGAACTTCACTTTTACGATCCGCATTCAGCGAACCGACGTCAGGCTCAAGCCTGAAGGAATCGAAGTGGCCTCCGTGGTCACCCGGGATGCACGCTAAGTATCAGGAAACCTCATGAAAATTCGACTTCTCACGACAGCAATTTTGCTTTTGTCGGCGGGCTCTGTGCTGGCTGCTGACTGGGCAGACGCCCGAACAAACACCCCCACTACTGCATTACCGCCCGCACCTTCCCCGGCGACTCAAGAAGTGGCCACAACGGCGCCTCCTGCAGCACAAAACGAACCCGCTGCGGACATTACCGCTCCGCTACGTCAGTCACCACCGGCGCCACCTTCAGCAGCTGAAGCCTGGGCTATCGGCCAGGCCGCTCCGCTTAACCGCGGTGAGATTGAAAACGTCAACCGGGCTGTCGATAACGCCAGTCGCGGTCGCGCCTGGCAACCAGCAGATGTGGTGCCTCGCATTTCCACTCTGACAGTGAATCTCTCCCCGGGGGCCTCCTTACCGGTACTGCGAACTGCCACGCGTCAGGCCAGCACGGTGATGTTTACGGACAATACCGGGGCTCCATGGCCACTGGCGGCCCCGCCTTATAACGCTAATGCCGATGGCTTTACGGTGAACTATATCCCGGACAGCAGCGTGATGACGGTTCAGGCCAGGCGGCAGTACGACCGCGGGAATGTCACGGTATATCTGAAAGGGCTGGCCGTGCCAATTATTGTGGATGTCACCAGCGGTGAGGCCAGTAACACAGCTAAATCCCGCGTCATTGATACTCGTCTGGATCTGCGCATTCCGCAGCGCGGTCCACTGGCGAAAAGGATGCCTGCACCTCAATCAAAGATTGGCCTGAATGACCCAACGCTGCAGGCCTTTCTCGATGGCGTTCCCCCTAAAGATGCTCGTCGTCTGAAAACCGAAGGGGCCGTGCCGGATACACAGGTCTGGCAGATGGGAGACGACCTCTACATCCGCACCCGCAGTGAGCTGCGTGATGCCTTCGAACAAACCCTGGCCTCTGGCGACGGAACCTGGTTGTACAAACTGCCACTGACCCCGGAAGTGGCTCTCTCTCATGCCGGTAAAACGGTCTGGATGACCTTATCTCTGGAGTAATCATGACCGCAGAAAAAGACGCCCGCCGGGACGGAAAGAAAACCGGCTTAATCATTGTTATTGGTGGCTTCGCTGCCATTGCCTTTCTTTTCATACTGATGTCCTGGCTCAATGCTCCATCTGAGGCGGTGACGCACATCAGCGTGGATAAAACCGCCAGTGGAACAGGGAAAGCCACTGCAGAAAGTCCGCAGTACCAGACGCTGCTCAGAGAGAACAACGCAGAGGGTGCTAAGCAGGCGACGGCGAATAACACCAGTTTTATCGCCTCGGCTGGTTCCGGTACCATGCGCCAGGTTCCGCCAATTTCACAGGAGGCCCCGCCACCGCCTCCACGGGCAGAAAACCCATTGCCGCCGCCTCAGCATGTTCCTGCACAGTCACTTGACCCGGACCGCAAAAAAGCGCTGGAAGCATTGCTCAAAGAGCTCACAGCCCAGCGCGGCGCTCCAGTCGGTCAACTGGCCCTTGTAACAGGACAAGCCCCAGGTCAGGCAGCACAGACCGCAGGCGCACAGGGTGCAACTGTAGCGAGTCCCTTCTCCGGATGGACGGACAGCCTCTCTCCTCCAACCCAAAACGAGAGCGTTGCACGTTCAGGCGGCACGGCGGCTGACCGCATTGTTATTCCTGTCGGCAGTCGTCCGGGCGGCTTGATTGAAACAGCGATTGATTCGGACAACACCAGCTCGCAGGTGCTGGCCCGCATTCCGGCAGGCCCTTATGCCGGCGCCACCTTAACGGCCAATGGTGTCCAGCTCGCCGGCGATGGTGTGACTATCCATTTCACCAACATGGACTGGAACAACAATACCTGGCGTATTGATGCCTGGGCGGCTATGCCGGATACGCTGCAGTCCTCCGTCGCATCGTCAGTTAACAACCGCTATACAACACGCATTCTGCTGCCGGCACTGGCGCACGGTCTGGGATTAGGCGGTCAGCTGTATGCCAGTGCCAATACGCAAATCCTGAGCAACGGTTACAACACCATTGAGGGGCGTGTGGGTATGCCTGACGGTAAAGCAGTGGCCGGTACCATCCTCGGTGGCGCGGCCCAACAAGCGGGTCAGGTGGTAAGCCAGGACGCGCAGAAACTCCCGGTGAAGCAGGTTCTTGTCGATCGTGGCCAGAGCATCGCCGTGTTGTTCATGTCTGCTGTAAAAGAAAGCGACAAACTGATTAAAACCCGTGATGAGCCCGCGGCTGTCAGCCTGCAACCCGCCAGCCGCATGGTCCCCGCCTTACATCCCTGAAGAGAAACGCCATGAAAGAAAACTATTTCGATTCGGACCTTGAGCCCGCAGCCTCGCCGTTGCCTGAACTTCATCCGGAGCCCGAAGAGGAAGCCTCCGAGACGCCAGCCAAAGACGAGGAGCCTAAAAGTAAACGTCAGTTTATGGGGTATGACCTCAGCACGTTGCTGATTGCCGGCGGCGCAGTGGTTGCCCTTCTCGCCTATACCGTCTGGCCAGATGAACCACCTAAGCGTACGTTTGTTCCTGACCATCAGGCCGTACCTGCGGCAGCGCCAGCGGAGGAAGAGGCTCCCGCACCTGAACCCGAACCGCTGCCAGCGCCTGCCCCTTCGCCGGAGTCAATTCAACACATTGAACCTGTTCAGCCAGCGGCACCTTCAGTAGATGCCCATGCTCTGCAGCAGGTCAGCCAGGCAAACCAGCAAGGGATAAGTGCACTGGATAGCCGTGTCACCGATACAGAGCGACGTCTGGCAGAGCTTGAAACACGAATGAGGGCAATGGGAACCGGTACAACCGCCTCAGCCAAAGCCGCCAGCAAACCAGTAAAACGCACCGCCGTTAAATCGACATCAGCATCAACGCACCGTACAGCAGCTGCACGAACAGGGACTGGCAATCAGCACAGTACCGGCGTACTGGGCTGGCGGGTGCATACCATTTATCCGGGTATGGCCTGGATAACCCACGGAGGATCCACCTGGTCGGTGCAGGCCGGCGATAACATCAACGGCATGACCATCCGCAGCATTAATGCCAATGCACGCACCGTCACAACTGACAGAGGCGTCATTCGCCAGGGGAGCTAATGGACGCCATTCAAATCCTGGTTCAGGTTGCCGACGGTCTGAAGACCAGCGGCATCCGCCTCATATTGGCTCTGGGCTTTATGTTCGGGCTCGGTGGCTGCATGTTCACCTTGTTCTCCGCCGCCCAACGCGCCCGCCATGGAAAACCTGTCAGCGGGATTAAAGTCCTGGCATCGGTATGCCTCGGTGGTGCTCTCATTGCCCTGCATCAGATGATGAATAAAGCCTCCCATACCCTGAGTTTTGGCGATGTTTCCTTTGATGCCATCGCTTACGCCCCGGAATCCATGGGTCAGGCCAAGCTCGCCATCGATGCTGTTCTCACCCTGCTGCGTGCAGTCGGGGTGATGTTCTTCTTCATAGGCATATCTCGCATCCGTCGCTCCCTGGTCGATGGGCACACTGGACTGACAGCCCGCGAAGATGTCTCAACGGGCATGGTGATCCTCACCTGTGGCGTTCTCCTGGCCTGTAATCCACAACTGCTTGATGCAGTGCAACGAACACTGCATCTGAGCTGGAATTAACTCCATAAACAAAAGAGGTTTTAACAATGCGTAATTTCACACTCTACGTTTCCGTACGTCTCTGGCTGGCCGCATCTTCTCTGGGTCAACGCCTTCTGGCACCGATTGTCGCCCTCCTGGGCACCATAACGCTGCCTGCTCATGCTGATGACGGCTTTTTTGGGATGCTAGACAACGTGGCCGAAGGCGCCGATAACTCCGGGAAAAGCCTTCAGAAACTGGCAAAGTTTGGTGGGATTGGACTTGTCATTACTGGCATCGTCCTTTGGGTGGCCAAGAAAAAGAACCCGCAGATTGGCTGGGGCTGGGTCCTGACCTGTATCGGTGCTGGCTGCTTCTTGGTTGTCATTGACCAGATAATCAAGAAAGGTCACAACACCCTGGATTTGAACCCGGTTGACGTGGGCTAACTTCATTCCCCGGCGCGCTGCCGCCGGGGTTCTGCCTTAAAGGAGATCATCTTGAACCGATTCCCGGAAGCAGTCAGTTTTCTTTTCCCCGTTCACCTGGAGCCGTGTCCGCCAGACGACAGCGATACAACGCTCCCATCCCTGAGCATGAAAGTCCCGGAAGCCAGTACCTTTTGCCAGTGGCTTCTTCCGTTGCTCCCTGAGTTTTATCACTGTGGTGTCTCTGCCGATGCCGGCTACGACTGTAACGTCTGGCTGATCTCACTGGCTCCTCTGACCAAACGTCTGCAAAAAATGATGCCGGAGCAAAATGATGGGATCAAACTGTTTGAAACTCTCGCTAAAGCCTGCCGACGCTGGTCCCGTCACGGCGTCACACACCTGCGTCTGACTGGAGCTATTCGTTATCAGCACTTTGACATTGAACAACAAGTCTGGGGGCATGAGCAGGCTGGACACGATCCCGCTCTTTGCCGGCGGGCGGCAAAACTCACCAACAACGCCTGCGAATACTGCGGACACGTCAGTGCCAGTAATCTGCTGGCATTTCGTGACAGCAACCCGGAAAACACGCACGACGATAATCTTACTGTCGGCTGTAGCGTATGCCTGTGCAGCCGCCATCTGAATCGTCTGGGTGCCAACGATGGCGTGATGGTTTACCTGCCTGAACTTGCACCTGCTGACATCAGCCGGTTGATCAGAACGGTGATTACCGCCCGGCGCGACGGGGACGAACGCCAGCAAGATGGTGCGGCCATGATCCTCAACTGGCTTACAGCACACCGGGCTGAGACGGAACGATTCTGGGGAACCAGCCATCCGGGCGAATTTGGACAGGCGCTTCAGCAGTCATCACCCGCACTGCGTGAGTCCCTACAACAGCGTCTGCGCCATGTTGCACTCATTCCCAACCCGGACATCATCGCTGCCAGGTCGTTCGGCCTGAGCCTTACACCAGGTCAATGGACGTCCCTGTACAACCAGTATTGCCGCCAGTCCTGACGGCCCTATCAGAGAACATTCGCATGAAAAATCCACTGGTCACCGCGCTGGAATGCGTGGAGGAAGCCATTGCCTGGGCCTCGCGTTATGCGCTGGGGCAAGACTTTACGCGTTACTGCGATCTTCGCACCACCATTGGCCTGACCGACGACGATCGTAAGCGCCGCCCGGGAATGCCCTCTCCGTATATATTCCTCACAGAGGAAGGCCACTATGCCAGCGTGTTCGAAATCGAGGGGACCTACTGTGCTTTTAATGAAGAGACGGCCATCACAGAAGAAGAGCGGCGGAATAAAGCACTGTTCAGTAACCACATTGCCCGCCTGACAACGATGCTGACCAGCGAGTTTAAAGAACCTGGTCGTAAGCTGAGTTTCGTCTTCGAATGCGATCCGGGCAAAGCCCGGACTGAACTGAAAAAGCTGCTGGCTCATCAGTACCGCGGTATGAAGCGCATGGGTCTTGACCTGACTGATATCCTGGATGAACGTATTGAGAAAATGGTCCCCTTCATCGCCCGGGAACGCGCATTCCTGGTGGTATATACCGCCCGCAACGCACTCACCTCTACAGAAATTCGCGAAGAAGAAAAGCGGCGTGATGCTTTGCTGAAGAACAGTCCGGGTGCGCGATATGGCCAGAACCCTGCATTTCAGGCACTGGAAGGACTAAAAATTCGCCACGACACTTTCATCACTATGCTGGAAAACCAGTTTGGTAAAGGGGACTTTGGCACTCGTATTCGGCTGATGAATGGCCATGAATTTGGTTTTTCGTTACGTGAACAGGTCGAACGCGAAAGTACCTCAGACACCTGGCGACCGTTTCTGCCCGGGGATGTAAAGTGGCCACATGGCAGGCCGAAAGGTAACGACCATTCGGTGCTCCTCGCGCCTCATCTGCATTATCAGTTATTCAACAGTGAACCTGTCATCGATGGCAGCTTCATTCATGTTGATGATCACTGGCACACCACGCTGGCGATTTCGCTGGGGCCTCAGCAACCGGAAACGTTCAGTCAGCTGTTTGACAAAATCAACCGTCACCTGCCCTGGCGTATCCGTATGGACCTGATGCCTGGCGGCATGAAGGCACTCGGCGGTAAGAAAACCATCCTGGGCCTGGCTGGCCTGCTGCCTCCACTGCGCCCGGTTTATGATTCCGTTCAGTGGCTGGAAGAGGTGGATAAGAGCGAGCCGGTCTGCGTAATGACCATCTGCGCCAGCACCTGGGCCCGGGATAAAGAAACCGCGAAGCGTAATCGGACGTTGCTTCAAAAGGGGCTTCAGTCCTGGGGCGTCTGTGAAGTAACGGGGACCTTTGGTGATCCGGCGCGCGCCTGGGCATCAACCCTGGTCGGGGCGAACGCGCTTAGCATTCCATCGCTGATGTATCCACCTCTCTCAGCAGCGCTTGCTTTACTTCCCCTTCAGCGCCCGGCCACACCCTGGGCAGACGATGCCAGCATTGTATTTTCCACTCCGGACGGCAAACCTTTCCCGGTGAAACTGGCCAGTAACCTTCAGACAAAATTCACGGAGATAGTCGCCGGTGAACCTGGCACGGGTAAATCCGTGGCCCTGGGGGCCCTCAGTGAAGCCATCATATTTTCAGGCCAGAGCAACCTGCCGTTTCTGTCCTACGTTGATAAGGGATTTTCGTCCCAGGGATTGATAAAGCTCATTCGGGATGCGCTACCCAAATCCCGTCAAAACGAAGTAGTTGGCATGGTTCTGGAAAACAGTCGTAAGCACTGTAAGAACCCGTTTGACGTCCAGATTGGGATGAAATACCCGCTGACGCCGGAAAAAGAATATCTGCTCAACATCTGCGAAACGCTGTGCGTGAACCCGGAAACCGGTGCGCCGCCGAACTCCCAGGACTGCCGGCAGATCCTCAGCCGGGTTATCGACACAGCCTATGAAACCAATGCCAGCCTGACCCCCGTTCGATACGCAAAGACGCTGGAGCCCCTGGTCGATGAGGCACTTGAAAAAACCGGCATTCATCATGAGTACGACAGCAACTGGTGGTCAAAAGCCACGTGGTATGAAGTCAGAGATTTGCTCTTCTCACGCGGGGAACTGGCAGCTGCAACGCGAGCACATTATCAGGCCATGCCGGAGCTGAGCGATCTCCAGGTGTACCTCAATGATGAGGACGTTCGCAGCCAATACGGCGACATCACCCGTCAGGGGAGCGGTGAAACATTGCTTTCTTATATCAGTCGCTGCCTGTCAGATGCCTTACGTTCCTACAAAATGCTTTCTGGCCGCACTGTATTTGAGCTCAACTCTGATACACGAGTGATAGCTATAGACCTGAACAACGTAGTTGGCGGTAAAACCCCTGCTGGTTATCTAAAAACCGGACTAATGTATCTCTATGCTGGCCAACTGGCCGCCGGGCACTTTGAGCTGCCGCAATACCGCAATGAGCTGATGTCCGAATTACCGGAAATGTACCAGTCGTATCATCACGAACGACTGACCCAACTGGCTCAGGAGGTGAAAACCAAGATTTACGATGAGCTTCATAATGCCAAAGGCATCCCATTTATTATGAATAAACTGGTCACCAAGGATCTGGAGAACCGCAAGTTCTTCATCCGTACCGTGCTGAGCTCCCAGTATCTGAACCACTTTCCGCCTGAAATCCTGAAGTCAGCGAACAGCCTCTATCTGATGCAGGTCAGCCAGGAGGACCTGCCATTGTTGACCGAACATTTTGGCGTGCCGGTACACACCGCACAGGCGTTCCGCCATATTGGTTCCGGTGCCTCCCCTGACGGCAGCGGTACCCACTTTCTGGCGTGCTTCCGCCTGAAAACCGGCAGAGTAGTGCAAATCCTTAAAAACACTCTCGGCCCTAAGGAGCTATGGGCGCTTAACTCAACCCCGAAAGATGCCGCATTACGCGACCAGCTGTATGACCTGCTCGACGGTCGTAAGGCCAGGGCTATCCTGGCCGAAGCCTTTCCGACCGGCAGCGCCGAAAACCTCATTAACCTGCGCCAGAAACAAGCACGTGAAACCGATCACGGCAACGTAATTAACCGACTGGCCAGCGAGCTGATTGCCGCACGTGGCCTGCAAATCTGATTAAGGCAACCCCATGAAGAAACGACTCCTGGCCGTCACCATCGGCGGCCTGCTGCTGTCTGCTACACAGACGATGGCTTATCCGGTGGAAGTGATGAGCAGCATCCCAATCACCACTGAAGTAGTTCCGCAACTGAGTGCGGCCAACGGTACACTGGGTACAATTCTCTCCACGAACCAGCAAATTGGCGGTGCTATCAGCTCCGGAAACGACAAGATAGCGACCATGATCCAACAATCAACGGAGAACATGCAGCAATACGCCACCTATGCGCAGCAGGTGCAAAACCTGGAGCAGGCCAGGCGCAGCTACACCGTGCCGGACAGCATCTGTAGTGAGTCTGCCTCCGGGCAGGCCTCACAGGTAGCCCGTCAGTCGGCTGCAAAACAGTCAACGCTTTCCAGCGGTGGCGGTGTACGAAACAGCGCTATCAAAAAGGCTCTGTCATCCAAACCAGATGTGCCTGAAAAAGGGCTGTTTGCCACAGCAGAAATCCACCGAAACTACTGCACCAGGGAAGATGCGGGTGCCTGGGGTGACCTCTGCAGCGGAGAATCGGCGTTACCGGGCGGAGATAAAGAAGTCCGTTCGCTACTGGCTGGCGCCGGGCCTGAAGACAAAGCTCCTGAATTGACATTCACCCAGGATCAGACCGATGCGGCGATGATGTACCTAAAGAACTCGGTCCGCCGCAGCCCCGGCCGGGCGCTGAAAAAGGGTGAAGTGAAAACCGACAGTGGTCGTCAGTACATCGGGATGATGACAGAGCATGACGCCATACAAAGCGCCGCTGAGCAACCTCAACTGGCGATGGTCGCTGCCAGCCAGCCTAATGAAGCCACGAAAGACGTTCTGGCCGAAACACTCCAGACGCCATCGAGCAGGGCCTGGTTTGATGAGAATGCCTCAGCCGAAGCAAAACGCACTGGCATGATGTCATTACGTGAATTTGAATCCTTCGAAGTCAATCGCCGATACGCCAATACCGATTACCAGACCGACCTGCAGGATATGGATGGCGACAACCTCTTGCGTGAATCCATCCGAATCCAGAGTCTTCAGAACGCCCTACTTTTAGGCATCAAACAGCAGCTGCAGGAGAACGCCATTATCTCTGGCCAGCAGCTGAGTCTTGAGGGAGTCCAGTACTACGAACCTCGCCTTGCACAGAAACTGCAGCAGGCCGCAGCCGGAGCTACACGCCAATGAAGAAAATAGGAAAAAAAACCTGGTTTGCCGCCAATTTGATCCTTCCGCTCTGGGAGGCCGGTCGCATGGTAAATGCCGCACGGTATGCGGCTGAGAAAAATGCGGAACGGTTCCGCCGTATGTGGCCTGAAGCTGCAATGAGAGAAAAAGAAATTCTCACTTTTGATGAAGCCGTGGCCGTCAGTGGCCACAGCCGGGAAGCACTAATGCGCCGTTTCCTTCTGGCTAAACGGATCTGGCTGTCCATGTTCGTCGTGGCCGTAAGCATCGTCATTTTGCTACCAGTGGGAACTCTGCTTGCAGCCCCTCCGGATTCAGGGGTGCTGCTGATGCGTATGTTCAGCCTGATATTCATGGTTTCCGCCTTCGCCAGCATGCTGTTTGTGTGCGCCATGAAAAACCAGTTTCACCTCTGGCAACTTCTCAGCCAGGAACTGGGATCGTTTACTCAGTGGCGGTCAACCGGCACCTGGCTTGAAGAACTCTTTAGCTGGCGTGCCCCGTTCTGACCTTTTCCCTCTGCCATCCTTCGGATGTGCATTCTGTTCGTTACGGAAACCAATATGAAAAGACTGCTACTGTTACTGTCCGCCTTCGCGGTGGTCGGTCTGTCGTTGCCGGCATTTGCAGACAATATCAACTACGACACGATTAGCGGTGCGGCCACACGGTCAACCGACCTCTCTCGCCAGCTGCTTATCATGGTTTATGGCGATGTGGTGAATAACCCGCTGCAACCTCAGAACGTCAGCTTCATCGGCCAGCTGTATGGCGTGTTCAACGCTATTATCGCGGGTCTGGCGTTCATCTGGTTTATGGGGGTAACCCTGCGCGCCACAGTACTGACCGGAAACCGCGGTAAAGTGTTTGGTCGTGGTAACACCATGATGGCACCCGTCTCATCGCTGGCGGGATTTATGGCACTGGTACCCACCCCCTCTGGCTGGTCCATTTCGAACCTCGTGTTCTTATGGATGGCATCGATCATGGGTGTGGGGAGCGCCAATCTGCTTACCGATAAAGCGGCAGACGCCATTATGGACGGTCAGTCCATGATTATGCGGCCCGTTGCTGGCGAAACCATCACAGCGGCACGTGGCATCTTCGACATGTACCTGTGCAAGGCGGCGATGAATACCGAACAGGCAGAAATGCACCAGTCCGGTAGCAGCAACACACCGCCAATGTCTGAACAGCGGTCCTCTGACGGTCGTGAGATACGCATTTCGAACGGCAGTGCGCTCTGCGGCAGTGCTAAATTGCCGGAAACAACTGATAGTGGTTCGTGGTTCTCCTTTAGCGTCCCAATAAATTCCGGTCCGCTAGAAAATGCTCAGATGAGTGCCTTCACCGCGATGAACAGTACTTTGTCACAGAGTGCTGAAAAATTTGTGAGCGCCTGGCGTAACTATCAGAACGGAGGGCAAGGTCGTCTTCCGGATGCTGAAGGGGAGATTCAGCAGGCAGCACGCCTGTATGAGGAGACTATTACAGCTGCTACCTCAAGTGTGAACAACGAAGGAACTATCCGTAGTGAGCTTTCGAATTACCTGAAGCAAAGCGGCTGGATCTCCCTGGGAGCCTGGTACCAGTCATTCGCTACAGCAAATCAAAAGGTGAATAGCATTGCAAATAAAAGCCCTATAGTTACCGGGCCGTCTAACATTGGCGAAGTTGGAGTTGGACAACTTAGGGAAGAAATACAGACAGCATTGTTAGCACAGCGTAAGAACTCAACATATACCCCCCCACTAGGATCTGCAAATGCAGCAGGCAATGAGAATATAGATGATGTGCAAAATGCAAACGACGCCATTAAAAAAGTCATGTTTAATGGACAAATCTTAACAACTAAAATTATTGAGAATGTGATGGGAGATGGCAATGACGCATCACAACAGGTTAATCCGCTGCTTAAAATGAAAGCTATTGGTGACTATACTTTAGTTGGCGCTCAGGCAACATTCACCGCATTCACCGCAGCAAAAGCATTTGTTGACTGGGCTGCGGCGGATGGAAATGGATTAACTAAGGTCATAAATACTGTATCGGGAGCTGGATACATAGCAAAAAGCGTCATGAGTTCTATTTCTCCCGTCGTTTATTTCATTCTATTCATATTGTTGAGCGTCGGCTTTTCACTATCAATTTTCCTACCATTTATACCTTTGATTTATTGGATAACAGCCTGTACATCTTGGTTAGGTAGTGTATTAATTGGAACAACCGCTGGCTCATTATGGGCGGCGACACATATTGGCACAGAAGAAGATAAAGGTAGCAGGGCAAATTATGGCTACATTTTCTTGATTGATGCAGCTATTAGACCCTCACTGATGGTGTTTGGCTTCTTCTTTGCCAGTTTGGTAGTGGTTGCTATTGGAACACTGCTGAACATGCTCATCACACCAGCGCTGGCGAATGTTCAGGCTGATTCAACGACCGGTCTTGCCAGCATTATTGGCATTCTGATGATTTATGCTCGTACTTGCACCACTCTGGTGTCATCTGCATTCAGTCTTCAGGTTTACCTTCCCGATTACGTCATTGCATGGTTGGGAGGGCGGGAGGCGGCACAGATGATGAAAGGAGCGGTTGAGTCTGCTCGCAGCATGTTTGCCGGATTTGGGAGTAAGGCGGGCCATGCCCCAGGGCTGAAGAGAGTCGATGCGGCCAAACCAGGAGATGCTGACGGATTCAAATAGTGTGAAATAGCACTCATAAAAGACTTAAAAATAGGTCATTTTATGTTATAATATGACCTATAAATCAGTCTCACCAATGGAGAAGTCATGCCAAACATCATTCACAGCGATACAACAGCCAGCATCAGTGAGCTGAAGAAAAACCCTATGGCCACTGTCAATGCAGGTGCCGGTTCTCCCGTGGCTATTTTGAATCATAACCAACCTGCTTTTTACTGTGTGCCAGCTGAACTCTATGAGCAGATGCTCGAATACATAGATGATGAGGAGCTCGCTAAACTGGTTACCCTACGCAGCAAGCAGGCATTGCATGATGTGGATCTGGATAGTTGCCTATGACCTATCGGGTGAAGTTCAGAACTGACGCTCTCAAGGAATGGAATGTCCTCGATAAGTTTGTTCAACAGCAATTTGCAAAGAAATTGAAAAAGTGTGCAGAAAATCCTCATATCCCCTCTGCTAAACTTCGGGGCATGCCTGGATGCTATAAAATTAAATTGAGGTCATCGGGCTTTAGACTGGTCTATCAGGTTATTGACAATGAATTAATCATAGCTGTGGTCGCCGTAGGCAAGCGGGAGCACAGTGAGGTTTACAATCTGGCCAGCAAAAGGCTCAGATAAATATCAGGAAGATAATATGGCAATTAAACACATAGATTCATTATCGCCTCCTTTAACAGTTAAAATTGCCAGATTTTTACTGTTAAGCAACATATTTGCAATAATACCAGTATCCTTATGGTTTGGCTCATTTGGTATTGCATCATTATTTTTCGGAAATTACCCATCAATCGCCTATAACCCATATCGCTCTGGGTTTCTTTTTAGCAACTACTTTCGCCATCCAGATGAAGCATTCATAGCAGTTTTTACGCCTTTATTAATACTAAATATAATATGGTTTGTGGCTTGGGCAATCAAAGCCAGGAAAAACATATCTGCCTTTACCAGTTATTTTAGAGAAATGGAATTCTCAGCCCCATCAGAATCAAACATTGTACGCTCTAAATTAGGAACTCATTATTTCGCCTTAGACACAAAAAAAGGCACAATGATTTTCATAGCACACACCGGAACCAGTTTCACAAGTTTCATTTACCCGAAAGATATTAGAGCAATGGGCTTTGGCATGTATGACTGGAAATCAGTTGAAATAGAGGGGAACACTTTACGTATATACACTGGAAATCCTGATTTCCCCTATATATCACTGGTATCTAATAAATCTGCAATGCTGTATGAAAAAATACATACCATGCGAAATCAAAACTGGACTTATGATAATAATGTTCCTGGTTACGTGGAGCATCAGGCACAAAGGATCGCAGAGAAAAACGGCATTAACCTGGTTCTACCTCCGAAGTAATTCTTAAGCAGTCGCCCCCCTTCATTAGAGGCACTCTTTTCAGAGTGCCTTTTCTTTTGCATTCGTACTATTAAAGGCCCTCCTATGGCGCAAACACCACGCAATGACGTCCGGTCTCATGACTGGTCAATGGCTGTGGTCGGCGGCTTTATCACGCTGATTATCGCAGCCCTTTTTTTCCGACAGATTACCGTCGAGACCTGTTCCACCGTGCTTTACTGGCTATGGCGTATCGCAGATTTCCCTCATACACATGAATTTGCTGCCTGGCGTATTAACCTTCTGGCCAGAACACATAACAACGCCCCGGACGTTACATGGAGTGAGTTCTTTGCAGTAATGGACGCCACTGCCGGCATTCTGATGATTGCGCTTGTCCCCCTCATCATTACCGGGGTTACCGCCGTTCGCCGGCACCAGGTAAGTCGCACCCGGCGTGATTTATCTATCCATACGCTGCCCCGCATTATGTCTGCTTTCTCACCGTCAATTATTCCGGCACTGACCTACGGCGATAAAAAGCAGCAGCTGCTAAACGTTGACCCTGAGGAACATCGGAGCGCGCAGACGCCGGATGAGTTCGCCATCGAGCACAAACTGGTCGTCAATCAGCGATTACGCCGGGAGGTGGCTCAGAAACTTTTCATTGCCCAGCTGGGGACCCCCTTGCCCAAAGTCGCCACCAGTGGCGACGTAGCGCCACTCTTCAACTCTTTTAATGACCATGAAAGGGCCATGTTCGCCATCTTTGGCCTGCAGCACTTCATGGACAAGCGTAAGGAGGCTGAAGCACTGCTAGATGTGCTCAACCGTTCCACGTTGAAAACTGACCGCAGGTACCGGAACAAAATTGGCTACCCCAATCTGGCGTTGGCCAACTGCGCATTCAAAAAAGTTATCGCCACAGAACAGGCCCGGAACTTCATCAGGCAGTACGGCTGCGTACGTACGGCCATCTCGGCCCTGCATGACAACGATCTGCACTTGCCCATCCGCCGCTTCCGCTGGCTCAAAGGACTCGACCGCCCCCTCTGGTATACCCTGGCGTCTACAGGTCGCCCCTGGCCTTTTGTTGAAGCAGCTGGCGTCGTCAGCCAGGCCCACTGGGAAACACTGGCAGCTCGCTACAGGGTTCGCCTGAGCCATCCCATCATGAGCCTCGCACTGAATGGTCTGGAAGACGATCTGCGAAATATCGGGGCAGTTGTTGACGATACACCCGGAACGGCCCGCCCTCCTGTTGAAGAGGACGACGACATTGAGGATGACGATGAAGATGCTGGCCCAACAGCTGGCCACACCGAAGAACCTCACGCACATCGCCACACCCATTCCTTTCGCCCAAAAATGAGATAATCCCATGTCAGAGCAAACCATTTTCAATATCAGCACCAATATTCACGACCAGCACCTGCAAGTCCTTTTAAACGATCGCAGCATTTTCTGTCTGAACAAGCCAACTGCTGAGCGTTATCAGCTCACCCTGGAACAGGATGCCGGAAACTATGTTATCTGGATGCGCCAAAGCAATAATGGGTTCGCCCGTCTTTATTCAACGGAAGACCCTGAGCTCGCCAGCCTGATTATGAACACCACAGCGGATGTGCTCACGCGTATGGCCATAACCGCCAGTCAGCCACAGAAAGCCACCACAAAGTGGAAGACCTACGTGCTCGCAGGAACGTGTCTTTCTCTGCTGGTAGCCATGATGGCAGTGTTATTACCTCATGGAGTGGTCAAAGCACCAGACAGTGCTACTCAGACCATTTCCGTTCCTGTGGTATCGCCGGTTCAGTCAGCTCCTTCCGCTGTAACCGCAGTTACACCAACAATTCCAGTCCCCCAAACTCAGGGAGCACAGGTACAGGGCGCTCAATCCCTCTCTCCGGAAGCGGCAGCAGAAGCCCGGGCCCTGCTCGCTGAACGACTGAAGAACGGTGCGGCAAAGCAGGAGTTCACTATTCGCCTGTCTTCTGGCCATGAGCGTTCGCTGTATATGTTCCTCGATCCGGAGTGCCCGAACTGCCGCATCTTTGAACCGACCGTTCAGGCCCTGGCGGAAGACTACAACGTGGAAATTTTTCCGGTGACGTTGATTGGCAAAACCCGCACTGCGGACGAGATGGTCCCCCTGCTCTGCGCTGCTCCAGAGAAACGAGCGGAGATGTGGAAGACCCTGAATGACACCAGTGCCGGCATGCTCAACCTGACCGACAAAGCCAAAGCTGACGTTGCCCCGGCTGCTTGCGATGCCGGCAAACTGGCCCTGGCGCGCAACGACCTGGCATTTGAGCTGTATCGCATGCCGGGTACACCGACGGTCATTAGTGATGACGGCCGAATGATCCCACTGCAGGCCATGACCAGCGATTCAGCGCTGAAGTCATTCCTCAATATCCGCCAGTAAGGAGGTCTTCATGGATGTGAAAGGACGACACGGTCCTGTAGACAGCTGGCGAATAAGCCGGCTGGTCCATGGCCAGCAGGCTGAGCGCATAATCCTGGCGCCAGCTACCGTACAACTACTACTGGTGTTTTCTCTTCTGGCCGGTGCCATTTGGCCTGTCACACTTCTGCTATCCCTGCCACTCTGTACTATCCTGCTGGTCGCATTTAGCGATCAGCGCTTTCGCTTACCGTTGCGGATACCGATGGATGTTGGAGGACTGGACCTTTCAACGGAGCGCGAGCTCAGCTGGAACATTCCACTGCTCAACCTGAACCTCCCCAAAATTGTTCGGGGAAAATCAGAAGGCACACTGTGCCTGGGAACAGCACGCAGGCAGGACAGAGGGAGGGAGCTGTGGCTGCAAACCTCTGACGCCCTGCGCCATATGCAAATTATGGCCACTACCGGCGGTGGGAAAACGGAAACGCTCTACAGCATGTACCTCAATTCCCTGTGCTGGGCACGCGGCTGCTGTATCTCTGACGGTAAGGCACAGATAGACCTCGCCGTCGCCACATGGTCGATGGCCAGACGCTTCGGTCAGGAAGATGACTGGCACGTTCTGAACTTCATCACCGGTAATGACGATCGCTTCAAAAAGTTGTTACTCGGTGATAAATCCCGACCGCAGTCGAACAGTACAAGCCCTTTTGCTTATGGAAGTCCGACCTTCATCACTCAACTGATGGAGTCTATGCAACCCGCCGGCAATGGCAGCGACGAAGGGTGGAAAGACAAAGCGCGCGCCATGAATAGCGCATTGATTTACGCGCTCTGTTACAAGCGGGCCAGGGACAATATGCCGCTGACGCAGGACGTCATTCAGTCTTATCTCCCGCTGGTTAAATTTGTGGGTCTGTATCGTGAGGCGCTGGAACAGGGCTGGCACGAAGAAGGCTATAAGCCGATGGAGAACTATCTGGCCAACCTCGCCGGCTTCGATATGAACCTGATCAACCGTCCAGGTGAATGGTCTCAGGGCGCCCTGGACCAGCACGGCTACCTCATCCAGCAGTTCACCCGCATGCTCAGCATGTTCAATGATACCTATGGCCATATTTTCCCTAAAAATGGCGGAGACATCGATATGCAGGACATCCTGCATAACGATCGCACGCTGGTTGTGCTCATACCGGCGCTTGAGCTTTCCGATAACGAAGCAGCCACACTGGGTAAACTCTATATATCTGACATCAGGATGAACATTGCCAAAGACCTGGGGAACAAGATTGAGGGCTCGCCGGAACACACGCTGACCGTGAAGAAGTTCGCCAGCAAGTTCCCTTTCATGCTCCTTTGTGACGAAGTGGGTTACTACTTCGCACCTGGTCTGGAGAAACTGGCCGCCCAGATGCGAAGCCTGCGTTACATGCTGGTTATCCTTGGCCAGGACCTGCAGGCCATGCTGAAACATGGGAAAGAAGTGCATTCCGTGAACGCCAACCTCGGTACCAAGCAGTTCATGAAAACGGAGGATACAGAAGACACCCTGAAGATGATCCGCGCGGTCGGTGGTACGGGTCAGTATGCTGAGCAGCGCACCATGGAACGAACCAATATGGGAAGCTATCAGGATGTTGACCGCGTGGAGTTCCGCGATAAGGATAACATCCAGCTGGATGAGCTCAAGTCACTGAAAGAAGGTGAGGGCATCATCGTGTTTGAAGATCAGCAGGTCCGCAGCAACTCCATCTATATTCCGGATAGTGAGAAAATTTCGAAGCTGGACGTCAAGATTAACCGTTACGTCCCCATACGCCGCCCGGATTTCAATGATCTTTGTCGTGAAGTACCGGCAGCCGCACGCCGCCGCCCAGTATCCCAGGAGCGGGTCAGCCAGATTCTGGACATCTGCCACTCAACCAGGCCGGAAGAGTATCACGGCCACCTTCATGCCCGAATTGAAGATCCTGCACTTCTGGCCATCACCATACTTGCTGGCGACCTGGACAGCCGTGACGATGTGGCTTACAGCGATGAGGAGCGCGGCATTCTGCTGTTCGAAACTGCAGTGGCCGCGCTCAATAAGAGCAAAGGGAAGTACCGTTGGCTCAGGGATCGCGAAAATATCCGCATATCCAAAAAACGCATCGAGGAAGCGCACCAGAATAATGCTGAATTTGGCACCATCAACGTATCACCACCGGCACAACCCCACTTCCAGCCGGCGCCCGTTTCGAATGAACCCACTCACAACACTGAGAACAACCTTTATGACGACTGGTATCAGAACTACAGTCCTGACGCTTTTACTGACGACTTTGCTTCTTCCTCTGTCATCGACCGCATCTGAATTTCGCATCACCGCAGGATTCTCCCCGGGAGAAAGTGCCGTGGACAATGTCATGAGGGCCATAAACAGCGCCAGGGCAAGCATCGACGTGGCCGCATACAGCTTTACCAGTAAACAGATTGCCATAGCCCTGGATAATGCCAGCAAGAGAGGGATCCGTGTGCGTGTCGTGGCAGACGCCAAAGATAATGGCGGCCAGTACTCAGCCGTTACCTGGATGCAGCATAAAGGCATCGATGTCCGGCTGAACGGCAGATATGCCACCCAGCACAACAAATTCATGGTAATTGACGGTATCACCACGCAGACCGGTTCGTTCAATTACACGTCCAGCGCGATTAAGCGCAACGCCGAAAATACGATCGTCATCTGGAATGAGCCTTTGACTGCCAGCGCTTATCAGCAGGAGTTCGAACGGCTCTGGCAGGAAGGAAGCTGAGTTGTTCTGTCTATCATAAAGACGAAACCGCCTTCATCATGGCGGTTTTTTTTCGAAATTTTAGAGCCATACCGACGTACTAACCATCAGGGTATTTCATTTTGATGTGCATTACTGGAACGATCGCCACAACAAGAAGGCCAGTAAGTCGGCAACTTATCATATTTTCATCTATGATAATTTTCCTCGCTGGCGTACTGGCTTAACGTGGTTTTGGCGGTTGATGCGGCCGCAAACTGTTGGCCGACCTCGTAGCATCCTGCTCACTCTGCATATTCTTCGTATAACCCGCTTGCTCGCGCTGAGCTGGATGCGTTAAAGGTACAGTTTTACCCGACGACGCATTAAAGTGCGGGATGTAATTAATAGTCCCCTGCACAAAGGCTTTGTCGCCCCTGACCTCAACTGTCTCCCCGCTCTTTTCCCCGGTGATGTGCAACGCCATCGCCAGATTCTTCCCTCTCTCAGCCGGAGCCTCGGCAACCTCGACATACAACCCACGATCAAGCAGTACTGGTTTTCCTCCTGACGAATACACCACAGCACCGTCGCGCTTCACCTGCGTATCATAACCACGGATCTGCGAAGGACGGATATCATCTGCAACAGAATGCAGGATGATATTGCCTGAAATAGCCGCCGTACGGTTCCTGCGTTTTTCGCGATAAGCCCAGCCACGCAGCTGCGAGATAGCCGCCGCATTGTGCTGTGTCGCCTGCACTTCTACCCACGCCCTGTACGACAATGGGCGGGAATCAGGTCTTTCTTTCAGGGCCTTCCTTTCGTCACGCAGCTGCAGGCGAAGTGCCGCGGAGTCCTTCATCTTCTCCACTTCCAGCGCGCGGAACATCAACTTACGCAGCAGCGGATCACGTTCGGTCATACGGACATTATTTTTACATATGCGATAACGGGCCGCCAGTTCACGGAACCGGCCGCGCGTAACGTCAGCGGAAATCCCTGGCCGGACAAAGGCAGCTTTATACGCTTTGTAGTCTGCAATCAGATCCTGACGGGCAACGGCGCGCTGAACACGACGTTCGTAACGCGCGTCTTTATCTCGCCTGTGGAGCAGGTCATCATATTGTGAATGAATATCGACAGTGCTGAGCAGAACCTGGTTGCCGGCAGCATTCGTTTCCCGATGGATGGTAGCCGGGTTAAAAGCACCAATCAGCTCTTGCTGGCAGGCCAGGGTCAATTCAGGATGAAGATCGCTGGCTTTAATTGGCCGTTGCCCGGCATCACCAACATCATAAATTGCAAGACCTTCACCTTTCTGTTTCAGCTCAAGCCCTGCTGAAACCAGTACGTCATGCACCTCATCCCAGCCATAGTTCCCCTGCATAAACAAGGTATCTATCTTCTCCCTGCAGTGCTCTACGGCATACGAAAACAGGCTCTCTTTGTCACTAAAATGTTCAAGCTGGCGTGCAGCTGACGGCGCTGATTTATAGAATCGACGGTTGCGAACAATAGCCCCTTCGTCGTTGACCATGTAAGGACCATTGTCATGCTTCCAGCCGTTCCTGAGCTCCAGTTCGCGGCAGGTACGATCAAGTGTGAAGTGATCGTTGTACAGTGATGCCGCCTTATAGCTTACCGGATTAATACGGTTAACGGTCAGGTGGCAGTGCAGATTATCAGTGTCGTCGTGGATAGCGAACACATACTGATGTCCTTCCATACCCAGGCGCTTAAGGCAGTGTCTGGCTGAGTCAAAAATCTGATCGGGCGTAGGCCTTTCGGATTCAGGCCATGACAGAATGGCATGGTAGACCGGGTCATTGCAGCGGGTGTTTTGCACGGCCACCATGTCCATTTCGGTAGAGGCGGTGGCAAGAGAAAAGCAGTTGGTCTCACAGATGACTTTATCGCAACGCACCTGCTGACGTCCGTCCGGGAACGTTGCGATAACATCCTGTGAATCTGGCAGCGCGTTACGTGTCGCGTATCCAACCAGGTCATTGAAGATTTTATCTTCTGATCGTGATTTGCGAACAAAAGGACGCTCTGGCGACAGCGTTTCGCTCATCTCAACATCATTACGCAGGATGGTGTAGGAGACGAGTTGCACGAAGCTGGACTTACCATCACGACGCCTTTCGGCCACGACTGCGAGCATGTTAATCCTCAGTGTTGTTCAGGCTCTCTGCCCGAAATTTCATTAGTGTTTTCTGAAGCGCTGCCAGCGTATCAGCAAACTGTTTACTCAGTTCTGCGGTCATCATCCCCTGCTTTTGCATCTCGCTGTAAAGATGCTTTTGCAGGCCACCCAGCTTCAGGATCTCATTCATCTGTCTGGTGTCACCTTTGGCCACAATACGACGACCAAGGGCTGAACGCCGGAGAAATTCTCCCGTAGAAATACCTGCCGCTTTTGCACTTTCTTGTATTTTGGCTTTCTCTTCCGGGTAACAACGAACGCTGCCCAACAATGCCGTTCTCTGCCGTTTTTCACTCTTGCTCATCGTTAATCCTGCACGGCCTGTCAGGCGGGCACGGTAATCAGGGTGTCGGGACGGAGTCCTGACCAGGGCGTTTTGTGGGACCGACTGCGTGCAGGCGGTGCTACAAAACATACCCTGTCCCGCGTTTCATATCAGATTTCGATTCCTGATCGGAAGTATATGTGATTTCGGCTTCGCCGTCACTGGCATACGCCAGAAAGTCCGGGGTCTGGTACTGTGTTTCGTGCGCAGATATACTCATGAGAAGACATGGACCCAATAATGAAAGGAAAATTGACGTATGGTGGAGAAGAAGTGGTACAGCACTGAAGATGTGGAACTGGCAAAATCATCACTGGATGAACTTCCGGATTTGACGTCAACGCGACTGACAAAAACAGATGTTCTTGAGCAGCTCAAAGAAAAAATAATTGAGTTGGCAAACAGCAAAGGTTACAGCGTAGAGGATATCCGGAGTGCGCTGAGTTCGGCAGGTATCCCGGTAAGCATTAAAGCGATTCGGGAAATTTTGAATTCAGTTAAGAAATCGACATCACGCACAACAAGAAATAATAAAGTTACCGCGACACCGTCAGGAAAAACAGCACCGTAATTTCCACGTTCCTTGGTAAACAGGGGAGCCCCTGGGGGCGGACGGGTGAAAGAAAAGCGTCACGCAGTGGCGATTTTCTTTCGGCGGGCGGGGGAATCATTTAGAGCCGGTCAATACCGGCGAAAAATGATCGGGGCGAGAAGAGTGGCAGAGGCGGCCCCCTGCCCTCTCATCTCAGGATTTAAGTTCTTTCATTTTCTCGGCCATCTCCCAGAGCGCGCGGTTCAGTTTCACATCGCCATCAATGCCATTTACAGGGCGGGTGCGCTGAAATTTTCCTTTTGCATTTTTCCCCCATACGCCTCCCTTTGTCATGTTCTCCTGAACGCGCTGATAGGTTGTCCAGAGGTCATCATGTTTATCCTCAGTACGGCGGGTTTGTAACACATCGTCAGGCGTCAGCGGAATGTGTTTTCCTTCGCCTTTGTCGTCATATTTCCAGTTAAGCGCAATCTCGGCAAAAATGCGCTGTTCGTCTTTGCTGAGAGTGGTTTCTTTCATCTCATCGCGCGATCCCTTCACGCCGCCGAAAATTTCCAGAACCTCATATGCCCCCTCGATAACCTGTCCGACTACGTCACCTTTGTGCGGAACGCGGATTTCTCCGAACGTCTTTCCGCAGACCATACCGTTCATGCAGACGAACCGGAACATGCCGGGGATCATCTGGTAGCTGCTGCTGCCGTCGTGGCTGTTGAGCAGTATAATTTCCGGCACTTCTTCACCTGCAATTTCCCCTTCACGGCGCAGGCGCAGCATGTGTTTGGTATGCTCACGCTTGCCGACATCACGCGTGCGCGTCTGGCAGGCAAAGAATGGCTGGAACCCCTCTTTGCGCAGATTATCCAGCAGGGTGATAGTCGGGATGTAGGTGTAACGCGCGCTGCGAGATTCATGCTTTTCCTCAGAAAATACGCTCGGGACGAAGCGCATGAGTTCATCATTAGTCAGCGCGCGCTCTTTACGGATGACGTTGGCAGAACGAAAAACGGATGATAAGCGGGTCATAATAATTCTCCTCAGGGTCTGTAAAGTGACTTTCTTCTGGCGTAGTCCTTTTGATGGTGATTCACCATCGCGGGAGGCCGTTGCCGTGATGAAATGACCGGACTGGACCATAAGTGCGCACTGCAAGGGGGATGACTAAGCCGCAGCGCAAGCGACTGACCAGCGGGAAGGCGTGCGAACGGGTGCAGGCATCAGGCTTCAGCCGCACCCTTGCAGGGCGCACGGGCCAGGCCAGTGTCTTTCACGGCAAAGGCAAACCGTGATGCAACCGGAAACATTAAGGGATACGCCAGAAAGAAGTGGCGGGCGAAGCCCGTTTCCTCTGAGGGGACGCCCGGCGGCCCCGGTTTTTGCGGCACTGGCGCAAGCCAGTTGCAAGCCGGGATGCTGAGTGGGGCGAGTCTTTGATGATCGGTAAACATATTGCCCCGGCGTTCGGGGCAATATCATCACCATTCGAATGTCTGGACCCCGTCCAGGCAATCTCCGTTGGCAGAAAAATGGATCATGCTGATATTGGCCTGCTTCATGCCCTGCCAGATAACCCAGCGCGCTGCACGGGACAGCTCATTTCTTTTTAGCTTCAGGAGAGGGAATCTGACGGCGTCGAGGCGGATCATAAATCCCATTCCTGTGTTATGGACCCACTCCCGGGAAGACAAATTTCGCGTCATATTGCCTAATATATGGTTGTCGGTAAGCGTGATATGTGAAGTGGAACACTCCAGCACCGGGCGCACTACTCTGACGCACAGGGCGTTCGATTTTCCCCATCCCAGCGACTCAACAACGTCATTCCATGCCCACTCTTCAATTTTCGGAATGGGCAGCGTCAGTAACTTAAATGGAACACCCAGCGCCTCCGCCAGACGCTCGCCGACTCCGCAGACGGGAGCATCTTTTTCGGCATAGCTGGCGCAGGCCAGGCAATCCCCGTGCAGGTAAAGTGCCTCATCGAAGTTCTCAAGCTGAATAACCGTGACCCCGTAAGGCGCGGCCTCTGTCATTTTTTCCATGTCGTGCTCCATTGCAACAGGCTGTCGCTTCTGGCGTTCATCGGCTCAATGCCGGTGAGCGCCAGTCGGGGTTGAATCCCGCCCCGCGAGGGGCGGGTGTCATTACGCAAGACCTTTAACGGTCTCCAGAGAGCGGAGCAGATGCCCCCTCTCAGCCCCGTTCAGCGCCGGAATGCGGATCGGTTTGTTCAGAACGTCACTGCGAACGATGAGGCGCCCAAGCGCTTTCAGACGGCGTCTGATGAGCTCCTCCGGTAACGTTTCACGTTGAATACGCAGGTGCGCATATAAAGGCTCTCCGTTAGCCAGCGCTTCTGCGCGGCGCTTTACAAAATACTCATGACATGCAAGGATGAAATGGTCTTTCATGATGTAACCCCATCTGAGACGTGGATTGTCCGGCCTGCGCGAACAGGCCGGGGTGATTAAGCAGAGCGCCCGCTCTGCTTTTTTATTGCCGCTTACGCGGCAATCCCTTCGGCATTAATAAACGCCTTAACCTTTTCCATAATTTCACCGTGCGCGAGGGTGGCGTGATTGCGCATCTGGAAGTAACGCGTGCCGTATTGGGCAAAAATGTCAGTGATGTTGCCGCTGTACATTTCGCTCAGCTTGAATGACTGGCTGTCAGCCGTTCCGCACCAGTCGAGCGGCGGAAGCACCTCCAGCATGTCCATAAACCGCGCTTCACTGATTTCGGACACCGGCTGATAATTTTCCTGGGCAAAGCGTGCCTGCGCCTCTTCCTCCGTCACCAGCTCCCAGCGATCGCCATGAGCATTCAACTCATCCAGCGTCTTCGACGTGGCACAGGCCGTGGTACGCCACGCGCCTTCCACAAAGTGCGCTTTGCGCCAGCCGTTGAATCCACAAGGTTTGCTCCAGAATGCCATTGCTTTCATTACCCATTTCCCCGCTGGTTGTGCCCTTCGGCTTCTTTCTGGTGTCCCCTTTTTCCGTTTCCGGAAGGCGGGGAGCACGTTGCTGTGACACATGACCGCCCTGTTCCACCGGGGACGAAAACAAGGGGGATGACTAAGCCGCAGCGCAAGCGAATGACCAGCGGGAAGGCGTGCGAACGGGTGCTGGCATCAGGCTTCAGCCGACCCTTGTTTACGGACCGGAACCGGGCAGCGTCAGTCACAGCAAAAGTGAACACCGCTGACAACGGGGGCAAAGTGGGCGCCGGAAGAAGCCGGTTTACCGGCTTTCCTCAGCGGCCGTCGGCGACGGCCTGTGAAAGTGGCGCTGCCGGCACGGCAGCTGCTCACGCCGCCCTTCAGGCATCGTTTGCTATCCCGGCGGGACGGAGACAGGCTGCGTCCTGGCTCCGCGTAGCCTGGTGGCCACCGCGGGGACACCCGGCGAAGTGCAGGCGACGACCCGGTTCACCGGGAAGCCGAAGGGGCCCGGCCAGGTTTGAATTTCTTTGATTGTGGTGCTTTAAAGTCTCGAAACCTGAGTAATTAATGAGTTAGAATAAGTGCAATTACTGCACTTTTTTAGGTTTTAAAATGACCGGGTTTGAACTCAGATTATGGCGAAAAAGCCTTGGCTGGAGCCGCGACAGGGCCGCAGAAGAGCTGGGCGTTTGCCTGCGCTCTTACAAAGATTACGAAAACGCGCAAGAAGTACGGCGGGCTATCGTGTTGGCCACGATAACACTGTCAGTGCGGGGTTTGATGCCAGTGATGTCACGCCCTAAGATCAGCAAAACGAAAGTCCTTGAGATGCTTCAGAGAATACTGCCCTGAACAGCTTGCGCGGTTCAGGCAGACAGGGTTCTGAAGTACCCGCGCTCGATGCGCGGGGGCTTCAGCAGGGGCCGCAGATCAGCCTTCTGGCTCATCTTCATGGTGCATAGACGAAACTGTCAGCAGCCCTGAAAAGTCGATGTCCAGCCTGTCACACAGGTGCATCAAATCGGTGATCAGATCGCCCATGATGGTGTCTGCGGATTCATCGCTGCGGGCCAGCCCGGTCTGGCGGGCGAAGTAGCAGAGCGTTTCTGCGGCCATAGCTGATCGGTCAGCGTTATCCGGCTCCCTTAACGTCGGCCAGTCTCTTTCGATAGCCATCGCGGCCAGCACCCTGATCCCCGTAATCGTATCTGCCATCTTATTCAGCTCCACGCCCGTTATTCAGCCCCGCGACCATCGCCCGTAAATAACCTTCCTGTCGGGTCGTGGTCATTTCGCCATTCATCTGCACCTGAGCAAACCAGGTATTATCTTTCAGCAGCACATAACTGTTGGCTTCCCCCTGGGCACGAATCCGGAACTCACTGTCGGGTTCCTGTCCGTCATGGGGTAACGTCGCGGCCACCAGTGCCAGCGCGGCCTCCACGCAGGGCAGGATTTTTTTGGACTCCGTCCCGATCTCCGGGTCATCAAAACAGATTTCTGATTCACAGTTGATATTGTCTTCAAGCCAGCGGGCCAGAATCGTCAGCCCTTCCATTACTGCTGATGCGTTAATCATGTTCTCGTTCTCCTTGCTGGACCCGGGCACCCAGCCCGGGTCGCGGGGTGTCAGTCAATAGCGCGGAAGATTTTGCTGCGTTCCGGATGCTTAATAATGCTCACGTAGTCTTTCAGGGCGTCCTGACGGTCAACCAGGTTCTGACAGGTCTGCGCGTACTGCGGCCCCATCTCTGAGGTTTTCCAGCACAGCTGGTTAAGCACGAACAGCGTGGCAATGATCCCGGCAGCGTCTGCGGAAACGTCCTCGTCGAACCAGTTCCCGGGAATACTCAGCCGGTAGGTTCCCTCTGGTGGGGTCATATACCCGGTCGGGCGGGTAGTGATGATGTCTGTATACGGCCCGACATGGCCGCTAATCCCGCGCGGCACTGCCCAGAACTGCCACATGCCACCATCGTAGTTGCTGTGTCTGTCCAGAAATGACTGCACCATTTGCTCGCCAAACGGCGTAGCGAACAGGCGCGGTCCGAACGCCAGGCGCTGGCGTGGGTGGGTGATTTCAATGCGTGTTACCTGTTCAGTCTGGGAAATGGTCGCTGCGGTTGTGGTCATGATGGCCCCCTTCGGCTTCTTTCTGGTGTCCTCCCTTTTTCCGTTTCCGGAAGGCGGGGAGTACGTTGCTGTGACACATGACCGCCCTGTTCCACCGGGGACGAAAACAAGGGGGATGACTAAGCCGCAGCGCAAGCGACTAACCAGCGGGAAGGCGTGCGAACGGGTGCAGGCATCAGGCTTCAGCCGACCCTTGTTTACGGACCGGAACCGGGCAGCGTCAGTCACAGCAAAAGTGAACACCGCTGACAACGGGG
>KZ478072.1:79099-80859 GCA_002837195.1 Enterobacterales bacterium CwR94
GGACCGGAACCGGGCAGCGTCAGTCACAGCAAAAGTGAACACCGCTGACAACGGGGCAAAGTGGGCGCCGGAAGAAGCCGGTTTACCGGCTTTCCTTAGCGGCCGTCAGAGACGGCAAGTCGAAAGCGGCGCTGCCGGTACGGCAGCTGCAAGCGCAGGGCCGCAGTTTTGGGGCTGGCAGAAGAGTAAAAGGGACTGCCCGATTGCTCAGACAGTCCCTTTAAAAAGGCGCTTGCGGCACGTCAGTACATCACCAGCCTCAATAAGGCGGGGTTTCCCCCGCCTGCAGGTCTACTTACCGTTGGATTCGTAAGCCAGAACCGCAATGACCTCCCTGTTTCCGTCCCTTAGCCGAACCTCGCATAAACGAGTCCGGGTCAGGTAAGTGAATATCAGTAGTGTGAGACACACTATCAATACGCACCAGATAAGGGCGTTTCGCGGTAGTTTCATGGCTTACTCCTCCTTGCATAATGCACGGTAAGAGGCCATACTGGTGTTGACTAGACATACAGTGGGCCTCGGGTTAATTGAAAAATTACTCGGGGCTTTCTGCTATTTGCGCCACAACAAGGCAACAAACCACCTGAACGTCATGAGGCAAACAGCCTCAAGCGCCACGCTCATTATACCGCCAGCCATCCCATTCTGACCAGGAAAAACCGCTAAAATCCATGCAAATTCAGCAACCTGAATAGCCCAGTTTATTCGGCACGTACTGTCTTTCCTGCGTCCGGACCACCTCAGAGGTATCCCGGACAATTGCCGCCAGATGCATCACCAGGGTGAACGGCGGTGTGTGGCCATAACGCAGCCAGTCCAGTTCAGCCAGCGTTGGGAATCGGGACTGCCAGCGCCAGAACATATTCAGCCAGTCCAGATCCTTCAGGTCCGGATGCCGCTTGTTCCACTGGCTGAAAGTATCCGGACTCTGGAAATTCAACTCCAGGACAGCCAGCTGCACAACACGATGATACTGAATCGCTTCCTGCTCCCGTTGCCGTTCCCACTGGCGGCGGGATTTGATGCCAGACTTATGCGCACTCAGCCTGGCTCGCTGTCGGTCACGCTCGCTCCGCTGAAACTCAACCTCAGGGAACAGCCAGTGTCGTGTTGAACTGCACAATGGCGTCGGGCAATACTCGCCGCGGGTTCGAATTAACGTATCAAATGCCATTTCGTAATCTCCCAGCGTAGCCAGCCTCTCGCGGGGGTTCCACATGATGCCGACAACGGATTTCAGTGCTTTACCGGTCACTTTCCCGCGCCCTGTCAGTCGCCTGAAAAAGGCGGACGCATAGGGGTAGTAACTGAAACGACGACCCGTGGCATTTTCGACGTCGATAATCGCCTGCAGTGCCGCCTGCCGTTCCGGCCAGAGTGGCACCAGGGAAAGATGCTTCGGCACAGAGCCGCCCTCACGGGCGGTCTGCGTGGCTTTTACTCCGCGCCTGTCTGGGGAAACTGCCCGCTTATCCAGGCACGTAACAGGCGCATGTTCAGCAGCACAGGCTTCATTGCCTCGCCGTTCCCGGCAATCCGTTCCGGGATGGACGCCTTCAGCAGGGCAAGGTCCAGCTTTTTTTCGGCGGCCACCTTAGTGACTTTATCCACCATTACGGAAACCAGTTTGTCGGAGACGTCCTCATCAAAACACGGACGAAGCCAGGCATCCGGATGTTCAGGGCTCAGGCCAAAGACGGCCTGATCTTACCCACGTAATGTGGACACAGCCCTAAGCGAGGTTCTGTTTTTCAAAT
>KZ478073.1 GCA_002837195.1 Enterobacterales bacterium CwR94
CCGATGGTAGTGTGGGGTCTCCCCATGCGAGAGTAGGGAACTGCCAGGCATCAAACAAAGCAGAAGGGCCCATACGTGAGTATGGGCCTTTTTGTATGCGCGTTATTCACCGGCAGCCGCCTCCGCAGCGGGGCCTCAGCTGCCGGACGTCAAAAAAAGGCCATCCTGCGGGATGGCCTTTTGCGTTTGGGCGATAATCGAAAAGCGTCGTAGTGGCTAAGAGGGGCAACGTGGCCACCTTGCGTTACCGCTCCAAATCTTGCAGCGTATTAAAATTAGCGAACGCTTCATCTTCAATAAAATCAATAGCATGACCAGAATGCTTCTGGAAAAAGGCTAAAACACGCCGTTCTCCTGATTCAAGATAAGCCTTAAGTGGTGCCGCCAGTGAAGAGTGCACAAGTGCGATGACAGGATGGTCGCGCCCTGCGGAGCGGGCCCAAACAATTTGGCGCTCTTCTTTTGCTTGCCAGAGCCTTTCAACAAGGTCGCTGGGCAGCAACGGGGTATCGCATGCTGCAAAGAGGCACCAGGAGGTGTCTGCTTGTTGTAATGCCGAGAGCATACCTGCGAGAGGGCCTTGAAAATCAGGGAGTGAATCAGTGATAACCGGCATCCCAGAGTCTGCATAGCGCGTTAAATTGCGATTTGCGCTGATTTTCAATATACCGACTTGCGGTTTCAAGCATGTCGCAACATGTTGATAAAGTGGCACTCCGCGATAATTAACCAGCCCTTTATCCTTGCCTCCCATACGTTGGCCTTGCCCACCTGCGAGGATCACACCCGTGATATCCTTGATCTCATCCCTTTTCATGCAGCAATAACCTTGTTAACGTAGTGGATTATAATTTTGGAGCCATAATGATGAAACATCATCGACTCAATGAATTGATCGAACTGCTGCAACCCGCCTGGCAGAAAGATCCAGATATGAACCTGCTGCAGTTTATCGCTAAGCTGGCGCAGGAAGCAGGTTATCAGGGCGCGCTGAGCGATCTTACCGATGATACCCTTATTTATCATTTGAAAATGCGTGACGCAGATAAGTCAGAGGCCATTCCCGGTATTAAAAAAGATTATGAAGAGGATTTCAAAACTGCACTGCTGCGCGCCCGAGGCATCATCAAAGAGTGATTTGTGATAACGTGGGGCATCAATTCAAACATGAAAAATTGCGATGACTGCCTCCACATTTACCTTTCAAACGCTTGATCCAGAGACGCTGCTGGATGCTCTGTGGGACAGCGGCATCCGTGTGGAATCTGGGCTCACAGCACTCAACAGCTATGAAAACCGTGTTTACCAATTCTCAGATGAAGATCGTAAGCGCTACGTGGTGAAATTCTATCGCCCACAACGCTGGAGTGAAGCGCAAATACTCGAAGAACACCAGTTGGCACAGGCCCTGCTGGACGATGAGGTTCCGGTCGCTGCGCCGCTTCTGCTACAGGGCAAAACGCTCCATCAGCATGATGGATTTTGGTTTGCTGTATTTCCCAGCCTGGGTGGGCGCCAATACGAAACCGATAATCTTAATCATCTGGAAGAGGTTGGACGTTATCTTGGCCGTATGCACCAAACGGCGCGGACGGCGACTTTTTCGGCACGCCCCACGATGGGGTTACAGGAATATATCCAGGAGCCTTATCAGGTACTGGAAACAAGCCCACTGGTACCAAAAGCATTAAGGCCTTTATTGTTAACAGCGATTGAGGCGTTAAGCACAACTTTACAAAACTGCTGGCATACTCAGTGGCGGTCGCTTCGCCTGCACGGTGATTGCCATCCAGGAAACATACTGTGGCGCGATGGCCCGCTGTTTGTGGATCTGGATGACGCCAGGATGGGCCCGGCAGTGCAAGATTTGTGGATGCTGATTAATGGTGATAAGCAAGAACAGCGCATGCAGTGGGATATTCTGTTAGAAGCCTACAGTGAATTCAGCGAGTTCGATCCACACGAATTGTCACTTATTGAACCTTTACGCGCGATGCGTATGGTTTATTATCTGGCCTGGGTTGCCCGCCGGTGGCAAGATCCGGCGTTTCCCGGCAACTTTCCGTGGATGACGGATGAGGATTTCTGGCGTCGCCAGATAGCGATATTTCAGGAGCAGAACAGGCTGTTACAGGAGCCCCCTTTGCAGCTCATGCCCGAATTTTAAGCAGTTACAGGAGAGAGTTTCACGATGAAAAAGATTTGGCTGATGCTTGTTGGCATGATGATGGCGGTAAGCGCCTCCGCTGCAACTGCAGCAACGTTTACGGATGGCAAGCAGTATGTCACGCTGCCAAAGGCAGTGGCTGGTGAGCCACAGGTGCTCGAGTTCTTCTCGTTCTTCTGCCCACATTGTTATCAATTTGAGAACGTATATCACGTTGGTGAGGCTGTGAAAAAGAACCTGCCAGCAGACACCAAGATGGTGAAATACCATGTTGATTTCTTAGGTGGTGATTTTGGCCCAGTCGTTACTCATGCATGGGCTGTGGCAATCGCCCTGGGCGTTGAAGATAAAGTCGCAAAACCTATTTTTGAAGGCATCCAGAAAACGCAGACAGTAAGAGATCCTGCGAGTTTGAAAGAGACCTTTATCAAGGCTGCTGGCATCTCCGCCGCTGATTATGATGCCGCCTGGAACAGCTTCGCAGTTAAAGCGTTGGTGGCTCAGCAGCAGAAAGCCGCGGCTGACGTTGAATTGCGCGGTGTGCCTGCCATGTTTGTGAATGGCAAATACATGGTGAATAACGGTGGCCTGGATACCAGCTCGATGGAAAATTTCGTGGCTGACTACGCTAACGTTGTGAAATTCTTGGTAAATCAAAAATAATTCTTAAATTTCTCACGTGCCAGCTCGCGCTGGCACGTGTTTAACCTATACTTCATCTGCTCAATTAAACGTCACATGAGTAAAATAAATCCGCCATCTTCCTGGAGCGACGGATTTCTATCCACATTATTGAAATGTGACCTTTCCTTGTCGTGTAGTGATATACAAATTAATAACACATATTAATCATCAAGTTATCTTGCTGTCATTTTTAATGAATTGCGTTATTCGCATGCGCTAAAAATATTACTCACAAAGTTATCCACAGGGAGATCTTCGTGGATCCGCACAAATCATGCATTTAATCCCGTGATTATTTCAACTTTGACGCCTGCCTGTGGCATCCTTGAGCCATATCACTCACTCTTCGACTGAACGTGAAAATTATGGCCCAAATTGCAGAAAACCCACTCATCCTGGTAGATGGCTCTTCGTATCTCTATCGCGCCTATCATGCGTTTCCTCCCTTAACTAACAGTGCTGGCGAGCCAACGGGCGCAATGTATGGTGTCCTGAACATGCTGAAAAGCCTGTTGATGCAATACAAGCCCAGCCACGTTGCCGTTGTTTTTGATGCAAAAGGGAAAACGTTCCGCGACGCGCTATTTGAAGACTATAAATCCCATCGTCCGCCGATGCCTGATGACCTGCGTGCGCAAATTGAACCCTTACATCAGATGGTGAAGGCGATGGGACTGCCGTTGCTGGCAGTCAGCGGTGTAGAAGCTGATGATGTTATCGGTACTCTGGCGCAGGAAGCGGAGAAATTGGGAAAAAACGTCCTGATCAGCACCGGCGATAAAGATATGGCGCAGCTGGTCACCCCTGCAATAACGTTAATCAACACCATGAATAACACGGTGTTGGGCCCAGAGGAGGTATGCGATAAATACGGTATCCCTCCGGCGCTGATCATCGACTACCTGGCATTGATGGGCGATTCCTCTGACAACATTCCTGGTGTGCCGGGAGTGGGTGAGAAAACCGCTCAAGCGTTATTGCAAGGGTTAGGTGGGATGTCGGCCATTTACGAGAATCTCGATAAAGTCGCAGATTTAGGTTTTCGCGGTGCGAAAACCATGGCTGCAAAGCTTGAGCAGAATAAAGATGTCGCTTTCCTGTCCTACCAACTGGCGACCATCAAAACTGATGTTGAACTGGAAGTGGGCTGCGACCAACTGAATGTCAACGAGCCAGAAATCGATACGCTCTTAGCGTTGTTTCGTCAGTATGAATTTAAACGCTGGATAACCGATCTGGAAGACGGCAGTTGGCTGCAGGGGAAGAAAAGTAATCCTACAGCGCAGAAAGCGGTGGCCAGTGAAGAAACACAGCAAACAGAAACGACCCGTCAGTTGTCCGCGGATAATTACGTCACCGTGTTTGATGATGCAACGTTCGCGACGTGGCTGAACATGTTGAAAAAGAGCGAGCTGTTTGCCTTCGATCTGGAAACAGACTCACTGGATAATGTGACCGCACAAATCATAGGTATCTGCCTGGCGACGGAGCCCGGCACGGCCGCTTATATCCCTGTCGGTCATGATTATATGGGCGCACCTGAGCAGCTTGATCGTGATGCGGTGCTGGCGCAGCTAAAGCCTCTGCTTGAAGATGCGACATTGAAAAAAGTCGGTCAGAATTTGAAGTACGATCGCGGCGTTCTCAAAAATTATGACATCGAATTGCAGGGCATCGCCTTTGATACCATGTTGGAATCCTATTGCCTGAGCAGCGTAGGTGGGAAGCATGATATGGACTCCCTTGCTGCACGTTGGCTGGATCATAAAACCGTCTCCTTTGAAGAGATCGCGGGTAAAGGCAAAAACCAGCTTACTTTTAATCAAATCCCTCTTGAGCAAGCGGCGCATTACGCTGCTGAAGATGCGGATGTCACACTGCAGCTGCATCAGAAAATGTGGCCGGAACTGGAAAAAGCCAGCGGTCCAAAGAATGTTTTTGAAACCATTGAGATGCCACTGCTAAGCGTTATCTCGCGTATCGAACGCAATGGAGTGCTCATCGATCCCACGATTCTCTCCCGCCATTCGCAGGAATTAACCACGCGGCTTGCCGAGCTGGAACAGAAAGCGCATGAGTTGGCAGGTGAGCCGTTTAATCTCTCTTCGACGAAGCAGCTACAAACGATTCTGTTTGAAAAGCAGGGGATTAAACCGACCAAGAAAACGCCGGGCGGCGCGCCTTCTACCAGTGAAGAGGTGCTGGCTGAATTAGCTCTCGATTACCCATTGCCAAAAGTCATTCTTGAGCATCGCGGCTTGTCCAAATTGAAATCGACTTACACGGATAAACTGCCACTGATGATCAGTGAGAAAACGGGGCGTGTACACACCTCCTATCATCAGGCGGTTACGGCGACGGGTCGCCTCTCATCAACCGATCCGAATTTGCAAAACATCCCGGTGCGAAATGAAGAGGGAAGACGTATTCGTCAGGCGTTTATTGCCTCGGAAGGTTACAAAATCATGGCCGCTGACTACTCGCAAATTGAGTTGCGCATCATGGCGCACCTTTCGCAGGATAAAGGGTTGCTCAGTGCATTTGCGAGCAATCAGGACATTCATCGTGCAACGGCTGCCGAAGTGTTTGGCACCCCACTGGAAAAGGTGACGGGAGAGCAGCGCCGTAGCGCGAAAGCCATCAACTTTGGCTTAATCTACGGTATGAGCGCTTTTGGTTTGTCGCGCCAATTGAATATCCCGCCAGGCGAGTCGAAAAAGTACATGGATCTCTACTTTGAACGCTATCCAGGCGTGCTGCGTTATATGGAGTCCACCCGTGAGCAGGCTTCCGAGCAAGGCTATGTTGAAACGCTGGAAGGGCGTCGCTTGTGGCTGCCGGATATTCGCTCCAGCAATGCCATTCGCCGGAAGGCTGCAGAGCGTGCCGCGATTAATGCGCCAATGCAAGGCACGGCAGCGGATATTATCAAACGTGCGATGATTGCGGTTGATGCATGGCTCAAAAGTGAACCTGACGTGAAAATGGTGATGCAGGTACACGATGAATTGGTGTTTGAAGTCAAAGCAACGGAAGTGGAACGCGTGAGTAAAAAAGTGGCCGAATTAATGGAAAACAGTATGAAACTGGATGTTCCACTGCTGGTTGAAGTGGGCGTTGGTGACAACTGGGACCAGGCGCACTAAGCGTAAGTTTCCAAAAGAATCAGGCTGCGGCCTGATTCTTTTGTGGGAAAACTAAAACGATTCAGCATGTCGATAGGAAATTTCTTGCGCACCGGGTTTGCTAACCACTTAACCTGTAAGCATTTTCTCTGTAATTAAGCTACAAATCCGATTTTAGAATGTGACCTATGTCGGATAAATGATGTCGTTTTATGAAAATTAACTACAGAAAACGCTTTTTCGCTCAATAAAAATCAGGTAGAGTTTATCGCGTAGGGTACAGAGGTAAGATGTTCTATCTTTCAAACCTTTTACTTCACGTAATCGGATTTGGCTGAATTTTAGCCGCCCCAGTCACTTGTGACTGGGGCGTTTTTTATTGGGCGCAATTTGGACTAATTTAGCCCTAATTGGAAAAATTAGAGCTGAATGGGGAAAGCTTACGCGTCAGTCGCGTCTTCTTCTACGGCGGGGGGGATTTGCGTAAACCAGGTATCTAACTTTTCACGCAGTTTATCAATGCCGCTTTTCTTCAATGATGAGAAGGGCTCAACCTGAATATCGCCCATAAAAGCCACAACGGCTTCCCGTACCATATTGACCTGGCTTTTGCGGGCACCGGAAGCAAGTTTATCGGCCTTGGTCAGGAGCACCATAACAGGGATTTCGCTGGCGACGGCCCACTTAATCATATTTTGGTCGAGATCTTTCAACGGATGGCGAATATCCATTAGCACCACCAATCCCTTCAGGCTGTTACGCATCTGTAGGTATTCGGCCAGTGAACGCTGCCATTTCAGCTTCATCTCTTCCGGGACTTCGGCATAACCGTAACCGGGCAAATCCACTAAACGATAACCTTCTGCAACCTGAAACAGATTGATGAGCTGCGTACGCCCCGGGGTTTTACTGGTACGCGCTAAACTTTTTTGGTTGGTCAGCGCGTTCAATGCGCTAGATTTGCCCGCGTTAGAGCGTCCGGCAAAAGCAACCTCGATACCGCTGTCGGTAGGCAGGTGGCGGATGTCCGGCGCGCTGGTGACAAAATGAGTTACGTGATAATTCCAGCTCGACACAAGCCTGTCTCCCTCTCATACATTAATTGGCAGTGATTATACGCATCCTGCGCTGAAAAGCCTGGTTAAACGTCTGCGTGTAGACCGATTGTTATTGGACTCTTTGTGAGACATTTGCCATAAAAGTTGTCAGATATTGTTGTTTTTATTACTCGTTCAATTAAACATCCGCTGAAATTACAGCAGGTTATATTTTCTGCAACAGAGAATGCGAGACATTTCAATTAGCAATACTTGTCACTTTGACCGGTTAGTCTAAAGTTAATCATTAGAAGCAGGATGCTTCGCATCAGGACGATGGCTCAGGGATTGCGGGAGGCAACAGAGCAGGGAAGGAGAGGTTACAGGAGTAACCCATAAGGATCAGGAATCACCTGGAAGGTGAACGCAAACGGATAAACCGGGATGTTGGCTGCATCAGGGATGTGTTACGAATACCTTCTTTGGAAGGGGAAACAAGGCGACAGGGTGACCTGCCGCCTTTTTTCTGTTAGATTTCGCCGCAATTCGTTACTCGCTCAGCGCTTTTTCACGTAAGCGGGTCAACAGAACTCACCTATACTGTCTGTAGTGTCTGAGAGCGAACAATTCATCATGAAACAACCTGCACGCACGGGTCAAAAAACGACCGGTGGAAAATCAAAACGCGAAGCACGTGAGTCGTTAAATCAACAGGCTCGCGATCGTAAACGCGATAAAAAACGCAGCGGCCACGCTGCCGGTAGCCGGGCAAATCCGGTAACGACGGGCGGTAAACAAGGCAGTGGCTCCGCACAGAAAAAAGATCCGCGTATTGGCAGTAAAAAGCCCATTTTGTTAGGGGCGGAAGCCGCTGCGCAGGAAAACATCGGCAGGGCTAAAAAAGCGGATGCGCCGAAAGAGCCTAAAGCACCGAAAGTAAAATTGTCTCCGCAGGAAGAGCTGGCGCAACTGGAAAACGACACGCGCCTGGATGCCCTGCTGGACCGTCTGGAAGAAGGGCAAACGCTAAGTGCTGATGAGCAGGCCTGGCTTGACCAGACGCTGGATCGCATTGACGTTCTGATGGAAGAACTCGGCATTGCGTTAGATGATGACGAGCAGGACGAGCAAGCGGAAGAAGATATGTATCGCCTGCTGAAAGGCGGTCAGTAATCTACTCGATTCGGAGGAGCGATCCTCCGATCATCATAAATAAACGCCTATGTCATGGCCTGGATCAATTTTCGCGTTATTCCTCGCGTGTTATCTCATTTGGTTATTCGTTAAACTACGACGCCTGTCGCGTGTAAAACAGCGACTGCGCCTGCGACGCCCTGCTCAGCCTGAGTTACTGCGTCCCAGAGTGAGACGACGTAATCGAAAGGAGTAACCATGACGGCAACGCTTCCAGAGTGGGATTTGGCGCTGATCCAAAAATATAATCACGCCGGGCCACGCTATACCTCTTATCCCACCGCGCTGGAGTTTTCTGAGTCTTATCGGAATACCGATTTCCAGCATGCGGCGCAGCAATATCCCGATCGTCCGCTCTCGCTGTATATCCATATCCCATTCTGCCATCGCCTGTGCTATTTCTGCGGCTGCAACAAGCAAGTCACGCGTCAGACCCACAAAGCGGCACGCTATCTGGACGTACTGGCAAAAGAGATTGCTGCGCGTGCGCCTCTCTTCCATCAGCGTCAGGTGACACAGCTGCACTTAGGCGGTGGAACCCCCACGTTTCTTGATAAAGCGCAGATTAGCTTTCTGATGCAGACGCTGCGTCAGCATTTTCAGTTTGCAGCGGATGCTGAAATCTCCATTGAAGTTGACCCGCGGGAGATTGCGCTGGATATGATGGACCATCTGCACGCGGAAGGGTTTAACCGTCTCAGCATGGGTGTGCAAGATTTCAATAAAACCGTGCAGGAACGCGTTAACCGCGTACAGGATGAGGCGTTTATTTTCGATCTGGTTGCCAGGGCGCGCGCCGTGGGTTTTCGCTCTGTCAGCCTCGATCTCATCTACGGTTTACCGATGCAAACGCGTGAGAGCTTTGCATTTACGCTGCAGCGCGTTATCGCGCTCAATCCAGACCGTCTGAGCGTGTTTAACTATGCGCACATGCCCGCGCTCTTTGCCGCGCAGCGTAAAATCAATGAGGCCGAGTTGCCGGATGCGGAAACCAAACTGGGCATTTTGCAGCAAACGATTAAAACGCTAACCGACGCCGGTTATCAGTTTATCGGCATGGATCATTTTGCTCGACCAGAGGATGAACTGGCCGTGGCGCAGCGTCAGGGCGTGTTGCATCGCAACTTCCAGGGATATACCACGCAAGGCGAATGTGATTTGCTCGGCATGGGCGTGTCCGCTATCAGCATGATAGGTGACAGTTATGCGCAGAATGAGAAAGACCTGAATACATGGTACGCCTGCGTTGAACAGCGTGATGAGGCGCTGTGGCGCGGCCTGTTGCTGTCGCAGGACGATCTTATCCGTCGGGATGTGATTAAAGCGCTGATTTGTAATTTTTCACTCAATACATCGGCGATAGAACAGCAGTATGGATTGGTGTTTCAAACGTATTTTGCGGAAGACCTCGCGCTGTTACAGCCCTTAATTCAGGATGGGCTGGTGGAAAGTGAGGCTGAAACACTGCGCGTAACGGCAAAAGGGCGCTTGCTGATCCGCAATATTTGTATGTGTTTTGACGCTCATATGCGTCAGAAAGTGCGCCAACAGCAATTTTCTCGCGTCATCTAGTGGCTGGGGCATTGCGCCCCAGCGTTAGAAAAGCGTTTATTCCATTCCCAATTCTTTCAACTTGCGAGTGAGCGTATTGCGTCCCCAGCCTAATAATCTGGCGGCTTCTTGCTTATGGCCCTGTGTATGACGCAGGGCTGTCGTTAACAAGGTACGCTCCATTTCTGGCTGGGCTTCTGACAACAGATCTTGATGGCCAGAACGCAGCGCGCGATCGGCCCACTGCGCTAACAGCGTTGCCCAGTTATCGGACAAACCTTGTGCAGAAGAGGATTCACTGGTGCTGGTCGTGTTTTCAAACAGCTCTGGCGGTAAATCCTGAATCAGGACTTCTTGCCCTGCGGCCATGACGGTCAGCCAGCGGCAGGTGTTTTCCAACTGGCGCACGTTACCTGACCAGTGCAGCCGCGTTAATGCCGTTTCTGTTTCCGCATGCAGAATTTTGGCTTCCACGCCAAGTTCCCGTGCGGCAACTTGCAAGAAATAACGGGCCAAGCGCGGAATGTCCTCACGACGCTCACGCAGCGGCGGCAGATGAACGCGAATCACATTCAGGCGATGGAACAGATCCTCACGGAATTTACCCTCTTGCACGCGCAGTTCCAGATTCTGGTGGGTTGCCGCAATAATTCGCACATCGACTTTAACCGGGGCGTAACCGCCCACGCGATAAAACTGCCCGTCGGCCAGTACGCGTAATAAGCGAGTCTGCACATCCAGAGGCATATCACCGATTTCATCAAGAAACAGCGTCCCGCCATCTGCTTGTTCAAAACGGCCCTGGCGAATTTGATTCGCGCCGGTAAACGCGCCTTTCTCGTGGCCAAAAAGCTCCGATTCGATGAGGTCTTTGGGAATGGCTGCCATGTTAAGGGCAATAAACGGCGCTTTGGCGCGTGGACTGTGCCGGTGTAAAGCATGCGCGACCAACTCTTTACCGGTTCCCGATTCGCCATTGATCAGCACGCTAATAGAGGAGCGTGAAAGACGACCAATAATGCGAAAGACGTCCTGCATCGCCGGTGCTTCACCGATAATATCGGTGGTTGGGCCGCTTATTGGCGCATTACGCGGTTGCTGCTGTTCCTGATAATGACTGATGGCGCGATCAACTAACGCCACGGCTTCGTCGATATCAAAGGGTTTCGGCAGATAATCAAAAGCACCTTGTTGATAGGCGCTAACCGCGGCGTCTAAATCGGAGTGCGCCGTCATGATTATTACCGGCAGCATTGGATGGCGTTGTTTAATCTGCTTTAACAACGCCAGCCCATCGAGGCCGGGCATGCGAATATCCGACAGCAAAACGTCCGGTGTCTTGGTCGATAAGGCATCCAGCACTTCGCTGGCACTTTCAAAGGTCGTACAGCTCAATCCCGCTCCCGTGAGTGCGCGTTCAAGCACCCAGCGGATGGAGCTGTCGTCATCGACGATCCAAACTATCCCTCGTTGCATAAGAACCTCACTGGCGAAGCGGCAGGAACACCGAAAACTCGGTATGGCCTGGCCAACTGTTGTATTCAATTTTTCCTGAATGCTGATCAATCAGGCTGCGGGCAATCGACAGTCCTAAACCCGTGCCGCCTTCGCGGCCGCTGACCATCGGGTAAAACAGGGTATCTTGTAAATGGGCCGGAATGCCGGGGCCGTCATCTTCAATATCAATGCGCGCCAGCAGGCGGTAACGTATGCCGTGTAACGTGAGCTGAAAGGCGGTGCGCGTACGCAGCGTGATGGTGCCACCTTCTTCTCCCAGCGCCTGCATCGCATTTCTAACGATATTTAACAGCACTTGTTCAATTTGATCCGGGTCGTGCGGTAACTCTGGCAGGCTGGGATCGTAATCGCGGACTAGCGTGATATTTTCCGGCAACTCCATGGAAACCAGATTGAATACGCGTTCAGCGACCTGATGAATACTTTGCGTAATATGCATGCCCGGTTGCTGCGGGCCCAGTAAACGATCCACCAAATTACGCAGGCGGTCGGCCTGCTCAATAATGACTTTGGTATATTCGGTCAGGGATGGGTCGGGCAGGGCACGGCTCAATAGCTGTGCGGCGCCACGTAAGCCACCCAGAGGATTTTTAATCTCGTGGGCCAGTCCGCGTACTAAATCACGCGCCGCCACTTGCTGGGCATGCTGGAGCTGCTCCTGGCTGAGACGACGTTGGTTGTCCATCGGCGCCATTTCCAACAGTGTCAGGCCATCTGGCAAGCGTTGGGCTGTCAGCGCCATAATATGGGCGCGGCCATCAACCACCAGGGTCACTTCACTGTCGGTAAAACCTTGTCCGGTACTCAGGCTCTCGCGCATCACTTCAACATTGAGCGAGAAATACCCCATTAAATCGGGAAGCGGTGTACCAAATAATTTACGAGAGCTTTGTGCTAACAGCTGCTGTGCAGCCGGATTGGCGTAATTGATCACCAAATCATCATCGACCAGCAAAATGCTGTTAATGAGAGAATTTAGAATTTGCCCGGCATCGGGCAGTGTTTCGGCTGCCATACAGCGAACTCCCGAACGGATGCACTATTTCGGTGCATTATAGTGATTTAGCCCGGTATCATCATCCTTAACGACAGTTTTGCGGTGAAAAAAGCCCATCCGAAGATGGGCTGAAAGTTTCCACGGCAACAAAAAACATCAAACCATTAAACGCTGTAGTACAACTCGAACTCAACGGGGTGCGGCGTCATACGCACGCGGTCCATCTCTGCTTTACGCAGTTCAATGTAGGCTTCGATAGCGTCGTCAGTGAACACGCCACCACGGGTCAGGAACTCGCGGTCTTCGTTCAGTGCTGCCAGCGCTTCGTCCAGAGAACCGGCCACTTTTGGAATCTCAGCTTCTTCTTCCGGCGGCAGGTCATACAGGTTTTTGTCCATCGCATCGCCAGGGTGGATCTTGTTGATGATGCCGTCCAGGCCAGCCATCAGCAGCGCCGCGAAGCACAGGTATGGGTTAGCCGCTGGATCCGGGAAGCGCGCTTCGATACGACGTGCTTTCGGGCTGGCAACCACTGGGATACGGATAGAAGCAGAACGGTTACGGGCAGAGTAAGCCAGCATAACAGGCGCTTCGTAGCCAGGGACCAGACGCTTATAGGAGTTAGTGGTCGGGTTCGCCAGGGCGTTAATGGCTTTCGCGTGCTTGATAACACCGCCGATGTAGAACAGTGCCATTTCAGACAGGCCGCCGTATTTGTCGCCCGCGAACAGGTTAGTTCCGTCTTTAGACAGAGACATATGGCAGTGCATACCAGAACCGTTATCGCCAAACATAGGTTTTGGCATAAAGGTGGCGGTTTTGCCATAAGCGTGCGCAACGTTGTGCACGACATATTTGTAGATCTGAATTTCGTCCGCTTTCTTGGTCATGGTGTTGAAGCGGGTTGCCACTTCGTTCTGACCTGCAGTCGCTACTTCGTGGTGGTGAGCTTCAACCACCAGGCCCATTTGCTCCATGGTCAGACACATTGCAGAACGGATGTCCTGTGAAGAGTCGACCGGTGGCACTGGGAAGTAACCGCCTTTCAGACCTGGACGGTGACCTTTGTTACCGCCTTCGTACTCTTTACCGGTGTTCCAGCACGCTTCGATATCGTCGATAGCAACGTGTGAACCGGAAGTCGATGAACCGAAACGGATGTCATCGAACAGGAAGAATTCTGGCTCTGGGCCAAACAGAACGGTGTCTGCGATGCCAGAAGAGCGCAGGAAATCTTCAGCGCGCTTGGCAATGGAACGTGGGTCACGGTCGTAACCTTGCATGGTGCCGGGTTCCAGGATGTCGCAACGAATGATCAGGGTAGAATCTTCGAAGAACGGGTCGATAACCGCGGTGGATGCGTCAGGCATCAGCACCATGTCAGACTCATTGATGCCTTTCCAGCCGCCGATGGAAGAACCATCGAACATTTTGCCTTCTTCGAAGAAGTCAGCGTTAACCTGATGAGCAGGGATAGTTACATGCTGCTCTTTACCTTTGGTATCAGTAAAGCGCAGATCAACAAACTTAACTTCATGCTCGTTCATCATCGACAGAACGTGTTCAGCGGACATACTTAACTCTCCTGGAAATTGTCATTGTCGTCGTGGTTAGAGAACTTCACGGCGTGAGTCGCATATTTTGCAACCACCACCGATAATAAAGATCTCTGACAAGCTATCAACCGTTGTGGAAACTGCCGTTTTTCGCTTGGTATAATGATTGCGAAATCCATGCCAACTTTTATCTGAGGGCAAAAAGCCCTACTATTGCGCCCTTTCCTGTAACGGACTCTGCACCAAGATGGTTATCTTGCACCAAATAAGTGCGTGTGAGTGATCTTTGGGCACTGTTTTGGTGCAAAAAAGCGATTGCGTCAATTTTTTGCACTGAAAAAGGGTGTGTTTCAATCGACAACGCAAATTGTCAGCGAAAAGTGTGATCGGGTTCTGTATTCCGATTAATCCGTGTACAATAACGCGCTATTTCTAATGCCTGAGGCAAAGTTGTGATCGAAAATCTGCGTAACATCGCCATCATTGCGCACGTTGACCATGGGAAAACGACCCTGGTTGATAAGCTGCTCCAGCAATCCGGTACTTTTGATGCCCGTACTGAAGCAACTGAACGTGTGATGGACTCCAACGATTTGGAGAAAGAGCGTGGGATTACCATCCTCGCTAAAAACACCGCTATCAAATGGAATGACTACCGTATCAATATCGTTGATACCCCAGGACACGCCGACTTCGGTGGTGAGGTAGAGCGTGTGATGTCTATGGTTGATTCGGTGCTCCTCGTCGTTGACGCGATGGATGGCCCAATGCCACAGACGCGCTTCGTAACCAAAAAAGCGTTCGCTAACGGTCTGAAGCCGATTGTTGTTATCAACAAGGTTGACCGTCCTGGCGCACGTCCTGACTGGGTTGTTGATCAGGTATTTGACCTGTTCGTTAACCTGGATGCGACTGACGAGCAGTTAGATTTCCCTATCGTTTTCGCTTCTGCGCTGAACGGTATCGCGGGCCTTGATCACACCGACATGGCTGACGACATGACGCCGCTGTATGAAGCGATCGTCAAGCACGTGTCTCCGCCTCAGGTTGAAGTTGAAGCGCCACTGCAGATGCAAATCTCCCAGTTGGACTACAACAACTATTTGGGCGTTATCGGCATTGGCCGCATCAAGCGCGGTAAAATCAAGCCGAACCAACAAGTGACCATCGTTGATAGCGAAGGCAAAACCCGTAACGGTAAAGTCGGTAAAGTGCTGGGCCATTTAGGTCTGGAACGTATCGAAACAGCGGAAGCGGAAGCCGGCGATATCGTCGCGATCACCGGTCTGGGCGAACTGAACATCTCCGACACCATCTGTGACACACAGAATGTGGAAGCGCTGCCAGCGCTGAGCGTGGATGAGCCAACCGTCACCATGTTCTTCAACGTCAACACCTCGCCGTTCTGTGGTAAAGAAGGTAAGTTTGTGACGTCTCGTCAGATCCTTGACCGCCTGAACAAAGAGCTGGTGCACAACGTGGCACTGCGTGTAGAAGAAACCGAAGATGCTGACGCGTTCCGCGTTTCAGGTCGTGGTGAACTGCACCTGTCCGTGTTGATCGAAAACATGCGTCGTGAAGGTTTCGAGCTGGCGGTATCCCGTCCAAAAGTTATCTTCCGCGAATTTGAAGGCCGCAAGCAAGAGCCATTCGAAAACGTGACGCTGGACATCGAAGAAACCCACCAGGGTTCTGTGATGCAAGCCATGGGTGAGCGTAAAGCTGACCTGAAAAACATGGATCCAGATGGCAAGGGCCGCGTACGTTTAGACTACGTGATCCCAAGCCGTGGCCTGATCGGCTTCCGTAACGAATTCATGACCATGACTTCCGGTACCGGTCTGCTGTACTCCACCTTCAGCCACTACGACGATGTGCGTCAGGGCGAAGTGGGTCAGCGTCAGAACGGCGTACTGATCTCTAACGGCCAGGGTAAAGCGGTTGCGTTCGCCCTGTACAGCCTGCAAGATCGCGGTAAGTTGTTCCTGGGTCACGGTGCAGAAGTCTATGAAGGCCAAATCATCGGTATTCACAGCCGTTCTAACGACCTGACCGTCAACTGTCTGACCGGTAAGAAGCTGACCAACATGCGTGCTTCAGGTACGGATGAAGCGACCACGCTGGTACCACCTCAGAAGATGACACTGGAACAAGCCATCGAATTTATCGATGACGACGAACTGGTTGAAGTTACGCCACAGTCTGTGCGTATCCGTAAGCGTCACCTGACCGAGAACGACCGTAAGCGTGCTTCTCGTGGCGGTAAAGAGAGCTAATCTCTGACACGATGCGTTAAATAGCCCCTGTTCAGGGGCTATTTTTTTGTCTGTTATCCTGTGCGCTGTCCCGCAAAGTTGCCGAAACCTCTCCCGGTTTTCACTGATTTTTGGCTGGCCTTCTCTCCCCGACTGTTCACCTCCATGATTTACCGCTAGAGTGATTATTCACCGGAACAAATGGAGACGATCATGTTGTATATCTTTGATCTTGGTAACGTCATTGTGGATATTGATTTTAACCGGGTTCTCGGGGTCTGGAGTGATCTCGGGCGTGTGCCCCTCGCCACGCTGCAAAGCCGCTTCACGATGGGTGAGGCATTTGAGCAGCATGAGCGCGGTGAAATTAGCGATGAGACGTTTAAAGAAAAAATTTGTGATGAACTTGGGCTGCTGGGCCTGAGTTATGAGCAGTTTGCCAAAGGCTGGCAGGCGATTTTTGTGGGCGTGCGTCCTGAGACCCTTGCGCTAATGCAAAAATTGCGTCAGGAGGGACACCGGGTGGTGGTGCTCTCAAACACCAATAAACTGCACACCGAATTCTGGCCGACCCAGTATCCCGAAGTCCACGCCGCTGCCGATCACGTCTATTTATCGCAGGAACTGGGCATGCGAAAACCGGAACCTGAAATCTATCAGCATGTGCTGCAGCAAGAAGGTTTTGCGGCTCACGACGCGACTTTCTTCGATGACAATGCGGCGAATGTGGCTGCTGCACAGGCGCTGGGCATTAACAGTGTGCTGGTGGAAAACAAAGACAGCGTGCCGCACTGGTTTTCTGCCCTGAAATGAAAGGACTACGCGTATTCCGCTGCTGGTTGCATCTGCTCTGGCGGCGTATTGATGCGGACAACATGACGGTACTGGCGGGAAATCTGGCCTTTGTGTCACTGCTCTCGCTGGTGCCGCTGATTGCCGTGGTGTTTGCACTGTTTGCTGCGTTTCCGGTGTTTGCGGATGTCAGCGTGCAGTTGAAGAGTTTTATCTTTAATAACTTTATGCCCGCGACCGGCACGGCGATCCAGGCGTATCTGGAGCAGTTCGTGGCCAACGTCAATCGCATGACGGCAGTCGGGGCGATTGGCTTAATTGTGACGGCACTGCTCCTAATGCACTCCATTGACAGTGCGCTCAACGTGATTTGGCGCAGTAAGCAGCACCGCCCACTGGTGTACTCTTTTGCCGTCTATTGGATGATCCTCACGTTGGGGCCTTTACTGGCAGGCGCCAGTATTGCCATCAGTTCCTATCTCTTGTCGATGCGCTGGCTGGCAGAGAGTGGCGTCAACAGCCTGGTTGATGAAGTGCTGCGCATTTTCCCGTTGCTGCTCTCCTGGCTCTCCTTTTGGCTGTTGTACAGTATTGTGCCTGTAGCACGGGTGCCAGGGCGCGATGCGCTCATCGGGGCGCTGGTGGCTGGGTTACTCTTTGAACTGGGGAAAAAAGCGTTTGCACTGTATGTCACTATGTTTCCGTCGTATCAGTTGATTTACGGCGTACTGGCGGTCGTGCCCATTCTGTTTTTATGGGTCTACTGGACGTGGTGCATTGTTTTACTGGGGGCGGAAATTACGGTTACCCTCGGCGAATACCGCAAGTTAAAAGAACAAAACGAAAATAATGAGGTTGCATGATTGCATTGATCCAACGCGCGCTGAATGCCAGCGTCACGGTTTCAGGAGAGACCGTTGGAGAAATTGGCCCTGGATTACTGATTCTGTTGGGTGTGGAGCAAGAGGACGATGAACAAAAAGCCCAGCGGCTGTGCGAGAAAGTCCTGAGCTATCGCATTTTTAGCGATGAGAACGGCAAAATGAACCTCAACGTGCAACAAGCCGGTGGCAGCGTGTTAGTGGTCTCGCAATTTACGCTGGCCGCAGACACGCAAAAAGGCAATCGGCCGGGATTCTCACGCGGCGCCGAACCCGGTGAAGCGAACCGTTTGTACGAATATTTTGCAGATCACTGCCGCAAGCAAGGTGTGGCAACTGAAACGGGCCGCTTTGCCGCCGACATGCAGGTCGCGCTGGTCAATGATGGCCCAGTCACCTTTTGGTTACAGGTGTGAGGCAGCTCGCCGAGCGGCAATGGAACAGCCTGGCAAGCTCTGAAAGAGAGAACCATTTTATGTATCACCTTCGTGTACCCGAAACGGAAGAGGAACTGGCTATCTATTACCAGTTCCGCTGGGAGATGTTACGTAAGCCTCTGCATCAGCCACAGGGCTCTGAACGCGATGCCTGGGATGCGATGGCTCACCACCAAATGGTGGTCGACGAACAAGGTAATCCGGTGGCGATTGGGCGCTTGTACACCAATGCGGATAACGAAGCCTCGATTCGTTTCCTGGCGGTTCATCCCAGCGTGCAGGGCAAAGGGTTGGGCACGCTGGTCGCCATGACGCTGGAGTCTGTCGCCCGTCAGGAGGGCGTTAAGCGCGTCACCTGTAGCGCCCGCGAAGATGCCGTGGAGTTCTTTTCTAAGCTCGGTTACGTCAATCAGGGCGAAATTACGGCGCCGCAAACCACGCCGCTGCGCCATTTTCTGATGATCAAACCGGTGGCAACGCTGGATGATATCTTGCACCGCGCCGACTGGTGTGGGCAGCTTCAGCAAGCCTGGTACGACAATATTCCGCTCAGTGAGAAAATGGGTGTGCGTATCACGCAATACACCGGGCAAAAATTTATCACCACCATGCCGGAAACGGGCAACCAAAATCCGCACCACACGCTGTTTGCGGGCAGCTTGTTCTCGCTGGCAACGCTCACCGGTTGGGGATTGATCTGGCTGTTACTGCGTGAGCGTCATCTGGGCGGCACCATTATTCTGGCTGATGCGCATATCCGTTATAGCAAACCGATCACCGGAAAACCCGGAGCGGTAGCCGATCTGCGCACCTTGAGTGGTGATTTAGACCGCCTTGCCCGTGGGCGTAAAGCCCGTGTGCAAATGGAAGTCGAATTGTATGGTAATGATGAGTGTGGCGCGGTATTCGAAGGTGTGTATATCGTATTGCCCGCCGATCCCAACGGGCCTTTAGAAGAGGGCGGTTGCGGTTTCTGATCCCGCGACGGCGGGAGGCGTTTCGCTCCTCCCGCCCCAGTGCATTACTCGCTTATTCCTTCCTCACGGCTCGCCGGAGATGACACCAGCGCGCCGCCGCGCATGCGTTGCTGGATGCTGCTTTGCTCTGTTGTCACGCTCAGCGCGCCGTTGACCGTGGGCAGTAGGGCTTTATCGGCCGCCAGTTGTCCTGTTACCTGTAATTGCATATTGGCGTCACCGTTCAACGTCAGCGTTGGCCAGCCCCAGGCATGCAGGGTATTGGCCGGCACCGCTTTGCCGGTGAGCCGCACCTCTGCCGTGCGTTGCGGTTGTTGGCTGATGCTGCCTGTGGCCTCCAGAATGCCGTTCCCGGTAAACGCGCTCAGTTCACGAATACCAATTTGCTGGTCGTCAGCCTGTAAGGTAATGGAAGGATGGCGCACATCCACGCGATTAAACGTTGCTTCCGCGGCATTAAAGGACAGTTCACCCTGCCAGATTCCCCACTGATGGCGACGTGCCAGCATCAGGTTAGAGGCACTGCCGTCCAGCGACGTCATCTGGAAAGGCCAGTCAGGATTAATATCGATAATCAGATTGCGATTCGCCGTAAATTTATTGACCACCACGCTCTCTAACCAGTCTGGCAGTTCAGCTTGCCAGCGGCTACGCCAGTCGCCAGGCAGGGTATATTCCAGACCCGCAACCACGAGTTCATTCAGAGTCAGGCGTTGATTGGCACGCGACCATTCGCCTTGCGAGCGAATCAGGCCATTGGCAAACCGCGAACTAAATTGCGTCACCTTGATGCCCTGCGGCGAAAAATCCAGGCTGGCGATGGGATCGTGCAGCTCCAGCGGACCATTGATAAAGCTGTTGGCGTTCATCGACAAATTGCCGTCGTCACTTTGCCAGTCACCTTTGCTCAGCGTCAGATCTTTGAGCGATAAATCGAGATCGGTGACGGCCCAATCCGGCCCCTGCATGCGCGCATCGGTAATATCCAGACGATCGAAGCGTACGGAAGGCAGCGTAGTCAGCGGGCGCAAGAAGTCATTCAGGGAAGATGCGGTTTGCAAACGTAAGCTGTTCAGGCGCAGATTGCCAATATGCCAGTTACCCTCGGTATCGCGTTCGGCATTACCGGTCAGCGATCCGCGCGCGACGTCGGCCCCGACATTGCTAAACACCAGCGCATTATTGGTGAAACGTCCCTGAATCAACACGTTTTCGCCAGGCACATCGTTCAGCGTCAGCGCACCGGCGCTGAGTTGAAAATTGGCCTGCTGGCCCAGCAGGTTATCTGGCTGCGGCTGCCAGGGGACAACGCCGCCGTTTACGCGCTGTGCGGCAACCGGTAGTGTCCAGCCGGGGCCATTGATCGCCATGTCACGCAACTGCAAGCGCTCTGCTGCCAGCGGAATAGCCCGTGTAGGTTGTGCAATATTCAGTGTGCCCTTTTCCAACGTAATGCTGGCAAAGTGCAGCGGCTGAGAAAATTGCAGCCACTGCAATCCCAGATCGACGTTTTGGGCGGCCAACAGCGGTGGCTGTCCCGCGTGGCCAAAACGCACATCATTGAAAATCAGGTGTGAGGGAGAGGAGAAGTTATGCTCCATCTTACGCAAGGAAATCTGCCAGCCGTTGTCACTGCTTAGCGTACGCCCGATCCAGCCCGCGCCCCATTGTGTCTGCAGCAGCACATACGCGGTCACCAAAAGCAGTAAAAAAATAAGCAGGAGTGTCAGTAAAAGTTTGCCGACAAATTTCATCGCGTCTGTCCCTATGCTGTATGCGGTCAGGATGTTATGCCTGATTACGGGCGTGAGCTCAAGGCGAGGGCGAGACGAGAGGTGTCGCCCGTTGTGACACCGAGGGGTTCATCGGTGTCACATACTGGCGACAGAATGGCATAAAACGCGGTTATTTTTCCTGCGGTAACAGCAGATTCAGAACAATCGCGGTGATCCCGCCAGCGGCAATACCGGAAGAGAACAGCATTTTCACCCACTCCGGCGCAAACTGCAGAATCAGCGGTTGCTGTGACACACCGAGGCCCATCGCCAGAGACAGCGCAATGATCATAATGGCACGGCGATTAAGGGGCTCACGCGACACAATACGCACACCGGATGCGGCGATAGTACCAAACATCACAATAGTCGCACCGCCCAGCACCGGCTCGGGAATATGCTGCACAAAACCGCTAACGGCCGGGAACAGACCCAATGCAATCAGCATCAAGGCCACCAGGAAACCGACATAGCGGCTGGCAACGCCGGTCAGTTGAATCACACCGTTATTCTGACCAAAGCAGGAGTTCGGGAACGTATTGAACACGGCGGAGACAAATGAGTTAAAGCCGTTAGCCAATACGCCACCTTTCAGGCGCTTCATATACAGCGGGCCTTTTACCGGTTGCTCGGAGACATCAGAGGTGGCCGTAATGTCACCAATGGTTTCCAGCGAGGTGATCATAAAAATCAGCATCAGTGGGATAAGCAGGTTCCAGTCGAAGCCTAAACCGTAATACAGCGGCGTTGGAATGGTGATCAGGCTGGTATTGGCCGGTGCCGTATTTTCCGGCAGCATACCCAGCGCCCATGCCAGGGCATAGCCCACGGCCATGGCGATCACCAGTGAGGCGATACGCAACCACGGGTTTTTCTGGCGATTAAGCAGCACAATCACCGCTAACACGGCACCGGCTAACAGCAGGTTTTTCGGTGCGCCGAACGTGTGATCGTTCATGGCGGCAAAGCCACCGCCGATGGAGGTTAATCCCACCTGAATCAGGGACAGGCCGATAATCATCACCACAATACCGGACACCAGCGGTGTGATGATGCGCCGCGCCAGATGCAGAACGCGTGACAGCAGCATTTCCGTACAGGAGGCCACCATTAATGTGCCGAATAAGGCCGCCATCATGGTCGGCACATCTGCGCCGCCATTTTTCAGTGCCAGACCGCCCATAATCAGCGGCGACACAAAGTTAAAGCTGGTGCCCTGAATGGACAGCAAACCGGAACCGACCGGCCCCCAGGTTTTAATCTGCAGGATCGAGGCGACACCGGAGGCGAACAGCGACATGCTGATGATGTGCTGTGTGTCCTGTGCGGGCAAACCCAACGCCTGGCAAATCAACAGCGCCGGTGTAATCACCGCGACAAACATCGCTAACAAATGTTGAAGCGCGGCAAACAGGGCAGGAGCCAATGGCGGACGGTCTTCCAGACGGTAAATCAGCTCGCTGTTGGGTGTCACAGCGGACGGGTCTTTAACGCCCGATTCGGTGGTATTAACAGACATGTGTGTAGTTTCCCTGACAAGAAAGTGGCGATTTTAAACGCTTGCCAGGTAAAAGCAATCGTTTGCTTAGCGGACTGGCCAGTCTGTTTAAGTAAAGCGCTGGTACTAAAGGTTTTCGCGGCGGCGCAGAAGAATAACGGCTTCACAGGGCAGACAGAAAAATTGCCGCCCAGGCGGGCGGCAATCTGCGAGGCTTAACGCACCAGATGTAAGAAGTGCAAATGCTTCTCGTACTGGTCGAGGATATCGTGGATTAGCTGTTCCTGCGTCCAGCCCATCACATCGTAATCCTGTCCCCCTTCTTTCAGGTAAATTTCAGCGCGGTAATATTTATGCTGCTCCGCAAGCTGTTCATCACTATCCAGTCCCACCAGGGCAAAGGCGGGCGCATTGTAGCCGCGCAAACGAACTTCATAGATAAAGTTCAGCTCTTCGCCTAAATCAACTTCAAAGTGCACGCGGTCTTCATTGGTGAGATCGATGCTGCTTCGCGTTCCTTGTTTATTCAGTTCATCTTCCACCATCAACATGGCCGGATGGATGACATCCCCCATAAAGCGCTTCACCAGCGAGCGTTTCGGCAAGTGCGCAATGTTACGCAGACGGCGCTGCCAGGGGATAGGATTGCGTGCTGCGGTGGGCGCAATGGTGGCCATATTCTGGCTGTCGCGTTTGGTGATATCCCGACGTAGCGCCTTCAGTAGGCCATAAATCGAAAACAGCAAAATCACCGAAAACGGCAACGCACTGGCGATAGTGACCGTTTGTAATGCCCCCAATCCTCCTGCCAGCAGCAAGGCGATCGCCACAATCCCCATCAAGGCTGCCCAGAAAATGCGTTGCCACAATGGCGTGTTACTTTCGCCGCCAGAGGCCAGCGTATCCACAACCATGGCACCGGAATCCGCCGAGGTTACAAAGAACACAATCACCATCACCATCGCCAGAAACGACAGGGCGGTGGAGAAGGGGAAATACTCCAGGAAGTTAAACAGCGCCAGGGCCACATCGTCTTGCACCGTGGCCGCCAGATCGCGCGCACCCTGTGCAGCAATCAGGTTAATGGCGCTGTTGCCAAACACCGTCATCCACAGCAGCGTGAAACCGGCGGGCACAAACAGAACACCAGTGACGAATTCGCGAATGGTTCTGCCACGAGACACGCGGGCGATAAACATGCCGACAAACGGAGACCAGGAAAGCCACCATCCCCAATAAAACAGCGTCCAGCCGCCTAACCAGTTGTCTGAAGTCGGCTCATAGGCATAAAGATTAAAGGTTTTACTGACCAGCTCAGACAAGTAGCCGCCGGTGTTTTCGACAAAGGATTTCAGCAGCAAAACCGTGGGGCCAAGCAGAATAACCAGCACCAGCAGTAACAGCGCCAGGCCTAAGTTCAGCTCGGAAAGAATACGGATGCCCTTATCCAGACCGGAAACCACCGACAGCGTTGCCAGTGCGGTGATCACCACAATCAAAATCACCTGAGTGGTTTCGTTAATCGGCAAACCAAATAAATGGTTCAATCCGGCATTGACCTGTAATACGCCATAACCCAGCGACGTTGCCACACCGAATACTGTGCCTATCACGGCAAAAATATCGACGGCGTGACCGATAGGGCCATGAATACGATCGCCAATAATCGGGTACAGCGCAGAGCGCACCGTCAGCGGCAAGCCGTGGCGATAGCTAAAAAACGCCAAAATTAACGCCACGATGGCATAAATCGCCCACGCATGCAGACCCCAGTGGAAAAAGGTCAGGCGCATGGCTTGCTTCGCGGCTTCAATGGTTTCAGGGGTGCCTACCGGTGGGGAAAGGTAATGCATCACCGGTTCCGCCACGCCAAAAAACATTAACCCGATGCCCATGCCGGCGGAAAACAGCATGGCGAACCACGAGTGGTAGCTGAAATCGGGCTGTGCGTGATCGGGGCCGAGTTTGATATCGCCATAACGTGACAGTCCCAGAAAGGTCACGCTGAGCAGGATCAAGGCTACGGCAAGGATATAGAACCAACTGGCATTGGTGAAAATATCCTGCTGAAGCTCCTTGAAATGCCGATCGGCAATCTCGGGAAAGGCGCTGGCAAAGCCCACCAGGATAAAAATTAAAAATGCTGAGGTGAAAAAAACAGCCTTGTTGATCTGGCTGCGTGGTTTTTGAAGGGAGGTTTCTCTCTCACTCATACTTAAGCTCATTCCGTGTGTGTGAAAATCGTCCTGCTAAATGACGTGCGAAGCCGTAAAGCGTAGCAAAATATTTCAAATGACACAGATTTAAGCCCAACAGAGGCTTAACGTGGGAGAGAAAAGGGACGAACATGCGCAGTCCAGCGCGGTTAAGAGAGGCAAGTAACCTGTTACTGCCGGGCTTTTGCCTGCTGTGCTTCAAGTGTGGCAAACCACGGGGAAATAAAATCGTTATTGTCTCCCCAACCCGGCACCGTCAGGCCGAGCCTGCTGACTGGTACCTCAGCAGGGATGTTTCGCAACTGCTGCTGTGATAGCGCAGCCGCCTTGAATTGATAGGTCAGCGGTGTGGGCTCTCCCGCCAATTTTTTGGCAATCAGGCGCATATTCACGGCGCCGATCGTGGCGGGATTAACGGCGACGGTCTGCACCCAGGGGCTGTCCTTGGCGCGCATCAGTTGTAAATCCTGGTCAGAGACATCAATGCTGTAGAGTTTGATTTCGGTTCTTCCACACTTAATCAAAGCAGTATAAGCCCCGCGGCTAAAGGCATCCCAGGAACCCCAAATCGCATCGAGCGTGCCTTTCGGGTGCCGCGCCAGTATCTCGGTCATGCGCCGCTCTGTATCACCTGGCACGTCCGCAGAGACAGCACCGGTACTGGCCCGTTCATGGATGCGCGGATGGTCCCTTAACCATTGCTCGTACACAATCTGCCGACGCTCCATCGCGGGATAACCACTGACCCACAGTTTGACGATGTTCGCTTGCCCATTAAAGTCATGGCTAAGTTGCGCCAGTGAAAGTGTGGCGAGTGATTTATCATCCTGAGAGGTCAGGGTGACGCCTGCCACGGGGACGTCGACCGGGGTTTCGAACACGGAAAGCCGAATACCGGCAGCAGCGATGCGTTTGACCAGATGGCTGGCCAGAGGGGCATTTCTGTGCGAGAGGATGATGCCGTCATAGTTATCCTGGATCGCCTTCTCTACCAGATCCTGAAAACGCGCATCGTCACCGTTTGAGTAGTAGGTACTGACCCTAAAGCCCAACCTTTCACCCTCGCGCACGGCCCCGGCAACAAACTGCAGAGTATTATCGTCAGTTGCCAGGCTGCGGATCACCGCAACGCGGATCGGACCGTTATGCTGCGCAATGGCCTGGGGCACGGGCGGCAACGCAGGGGCAGCGGAACCAAGATGTGCCCAGAGCCCAAGCAGGGCGAGTAAAAGAGACCTGAAGATCATCTGCTTACCTTTATATATGAACGTCATGAGGGCGAATCATTTCTGACAAACTGAAACAGGGGCGTTGCGAAAGCCCGTTAGCAGTCGGTCACCGGTATAGAAAAGATAAACGCGGGCGTGAAATCCCTCTTCTGCCAGGGGATCGATATACCGCCCATAATCAGGATCAGACGACGCTGGGCCAGCGATACGTGATGCGTTGACGGTTTTGACATCCAGTGAGTCCAAAGCGTAGTCAAGCGAGGTGACTAAGGTTCGCTCAACGGCAAACTCCGTTTCCTGTCCGCGAAAGGGGATAATGTGCAGAGTGGAGGAATAATAATATTGTTCTCCGCCGCGCAGTTGTTCCCAGCGCGCTTTGCTGATCACCGTGCGGTCGGGTTCATCATAAATTAATGTGGAATCTGATGTGCAGTTACCGGACAGGGCACCATAGATGACAGGAGAAATAAACCATCCTGTCAGCAGGGAAAGAGTAAGCAGCAAGAGCATCTTCTTCATTTTTTCTCTTTCCCAATGATATTAAAGTTTTGGCAGGTGCTTTGGGTGTCTTCAAGCGGGTTATTACATATTATCATGCTAATAACGTTATAACGGGCGGTAATAATATAGACATAACGACTCTTTGCCACCGGGACTAAACGATAATCTATCCAGAATTCGGCGCGCCAAACGGCGTTATCCTTATTGGTGTTGTAATCCTCTTTAAATAAATAGTGCCGACCGTTTTTTTCAGTGTGTTCTGCAAACTGAATGTGGTGGATAAGAAAAGCGGTTCTTATCGCAAACCCGGCGACCACAAACAGGAGAATCAATGTTAGCATCATCAAAATTTTGAACAGGTTAAATCGATGTCTGGTTTCAGTAACCAACGGCACTGTTGAAATATTATTATTGCTTTCGTCAATGTCCGTTTTCTCTTCAATGAGAACATTATCTGGCGTTTCGGTCTGCGGTAAAACATCAATAATGTCTGCCGACAGGAAATACATGTTTTTACTGTGAGTGACTAAGACATCCTGTGGAATACCGACTTCCTGAAAATGCTTTCTCAAGCGATGCAGGGACTGCCTGACCGTACTGTCTGCAACAATAATTCCGCGATCGCGCCAGCACTGCTGATGAATTTGCTCTTTGGTCACGATTTCTCCGGGATGACGAAGAAAAAATGCCAGGCAGATCTGAGACTGTCTGCTGATGATTATTTCATTATCGCCGTACACCAACCGGCCTGACTCAGGGAAGTACTGTGCTTTCACAAAGTGTTCTCATTCTGGCTGAAAGAAAAACAACGTGACTCATGATGAGTATAACATGAGCCTGCGCTGGGCAGAGGAAACCTAAAATTTGCACTGTCACGCTTGTCACACTGAATGTGTCACACATAAGAAAGACCATTAAAATTCTGTTTTTTATACTATAAATCAGTCTCAGTGTGACAAGTGCGTGTCTTGCCTGGCTCCCCCATTGCACAAATGTTGAGCCCAATTTAGGATTCATCCCAATTCTGACGAGCACAACGATTCCTTTTTATTAAAAACACTCTTCAATGGGCGCGTCCACGAAAATTTAATGCCAACGCTTATGGATGACATTTAACACATGTCGTCATGGGCTCTTATAAATTTTAACCGGGTGTGAGTATTCAACATGAGGCTGTTCAGCATCAAACAAACGAGAAAATTAATTTTCTCCGTGCCGACGTTAAATGGAATGATCATTACGCAGCACAGTATGATTACCAAAGGTTTGCCTTTTATGTTTAAAGGTACTGCCAATGTGAATTTGACTCAGTATTCGCATATGGATACGGTTTACGCGCAGTTTTCGGCGGATGTATCTTTATATGACATCATTATTATTGATGCTGAGTTTTATTTACGTGATGACGTGCGCGGCCTGATTGAACATGTTGTTGAAAACTGTCGGCGTGTACCGATGTTAATTCTTTTTCCCTCCTGTAATGAACAAGAGGCACTGTATTTTCGACGGGCGGGGGCGGCAGGCATTATTAATAAAGATCAGCCAGTCGCAGAATTCCGTCGCGTGATGCGTCGGGTATTACGCATGAATCATGAACTGCGATCCGACGATGGCTCTCTTTTTACACCTGCCTCGATGACCGATGCCGAATTTAATACGCTGGCTGACTTACGTAAGTTGACGCCGGGAGAGCGCTGCGTCATGAAGTATTTAATTAGAGGCCACTCTGTCACTGAGATTGCGAATCTGCGAGATCGTAGCGTTAAAACCATCAGTTCACAGAAACAGAGTGCGCTGAAGAAAATGGGTTTACCCAAGCCAGTTTTTATTATGACGCCACCTTAAGGCGACGCTTTATCCCCTATTCCTGTTATTTTTTATCCGAGAGACCACAATGAACCTTGATGTTTTCCGAGGGCGATTAATACATCGCCTGACGGCATGGCTGACGATTGTCGTTCAGCTTTTTACCCTGCTGGTGGGCAGTTTTTCGTCGGCCCTGCATGCTAAAAATACGCCGGTAGGTGCAGTCAACACTGGCCCTGCCACGCAAATGGAATGGCAGTCGCGACTGGATGCGGAACGCGTTGGTTATTCGTCAGACGCTGGCATGACCGCCGCAGGCATGCAGGCCGGTTCGGTGTTGACCGCTGTGCAGAATGGTCAGGCGGCAGACGTGGCGAAAGGCATGGCGACTTCCCGTGCCACCGCTGAAGTTCAGCAGTGGCTGGGCCAGTACGGCACCGCGCGCGCGCGTATCGATGCCGACAGCAATCTGTCACTGAAAAACTCTGAGCTTCAGTTACTCGTACCGCTGTATGAACATGCGGATGGGCTGCTGTTTACGCAAAATGGTATGCATCGCACGGACGGACGCGCGCAGTTCAACAGCGGATTGGGCTATCGCTATTTCAGCGATCACTGGATGGCGGGCGGTAACGTCTTTCTCGATCATGATCAATCACGTGGCCACACGCGCGTAGGGATGGGCATTGAGTATGGTCGGGATTTTTTGAAGTTTGGGGCGAACAGCTACTACGGTCTGAGCGGATGGAAAAACTCGCCGGATCTGGTGGACTATGAGGAGCGCCCTGCCAGCGGATGGGATCTGCGTGCACAGGGCTGGCTGCCTGCGCTGCCGCAACTTGGTGGCAAGCTGATCTATGAGCAGTATTATGGCGACGAAGTCGGACTGACCGGTGCCAATAATAGACAGCGCGACCCACGCTCGCTGAGCGTGGGGGCGAGCTACACCCCAATTCCTTTAGTGACTCTGGCCGCCGATCGGCGCCTGAGTGGCGGTGATGGTGAGACGCGCCTTGCGCTTGAGTTCAACTACCGTCCGGGTGTGCCGTGGCGTCAGCAGGTTGATGCAGATGCGGTGGGCAGCCTGCGTTCTCTCCGTGCTGGGCGCTACGATCTGGTGGATCGTAATAACAACATTGTGCTTGAGTATCGTAAACAGGAGCTGGTATCCCTGCAAACCGCGTCACTGGTGACGGGCTACGAGGGAGAAAAGAAATCCCTGGGCGTGACGGTGACCGCCACTCACGGTGTGGCACAGGTGGAATGGCAGGCCGCCGAGTTGTTGGCTGCCGGTGGCCAGATCCTGCGTGACGGGCAAGCGGCCTGGAGTGTCACCATGCCGGCATGGCAGAGCACGGCGACCGCGAACAATACTTACACCTTGTCAGGGGTTGCCGTGGATAACAAAGGCAACCGTTCAGCGCGCAGTGAAACCCAGGTGACGGTCCTCAAACCGGTGATCAGTGCGGATCGCAGTACCTTTGCACCTGCACGTGCTACCTATCCCGCGGATAAAACATCGGTGCAAATCCTGACCCTGAAGCTGTTTGATGCGCAAGGTCGGATGGTAGATATGCCTGTGGAGCAGGTAGCGTACAGTGCCGTTAAGGTTCAGAGCGCCATCATCTCGGAATGGGTAAAAAAAGAGGCTGGCTGGTATGAAATCCACGTTAAGGCCGGTGAACACAGCGAAACCGTGACGATTACACCGGAAATTCAGGGCCTTAAACTGGCGTCATCCTCGATTACTTTTACTGCCATGACCGCAGATGAAGCGCGCTCTGCGATCGCGACCGACGCCGTCAATTACGCGTCTGGTGACACCATTAACGTCAGTGTGACGTTGCAAGATGCACAGGGGAAACCGGTGACCGGTGCGGCGGGTCAGCTCACCGCGGCGATTGTACAAAATGCTACGCTGCGGGGGAGCTGGACAGATAACCGTGACGGTACCTATGCCGCTACCTTTGTTGCCCAGGCAATGGGGACGGGTCTGCTTGCATCGCTGCAATTACCTGACTGGTCAGGTGCCGTGCAGTCTTCAGCCTATACCATCTCGGCAGGTGCCGCGGCACAAGGGCGTTCCACGCTGGCTACGGATGCGCGGAGCTATGTACCCGGCGACACCATCGGCGTCACGGTGATGCTGCAGGATACGGCAGGCAACCCGGTGACCGGCGCGTTAGCCCAACTGGCGGCGGTGTCCGTGCAGAATGCCTCGCTGGCAGGAAGTTGGACCGATAACGGTGACGGCACCTACGCCGCAACCTATCAAGCGCAGCAGGTCGGAACGGGCCTGACGGCATCATTGCGTTTAAGCGGCTGGGCAAGTGCAGTGCACTCTGCGGCGTATGCCATTACGGCAGGCGCACCGGTCGTTGCAAACTCCTCAATCACCACCGATGCCGTGAGTTACGCCTCTGGTGATCGCATCGCGGTGAGCGTCACGTTGCACGATACGCTGAGCAACCCGGTAGCAGGGGCGGCAGCGCAACTGTCTGCGGTGACCGTACAGAATGGCACATTGGCGGGAAGCTGGACGGACAACGGCGACGGGACTTATCAGGCGTTCTATACCGCGCAAGCCACAGGCACGGGCCTGACGGCTTCACTGCAACTCAGCAATTGGACGAGCGCCATCGCTTCAACGGCCTACGCCATCACTGCGGGTGCGGCGGCCGAGGGGAATTCGACGCTGACGACCGATGCGCTGAGCTATGCTTCCGGCGATACGATCCAGATTAACATCACGTTGCAGGATGCGGCAGGCAACCCGGTAACCGGCGCGTCGGCACAACTCGCGACGGTCACGGTGCAAAATGCGGTGCTGGCGGGAAGCTGGGCCGATAACGGTAACGGCACTTATGCGGCGACCTACACCGCGCAGGCGGCAGGCACAGGCCTGAAAGCCTCTCTGCGCCTCGGCGGTTGGTCAGGGGCGATAAGTTCGGCGGCCTATGCCATCACGGCGGGAAGCGCAGTAGAAGGGCGTTCTACGCTTACCACCGACGCCACGACCTATCTGGCGGGTGACAACATCACTGTCAGTGTGACGTTGCAGGATAACGCGGGCAATCCGGTCACCGGTGCGGCGGCACAACTTTCAGCGGTAAGTGTCCAAAACGCGACGCTGACCGGAAGCTGGACAGATAATCGTGACGGTACCTATGCTGCGACTTTTACTGCGCAGAACGTCGGTACGGGACTGACAGCATCGCTACAACTTAGCGGCTGGTCAGGCGCGATACGTTCAGCGGTCTACGCCATTACCGCGAGCGCGGCGACGGAAGGCAACTCTACGATTGCGACCGATGCTGCTACCTATACGGCGGGCAACCCGATCAGCGTGAATGTGACGTTGCAGGATACGGCAGGCAACCCGGTCACAGGTGCGGCAGGACAACTGGCTGCGGTCATCGTGCCCAACGCAATCCTGGCGGGAAGCTGGACGGATAACAACGACGGCACCTATGCGGCGATGTTCACTGCACAGGCAACAGGCACGGGCCTGATGGCGTCACTGCACCTGAACCACTGGAGCGGAACCATCCGTTCGAGTGCCTATGCCATTACCACGGGCGCAGCGGCAGAAGGGCGATCGACAATAACCACTGATGCGGTGAGTTACATGTCAGGGGATACCCTCAACGTCAGTGTCATCTTGCAAGACAGTGCAGGTAACCCGGTGACAGGTGCTACAGCATCGCTCGCCGCCGTGTCAGTGCAGAACGCGATGTTGGCAGGCAGTTGGACAGAAAGCGGTAACGGTATCTATGCCGCAACCTACACCGCGCAAGGTGTCGGCATCGGTTTGACGGCCTCACTGCGTCTTGGCAACTGGTCGGGCGCGATAAACTCGGCGGCCTATACCATTACCGCGGGTGCGGCAGCAGAAGGCCGCTCCACGATTGCGACCGATACGGTGAGCTACGCGTCAGGTGATGCGATTACCATCAGCGTGACGTTACAGGATACGCAGGGCAATCCGGTGGCGGGGGCAGCAACACAGCTGTCGGCCGTTTCGGTGCAAAATGCGGTGCTGGCGGGAAGCTGGACCGATAACGGTAACGGCACCTATGCAGCGAGCTATACCGCGCAAGGTGTTGGCACAGGGCTGACGGCGTCACTGCAACTGGCTGGCTGGTCGGCGGCGATTCGTTCATCAACCTATGCTATTACGGCCGGTGCGGCAGCAGAGGGGAATTCCACGATTGCCACCAATGCCAGCACTTACACTGCGGGTGACAGCATCAGTGTCAGCGTGATGTTACAGGACCGTGCAGGTAACCCGATCAGCGGTTTGGCCTCACAACTTTCTGCTGTGGCGGTGCAAAACGCAGCCCTGGCGGGCAGTTGGACAGATCATAGTGATGGAACTTACTCGGCGGCCTTTACGGCGCAGACAGCAGGCGCGGGTCTGACCGCTTCGCTGCAGTTAGGTGGCTGGTCAGGCGCTATCAACTCGTCGGCCTACGCGATTACCGCCGGGGCACCAGCAGAAGGGCGCTCCACAATGAGCACTGATGCGGTGAGCTATGCGTCTGGCGATGCCATCAACGTTAGCGTGATATTACAGGATGAGCAGGGCAATCCGGTGACGGGTGCAGCAACACAATTATCCGCCGCCGCTGTGCAAAACGCGGTGCTGGCCGGAAGCTGGACGGACAACGGCGATGGAACTTACGTTGCTGCCTATACGGCACAAGCGCTGGGCAATGGCTTGACGGCCTCGCTGCAGTTAGCGGGCTGGTCAGGGGCCATTCGTTCGTCCGCCTATGCCATTATGGCAGGTGCGGCAGCGGAAGCGAATTCCACACTGGCCACCGATGCCAGCGCCTACACGGCGGGCGATACTATCAGCGTCAGTGTGACACTGCAGGATGCAGCGGGTAATGACGTTATCGGCGCAACATCGCAGCTTACGGCAGTCGTGGTGCAGAATGCGGCTCTGAACGGAAGCTGGATGGATAACGGAGACGGCACCTATGCCGCTACCTACACTGCGCAAGGTGCGGGTGCGGGTCTGCAAGCCTCTTTACAGCTCAGTGGCTGGACGGGGGCCGTGCATTCATTGGCGTATACGATTGTGGCAGGCGCTCCGGCACCGCTGAGTTCAAGCATTGTGACGGATGCGGCAACCTATATTGCGGGCGGTGACATTAATGTGACCGTTAGCCTGGCAGACCGTATGAATAACCCACTGGTGGGCATGGCGGCGTCGATTATTATGCCGAGTGCTGGCCCACTGATAGCGCGTTCACCTTTTGTGGATAATGGCGACGGTACTTATCACGCAGTCTATGCTCGAACAGATACGCATCATGCAACATTTCTTTCTTTCACTCTTGCAGAATGGAATTCGGCTTCTGTGAAGTCGAATACCTTTAGTCTGACTGCTGGCCCGGCGAGTATGACGAATTCAACGTTAGGTGTTCCCATATTTACTTCATACCCTGAAACAGGTGAAACCATAACGTTGGGGATCTTATTGAAAGATGAATACAACAACCTCGTTACAGGCGCGAATACAGAAATACTGAGTGGGGTGACTAATCCTGTTGGGCTCACACTGGTTACAGATTGGAGTGAGGTGTCAGGAGGTGTCTATCGCGCAACATTCGTGACTGAGACGCCTGTTACGGGCCTGACACTCTCTGTACGTATGCCGCATTGGAGCAGCAATCTGGTCAGTGCAAAGTTCAATGTCATATCGGCAAGGCCAGTTCAAGCCAATTCATCGGTAAGCATTGATAACACCAGCTATACCGTTGGACAGTCGATCACAGTGACCATTAACTTAAGAGATGTGCGTAATAAACCTGTCCTCGGTCGGCAGTCATCCTACAATCAGTCAGGAGGCCCAGCGAAGGACAGTGTAACAGCGAGAGGGGCACAGAGTAATCTGGACTTTGTTGATAATGGTGATGGTAGTTACACAGGCACGATGACAGCCTCATCTACCACGACTAACTCAAGTGTAGTGGTCAAAATGTTGGAGGGGGCTGGAGGGGAAGTTTTTTCAGAACGCTTTGACGTCACTCCCTAAATAACCCGCGCGATCCCTAAACGAAACCCTGCCCCGGCAGGGTTTTTTTTATCTTTCCCTCTTCCACTCCACCGTCTTTCTCTCACTGGCGTTAGCGTGATGTAAGCACGCGCCTGTGCCTGCGCGATCAACGCATCATGTTAAGCAATTGTCGGTTTTGTGATCCAGATTGTAGTACAAACTAAATTGTTCGTACTACAATCTGCGCTTATTGCACCTCCCTTGAGCGTAGCACACGCCGGAAAGGCATTTGGCAAGGTAAAGTAAGGCAACACCGCAACCTGACGCAGGACAGCGCATGACCAGAGAGCCCGTGACCAAGACCGACCGCATTGTGTTAACCCTCGGGGAAGAGATTGTTTCCGGCCAGTGGGTGCCGGGAGCGGCATTGCCTTCTGAGGCTGAGTTGTGTGAGCGCTTTAGCACCTCACGCAACATTATTCGCGAAGTGTTTCGCGATCTGCTGGCGAAACGGCTAATTGAAATTAAGCGCTATCGCGGTGCCTTTGTCACCGCACGCCATCAGTGGAACTACCTGGATACCGACGTGCTCAGTTGGGCACTCGCCAGCGATCACGATCCGCGCCTGATTGTGGCGATGGGCGAAGTGCGTAACCTGGTGGAGCCGCAAATTGCACGCTGGGCCGCTGAACGTGCCACTTCCAGCGATCTAGCGCAGATAGAAATGGCCTACAACGATATGGTTAAGCATCACCAGGAGCGTGATGCCTTTAATGGAGCGGATATCCGCTATCACGAAGCGGTATTAGCGGCCGTGCACAACCCGGTGTTGCAGCAACTCAGTATTGCCATTAGCTCGCTGCAACGTGCGGTGTTTGATCGCACCTTTATGGCGGATTCCGGCAACATGCCGCGCACGTTACAAGAACATAAAGCCCTGTTTGACGCCATCCGCCATCAGGATGCGGAGACCGCCGAACAGGCTGCGCTGACGATGATCGCCAGCTCCACTCGAAGAATGAAGGATGTCATGTGAGTCATTACATTGCGATTGACTGGGGTTCCACCAACCTGCGTGCCTGGCACATCCGTGACGGCAAGTGCGTTGATGAGCGGCGCTCTGAGCGGGGCGTGACCCGTTGGTCTGGCACCTCGCCGGAAGCGGTGTTTAACGATATCACCGCCCATTGGTTGGCGGATGAAGCGGTGCCCGTCGTGATGGCTGGCATGATCGGCAGTAATGCAGGCTGGGTGGAAGCCGCCTATCTGCCGTGTCCGGTGGCACTCGACCAACTGGGTAGCCGATTAATGCCGGTGAAAGAGAATGTTTGGATCGTACCGGGCTTGTCGGTCAATCGCCCCGATAACCACAATGTGATGCGCGGTGAAGAGACGCAGTTGCGCGGTGCCGTGGCGCTGGGCGCGACCTCACTCTGTGTGATGCCGGGCACTCACGCCAAATGGGTGCAATTGGACGGGCAAACGGTCGCCGATTTTCGCACCGTGATGACCGGCGAACTGCATCATCTGCTGTTGAAACAGTCGCTGGTGGGCGCAGGGTTACCTGAGCAACAGGCGGATGCGCAGGCCTTCCGTGACGGCGTGGAAATCGGTAGTCAGGATGTCAGCATCCTGTCGCGCCTGTTTGAAGTGCGCGCCAGCCATGTGCTGGGGGCGCGTGCGAAAAGCAGCATCAGCGATTTTCTGTCCGGTCTGTTAATTGGTCATGAAGTTGCGTTAATGCAGCGCACGCTGGAGGCCCGTCGCGAAGCGGTGACGGTCATCGGCGGTAGCCAACTGGCAGAACGTTATATCAATGCCCTGCACCATGTAGGGATGCAAGCCACTTTCCTGGAAGGCGACAGCGCTTTTCAGCATGGGATCAGGAGTATTGCCGATGAGCTGGCCAACTAAATTGCCACTAATTGCCATTCTGCGCGGCATTCAGCCACATGAAGTGCACGACCATATTCATGCGCTGCTGGAAGCCGGTTTTGATGCGGTAGAAATCCCGCTCAATTCACCGCAGTGGGAAATCAGTATTGCCGATGCGGTAAAAACCTTTGGCGATCGCGCGTTGATCGGCGCGGGCACGGTGTTACAGCCTGCGCAGGTCGATACGCTGGCAACGCTGAACAGCAAACTGGTGGTGACGCCGAATACCGATGCCGCCGTGATCCGCCGTGCCGTTGAGCAAGGCATGATTGTGGCTGCGGGCTGTGCCACCGCGACCGAAGCCTTCACGGCCTTGCAGGCTGGCGCGCAGGCGCTGAAAATTTTCCCCTCTGCGGCCTTTGGCCCGGCCTATATCAAAGCATTGAAAGCCGTGCTGCCTGCAGAGGTTCCGGTCTTCGCCGTGGGCGGTGTCACGCCTGATAATCTGGCCGACTACCTTGCTGCGGGCTGCGTGGGTGCAGGTTTAGGCAGTGATTTGTATCGCGCCGGACAGCCGCTGTCGCGCACCGTCGAGAAGGCCGCCGCATTTGTTCAATCCTGGAAGGAAGCTGTACGATGAAAGTCACCAAACTGACAACCTACCGCCTGCCACCGCGCTGGATGTTCGTCAAAATTGAAACTGACGAAGGCATCATTGGCTGGGGTGAGCCGGTTATTGAAGGGCGCGCACGCAGCGTCGAAGCGGCTGTGCATGAGCTGTCTGAATATGTGATTGGACAAGATCCCGCGCGCATCAACGACATTTGGCAGACCCTGTATCGCGGCGGTTTTTACCGTGGTGGTGCCGTGTTTATGAGTGCGATTGCCGGAATCGATCAGGCGCTGTGGGATATTAAAGGTAAGGCGCTGGGTGTGCCGGTGTACCAACTGCTGGGTGGCCTGGTGCGCGATCGCATTAAAGCCTACAGCTGGGTGGGCGGTGATCGTCCGGCCGATGTGGTGGCAGGGATTAAAAAGCTGCGCGAAATCGGTTTCGATACCTTCAAGCTGAATGGCTGTGAAGATATGGGCATTATCGACAGCTCGCGTAAAATCGATCAGGCCGTGAATACCGTGGCGCAAATCCGCGAAGCCTTTGGCAACGAAATTGAATTTGGTCTCGATTTCCACGGGCGCGTACATGCACCCATGGCAAAAGTGTTGATCAAAGAGCTGGAGCAGTACCGTCCGCTGTTTATCGAAGAGCCAGTGCTGGCGGAGCAAGCGGAATACTATCCGCGTATCGCCGCGGCCACGCATATCCCGATTGCTGCCGGTGAGCGCATGTTCTCACGCTTTGAGTTCAAACGCGTGCTGGAAGCGGGTGGCGTGTCCATTCTGCAACCGGATCTGTCGCACGCTGGCGGGATCACCGAATGCCATAAAATTGCTTCGATGGCGGAAGCCTATGATGTGGCTCTGGCACCGCACTGCCCATTGGGGCCGTTGGCGTTGGCAGCTTGCTTGCACGTCGATTACGTTTCGCACAATGCGGTGTTCCAGGAACAGAGCATGGGCATTCACTACAATCAGGGCGCTGAACTGCTGGATTACGTGGTGAACAAAGAAGACTTTAGCATGACGGACGGCCATTTCTATCCATTAAGCAAGCCGGGCCTGGGCGTGGAAATCAATGAAGAGCTGGTGATTGAGCGCAGCAAAAATGCACCGGACTGGCGTAATCCAATTTGGCGTCATGGAGATGGTTCTATCGCTGAATGGTAATACCCATCACGGGGCTAAAATAAAATAATAAAAACCTCATGTGTTTTATTTGAAAAATAAAATGCGGCTTCACTACGCTGTAATGACGTGAGGAATTAACAATGAGCACTACTCTGTACGCAAGCGCAATTAAGAAAATGAATGTCAGACTCATGCCGTTCATTATGTTGTTATATCTTATTGCCTATATAGATCGTTCGAATATTTCGGTGGCGGCATTGCAGATGAATGCCGATCTTGCCATGACGGCGGAAATGTACGGTATCGCCGCCGGAATATTCTTCGTCACCTACATTATTTTTGAAGTGCCCAGCAACGTGGTGCTCACTAAAGTGGGCGCCCGCCGCTGGATAGCCCGTATTATGGTGACCTGGGGCATCATCGCTGCCGGGATGAGTCTGGTGCAAACGCCCACACAGCTGTATGTGATGCGTTTTTTACTGGGTGCAGCGGAAGCCGGATTCACGCCGGGGATTATCTATTATCTCTCGTGTTGGTATCCGCGTGGTCAGCGCGCACGGGCCATGTCGATGTTTTATATCGGCGCGGCGTTGGCGTCAGTGATTGGATTACCCTTGTCAGGTACCTTGCTGAATTTGCACGGGATAGGGGGCGTAGAGGGCTGGCGCTGGTTATTTCTGCTGGAAGGTATCCCGGCTTTCCTGCTCGGGATCGTCACCTGGTTCTATCTGGATGATGCGCCAGATAAAGCCAACTGGCTGACCGAAAAGGAAAAACAGGGGTTAATGGCGCAGTTGGCGCAGGATCAGGCGCAATCAGCCCTGCATCACCACCGTTGGCAGCCCGCACTGAAAAGTGGTCGGGTGTGGGCGTTAAGCCTGCTGTGGTTACTGCAAGCCTTTGGCACCATTGGTATTACGCTGTTTTTGCCGCTGATCGTGAAAAGTGTGGCAGCAGGGCACAGTGATTTAACGGTCAGTTTATTGTCTGCCGTACCGTTTCTGTGTGCCTGTTTCCTGATGTATTTCAATGGTCGCAGTTCGGATCGCACCGGTGAGCGTTCGCGCCATTTGGGCTTGCCGCTCATCCTGTCTGGCCTCCTGTTGCTGGCCGCGTTGTATGCCCCTGCGCAATGGATGTCGTATCTGTTGCTGGTCATGATGGTCGGGCTGAACTGGGCGATCACGCCCGTGTTTTGGGCAGTCACAACGGAAACTGTATCCGGTGTTGCGGGTGCGGCTTCGGTGGCATTAATTAATGCGGTGGCGAATATTGCCGGATTAACCTTTCCACCGGTTATGGGAAGAATAAAAGATATTACCGGAAATTATGATTACGGCTTATTGATTGTGGCAGGCGCATTAATTCTCGGCGGCCTGCTGGGATTAAAGCTGGGTATGAAAAAGGTGATTGAAAGCCAACCATCACCCAAGAAAAGTCATAAAGCAATATATTAAATCTGTTTGTCGGTTGAATGATTTCAACCGACGCCTTACCTCGGAGAAACACCATGGAATTATCTGCCGTGGCGGCGAAGCCTACTCGCCGCCGTTATATTACGCTGATGATGATTTTTGTAACCGTCGTGATTTGCTATGTCGATCGCGCCAATCTGGCGGTTGCCTCAGCGCATATTCAGGAAGAATTTGGCATCACCAAAGCGCAAATGGGTTATGTGTTCTCGGCGTTTGCCTGGTTATATACCCTGTGCCAGATCCCTGGCGGCTGGTTCCTTGATCGCATCGGTTCTCGCATGACCTACTTTATCGCCATTATGGGATGGTCAGTGGCCACTCTGTTGCAGGGGTTTGCGACCGGACTGCTATCGCTGATTGGTCTGCGTGCGATTACCGGTATTTTTGAAGCGCCGGCGTTTCCCACCAATAACCGCATTGTTACCAGTTGGTTCCCGGAGCAAGAACGTGCCTCCGCTGTTGGTTTCTACACCTCTGGGCAGTTCGTTGGTTTAGCCTTCCTGACGCCATTACTCATCTGGATTCAGGAGCTGCTGAGCTGGCACTGGGTATTTATCATCACGGGTGCTATCGGCATTATCTGGTCACTGGTGTGGATCAAATACTATCAGCCGCCGCGCCGTAGCAAAGGCATCAACGAGGCGGAGCTGGCGCACATTCAGGATGGTGGCGGTCTGGTGGATGGCGACGCGCCGAGTGAAAAACGTCAGCGTGTGAAAATGACGGCTGCCGACTGGAAACTGGTGTTCCACCGTAAGTTGGTCGGCGTGTATTTAGGGCAGTTTGCGGTGACCTCAACGCTGTGGTTCTTCCTGACTTGGTTCCCGAACTACCTGACTCAGGAGAAGCATATCGCGGCACTGACCGCTGGCTTTATGACCACCGTGCCTTTCCTGGCGGCGTTTGTGGGCGTGATTCTGTCGGGTATGGTGGCCGATCGCCTGGTGCGTGCTGGCCGTTCAATTGGTTTTGCACGTAAGTTACCGATTATCTGCGGCTTATTGATCTCCACCTGCATCATGGGCGCGAACTACACCAACGATCCCGTTTGGATTATGGTACTGATGGCGATTGCTTTCTTTGGTAATGGTTTTGCCTCTATCACCTGGTCACTGGTCTCCTCACTGGCACCTGTGCGTTTGATTGGCCTGACCGGTGGCGTGTTTAACTTCGTTGGCGGTCTTGGCGGCATCACCGTACCGCTGGTGGTAGGCTACCTGGCACAGGATTATGGCTTCGCTCCTGCGCTGACCTATATCTCAATCGTTGCCCTGCTGGGTGCGCTCTCTTACATCTTGCTGGTGGGTGAAGTGAAACGCGTGGGCGAGTGATAAGCGCTGATAGTTATCAATGAACACTAAGCCCGGTGAATCGCCGTGCTTTATTATTTTTGCCGATCCTAAAAAGAGGTCTAACGACAGCGTTGCACAGCATATTAACGTCGAGCTCCACTGAGGTTAGATGCGAGCGCAGAAGACGGCTTTCATCAATGATATTTCAATAGAGTTTGTTTGATCGGCGTAATGAATTGGCAAAGTTAAAACGGATTGTTACTTTCCTGTGCCTGTTTTGGGATGGGCTCTGTTTGCAAGCGATGTAGCAGCTATCGTTTACAAAACCACCTCGCATTACAACAGAATTGCCCGAGGAAGCGATTAAATATGGCGATAGATAATACGGTGTTAGCTTTTTTCCGTAGGGAACTCTCGCTGATGACTACGCTAACCATGAAGCCCATTCCCATCGAGATGGATACACCATTACAAGGATACGCAGCCGCAGATGAATTGGGTGATGCTATAGAGAAATATGACGAACTATTTGGGGTAGATGTATCTGATTTGGATATGGTGCATTACTACCCTTGGAAACTGGAGTGGTTTTTCCGTAAATGGTTTACCGAAGAGCCGATAAAGCAAGTTTCGAAACCCCTTACTGTACGAATGTTTGCTGAATCAGCAAAAGCTGGGAAATGGTTATTCGACTAAAAACAAGCAAGGAGCATAACGACAAATGGCAATATTCGTCATTATGCTTATGAACACGCTTAAGGCAGGTAAGCCCCGCCCGTAAACGGCGGGGCAGCTATCACAGAATAAAGCGGCTCAGATCTTCGTCGGCGACCAGCGCATCAAGATGCTTGCTTACGTACTCTGCATCGATCACAAAACTTTCACCGCTGCGATCGCTGGCATCAAAGGAGATATCCTCCATCAAGCGTTCCAACACGGTGTGCAGGCGGCGCGCACCGATGTTTTCGGTCGTTTCATTGACCTGCCATGCTGCTTCTGCAATGCGGCGAATACCTTCTTCTGTAAAGTCGATGTTGACCCCTTCGGTGGCCATCAGCGCTTTGTATTGCACGGTGACGGAGGCGTTGGGCTCTGTCAGGATGCGCTCGAAATCCTGCGTGGTCAGTGCCTGCAGTTCTACACGAATAGGCAGACGGCCTTGCAGTTCTGGGATCAGATCGGAGGGGCTGGCAACCTGGAATGCGCCGGACGCGATAAACAGAATGTGATCGGTTTTCACCATGCCGTGTTTGGTGGACACCGTACAGCCTTCCACCAGTGGTAGCAGATCGCGCTGTACGCCTTCACGTGAGACATCCGGACCAGAACTTTGACCGCCACGCTTACAGATTTTATCAATCTCATCGATGAACACGATACCGTGCTGCTCTACCGCATCAATGGCATCTTGCTTGAGTTCTTCTGGGTTCACCAGCTTCGCGGCTTCTTCTTCGATCAGCAACTTCATTGCGTCTTTGATCTTCAGCTTACGCGGTTTCTGCTTTTGGCCACCCAGGTTCTGGAACATAGACTGCAACTGGCTGGTCATCTCTTCCATGCCCGGCGGTGCCATGATCTCTACGCCTGCGGAGGACGCCGCCAGATTGATTTCAATCTCTTTGTCATCCAACTGGCCCTCACGCAATTTCTTACGGAAAGACTGACGTGCCGCAGAGGGCTCTGCGGTGCTTTCCGACTGGCCCCAGTTGTTTTTGGCCGGTGGAATTAGCACATCAAGAATGCGCTCTTCCGCCATCTCTTCAGCACGATAGCGGTTTTTTTCAATCGCCTGCATGCGCACCATTTTGATCGCCGAATCGGTCAGATCGCGGATGATGGAATCAACTTCTTTCCCCACGTAGCCCACTTCGGTGAACTTGGTGGCTTCCACTTTGATAAAAGGTGCGTTGGCCAGCTTCGCCAAACGGCGTGCAATTTCCGTTTTACCGACACCGGTCGGGCCGATCATCAAAATGTTTTTCGGCGTGACTTCATGGCGCAGCTCTTCATCGAGCTGCATACGGCGCCAGCGGTTACGCAGCGCAATAGAAACGGCTTTCTTCGCGCTGTCCTGACCAATAATAAAGCGGTTCAGTTCGCTGACGATTTCGCGAGGGGTCATTTCAGACATAGGGATTCCTTACGCTTTAGTCGAGAGGGTTTCGATGGTGAGATTGTGGTTGGTGTAGATGCAAATATCGCCAGCGATATTCAGTGACTTTTCCACGATGTCACGAGCGTTTAAGTCGGTATTTTCCAACATGGCGCGTGCCGCAGCCTGGGCATACGGGCCGCCTGAGCCAATGGCGATCAGGTCGTTTTCAGGTTGGATAACATCACCGTTACCGGTAATGATCAGTGAAGCGGTTTCATCCGCCACGGCCAGCAAGGCTTCTAATTTGCGCAGCATACGATCGGTACGCCAATCTTTTGCCAGCTCAACGGCCGCTTTGGTTAAATGTCCCTGGTGCATCTCCAGCTTGCGCTCGAAGAGTTCAAACAGGGTAAAGGCATCTGCAGTACCGCCCGCAAACCCGGCAATGACTTTATCATTGTAAAGGCGACGCACTTTTTTCACGTTGCCTTTCATTACGGTATTGCCGAGGGTAGCCTGGCCATCGCCGCCAATCACTACCTGGCCGTTGCGTCGTACACTTACAATTGTTGTCACGGGCAGACCCCTATTCAGTCGGTGAATCATCCCGCGCTCATCACGCGGGAGTGAGAATGAAAAGAGATATGGGGGAGATTACGGGGGTTTCAACCCCCGGCAGCGACAAGAATGCAGCTGGAGTGGCCGGAGCCTTTAAGACGAGACAGTGTACTGTCAGCCGCACTGCGGCTGTTTAATGGGCCAATGACCACGCGATTCCAGCCACCGCCAGCGGTGATCCGGCTTTCAAATCCTTCAAAGGCCAACTGGGCGCGAACGGACTCGGCCTGATCGGTGCCTTTAAACGAACCGCACTGTACGGTCCAACGTTGTGAGGCCGTTTTCTCTGGCTGTTTTGGCGCTGCATTCTGCTGTGGTGACGTATTCGTGACCGGTGCAGCAGGTTGTTGCGCGGCTTGCTGCTGGCGGCGTTGTTGCTCAGCACGTTGCTGTTCGGCCTGTTGCTGCTGGCGGCGCTGTTGCTCAAGACGTTGCTGCTCTGCCTGCTGCTGACGGCGCTGCTGTTCCGCTAGCTGCTGCGTCTGTTGCTGGGTTTGTTGCTGTTGCTGCAAACGGGACTGCTGTTCTAACTGTGATTGACGTTGCAGGGTCTGTTGGCGCTGCGCCGGCGTTTGTTCATTCCACGGGACTTCATTGAGCTGGGTAGGGCGCTGACGCATGTCGGCTTCCATTTGCTCTAACAACTGGCGCTGTTCATTGGTCAGCTGTTTTTTGTTATTCACTTCACCACCGGCGGTGGGTTCAGTCGGCGTGACAATGCCAGGCTGGCGGTTTTCCAGCTCTTTTATATAGCGCCAGCGCTCTTCGGGTTTCGGCGGTAAGCCATTCCCCGTCGCCTTATGATTAGGCAGAGTCGGTGTTTCTTCTTTTTTATGATTGGCGATAAACCACAAACCACCGACGAACGTTACCAACACGGCAACGGCCAGTACGATCATAAGTTTTGAGGTTCCTGAACCGCTGCGACTGTTCTTTCCGCGGCTGCTGCTGCCCTTTTTGCGACGCGTCCCTGTTGAACGCCCGCGGCCTACGTAATCTTTTTGTGCCACACTCGTTCCGCTAATTCATTTAAAGAAAATCATGCCAGACTGCTTTGCCTGTCGGCGATAGCCGCCCGTCATGTTACTTAAGGGGCTGTGCTTTGACCAGCAGCTTGGAGGGTAAGAATCCACTGAATCTTACCTTAAAACGCGTTAAATTTGGTTACTTTGCTCGCTTATTTGATGGCGGTGGTGCCGTACTGCCGCGTCGTTTAATTTCGAAATCAAGCAGACGCGAGCCCGTGCTGACGTTTTTACCCTGCAGTTGCTCCAGCAGCAGCAACATCGCTTCGCAGCCAATTTCAAAACGCGGCTGAGCGATGGTGGTCAGCGGGGGATCGCTGTAACGGGAGAGTTCGATGTCATCAAAACCAATCAGCGACAAATCTTCGGGGATGCGTAAACCGAGTTCCTTCGCCTGTTTCATCGCACCCAGCGCCAGAATATCGCTGTGACAGAAGATCGCCTGCGGCGGTTCTTCCAGTGTCATTAATTGCGCCAATGCCTGGGTGCCCGCTTCAAAGGTGAAGTCACCCCGCACAATATAGGTGGGATCAACGGGAATGCCACTGCGTCGCAGTGCCTGAATATAGCCTTGCAGACGATAGTGGCACAGTGGCATGTGATCGGGGCCAGCAATGCACGCAATACGGCGATGCCCTTTCTGTTGCAGATGTGACACCGCCTCAAAGGCCGCCGTCAGGTTATCGATATGCACCGTCGGCAGCCCCAGTTCCGGCGCAAACTCGTTGGCCATCACCATCGGCGGTAAATTGCGTTGGTCATCGTGTTGCGTGTCAAAGGGCACATTGGAGCCCAACAAAACCATACCGTCGATTTGTCGCGTCAGCATGAGATTCAGAAATGACTTTTCCTGCTGATTTTGATGGGCGCAATCGCCAATCAAAACCAAATAGCCCTCTTGCGCAGCGGTGACTTCAACGCCGCGAATCATCTCGCTGAAAAAGGGATCGCAAATATCGGGGACGATAACCAGAATGGTTTTTGAATCGTAACGGCGAGCGGTGCGTGCGGCACCTTGGGCGGTATAACCGACATCAATGACTGCTTGCTCGACTTTTCTGCGAGTGGTAACAGAGACTTTTTCAGGATTGGTTAATGCCCGCGAAACGGTGGCGGTAGACACGCCCGCGCGTTCTGCGACATCTTTCATGGTCGCTGCTACTGACTCTTGGTTCTGCTCCAACACGTCTTCTCCACGCCGGACTTCGCCGACCCTTCATACAATTATGGTAATGATGTTCAACACTCATCCGTAAGAATCACATTCTTATCAGATTGCTGGCTGCGTCTGTTACCTAATTTGCATAAAAAGTGTGATCAGCGTGGCTTTTTTCGAGTCACATCGCATTCTGACTCAGTTTTCAGTGGGATCAACATCCAGTGTCCACTTCACTTTTCTTGCCTGAGGCAGTGCCGTGATCTGTGGGTGGCTGGTTTTGACGATACGCTGCAGTTGTGCACGTGAGGGATGTTGCAGCAGCAGTTGCCAGCGAAAGCGACCGCCACGCTTTGCCTGTAATGCCGGGACGGGGCCCATGATCCACAGGCGTTCATCATACAACGGGCTGTTCATCAGCAGCGCGCGCAGTTGTTGTAAGAACAACGCCGCCTGCTGGTTATCATGGTCTTCTGCGCGAAATAACACATGGCTGGTATAAGGCGGCAGCAGCACTTGTTGACGTTCGTTCAGCGCTTGAGTGGCGAACGCGTCATAGCCTTTTTGTAGCAGCGTTTGCAGCAGAGGATGTTCAGGATGGTGGGTTTGCAACAGCACTTCCCCCTGCTTCCCCGCGCGGCCCGCACGTCCTGCAACCTGGGTATACAGTTGAGCGAAGCGTTCGGCGGCGCGAAAATCAGCGGAAAACAGCGCGCCATCGACATCCAACAAGGAAACCAGCGTCACATCGGGAAAATGGTGACCTTTCGCCAGCATTTGGGTGCCAATCAACAGTCGAGCCCCGCCGCGATGCACTTCGGCGAGCTGAGCTTCCAGTGCGCCTTTGCGACTGGTGGTATCGCGATCAATACGCGAGAGCGGTACGTTGGGAAACAGCGCACTGAGCTTCTCTTCCAGCTGCTCGGTTCCCATGCCAACCGGCACCATGTGCGTGGAGCCACACTGAGGGCACTGGTGCGGGATGGGGCGCTGGCTGTCGCAGTGGTGGCAACGCAGCTGACGAGACTGTTGGTGTAGGGTGTAGTAACGGTCGCAACGTTGGCATTCGGCAATCCAACCGCATTCATGGCACAGCAGTGTGGGCGAATAGCCGCGGCGATTCAGAAACAGCAGTACCTGATTATCCGCCTGGAGATGCTGGCCGATTTTCTTGATCAGCGCGGGCGACAAGCCGCCCTGTAACTGAACGCCTTTCAGATCAACCAGCAACTGTGTTGCCTGACGGGCGTTGCCCGCGCGCCGGGTCAGCGTCAACTGGCGGTATTTGCCTGACTGCACATTCTGCAAGGTTTCCAGCGCGGGCGTTGCCGATCCCAGCACAATCGGAATGTCCTCTTCACGGGCGCGGAATACCGCCAGATCGCGCGCGTGGTAGCGCCAGCCTTCTTGCTGTTTATAGGAGCTGTCATGCTCCTCATCGATAACAATGACGCCTAAATGCGCAAAGGGTGTAAACAGTGAGGAACGAGTGCCGATCACGATGGCGGTCTCGCCTGCGCGCGCGCGCAGCCAGACGGCAAGGCGTTCGCTGTCATTGAGTGCGGAGTGCAGAACATCAACCGGCGCAGCAAAACGCTCACGAAAGCGGGCGATGGTCTGGGGTGTCAGGCCAATTTCAGGCACCAGAATCAGCGCCTGGCGTCCGCTGGCGAGCACATTTTCAAGAATGCTGAGATAGACTTCGGTTTTACCTGAGCCGGTGATCCCGGCCAGCAGCCAGGCGGCATAGTGATCATCTTCACTGCGGATAGCGCCAACGGCCGTTGCCTGTTCGGTATTCAGCCGTAAACGTTCACCCTTCACGCTAAAAGAGGGACGCCAGTCGACAGGAACATGCGGCTGTTCGCACAAGGCGGCGAGCCCTTTTTCACGCAGGGCCTGCAGGGGAGATTCGGTGAGTTGCTGTTGTTCCAAAGCATCGCGGTAGACGGCATGTTGTTGCAATACTGCCAGTGCTTGCTGCTGCTTCGGTGCGCGCTTGATTTCACTGACCGCGGTATTTTGCCCCTGCTCCGTGGCTTGCCACTGCCAGCGGGAGGTTTGTTGAGCGGCACGCCCTTGGCGCAATAACACCGGCAGGGCATGAAACAGCACTTCGCCTAAAGGATACTGATAGTAGTCCGCGGCCCAGTTCAAAATCCGCCACAGCGAAGGCGCGAACAGGGAGGCATCATCAATAACGGCTATAATAGGTTTTAACTGCTCAGCCGAAAATTCGCTTTCTACCGCGATGGCGACCACGATGCCGGTCATTTCGCGTTTGCCAAAGGGGACATTAACGCGTGCGCCAACCGTGACCTGCATCCCGTCAGGCAGCAGATAATCAAAGCAACGCATTAAAGGTACCGCGAGGGCTATCCGTATGACGGTCATGGTGGCATCCGGCATTGAAAACAGGCCACACAGTGTACACGCTGTCGGGATAATTGTACGGATCGGATTGCGCTTGGCGGTTATTTTCTGTATAGTTCGCCGCCTTTGAGGCCTTTTTTGGCTTTCAAAGATCCCCGAATTATTAATCTTCGTGTGGTGCCGGTGCAGGAGATTTTCCTGGCACGGGAGAGCGACACGGCCTTATACCGAGGTTTGCCATGAAAAAAGATATCCATCCTAAGTATGCAGAAGTGACTGCGAACTGCTCTTGCGGCAACGTGATCCATACCCGTTCAACCGTATCGCACAACCTGAACCTGGACGTTTGTGGTAAATGCCACCCGTTCTACACCGGTAAGCAGCGTGTTGCTGATACTGGCGGCCGTGTTGATCGCTTCAACAAGCGTTTCAGCATCCCAGGCAGCAAGTAAGTTCTGCATTGCGACAGGAAACTGTTGCGACGGAAAAAAGAAACCCAGCAGCGCTGGGTTTTTTTATGTCTGAAATTCAGTATTCCCAGGTGTCAGGGTCGACACCCAACTGACGCATAATCTTTTTCGCTTCTTCGGGGATCTCGTTACTGCGTTCTTTGCGCAGATCAACATCATCCGGAAGTGGCTGCCCGGTAAAAGCATGTAAGAACGCTTCGCACAGCAACTCGCTATTTGTTGCATGGCGCAGGTTATTCACCTGACGACGCGTGCGCTCGTCCGTTAAAATTTTCAATACCTTCAGCGGAATGGAGACAGTGATCTTCTTGACCTGCTCGCTCTTCTTGCCGTGTTCAGCGTAAGGGCTGATATATTCGCCGTTCCATTCAGCCATGGGTTACCTTGTCATCATTTATAGTTGAAATGCCGGGTTTAATCTTATTGTCCCCGATTTTAACATGTCTTTGGTTTACGGAGCAGCATACTCTGCTCTGAAAATCACCGCTAAAGACGCGTGTTTCATCGGGCTATTGCTGCATATACTAGCGGCAATTACCGTTTTGCTCAATCTATACGCAAAGACATTTAGATGTCCAGATGTATTGACGTCCAATAAGGGAGGGTTTAGGCTTATCGCTCTCAAACTTCTCATTGTCGATACAGGGATCACCATGACGCATAAACAGGCGACGATTGCCGTCCGCAGCGGTTTGAATGATGACGAACAGTATGGCTGTGTTGTTCCCCCCATTCATCTCTCCAGCACCTACAATTTCACCGATTTCAATGAACCGCGCGCGCATGACTATTCTCGCCGCGGGAATCCAACGCGTGATGTGGTACAGCGTGCACTGGCTGAGCTGGAAGGCGGTGCGGGTGCAGTGATGACCAACACCGGTATGTCGGCAATTCATTTGGTTACTACTGTGTTTCTGAAGCCCGGCGATCTGCTGGTGGCTCCGCATGATTGCTACGGCGGCAGCTATCGCTTGTTTGACAGCCTGGCAAAGCGCGGCGCCTATCGCGTGAAATTTGTCGATCAGGGCAATCAAGAAGAGTTGGCTGCGGCGCTGGCAGAAAAACCCAAGCTGGTGCTGATTGAAAGTCCCAGCAACCCGTTACTGCGCGTGGTGGATATTGCCGCCATTTGCCAGGCTGCGCGTGCCGCAGGTGCCGTCACCGTGGTGGATAACACCTTCTTGAGCCCGGCGCTGCAAAATCCAATCGCATTGGGTGCCGATTTAGTGATTCACTCTTGTACCAAATACCTTAACGGACACTCCGATGTCGTGGCGGGCGCTGTGATTGCTAAAGATGCGCAGACCGCTGTCGATTTGGCCTGGTGGGCGAATAACATCGGGGTGACGGGCAGTGCCTTTGATAGCTATCTGTTACTGCGCGGTATGCGCACGCTGGCACCGCGTATGGCAGCAGCACAACGCAATGCGTTAGCCATTGTTGAGTATCTTCGTCAGCAACCCTTAGTGAAAAAGCTGTATCATCCTTCTCTGCCAGAAAACGCCGGCCATGAATTTGCCGCGCGCCAGCAGAAAGGCTTTGGCGCAATGCTGAGTTTTGAGTTGGATGCCGATGAACCTACACTGCGTCGTTTTCTGAAAGCGCTACAACTCTTCACCCTGGCGGAATCTTTAGGGGGCGTAGAGAGTCTGATATCGCATACTGCAACCATGACCCATGCGGGAATGGCACCTGAAGCGCGGGCAGCGGCCGGTATTTCCGACCAGCTCCTGCGTATTTCAGTGGGTATCGAGGATCATGAAGATTTAATCGCCGATCTGGATAATGCATTCCGGGTGGCAGCCGAGAGGTAATCAATGAGTATTTCATCAGTCGCAGGGGGACACGTGCGTCAGTTGCACAAATTTGGCGGAAGCAGCCTGGCCGATGCGCGTTGTTATCTGCGCGTGGCCGGAATCATGGGCGATTACAGTCAACCCGGCGACCTGATGGTGGTTTCGGCGGCAGGAAGCACCACCAATCAATTAATTAGCTGGCTGAAACTCAGTCAGACCGATCGCCTGTCTGCGCATCAGGTACAGCAGGCGCTGCGCCGTTATCACACGGAACTGATCGCCAGTTTACTGCCGCCTGCGGAAGCCGACGTGCTCACCGCCGCGTTTATTCGCGATCTGGAAAAGCTGGCAGCATTATTGGACGGCAAGCTAACCGACGCTGTGTATGCCGAAGTGGTTGGGCACGGTGAAATCTGGTCAGCGAAATTAATGGCTGCGGTGCTTAATCATCAAGACGTCGCGGCCGACTGGCTGGATGCGCGAGATTTTCTCTGTGCCGAGCGCGCAGCCCAACCGCAGGTGGATGAAGGTAAATCCTGGCCGCTGCTGCAACAACTGATGGCGCAGCATCCCCATAAACGTCTGGTGGTGACCGGCTTTATCTGTCGTAACGAGGCGGGTGAAACGGTGTTGCTGGGCCGTAATGGTTCCGACTACTCGGCAACGCAGATAGGTGCGTTGGCCGGGGCATCGCGGGTCACTATCTGGAGTGACGTGGCCGGTGTTTACAGCGCCGATCCTCGCAAAGTAAAAGATGCCTGTTTGTTGCCCTTGCTGCGCCTGGATGAAGCCAGCGAGCTGGCGCGCCTGGCGGCACCGGTGCTGCATGCGCGTACGTTGCAACCGGTTTCTGGCAGTGATATCGACTTGCAATTGCGTTGTAGCTATCAACCGGAGCAGGGCTCCACGCGTATTGAGCGTGTGTTAGCGTCGGGTACCGGTGCACGCATCGTCACCAGCCATGACGACGTTTGCCTGATCGAGTTCCAGGTGCCTGCCCAGCATGATTTTGTCTCACTGCAAAAAGAGATCGATCATCTGCTAAAACGTGCAGGTGTGCGTCCGTTAGCCGTGGGTGTTCATCCCGATCGCAGCCTGCTGCAACTGTGTTACACCTCTGAAGTGGTGAACAGTGCGTTGACGCTGCTGCAAGATGCCGCCTTGCCGGGGCATATTCAATTGCGTGAAGGGCTGGCGCTGGTGGCGATGGTGGGAGCCGGGGTATGCCGTAATCCATTACACAGCCACCGTTTCTGGCAGCAGATGAAAGATCAACCGGTTGAATTTATCTGGCAGTCAGAAGACAGCATCAGTCTGGTTGCCGTGCTGCGCGTTGGGCCTACACAACATCTGATTCAAGGCTTACATCAGTCTCTGTTTCGTGCTGAAAAACGCATTGGCCTGATGTTGTTCGGGAAAGGCAATATCGGTTCGCGCTGGCTGGAGCTGTTCGCGCGCGAGCAAGAAGTCTTATCTGCGCGTACAGGGTTTGAATTTGTTCTGGCCGGGGTTGTCGACAGCCGCCGTAGCGTATTGAGCTATGACGGTTTGGATGCCAGCCGTGCGTTAGCGTTTTTCCAGGATGAAGCGCAAGAGCGTGATGAGGAATCTCTGTTCCTGTGGATGCGTGCGCACCCGTTTGATGACTTAGTGGTGCTGGATGTTACTGCCAGCGAAACTCTAGCAGAACAGTATCGGGATTTTGCAAGCTACGGTTTTCACGTTATCAGCGCCAATAAAGTCGCGGGCGCGGCCAGCGGCGATCGCTGGCGTCAAATTCGCGATGCTTTTGAGAAAACGGACCGCCATTGGCTGTATAACGCCACGGTAGGCGCGGGTCTGCCAATCAATCATACCGTGCGCGACTTACGTGAAAGCGGCGATTCGATTCTGGCGATCAGCGGGATTTTCTCTGGCACGCTGTCGTGGTTATTCCTGCAATTTGATGGCACGGTGCCCTTTACTGAACTGGTCGATCAGGCGTGGCAACAAGGGTTAACCGAGCCCGATCCGCGTGTTGATCTCTCTGGCCTGGACGTCATGCGTAAGCTGGTGATTCTGGCGCGTGAAGCCGGTTATAGCATCGAACCCGATCAGGTGCGGGTGGAATCCCTGGTGCCAGCAGGCTGCGAGAAAGAATCCATCGACCATTTCTTTGAAAATGGCGATGCTTTGAACGAGCAGATGGTCGCGCGTTTTGAAGCGGCACAAGAGATGGGGATGGTACTGCGTTACGTGGCGCGTTTTGACGTCAACGGCAAGGCGCGCGTCGGCGTGGAAGCGGTGCGTCCCGAGCACCCGCTGGCCTCATTACTGCCGTGTGATAACGTGTTTGCGATTGAAAGCCGCTGGTACCGCGATAATCCGTTGGTGATCCGTGGGCCAGGCGCAGGGCGTGATGTGACTGCTGGCGCTATCCAGTCCGATATCAATCGTCTGGCACAACTGTTGTAAATACGCTTTTCAGGGCAGAGATTCCTCTGCCCTGATCGTCTTCCTGCCTGAGTTTTCTTCGTCTTGCTGCACATTGTCATCCTGCGTACTGAATTTTCAGTTGACGCATCGGGCAATTTGCGTCATTTTGAGTGTCTGGACGTCTAAACGTATAGAAGTTCACTAAGACAATCATGACAGAGCGATCGATGAGGTAATCCGGTATGAGTTTTTTCCACGCCAATCAGCGTGAAGCGCTGAACCAAAGTCTGGCAGAGCTGAACGGGCAGATTAATGTTTCTTTTGAATTTTTCCCGCCGCGTACCAGCGAAATGGAAGAGACGCTTTGGCACTCCATCGATCGTCTGAGCAGTCTGAAACCGAAGTTTGTCTCTGTGACTTATGGCGCTAACTCCGGTGAGCGCGATCGCACGCACTCCATCATCAAAGGCATTAAAGAGCGCACGGGGCTGGAAGCCGCTCCGCATCTGACGTGTATTGATGCCAGCCGCGAAGAACTGCGCACGATTGCACAGGATTACTGGAACAACGGTATCCGTCACATTGTTGCCCTGCGTGGCGATCTGCCACCCAACAGCGGCAAACCAGATATGTACGCGACAGACCTCGTTGCACTGCTGAAAGAGGTGGGTGATTTTGATATCTCTGTTGCCGCGTATCCTGAAGTTCACCCGGAAGCCAAAAGCGCGCAGGCCGATTTAATCAATTTAAAACGCAAGATTGATGCGGGGGCGAATCGCGCCATCACGCAATTCTTCTTTGATGTTGAAAGCTATCTGCGTTTCCGTGACCGCTGCGTTTCTGCGGGCATCGATGTGGAAATCGTTCCTGGCATTTTGCCCGTCTCCAACTTCAAACAACTGCAACGTTTTGCCACCATGACCAATGTGCGCGTGCCGGGTTGGATGACGCAGATGTTTGAGGGGCTGGATAATGATCCTGAAACCCGCAAAATGGTGGGTGCCAACGTTGCGATGGACATGGTGAAAATCCTCAGCCGTGAAGGCGTAAAAGATTTCCACTTCTACACGCTGAACCGCGCCGAATTAAGCTATGCCATCTGCCACACGCTGGGTGTGCGTCCCAATGTGGTGAGCTAATCCATAAAAAAAGACCGGCCGAAGCGCGGTCTTTTCATCATCATCATGACGGGGAGCCAACAGGCTCCCTTTTTTACGTTAGCCTGTATTACGCATGCCGGCGGCAACACCCGCGATGGTCACCATCAGGGCTTGTTCGACACGCGGATCGGTTTCTTCACCACGTAACTCTTGCTGGCGAGAACGGTGCAGCAATTCAGCCTGTAACACGTTGAGCGGATCGGTATAGACGTTACGCAACGCGATGGATTCTGCGATCCACGGATGATCGGCCATCAGGTGAGCATCGTTGGCGATGGTGAGCACGGCTTTGATATCCGCCGCCAATTGATCGCGCAACTCTTTGCCCAGTGACCACAGACCTTCTTCCACCAGACGCTGATCGTAATACTCCGCCAGCCACAGGTCGGCTTTGGTAAAGACCATTTCCAGCATGCCCAGACGCGTTGAAAAGAACGGCCAATCACGGCACATGGCTTCCAGCTGCGGCTGGTGGCCTTCTTCCATCGCTTTCTGCAAGGCGGCACCGGCACCCAGCCAAGCAGGCAGCATCAAACGGTTTTGCGTCCAGGCAAAAATCCACGGAATCGCACGTAACGACTCCACGCCACCGGAAGGGCGACGTTTGGCCGGACGCGATCCCAGCGGCAGTTTGCCCAGCTCCTGCTCAGGCGTTGCGGAGCGGAAATAAGGAACAAAATCAGGATTCTCGCGCACATAGCCCCGATACATGTTGCAGGAGAAGGCTGACAGCTCGTCCATAATACTGTGCCACTCTTGCTTCGGCTCGGGCGGCGGTAACAAGTTTGCTTCCAGGATCGCGCCGGTGTAGAGCGACAGACTGGCAATGGTGACTTCAGGTAACCCGTATTTAAAGCGAATCATCTCGCCCTGTTCCGTCACGCGCAGGCCGCCTTTCAGGCTGCCCGGCGGTTGAGACAGCAACGCCGCATGTGCTGGTGCACCGCCACGACCAATGCTGCCGCCGCGTCCGTGGAACAGCGTCAGTGTGATACCGGCTTTGTCACAGGTCTTAATCAAGGCGTCTTGTGCCTGATATTGTGCCCAACTGGCAGCCATCACGCCGGCATCTTTGGCGGAGTCGGAATACCCGATCATCACCATCTGCTTGCCGTTAATAAAGCCGCGGTACCAATCAATATTCAGTAACTGCGTCATGACCGCATTGGCATTGTTCAGGTCATCCAGCGTTTCAAACAGCGGGGCGACAGGCATGGCATAAGGAATACCGGCCTCTTTCAATAACAGATGCACTGCCAGCACATCAGACGGCGTCTTGGCCATTGAGATGACGTATGAGGCTATCGACCCTTCGGGCACTTCAGCCGCTACGCGACAGGTTTCCAGCACTTCGCGCGTTTCTTCGCTGGGTTCCCACTGGCGAGGCAGCAGAGGGCGCTTGGAATTCAGCTCGCGGATCAGGAAGGCCTGTTTATCGGCTTCTGACCAGCTTTCGTAATCGCCCAGCCCTAAATAGCGCGTAATTTCAGCGATGGCTTCGGTGTGACGCGTGCTTTCCTGGCGTAAATCAATCCGTACCAGTGGCACACCAAAGCATTTCACGCGGCGCAAGGTGTCCAGCAGTTGACCGTTGGCAATGATGCCCATGCCGCAGGCTTGCAGTGACTGATAGCACGTCCACAGCGGATCCCACAGTTGGTCATTAGAGATCAGCAAATCGGCTGGGCGCGGTGGGCGTTCGCCTTTCAGGCGACGCTCCAGGTAGGCCTGTGTCGCCATCAATTGCGTACGCAGGCGCTTCATGATTTCACGATACGGTTCCAGCGCTTCTGGATTACCGCAAAGCTCGCGCACTTCATCCGTACACTCTGACATCGACAGCTCAGACACTAAAATGGCGATATCTTTCAGGAACAAATCGGCGGCTTTCCAGCGGCTAAGTTGCAGCACATGGCGCGTTACCGGTGCGGTGACATTGGGGTTGCCGTCGCGGTCGCCTCCCATCCAGGAGGTGAATTTAACCGGTACGAAATCGACGGGCAGCTTGTAACCAAAGGCCTCTTCAACCTGTTCGTTTAACTCACGCAGAAAGCTCGGAATACCTTCCCACAGGCTGTTTTCGACCACAGCAAAGCCCCATTTGGCTTCATCAACGGGCGTTGGGCGATACTTACGAATTTCATCGGTGTGCCAGGCTTGTGCGACCAACTGGCGCAGGCGGCGCATAATGTGGTTACGATCGTAATCGGGCAGATCGTTGTGATCGAGTTGCTTGAGGCAGGTATTCACCTCTACCAGCTTGTGAATCAATGTGCGGCGCGTAATTTCGGTTGGGTGCGCCGTAAGGACCAGTTCAAGCGAGAGTGATTCAACGGCTTCGCGAATTTGCGCTTCTGTCAGGTTAGGTTGCTGTTTCAGGCGTTCAAAGGTTTTTGACAGCAGTTCCTGATGATTCGCCCCCTCACCGTTGGCGGAGATGGTGTGATACTGCTCGGCCACGTTGGTGAGATTTAAAAACTGGCTGAAGGCGCGCGCCACCGGCAGCAGCTCTTCATTCGACAGATTTTGTAATGTGGTCAGTAATTCCTTCCGATGGGCGTCATTTCCCGCACGGGATGACTTAGAGAGTTTGCGGATGGTTTCCACCCGGTCGAGGATGTTCTCTCCTAGTGCATCCTTAATCGTATCCCCGAGCAGTTTGCCGAGCATACTGACATTACTTCGCATTGCGGAATATTGTTCGTTCATATGACCCCTGACACCCTTCTTCTAATTTGTCACTTTCTTTCACCCAACTGGGCATAACAGCGCCTTTTATCTAGCCATGTAACTTTCCATTCGTCAATTGCCGTGAATAATCGACATTATGTGGCTAACTGACGGGAATTTATGAAAATTAATTACAAGGAAGAGGGATAAGTTATTCTTATCCGCAAAGACGGAAGATGGCAGGGGAGAGTGAGCTGTTTCACAGTTTTTTCCCCTGCACTCCAGTTAATGATGGCAAAAATGGTGCACCACTTGCGCGATCAGCTCGCGCGTTGGCTTGATAAAGGCGGTATCCAGATACTCATCAGGTTGGTGTGCCTGGTTTATCGAACCGGGGCCTAACACCAGTGTTGGACACACTTCCTGAATAAACGGTGCCTCGGTGCAGTAATTCACGACCTCGGTTTCTCTGCCCAGCAGTTTCTCAACGACCTTGACCAGTTCATGTTCGCGTGGGCACTCATAGCCCGGAATGGGCGGGTGCAACTCACCGATGGTGAGACGACCAGGCCAGCGTTCACTGACGGGCGCCAGCGCTTCTTGCAATAAGCCATCGAGATCGCTCAGCGTCAATCCTGGCAACGGGCGGATATCCATGTGCAATTCGCAACAGGCACAAATGCGGTTGGCGGCATCGCCACCGTGAATATGACCAAAGTTCATGGTTGGATAGGGAATCGCAAAACCCTCGTGGTGATAACGGGTTTTCAGCGTATTACGCAGTGCCATCAATTGGGTAATCGACTCATGCATCAATTCAATGGCATTGACACCGCGTCCCGGATCGCTGGAGTGGCCTGATTGTCCCTGAATACGGATCACATTCGATAAATGACCTTTGTGCGCGCGCACAGGCTGCAAAGAGGTAGGTTCCCCAATGATGGCGCAGTCCGGGCGCAGTGAGGTGGTTTTCGCAAAATAGCTGGCGCCCGCCATGGAGGTTTCTTCATCGGCGGTGGCTAAAATATACAGCGGTTTTGTCAGCGTAGTGACATCCACATCGCGTAGGGTATCCACGATAAACGCGAAGAAGCCCTTCATATCGGCGGTACCCAGGCCGTAAAGTTTGTTGTCATGCTCATGCAGGGTAAAAGGGTCGCGCGTCCAGCGCCCATCGTCGAAGGGCACCGTGTCTGAATGTCCGGCTAATAACAGGCCGCCAGCCCCTTCGCCACTCTTCGCCAACATGTTGAACTTATTGCGCGTTCCAGGCACGGGTTGCACTTCAACGCTAAAGCCTAAATCGCGGAACCAACCGGCCAGCAAATTGATTAAACTTTCATTACTCTGATCCAGTGCACTGTCGGTTGCACTGATTGATGGCGTTGCAATCAACTGGCGGTAGAGTTCAAGAAAAGGCGGTAATTTTGTCTTCACTGTTGACGGTCCTTGCGTTAGGATGTATCAATATTCATGCATTAATAGTGAATAAAAATACATCCAGGTGAGGGCGAAAGCAAACGGTGAAATGCCGCTCCCGGTCGCCTGGTTCTTCAGGAGCCTTGCCATTAAGGCGCTGCCCCACAACGTTGTGACTGTAAGAAGGTGTGTAGCCAGATGTTGAATACACTGATTGTTGGTGCCAGCGGTTACGCAGGTGTTGAGCTTGCTACCTATCTAAATCGCCACCCACATATGAACATAACCGCTTTAGCGGTCTCAGCGCAAAGTGCGGATGCGGGAAAACGGTTATCGGATCTGCATCCACAACTGAAAGGCGTGCTGGATATGACATTGCAGCCGCTGAGTGATCCGGCGGAATATGCAGGCAAAGTGGATGTTGTCTTTCTGGCGACAGCGCACGAGGTCAGTCACGACCTGGCGCCTGAATTCCTGCAAGCAGGTTGCGTGGTATTCGACTTATCGGGCGCATTTCGTGTGAACGATGCTGATTTTTACACGCAATTCTATGGCTTCACTCATCAACACCAGGCGTGGTTAGACAAAGCCGTTTATGGTCTGGCGGAGTGGAATCATGAACAAATCAAAGAAGCGCAGTTGATTGCGGTGCCGGGGTGCTATCCCACGGCAGCACAACTGGCGCTTAAACCGCTGCTGAAAGCCAATCTGCTGGATACCACACAGTGGCCGGTGATTAATGCCACCAGTGGCGTAAGTGGCGCAGGGCGTAAAGCCTCCACGAAGACCAGCTTTTGTGAAGTCAGTTTGCAGCCCTATGGCATCTTTAATCACCGCCACCATCCTGAAATTGCCTCACATCTTGGCACCTCAGTGATTTTTACGCCGCACTTAGGCAGCTTCCCTCGCGGTATTTTGGAAACCATCACTTGCCGTTTGCAAGCGGGTGTGACGCAGGAAGATGTCGCGGAAGCCTTCCATACGGCGTATCAGGATAAACCGCTGGTGCGTTTATATGATCAAGACGTGCCGTCCATCAAAGCCGTTGTGGGCTTGCCGTTCTGCGATATCGGCTTTGCCGTACAGGGTGAGCATCTGATCGTGGTTTCCGCAGAAGATAACTTGCTGAAAGGCGCGTCTTCGCAGGCGGTCCAGTGTTTGAATATTCGTTTCGGTTTCCCTGAAACCTTGTCCCTTCTTTAACGCGAGAGTGGTTGATGAGTAATCCATTAATTATCAAGTTGGGTGGTGTGTTACTGGACAGCGAAGAAGCGCTGGCACGCCTGTTTGACGCCCTGGTTGCCTATCGCCAAACCTATCAGCGCCCGCTGATTATCGTTCACGGCGGTGGCTGTCTGGTGGACGAGTTAATGAAAAAGCTGGCGCTGCCCGTACAGAAGAAAAACGGCTTGCGTGTGACGCCAGCGGATCAGATCGACATCATCACCGGCGCGCTGGCCGGTACCGCGAATAAAACGCTGTTGGCGTGGGCGAAAAAATACGGCATCGATGCGGTGGGTCTGTCGCTGGGCGATGGTGATAGCGTAACCGTGACGCAGTTAGATGAAACGCTGGGTCACGTGGGACTGGCGAAGCCGGGTTCCCCCAAACTTATTAACACCTTGCTGCAATCCGGTTTCATGCCGGTGGTCAGTTCTATTGGCATCACAGCACAAGGTGAGCTGATGAACGTGAATGCCGATCAAGCGGCCACGGCATTGGCTGCCACACTGGGCGCAGATTTAGTGCTGCTCTCGGATGTCAGCGGTATTCTGGATGGCAAAGGTCAGCGTATTGAAGAGATGACCGCTGAGAAAGCGGAGCGGTTGATTGAACAAGGTGTCATTACCGATGGCATGATTGTAAAAGTGCATGCGGCGCTCGATGCGGCTCGCACTTTAGGTCGTCCTGTTGACATCGCAAGTTGGCGCCATGCGGAACAGCTCCCAACGCTGTTTAACGGGGTTTCCATTGGCACCCGAATTCTGGCTTAATTTTAAAGACGTAGTGTAAACACCGTATTCAAGGACTAAGACAATGCAAAACCAAGGCATCAAAAAAATCGTTCTCGCGTATTCCGGCGGCCTCGACACCTCGGCAATCATTCCATGGCTGAAAGAGAACTACGGTGACTGCGAAGTGATCGCATTCGTTGCGGACATCGGCCAGGATCGCGAAGATTTGGTGGGTGTTGAGAAGAAAGCCCTGCAATCCGGCGCGTCTGAGTGCCACGTAGCGGATCTGCGTGAAGAGTTCATTCGTGACTACGTTTATCCGACGCTGAAAACCGGTGCGTTATACGAAGGCACTTACCTGCTGGGAACGTCAATGGCGCGTCCTATTATCGCGAAAGCGCAGGTTGAGCTGGCACTGAAAGTCGGTGCCGATGCCGTGTGCCACGGTGCGACCGGTAAAGGTAACGATCAGGTGCGTTTTGAATCTACCTATACTGCGCTGGCTCCACAGCTGAAAGTGGTTGCGCCTTGGCGCGAGTGGAACCTGCGTTCGCGTGAAGCTCTGCTGGATTACCTGAAAGAGCGTAATATTCCGACCACGGCATCATTGGAAAAAATCTACAGCCGTGACGAAAACGCATGGCATATCTCCACTGAAGGCGGCGTGCTGGAAAGCCCAGCGAATGCAAACAACAAAGATTGCTGGGTCTGGACAGTGGATCCTAAAGAAGCACCGGATCAGGCTGAGCAAGTGACGGTAACGGTAGTGAAAGGCGAAGTGGTTGCCGTTAACGGTGAAGCCATGAGCCCTTATCAGTGTCTGGACAAGCTGAATGCGCTGGGCGCGAAGCATGGCGTGGGCCGTATCGACATCGTCGAAAACCGTCTGGTCGGCATGAAATCCCGCGGTTGCTATGAAACCCCTGGCGGCACCATTATGATGTCCGCACTGCGCGCTGTTGAGCAATTGGTCTTGGATCGCGACAGCTTCAAATGGCGTCAGCAACTGGGCCTCGAAATGTCCTATGTCGTTTACGATGGCCGCTGGTTTGCCCCGCTGCGTCGTTCTCTGCAGGCTTCTGCGGAGGCACTGGCTCAAGAGGTTAACGGCGAAGTGGTGCTGGAACTGTACAAAGGCCATGTGAATGCATTGCAGAAAACATCTGCAAACAGCCTGTACTCTGAAGCCTTCGCAACGTTCGGTGAAGATGAAGTGTACGATCACAGCCACGCTGGCGGCTTTATCCGCCTGTTCTCGCTCTCCTCTCGCATTCGTGCGCTGAACGAGCAGAAGTAATTCGTTTTGCTGTTCTCCCCTCCCGCGCGGAGGGGATATCTCAATCATACAATTAATGGAGCAAGCACATGGCACTTTGGGGTGGACGGTTTACGCAAGCGGCAGACCAACGTTTTAAACAATTTAATGACTCGCTGCGCTTCGATTATCGTCTGGCAGAGCAGGATATCGTAGGCTCTGTTGCCTGGTCCAAAGCGCTGGTGACCGTTAATGTGCTTACCGCTGATGAACAAACTCAGTTGGAAGCGGCACTGAACGTCTTGTTAGAAGAAGTACGTGCCAATCCGCAGCAGATCCTGGAAAGCGACGCAGAAGATATCCATAGCTGGGTTGAAGGCCGCTTAATCGAAAAAGTCGGTGCGCTGGGTAAAAAATTGCACACTGGACGTAGCCGTAACGATCAGGTCGCGACCGATTTAAAACTGTGGTGCAAAGCGCAGGTGAATGAATTACTGCTGACGGTACGTCAACTGCAGCAGGCACTGGTCGCCACAGCAGAAGCCAATCAAGATGCGGTGATGCCGGGTTATACCCACCTGCAACGTGCGCAGCCCGTGACGTTTGCACACTGGTGCCTGGCGTATGTCGAGATGCTGGCGCGTGATGAAAGCCGTCTGCAAGATGCGTTGAAGCGTATCGATGTCAGCCCGTTGGGTTGTGGTGCGCTGGCGGGCACAGCGTATGAAATCGACCGTGAACAACTGGCAGGTTGGCTGGGTTTTGCCTCTGCAACGCGTAACAGTCTGGATACCGTATCAGACCGCGACCACGTCTTAGAATTGCTGTCCACGGCCTCCATCGGCATGGTGCATCTGTCGCGCTTTGCTGAAGACCTGATTTTCTTCAACACGGGCGAGGCGGGTTTTGTTGAACTGTCTGACCGGGTAACTTCCGGCTCTTCATTGATGCCGCAAAAGAAAAATCCCGATGCGCTGGAGCTGATCCGTGGCAAGTGCGGCCGCGTGCAAGGTGCGCTGACAGGCATGATGATGACGCTAAAAGGTCTGCCTTTGGCATACAACAAAGACATGCAAGAAGACAAAGAAGGCTTGTTTGACGCACTGGATACCTGGGCTGACTGTCTGCATATGGCGACGTTGGTATTGGATGGTATCCAGGTAAAACGCCCACGTTGCCAGGAAGCGGCGGAGCAGGGCTATGCAAATGCCACTGAATTAGCGGACTACCTCGTCGCAAAAGGCGTGCCCTTCCGTGAAGCGCACCACATTGTGGGTGAAGCGGTGGTAGAGGCGATTCGTCAGGGCGTGGCGTTGGAGGCACTGCCGCTTGAGGCACTGCAGCAGTTCAGTGCAACCATTGGTGATGACGTTTATCCGATTCTGTCATTGCAGTCATGCCTGGACAAACGTAATGCCAAAGGCGGTGTTGGGCCATTGCAAGTGGCACATGCGATTGCCGAAGCCAAATCTCGTCTGATTTAACAATAAAAAAAGGCGGGCTCATGCAAGGCCCGCCGAAAAATAACTCGCTTCTCTGTTTTTATTTATCAGGCACATCTCATACGCTGCCGGTAACGCAACGTAGTGGGATCTTCATTAAGCACTCAGCAAATACGCTTCTAAATCATCACTGCCGCCGATATGGCGACCACCAATAAATACCTGTGGCACAGTCGCACGGCCTGTTACGGCACGTAGACTGACAGTGGTGGCATCTTGCCCCAGTACAATTTCTTCATACTGCATGCCACGATCCAGCAGCAGTTGTTTTGCTTTGGTGCAGAATGCGCAGCCCGGCTTAGTAAACAGCGACACAGACTCCTGCACTTTAAATTCTGGTGCCACATAACGCAGCAGCGTATCGGCATCGGAAACTTCAAACGGATCGCCCGGTTTGTTGGGCTCTACAAACATTTTCTCAATCACGCCGTTACGTACCAGCATGGAATAACGCCATGAGCGTGGGCCAAACCCCAGATCGGCCTTCTCGACCAACATGTTCATGCCACGGGTAAAGTCACCATTTCCATCAGGAATGAAAGTAATGTGTTCCGCATGTTGATCGGCTTTCCATGCGTTCATCACGAAAGTGTCATTCACGGAAACGCACAAAATACTGTCAACGCCATGTTGTGCAAAGACACCCGCAAGCTCGTTGTAGCGCGGCAGATGGCTGGAAGAGCAGGTCGGCGTAAAAGCACCAGGCAGTGAAAACACGATCACCGTTTTGTCTTTAAAAAGTGTGTCGGTGGTGACATCCACCCAACGGTCACCTTGACGCGTATGAAACGTTACCTGTGGAACTGACTGACCTTCCTGACTTATGAACATCGAAACCTCATCCTGATACTCGTCGTGAAAATATGTTTGCAGCGTTGTTGGCGAGGATTATGCTGATGTCGGCTTGATAGGGCTAATCGTTCATTGCTATGCTATCTATCGTCACTGACTATCGAATGGAGAATGTGGTGAATATACGCGATTTGGAATATCTGGTGGCATTGGCCGAGCACCGTCACTTTCGACGCGCTGCTGATGCTTGTCATGTTAGCCAGCCCACGCTCAGCGGACAGATTCGTAAACTGGAAGACGAGTTAGGCGTCATGTTGCTGGAAAGAACCAGTCGCAAGGTGTTATTCACCCAAGCCGGATTACTGCTGGTGGATCAGGCCCGCACGGTACTGCGAGAAGTCAAAGTATTGAAGGAGATGGCCAGTCAACAGGGAGAGACCATGTCTGGCCCGCTGCATATTGGCCTGATTCCAACCGTTGGCCCGTATTTGCTGCCGCACATTGTCCCGATGCTGCATAAAACGTTTCCAAAACTGGAAATGTATCTGCATGAGGCGCAAACCCAGCAATTACTGAGCCAACTGGATAGCGGCAAACTGGATTGTGCAATTTTGGCGTTGGTAAAAGAAACGCAGGCCTTTATCGAAGTTCCGCTGTTTGATGAGCCGATGAAATTGGCGGTCTATCAAGATCACCCATGGCACGATCGTGACCGCGTGCCCATGTCTGATCTGGCCGGAGAAAAGCTATTAATGCTTGAAGATGGGCACTGTTTGCGTGACCAGGCGATGGGCTTTTGCTTTCAGGCAGGGGCGGATGAAGACACACACTTTCGTGCAACCAGTTTAGAAACGCTGCGTAATATGGTTGCAGCCGGTAGCGGCATCACGCTGTTACCTTCGCTGGCTGTACCCAATGAGCGTGAGCGGGATGGCGTGTGTTATTTACCGTGCTACAAGCCAGAACCTAAACGCACCATCGCGTTGGTGTATCGGCCAGGGTCGCCTCTGCGCAATCGCTATGAGCAATTGGCAGAGACGATTAAAGCACACATGCAAACGCACATGGGCAAAGGCTTAGAATAGGCGGTTTAAGCCATTCAATGCGGCAACACGGTAGGCTTCTGCCATCGTTGGGTAGTTAAAGGTGGTATTCACGAAATACTCAATCGTGTTACCGCCGTTTTTCTGTTCCATGATGGCTTGTCCAATGTGAATAATTTCCGCAGCGCGCTCACCGAAACAGTGAATGCCGAGGATCTCTTTCGTGTCACGATGGAAGAGGATCTTCAGGCTACCGACGTTCATTCCCACGATTTGCGCACGTGCCAGATGTTTAAACTGCGCACGGCCCACTTCATAAGGCACTTTCATTGCCGTGAGCTGCTGCTCTGTTTTCCCCACGGAACTGATCTCTGGAATGGTGTAAATCCCGGTGGGAATGTCTTCGATCAGATGCGCGGTTGCCTCGCCTTTTACCATCGCTTGCGCGGCGATACGGCCTTGATCATAAGCTGCGGAAGCCAGGCTGGGATAACCCACAACATCGCCGACCGCATAGATATGGGGCTGTGCTGTTTGATACATACTGTTGACCTTCAACAGCCCGCGGCTATCCGCTTTCAGACCCACGTTTTCCAATGCCAGCGAATCCGTATTACCGGTTCGGCCATTGGCATACAGCAGGCAGTCGGCTTTAACTTTCTTGCCTGATTTCAGATGAACAATAACGCCATCGCTCACCCCTTCAATCTTCTCAAACTCTTCGTTGTGGCGAATGACCACCCCGCTGTTCCAGAAGTGATAGGAAAGAGAATCTGACATCTCCTGATCCAAAAAGGCCAGTAGACGGTCGCGGGTGTTAATCAGATCAACTTTGACATTTAAACCACGGAAGATAGAGGCGTATTCGCAACCAATCACCCCTGCACCATAGATGATGACGTGACCCGGTTCGTGATGCAGATTCAAAATAGAATCGGAGTCATAAATACGGGGATGCGAAAAATCGACATCGGCAGGATGGTAAGGGCGTGAGCCGCACGCGATGACAAATTTGTCTGCAGTGAGGCGCTCGGTTGAGCCATCGTGGTAACGCACTTCGATTGTGTTGGCATCAATAAATTGCGCATCGCCCTGAAAGAGTTCGCAGCGATTGCGCTCGTAGAAGCCCTGACGCATCCGGGTTTGTTGGCTAATAACGTTTTCGGTGTGATTCAGAATGTCGGCAAAGGAAGAGCGAAGGAGTCGAGAGTGATCACTGTAAAGCGGGTTTTGATTAAATTCGATAATACGGCTAACAGCATGGCGGAGGGCTTTCGACGGGATGGTTCCCCAGTGGGTACAGCCGCCGCCAATATTATGGTAGCGCTCAATAACGGCTACCCGGGCTCCCTGTTTCACCAGTCCCATGGCGGCACCTTCTCCACCTGGGCCAGAACCGATGATTATCGCATCGTAATCATAAGACTGTGACATAACATGCGTCCTGTTTATTATACAATTTTACAACGAGATTCTAACATCTCCCCCTCACTTTCCCAATTCCGTGCGGGAAATTCAGGCTCGAATTGTCAAAGCTGCTGATTCATAGTCGTTCACAAAGTTGTGCCGCCTGTACGCTGAAAAGTTTGCTATGATGCCCTTCTGGCATAAATAACAGGCACTAACATGGGCGTCAGAGCACAGCAAAAAGAACGTACACGCCGTTCACTTATCGAAGCCGCATTCAGTCAGCTGAGTGCTGAGCGTAGCTTTGCCAGCCTAAGTTTGCGAGAAGTTGCCCGCGAAGCCGGAATTGCACCCACGTCATTCTACCGTCATTTTCGTGATGTAGATGAGTTAGGACTCACGATGGTGGATGAAAGTGGTTTAATGCTTCGCCAGTTGATGCGCCAGGCGCGTCAGCGTATTGCCAAAGGCGGCAGCGTGATCCGCACGTCCGTTTCAACGTTTATGGAGTTCATTGGTAATAATCCCAATGCATTTCGTCTGTTGTTACGCGAACGTTCCGGTACCTCGGCGGCATTTCGTGCTGCGGTACAACGAGAAATTCAGCATTTTATTGCTGAGTTGGCGGATTACCTTGAAAAAGAGAACCGCATGCCGCGCAGTTTTACAGAAGCCCAGTCAGAAGCGATGGTCATTATCGTTTTTAATGCCGGCGCTGAAGCGCTGGATATTGATGTTGAGCAGCGCAGACAATTGGAAGAACGGCTGGTTCTGCAATTGAGAATGATTTCAAAAGGGAGTTACTACTGGTATCGCCGCGAACAGGAAAAGTTATCGGTCGCCAGAGCAACTCAGGATTAACGTACAGAATAAGGATGATGCAATGACCGAAGCGACTCATCGCGATAAAGGCACGCTGTTACTGGCGTTTATCACCGGGCTTTCACTGAATGGCTCCTTCTCCGTGCTGTTTAGTTCCCTGGTGCAATTCTCCATTTTTCCCATTTTGGCACTGGCACTGGCAGCATGGTGTTTGCATCAGCGCTATTTGAATCGTGCGATGCCAGAGGGGATGCCATCATTGGCCGCCGCTTTTTTCCTGCTGGGCATTTTGGGTTACAGCGCTATTGTGCGTGTTGAATATCCAGAAATCGGATCAAACTTCATTCCCACCGTGCTCATGGTGGCGCTGGTCTTCTGGATCGGCCTGAAAATGAAAAAACGTCGTTACTGAATAACAAAGGGGCCGAATAATCGGCCCCTTTCTCTTTATGCTTTACGCGTCAGCAGGACGCCGCATTCCATATGATGGGTGTAAGGGAACTGATCGAACAGTGCCAGGCGAGTCACCTCATGCGTCGTCGATAGGGTTTCGAGGTTGTTGCACAGCGTTTCCGGATTACAAGAAATATAGAGAATGCGCGGATAGGCTTGCACCATTTTCACAGTTTCACTGTCCAGCCCACTTCGCGGCGGATCAACAAAGATGGTTTCACACTCATAAGACGTTAAGTCTATCCCTTCTAAACGATGGAACGCGCGCTCACCGTTCATTGCCTGGGTAAACTCTTCCGCAGCCATGCGAATGATTTGCACATTCTCAATATTATTCACGGCGATGTTGTACTGGGCCGCAGCAACGGAAGGCTTGGCAATTTCAGTGGCCAATACACGGCGAAAGTTGCGTGCTAACGCCAGCGAAAAGTTACCGTTGCCACAATAGAGTTCCAGTAAGTCGCCGTTTGAATGTTGGGTCACATCCAGCGCCCATTCCAACATGTGTACGCTGACCGCTGCATTAGGTTGCGTGAAGCTGTTCTCAACCTGACGATACACCATCTCTTTGCCACCGACAGTGAGCACCTCGTCTGCATAATCTTTGTCGAGGCAGATCTTTGTTTTTGTCGCGCGACCAATCAGGTGTAGATCAAAACCTTCGGCTCTCAGGCGGTCACGTAATGCAGAGGCTGCCTGTTGCCAGCTTTCATCCAGCTTACGGTGGTAGAGCAGAGACACAACCATTTGGCCACTTTGCGTTGACAGGTAATCAACCTGGAACAATTTGAAGCGCAAAACGTGCTGGTCACGAATGGCATCCAGCAGTCGCGGCATCAGACGGTTAATCAGCTCACTGGCTGCCGGGAAGCTGTCCACGCGAATGCGCTGACGCGTTTGCTGGTCAAAGATAATGTGATACAGGTCGTCGCCATCATGCCAAATGCGAAACTCAGCGCGCATACGGTAATGGCTGACAGGGGAACGAAACACCTCCACATCGGGTGCGGCGAAAGGCGTCATCATCGTTTTCAGACGATGGGTTTTCTCAGCCAACTGCGTGTCGTATTGATCGACAGGGAGATGTTCGGGGGTCATGATCGTTCCTGATTGATAGCGTAATGACGGGCGATTGTAGGCAATCACTTCGCGATGTCCAGCCCTGTCTGTTTTTAGAAGCCTGGCAGTCTGGATTTCCGGCCTTCTTCCTCGTAGACTGCGCTCGCCGGCTTAGGGAATCCCGTGAGAATCGGGAGCTGACGCGCAGCGGTAAACGTGTCGTGATGAAATGCGATTGCAAACACTGTCTTACGAGATGGGAAGTTATCATCATTTATGACGTGAGCCCGAAAACCTGCCGGAGTCCGTCGCAATTGTCTACGATCATCGCGAGCTATTGATCGTACCTCTGCGGCATCCTGCAGGTATTTTTGGATGCTTGATAAATGATTAAAAAAAACAATGCGCTGTTTGCTTTCAGTGCCATGACGCTTGCCCTGTGGTCACAGTATGGCGTAGCGCAAAAAAATGATGAAGTCGTCGTCTCCGCCAATCGTTTCCAGCAGCCCGTTTCCAGCGTGCTGGCACCAACCTCCGTTGTCACCCGTGACCAAATTGATCGCTGGCAGGCAACCAATCTTAATGATGTTATGCGCCGCTTACCGGGTGTTGATGCGGTGCAAAGCGGGGGATTTGGCCAAAAGACCAGTCTCTTTATCCGCGGCAGCAACTCCAATCACGTCCTGGTATTAATTGACGGGATTCGCCTGAACCAATCCGGGATTACCGGTTCAACAGACATCAGCCAAATTCCACTTGCCCTGGTGCAGCGCGTTGAATATATCCGCGGTGCGCGTTCTGCCGTATACGGTTCGGATGCGATTGGTGGTGTAATAAATATTATTACGACCCGTGAAGGTGAAGGCACCACATTGGGAGCGGGTGTCGGTTCGCATGGCTATCAGAATTACAATGCGGCGACGCAGCAAAAATTAGGCGATGCCACGCAAGTTACGCTCGCGGGTGACTACACCTATACGCGTGGTTTTGATGTCAGAGCGGGTTATCCCAACGATTATGGCCCCGCTCAACCAGACCGTGACGGATTCATGAGTAAAGCGCTATATGGTGCAGTGACGCATGAGTTTGACGACCGCTTTAGCGGATTTGTGCGCGGCTATGGTTTTGATAATCGTACTGCTTACGATAACAGCAGCAGTTTTTCAGTGCCGGGTGCGTTGGTCGATACCCGTCAACTGTATAGCCAAACCTGGGATACGGGGCTGCGTTTTCATGAAGGTATCTACTCTTCTCAGTTAGTCGCCAGTTATAGCCACGCGAAAGATTATAACTACGATCCGCGCCTCGGCCGATACAGTGCGGCAACGTCGCTGGACGACAGCCAGCAGTACAACGTGCAATGGGGCAATACCTTCGAGGTGGGGCAGGGTACGGTCAGCGGGGGTGTTGATTGGCAAAAACAAACGACGGAACCGGGCACCAGTAGTCTGGCGACAGGCACTGAAATCCGCAACACCGGCCTTTATCTCACCGGGCAGCAGCGGGTAGGCGATGTCACGCTGGAAGGCGCTGTGCGTGGAGACGATAACTCTCAGTTTGGCTGGCATAACACCTGGCAGACCAGCGGTGCATGGGAATTTGTTGAGGGCTATCGCTTTATCGCATCTTATGCGACTGCCTTTAAGGCCCCGAATCTGTCGCAGCTTTATAGTGGATTTGGTGGTAACCCCAACCTGAAGCCAGAGGAGAGCAAGCAGTGGGAAGCTGGTGTTGAAGGGTTAACAGGACCGGTAAGCTGGCATATCTCCGGCTATCGTAATGATATTGATAACCTGGTCTCTGCGAACGCGCCTTCCTACGTCTACTTCAATACTGCCAAAGCGACGATAAAAGGGGTTGAAGCAACAGCCTCATTCGAGACGGGGCCTGTGACGCATCAGATCTCTTACGACTGGCTTGATCCCCGCGATGCGACAAATAATGAGGTGCTTCTCCGTCGTGCCAAGCAACAGGTCAAATATCAACTTGATTGGATGGTCTATGACTTTGATTGGTCGCTGACCTACCAGTATCTGGGCCAGCGTTACGATAAAGACTTTAATGTCTATCCAGAGCGCATGGTGAAAATGGGCGGTGTGAGTTTATGGGATCTTGCTGTGTCGTATCCTGTCACCTCTCATCTCACCGTTCGTGGTAGAATTGCCAACCTGTTCGATAAAGATTACGAGACAGTTTATGGCTACCAGACTCCAGGACGGGAGTACTACCTCAGCGGCACCTACAACTTCTAATCTTCGCCCCACCGTGCTGGTGTTTGATTCTGGCGTCGGTGGGCTTTCTGTTTACGATGAGGTTCGGCAGTTACTGCCGAATCTGCATTATCTCTACGCCTTCGATAATGTGGCGTTTCCTTACGGTGAGAAGAGTGAAGCGTTCATTGTCGAACGTGTGGTAGAAATTGTTACTGCCGTCACTCAGCAATATCCCCTCGCACTAGTCATTATCGCTTGTAACACCGCCAGTACGGTTTCACTGCCTGCTCTGCGTGAACGTTTTGCGTTTCCTGTGGTGGGTGTGGTCCCTGCGATAAAACCGGCGGCCCGTTTAACGCGCAATGGAATTGTGGGGTTGTTAGCAACGCGCGCCACGGTGAAGCGTTCTTATACCCATGATCTTGTCTCGCGTTTTGCAGCAGAGTGTAAAACAGAAATGTTGGGTTCTGCTGAGCTGGTAGAAATCGCCGAAGCGAAGCTCCATGGGCAACCTGTCGACCTGTTGGCATTAAAGCGTATTCTTCAACCTTGGTTACGCATGGCAGAACCGCCAGACACGGTAGTGCTAGGTTGCACGCACTTTCCCTTAATAGGTGAAGAGTTGCAGGCTGTATTGCCTGAGGGCACGCGTCTCATTGATTCAGGTGCGGCCATCGCGCGTCGTACGGTGTGGTTGCTGGAACACGAATCACCCGATGCGGCCTCGGCGGACGATAATGTCGCGTATTGCATTGCCGCCACTGACGAAACGGCGCTGCTTTTGCCTGTTTTGCAACGCTATGGCTTTAAAAGACTGGAAACACTGCCACTTTAAGCTGTGTTTTGGCGCAAAAAACAGCAGTTAAAATCTTTTTTTAAAATAGCACTTGTCAGCCGTCAGGAACTCCCTATAATGCGCCTCCACTGACACGGAACAACGGCTTACAAGCCACGGTGTCAGCAGGGTGCTGAGTCATCCGACCCGTCAGAAAAAGCGAATTAAATGCTTGACTGGCAAAGCGGAAAGCGTAATATACGCATCCCGCGCCACACGAGAATGTGGCAACGCTCTTTAACAATTTATCAGACAATCTGTGTGGGCACTCAACAGGACAGA
>KZ478074.1 GCA_002837195.1 Enterobacterales bacterium CwR94
TCTGTCCTGTTGAGTGCCCACACAGATTGTCTGATAAATTGTTAAAGAGCGTTGCAACGCAGCATTCAGCCTGCCGTTGCGAGGTGGCGTATATTACGCTTTCCTCTTTCAGAGTCAACTTCTTTTTGAGAAGTTTTTCTCTGGTTGGATGAATCAATTTTCATCCCTGAACAACACGCTACTCGTAAGCTGCTGTGCCGTCTCAGTGGTTGCGAATTATAGGCAGTTCCGCGCAGGCCGCAACCCTTAAAATACGAAAAATAGCGCGTTCGCTGCATCCCACAGCAAAAGCCGCTGTTATACGCAGTTATTCACAAACTTATCCACATTACGTTCACAAACCAAATTTAGGCGAGCATCACGCAAACGTTTTCGCTACAATGCCGGGCGAAAAAGTGGACCACTGAAAAGCGTTACCTGAAGCTTATCTTTCTTCATATAGCTAAGCTTGATGTCACGCTCTTTTCTATGCGAACCAAAGCCAAGGGATACAACCACCATGCAACAACGTCCTGTCCGCCGTGCGCTGCTCAGCGTATCTGATAAAGCCGGCATCCTCGAATTCGCTCAGGCACTTTCTCAACGCGGTGTTGAACTGCTCTCCACAGGAGGGACTGCTCGCCTGCTGGCAGATGCAGGCCTGCCTGTCACGGAAGTGTCCGACTATACGGGTTTCCCGGAAATGATGGATGGACGCGTCAAAACGCTGCACCCGAAAGTGCATGGCGGCATTCTCGGTCGTCGTGGCCAGGATGACGACATCATGGCGCAACACCATATCGCCCCCATCGACATGGTGGTAGTGAACCTGTATCCCTTTGCGCAGACCGTGGCGCGTGAGGGTTGTTCACTGGAAGACGCGGTGGAAAATATTGATATTGGTGGCCCTACCATGGTTCGCTCTGCCGCGAAGAACCATAAAGATGTCGCGATTGTGGTGAAGAGCAGCGATTACGCCGCCATCATTGCTGAGCTGGATAACAACGCCAACAGCCTGACGTTAGAAACTCGCTTCGACCTGGCCATCAAGGCATTTGAGCACACAGCCGCCTATGACAGCATGATTGCAAACTATTTTGGCAGCCTGGTCCCCGCCTATCACGGCGAAACAAATGCACCTGCTGGCCGTTTCCCTCGCACCTTGAACCTGAATTTCATCAAGAAGCAAGATATGCGTTATGGCGAAAACAGCCATCAAGATGCAGCCTTCTATATAGAAGAAGCCCTTAATGAAGCCTCTGTCGCCACAGCGCAGCAGCTTCAGGGCAAAGCGCTCTCTTATAACAACATTGCGGATACCGATGCGGCATTAGAGTGCGTGAAAGAATTCAGCGAAGCAGCCTGCGTCATCGTTAAACACGCCAACCCGTGTGGTGTGGCGGTCGGTAACGACATTCTTGCAGCCTACGAACTGGCTTATAAAACGGACCCCACTTCCGCCTTCGGCGGCATTATCGCGTTTAACCGCGAGCTGGATGAAGCAACCGCGCAGGCCATCATCAGCCGCCAATTTGTTGAAGTGATCATTGCGCCGTCCGCCAGTGAAGCCGCATTGAAAGTCACTGCCGCGAAGCAAAACGTTCGCGTACTCACCTGTGGCCAGTGGCAAGACCGTGTTAAAGGTCTCGACTTTAAACGTGTAAACGGGGGTCTGCTGGTTCAGGATCGCGATTTAGGGATGGTCGATGCCAGCCAGTTACGCGTGGTCAGCCAGCGTCAACCTACCGCGCAAGAACTGCGTGATGCACTGTTCTGCTGGAAAGTGGCAAAATTCGTCAAATCTAACGCGATTGTTTATGCCAAAGACAATATGACCGTCGGTATTGGCGCAGGCCAAATGAGCCGCGTGTATTCCGCCAAGATTGCAGGTATCAAAGCCAGCGATGAAGGTTTAGAAGTAAAAGGCTGCGCAATGGCTTCGGATGCTTTCTTCCCCTTCCGTGATGGCATTGACGCTGCGGCTGCGGTAGGTGTGACCTGCGTTATTCAACCTGGCGGCTCCATTCGTGATGATGAAGTGATTGCTGCTGCCGATGAACACGGCATTGCGATGATCTTCACTGATATGCGCCACTTCCGCCATTAATCGCCCGGAGAACAGACGATGAAAATTTTAGTGATTGGTAACGGCGGGCGTGAGCACGCGCTGGCATGGAAAGCCTCACAGTCCCCTCTGGCTGAAACCGTTTTTGTTGCGCCGGGCAATGCAGGAACGGCGCTGGAGCCGGCTTTGCAGAACGTAGCCATTAGCGCGACCGATATTGCGGGCCTGCTGAGCTTTGCTCAGAATGAGAAGATTGATCTCACCATCGTGGGCCCGGAAGCGCCATTAGTGAAAGGTGTGGTCGATACTTTCCGCGCTGCGGGACTCAAAATATTTGGTCCAACCCAGGCTGCCGCACAACTGGAAGGTTCTAAAGCCTTCACGAAAGATTTTTTGGCTCGCCACCGCATTCCTACCGCGGAATACCAAAATTTTACCGAAGTCGATCCTGCTCTGGCGTATGTTCGTGAAAAAGGCGCGCCGATTGTAATCAAAGCGGACGGTTTGGCGGCGGGTAAAGGCGTGATCGTTGCCATGACCTTGCAAGAAGCAGAAGAAGCCATTGTCGATATGCTGGCCGGTAATGCATTTGGTGATGCCGGACACCGTATCGTGGTTGAAGAGTTTCTTGATGGGGAAGAGGCGAGCTTCATCGTGATGGTTGACGGTGAAAACGTACTGCCGATGGCCACCAGCCAGGATCACAAACGCGTTGGCGATGGTGATACCGGTTTAAACACGGGAGGCATGGGTGCTTATTCCCCGGCTCCGGTCGTGACGGATGAGATCCACCAGCGCGTTATGGACGAAGTGATTTGGCCCACGGTGCGTGGCATGGCGTCTGAAGGCAATGTGTACACCGGTTTTCTGTATGCCGGCCTGATGATCGATCAGCGTGGTCAGCCGAAAGTGATCGAGTTTAACTGCCGCTTTGGCGATCCAGAGACCCAGCCAATCATGATGCGTCTGCAATCCGATCTGGTTGAACTCTGTCTCGCGGGCTGCGAAGGCAAGCTGGATACCATCACCTCTGAATGGGATCCTCGCCCGGCACTGGGTGTAGTACTGGCCGCCGGTGGATATCCTGGCGACTACCGCACCGGTGATGCCATCCACGGCTTACCACTGGAGAGCACAGAGGATGGCAAAGTCTTCCATGCGGGTACAACCCTGCAGGATGATGTGGTTGTCACCAGCGGGGGCCGCGTGCTGTGTGTTACGGGCTTAGGTGAAGACGTGGCCGCCGCGCAAAAACGCGCTTATCAGTTGGCGGAACATATCCGCTGGGATGGCAGCTTCTGTCGTAAAGACATTGGCTATCGGGCCATCAACCGTCAATAAGCAGAATCCCGCCGCTGGCGGGATTTTTTTTAGAAGTCGGCTTCTTTCGGCTCATTAGCACACACATCCTGCGTCTGCACTAATATCAACTGCGTGCCCTCCGGCGCATCAAGCCAGGCAACACTCACAGGCGTTTTGCTGCGCGCCTGCTCATTGAGGATAAGCTGGCGGGAAGGATCATCAAACACAGGCTGTTTCACTTGCCCACTGCAGGTTTTTATCGCGCCGTCAGCTTGCCAGTGCCCTTGTGTCATAAACACACGCCCCATCAGCAACGACTGGCTCAAATCCAGCATCCGTTGTGCATCAAATTGCAGCAGTGCGACACTCTCTTCTGACACGGCTTCACGGCGGTTATCACGCTGACGCTGCATAAAATTCAAATTGCCGTGGCTGTCAAAGCGCAGCGTCACGGTTTCAGGATGTTCCCCTTCGATTTGGCGCGTGATCGCTGTCAGCTTGCCCTGTTGCCAATCGTAATCCGTGGTTTCAACCTGGCCACGCTCAAAGGGCGAGTAAACCGTCAGTATCCGGTCGGGTTGATTATTTTCGTTTTTACGCCAAATACGCACCGTACCACGATCGGCAAGATAGCCACTGGCGGTGAAGTCTGGCAATGAAGAAGTGCTGCTGCAGCCGATGAGGAGTAACGTTGCCAGGGCTGCACCTATTGCACGCATACGTTGTGTCATCCTTTTCTCTCTCAGCCAGAAAAACAAAAGGGGGCGATTAATCGCCCCCTCTGCAATACCTCATCTGAAGGCGCTTATTTAACAGCGTCTTTCAGTGCTTTACCAGAAACGAAAGCAGGTACGTTCGCCGCAGCGATTTTGATTTCTTTACCGGTCTGTGGGTTACGGCCAGTACGCTCAGCACGATGGTTCACTTTAAAAGTACCAAAACCAACCAGTTGTACAGCATCACCTTCTTTCAGAGACTCAGTAATTGCAGCCAGAGTCGATTCCAGAGCTGCTTTAGCCTGGGTCTTAGACAGATCTGCTTTATCTGCAATCACATCAATCAGTTGAGTCTTGTTCATAAGTTATCCTTACAGTGTATTTATCGCTTGCTAAGCTTCGAGTGCGAGGGAAAAGCCATTAACCCGGTATCTTTCAAACGACAGCGGTTTAACTGCTTTTTGAAAGACAGAAGGTCGAGATTGCACTCTCCTGCATAACACGCACCGATAGCCACATATTTCAGCCCCCCAAATGTAGACCAAGCAGGGGGCGGATGTGAAGCCTCCAGGCACGGTAATTCGGGCCTGAAATCACGTTTTCTCGCCTTATTGGCTAAAATTTATACCGATATTGCTGATCGCGGCTTCCCGCAGGTCTGCACGCAGCCCTTTAATCAATTCAATATCGCGTTCTTCACACTCCGCAAGCAGACGGAAAATCTCCCATTGAATGTCCCATTCTTCTTCCACAGCCGGGTTCAATTTGAGCTCTTCATCCGTCATTTCACGACCTGCCTGCGTCATTTCCAGCATCGCGACCGTCGTGATTGAGGTTTCGCTGACTTCAATCGCTTGCTCTAACGTTTCACCGCTGAGCAACGCATGCACCAAATCGCTCAGCGCGACACAGGCATCGATCGCCGGATAAACACCGTACATATCGAAATCGTCAGCAGAGGGGATTGCCTCTTCCAGCTTTTCCAGTTGGCTGTCAAAGTTGATTTTCGCCTCTTTGACCGTGAGTGATTCCCACACGAGATCAAGAATGCGACGGTATAGCTGCGGGTCGGCAAACTGCGTTTGCTGGCAGAACGCCCAATAATTGGGGTACATGCGCTCGCACAGGCAAGCCATAAAAGTCTGATGCTGCCAGCTAACCAGCTTCTCCAGACGCAAATGAATGGGATTGCGTAACATAGTGACGTTCTCTTAACGTGATTCTGGCGGCATTGTACCTGAAAGGTGCCGGGTTATCGCTGGTTTTGCTGCCAGCGCAGGAAGGCCGTGCGCTGCGATGCCACGGCATCAGCCCAGCGGGTGGGTTCCGGTAGTCGGTAGCCTGCCATCACCCTTTCAACCCATTGTAAGGCGGTATCGGTGCTCACACGGTGTCCGGTAGAGACATACAGCGGAAGACACCGCGCTTTGCTGCGCCAGACCCACCCTATTTGCTCGCCCTGGTGTTGTAACGGCTGACGACTGCCTGGTGCATCTTCTACCGGTGCGGCATGACCACAGAGTCGTTTCTTCGCTACGCCAATGGTGGGCACATCCACCAGCAAACCAAAATGCGAAGCAACGCCCAAACGGCGTGGATGGGAAATACCATGACCATCCACAAACAGTAAATCGGGGCGTTGTGAGAGTTGCGACCAGGCTTGCAGCAGGGCGGGCGTTTCGCGAAAAGAGAGATAGCCGGGAATATAAGGCAGCGTTGTCTTCACGCGGGCAATTTGATGTTCAATCAGTTGCAACGACGGATATTCCAGGATGACCAGGGCAGCGCGGGTGATTTCGCCGCCCTGTTCAAAGCCGACATCGGCGCCGCCGATAAGCCGTGGCGGCATTACATCAATAGCATCGGTCCGCACCACCTCTGCTGCCCGTTGCTCCTGCTCCTGACGTAATGCCTGCATATCCATACTTACTCCTGATGATAACGACGTGACTGCTGGTGTACGGCCTCCACGAACGCACCTGCATGCTCAGGCGGTACATCAGGATGAATACCGTGTCCTAAATTAAATACGTGCCCCGTACCTGAGCCGAAACCTTCCAGAATGGTCGCGACTTCCTGCTCAATACGCGCGGGTGCGGCATACAGCATGGAAGGATCCATATTGCCCTGCAGCGCGACTTTATGTCCCACTCGACGACGCGCATCGGCGATGTCGGTTGTCCAGTCCAGCCCCAATGCATCACAGCCCGTTTCAGCCATCGCTTCCAGCCACTGTCCGCCGCCTTTGGTGAACAGTGTGACAGGCACGCGACGCCCCTCATTTTCATGCAGTAAGCCATCGACAATTTTGTGCATGTAATACAGTGAGAACTCACGATAGTCGCGCCCGGTCAGCACGCCACCCCAGGTATCAAAGATCATCACGGACTGCGCCCCGGCACGAATCTGTGCGTTTAGATACAGCGTGACGCTTTGCGCGAGCTTATCCAACATGGCGTGAAGGGTTTCAGGTTCGGCGTACATCATTTTTTTAAGTTTGGTAAACGCTTTACTGCTTCCGCCTTCCACCATGTAAGTGGCCAACGTCCACGGGCTGCCGGAAAAACCGATCAAAGGCACGTCGCCATTTAGGTTTTTGCGGATCGTCCGCACCGCATTCATGACATAGCCCAGTTCCTGTTCAGGATCGGGGATCGGCAATTTGTCTACGTCAGCACGGCAAGTGATCGGGTTTGCGAATCGCGGCCCTTCACCCGCCTCAAACCATAAACCCAGTCCCATGGCATCGGGGATCGTCAGAATGTCAGAGAACAGAATGGCCGCATCCAGTTTAAAACGGCGCAGAGGCTGCAACGTCACTTCACACGCCAGTTCGGCATTTTTACACAGCGACATGAAATCACCGGCCTCTGCACGTGTTGCTTTGTACTCAGGCAAATAGCGGCCAGCCTGACGCATCATCCAGACAGGCGTCATGTCTACAGGCTGACGCAGCAACGCGCGCAAATAACGGTCATTCTTCAAATCGGTCATAGTCTGGCTCTCTCAAAATTTGGCATAGTGTAACATTCATTCCGACACGGTGCGGCACAAGGCAACGGTGTCTTCAATCAAGCGGCGCGCGATGGTGCCCACCGGCGGTAACAGGGGTAAATCATCGTAGTGGTACCAATCGGCGCTTAATAATTCTTTTGGATCAACGTGGATATCGCCGCTGTCGTAATCGGCCATAAACGCCATCATTAGTGAATGAGGAAACGGCCAGGGCTGTGAAGCAACATAGCGGACGTTCTTCACTTTGATACCACTCTCTTCCATCACTTCGCGCGCCACCGTTTGTTCCAGCGTTTCGCCAACCTCGACAAATCCCGCTAAAACCGTGTGCACGCCATTGCGGTGGCGCTGATGCTGCGCCAGTAGAATGCGGTCATCACGGCGGATCGCCACAATGATGCAAGGGGCAATTTGTGGATAATAACGTTGGCGGCACTGACCACACAGGCACGCCCATTCTGTTTTACTGTGGTGCATTTCATGGCCGCAGTAACCACACCAGCGGTGTGAGCGATAAAACTCCGCCAATTGCACGCCGCGACCCGCAAGCTGAAACAGCCCAGGTTCGCTGTCAATGATTTGGCGCACCGAGCCCATTTGCTCTCCACGATCGGCGCGTACCAACCACACAGGGTCGCCTTGCCACTCGCCAATGATCCTGCCGGCCTGCCCCACCAGACCTAAATTTTCTGCACTACCGTGCGGTAGCTCACCTTGCGGCAACCAAAGTTTCTGTTCGCTGCTGACAACCCACCAGCCAGCGTCTACGCTTGATAATTCACGTTCCATAAAAATTCAGTTCCTCAGTTTGCTGGGGCACATTTACGGCATATACGGCATCTATTATTTCTTTGCGCTAAAACTATAACTCACGGAGTCGACCATGCTTAACCACTTAAACGGCCTCACCGCACGGCTGGGAGGCAGTAACCATCTGATTGATGGCTGGCTTAATGCGCGTCGTCAGTTGCTGGTCAGCTATTATCAGGCGGTGGGCATTAAACCACAAAAGGCGGCATGGACAGCGCTGGACGATGAAGCACTCGACAGTTTCTGCCATAACCTGGTCGATTACTTATCTACCGGACATTTTAGCATTTACGAGAGGCTTATCGCGGGTATTCAAGCCGATAATCCTCTCAGTACCGCCACGCAAATCTATCCCGCCCTCGAACGCAACACCGAAACCCTGATGAATCTGTATGACTCACACCTTGCAAACGCCATTAATGATGATAATTGCATTGAATTTCAACAGGCACTGTCAGAAGTCGGGGAAACACTTGAGGCCCGTTTCACGTTAGAGGATGCCCTGATTCAACTCGCATTCGATTTCAACCTTGCGCCTGGTGGCGCAGCAAACGAAAGTGAGCTCAATCGACCGGCATAAGTTATCAGAATGTAAACGCTTGAGATTTTTCTTCAGCCCTTCTATGCTGGCTGCCAGTTAATCACGTGACGGGCAACCAGCCTTTCACGTTATTTTCATCTTGTCGGAGTGCCCATTTGGGCTGAGACCGTTAATTCGGGATCCGCGGAACCTGATCAGGTTAGTACCTGCGAAGGGAACAAGAGTAAATACACGCATCGCGCCTGCTGTTTCTGCCGTTGCGGATCACCACTTACTCACCGCACTTCGGACAAGCCACTTCTCCCATCATGAGGAATGCGCTATGTCTGGTATTGAACAAAAACCCACCCGCCGCGAACAGCGTGCGCAAGCACAGCAGTTTATCGACTCATTACAGGGAAGCGCCTTTCCCAAGTCCCAACGCATCTGGATAAGCGGTTCGCGCGAAGATATTCGCGTTCCCATGCGCGAAATCCAGCTCAGCCCCACTCAGATCGGCGGCAGCAAAACGCAGCCTCAATTTGAAGCCAATGAACCCGTACCTGTGTATGACACCGCCGGCCCCTACGGCGATCCCGCGGCAACCATTAATGTCCATCAAGGGCTGGCGACATTACGCGCCGGCTGGATAGCTGAGCGCCAGGACACGGAGGCCATTCAGCAGCGTAGCTCGCAATACACGCAACAACGCCTGGCCGATGAAGGCCTCGACCACTTGCGCTTTGAACACCTGCCCGCGCCGCGCCGTGCACAACCGGGAAAATGCGTAACGCAACTGCACTACGCCCGCCTTGGTCTGATTACACCGGAAATGGAATTTATCGCACTGCGCGAAAATATGGGCCGCGAGCGCATCCGCAGTGAAGTGCTGACTCAGCAACATGCCGGGCACAGTTTTGGCGCCCATCTGCCGGATAACATCAGCGCCGAGTTTGTGCGCCAGGAAGTGGCCGCCGGTCGCGCCATTATCCCTGCCAATATCAATCATCCTGAAACTGAACCCATGATTATTGGCCGCAATTTTCTGGTGAAAGTGAACGCGAATATCGGCAATTCGGCGGTAAGTTCCTCCATAGAAGAGGAGGTTGAGAAGTTGGTGTGGGCAACCCGCTGGGGCGCAGACACCGTCATGGATCTCTCTACCGGGCGCTATATCCACGAGACGCGCGAATGGATCCTGCGTAATAGCCCAGTGCCCATTGGTACCGTGCCTATCTATCAGGCGCTGGAGAAAGTTAACGGCGTAGCCGAAGATCTGAACTGGGAAATCTTTCGCGACACCCTGCTGGAGCAGGCAGAACAAGGCGTCGACTATTTTACGATCCACGCAGGCGTCCTGCTGCGCTATGTGCCGATGACCGCGAAACGCCTGACCGGCATTGTTTCTCGCGGCGGCTCAATCATGGCGAAGTGGTGCCTGTCACATCATCAGGAAAGTTTTTTGTATCAACACTTTCGTGAAATTTGCGAAATTTGCGCGGCCTATGATGTCTCGCTGTCGTTGGGTGATGGCTTGCGTCCAGGCTCCATTCAGGATGCCAATGACGAAGCGCAGTTTGCAGAACTGCGTACGCTGGGCGAACTGACTAAAATTGCCTGGGAATATGATGTGCAGGTGATGATCGAAGGCCCTGGCCATGTGCCCATGCAGATGATCCGCCGCAATATGACTGAGCAGCTTGAACACTGTCATGAAGCCCCCTTTTATACTCTTGGCCCATTAACAACCGACATTGCGCCTGGCTATGACCATTTTACCTCTGGCATTGGTGCCGCGATGATTGGCTGGTTTGGTTGCGCGATGCTGTGTTACGTCACCCCAAAAGAGCATCTGGGACTGCCGAACAAAGACGATGTTAAACAGGGCCTGATTACGTACAAAATTGCTGCACATGCAGCCGATCTGGCCAAAGGGCATCCTGGCGCGCAGATCCGCGATAATGCCATGTCAAAAGCACGCTTTGAATTCCGCTGGGAAGATCAGTTCAACCTGGCCCTTGATCCCCATACCGCACGCGCCTATCACGATGAAACCTTGCCGCAAGAATCGGGCAAAGTTGCCCATTTCTGTTCCATGTGCGGCCCCAAATTCTGCTCGATGAAAATCACTCAGGGAGTGCGTGAATACGCCGCCCGCCAACACGCTGAAGCACAACCTATTGAAGTGGGGATGGCGGAAATGTCGACACGCTTTCGCCATCACGGCGGCGAGTTATATCACCCCATCGATGCCTTAAATCAGGAGGAGAAAGTATGAGCCAGCCCTTTCCCAGCGTCCCTCATCGACTGGGGCTTTACCCGGTCGTCGAAACCCTGGAGTGGATAGAAAAACTGCTGCAGCACGGTGTTCGCACCCTGCAGTTGCGCATTAAAGATAAAACCGATACGGATGTCGAAGCAGACATCGTGGCGGCAATTGCACTCGGCCGCCGCTATCACGCACGCCTGTTTATTAATGACTACTGGCGGCTGGCGATTAAGCATCATGCCTATGGTGTACATCTGGGGCAGGAAGATCTGGATGTCGCTGACCTCAATGCTATTCGCACCGCAGGTCTCCGTTTAGGCCTGTCGACGCACGACGACGCCGAGCTTGATCGCGCATTATCCTTTTCGCCCTCGTACATCGCACTGGGACACGTTTTCCCCACGCAAACCAAAGTCATGCCCTCTGCGCCACAAGGCGTGCAGGAGCTGCAGCGGCATCTCCAGCGTCTGCAACACCTGCCGACCGTCGCGATTGGCGGCATTTCGCTGGAACGCGCTCCTGCGGTGCTGGCAACCGGTGTCGGCAGCATTGCCGTGGTCAGTGCCATCACCCAGGCCGCAGACTGGCAAGCTGCCACTGATGCATTGTTAGCGCTGGCGGGCACGGGAGGCGATGAAGATGCTGAATGACAGCGACTTTATGCGCTACAGCCGACAACTTTTGCTGGAAGAGTTTGGCATTGATGCACAAGAACGCCTTAGCCACAGCCAGGTACTGATTGTCGGTCTTGGCGGATTGGGGTCACCCGCCGCGCTGTATCTGGCGGCGGCTGGCGTTGGCACACTCTGGCTGGCTGACGATGACGCACTGCATATCAGCAACTTACAGCGGCAAATTCTGTTTCGCGATGCGGAGACCGGAGAAAGCAAAGCACAGTTGGCCCAGCGCCACCTCCAGGCTTTGAATCCACGTGTCACCTGCCATGCGCTCCACCAGCGAATGGAGAGCGCTTCACTCACCGCTCTGCTCCCGCAGGTGGATCTGGTGTTGGACTGCACCGATAACATGCAGACCCGGCAAGCCATCAACGCTGCGTGCGTTGCCAGCAAGACACCGCTGGTCAGCGCCAGTGCCGTGGGTTTCGGCGGGCAATTAATGGTACTTACACCTCCCTATTCTCAGGGATGCTTCCGCTGCCTGTGGCCTGATGATAATGAACCACAACGTAACTGCCGTACCGCCGGTGTCCTCGGCCCCGTCGTCGGCGTGATGGGAACCCTGCAAGCACTGGAAGCGCTGAAACTGCTCAGCGGTCACGCATCACCGCTGGCAGGCAAGCTACGGCTGTTTGATGGCCGCCAGCAATCCTGGCGCACGCTGGCTTTGAGCCCAGCCCCTGATTGCCCTGTGTGCGGGAGTCACGCGTGAACATTATCGTTAACGACGAAGTGGTTATCACAGCAGAAGCCAACACCTTAAGTCATTTACTCGCCCAGCTCACGCAGGATAAACCGGGCACTGCTCTGGCAGTGAATCAGGTCATCATTCCGCGCGCTCACTGGCCTGTCCACATTTTGCAGGAGGGCGATGAGCTGGTGATATTCCAGGCCATCGCAGGAGGTTGAGATGTTAACGATAGCCAGTAAGCAATTCAGTTCACGTTTGTTCACCGGTACCGGTAAGTTCGCCAGCCCCCAACGGATGCTGGAAAGCCTGCATGCCTCCGGCAGTCAGTTAGTCACGATGGCCATGAAGCGTGTTGATTTGCGCGGCGCGGAAGATGGCATTCTCGCACCTCTGCAACAGCTTGGTGTTCAGCTTCTCCCCAATACCTCTGGTGCGAAAACCGCCGAAGAAGCCATTTTTGCCGCCCGGCTGGCGCGCGAAGCGTTGGGCACCCATTGGTTGAAACTGGAGATCCATCCCGACGCGCGCTATCTGCTGCCCGATCCCATTGAAACCCTGAAGGCTGCCGAGCAACTCGTCAAAGAGGGGTTTGTTGTGTTGCCTTATTGCGGCGCAGATCCTGTGCTGTGCAAGCGCCTGGAAAATGTTGGCTGTGCCGCCGTTATGCCCTTAGGTGCGCCGATCGGCAGCAATCAGGGACTAAAAACCCGCGATTTTCTGGCCATGATCATTGAACAGGCCACTGTGCCCGTGGTGGTGGATGCCGGAATTGGTGCGCCGAGCCATGCCAGTGAAGCCCTTGAAATGGGAGCGGATGCCGTGCTGGTTAACACGGCGATTGCGGTTGCTCAGGATCCGGTGGCCATGGCACAGGCTTTCCGTCTGGCAGTGGAAGCCGGGCACCTGGCCTGGCGCAGTGGGTTGGGGAAAACCCAGCATCACGCGAGTGCCTCCTCGCCACTGACCGCCTTTCTTGCCGAGTACGAGGAGTAAAGCATGGCCGATTTTCTGCAACGCTGGCAGCAACTGAATTGGGATGACATCACGTTGCGCATTAACGCGAAAACCGCGCGCGACGTTGAAAAAGCACTGAACAGTCCGAAAGTCGGACGTGAAGAACTCATGGCATTGCTTTCGCCGGCCGCTGCTGCCTATCTGGAACCCCTTGCGCAACGCGCACAGCGCCTGACGCGCCAGCGCTTCGGGAATACGGTCAGTTTTTACGTGCCGCTCTACCTGTCGAATCTATGCGCCAATGATTGCACCTACTGCGGCTTTTCAATGAGCAATCGCATTAAACGCAAGACACTCGATCAGCAGGAGATAGCCCGGGAGTGCGAAGCCATTCGCGCGATGGGCTTTGATAATCTGTTGTTGGTCACCGGTGAGCATCAGACAAAAGTCGGTATGGACTATTTCCGTCGCCATCTTCCCGATATTCGCGCACGGTTCAGTTCATTGATGATGGAAGTGCAGCCCCTGGCACAGGAAGAGTACGGCGAACTGAAAGCACTCGGTTTGGATGGCGTGTTGGTGTATCAGGAAACCTATCATGAAGGCAGTTACCGACAGCATCATTTAAAGGGAAACAAACAAGACTTCTTTTTTCGCCTGGAGACCCCGGATCGTCTGGGCCGAGCGGGGATCGATAAGATCGGATTGGGCACGCTGAATGGTTTGTCTGATAACTGGCGCACCGACTGTTTTATGATGGCTGAGCACCTATTGTGGTTGCAGCAGACATACTGGCAATCGCGCTATTCACTGGCCTTCCCGCGTTTACGTCCCTGTGCTGGCGGCATTCAACCGGCATCGCTGATGAGTGAAAAACAGCTGGTGCAGACCCTCTGCGCCTTCCGTTTGTTTGCCCCGGAGGCTGAACTGACACTGTCAACGCGGGAATCGCCACACTTTCGCGATCATGTGATCCCACTGGCCATTACTCACGTCAGCGCGTTCTCGAAAACACAGCCTGGCGGCTATGCCGATGATCGACCGGAGCTTGAACAGTTCGCGCCGCATGATGGACGTACACCGCAACAGGTGGCATCCGCGCTGCAAACGGCGGGTTTACAGCCGGTTTGGAAAGACTGGGATCAGTTTTTGGGAAGAGCCCCGCAAAATATTTGAAACGTCAGTGACCTGGGGGAATTACCCGTCGTATCGTTGCACAGCCTTACGCTTCAAGGCTGGCAACAGCCCCCTGCTTTTCATACAGTCTGGCGGCCAATACTGGGGTTATTGGCCAGGGCCGGCTCCTGCATTCCCTCTGCCGGCCCTGCTTCCCGCGCTTCGGGACGACAAGCTCGCATGGCAATGTCAACCGCTCGCCCCACATCGGCCAAAGCCTGCTGCATGCGTTCGTCAAAGGGGAAGGCATAGCTTAATCGCAAACAGTTGCGATACTTGCCAGAGGCAGAAAACAGCGAGCCAGAAGCGATTTGAATATTTAACGGACGCAGCTCGCGATTGAGCCGCACCGCATCAAAGGCCTCCGGCAGTTCAACCCAGAGTAAAAAGCCGCCTTGCGGACGTGAAACACAAATACCGCTGGGGAAAAAGTGGCGGATCCAGTAGGTGAACACGTCCAGGTTGCGCTGATACAAGCTACGCATACGGCGCAGATGTGGCGCATAGTGTCCCTGTTTTATAAACGCCGCGACCGCCATCTGAGTCTGCGTTGCAGTGGAGCCTGTGCTGATGTATTTCATATGCAGCACACGATCATGATAGCGGCCCGCCGAGATCCACCCGACGCGTAACCCTGGCGCCAGGATTTTAGAAAATGAGCTACAGAGTAAGACGCGGCCATCGTCATCAAACGATTTTAACGTACGTGGTCGAGGGTACTCCCAGGCCAACTCGCCATACACATCATCTTCAATGATCGCCAGGTCAAAACGCTGCGCCAATGTGAGCAGCCCCTGTTTGCGTGCATCTGGCATGATAAATCCCAGGGGATTATTGCAATTCGGTACCGTAATCAGCGCTTTAACGGGCCACTGATCCAGTGCCAACTCCAACGCTTCCAGGCTCAACCCGCTTACCGAGTCCGTTGGGATTTCAATGGCCTTCAAACCCAGGCCACGTAACGTTTGCATGGTGCCATGAAACGCCGGAGATTCCACCGCGACGATGTCGCCGTGCGTACAAATCGCTCGCAGTGCAATCGACAAGGCTTCATGGCAGCCGGTGGTAATAATGATCTCATCAGCGCTCAACTGGCAGCCACCGTCGACGGCCAGCCGGGCTATCTGCTCACGTAAAGCAGCCACACCATACAGATTGTCATAGTTCAGTACTTGTAGATCTTGCCGCTGGGCAATTCGTGACATGATTTTCCACAGCGGTTTTAACGTAGGCTGTGTGACATCTGGCATACCACTGCCGAGTTGCAGCACGCTGGTATCAAGTCGTGCATTCACCAACTCTAAAACGGCGTCCCACTGCGTTATCTCAACGGGCCGCTGCGCCGGGCGCGTAATTGCAGGCAGCGGAGGCGTGGCTTTTTTTGGGGCAACATAATAGCCCGATCGCGGCTGAGAGATGATGAGCTGACACTCTTCCAGAACGGAATACGCCTGCTGCACCGTACTGATGCTGACTCCGTGCTCCTGACTCAACACGCGAACCGAAGGCAACTTCTCACCGCAACGGTATAAGCCTTGTTCAATTCGCTCAGTCAACAATTTCGCCAAATGCTGATAACGCGTCATGCCGCCTCCAACCAGTACAGATAGTCTCATTTTCCACCGATCAGCCACTGTAATACGCAATCTGTATGCCTGACAAAGTAAATTTCTGAGTCTGTATTGTTTTTTCAACACCGCGCACACTGATGACATTACTCAACAGGGCGGGAGAAGTATCATGAGGGTGAGAACAGTCGTCGTCTGGTGGCAGAAATGGTTGTTGCAGCGCCAAACACAAAAAATTCTGTCAGCACTCAGTGAAAGTCAGCTGCGGGATATTGGTCTGACACGCTATGACATTAAGCGTAAGCAGTAGGCAATGTGGGCAATCGGCAAATTGCAGAGTAAAAAAAAACCGCGCCTGAGCGCGGTTTTTTATCAGCAGAAAGGCTGACGATTAATCGTCATTGCCATTCAGTCCTGCGTTCAGCAGTTCCGCCAGGCTGGCAGAGGCTTCATCAGCAGTCACCTGCGGTGCAACCGGGGTTTCACCCGCTTGACGACGACGCATACGATCCTGATGGTACGCATAACCCGTACCTGCTGGGATCAGACGACCTACGATAACGTTCTCTTTCAGGCCACGCAGTTCATCACGTTTACCGGCAACAGCCGCTTCGGTAAGAACGCGCGTGGTTTCCTGGAACGAGGCCGCAGAGATGAAGGACTCGGTTGCCAGAGACGCTTTGGTAATACCCAGCAGATCACGCATATAGGTCGCAGCAATTTTGCCGTTCGCTTCCAGATCGCGGTTCGCAATCTTAATGCGTGAGAATTCTGCCTGCTCACCGTCGAGGAATTCAGAGCTTCCTGCGCTGGCGATAGTGGCTTTACGCAGCATCTGACGAACGATGACTTCGATGTGCTTATCGTTAATCTTAACGCCTTGCAGACGGTAAACTTCCTGCACTTCGTTAGTGATATAACGGGTCACCGCATGCACGCCACGCAGACGCAGAATGTCATGTGGAGACTCTGGGCCATCGGAAACAACGTCACCACGCTCTACGCGCTCACCTTCGAACACGTTCAGCTGACGCCATTTCGGAATCATCTCTTCGTACGGATCGCTACCGTCGATTGGTGTGATCACCAGACGACGCTTACCTTTGGTCTCTTTACCGAAGGAGATGATACCGCTGATCTCCGCCAGAATAGCTGGCTCTTTCGGACGACGCGCTTCAAACAAGTCAGCAACGCGTGGCAGACCACCGGTAATATCTTTAGTACCGCCAGATTCCTGTGGAACACGCGCTAACGTGTCACCGGAGCTGATTTGCACGCCATCTTCCAACTGAACAATCGCTTTGCCCGGCAGGAAGTATTGCGCTGGCATATCAGAGCCAGGAATCATCACGTCGTTGCCATTGGCATCAACGATTTTCAGGGCAGGACGCAAGTCCTTACCACCCGCAGTACGTTCAGCGCTGTCCAGCACCACCAACGAGGAAAGACCCGTCAGTTCGTCCGTTTGACGTGTGATGGTTTGACCATCCAGAATATCGGTGAAGCGAACAAAGCCGCTCACTTCGGTGATAACTGGCATGGTATGTGGATCCCAGTTCGCTACGGTTTCGCCCGCGTTGACCTGCTCACCATCACCTTTCGCCATGACAGAACCGTAAGGAACTTTATAGCTCTCTTTGGTACGACCGAATTCATCGATCATTTTCAGCTCAGTGTTACGTGAGGTCACCACCAGCTTCCCGGAGGAGTTGGTTACAGACTTCGCGTTAGAGAGCTTAATGGTACCTTTGTTCTTCACCTGAATGCTGGATTCGGCTGCCGCACGCGATGCCGCACCACCGATGTGGAACGTACGCATGGTCAGCTGAGTACCTGGCTCACCGATGGACTGTGCTGCGATAACCCCGATAGCCTCACCTTTGTTGATGATGTGGCCACGCGCCAGGTCACGACCGTAGCAGTGTGCACAGACACCAAAGTCTGTTTCACAACCTACAACAGAACGTACCTTCACGCTGTCGACAGAGTTTTCTTCCAGCAGGTCACACCAATGCTCGTGCAGCAGGGTGTTACGTGGAACCAGGATGTCCGCAGTGCCAGGCTTGAGCACGTCTTCTGCAGTCACACGACCCAGTACACGCTCACGCAGTGGCTCTTTAACATCCCCACCTTCGATAACCGGCGTCATCATGATGCCTTCGAAAGTGCCGCAATCGTCTTCAGTCACGACCAGATCCTGCGCAACGTCAACCAGACGACGCGTCAGATAACCGGAGTTCGCAGTTTTCAGTGCGGTATCCGCCAAACCTTTACGCGCACCGTGCGTGGAGATGAAGTACTGGAGTACGTTCAGACCTTCACGGAAGTTCGCGGTGATTGGCGTTTCGATGATGGAGCCATCTGGCTTCGCCATCAGACCACGCATACCTGCCAGCTGACGAATCTGTGCTGCAGAACCACGCGCACCGGAGTCGGCCATCATAAAGATGCTGTTAAAGGAAACCTGCTTCTCTTCTTCGCCGTCACGGTTAATCACGGTTTCAGTAGACAGGTTTTCCATCATCGCCTTCGCTACGCGCTCGTTCGCGGCAGCCCAGATATCGATGACTTTGTTATAACGTTCGCCAGCGGTCACCAAACCAGACTGGAACTGCTCCTGAATCTCAGCCACTTCCGCTTCTGCTTCGGTGATGATTTCCACTTTCTTCGCCGGGATAACCATGTCATCGATACCGACGGATGCACCAGAACGGGCAGCGTAAGCAAAACCGGTGTACATCGTTTGGTCAGCAAAGATAACGGTCGGCTTCAGGCCCAGAATGCGGTAACAGGTGTTCAGCATTTTGGAGATCGCTTTCTTACCCAGCGCCTGGTTGACGATGGAGTAAGGCAGACCTTTTGGCACGATCATCCACAGAATCGCACGACCGATCGTGGTTTCGATCAGACTGGTCTTCGGCAGCAGATCGCCATTTTCATTTTTATCGTACTCAGTGATACGCACTTTAACGCGGGCGTGCAGCTCAGCCAGACCAGCGCGATAAACACGCTCAGCCTCTTTCGGGCCAGTCAGCACCATGCCTTCGCCTTTGGCGTTCACTTTGTCACGGGTCATGTAGTACAGACCCAAAACAACGTCCTGAGAAGGAACGATGATTGGCTCACCGTTCGCTGGAGACAGGATGTTGTTGGTAGACATCATCAACGCGCGCGCTTCTAACTGGGCTTCCAGCGTCAGCGGTACGTGAACAGCCATCTGGTCACCATCGAAGTCGGCGTTATAAGCCGCACAAACCAGCGGGTGCAGCTGGATAGCTTTACCTTCGATCAGGACAGGTTCAAATGCCTGGATACCCAAACGGTGCAGCGTTGGCGCACGGTTCAGCAGTACCGGGTGTTCGCGGATAACTTCGTCCAGGATATCCCAAACGACAGCTTCTTCACGCTCAACCATTTTCTTCGCGGCTTTAATGGTGGTGGCCAGGCCACGCAGTTCCAGTTTGCCGTAGATGAAAGGTTTGAACAGCTCCAGTGCCATTTTCTTCGGCAGACCGCACTGATGCAGACGCAGGTATGGACCTACGGTGATAACAGAACGACCAGAGTAGTCAACACGCTTACCGAGCAGGTTCTGACGGAAACGACCCTGCTTACCTTTGATCATATCGGCCAAAGATTTCAGAGGACGCTTGTTCGAACCGGTGATCGCACGACCGCGACGGCCGTTATCCAGCAACGCATCAACCGCTTCCTGCAACATACGCTTTTCGTTACGTACGATGATATCTGGCGCAGCCAGATCCAGCAGGCGCTTCAAACGGTTGTTACGGTTGATCACGCGACGATAAAGATCGTTAAGATCGGATGTCGCAAAACGACCACCGTCCAGCGGTACCAGAGGACGCAGATCTGGCGGCAGAACCGGCAGAACGGTCAGGATCATCCACTCTGGCTTGTTGCCAGACTGCACGAACGCTTCCAGCAGCTTGATACGCTTGGTCAGCTTCTTACGTTTGGTCTCGGAGTTAGTTTCGTTCAGCTCTTCACGCAGCTGCTCGCACTCTTGCTCCAGATCCATATTTTTCAGCAACGCCTGGATCGCTTCTGCACCCATCTTCGCATCGAATTCGTCACCGAACTCTTCCAGCGCATCAAGGTACTGCTCTTCCGTCAGGATCTGACGTTTTTCCAGGTTCGTCATGCCGCCTTCGATCACCACATAGGATTCAAAGTACAGCACGCGCTCGATATCACGCAGTGGCATATCCAGCAGCAAACCAATGCGGGATGGCAGTGATTTCAGGAACCAGATATGTGCCGTTGGCGAGGCCAGTTCAATGTGACCCATGCGCTCACGGCGCACTTTAGTTTGGGTAACTTCAACGCCACACTTCTCACAGATCACGCCACGGTGCTTCAAGCGCTTGTACTTACCGCACAGGCACTCGTAATCTTTTACCGGTCCGAAAATACGGGCACAGAAAAGACCGTCACGCTCCGGTTTGAAGGTACGGTAGTTAATGGTTTCCGGCTTTTTAACTTCACCAAAAGACCAGGAACGGATCATGTCTGGCGAGGCCAGAGCAATTTTGATCGCGTCAAACTCTTCGGTTTTAGTTTGCGCTTTCAGAAACTTAAGTAAGTCTTTCACGGATTAGCTCCCGTCGGAGTGGAACTCTCAGGGACGCGCAACCAAATTACGCGTCCCATAACCAGTACTTGCGAGTGCTTACTCGTCTTCCAGCTCGATGTTGATACCCAGCGAGCGAATCTCTTTCAACAATACGTTGAAGGATTCCGGCATGCCTGGTTCCATCTGATGGTTGCCATCGACGATGTTTTTATACATCTTCGTACGGCCATTCACGTCATCAGACTTCACAGTCAGCATTTCTTGCAGGGTATACGCAGCACCGTATGCTTCCAGTGCCCACACTTCCATCTCACCGAAGCGCTGTCCACCGAACTGCGCCTTACCACCCAGCGGTTGCTGAGTGACCAGGCTATAAGAACCGGTAGAACGTGCGTGCATTTTGTCGTCGACCAAGTGGTTCAGTTTCAGCATGTACATGTAACCTACGGTTACCTGACGCTCGAACTGCTCACCGGTACGGCCGTCAAACAGCGTAATCTGGCCAGAAGAAGGCAGACCGCCGAGCTGAAGCAGCTCTTTAATCTCGCTCTCTTTCGCACCGTCAAACACTGGCGTCGCAATTGGCATCCCTTTCTTCAGGTTTTCAGCCAGACGCAGCACTTCATCATCGGAGAAAGTATTCAGGTCAACTTTCTGACGCACATCAGTGCCCAGATCGTAAGCACGCTGGATAAACTCACGCAGCTTGGCAACTTCTTCCTGCTTCTTCAGCATGGCATTGATTTTTTCACCAATACCTTTCGCTGCCATCCCCAGGTGGGTTTCCAGAATCTGACCGATGTTCATACGCGATGGAACGCCCAGCGGGTTCAGTACGATATCGACCGGCGTACCGTTCTCATCGTATGGCATATCTTCGATCGGGTTGATCTTGGAGATAACACCTTTGTTCCCGTGACGACCTGCCATCTTGTCACCAGGTTGAATCTGACGCTTAACAGCCAGATACACTTTCACGATTTTCAGCACGCCAGGTGCCAGGTCATCGCCCTGAGTGATTTTGCGGCGCTTCGCTTCGAGTTTCTTCTCAAACTCGTGCTTCAGCTCGTCGTACTGCTCTGCCAGTTGCTCAAGGCCGTTCTGCTTCTCTTCATCAGTCAGACCCAGTTCCAACCAGCGCTCGCGTGGCAGTTTGTCCAGCTTGTCAGCTTCCACACCGCCAGAAATCAGCAGAGTGCGAATACGGCTGAACAGGCCCGCTTCGAGGATCTTCAGCTCTTCAGACAGGTCTTTCTTCGCCTGCTTCAGCTGCATCTCTTCGATTTCCAACGCACGTTTGTCTTTTTCCACGCCATCGCGGGTAAAGACCTGAACGTCGATAACGGTACCGGAAACGCCGTTTGGCACACGCAGAGAAGAGTCTTTCACATCAGACGCTTTCTCACCGAAGATCGCACGCAGCAGTTTCTCTTCTGGCGTCAGCTGAGTCTCACCTTTCGGTGTAACTTTACCGACCAGAATGTCACCACCGGTCACTTCAGCACCGATATAAACGATACCGGATTCATCCAATTTAGAGAGTGCAGCCTCACCCACGTTCGGGATATCCGCAGTGATCTCTTCTGGCCCCAGCTTGGTGTCACGAGACACGCACGCCAGTTCCTGAATGTGGATGGTGGTGAAGCGATCTTCCTGAACCACACGCTCGGAAACGAGGATGGAGTCTTCGAAGTTGTAACCGTTCCACGGCATGAACGCGACGCGCATGTTCTGACCCAGCGCCAGCTCACCGAGATCGGTAGACGGGCCATCAGCTAACACATCGCCACGCTCTACAGGCTCGCCCAGAGAAACGCATGGCATCTGGTTAATACAGGTGTTCTGGTTAGAACGGGTGTATTTCGTCAGATTGTAAATGTCGATACCCGCTTCGCCCGGATACATCTCGTCTTCATTAACTTTGATAACGATACGTGATGCATCAACGTACTGAACGGTACCGCCACGTTTAGCCACGGCAGTTACACCGGAGTCAACGGCTACAGCGCGTTCCATACCGGTACCAACCAGCGGCTTATCAGCACGCAGGGTTGGAACAGCCTGACGTTGCATGTTCGCACCCATCAAGGCGCGGTTAGCATCATCGTGCTCCAGGAATGGGATCAAGGATGCACCGACGGAAACGACCTGTTGGGTCGAAACGTCCATGTAATCAACTTGATCACGGCTGAACAGGCTTGATTCGCCTTTACTACGGCAAGTCACTAAGTCGTCAACAAACGCGCCACTGTCATCCAGATTGGTGTTTGCCTGAGCGATAACGAAGTTACCCTCTTCAATTGCAGAGAGGTAATGAATCTCGTCACTCACTTTACCGTCGACAACGCGGCGGTAAGGCGTCTCCAGGAAGCCATATTCGTTTGTCTGTGCATAAACAGACAGGGAGTTGATCAGACCGATGTTTGGACCTTCAGGGGTCTCAATCGGGCACACACGACCGTAGTGCGTTGGGTGTACGTCACGGACTTCAAAGCCCGCACGCTCACGGGTCAAACCACCCGGGCCCAATGCAGAAATACGACGTTTGTGCGTAATCTCAGACAGCGGGTTGTTCTGGTCCATAAACTGAGACAGCTGGCTGGAACCAAAGAACTCTTTCACTGCTGCAGAGATTGGCTTGGCGTTAATCATGTCTTGCGGCATCAGCGCGTCCAGGTCACCCAGGGACAGACGCTCTTTCACTGCACGCTCAACACGAACCAGACCCACACGGAACTGATTCTCAGCCATCTCACCGACAGAACGGATACGACGGTTGCCAAGGTGATCGATATCATCCACTTCACCGATACCGTTACGGATACCGATCAGCTTTCTCATGACATCGATAATGTCTTCTTTGCTCAGAATACCAGAGCCTTCGATCTGCTCACGGCTCAGAGAACGGTTGAACTTCATGCGGCCTACCGCAGAAAGGTCATAACGATCTTCAGAGAAGAACAGATTTTCAAACAGGTTTTCAGCCGCTTCACGCGTTGGCGGTTCGCCAGGACGCATCATGCGGTAGATTTCAACCAATGCGCTCAAGCGATCGCTGGTAGGATCGACACGCACGGTTTCAGAGATGTAGGCACCGTGATCCAGGTCATTGGTAAACAGCGTTTCGATACGCTTGTGGCCAGCCTGGCTCAGTTTTGCCAGCAGATCCATGGACAATTCCATGTTCGCAGGCACAATGAGTTCACCTGTGCTTTCATCGATGTAGTCTTTAGAAACCACTTTGCCAGCAATGTATTCCACTGGCACTTCGATGTGCTGGATACCGTCTTTTTCTAACTGACGGATATGGCGTGCAGTGATACGGCGGCCCTTCTCCACGTATACGGTACCGTTCGCTTCGATATCGAAGGACGCGGTTTCACCACGTAAACGCTCAGGAACCAACTCCATCTGCAGCTTATTGTCACGGATTTCGTAAACCACTTTGTCGAAGAACAGGTCAAGGATCTGCTCTGTGGTGTACTGCAATGCGCGCAAAATAATGGTCGCTGGCAGCTTACGACGGCGGTCAATACGAACGAACAGGTTGTCTTTCGGATCGAATTCGAAATCAAGCCATGAACCGCGGTAAGGAATGATACGCGCGTTATACAGGACTTTTCCTGACGAGTGGGTTTTACCCTTATCACTGTCAAAGAAAACACCTGGGCTACGGTGCAGCTGAGAAACGATAACACGTTCAGTACCGTTGATAACAAAGGTACCGTTGTCAGTCATGAGCGGAATTTCGCCCATGTAAACTTCCTGCTCTTTGATGTCTTTAACGGTGCCTTCCGGCGCTTCGCGCTCGTAGATCACCAGACGCAGTTTTACGCGCAAAGGAGCAGAATAGGTAACACCACGGATTTGACATTCGGTAACGTCAAATACAGGCTCACCCAGACGATAGCTGACGTATTGCAGCTCGGAGTTACCGCTGTAACTCTTGATTGGGAAGACGGAACGGAATGCAGCTTCCAGTCCGTGCTGACCTTCCGGATCTTGCTCGATAAACTTCTGGAACGAGTCAAGCTGGATAGAAAGGAGATAAGGTATGTCCAGAACTTGTGGACGTTTACCAAAATCCTTACGAATGCGTTTTTTCTCGGTATAGGAGTAAACCATAGGGTTCCTCAGCTCGCTGACATGTCGACCCACGCTGTCCATCCTGAAGGGACAGTTGATGCACACTATTTTGTTGTTTCAGCGAGAGAGGTTCTCTCACTGCAATACCTGTTTCTATCACTCTTAAATCATTTCATTGCTTTTGTGAGAGCAGGGAACTCACACAGGAAAGCAGTATATTAAGTCGTCGATAGAAAAAAATATTGAAGAACATCAATGGCTAAACAGTGCGAACACCATTGAGGTCCTTTAGCGCAAAAAGGCTGGTGACCATTTCGGTCACCAGCCATCAGCCTGTTACTCTAGGCTGCAACCTGAAAGGTTGTCTTACTTAACTTCAACTTCAGCGCCAGCTTCTTTCAGAGCAGCTTCCAGAGCAGCTGCGTCTTCTTTGCTGATGCCTTCTTTGATCACGCCAGTTGCTTCTACCAGGTCTTTAGCTTCTTTCAGACCCAGGCCAGTTGCGGTACGTACAGCTTTGATAACTGCAACTTTGTTAGCACCAGCGCCTTTCAGTACAACGTCGAACTCAGTTTTTTCTTCAGCAGCTTCAACTGGGCCAGCAGCAACAGCTACAGCAGCAGCAGCAGAAACACCGAATTTTTCTTCCATTGCAGAAACCAGCTCAACAACTTCCATTACGGACATAGCGGCAACTGCGTCAAGGATTTGGTCTTTAGTGATAGACATTTAAATTGTTCCTAAGAATCAGTAAATAGTTTTATACGTAAGCGAACGCGGTAGCAAAGAGGGGCTTATGCCGCTTCTTTTGCGTCGCGAACAGCAGCCAGAGTACGAACCAGTTTGCCAGCAGCGGCTTCTTTCATGGTCGACATCAGACGTGCCAATGCTTCTTCGTAAGTTGGCAGAGTTGCCAGACGGTCAATTTGAGCCGCCGGGATCAGCTCACCTTCAAAGGCTGCAGCTTTAACCTCAAATTTTGCATTCGCTTTAGCGAAATCTTTGAACAGACGAGCAGCAGCGCCCGGGTGTTCCATAGAATATGCAATCAAGGTTGGACCGACGAACGTGTCTTTCAGGCACTCAAACTGAGTACCTTCAACAACGCGGCGCAGCAAGGTGTTACGAACAACACGCATGTAAACGCCAGCTTCACGACCTGCTTTACGCAGTTCGGTCATTTTATCTACGGTCACGCCGCGGGAATCCGCAACAACCGCAGACAGCGCGCCTTTGGCTACTTCGCTGACTTCAGCAACAATCGCTTGTTTGTCTTGAAGATTTAATGCCATTAGCTTTTTGCTCCTGGATATGACCGGGGAAGGATTTCCCCGGAACTCACTTCACTCAAAACACCGAAATGTCCTGAGCGCTTTAATACGGTGAGCAGAATCCAGTTAAGAAAAAATTCTTGTGGTTCTGTCACCGTCTACGCAGGGGATTAAGTTATATCTCCGAAGAAACATAGCACCTGCGGTCTTGGACGGAGGCCAGGATAAGGCCTGGCTCCAACCTAAAATTCTTGTATTCTCAGCAAGTCACATCGTAATGCGCGGCTTTGAATAACGGTTTTGCGAATGATTCATTCAACAAAACAACGGGCGTAAGATTCTAGGTGAATTTTTCGCCCGTTTCAAGCAGCAATTAGTTTGCTGCTGCGTTCAGACCCGCCTGGTCGATGGCAACGCCAGCGCCCATGGTGGTAGACAAGCTAACTTTCTTGATGAAAACGCCTTTTGCCTGAGCTGGTTTTGCTTTTTTCAGCGCAATCAGCAGAGCTTCCAGGTTTTCTTTCAGTTTGTCAGTGTCGAAATCAACCTTACCGATAGTGGTGTGGATGATACCGTTCTTGTCGTTACGGTAACGAACCTGGCCCGCTTTAGCATTCTTAACCGCTTCAGCGACGTTAGGCGTTACAGTACCCACTTTCGGGTTTGGCATCAGGCCGCGTGGACCCAGAACCTGGCCCAACTGGCCAACAACGCGCATTGCATCCGGGGAAGCAATAACAACGTCAAAGTTCATTTCGCCTTTTTTGATCTGCTCTGCCAGATCTTCCATACCAACCAGCTCAGCGCCAGCTGCTTTAGCAGCTTCTGCGTTTGCGCCTTGGGTAAAGACAGCAACGCGTACTGAACGGCCAGTACCGTTTGGCAGCACGGTTGCGCCACGAACGTTCTGGTCAGATTTACGAGCGTCGATGCCGAGGTTAACAGCAACGTCAACGCTTTCTACGAATTTTGCAGTAGCCAGCTCTTTCAGCAGGGCAACAGCTTCGTTGATGTCGTATTGCTTAGTCGCATCAACTTTGTCACGGATCACGCGCATGCGCTTGGTCAGCTTAGCCATATCTTAGTCCTCTACCACCAGGCCCATGGAACGAGCGGTACCTTCAATGGAGCGAGTCATCGCTTCAATGTCAGAACCCGTCATGTCCGCAGCTTTGGTTGTTGCAATTTCAGCAACCTGAGCGCGGGTAACTTTACCTACTTTGTCTTTGTTCGGCTTGCCGGAACCAGACTTGATACCAGCCGCTTTCTTCAGCAGAACTGCTGCAGGAGGCGTTTTGGTAACGAAGGTGAAAGAACGGTCGGTGTAGACAGTGATAACAACTGGAGTAGGCAGACCTTTTTCCAGAGATTCTGTTTTGGCGTTAAACGCTTTACAGAATTCCATGATGTTAACACCTTGCTGACCCAGTGCCGGACCAACCGGTGGACTTGGGTTTGCCATACCAGCTGCAACTTGCAGCTTAACGTAGGCTTGGACTTTCTTAGCCATGATAATTCCTCAATTGGGTTATAGCGCCTTGTTAAAGGCTCCCCGTAATGAACACTCACACGCACAAGGCGCATAAATACAAAAGGCGCGAAATTATAGTGTCATTTCGCGCCTTTTACAAGACATAATCTGTACAGCAGTGGCGATGCGGATTAGGCTTTTTCTACCTGACTGAAGTCCAGTTCGACCGGCGTTGCACGACCGAAAATAGAAACAGAAACCTTCAGGCGGCTCTTTTCATAATCAACATCTTCAACGGTGCCGTTGAAATCAGCAAAGGGACCATCGCTAACACGTACCGATTCGCCTGGCTCAAACAACGTTTTAGGACGCGGCTTGTCACCAACCTGTTGCAGGCGATTCATGATCGCATCCACTTCTTTGTCGCTGATAGGTGCTGGGCGATCAGAGGTTCCGCCAATGAAGCCCATCACACGTGGGACGCTGCGAACTAAGTGCCAGCTGGCGTCATTCATCACCATCTGCACCAGTACATAACCAGGGAAGAATTTGCGTTCACTTTTGCGACGCTGGCCACCACGGATTTCAACGACTTCTTCAGTCGGTACCATGATTTCGCCAAACGACTCTTCCATGTTGTGCAGTTTGATGTGCTCAAGCAGCGATTTCTCTACACGCGCTTCAAAGCCGGAAAACGCCTGAACGACGTACCAGCGCTTTTTTGGAGCTTCAGACATCTTAGAACCTCAGGCCAGTGATAAACGATACCAGACGGACCAGAATACCATCCAGCCCCCACAAAATCAGTGACATCACGGCAGTGACCGCAGCAACGATTAACGTGGTATGTAGTGTTTCCTGGCGAGTTGGCCAAATGACCTTACGCACTTCGGTACGCGCTTCACGGGCAAATGCCACCGTCGCTTTACCTTTTGTAGTTAACAGAGCAAGGCCACCTGCTGCAGCGATCAACACCACAACGGCCAGCGCACGTAACGGCAGGGTCACATCACGATATAAGGCGTTACCGATAATCGCAGCTAACAACAGCGCGATGACGACAATCCACTTTATCGCTTCCAGGCCACGCCCGCTCCCTTGAGCTTCGGTATTAGCACTCATAAACCAACCTGCGATAGAAATTCAGAAACAATTTCGCCCCGCACGCTGTGCGAGGCAACCAAACCGAAGATGGCACGAGCCAAATATCGGTAGAGTTTTACGCTCTAAACAGAGCCTGTCTCAACAATGATTATGGTTCAAAATCACTGATGAGCCAGGTTCTGACTAGCAGCGTATAAAAAGGGCATCAAATGATGCCCTTTTCAAACGTGTTGCGTCAAATGTTATCGGAATTAAGCGATAACTTTAGCAACAACGCCTGCACCAACGGTACGGCCACCTTCGCGGATTGCGAAACGCAGACCATCGTCCATGGCGATTGGTTTGATCAGCT
>KZ478075.1 GCA_002837195.1 Enterobacterales bacterium CwR94
TCTGTCCTGTTGAGTGCCCACACAGATTGTCTGATAAATTGTTAAAGAGCGTGCAACGCGGCATTCAGCCTGCCGTTGCGAGGTGGCGTATATTACGCTTTCCTCTTTCAGAGTCAACTTCTTTTTGAGAAGTTTTTCTCTGCCGGCTCAGTTTCCTGAACCGCTGACCCGGTGGCCTGTAAGCCGTTGTTCCGTGTCAGTGGAGGCGCATTATAGGGATCCGATTTTTAAGCGCAATCCTTTTTTCGATCTTTTTTTCTGACTGCTCTGTTTTCATGCATATTGCAGAGATCTCAGACGATCCGCGCAGATTTCACACAAGGGTCCTGCCTCCTGTTGATCCCGGGTGGTTGTCAGGGCTACGCTTCGCGAATCACATAAGAGGTTTTAAATATGTCTAGCGCGTTACGCCCCTATAAAGATAAGCATCCCCTGTTAGGTCAAAATGTCATGGTTGATGAGGCCAGTGTGGTCGTGGGAGATGTTGAACTGGCAGATGATGTAAGTATCTGGCCTTTGGTTGCTATTCGTGGCGATGTTAATAAAGTCATTATCGGCAAGCGAAGTAATATTCAGGATGGTTGCGTCCTGCACGTTACTCATAAATCGGCCACTAACCCTGAAGGATTTCCTCTTATTATTGGAGAAGATGTCACTGTAGGGCATAAGGCCATGCTACATGGTTGCCAGATCGGCAATCGCGTATTAGTGGGTATGGGATCGATTTTACTCGACGGCGCGATCATTGAAGACGATGTGATGATTGGTGCAGGCAGTTTGGTACCGCCAGGCAAAAAATTGCAGAGCGGGTATCTCTATTTAGGCAGCCCCGTTAAGCAGGCTCGCCTCTTAACAGAAGCAGAAATTGCAGGGCTCCTCTACTCCTCGAACAATTATGTTGGCTGGAAGAATGACTATCTACATCAGCTCAGCCAGACCCAGCCCTGAGAATCAAAACATTCATTTTTAATCGCCTGCTCTGCTTCTTCCTCAAGATCCCAGCGGTGAATGAGAAAGAGGTTGAGTGGATCTCCCTCGCCAAACTTTAAATCAAGTGACGCGAAGGAGATCGCGCACTTAACCTGAAAACCATTTACCAACGCCGGAAACACAATCGCCTGCAAAGCTGCATCATAGATCTCACGATCGGGAAATTGGATCGCCTGATTCACTCCCGCATTTCCACTTTTAGTTGGGTAATTACGTGTTCTGTTTCAGGTAAAACACCATGCCACACATGAAATGCTTCAGCGGCTTGCCCCACCAGCATGCCGAGCCCGTCAGCAAGTTTGCTCGCACCTGAAGCCTTGCACCAACGCAAAAAAGGCGTGTCATCTGCGGCATAAAGCATGTCATAACAACGCACACCTGGATGAATCAGTGATGCGGGTATTGGCGGTAAATCGCCAGAAAGCCCGCTCGATGTCGCGTTAATGATCAGATTGAAGGCTTCGCCTTCCAGTTGGCCATAGGTTACAGCACGAATGTCTCCATAAGTTGAAAACAGTTCTGCCAACTCGCGCGCGCGCACCTCTGTACGGTTAACCACAGTAACCCTTACACCGGCTTGTAATAGCGGTTGCATTACCCCGCGCGCAGCGCCGCCTGCACCAATCAGCAGCACAGAGTCACCGTTGTTAATCATACCAAGCCGCTGCAAATCGCTAAGCAACCCAACACCATCGGTGTTGTCACCTAAAATTTTTCCGTTCGCGAGCAGCTTTAATGTGTTCACTGCACCGGCTAAAGACGCTCTCTCTGTCAATTCATCAGCCAGTTGCCAGGCATCTTGCTTAAAGGGCACCGTCACATTTGCACCTCTGCCCCCTTCGGTAATGAAATTCTGAAATGAAGATGCAAACTCACCCAGCGGAGCACAAATGCGACCATAGCGATGATCTATTCCCGTTTGATCGGCAAAACGTTGGTGTATTTGGGGGGATTTACTGTGATTGATCGGGTTTCCAAACACCACATAGTTATGATTCATGTCTATTATCCTTGTCGAAACAGCTCACCCGTAACGACATCACGAATTTCAGAAGGATTGTCGCGCCCTCCAGTTTCTCCCAGCAAAACCGGAAAATCATCGCCAAACTGCGCTAAAACTTCAGCCACAGTGCGACACGGTGGCAACGTCGTTAAGTTCGCACTGGTTGAGACAAGAGGCTTACCAAAAAGATCGCAGAGTTGTCGCACATCGGGATGATCGCTAACGCGTACCGCCAGCGAAGAGAAGCGCCCTGTAAGCCAGGCTGGCGTTGAAGAGCGAGCGGGTAACACCCATGTGACGGGCCCCGGCCAGCGAGAGAACATGCGCGTGCGCTGCTCATCGCTCAGGCACTCATCTGCAATGTAAGGAAGAAGCTGTGAATAATCTGCAGCAATGAGAATTAACCCTTTTTCGATTGGACGCTGCTTTATAGCCAGCAGCTTCATCACGGCAGGTTCACTATCGGGATCACACCCCAAACCAAATACTGCTTCCGTAGGATATGCAATAACTTGATGCTGATGAAGCATACGCACACAATGCTGTAATGCATTGTCAGAGGCGGAACTATTCACTTTCGTTTCCTGTTACAACGGGTTTGCCACATGCTTTACTGGCACAAAATTGTTTCATTCCCTGTGCAGTTTTCTTTTCGATCAGCAAAGGAAAATGACAAACGGCACATTCACCCGCGATGGGTGTAAAGTTGATGGCAAACTGGCAATCAGGATAACGATCGCATGCATGGAAATTTTTTCCGTAACGCGATCGACGCTGAAGCAATTTACCTTTGTGACACTGGGGACATGTGAGAGAGGTTGTGTCGGGTCGATCGATGGTTTCGGTATGTTCGCAATCAGGATAATGACTACAGCCGATAAACATCCCATAACGGCCTTGCCGCAATACCAGATCAGCCTGACACTCAGGACAGGGCTGCCCTTCCAACACCTTTATGATGTGTCCATCCGCCTGTGGCTTCAACGGACGGATAAAATCGCACTGTGGATACTGAGAACACCCTTGAAAGGCGCCATGTTTTCCTGAGCGCATAACTAACTCTGCCCCACATTGGGGGCAGAGTTCTTGTGATCGCGCGGTAAAGAGCGCAGCTTTACTCATTTTAGTTACACCAGAATGCGGCTAATGCTGCATTCCCTCATTCGCATCAAATAACAGTTCTTCCATTTGCTGATAGGCATTTTCACATCCTGGGATATTGAAAAGCACCATCAACACCACCCATTTGAGATCGTCCAGATCAAATTCCTGCGTATCTAACGCCATGATACGTTCAATCACCATTTCGCGAGTATCCAGATTCAGCACCTGAATTTGCTCCAGGAACAAGATAAACCCACGACAACTGGCATCAAGGCGTAAAGACTCTTCTTCCGTGTAGATACGCATGGACAGAGGATCAGAGGTCAGAAGAATCGGTTCGACGAGGCCATCCTGGTAGTCCGCCAGTTTTTCTAACCAGTTCAACGCATTATAGATATCTTCCCGATGAAAGCCGGCATCCGTCAAATCATCCGTTAGCCTATCCTGATCAACTCGCATTTCTGCTTCATTGTGAATATACGTTTCAAACAAATACATTAGTACGTCGAACATGGCATGCCCTCCTCAATCGGACATAGCCGCCGGGTACAGCTGCGATCCATCCTGCTAACTCCAGTTCAAGTAATTTTGCAGTAATGACTGGCACAGGTTGGCCGGCACGTTCAGCGACGACGTCAACAGGTGTAACCTCATCTCCTACGTTAGCCAACACGTCGACAAATGGCAATGGCACATCGCCCTCAATGGCATAAATGTTTTCAACGGCAGTGTCACTTCGGATCCAATTAAAATCACTGCGAACCTGTTCCAATATGTCTTTAGGATGCGAGACCAGCAAAGCACCTTGTTGGATCAGCCAATGTGTTCCCTCAGAGCAGGGATTTCCCAACGCGCCAGGCAATGCATATAAGTCTCGGTTTTGTTCAAGCGCGTAACGCGCGGTCACCAGTGACCCACTCTTCATGCTTGCCTCGATAACAAGCACGCCTTGCGATAGCCCACTAATGATTCGATTTCGTCTGGGAAAATTGATCGACAAAGGTGGCATGCCCAATGGAAACTCAGAGATTAATGCGCCTCCCGATGCCACTATCTGACTGGCAAGCTCACGATGACGAGCTGGATACATTTGATCCAGTCCGCACCCGAGTACCGCGAGGGTTTTCCCTTGCACACTTAACGCCGCAGCATGCGCAATGCCATCAATGCCCATTGCCAAGCCACTGGTGATGGTTAAACCGCTAATGGCCAGTTCTTGTGCAAAATACTCTCCCCATTGGCGACCATAGTGTGAACAATGTCGACTTCCCACAATGGCTACCTGCGGGGAGGCAAGCAGTGAAGCATCGCCGTGAATAAAGAGCACCAGTGGCATTCCGCTGATGGTGCGTAATAAGGTTGGGTACTGGCTGTCTTGCGGGGTGAGTAGCGTATGATGTTTTTTTTCCAGCCAGGCCTGTGTCATCCGCCACTCGGCCTCAGTGAGTTTTGCAAACTGCGCTTGTTGGGCTGGCGTAAAACCTCTCTCTTCCAATACGTATGGCGTGAAGGTTTCGGCACACATCGCCATCCCATGCAAAATGAGCGCAGACCGCCTCATTCCCGTCACAAATGATAATCTTAACCATAGCTCCGAGCGCGTCATCTTAGGCCTCCCTGGCTGGTTTGAACCTGTTCAGGATGCTGTCAATCGCCACCTGAAATGTCTACAATAAGAGTCATATTTGTTTCATCCCTTGAACACAGATCGGGAAAGTTATGTCAGTTTTGCAGGTATTACATTATCCAGACGAACGTCTGCGCACCGTTGCCACTCCGGTTAAAGAAGTGAATGCAGAAATCCAGCGTATCGTGGATGATATGTTTGAAACGATGTACGCAGAGGAAGGTATTGGCTTAGCAGCAACGCAAGTCGATATTCATCAGCGCATTATTGTTATTGATGTTTCTGAAGGGCGTAACGAACGTCTCGTTCTGATTAACCCTGAATTGCTGGAAAAGAGCGGTGAAACAGGTATTGAGGAAGGCTGCCTGTCGATTCCTGAGCAGCGAGCTCTGGTTCCTCGCAGTGAAAAAGTTAAAATTCGTGCGCTCGATCGTGACGGCACGCCTTACGAACTGGAAGCCGATGATCTCCTCGCCATTTGTATTCAGCATGAAATGGATCATCTGGTTGGCAAACTGTTCATTGATTACTTATCGCCATTAAAACGCGATCGCATTCGTAAGAAACTAGAGAAACTCTATCGCGATCAAGCCCGCGCTTAATCGGCATTTAGCATTTAAGGGGATGTTGTGTCTCAGCCTTTGAATATTATTTTTGCCGGTACACCCGATTTTGCAGCGCGTCATCTGGACGCGCTGCTTGCTTCCGAGCATCGTGTTGTCGGCGTATTTACGCAACCCGATCGCCCTGCAGGTCGCGGTAACAAGCTGACGCCAAGTCCGGTGAAACAGCTTGCGCTTAAGCATCAAATACCGGTGTTTCAACCCGTTTCATTACGCCCACAAGAAAACCAGCAATGGGTTGCGGACCTCAAGGCCGATGTGATGGTTGTGGTGGCATATGGGCTGATTCTCCCGCAAGCGGTACTGGATATGCCGCGTCTGGGATGTATCAATGTGCATGGCTCACTGTTACCACGCTGGCGCGGTGCAGCACCTATCCAACGCGCTTTGTGGGCCGGTGATAACGAAACTGGCGTCACCATTATGCAAATGGATGTTGGGTTGGACACCGGAGATATGCTCCACAAGTTAAGCTGTCCAATCAACTCAGAAGACACAAGTGCAAGCCTCTATAACACGCTGGCTGAGCTGGGCCCACAAGGCATGCTCACAACGTTACAGCAGCTCGCTGAAGGCACGGCAAAACCAGAGAAGCAAAATGATTCTTTGGTGACATATGCTGAAAAGTTAAGCAAAGAAGAAGCTCGTCTTGACTGGACGTTACCTGCCGAGCAGCTAGAACGTTGTATACGTGCTTTCAATCCCTGGCCTGTGAGTTATTTCCAGATTGACGATCAGCCCGTCAAAGTTTGGTTTGCCAGCGTGGGCAAGCATCAGGATGCCACGCCCGGTACCGTCTTGCAGGCAGACAAGCAGGGTATACAAGTTGCTACCCGTGATGGTGTATTGAACATTCATACTCTCCAACCGGCAGGTAAGAAAGCGATGACAGCGCAAGACTTGCTGAACTCACGTGCGGAATGGTTCACCCCAGGCACACTTCTGGCCTGATAACTGCCCGGCCTTCGCCGGGCTTTAAGATGACGTAATGAAAAAACCAACCAATTTACGGAGCCTTGCGGCTCAAACGCTTGTGCAGGTTGTCGAGCAAGGTCAATCTCTTAGCCAACTCCTTCCCAATGCCCAAAAGGGCTTAAGCGATAAAGATGCCGCATTGTTGCAAGTGCTGTGTTTTGGTGTTTGTCGTCAGTTACCGCAGTTAGAGTGGATCATTAGCCAGCTGATGGAACGCCCTATGACGGGTAAACAGCGCACATTGCACTTTTTAATTATGGTTGGCTTATACCAATTAATGGCAACCCGCATCCCTGCTCATGCTGCTTTAGCAGAGACGGTTGAAGGTGCTGTTGTTTTAAAGCGCCCGCAGCTTAAAGGCCTAATTAACGGTGTCTTACGGCAGTTTCAACGTCGTCAGGAAACTCTACTTTCAGAAATTCCAGAACATATCGCGACACTGCACCCTAAGTGGCTGCTCACGCGTCTGCAAAATGCCTGGCCTGAACACTGGAAACAGATTGTTGAGGCGAATAATCAGCATCCCCCTTTTTGGCTTCGCGTTAATCGTCAACACCACAGCCGTGCAGCATGGTTAGCACTGCTCCAGGCAGCAGGTAAAGATGCAATTCCTCATCCTGATGCCCCAGATGCATTACGATTAACGGAACCTTGTTCAGTGAATCAGTTGCCCGGATTTGCCGATGGCTGGGTTACGGTACAAGACGCTTCAGCCCAAGGTTGCGTAGCCTTGCTTGAGCCACAAAATGGCGACCATATTCTCGATCTCTGCGCAGCACCTGGCGGTAAAACGACGCATATTCTGGAAGTTGCCCCCGATGCAAAAGTGATGGCGGTAGATGTCGATGCGCAGCGTTTAGCTCGGGTGACAGAAAATCTTCTACGTTTGAAACAAGATGCAGAAGTAAAGCTGGGAGATGGTCGCCATCCTGAGCAGTGGGCTGGTGAAACACTTTTCGACAGAATATTGTTGGATGCCCCTTGCTCTGCAACCGGGGTTATACGTCGACATCCCGATATTAAATGGCTACGCCGCGATAGCGATATTGCAGAGCTGGCGGCACTACAGAAAGAAATTTTAGACGCTATCTGGCCACGCTTAAAGCAAGGCGGCACGTTGGTTTATGCAACCTGCTCAATCATGCCGGAAGAGAATCATCAGCAAATCACCGCTTTTCTGTCCCGACATACCGATGCTGAATTGCAGAACATCAGTGAACAGCAGCAGCCTGGGTTACAGGTTTATCCTGAAGTTGAGGGTGGCGATGGTTTCTACTATGCAAAACTGGTAAAACGCTAATCAGCTACGGCGGTAGGGAATGCCGCCTAACCTTTACGTTGTGAGCAAAGCGAAATGAAGATCATCATCCTTGGTGCAGGGCAGGTTGGCGGAACGCTGGCAGAAAATCTGGTCGGCGAGAATAACGATATCACGGTAGTTGATACCGATGGGCAGCGTTTACGCCAGCTGCAAGATAAGTTCGATCTGCGTGTCGTACAGGGACATGGTTCGCATCCGCGCGTTTTGCGTGAGGCGGGTGCAGAGGACGCAGATATGCTGGTTGCAGTCACCAATGCCGATGAAACGAATATGATTGCCTGTCAGGTAGCTTATTCTCTGTTCAACACGCCCAACCGTATCGCCCGTATTCGTGCACCAGAATATATCCGCGATGCCGAAAAGTTGTTTATCCCAGAAGCGGTACCGATTGATCATCTTATTTCGCCTGAACAACTCGTCATTGATAATATCTATCGTCTGATTGAATACCCAGGTGCGCTGCAGGTCGTTAATTTTGCGCAAGGGAAAGTCAGCCTTGCCGCCGTAAAAGCCTATTATGGTGGCCCTCTTGTGGGTAATCCGCTCTCCATTATTCGCGATCATATGCCGCATATTGATACCCGCGTGGTGGCTATCTTCCGTCAGGACCGCCCTATTCGCCCGCAAGGCTCTACCATCGTTGAAGCGGGTGATGAGGTGTTTTTTATCGCCGCGAGCGAGAATATCCGTGCGGTGATGAGCGAGTTGCAACGCCTTGAGCGCCCCTATAAACGTATCATGTTGGTCGGTGGCGGAAATATCGGTTGCGGCCTGGCTCAGCGGCTCGAAAAGCATTACAGCGTCAAGTTGATCGAACGCGATCCGCAGCGTGCCGCTGAATTAGCTGAGCAGTTACAAGATACTGTCGTTTTTTATGGTGATGCATCGGACCAGGAACTGCTGGCTGAAGAGAATATCGACTTAATCGACTTATTTATCGCCGTTACCAATGACGATGAAGCCAATATTATGTCTGCTATGTTGGCCAAGAAGATGGGTGCAAAGAAGGTCATGGTACTGATTAAACGGCGCGCCTATGTCGATTTAGTGCAAGGCAGCGTGATTGATATCGCCATTTCCCCCCAACAAGCCACAATCTCTGCGTTGCTCGGTCATGTTCGCAAAGCAGATATCGTGAGTGTTTCCTCGCTACGACGGGGTATTGCAGAAGCAATTGAAGCCGTTGCTCATGGGGAAGAGAGCACATCACGCGTCGTTGGCCGCCAAATCGAAGACATCAAGTTGCCGCCAGGTACGATCATCGGTGCCATCGTGCGTGGCAATGATGTGATGATTGCGAATGAGAACTTACGCATCGAACAGGGCGATCACGTAATTATGTTTTTAACAGACAAAAAATTTGTGCCAGATGTTGAGCGTCTGTTCCAGCCCAGCCCCTTCTTTCTATAATTATTTTCAGATAGCACACTGGATTTTCAGCAATAAACCGCGCCCCATTCAGGAATATTGCGGTCTGAAATGGAAAAAACAGAAGTGTTTGTTAAACTTTGAACATTGGCACAGGACAGGAGATAAGAATGAGTTTATTCAAAGAGTTTCGCGACTTTGCGATGCGTGGCAACGTCGTTGACTTGGCAGTTGGTGTTATCATTGGGGCAGCGTTTGGTAAAATTGTCTCTTCACTGGTTGCGAACATCATCATGCCGCCCTTGGGCCTATTGATTGGTGGCGTAGATTTCAAGCAATTCAGTTGGATTCTGCGACCTGCAGAGGGCGCCACACCTGCGGTGGTCATGGAATACGGTATTTTCCTGCAAACCGTCTTTGATTTTGTCATCATTGCGTTTGCAATCTTCATTGCCATCAAAATCATGAACCGTATGTATAAAAAGAAAGAAGCCGCGCCTGCTAAACCCAGCGCAGAAGAAACATTGTTGACCGAGATTCGTGATTTGCTCAAAGAGCAAAACAACAAAGTCTAAAAAGAAAAACCGCCAATGGCGGTTTTTTTATGTCTGATAAAGCAGAAGGCCAGTGGTAAGAACGGTTTCTTACCACTGGCCTCCCAGTTTCCCTTCCTGTTGTGCTTGGCTTTTCTTTTATAGCTGCCTTTACCCTTCTTATTTTCTTCTACACGTGTTCTGAATAGAGGGTCAGTCAATAATGCTTCCAGCGCATTGTCTTGAATCACCCCACGTTTGTGCTGATAGCCACCCATGGTGTTTTCTCCAACATTGAAATTATGTTTTCTCTTGCATTGCGCCTTGTTCAATCGCTTCAAGGATTGAGCAGTCACGGCTACTGTGCATACCGCCACAACATGCATCGCTCAGGCGCTGCAAAGACCGTTGCATATGTTGCAACTCAAGCATCATTCCGTCAACTTCTGCCAGACGTTTTTCGACAATCGCCTTTGACTCTTCACAGGTGTGATGTGCCGGATCAATCCGAATGGAAAGCAACTCACGTATTGCCTCCAAAGTGAAACCCAATTGACGGCCATAACGAATGAATCGTAAACGCTGCAAATCCTCCGCCGTGTAAAGACGAAACCCACCTTCCGTTCTTGCTTCATGTCCCATCAACGCCATTTTCTCGTAATAGCGAATGGTATCGGGAGTAACATTTGCAAGCTTTGCTAACTGTCCAATGCGATACATCACTTCCCTCCGGAGAGTTTCTCCCCCAGACGCTGGCGCCACTCACCTTGTAAAAAGGTCGTGTCGATATTCCTACTCTGTAAACGAAATTCAAGCAGTACAAGATGCTGAGCCTGCTTTACCCATTCACTGTCATTTGGATTAAGGGTTTTCATTAGATTACTTAGAACAACGGCTTCGTTTCTAAGTTCAAGTTCTGGCGGTAGAAAACCACTGTTCTTTAATAAACGATAGCCAGTGCGTAGTTGCTCAGGGATATGACTGTCATCCTCTAACTCGAGCTTTTTACCCTGTCCAGGCAGGTTATCAAAGTCACCCTTACGCTGGGCGCGGGCAATATGCTGCTCAACGAGTTCATCAATTAGCCACATAAGTACCTCAGTGAAAATCTACGATATGAGCATAACGCGGAAGGAGGGGGCAGAAAAGAGACATAAAAAAACCGGGCACAAGGCCCGGTTCTTCAAAGTTGCAACAGATTACTCTGCAGCAGCTTCTGCTTGCGGCTCTGGACGATCAACTAACTCGATGTAAGCCATCGGAGCGTTGTCACCAGCGCGGAAGCCACACTTCAGAATGCGAGTGTAACCACCGGCACGGCTCGCGAAACGCGGGCCCAGCTCGTTAAACAGTTTTGCCACGATCTCGTTATCACGAGTACGGGCGAATGCCAGACGACGATTAGCTACGCTGTCGGTCTTGGCAAGAGTAATCAGCGGCTCAACTACGCGACGCAGCTCTTTCGCTTTTGGCAGGGTCGTCTTGATGATCTCATGACGAACCAGTGAACCAGCCATGTTGCGGAACATTGCCTGGCGATGGCTGCTGTTGCGGTTCAGTTGACGACCACTCTTACGATGGCGCATGACCTTATCCTTCTCAGTGAAACCTTAACCTGTGATCGGGTTATTCATCAGCAATGCTTGCCGGTGGCCAGTTCTCAAGGCGCATACCCAGAGAAAGACCACGCGAAGCCAGCACATCTTTAATCTCAGTAAGAGATTTTTTACCAAGGTTAGGCGTTTTAAGCAGCTCAACCTCGGTACGCTGTACCAGATCACCGATGTAGTGGATAGCTTCTGCCTTAAGGCAGTTAGCAGAGCGGACAGTCAATTCCAGATCGTCAACAGGGCGCAGCAAGATCGGATCGAATTCTGGTTTCTCTTCTTTGACTTCCGGCTGACGTACATCACGTAAATCAACGAAAGCTTCTAGTTGTTCAGCCAGAATGGTCGCCGCACGACGGATCGCTTCTTCAGGATCCAGGGTGCCATTGGTTTCCATTTCGATGACCAGCTTGTCCAAATCAGTACGCTGCTCAACACGTGCTGCTTCAACATTGTAGGCAATACGCTCTACAGGGCTGTAGCAAGCATCGACTAACAGACGGCCGATTGGGCGCTCATCTTCTTCCGAATGAATTCGGGCAGACGCTGGCACGTAACCACGACCACGCTGAATTTTGATACGCATATTAATAGATGCGTTGTCATCAGTCAGATGGCAGATAACATGCTGCGGTTTGACGATGTCGACATCACCGTCGTGGGTGATGTCGGCTGCGGTTACAGGGCCAATGCCAGATTTATTCAGCGTAAGGATGACTTCGTCTTTACCCTGAACTCTTACCGCCAGCCCTTTCAGGTTGAGCAGGATTTCCAGAATATCTTCCTGGACACCTTCTTTGGTGCTGTACTCATGTAGTACACCATCAATCTCAACCTCGGTCACCGCGCAACCCGGCATAGACGAAAGCAGAATACGGCGCAGTGCGTTGCCTAAAGTATGGCCAAAGCCACGTTCTAAAGGCTCAAGGGTCACCTTGGCGTGCGTCGAACTCACTTGCTCGATATCTACCAGGCGCGGTTTTAGAAACTCTGTCACAGAACCCTGCATTGTGTCCTCTCTTTGGTACTAAGCTTTACTTGGAGTAAAGCTCGACGATCAGGTGTTCGTTAATGTCCGCAGACAGATCAGTACGCTCAGGAATACGCTTGAACACACCTTCCATCTTAGTCGCATCAACTTCCAGCCAGGTTGGCTTTTCACGCTGCTCAGCCAGCTCCAGAGCGGCCTTCACGCGAGATTGCTTTTTGGCTTTCTCACGGATGCTTACGACATCATTCGGAGATACCTGATAAGAAGCGATGTTAACAACGCGGCCGTTTACCAGAATTGACTTATGGCTCACCAACTGGCGTGCTTCCGCACGAGTGGCACCAAAGCCCATACGATAAACTACGTTGTCCAGACGACCTTCCAGCAGAGCCAACAGGTTTTCACCGGTGTTGCCTTTCAGACGTGCTGCTTCTTTATAATAGTTACGGAATTGACGCTCAAGGATGCCGTAAATACGACGAACTTTTTGCTTTTCACGTAACTGAACGCCATAGTCAGACAGACGCGGTTTACGCGCACCGTGCTGGCCAGGGGCTTGTTCAATCTTACACTTGGAATCAATCGCGCGAACGCCAGACTTCAGGAAGAGGTCTGTACCTTCGCGACGGCTCAGCTTGAGCTTAGGACCCAAATATCTTGCCATTTTCTTTCTCCAACTATCCTAAAAAAACGGGCGTTATACGCGACGTTTTTTCGGCGGACGACAACCGTTATGAGGGATCGGAGTCACATCAGTAATATTCGTGATGCGGAAACCAGCGGCGTTCAGGGCACGAATGGTAGATTCGCGGCCTGGACCTGGACCCTTAACCATAACTTCCAAGTTCTTGATACCGTATTCTTTTACGGCTTCTGCGCAACGTTCAGCAGCAACCTGTGCAGCAAACGGCGTAGATTTACGAGAACCACGGAAACCGGAACCACCGGCAGTTGCCCAACCCAATGCATTACCCTGACGGTCAGTAATGGTAACGATGGTGTTGTTAAAAGAAGCATGGACATGAGCCACGCCGTCAGAGACTTGTTTTCTTACACGCTTACGTGCACGAACTGGTGCCTTTGCCATTATTTAATCACCCCGATTATTTCTTGATCGGTTTACGCGGACCCTTACGGGTACGTGCGTTGGTCTTGGTGCGCTGACCGCGTACCGGCAGACCACGACGATGGCGCAAACCACGGTAGCAGCCAAGGTCCATAAGACGCTTGATGCTCAGGGTGATTTCACGGCGTAGATCACCTTCAACAACGAATTTGCCAACTGCATCACGCAGGATGTCAATTTGCTCTTCAGACAGCTCACTGATCTTAACATTTTCAGCGATACCCGTTTCAGCACAGATAGCTTTGGAACGAGTCTTACCGATACCGAAAATCGAGGTTAACGCGATCACGGTATGTTTTTGATCAGGAATGTTAATGCCTGCTATACGGGCCACTATGCACTCCTACTAATTAATATGTACGTCCCATACCGAAAAGCCCGTTTTCAGGATACTCAAATGGAAACGTACAGACATACAAAAGATTGGCTGGCTAATCTAGCCAGCTCAACCCGACTTTGCAAGAAAAATATGCGATTAAATCAGCCTTGACGCTGTTTATGCTTAGGCTCGGCACTGCAAATCACACGCACGACACCGTCGCGACGAACAATTTTGCAGTTACGGCATAATTTCTTGACGGAAGCACGAACTTTCATTTTTACTCTCCGTAACTTCTCAAGCGATTCGATTAACGGCTATAGCCTTTCAGATTCGCTTTCTTCAATGCAGACTCATATTGACTCGACATCATCAGAGTTTGCACTTGTGCCATAAAGTCCATGATGACAACGACTACAATCAGCAGTGATGTACCACCGAAGTAGAATGGAACTTTCATCGCATCACGCATGAACTCCGGGATAAGGCAGATAAAAGTGATGTACAACGCACCGATTAAGGTCAGGCGTGTCATTACTTTATCAATATACTTCGCCGTTTGTTCTCCCGGACGGATTCCTGGTACAAATGCGCCAGACTTCTTCAAGTTATCTGCTGTTTCACGCGGGTTGAAAACCAACGCCGTATAGAAGAAACAGAAGAAGATGATTGCAGTCGCATAGAGTAACACATAAAGCGGCTGACCTGGTTCTAAAGACATAGAAATTGTCGTTAGCCAGTTCCAACCTGTTCCGCCACCGAACCATGACGCGATGGTTGCAGGAAACAGAATAATGCTTGAGGCGAAAATTGCCGGGATAACCCCAGCCATGTTCACTTTCAGCGGCAAATGCGTACTCTGCGCAGCATAGACTCGACGGCCTTGCTGACGTTTCGCATAGTTCACCACAATGCGGCGTTGACCACGCTCAACGAAAACAACGAAGAAGGTCACTGCAAATACGAGAACTGCAACCAATAGCAACAGAAGGAAGTGCAGTTCGCCTTGCCGTGCTTGCTCGATGGTATGCGCAATTGCCGACGGAAGACCGGCTACGATACCAGCGAAGATAATGATTGAGATACCGTTACCGATACCTCGCTCAGTAATCTGTTCGCCAAGCCACATCAGGAACATTGTCCCGGAGACCAGGCTAACAACAGCAGTAAAGTAGAAGGCAAAGCCTGGGTTTAACACCAAGCCTTGCATTCCTGGCATATTCGGTAAGCCGGTAGCAATACCGACTGACTGAAATATTGCCAATACCAATGTGCCGTAGCGGGTGTACTGGCTAATCTTACGACGTCCAGCCTCCCCTTCTTTCTTGATTTCAGCTAAGGCAGGATGAACCACCGTTAGCAGCTGGATAATAATCGATGCCGAAATATACGGCATGATACCCAGAGCAAAAATAGAAGCACGGCTCAAGGCACCACCAGAGAACATGTTAAACATTTCAATGATGGTACCACGCTGTTGCTCAAGCAGTTTGGCAAGTACAGTGGCATCAATACCAGGGATTGGAATAAAAGAGCCAATGCGGAAAACAATCAGCGCACCAATCACAAACAGAAGTCTGCGTTTTAGCTCGCCGAAACCACCACGGGCACTTTGAAAATCTAATCCTGGTTGCTTAGCCATCTGCTACTTATTCCTCAATTTTACCGCCAGCAGCTTCGATTGCAGCACGAGCGCCTTTGGTTACACGCAGACCGCGAACAGTCACCGGTACAGTTACTTCACCAGACAGAATCACTTTCGCGAACTCAATCTGAATACCGATGATGTTTGCTGCTTTCAGCGTGTTCAGGTCAACAACACCGCCTTCCACTTTCGCCAAGTCAGACAGACGAACTTCGCCTGTTACTGCAGCTTTGCGAGAAGTGAAGCCGAATTTCGGCAGACGACGGTACAGAGGCATCTGGCCGCCTTCGAAACCGCGACGTACGCCACCGCCAGAACGTGAGTTCTGACCTTTGTGACCACGACCACCGGTTTTACCGAGACCGGAACCAATACCACGACCCAGACGTTTAGGAGCGTGTTTAGAGCCTTCGGCCGGAGACAGAGTATTTAAACGCATCTCTTACTCCTCCACTTTAACCATATAGGAAACCGCGTTAACCATACCGCGTACAGCAGGAGTATCCTCGCGCTCTACGGTATGACCAATGCGACGCAGACCCAGGCCAAGCAGCGTTGCCTTGTGTTTAGGCAGACGGCCGATTGCACTGCGGGTTTGAGTAATTTTAATAGTCTTTGCCATGGTCATTACCCCAGAATTTCTTCAACGGTTTTACCACGCTTGGCAGCGACCATATCTGGAGATTTCATACTCGACAGGCCATCGATAGTTGCACGAACCACGTTAATCGGGTTGGTGGAACCATACGCTTTAGCCAGTACGTTATGTACTCCAGCGACTTCCAAAACGGCGCGCATTGCACCGCCGGCAATAATACCGGTACCTTCGGAAGCCGGCTGCATGAACACACGAGAGCCCGTGTGAACACCCTTAACTGGGTGTTGCAGGGTGCCGTGATTCAGCGCGACGTTCATCATATTGCGACGGGCTTTTTCCATCGCTTTCTGGATCGCTGCTGGAACTTCACGCGCTTTACCATAACCAAAACCAACGCGACCGTTACCATCACCAACAACAGTCAGAGCTGTGAAGGAGAAAATACGACCACCTTTAACGGTTTTAGATACACGGTTTACCGCGATCAGCTTTTCCTGCAGGTCACCAGCTTGTTTTTCGATGTGTGCCATCTTACACCTCTACCTTAGAACTGAAGGCCAGCTTCACGGGCAGCATCTGCCAGTGCCTGGACGCGACCATGATATTGGAAACCGGAACGGTCGAAAGAAACACCTTTGATGCCTTTTTCGATAGCGCGCTCTGCAACAGCTTTACCTACAGCTGCGGCGGCGTCTTTGTTACCGGTATACTTCAGTTGTTCAGCGATAGCTTTTTCTACAGTAGAAGCAGCAACCAGAACTTCGGAACCGTTCGGGGCGATTACCTGTGCGTAAATATGACGCGGGGTACGATGTACCACCAGGCGAGTAGCACCCAGCTCTTTAAGCTTGCGACGTGCACGGGTCGCACGACGGATACGAGCAGATTTCTTATCCATAGTGTTACCTTACTTCTTCTTAGCCTCTTTGGTACGCACGACTTCGTCGGCGTAACGAACACCCTTGCCTTTATATGGCTCAGGACGACGGTAGGCGCGCAGATCTGCTGCTACCTGACCAATCAGCTGCTTATCAGCGCCTTTCAGCACGATTTCAGTCTGAGTAGGACATTCAGCAGTGATTCCGGCCGGCAACGCATGCTCAACAGGATGCGAGAAACCCAGAGACAGGTTTACTGCACTTCCTTTGATCGCTGCACGATAACCTACACCAACAAGCTGTAGCTTCTTAGTGAAGCCTTCGGTAACACCGATAACCATGCCATTAAGCAGTGCACGAGCGGTACCCGCTTGCGCCCAACCATCCGAATAACCTTCGCGTGGAGCGAAAGTTAACGCATTGTCAGCATGCTTAACTTCTACGGCACTGTTGATAGTACGAGTCAGCTCGCCGTTCTTACCTTTGATCGAAATTTCCTGACCGTTGAGTTTTACCTCTACGCCGGCAGGAACAACGACAGGTGCTTTAGCAACACGAGACATTTTTTCCTCCGATTACGCTACGTAGCAGATAATTTCGCCACCAAGACCAGCTTGGCGCGCTGCACGATCAGTCATGACACCTTTAGAGGTAGAGATAACAGCAATGCCCAGTCCCGCCATTACTTTTGGCAGCTCATCTTTTCTTTTATAGATGCGCAGACCAGGGCGGCTAACACGCTGAATGCTCTCAACCACAGCTTTACCTTCGAAATAACGCAGAGTTAATTCGAGTTCTGGCTTGGTGTCGCCTTCGATTTTAAAATCTTCAATGTAACCTTCTTCCTTAAGCACGTTGGCAATTGCCACTTTCAGCTTAGAGGAAGGCATGGTGACCGCAACTTTGTTCGCGGTCTGACCGTTTCGGATACGGGTCAGCATATCCGCGATCGGATCTTGCATGCTCATCTGTCTTTACTCCCGTGATTCTATTGGTAATTACCAGCTAGCCTTTTTCAAACCAGGCACTTCACCGCGCATAGCGGCTTCACGCAGTTTGATACGGCTCAACCCGAATTTGCCCACATAACCATGCGGACGACCAGTTTGGCGGCAGCGGTTACGCTGACGGGACGGGCTGGAATCACGCGGCAGACTCTGCAGCTTGAGAACAGCGTTCCAACGATCTTCGTCAGAAGCGTTCACATCAGAAATGATCGCTTTCAGTTCAGTGCGCTTGGCAAAGAACTTGTCTGCTAATTTTACACGCTTAACTTCGCGTGCTTTCATAGATTGCTTAGCCATTAAGTAACCCTACCTTACTTGCGGAACGGGAAGTCAAAGGCAGCCAGCAGAGCACGGCCTTCATCATCAGATTTCGCAGTAGTGGTAATGGTAATATCCAAACCACGAACGCGATCGACTTTATCGTAGTCGATTTCTGGGAAGATGATCTGCTCACGAACGCCCATGCTGTAGTTACCACAACCGTCGAAAGACTTAGCGGACAAGCCACGGAAGTCACGGATACGTGGTACAGCAATAGAGATCAGACGCTCAAAGAACTCCCACATGCGCTCGCCACGCAGAGTTACTTTACAGCCGATCGGATAGCCCTGACGGATTTTGAAGCCTGCAACTGATTTGCGTGCTTTGGTGATCAACGGCTTTTGACCGGAGATTGCTGCTAAGTCAGCTGCTGCGTTATCCAGCAGTTTCTTGTCAGCGATCGCTTCACCAACACCCATGTTCAGGGTGATCTTCTCGACCCGAGGGACTTGCATGACAGAAGCGTAATTGAACTCAGTCATGAGTTTTTTAACGACTTCGTCTTTGTAGTAATCATGCAGTTTCGCCATCGTACTACTCCAAATTACTTGATAGTTTCGCCATTAGATTTGAAGAAACGGACTTTTTTGCCCTCTTCGAATCTAAAGCCTACACGGTCAGCCTTACCGGTTGCCGCATTGAAAAGTGCAATGTTGGAAACTTGAATTGCCGCTTCTTTTTCAACAATGCCACCTGGTTGGTTCAGGGCCGGAACCGGCTTCTGATGTTTCTTAACCAGGTTAATACCTTCAACAATGACCTTACCTGAGGACAGGACATTCTTGACTTTACCGCGCTTACCTTTGTCTTTCCCGGTCAGCACGATAATTTCGTCATCACGACGGATTTTCGCTGCCATTTTATGCTCCTTAGAGTACTTCTGGTGCCAGAGAGATAATTTTCATGAACTTTTCAGTACGAAGTTCACGAGTCACCGGGCCAAAAATACGCGTACCGATAGGCTGCTCTGTGTTATTGTTCAGAATAACGCATGCGTTGCCATCGAAGCGAATGACAGAACCGTCAGGGCGACGAACACCCTTCCTGGTGCGCACCACTACCGCCTTCAGGACATCACCTTTTTTTACTTTACCGCGAGGAATTGCTTCCTTGATGGTAACTTTGATGATGTCGCCGACGCCTGCGTAGCGACGGTGCGAGCCACCCAGAACCTTGATACACATTACGCTACGTGCACCGGAGTTGTCGGCCACGCCAAGCATAGTCTGTTCTTGGATCATTTTAGTGCTCCGCTAATGTCAACTACTACTTCGGGATCCAAAAATTGGATCGTTTGAAAGCCCCATAATTGAGGGCGCGGCATTATAACACCGGTTCTCGCAGATGGGTAGAAAAAATGAACGGCCCTTACGAGCCGTTCATTTATTTTTAGAGAGGCAGATTCTATTACAGAATCGCTTTCTCTACAACGCGAACCAACGCCCAAGATTTGGTCTTGGACAGCGGACGAGTTTCGCGGATTTCAACCACGTCACCAATACCGCATTCGTTGTTCTCGTCATGGATGTGCAGCTTAGTCGTACGCTTAATGAATTTCCCGTAGATTGGGTGCTTCACGAAACGTTCGATAGCAACAACAGCAGATTTCTGCATCTTGTCACTAACAACACGACCTTGCAGAGTACGGATTTTATCGGACATTACGCACCCGCCTTCTCAGTCAGTAAAGTCTTAACGCGCGCTACATCACGGCGAGCTTGCTTCAGCAGATGGGTCTGCTGCAGCTGGCCAGATGCAGCCTGCATGCGGAGGTTAAACTGCTCGCGCAGCAGGTTAAGCAGCTCAGTGTTAAGCTCTTCAACGCTTTTTTCACGCAGCTCAGTTGCTTTCATTACATCACCGTCTTAGTTACAAAGGTGGTTTTGATAGGCAGTTTTGCTGCTGCCAGCTTGAATGCTTCACGGGCCAGCTCTTCCGGAACTCCGTCCATTTCATACAGGACTTTACCAGGCTGGATCAGGGCAACCCAATACTCAACGTTACCCTTACCTTTACCCATACGCACTTCCAGCGGCTTCTCGGTGATCGGTTTGTCCGGGAATACACGGATCCAGATCTTACCTTGACGCTTAACTGCACGGGTCATAGCACGACGTGCTGCTTCGATCTGACGTGCAGTCAGACGACCACGGCCAACAGCTTTCAGACCGTAAGTGCCGAAGCTAACATCCGTACCCTGCGCCAGACCACGGTTGCGGCCTTTGTGCACTTTACGGAATTTTGTACGCTTTGGTTGTAACACAGCGACTCTCCTTACTTACGGCCTTTACGCTGCTGCTTTTTAGGTTGAGCAGCCGGTTCCGGTTGTTCAACAGCAGCCATACCACCCAGGATCTCACCTTTGAAGATCCATACCTTAACGCCAATAACACCATAAGTGGTGTGCGCTTCAGAGGTATTGTAATCAATGTCAGCACGCAGGGTGTGCAGTGGCACACGGCCTTCGCGGTACCATTCGGTACGTGCGATTTCTGCGCCGCCCAGACGGCCGCTAACTTCAACTTTAATACCTTTCGCGCCCAGACGCATTGCGTTCTGAACAGCACGCTTCATAGCACGACGGAACATCACACGACGCTCCAGCTGTGAAGTGATGCTATCAGCAACCAATTTTGCGTCCAGCTCAGGCTTACGAACTTCAGAGATATTGATCTGTGCAGGAACGCCAGCGATATCCGCTACGACCTTACGCAGTTTCTCTACGTCTTCGCCTTTCTTACCGATCACGATGCCAGGACGAGCAGTGTGAATAGTCACACGGATGCTCTTCGCCGGACGCTCGATCACGATGCGAGAAACGGACGCTTTAGCCAACTCTTTCATTAAGAATTGACGGACTTTAAAATCGCTGTCCAGGTTGTCAGCGAATTCTTTGGTATTTGCGAACCAGGTAGAGTTCCAGGGTTTAACAATACCCAGTCGAATACCATTAGGATGTACTTTCTGACCCATTGCTAGTCTCCAGAGTCTCAGCGATCGGACACAACCACAGTAATGTGGCTGGTGCGCTTCAGAATGCGATCTGCACGACCTTTAGCACGCGGCATAATGCGCTTCATGCTTGGGCCTTCGTCGACGAAAATTTTCGTGACTTTCAGATCATCAATGTCAGCGCCATCGTTGTGTTCGGCATTAGCAATGGCAGATTCCAGAACCTTCTTGACCAGTACAGCCGCTTTCTTATTGGTGTAGGTCAGAATGTCCAGAGCCTGCGACACTTTCTTACCGCGTACGAGATCCGCTACCAGGCGTACCTTCTGAGCAGAAGAACGAGCGTGGCGATGTTTAGCGATAGTTTCCATCTCTTCCTCCTCTGTTAGCGTTTCTTAGCTTTCTTATCAGCTGCGTGACCGCGATAAGTACGAGTCGGTGCAAATTCACCCAGCTTGTGGCCGACCATTTCGTCGGAAACAAACACAGGAACGTGCTGACGACCATTATGGACAGCGATGGTCAAACCGATCATGTTAGGGAAGATCGTTGAACGACGGGACCAGGTGCGCAAAGGCTTCTTGTCTCCGCTTTCCACCGCTTTCTCTACCTTCTTCAGCAAGTGCAGGTCAATAAAAGGACCTTTCTTGAGAGAACGTGGCATGGCTTATCCTCTAATATTATTTGCTACGGCGACGTACGATAAATTTATCAGTACGCTTATTGCTACGGGTCTTCTTACCTTTGGTCTGAACGCCCCACGGGGTTACCGGGTGCTTACCAAAGTTACGACCTTCACCACCACCGTGCGGGTGATCTACTGGGTTCATCGCAGTACCGCGAACGGTAGGACGAACACCACGCCAACGTGCAGCACCAGCTTTACCCAGAACGCGCAGCATATGCTCAGCGTTGCCGACTTCGCCCAGTGTTGCGCGGCAGTCAGCTAAGACTTTACGCATTTCACCAGAACGCAGACGCAGGGTAACGTAGGAACCATCACGCGCAACGATTTGCACGTAAGTACCGGCTGAGCGAGCAATCTGACCGCCTTTGCCTGGTTTCATTTCCACGTTGTGAACAGTAGAACCCACTGGGATGTTGCGCATCGGCAGGGTGTTACCTGCTTTGATTGCCGCATCAACACCAGATTGGATCTGGTCGCCAGCTTTCAGGCCTTTAGGGGCCAGGATGTAACGGCGTTCGCCATCTTTGTACAGAACCAGCGCGATGTTCGCGGAACGGTTCGGATCGTACTCAAGACGCTCAACAACTGCTGGGATACCGTCTTTGTTGCGTTTGAAGTCAACAATACGATAAGCCTGCTTGTGACCACCACCGATGTGACGAGTAGTGATGCGACCGTTGTTGTTACGACCACCGGATTTGCTGTTTTTTTCCAGCAGCGGGGCAAAAGGTTTGCCCTTGTGCAGCTCTGGGTTCACCACTTTAACTACGTGGCGACGACCCGGAGATGTCGGTTTACATTTAACAATTGCCATTGTAACTCTCCTCCGACTTACTCTGCGCCGCCGACGAAGTCCAGACTCTGGCCTTCTTTCAGGGTGACGTAAGCTTTTTTCCAGTCGCTACGACGGCCGATACGCTGACCGTGACGCTTAACTTTACCCTTCATTACCAGGGTGTTAACGTCTTTGACTTCAACTTCAAACAGTTTCTGCACAGCGGCAGCGATTTCTGCTTTGGTTGCGTCTTTTGCAACTTTGAGAACGATGGTGTTGGTTTTTTCCATCGCAGTAGATGCTTTTTCAGATACGTGCGGCGCGCGCAGTACTTTCAGCAGACGTTCTTCACGGATCATGCCAGCATCTCCTCAACTTGCTTAACTGCATCTGCAGTCATAACGACTTTGTCGAAGGCGATCAGGCTGACTGGGTCGATGCCTGCTGCATCACGCACATCAACCTTGTACAGGTTGCGCGCAGCCAGGAACAGATTCTCATCCAGTTCACCGGTGATGATCAGCACGTCTTCCAGAGCCATGTCTTTCAGTTTCTGCGCCAGCAACTTAGTTTTAGGAGCTTCAACAGAGAACTGCTCGACAACGATCAGACGATCTTGACGTACCAGCTCGGACAGGATGCTTTTCAGCGCGCCGCGGTACATCTTTTTGTTTACTTTTTGACTGTGGTCCTGAGGCTTCGCAGCGAAGGTCACACCACCGGAACGCCAGATCGGGCTCTTGATAGAACCTGAACGCGCACGGCCTGTACCTTTCTGGCGCCACGGCTTTTTACCGGAACCAGTTACTTCAGCACGAGTCTTCTGAGCACGAGTGCCCTGACGAGCGCCTGCTGCATAAGCAACCACAACCTGGTGTACCAGCGCTTCGTTGAAATCACGACCGAAGGTAGTTTCGGAAACAGTCAGCGCGCTTTGCGCGTCTTTCAATACTAATTCCATTGCTATCCCCTTACGCCTTCACAGCTGGTTTAACGATCAGGTCGCCACCGGTTGCACCCGGAACAGCACCCTTAACCAGCAGCAGGTTGCGCTCAGCGTCAACACGCACTACTTCCAGGCTCTGAACGGTTACGCGCTCATTACCCAGCTGACCAGCCATTTTCTTGCCTTTGAACACTTTGCCCGGAGTCTGGTTCTGACCGATAGAACCCGGAACGCGGTGAGACAAGGAGTTACCGTGAGTTGCATCTTGGGTGCGGAAGTTCCAGCGCTTAACAGTACCGGCAAAACCTTTACCTTTAGACGTACCCGTCACGTCAACTTTTTTCACGTCAGCGAAAATTTCAACACTGATGCTCTGGCCAACAGCGAACTCTTCACCTTCGGTGCGGAATTCCCACAGACCACGGCCAGCTTCAACGCCAGCTTTAGCAAAGTGACCTGCTTCAGGCTTAGTTACACGGTTTGCTTTTTTAGCACCGGTAGTTACCTGGATAGCAGTGTAACCGTCGTTGTCCAGGCTCTTAACCTGAGCTACGCGGTTAGCTTCAATTTCGATCACGGTTACAGGGATAGAAACGCCATCTTCAGTGAAGATGCGGGTCATGCCCACTTTTTTACCGACTAAACCAATCATTGTATCAACCTCTCAATCGCTCGATGACCTGATTAACCCAGGCTGATCTGCACGTCTACACCTGCAGCCAGGTCCAGACGCATCAGAGCATCAACGGTTTTTTCAGTTGGCTCAACGATGTCAACCAGACGCTTGTGAGTGCGAATCTCATACTGATCACGCGCGTCTTTGTTGACGTGCGGGGAGATCAGTACAGTAAAGCGCTCTTTGCGGGTCGGCAGCGGGATCGGACCACGTACCTGCGCACCAGTGCGCTTGGCAGTCTCGACGATTTCCGCGGTTGATTGATCGATCAGACGATGATCAAACGCTTTCAAACGGATACGGATTCTTTGGTTCTGCATGAGACCAGAGCTCCAATTATTTATAAACGAAAATAATTACTACTCACACCCATTACGATTGATGGGGGAGTGTAATCGTTAGTACATAGTCCCCCAATCGGGGACATTGTATGGTTCGCGTTTCCGCTTACCGCTAACACAATTGTGTCAGGCCGTCTTAATTAGACAGGCCCGCGCATTATACGCACATCTGGACGGAAAGCAAACGCTATGAAAAATCAGAGGAGAGGAATGGCTGAGATACGCGGATTGGATGAACCACTCACCGTGGCGAGTGGCTCATTGCATTGCTCGCAAAACAATCAGTTAGCTTCTTCTTTAATTTGGGCTTGCAGGTAATTCTGGATGCCCAATTTTTTAATTAATTCTAATTCTGTCTCGATCCAATCAATGTGATGCTCTTCATCCGCAAGGATTTCAATCATCATATCTCGACTAACATAGTCATGAACTTTATCGGCATAAGCGATGGCTTCCCGTAAATCAACGGCACCTTCAAGTTCAAGTTTCAGATCGGATGCCAACATTTCCTCGACATCCTCCCCAACGCGCAATCTGCCTAAATCCTGTAGATTTGGGATCCCTTCGAGAAACAGGATGCGCTCAATGTACTTATCCGCATGCTTCATCTCGTCAATCGACTCATGGTACTCAACATCATTCAGACGCGTCAGTCCCCAATTTTTGAACATGCGCGCATGAAGAAAATACTGGTTAATTGCCACAAGCTCATTGCCCAGTAATTTGTTGAGATGAGTTATTATTTTTGCATCGCCCTTCATAGTCACTCCTCCGCTTCCAGTTACTAAGAGCGTAGATGCGGTTCGCAGGAAGTCAAAAAGGCAACACTAAGTGAAGGGGATTATCAGGCGATTTCTTTATAAAGTGGGAGATGCTGCAACTCTTCTTGCAAAATTTCACGTGTCACGCGGATACATTTACCACACTGTTTTCCTACAGGCACTATCTGGCGAAGTTGCTGTAGAGATTTAGGTTGATAGCGTTTTATCGCTTCGCGCAGCGTTTTATCGGTGATTGCATTACACAGGCAGACGTACATCTTGTGACTCCAGTACATTTTCTGCACTTAGTGTAAATGAGAATCATTGTTACTTCAATCAACCCCTTGAACGCAAGCCATAAAAAAAGAGCACCGAAGTGCTCTTTTTTAGTGTGCCGGAGTGTTGTTACCAACCCTCCTGTTATCTGCAATTAAGCGATAACTTTAGCAACAACGCCTGCACCAACGGTACGGCCGCCTTCGCGGATTGCGAAACGCAGACCATCGTCCATGGCGATTGGTTTGATCAGCT
>KZ478076.1:0-14236 GCA_002837195.1 Enterobacterales bacterium CwR94
TCGGCAATTCAGCGACTGCCGGTGCCCTGGTTTCTGATGAAGATCAGAAGGATCCAGCAGAGTATGTACAGGGGATAATTAATGGCAAACCGTTTCGCGGCTGGGTGGGACTTACGCGCTTAAAAACCGGGGACGAAGTGGAGATAATTGCTGACTGGCAGGAAGATCATTATGAGGTGTATGCCATAGCACTCCCCCAAGAGCGCATTATTTCAGTGTGTCCAAGATGTGCCTGGGGGCGGCGTGCCAAACTCTGGCTTAGAATTAAGTATATGTTTATACTAATATTAATAATATTATCATTGTTTTCAGTGGCGCATTTTTTTCTAGTGAACATTTCTTCGATGGTTACTTTTATTCATTAGCTGTAATATCATTTTTCTCACCAATAATTACCGGAGCGATGGCTTGGTGCGCTTATCAAGCTTATAAAAATACAACCTGCAAACTTGCAGAAGAAATATTTTCCCTTATAGGCCTTTCAACACCTGAAAAAATCAGCCTCAATAAACTAACGCGACAGCGAGAACGTGCTTTAAAGAAAGAAGGTAAGTGGATAAACCCTGATGATAAAACAGGTGAGAAATATCCCTCTGATAAATTTATGTATGATACAGAGTACTGGTTTTTTTACTAAAATGACTAGTCAATGTGATAAGTGATACTTTTAGTGAGTACAAGGACATGTAATGAATAGCGGTATGCAATTTTATGATAAAGAAAGCGAAGAAATATGCAGTAATATCATTTCTCAACTAATAGACCGATTTGAATCGAGTGAGAGTAATGGCTATTTGCTTATCGACTTAGCCTTACGGGAGTTGTGGGAAGATGATGAATTAATCATTGCTTGCAATGATCTAACGACGCACTCAATTCTTTTTCCTTATACAGAATTCAATCAGCAGCCCCAGTTATTGCTTGTAAGATTTGAGAACACCCATCTGGCCCGTGAATTTTTGATGAAATGTGTGAAAACTGCAATACGCAGTGCCAACGCAGACAGATATCAAAAAAATGCTATTTGTGGCTGGTTAACATCCACTCTTCCAGGGGATACGCTGGCAACTGTTTTAGCAGGTGCGATGATTCAGTCTATCAACGAAGTGGGAGATATTCTCTTTCGTTATTATGACCCTGCTGTCATTGGTAAACTTTCTAGCATACTGAGTGAATGGCAATTAACCAGGTTGTTTAGTAATATCAATGATTGGTGGTTTATTGATATTAACAATAAACTTAAAGAAATAAAAGGTGATAATTCTCTATTCATCAAGCTTGAATACTCTTTAGCGTTGGAGGCTAAGCAATTTGATAAGTTGAGTGTCATAAAAGATATTAGTGTTGTTTTAGATAATTACCGGCTTGACTTTCCACACGTAGAGATTAATGAAACTTCCTTCACTCGTTCGCTGCTTGATGCTTTTAATTGGTACATTGAACATTTCAATTATAATGCGAATGATTTTATTTTTTTCGGGAAAGATGTCCTTCGTGGAATAACTGCGTTCTATCTATCACCAGTGTTTGACCCGCGCAGTGAAAAAAATGACATACAATTCTATGCAGAGTTAAAAGAACTTATACCATTAGAGACGATAAACGCTTTGGGACTAGGCGTTGAAGAAGATAATAAGAGAAAGAAATGAGTTGGCCAATCAAGTTGTTATTAGAGATAAATCCCCCACGTGACGTGAATTTTAAACGGTGGTTTGTCGCATTATCTTTAGTGTCTATTGCGAGCTGTATTGCTTTTGTTTTTTCTTTAATAAACGTCTTTTCAGACTGGAAATATGAACTCCAACAGCTATCCTTATTGTTTGTTATCTTAATAACTGTTTTATTATTTTCATTTTTTCTTAGAATTTATGTTTATGGATTGTATCTTAGCGCCTATCATGATTACTGTTACAATAGGGAGGGCGTTAAAAAAGAATGGTCAGAATGGGCGACTAAACAAGCCTACCTCTATGATACCGCTTTTTTTATTGCGAATAAAAGTGACGTTTATTCCATGTTGCGCGATGTTCCTTTTGAATTAAAAAAAGATCAGGCAGTTATTTTTGATAAGGTGTATACACGGAAAGAGATTTTCTATGAACTCCTTCTCTCTGTTCGGCAAACATTGCTTGCTCTTGCTCATCATACTGGTTTTGATATGATCATTATCAATGAAGAGAATTCTTCCGATGTTAATGATATTCGATCACTCTGGGCTCGACTGGAGATTGATTCCGAAAAATTGCATACTGTCTTACACACCCCTATATCTTATGAAAAAGTCATTAGTGAAATAATTGATGGGGACTCTCTTTTTACAAAAATTGTTATCGCGTTAAAGTTAAATGATCCAACCAGTGAAAATGTACATGTCAGTGATTTCGCCACTATTAATATCATTACTAACCGCAATCTGATCGGTGATGTTAAACCTGCCAGTTATATTTATCGTCCGCATCAATTTCTACATAATGATCTTCAAGATGAAGCAGAAAAACATGCTTATTATCAGCCGCAAATATATACATCAAAAAAGGTTTGGCTGGGAGAGGTTGCAGGAGAGCAAGGTTCTTATTGCAGTAAATCGTTAAGTACTCTCTGCCATGTATCAAATAAGCATTGGGATATGGCTGGGTATGATTTGTCTCTTATTCTTGGGAAAATAGAGAGCCAGCACTCATGGCTAATACTGTCACTGCTCTCAACAGCATCGCAGTTTTTAAAAAGCCCACAGATGACAATCACTAACTGTGATGAACAGTATCTGATTAATCTTATCGATAATATCGACAACACGGAGCGTGAGGTATGAAAAAGGCCCGCAGATGGAGAGTAGGAGGGCTAGTCGCAATTATTGTACTGATAAGTTTACTCTCTCTCTATTTTTGTTTGTATCATGCGCAAAACTATGGCTGGAATACCGTTAAAGAGAAGGTACAGCTTTGGTTTAGTATCATGATTTGTAGTCTGATCATTTTGAGTTTGCTCTCAAATAGTGTGTTGAAAAGTATTCAATTGCTCTATCCGAAGATAGAGCGCTTATTCTTATCATCACAACAGAAAACGACGTTGAGCATGGCTACCCGCGACCAGGGCTTGCACCAAACGCTTTGCAAACACCTCCACACCCGCTACGGCCCTTTCTGGCGCTATAAAGTGCGGCTGTTACTGGTGGTGGGTGAAGAGGATGCCGTTGCAGCGTTATTGCCTGAGCTATCCCGCCAGCAGTGGCTGGAAGGCCAGCGCACGGTGCTGATTCACGGCGGCAGCCTGCGTCAGGCACCGAATCAGGATGCGTTGGCGGCCGTGCGTACGCTGCGGCGCTATCGGCCACTGGATGGCATTATTCACGTGCTCGGGGCTGATGATGCACTCAGTGCGCAGCACAGCGATAGCGCATTGCGTTCTCTGGAAAATATCGGTGGCATTCTGCGCTGGCAGGCACCGGTTTGGCTGTGGCAACTGGGCAGCAGTGTGTGGACGCAGCAGGGCGGTGAAGCCACTGCCGTGGGCACCACTTTCCCCGCGCGTGCGGTGGCACAGGATATTGGCGAGCGTTTACATCGTCTGATCCCCATGCTGCGTGAGCAGGGGATGGCACAGGTGTTAGAGCAGACGCAAAATGATGGGCTGTTACGCCTGGCGCAGCAGTTGGGCAGCGGTGACAGCGCAGCCTGGCAGCAGCGTTTAGCGCCCTGGTTGGCGGCTCGTCAACAGCGTATTTCCCTGCGCGGAATGATGTTTAGCCTGCCTGGCAAGGTTGAGGCCTCGGGACACGCGCATGCGCTGCCTGATCCCTCGCAGTGGCAAGCCATTGCCACAGACCGCCAGCGTGGACGCCGGGTGGGTTTACCCTGGGAGCAAACGCTGGGTTGGTCCATTTGTGGCCTGATGCTGTTGTGGGGCGCAGGCATGCTGGCTTCTTTTGCGTTGAACCGTCATCAGGTTGTGAGTGCGGCGCAACAAGCCGAGGCGCTGGCGGCGAATGCAGCATTGAATGACCAACAGCTTATCGCCTTGCACGCATTACGTAATACGCTGGGGCGTTTGCAGCACGGATTACAGGAGGGCGCGCCCTGGTATCAGCGTTTTGGACTTAGCCCACTGCCGCAATTGCACGCGGCATTGATTCAGATTTACGGGGTGGCGGCCAATCGTGTGATTCGCGATCCGGCGCAGCAGGCGCTGGAGGAAAAACTCAACCGTCTGGCGCAACTTCCGCCCGCCAGCCCTTTGCGCGCCAGTCTGGCGGAGCCGGGCTACAACCAGTTGAAAGCCTGGCTGATGATGTCGCGCCCGGAGCGCGCCGATGCTCGCTTTTTTGCCCAGACGCTTAAACTCGCGCAGCCGCAACAGGCCGGCGTCTCTGACGGGTTGTGGCAGAGTCTGGCGCCCGATTTATGGTCATTCTATATAACGTCATTACCGGCACAGCCGCAGTGGGCGATTCAGACGAACCCGGCGCTGTTAGCGCAGGTGCGGCAGGTGTTGCTGCAACAGATTGGCCGCCGTAATGCCGAAAGTACGCTGTATGAGAACGTGTTAAAAGCGGTGCGCCGTAATTATGCGGATGTCACACTGGAAGATATGGCCCCAGGCACCGATCCGCACCGTCTGTTTTCCAGCGAAGACAGCGTGCCGGGAATGTTTACCCGCCAGGCATGGGAAGGCAGCGTGCGTCAGGAGATCGAAAAAGCCGCCAGCGCTCGCCGCGATGAGATCGACTGGGTGCTGAGCGACAGCCGCAGTGCGGTCGCGGAGGATATCTCACCAGAGGCTTTGCAGGCGCGCCTTACCCAGCGTTACTTCACCGACTTTGCCGCCAGTTGGCTGAGCTTCCTCAATGGCCTGCGTCTGAATCCCGCGCACAATATTGCCGATGTAACTGACCAGCTCACGCTGATGAGCGATGTGCGCCAGTCACCGCTGATCGCGCTGATGAACACCCTGGCGTGGCAAGGACAAACCGGACAGAAGCGTGCTGCGCTGAGCGATACCTTGCTGAATTCGGCAAAAGACTTGATCAGCCAGAAAGAGAAACCGGTTATCGAACAGCAGTCAAATCAACCGGAAGGCCCGCTGGATGCTACTTTTGGCCCCTTGCTGTCGTTAATGGGCAAAAGCAGTGGATCGCAACTGATGGCCGCCGACAGCTCTCTCAGCCTGCAAACCTTCTTGACGCGTATCACGCGCGTCCGCTTGCGTCTGCAACAGGTCGCTGCCGCGCCCGATCCGCAAGATATGCTGCAAACGCTGGCACAAACGGTCTTTCAGGGCAAAAGCGTGGATTTAACCGACACCCAGCAATACGGCAGTTTAATGGCTGCAAGTTTGGGTGAAGAGTGGAGCGGATTTGGACAAACGGTGTTTGTGCAGCCGCTGACGCAAGCCTGGGAAACCATCTTGCAGCCGTCAGCGGTCAGTTTAAACGCACAGTGGCAACGGGCGGTGGTGGATAACTGGCGCACCGCGTTTGACGGGCGCTATCCGTTTGCCGCCAGTAAAAGCGATGCTTCACTGCCGATGCTGGCGGAGTTTATTCGCAAAGATGCCGGGCGTATCGATGCCTTTTTAACCGCCCGACTGGGCGGCGTACTGCAAAAAGAGGGCAGTCGCTGGGTGCCCGATACGGCCCACAGCCAGGGATTGACTTTCAATCCGCAATTCTTAAAAGCAGTGAACCAACTGCGCGAACTGGCCGATGTGCTGTTTACCGACGGGACGCAGGGTATCAGCTTTGAATTGCAAGGGCGTCCCACCGCGAATATCATCGAAACCCAACTGATGATTGATGGGCAAAAACTGCGCTACTTCAATCAAATGGCGGAGTGGCAAGCCTTCCGCTGGCCTGGCGAATCATTGCGTCCGGGCACCTTATTAACCGGCTCGGCAGTGAAAACCGGGGCGCAAGTGTATAGCGATTATGCTGGCACATGGGGCTTTATCCGCTGGCTGGAAAAGGGCAAGCGCCAGCGGTTGGATCGCAGCCAGTGGTTGCTCTCCTTCGCAACCGAAGACGCACGCACGCTGCAGTGGGTACTGCGTACACAAATGAGCGATGGCCCGCTTGCGCTGCTGCGCTTACGCGGCTTTACGCTACCGGATAATATTTTCACTGTGGATGCAGCGACAGCATCCCAGGCGATGGCTCCCCGAGACACCGCAACGGAAGAAACAGTGACTGACATGGATGAGGATGAGTCGTGGCAACCTTAACGGAATTAATTAAAACCTGTGGCACGCCTGAGGCGGAACTGCGGAGCGAAGCACAGCGACACAGCGCCAGTTGGGCGCGCTGGCTGGAGCCGATTAGCGCGGCCGAGCCCGTCGGTGAAGACCCGGCGTATGACGATCAGTTTCAGCAGATCCGCGCTGAGGTGAATAAACTGTCCGGGATTGATACCGAAACGATTATTGCGCAGGCTGAATCGCTGCTGCTGACCGTCTGTAAAGATCTCCGCGTCATCACCTTTTACGTCTGGGCGCGCCTGCACCAGGACGGCGAGCGTGGACTGGCCGAAGGGCTGGAACTGCTGGCCGCAGCCATGCAGCAATATGGCACCGCACTGCATCCACAGCGCCCGCGCAGTCGGCAAGGCGCGCTGACCTGGTTGGGCAGCGCCCGTATGCTTGACAGTTTGTCGCTGTGGCCCGAAGTGGATATGCAACTGACGACACGCGTGTTTGGCGCGCTGCTACTGCTCAGTGAATCGATGAGTGAAGAGGAGCGTGCGCTGCTCTCTCCGCTGACTCAGGCGCTGGAAATACGCCTGGCACAAAGCGGGGGCGCCCGTGCCGTGGTGCCACAAAACAGCAGTGATGCCGCGACCCACACCATCAAAACCAGTGAGAGCGCTTCGCCGCTGTTATCACCGGTCAGTTCTGGTCGTGACCTGCTGGACCAGGCCAAACTGCTGGCGAAATACCTGCGTGATCAGCCAGAAGGTTGGCTGTCGGCGCACCATCTGATGAAAAGCGTGCGCTGGGATACCATTCAGGAACTGCCGCCGCTGGATGCCAGTGGACGTACGCGGCTGGTACCGCCAAAACCCGATCACCGTGCCCACCTCAAGCGTCTGTATCTGCAGCAGAGCTGGATTGAACTGCTGGAACAGACCGATTCGCTGTTTAGCCAGGGCGTCAATCACCTGTGGCTGGATGTGCAGTGGTATGCCTGGGAAGCGCTGACCCGCAAAGATCCCAACAGCATCCTGAGCAATATTTTGCTCAACGACATGAAAGGGTTGTTAGCGCGTTTGCCAGGGTTAGAAGCGCTGGCGTTTTCCGACGGCACCCCCTTTGCCGATGAAGTGACGCTGGGCTGGATCAGTCAAAAAGTCATGAGCGATGCTGGCGGTTGGGAAGCAGATGCGCCCGCGGTGGCCGTGGTGCAGGAAAGCGATGTGCTGGCACTGGAAAGCGAAGCGCTGGCAAAAGCGGATGCCGAAGGCATGGATGCGGCCCTGCACTGGTTGCAAGGGCGTCCGGGGATCAGCAGCGTGCGCGACCGCTGGCTGCTGCGCCTGATGATGGCGCGCATCTGCGAACAGTTTGGTAAAAACGAAATGGCTCTGCACTTGCTGGGCGAACTCAATGCGCAAGCTCAAAGCCTGACGCTCACGCAATGGTCGCCGGAGCTGCTGTTTGAAGTGCGCGCCCGTCGTTTAAAACTGCTGAGAACCCGCGCCGCCCGCAGCGAGAGTGACAAGAGTCGCCTGCAGCCGGAAATGGACGTGCTGTTATCGGGCCTGATTGCTATCGACCCGGCGCGTGCCGCCGTGCTCTGCGGCTAAACCAACACCCGGTTTCCTTTTTCCCTCCTTGCCGGAGTGCCTCCGGTATTGATACCAGTGTGAATGCCAATGGACGATTTAACTCTGCGTTATTACGACGCTGAAATGCGTTACCTGCTTGAAGCAGGTGAAGAATTTGCCCGTGCCCATCCTGAACAAGCGGCCATGCTCAATCTGGATAAAGCCGGTGCCCGCGATCCTTACGTCGAGCGCCTGTTTGAAGGCTTTGCCTTTATGATGGGGCGGCTGCGGGAAAAGCTGGACGACGATCTGCCGGAACTGACCGAAGGATTGGTAAGCCTGCTGTGGCCGCACTATCTGCGAACGATCCCTTCGCTGTCGGTGGTGGAGTTCACACCGGACTGGCAGGAAATGAAAGAGCCGATGCGCATTGCCAAAGGCTTTGAAGTGCTCTCAAGACCTATCGGTGAGAAGGGCACCTGCTGTCGCTATACCACCACCAAGACGATTAATCTGCTGCCGTTAAGGTTGGAAAATGCGGTGGTTACCACCGATGCCGAAGGGCGTTCGGTGATTCGCCTGCGTTTTAACGGAGGAGCGCTGGCAGACTGGAGCCGTCTGGATCTCAGCCATATCCCTTTGTACCTGAATGCCGATGCCGCGCTGGCCTGCGCACTTCATGAAGCCCTGACCATGAATGTTGCGTCCTGTTGGCTGCGTCTGCCTGGCGACAGCGACCGACGTCGGCTGGATGCGCGCTTTATCGCTGGCGGTTTTGACAGTGATGACCGGCTCTGGCCCGGCAGTGACAGCAGCTTTAGTGGCTATCAATTGCTGCTGGAGTACTTCACCTTTCGGGAGAAGTTTATGGCGGTCGGGCTGTGCGGTCTGGAAACGGCCACGCTCCCGGCGGTGTTGCCGTGGTTTGAAATTGAGGCGGTGTTGGAAAATCGCTGGGAACACGATTTTGCGTTCAGTGAAAAGCACCTGCGTCTGAACAGCGTGCCGGTTATCAATCTGTTTGCGCTGGAGTCCGATCCGCTCACGCTAAACGGATTGCAGACCGAGTATCTGCTGCGCCCGATGCGCGTGCAGGACGGCCATACCGAGATCTACTCTGTCGACAGCGTCTCGTCGTCGCACAACCAACCCTATGTGCCGTTTACCAGTTTTCGCCACAAAGGCGGCATGCTACGCCATGAAGCCCCTGAACATTACTATCACACCCGCGTGCGCCGTGGCCCGTCCGGGCTGCACGATACCTGGCTGATCCTCGGCGGTGAGGCGTTTGATAATCACAGCGTGCCCGCGAACGAAAGTTTGTCGGTCAGCGTCACGGGCACCAACGGGCAATTGCCACGCCGTGCGCTGCAAAGCACGTTGTTGGATACCGCGGTGAAATCCACTGCCGCACAGGTTCAGGTGCGTAATCTTTGTGCTCCCACACTGCCGTGTTATCCGCCCAGCCGCGATCGCTTTCACTGGCGTGTATTAAGCCATCTGGGCTCCAGTTTCCTGTGGATGATGGATAACGCAGAAGTGCTGCGCGGTACGTTGGCGCTGTATGACTGGACGCACAGCGAAATGAACCGGCGGCGGCTGGAGGCTATTCAGCACGTCTGCCACAAAGAAACCGAGCGCTTTGAGCAAGGGTATTTACTGCGCGGCGTGCAAATCGAAATCACGCTCGACAGCAGTGGGTTTGCCGGTACCGGCGATATCTGTTTGTTTGGTGAAATGCTCAGTCGCTTCTTTGCGCTGTATACCGACATTCACCTGTTTAACCGTCTGATCTTTATTCTGCAACCAACCGGAGAGCGCCTGGAATGGGAAGAGAAACACAACCGCCGCATTCCCGGCTAGCGCCCCGGCTGGAGCACGATCTGCCGCGGCTGAATTTTTATCGTTTTTGCCAGTTGATCGAGCAGCAGCATCCCGAGTGGCCGCCGTTGGGCAGCACACAGCATCCCGGCGACGATCCTGTTCGCCTGCTGCCGCATCCGGGCATGGGTTTTCCTGCCAGCGAGTTAAAAGCGGTGGAGTATCACCGTGATGATCCTTACGCACCGCCAGTGATACGTACCACTTTCTTAGGGTTGTACGGTGTGGATTCCCCACTGGGCGGGGCGTATCTGGACGATATCGCCCAGCGCAATGAGGGACACGAGGCGCTACAGGGATTTTTAGACATTTTTAATCACCGCGTGCTGACACAGTTTTATCGTATCTGGCGCAAATACTCTTATCCGGCCACCTTTGAAGCGGGCGGCAGTGACAACACCTCGCAGTCCTTACTGGGGCTGGTGGGGCTGGGTATTCCGGGCACTGGCAGTCACATTGCCACTCCCGTGTCACGTTTTCTGGCGCTGCTTGGCGTGCTACGCCAGCCCGGTCGCACCGAAGAGGGGATACGTGCGTTGGTGCGCTTACTGGCGCCGCAGACCACGGTCAGTGCGCAGCCGCACTGCCTGCGCCCTGTACCGTTCACTGCGCCCTTGGGATTTACCAACGATGAAGGCTTTTTACTCGACGGTAATGCGCCACTGGGCGACGAAGCCGTCGATGCCAGCAGCCAGTTATTGATCACGCTGCGCACCGACTGTGCGGATGAAGCCCGGCGCTGGCTGCCTGGCGGTCAACTGTACCAGGACTTTATGGTGATGCTGCGGGTGTATTTAGGCTGGCGCTACAAAGCGCGCCTGCGGCTGACGCTGCCAACGCCGCTGCTGGCCGTTGCGCCGTTAGGCGAAGAACCACTGTGGCTGGGAATGACGGGCGTGCTGGGTGTTGAAGGCCTGGCGCTTGATGCCGATATTCCGGCTGAATTTACCACTGAACTGGGCAGCTATACGGGCATGGAGCCCGCCCAATCTCGTCAAGGAAACCGACGTGTTGCGTATCATTTCAAATAAATATTCGTCTGGCCTGCTGATGGCCACCGTTCTTACATTATCGGGCTGCGGTGTTCAGCAGGCGGTTGTGGATGGCAGTGTATCGGCGTTTGATGCCGTTTTTTACAAGCAGATTAAAACGCTGCGCCTGGATTTCACCGCACGTGAAAGCCTGAACAGCGATGCGCGTGAACACAATCCGCTGTCAGAGCCTGTAATGGTGCGCGTTTATCAGTTAAAAACGCGTAAAAGCGTGGATGCGACGGTCTACCAGCAATTGACCACCGAGGAGGCGGATGCGCTACAGGATGATCTGTTGGCACAGCGCGATCTGGTTGTCACGCCTGGTGGTGCGGTATCTCTGACCATGCCAATGGAAAAAGACGCTCACTTTGTTGCGGTTGCGGCCCTGTTTCAGCACCCCGATCTGAAAAACAACACCTGGCGTCTGGTACTCAGTCGCAGCGATCTCAATGCAGATAAGCCCCGCACCATTGAATTAGACAGCCGCCATCTGCAACTGCGCGAGGAGCAGCCATGAGTCACGAGCATCGCCAGCCTTCGCTGTATGAAATGCTAAAGGGCAGTTTTGCCGGCGGACTGGAGCTGCATGAAGTCAGCGAACAGAACCAGGTGATCCTTTCTGTGCTGGATAATATGCAGCGCATTTTAAATACCCGAGCCGGTTCGCTGGCTCATCTGCCTGATTACGGTTTGCCGGACATGACGCAGATTTTACAAGGCATGCCCGGCACCGCACACAAGCTGCTGTATACCCTGTCGCAAGTGCTGCTGAAGTACGAACCGCGCCTGAAAAAAATTGACGTGGTGTTGCTGGATCAAAGCATGCCGGGCGAGCTGCGCTATGCCATTGACGCCGAACTTAAATCGCTGGGGCTGGTGCGTTTTGGCACGGTATTTATGCCGGAAGGGCGTGTACTGCTGCGCCACCTTAAGCAACAACACACCGTTTCTACGCCATTTTCTTGATGCGCCAGTTGCGCACCTCTTTTACTTTTTGAAGGACGCTCACGGACAATGACTGATCCAACCCGCTATCGGATCCATACCGGAACCGATCCGCGTACCCTGACGGAGTACGCCTTACTGCGCGATGAAATTAACAAACTCTCACACCCGGCGCGCCCGGATGTCGACTGGGCGTATGCCGAAAAATTGTGCCTGTCGCTGTTTGAACAAAACGGCGTTGAGCTACAGTCAGCGGCCTGGTACACCCTGGCGCGTACCCACTCCTCTGGCCTTAGCGGACTGAATGAAGGGCTGAATCTTCTTGAGGCGCTGGTGTTACATCAGTGGTCGGCATTGTGGCCCCAGGCGCTGCAAACGCGCACTGAAATTCTCAGCGCGTTAAGCCGTCGTTTGCAGGCAATTCTGCGTGGTTGGTCATTTCAGAGCAATCACGTACTGCCTGAACTGGCCCAGACCGAACAACTGCTGTTGTCTCTGCGCGATGCGTTAACGCGCTATGGGATGCGGGATGCCGGGCAGACTGGCATGCTCTACCAACAGGTCAAATACACGCTGTCGCGTTTGCAAGATTCGGCTCCCGCGGCGATGAATCCGGTGATGCTTGAAGAGCCCGTTGCGCCGCCTGCCGCGCAGGTTGACGCCGCGCCGCGCGTGTATGTGATTCAGTCGGAACCTGAAATCCAGGTGGAGATCCGCGAGGTGATGGTGCGTCCCCCGGTGCTGAAACCCTTTATTGCCGGGGCGTGCTGCGCTTTGCTGGCCGGCACCTTGGTGTTAGGCGGCAGTCTGTGGTACTGGCAGCAGGATCAACAGAAAAACCTGCAGGCGGGACAAGAACAACAGAGTTTGCAGATGCAACGCGAGGCGATCCCGCTGGAGCGCCTGGATAACTGGTATCAGGGCATGTCGCAGTTGCAACAACTGACGGCGCAGTTGAATGGCCTCGATAAACAGCGCGGTAAATATTTGACCGTTAGTGAGCTGAAATCGGCGGTGTTCTCGGCCACCGAATCCTTTAATCGCCACATCCCAGTGGAAGAACAGCTACGGCGTTATGCGGTCGGAGAGGGCAATCAGCTTAACGAGCAAACCCAGACCGGCCTGCTGCTAAAACAGCTGGATTATCGCTATCAACTGCTGAAAATCGAAAAACAGGCGCACTGACAGCGCTTCTTTCTGTTCCTCTCTCAGCGACAGCGTGCGTTTGGCGCGCGGTGGCGGGGAGGGGAGTTAAACACACGACCCTCAAGATGTGTTCTGGTTGGCTGGCACCAGTGGCACAGCGAATACAAATAGTGATGTATCGCCCTCTGGTATTTAGCGACAGGCACATTACCTGCAACCCTGAGTATCGGGAAGGCGGTAATATTTTAATACCTTGGCAGTACTCGTTGCTCATAATTTAATTAATTGGCTTTACAAATGTTGTTTTTATCAAAATAAGGACGTTGGCAGTGAAAAGGTACAATAAGTTAGTATGGTTGGGAATGTTGATTGTTTTTTTAGAAGTATTGGCTATTCAGTGGTATACCTACAAATTTTTTAGGAGATACAGCTATTATGAGTATCAGGAAAGTATGCTTGAACAAATATTGTCTATAGTGCTAATACTCTGCATCGTTGCAATAATCTTACAGGCAATAACAGTGTTTGTTATGTTTAAATACCCTAAATCGGCGATGGCGCTTGCTTATGTTAGTACATTTTTCACATTGCCAATGGGATTTGTCTTTTTTGTTGGGTTTTTATTCACCAGAGAGAAGTTTGCTTATCGTGAGTTAGTGGAATTTGACAATGACGAACAAGATAAATTAGAAATTAAACTGTTATTTAATACCTCGAAGCTAATGAGTTTAGGGGTGTTATTTGCGGTTCTGGGGGTTGTTCTTGTGCTTCTGGGTATTGGCATGGGGACGTTATTGCTCAGCCTTGGTATTTTAAATATTATTCATGCTAAACGTTTGAAAAATGTGGTCTCACTTGGTCTTCAGGGTGAAGAGTTAGTTATCACACCTTCTCTCTATTCTGCAACATACCGAATTCCAGTAAAAAATGTTCATGTGCTTAAAGACAATAAGCGCATTATGAAATTATGTTTATCGATGTCTGATTCATATGAAAATAGTACGCTGCAAAAAGCACAGTTTGCAGGGGATTCCGTTTCAACTGCGTTGGATGTAATAATGATTACATTGACGAGAAAGGCTATCAAAAACTAAGGTCGCTTTTTATTTCATACGGTCAGTGAGTGATAACTTCTCCAAAGGTTATTGCGATAGTCAATCGTTATTTTCAAAACATTAGATAAATGCGCGTTGTAGTATTATTTCTAATGCCAGCGGCGTGAGGCGTAAATTCTTCTCGCCGTACCACTGTCCAAATTTTTATCGCGGGGATGATAAAACTGCAAACTTAAGAGCAGGAAAATATAACGATGAATATCGTCAATCGCCATATAGAGACGGAAGAACAGCTACGGCGTTATGCGGTCGGAGAGGGCAATCAGCTTAACGAGCAAACCCAGACCGGCCTGCTGCTAAAACAGCTGGATTATCGCTATCAACTGCTGAAAATCGAAAAACAGGCGCACTGACAGCGCCT
>KZ478076.1:14333-15114 GCA_002837195.1 Enterobacterales bacterium CwR94
AGCTGGATTATCGCTATCAACTGCTGAAAATCGAAAAACAGGCGCACTGACAGCGCCTCTTTCTGTTCCTCTCTCCGCGACAGCGTGCGTTTGGCGCGCGGTGGCGGGGAGAGCAATGAAATGAAATCTCTTGATGTACACCCACCTTCCATCGACAGAGCAAATGCGCGTTTAGCGATGCTGCCGATGTCTCTCCGTCTCGCGTCATGCCATAGACAAACTAAATTCCCTTACGGTTCAGAAGATTCCAATTAACGACCAAAAAGATCCTTGAAGCATGCCAAAGGGTGCAATACTGTATATGTATACAGTTATTGTCTGAGTCATTATTATGCACCTGCAACGTCCCTCTCTCTGCCCGGCATTGGTCGGTTTACCACTGTTCCTTGAACGTGTGCCTTGTGGTTTCCCCAGTCCTGCTCAGGATTATGTTGAGGCGCGCATCGATCTGAACACGCTGGCGGTAAAACACCCGAGTGCAACCTATTTCATTACGGTCAGCGGTGACTCGATGATCGAGGCTGGGATCGATAATGGCGACCTGCTGATTGTTGACCGTTCTTTGAAACCGGCGCACGGCGATATTGTGGTGGCGGCGGTGGAAGGCGAGTTCACCGTCAAAGAATTGCGTCTGCGACCCGTTTTGCACCTTCTTCCGCGCAACAGTCACTATGCGCCCATTTTCTTTCACGAAGAAGATGCGTTGGAAATCTTCGGCGTGGTGACCTTTACACTGAAAGCACACCGCTATGATGTTCGCGCTGGTTGATGTCAACGCCTT
>KZ478077.1:0-2812 GCA_002837195.1 Enterobacterales bacterium CwR94
TATGAGCCAGCGGGTAATGACGTTGCTGGAGATGATGTCACCTACGCTGGAGATACACTCCATCGATGAGGCCTTTTTAGCTTTCAGTGATACAGGGAAACATGAATCGCCGCGGATAATCTAGACACGTCGAGTCGCGGGTAATATCAAAGTCAGAGGTTGACGGAGGGTGGATCCATCATTTGTTTAATGTTCTTTTTGCTCACTTCGATTTTGGATATTTCGAATTAGTCAGATATATCATTCACCTGATTTTGGTCAAACTCCCACCATCAATAAACAATGCACTGCAAATTCCTTCGATAGTCCCCGCATTATTTAATTCTGAATAGGGTACAGCCTGTTGAAAGGCTGTTGGGCAATTTATTCGCTGTCGTAAGTGCACTCAACTTACTTTACGGCGTGAGCAGCCCTCGTGACCTTGAGCAAGCTGCGGGCGGTCTATTTCTTACAGTGCTGGACTCTGGAGAACACTCAATGAAATATACCCCCCCCTCAGCAGCGGTTACGTCCCGTGGTCAGCGCCGTCTGGTCTGGCTTAATATTGCGGTTCAGGTCGCTTTCCCTGTTGCTGTGGCCTTCACTCCGGTCATGGCCGGTGCAGGCGAACAACGCTTCTTGCAGCAGACTGGGCCCCTTTCTGCGCAGCGTATACAGGTCTACACCTTGTGCGCCGGCGAAAACGTGACCACGGTGGCCCAGAAGTTCCACATTACCGTGCAGCAGCTGCGTGAGCTTAATCAGTTCCGCACCTTTGCCCATGGCTTTGAACATCTGCAGCCTGGTGATGAGTGTGATGTGCCGTTTGCACCTTTGCCTGAAGTGCATTGGGATGAGGCGCCATCGATTGGGACGCCACAGGATCAAAACAATGACACGGCACGCAAGGTGGCCGGTTATGCCTCTCAGGCTGGAAGCTTCCTCAGCAACAGCCCAAATGGTGACGCGGCGGCCTCTATGGCGCGGAGTATGGCCACCGGCGAGGCCAGCGGCGCCGTACAGCAGTGGCTCGGCCAGTTCGGTACTGCCCGGGTACAGCTGGATGCGGATAAAAACCTGTCCCTGAAGAACTCACAGTTCGACCTGTTGGTCCCGCTCTACGACCAGGGAAAAATGCTGGCGTTTACCCAGAGCAGCCTGCACCGCACCGATGGCCGGACCCAGGCGAACCTTGGCGCCGGTCTGCGCCATTTTTCCGATCATTCTATGCTGGGTAGTAATCTCTTTGGTGACTATGACTTGTCCCGGGACCACGCGCGTATGGGGGCAGGGGTTGAGTACTGGCGTGACTTCATGAAGTTGAGCGCCAACGGTTACCTGCGCCTGACGGGCTGGAAGGACGCGCCGGAGCTGGCGGATTATCAGGCGCGTCCCGCTAACGGTTGGGATATGCGGGCACAGGCTTGGTTACCGTCTCTGCCACAGCTGGGCGGGAAGCTGACCTATGAGCAGTATTATGGCAAAGAGGTGGCCCTGTTTGGCGTGGACAGCCGGCAGAAGAACCCGCATGTCATCACGGCGGGTGTGAGTTATACCCCGGTCCCGTTGATAACCCTGGGTGCTGAACACCGTCAGGGCCAGTCGGGTAAAAGTGACGCCCGACTCACTCTCGATGTGAACTATATGCTCTGTGTGCCGTGGCATAAGCAGGTTAACCCGGATACAGTGGCGGCCTTGCGAAGCCTTGCGGGCAGCCGGTATGACCTGGTGGAGCGTAATAACAATATTGTACTGGAATACCGCCAGAAAGAGACTATTCGCCTTAAAACAAGTACGTTGATATCGGGATATCCGGGCGAACAAAAGTCTCTGGATGTGTCCGTCACCAGTAGCCATGGGCTATCCCGGGTGGAGTGGGACGCATCTACCCTGAATGCTGCTGGCGGTAAAGTTGTGCAGGAAGGTGGCAATTACGCCATCGTGCTACCGGCTTATCGCACTGACTTACAGGCAGTGAATACCTACACGGTGAGTGGTGTGGCGGTGGATACCAAAGGCAATCGCTCGAACCGCAGCGACACCCAGGTCACCGTACAGGCTGCGGCGGTGAGTAAGCAAGACTCCAGCTTTACCCCAGCAAACAGCACGCTCCCGGCGGACGGCAAGAGTTTGCAGTTACTGACCCTTACCCTCAAGGATGAACGTAACCAACCGGTAGACCTGGATGTAGCGGACGTTATCTTGGAAAACATCGTCCTGAAGAGTGCCACAGTGTCGGCGCTCATCAGAAAATCCGCAGGTATTTATACCACCACGGTGACGGCTGGCACGGACGTTGAAGATATTACCCTAACGCCGACTGTTAATGGTGTCACCCTGACGCCGATCAAAGTGGCCATCACCAGCGTTGCACCGGATGCAGATAAATCGGTGTTCACAGCAAGCTCAGAAACTATGGTGGCTGATAACAGCACGACCTCAACGCTGACGCTGGTTGCGAAGGATGCGCAAGGTAATGCCTTGGGCGGTTTAAAAGACAAACTGGCGTTTGTGCTGATGAGCGGCAGCGGCCAACCCGGGATTGGAGGGCTGACGCAAAGCCCTGTCGAGGAAAGTAGTACAAAAGGCACCTACACGGCCACGATTAAAGGGGGCACTGCAGGTCAGTACGTTATCGTGCCGGAATATAATGGAAGTGCCGTGGGGAGTCTGAGTTCCACGGTAACGCTTACGGCAGGCGCGATTGAACAAGCGCACTCCACGATTGCCTTAGATAAGACCCGTTATGAATCTGGTGCAGAGATGGCCGTAACGATAGCGCTGAAGGATAGCCAGGACAATGCGGTGCTTGGCGCGGCGTCTTCGCTGACCG
>KZ478077.1:2911-12853 GCA_002837195.1 Enterobacterales bacterium CwR94
AGCGCTGAAGGATAGCCAGGACAATGCGGTGCTTGGCGCGGCGTCTTCGCTGACCGCTGCTGCTATCACGGTACCGAACGCATCCCTGAAGACCGGCGGCAGCTGGACGGACAAGGGCAACGGTACTTACACCGCCACCTATACGGCAGCCGGCGCGGGCACTGACCTGAAGGCAACGCTGACGCTGAATGGCTGGAGCACGGCTTCACAGTCCGCGGCCTATGCCATCACCGCCGGTACGGTTAATCAGGCGAAGTCCACCGTTGCGCTGGACAACACCACCTACGTGTCCGGTTCGGATATGGTCGTGACGGTCGCGCTGAAGGATAGCCAGGACAATGCGGTGCTTGGCGCGGCGTCTTCGCTGACCGCTGCTGCTATCACGGTACCGAACGCATCCCTGAAGACCGGCGGCAGCTGGACGGATAAGGGCGACGGCATCTACACCGCCACCTACACGGCGGCCGGCGTGGGCACGGAACTGAAGGCGACGCTGAAGCTGAGCGATTGGAGCAACGATTCAAAGTCCGCGGCCTACACCATTACGGCGGGCATGGCTGAGCAGACGCACTCCACTATCACGCTGAACAAGACCACCTACGTGTCCGGTTCGGATATGGTCGTGACGGTCGCGCTGAAGGATAGCAATGACAACCCGGTAACCGGGGCGCAGGCTTCACTGACGGCCAGTTCGGTCGAGGTACCGAACGCCACCCTGAAGGCCGGCAGCTGGACGGATAAGGGCGACGGCACCTACACCGTCACCTATACGGCGGCCGGCGCGGGCACTGACCTGAAGGCAACGCTGACGCTGGACGGCTGGAGCACGGCTTCACAGTCCGCGGCCTATGCAATCACGGTGGGCATGGCTGATCAGGCGAAGTCCGTTGTCAAACTGGATAAAGCTACTTATGTGTCTGGTTCGGACATGACCGTCACCGTCACGCTGAAGGACGTCGGTAACAATCCAGTGACCGGGGCGGAGGCTTCTCTGACGGCGGAAACGGTAAAGGTAGAGCACGCTACCCTGAAGACTGGGAGCACTTGGACGGACAACAAGAGCGGCACCTATACCGCCACCTACACGGCTAAGGCCCCAGGCACGAACCTGAAAGCGACGCTGAAGCTGGATGGCTGGAGTGAAAACGCGGAGTCTAACGCATACGTTGTCACAGAACCTGTCGCCGCAATAAAAGACGTCAAAGTAAATGGTCATACCTTTGCAAAAAACGACGGTTTCCCAACCACGGGCTTTAAGGGGGCTGAATTCACCCTTGCGATAAGCAGTGGCAGCGCCTCTGATTATGACTGGGTATCAGACGCGCCATGGATATCGGTGAACGATGGCGTGGTGCGCTTTACTGGTGAGGGAACCAAAAATAAGGTCACTCTCACGGGTACGCCGAAAAGCGGTGTGGGGGAGCCAATCAAATACAGCTTCACACTTAAAAGTTGGTTCAAAAGTAACGGTTTGGCCTTTATTAGCTGGTCTGATGCAGCGGCATACTGCGCTGTTCAGCCCGACTACAGTCAGCCAACGGTGCAACAGCTTAATGGCCTTGTCAGTGTCGACCAGGAGGGCATCGGGGGCACCCGGGGCACCCTGGGTGGACTGTGGAGCGAGTGGGGGGACTTATCGCAGTACAAGAGCTCGGATATCGTCGGCGATAGCTTCTGGTCGTCGGAGCACGAGAAGGGCGACAACTACTATTACGTCTATCTTAACGATGGTAGAACCTATAGCGGCAGCGTCAAAAACTACGTGGTGTGTCGTAAAAGTCTTTAGATTTTAGTTATCAAGCTTGAATTTTTGTAATTTTAATTGTTTTTATCTCCCCCCGTGTTTGCGCGGGGGGGCTAGCCGATGGGTACTGATTGTTGCAAATAGGGAACAAAATGGTGAAGTGCTCTACTTAGATACTATCAAGATTTGCGGCTGCCGAATTTAATTAGCTTTCAACTGGGAAACCCAGGGAACGACATAAGGGCTGTATGATTAAATAATTTGCCCAGCAGCTGTAGCCTGTTACAGACTCTTTGAACCACTATCGCAATTGAAGCTGGCACATCTCTTTAACCATCAAAAATTCTTGCTTCTGGCAAGTTTTATCATAATAACCATCCCAACAACCTCTGAAAAGACGTAGCTTTCATTCCGTAAGGGGTAGTGCTCGCGTTACGCCAGGCACCTGGAGAGTATATAAATGCGGCCTGAGTTTTAGGCCGCGTGGGGAGATTGGCATTGGGGCGATTGTCCCCTGCTATTCACCTCGGTAAATGCTACCTGAAGTACAGGTTTCTTTAATCAAGACCCTACTCAGCTGTGGAACTAGGGGCTTTATCTGTTCCCAAATCCAGCGGGATAGTACTTCACTGGTTGGGTTTTCCAAGCCAGGAATATCATTCAGGTAATGGTGATCAAGCCGATCGTAAGTGGGCTGAAAAGCAGCTTTCAGCTCGGAAAAGTCCATCAGCCAACCAGTGTGCGGATCAATGTCGCCAGTGATTTCCAGGCGAACCGTAAAAGAATGACCATGGATGCGGTTACATTTGTGTCCAACAGGGACATTTGGTAGCCGATGGGCGGCTTCAAAAGTGAAGTCTTTAAAGAGGGTAATTGCCATTTTTTGTCTCTAAGTTGCTAAAAAAAGTTATTTTATCAAATGCATTCAAATTACACTTTATACAAAGTCTCAATAATTTTATTAATTAAATCAGTAGGATGGCATTTTTTACAAAAAATAATTATAACTTAGCAAAGTTAGTGCGCTAACGATTATCAAGTATTCCGCAAATCAGATTCTGTACCTATATTTAACATTATTGTGTGACATAACTCATTGTTATTATGGGAGGAATAATAATTACCGTTTTTCGATAATACTTCATTGCATACGGTCAGAGGTTCAAGTTGGTCGGGTCGCTAGAAAACATTAAGCAATCATATTGAAATAGGACCGTTAAGATATGAAAAATAAGGTAAAAATAAATTTTTTGTGCCGATTCATGGAAGTCGCACTGTTGCCAAGATTGATTATCAACCCGAGCTTCATTTTGATTTTTTAGAATCCTTTGTACGCCCCCTAAAGGGCGATGGTAGGTGCATACGTGAATTTAATTCCACGGTTGTGGGTTTACTGCACTAACTATTTGTAATTGCTTAGTAGCACAATAAAACGCAATATAAGTGCATTAAGTTGCAACCGAAGTAGGGGCAGGGAAGATGTATTCCCATCCTGAACGCCATTTTCTATCGTCTGGCACAAATCTATCCCAGCCTGAAAACCCGCCAGCGCGAAGCTTCCTTTTTGGCGATGTAATATGGCTGCGAATTGTTCTGCATTATCAGTGGGGATATTCAATAGCCGTTGACGCTCCTGAGCACTACTGCTGAGAAGCTCCTGAATAATGGATGTGATGATATGAGGCTGATTAACAGCCAATGCCTTGATTTCCCTCATATCCAGGCGAATCTGTTGGTGAGTATGTAAAAGTTGCCGAAGATCGTTTAACGCGAGTGGCTTAATCAGAACACCATCCATCCCTGACTCAAGGCAACGCTTTTCTTCATTGTTGAAAGCATTAGCGGTGCAGCCGACAATAACTTGATAACCGCCAGACTTAGCTTCGCGCTGCCGCTGTCTTTTGGCTAGTTGATAACCTGACATGATAGGCATTTGGCAATCTGTGAAAACGACATCAAAGCGTTGCTGCTTTAACAATTGTTCTGCTCGTTTTCCGCCACCGCAGGTTGTGACGTGGTGGCCAAGGGATTCAAGTTGCAAAGACATCACTACTAAATTGGCGGGCTGATCATCAACAACTAAAAGTTGTAACGGGTGGGTAGGGGTCTCCTCAACACAAATAACTTGTCCAATTGGCGCTTCTTTCAGCTCGGCCAAAGATAAGGTGAAACTAAATGTTGAGCCCCGGCCAGGAGTAGATTGAATACTGAGGCGGCTATCCATCATTTTCAGGAATTGCAGGCAAATGGCTAACCCCAATCCACTGCTGTCGCGGGAATCAGGATTAACCTGAATGTAGGGCTGTAGGATCTTCTCTTGCATCTCTTGTGCAATACCCATCCCGCTGTCCTGTACTTCGAAGGTCAGATTATCGATGCCATTATGCGAGCTGTTACGTATCACTCTCAAACACACCCAGCCTCGCTCGGTATATTTGATGGAATTGTTAATTAAGTTATTTAAAATTTGGCCCAGTTTAGGACCATCGACTAAGTAATGGTAGTTGCTAATAGCTTCGATATCACTGGTTAGCCGCAATCCTTTGCGTTCCGCCGCCGAGGTGTAGGTATGCACTATTTGAGTTATTAGCGGGTGGAGGGCAGTATTTTTCGGTTGGAGTCTGATTTCGCCGGCTTCAATTTTGGAAAGGTCTAATACGCCACCGACAACGTCTAATAGCTGGCGCGATGCTGCATAGGCAATGTTTAATGGAGAACTTGCGGAGTTTTTCTTCTGATGCTCAAGTTCAAGCAATCCGAGAATGGCATTCATCGGAGAGCGTATTTCGTGGCTCATTCGTGCCAAAAATTCGCTTTTAGCGCTATTAGCATCAATAGCCTGCTGGGAAGAAATCGCCAACTCTCGTTCCAGACGCTTACGTTCACTGATATCAAACCAGCCAACCAATAAACCCTGAGGTATATTACGGCTATCACTGTAGACCCCTAACCATAACATGACTTCAATATTTTCATTGTGCACGGTAATGGTACGATCTGAAAACTGTGGCTCTTGAGTGCTTATCACGTTGAGCCATTCCTGATGTTCAAGCGTTGGGGCCATTGGATTATTTTGCCAAAATGAATTCAGCGATTTGCCAACTATCCGAGCGGAGCTTAGCTTCAGCAAGGAAAGCAATGATTGATTACAGTGGGTTATCGTTCCTGCTGGATTACAGACAAGCAGGGGGGTTGGAACGCTGTTGATAAGATTTTGCCAGTAGGCCAGTGCATCGAGCAGGCCACGTTCTGCTTTTCGTCGCCTGAGAATTTCGGACATCAAAAATGCGATGAGAAATAGAGAGGTGACGCTGCTTACAACAATAAATAATTCAAAATACTCGCTCCTGGGTTCTGAACCTGGCTGCAGGTTATCTAAGGCGGCGTTTAATCTCCAGCGGGTAATAATTGCCGAGGCTGCACCAGGTGAAAGAGCGTCGATGCGTTGGTTTATTTGGTTGAGCAACAACTGTTGGCCTGGCGGCAACCAAAACACTTGTTCAGCCTTTATCGTTGGAAGATTCTGACTAATCAGTAAGCCAGGGTATAGATTATGAGACAACATATCGGCTAAATCTGCGTCGCAGACCAGCCCATCGGCCGCACCATTATTGAGCATTTTTAACGCGGTCTTAAGAGAGTGACTATTTTCAATCACCACGTTTGGCCAGAGTTGTTTTAGCCTGGGCTCGACCGGACTGTTCGGCAGGATCAATATTCTTTGCTGGTCAAGATTCACTGATCGCGCGCTCAACGGTACATGGTTTATGCGAGAAATTAGTGCCCATTGCTGATGGAACAGCGGTTTTGAAATCAATACTCCGGCAGGACGCGGGGCTAAAGGGGGGGCCAACGCCATCATGACTTGGCCATTCATCAGCATTTGTTCCAAATGTGCCAAGTCGGATGCGGGTTGCAAAGCCAGTGAGGGCTGACCGGACGCGGGCAATAAGCCAAGAAGTTCAGGTAGCGCCCCTGTTGGATGTTTAAGAAAGTTAAATTCAACATAGGGGGGGCGATCGTCTATTAACCCTACATTAATAGATTCTGCACTACTGGAAAATGTTGCCAGTAACAAACTCACAGTGAACCAGATGCGCATAATTTAGAATCCTGCGCTGTGTAGATATTCAAGCAACTCAGCGGTAGATACGGTACCTAATTTGTTCATTGCGCTCTTCTTTTGGGTGCTAATGGTTTGCTTAGTGCGTTTGAGAATTGCTGCAATCTCATTAATACTTTTTCCCTGAGCCAACAGGCGGAGAACCTCAAGTTCACGGGGGCTCATCTTAATTTGAGGCTCATCGGTGACAGGTATCTTGTGCTGATGTCCCCGCAGCCAACTTTTAAGGCATTGTGTCAGGTCGGTAGCCAGACTTTGTTTGTTGATCACGGCATAGACCCCTTTGGCCAGAATAGTGTTTATCAGGCCTTGGTTAGCGAGTACAGTAATCACTACAATCGACAAAGTAGGATATTTTCGGCGAAGTGTTTCAATCAAACGCAGTCCATCAGACTTTTCTCGGCCGGGCATATTGAAATCGGTTAGCAGAATATCCGGTTGGTTTCTATCCAGAATTTGTAGCAATTGATCTACATTTGTCGCTTCATCGCTGACTACAAAACGGTCCTGAAAAGCCGATTCTATAACTGCGCGCAGTCCAATCAGGAAAACAGGGTGATCGTCAGCGATAATAACGCGTTGGCACATAACTAGCTCCTTAAAGGTGATCAATTGCAATGCTTAGATAGACGCTAAACTAATGCATAGCCCTGTACAGTCTGCTTTAAGAGTGTTGGTGATCAGTATAGGAAAAAAAAGCGTTGCGGCAAAGGCACTTGCCGACACTGTTCAAAATCAGATCCTGTCGGCACATCCTGTATCAAAGATGCTGACTCAGTGGCTCAGGTAAACAGACAAAAGCTGTATTATTCACAGGGTATAAGCAGGCCTATAATTCCTGAATGTTGGTTATCTGGCAAAATTGTACAGCATAGTGGAAGATACTCATGGCCCGCTAAGAGTATCCGAATAATACATTGCTGATGATATTGACGTTCTTTAGCCTCATATTTTAAAAATCGCACTAGCGATTCTCTATCGGCAGGATGAATATGAGCCAGTAGTAACTCGAATGAGGTGCACTCTTTAAAATCTACACCAAAAGCCTTTCTATTCCCCCTCCAGTGCAGATTGTCGAAATCATTGGATAACTCAAAAAGAATGGGCTTGCGCTTATCTAAAACATTACAAAGTAGGCTCAGTATATCGTGATCATTTTTAGCTCTGTCTAATCCCTCTTTTAAATAGACAGCCAGGATTAACCCAAAGCTGATAACCGCGAAGATATACAATTGAGTTAACGACATATTCTCGATATTGTTTACCACAAATGGGCCATAGCCTAAAAAAGTTGCCAGGCTTACCATTAGTGTCAGGCTAAAGAAATAAATAGCCAGAGAACCTAATGGTAAAGAGATGGCTAACGTGGTGACGGCTCCCAGGGTTATGAATATTAATAACTGCTTCAAGATTGAAGAGTGAATCCACTCTGGTGGTAACCAAAACATCACCGCACTGCTGAGTATTAAAATCAACTGTTCCCAAGTGCAAGAACGGTATGTCGTTTTAAAAAATTGATGAAAGATAAAGAACGGGGCTACGGCCACACAGCCTGTAGCATTAGCAAGGGACCAGGTGAAAAAGTGGGAGAAAATGACGGGATAGCCAAGTATCATTAAAATGAGTATGCCAACTATCCCGCCGATTATGCTACTCAAAAGAATGGCTAATAAAAAAGAAATTGTTTTAGTGCGTAGTGATACCTTACTCAAGTAGTGATGAGCAGTATGCCACATCATCGCTAAAGGAAGTAATACTGCGAGTTCAACCAGGGTGAAAGTGAGCGCTACATCTAATGAACGCCCTGAAAATAGACTGATAATGGTATGGGTAAAGCCAATGCTAACACCGCATAAAGGCCAATATGTTCGGGGCGATGTACAAAATAGCCCAAGCACCAAGCCTGCCGGTAACCAGACCGGGCTGGCCAAACTCCACGGATCGCGAGTTTCAAGACTAAATATTCCGAGGAAAAAATAGGCTACATTAAATAGTAACCACCATCCCAGCCATTTCCGCCATTCTTTCATCGCGTCCTCTAACTTTAAACTTAATGTCTAATGCTTCAGTAGCTCGGATACCAAGCCTGCATAAGCAGTAGCATAGTCTTTTGAAGTATTTGCAGCGACGGCCCCGTTGTCGATAAGATATTTTCCATTCACATAGATTGAAGGGGTGCCACGAACATCAAATGCACCAGCCATAGCCTCCTGGCGCGCGATAAATGCCTGGACAAGAATACTATTACGCGCACTCTCATACTCCTCTGGACTGATGCCTGATGCGCTCATGACAGCCATAATATCCTGAGAGGTATTTAGCTTACCCTTCCCTTTGGCCAGTAGAAATAGAGGCTGTTCTACGTTATCAGCAACGCCCATCACGCTTGCAACTGCCCATGCTTCACTCAGTTCATGGCCTAATTTGCCCATAGCGCTGACGTGATAGCGGGTGAGGATGCCACCTGCGGGTAATACCCGCTTTATTTCGTCGATGACGGGGTATTCGCGAGTAAACAGGTAGCAGGGGCCACAATAAAAAGAGAAGAACTCTACCACCTCAGGGGCGTCTGCCACTGCTGGGCTCAGCGTACTATAAGGTTTGGCAAGGGTCTGTGTAGCGAACAGCGTGGTGGCGAGAAAAGAAAGCACTAACCACGGTTTAATAACATACTTTCTAAGTAAAAACATAAGGTTTACTCCGTTAGACCTGGATAAGGGCAGGGTATCTTACCACTCGCGCGCGCTTTGACTACCCGGTGAACAGTCCAACGTAAATGGACTCTTAGCCAGCAGCAATAAGCGCTGAAACTAACCCTATGGACAAAATAGTCACTACAATAATGGCACCCGCGCCAATCCCAGCTCCAGTAGCCATTGCCGTTTTACCTGGTGAGGTTTCCTTACGCTCCAGCGTAACGATCTGGTCCAAAGGAAGCTGCAGACCATTTTGTCCAATAAGGGCATGGGTGTTGACGGCTTGAATGACCATTTCGCCCTTACGACCATCACTCATTAAGTACTTTATCTGATCGCCTTCTGCCACAGGGGGAGAGACTTGATATGAATTCATTTTCCAGGTTTTTTGTTGGCTCACGGTAAGAGTTTTATAACTTGAGCAGCCAGTAATACTTGAAAAAGAAAATATGCAGACGACTAATATTAATAATTTTTTCATGAGGTTCCCTAAGTGACGTTTCGAGTAATGTGATCTCTGAATGTTTTAAGCAAGAGGCCACTCTCGGAAACGAACACTCATTGATATTAATAGCATGCGGGTTCATGCATAGGATTGCTATCGTATTAGTACGAAATGTAAATGATAAATAGCAATATATATTACGTCATGTTAGAAAATTTAGGGTTGTAGGCCAACTGCACGGTAGTGTTCAGGTCTAATGAAACGCAATATTACCAACGACTCGGAAGTGCCTGGATTATCCATGGCGATTCACTCAAGGTTCAAACTACTCATTGTGTATCTGAAGAATGAACGTAGTTTTGTCTGTAAATCACACAAGTTGTCAGAAAAGAGAGCCCGCTTTTTCTAACCCCGCCACTAAATTTCTCCAATCTTCAACGTGTTTGGACTATCGTCCACAAAACACCTTGATCCATGTTTAAAATCCATAATACTGTATGTAAATACAGTTAAATTGATGTGGTGAGCAATGATGATTAAGACTCCTTTCAGTGAGGCTTCGATAACCCAAAACAGCTGCATTTTCTCTGGGACTGACAAGATATGGGCAGAATGAGTTCATATGGGAATCCAGCTCAGGATTATGTTGAGGTGCGCATCGATCTGAACACGCTGGCAGTAAAGCACCCGAGTACAACCTGTTTCATCACGGTCAGCGGTGACGCGATGATCGAGGCTGGGATCGACAATGGCGACCTGCTGATTGTTGACCGTTCCCTGAAACCGGCACACGGCGATATTGCAGCGGCTGCGGAAGGCGAGTTCACCGTCAAAGAAGTGCGTCTGCGACCCGTTTTGCACCTTCTGCCGCGCAGTGATCTTTACACTGAAAGCACACCGCTATGATGTTCGCGCTGGTTGATGTCAACGCCTT
>KZ478078.1 GCA_002837195.1 Enterobacterales bacterium CwR94
TCTGGTTGAGAGTTTACTCACTTAGTCGCGTGTCCACTAATGGTGGGGAGGATCAGGTTTCCAAATTGTGCAAACGCAAAATCCCAGTTTAGCTCAACGAACTGAGAGGAGAGCCACTGGTAATCGTTGTCGCTAATTGCGCCAACAGCAAGTGGCAACCCTGTGCTATCAATCAGCATCTGTAAGTTAGAAAGAACTGAGCTGCCAATTTGTTCTAAATTCATCCATTACCCCCATCCTAAGAAGGTGAGAATTTTATCACGCAATCGCATTTCATGATCTGTATCGACCAAATTTACTTAAGCTTTAACTCTGGTTTCTTGCTTCCTTTTGCATCAGTTTCCCTTTAGGATTTATCCCTCTAATGCTTATGGGGATAGGGATATGAAGAAGCTGATTTTTGGTGTATTAGCGATAGTTTCAGTTACTGCTGCAGCTAGCAAGCCGCCTTACAAGTTGCACGTGCCGTCAGATCCTAATGCGACCTTTACCGTGCTGGAAGTAGGAAGCAAAGGAAATCTCACCACTATCATCACGAAGCGAGATGGCAAATCAGGTACAACTTATTCGCAACGCGCTTACGATTGCAGTGCAATGAAGGTTATGTATTTAGGTTCTGGCGAGACATTAGGTGAGATGCGCTCATCTAAACCAGACAATCATTTTTCACCAATAGTTGATGGCTCAATTGCAGATTATGTCGGTAATGAGGTCTGCAATTAGAATCAACCCATTAATACAATAACCCGCTCCGGCGGGTTTTTGCGTATTAGGACTTGGAGCATTCTACTTCTTCAACTTGAAATCATGCTCATCAAGAGCTTGTTGCATCTCGGATACTATAATTTTTTCAAGTCGGCTTGTAATTTTCTCAAGCCTTACGAGTCTCTCATCCAGTGATGGGTTGGATGAAAGATTTGGATTGGCCCAGAATTCCTGGCTGACACGATTTTTTTCGGCTATAAGGCGATCTATTTCATTAGGAAAGCCAGGTAAATCCCTTCCTTCTCTGTGTAGCCTAATCTGAGAGTGGATTGCCACTCCGACAACCTCTAAAAAATCAGGCGTTATCATCGGGTAATTGTGATTCAAAGACCGAAGGTACGGTTGACCTTGGTCAATAATTAACTGCTTAAAGAATGCTTCTTCATGGTCATCTAGAACGCACATAACATAATCACCATGCATGGCCTTAAGCGCACAATTAAAGGTAACAATTGAGCCGGGAGGAAAACTCATGCCTTCACCCGCTGACATAGAATCCCCCTGAATTTCTACAGCATAGCAGTCCTCATTGGCACCATCAGGAGCCGCTATAAAGTCCTTAATTGCAGCGGTTTTGAGCAAATCCTCAAAGGAGGAAAATCTAGCTTGGACATGCGTTAATACCGGTATCTCCCTTACTGTTACGGTGCGTTTTACATTCGTGATATTTGGCCCGCTTCCTATACCCTGGGCAAGCCACTCAGAAGTAGTACCCAAAGCTGCAGCTAAATTCTGCAGAACCTTGTCACGAGGTTTGGCATCGCTTCCCTCATATGCGGCTATCTGTCGTTTGACTATGCCGACCCTTTTTGCAAGCTCCTCCTGCGTCAATCCGAGAGAAGTTCGAGCGATGGCTACGCGTTTGTAAAAAGAATCGTCAAAATTCATCATTGCACCTTAAAAAATCATTGACTCATCAAAAAGATCTGCCGCATACTCATTAACGCAACATGAACTATTGAACTTGAAAAAGACATGAGGTGAATAATGGCTGATACAAAACCAGCTGGCAAGCAGATCTCTTACCGCCCCAGACCAGAAGTGCGCCAATTTCTGGAAGAGAATGCAGTAAAGACTTATCGCTCTGTGCAGGGAATGATGGATTATCTGATGGATAAAGTGATTGAAATGGAGAAGAAAGGTGACCTTACTATCCAGTAAAAACGGCGAAGCCCGGAAGTGCGCTAACACTAGCCGGGCCTCTATCGAAAATAACCGCGAAGGAAATATCGACATGAATACTGTAGCAAATTATGAGCTTAAGTTCCAGAGCACCACTTTCCACCCGGTTGTTGATGGCGGTCATATCTGGCTTACCTCTACTGAGCTGTCAAAGGCTCTGGAATACGCAGATGTGAAGTCTATTACAAAGCTCTACTCCCGCAATAAAGAGGAGTTTACCCAGGCGATGTCAATGGTGGTCAGTATGACTACCAACGGGATAAACAATAGCTTACGCACTAAAAAGGTTCGTGTTTTCTCTATTCGAGGTGCGCACCTGATCGCAATGTTCGCCGAAACGCCTAAGGCGAAGCAGTTCCGCAGATGGGCGCTTGATGTGCTTGATAAAGAGGTTCACGCGTCTCCAATCGCGATGGGTAATTACCACTTTCCGGCTGAGACAGCAGATCCCCATGACCGAAAGTTTGCCAATGCCTGGATGACGCCTCGTGTAATCCTGGACGAAAAGAACCGCGCCCCGGAACTTGAGCTTTTAGAAGAGCTTGAAAAAGACGGTTATGACGTGATTGGTGCAAAAATTCGCATCCACGCAATGTATGGCATCACTAAGCAGTTTATTGAGATGCAGAACGAGTTATCACTGGCGCGTCGCTTGATGGGCAGCCTAAGCGAAGTTATCAATAATCAGACTGTAGAGCGGGGAGCGAATGTTAGTTTTAGTGGCAAGAACATCGGATCGGCTATCGGTGGTCTACCTAAAAGGAAATTGAATTGATTTGCTCTGACATGCGGCAATAAAAAAACCAGCAGGTGCGAACTGCTGGTGTATGTCAAAAACCCTACCTAACCAAAGAAGGATTTCTAAATGACTTTAGTGAATGTAGCAAAGCGCTCTGGATCTGTCACTGAGAAAACTATCGACTCCCAGCACCTGCTTGAGATGGTCAACGCTGCTCGTAAGCAGTGTGGTGAGAGTGTAGTTCGTAATAACGTATTCATTGACCGCATTAAAGATGAATTGGATGGCGAGACCTACAAAATTTTTGTAGGTCAGAAAAACGGCGCTGATATTGAAGTGGTTGAAATGACCATCAAACAAGCTCTTCGCGTAGCTGCCCGCGAGTCTAAAGCTGTTCGCCGTTCTTTGGTCGATAAGCTGGAAGACATGCAGGTTATCCAGATGCCAAACCAGAGTAATTCTGGATTGCCTGAGTATCGCCGCGCCAAAGCAGCTCAGCTTAATGCTCAGGCACTAGAGAAGAATATTGCATCAGCTCGCGAGCTAATGACTATGTTCCCGCGACTTGGGGATGCAGCCAATCAAGTAATCGTGGCAACGCTGGTCAACCCGCTGATCGGGCAAGATATTGTTCCGCTTCCCCAGATTGAGCAGCGCCACTATACGGCTGGCGAGGCTGGAAAGCAGTTAGGGGTCACTGCCAACAAGATTGGGCGCATAGCCAACAAGCATGGATTGAAAACGGATCAGTATGGCGAGTTTTTCCTTGATAAGTCTCGTCACTCTGACAAGCAGGTTGAGGCGTTCCGATACAACTCAGAAGGCGTGAAAGCGCTGCGCCACTTGATCCACGGTGCTGACGTGGCCTAACCTTGGTCTAAATGACATATTCCAACCCGCTTAACTGCGGGTTTCTTGCGTTGACGATCAAAGCTCACTTACTGATAGGTAAAATCATTTAGTTCATTACGCACAGTGATGATACTGTTCATGCATACAGTTGTTGTGGGCTGATCAAATTACCAGCTTAAGTTCTCGATTAATCTCATATAACATCATTAAAAATGTCATGAAATACGAGATTATGGTGCATCTAAGGATTGGGCGATTATTACCTGGTTATCGCGAGGTCGGTTTTGGATCTTGCTCTCCAGTTCGTGGCATCTCACTTTTCGCAGAGGGTGAGTGCGCGGTAATAGCAAAAAAAATTCCTGACAGGGAGATTGCTGTTGAAGTCATATGCTCATGTATAGGAAGAGAGTTTGGCCTGCCGATACCAGAACCAGTATTACTACTTAATTCTGATAATAACTGGTTTTTTGGAAGCGTTGACATAGGGCACCCTAATTTGATGCAAGTGGCAACGGCTTCAGATGCAGCCATCATTGGTAAGCTAGAAAAATGGCCCCCATTAATTCAGGCGGCGTGCTTCGATGAGTGGATTGCAAACCCAGATAGGGGGAATGAAAATTTACTTTTTGACGGAAGTGGCTTCTTCCTCATAGATCATGGGATGGCAATTCCAAGCGGAATGCCTGCAGATGACTGGAGTGATGACTATTACAATAACCAACTTTTAGAAATCGTGACTGGAAGCTGTGAAAGGGCTGATGACCTTAGATTGAAGAAAGCTAAAGAGGCCCAAGGGTGGTCCTCTACAATAGAAAAATTCGATACGGCATACGATTTTTCGGCACTACCTAGCGTCATTGATGACAGCTTAAAACTAAAGATATCAAAATTTTTGCGTGAACGAGTTATCAAACTGGGAGATGAGCTGTACAGGAAGCTCAATCCACATCAAGGGGCGTTGAATTTTCATGATTAACTTTAATGAAATATTGAATCAACTCCCCGACATGCCAGCCTTTAAAGCGAGATGGGTGGCAATTTATCTTGAGCCAATGATGGCCTCGGGGGAGAGGTTAACTGTCGCTGTCGCCGCATTAGGCGATGATGGGAGTTCATTGGTTAAATCAGCCTTGCGCCCAGAAAAAGCCAGAGCCATGTATGCAGGCAAGGCGGATGCATTTTTGAGCATAATTGATACTTTGGTTTCAAGCCTGCAATTTCATTTACACATAAGCCAAACATTTACAGGCTGGGTAAAACCATTTAGCGGCATTGCAGTTAGCGATGAACGGGAGGCGGTTTCAACTAATCTTCTTGGAGTGCTTCGGCAGGCCGTAGCAATGTCGGCGAGTCTATCAGCTTTGGATTTCGAAATGCCCGAAGATAAGGATGTCGACAAGAGTGATATTTGGGCAAATAAGTTTAAAGAACAAGTTATCTCAGAGCACCCTGAGCTTGAGTCATATTTCAAAGCGAAATTCAGAACTAATGTTGATTCAAAAGATGTTAAGGTTTTTTTCTTAAGTTCAAAGGTCGCAGTTAATACTGGCAAGCTAATTCCCGGTTCAAACATTTCGTATAATTTTGATATAAATAAATCTCGCATCTTGGATCTCCTTACTATTAAAGAAAAAGAAGGGGATATAGCTCCAAGAGCGCATCATGAATTAATTGTATATCGCCCACGTGCAGATGATACTAATTATAGCGACTACCAAATTAAGCAGCTGGACTCTTATGTTAACGCCCTTGTTGATGCTGGAGACAAGCAAAATATTAGAGTTACCACGGCCTCATCTGTAGTGTTGGCTTCTGAACGCTTAAGAAAATTAGAGTATGGATATTAAATATGAAACGAACTCTACTGGCAATATTCGCTCTGGCGCTGTCCGGGTGCTCTACAACTCCCGTGTCTGTAAACATGGCAAAAGAAGTTAATGCTTCACCAACATTTAAAATGGTTAATGGCGGTGTACCTTTGACTATAGTCCGCGACAGAGGATTTGTGGCAGGAGGTTGTGCGATAACTGCATTCATTAATGGTGAGAAGGTGGCAAGTCTTGAAACAGGGCAAAAGGTCACAGTGTATATCTCTCCAGGCGACATAACTGTTGGAGCTGGATTTATTGGCGCGGGGTTGTGTAGCGGACCACCTAAGAGGGAAAGAGACTTTACCGTGAAGATTCAAACTCCGAAAACATTGCGCATTTTCTTAGATCAAAGTGCTAATGTTGATATCTTACCCACCACCAACTAATAAACTAACTTTCACAATAAATAGCCAGCCTAATAAGCTGGCTTTTTTTATGAGGTTTATATGCAAGAAGTTATGACCAGAATTGAGCTTAGTGGCTCACTTGGTAAGACGTTCGGGAAGACCCACCATAGATTAATTAGCACTACTGGCGAGGTTGGCAGGGCGCTGAGTTGCACCATCAATAATTTTGAGCGCTATATGATAAATAGCCAGAAAAAGGGTTTAACTTACGCGATTTTCAAGGGGAAAAATAACATTGGAGTGGATGACCTAGGATTTCCGGTTGCAGGAGAGGTTATTCGAATTGTTCCTGTCATAATCGGTAGTAAGCGTGCTGGTTCATTACAAACCATTCTTGGTGCAGTGATCGTAGCTGTTGGTGTTTTTCTTAATTTCACTCCTTTTGCTGCGGCGTCACCTTATCTATATCAAATTGGTGGAGCAATGGCATTGGGCGGAGTCATTCAAATGCTCTCGCCGCAAACAGGAGGTCTTGCCAGTAAGCAGGATGCAGATAACCAGGCATCCTATGCATTTGGTGGAGTAACCAACACTGCGGCGCAGGGCTACCCGGTGCCAATAGGTTATGGGCGTCGTCGTATTGGTGGCGCGGTGATATCTGCTGGTATTTATGTTGAAGATAAAATGTAAGCCATGAGATAGGGGATTTATATGAATTTAGAACAACGAATCGAAGCGTTAGAAGATAAAGTGTCTGATTTGACGCCGTACATACCTAATCAAGAAACGGCCAATTCAATGACCGCTGATTACACACTAAAAATTGGCATCAATAATGACGCATATAGGGATAAAGCCATGGACCATATTGCTACTGTGTTGCACGAGTCGCCAATTTTATCGCGTTTGCTATCGCCTCATTAATTTGTGGATCATGTCCTCCGGGGCCACTTTCTATTTTAGGTTGAGCTTCTTTAAGGGCGTCAAGTAATACCTGAGCAGCATTCTGTCTTGGGGATATTTTATTGACGACTCTAATTAACTGCGTGAGAAGAATCCCTGACATGATCTCATGCGTGATGCTTTGTTTTTTTGCTCAGCTAAATCATTCTGAAGCTGTTGGATGCGGGCCTCAAAGCTTTCAATACGTTGCTTGTCTGACATATCAATCCTTTACCAGAGGTAATCAGCCATCCCTCATTACCGTGTGCGTCCGTGCCCAAACACGAACGGGCTGAATACTCAAGGTAACCTTAATAATCAGTAAGTCGAATCCTGATATTTGATCAGTGTTTAACCATAGCCGCCATGTGCGGCTTTTTTTATGGGCGCAATATGACAATTACAGCAATTAAAGGGCGAAAGGGTGGTGGCTCTGAGGGACGTACGCCTGTAGAGCAGCCGGATGACCTTCAGTCCATCGCTAAAGCAAAAGTCCTGCTTGTACTTGGCGAAGGTGAGTGGGCAGGAAATCTTAATGGTGAGCGAGTATTTCTTGATGGAACGCCGCTAACTAATCCTAATGGTTCAAGCAACTTCCCCGGTGTCGTTTACGAGTTCAGACCTGGCACCCAGTCACAAGGTTACATTAAAGGATTTACTGGTTCAGAGAATGAGATAAGCATCGGAACAGAAATAAAAAGTGCTGTTGCCTGGACGCGTACATTCAGCAACTCTCAACTGTCTGCTATTCGCCTACGGCTGAAATGGCCATCACTGTTTAGCCAGCAAGATAATGGGGATTTGGTCGGCTATGAAATAAAGTATGCAATAGATTTACAGACGGATGGCGGAACGTTCACGACGGTATTCAATACCGCGGTTAAAGGTAAAACCACTTCAGGATATGAGCGAAGCCACCGTATTGATTTGCCCGTCTCCTCTACTTCATGGACCGTGCGCATCCGCAAATTAACCACGGACGCAAACAGTGCGAAGATTGGCGATGCGATGCTTATACAGAGCTTCACAGAAGTGATTGATGCCAAGCTTCGTTATCCACACAGCGCATTATTGTATCTTGAGTTCGATTCTAGTCAGTTTAACGGCTCAATCCCGCAGATATCTTGTGAGCCAGACATGCGTATTATTCGTGTGCCAGACAATTATGACCCGGCCTCACGGACATATACCGGAACTTGGGCTGGGGCATTCAAATGGGCGTGGACTGATAATCCTGCATGGATATTTTACGACATCATCATTAGTGACCGATTTGGACTTGGGCGCCGGCTGTCTGCTGCGAACATCGATAAGTGGGAGCTATACCGAGTAGCTCAGTATTGCGACCAAATGGTGCCAGATGGTAAAGGAGGTAGTGGCACAGAGCCTCGTTACATCTGCAACGTCTATGTTCAGAGTAGAAATGAGGCTTACACAGTCATTCGTGACTTTGCTGCAATCTTCCGAGGGATGACCTATTGGGCCGGAAACCAAATTGTTGCAATTGCTGACATGCCGCGTGACATTGATTACATCTACACTCGGGCAAATGTCGAAGATGGCATATTCAGTTACTTCAGTAGTACATCTAAAACTCGCTACACCACTGCTCTTGTATCATGGTCAGACCCGGCTAACGCCTATGCAGACGCAATGGAACCAGTATTTGAAAGGGACCTTGTATCTCGTTACGACTTTAATCAGCTTGAGCTAACGGCGATTGGATGCACTCGCCAGTCAGAAGCTAACCGTAAAGGCCGCTGGGGCATTCTGACAAACAATAGAGACCGCATGGTTACATTCAGTGTTGGTCTTGATGGGATGATCCCTCAGCCCGGCTACATTATTGGCGTGGCAGATGAAATGCTATCGGGAAAGGTCACTGGCGGTCGAATCAGCAGTGTTAACGGAAGGGCGATCACTCTCGACAGGATACCAGACGCACAATCAGGCGACAGACTGATGCTCAATCTTCCGAGCGGTGCCTCACAAGCCAGAACTATTCAATCGGTAACCGGAAAGGTTGTTACAGTCACCACCATTTTCAGTGAAACCCCACAAACGGAATCTGTTTGGGCTGTGGAATCCGATGAGTTGTATGCTCAACAATATCGCGTAATCAGTGTTACAGACAACAACGATAACAGTTTCACAATATCTGGCGCGCAACACGATCCGGATAAATATGACCGCATTGATACCGGAGCTGTGATTGATGAGCGCCCCATAAGTGTCATCCCTCCAGGTAATCAGTTTCCGCCAGAGAGCATCATCATTGATTCCTATTCTGTCATTCGTCAAAACATCAGCACTGAAACGATGCGTGCGCAGTGGGAGCCTGTAGAAAATGCAATATCCTACGAAGCTCAATGGCGCCGTAATGACAGTAATTGGATAAGCATGCCCAGAGGGGCAACCACCTCATTTGAGGTTCCATCTGTATATTCAGGACGTTACTTAGTAAGAGTCAGGGCCATCAATGCGGCCGAAATATCCAGTGGCTGGGGCTATTCAGAGGAGAAAATGTTAACAGGGAAGGTGGGTAATCCGCCTAAGCCTGTGGGATTAAGAGCGTCTGATGATGTGATTTTTGGTATTGAAATAAACTGGGGATTTCCCGCAAACACAGAAGACACGCTGAAAACTGAAATCCAGTACAGCAAGACAGGGAACGCGGCGGATGCAATCTTGCTTTCTGATGTGCCGTACCCGCAGCGGAAATATCAGCAAATGGGTCTTTCTGCCGGACAAGTATTTTTCTACCGTGCGCAGCTTGTTGATAAAAGCGGGAATGAAAGCGGCTGGACTGATTTTGTGCGGGGCCAGGTAAGCACTGAAACCTCTGAAATTATTGAGGACATCGTAGAAGAATTCCTTAAATCTCCTGACGGAAAAGAACTACTAACCCCGATTGAGACAAGTCCAGAAGCTATCATTCAGAACGCCCTGGCAAACAACTATGCAGTGGAAGCGGAATGGGCCCGATTTGGTGAGAACAGCGCAGCAATCATCGAGGCGCGGAAAGTCGCATCTGATGCACAGAGTTCTGTTGCATCGCTGGAAACCTCAGTCACGGCGAAATTTGATGACACAGAAGCTGCACTTCAGGAGAAGTTGACGGCATATGCTGATGCCAACGGTGGCTCAGCTATCTACACGATGAAGACGGGGCTTAAATATAACGGCGTGAATTACGATGCCGGCTTGTCTATCGCTGCTGTTGTTAACGGAACCCAAGTTGATACCCGCGTTGCTATTAACGCCAACAAGTTCGTCATTATGAGCGGCTCTGGAGACAACCTCTATTCGCCGTTTGTAGTCCAGAATGGACAGGTCTTTATCAACCAGGGCTTCATCGGGCAGGCGTGGATCGGGCGTGGAAACATAACTGACACCCTACAATCTGACAACTATGTCTATAACCAGGCAGGGCTGCTTCTTAATTTCAAAACCGGAGTAATTGAGAACTACGGCGCTGTGGCAGGTGAGGGGAAAATGAAGCAAACAAATACGACCATTTCTATCGCTGATGGAAGTAATCGGCTGCGCGTTCAAATAGGCAGATTGACGGGGGTTTTTTAATGGCTGACTGGGGCGTAAGAACATGGGACACCAACGGTGTAGATAATAATACGGGTATTGTGAGGGTGCTGGTCATTGGTACTTTATCGATGGTTCAATCACAGCAAACTGGCAGTGTGTCATTCACCGTCCCGGCTGGATACGTGCTGGATTATTTTTTCCAGTCTACGCAAGACGGTT
>KZ478079.1 GCA_002837195.1 Enterobacterales bacterium CwR94
CGATGGTAGTGTGGGGTCTCCCCATGCGAGAGTAGGGAACTGCCAGGCATCAAATAAAGCAGAAGGGCCCATACGCGAGTATGGGCCTTTTTGTTTGTCTGTAATTCACCGGCAGCCGCCTCCGCAGCGGGCCCTCAGCCGCTGCACCCTGCGGGATGACTTTTTGTACCCGGGACATTGTCAACCATGCTTCCTGAAACATCCTTAACTACCCGTTAATCATAATATCAATCACATCTATTATTCCGATCCTCAATGGCTTTCAGGGCAATGCAGAAAACCTGCAAACTTCATAGGCATAATCGGGTAAACTGAGCGGTAATTTCGTCAGTTAAGGCCTCGTCATGTCCTGCCAGCACACCACTTTACTTCCCTGGAATACTTTCCATTTAGATGCTCATGCTGAGAAAGTAAGCGTTGTTTCCAGTGTTCACACTCTTTGTCAGCTTTGGCAAGAAAGTGACGCCAAAAATCAGCCCGTTCTTTTACTGGGAGAAGGCAGCAATGTGCTGTTTCTTGAAGACTTCCAGGGGCATGTAATCATCAATCGCATTAAAGGCATTGAGATTCATGAGGATAAGGATCGCTGGCTGTTACACGTCGGGGCGGGAGAGAATTGGCATCAACTGGTTGAACATAACTTAGTCAAGGGCATTCCTGGCCTGGAAAACTTAGCACTTATACCGGGCTGCGCGGGTTCGGCGCCGATTCAGAATATTGGTGCTTATGGAATAGAATTCAATCAGTTATGTGACTATGTGGATGTTGTCTCACTGAAGGATGGTATGCTTAAACGCTTGAATGCTGATGAATGTGCATTCGGTTATCGCGAAAGCATCTTTAAACATCAGTATCGCTATGATTACGCCATTGTGGCCATTGGTTTAACGCTCCCCAAAAAATGGCAACCTATTCTGACATATGGTGATCTTGCCCGTATGTCGCCCGATAGCGTCACGCCGCAGCAGGTTTTCGACGCAGTATGTCAAATGCGCCGCAGCAAGCTTCCTGATCCTGCAATCACAGGTAATGCCGGGAGCTTCTTCAAGAACCCCGTGATTGCTAGTGAACAAGCCGAAGAGTTACACCGTAGTTATCCGACGATGCCGCACTATCCTCAAGCTGCAGGTGGCACCAAATTAGCTGCAGGTTGGTTAATTGATCAGTGTGCGTTAAAAGGCACTGTGGTGGGAGGAGCAATGGTGCATCTGCAGCAGGCACTGGTGTTAATAAATCATGACCGGGCAACAGGGGCGGATGTTGTCGCGTTGGCGCGAACAGTGCGACAGCGGGTCGGTGAGCACTTTAATATATGGCTGGAACCAGAAGTTCGATTTATCGGTTCACAGGGTGAATTGGATGCAGTGAAGGTAATATCATGAAAGATGACAGTGTGCCGTTAAAACTGGTAAGTATTCTTGCTGATGGAGAATTTCACTCGGGCGAGCAAATTGGTGAGCAGCTTGGTATGAGTCGGGCCGCCATTAATAAACATATGCAAACTCTAAAAGAGTGGGGATTAGATGTCTTTACCGTGACCGGGAGAGGTTACAGCTTGTCGGCACCTATTACGTTGCTTGATCAGAGTAAGATCACACAGGCCGTAGGCGAGGGTGGTGTCGCCGTTATCCCGGTTATCAATTCAACCAATCAATACCTTCTCGATAACATGGCTTCATTGTATCCGGGAGCAGCCTGTGTCGCGGAATACCAGAATGCTGGCCGTGGTCGACGCGGACGCCAATGGTTTTCTCCCTTCGGCGCCAATTTGTATCTCTCTATGTACTGGCGTTTGGATCAGGGCCCTGCAGCGGCGATGGGACTGAGCCTGGTCATCGGCATCGTAATGGCTGAAGTGCTACAAGGTTTAGGGGCAAAAGATGTCAGGGTTAAATGGCCTAACGATCTCTACCTGAACGATAGAAAGCTGGCGGGCATACTGGTCGAATTAACAGGAAAAACAGGTGATGCAGCCCATGTTGTCATGGGGGCAGGTATCAATCTGTCAATGCGTTCACCCGACACAAATGTGGTTAATCAGGGGTGGATTAATCTGCAGGAAGCCGGTATTGATATCGACCGCAATGCCCTAACAGCCCAATTAATTAATCAACTGCGCGAATGTCTGCGGCAGTTTGAAGCACAAGGGCTGGCACCTTTCCTTGAGCGTTGGGCAGCGCTGGATAATTTTATCAATCGACCCGTTAAGTTATTAATCGGTGACAAGGAAATCCTTGGTATTGCAAGAGGGATTGATAAGCAAGGGGCGTTGCTATTAGAACAGAATGGCGAAATTAAACCGTGGATGGGAGGGGAGATCTCGTTGCGCCCACAGTGAATAAGAAATGGCTATCAGGAGCAAATAACGGCTATTTGCTCCTGGTGAAGACATTATTTACGCAGGCGAATATTCTCAATGGCGTGATTAGCACTCTTGGTCAGGATGAGGCTGGCACGTTCGCGAGTAGGGAGTATATTTTCTTTTAAATTCAGTCCATTAATTTCTTTCCATAAACCAGTGGCAACATTCACTGCTTCATTTTCTGGCAATTGAGCATAGTGATGAAAATAAGAATTAGGATCGGTGAAAGCACCCTGACGAAATTTAAGAAAGCGGCTGATATACCAACGCTCGAGTAAGTTCTCTGGTGCATCAACATAAATTGAAAAATCAACGAAATCTGAAACGAATACGCGGTGCGGATCATGGGGATAATCCATTCCGCTTTGCAGGACATTGAGCCCTTCCAGAATTAAGATATCAGGCTGTCGAACAACTTTATCGCCATTTGGAATCACATCATAAATGAGATGCGAATAAACGGGTGCGGTAACCTGAGGGGCGCCCGATTTCAGATCCGAAACAAATTTTACCAGGCGATGCATGTCATAAGAGAGAGGGAATCCCTTCTTCTTCATTAATTCACGTTCTTTCAGAACAGTGTTGGGGTGAAGAAAACCATCAGTGGTAATTAATTCAACCTGGCGGTGTTCTGGCCAGCGGCTGAGTAATGCTTGCAAAACGCGGGCAGTGGTACTTTTACCCACGGCAACGCTGCCTGCAATACTGATGATATAGGGGATTTTCTGGCTATTGGTGCCAAGAAATTGCTCAAGAACCGCCTGACGACGTAAGTTCGAATTGATATAGAAATTGAGAAGGCGTGATAACGGCAGATAGATTTCTGCCACTTCTTCCAGTGAGAGATCTTCGTTGATTCCCTTCAGTTGGGCAATCTCTTCTTCCGTCAGCGTCATTGGCACGGAATCACGCAGCGCCGCCCATTGATTACGATCAAACTGCAAATAGGGCGACGTTAATAAAGAATCTTTCTTGCTCATAGGCGGTATCTGTCTGCAACGTCCGTTCAAGCAGCCACGGTGCTCTTTGCGCACCAGTAACTGACCTGTGCAAAAACAATGGGCAGGAGGGTATCACCAGAGTTACGTGAATAAGAAGGAAAAATGTGTGATGGCAGGCGCATTCGTAACCGCGCCTGCAAATTTCAGAAAAAAGTCAGCTGGCTATTGCACGTAATGTCCCCGCCGCAATAAACAGCCGTTTGTAGTAAAACATTGCTGCATGGCAGTGTCCGTCAGAGGTGGTGGCGTAGTCAGGCAACTCTCCTAAACAGCGATATCCCTGCGCGCGATAGAACGCCTCTGCGGGAGAGCCAGCAATGAGGTGCAGGCACAGCACACCTCGCTGATTGGATTGTGCGGTACGTTCAAGTTCAGCGAGGAGACGTTTACCGACGCCACGCCGCCGGGCGCGCTGATGAACCAGCAAGCGCTGAATCTCCGCGCGATTTTGCCCCTCATGAAACAGTGGCAGTTTCAATTGCACACTGCCCACAACGCCTTCTTCATCGCGGGCAATCCACAGCAGACGTTCGCCCTTTGCCATGCTGGCGCGTAGGCTGTGAAAATACCCTTCAGCCTCTTCCTGCCTCGGTGGATGTGGATAGCCGGTGGCATTACATAATAAATGCGCCAGGTCACCGCGATAAACGGGGAGGGTAGCGGCATTCAACATTACGATTTTCATATCGGTTCCTCCTCACTGTGTCCGCCATAAGCATTGCAAAAAGCGATCCATGTCGTTTATGGCTTCCACAGGCGGAGTGCCGTGAGGTACAACACACCCTGACTGCGCATTAATTGTGCGAACAAATGACTTTGCAGAGGATGATGCATCATTTTGGCGCATAGCATGTGCGCGGGGCTATAGGATGATGGCCGAATAGCGTGGCAAATTATCCGCTCAAAGCACGTAAAATTGGTTTTTTTTTCTCCAAAAAACGGCGTCTTTGCGATGTTTTGCACAAATAGTGAGCGTAAGAACGAAATTCGAAAATTAATTGTTGCATCACGACGCAGGTCTTCCTAGAATGCGCACCACTTGATGCCGGCTTAGCTCAGTTGGTAGAGCAACTGACTTGTAATCAGTAGGTCACCAGTTCGATTCCGGTAGCCGGCACCATCAAGTACCCCCGGTGGGATTCCCGAGCGGCCAAAGGGAGCAGACTGTAAATCTGCCGTCACAGACTTCGAAGGTTCGAATCCTTCTCCCACCACCATTTCAGCTTTAACTTTTGAAGTTGAAATCAGATAAGTTTGTTCTTATCGACCTTAAGCTACAGAAAGAGCAGGTAGCCGAGTTCCAGGTTGCGGGCATCGTATAATGGCTATTACCTCAGCCTTCCAAGCTGATGATGCGGGTTCGATTCCCGCTGCCCGCTCCAGATGTGCTGATATGGCTCAGTTGGTAGAGCACACCCTTGGTAAGGGTGAGGTCCCCAGTTCGAATCTGGGTATCAGCACCACTTCTTATATCTCCTCCCTGATTCTCTCTCTGTAAAATTTTAACAATCAGGTTTATCCCTGGTTGATGTGACGATATCTCCGTTATATCCGAGTCTTAGAGGGACTAGTGATGGCTAAAGAAAAATTTGAACGTACAAAACCCCACGTTAACGTAGGTACTATCGGCCACGTTGACCACGGTA
>KZ478080.1:1902-4992 GCA_002837195.1 Enterobacterales bacterium CwR94
GCAACGTCACGTTTGAGATATTTGCTCTTTAACAATCCGGAACAAGCTGAAAATTGAAACGACGCGTTGCGTCTGTTCTCCGTAAATAAGAACAGGCAAGCGATGCGTTCGAGTCTCTCAAATTTTCACGATTCACAGGACGCCTGTGGGTTGTGAGGTTAAGCGACTAAGCGTACACGGTGGATGCCCTGGCAGTCAGAGGCGATGAAGGACGTGCTAATCTGCGAAAAGCGTCGGTAAGGTGATATGAACCGCTACAGCCGACGATGTCCGAATGGGGAAACCCAGTGCAATTCGTTGCACTATCGTTAACTGAATACATAGGTTAACGAGGCGAACCGGGGGAACTGAAACATCTAAGTACCCCGAGGAAAAGAAATCAACCGAGATTCCCCCAGTAGCGGCGAGCGAACGGGGAGCAGCCCAGAGTCTGAATCAGCGAGTGTGTTAGTGGAACGGTCTGGAAAGTCCGACGGTACAGGGTGATAGTCCCGTACACAAAAATGCATTCGCTGTGAACTCGATGAGTAGGGCGGGACACGTGATATCCTGTCTGAAGATGGGGGGACCATCCTCCAAGGCTAAATACTCCTGACTGACCGATAGTGAACCAGTACCGTGAGGGAAAGGCGAAAAGAACCCCGGCGAGGGGAGTGAAACAGAACCTGAAACCGTGTACGTACAAGCAGTGGGAGCCTCTTTTATGGGGTGACTGCGTACCTTTTGTATAATGGGTCAGCGACTTATATTCTGTAGCAAGGTTAACCGTATAGGGGAGCCGCAGGGAAACCGAGTCTTAACTGGGCGTTAAGTTGCAGGGTATAGACCCGAAACCCGGTGATCTAGCCATGGGCAGGTTGAAGGTTGGGTAACACTAACTGGAGGACCGAACCGACTAATGTTGAAAAATTAGCGGATGACTTGTGGCTGGGGGTGAAAGGCCAATCAAACCGGGAGATAGCTGGTTCTCCCCGAAAGCTATTTAGGTAGCGCCTCGTGAACTCATCTTCGGGGGTAGAGCACTGTTTCGGCTAGGGGGCCATCCCGGCTTACCAACCCGATGCAAACTGCGAATACCGAAGAATGTTATCACGGGAGACACACGGCGGGTGCTAACGTCCGTCGTGAAGAGGGAAACAACCCAGACCGCCAGCTAAGGTCCCAAAGTCATGGTTAAGTGGGAAACGATGTGGGAAGGCACAGACAGCCAGGATGTTGGCTTAGAAGCAGCCATCATTTAAAGAAAGCGTAATAGCTCACTGGTCGAGTCGGCCTGCGCGGAAGATGTAACGGGGCTAAACCATGCACCGAAGCTGCGGCAGCGACGCTTATGCGTTGTTGGGTAGGGGAGCGTTCTGTAAGCCGTTGAAGGTGAACTGTGAGGTTTGCTGGAGGTATCAGAAGTGCGAATGCTGACATAAGTAACGATAAAGCGGGTGAAAAGCCCGCTCGCCGGAAGACCAAGGGTTCCTGTCCAACGTTAATCGGGGCAGGGTGAGTCGACCCCTAAGGCGAGGCCGAAAGGCGTAGTCGATGGGAAACGGGTTAATATTCCCGTACTCGGTGTTACTGCGAAGGGGGGACGGAGAAGGCTAGGTTATCCGGGCGACGGTTGTCCCGGTTTAAGCGTGTAGGCGGAGGGTCCAGGTAAATCCGGATTCTTATTAACGCTGAGGCGTGACGACGAGCCACTACGGTGGTGAAGTAACTGATGCCCTGCTTCCAGGAAAAGCCTCTAAGCTCCAGGTAACATCGAATCGTACCCCAAACCGACACAGGTGGTCAGGTAGAGAATACCAAGGCGCTTGAGAGAACTCGGGTGAAGGAACTAGGCAAAATGGTGCCGTAACTTCGGGAGAAGGCACGCTGGCGCGTAGGTGAAGGGACTTGCTCCCGGAGCCGAAGCCAGTCGAAGATACCAGCTGGCTGCAACTGTTTATTAAAAACACAGCACTGTGCAAACACGAAAGTGGACGTATACGGTGTGACGCCTGCCCGGTGCCGGAAGGTTAATTGATGGGGTTATCCGCAAGGAGAAGCTCTTGATCGAAGCCCCGGTAAACGGCGGCCGTAACTATAACGGTCCTAAGGTAGCGAAATTCCTTGTCGGGTAAGTTCCGACCTGCACGAATGGCGTAATGATGGCCAGGCTGTCTCCACCCGAGACTCAGTGAAATTGAACTCGCTGTGAAGATGCAGTGTACCCGCGGCAAGACGGAAAGACCCCGTGAACCTTTACTATAGCTTGACACTGAACATTGAGCCTTGATGTGTAGGATAGGTGGGAGGCTTTGAAGCGTGGACGCCAGTCTGCGTGGAGCCAACCTTGAAATACCACCCTTTAATGTTTGATGTTCTAACGTAGACCCGTAATCCGGGTTGCGGACAGTGTCTGGTGGGTAGTTTGACTGGGGCGGTCTCCTCCCAAAGAGTAACGGAGGAGCACGAAGGTTAGCTAATCACGGTCGGACATCGTGAGGTTAGTGCAAAGGCATAAGCTAGCTTGACTGCGAGAGTGACGGCTCGAGCAGGTGCGAAAGCAGGTCTTAGTGATCCGGTGGTTCTGAATGGAAGGGCCATCGCTCAACGGATAAAAGGTACTCCGGGGATAACAGGCTGATACCGCCCAAGAGTTCATATCGACGGCGGTGTTTGGCACCTCGATGTCGGCTCATCACATCCTGGGGCTGAAGTAGGTCCCAAGGGTACGGCTGTTCGCCGTTTAAAGTGGTACGCGAGCTGGGTTTAGAACGTCGTGAGACAGTTCGGTCCCTATCTGCCGTGGGCGCTGGAGAATTGAGGGGGGTTGCTCCTAGTACGAGAGGACCGGAGTGAACGCACCACTGGTGTTCGGGTTGTCATGCCAATGGCATTGCCCGGTAGCTAAGTGCGGAAAAGATAAGTGCTGAAAGCATCTAAGCACGAAACTTGCCCCGAGATGAGTTCTCCCTGACTCCTTGAGAGTCCTGAAGGGACGTTGAAGACGACGACGTTGATAGGCCGGGTGTGTAAGCGCAGCGATGCGTTGAGCTAACCGGTACTAATGACCCGTGAGGCTTAACCTTACAACGCCAGAGGCGTTCAGAGAGA
>KZ478081.1 GCA_002837195.1 Enterobacterales bacterium CwR94
AATGCGATAAACCCCGACGCCTTCCCGAATTACTGTTGCGCCTTCTGATTCTTCATTTTTTTCAAAATTACCATCATTAAATAATTTAACGACAGGTGAGGCTCTTTTGATAAATCCAGATGCGTCTACCGTTGTATTCCCTGAGCTCCACATCGTAACCCATGGTGATGTGGCAAGACTCGCTAACGGGCTTGAAGACATGTTGAATCTGACGTGCAAACGCTGGGCTGTATCTATCCAGAGTTGGGAGCAGCGTGAATTTGCATAACTTGACTGGAGCCCTGCCCCTCCCGCTGGTGCCCATCCATTTGAGTTTGCACTCGAAATGAAAGCAGCACTAAAGTCGACAGGTGTATTTACCGCTGGCGTCCCTATTCCAAAATCGCCTGCATACATGGGAACCATCCAGTTACCCCAGGCGCTATTGTTCCTTGTTCGTGATGCAATTCTTCCATTCGCCAAATCTGTTTGAATTTGACTGCCACGCGGTTCACCGCGCATGAAACATAACAGTCCATTATACGGGGTGTAATAGTTTGTTCCTGAGTCACCTGCACCGGTAAAAAATCCTGTTGTTAGTATGTCATTCGCATTAGTGGCACCGTTGGGGGGCGTGTTTGACCCCAAGGCAGCAGTCCTTGTTTCTATTGTTCCAGTTCTGAGTGCAAGAGCGTCTAAGTCGGTTTTGTTAGCTTTACTTGCATCAAGCGCGGGCCAGCCAATGCCATTTGTGCTGCTGCCGTCTGAATTGTTGATGGTTACCGGGCCGTTTGTCGTTAACAGCTTCTGCCAATTCTCTGCCCATCTCTGATGCTGACGAAATGCCCTGGCAGTATCTGCCGCCGCTGATTGCGAGAGAACGCCGAGCGTCGCCGGTGACACCGGATTCCACGCCAGACCGGAAGCTGTTGGCCCATCGTAATTGAGCACCAGCGTGGCCGAAGTGTTGGAGTTAACAGATTTCACCGCAACCTGGTATGCAATCTGGCCCACCACGACAACAATATAATCGTTTACTTTTAAGTCGTTATTAAACGTGGTGCCCGTGCCAACCACATTGGGGGAATTATTCGTAAGTGCAATGGTGCCAATTGGCATAACTTTTCTCCAGACGAAAAAAAACCTGCCGAAGCAGGTTCTTTGTGATTGATAAATTTATTTATCGCAGGTAGATGAGGTGAAGTTATTCTTTGACACCCATTTCCAACCGAATGGATTACCCGCGTAATATTTGGTCTGATTAGCTTCAGTTTTAATGCCGTAAATCAGCACAGTAGTTTCCTGATTTCCAATCAGCGCGGTGGCCGTGCATTGCTGCGGTGGTAATGACTGGCAGGCACTCAAAGCGAGCACGGAAAGTACAATAATTGCACGCATAATGTTCCCCTGGTGTTGTTGACACCGTTATAGGGCCAGTCGTTTATATGTACAAATCACAAAAAAGATCGAAACGATCGATTTTACTAATATTGGCTAACATCAACGGCAAAGATGCGGTTTTTGTGGTTTGAGTAAACAACGTTTGTTACCCCGTCTCCTGGCCTTCCGCCGCTGCCGTTGCAGTGAATCCTTGTCGTTGAGCCGTTGTAGAATGCGTTGCCGTAGAACGTCGAAGCAAACGGACGCGTACCGCCTGAATTTATAACTCCCGTGATTAAGCCGGTAACCACTGGCGATATTGCCCATTTTCCCGGCCTGGTAGAGTCAATCAAATATCCAGCGCTATCTGAGCCTTCAACACCAAGTGGCGTAATGCCACCGAGTACCTGTGTCTCATTTGTGATTACACATCGTCCCTGCGCATCCCAAAACGCCACGCCCCACTTTGGTATGTTGGTCTCATACTGGTATCCAAACACGTAGACTGTGCACTGAGGGCGTGAATTAGAGTACATAAACACCCCCCAGTTGCCATTGGTCGGATGCTTCGAATAAAAGAAATAGCTGTCGCTTGTGTTTGAGTGACAAAATATATATCGCACAACAGAATCATCAGTGTGCAGAGGTATGAAGACAGAACCGGCGTCACCAGCATTACCGGTTCTCTTATCAATGAGTCTGAGCGGCAGCGTTCCATCAATATAAAAGGGATTTCCTGCCGGGTCAGTTAACAATGCACCAAAAGCCATTACGGTATCCTGAAGTAGAAAAGATATGTTCCCGAATTAGCAGGGCTTGTATTTGCGCTCCAGTCGCTATTGCCTACTGCGCTAATACTTGCATTACCCCCGTTCACAGTTATTTTTCTGCGCTGGGGTACGTAACCGTCTTGCGTAGACTGGAAAAAATAATCCAGCACGTATCCAGCCGGGACGGT
>KZ478082.1 GCA_002837195.1 Enterobacterales bacterium CwR94
TTGGCAATTCAGCGACTGCCGGTGCCCTGGTTTCTGATGAAGATCAGAAGGATCCGGCAGAGTATGTACAGGGGATGATTAATGGCACACCATTTCGCGGCTGGGTGGGGCTTACGCGCTTAAAAGTCGGGGACGAAGTGGAGTTAATTGCTGACTGGCAGGAAGACCATTATGAGGTGTATGCCATAGCACTCCCCCAAGAGCGTATTATATCAGTGTGTCCAAGGTGTGCTTGGGGGCGGAGTGCTAAACTCTGGCTTAGAGTTAAATACATGTTTGTGTTGGTTTTTATAATATTGCTTTCATTTTCTATAGTAAACTTTTTAGATGATGATTTTTCTTTTGATAAAGGTTTCTTTACTTCATTTTTTATTTGTTATTGTGTCTCACATTTACTTGCAGGAGCGATGGCATGGTGTGCTTATCAAGCTTACAAAAATACAACCTGTAAACTTGCAGAGGAAATATTTACTCTGATGGGGATTCCATCACCTAAAAATGTCAGCCTCAATAAGATAACTCGACGGCGAGAACGTGCTTTAAAGAAAGAAGGTAAGTGGATAAACCCTGATGATAAAACAGGTGAGAAATATCCCTCTGATAAATTTATGTATGATACGGAATACTGGTTTTACTACTAAGTAAATAGATTTGGTAAGGAATGCAATGATTTAGGGAATGTTGATAAGGACATTACATGACAATAAGGAAACCCATTAGAAGCGGGAGTCGTTTCACCCAGGCAGAAGATCTACAGGCATTGCGTACCGCCCAGGAGATTGCCCGTAATAATGGCAGTGAGTGGGACCGTGAACTGCCGCCGCGTCCGGTATTACCGCCTTATGGCCCACTGGAAAAAATCAGCGGTGTGCTGGAGGCATTTTCCAGCGAAAGTTATGAAGAGTGCTTTGATGCCGACCGTTACCGCACCTTTCAACAACCCCAGCTCACAGAGAGCCAAAGGGTGGGGGGAGCCGCAATATTGACGCTGCTTGGTAATTCAGCGACTGCGGGTGCCCTGGTTTCTGAGGATGATGCCAAGAGCCTGGCTGAGTATGTGCAGGGGATGATTAATGGTAAACCGTTTCGCGGCTGGGTAGGGCTTACACGTTTAAAAGCCGGGGACGAAGTGGAGGTAATTGCTGACTGGCAGGAAGATCATTATGAGGTTTATGCAATTACATTGCCCAGAGAGCGCATTATTTCAGTATGTCCAGGATGTGCCTGGGGGCGGCGTGCTAAACTCTGGCTCAGAATTAAACTTATGTTTATGCTGGTTTTTATAATATTATTTTTATTTTTTATAATAAATTTTTCAGATGATGATTTTTCATTTGATAAAGGCTACTTTATTTCATTGTTTATTTGTTATTGCGTCTCTCAGTTACTTGCAGGGGCAATAGCATGGTGTGCTTATCAGGCTTATAAAAATACCACCTGCAAACTTGCAGAAGAAATATTTTCTCTAATAGGCC
>KZ478083.1 GCA_002837195.1 Enterobacterales bacterium CwR94
TGATCTTACCCACGTAATGTGGACACAGCCCTAAGCGAGGTTCTGTTTTTCAAATTGTTCTGGGCTAAGACCGCCACAGGCACTGTGACGACGCCAGCGATTGTAATCGCACTCAATATAATTAAATACCGTCGTCCGCATTATTTCCCGGCTGATAAAGCGTTCCCCGTGGATGCATTCGACTTTCAGTGAGTGGAAGAAGCTCTCCGCGCACGCATTATCGTAGCAACACCCTTTTCCGCTCATGCTGCCGTGCAGGCTATGTCGTTTCAGTAATGCCTGATAATCTGCTGAACAGTACTGGCCACCGCGGTCAGTATGCACGATGACATTTTTCGGGCGTTTACGTCGCCACAGTGCCATCTGTAGCGCATCGCACGTCAGCCGTGCAGTCATTCGCGGCGACATCGACCAGCCAATAACGGCACGAGACCACAGGTCAATCACCACCGCCAGATACAGCCAGCCTTCATCAGTGCGAAGGTACGTGATATCGCCCACCCACTTCTGGTTCGCTCCACTGGCGTAAAAATCCTGCTTCAGCAGGTTTTCTGACACAGGCAAGTCGTGCTCACGGTAACTGACCGGCCTGAACTTACGTGCTGCTTTTGCCCGAAGGCCCTGACGACGCAGGCTGGCGGCGATGGTTTTGATGTTGTATTCCGGCAGTTCATCCGCCAGTCGCGGTGCACCGTAGCGTTGTTTTGCCCGGTGAAAAGCCTCGTGCACCGCGCTGTCGCAACTCAGGCGGAACTGCTGGCGTGGATTTAGCCTCAGACGCCGCTGATTCCAGACATACCAGCCGCTGCGGGCAACCTGCAGCACCCGGCACATCGCTTTAATGCTGAACTCAGCCTGATGTTTTTCGATAAAGACATACTTCATTTCAGGCGCTTCGCGAAGTATGTCGCGGCCTTTTGGAGAATGGCCAGCTCCTCGTCCCGCTCCGCCAGCTGTCGTTTAAGGCGGGCATTTTCAGTGGCCAGCTCGGTTTCGCGCTCTGTCGAGTTTTTTAGTTGCTGTTGTTTAGTGCGCCAGGCATAAATCTGCGACTCATACAGGCTGAGCTGGCGAGCGGCGGCGGCCACACCGATGCGTTCAGCGAGTTTGAGCGCTTCATCGCGAAATTCAGGCGAATACTGCTTGCGGGGCTTGTTACTGGTTAACGTTGATTTAGTCATGTGAGTCACCTCTGGTTGAGAGTTTACTCACTTAGTCGCGTGTCCACTAATGGTGGGGAGGATCA
>KZ478084.1 GCA_002837195.1 Enterobacterales bacterium CwR94
GAACGTACAAAACCCCACGTTAACGTAGGTACTATCGGCCACGTTGACCACGGTAAAACTACCCTGACCGCTGCAATCACCACCGTTCTGGCTAAAACCTACGGCGGTTCTGCTCGTGCATTCGACCAGATCGATAACGCACCAGAAGAAAAAGCGCGTGGTATCACCATCAACACGTCTCACGTTGAATATGACACCCCGACTCGCCACTATGCGCACGTTGACTGCCCAGGCCACGCCGACTATGTGAAAAACATGATCACCGGTGCTGCGCAGATGGACGGTGCAATTCTGGTTGTTGCTGCAACTGATGGCCCAATGCCTCAGACCCGTGAGCACATCCTGCTGGGTCGTCAGGTTGGCGTTCCTTACATCATCGTATTCATGAACAAATGTGACATGGTTGATGATGAAGAGCTGCTGGAACTGGTTGAGATGGAAGTGCGTGACCTGCTGTCTCAGTACGATTTCCCAGGCGACGATACGCCAATCGTTCACGGTTCTGCACTGAAAGCGCTGGAAGGCGACGCAGAGTGGGAAGCGAAAATCATCGAACTGGCTGGTCACCTGGATAGCTACATCCCAGAGCCAGAGCGTGCGATTGATAAGCCATTCCTGCTGCCAATCGAAGACGTATTCTCCATCTCCGGTCGTGGTACTGTAGTAACCGGTCGTGTAGAGCGCGGTATCGTTAAAGTGGGTGAAGAAGTTGAGATCGTGGGTCTGAAAGACACCGTGAAAACAACTTGTACCGGCGTTGAAATGTTCCGTAAGCTGCTGGACGAAGGTCGTGCGGGCGAGAACTGTGGTGTTCTGCTGCGTGGTACCAAGCGTGATGACGTTGAGCGCGGCCAGGTACTGGCTAAGCCAGGCACCATCAAGCCACACACCAAATTCGAATCAGAAGTGTATATCCTGTCTAAAGACGAAGGTGGCCGTCATAGCCCATTCTTCAAAGGCTACCGTCCACAGTTCTACTTCCGTACAACTGACGTGACCGGTACCATCGAACTGCCAGAAGGCGTTGAGATGGTAATGCCAGGCGATAACATCAAACTGGTTGTTGAGCTGATCAAACCAATCGCCATGGACGATGGTCTGCGTTTCGCAATCCGCGAAGG